>NZ_JALCZO010000009.1 GCF_023555495.1 Polaribacter sp. Z022 | reverse complement strand
CCAAAGTTTGTTGCTTTTTTAATCTTGTCTTAATTTTCCTTCGGAAAATCAGCCAATCTTAAAAACGCAACTTTCTATAACACAAACACGTTGTAGGTAATTAACGAAATGAATACTGAAGACAAAAATGAATTAAGAAAACAAGATAAAGAAATAAGGAAAAATCTTTTGTTTGTTTTTATTCCAATTCTTATATTTCTTATTATAGTTATTACAATTCAGGACAATTCTGAAAGTTATCTTAAAAAGGAATATAATAGAATAAAAAACGAATCATACTCTGGAAAAATAACGAGTCTTTTGTTAAACAGGATGAATGGGAGAATGAGACCAATTTTAATAGATAATAAGTGGGAAAAAAAAGTTCCTTACTTTATACACGAAAAACTAAATATTGGAGACTCTTTGTTTAAAAAAAGTGAATCTGATTTTGAATATTATATTTTGAATTCAAAAGCTGACACAATTAAAATAGATGTTAATAAATTTCATCGGAAAAAATATTTTGAAAAATTAAACGGAAAATAAAAACTATGGATAAAATTAAAACACTGATTTTTTTACTATTTGTTAGCACGAGTTTATTAGCTCAAGAAGTTGAAATTCCAAATAATTTAAAACTTGAAAACAAAGAAGATTACAAAAAAACTGAACAATTAGTTCTGAATTCTACTGAATGGCTATTAAAAACACCCATTTCTGAAAACCCAATTAAACGAAAAGATATCAATGCGTTTTTGATGAAATGGATGAGTGGAAGTCCAACAGTTTCAATTGAATTAGTTTCTGGAATTGTTCCATTAGAATGTGCTGATTGTCTAATGTCATTTATGAGTGGTTGGACAAAATATAGTTTGGAGAACAATTACTCAAAAAACAAAGTAGATTGTGCTTTAGCCGGAGCTGAAAATGCAATTGAATTTTATGAAAAAAACAAGTCTGAACTCGGTAAGAATTCGGATATGGAAAAATTAATAAAACGAAATAAAAAAGGAAAACTAAAAAAGTATATTGAGTCGAAATTCTAAAAACTACCTACAACACCGTGTATAAAAAATTGCTTATTTTTAGCTTAATCAAAGTTTGTTGCAATTTTTGCTACTTCTGATTTTCCTGCGGAAAATCCTCGAGCACAAAAATCGCAACTTTCTATAACACAAACACGTTGTGCATAATTTGAGAAAACTCACGAAATGAAAAATATAATCGGAATTTTATTGACAATTTTACTACTGATTTCCTGCAAGAATTCTGATAAAAAAGAAACTGAAAACAATTCTGAATCTAAAAATGGACTCACTCAAACGGAATTAATAAAGTCGAATCCAAACCAAACTGAATTGATTGCGCAAAAAATACTTGACCTTCCTAAACTTCAATGGATTTATCATCCTGAGGCTAAAGAGAGATTACCTGTGAAAGTGTTGGAATCTGAACTGATTGACAAAAATTTAAGCCTAAATAAGTTCGGACAAAAAGTTAGAATACTTTCAATTTCAGAGTTAGAAAAAGAAGGAATTAAAGACTATGTAATATTTAACAGAATAAAAATAGAAAATGACATAACAGATTTTGAAATATCTTATAGAATTGAAGGTGCTGGTTGTAGCGGAAAGTTTTTTAAACAAAATGGAGAATGGGAAATTCAAGATTATTCTGTATGGGAAAATTAAAAAAACTATGCACAACACCGTATATATTTTATTGCTTGGTTCTAGCCTACTTACGAAAATCCTCGCGGATTTTCTATTCGGTTTTTATTTGTTAACTTAGTTGCTTAACAACGCAACAAACCATATACAAACACGTTGTGCGTAAGTTGCTCACTCAAAATCTGAAAAAGGAAATTAATAATTAAATTAGAAATATGCCAAATTGCTATTGTGAAAATTGCGGAACTAAAAGTTCAAACATTGCCAGTTTAACTTCTGGAAACTGTAAAAATCATCCAAATGGAACATTTAAGGGAAAACATCAACTTTACGAAGGAAGTGAAAAATCACAATATATTTGTAAACTTTGTGGAACGAAAAATTCAAGTATCACTGGTTTGACCTCTGGAAACTGCAAAAATCATCCAAATGGATCTTTAAAAGGAAAACACAAACCAGCATTGTAAAAAATGGAGCAAATTAATGGAAAAACATTTTTTCGTGAATGGGTAAATATTGTTACAGAAAGGAAAAAAGAAATGTTAAGCATTTGGAGCGAAAACAAAAAATTGACAACTTTTGTAAAAGGTTCTGATAATTCAATTATAAGTGAACTTTCAAAAAAGTTTGACCTTTTATCTTATGAACAAGACTACTACTCTATTGATACTATTTTATATAAAAAAAGTGATTTAACACCTGGGATTAAAGAAAACACTTTTTGGTTTAGAGACATAACAGTTGCTTTTGAACACGAAAACAGTGTTTCAAGTGGCTTATATCAAGAAGTTTCCCATCTTTTAATTACAAATTGTAAACTTAAAGTTCTTGTTTCCTACCCTGATTATGCAGAGAAAGAACTACCGTATTTACACGAGATTATTAAAGGAACAAGACATTCAAAAGAAATATCTGAAAAAGAAAATTTTTTAATAATTTTTGGATATTATAACCATTTTGAATGGGAAGGTTATATTTACAATGAGAATGAATGGAAAAAAATAACAGAATGAGAAAAACACTTTTTTTAATACTAATAACAGTATTACTTTTTAACTGTAAAAATGCAGTCGAAAACTCAAAAGAAAATTTTGAAAAAAATATAAATAAAGAATTAAATGCAGACATTAAATTTTTTGCTACATCAATAAACTTTTTATATTATGCAAATCCCGATAATTATTGGTATTCAGAAGAGTATTCGTATAAAGATATATTGAATGACAAATTCAATATTGGTTTTAAAGGATTGTCTGAATTAAAAGAACAAGCAATTAATATTTCAATGGTAACAGATGAAATCGAATTAATAAAAGCAAGTGAATATTTAAGCGATGAAATTACTTATGAATTAGAAGAAATTAAGGAAAAACAAAACTCTATGGAAACTGTAAACAGTTCAATGGGTTTTGGTTTTGGAGGAGTTAGTGGTTTATTAGATTTAGGTAATGCTTTAAGTTCTAAAAAAGAAAGGGAAGAATTTGACAGAAAGAACAGAGCTTTTCCTGAAAGAATATTAATAGCATATTCAAGTTTAGCAGATATTTCGATAAGTAAAATGCACGAAATGGCTGAAAAAATAAATAACGTGGAGAAAAATTTACACAAAGAATATTCACCGAATGAAAACGAAAAAATAATTATAAGAAATGATTTGCAATTATTTATCAACGGAAAAATTGAAAAAAAATATATTTCGAGCGATAAAGAAAGTTTTGAAAATATGCTGAAAATATTTTGGAATTATTACGAAGAAAAATACGAAAAATAAAAACCTACGCACAACACCGTGTATAATTAATTGCTTGGTTTTAGCCAATTTACGAAAGTCCTCGCGGACTTTCTATCTGTGTTTTATTTACTAACTTTAGTGCTTAAAACACGCAACTAATCATACACAACAACGTTGTAGCTAATACGAAAAAACAGATGAACAATAAAATAAAAGGATTCAAATGGCATTTACCTTTAGCATTTAAAGATAGCGTTGGTCAATGTAAATTTGAACAAGGAGATGTAATCTATCCGAAAAAATTGGAAGGGAAAAATTGGGGAGAAAATATTGAAGAATTTGACTTTCTTATTCAAGTAAAAAGTCCAACTCGTTCACAATCTACTACGAATTCAAATCTTGATGTATTTAATTCAAATTGGAACTCAAATATAATCTTTGAAAAAATCTATCCGAAAAATCCCGATTTAAATAAAAAAATAGAAACTACACAAGGAGCTTTTTATACTTTTTTATGGAAAAATGATGAATCTTTTTTTAATAATCAACAAAATTTAAAACCGATAATTACATCTATTTCAACGAAAAGAATCAAATATGATTTTATAAAAAATAAGATTCCTACAGATTGGACAGGATTTGCAATAATAGTTGATTATGTAAATGATATTAGTTTATCGAAAAGGCAATTAGTAGAGAATGTTTTAACCCAAAACTTTAATGTTAGATTAGAAAAATTTGAAATTGAAAATTCTGTAAGTTTAGATAGTGAAAATTCGAATTTTAGTCCAACTCTTGGATTGGAACTCTTTTTAATTCAATCAAAGGATATTACTCAAATACAAAAACATCTAAAAGATGTTTTATTCAAAGGTGTTAAAAACAGATTTAATGTAAATACTCACGGTTTATTAATCGAGAATGAAATTTTATGAAAGAAACTATAGAAATTAAAAGCAGTAGTTCTGACGAAGTATATACTGTAACATTTATGATTGAAAACAACTTAACTAGTATTAATTGTAATTGTAGAGCTGGTCAAGTAAAAATGCTTTGTAAGCATCGTTTAAGTTTATTAGACGGAGATATTTCTTCACTAGCAGACGAATCTCAAATCCCAATCTTATCGAAAACATTAGAATTAATAAGTAACGAGAAAATATCTGATTTATACACAGAACTAAATCAAGTCGAAAGTGAATTAAAGAAACTAAACTCATTGAAAAAAAAATTGAGAAAAGAGATTGGTTTTAAATTTTCAAATGGATTTTAGAAATAAAGTACTAGCTACAACACCGTATAAAATTAATGTGGGTTTTTATAGTTTGCCCAAAGTTTTGTCTTTATTTATAATGTCACTTATACTTATTTGAGTATTTTTAGGTCGACAAGATAAAAACATAAAATAAGTATAAGCTTAGTGCTAGGCTGATAATTCTTCGATTATCAACTCCCACACTAACTTTATACAAAACCGTTGCCCACAATATGAAAAAAATCCTGCTAATATTAATAATTTCAGTAATTAACAAATCATTTAGTCAGAATAGATTGAAAGGAATTGTATTGAATTACGAAACTAAAGAACCTATTGAATATGTTGATATTTATAATAAAAATAATTTCACTTCAACAAATTCTGAAGGACGATTTTCATTCACTTCTCAAAGTGATTCAATTAAAATTAGATTAATTGGTTACGAACAGATATACACGACTTTTAAAAAAATAAATAATGACACAATATTCCTAAAAAGCAAGTTTGAGGAATTAGATGATATTTTTTTAAGTAATACAAATCCAATTATAAAAGTATATAAATCTGTAGCAGACAACTATCCTACTGAACCTTATTCAGAAACATTTTTTTTAAGATGTTATATAAGAAAAAACGGAAAGTTACTAAAGATACAAGATTTGAATGGTATTGTAAATCGTAAAACACTTTTTGGTACATCTGAAAAACCTATGCCAAAAAAAAATTATATGGCAAATATTAAAAATGTAAGAAAAGCTGGAATTTACGAAGAAGATGTTTACTTTAAAATGTATAATTTAAAGCAAATATTTGACGAAATTGGTGGAGTTGGTCTTAATATTAAAGAATATGATTTCAATGAAAACGTATCAAAAGACAAAAATTTTGTAAAGTATTCATTTTTCACAAAGTCAGAAAGTAAATCTAAAAACGAAGGACATTATCTAATAAACAAAAATAATAATGCTTTTACAGAATTTCACTTAAAACAAATAGATACCACAAGTTCTTACACAGAAAACAGAGGAATTAAGTACAGAACGACAAGTTATGAGAAATCAATTTTTTTTAAAGAAAATACTAATTGGAATAAGTATTTCATTCATAAAGCAAAAATAAACGCTGAAACCGAAGTTATTGATAAAGATGGCGTGAAAAATATTTATAATGTATCATATTCTTTTATTGTTTTAGAACAAAACAAAATTGAGATAAATAAAAAACAATCAATTAACAAAGACATTTTTAAATTTAAAAAACCATTTAGTTCAGAATTTTGGAAAAAACAAGAATATTTATTGCTTACGAAAGAAATGAACGATTTTTTAGAAACAATAAAAGGCTCAAACAATGAATTTAAAACTACTACAAATATTGAGGAATAATACTGGGGGCAACACCGTATATAATTTATTGCTGGCTTTTTGCTTACTTGCGAAAGTCCTCGCGGACTTTCTTGGTCGGTAATTATTTACTAAATTAGTTGCTTGAAACACGCAACAAACCATATACGACAACGTTGCCAACAAGCTAAAAACAGAACGCTAAAGAAAAATAAATGCTACTATATAAACCGAAAGGGGACATTTTTGGAAATACTTTAGAAATTCATTATTGGTTTGGAGACAACTCTCATTCAATGGATGCTTCTGTAGCTAATCGTTGTGATTACGAAATTTTAGGAATAATAAAGGAAATTTCATCTTTATTATCAGTAAATATAGAAATTGAAACAGAACCTTTAGGAGAAGGTGGTTTAAGGAAATGGCTTAAAGTAATCACAAAAGGAGAGAACAAAAATGCGACAATTACAACTGCGGTTGTTGTTGCTTTAGTTACTACTCTATTGACAACACCACTTGCCAAAATTTCTGAAAATATAATTGATAAAATATTTGAAGATACCGAACTTAAGGATTTAGAAAAGGAGAAAATAAAACTAGAAATTCTAAAATTAAAACAAGAGACTTCAAATAAAATAGTTAATAACTCTCTTATCAAAAAAAAGAAATCAAATTTTTATGAAACTTTAGAGAAATATCCAAAAGTCAAGAAAGTTTCTTACCAAATTTCTAATGAGGAAAAAACAATAAAAACAAAAGACAAAATAATTGAGAAAACCGATTTTAAGAAATTCATTTTAACATCAAATGATTTAGAACCTATAAAAAACGAAAATGCAATTATTGAAATAATATCACCTGTTTTAAAAAAGGGGAAATATAAATGGACAGGATTTTACAATGGAGAATCAATCTCTTTTAATATGCAATCAAATGAATTTAAAACTCTAGTTCAAAACGGAGAAATTGAATTTAAAAATGGTTCTTCTATAAACTGTTTTTTAATAATAAGGAAAAAAGTAAATAACGAGGGAATTGAAACAATTGCTGGTTATGACGTTGTGAGAATTAACCATTATTTTGAAAATGACAAACCAATAGAAACAAAAGAAGGAAAAAAATATAGACAAAAGAAAGAAGCAGATGAAAGACAATTCGATTTATTTGCTTCGAATAATGATAATATGAAATAAAAGCCAGTTGGCAACACCGTATATAATTTATTGCTAGTTCTAGCCTACTTACGAAAATCCTCGCGGATTTTCTATTCGGTTTTTATTTGCTAAATTAGGTGCTTAA
>NZ_JALCZO010000008.1 GCF_023555495.1 Polaribacter sp. Z022 | reverse complement strand
GCGAGTCTTAAGAAAGACTCGCTTTTTTTTATATCAAACGTACCAATAGTTTGATGAAACAATTAACTAAATTTTTATATTGTAAAGTTCTTTGAGTAAGTTCTATTATCAGAACTAACAAATACTTTGTATTCTCCTTTTTTGTTTTCAGATAATTTGTAAGTTCTTTTTAAAAGATCATCACCTTTAACATTATCAGAAAGTATAGCTTCACCATTATAATAGATAACTACATTTAATGGTTTATTATTAAAAGCAAGTTTAGAAACATAAATTAAGTTTTCTTTAGCTCTAATTACTGGCTTAAAAAGTTTTGTATTACTGTTGTTTAAAAAAGTAACCAAACCATTTTTTACATAAAACTCTTTAATAATTATTTCGAAGTCTTTATTTAATTCTGCAGTATAAACACCATTTTCTAAAGCAGAAAAATCAAAAGTTCTAGAAAAATTACCAGAAGTTGTAATTTCTTGAGTATATACCTTTAAACCATTTTCATTTTTAATAGTTAAAGACTGTCCTTTTCTTACATTTTTAAATTCTACTTTTACTGTTTTCTTAGCTTTATTATCTGTAGAATTTGTATCGTTGTTAGCGTAACTAATTAATGTTCCAAACATTAATGCTACTAATAAAATTGATTTCATATTTGTTTTCATTGTGTTGTCATTTTAATGATTAATAACACTGCAAATTTATGGCAGAAGTTTGTGCCCGAAAACATCAGAATTGGTAAATTTATATGCTAAATTATCAATAAAGTAGGTGTAAATATGTACATTAGGTAAAATAGTATATAATTTTGTTAATTTTATATATTTTATTAGAATTAAGTGTTGTAATTTTGAATTAAAATAGAGAATATGAAAAATGTTAAACCAACTTTAGAGAAAATTAGTCCAGATTTTGGAAGTTCTATCTTGGTGAAAAAACATACTGAGTTTTTAAAACAAATAAAAGCTTTTTGGCATTTCCATCCAGAAATAGAATTAGTTTATGTAAATAAAGGAAAAGGAAAAAGACATATTGGTAATCATTTATCTTACTTTAATAATAGTCAATTATTATTAATAGGATCTAATTTACCACATAATGGATTTACAGATAGGTTAACTACAAATGGTTCTGAAACATTAATACAATTTAAACCAGAATTTTTAGGAGAATCTTTTTTTGAAACTCCAGAAATGAAACCTATTAGTATTTTATTTGAAAAAGCAAAAAAAGGAATTCTATTTGGTGTAAAGACAAAACAAAAGTTAGGACCTAAAATTGAAAAGATATCTGAGAAAAAAGGATTCAAACAAATTTTAATTTTGTTAGAAATTTTACACACATTGTCTAAATCTGATGATTATACAATATTAAATGCAGATGGTTTTGCTTTTGAAACACAACCACAAGATAGTAGTAAAATAGATATTATATTTAAACATATCAATCAGCATTTTAATGAGCATATAAGTTTAGATGAAATTGCAGGTTTGGTTAGTATGACAGTTCCTGCATTTTGTAGGTTCTTTAAAAAGACAACAGGAAAAACATTTACAAAATTAGTAAATGAGTATAGAGTTGTACATGCCACAAAATTATTATCAGAAAGTCAAACAAGTATTACAGATATATGTTTTGAATGTGGTTTTAATAATTTTTCTCACTTTAATAAATTATTTAAAGAGTTTACAGGTAAGTCTGCCTCTAAGTATAGAAGCGAAATGAAAAACTTAGTACAGTAATATTACTTTACACCATTCCATTCATTATAAAATTGTTCTAAAAAAAGGTTCATATAATTATGTCTTTCTAGAGCAATTTTTTTTGCAGTAGCAGTATTCATTTTATCTTTTAAAAGTAAAAGTTTTTCATAAAAATGATTTATTGTTGGTGCAGAAGAGTTTTTGTACTCTTCTTTAGTCATGTTTAAGTTTGGTTTAATTTCAGGGTTGTATAAGGCTCTGTTTTTAAATCCCCCATAATTAAAACACCTAGCAATACCAATTGCACCAATAGCATCTAATCTATCAGCATCTTGTACAACATCTAATTCTTTTGAAGTAAATTTTTCTCCATTTATTTCTAAAGAATTTTTAAAAGAAATATGTTTTATAATGTTAATAACGTGGGTAATAATGTCTGTATCTACCTTTTGTTCTTCTAAAAATTTGGCTGCCAATTTAGGACCAATAGTTTCATTTCCATTATAAAATTTAGGGTCTGCAATGTCGTGTAACAAAGCGCCTAAAGAAACTACAAAAGCATCTACATCTTCCTCTTTTGCAATTAAAAGAGTATTTTTATAAACCCTTTCAATATGAAACCAATCATGCCCACCTTCAGCATTTTTTAATTCTTTTTTTACAAATAAAATGGTGTTTTCAATAATTTTAGATTGTTCCATTCTTATTTTCTAGAAGCAAGTTCTTCTTTTAATTTTTTTATCTCTTTCATAAAAATAACTTGCATAGGCACAAAAAATAAAGGCAAATAAGAACTAAAAGAAATACCTTCTGTAAACGATTTGTATATAGCAATTACAAAAAGTAAAGCAACTACAATACCATGGGCTATTGCTTTAGTTTTGGTAGCTTTTAATTTTTTTAAAAGTAATTCTTTAGGGTAATTTGAGTATTGAGAAGCCATTGTTAAAAATTTTAATAAAAATAAAAAATCCATTCAAAATAGAATGGATTTATAAGTTCTTTCTTTAGAAAGTTATAGGTTTAGCAAAACTCATCATAAGCTTGAGCCAAATTCTGAGCAATCATTTGCGCAGATCTACCTTCAATATGATGACGCTCTAACATATGCACTAAATTACCATCTTTAAATAAAGCAATTGCTGGAGAAGATGGAGGAAAAGGAATCATAAACTCACGAGCCTTTTGTGTAGATTCTTTTTCTACACCTGCAAAAACAGTAGTTAAATTTGTAGGTGTTTTATCTGCACCTAAAGATGCAATAGCACCTGGTCTTGCAGTACCTGCTGCACAACCACAAACAGAGTTTACCATAACTAAAGTTGTTCCTTCTTTAGACATTGCGTTTTCAACATCTTCACTTGTATATAATGCTTCAAAACCTGCGTTAATTAACTCATCACGCATTGGTTTTACTAATTCTTCTGGATACATAATTTCAAATAATTTAAGTTGCAAATATAAGTATAAATCAACTGTAATTCAACATGTAATTCAATGCTTGTTTCAATAGCCACATCAATAAAATCGATATACATTATTTGGGCATGCCCATTTTTAAAGAAAAATTTCGTTTCACTGCATTTTCTTTAAAAATCGTCAGGCTTTCAGCACTCGCTTTTTTTTTCATTCTTCAAAAAAGAGCTCAAACAAATGCTTCAATCCTTCATGCAAAATCAATAAATTTAAAAAAATTAAGATTTCTCTAACTATGAAACTTTGTAACTTTGCTCGTTTAAAAAAATATATATGGGAAATTTTACCAAGTGGTTAGGTGCTGGTTTAGGTTTTAGTCTTGGAGGTCCAATAGGAGCAGCAATTGGTTTTGCAATTGGTAGTTTTGTAGATGGTTTTTCAGATGAAGATTTAAAAGAAGAAAGTAGAGAATATCAAAAACGAGTTAAAAATTCTAGAGGTCATGTAAATACACAATCTGGAGATTTTGAAATGAGTTTACTTGTTTTAGCATCTATAGTTATAAAATCTGATGGAAAAGTAGATCAAAGAGAGTTAGATTATGTTAGAACTCAATTTGTAAGCATGTATGGTAAAGAAAGAGCAAATCATGCCTTTCAACTATTTAGTGGTATTATTAAAAGCAAAGTTTCTGCAAGACAAGTTTGTATACAAATTAGACAAAATATGTCTCATGCATCACGTTTACAATTAATTCATTTCTTATTTGGTATTGCAAAAGCAGATGAATTTGTAGTAGATGCAGAAGTAGAAGATATTAGAAAAATTGCAGGATATTTATATATAAATCAAAGAGATTTCGAGTCTATAAAAGCAATGTTTTATGATGCATCAGAAAATGCATATAAAATTTTAGAAATTAATAAATCTGCCACAGATTCAGAAGTTAAAAAAGCCTACAGAAAAATGGTTAAAAAATACCATCCAGATAAATTACAAGGCTTAGGAGAAGAGCATTTAAAAGGTGCAAATGAAAAATTTCAAAGCATTCAAGCTGCGTATGAAAAAATAAAAAATGAAAGAGGGTTATAAACCCTCTTTTTTTTTGCTTCTAAAAGCCTACATTTTCAAGAAAATCAGTATTTTCGCAATCTTATTAGAAACGACAGAAAATGAAAGCTAAATTTCCTGAATATAAAGGACTTGACTTACCAAAAGTTGCAGAAGAAATTCTTAATTATTGGCAAGAAAACAACATATTTGAAAAGAGTGTAACCTCAAGAGAAAATGCAGAGCCTTTTGTGTTTTTTGAAGGACCTCCTTCTGCAAACGGACTTCCTGGAGTTCACCATGTTTTAGCAAGAGCTATTAAAGATATTTTTCCTCGTTATAAAACAATGAAAGGTTACCAAGTTAAGCGTAAAGCTGGTTGGGATACTCATGGTTTGCCAATAGAATTAGGTGTTGAGAAAGAATTAGGAATTACCAAAGAAGATATTGGTAAAAAGATTTCTGTAGAAGATTATAACGCTGCTTGTAGAAAAGCTGTAATGCGTTATACAGATATTTGGAACGATTTAACCCAGAAAATGGGTTATTGGGTAGATATGGATGATCCATATATTACTTACGAACCAAAATATATGGAGTCTGTTTGGTGGCTTTTAAAACAGATTTATAATAAAGAATTAATTTACAAAGGGTATACAATACAACCTTATTCGCCAAAGGCAGGTACAGGTTTAAGTTCTCACGAGTTAAATCAACCAGGAACTTACCAAGATGTAACAGATACAACTGTAGTTGCTCAATTTAAAGCAATAGAAAATACATTACCAGATTTTTTACAAAACGAAGGAACAGTATATTTTATAGCTTGGACAACTACTCCTTGGACATTGCCAAGTAATACAGCATTAACTGTTGGACCAAAAATTGATTATGTTTTAGTAGAAACTTTTAATCAATATACTTTTGAACCTATAAAAGTTGTTTTAGCTAAAAATTTAGTAGGAAAGCAATTTGCTGGAAAAAACAATGTACAGGTAGAAACTTCAGAAGAATTAAGTTCTTATAATGCAGGTGATAAAAAGATTCCTTATCACGTTATAAAAGAGTTTGTTGGTAAAGATTTAGTAGGTATTAAATACGAACAACTATTAGATTACTGTTTACCAAATGACAATCCTCAAGATGCTTTTAGAGTAATTTCTGGAGATTTTGTTACTACAGAAGATGGAACAGGTATTGTACATACAGCACCAACTTTTGGGGCAGATGATGCTTTGGTTGCAAAACAAGCAACACCAGAAGTGCCACCAATGTTGGTAAAAGATGAAAACGATAATTTAGTTCCTTTAGTAGATTTACAAGGTAAATTTAGACCAGAAATGGGTGAGTTTGCAGGTAAATACGTAAAGAACGAATATTATGAAGATGGTGAAGCTCCAGACAGATCTATAGATGTTGAGTTAGCTATTAAATTAAAAACAGAAAATAAAGCCTTTAAGGTAGAAAAATACAAACACAGTTATCCAAATTGTTGGAGAACAGATAAACCAATATTATACTATCCATTAGATTCTTGGTTTATTAAAATAACTGATGTTAAAGACAGAATGCATTCTTTAAACAAAACCATAAACTGGAAACCAGAATCTACAGGTACTGGTCGTTTTGGAAACTGGTTAGCAAATGCAAACGATTGGAATTTATCACGTTCTCGTTATTGGGGAATTCCATTACCAATTTGGAGAACAGAAGATGGTAAAGAAGAAATTTGTATTGGTTCTGTAGAAGAATTAAAGCAAGAAATGGCAAAAGCTGTAGAAGCTGGAGTTTTAGCAGAAGATATTTTTGCAGATTTTGAAGTTGGTAACAACTCTGAAAATAATTATGCAAAGTTAGACTTACATAAAAATATTGTAGATCAAATTACTTTAGTTTCAGCTTCAGGGCAACCAATGAAACGTGAAAGCGATTTAATTGATGTTTGGTTCGATTCTGGTTCTATGCCTTATGCACAATGGCATTATCCGTTTGAAAATAAAAACAAAATTGATGGAAACGAATCTTTTCCTGCAGATTTTATTGCAGAAGGAGTAGATCAAACACGTGGTTGGTTTTATACGTTACATGCAATTGCAACAATGGTATTTGACTCTGTTGCCTATAAAAATGTAGTTTCTAATGGTTTAGTGTTAGATAAAAACGGACATAAAATGTCTAAGCGTTTAGGTAATGCTACAGATCCGTTTACAACATTATCAACTTATGGGGCAGATGCAACTCGTTGGTACATGATTTCTAATGCAAATCCTTGGGACAATTTAAAATTTGATTTAGATGGAATTGAAGAAGTAAAACGTAAGTTTTTTGGAACTTTATACAATACGTATTCATTTTTCTCTTTGTATACAAACTTAGATGGTTTTACTTATAAGGAAGCAGATGTAGCTTTAGAAGAAAGACCTGAGTTAGACAGATGGATTTTATCAGAATTACATACTTTAATTCATAAAGTAGATAAATTCTATGCAGAATATGAACCTACAAGAGCTGCAAGAGCCATATCAGATTTTACACAAGATTATGTAAGTAACTGGTTTGTACGTTTAAGTAGAAGACGTTTTTGGAAAGGAGATTATCAAACAGATAAAATTTCTGCATACCAAACGTTATACACTTGTATGGAAACTATTGCAAAGTTAAGTGCACCAATTGCTCCGTTTTTTATGGATAAATTGTACCAAGACTTAAACTCTGTAACAGGTAAAGAAACGTCAGAAAGTATTCACTTATCAGATTTCCCAAAATACGATGCTAGTTTTGTAGATAAAAGCTTAGAACGTAAAATGGAAAATGCACAAACAATATCTTCTTTAGTGTTATCACTTAGAGCTAAAGAAAAAATAAAAGTGCGCCAACCATTACAAAAAATTATGATTCCTGTTGATAATGAGCAACAAAAGGAAGAGATTTTAGCGGTTGCAGATTTAATTAAAAATGAAGTTAATATTAAAGAAATTCAAATTTTAGATGATGCTTCAGATATTTTAATCAAACAAATAAAACCTAATTTTAAAACATTAGGACCAAAGTTTGGAAAAGATATGCGTTTTATAGCAGCAGCAGTAAAAGAGTTTAACCAAGAAGATATTAACAAAATTGAAAAAGTTGGCAACATTATTCTTGAAATTAATGGAAAAAATATTACTTTAGAACTCACAGATGTAGAGATATCATCTAAAGATATAGAAGGATGGTTAGTTGCTAATGAAGGAGCGTTAACAGTTGCTTTAGATGTTACAATAACTGAAGAATTACGTAAAGAAGGAGTTGCCAGAGAATTGGTAAACAGAATTCAGAATGCACGTAAAGACACAGGTTTAGAAGTAACAGACAGAATAAAGTTAACGGTTTTAAATTTTGAAAACTTACAGAAATCTATTACTGATAATAAAGACTACATCATGAGTGAAACATTAACCAATGAATTGGTTTTTGTTGATGAGTTAGAAAATGGTACAGAAATTGAGTTTGATACCATTAAAAGTAAAATATTAATCGAAAAAATGTAAGATTTATGTCAGACGTAAAATTAAAATATTCAGAAGAAGACTTACAAGAGTTTAAAGAAATTATTCTTAAGAAAAAAGCAAGAGCAGAAGAAGATTTAGCTTATTTAAAATCTGCTTATAAAAACGATGCTAATAATGGTACTGAAGATACATCACATTCATTTAAATCTTTTGATGAAGGTTCTGAAGTAATGAACAAAGAAGCAAACGTACAATTAGCTATAAGACAAGAAAAGTTTATTAGAGACTTAAATAATGCGTTGTTAAGAATTGAAAACGGTACTTATGGTGTTTGTAGAGTATTAGGTAAACTTATTCAAAAAGAACGTTTAAGACTTGTACCTCATGCTACTTTAAGTATTGAAGCAAAACGCAAACAATAATTTTATAATATTTTAAATTAAAAGCTTCTGTAAAGAAGCTTTTTTTGTTTAATGAAAAAAAGTTTTATCCTTTTATTTTGTTTATTTTCTACTGTGATTTTATCGCAAAAGAAAGCGCTAAAAAAAATTGAAACACTTGCTAACGATATAAATATTTATACAGAAGGTTTAGATAATATAATTTTAGAAAATTCAAATTCAGATTTTGTAGAGGTTTATTTGTATGCAGAAAGTTATGATGAACAATTAATTTTAATAGAAAATAAACCAAAAGAATTAGATATAAAATTTCATTTTGAAGGAACTGAAACAAGAGAAATTATTTTTAGAAAATTTATTACTAAGAGATTACAAAGAGCAACAGCTATAGTAAAAGTGCCAAAAAATAAAAAACTATTTATATTTGGAGAAACTATAGATATAGAATCTGAAAATATTAAAAATGAGTTGGCAATATATATAGAAAACGGAATTGTAAAACTAAATACATTAAACGCAAATACTACATTACAACTCTATTCTGGTAACGTTTATGCAGAGGTTAATAATGCAAAAATTAATTTAACTTCTAATAAAGGTAAAATTAATATAGATAACGTTTTACACAAAAAGTCTTTTAAAAATTATAAGATAAATTTTGATAAAGAGCTTACAATTTCTACTATAACTGCTAATATTTTCTTAACAAACCAATAAACACAATAATATTGTTATTTTTGTGCGCACAAATTATTTGAAAATGTCAAAAAAGTATCTTGCAATTCTTACCATTTTAATAGCAATTATTTTAGATCAGGTTATTAAAATTTATGTAAAAACTCATTTTATCTTAGGAGAAGAAGTTGTAGTTTTTGATTGGTTTAAAATTCATTTTGTAGAGAATAATGGAATGGCAATGGGCTTTGAGTTTGGTGGAAAAATAGGGAAACTATTTTTAACTTTTTTTAGGTTATTTGCAGTGCCAGTAATGATTTTTTGGATGTTTAAAAATATTAAAAAGAAAAATCATAATGGAGTAATTGTGGCTATTGCACTTATAATTTCTGGAGCAATTGGTAATATTTTAGATTCTATTTTTTATGGAATTATTTTTGACAACTCTAATCATAAAGTAGCTACACTTTTTTCAGAGAATCCTTATGGAGAAATCTTTCAAGGAAAAGTAGTTGATATGTTTTACTTTCCATTTATAGAAAATGCTATTTTACCAGAATGGATTCCTTTTGTTGGTGGTAATGAGTTTACTTTCTTTCAATACATTTTTAATCCTGCAGATGCTTTTATAAGTGTTGGTGTAGCTTTGCTTTTTATTTATAGCAATTATGCTTTTCCAAAGGAAGATAAAGTATAATCTACCTCTTTTTTTAAACCAGTATTTTTACTTAAGTATAACGTCTTGATTTTGTAATTGGGGTTTATTACTCTGAATTTTAAGTGTTTATAGTTTTAGTTTTGAAGTGTTATTAACTAAAACTTATTATAATGGCAGTAAAAATTCACAAAGAAGATGTGTTATCGCACATAAATGGACCTGAAACTTTAGCAGGTCAAGTAGCAACAACAAATGCTTGTATTTCATTATTAGGAGCTCTAAAAGTATGTGCAGATGTACAAGGAGATGCAGTAAAAGTAACCGTTTATTTAATGGGAATAGAAATTGGAAGTGGAACGCTTAGTTTATCTCATCCTTCTATAACAATTGGAGGTGGAGCAGCAGGTTTTAAAGCAGAGGTAAAACTTACTTTAAAAACAGACCCAATTGCATTAGAAATTTGCGGAAAAGTATGTGCTCCATTTGTTGGATGTAAATCTGGTTGTACAACCTTACATTTATAAGAATTTACTTTTTAGATTTAAATCTGTTATAATTTATTATAACAGATTTTTTGGTTTATTTTAGTAAATATAAATTAAACTCTTGTTTATGCGTTCAATAAAATACATTGTTGTTTTTATATTAAGTTTTTTTATGGCTAAATTTTGGTTTAATAATAATGAAACAAACCATAAAAAAGAAGAAATAAAAGTAGTTGTAAACTCGGTTAAAAATCTAAGTAAACTTGTTGTTTCTAAAGGAACATTTTCTGAAGTATATAATTATTCAGATTCAAAAAAATATTTTTACGATTATTTATCTTTTGATAAAAAAGCAATTATTACAATAAATGCTAATGTAGAGGTTGGTTATGATTTATCTAAATTAGAAATTCAAATAGACTCTATAGGAAAAAGAATTGTTATAAATAAAATACCAAATCAAGAAATAACAATTTCTCCAGATATAAAATATTTCGATTTGCAACAAAGTCAGTTTAATAGTTTTTCTAAAGAAGAATTGAATAAAATCAATCAAAAAAGTATTGAAAAAATTAAAGAAACTATTGAGATTTCAACGTTAAAAGAAAAAGCAAAAACAAGGTTGTTTGAAGAATTGTCTAAGATTTATCAACTATCTACTATTTATAATTGGCAAGTTGTAAATAATACAAATTATAGTTTTCATAAAGATTTTATAAAAGTAAAACCTTAGGTTAAAAAAAAGGCTATTAAAATATTTTAATAGCCTTTTTTTATTATCAGATTAAATTAAAATCCAGACCCTGGTTCTTCAGGACTTTGAGCCTGAGCTTTTTGTGGATTTAATATTAAGTAAGTACCTAATGCTGTTAAAGCAGCGTACTTACCATATTTTCCTATTTTTTTAATTGCTTGTTTACGAGTAATTTCTTGAGCAATATCTTGAGAGTTTTTGTTATCTTTTTTCATGATGTCTTGTCTTGTCTTTAAAATTATCGTTATTATTCTAAAATTATTTTCTTATTCAACTTTCCAGTTTCTGATTGTAACTGAACAATATAAACCCCTTTAACTAATTTAGGTAGTGTAATTTCTGAAACCCTTTTTGATGCGAAACTTTTGTTAAATACTTGTTTTCCTAAGATGTTAAACAATTTAATTGAAGCATTTTTACTTTGTAAACCAGCAATTTTTAAAGTTGTATTGTCTGTTTTGTAAATGCTTACATTTTCAAATAATAAATTAGAATCAATACTTAATGCACTACTTCTAGTATGAATATAGAACCTCCCAATTCCATTCTCTGTATTAGATAAAGTAATATTATAAGTACTATTTACTTCATCTAATTGTTTAAAAGTGTTTGTTAATTTATCTTCTAGATATACTTTTAATCCTTTAGAAAAGTTAGATGCTTCTAAAGAAAAAGTAATTTCTTTACCAGATTCAGCAAACACACCAACAGGAACTACCATGTTTTCAAAATTATTGTTAGGTAAAGCTTGTATTGCAAAATCAATACCTTGACTATCATTTACTAAATGAGTAAATACCTTTAAATTAGTTGATGTTCCTGTAAATGTTCCTATATCAGAACCAACATCTAAACCTGTAGTTTTGTTTTTAATATATCTTAATTTGGTTAAAGAATTATTTGTTCCATCATTAATTTTTAGAATTATTTCTGGATAACTAGTACTACTTTTCAGAAAGATATTACCTGTTTGGTGAGTTTGCATTGCTTCTGTAAAACTTGCTGAGGTTCCTCCACCATCAGGAGCATGTACAAAGAAACCTTGACCAGGAGCAATATAAAAAGCAGCATCGTCAACAGATTTTTCTTCATAAGCAGAACCATTCCATAGATACAAACCTGCTCTAGAAGGATCTAAGTTGCCTGCATCAATATTTACTTTTAAAAAGTTGTTAGTTGCGTCAGCAGCATTACTTCCATTTAAAGCGGCTATGTATGGGTTTGCTATTAAATTCCATCTATTACCATTAGGACTGTCACCACCATCAGTAATAGGAAAAGATAAATCAGTTGTATTTAAAGTACCAGTAAAATCTAAAGTACCTGCACCATCTCTTTTTACAGAATATCCTTTAGCATCAATAAAATTACCAGCACTTGTTATTGAAGATGTAGTGTAATAGCTCCAGCGTGAAGCAGATACAGTAGTGTTATCATAAATAGCCACAGATTTTTGATTAGATCCATTGGTTAATAATGAAGCAGAAAAAGCATTGATACTTTGTCCACTTACAGGTGCACCAATTAAATGCCAATTGGTATTGGTAAGATTTCTTTTATAAGTAACATTACCAGTTGCAGTTCCTTTTACAATTAAAGAACCAGTGGTTGTAGCATCAGAATTTATAGTAAGTATTCCAGTTTGTGTAAGGTTTCCATTTACAGTTAAAGAGTTTCCAGTTTCAATATTTAGACTCCCAGATATATTTAAATTATTAATTATAACAGAACTGATGTCTAAATCAGGACTGTTGCTAGTAACAACATTATCAGTACTTATAGGTATTCTATTTAATGACCAACGAGTTGGATCGGACCAAGAACCACCAGCAGATAAATATGTATTAGTTTGATTTACTTCTGTTGTAAAACTTAGTGCTGTTGTACTAGAAATACCAATATAATCTTTATTACCAGCATCTTTAAAAGCTGTGTTGTCTATTAAAACATAGTATTCTGTATTTAAATCTAAATCTGAAGAAGGATTTATGGTTGCTTGAGTAGAAGAAGTTGTAACCATACCAGAAGTAACTGCTATAGTTTCTACAGTACTATCATCAGAAGTTTTTTTAATGGTGATATTACCAGATGTTCCTTTGCTAATGTTTTCATTAAAAGTTAAGATTATATTAGAACTGATAACAATATTAGAATCATTATCTGAAGGAGAGCTAGAAGACAATGTTGGTGCAACTGCATTAGAAATTACAGTAGTTGTGTTATTTGTATCTGAATCTGCACCATCATTTATAACAACTGTAAAAGTAGTGGTTTCTGATGTAGCACTTCTATTGTCTGTTGGATTAAAAATTAAAGCTCTTAATGCTGTTTGCATTGCAGAAGCAGACCTACTTGTAATAGTATATGGCCCTGAACCAGAAGAAGCACCTGTAATTACACCTTTAGCATTATTATCTAAAGTAATAGTAGCTGTTAAATTATCTCCATCTGTGTCTGTTGTTGTTATTGAAGAAAAAGGAGAGATTGTTGCGTTGTCATTTACAACTTGTCCAGAGACTGTACCTGTAATAGCTGGAGCTGTGTTTGCAGAAAACACCACAACACCAGCTTCTGGTATAGATACATTATCAACTGTAGTATACTCAGAATTAGAAGCTGTTCTAGCGCATACTCTTATAGTTATTGTATTAGCTCCTGGAGCAATACCACTTATAGACACAGTGCCTGCACCTGTGTTTCCAGGTTCTCCTGTTGCAAAATCTATTGTATGACTTCCTCCTCCAGTATAACTTCCATATTGTTTAGGAACCTGTGTCCAAGCACCAGCATCAATTTTATATTCTACATCTGCATAATCTGTACTATCATGACCTCCCCAAGTCATATCAACAGAAAGACTCACTGAACCCGCTACTGCAGAAATGTCAAGAACTGGTGATTCCCAACAAATTTCATTATTAGGGTCTTGAAAGTATAGTACACCAGATCCGTTTGTTTTAACATAATCATCTGAATAAAAAGTGGTAAAATTTCCATTAATAGTCCAATTTACACCTGTAAAATCTTGACTAGCACAAGTAGCAGAAGTTCCGTCCGAACATACTCCTCCAAGAATTCCTTTTTCAGGTATAGAAAATGTCTCACTATATTGACCATAAACTTTGTTTCCTATATTAAAAAAAAGGAAAAGTAATAATAAACATAACTTAACAAGATTCTTCTTATCAGTATTTTTTTTTGTATTTTTTTTCATAATTAATGGTTTTAGCTTAAAAAACAAATCTATTTTTAATTCTTAACTATTTGATAGGGGTTTATACGTGTTTTTTAATAAATATTAATTTAATAGGTAAAACTCTGATGGTTTCATCAGAGTTTTATAAAATAATTTAAGATATCTTTAAATTAACTTCTTGGAGGAAACATACCTTGCAAACAGATTATATAATTCATTCCTATACTTGGTTGTATATTATAAAAAGGAGCACTATTTCCAGTTGGTCCAACTGTAACTGTTCCTCCAGTAGCAGTAACGGTTACTGGAGCTGTAAAAGGTTTTAAGTTAGTATCTGCAGCATCAGTACTAAATCCATTAACTTCATTCTGATTTTTTTGCACTTCTCCAGTAGATAAAATTACGGTAGAATCTGGTTCTATAGTATTCCCTGTTTCTGAAGTTGCTGGTATAGAAATTGTTGCTTCTGCTGTAGCAGTTATACCAGTAACAGCTGCTGTATGAGTATGATTTGGTAAATTGTTTATATTTAATGTAGTAGTTTCTAGACCTACGTGTTGACCTAGTGCGTAATTAGATAAACCATTTCCTCTTCCTTCACCTACAGGTACTCTACTTCGTAAATCAGGCAAACCAAAAGAGGTTCTACCATCTCCACCATAAGTGGTTCCTAAAATTGAAAATAAAGCAGTGTTTTGTGCAATTGATAATAATTGACCATCACAAAAAGCCCAGTTTCTAGGTGCAAAATTACCTGCAAACATTTTAATAATTCCTATGTACTCATCCATGTTATAAATTTTTTATTGGTTAAACATGTTTCAAATGTATATTTAAGTACGGATGGATTTTAGAGCGCAACTTCTTGAAAAGCAAAAAGGGTATATATACTTGTAAGTTAAGTAAATATACCCTTATTGTTAAGTTGAAACTAATTATATATTAAAATCTGGAGTTATCTCTATGAGTTTCTTTTGAATTCCATATATAACTAAACCCGCAACATTTTTAGATTGCGTTTTTAATAGTAAATTATTTCTGTGGCCTTCAACAGTTCTTGGGCTAATAAAGAGTTTTTCGCCAATTTCTGCAGTAGTGTATTGTTCGCAAATTAATTCTAATACATCAATTTCTCTTTTAGAAAGTAATTTTTTATCTAAATCACTTTTTATACGTTTTCCACTAGAAGAAATTATATTTTCATGAATAATTTTTAATACTTTTTCGTCATAATAAAACCCTTTGTCATACACTTCATTAATTGTATGAACTACCATTTTGGGAGTTGTGTTTTTTAATAAGTAAGAAGATGCACCAACATCAATCATATTGGTAATAAAAGATTTACCATCGTAACTTGTTAAGGCAATTATTTTAATATCTGGATGTGTTTTATGAATAATCTTAGTAGCTTCAACACCATTCATTTCAGGCATTTTTAAATCCATTAAAATAACATCAGGAAATTCTTCTGTTTTACTTAAAAACTCTACTAATTCCTTTCCGTTTTCAGCTTCAAAAATTACATTGAATTCTTGTTCTCTATCTAATAGAAACCTTATTCCGCTTCTAAAAAGTTGTTCATCATCTACAATTACGATATTAATTTTTTTCATTTTAAGGGTTTATGATGGTTATTAATATTTTAAATCCTTTGTTTTTTTGACTTTCTATTGTGTAGTTTCCTTTTAATAAAGAAACTCTACTTTCTATGTTTTGGGTTCCAAGTCCTTTTTGATGTGCTTTATTATTTGCGTCAAACCCTATTCCATTATCAGTATATGTAAAAAGTAAATTATTGCTTTTACATGAAATAATTATTTCGCTTTCTGTTGCTTTTCCATGTTTAATAGAGTTGTTTATTAACTCTTGTGTAATTCTAAAAAGATGTAATTCTTCTTTTTTATTGAAATAATTTTTTGGGTACTTAATGTTATATTTTATAGAAATTTTTTTACTGTTGCTAAACGAATCTGCAAGTTCTTCTATGGCGTCTTTTAAACCAAAATTAGATAATAATGGAGGTAATAAATCATGAGCAATTTTTCTAGCGCTTTCTAATGTTTTGTCTGTTGCTTCTAAAATACTGTTGTTAACTTTTAAATACTCTTCTGCATTTAACTCTCCATCTTTTAAAAGGTTCGCATTTAAATTTATTACATTTAATTTAGAACTTATATCATCGTGTAAATCTTGAGCAATTCTTTTTCGTTCTTTTTCTTGAGTAACAATTATAGATTCTATAATTTCTTTTTGATGGGTAATTTCTAAATTTTTATTTTCAATTTCTTTTTCCACTATTTTTTTTCTTGAAAAAAAGAAAAACAGTAGCAGTGAAACTCCCATTAGAAGAAGTAATAAAACACCTATTAATACAATTATGATCACTTGGTCTTGTTGAGAAACTAATTCTTCCATTTGGGGGTTTTGAAAAGTAAAACCAAAACTACGGAAAAATATTTTATACTAAGATAGTAGTATCACAGTGAATTTAAAAACCTGAAATTAAAATCAGGGGTTTATACCTAGTTTGTAATTACTGATATAAACTCATGATTATTTTTTTTTAAAGAAAATTTGTGTTCTAAAATTTTTATACCATTCTATAAAAATTAAGATTTGAAAAATTAAATAAAGGATTTGATTTATATCCCAAACTATTAACTTAATTTCTCTGCTTCCAATATTACCTAAAATAAAAATAAGCGTGCTACAAAGTGTATAAACAAAAAAGCCAGAATTAAAATATATATATATTTTGTCATTATTATCATCTACCTTCTTTAAGAAAAATAGAAAACTATATAATAATAAAGGGATTGATGTTAAGCCAATTTCTAATTCATTCCATTTAACATAAGCTTTAGAATTTAGAGAAAAATATAAAATAATAGAAAGTGTTAATGTAAAACTAAAGTATTTTATTGGTTTTTTAATTTTTTCATATCCTGATAAACTTGAATAAAAAAGACTTAATAATAGAAATTGACCAGTAAAAAAATAGTGGCTTAAATATAAATTATTTATTCCTTTATCATGAAGTTTACTAGATATTAGTTGTACAACAGAACAAAGCACTAAATTCAATATAAAATATTTTAGCGCTTTGTCTTTTTTATTAAAACTGAGAATAAATAAAAAAGTATTTACTATTAAAAAGAAATAACCTAATTCTGTTATTAATTCATCAAGTTCCATTTAGTCTGGACCATTTAAAGGGCTATTTGGATCACAGTTTTCTGGACACGGTTCAGAAAAATCATAAATACCTCCACTACCATTGTCTAAAGTAAGACCATCTTCAGAAGAAATCATATCTTTTCCATTTTTGTCTACACCAACAATCATTAGTTTTTCGATATAAACTTTTTCTCCTTCAACCATCATTTTTTCTACACCAATGTATGCTCTAACACTTGCTGCACCTTCAGCTATTGCTTCTTGTAAGTCTAATAAAGGAATGTTAAAGGCTCTACACTCGTTATATTGATTATAATTACTTTCCATTTTACGCCATCTTTTGGCCCAATTTTTTGCTGTTTTTAAAGTAATTGTGTTTTTCTTGTTTGGTTTAGGAACATCGTTTGGTTGTTTTTCCATGTTAAATAGTTTTTATATTAATAAATTATTTTGGTTAGGTTATAAAACTAAATAAAAAAAAAACAAAACAAAGTACTATTACTTGTAATTTAAATTAAAACACGTATTTACACTTATTTTTATAATTGTGTTTAACAGTTTTATTTAAGTTAGATATCTAAAAAAGTGTATTTTCGTTATATGTCTACAACTCTAGAAATACAAATTAAAACATTGCCAAATGAACCTGGAGTTTATCAATATTTTGATAAAGATGAGGTTATTATTTATGTAGGTAAAGCTAAAAATTTAAAAAAAAGAGTTGCTTCTTATTTTAATAAAAATCACGAAAATGGTAAAACTAGAGTTCTTGTAAAAAAGATTATACGTATAAAACACATCGTTGTAAATACAGAAACAGATGCTTTATTATTAGAGAATAATCTTATTAAAAAATACAAACCACGTTATAATGTTTTATTAAAGGATGATAAAAGTTACCCTTGGTTATGTATTAAAAAAGAACGTTTTCCAAGAGTGTTTATGACCAGAAGAGTTATAAAAGATGGATCTGAATATTTTGGACCTTATACTTCTATAAAAACAGTTAGAGTATTATTAGACTTAATTAAAGAGTTGTATCCGTTAAGAACTTGTAATTACGATTTAAGTCATCAAAATATTAACGAAGGTAAATATAAAGTATGTTTAGAGTATCACTTAAAAAATTGTAAAGGTGCTTGTGAAGCTCTAGAAACAGAATTAAAATATAACGATTCTATTAAAGAAATTAGAAACATCATTAAAGGAAATTTTAAAGAAAGTTTAGAGAAATTTCAAAATATGATGATGAGTTTTGCTGAAAAAATGGAGTTTGAAGAAGCTCAGAAAATTAAAGAAAAACTCAGTTTATTAAGTAATTATCAATCAAAATCGACCATAATAAATCCTTCTATTAACAATGTTGATGTTTTTTCTATTATTTCTGATGAAACACATGGTTATGCAAATTTTTTAAAAATTTCTAACGGTTCTATTATTCAATCTCATACTACAGAAATTAAAAAGAAATTAGATGAAACTGATAAAGAATTGTTAGAGCTATTTATTGTTGAAATTAGACAACGTTTCGAATCTCAATCTCCAGAAATTTATGTCCCTTTTAAAGTAGATTTAGGCGAAAATTTAAAAGTTACCATTCCTAAATTAGGAGATAAAAAACGAATTGTAGAATTGTCTGAAAGAAATGCAAAATATTACAGACAAGAGCAATTTAAACAGATAAAAATTGTTGATCCAGATAGACATGTAAAACGAATAATGGCGCAAATGAAAAAAGATTTGCGATTACATGAAGAACCAAGACACATTGAGTGTTTTGATAACTCTAATATTCAGGGAACAAATCCTGTTGCAGCTTGTGTGGTGTTTAAAGACGGTAAACCAAGTAAAAAAGATTACAGACATTATAATATAAAAACGGTTGAAGGTCCAGATGATTTTGCTTCTATGGAAGAAGTTGTATATAGAAGATACAAACGCTTGCTAGCAGAAAACCAACCATTACCACAATTAATTATTATTGATGGAGGTAAAGGACAACTTTCATCAGCATTAAAAAGTTTAGATATTTTAGGATTAAGAGGTAAAATTGCTATAATAGGAATTGCAAAAAGATTAGAAGAAATTTATTATCCTGGAGATCCAATTCCTTTATACTTAGATAAAAAGTCTGAAACCTTAAAAATTACTCAGTATTTAAGAAACGAAGCACACAGATTCGGAATTACTTTTCATAGAAATAAACGTAGTAAAAGTGCTATTCAATCTGAGTTAGAACAAATTCCTGATGTTGGTAAGCAAACAATTACAACTTTATTACGTAAATTTAAATCGGCAAAACGTGTTAAAGAAGCTTCTTTAGAAAGTTTAAAAGAAGTTATTGGAAACGCAAGAGCTATAAAGGTTTATCAATATTTCCATCCACCAAAAAAATGAAAAAGTTTGTAGCAGTATTCTTTTTATTTCTATCAATAGTACTTTTTAGTCAAGAAAAAAAATCTAAAATAGGTTTGGTATTTAGTGGTGGAGGTGCAAAAGGTTTTGCTCATATAGGTGTTTTAAAAGAAATAGACAAAGCTGGTTTAAAAATAGATTACATTGGTGGTACTAGTATGGGTGCCATTGTTGGAGGTTTATATTCTATAGGTTACTCAGGAGAACAAATAGAAAAAATTATTTTAGAAACAGATTTTATTTCTTTATTAAGAGACCAATTACCAAGAAGTTCAAATACTTTTTTTGAAAAAGAATTTGGCGAAAAAACTTTTATAACGTTACCAGTTAAAAATGGTTCTATTGGCTTGCCTAAAGCAGTATCTAAAGGGCAAAATGTTTTAAATTTTTTATTAGAATTATTAGCTTCTGCAGAAGGTATTAAAGACTTTAAAAAACTACCAATTCCATTTTTTTGTATTGCAACAGATGTAGAAAATGGGGGTGAAGTTTTATTAGAAAAAGGTTCTTTACCATTAGCATTAAGAGCAAGTGGTTCTTTTCCTACTTTATTAAACCCAATAATTTTAGATGATAAGTTATTAGTTGATGGTGGGCTTGCTAATAATTTTCCAGTAAGTCATATGAAGGATAAAGGAGTAGATATAATTATTGGGGTAGATGTAGAGGGAAAGTTGGTGAAAAAGGAAAAACTGGTTTCTATTGTAGATATAATGAATCAGATTGTAAGTTATCAGATGTATAGAAAAAGTGATGCTGAAAAGAAAAAGTTAGACGTTTATATTCATCCAGATATTTATAATTATAGTGTTGTAGATTTTGATAAAAAAGAAGAAATATTAGAAAAAGGAATTATAGAAAGTAAAAAATATACTCAGATTTTTGAACAGTTAGCACAAAAACAAGGAAAAATTCAAAAACGCAAAAAGTTAAATTTTGATGATAGAAAATATCTTATTTCTAAAATAGAAATTAATGGTATTGAAGAATATACCAGAGCTTATGTATTAGGAAAAGTAAAAATAAAAGAAGGAGATAGTATTTCTAGAAAAGAAATTACAAATAGAATTCATTTGCTTTCATCAACAAAAAATTATGAAAGAATTTCTTATGAATTGGTAGAAAAAGAAAACACCTACTCTTTAAAATTAAAAGTTAAAGAATCTAGTGGTAATGCAAATTTAAAATTGGGTATGCATTATGATTACTTGTATAAATCTGGTGTTTTAGCAAGATACAGTCAAAAACATTTATTTAATAATAACGATTTATTTTCTTTTAATATGATATTAGGAGATAACTTAAGATACAGCCTAAATTATTTTGTTGATAATGGTTTTTATATAAGTTATGGTTTTAGATCGAGATACAATCATTTTAGAGCTAATTCTAAATTTAGTTCTTTTACGGCATTTCCAAATGTTAGTAGCATTAATTTAAAATATACCGATTTTACAAATCAAATATTTTTGCAAACAACTTTTAATAGAAAATTTGCTATTGGTATAGGTTTAGAGTATAAATACTTAAAAGCAACAACAGAAACAATTTCTACTGGTAATGATGAAGAAACAATTTTTGATAACAGTAATTATTTAAACACTTTTGGATATTTAAAATTAGATACTTATAATAAAAAGTATTTTCCTACTAAAGGATATTTCGCAGATTTAAATTTTAAATGGTATATGGCTTCTTCTGATGCTAATAATGATTTTAAAAGCTTTGCGCAAACAAAAGGAACCCTTGGTTTTGCTACTTCTTTTAGTGATAAATTTACTTTTCAAATGACTAATGAAGCAGGTTTTACTTTAAATAACGTAGACTCAGATGTGTTCGATTTTTATCTTGGAGGATACAATCAGAACTACATAAATACTTTTGTTTCTTTTTATGGTTATGATTTTGCAGAATTATCTAACAACACTTTTGTAAAGTCAGAATTTAATTTTAGATACGCTTTAGCAGATAAACATTACGCTTCATTTATTGCAAATTATGGTAGGTTAGATAGTAATGTTTTTAAAGATATTGATCTTTTTAAAGAAGTTAAATCTGGCTATGCATTGGGTTACAGTTATAACTCTTTTATTGGCCCTATAGAAATAAAATATAGTTGGTCACCAGATATCAATCAAAATTATTGGTTGTTTAATCTTGGTTTTTGGTTTTAGTATTAAAACAAAAACAGCCATGAATTTATTCATGGCTATTTTTTAAATATAATAAGTGTTTATTTATTATTCAGAAACATTTATAGTTGCTGGTTCTATAGATCCATCAAAAGAATTGTGATATTCTTCTAAAAGGTTCATAGTTGCATCAACCAAATCTTTAGTCTCTAAAAGAATACTAAAGTGTAAAGTTGTATTTTTAGGACTAGATTCTTCTGTTCTAGTACGTTCAATTTGCTTTTCAATTTTCTTGTTTAATAAATCAAAAACTTCTTTTTTCTCATTTAATATCGAACCAATCTTTTCAAATGATTCAGATTTAAAAGCTTTTTCTATATCACTAAATAAAGTTTCTAACTTATCATCAATAACCTTAAGCTCTTTAATTTGACCCGTTTTTAATTTTTTATGGTTGTTATTAATATGCTTGTAACTTATTTTAGAAATATATTCTAAAGATTGAGACATATCTTGTAAATGACCTAAGATATTAATATAAAAACCACTAGCTTCTAAACTTGATGCATCTAGGTTTTTAATAAAATAAGTAATATTATCTCTTAAATCATCAATTTCATCAGAAAGTTTAACAACTTGATTTTTACTCTTTTTAAGTAGAGATATATCTTGTTTTGCTAATCCAATTATAGAATTAGAATAAATTCTATTTGTACGTTTAACAACTTTAGAAATGTTTTTTGCACTTTCATGTATAACACCTTGTACAGAACTACTTTCTGCTTCACTTAAACTATCTTCATCTTCTGTTTGATTAGATTTAATTTTGTGAGATTTATAGTTTCTGTATAATAATACAGCAGTTAATAAAAGTAATATTGGTATAATTACACTAGGATTAAAGTTTATTAAGAAAACAACAGTTCCTGCAGCAATAAATGCACCTATTGCAGTACCAAACCATCCACCAATAACATTTAATACTCCAGCTACTCTATAAACAGCACTTTCTCTTCCCCAAGCTCTATCTGCTAAAGAAGTACCCATTGCAACCATAAACGTTACATAAGTAGTAGATAAAGGTAATTTCATTGATGTTGCTATAGCAATTAAAACACCAGCTACCATTAAATTTACAGAAGCACGAATCATATCAAATGCAGGAGCATCAATACTTTGTGCTTTTGTCATTGTATAATTAGGCTTTTCAAAGCTTTTTTCAACTTTTTCTGAAATTGAAGATGGTATAATTGCAGAAAAGTAAGTAGATAACTGAGATGTACCTTTTACAATTGCTCTAGAAATTAAATTTGGTTCAAATTTTTCATGAGTTTCTCCTTGTCTAGATAAGCTAATTTCTGTTTCAGCTACTGTTTTTGCTTTTTTAGAAAACCATAGTGTTAATACCATAATTGTACCTGCAACAAAAAGTAAAAAAGGTTCAGCTGGTACTTTTTTCTCTAAAACTGCCATAGACATAGTAGTATCCATACCACCAGCAACCCAAGCTTCATAAGAATGGTAAGCAGCCATTGGTACACCAATAAAGTTTACTAAATCATTTCCAGAAAATGCTAATGCCAACCCAAATGTTCCAACACCAATTACTACTAATAAAACTGTTTTTTTAGTAAGTTTTTCAAATAAGAAAGAAAACAACGTCCAAAAGACAAAACTTCCAGCAATTATAAAAATTTCATTTCCTTCTAAAACACTTTTTAAATCTTTATAATAAGGAGTACCTTTTAATCCTTTAAGGAAAATAAAATAAGTAATTGCTGTTAAAGCAACTCCTCCAAAAATAACTCCAAAGTTTTTTACTTTTTTCTCATAATTAAAAGTAAATATAAGTCTAGATACCCATTGTACAAATGCACCAACAGAGAAAGCGATAACTACAGATAGTAAAATACCTGTAATAATTTCTATTGCTTTAGCAGTATTTATATAATTAGTTAAATCTGCAAAAGTTTCAGACTCTGAGTGACTAATTTTAATTAAAGACATAACTACTGCAGCACCTAATAAATTAAAGACAATAGATACCGTAGTTGAAGTTGGAAGACCTAATGTGTTAAAAAAGTCTAATAACAATATATCAGTTATCATAACTGCCATAAAAATTAGCATTATTTCTCCAAACTCAAATTGAGCAGGAACAAAAATACCTTTTCTAGCAACTTCCATCATTCCACTAGAAAACACTGCACCAATAAAAATACCTAAACTGGCAATAATCATTATTGTTCTTAAAGAAAGAGCTTTAGATCCAATTGCAGAATTTAAAAAGTTAATAGCATCGTTACTAACTCCTACAATTATGTCTGCCACAGCAAGTACTGTAATGGCAATTAACATGAGTAAATAAATATTATCCATAATTTAATTTTAATTTAATTTTGCAAAATTACAAACACCAAAAAATGTGAATGTTACCTTTATGTTATTTTAATATTTTTTAAAAGTGAATATCTACTTGTAATCTGTATAATAATTGATTAGTTTTTAATCCAATATCAGTATAACTTAAGTCTGTTTGAACCTTTAAACTATGTCCTGCAATATACTTAGATAAACCCAAAGTATATTGGTTTTCTGCAGCTTTTCCTGTTATAGTTTTATCTAATGAAATATTTGTATAACGTCCAGAAAGTTCAACTGTTTTTGAAAGTAAATAACCTGTTTGTAAATTTAAACCATTACCAACTTGTACTTCATCACCTGTTAAAGTTCCGTCAGAATTTTTTGCATAAGGATCATCTGCGTTTCTTTTTGCATATTCTGCCATAAAAGAAAAACCTTTATGCTTATACATTGCATCTATAAACAATGTAGAAATGTTAGTTTGATAAAATTCTGCACCAGAGCCTTCAGAAGTACCATTTATATACATGTAAGCACCTTGGTTACTTCTTGTTTTAGAAGCATTATTATTAAAGTCGTAAGCAATACCAAGAGATAATTTTGGATTTTTTTCAAATTTTAAATCACTTCCTTTATAATCACCTTTACTAGCAAACTCTCCAAAAGGAAATAATTCAACTCTTGTAGTAAATTGATGTCCACCTTGGTTTCCTCTAGTAACATTTCTTCCTTCACCTTGAGCAATAGAGAAAATTTCTTTTACAACAAAAGTTTCAGAAAGTTTAAATTTATGTCTTAATTGAATCCCCATATCTCTATCAATAGTAAATCTACTATTTAATAAAGAACGATCTACTTGTTGTAGATTAGCAGAAGATATTACACGTTCTCTGTTACCAGGTAGTTTAGTTTGACCAAACCATAAAACAAAGTTACCAGAGAAATTCCATTTTAAGACTGCATCTAAAATTTGTCTAGAAGAATTATGAGTATAGTAAGAAGCTCCTGATTGATCTCTGTTAGTTAAACCTAATTCTACTTTATACTTTAATTTCGGAGAAAAAGCATAACCATCAAACTTTAAACGAGACCTTCTAATTAACATTGAAGATTCTGGGTTAGATAAACCATTATTTACATCCCATTGAGATGTTGCTAAAGATTGGAATCTTAAACCAACTTTCATTGTCCAAGTACTGTCTTTTCCTACTAGATTAAAAAGACCTTTACCAAATTTTGGGGCATTAAATTCTTGTGCATTTATACTTAAAAAAGTAGAAATACAAATTAATGTAACTACAAACGGTAGTTTAGATAAATTCATAATTATTAGTTTTTGTCGCTGCAAAGAACCAACAGTAATGTTAAGTTAATGTTAATGAAGTATTAAGAAAACAAAAAAAAACTGCCTCGATCAAAGGCAGTTGGTCATATAAAATAGTTGACAAAAACTAATTAAATTATTATGACATCATCTTATAAGATTGTTGCAAATATGCATCAGGTATTTAAAATTAATGTTTGTATTAAATTAATAAAACGTTAACTAATTTTAACCCCTTAACATTTAATTAATGTTTCTGTAATAAAAAGGTAATTTAAAACTAACGTATAATTTACAAATGCCATAGACTTTTGCACCTGTAAATTATACATAATAATGAAGAAATTTTTATTTATTACTTTTTTAGCTTTAGGTCAAATTATTGTTGCTCAAAGCAAAGGAACATTAAAAGGTTTATTAACAGACAAAGAAACAAATAATGAACCACTACCATTTGCAAATGTTCTTATAAAAGGAACTAGCATTGGAACAACAACAGATTTTGATGGAAACTATATATTAAATGTAGAAGAAGGAAACCATATTGTAGTTTTTAGTTTTTTAGGATACAAATCTATAGAGAAAGCTTTTTCTATTAAAGCAGGACAAACTGTAACTTTAAATCAAATAATGTCTGCAGAAGAAGGTGTTTCATTAGATGAAATAGTTGTTAAATCTTCTAAAACTAAAGAATCTGTTTCTGCACTTTTATTAGATCAAAAGAAAGCAGTTGTTATAAAAGAAAGTATTGGAGCACAAACTTTATCTAAAACAGGAGTTTCAAATGCTGCTAATGCTACAACTAAAATTTCTGGAGTTGTAAAAAGTGAAGGCTCAGGAAATATTTATATAAGAGGTTTAGGAGATAGATATTTATCTACAACTATGAATGGTTTGCCAATACCTTCTGATGATGTAGAAAATAAAAACGTAAGTTTAGATTTGTTTTCTACAAACATTATAGAAAATGTTGGTATTAGTAAAACATATGCAACTAGTAGTTATGCAGATCAAGGTTCTGGTAATGTAGATGTAAATTCTAAAAAATACGCTAAAAAAGGATATTCAATTTCTTTATCTGGTGGTTCTAATACAAATGTCTTAGATGTTTCTAATTCATTTAGATCTACAGTAATTGGTAATGATGTTACTTTAGGTTTTCATAAAAAACAATATGCTTTACAAAATTTAATTACTTTACAAGGTTGGGATACAGAAAAAGTTTCTACTCCAGTAAATTATAGTGGTTCTTTTTCTATTGGAAGAAAATTTGAAATTTTTGGAAAAGACCTTTCTGTTTTCTTAACAGGTTCTCATTCTAAATCTTTTGAATATCAAGAAGGTGTATTTAGAGCATTTAGATCTAATGTTTTAGATAAAGCTTTTCCTGCAATTTCAAGACAAATTAATATAGATAAAGGTGTAGGAGCTAATGAAAATGATGTAGAAAGTTTTATTACTAAAACAAATACTACAGGATACATTAATGTTGGTTTAAAATTAAACGAAAACAATAAAATTAATTACAATACTTTATTTGTAAATAAATCTACAGATAATTTATATGAGCAAGGTAGAAAAGGTTTTGGTTATGTTTTTGATCAAGATCCACAAGAAGATGGCGCTTTTGTAAGAGATCAAAATTTTAGACAAACAACAATGTTTGTAAATCAACTTATGGGAGAACATAAGTGGAGCGAAAATAATACTTTAAATTGGGCAGGTGGTTATAATTTTGTGTTAGCTGAAGAACCAAATAGAATTAGAAACGAGGTTAATATTTTAGATATTACTACTTCTCCAACAATTCAATATGCTCACGTTGGAGATTTTCAACAAAGAAAATCTAGTCAAAAAATTCAAGATACAGAATACAATGGTTTTATTGCTAATAAATTAAAATTAGGAGCAGAAGATGAAAATGAAGAAAAGCCATATTCTTTAAACTATGGTGTAAATTATAGGTATAAAGAAAGAACTTTTAAATCTTTATTTGTAGGTGTTAAAGCTAAAGGTATTACAGCTCCTTCAATAGATCAATTGTCAACAACATTTACTTCTACAGGATTTAATAATGGTTTATCTTTAAGAACTTCTCCTGCAGATAGATTTGAAGCAGACTTGTCTATTATGGCAGGTTTTGCAAACTTTGATTTTGCATTAAACAACAAGTTTTCTGGTAATTTAGGTCTTCGTTTTGAAAGAGATGAAATAAATGCAATTTGGGATGTTGCTAACTATTATGATTTGGTTAACAAAAGAGAAAGATTAGGAACTTTAAATAGAGTATATAAAAGTTTGTACCCAAGTGTTAACTTAAAATATGAGTTGGCAGAAAATAAATACTTACGTTTTGCTTCAAGTATTACACAAACTTTACCAGAGTTTAAAGAATTATCTCCTTTTGAGTATGTTTCTCCAACTGGTCGTGTTACAAAAGGTAACCCAGATTTAGAAAAATCAGAAATTTATAATTTCGATTTAAAATATGAAATGTTTCCACAAAAAGGACAACTTTTTTCTGCAACTGCATTTTACAAACAAATTAACGATCCAATAAACTTAGCACAAACAAGAGGTTCTTCTGGTTATTTCTATTATGCAAATACAGGAGAAAAAGCAACTGTTTATGGTTTTGAATTAGAAGCAAAAACAGATTTAATTAAAAATGATGATGATGAAGGTCTTTTAAATTTTACTGGTAACATTACAAAAATGTGGTTAGAACAAGATTTATTACAAGATTTTCAATATAAAAACATAACAGAATCTAGTTTACAAGGAGCATCAGATTTTATTGCAAATGGTTCTTTAAGTTATAGTGATAATAAAGAAAAAGAATTTATAGCAACATTAACAGGTAATTATTCATCAGATAAAATCTATGCTTTAGGATCTCCAGAAGATTTTGCAAATAGTGCTTCTTTATATAATGATGAAATTATAGAAAAAGGGTTTGTTACTTTAGATTTAGTATTAAGTAAAAAAATAAGCGAAAATTTATCTGTAAAGCTTGTAGGTAGAAACTTATTAAACCCAGAAATTAAACAAACACAATTAGTAAGAAGTTTAATTACTAATGTAGAAACTAATGAAACTGTATTGTCTTACAAAAAAGGAAGTCAATTAACTTTAAGTGTAAAATACAATTTCTAGTCTATTAACTATTAGTTAACAAAACTTAAAAAATAGTAAAAACCCTAACATACTATTAATATTTAGATAAAGAAAACTAAAGAATAAGGTAATTTCTTTGTATAAAATTAATAACCATATTAAAATAAAAATGAAAAAATCAATTTTTAAAATTTTAAATTTAGTAGCATTTTCTATTGTTACTTTAACCCTTACAAATTGTGGAAGTGATGAGCCTTCTATAATTATAGAAGAGCCAACATCAGAAGTTATAGGTAATTTAAACTCTGGTGTTATGAGTGGTACTTTAGATGAAGATTATACTTTAAATGCAAATACAGTTTATAATTTAAACTCATCTTTTATAGTACAATCAGGAGCAAAATTAACTATTCCTGCAGGAACTAGAATTCAAGCTGTAAATGGAGGAACAAGTGTTTATATAGCCGTTTTAAAAGGAGGTAAAATTGATATTCAAGGTACTTCTTCTAACCCGGTATTTATGTCATCAGCATCAGGAAATCCTGGAGATTGGGGTGGATTAACTATTTGTGGAGATGCTACAACTACTGCAGGAGCTAATGCAGAAGCAGAAGTTGGTGGTTTTGTTTATGGAGGTTCAAATGATGCAGATAATTCTGGTTCTATAAACTACTTAATAATTAAAGGAACAGGAGCTCAAATTAATGCAGATTCTCAATATAATGGTGTTTCTTTATATGCTGTTGGATCTGGAACATCTATTAGTAATATTGCTGTTATTAATGGTTCTGATGATGGAATAGAGTTTTTTGGAGGTACAGTTTCTGCTTCTAACTTATTTTTAGAAAACAACGAAGACGATTCTATAGATTGGACAGAAGGATGGAGTGGTACTGTAGATAATGCTTACATTACTCATACTATTGCTGGTTTTTCTACTGTTTTTGAAGGAGATAAAGACAATAACAATCCTAAATTTAACAATATTACTGCAGTTTCTACTGTTGGTGGTACAGCTTTACAGTTTAAAAAACAATCTGGAGGTACAATTACAGGTTTATCGTTAACTGGTTATGATGTTTCTATTGATATGAAAGATAATGGACCTTTAGCTAATGTAATAATTGAAGGTTCTCCTGCAGATCCAACATTATCTTATACTAGTACTGCTGTTGTTACTGCTGCAGATTTTGATTGGGTTAACTCTAATGTTTCTATTACAACTTTACCATTACAAGGTACAATTGCAAGTAAAGTTACTTTAGATCCTTCTATAAAATATATGTTAAACTCTTCTTACATTGTTCAAGAAGGTGGTGAGTTAGTTATTCCTGCAGGAACAAAAATTGAAGCAAGTGCTGGTGGAACAGGAGTTTATATTGCTGTTTTACAAGGTGGAAAAATAGACATTCAAGGTACTGCAACTGAGCCTGTAGTTATTTCTTCTGCAGCTGCAACTCCTGGAGATTGGGGTGGATTAACAATTTGTGGTAAAGCAACAACTACTGCAGGTGTAGATGCACAAGCTGAAGTTGGAGGATTTATTTATGGTGGTACTACTGATGCTGATAACTCAGGTTCTATTAAATATTTAGTTATTAAAGGAACTGGTGCTCAAATTAATGCAGATTCTCAATACAATGGAATTTCTTTATATGCAGTTGGTTCTGGTACAACTATAGAAAACGTTTCTATTATTAATGGATCTGATGATGGTGTTGAGTTTTTTGGAGGTACAGTTTCTGCTACAAATTTATATTTAGAAAATAATGAAGATGATTCTGTAGATTGGACAGAAGGATGGAATGGTACAGTAACTAATACTTACATTTCTCATACAGTATCTGGTTTTTCTACTGCTTTTGAAGGAGATAAAGATAATGGAAATCCTAAGTTTGTTAACTTAACTGCAATTTCTACAGTAGGTGGTACTGCTTTACAATTTAAAAAGAACTCAGGTGCAACCATTACAAATATCTGGTTAGAAGGTTATGCTAAAAACATTGATATGAAAGATGGTGGAGCATTATCTAATGTTAAAATTGATGGAGTAGATGCTTCTACAACTGCAGATTATAAAACAGGAACTAAAGTAGATGTAAGCTCTTGGTCTTGGAAAAATGCTGGACTGTAGTTTATACTAAATAAATCATATAAAAAAAAGCAGGCTAATTAGCCTGCTTTTTTTTATAAAGTAAATTATTTGAATTATTATTTTTTATTGTAAGCAAGCCTAGACTCAGCTTTCCAATCATTTACACTTACAATAACGTTGTTATTATAAGTTATTTCCTTTAAAGATTCTTTACCCCAAACAAACCATTTTCCTACTTTTTTACCTTCATTATATTGGGCAATTTGAGTTTTGTTTCCTTGTTTGTCAAAGCTAGTCCATGTACCTGTTAATTTTTTATCTTTAAAATAACCTTGAACTTTTACGTCTCCATTGTCATAATAGTATGTTGCTTTTACTAAAGCACCTTCTTTTTCAAAAGTAGTAGTATTGTCTTGAGAATATCCTATTGCTGTTATAAATAATATTGCTAGTAAAATTGCTTTCTTCATCTTCTTGTTTTTTTAATTAATTAACATTGTGCTTACACAAATATATTAATAAATTACGATAAATAAACAATTACATAACATTAAGTTAACATAAGGTAAAAGTGATGTAAATGTAAGTTGCTGATTGTTAGTATTTTATAGTTTTTTAATGCTAAAAACTTAACATTGGAGTATTAAATTTATTGTAGAAATAGTTTGTAAAACCAAAAAAACCACTTGAATTATAACAATTCAAGTGGTTTTTTTTAACGTTAAAAGATATTATTTAGAACCTCCAACCAACATTTAAACCTAATCTAGGTACTAAAATAGGTGAGTTAGAAGCAAATAAATTTCTACCAATACCACCATATAAGTCAATTGTTAATCCACTAGTGCTAATGTATTTTGTACCAATTGCTATACCCAAAGCAGCGTCAGTGTATTTTAAATCGTAATTTCCAGAGTCTTCAACAGATTCTTTTTTACCAGCATTAACACCTATAAAACCTTCCCCAAAAAAGTTCCATTGTTCATTAGTTGAAAAATATTGACGGTAATAAGGAGTAATCATTGTGTTTTCATTATATCTAAAAGAAACATCTTGTTTGTTTAAATTAAATGAAGCACTAATACCAAAAGATGTATTCTCAGTTAAGTAATTTTCGTAAGAAAATTCTAAACTTTTTATAACTAAAGCATCACCAATATCTAATTTAATTTCTTGTTGTGCATATGCAAATGAACTTACTAAAAGTACGAAAGCTAAAATTGTTTTTTTCATTTTTTGTTTTTTTTATAACGTATTGTTTACTATAAAAAGTATGTTACAAACATACAAAATTAGGATTGTTTTAAAATCTATATCCTAAAGAGATTCCTCCTCTACCAACTGCTTCTAAAGAACTGTTATTTCCTCCTAAGTTTCTACCTAATCCTAAATAAATTTCTGTTGTAAAACCTTTTTTAGAAACAAATTTACCTCCTACAGAAATACCAACTGCAAATTCAGTTTTTGTATCATCATTTCTATTGGCTATGTAATCTCCATTATAATCATAATAATCGTAATAATTATTTTCATAAGAATGTAACATACCAAAACCTTCTACAAAAAAACCTCTAGCAAACTTGTTAGAAAAATACCTCCTATAAAATGGAGTTAAAGAAAATTTTCTGTAACGATCTAAATCATAATCATTATTAACACCTATTAATAAACCAGTACCAAATGAAGATTCTTCATTAATTAAATACTCATAAGAAACGTCTAGCCATTCAAAAACTAAAAGTCCTAATGCATTTATTTTAATTTCATGTTTTTTGTTAATATCTAGTAGTGCTTTTTCTTCTTTTACTTGAGCAATAGAAATTGTAGTTATAAATAATAAAAGTAAAAAGGTAGTTTTTTTCATAATTTAGTTTGTTATGGTTGTTACAAACATATCAAAAAACAAGCCAAGAAACTAAAAAATTGCTTTTAGTTGAATACTACCTGTGTGAATAGTTTTAGAATTTTCACTTTTTCTGCCTAAATAATTTAAATTAAGGTTTAAAAAAGGGTTTATTTTATGATTAAATAATGTGCTCCAAGTATAATTTTTACCAGATTGCAATCCTTCTAGCATTTGGTATGCAACAGGAGAATTTGTGTTTCCTGTAAAATCATTTAAAAACACATTTAAATTTGCAGAAATTTGATTTTTTTTACTACTAATGTAGAAATATTCTATGCCAAATTTTTGTTGATTTAATTTTTCGAAATCTTGTAATTCATTTTTCTTGTTTTTAAAATGGTAAAAAGCAGAAAACCTATTGTTTTCATTGTATAAAAAACTAATTTTAGGTTGAATTTCATTTGATTTTATAGTGTAATTTCTATTGGTAAAATTTTCTGTAATTAGATCGTTGTTAGATGTTTTACCCATCAGTTCAAATAACCAAAATGATTTAAATTTATGGGCATAATCTAATTGATATAATTTAATTTTATTTTCTTGACTTCCTATAAAATATTGCTGCTTATTTCTGCTTTGTCCATAAGTATAAGTAATACTGTTTTTTTGAAGATTCTTGTTATAATAAAAACTGTTTCTTAGGTTAAAATTTAAACCTATTAATTTGTTTTCATCAAAATTAAAAGGATTAAAATTAAATGTATTTCCAATTCTTTGTTGTTCATTTTCTACACTTAAAAAACTTTGGTTGTAAAATTTAGAAAGTACTTTTTTTATTCCTTTTTTTGAAGACCACACTTTAGGGTTTAAACTTAAAGATTGTGTAAATTTTGCTCTTTGAGTTGCAATGTATTGTATGTTTGGTTTAGGTAAACGTAAGTACTCTGCTTGGTCTTGGAACTCTGCAATTTCAAATTCATCAAAATCTTGAATTCCATCAGAGTTATAATCAATCCAAGTATAATAACCCAAACCTGGTTCTGTCTTAATATAAATGTATTCTTGCCTTGCAACATTACCAGAAGAAGTTTCGTAAACAGTTGCCAAATTAATAAAATCTTTAAATAATTTTTGATTGAAAACTATCTTAGAATTTAAAGATTTTTCATCTTCATTAAAAGTGTTTTCTGTGAGTCTGTAATTAGCAAAGACACTTAGGTTAGTTTTTTTATTTTGTATTACCTTACTATTTATATAAAAGGTTTTTCTGTTGTTTATTTCAGTAAATGTATTGGCTTTTATACTATCATTATTTCTGTAATTAAAACCAATTTTTGCAAAAACATTTGTTGTATCTCCAATACCAAAATAGGTTTCAATTTCTTTAAATCTATGGCTTGTATTTATATACTCTTTTGTGTTGATATTTTGTCTGGAGTTGGTTTCAAAATTTATAAATGCACCTAACCATTTTTTGTTTAAGTTTTGTTCTGCTTTTGCTTTTGCTCTAAAAAAAGAATTATCTTCTGTAGTTGATGTGTTTTCTAAAAAACTACCATTTACATAAAAAGAAGTGTTTTTTAATTTCATTGCAGACTGCAACTCGTGTTTGTTTCCTTTAAAAGTGTTTGGGTAACTTAAGTTATTATACCTATATAATATAAAGTCGTTTTTTTTGTTTTGAAATGTAATTTCTGATTGAAAGTAATTTTTGGTTGCATCATTTGTTAAAATGTTCCAATCTCTGTTAAACTCTACAGATTCCCAACCTTGTTCTGTATTAAAGTTTTGCTGAACAAATTCGTGTGAAATATTACTTTTTAGTTGCCATTTTTTATCTATTAAAATCTGTTCCCAATCTATTTTTGCAGCAATTGCAACATTATTATCATCACCTATAGAAGAAAACAAATTAGCATCATTATTACTAACAGCTATTTCAGAATTTATTTTTGTCTTTTTTGTAGAATTATAATTAGATTTTAAAACAAAAGTTTGCAGTTTATTGGGTGCAGTTAGTTTAATAATTGGGCTATAGCTACCTTGGTTTACACCTACATAAACAAAGATGTTTCCAATTGCTGTACTTTGGTCTAATTCATAATCTCCATTATTAGATCCAACATTTGTAAAAGTTACAAAATACAATTCGTCATTAGCGTTTTTAGAATGTTCAAATGTTTCTATAGCTCCATTTGTAACTTTCTTATAAAGAATTTTATTTTCATCAAAAGCATCAATAAAAGCACTTTCTGTAACCATTAAATCTGTATCATTACCTGCGTTTGCTAGAATTTGCTTTTGCTGTTCTGTTAGGTTTTGCTGTATTGGTTGGTTTTTGGCATCTTTTTCATTATAAAAATAAGCGCTAATATTAAATTTTTCGCTTTTGTAGCTAGCTTCTTCAAAAGTTACAAATCTAGAATAGTTTCTATCTGAATATTGAAAATCGATAGCAATTCTCATATCATTTGTAATAGGAAAAGTAGTATTAAAAGTAATTTCTGCTAAATTATAATCTATAACATAATCTTTATTTTCTCCACCTTCAATTGGAACACCATTAATATAAACAGTTTCACTACCACCAATAATTAAAATTGCTGCCTCATTATTTACACCATAAATTTTATAAGGTCCTTGATTTCCTTCTGTTCCTGTTACATAATAGGTGTTAAATTTACCTCTAACAACAGCGCCAGAAGCTGCAACTTTTAAATTTTTATTGATGTTGGCTTCTACTCTTAAACCAGCAATTTGTTTATTAATTGGCATAAAATAACTTTCTTCATTTTGTAAAGAAATGTCTCCAGCTCTCACTAGCCAATTCTCGGTAAACATTTCTATAAAAATTCTATCAAAATCGGTTATGTTTTGCGAATATCCATTTTGCTGAATAGGAATATTTGTGTCAAAAATATTTGCTCTTAACGTAACATCTTTAGAGAGTTTTCCAGAAATTTCTAAATCTAAAGCAGAGTTTGTAACAGCATTTTGATTGTTACCAGATGTAACTCCTCTAGAAATAAAACCTTTGGTTTTAAGGCCATCAAAAAGTTTTATGTCTGATGCTTTTTTATTAGTGGTTAAACTGTAAAGTTTTCCAGTATTAGTGCCATTTGGTACAATTAAATTTTCATCAAAAAGTGTATAAGTTTTGGTAATAAAATCTGGAAGTTTAAAATACTCTACAGTAATTTCTGAGTATTTTTTAGAATCAATTATTAAAATGGCATTACTAAAATTAACTGTATATTCTGTTGTAGGTATTACTTTTAAAAAAGAATTTAAGACTTTAAATTTTTCTGGATTTATAGCAACAGAATCTAATTGAAGACTATCTTTTTTTACTAAAATTTTCTTTACTCTAAAATCTGTAGATATAGATTGAGATTGGATAGAAAATCCAACAAAAAGGAATAGAAAAAAGAGAAATTTTTGAGTCATAAAAAACGATACAATCTTAACGTAAAAATTAGTTTTTTAATATTCTTAAAATAATAATTAAAAAAGTGATTGCTGTTTTACAGGGTTTTCATGCGCTAGTAACCACTTTTTACGCCAAATTCCACCAGCATAACCTGTTAAAGAACCATCAGAACCAATAACTCTATGACATGGAATTATTATCCAAATTGGGTTTTTGCCATTTGCAGAAGCAACAGCTCTTATTGCTTTTACGTCGCCCAAAGCTTTACTTTGTTCTAAATAAGTTCTTGTTTTATTAAAAGGTATGTTTAAAAGTTCTTCCCAAACTTTTTTCTGAAAAGTAGTTCCTTGAGGATTTAATTTTAAATCAAAATTTACTCTTTCTCCAGAAAAATATTGTTCTAATTGTGTAATACAATCTTGTAAATAATAAGGAACTTTTGTGTTTACAGTATCTAAATTACCAGAAAAATCTTCATCTAAAACGGTTATAGACTGTATGCCATTTTCATCTCCAATAATTTTAGCAGTTCCAATTGGTGTTTTATAAAATGCAGTTTGTAAACTCATTATTTTAAAGATAATAATCTACCTTCTATACCATAAGCAATTCCAATATTTATGCTATAACCTTTTAAATTTGGATTAAAGTTAGATTTACTCATAAAAATTTTAGCTCTAATATAACTATTTCCTTCTTCTCTTATGTTAAAAATAGATGGAGTAAAATTAACTCTTTTTCTGTTTTTGAAATCAAAATTTAAACCTATAAATGAGCTACCATTTGTAATTTCATCTTTATTTTTTTCTTTATTAACTTCACCTAAACTTAAAATTCCATAACCTGCAAAAGGAAGTATTCTAAATTTATTGGTTTCGTAGATTGGGTATCCTAAAGTAATGTTTAAATTAGAAATGGTACTTCTATTTCCTTTAGAGTTTAAAAAAGAATTATGTACTATGTCTTCATTCAATTTACTGTTTGTAATAGACATGTTTAAGCCCATAAATAGCTTTTTATAAGAAAACTCAAAACCAAAAGTTAGTGCTGCAGTGTTGTTAAAGATTTCTTTGTATTTATCATTATAAAAGGCAAAATCTACACCACCATTTAAACCATAAGTCCAATTACTTTTTTTAAAATCGGGCAATTCAAAAACATCAATTTTTAATAAATCTAAATTTGTTTGAGAAAGCCATTTAGCAGTAATATCTTTATCTATACCATAATTACCTTCTTCTTGAAAATCTAAAATTTTTCTTTGTAATTGATTTTTAGTATCACTTAAAACAGAACTTATAGAATGAATGTTTTCTAAAGAAATTATTCTTTTTTGTAGTTTTCTTTTATAGATTTCTAGCAAGTTAAAAATTACCTGATTGTATTTTAAATGATGCTTGTCTTTTAAATTATTATGAACAAATGACAATGATTTGTCTATATAAGCATCTGTAAAAACACCTTCATAAGTAACATTGTCTATAATTTTTTTATCAGACTGATAAAGTAAAACATAAGCAAGATATGAAGTGTGTTTTTTAGTTGGTTTTGCTTGAAAATCACTCCAAACTAAATTGCCATCTTTCCAATGTTTTCTATAATCTTGTGCATTACTTTTAAAAGAAATTAAGAGAATTACTAAGAATAAAAGTTGTTTGTTCATTTTATTAAATATTAAAAACGTCTTTAGAATTTTGAGTAGTAATTTCCGAAATTTCATCGAAAGAAAGTCCGTAAATATCAACTAATTTATCAACAACATTAGTTATGTATGAACTTTCATTTCTTTTGCCTCTAAATGGAGTAGGAGCTAAATAAGGAGCATCAGTTTCTAAAACAATATGTTTAATGTCAATTTCATTTAAAAATTTATCAATCTTACCATTTTTAAAGGTTGCAACACCTCCAATTCCTAATTTCATATTGTAAGAAATAGCTTTTTCTGCTTGTTCTTTGTTACCTGTAAAGCAATGAAAAATACCTCTTAAATCATCTCCTTTTTCGGTTTCTAAAACATCAAAAATTTCATCAAAAGCATCTCTGCAATGTATGTTTATGGGTAGTTTTTTTTCTTTTGCCCATTGTATTTGAGTTTTAAAAGCTTGTTTTTGTTGTTCTAAAAAAGTTTTGTCCCAATACAAATCCATACCAATTTCTCCAATTGCATAAAAATTTCTTTTATCAATCCATTCTTTTACCAGGGCTAATTCTTCTAAATAATTTTCTTTTACAGAAGTTGGGTGCAATCCCATCATTAAAAAAACTTCATTTGGATACTCTTTTTCTAGCTGCAACATTTTGTTTGTATATGAAGAATCTATAGCAGGAATAAAAAAGCGGGAAACCCCAGCATCTTTAGCTCTTTGCATCATTTCTGCTTGATCTTCATTAAACTGATCTGAATATAAATGGGTGTGTGTATCTGTAATCATTTAAGTTATTTAGGAAGCAACAAAACTACTAAATTTAGACTTTCAAAATTTATGAAAACTGTCAGATTTTTATTTTTTTAGTTTCCTGTTAAACTTAAAATTCAAAATTCGTCACTCAAAACTTTAAATGTACCTTTGCAAAAAATAATTAGAATGACTTTTACAGATTTAGGAATCTCTAAACAACTACAATATGCTATTGATGATTTAGGTTTTGTAAACCCAACACCAATTCAAGAACAAGCATTTTCTGTAGTAAAATCGGGGAAAGATGTTGTGGGAATTGCACAAACTGGTACAGGTAAAACCTTTGCTTATATGATGCCTATTTTGCAAGAATTAAAGTTTTCTAAGCAACAACATCCAAGAGTTTTAGTGTTGGTGCCCACTCGTGAATTGGTAATTCAGGTAGTAGATGAAATAGAAAAACTATCAAAATACATTAATAATCGTGTTTTAGGGGTTTATGGTGGTACAAACATTAATACCCAAAAACAAGCTATTTTACAGGGACAAGATATAATTGTTGCTACACCAGGACGTTTGTATGATTTGGCTTTAAGCAATGCTTTAAAACTTAAATCTATTCAAAAATTGGTTATTGATGAGGTAGATGTAATGTTAGATTTAGGTTTCCGTTTTCAATTGATGAACATTTTTGATGTGATACCAGAAAGAAGACAAAATGTGCTTTTTTCTGCAACTATGACTGAAGATGTGGATGCTTTAATTTACGATTTTTTTAAAAATCCGACTAAAATTTCTGTAGCAGTTAGTGGAACTCCTTTAGATAATATTAAGCAAGTTTCTTATAATATACCTAACTTTTTTACTAAAGTAAATTTGTTAAATTACCTTTTAAAAGACAAAGAAACGTATAGTAAAGTATTAATTTTTGTTGCATTTAAAAGAACTGCAGATTTGTTGTTTAAACATTTAGAAGAAGTGTTTAATGATGAAATGTGTGTAATCCATTCTAATAAAACTCAAAATTATAGAATACGTTCTATCCGTCAGTTTGATGAAGGGAAAAACAGAATTTTATTAGCAACAGATGTAATGGCTCGTGGTTTAGATTTTGATGAAGTTTCTCATGTATTTAATTTTGATACTCCAGATTTTCCAGAAAACTATATGCATAGAATTGGAAGAACTGGTCGTGCAGAAAAAGCAGGAAAAACCATTCTTTTTTCAACCGAAAAAGAACAAGAAGCTAAAGCTGGTATTGAAGAGTTAATGGATTATAAAATTCCTGTTTTAGAATTGCCAGATGAAGTAGAAATTTCTACAATGTTAACTGAAGATGAAAGGCCTAAAGAAGATAATGAACAATCTAAAAATAGATCTGGTTTAGAGTATGTACCTGGACCTGCTTTTCATGAAAAAAGCGAGAAAAATAGTAAAGTAAATTTAGGTGGATCTTATAGAAGAGAAATTGCTAAAAAATATAAGAAGCCTAAAACTAGGGGAGATAAAAATTACAATAAAAGAAATAAAAAGAAGTAGATTAACTTTTAAAAAAAGTTAAGTTACTGTCATTTTAAGCGAAATAATAATAAAATGACAAATAAAAGATACATAATTCAATAATTTTATTTTAGGAAATGCAGATTTTAACCGAACAAGAATTGCACAATTTGGCAATGAATATTGTAGGTGAAAAACTTACAAAAATGGGGTATGAATTTCAGGCAATAAATAGCCAATTAAAAAAACATCCTCAGTTTGTATTATTTAAAAAAGGAGAACCTACAATTTTTGTATTGGTTAAAGCTACTAACAATATTCAAAATCCTAATGAATATGATGCAATTTGGATGGAAACTTTTAAAAATCATGCTATAAAGCAAAATGCAAAAGTTTGGTTTGCTGGTGTTGGTATTGCTAATGCAGAAAGTGTTGATAACCCTGTTTTTAAAAATCAACCTTACTATGAAGCATTTGATGATTTTATTAAGATTATAGAGTAAAAGTCTTAATTTTTAATTAAAATAATTAATTATAAAACAAAAAACCATCTGAAAATCAGATGGTTTTTTAATAATATTTTACTCAGTATCTTGCTCTAACAAATCAAAAAACTGATTTAATTTAGGCATTATAATAATTTTTGTTCTTCTGTTAATTGCTCTATTAACATCAGAGTCATTTTCAACTAAAGGTACATATTGGCTTCTACCAGCAGCAATTAACCTTTGAGGTTGAACACCATATTTATATTGTAAAATTCTTGTAATAGAAGTAGCTCTTTTAGCTGATAAATCCCAGTTGTCTTGTAAGAAATCAGTTTTTATAGGGTTAGAATCTGTATGACCTTCTATCATAACATCCATTTTAGGTTGCCCTTTAATAACTTTAGCTATTTTTTCTAATACTGTATAAGCTTTGTCAGTTACATTATAACTTCCGCTTTTAAATAATAATTTGTCAGAAATAGATATAAATACAACAGTTTTCTCAACATTTACTTCAATATCTTTATCTTGTATACCATCTGTTAAGTTTTTAGTTAAATGATATTTAATAGCAAGATTTAATGAATCTTTTTGAGTCATTGCTTTTCTTACACCATTAATATATTTGTCTTTTTCGCTTAATTGAGAAATTACACTTTTAATATTATCTGAAGAAGATTGTGTTAAAACAGTTAAGTTTTCAACTTGTTTTAAAGCTACTTTTTTATCTTCTTTTAGGGTTTTTACTTGTTCTGTTAAACCAAAAACTTGTGTAGATTCTTTTTCGTTTTCAATTAAACACTTTTGTAAGTTAGCTTTTACATTTACTAATTCTTTTTTAGTTTGATCATGTTTAGTTTGTAAAGCAACAAATTCTTTTTTTGTAACACAAGAACTAACTAAAACTGCAGTTAATAACAGTAATGATATTTTTTTCATCGTCTAAAGATTAAATTCAGTTAACAAATTTAGCAAAATGTATCTATAAAAAGTAGTATTAATGATATTTTATGAAAACTTTATGCACTATTTTTGTGAACTGAATATAAAATTAATGATACTTAAAAAAAATCTTCTTTTTCTTACGATTAGTATAATGTTTTTTGCATGTTCAAAGCAAGAAATAAGAAAAAACTATACTTTAAAAGGTCATGTTTTTGGTACTACTTATAAAATTGTTTATTTAAACGCATCAAAGAACTATCAAAAATCGATAGACAGTTTGTTTTATTTAATGAATAAGTCGTTATCTACCTATATTCCTTCTTCAGATATTTCTAAAATTAATAAAGGAGATTCTTCTGTTTTGGTAGATGATTTATTTACTGAAGTTTTTAAAAAGTCTAAAAGAATACATAAAGAAACCAATGGATATTTTGATCCTACAGTTGGTAATTTGGTTAATGCATGGGGTTTTGGTCCTAAAAGAGAAAAGAAATCTTTAACAGAAAATGAAGTGCTAGAGCAAATGAAGTATGTTGGTCTTAATAAAGTTTTATTAGAAAAAGGAAGAATTGTAAAACAAGACCCTAAAATTTATTTAGATTTTAACTCAATTGCTAAAGGATTTGGAATTGATGTTGTTGCTCGTTTTTTAATGGGTAAAAATGTAGATAATTTTTTAGTTGAAATTGGAGGAGAAATTAGAGCTAAAGGAACAAAAGAAAATAATGTTCCTTGGATAATTAAATTGGTAGATCCATTAAATAAAGATAAAAATAAAGGATATAAAAATTTAAATTTATCTAATAAGTCTATGGCAACTTCTGGTAATTATAGAAAATTTAGATTAACTAAAGAAGGACAAAAATTTGTACATACAATTAATCCTTTAACAGGGTATGCAAAAGAAAGTAATTTACTAAGTGCCTCAGTTATTGCTAGTTTAGATTGTGCAGATGTAGATGCTTATGCAACTGCTTTTATGGCTATGGGATTAGAAAAATCTATAGAATTTTTAGATAAACACAAAAATATAGATGCAATATTATTATTTGTTGATAAAAAGGGTGTGTTAAAAGAATATAAGACAAATACTTATAAGTAGGTATTTTTTGTTAGTAGATTACGCTCTATTTTTGCTATATTGCGTTTTGTAAACGGGGATAACTACAACTACTATGAAAAAATTACTATTAGCATTTATATGCTTAATGACGTTTGCGTTATCAAACGCTCAATCTAATAAAGACATTGCAAATGTCTATGTAAAAAGGGCTAAAGAGAGTCTTGAAAACTTAGAAGTACAACTGTCATTGACTCATTTTGACAAAGCCATGAAATACATGGATACTATTACTTCTTCTAAAGTTGCTAGATTAGGAACAATAATTCATTATGAATTAACAAATTTTGCAGAAGCTCAATCTTATGCCAAACAATATTTTTTATTAGTTAAAAATAAAAAATCAGAAGAATATTTAGAGTTTTTAGACTTATTTGTTAATATTAATGAAGAATTAGAAGCTCAATTAGCAGAAGAAAAAAGGATTGAAGAAGAACGCTTAAGAAAAGAAAAAGAATTAAAAAGAATAGATTCTTTAAAAACTATTTGGAATAATAAGTCTGAATCCTTGTCTCTTAAAGTTGATAGTATTTATAAGTTTGATAAAAATAATTTAGCCCTTTTTAAGGCAAATAATTATTATGGTATTATAAATGATAAAGGAGAAGTATTGTTAAAAGCAGATCTTTATGAAGATGCATTAAGTTTTGATGGCTTTTTTATTTTAAAAAATAAAGTAAAAGAAGCTACTAAAATTTATTGTTATAATGCTAGTTCTAAAACGGGTTATACATTACCAAGTCCTTCAGATTTTAATATGCTTTCTACTCATTATGGAGAAGTAATGTTACCTCGTGGAAATGGAAGATTAGTTACATATCCAAACAACTCTTATGAGCCAATGGTTTATGATTTAAATTTAAAGAAAAACGTAAAAGTTGCTAATAAACAAGATTTATTTAAAAATTTAAAAAAGAACGACGTTATTGATAAGTATAACAAAGATGATGAGTTAAAAGTAAATAAAGTTTGGTACAAATTTGGAGGTCATTTAGGAGGTGGTATACACCCTCTATATATTAACAATAATTATAAAGTGCATTCTTTTTTATGTTCTATAGATGGAAAAATGTTAAGAAGTACTTCTAGATACCAGTTTATAGGAGCTTTTTATAATAATAAATTTCAAGCAATAAAAGATAATGAAACTGTTTGGGTTAATCAAAATGGAACTAAAGTTGGAGCTCCTGATAATGAATCTGGAGTTTATACTGGTAATACTAAAGTTGTAAAATTATCAAACGGTTCTTACCAATTAATGCAAGGTGAATTTATAATTTTAGGAAACGAAAAATTAGAAAAAATAGCAGAATTTTTAAGAAATAATAAATAATTATTTTTTATAACATACAGGAAGAATTTCATTCTTCATCAAACAAAATCGTTCTAGTTTTTCTGGAGCGATTTTTTTTGTGTAGTCAATTTCATCTACTTTAAAACCAATAGATCTTAATTTATTAAAGTAATCTTTACCATAAACTCTTACATGATCATACTGTCCAAAGATTTCTGCTCGTTCTTTTTTATCAGTAATAGAGTTGTCTTCAAAAGTAGTTTCTCTAGATAAGTCTTGTGGAATTTGAAAGATACCAAAACCGCCTTTTTTCATTACTCTAAAAAGTTCTTGCATTGCTTTTGTATCATCTGTAATATGTTCTAAAACATGATTGCAAAAAACAACATCAAAAGAATTGTCTTTAAAAGGTAAATTACAAATATCTGCTTTTACATCTGCAATTGGAGATTCTAAATCTGAGGTAATATAATTTAAGTTTTTTTGTTTTCTAAAAATGTCTAAAAAACATTGTTCTGGTGCTATATGTAACGTTTTTAGTTTCTTTTCTGAAGTAAAGAAGTTTGTTTCGTCTTTTAAAAATAACCACATTAATCTGTGTCTTTCTAAAGAAAGAGTAGATGGAGAAAGTGCATTTTCTCTTTGTTTACCATAACCATAAGGTAAAAACTTACGAAAGCTTTTACCATCTATTGGGTCTGTAAATTTATTTCCTTTTAAAGATAAAGCAATAATAGGTCTAACTAAGTAACTTGCTTTAATTAGCCAAGGTCTTGGTACAGTGTTTAATATGGATTTAAATAAAGACACAAATATTAAGAATCTGCTCTAAATTCATCTTCTTCATTAGTTTCTATACCTAATGCTTCATGCACATATTTAAATGTAGAAAGTAACTCTGGTTTACCATTAACAATAGCAACATCATGTTCAAAATGAGCTGATGGTTTATTATCTAAAGTTGTTATTGTCCAACCATCTGCATGCTGTCTAATTTTATGAGTTCCTAGGTTTGTCATAGGTTCAATTGCAACAACCATACCTTCTGTAAACTTTTTTCCTCTTCCTCTTTTACCATAATTTGGCATTTCTGGATCTTCATGCATTTCTCTTCCCAAACCATGACCTACCAATTCTCTAACAACTCCATAACCATGGTCTTCTGTAAATTTCTGAATAGCATAACCAACATCTCCAACTCTATTTCCAGCTTTAAATTCACGAATACCAACATACAAACTTTCTCTAGTTACCTCTAAAAGTTTTTTTGTTTCGTCAGCAATTTCACCAACAGCAAAAGTATATGCATGATCACCATAAAAACCATTTTTTAGAGCACCACAATCAATAGAAATAATATCGCCTTCTATTAATGGTTTTTTGTTTGGAATTCCATGAACAACTTGCGAGTTTGGGCTCATACAAAGTGTATTTGGAAAATCATACAATCCTAAAAAACCAGGAATAGCACCTTCTGCTCTAATAAAATCTTCAGCAAGTTTGTCTAAATATAAAGTAGAAACTCCAGGTTTAACTTCTTTAGCTAGCATACCCAATGTTTTAGAAACAATTAAAGCACTTTCGCGCATAATTTCTATTTCTTCTCTAGTTTTTATTTTAATCATGTTAAAAAAATTGAAAGGCAAAGATACTTATTTAGATTTTTAAATTATGAAGAGTTTCTAAGAATTAATATGATATATTTCACATTTTAAATAGTAGTTTTTTTAGAAATTTGTATTCTAAAAATTAACAAAATGTATAATTATCTTTCAGCAGAAGAGGCCGTTAAAGTTATAAAATCTAATGATAGAGTTTATGTACAGGCTGCAGCAGCAACACCTCAAGAGTTAATAATTGCAATGACTAATAGACATGAAGAATTAAGAAATGTTGAGGTTTGCCATTTACACACAGAAGGTGCAGCACCTTATGCAGATGTAAAGTTAAAAGATAGTTTTCATGTAAATTCTTTATTCATAGGTGCAAACGTAAGACATACTTTAAAAGCAGGAAATGGTTCTTATACACCTATTTTTTTAAGTGAAGTACCTTTGTTATTTAAGAGAAATGTTTTGCCTGTAGATGTCGCTTTAATTCATGTTTCATCTCCAGACAGACATGGTTATTGTTCTTTAGGTGTTTCTGTAGAAGCTGTTTTAGCTGTTATAGAAAATGCAAAACATGTTATTGCACAGGTAAATCCAAAAATGCCACGAATTCATGGAGAAGGAATTATTCATATTTCTGAAATAGATACACTTGTAGAAGTTGATGTTCCAATTTTTGAACATCATATGTCAACATCTACAATAATAGAAAATAAAATTGGAGATTATGTTGCTAGTTTAATTGAAGATAAAAGTACTTTACAAATGGGTATTGGTACAATACCTAATGCAGTTTTATCTAGATTAGGAAATCATAAAAATTTAGGATTACATACAGAAATGTTTTCTGATGGAGTAGTAGATTTAATTGAAAAAGATGTAATAAATGGCAATTTTAAAGGAATTAATCCTGGTAGAGCCTTGGCTACATTTTTAATAGGAAGCAAAAAATTATATGATTATGTAGATGATAATCCGTTTATAGAATTAAGATCTTCTGATTATGTAAACAGTGTTGCTAATATTAAATTAAATCCAAGAATGGTAGCAATTAATTCTGCTATTGAAGTAGATTTATCTGGACAAGTATGTGCAGATTCTATTGGGCCTAGAATGTATTCTGGTGTTGGTGGACAAGTAGATTTTATTAGGGGAGCATCTTTAAGTGATGGTGGAAAAGCAATTATTGCACTTCCATCTGTTACAGCTAAAGGAGAGAGTAAAATTGTACCTTATTTAAAAAATGGAGCAGGAGTAGTAACTACAAGAGCACATGCTCATTATATTGTTACAGAATATGGTGTTGCTAATTTGTATGGTAAAACCTTAAAACAAAGACTAAAAGAGTTGATTAAAATTGCGCATCCAACTCATAGAGAAAATTTAGAGAGAGAATACAGAGAAATGAATTAATAGTTGTTATTTAAAAAATGAGAAAAAACCTTTTTTCTTTTTTGCAGGAGGTTCATAGTTAAAGATGGCTTTGTGTATTGCAGTCCATCCTAAAAAACCTCCAACATTTCTATCATCTATAAATAAATCTGCATGAATTTTACGACTGTATTTTTCATCATATTCTTCTTCAGGAAAATTTTTATTTACAGCATAAAACTCAAGACCATTTTCTTTACAAAAAGCAACAGCTTCATCTAATTTTCTACCACTTCTGTATGTCCAAAGAATTAATCTATGCCCTTGACCTTGTAATCTTTTAAGAGTATCAAAAGCAAAAATCATTTCTTTACCAACTTTTGGGTAAGCATCTTCTACAATTGTACCGTCAAAATCTACAGCAATAATAAGAGGATTATTTGGTAACATTAATTGTCGTATGAATGTTTATATTCTTTTCCTGAAACAATTTTTAAGATATCTTTTTCTAAAGACTCTCTTGCATACTCAACATATCTACCAATTTCTTTACCATTTTTGTAAAAAATAAAAGTTGGTACTCTTTTAATATCTAAACCTTCTTGTAAGTTATCTGGAGTTTTTTTACCTCTGTTTACCGTAATTAATTCGAAGTTTTTTAAATTAAAATCGGATAATTCTAATATTTTATAAAAACGTGGAGTTTCTCTTTTACTGTCTCCACACCAAGTACCCATAAAACCTTTAATCTTAACTCCTTTTAATTCTTTTTTAAGAAAAGAAATTGTGTTTTCATCTGGTTTATAAGAGTCATATTTTTGATTAAACCAAGTGTTGTAAGGAGTTTGATTAAAAGATTCTTTATTAGCAATACCAACTAAGTCTCCATTTTTGTTTTTTTCTGCAGTTATTTTTTGTTGTGCAGTACAAGAGGATAACATGATTACAAATGCTAATAAAAGAATCTTTTTCATTTTTTTAAGTTTTATTTAATTATAATAAAGAATGTTGCGTCATTTCTTCTGGTTGTTCTACGCCCATAAGATCTAAAATTGTTGGTGCAACATCTCCCAATATACCACTTTTTATTGATTTAATTTCTTTGTCTATTAAAATGAATGGAACAGGGTTTGTTGTGTGTGCTGTATGAGGTGAACCATCAGGATTCATCATTGTTTCGCAATTACCATGATCTGCAATTAAAAGGATAGAATAACCATTTTCTAAACCTGTTTCTATTACTGCTTTTGCACATTCATCAACAGCTTCACAAGCTTTTATTGCAGCTTCCATTATACCTGTATGACCAACCATATCTCCGTTTGCAAAGTTTAAACAAACAAAATCTGCTTCTCCTTTTTCTAAATCTTGGCAAAGAGCATCTTTTAATTCATAAGCAGACATTTCTGGTTTTAAATCGTAAGTTGCAACTTTTGGAGAATTTCTTAATATTCTAGATTCGCCTTCAAAAGGAGCTTCTTGTCCTCCAGAAAAGAAAAATGTTACGTGAGGATATTTTTCAGTTTCAGCAATTCTAATCTGTTTTTTACCAGCATTAGATAAAACTTCTCCTAATGTGTTTTTAATATTGTCAGTATTATAAATTACGTTAATACCTTCAAAACTTTCATCATATAAAGTAATTGTTGTGTAGTAAAGATCTAATTTTTTCATTCCAAATTCTGGAAAATCATTTTGAGACAATACATTTGTTAATTCTCTACCTCTATCTGTTCTGTAGTTAAAGAATAAAACAACATCTCCTTCTTTAATTTGTGTTTTTGGAGATCCATCTTCATTTGTTACAATAATTGGTTTATGAAATTCATCTGTTAAACCAGCTTCGTAATTGGCGTTCATTGTTGCAATAGCATCAGTTGTTTTTAAACCTTCACCATTAACAACACCATCATATGCTTCTTTTACACGTTCCCATCTATTATCTCTATCCATTGCATAATAACGCCCAGTTACAGAAGCTAATTCTCCTGTACTTTCTTTCATGTATTCCTGAATATCGTTTATAAAATAAGTACCAGATTTTGGGTCACAATCACGTCCATCAGTAAAAGCATGTAAATACACATTTTCTACTTCATTTTCTTTAGCAACATCTAGTAAACCTTTTAAGTGGTCTATGTGCGCATGAATTCCTCCATTAGAAACCAATCCTAATAAATGAACATCTTTATTATTTTCTTTAGCATATTTATAGGTATCTAATAATACTTTTTCTTTACCTAAAGTTTTTTCTTCTACAGCTTTGTTTATACGTGCTAAATTTTGATAAACTATTCTACCAGCACCCAAATTCATGTGTCCAACTTCTGAGTTACCCATTTGTCCTTCAGGTAAACCAACATGCTCTCCATCTGTTCTTAATTCTGCATTTGGATATTGGTCATATAACCCATTAATATAAGGTGTTTTTGCGTTGTAAATAGCGGATACTTTTGGGTCTTGTGTAATTCCCCAACCATCCAAAATCATTAGTATAACTTTCTTGTTCATTGTCTTAAAATTGAGCAGTAAAAATAAGAAAGTTTTTTGGCTTGATTCTCATTTTTTTACGAAACCGATAGCGTAATTATTAAGAATAAATTATTGGTTTAATTCTTAACAGTAACCTATAATTTTGTTTAATAAATACTGTTTTGTGGTTTTAAGTGAAACATTTTTTCTTTAGAGAAGTCTTTATTGTATAAAATCATTTTAAAAGCTTGATATCCCCAAATTTTAAAGGTTTTCTTTGGGTAATTTATTTGAATTAATTAATCTAAAGGCAAAAAAATAGCGATTGCTAGTTAAAGGCAATCGCTATTTGTTTTATATTAAAAATAGTAATATTATTAATAATGTAATAAGAAATAATATTTTTCTTTTAAAATTAGCATCATTTTCTTTTTGTAATTTATCTCTAATTTTTTTTAACTCTAAAGGAGAAGCTTTTTTCTTAAAATAAAGTTCAGTTTTACTACTTTTTTTAAAATCTTTTATTTTATCAAAAGTAGAAACTCGCGTTCTTTTATTTGCCTTTAAACTTGCAATCATTGCTGCAACAGAACCACCAAAACCCATAGCTTATATTTTTTTATTTACTTATAGGTAGTAGATTTCTAAGAAATGTTACAGTATTTTACTTTCTATATTTTCTAATAGCTTCTTTAATTTTTTGAATTCTATTTTCTGGATCTGGATGAGAACTTTGAAATTCTGGAACTCTGTTAGGTCCAGCTGCTGCTTTTAAAATTTCCATAACTCCAATTAAATGTTCTGGATTGTAACCTGCATCAATCATTAGTTTAACTCCAAGTTCATCACTTTCTAATTCGTCTCCACGTCCATTTTTAAGTAAAGTTTTTTGTCCAATTCCGTTTGCTAAATCTCCTAAATCTGCTCCAACAGAAGCTCCCATGGTTAGAAGTTTCCAAAAATTAGCATCTGTAATTCTTTCATTAGAATGTTTACCTAAAACATGTCCAATTTCATGACCCAATACACCTGCCAATTGATCTTCGTTTTTTAATTTAGAAAATAAAGCATAGGTTATAAATATTTGACCTCCAGGAAGTGCAAAAGCATTAATTGTTCTTTCATCTTTTAATAAATGAAACTCGTATTTATAATTAGATCTTTTTGCTATAGAATTATCAACCAATTTTTTACCTACTTTGTCTACAAAGTCTTGTAATTGTTGATTTGGATACAAACCACCATGTTGTTGTGCCATCATTGGTGCTTGTTGTAATCCAATAGCTATTTCTTGCTGTTGAGATAAACTTATTGATTGAGATTTACCTGTATAAGGGTTTACCTCACTTTGACTACATTTTTTTAAATAAGCAAAGGCAACTATGGCTATACCTATAAAAAGCCGTATTTTAAATTTACTTCCATTTCTATTAAACCTCATTTTTTTTGATTTTTTGTTGTTAGCGATAAAGATACAAAACAGATTTTTTATTTGGTTTTTATTAAATCAACTTATTTAGATTAAACTGTAAGAAAGGAGAGATTTATTGCACTAACAGAATAACTAACAGAAAAGGTTAATCAGTTAAAAAGAGATTTACAATAGGATAAATTATTGTTAATAGATTTATATTTGCATTTAATTATTTTATTTTAAAAAGTTTAGATTGTAACAAATGCTACACATGGCTTTTTTAAAATGACTTAGTTTTGTATAAAAATTAAGAATATAATATGGGTTTATTTAATTTATTTAGAAGAAAAAATATGGGCGAAGAAATTAAAGAATATTTAGAAAAAGGAGCAGTTATTTTAGATGTTAGAACAAAAGCTGAATGGGATGAAGGACATACTGCTGGAGCAAAACATGTTGTTTTAACAGTAATACCTTTAGAAATAGAAAAAATAAAAGCTTGGAACAAACCAGTAATTGCTGTTTGTAGAAGTGGAGCAAGAAGTGGACAAGCTACTCAGTTTTTAACGAATAATGGAGTAGATGTTATTAATGGAGGACCTTGGCAAAATGTAGACCAATACGTTTCTAAATAATAAAAATTATAGGTATATCTTAAATAGATATTATAAACAAAAAATAGGATTGTAACTAAAAGTTACAATCCTATTTTTTTATAAGTTATATAAAATTTAGTGATTAAATCCTTTTTTTCTATGTCTTTGAAGTCTGTTATAAACTTTAATTGAGTGTGTTACTTTTCTTATTACAGCAAAAGTACCACCTAACATTGCACCAACAAAAGCTCCCATTGTTAATGGATCGTAATTATGATTTGTAATAATATACTTTAAATAAAAAATAATAACTCCTATAACTATAGAAAGTAGAAATACTTTTAATTTTGATTTTATTTTATGTGCAAAAACACCACAAACACCACCTGTTATTATTGATGTAGCAGTTATTTTTGATAGAAATAAATCTATGAAAGTTGTTTCTTTTGAAACAAAAATTGAAGTAACAAATAGACCTATTAAAAAACCGGAAAGTATTCCTATAATAATTTTTTGAAACATTTTATTGGGGAATTATCTCCTATAAAAATACATAAAAAAATTAGATTAAATTAAGTTTCTTTTTTGAGCTTTCATAACAGCTTCCATTTTACTGTGTACTTGTAATTTTTTGTAGATGTTTTCTATGTGTTTTCTAACTGTAGATGGAGAAATAATTAAGTTTTCTGAAATTACATTGTAGTTTAAGCCTTTACTTAATTGAACTAAAATTTCGGTTTCTCTTTTAGATAGTTTTATTTCTTCTTGTTCTAACTTTTTTATGTTTGCTAAATCTGGGTTACGTAATAAATTTAAAGTCTTTAACGCAATACTTGGTGTCATAGGGGCACCACCTTTGGTTACTTCTATAATACTTTTGTGTAAATTTTCTGCATTAATTTCTTTTAACAAATAACCATTTGCTCCTGCTTTTATTGCTTTAAAAACACAATCATCATCATCTACAACAGTAAGCATTATTACTTTAATTTGAGGATATTTGTTTTTTACAATTTCTGTAGCCTTTATACCATTCATTTCTGGCATTTGAATATCCATTAAAATAACATCTATATTATGGTTTTCTTCTAATTTTCCAATAAGTTCAGCGCCATTGTTTGCATGAAATTTTAAAGAAATATCGTCAAAAAAAGAGAGTTTTTCTTTAATAGCTTTTACTAAAAAATAGTTGTCTTCTGCTATGCAAACTTTCAAATTCATATGGTTTGGTTTTTTTACTAAGTTAAAAAAATATGAAATTCTATTTTATACGTCATCTGCCGTATTTTTTAAAGAAATAGAAATTGATATTTCTGTACCACTTTTTAATTTTGAATTAATATTTACTTTTCCATTAATATTATTCATTCTCTCTTCCATATTGCTTAACCCATTTCCTAAATCTACCGTATTTAAATCAAAACCAATTCCATTATCTTTTATCAAAACTTCAAAAAGATTTTTATTTTTTTGTAATGATATTTCTATTTTAGAAGCATCAGCATATTTAATAGCATTATTAATTGCTTCTTGTATAACTCTAAATAAGTTCATTCCTATTAATGAAGAGAAAGAAGTGTTCTTGTCTATTTTTTCTACAATTTCAAACTCTATGTTTTCTGTTGCAGATTTTGCTTTTTCAATAAAAGATAATACTCTGGCATGTAAATCTTCAACAGAAATTTCTGATTTATTCATAGCCCAAATAGTATCTCTAAGTTGATGTATTGTATCTGAGGTAAATGAACTTATATTTGATAACTTGTCTTTTAATTTTTGATTGGCATCTTTAGAAATATATTTTAAATTATCTATGGACGAAATAATAAAAGTAAGTTGAGAGCCAATATTATCATGTAAATCTCTAGATATTCTTAAACGTTGTTCTTGTAATTTATTTTGAGTAGTAATAGTTGCTAGGGCATCTTTTAAATCTATTTCTTTTTGTAATTGTTTTCTTTTAAATTGGTTTTTTTTGTAAATACCGATAAAAATTATCGATAAAATAATAATGAATGCAAGTAAAAGAATAGTATATAAAGTTTTGTTTTTAAGTGCTAATTCTTGCTTTAATAATTTTTCTTTTTGAATAGAAATTTCTTTTTCCTTTTTTTCAGTTTTATATTTAGCTTCAATCTCTGTAATTTGTTTTGTTATATTAGAATTAAGAATTTGATTATTTAAGTTGTCATATTTTTTTTGATAATATAAAACACTATCTGGTTGTTTTAGATGTGCGTTAAGAAGTAATAAAAACCTGTAAGAATTTAGTTCTATTTCTTTAGCATTTATTTTTTTGCTAAGAGTTACAGATTCTTGAAGATAGATGTTAGCTTTATTAAAAGAACCAGCTTCATAATAATGTATTCCTAAATTTGCAGTTGTACTAGCTAATCCATAAACGTCATTTAATTTTTTTCTTATATCATAGGCTTTTTTATAATACCATAATGTTAGTTTAGAATTGCCCTCATCATTATAAATACTTCCATAATTGTTATAAATAACAGATAGCACATTATTAAAATTATTTTTTTCTGCTATAGATAATGCTTTGTTATAGTATTTTTTAGAGTCATTATATTTTTTCTTTTTAAAATAAATGTTTCCAATATTAGTGTATGAGTTTACCAAATCTATAGGTACTTTAGTTGTTTCTCTATATTTTAATATATCAAAATGTATTTCTAGAGCTTTGTCTAATTGATTTAAAGATTGATATATATTGGCATTATTGTTTTGATTAATTGATATATGCCTTTTTAACCCTAAATTTTCATAAATTCTTATGGATTTATTATTAAAAAATAATGCAGAATCTAAAGTAGCAGTTTTTTGAAAAGCAATTCCTATTTTAGAATACAAACCTGCAATACCAACAGAATCATTTAGTTCTGTTCTTGTTTTTAGAGATTTTTTATAATAATAAACAGCAGAATCAAATTTTGAAGTTCTGTAATAAATAATACCAAGATCATTATAAGATTGTCCAATTCCTTTTAAATTATTTTTTTTAAAAGATAGGTTTAATCCCTTTTTTGTGTAATAAAAAGCAGAATCTGTATTGATGTTTCCATAATACCACCCTAAATCACCAAATATTTTAATTTTTAAAGAATCTGAAATGTTTTCACCTTTTAGTTTTTCTTTTAAAGTGTTAATTTGTTTTTGTTGAGAGTATGTACTAAAATTACAAAGTAAAACTATAAATACTAATTTTTTAAAATGTGAAAACATAAGATGTAATTTAATAAATTAAGAAACTAATTTACAAATATTTGATTATTAATTTGCTAGGAGAGCTTAAGTATACAATTCTCTCAAAGTAAAATCTATATTTAAAATGCCAACTTTTATTTTTTGAAGTTTAATCTGAGTTTTGTTATTAAAAACTACAACATCATTATCAGAATTTTTAAACTCTTTGGCTATTTTTTTTTCGGCCTCTATTTTAGAATAAATCAGATTTAACTTTTTATTCTCTACTACCTTTAATACCTTAAAACTATAAGTAAAATATATTATTATAGCAGCTATTACAAGTAGTAGAGAGAAAAAAAAGAATGGGGGATATTCCAATAGATTAAGCATTATTTTTTTTATTGTAGATAAAAACTGAGTTTATTGTCTTCTTTACCAACCATTAATAAACCAACAATGTCTACACTTCTTAAGTTTTGTGATTCTTTAAAAAGGCATAAAGTTCCTTTAGAATCATTAGTGCTAGATTTTAACGACCAAAAATGTCTTTTTGTTTTTGTGTCAAAATAATAAGAACTTACTGTATAGGTTAGGTTTTTAGTGTCTGCTCCATTTATTTCTACTCTAAATTTTACAGTTGCACCATTTGTTAATTTAGAATTATTTGGAACTGAAAGATTTACTTTACCAGAAACATCTGTTACTTTATCTTTCATGTTAACAAATGAATATTTCCAGTTTTTGTAACTAAAACTAGGCATTCCAGAATCGTAAGAAGTATTGTTTTTCTTTTTTAAATCTTTCTTTTTTAAAGGAACAACAGCAACATTATCAAAATTACCATGTCTATTTATAAAAGTTCTATCAAACTCACTACTTCCTGTTACGTCACCATTTTTAAAGTATATTTCTCTAAAATAGAAATAATGATATTTGCCTGAATTATGGTGTTTTTTAATCCAATTATCCTTTTTATCATACACATAATTATATGAAGAGGTAGAATTTGTTTTTCCTTTATAATTTGATTTAGAAAGGTTGCCTTCTTTATCATATTCATAAGTAGTATTTGAATTACTATACTTACTATCTGCTTTATAAGAAACCTTTATGTTGTCTTTATAAACAGTAATGTAATTACCAGAAATACTACCATCTTTACCGCTAAAACTAGTTCTGTTTTGTGTTTTTTTGTTTCCTTTATAAGTGTAGTTTACTTCTGCAATTAGTTTATTAGATTTGTTGTATTCTTTTTTATTTATAACCCTTCCTTTTCTATCATTTTCGTATAAAGTAACATATTTACTTCCATCTTTAGAAACAGACTCTCTTTTAATAAGATTTCCTTTTTTATCATAAGTAAACTCATAATGAGAGCTGTATTTATTAGTAACATCGCTTATGTTTTTTGTACTTACTAATAAATCTTTACTATTATAATTATAGATTTTTTTAGTAGGATTGGATTCTGAATAAGTACTATTATATAAATAATAAGTTTCTGCTAAATTACCATGATCATTATATCTTTTTATACTCACAGATTTTTTTACAAAACCACCACTGTTTTTATCATAAGTATAATAATGCTCTATAGTTTTTTGAACATTTTTATGTAAGTTTTGCGATTCTAAATTGTAGATTTCTGTTTGACTAAATCCATCAAATTGAAATACTGTTAGTAGAAATAATAAAATTGTTAGTTTTTTCATTGTGTTTGTTTTTAAGGTTAATACTTATTGTTTTAAAGGAGATGGTTGGTTTATATTCTAGAAACCACCAACCATCTGTAACCCTAAAAAACAATCTTAATGTTTTTAAATAGTTCTTAATTTATTTAATCATTTAGTACTTGTTCAACTAAAAAGGAAAATTGAAAAAGTAATTAATGTTAAAACTATATTTGTTTTTTTAGTTATGTTTTAATGTTGTTTTACAAAATTCAAACATATTTACTCAAAAAAAAATACGGCATCTGCCGTATTTTTATCTTTATTAAAATTGAATTATTTTTTAATTTTCTTGTACAATAAAACTAAAAGTAAAATAACGATTATACCTGTAAAAAAAGGGATTCCGTAAATAGATAAGTAAAAAAGAAACCCAATAGCTTTGTTAGAGATACCACCTACTTTATAAGGGTTTGGTAAATCAATATCTGAATAGGTATTCTTGCTGAAATTTAATTTAGAAAATGTATTAATTTCATTAAAATAAGAATCACTGTTTTTAGTAATTGCTTCAAAGTTAAAATTACTAATGGTTTTTCCGTAAGTAATTACAAAATTTGGATCTGGTTTTTTTCCATAATCAGATAAAGAAAACTTTAAAACAGAATTCTCTTCATCAAAATATAAAGAAGTTGGAGAACTTGATTTTACTTTGTTTATTGATAGATTGTCTTTTAATTGTGTGTAAAAATTTCCGTTTTCAATTGGAGATTTCCAAATAGAACCTGTTTCTATTAAGTAAATAAAAGCATTTTTTTTGTCAGATTCATAACCTTCAATGGTTTTGGCATTATTAGTATTTACTAAGAAATAAACAGTAAATTCTGTAATTTTATTTGGAGGAAAAGTTATTTCCCAAACATACCAATTGTCATTTTGAGCATTTGGTTTTTTAAAAACTTCTGCTTCATTTCCGTTAACAAGCCCTTTAATTTTATACAATCCATCTACTCTAACTTCATTTACTTGATGATGAAAATCTATGTTTTCGAATACATTATTTATAGGATATCCTACTTTAATTTTTAAAGTATCTGTAGCCGTATTTTTAAAATAGTAATTGCCCTTTACAGTTGCAAAACCTTTGTATAGTTGCATGTAAATGTTTTCAGATTTCATCTGAATTTTTTTGTAAGCAATAGTGTCTTCTGGATATAAAAGTGTAAAACTTCCACTACCACCAGCGTTCCAAACTCCTGGTTGTGCAGAGTTAGAAACAAAAAAAAATGTAACTAAAAGAATACCAAAAGAGTAAAGAAATTTTTTCATTTTATTGTTTTTAAAATTGTAGTAGCTTCATTAAGCTTGTTTTTAGGAATTAAAATTCTAAACTCATCATTTGTAGGTCCTTTAGCAGTAATCCACTGAACATCGAACTCTAAAAGTTTTCTTTGATTAACTGCATCAATAATTTTAATGTTTTTTAGTCTCTTTCTTTTTCCAGATAAATCTATAATATGTTTGTTAATTTCTAAATGATCACTAAAAATTTTAATATATGGTTTTTTGGCATTCTTTTTTAAATGTGGATAACTAAATTTAAATCTTAAAAATGGAATTAATAAAGCAAGTGGAGCTGCAAAAAGTAACCCCATTAAAAAACTAGTTTGCCTAAGTATCATCAATCCAAAGGTACCTAAAACTAAAATTCCAATACCAAAATAGATATTATCTTCCTTTTTATTGGCTTTTTCAATGTCTACAAATTCATTCCATTCTTTTTCAGAATATTCCCAAGTGGCCAAAAGCTTAAAATTAATTGTCTGTTCCATCTTTAAAAGGGAATTCTTTATGAGTTTTAAAGTTACACTCCAAAAATCATAAAAATATAAAGTAGAAACAATACGTCATTTGACGTATTTAGAAATGAAGATTTAAAAAGTTATTGAAGGAAATTGAGCAATTAAATTAGATTTCTTTTTTTCTAAGTTTTCTAAAAAAAGACGATGTTGTGTAGAATTTTCATTAAATGGTTTGTGTAACATTCCTTTTTGAATTACATCTACTTCTTTCATAATTTGTTTACTATTTTCAGTAAACCAAGAATCTATGAATTTTTCCCAGATATAGTTAATTGCAGTTTTATTTGGGTGAATCATATCTTCTGCATAAAAACGATAATCTCTTAATTCATCCATCATTATTTCATAACTAGGAAAATAATGTGCGTTTTTATTGTCTTTAATGACAGAATGAATTGCAGCAATTAAATGAGATTTGCTTTGTGTGTTTTCAATAAAACCATCTTTTAAATGTCTGATGGGAGATACTGTAAAAATGATATTTATGTCTTTGTTAATGGTTTTTATAAGAGCATAAATTGCGTCTAAACTTTCTGTAATTTCATTGATAGTTAGCAGCTCTTTTAAGAATTTTTTTTGTGGAATTTTATGACAATTAGCTACAATACTATCTAACTCTATAAACCTATAAACCCAAGAAGTTCCTAGGGTAATTATTATATGTGAAGCTTCTTTTAATTGTTTTTTTGTAGATAAGATAGTAGTGTTTAAATTATTTAATATGTCATTTTTAATAGATGAACTTAAGTTAGAATGTGCATCAAAACAGTGCCAACGTTCATTTTGAAATATTAAATCTTCTGACGTGTATTTTTTTTCATTAATTGCATTGGTAATTAAAGTTTCTATTGCTCTTGGATGAAAGTGTATTCCTAAAGGGTTTATACTTGTTTGAAACTTAAAATAATTTAGTTTATCTCCAATATTATCCGAAAAACAAGAACCTAATAACAATAATTTAGAATTGTAATCTATTGTGTTTTTAGCTTGTTTTTTTATAGGGATTTGTGTTTGAAGTTTCATTTAATATTTCAATATTTTTTTAGTTTTAGAAATACTTTTAGTTTGATAATGAATAAAATAATTTCCCTTAGGTAAATGAGATACGTCTATTTTAATAGTATGTAAAGTACTGTTGTATTTTTTATTTGTAATAAGATTTACAACTGCTCCAATACTGTTGTAAAGTATAATTTTAACATTTTCGTTTTTACCCAAAAATTTAATATTTAAATTGTTAATAGTTGGGTTTGGATAAATGTCTATTTCTAATTGATTTAACATATACTCGTTAGAAGAAAGTGCAGCAGAACAACCTGTTTTAAATAAAGGCAATGCATCAAATTCATCAAATAAAATTGAAGTAGAATCTTGTTTTGTTGCTCCTAACCAATCTGTTAAAAGTGTACTATAAATGTTTCTAAAATCAAATTGCATTTGTACACCTTCTTTTTCATCAACAGCAGTATCAATTTCTGGAGCATCACCTAAAATTTGATTTTTAGCACAATTACCAAACAAAAACATAGGAGCTGCTGTACCATGATCTGTTCCCAAACCTGCATTAGAACGAATTCTTCTTCCAAATTCAGAATACGTCATTCCAATTACTCTATCATCAATATTTAATAATTCTAAATCTTCTTGAAAAGCAGCAATTGCTTCAGATAATTCTTTTAATAAGTCACTGTGTTTTCCTTCTGTTACATTTCCTTCTTCTACTTGGCTATCATGGTTGTCAAAACCACCAAGTTGCACAATATATACTTTAGTTTTTAATCCACCAGAAATTAATTTTGCTACATTTTTTAGTTTTCCAGCTAATTTATTGTTGTTGCTATTTTCGTATTTGGTAGATAAATTATTACCTAAATTTTCTGCTTCTGTAATTGCATCTGCATAAGCATTGGTTTGTTTAATTGTATTGTTTACAAAACTTAAAGTATCTCCATAACAATTAGAAGGAATTTCTCCAGTATTAGATACTAAAGCAGTTCCTGGATTTTTAGGGTTAGAAATAGCTAAAGAAAAATTTGCATTAGAACCTTGGCAAGTTTCAGAAACAACCTTTCCTAAGGTAATTGCAAAAGGATGAGGTATTTCTTCACTTGGATAATTTTCTGGAAATTCTGGATGGTTTACATCAAAAAAACGACCTACCCAACCAGACGAAATATAATCTTCTGCTCTTGAAGCAGAATTCCAGATATCAGTAGATCTAAAGTGAGACCTGTTTTGATTTGGATACCCTACATTTTGAATTATAGATAGTTTTTCTTTGTCCCAAATTCCTTTCAATCCAGATAAAGAAGGATGCAACTTTGTTTCATCATTAAGAGTTAATAAACGAGTATCTGGAATAATAATATTAGATCTTACACTTTGTAAATTATCATACTGACTTAAATTAAAAACGGTATTTAATCCATCATTACCACCTTGTAATTGTATTAAAACCAAGATGTTCTCATTGTCTTCAGAAAAATTATATTCTGATGGTTTTTTGTTTGCATATAAAGGAAATCCACTTAATGCAATAGGCAATGAAGCAGAAGCGTAAGTACTTAATTTTATAAAATCTCTTCTATTTAATTTCTTCATAATTACATTATTTGAAATTCTGACATTTGTACCATTACAGCAATTAAACTTCTAAGTTTATTGTCTACAGATATTTTTAAAGCTTCATCAGCTGGATTATTTAAGAAATTAGAATATTCTACAGTCCATTCAAAATCTGGCAATCCAGGTATTAAAATGTCTTTTAAAGCATCTATTTGAGATTGAATTATAGGATAATTAAATAATTGGTTTGATAATTCTGTTATTAAAACATTTGGGTCTTGTGCATTTGGTATTTGACTTGCTATATATAATACAGGTACCAAAGGAGGAACATTGTATTTTTTTTCATCAATAATTAAATCACCTCCAGTTACTATTATTCTAGCATAATCTAATCTTTTAGGAAGCAAATAGCTATTTACCCAAATTTTGTAAAATAAAGGTTCTTGATAATAAGCTTTCCAACCTGCAACATCTGGATGATGAAATATAGATTGATTTAAATCTGTAGTTGCTAAATATAACACAAAAGCAAAATCATATTCTTCTTTTATAGAAGTTGTAGGTGCTGAAACCAATAGTGAGTTTGTTACAGATAGCATAAAGTCAATAGGACTTTTAATCATGCAAAAGGTACTTTCAAAAAAATGCTCTGATGAAAGTAAAACTTTTAAAGCAGGAGAAATATCATAATTATTGTTTCTAATTATTTCTGCTAGTGGTTCTATTATATTGGTTTCAATTTCTGATGTAACATCAGAATTTACAAACCACCTGTATAATTTTCTGGTGATGAATCTTGAGCATTCTTCTTGCTCAAAAATTGTATCAATTAAATCTTTGTATTCATTTTCGCCATTTTCAGAAATTATAGCATTATTAAATCTGTGAGATAAGGTTTTGTCTCCTTTTGTATGCTTCCAGTTTGAAAAGAAAGAATTTAATGCATTTTCATTTTTTAATCCATTAACTCTCCAACCAGTTAAAATTTTAGCAATTTGTACAACATCATCTTCTGTGTAATTTGTATAATCTCCATTACCTACAGCTTCACCTTTACCTATGGTAAAAAGTTCTAATAATTCTCTTGCATAATTTTCATTTGGTGCAGCATCTGTATTTTTAGATCCACTTAAATACAATAACATATTTGTATCTACAGTAACTTGTTTTACCAACTCTTTAAAGTTACCCAAAGCGTTGTTTCGTAAAACATTCATGTAATAATACTCTCTATGAGGATTTATATTTTCAGAAACAAAATGATTGTGCCAAAAAAGTGTTAGTTTTTCTCTAATAGAAATTCCAGCATTTTGCATCTGTAAGAATGACCAAGCATATAAAGATCTATTTCTAGATCTATATATTTTTGCTCTATTTTCTCCTTCTGAAATTGTTGGGTAAGCAGGAGCATTAACCCAAGTTTCTCCATAATTAGCACCAGGATCATTTATTTCATCATTACCTGTACCATCAAATATAGATTTTAATGGGGGTTCTGGTAAATCATTTATTTCAAATAATTTGTTTATAGTAGTTTCTAATCCTAAAGTGGTAGCTTCAGAAACTAAAACATTTGTAATACCAAAAGAAGTTCTTTTTAATAAGTGTCTTGCTTCTTTTGAAGTCCAATTACCAGAATATGAATCTAAATAGGGCATGAGTTAGTATAAAATGAATATCCATTAGTTTCAAATTTACTATTTTTTTATTTGAAACTATAGCTTTTATGTAAATGCTATTATACTAAGATTAAAATTTAAAACTTATACTAAATAGTCTTTGGCTTTTTCTAATACTTTAGGTATTCCTCCAGGATTTTTACCTCCAGCAGTAGCAAAGAAATTTTGACCACCTCCACCTCCGTGAATTAATTTACCTAATTCTCTAACTACTTTACCTGCATCATAACCACGTTCATTTGCTAATTCTTTAGAAATATAACAAGTTAACATTGCTTTGTCTTTTTTAGGAGCAGAAGCAAATAGTAAAAATAAATTTTGATGTTCTTTACCTATAGAAAATGCTAAGTTTTTAATTCCATTAGCATCTAAATCTACTTTAGTAGCTAAAAATTGTACACCATTTATTTCTTGTAATTGGTTTTTAATTTCACCCGATAAATTTTGAGCTTTGTCTTTTAAGAGTTGCTCAATTTGTTTTTGTAAAGCTACGTTTTCTTCTTGTAGTTTTTGTACAGCTTTTACAGGCTCTTTAGTATTGTTTAGTAAATCTTTAATTTCAAATAATGCTCTATTGTTTTCAAAGTAAAAATCTTTTACAGCATCGTTTGTAATAGCTTCAATTCTTCTAATTCCTGATGCAACAGCACCTTCAGATTTAATTTTAAAATGCCAAATATCTCCTGTGTTTTTTACGTGAGTTCCACCACATAACTCAATAGATTGACCAAATTTTATAGCTCTAACAGTGTCTCCATATTTTTCGCCAAATAAAGCCATTGCACCATCAGCAAGTGCTTGCTCCATAGTTACATTTCTGCTTTCTTCTAATGGTAATTTACCTTCAATTCTTCTGTTTACAAAGTTTTCTACTTCGCGTAATTCATCAACGGTTAATTTAGAAAAATGAGAAAAATCGAAACGTAAATATTTAGAATGTACTGCAGAACCTTTTTGCTCTACATGTGTTCCTAAAACCTCTCTTAATGCTTGATGTAAAAGGTGAGTTGCTGTATGGTTACATTCTGTTCTGTTACGTTGTTTTTTATCTACAACAGCTTTAAAAATACCCTCTAAACTTTTAGGTAAATTTTTAGTTGAATGAATAATTACATTGTTTTCTTTTTTTGTATCAACTATATAAATTACATCTCCTCTTGCATCTTCTAAATATCCTTTGTCTCCAACTTGACCTCCACCTTCTGGGTAAAAAGGAGTTAAGTTAAAAACAATTTGATACATTTCTCCATCTTTCTTAGAAGTAACTTTTCTGTATCGTGTAATTTTTACATTTGCTTCTAGAGCATCGTAACCAATAAATTCTTCTTGAGCATCTTCTGCTAAAACTGTCCAATCATCTGTAGACATTTCACTTGCAGCTCTAGATCTATTTTTTTGTTTTTGCAATTCAGCTTCAAAACCTTTTTCATCTAATGTTAATCCTTTTTCAGAAAGAATTAAAGATGTTAAATCTATTGGAAAACCATAGGTGTCATACAATTCAAAAGCCTTATCACCAGAAACTTCTTTGTTAGGTGTGTTTTCTATAATTCTATCTAACAATAATAAACCTTGATCTAAAGTTCTTAAAAAAGAAGTTTCTTCTTCTTTAATTACATTTTCTATTAAATGTTTTTGTCCTTTTAATTCTGGAAAAGCAGTACCCATTTTGTTGCTTAAAACGTCTACCAATCTATAAATAAAAGGTTCTTTTTTGTCTAAAAATGTAAATCCGTAACGAACTGCTCTTCTTAAAATTCTTCTAATTACATAACCTGCACCAGTATTACTTGGTAACTGACCATCTGCTATAGAAAAGGCAACTGCTCTAACATGGTCAGAAATTACACGAATTGCAATATCTTGTTTTTCATTTACACCATATTTTACATCAGTAATCGTTTCAATTTCTCTAATAATTGGTGTAAAAACATCAGTGTCATAATTAGATTTTACGTTTTGTAAAACCATACATAAACGCTCAAATCCCATACCTGTATCAATATGTTTATTTGGTAATTCTTCTAAAGTTCCATTTGCTTTTCTATTGAATTGCATAAAAACTAAATTCCAAATTTCTACTACTTGAGGATGATCTTCGTTTACTAAAGTTTTACCATCTACTTTGGCTTTTTCTTCAGCAGAACGAATATCAACATGAATTTCAGAACAAGGTCCACAAGGTCCTTGCTCGCCCATTTCCCAAAAGTTATCTTTTTTATTTCCTTTTAAAATACGGTCTTCAGAAATATATTGTTTCCAAATGTCATAAGCTTCTGTATCCATTTTAAGGTTGTCTGCATCATCAGAACCTTCAAAAACAGTTACGTATAAAATGTCTTTATCAATTTTATAAACTTCGGTTAATAATTCCCAAGCCCAAGCAATTGCTTCTTTCTTAAAATAATCTCCAAAAGACCAGTTACCTAACATCTCAAATAAAGTATGATGATACGTGTCATAACCAACTTCTTCTAAATCATTATGTTTACCAGAAACACGCAAACATTTTTGAGAATCTGAAATTCTGTTCTTTTTTGGTTTTCCATTTCCTAAGAAATATTCTTTAAATGGGGCCATTCCAGAGTTTACGAACATTAATGTTGGGTCATCCTTAGTAACCATTGGTGCAGAAGGAACAATTAAATGTTCTTTTTCTTTGAAAAAGTTTAAAAAAGTAGCGCGAATATCTTGTGATTTCATAAGAAAAGAAGTTTCCAACAAGTTGGATTATGTTAATTTAATTTTAAAAAAAATCGCTTTAAAAAAGCAATTGTAAAACATTTTGTAAATTTGTGTGTTATTATAAATGAGTTTTAATTTAAAATTCATTTTAACAGTACAAAAATAGTATAAATCCTCTTATGGCAAAAGTAAAATATTATTACGATGCAGACACACTTTCTTACAGGAAAATAACTGTAAAGAAAGGCGATTACTATAAGAAAACTATTTTTGGAGTTTTAGCTTTATTTCTTACAGCTTTTATAGGTTTTATAGTTTTTAGTCAATTTATAATGTCGCCTAATGAAAGGGCACAAAAAAGAGAACTAGAAAATTTAAAATTACATTATGAACTGCTTTCAAAAAGAATGGAAGAAGGATCTTCTATTTTAGCTCAACTACAAGAAAGAGATAATAATATTTACCGTACTTATTTTGAAGCAAATCCAATACCAGACGAACAAAGAAAAGCAGGTTTTGGTGGTGTAAATAGATATAAATACTTAGATGGTTTTGATAATTCTACAATGATTACAAAACTTACTAAAGATGTAGATGTATTATCTAAACAATTAGTTGTGCAGTCTAAATCTTTAGATGAAATTGTAGTTTTAGCTAAAGAAAAAGAAAAAATGTTGGCTTCTATACCAGCAATTTTACCAGTAAAATTAGAACATTTAACAAGAATGGCATCTGGTTATAAATGGAGAATGCATCCTATTTTAAAAATTAGAAAGTTTCATAAAGGTATGGATTTTACTGCACCAACAGGTACACCAATTTATGCATCTGGTAATGGAACTGTAATTAGAGCTCAGAGAAGTGCAACTTTTGGTAAAGTAATTTATATAGATCATGGTTATGGGTATAAAACCATTTATGCGCACATGAGTAAAATGAAAGCCAGAAAAGGACAAAAAGTAAAACGTGGAGACTTAATTGGTTATGTAGGTAACACAGGTCGTTCAGTATCATCTCACTTACATTACGAAGTTCATAAAAATGATAGAGCTTTAAATCCTATTAACTTTTATTATGGAGATTTAACTCCAGAAGAATTTGCTGCAATGCAAAAAGCTGCAGAAGAAGAAGGTCAATCTTATGATTAAACAAATAGCTTTATGCATGTAGATTTACCAGAAAAACGTTACTACAAAATAGGCGAAGTTGCCAAAGCTTTTAATGTAAATGCCTCTTTAATTCGTTTTTGGGAAAAAGAGTTTGATATTATTAAGCCTAAAAAAAATGCTAAAGGAAATCGTTTGTTTACACAAGAAGATATTAAAAACTTTAAGTTAATATTTAATCTTGTAAAAGAAAGAGGTTTTACTTTAGATGGAGCAAAACAAAAGTTAAAGAAAAATCCAGATTCTACTTTTGACAAACATGAGATTATTACAAGACTAGAAGCTGTAAAAGCAGAATTGGTTAAAATAAAAAATCAATTGTAACATTTCACTTTTTTATGTGTCTAACCTATGTGATAGACTTCAATATTCTTTATAATCTCAAGAATATTAGGTAATATTGTAAGACAGAAAATCAACAAATTAAAATTTAAAAATTATGAAAAAATGGTTAATTCCTGTAATAGTTATTGCTGTTATTGTATTTGGAATCTATAATTGGGCAAAAGGGTTTAACAACGAAGCTGTTGTTTTACAAGAAGATGCAAAAACAACTTGGTCTAATGTAGAGAGTGCTTACCAACGTAGAAACGACTTAATTGGTAATTTAGTAAAAACTGTACAAGGTGCTGCAGATTTTGAAAAAGAAACATTAACACAAGTTATAGAAGCAAGATCTAAAGCAACTTCTACAACTATAGATGCTAATAACTTAACTGCAGATAATATGGCACAATTTCAACAAGCACAAAGTGGTTTAAGTGGTGCATTATCAAAACTTTTATTAGTTGTTGAAAGATATCCAGATTTAAAAGCAAATCAAAATTTCTTAGAGTTACAAAGTCAATTAGAAGGAACAGAAAACAGAATTAATATTGCTAGAGATCGTTTTAATGAAGGTGTAAATATTTACAATAAACATATTAAAATATTCCCTAATTCTGTATTAGCAGGTATTTTTAATTTTGATGAAATGGATCGTTATAAATCAAATCCAGGATCAGAAAACGCGCCAGATATTAATTTCGATTTTAATAAGAAAAAACAATAATATGTCTAAAGTAGAAGCATTTCTTACTCCAGAAGAAGAACAAGAAATTATTTCTGCTATTAGAATTGCAGAGAAAAATACTTCTGGTGAAATTCGTGTTCATATTGAAGCGTCTTCAGAGAAAAATCATGATGAGCGTTCATTAGAAGTATTCCATCTGTTAAAAATGAATAATACCAAAGATGAAAATGCGGTATTAATTTATGTAGCTGTAAATGATAAAAAGTTTGTTATTTATGGTGATAAAGGAATTAACAATGTTGTTCCTGATGATTTTTGGAACTCAACCAAAGATGTTATGCAATCTCATTTTAAACAAGGTAACTTTAAACAAGGTTTGGTTGAAGGAATTTTAAAAGCTGGTGAAGAATTAAAAGCCCATTTTCCTTGGCAAATTGATGATGAAAATGAACTGTCTAACGAAATTTCTAAAGGATGAAAAAGATAGTTGTTAGTTCTCAGTTTTTGGTTTTTAGTAAAAAATGGTTAGTAGTACTTAGTTTTCTGTTTTCTTTAAGTCTTTTTTCTCAAGGATACATAATACCAGAAAAACCTAAGTTTCAAACAAGTGTTTACGATTATACAAACTTGTTAACACCAACTCAAAAAACAAATTTAGAAAATAAGTTAGTTCGTTATTCAGATACTACATCCACTCAAATTGTAGTTGCTATAATTTCATCAACCGAAGGTGAAAATATTGCTTATTTAGCAGCAAATTGGGGTGAAAAATGGGGTATTGGTCAAGCTAAAGAAGATAATGGAGTTTTAATGTTGTTGGCAAAAGATGACAGAAAAATAACAATTCAGGCAGGTAAAGGTGTAGAGCATTTACTTACCGATTTTCAATCTAAAAGAATTATTGAAAGAGTTATAATTCCTGAATTTAAAAAAGGAGATTATTATGCTGGTTTAAATCAAGGTTCAGATTATATTTTCATGACATTAAATGGCGAGTTTAAAGGTTCAAGACAAGAAGAATCTGATTCTGACTTCAGTATTTTACCCTTTATTTTAATAATTTTTGTAATTTTTCTATTAATTTCTAGAGGAAATAAAAATAATAGAGGAGGAGGAAGAAGAATTAGAAAAAGAGATGTTGCAGGTAGTATTTTAGACACCATAATCTTAAGTAACGCTGGTAGAGGTGGAGGAAGCTTTGGTGGTTTTGGAGGTTCTTCTGGTGGAGGCTTTGGAGGTTCTTCAGGTGGTTTTGGTGGAGGCTTTGGAGGTGGAAGCTTTGGAGGTGGAGGTGCCTCTGGAGGTTGGTAATATGTTTACTATGAAAAAGTGTTTCTTATTATTTTTATTTATATGCTTAAGTTGTAATGATTTTGGAAGCTTAAAGTTAATTTCTAATCTTTCAAAAAATTTAGAAGAGGTTTCTGGTACAGAAATCGTAGAAAAGTCTAAATTAATTTGGATGTTAAATGATGGAGGTAATAAATCTAAAATTTATGGCGTTTCTAAAAAAGGAAAGATCATTAGAGATATTTCTATAAAGGCTAAAAATAACGATTGGGAAGATTTAACTTCTGATGAAAATGGAAATCTTTATATAGGTGATTTTGGAAACAATTATAGTAAACGTAAAAATTTAGCAATTTTAAAAATAAAGCACAAAGATTTATCGAGTTCTAAAAAAGTACCCGTAGAAAAAATTAAGTTTTATTATCCAAATCAATCTAAGTTTCCACCAAAAAAGAAAAAGTTATATTTTGATTCTGAAGCTTTTTTCTATTATAAAAATGCATTTTATATTTTTACTAAAAGCAGGGTAAAAGATAAGTTTGGTAAAACTTCATTATATAAAGTTCCTGCAAAAAAAGGAAACCATGAAGCAGAATTTATATCTGAATTTGATAATGGAAAAACAATGGATTCTTGGATAACTTCTGCAGATATTTCTAAAGATGGTAACAAAGTAGCCTTGTTAACTCCTGCTTCTGTTTTAATATTTACGAATTTTAAAAGCGATAATTTTTTATCTGGAGATGTTAAAAAAATAGTTTTAAAAAAAATATCTCAAAAGGAAGGAGTTGCGTTTAAAAACAAAAACACACTTTTAATTACCGATGAAAAAGCTCATGGAGTTGGTGGTAATTTTTATGAATTATCTATAAACTAGTTTATAAATTTATAGATTAATAAGACCCATCCAATAATTAAAAATAAACCTCCCAAAGGTGTAATTGGTCCTAATATTTTTATTTTTTTATTATTTGCAGATGAAATTACCAATCCGTAAATAGAAAAAGAAAAAAGAATTATTCCTATAATAAAAGCATTAATAATATAATTATTGGCACTTTCATTATTTAGTTGAAACCCCAAAACAAGTAATACAATTGCATGATACATTTGATATTTTACACCAGTTTCAAAACTTTGTAATTGTTCTGTTGTTAGTTTTTTCTTTAGTAAATGAGCTCCAAATGCTCCAAAAATTACAGAAAGTAGACCAAAAACTGCTCCAAATATTAACGCTATTTCATTCATTATATTAAAATTTAAAACCTAATCCAATTGCAATTCTTAGCCCATCATCACTATTAAAAGCAGCAACATTTGCACCTAACATACTAGCAGCATCAATAAAAAAACCTCCACCATAAGAAGTATTCCAGTTTTTTATTTTTCCAGGATTCATTGTTAATGTTTGTTCTCCCCAAACTTTTCCATAATCAAAACCTCCATATACTCCAATATTTAAAGGTACAAGACTTGTTTTAACTTTGCTTAAAAGTAATCTTACATCAGAAGAATGATAAAAAGAATTTTTACCAGTAAAACGTTGGTTTCTATATCCTCTTAAACCATTATTATTACCTCCAATACTTGCTTTTTGATAAAATTCTAAATTATCTCCAAAAGTAAAATGAGATTTTAATTTGGTAGCAAAAACTAATTTTCCACTAGAACTTAATTTTTGATCAAAAGAAATTGAAGGAATAAAATAACCAAAACTATTACTGTTATTTAAATTAGAAGTATAGCCTAATTTTAATTCGGTTTTCATTCCATTAGTTGTAAAGGTAGGATTGTCTTTATTTTCAAATTCATAACTGGCTTCAGTGTTAATAAACTGTTGGTTTTTAAAAGAATTCGGGTTTAGTTGTGAGTTTATAAATCTTCCAGGAGTATTTTCTACTTTAAAACTTTGAAAGTTTGCACCTAGTTTAATTTTTGCACCTAAATCTCCTTTCCAATGGATAAAAGAACCCGCAGTTAATTCTTTAATTCTAACTCTATTAAAGTCTTCTTCTACAAGATCTTTGGCTTCGGGGTTTAAAGAATTATTTCCTAAGCCAAAATAATTTATTGCAAAATTAGGACTTGTTATACGTGCATCAAAGCCTAAATTCCATTTAGAAAAAATGTTAGCAAATTCACTTGAATATTCAACTTCAAAACCATTTGTAGCAAAATAAAAGGCACCATAAAGCATATGTTGTGATGAAAAAGGGTTTCTTTCAAAACCAAAAACCGTATAAACATTAGAAACACCAATTTTAATTCCATCATCTGGATTAAAACCAATAGTTGGAGAAATCATGTATTGATTCTTTTTTAACTTTTTGTAATCATATACATTAGTTTGATAATCATCTGTTAATTTAATTTTACCTTTTTTGGTTGTAAAAGTGTTTTTCTTAGACTTGTAATCGTAAATTTTTACTTTTTTACCATTTAAAATATTGTAGTTATCGTTGTTTTGGCCGCCAATAATCCTAATCATTATTTCACACTTTCCTTTCCCTTTAACAACAAAAGTATCTTTGTCATCTAAACCATAAATCCAGATTTCTTTGGTGTGTTCTTTTTTATATGTTTTTTGATGTAAAATGGTGTTTTTCTTACCTTTCTTTAGTCTATATCCTGTAATTTTAGTTTCGCCATTTTCTAATCTTTCAATGTCAAACCAATCATCTTTATCTGTACCTCTTATTACTTGAAATTTATTTACATCCTTAAAGTAAGAATCTGATATTTTTTGAAGGTTTTTTCTTCTTCCTTGTAGTTTTCTTTTTATTTCTAAAACTGTTTTATCATTTACTTCTTTTGGAAAATTTGTAAATGCTTTTTCTATTACACTATCTGTAAGATTTGTTACAATGTGTTTCACTTGAGCATCCCAATCAGATTTTGAAGATTTTGTAATTAAAACCATATCTAAAGGATAAGGTTCTAAATTAAAAGATTTTGGGCTTTTTAATTCTTCATTATAAGGACGCATTAATTTTAAAGCAGGAACTATTTTTGTGGCAAAATTTAGTAATAATCCATCTCCCATAATAGAAAAAGCTTGATCTCTATCTCTAGGAATTGGTCTGTAAATAGTTTGTTTTCCTTCTTTAAAAACAGCCCATCTCCATTGGTCTTCATGTCTATCCCAATCTCCAATTAACATATCAAATAAACGAGCTTTTATATATGCTTTTTCATCTAAAATATGTTTTTCGTTTTTATTTAAATTCTTTAACAAATCGTCTGTACTAATTACTTTATTAGCAAAACCAAAACTAGATTTATCCCCATGACCAGAAGCTGCTCTTTCTTCTATCATGTACAATTCATCACCAAATTCGTTATTAAAATGGCCTAAACTATTTTGTTTAGGAATGTAATACAAAACAGGATTTGTATGAAAAACACCAATAGCATCAGCTAATGTTCCAATTGTAAAAGGCGCATAAGGATGTGAGCCAGTAAAAACATCATTTAATAAATCTTCTGTTTCTGTATCATTAAATTGTCCTTCTATATATTGATCTTTAAAAGCAACTGCTTGTAAATATTGCACTGCATTTTTACGAATTGCACGCATAACATATTCTCTTCCTTTTTTATCTTCTAACCTTAAAGATTTAGATTGATGTCCACCACCTTTTCTTACCGGTTTTAATCCTCCAAAAAGTGTGTCTAAGTTTACAGTGGGAGCAATAACTTCTGTTCCAAAATATTTACGATAACGTTCTCCCCATAAAAATTTATAAAATTTACTTTTAGAAATTTCTGTTTTAGTGTAAATAGAAGCTTTCTTCTCTGTTATTGATCTTTGTGGAAAAGTTGTAAATAGTTTCTTTTTGTTTGCGGGTAAAACTTCTGATTCATAAACTATTTTATTGTCTTTTACAGCGTAAAAACTAACATTTGAAGAACCATCTTTATAAATTTTTAGTTTTGCAAACCCTTGTTCTCCATAAGTAAATTTTGCTCCTTCAGTTAATTTTGTGGGAGTTGTTTTAGAGCCAGAACCACTAATTATTTGAGGCAGATTATCTTTTACTAAATATTGTAAATTATGATCATGACCAGAAACAAAAATTGTTTTATTGTTTTCTTGAGAAATTGTAACTAAATGTTTTTTTAGTTGATTGTACTTTTTGTTTTGAATATCTGTATTAGTTAATCCAGATGTTTTTCTGATTAAATTTTTTACTGACCCTAAAATTGGTAAAGGATTTAAATGGCTTTTTAGTGAGTATTGACCACCATGTGAACCATTAGTAAACATTGGGTGATGTAGAGCAATTATTGTTGTTTTACCTCTAGATTTTTTAATTAACCCCTCAAATTCATCTAAAAACTTAACTCTGGTTTTTATTTCGCAATTGTCATTTATAGTTGGGTGTTTGTTCCAGTCTGTTAAATACCAGTGAGTATCTACTACAATTAAAACGATGTTTTTAGAGATGTCTATTTTTTTTAGTGGACAACCATTTTGTGGGAAAAACGAATTTTTACCTAAAGCCTTTTCTACTAATTTTTCTTCTCTTTTTAATCCATCTAAGCCATTATACCAATCATGATTTCCAGGTATAAATATTGAATTTCCTTTAAATTTTTTAGCAACATCTGTTTGTGCTTCAATTCTTCTTTTTGCTAACGGATATTTTTTAGATTTTTTCTTAGGAATTCCTGTTTCATAAACATTATCTCCTAAAAATAGTAAAGTGGCATCTTTTGAAGCACTTTTAATGTTCTTTTCAAGGAAATTTAAAGCAGGAGAGTTTTCATTAATTGTAGAGTTGCCAGCATCACCAATTAAATAAAATGTATGCTCTATTTTAGAAGAATCAGGAGTCGTTTTTAAAGTTTTATCACCAGAATATTGAGCTTTGTATGTTGCACAACTTGTAAATAATACTATTGTTATAAAATATAAAAACGACTTATATGTATCCATGAAGCAAAAGTATAAATTTATATTTGTATTAAGAGTACCTTATATTTTTCAAATCTATGTTCTCTTATTGGTCTTTTCTGAGGTTCTGTTTTAAAATAGAACACTAAATAAGGAGATTTTTATTTATGCTTTTTTATGTCCAAACTGTATAAACTCAGCTTTTTTTAATTCTTTGTTTTAATGTGATATGGATACATTATTTTAAAAAGTTTATATAATCTTCTTTAGTGTCTATATCTATTAATTTTAAAGAATTAATTGAAGCAATATCTATATTATTAGAATTTAAAAATTCTTTAGCGCCTTTATCTCCTTTTAATAACTTTAATTTCTCAAAATAAATTTTAGGAAAAATTGCAGGCACACCCTTTTTATCTCCATAACTAGAAGCAACTATTTTAGTCGTGTTTTTTTGATAAATACTTACCAATTCATTTAAAAATTGAAAATCTATTTTGGGTTGATCTGCAAGTAATATTAGTATTGAGGTTAAATTTGAATGTTCTTTAGCAATATAATTAACACCACAAACAATACTAGAGCTTAAACCTTTTTCAAAATTATTATTAAAGATGTATGTGATATTTTTTGTTGAAGTTTCTTTTTTAATTTTTTCTGCATGAGCACCTAAAACACAAATTACATTATCTGGATTTATTTTTTTACCGTTTTCTAAAGCAGTTTCTAATAATGTTTTGTTATTTATTTTTAGAAGCTGTTTTATGTCTTTCATTCTAGAAGATTTACCTGCAGCTAAAACTAAAACAGCTATAGAATTCATATTATCCATGAATTTTACCATTTAATTTTCTCAAAGAAAAAGGTTCTTTTTTTCTTGAAATTGATAAAATTTCTGCAATAATAGAAATTGCAATTTCTTCGGGAGTTTGTGCGCCAATATGTAGTCCTGCAGGAGTGTATATATTTTCTAAAAATTCATCAGAAATATCAGGTACAAACTCAAAAAGTTCATTAAATAAACGTTCTCTTCTATTTGGAGCACCTAAAATACCTATATATTTTGGGTTGTATTCAGATAGTTTTACTACATATTTTAAATCTTGAACGTAACTATGATTCATAATTACGATAGCAGTATTCTCTTCAATATTAGAAAATTGAATTGTTTCAGGAGAGTCACCAACTACAGAATTTGCTCCAGGAAAATCAGAGATTTGTTTGCTGTCTTTTGCAGAAGTAATAACATTTATTTCCCAACCTAAATTAGCCGCTATTTTACAAAGTTTTACGGCATCATGTTCTCCTCCAATAATAATTAATCTAAAACTTGGTTGTAATATTTGAGTAAAAATATTTCCTTTTTTAGAAGTGTAATTAAAAGTGTTAGAAAAGGAATAATTTGTTTTGTTTTTGAAAGTTATACAAGATCCAAAATTGCCAAAAACTTCATCTTCAGTTTTAAAATTGCTTTCAATTTTTATTGTTTCTCTATTTTTATTTGCATTTGAAAATGCATTAAGCAGTTCGTCTGAAATAGAAAATGGCTCTAATAAAATATATAATACTCCTTCACAACCCAACCTATATCTACCATCGTAAGTAATTATTTTAGGTTTATTATCTTTAAAAACAGACTTTGATCTTTGAATAATTTCCTTCTCAACACAACCTCCAGAAACAGCACCAACAGAACTTAGATTTTCAGAAATTAACATTCTAACTCCTGGTTTTCTGTAAGATGAACCTTCTAAATGAACCACAGATGCTAATACGTTTTTCAATCCCTTTTTTTGGTTGATGTATGCTTGATTTATAATTTCTTTGAGTTCGTGAATCATTAATAGTTTCTATTATTAGATTACTAATATAGTAACTTTTAAGCTTTTCTTTATGAAATGATTTTACCCTTGAATTCGTTTTTATATTCTTTTTGTAAAAGAGCTAGTTTAGGATTTATATATCTTTTACAAAAAGGTTTTTCAGGGTTAGATTGATAATAATTTTGAAATTCTTTTGTTGAAGGTTTAAATTGTTGAAATTCTAAAATCTGAGTTATAATCTTGTTGTTAAATTGACGTTGTAATTTATCAATTATTTTTAAGCTTTCCAATTTTTGATTAGAAGTAAAATAATAAATCGCAGAGCGATATTTAGAACGCATAGAATGATTACTTGTACTTTTATGTGTTAATAAATGAATTTCAATTAGGGTTTTTAGGTTGATTTTTGAGCTATCAAAATGAACAATTACGGCTTCAGAAAAAGTATTGTTTTTCTGGGTAGAAGCTACCCAACCTTGTTCCACTTTTTCAACTCCAAGTAAAGATTGAAAAACAGCTTCTGTACACCAATGACAACTACCTCCAAAAGCAATTTTGTTTAATTCCATTGCAATTGTTTTCTTTCAGTCCAATAAAAATCAGGAGAAACTTTAAAAGAACTGAGTAACTCAATATCATCATCAGAAAGCATAAAAGCATTCGCTTTTAGATTTTCTGAAAATTGATTGGTATTACTTGCACCACTTAAAACTGTAGCATTTGGAATAGTTTGTAAACCATATTTTAGTGCAATTGCATCTATACCAACATTATATTTTGATGCTAAATCTTCTAAAGTAGCATACATTTTTTGATAATGAGGATAGTTTTCATTTCTAAAAACACGACCATTTGCCAAAGCTTCTTTAATTACTATAGATTTATTTTGGCTAAGTAATTCTTCTGAAATTTCTTGTAAACTTTGGTCTAAAAAATTATACGTTACTTGAAATAAATCAAAAAATTGTTCTCCATCAATTTCAACTTTTAAAGCTTTCTTAATTACTTCAATTTGATTAGTCCCTGTAGTTGTAATTCCGATTTTAAGATTGTGCTCTTTTTTTAAATGCGCCAATTCATTTAAAACATCCTCATTTTCTAAAACTCCAGTTTCTAAAGTTGCAGAATGAATTTGATACACTTTTAAGTAAGGTAGTAATTGTTTAGAGAATTTCCATTGTTCATTCAGTTTAGCTAAACTATGTTCTTTTACTTCATGAACTGCTGCATTTACATCAAAATTTGCTGTGTATGTATATCCCCATTTTGTTCCAATTTCAATTGTTTTGTCGTTTTTAGTTTGCAACCATTCTAAAACTAATTCTTCTGCTAATCCATAACCAGGAGCAGTATCAAAATATCGAATTCCAGCATTATAAGCATCTTCTATAACCGAAAAACTTTGTTTTCTAAATTCAGTTAAATTTGAGTTATCACAATCTTCTTGACGTACATTTATATATTGAGGTCTTCCTAAGGCAGCAGTTCCTAAACCAATCATAATTTTATTTTTTTTAGAATTGTCATTTTGAGCATTATTGAAAACAAAATATATTTTGTTTGAAGATAGCATTGCAGAGCAAAATAATAAAGTCGAAAAATCTTTTTATTGATTTTGAAATTGTATAGATTTCTCCACAAGGTCGAAAGGACAAATTAATTTATTTTTTTATGAGCTACAAGATAACATAGAACAACCTACTTTGTTTCTTGCCCATTCTGGTCTTTTTGCAAACCATTTTTCATTTTCTGGTTGTTCAGAATATGGTTTTTTTAAGAGTTGATATAATTCATCAATTAAATCGTAATTTCCTTTATCTGCTTCATCAATTGCCATTTGAGACATATAATTGCGTAACACATATTTAGGATTTACGTCATTCATTTTTTGTTTTTTTTCTTCAAATGAAACCCTTTCTATGCTAAGTCTGTTTTCATATTTATGAAACCAAATATCCCATCTTTTTTTTACATCTTTAGAGATGTTTTCTAAATCATAAAAAGCATTTTCAATGAGTTTAAAAGCCGTAGAAGCTTCTGAAAAATTACTTAAATATCTAAAAAACAGAGTCATATCTGTTTCTGCTAATTGTAGGTTGTCTTCTAATTCTTGAATCAATTTTATATCATCTTCATCAGCTACAAATAAACCTAATTTAGTTTTCATCATTTGTAAAGATTGCTTTTCAAAATCTATTTTATATTGATTTAAAATAGCTTCTAAAGGTTCTACTTCTTCAATTATTGGGTACAAAGCATTTGCTAGTTGATATAAATTCCACAAACCAATATTGGGTTGATTTGCATATCTATATCGTTTGTTTTGTCTATCTGTTGTATTTGGTGTCCAACCAAAATCGAAACCTTCTAACCAACCATAAGGTCCATAATCTATAGTTAAACCTAAGATAGACATATTATCAGTATTCATTACTCCATGAACAAAACCAACTCTTTGCCAATCAATTATCATTTTTAAAGTACGTTCTGAAACTTCTTTAAAAAAGTTGATATAATTTTCTTTTGAAGGGTTTCCTAAATGCGAAAAATGATGATTGATAGTATAATCAACTAATTTTTTTAAATTCTTTAAATCTTTTCTTGCTGCAAAAATTTCAAAATTGCCAAAGCGTAAAAAAGAAGGAGAAATTCTAGAAACAATAGCACCTTTTTCATAAGCAGGATTTCCATTGTATAAAACATCACGTAAAACATCATCACCAGATAAACTTAAAGACAATGCACGTGTTGTTGGAATGCCTAAATGAAACATGGCTTCACTACATAAATATTCTCTAATAGAAGAACGTAAAACTGCTAAACCATCTGCAGTTCTAGAATATGGGGTTTCACCAGCGCCTTTTAATTGGACTTTCCAGTTTTTGCTGTTGTGTTCAATTTCAAATAAATTAATAGCTCTTCCATCTCCTAATTGACCTGACCAATTTCCAAATTGATGTCCACCATAACACATTGCATATGGTTTTGTATTTGGATAAATTTCATTTCCAGTTACAATGTTTTTAAAGAATTCTGATTTTGTTTCATCTTCAGAAATACCTAATTCTTGAGTCATTTCTTGCGAAACATGTATAACTTTTGGTTTTTTGGTTTTCTTAGGTTTTACAAAAGAATAAACAGCTTCAGAAACTTGTCTTCTAGAGTTTTCTAAAATAGTATCTGCTGGTAATTCTGATGTAAATATGTTTTTTATGTTTAGTTTCATAATAAATTGTCAATCCATTTTTGAAGCTCTTTGTTAGAAGGATTTCTTAGTTTTTTATCATTTATGGTAATTGTAGGGAAATTTAGTTTTCTATTTTCATACAAGTTACGTAATTCTTCTGCAAAGTTTTCATTTTGTTCTACATCTAAAAACGCGTAATCTAAATTACGCGTTTCTAAAAATGTTTTATAATATTGAGATTTATGGCACCTTTCTGTACCAAATAATTTAATGATTTTTTTCATTTTAACTGTTTCCTTGAACGAAGTCGAAAAGTTTTATTAGTTCTCGACTGCGCTCGAACAGACATTTTTACTTTAATTTGTCTGCATGTAATTTTCTCAATTTTGATAATTTTGGAGCAATAACATAGCTGCAATATCCTTGTTGAGAGTTTTCTCTATAATAATTTTGATGTTCTTTTTCTGCTTCATAAAAAACAGGTAAAGGGCTAATTTCTGTCACAATTTTATCATCATAATAATTTTGAATCTGTTTTAAAACCTCTTTAGAAATCAGTTTCTGATGGTCATTGTGATAATATATTACAGATCGATATTGTGTTCCTTTATCTGCACCTTGTAGGTTTAAAGTTGTAGGATCATGTGTTGTCATAAAAATGACTAAAATGTCTTCATATGAAATTAAATCTGCATTAAATGTAATTTGAATTACTTCTGCATGACCAGTTAAACCAGAGCAAATTTCTCTATAAGTTGGTTTTCCTGGAGCATGACCCCCAGCATAACCAGATACAACTTTTTCTACACCTTTTACTTCTTGAAATACAGCTTCTGTACACCAAAAACATCCACCTCCTAAAGTGGCAATTTGTAAATTATTTTTCATTTTAAGAATTCTCTTTCTCTAAAATCATAGATTCAGAATTTATACAATAACGTAATCCACTTGGTTCTGGACCATCAGGAAAAACGTGTCCTAAATGACCATCACAAGTATTACACATAACTTCTACTCTAACCATACCAAAAGAAATATCTTTATGATATTTTATAGCATTTTCTTTAATGGGTTGTGTAAAACTTGGCCATCCAGAACTAGAGTCAAACTTTATAGTAGAATCAAACAAAGGAGTGTTACAACAAATACAGTTGTACTTACCTTCTTCATAAATACTACATAAAGCACCTGTGTGAGGTCTTTCTGTTCCTTTTAATCTTGTAATTCTAAATTGCTCTTCAGTTAATAGAGCTTTCCATTCTTTTTCAGATTTTTCAACTCTTTTGTCTGGAGTTGGGTTTCCTTTTAAAGTAAAATTGATAATTTCTTTCCAAGTAAGCATATTGTGGTTTCCTTTCTTTTCTAAATTATTATTGTTATGCTTTCTGTTTTTTTAGACGTTAAAACACTTGTTACCTTACAAATAATTCTTAATTTGTATGCTTTGAAAGCAATTCATAAATTTACGACGAATATTGATATTGTTGATAGTTGTTTTATCAATAATATCAATTCATTTATAAAATAATTTTACATGAGTACATTAATTACTGAGGTTGAAAAACATGTTTCTAAAATATTAAATTCTGATTTAGAAAGAAAATATGTATATCATAATTTAGGACATACTCAAAGGGTTGTTTCTAAAACTAAAGAATTATCTAAAAATCTTGGACTTGATGAATTATCAACAGAAAATTTAGAAATTGCAGCTTGGTTTCATGATACAGGGTTTGTTTCTGGTGCAGAAAATCATGAAGAAGAAAGTGTTAGAATTGCTTCAGAATTTTTAAAAAAATCATCTATTAAGCAAGATAGAGTTGATGAGGTTTGTAGAATTATACTTGCTACAAAAATGAATCATCAACCTAAAGATGATTTAGAAAAAATAATTGCTGATGCAGATTGTGCACATTTAGCATCAAAAAAGTTTTTAGACTATACTTCATTACTAAGAAAAGAGTGGGAATTAACAGGAGCTAAAAAAGTTACTGATTCAGAATGGATATCTGGAAATATTGAATTTTTTACAGAATACCATCGTTTTAATACAGAATTTGCATTAAAAAATTGGACTAAAGCAAAAGAAAAAAACTTATCTAAACTTTTTAAAAGTCAGAAAGAATTAAAAGATGAACGTAAAAAGTTTAAGCAAAAACAAGATGCTTTAAATTTAAAGAAAAATAAAGAAAAAGTGCCAGAACGTGGTGTAGAAACAATGTTTAGGGTAGCTTTAAAAAATCATATGACACTTAGTAATATTGCAGATACTAAGGCAAATATTTTACTGTCTGTAAATGCAATTATTGTTTCTTTAGCGCTTTCTAATTTAATGCCAAAATTAGATAACCCATCTAACAGTTATTTAATTTTACCAACAGTAATTTTTATAATATTTACTGTAGCTTCTATTATTTTATCAATTTTGGCAACCAGACCAAATGTAACTCAAGGAAAATTTACAAAAGAAGATGTGGCTAATAAAAAAGTTAATTTATTGTTCTTTGGTAATTTTCATCAAATGAAATTAGATGAATTTGAATGGGGTATAACAGAAATGATGCAAGACAAAGAGTATTTGTACGGTTCTTTAACTAAAGATTTATATTTTTTAGGTTTAGTTTTAGATAGAAAATATAAAATACTAAGAATTACTTATACTGTATTTATGATTGGTATAATTGTAAGTGTTTTAGCTTTTGCAATTTCGTTTAAAATATTAGAAACTGGTAGCTTTTTTTAAATATTAAGCCTCTATTTCTTTAATTAAATCATTAAAAGAAATGGTTTTATTTTCATCAAAATCTTTTTGATAAATTACTTCAACTCTTAATGCTTTTAAACCTGTAACACCTTGTAAATCTTCTAATTCTAAGAACTCAATTTTACCAATTTGATTTTTAGATTGAAGGTAGTTAATGTATTTAATATATTCTAAAGCATCTTTGTCTTGAGAATAAACAATTGCTATTTTACCAGGAACAGTTAAACGTTCTTGTGTGCCTTTAATATGTGCTTTGTCAATTCGTTTTTTTATGATTTCGTATCTAATATTATAAGCTCCATCAACATCAAATTGCTTTTCATCCATCCTAAATTTAATAGCCATTGCATTGCTATGAACTAAAATTAATGATGCAACTCTTAAATCATGTTGCATGTTTTTACGTTCATAAAATGCCAAATTTTCCATTTCGCAAGTTGTTTGTAATTGCCATAAACGAAGGTTATACAAATACAAACTATCAAATGTTTTTTCATTTGTTATTGACTGCCCAATGTACATATTGTACTCAACACCATCAGTTTTATAACGCTCAAAATAATGAGGAAACATATCTTGAGCTTCCTTTTGTTTATTGTCTAAAAACTTAGCTAGTTTGTCATTAAGAAGTGTAACACTGTCTTCATATTCTTTTCTTTTTTCGTAAACAACATTTAATTTGTCATCTAAACGATTCATGTAAACACTTACCTTGTTAAAAAGTCTTGAGTTTATGTCTTTTACATGATTAAAAACAGGGTAAATTTCTCTGTTTAAAAACTCTAAAATATTTACTTCATCACCTGCACTTAAACCATTTTCTACATCATTTAAATATGTAGAAACTCTAAACATTAATTCGTTATAAATAGGTAGTTTTTCAGATTTACAAGCATCTTTAAGTACAGAAATAGCTAATGTTAACTGAGTAATTAAATCTTGTTTTATAGCTAAATTTCTAGCATTTGAAGATCCTTTTATATCACTTTGACCAAATAAAGGATACACATCATTAAAAACAATTTCGTCTAATTTAGCATTTTCATTGGTAAGATTTGCATCATAATATTTTTCTGCAGCTTCATAAAATCGCCATTTTACAGAATTATGTATAGATGTGTAATTTTCTTGAATTGTAGCTTCTAGAGCATTTTGGTGTTCTTCAGAAAACCTTTTAACAGCAGCTCTAAAAACAGGAACAATGTCTTTTAACTTGTTTATAGTTATAGAATTTAATTCGTAAGCTCTAGGTGAAGCTATTTCTAATAAAGCTAAATCTCCAGTTTCTGAAGCTTTTATTGGAATTAAAATAATACTCTGAATATTAGAATCTATAAGATTTTTGTAAAAACCATTTTTATTAGAATGTTTACCATATTCTTCAACATCAGAAATGGTAAAAACTTGTTGTTCTTTAAATACTTTTTCTAAAATACCATCACAAAAGTAACCTGAATCGCATTTTATTTCAGCATTTTTATTTAAAATTAAACTGTTTGTTTTTTCAGCTTTGCTATCACAAATTTTAGTGTTGATGTTATCAAAAAATGAAAATCCTAATTTTAAATCTTTTATACTATAAAAATCTCTTAGATTTTGTTGAAGTTTTTCAATTAAAAAATCGCCACCTTCTAATAAGTTTGCTTTAATTGAAGACAACATTTCTTCTGAAGTTACATCGAATAAGTTTATTAAACCAAATCCTTTAAAAATATAACTATTTGGAGGAAACTTTTCTTTCCAAAGGTCTATGTTATTAAAGTTATTTAATAATTGCTTTACATCATTTTCGGTTATTGAAGGAGCGCTTTCAGTAGGAGTAATGTCTGAAAAATCTGCATTAAATGTTGCTCTATAATATTTCATTGTTCCAGTTGTTTTGTCTGGAATATCAAAATAAAATGGTCTTTTTACATCTATTTGGTATCCATAAACAAATCCTAAAATAAATGTACAAGACATAATGTACATAGAGTCTTCTTCAAAATTACGAACGTTTAATTTGTAATTTTCTCCTGCATTTTTAATAATGTTCTCAAATCTGTCTGTAAACTTAAATGAGGTAAAAGAAAAGGGGATACTAGCTGCTTTTATTTCATTTAATAATAGGGCTTCTGGAAATAAAGGATTTAATAATAAATCTATTTGTTCTTGGTATTTATGCAACAAAGAATAATCAGAAAAACCATCAATTAATTCTGGGTGTTTTTTTATAAGCTCAACCATATTGAGAGCTGCACTATGAAAAGGATGGTTTATAAATTCCTTTTTTGTGTATTTTTCAAAAAAATCGAAAACTTTACTAAAAGAGATCTTTAGTTGTAAAGGTAATTCGGTTTCTGTTACAAATTCCGATTCAATAATTTTCATGTCCTATTAAAAAGTAAAAGTTATACAATAGTACTAATCAGTTAGACGTGTTAAGGTAACAAAAGTTACAGAATAATCCTTATTTCTGTCTAAAATATATTGTAATTGGTGTTCCTCTAAAATCGTAAATCTCTCTTAATTTATTTTCTAAGAATCGTTTATAAGGGTCTCTAACATACTGAGGTAAGTTACAGAAAAAAGCAAATTGTGGAGTTGGAGTTGGCAACTGCATACAATATTTTATTTTTACAAATTTACCTTTTGTAGCTGGTGGTGGGTAACTTTTAACAATGTCTAACATTACATCATTAAGTTTACTTGTTGGTATTTTCTTTTTTCTTTTTTCAAAAACTTCTACAGCAGTTTCTATTGCTTTAAATAAACGTTGTTTTGTTAATGCAGAAATAAATACAATTGGTACATCTGTAAAAGGTTCAATTTGTTTTCTAACCATTGCTTCAAAATCACGCATTGTGTTAGTTTCTTTTTCAATTAAATCCCACTTGTTAATTAAGATTACAACACCTTTTCTGTTTTTTTCTGCAAGCCAAAATATATTTTGATCTTGACCTTCAAATCCACGAGTTGCATCTACAACCAAAATTATTACATCAGAATATTCAATAGAACGTACAGCACGCATAACCGAATAAAACTCTAAATCTTCTTTTACTTTAGATTTTTTACGAATTCCTGCAGTATCAACTAAATTAAAATCAAAACCAAATCTATTATATTTAGTATCAATAGAATCTCTTGTAGTACCTGCAAGATTGGTTACTATATTCCTGTCTTCGCCAATTAAAGAATTTATAAAAGATGATTTTCCTGCATTTGGTCTACCAACTACAGCAAACCTAGGAAGTTCTTCTTTTTCTAGGTCAATTTCTTCTGCCTCTGGCATTTTTTCTGTAATTGCATCTAAAATATCTCCTGTTCCACTACCATTTATAGAAGAAATAGTATGGTAACCACCTAAACCTAAATTGTAAAATTCAACAGCATCTGTATCACGCATTGCATTATCAACTTTATTTACAGCTAAAAAGATAGGTTTTTTTACCTTTCTTAAAAGTTTTGCAACCTCAGAATCCATAGGTGTAATTCCTTCTTCAACATCAACTACAAAAATTATAATATCTGCTTCATCAATTGCAAGATATACTTGTTTTCTAATTTCTTCTTCAAAAATATCATCAGAACCAACAGCATAACCACCAGTATCTATTACAGAAAACTCTTTACCATTCCAGTCAGATTTTCCATAATGTCTGTCTCTTGTAACTCCGCTAACAGAGTCTACAATAGCTTCTCTTCTTTGAACCAATCTATTAAAAAGTGTTGACTTTCCTACATTTGGTCTTCCTACAATGGCAACAATGCTATTCATACTAATTGAAATTTTTTGCAAAGATACAATTTAACATACGATTATTTGTTATAACTTTAGAGGGGTTCTAAATTGATTTTAATATGAAAAATAATTTTACAGCAATAGTATTTTCTTTGGAAGGTATATTTAAAACATCTTTAAGAGTAAAAATGGTATCCATTACAATGAAGTTAGATTCTAAATATTAATAAAATGAGTCTGATAGTTGAAAAAAGAAATAGCGAAGTTTTTTTACGTCCAAGGTTTACAATTGATTTAGAAAATAGTAAAGAGTTGGTTTTAAAACGTTTTTCTGATGAGTTTAAAAAAGAGCAAACTACCTATAAAGGAAGTATTGTTGATGGGCATATTTTTATAAGAGTTTCAAAAAAAGAGGAACATTTTTGGTCTCCTCAGTTGCACCTAGAAATAATAGAAAAAACAAATAAATCATCTCTTTTAAAAGGTTTATTTGGGCCTAAACCACAAGTTTGGACACTTTTTATGTTTGTCCATTTTGTTATTGGAATCTCATTTTTAGGTTTTGGGGTGATGCTTTACAGTAAACTATCTTTAAATGAACCTATAGTTTTACCAGTAATTATGATGGTTTTTTTACCACTATTTTGGACGCTTTTATATTTTTTAGGTAAAATTGGGAAATCTACAGGAAAACAACAAATGGAAGGTTTACATGATTTTATGATTCAAGTAATAGATTAGTTTTGGTTATAGCCAAAACGTTTTAGCTGAATTTTATCACTCCTCCAATTTTTATTGACTTTTACATATAATTCTATAAATACTTTTTTCTCAAAGAATTTTTCCAAATCTTTTCTAGCTTCAGCACCAACTCTTTTTATGGCAGAACCTTTATGACCAATAATTATACCTTTTTGAGTGTCTCTTTCTACCATAATTACAGAACGAATTTTTACAATATTTTCTTGTTCTATAAATTCTTCTGTTTCCACTTCTACAGAATATGGAATTTCTTTTTTGTAGTGTAATAGAATTTTTTCTCTTATTTTTTCATTTACAAAAAAGCGTTCTGGTTTGTCTGTTAATTGATCTTTTGGATAAAAAGCTGGACCTTCAGGTAATAATTCTTTAATTTTATCATAAACTGCAGGAACATTAAAATTTTCTAGTGCAGATATTACAAAGACATCTGCATTTGGTACTTTATTTTTCCAGTATTCTATCTTTTCTTCAACTTCTTCCTGAGAAGATTTGTCAATTTTGTTAAGTAATAAAATAATTGGAATTTCACTATGGATAATTCTTTTAAAGAAAGCTTCGTTTTTTAATTCTTTTTCACCAATTTCTACCATGTAAATAAGAATATCAGCGTCTTCAAATGCAGATTTTACAAAATCCATCATAGAAGATTGTAACTCGTAAGCAGGTTTTAAAATACCAGGAGTATCAGAAAATACAATTTGATAATCATCTTCGTTAACAATTCCAAGAATTCTATGTCTTGTAGTTTGAGCTTTAGAAGTGATTATAGATAGTTTTTCTCCAACCAATGCATTCATTAAAGTTGATTTACCTACATTAGGATTTCCAATAATATTTACAAAACCAGATTTATGTGTCATATTGCAAAGGTAATTAGTTTTTATATTTGATTAGAATTTAGAGGATTAAAAATTAATTAAAAAATAAGTAAAAAAAAGTTTGGTCAATTGTTTCAATAAGATGTATATTTGCAGTCCGGAAATAACATGTCGAATTTATGAATCGAAAGTTAATAGCTAAGTTGTTTTTTCTGAAATAATATCGCGGGATAGAGCAGTAGGTAGCTCGTCGGGCTCATAACCCGAAGGTCACTGGTTCGAGTCCAGTTCCCGCTACTACTTTAAATCAGTGTAAAATAACAGTTTAGGTCTCTAAACTGTTTTTTTATGCAATCAATTCACGAATTTCTTACCTTTACTACAAAAATTGAACACGATTTGGAACACGATTCAAAAGTTTTGTCATTGTTTTCATTACCAAAAATTTACACTGCAAAAGGAGATTTAACTAAACGTTGGTATGTCTATTTTTCATTTAGAAATCCACAAAGTGGTAAATTGGAAAGAATGGCAAATGTATATGGTAAGGTAAATCATTATAAAACAAAAGAAGCAAGAATGAGTGTCTTGTCTTCTTACAGAAAAAATCTACTTTTTTTATTAAAACAAGGATTTAATCCTTTTGAAGATAATACAGAACTGTATCAGAATTTAAGAAAACCAATTAAAGAAACTACTCCTATAAAAGTAGTTAAAGAAGATACACTTCCTTTATTAATAAATGATGCTATAAAAGAAGCTGTTAAGAACGCTTTAGAAGCTAATAGTGCACTTGTTTCATTAAATAAAAAAGAAGCCACTGCAGCAGTGCAAAATGATGTAAAATGCAGTGCAAAAAAAGAAGATTGCAGTGCAAGTGCAGTGCAAATCGATGAAAATACAGTGAAATGCAGTGCAAATGAAGAAAAAGAAGTAGAAAAGAATGAAAAAGGTGCAGTGCTTTCAATAAAAAAAGCATTTGAATTTGCACTGCAATTAAAAGAAAAGGAAGTAAGCGATCGTACAATTAGAGATTATAGAAGAAAAATTAAATTATTTATCAATTGGTTAGAAGAAAAACATGCTGATAAAAAAAATATAAATGAGATTTCTAGAAAAAATTTAATGGATTATTTAAATGGAATTGTTTTAAAAACAAGTACAAGAAATCGTAATAATTTTAGAACAGAATTAGGAAGTATTTTTCAAGTATTAAAAAACAATGATATAGTTAATGAAAATTATATAAAAACCATTCCTGTTTTAAAATCTAAACCAGAAAGAAATAAAACGTATACTTTAAAACAACAAGAAGCTATATTTAAGTTTTTAGAAAAACAAGATCCACTTTTATTGCTTTTTATAAAATTTGTTTCTTATAATTTTATTCGCCCAATTGAGGTATGTCGTTTAAAAATTAAAGATATAAATATTGAAGATAAGACAGTTCAATTCAAAGCAAAAAATAGTCATTTAAAAACGAAAATTATTCCAAGTATTCTGTTTGATGAATTACCAGACTTGTCAAAACTAGATAAAGAATCGTTTTTGTTTACGCCAGATAAAATAGGCGCTTTTTGGAACGCTAATGAAACCAATAGAAGAGATCATTTTTCAAAAAGATTTAGAAAAGTAGTAAAAGAACATTTTAAATTAAATGAAGATTACGGAATTTACAGTTTCAGACACACTTTTATAACTAAACTTTATAGGAAATTAAGAGAAAAATCAGCTCCTTTTGAAGCAAAAAGTAAATTAATGTTGATTACGGGTCATAGTACAATGAGTGCATTAGAAAAGTACTTGAGAAAAATAGATGCTGAACTACCAGAAGATTACTCAAAATTATTTAGTTAGAATATGAGTAAAGAAACTAGAAAAGTTAATGTGATATATGAGGAGTTAAGAGATAGGGCAACTTATCCTCTATTACTTTATATTCCTAAAGCATATTATAAACATCTTCTTGAAGAAGAAGAACTTCTTAAAATTGATTGGCTTTTTGATGTATTGATACTAGCAAAAAAGGAGATGGATATTGTTTTTATTGATGATAAAGATGAATCTCAAGAAGTTTTAAAAAAGCAAAGTATTTTAGGTGAAAATTTATTTGATTTAATAGACTATCAAATAGCTTTAAACCCAACACAATTTTCATTTCTAATAAATAAGTATAAGGACCATGTATTTGTAATGCAATATGTCACTGAGTTAATGATGAACGATGTTAATTCAGGAAATAATGAAATTTTTAAAAAGTATTTAGGCCTTTTTATATTACAAGAAAGTGCTCTAGCTATCCATAAAACAAATATCGATAATGCTTTTCCTAGTTTTAGAAAAACGCAAGAGGAAGAAGACTATATGAGAGAAAATGTTATCGATAACTTTAAAATTCCGATAGTAGAGCAGGAAGAAGTTGTTACACCAAAACAAAAGTCAAAGCGAAAAAAAGAGAAGATAATTACAGATTTAGAATCGCAAAATTTTTTATTGGAAAGTGTTTTTAAAATTAAAATTCAAAAGTAATCTTTACTAATTAAGAATTGTTTTATGTCATTGTATACAATTAAAAGGCAAAACTAAATTGAATTTGAACTGTTGATTATCTTCTTTAATTATGAAAAATTGAAGCTATTTATGTCAATATTGTAAGAAAGAATATGTTCCAAAACGGAGGGGTGTTCAAAAGTTCTGTAATGATTCTTGCAGGGTTTCAAATCATCGTTTAAAAAACGCGAATATATCTGTCGTTTAACTAAAAGAAAAAAGTTTAGATGCACAGGGTAGTGTGAAAGTTGACAAAGTAAGTACAGCTGGAGTTGCAAATGCAGCATTTGGCACAACTTTAGTTGAACTTGCCAAAAATATATTTACACCTGGAGAAAATAAACCAGCAACAAAGGGAGATATTATGAAATTAGCTGCTAGTTTAAAACGTTATCATAAAATTAAAAACTTACCACCAAACTTACAACGACAGGTTCCTCATTTTGATATAGAGAAAAGTGAGGTTGTATATATTTATGATGTTTTTCCGCTTTTAAGATAAAAATATTGGTTTATTTATATTGTTTCTCTTTACTAGATTAGCTTTTAGTTTTTTATTACGGAAACCCGTAATAAAACTACTTTCTATTCATTTAGTTTTGTTTGTCATTCATAAGAAATTGATGTTTACGAACGAAATTCATACTATAATTTAACAATGAACTTCAGTTAGTAATAGAGTTTCTCATTTTAGACGTCTAAAGATTTAAAGATTTTTAATACTAATGTGTTTTCTATTCATAGAGTTAGATGTTTTTCTTATGATATAATTAAAACTGTCTAATAATAAACACATATTTATTCTATGAAGAAAAAAACTTTCAACATTATATTTTTTACAATTTTGTGTGTAATAACCACTATTAGTTGCCAAAGAGATAACCCCAAAAAAAGAACTACAAAAAAAGAAGAACCTCTTAAAAAAATAAATATAAAGGCTGAAGAGAAGGTTGATATCAACGAAATTAACTTTTATTTTGAGAATTCATTGAGCATGAATGGGTATTTAAATGGAGAAAGTTTTCAGCAAACTGTTAGAAGAATATTACTTAATGCTGAGGAGGATAGTCTTTCTACATATTTTGTAAATACAAAAGAATATTCGCAAACCAATCTTAAAGATAAAATTGCTAATAAAAAGATTGCAACAACAGGAATAGGGAATTCTGATCATAAATTTATTTTTACCAATGCAATTAAAAATGCCAAAGGGAATAATCTAAGTATTGTTATTACTGATGGAATTTATTCTATGAAAGGTGGAAATATTGCTTTAGTTGAGATTGATATAGAAGATGCTTTTAAAAAAGCACTTATGTACAATGAACTAGAAACGGTGGTTCTAAAAATGACATCGAACTTTAAGGGAACCTATTATTCTGAAACATGTAAACCAGGACATAAAGCAATTAAAATTAATCAGACTAGACCTTATTATCTCTTTTTATTTGGTAATAAAGACGTTATAAATAAAACGTTCGAAAACATAGTGATTAAAGATGATTTAAAAGGGTTAGAAGAGGAGTCTAGGTTTATTATTACTAAGGATCTAAATGTTAATTATACTGTATTAACCCAAGGAGAAGAAAAAAAAGGGAATTTTAAACAATCAGGTCGTAAATCAGTTGTAAAAGAAATTGGTGACGCAGAAAAATCATCTAAAAAAGGAGTTTTACTTAAAGATAGATATCTTCAGTTTGGTATAGGGGTGGACTATTCTAAAAGCTCAATTCCTGAATCGTATTTATTAAATACTTCAAATTATTCCATAGAAGATAATACTGGTTATAAAATAGAAGAAATAAAAAAAGTAAGTGATTTAGATAAAGGAAGTAAATCATATAAATGGGTTAATGCCCAAAATGAAAAAGGAAAATTTACTTACACTCATATAGTAGTTGTAAAAGCTAAAACAAAACTATACGGAGATTTAAGCTTGAGTCTTGATATTAATTCACCTGAATGGATTACTAAAACAGGTACTGTTTATGATTGTTCCATAAAAAATGATACCTCTACTACATTTGCTTTTGATAGATTGATGGCAGGTGTATCAAAAGCATATCAAAAGGTAAGTGATAAAAAAGAGTTTTTTAAAATTAATATAAAAGTTAAAGCAAATTAATATGAATGAAATTGCACCACTATTCGAGTTTTTTTTAAATTGGGATACATACGAAGAATTACTAAATGCTGTCTATAACAATGTTGATTATAGTAAGATCTGTTTATTATTAATTTTTACACCATTACTTTTACTAACCACTTTCTATAAATTTTGGGATCCCGTAAGTTCATCTAAATTAAAATGGTGGGTTACAATATTTATTGTGTCTATCTTTTCATATATAGGTGCATCTTTAATACTATATAATAATCCCGAAATTATTCAATATTTAGGGAATTATACAGGTGAGAACGGACAACCAGATGCTCATTATTTTATCTTTCAAATGAGTATGATTACGCTAGGTTGTAGCTTAATTGTAGCAATCATCTTATCGATTATCCCATTCAGGCTTTTAAGTACAAATAATAGAAATAACCCTTTTTAAATTATGGCAAATAAATTATATGTTTTTGGAATTGGTGGAACTGGTTCTAGAGTTATAAAAGCGTTAACTATGCTTTTAGCATCCGGTGTGAAATTAGATGATAACTTTGATATGGTAGTTCCCATAATCATTGACCCTGATACAGCTAATGGTGATTTAAATAGAACTGCAGATATTTTAATGAAATACCAAAATATCGTTAATAAATCAGGGGAAGATAATTCTTTATTTGGAACTAAAATTAAAACATTAACGCAATTAACGAATGAAAACCTCCCAAACTTAAGTAATAATTTTAAGTTCAGCATTGACGGAAGTGGACAAAAATTCGGAGAATCTATTGATTATAATGGGTTAGATGATGAAAATAAAGCTTTAATAAATTTGTTATTTAGCAAGGAAAATATTGAAGCAGATATGACGGTTGGTTTCAAAGGAAATCCAAATATAGGGAGCGTCGTTTTAAATAAAATTGTTGACTCACAAGAATACCACGAATTTTCAAATTCGTTTAATGAAGGCGATGCAATTTTTATAATAAGTTCAATTTTTGGAGGAACTGGAGCTTCAGGTTTTCCGTTATTATTAAAGAATCTAAGAACAAATGATTCTAGTAGACTTAATTCAGATAAAATAAGTAGAGCTGCAATTGGTGCTATTTCTTATTTACCATATTTTAAAGTGTCTGATAATAATAACAATGAAAAAGAAATTGATTCTACAACATTTTTTGGGAAAGCAAAAGCGGCACTTAGTTATTATGAACATGCAATATTTAACAACAATTCGTTAGATGTATTTTATCATATAGGTGATAAAGCAAATAATAACATGAAATATGCTGAAGGAAAAGGAGCTCAGAAAAATGATGCTCATTTTGTAGAATTAGCGGGTGCATTAGCAATTCTAGATTTTGTAAAAAACATTCCTTCTTCTACTCAGAGTAATATAACAGCAATAAAAGAATTTGGGATTGAAGACGATAATGGGAAATTGAAATTTGATAGTTTAGGACAGGATGCAAAAGATAAATTAAAACTGCCGTTATCAAAACTATATTTACTAGATAAGTTTGTTGAAAAGTCGATGACAGAATTACTGAAATCTCCAGGGCATTTTAATGGCGAAAATGGTATAAAAAAAGAATTCTATAATACAGATTTTTACAAATCTGAGTTTATTCCTTTTCTAAATTACTATAAAGAGTGGGTTGATGAAATGAAAACAAATGATGTTTCTTTTATGCCATTTCATGATAATCAGCAACACGATTCTTTATTTGATTTCATTATTGGGAATCAAATTTCTAAAGGTGGGTTATTATCAAGAAACAAAGCTACTGGAGATATTTTAATTAAATCAGCACATAAATTAATTAAAAGTGGTGAATTAGATAAAGAAGAAGAAGAATCAAGATTTATAAAGGTTTTTGATGAAATTTTAGAGGAACAGGTTAATAACATTCTAAATTAAGATATAATGGCAAAAAAAGTTTTTAGAATACATAGTCAAGGAGCATTAACAAACGATTGGTTTTCATCTACACCCATAAACAGTACTTTAATTAGTAGTATTAATACGGATGGAGGGAACGGTAAGAAGTTACCAACATCAATTCCAAGTCCATTCGCAAGAATAGATTTGGTGAGAACTGCATTTAATGTTGTAGGAAGCTCTGGTCAATTAGATGGTATTGAAAAGAATGGGAAAGCAACAGGTTCTGATAATCATAAATTAATTTCTGATGCCTTAGATATAGGGCAAATTTTATTTAATTATGATAAATTTAAAGATTTAGAATTAGTAGCTTGGGATAAAACTACGAGTTTAAATAAATTATTGAACGGAAATAATGAGCAAAAACATTTAGGAAAAACGTTAGATTTATTTTTAAAGCAAGATAGTTCTCAGTATAATTTTGACAAATTAGATAAAATTTACATCTTAAAATACAAACATAAAATTATAGGAGGGACATCACCAAGAACTTTATTTTTTGCAGCTCCAGGCGTTAAAGAAATTGATATAAAGTTTGGAAGCGATATAATGCTAGATGATGGTTTACATCCTTTATATAAAAGAGATAGAGAATATGTTAAATATTTATATGCAATATCTAAAACAGCAAATTTTAACTCATATTTTCCTGAGTTTAACATCTATTTGATAAGTAGTTTAGCTAAAATAGCTCAAATAGATTCAGGTTTTTATAATGAATTAATGACTTTAAATCCAAATCAATATTTAAATTCATTACAAAATGTTGTGTTTAATGGAAATGCAGGACAACCTCTAGAAGCTATTTCAGGTTTTTCTTTAAAACAGTATGTTTTAGATCCTGTTAAAATTCAAGAAAGTAGCGATTTAGTAATTGCTACACATAACAACATAGAAGGATTAAAACCTTTGGTGTTACCAGTTGAGCCTTTAAACTTGAGATATACGTATACGTTTGATCTTTGGAATCCAGCTACGGAAGTTCCAGTTGAAGACAAACGTAAATTGAAAGATAGGAGGTTACCAGAACAAGAGGATAAATATCCGTACTTGACGATGAATGATTTTCTAACGGATACAATTATTAAATTACCGTATGATATTGATAAAGATAAATTCTTTACGGTGGGTGAAAACAAATATTTACTACCATTAACTAAGCGATTTTTTGATTATTTTAATGTAGATGACCTTAAAGATGGGCAATTTATACAGTTTAATGCTAGGGCGGGAGATTGCCTGGAAGTAGTTTTAAATATTCCTATTAAAAGAGGAACGATTCAGTATACAAAAATCTATTATCCAAATAGTAATACAGATCCTAAAAAGGGAACTATTATAGAAAAATCTTTTGCTTTTTCTATTTTTCCATTTGTATATAGCGATCAAACGGATACTACTTACTCTTTGGGATTGGCAGATGTTTCGCCTCAAAACGGGAGTAAACTAGATGTAGAGGTTGTTAATACAAAAGATAGTAACCATAATGTCAATAAAGTTCAAAAACAACGTTCTGAAAGTCCGTATATAACATCTCAAACAATTATTCAAAATAGTTTTGATGCTGTAGCTCTTAAATATAATGATTCAGTAAATTACCTAATTCCTAATTGGCCAAAATATAAAGGAGCAGGAGGTGATAATTATGAGTTTGCCATTGATTTTGGTACAACAAATTCTCATATTGAGTATAAAATTGAAGGCCAGGGTAGTGAAAAAGCATTTGATATCTCTAAAAATGATGGTCAAATAGCTTTTTTAATGCCAGATAACACACCTAGAAGAAGTGAAGCAATAAGAGTTGTATTAGATGGAGAATCACATTTAAAACAAGAGGTGGTTAGTAAAAGTTTTGGTAAAGATGAATTGAGAAACGCACCTTTTAGAACTTGTTTGGTTCAAAATAAAGATGTTAACTATGATAAACCCACTTTTGTTTTTGCAGATGCAAATGCAGGTTTTGATTATGAAAAAGTAGCTATTAGAAAGTACTTAAAAGCGTTTACAGATTTAAAGTGGGCGAATAATGAAACGGATAGTAATAGACGTTTATCTCTTTACATTGAAGAACTATTAATGTTGTGTAAAAACAAAGTATTAATAAATGATGGCAATTTAGCCAATACAAAGGTGACGTGGTTTTATCCAGTTAGTATGTCTTCTGCTCATTTAAGTCGATTGAGAAAAATATGGAAAGACAACTTTAAATCTGTTTTTGGTTCAGATGTTAATTTAGAAAATCTAATAAATTTTCCAGAAAGTATTGCGCCTTTTTATTATTATAAAGCAAAAGAAGGTATTAGAGCAATGGCAAAGCCTTCTGTTTCTGTTGATATAGGTGGAGGTACTACAGATATAATGATTTATGCAGATGGTGAGCCAAAACTAATTTCATCATTTAAATTTGCAGGTAACGCTATTTTTGGAGATGGATTTAATGGCAATATAAACAACAATGGGTTTGTTCAAAAGTATTATCCCGAATTCAAAGAAATTCTACTTCAGAATGATTTAAAAGCAGAATTAGAAATTTTAGAAAAGTTATACAACGACAACCAAACCTCTCAAGATATTATAAATTATTTTTTTTCCTTACATGATAACAAAAATATAAAGGATAAGCAATTAAAAAATCTTGATTTTTCTGAGAAATTAGCAAATGACAGCGATTTTAAAATTATCTTTTTATTATTTTATTGTTCAATTGTATATCACATTGCCGAATTAATGAAAATAAAAGGATTAGAATCTCCTAGAAACATTGTGTTTAGCGGTACCGGTTCTAAGACATTACAAATTATTGATCAAGACACTAGTAAATACTCCTCTTTAAAAAACTTTTTGAAGCCATTTTTAATAATGTTTTTAATGAAAATGACGCAAATATTTCTGTAAGTGCAAGTGAAAACCCTAAGGAGGTTACATGCAAGGGAGGTTTCTATATAGGTAAAGATTTAGAGGATTTGAATCACACTAAACTAGTAGAAATATGTGTTGGAAATTCTGATAAATTAGCTGTACAGAATATTAGTAAGGTTACAGATAGTACTATTAAATATAAAGATCTAACAAAGTCTTATGTTGGCGGAGTAATTAAAAATGTAGAAGACTTTTATGGTTTATTTAATAAATTAATGATAGAGCAAAACTTTAAAGATAGTTTTGATGTCTCAAATAAATCGGCTAAAGTTTTCAATCAAATAAAATCTGATGACTTATTAGACTATGAATTACAAGGTATAGATAATTTAAAGTCTGATACTGTGGATGAAGACCCTTTAGGAGAAACTTTATTCTTTTTCCCATTGATAGGTAAGCTAAATGAATTAGCTGGTGAAATTGTAAACCAATAATCTAGATAAAAATGAGAAATATCTTAATAGGTTTTATAACTAGTTTGTTACTCATAAATAGTAGTTACGGTCAAGAAACTAACAAAAATGATAGTATAGCAGCATTCAAGAAAGTAAATAAATGGGCAGTGGTTAAATTAACCATTGCATATATGGAAGATTTAAGGGATTGGTCATCTAATTTTGATAAAAAAAAAATTAGTAAAGATCAAAAACAAGAGTGGGAAACTTATAAAAAGCTAAACGATGGGTATTCTAAATTTACAAACGATCTAAATTTAGATAGTGTGGCTAAAATATTATCAAAAGGTTGGGAGGAAACAAGAGCTAAAATATTTCAGACTTATAGGTTGGAATTAATTGATAGTGTAAAAATAAAACATTTTAAGACTGTAGGTTTTACACCAGAGAAAACTATGACTAATAATTCTAATAGAACAAAAGCATTAGAAGTCATTAATAGTCATTATGATAAGTTAATGACTGAAAAGAGAAAAGAACTTTCTAATGCTCGAAGTATAGAAGTTAGTTCACAGAATGGAAAATTAGATGTAATTCAAGGTAGAAAAGGAATAGATTGGGGGCAAATGATTTTATATGCTCTGTTATTTTTTTCGATATTATTAAATATTCTTTTCTTGAGAAGACTAAGAACTTTGTTAAAAGTTAAACCACAAAAGACTTACGTAAGCTCTAAATCTGAGGTGGGGAGAAACTCAGGTGGATGGAATGATATTGAAAGGGAGGGGCAGATAAACACAATTAATGAGCAAAAAAATATAATAAAGGAGCTTAACAAGGAAAATAAAAGGTTATCAAAAGTAATCTCAAGCAATAATATTCAAGTTAAAGAAGGAGATCATCCGACAGGTAATAGAATAACATCGTCTACTGGAAATGATAGATCTATTGAAGATTCTAAACCAATTAAAGTCGAATTTAAAGTTCCTGAAATAAAAAAGAATTTTATTTACTTCCCATCACCTTTTGAGGAGAGAAGATTTGCAATTGAAGATGCTAGCCCAGTAGAAAAACCAACCTCATTATATGTTGCAAATGTAAATGAGAATACTAATAAGGGGGATATTTCTTTAATTGAAACAGCTGATTTATCAAGAGCTTTAAATTCTCCTAATATATACTTAGAAACAGTTTGTGAATACGAAAATGCATATAATTCAGATGCAAAAGGTATAAAAGTGGTAGAAGTCGGTGAGGTTGTTTTAGATGGAGAAGATTGGGTAGTGAAAAGTAAAATAAAAATCAAATTTATCTAGAAGATGTACGGAATTATAGAAATTATTATTATTGTAGCAATAATTGCACTTCAGATAAATATAGCAAGGAAATTATGGTATAAAATTGTACAGTATAAAGCAATTTTTGACTTTGAAACTTTGCCTGTAATTTCTCAAAAACTGGTTTCAAAAAGTGTTTTTAAAACAGGAGATGTAGGTGAAATATTGTTTGCTGAAGATGGTATAAAAGGGGATATAAATATAACATATCTTGAGTATTCACAGAAAAGTAAAGTCCTTAGTACTATTGTAAAATACATAAATGTTTATTTAATAAAGAACAAAGGGGCGTCTATTGATTTTCATCTTATTAAGGATATTGTAGATAAACACACTTCAACAATTGAAAACCAAATTGAAAATAGAATCCCGGCTCCTTTATACTTGGGGTTGGCTGCTACTATGATTGGAATTATAATAGGATTGTTTTCCGTTTCTTTTGAAGGGGGAAGCAATGCCTTAGATTCAATTCAACCTTTAATTAATGGTGTAAAATGGGCAATGTCTGCGAGTGTTATAGGGTTAATTATAACAACCTTTTTTTCTATAAAAGTATATAAGGATGCACAAACTGAGGCGGATGAAGAGAAGAGTGAATTCTTATCAAAATTGCAGTCTGAATTAATGCCAAAAATGGCAACAGGAAAGATGCCTGAGGTTGCTATTCTATCAGATAAATTAGATGTTTTTGCAAGAAATACAACGGGTTCAATATCTCAACTTGATAAAATTGTAAGTACAACATCAAATACAGTAGAAAGAGAACAACAGCTTATTAAAGATATAAGAAAGCTAGACGTTGCAAAAATTACAACATCTAATGTTGAGGTTTTTAATCAACTAGATGTTATGATGGATTCTTTTAACAACTTTGCAAATTATTACAACCAGTTAAATAATTCAATGAGTGGTACAACTGAACTGGTTAAAAAACTACAGCAATTCGTTGGAACTACAGAAAATATAAACATTGTTTTAGATGGTATTAGAAATAATATAGAAGAAAGTAATTCCGCAACTACTTTTTTTAATAACCATATTCAATCTTTTTCTAGATATGGTGATGCTGTAAACGAGGCTGTTATTTCTAGTGAATCAAAAATGGCTAAGGCAATAAATGAGTTGGGGAAATTATCTTTAGAACAATTTAATTCATTTAACGAAGCAGTAGCAGGTTTTGATTCCAAACTTTCAACAGCTTTTAAACAGTCTATTGAAAAGTTTACAGCAGCCATGGATGCACAGGTTTTAAGAACCGAGCAAGCTTTTGAAAATAGCAGACCAAAGTTTGAAAAACTTAATCAATTGGATCAATTAATTCAGTTAGGTAGCATTGATAAACGAATAGGAAGTCTAGAGAAAAGCATTTCACAGGGATTTAACAATAGTAGTCGAGAGATTATTACTGCTATTGGAAAAATAAGTAATAACAGAGAATTGCCAGCTACTGAGGCTTCTTCAAATATACCTTCCAATATTAGTCAACCTGTAAAGCAAACTGTTTTTGATAAAACATCTAATATCTTAAAAATTGGTGCTTATTTAACGATTCTTAGTTATGGTATTCATTCGTTGTTACAATATTTTAAGGTATTAAATTAATGAAGAAATCAGGGTTTTTCTGGGTGAGTTTCGCAGATTTAATGACAAGTTTGTTTTTTATAATGCTTGTCTTATATGTAATTTCATTTGCCATCCTACAATCAAAACAAGGTATATTAGAGGCGCAAGCGAATCAACTCAAAGAAATAAAAAATGTCCAAAAAGCGATTGAAAACTTAGATACAACTTACTATCATTTTGATAAAGTAAATAAAAGATATAAGTTAAATATTGATGTTCGATTCAAACCAAACAGTTCAAATATTAATGATATTCCTCAAAAGACAAGGATAGGGCTAGGGAATGCTGGTGAAAATTTATATAATAAAGTTAAAAGTATTATAGATACTAGTAAAACAATAGACTACTTGCTCATTATTGAAGGTAACGCTCAAAGATCTAATAAAAATTGGGTTAGCAATCCTAATATGGGATATAACTTAAGTTATAAAAGAGCTTTGTCTTTATTTAATTATTGGAAACAAATGGGAGCCGATTTCAACAGTTTAGGAAGCCAGTGTGAAGTTATCATAGCAGGAAGTGGTTATTTTAGTCATTCTAGGGATGATGAAAATGAAAATAATAACAGGCGTTTTACAATACAAGTGACGTCCAAAGTTGGGAAGTTTTTACAAAAAATTGAAAAACCTATAGAAATGGCAATAGATGAAAAAGAACGTTCCTTTTTTGAAAATATGTTTAATTAAATATGAGTTATAAATTAATTATAATACTACCTGTAGTCTTATTGGCACTCTTATTAAATTCATGTAATAGTTGTTCCAGGTCTGGTCGAGCAAAAATTATTGCAATGGCAAAAAAAGAAGCGAATAAAAAAAATACAATTCCAGAACCAAATACAATTATTAAGGATTTGGAACCTCAGGTTATTAATATTGAGGACATAGTAACTCCAAAAGAAAAGGTTATTATAAGAAATGAGTTGGTCAAAAATAAAATTCCTCCAGCAATTGGTAACTTAATTCAGGTAGAAGGATTAGTTTTAAAAGAAGTATCTGAATTAAATATTAAGTTAAATACAAGTGGTTCACAAATAGAGCAAATTATAGCAATACAAGAACATATATTTAAAAATTGGCATTATATCTTTGATCCCGTTACTGGCAAAGATACATGGAGGTCAGCGGAAGCAACACTATCATTAAAATACAAAGGTCAATATTCAGGTGATTGTGATGATTTTGCAATCTTAATGGCTTCTATTGCAAGACAGATAGGTTTAAGATCTAGAATGGTTGGAGGATTTGATGGTGAAAGTGGACACGCTTTTGCTGAGTTTTTAGTACCGGTTAACCTATCTTCAAATAAATGGTTGTTTGGTACTGATTATAGAACTGACAATTCGGGTAAATGGGTGAGTTTAGATTGGTTCAAAGGGAAAAGTCATGACAAATACACGAATAATATTATAATTTATGAAGATATTTAATTTGATAGGAGGTAACCCTATAAAACTAGATAATAAATGTATTCGTAAAAATAAAATGAATTATAGGTTAAATATTGGTTAGATTGCTGAAAATGAAACTTATTAGATTAATAAATAGTAAAGAAATCATATATGATTTATAAAATTTTAAAGAAAACTTTTCTATTTACGTTGCTCTTTTTATTTGCGTGTCAATCTAAATCTTCAAAGCATTTTGAAGAAATAAGTAAGAGTAAAATTAGTCAATCAGGTGATTCAAAGAATAAAAATAATCGGGTCGAAGATAATTCAAATAAAGAAACCTTTACGGTAGTAAGTTGGAATATTCAAGACCTTGGAAGAAGTAAAAGTTTAAAGGAAATTAATTCAATAGCTAAAATTATTAGAAACTATGATTTAATTCTTATTCAAGAAGTAGTAGGGAAAGATCCAGCAGGTATACAAGCAGTTGCTAAAATAGTTGATGAATTAAATCGAATGGGTTCTAAATGGGATTATAGAGTCAGTAGCCCAACGAGTAGTCCATCTTCTAATATGAGTGAGCGCTATGGGTTTTTATGGAAAACATCCAGGGTTTCTTTGAAAGGTAAAGCTTATTTAGATTCAGATCTTAGAAATCTTTGTTATAGAGAACCATTCATAGGTAATTTTATATTTAAGGGGAGCAATACAATAATGTCTGTTATAAATTATCATTCAAGAAAACATGATGACAATCCTGAAGATGAAATTAAATACCTTTCTGATTATGAAGAAAGATTAAAGACAAAAAATATAATTATAGCAGGAGATTTTAATGTTGATGAAAGACATGTTGTATGGGATATGTTTTATCAAAAAGGTTATAAAAACGCACTTTCTAAGACTCCAACTACGTTAAAAATGAAATGTAAATTTGGTAAATACTTAAACCATTCTATAGATAATTTTTATTATAAGAGCAATTTTAAAATATTGAAATCAGGAAGTATAGACTTTGTTAATACTTGTGAAAGTTTAGAATCTGCTAGGAAATTGTCAGATCATTTACCTGTTTATTTAGTTTTAAGTGCTGTTTCTTTCTAATTATAGACAGACGAAAGTTGTAATTTATTCAATTATTGAAGATTGTGGTTTTTCGTTACTTATTGTTTTTAATATTTCTTGAAGAATTTTATTCTTGTACTCTAATTCATAATATTTACTTTTTTCAGAATTTTTGTATGCTTGTTTTAACGATGCAGATTTATATATGCCACCCATTAAGTCATTCTCTTTTGTGTTATTTGCTAAATCTATGTAATATTTATACATGTCCTCGTTTTTTAATATAATTTGTACACCATTGAGATCCCAAGTATATCCTTTTGTGTAAAAGGGTTTACCTTCCTTGATAGTGTCAGGATTCATTTTGATTTTTTCATTTATAACTTTAACTATATTTTCAATTTGACTTTTTTCAATATTTTTTTGTTTAATACTAAATATATATTTTTTATCTATAATTTCTAATTCAATATTTTTATCATTTTTTGGATACGCCACTAATAAATTTATATTTTCAAAATTATTTGCATCTTTGATATTTTCAAAATTATTAAGTGATATGGAATCTCCAATTTCAAAACCACCAATTTTGAAATTAACAATTGATAAAAAGTTATTTGTTTCTTCAATTGAATTTACTGCATTGGAAGTTGTAAGAATGTTATAATGTTCTGAATTTAATGGTTTTATAATTAATAAGGGTTTTTTAAATAATGTTTTAAATTCAAATAACAATGTGTCGGTTACAATTGTATCTTTCTTTTTTCGATCGTTTTTTGTTATTGTATATAATTCTTTAAAGATAATTAGACTATCTTTTTTTATTAAGGGAAACTTTGTTGTTTTTCCATTTAATTCCGAAACACAGACTATTGAATCATTCTTGAATAATACTTTCTGTTGAGGTGTTGAACTTGTATAATCTTTGTTGTATTCTTCATAATGTAAAATCCATTCATACTTTGAAAAATTGTCTTCCTTTTTTGAGCAAGAAAATATTATTGTTAGAAACAGTAAAATTGTAATGTTCTTTTTCATATTTTTTGGCTTGTTGCAGCTTAAGGGGTAGGATGTGGTAAGTTGTTATTTTTAATAACGGTATTTCCCGAATAATAAAATAATAACTTTATTCTATATTTAATTGGCATTTTTTCACACCAATTTTTGGCTGCTTTTATTTCTTGTTGATAGCTTTAATTATTCTATCTTCTTTTATTAATACATCTTTCATTAAAAGTTGATATGGAAATTGTTTATGTTTTGAATTTTTAAAAGCTTCAAGTATTCTTAAAAGTGAAGAAGCCGTAATCAATGATAAATTTAACTCAAAATCAACATCACAATCATTTACAAATTCATCACTAAAATCTGGAGCAACTAACAATGATTTCACAACATTGTGTCCATTTCCTGTTGCTAAATCGATGTACGATTTCATTTGTCGTGTTACAGAACTAAATTTATTGTAACCACTTTCTTTTACAGTTTTACACTCAATAATTATTAATCCATTATCATCTAAATTTAAAACAAGATCTATTTTATTCTTTTTTGTATTAAGTTTCTTTTTTAAATCTTCATCTACATTAAAACCAAGTTTCTCGAATACATCTTTTGTGATTTCCTCAAATTTTAAACCTAATTCAGCTTCTTTTAAGCTTATTCCATTTTCTTTTAATGCATTTAGGTTTCTAAATCCTATATTTTCATAGTTTTCAATAAATAAGTTGTCTGCGTCTTTATAGCCATCAAGAATATTTAAGATAGAATTCCCTCGTTTTTTTAGGTTATATTTTTCACAAAAGACAAGAAGTTCTTTTTTCTCTATGATATCGAGTATATCTCTAGGCTTAATATTAAAATCTAATAAATATTCGCTTTTTAAAACAAACTCATCTTGCATTTCAAATTCAGCACGAATAGTTTTATTTAGTTTAGGAAAAGTTTCATTTAAATCAGTTAGTAATTGACCATAGCCATCTATTGAAATTCCAACTTTTTCATCTTTTTCAATTTCATCGAAATATGCAATTAAATTACCTATTTTTTCTTCTAATGTTGTACCTTTTAGGTTACCTGACATTTCAAAACCTTTACTCCATACTTCATTTACAAATTTTTTCTTTTCAGTTAATGATGTTCCATCTTTATGAAGTTCATTAGATAATAATTTTGAGAATGAAATACCTTCGTTAATAATATTCTTTATTTTCTCGTCGAGTGACTGTTTAATGTCGATATTATGATTTCTACAAACAATATTAATTTGCGGTTCTCTTAATAGTTTTAAAAATCTACGATAAAATTTATCTGCTACTTGTTTTTTACGAATTTTTCTTAGAACCCTTACAATCTCGTCTGCAATATAGACTTGTCTATTCTTTTTTGAATAGAAAATTAAACCCACAGCTTTCAAGTCGTTGATAACTTGCTCAATCTGTAACTTAACGGGAGGAATTACAATGTAATTTATTAATTTAATTTCTTCTTGTGATAATTCAAGTTCATTTGATAAAGTTAACAAAATAGATAATTCATCATTTGTTATTTTTGTATCTCTATTACTAACATTATCGTTAAAATAAGCTGTATTTACACAAGCTTTATAAACTAAATAATCACGTTTTCTTTGAATATTAATATCTGATTTATCACTATCAAGCTTTTTAATTAATTCACTTGTTTTCTTTTTAATGCTTTTAATTTCTTTTTCGTAAAGATTTACAAACCAATCTTCTTTAATAAGATTATGTCCATCTCGTATAATAATATCAATTAAAATATCAAGTTGAGAAGTTGTATTAACAAATTCTTGTTTTATAACCTCTGTAAATTCATCCGTTATAAGATTAAATACTTTTGCAATATTAATATTGTCAATAGCTTTTAAGTTATTATTGTTATCTGATAAAATTTTATCTATTTCTCTATAATTGCTTGGATGATTTGAAATTATATTATCAATTATTTTTAGAAATGAGTTCTTTTCAAGTGAATTTACATTGTCTAATATTTTTTCTAATTTCATAGTTCTTTGTTTTTATAAAGTAATTTATCAATTTTTTTTTCTAATGAATCAATTTTAGTTTCAAGTGCATCGTTATTATCACTAACCATAGCATCAACGAAAATTGAATTAACAAGAGATAATCCAAAGATTCCTCCAGAGATTACAACAAAAATAAAATACAAATATGTGAAAAATGCTGTTGTAGAAGATAAGTTTTTCGTTATTAAGTCTGGAATTTCATACCATCCCTCAACGGTGAAAATTTTAAATGTAGTATAAAGAGAATTTAGAGGATTTCCGAAATATTCTGCCGAAACTCCTTTAAAAAGATAGAAGGATAGAATGCTTATTATGAATATGTAAATTATAAACCCAATAAAAACGAAAATAGATGCTTTTAATGCTCTGTTAATTCCTTTTACTAAGTGTTCTATTCCTGGAATAAATTTTAAAAATCGAAATGATTTAAAAACTCGCATAACTCTAAATACAAGTAAGAAGCTTAAATTTGTAATCTCAAAATTACAGACAAACGCAATTAATGCGGGAATTGATAATACTATTAAAACAAAATCAAATCTTCTCCAATTTGAATTGAAATAACCTTTTACTCCAAATTCTTTAAATTTTATTATTAATTCGGTAGTGAAAAGAACAGTTATTAGATTATCGGTTATCGTGAGAATAAATCTATTATCTGAAGACATTCCAAATCCACTTGCAAATATTGTTATTGCATTTATTAGAATTAATAGAAGTATGAATTTATCGTTTAGAAATAGTTTTTTAATCATTGAATATTATCTTCTTTTTCATATGTTCGTTGGAATAATTGTACTCGACGTTGTTGTATATGGTTTGTTGTGTGTTTAAAGTTATTAATTTAGTAAATAATTACCGCCCAAGAAAGTCCGTGAGGGCTTTCGTAAGTACGATCTTCCCAGGCAATTAATTTTGCACGTTATTGTATGTAGTGTGTTTTTTATCATTTACTAGATATCATTAAAATAATCTTAATTACTATTACAAATAGAAATAATACTCCAAAAATAGATGGAATAACTTTTTCAACATTACTCAATTTTTTATATAATTTCGGATCATTTCCTCTGCCTAATTTTTCCCATTCATATTCATACAAGTTCAATGGTAGTTCTTTTTCAATTTCGTGAATTACTTTAAATTTTCCAGAATTTAATTTTCTGTAATTTTCAAGTAGATTGACCCAATAAACACAAATTAATATTCCACTTATTGAAAGTCCAATAACTAAATATTCACTATTATCAATCGTATTAGTTTTTAAGTATCCTATAACTCCAGCAATAGTTGTAGTCAACGAAAGATAAAATGTGTTTAAATTACTTCTTCTGTCAGAAACTTTTTCAGCAGAATCTACATACATTTTATACTGTTCTAATGTATGTTCACACTTTTTATCGTCAGGATAAGTTGTATCATTAAAATTCTTAAGTCCCATATTTTTTTATAATGAGTAATCTTTAATTGCTTGTACAATTGAATTTGTATTCCAACCGATAATAACATCGGCGTTATCTTTTACTACAGAAGAAATTTGTTTGTTAGCCCAAGGCTTTATCCCAACAATTGGTTTAGCTCTTAAAAAGTCATTTTTTGCAATGTCAATTTCCTTATTAATCCATTTACTATAAGTAGAATATTTTCCCGCCATTATTAAAACAATATGGCAGTTTGACATTTTGTTTGTAATTGCAATATTAAGTTGTTTGTCTGTACCGTTTGTATGAATTGGATCATCTTTTGGAACAGAATGGTTATTGTAAAAAAAATAACTTTTTTCATTTAACATTTTGCATAATAGATCATATGCATCTGAATATTCCCAAGAATGACTAATAAAAATATTATATGTTTTACTCATAGCTTTATATGTTTTTTATTGTTTTTTCTAGATTTTTCCAACTCCATTCGATAATACGTATTCCGTATAATTCTTTTGGGATTGCTCCTTTATTATGTTTTTGAATATGCATTCCAACAACATCAATATTCTCTTCTTTTGCACATTTTATTTCCCAACGAGCTCCTTTTGAATGCCAAGTATTTTTACTCAATAAGACAATCATTCCATCACACTTTTTTATTTTTTTTCTACATTTTTCTTTCCATTCGTTTTCTTTCCAAGGTCTTTTTACAGACATATCAATGAAATCAAAAGGAGAATTTTCTCTTTTTGCTTGTTCGACTAGGTAGTCTCTATATTTTTCATCTTTTTTAGAAAAACTGATGAATATTCTCTTATCAGTTAAATTCTCAATTTCAAGTTTTTCATTGTATGAGTCTCTTGATTTTGATTTAGAAAATAGCTTTGCAATTAAAGCGATAACACCAATTCCGACTGCAACTGGAATTAGAATATTTTTAAGTTTATTATTATTATTATTATTATTATTATTATTATTATTATTATTATTATCAGACATTATCTTTTTCTTTAAGCATTACATACTATGGTCTAGTATATGGGAAGTAGCGGATTTTTAAGCACTAAATTTCGATTTATCACTGACCTTTATTATTATTTACTTACTTTTCCTTAAGCGATAAAACCGCTATTTTTTATATACATTGTTGGCAACAATTATTGTTTCTCCATCAAATAATTAATCAGTTTTTCAACTTCATATTTTTTTCGTTCTACACATTTATCAAAATCCCAATCTACATATTGTTCAGTCAGTTTTGAATTAACAATTTTCAGTTTGCTATTCTCGTAACCATTCATTTTTTTACTCTCATTATTATTTATTGAACGATTAATTCCTTGTTCCAATGCAACTAAATTCCCTAATGAATTTAGATTTTCTCCCCATTTTTCTTTTATAATATCACGTTTGCTTAAATCTTCATCATTAAATGACTGAATATGTTCAATGTCGAGAGGTTTCCAAAATAAGTTTTCTTTCAAAGACTTAATGTCTGTAGGAATTGTTGAATTGATATTTTCTTCTAATAATGCCGAAAGTCTGCAAAGAATATTTTTAACTTTTGCACTGTACAGAATATTTCCAGAGATAATATGTGTTAATTTTTCTTTTTTCCAATCGTAATGTTGCTGAATTTTGTCGTTGATATGTTTTAATACTTCTTCATAAGAATTATTGACAATTAATTTAATAAGATGGTTATTAAAAGAACCCTTTATTTCGTTAATTGACTTTTGATATAGAATACTGAATATTAAATAAAGTTTAGTTAGTTGTTTAGTGAAAACTGCTAACTTTTTATATTTATCAGTATCATCTTTTAGATTGTTTAATAATAAGAATGACAAAACCCAATAACGACCATATCTTGACCACCACCAAAGATGAAGTAAACCGCCATTTTCTACATTTGAATATGAATTATTTCTCCATTTTTCTTCCCATTCATATCTTAAATCAATAATTGTATCAATTTCACTTAAATTTAATTCAAGATTGTTATGTTTTAATGCGTTGCTAAAATGCTCCCATTTGTTAATATTAAAAATGGTTTCAAAAAGCCTATCGAAAAAAGTAGTTGTTCCGTATGAATATAAAACATTCGGTAAATTATATTTCCCGATTAAATAAAATTGATAGATATTTAAAATACTTTGAATATTAGCAATTTCACTTTTGAAAGATTTATTTTTAAAATCTATTTTTTCGTATAAGGCACTAATGTCATTAAATGCTTGTTTATTTTCTCCGTTTTTATTCAAATATTCATACATACGAATTTTGAATATATCACCTGCGTTTAAATCTAATCCCGTTGTATTGATAGCATCAAAAATCTGTAATGTTTTTGATAAACTTGCTTTTGTTTCAATAACAACAAAATATACATTTGAAAAAAGATGATTGACAAACTTGTCAATATTGAAAATATCTTTTTCAATATGATTTTCTACTAAATTGCTAATTAGTTGTCCGTTTAATATATATTTATTTAGTGAATTATCATCAATAATACCAAAATCAGTTTGAGATATTAATTCTTGTAAGTTCAACTGTTGCTCTCCATTATTAACCTCTGTACTTAACCAATTGAATGAAATGTTTTTTAATTCTTGTGAATTTGGAAACCGTGTTTTCAAAACTTTAATTAATATCAAAAAAGTTGTTATTCTTTGTTGACCGTCAATTATATGCTGTGAATTATCTTTCTTGAGTTCAGATAATTGCATTGTACCAATAAACATAGGTTCAGTATCTTTTTCTTGTTCATAGCCCCAAAATGATACAAAAATATCATTTATGAATTTTCTGATTTGAGTCTCTGTCCAAGAATATGGACGTTGATAAATTGGGATTAAGTAGTTTGTATTGTCATTTAAAATTACATTTTTTGTAGTTTGCTTGTTATACTTTAGTGTAAAAGTTCCGGCGTTTATTGAAAATGAAGTACTCATAAGTTATTTGTTTTCTTGTGCTATTAAAAATAATTTTGCACAAGCACGAGCGTCTGATAATGCTTCGTGATGCTTTAATTCAATATTGTGAATTTCACAGCAAGAATTTAATCTTGCAGGATTATAGCCTTTTGCTCTATAAATTTTTAAAGTACATTCCCATTTTGTTGAAATATTCAATTCTGAATATGCAATATTGTAATCTTGCATTGTTTTAGATAAAACACTTCTGTCAAAACTTTCGTTATGAGCCACAACAGTTTTACCATAAATTCGTTTTTTAATTTCAGGAAATATTTCGCTAAAAAGAGGAACATTTAAAGTGTCTTTTTCTGTAATTCCGTGAATTTGAATATTGTGCCAATTGTATTCGTTATTTGGTGGTTTTATTAATGCGTGAAATTCATCAATAATTTCTCCATTTTCAACAGTTACAATACCAACAGAACAAATATGATGTCTTGTTGCTGTTTCAAAATCTATTGCAGTAAAAGAGTTTATCATTTGTTATTTCTTTTATTTGATATTGCAAGTACTTTACTTCTAAACTCCTTTAATTTAATAATATGTTCACTAATTTTTTCGATTGATTCATCTGTACTAAAATCTTCAGGGTTTGATAATATTAAGTCACTATGAAAATTGACATAATAATGATTTATTTTGTGATGTTTCCATATTCCAACATCATATAAATTGTGTGTTATAAAACTACCGTTTGATTTAAAGTGATTATTATATTCGTTTACAATATTGTCAAACTCATTAAATAAGTTATGGTTTTCTAAATCCTTTTGAAATTCTCCAATGTCATTACCATACCAAACATTTGTATTTATATACAAATTTATTTTTCCATCTTTTGGATATGAACTCATTTTGAATTCTACACCTTTTGATAGATAAAATTTGAAATTTGTTACAATTTTACTACCAATTTGTTTTATTTCATTACTGTTATTTGGTGATTTATTTCTTAAAACTGGAAACAGTTTATTTCTTACTCTTTTTAATAATGTTCCTTTATGATAATCAACTACTGGTTTATCAAACGCTTCAAGGTTTGTAACAGACGATAGTGAAATTACTGCACCAATAACATCTTCAATTTCTTCTTCATTTTCAGTAATTGTTGTTTTTAGACTGTTTAAAAGTCTTGAAATGTTTAAAGCACGTTTTTTAAGATAATGGTCATTCTCGCAAAGACGAAATAGAATTTTCTCCCATTCTTCGTCAAACTCTTCCGATTGATTTAATTTATCAATACTTTGTTGGTCAAGAGTTTTTAAATTCATTTGAAGAGCAACATTTTCGTTCCACTTATCAAAACCAGAATGTAGCGTTAAAAGTCTATAAACTTGCGGATAAGCAATTTGAATACTTACCATTGCAAAGTTTACTAATAATTCTAATTCACTATTTAATTGGTCATTTTCTTCTGTTTGTACTTTAGTAGAGTTAATACAACTAATAAGAGAAAGTGAGTTCATTAGTCTTTTTAATGCTCTTGGGTTTTTGCCAACAGATAAGTTTGAAATTTCTGAAAATTTAGAAATTAACTCAATATTTTTAGAGTTGTCTTCATTAATATAGTTGGTGGATAATAGACTTTCTTTTAGAAATTCATCAGTTTCGTATCTCGAAACTGGCATTGAAAAAGGAACTTGAATAATTTTATCAAAAAACGACCTAAATTCTCTTTCATTCAATTCAGATAGTTTTCCAAATTTTGGTTCAAGACCTTTAATAACAACATCATAATCTATTGCTAATATAAAAACGCAATTGTCTAATGTAAATATGTTTTTAAGTAATTCTAATAGTTGAACGGCAACTGGTGGGTCAATCCTATCTAAATCGTCAATAAAAAAGATAAAACCTTGTTTGTTATCTTTTTTTATACAGTCTTTAATGATGACTTCTAATTCGTTTCTTACTTCTCCAATTGTTGATTTTCCTTGTGAAGAAAAAGCATTAACAATTTCTCCAGCACCATCAAGCCCTTTGTTTAAAGCGTTTTTAGTTATTACTTTTGATGTGTCTTTAATTCCAGACCAAAGTGTGTTTAATAATTTGTTTGTTTTGGTTTCATCAACTTTTGCGATTTTTGAAGTTTCTTGAATTAAACCTGTTATAATATCCATTAATGTAGATTGTGCATCTTTCATTAAAGCATATTCCCAAGTGTTTAGCCAAATAGAGTGATATTTTGAATTATCCGAATCGCTTAAATTCTTTTTCAGACTATTCATTAAAGAAGTTTTTCCGCTTCCCCATTCTCCTTGAAGAGCAATAGTAATTGGTGTATTACTATTGTTTATGAATTTTGTTAAACCGTTTTCAAATGGTCCAATTCCGAAATTGTCTTTTTCTCCTTTTGATACATTTCTTGGACTATCGGTTATGCTTGATTTTATCATAGATATTAACGTGCAGATGTAGTATTGATTTTTTTCCCTTTTCTGTCGTATGTATAAACCCAACTTCCTTTTATTAAGTTGAACGAATTACCAACTGCATTTTTAAAATCACCACTTGATTTTGATAGAGTTGCTATCTTTTTTCCATCTTCATCATAAACATAGTACCAACTTCCTTTTAGTAAAACTATAAAGTCACTTCCGATTCCCATTAAATCTCCAATTGAATCCGAAAGTGTTGCTGATTTTGTTCCGTTTCCATCATAAATGTAAATCCAACTTCCTTTTTCTTGTACGTCTGATATTGCCATATTTTTATTTTTTAGTTCGTGTGTTCGTTGCGTGGTTAATTGTTGCCAACGGGCTAGTATAAGATTTGTGCGACTGGAAAATCGGAGATTTTTCGGTTGTAGCAAATCGGATTGTTAGAATGTTTGTCGTTAATATTTAGTTTATATGCAAGCATAAATTTTATACATTGTTGTAAACTGTTATTTTTTGAAATCTATTCTTTCGGTAATATTAAAATCTTTATCAAATATGAAATATTCTTTCAATTCTTGTTCAGCTCCGTTTAAAATTGGATTATTAATAGTGAATTTATTTAAACTTTTATATTGAATAATTTGATCAGGATTTAACTTTGATAAACTGTCAATTAATATCTGATTGGATTTTATAGTTTCTAATTTTGAATATAAATTACTCCATAATTTTTCAGGTTTATTATTGCTCTCAAAATCATCAATTCTTTTATAGTACCACAGAGAATTTTCAATTAATTCTAAATCTCCGTTTTCAATTTTATTGTATTTCTCTAATAATTTGTCAGTTTTTTCGATTTGGTTACATAATTCTGAAATCGATTTAGATGCATTTCTATTTTTAAATGCAAAATCAAGATAATCTTTGTAACCTTGTTTCTTATAATATCCGGAATTATCAGAATGAGCAACTTTAGTTTCCCAGTTTCGTAATTCTATTATTCTTTCTTTCGTTAAATATTCTTTTGTAAATAATTTACCTGTTTTGAAATTATCTTTAACAAAATATTCAGTATCTAAAATACTTTGAATCTCCGTATTATTTATTTTCTTTAAACTAGTTAATTTCTCTTTTACAAATAATGTATCTATCCATTGAAATTCAATATTTTTATATTTCATATCAACTCCAAGAGCATCTTCTTTTACTCTCTGTTTCACTTTTTCAAGATGTTCTTGATTTTTATCAGAACAACTAATAAACAATGAAAATAAAATTAGTAAAATTGGTTTGTAATTTTTCATAGAATCTTTTTTTTAAAAGTTTACAAATAGTTATATGGTACTCAATACTCCTTTTTATGGGTTAAATTCCCTGATGAGAGAAGTTGTTATAGTTCATATAAACGGTTACGATTTGCAATTTTTTATATTCAAAAATAAAAAATAATACAAATTTATAATATGATTTATGTCAGCTGTTTAGCACTTTTATAATGCTTTATAGATGTAATAAGCTATCTATAACAAAAGCCAGTTATAATGATAAAAAACGCAAAGGGTGGTATTGTTTTTTAATGCTCTCCAAATGATTCATATTAATTAACAGTAAATTCTATTACTGCAAACCTTATTATTGTTTCCTTTTTGAACTAGCCCCAATGATTTCTTTGTTTAGAGGTTTGTTCATTCAAATGTACCTCCTATAAACAACAAAACCTTACGGGTATCCGTAAGGTTTTACTTTTCATAACAATTTCCGTTTTATTTTAGTTCCCCTAAAACCTCCTAAAAAAGAAATTATACCTCAAAGGTAATGTGCTTCTAAAAAATGTTTTTACGGGAACCCGCAGTTTGTAAAATAAAATTAAATAAGACCTAAATCTTTAACAATAGCCACTAAGTGAATGGCATTGTTGGCTTTAAATTGAATTCTTAGTTTATTCAATTTTTTTTCAATAGAACTCAAACTACTCGGTGTAATGTTCCTTTTTTTAAGAGAATTACTAATGTCTTCTTGAGATAAACCTTGAGATAATAGATGTACCAATTCAATATCATAATCATCTATTTCAAGGTCCGATTTAGGATTAAGGGCTTGCTGAACATGTGGAGATAGGTATGTCTGATTATGATATATAGCATGTATTGCTTTTTCTAATTCAAATAAGCCTCTTCTACCTTTACAGACATATCCATTTGTTTGATGCGTGTTCATTAAAAAGCGTACTTTTTGCAAACGATCTTCCACCGAATACACAATAATAGGAAGCCCAGGGTATTCTTTTTTCAAAGCAATAATTAAAGCTTCTCCCGATGCATATGTTTGTGCTCTATGGTCTTTTATAAAAGATAGGTCTGTAATTAATAAATCATATGGCGCATCGTCTAAAACTGCTTTTTTAATTTTAAGATAGGCATCGTCACAATATTGTACTTGTTGTACATTATTTATTTCTAATCCTTTAAGTACGGTTAAAATTCCTTTATTAATACTCCCTAAGTCGTCTGAAATTAAAACTTTTTTAAACATACGTTAAATGGTAATTTTTGCTTTGAAACCTTTATCAATCTCTGTGTCAAAAATAATAGTTCCATTGGCAGTTTGAATACGGTTTTCCACATTCTGCAATCCAGTATGTTTTTTTAGATCACATCCGATACCATTATCTTTAAAATCTATAATAATTTTATTGCGATGTTGGTTAAAAACTAAAACAACAAGCGTTGCTTTACTATGTTTTTTCATGTTGGTCATCAATTCTTGCAAGGTTCTGTAAATAGCCGTTTTTTTCTCTTTTGAAACCTTGTTCCAGTTCATCTTAGAAATGTTTTTGGTAATTACATTGGTAGAATTGTTTTTATAACTTATCAGTAAATCGGTTAAGAGCTCATTAAAATGGCTATCCATATTAATGTCGCTATGCTCCTTAGAAATATCCCTAGTTTTATTATAAATCCCTTCTAACTCATCTAAAACATCTTCATTAACATGTGTATCACTTTGTAATTGAGTAATTACATGGTAAACATCATTGGCAACTTCATCATGTACTTTTCTAGAAATACGAGTTTCTGTTTTGTATACTTCTTCTAATTTTCCTTTTTTATATTTTACCCGAAAGATAAAATAAGAAGAGAGCAGTATGAGTAAAATAAAACCAGCAATGGCTTGATATATTATTTTTGACTTTTTTTCTTTTTCTTCTTGCAGTTCACTTTCAACTAATCGAAGTTTCGCGTCATCTGCTTTTTTCTTCTCTTTTGAGAAGTCGTATTTCATAGAAGCAAACTTGTTTTTAGTAAGCTGTTTCGCCAATGCAACGCTATCACTTAGTTTTTTGTATGCGATTACTTTTGCATTTTTATTTACTTTGAGTAAAAGTGATAATGCTTCTAATTTATAAGAGGTGTTTTTTACCTTTTCAGCCAAATTATAGGCTTTATTTGCGTAGTATTTTACTTTTTGAACCTGATTTCTATCCATGTAATATTCTGCCAAATGTTTATAGCTAACAAATATTTCATCGGTATTATTTTCTTGTTGTCGAATTTTTAAGGCATCTAACATATTAGTCAAGGCATCGTCATAATTCAATTTAGATTTTACCAATCCCAAATTGTCTAGAGATCTAGCTATCTCAATATGATTTCCAGATTTTAATTGATTTTGATGTACTTTGTTAAATTCTGAGTAAGCCAAAGCATAATCATTTTTCTTTTTGTACACATTGGCTTTGTTATTATAAACTGTAAGTATGTGTTGAGTTGAGGTAGTAATTTTTAAGACTCTGTCATAAAGTTCTAAAGCTCTGTCATAATTTTTTAATTCATAAGAAACAATTCCTAAGTGATTTAATAATCCAATTTTTGCTTCTAATATTTGTGGGGTAGTTTTCATAGGCTGTAATAACTTTAAAGCTGTTACGGCTGTGGCATCACTCTCATGATGTCTTCCTAATCGATATTGAATACTTGCTATAAATCGTAAATCATAAACTGCGGCAAAGGTGTCTTTTTTTTGAAGACTCTTTTCTTTGTGTTTATGGTAGAAATTATAAATTTTATAGATATCACTTCCTCCTTTAGCTTTTGTATATAAGTGGTAATAATATCGTAAACTATCTGTTGCTTGTTGCGCTCTAACTTGTTTAGAGTATAAAAAACAGAATAGTATGCAAAAAAAGAGGAATGAAAGTTTGATCTTTTTCATTCCTCAAAAATACTAACTATAATCTAATTATAATATTTTTAATTGCCATCTTCCTCAGGTGGAGGAGGAGGTGGTAATATTTCTCCGTTTCCATCACAGCATTCTGCAGAACTATTTAAAACTTCTGTACCTGCATTATTTTCAATGTCAAAATCATCACTTTCAGAACATGATAATAAAGATAGATTAAGGAAAACCATAAGTGTAATTAAAATTATTTTTTTCATTTTGTTATATTTAAAATTGGACAATAGTGCTGTAGTCCGAGTATGTATACTCAGTTTTTTAGATAACTAGCAACACGCTAATTGTTAAAAAAAGACGTCTCTTTTTTTGTGGGAAGTTTGGAGTGCAGAAGTAAAGAAGTTTAGATACTTCCCAGTTTAGCTAAACAACTCTACTTCGTTGCTCCAATTTTAATTGATGCTTTTGTACAAGCTTTTTTGCGTGTAATTCAATAATCAATTCTGGTACAAATGAAAAAAGAAAGGAGTGTAATTAATGGAAAGATGGTGGAAGATGTTTGGAAATTTTTTGGAATTGAATTTCTATTTATTTTCCATTAAGTTTTAGTATTTTAACATTCAGAAAAAAGTAATAGATATGCATCAGAAATTGATATTAGAAGCCTTTGAAAAAGCTAGAAAAGATGAAGAAATGGAGACGGGAATCTCTGTGTCAAATCATAAAGTATCAGAACGAATTTCTGATATTTTATTCAATGATTATAAATGTACGTTTGGAGATAAAAGTTTGCGCATCTTATTTAATGAAGCAAGAGATAATAATGAAAAGAAGGTTATAATTAAACAGCAAATTGTAATAAACTCCTTATGTAAATATTTAGGTTATGATAATTATATAGATTTTGTTGAAAATAATGTAGATCTAAAAAAAAATAATGTGCTACCTCAGGAAAAACAAAAAAACAAAAAATTAGGGTGGCTTAATGGAATTTTAAACGTTGTAAAAAACAATAAAATTGCAATTATTTTAGGAATTACCCTTATTACTCTTGTAATTGTCTTTTCTTTTAATAAACAAAGATGGATGGTTTGGGAAAATAATAAATATGTTGAGGTTAAATTTGATACAGAGAAATACAAGGTAGGGCAGCTAAAAATTTATAAAGAAGAAAGGATCAAATTTTTTAAAAAAATTGAGCCTAATTGCGATGTAAAATATTTTGAAGAAAATGGTCAAGCGAGATTTTGGTACGGAAAAAATCCAAATGGTAAATTTGAAATATTTACATCTTTAGGATTGCACCCTCAAACTGGTAAAACATTAAAACCCATTTCTAAATATATGATCGATAAATATTTCTGTGTAAAATAAGGATTGAAGTTAATTAAAGTAATTCTGTTGTTGTTTGAATTTTCTTGGAAATTTAAATTTGTAATTTATTAATGAAATCACTACCTTACAATAAGAAAATTATATTAATAATCCGATCTAAATTGAACACGTTTTAGAACACGATTTAAATAATAAAAAGGTTAAAATTCTGTAAACTAACAATTTACAAGAACTCATAACCCGAAGGTCACTGGTTCGAGTCCAGTTCCCGCTACTACTTTAAAACAGTTTAGGTCTCTAAACTGTTTTTTTATGCAATCAATTCACGGATTTATTGCAAAAATAGAATGAGACTTCGTTTTCTATCAGAATTAGTTTGAACAAGTTTAACAGAAGATATTACTGCACAATGTTTATAAAGTGAAGTTTATTTTAAAAAAAAAGTATTAGAGAATAAGAAATTAGTATGAATATTATAAAAATAATTTCCTACAGAATAGATAGTTGACTAAAGTATCTACTATCAAAATCATTTTTTTAAACATCTACAAAAATCCAGCGAAGCTGAACGAATATTACATTTATAGACTTTTTTTAATAAGGGTTAACGTGTTTGTGCTTGAGAGCATTGACTTTTTATTTTTATTTCCCATTTTTTTATAATTTTGAAATTCTGAATTTTATTGTTTTTATATGTTAGTTTTATAAAATAAATTCCTGCTGAACGTGTTTGTATATGGTTTGTTGCGGTTTTGTTATGCTAAAAGTAAGCAATTTATTAAACAACTTTGTACCTGCGTATTTTTCCGAAGGAAAAA
>NZ_JALCZO010000007.1 GCF_023555495.1 Polaribacter sp. Z022 | reverse complement strand
TTTTTTTTTTTTTTTTTTTTTTTGTAATTTATAAAAGCCTCATTATTAGTTTAATGAGGCTTTTTTGTTAAAGTAAAGTTAACGTGCACAAGTTTTTTTAAGTAGTTGCATCTAAACTTTATAAACAAAATAAAAAGAATTAAAGATGAAAAATTCAACAAAATTTATAACTGCCATTGGTTTAACTTTTTTAATGTCTAACACTGTTTTTGCTCAAGAAGAAAATAGAGATGAACGCCCAAAAGGACCACCAAGTATTAAGCAAATTTTTAAAGATTTAGATTTAAATGAAGATGGTAAAATTTCTTTAAAAGAAGCAAAAGGTCCACTGAAACAAGATTTTAAAAAAATAGATAAAAATGAAGACGGATTTTTATCAAAAAAAGAGATTAAAAACGCACCTAAACCAGAAAGAAGAGAAAGACCTAGAAATTAAAATTAATAAAAAATCAACTAAATAAATAATTATGGAATATTTAAAAAACGTATTTGCTACCAATTTTATAATGCTTATAATTTTTTCTTGTTCAAGTAAAACTTCTGTAGAAATTGAAGAAGAAGTACAAGAAGAAGAGGAAATTGTAGTTGTTGTAGATGATACAGACTTTGAACCAACAGATTGGACAGTTGATACGCATAGTAAAGATGCTGATCCAAATTTTGATGAAGTTTTTGATGATACTGCTGTAAAAAGATTAGATTTTGTTATTTCTGAAGAAAATTGGCAAAATATGTTAAATGACATGACAAGTCTCTATGGAAATTTTGGAAGCAGAGGGTCTTCAGGAAGTTTTTCAGATGTAGATCCAATTTTTGTGCCAGGAGAAGTTTTTTATCAAGGTAAAGAATGGTACAAAGTAGGGTTACGTTTTAAAGGAAATTCTAGCTTAAAATCTAGCTGGCAAGCTGGTATTTTAAAACTATCTTTTAAATTAGATTTTGATGAATATGAAGATGATTATCCTCAAATTAAAAACCAACGTTTTTATGGATTTAAAAAATTAAGTCTTAAAAATAATTACGATGATGATTCTTTGTTAAGAGAAAAAGTAGCTACAGATGTATTTAGAAATGCAGGTATGGTAGCTTCTCATACTGCATTTTATACTTTGTATGTAGATCATGGAGATGGACCTAAATATTTTGGTTTATATACTTTAGTAGAAGAAGTAGATGATACAGTTTTAGAAACACAATATTCTTCTGACGAAGGAAATTTATACAAACCAGATGGAGATGCTGCAACTTTTGCTAATGGTAGCTTTGATGAAGATGAATATGTAAAAAAGAACAATGAAGACGAAGCAGATTTTACAGATGTACAAAATTTATTAACTATTTTAAATGATGGTACTCGTACTTCAGATCCAGCAACTTGGAGAGCAAATTTAGAAAAAGTGTTTGATACAGATGTTTTTTTAAAATACTTAGCAGTAAATGGAATTATACAAAATTGGGATACATATGGTAGAATGACGCATAATTACTTCTTATATAATAATCCAGATACAAGTAAATTAACATGGATTCCTTGGGATAATAATGAGTCTTTACAAACAGGTAAACAAGGAGGATCTTTGCCTTTAAACTTTTCTGGTTTAAATTCTTCTTCATGGCCATTAATTGGGTATTTATATCAAGATGATGTTTATAAAGCTAAATATGATGCATACTTAAAAGAAGTAATTGAAGGTGCTTTTGAAGAAACAAGTATTCAAGCATTATATACAAAATATGCTGCTTTAATAGAAGAATATGCAACTTCAGAAGTATCTGGTTATACCTTTTTAAACTCTAGCTCTAGTTTTTACTCTGCAGTTAGTACTTTAAAAAGTCATGCAACTTCTAGAAAAAGTGCGGTTGCTTCTTATTTTGATTAAAGAATAATATTGGGGGATATTATTTTTTTGAAAGCTTCATCATTAAATTGATGAAGCTTTTTTAATTAAGTTTTTTTTAACAAAAAAGGCACAAGTTTTATTTTAGAATATCATCTAAACTTTAAGTAACATAAAAATAACAATTGTTTAATATTTTAAGAAATATATGATCAATACAATAGAGCCAATTATCAATCAATTTTCCTCTATTTCTTTAATAGAAATGAACAGTGTTTCTTTAATGAAAAGAACTGATACAAAGTTTGTTATCAATAAATATCAATTGGCAATTGTATTAGAAAGTATTAAAAATAACTATAAAGTTTTAGAAATAGATGCTAACAGAATAATGAGTTATTCATCATTGTATTTTGATACATTAGAAAACAAGTTTTACAATGATCATCATAATGGAAAAAAAAATAGAACAAAAATTAGACAAAGAAAGTATATAGAATCTGATTTATGTTTTCTAGAAATTAAACAGAAAAATGGAAAAGGAGAAACTAATAAATCTAGAATTCAAGTGAATGATTTTGAGAAAGATTTAACTAATATCTCTAAAGAATTCATTGCAAATACTACAAATAAAGAATACAATTTAGTACCAAGTTTATGGAATGGTTTTAACAGAATAACATTGGTGAATTTAGCAAGTAAAGAGCGTGTAACTATAGATTTAAACCTTTCTTATAACATTAACGATGTTAAAAAAGAATTCGAAAATTTGGTAATTATAGAAGTAAAACAAGAACGATTTAATAGAAAGTCAGAAATTATTAAATCGTTAAAATCAATAAGACAAAATCCTTATAGTATTAGCAAATATTGTATTGGTATGATTAGTCTTTACAACGATTTAAAATACAATTTATTCAAGAAAAAATTAATTAAAATAAATAACACAATAGCATAAGTATGGAGTTTTTAGACATCCCTTTATTCGATAATGATTTTTACAAAATGATTTTTAGATTCATTTTAAACTTTTCATTTTTAACAGTAATTATCCGATTTATTTATTATCCAGATTCAAAAAGAAAAGATTACGTTTTTACATATTACTTAATAAGTTTAATTGTGTTTTTCTTGTGTTTTACCCTTAAAAAATATGAGATGGATATTGGTATGGCACTAGGTCTTTTTGCCATTTTTGGAATTATTAGATACAGAACAAACCCTGTAGATATTAAAGAAATGACTTATTTATTTGTTGTTATAGGTGTATCTATAATTAATGCATTAGCTAATAAAAAAATGAGTTATGCAGAGATTCTTTCTGCAAACTTAATAATAGTATTTGTACTATTATTAATAGAAAAATATTGGTCATTAAAACAATTGGTAACCAAAACTATTGTGTATGAAAACATAGATAATATTAAACCAGAAAACTATAATTTACTTAAAGAAGATTTAGAAAACAGAACAGGTTTAACAATTAATAATATAACTGTTGGTGATGTTGATTTTTTAAAAGATGTAGCAACAGTTACAATTTTTTATTACAAAAACAAGTAAACTTTAAATTCACAAATTAAATTTATGATGAAAATTCAAAAAAAAAAAAAACTAGTACTATTTCTTACTGCATTATTGTACTCAACAATAAATTTTGCACAAACAGATGGAGAAAAAGATTTGGCTTTATGGAACACAGTAGGAGTAGAGTATAAGTTAAATGATAGATGGAGTTTTGGCTTAGAAGAACAATTAAGATTTAAAGAAGATATTTCTGTGGTAGATAATTATTTTACACAATTAACTGCAGATTATAAATTGTTTAAAGGTTTTAAAATAGGTGCTGGTGTTAGATATATTAGAGATAATGATAACAAAGGAAATATACAAGGTTATGAAAATCATTTTAGGTTTCAGTTTGATGTAATGTACAAACATGAAATTAATGATTTTAAAATAGGATATAGATTGCGTTATCAAAATAAAAACGAACTAGGTGTTTCTTATGATGAAGGAGATTATGCAAACCAAAACGTTCGATTTAAAACTTCTTTAGAATATAATATTAAAAACTGGAAATTAGACCCTAAGTTTTCTGCAGAAATATTTAATAAATTTCAAGAAGGAGAAGAAAATGGTTTTAATAAATATAGGTTAACGTTAGGTACAGATTATAAAACTAAGAATTTTGGAAAAATAGGTGTGTTCTATAGATATCAAAAAGAGATAAATGTAGATTTTCCTGATTCATCTAATATTATTGGTTTAAAATACATTTACACCATAAAGAATAAGTAATTTATTTTTGAATTGTTATTTTACTTTAAAAGTCTTGTTATTTAAAACAAGGCTTTTTTTATGCAATAATATTCACTTCAATTTCTAAAGAAATACCAAATTTATTAAATATAGATTCTTTTATTTTTTCAGCAAGCTGATAAATTTCAGCACCAGATGCATTTCCATAATTAACTAAAACTAAAGCTTGTTTTTCATGTACACCAAACTCTCCATAACGTTTACCTTTAAAACCAGCTTGTTCTATTAACCAACCAGCAGGAACTTTAATTTCTGTATCAGAAACAATATAACTTGGTACATTTGGATACTCTTTTTGAAGTTCTAAAAACTGAGATTTTGCAATTACAGGGTTTTTAAAAAAACTACCACTATTACCAATTTTTTTAGGATCTGGTAGTTTAGATTCTCTTATAGTAATTACTGCTTCAGAAATATCTTTAAGTGTTGGTTTAGTAATGTTTTTAGAAGCTAATTCTGTTTCTATAGCTCCATAAGAAGAATTTAAATTGTGGTTATTTTTTGTTAATTTAAAACTTACAGATATAATAATATATTTTCCTTTAACTTCATTTTTAAATATAGAATTTCTATATCCAAAATTACACTCCTTGTTAGAAAACTGAACTAATTTTCCTGTTTCAATTTCTAATGCTTCTACCTTAGAAATTGTGTCTTTAACCTCTACACCATAAGCGCCAATATTTTGTATTGGACAAGTACCAACATTTCCAGGTATTAAAGATAAGTTTTCAACTCCTCCATAATTTTCAGAAACACACCATAAAACAAAATCGTGCCAATTTTCTCCTGCATTTACAGTTAAATAAATATCATTATGATTTTCTCTGTCAATAGAAATCCCTTTAATATCAATATGTACAACCAACTTTTCAATATCTTTTGTAAGCAACATATTGCTTCCTCCAGAAATTAAAAAAATATCTTTTTCAATTTTTAAAAGTTGTTGTAATTGATAAACAGAATCTATAGAAATAAAACGTTTAGCATTTACATCAATACCAAATGTATTATAGCTTTTAAGTGATATGTTTTCTTTAAAGTTCAATTAACTATTATATTTTTTTAATGCTTCAGCTAAAATTTCTACAGATTTAATTAAATCTACTTTATTTAATACATAAGCAATTCTTACTTGGTTTTTCCCTTCTCCAGGAGTTGAGTAAAATCCACTTGCTGGTGCAATCATTACAGTTTCATTATTATGATTGAATTTTTCTAAAATCCATTGAGCAAAATGATCAGAATCTTTTACAGGTAACTCAACTACACAATAAAAAGCTCCTTTTGGATTGGCAACTTTTACACCCTCAATTTTTTGTAATTCTGTAATTAAAGTGTTTCTTCTTTCTACATACTCTTCTTTTACATCATCAAAATATTTTTGAGGAGTATCTAAAGCAGCTTCACTAGCAATTAAAGCATATGTTGGTGGACTTAAACGAGCCTGAGCAAATTTAATTGCAGTACCAATAAATTCTTTGTTTTTAGAAACTATACAACCAATTCTTGCTCCACACATGCTATAACGTTTAGAAACAGAATCAATTATAATGGCATTTTGCTCTAAACCTTCAACAGCCATCACAGATGTATGTTGCAAACCATCATAAGTAAACTCTCTATAAACTTCATCTGCAATTAAAAATAAATCGTGTTTTAAAACAATTTCTTTTAGTTTTAAGATTTCTTCAGGAGAATATAAGTAGCCTGTAGGATTACCAGGGTTACAAATTAATATTGCTTTTGTTTTTTTGGTGATTAACTTCTCAAAATCTTCTATTTTAGGTAAGGCAAAATTGTCTTCAATTTTAGAAATAACTGGTACCACTTTTACACCAGAAGCTGTAGAAAAACCATTGTAATTCGCATAAAAAGGTTCTGGAATTATAATTTCATCTCCAGGATCTGTTATACTTCCAATAGTAAAAAGCAATGCTTCAGAACCTCCTGTTGTTACAACAATATTATTTGAAGATACATTAATTTGATGTTTCTTATAATAATCTACAAGTTTATTTCTGTAATCTTCAGAACCTTCAGAACGTGCATAAGACAATGTTTCTATTGTATTGTTTTTTACTGCATCTAAAGCAATTTGAGGTGTTTTAATATCTGGCTGACCAATATTTAAATGAAAAACTTTAGTTCCTCTTTTTTTTGCATCTTCTGCAAAAGGAACTAGTTTTCTAATTGGAGACTCTGGCATTTTTAACCCTTTACTAGAAATTGAAGGCATAATAATTTTTTAAGAATTAATTAGTGCGAATTTCCGAAATATATTTTATTTATACCATTTTATTAAAGAAACTTTAAAGGTTAAATATTTGCTAAAAAAAATTAAATATATTTCTTAAGTTGTATATTGTTTACATTCAAATCTTATAATATTGAAAACAAGACTTTTCCTAATAATTTTTACTTTTTTTATTTCTTTTAATTCAAATTCTCAATCTGGATTTAGTTTTAACGGGTTTAATAAAAATAGAGTTCAATCAAGTTTTAAGCTTATTAATAACCTGATTGTGATTCCTTTAGAAATTAATGGTAAAAAATTATCGTTTATTTTAGACACTGGTGTTAATAAAACAATACTTTTTAACTTAGTAGAAAATGATAGTATAGATTTATTAAATACCGAAAAAGTAACTTTACGTGGTTTAGGAAAAGGAGAAGCTGTAAATGCGTTAGTTTCTAAAAAAAACACATTTAAAATAAAAAGTTTAGTTAGTAATAATGAAACTATCTATGTTATTTTAAAAGATTATTTTGATTTATCTAGTAAAATGGGGACTACCATTCACGGTATTATTGGCTATAATTTATTTAAAGATTTAATTGTTAGAGTAAATTATAATACTAAAAGAATAGATTTTTATAACCCTAAAACCTATGTCTATAAAAAGTGTAAAAAATGCGAAACAATTCCGTTTACATTTTATAGAAAAAAACCTTTTATTGATGCAAAAGTAAGTTTAGATACTATTGGTACTAACTTTATAGATGTAAAATTATTGGTAGATTCTGGTGGAAGTGATGCTATGTGGTTGTTCGAAAATTCTAAAAAAGAAATAAAAACCCCAAAACGTTATTTTAATGATTTATTAGGCGAAGGTTTAAGTGGACCAATATTTGGTAATAGAAGTAGAATTTCTAAATTTAAATTGGGTAAGTTTCAAATAGAAAACGCAACAGTTTCTTTCTTAGATTCTGCATCAACTCACAATGCAAGAGAATATAAAGCTAGAAATGGGAGTATAGGAGGAGGAATTTTAAAAAGGTTTAAACTATGGATTGATTACCCAAATATGAAATTTACTTTTAAAAAGAATGGTTCCTTTAAAACAGGATTTAATTATAATATGAGTGGTATAGATGTGGTTTATAATGGAGAACAATTAGTAAAAGAACAAGCTATTAAAAATATTGAAAACACATTTAATCAAAAATTAAACGACCGTAATTCTGTTTCTTTTGTAACCAATTATTCCTTTAATTTTAAGCCTTCTTATAAAATTTTGAATATTGTAAAAGACTCTCCAGCATACAATGCAGGTTTATTGAAAGATGATGTTATTGTTAGTATTAATGGTAAATATGTACATCAATTACAAATAGGAGAAATTATTCAAAAATTTCAAGAAAGAGATAATAAAAAAATTAAAATGGTTATAAAACGAAAAGGTGTAAAAATGAAATATGAATTTAGATTACATAAAAGTATATAGCTTAACTGTCTGAAAGTAAGCTTTTTTCTTTTTCTAAAGAAATACCCTTAGTAACAACCCCTCTAATTCTTATCATTTTTCTAGGTGTTTTAGCATTAGAAAAAATAGTGATTGTTTTAGAAAAACCACCAACTATTTTAGTGTTATAAGAAACTTTGATTTCTCCTTTTTTACCTGGCATTATTGGTTTTTCTGGTTTTTCTGGCACTGTACATCCACAAGTAGATTGAATGTTTTTTATAATTAAAGGTTTGTCTCCAACATTTGTAAAAACAAAAACGCGTTCTCCATTAGAACTTTTTTCAACTTTACCGTAGTTAATTGTTTCTTTTTCAAATTTAAATTCTTGTGCATTTATAGAAAAAGAAATAAAAAATAAGACTAAAAGAGTTCCAAATGTTTTCATAACTAAATGTTTATAATGTAAAATTAATACTAATAATTTGTATTAAAAAATCAACTACTAATTTTCTCTTCAAAATAGATAATTGTATTTTTGCCAACTATATATCAAAAAGGATACCAAAGTATGACAATTCCATCTAAATACGATGCAAAAAAAGTAGAAGATAAATGGTACGATTACTGGATGAAAAACAACTATTTTCATTCAACACCAGATGAAAGAGAGCCATATACAATTGTAATTCCTCCTCCAAATGTTACAGGAGTTTTACACATGGGGCATATGTTAAATAATACCATTCAAGATGTATTAATTAGACGTGCACGTTTGTTAGGTAAAAATGCTTGTTGGGTTCCTGGAACAGATCATGCATCAATTGCAACTGAAGCAAAAGTTGTAGCAAAATTAAAAGAACAAGGAATTTCTAAAAGCGATTTAACTCGTGAAGAATTTTTACAGCATGCTTTTGATTGGAAAGATGAATATGGTGGTATTATTTTAGAGCAGTTAAAAAAACTAGGAGCTTCTTGTGATTGGGAAAGAACTGCTTTTACAATGGATCCAGAAATGTCTGAATCTGTAATTAAAGTTTTTGTTGATTTATACAACAAAGGTTTAATTTATAGAGGTTACAGAATGGTAAACTGGGATCCTGAAGCAAAAACTACTCTTTCTGATGAAGAAGTAATTCATGAAGAAAGACAAGGAAATCTATACTATTTAGAATATAAAATTGAAGGTTCTAATGATACTTTAACAATTGCAACTACAAGACCAGAAACTATTTTTGGTGATACTGCAATTTGTATCAACCCAAATGATGAACGTTTTACCCATTTAAAAGGGAAGAAAGCAATTGTGCCTTTATGTAATAGAGTAATTCCTATTATTGAAGATGAATATGTAGATTTAGAATTTGGAACAGGTTGTTTAAAAGTAACGCCTGCTCATGATGAAAATGATAAAAATTTAGGTGATAAACACAATTTAGAAGTAATTGATATCTTCAATGAGGATGCTTCTTTAAATTCTTTTGGATTACATTATCAAGGAAAAGACAGATTTGTAGTTCGTAAAGAAATTGCTAAAGAACTTGAAGAAAAAGGAATTTTAGTAAAAACAGAAGTACATACCAATAAAGTTGGTACTTCAGAAAGAACAAAAGCGGTTATAGAACCAAGATTGTCTGATCAATGGTTTTTAAAGATGGAAGAGTTGGCTAAACCTGCAATTAAAGCGGTTTTGGGTGATGATACTGATATCAATTTATATCCTAAGAAATTCGAAAACACCTATCGTCATTGGATGGAAAATGTACGTGATTGGAACATTTCTCGTCAACTTTGGTGGGGACAACAAATTCCTGCATTTTTCTATGGAGATGGAAAAGAAGATTTTGTAGTTGCAGAAACTCGCGAAAAAGCTTTTGAACTAGCAAAAGAGAAATTAGCTGTCATTTCGACTGAAATGGAGAAATCTTTCAAAATTGAAGATTTACGTCAAGATGAAGATGCTCTAGATACTTGGTTTTCTTCTTGGTTGTGGCCAATGTCTGTTTTTGATGGAATTCGTAATCCAGAAAACGAAGAAATTAAATATTATTACCCAACAAACGATTTAGTAACTGGTCCAGATATTTTATTTTTCTGGGTAGCAAGAATGATTGTTGCAGGGTATGAATATAAAGATGAAAAACCTTTTAACAATGTTTATTTAACTGGTTTAGTTAGAGATAAACAAAGACGTAAAATGTCTAAATCTTTAGGAAATTCTCCAGATGCTTTAAAATTAATTGATGATTATGGAGCAGATGGAGTAAGAGTAGGACTTTTATTAAGTTCTGCTGCTGGTAACGATTTAATGTTCGATGAAGATTTATGTCAACAAGGAAAAGGATTTGCAAATAAAATTTGGAATGCATTTCGTTTGATAAAAGGTTGGGAAGTAGATGCAAGTTTAGAGCAACCAGAAACTTCAAAAATTGGGCTAACTTGGTATGAAGCTAAGTTTCAAAAAACGTTAGCAGAAATAGAAGATCATTTTTCTAAATACAGATTGTCTGATGCTTTAATGGCAATTTATAAACTAATAAATGATGATTTTTCTTCTTGGTTATTAGAAATTGTAAAACCTGCTTATCAACAACCAATTGATAAAAAGACTTTTGATGCAATAATTGAAGTTTTAGAAAATAATTTAAAGATTTTACATCCATTTATGCCATTCTTAACAGAAGAAATATGGCAATATATTGCAGATAGAAATACAGAAGAAGCATTAGTTATAGCTAAATATCCAACTATTAAAGAGTTTGATACAACTATTATTACTCAATTTGAATTTGCAACAGGAGTCGTTTCTGGTATTAGAACTATTAGAAAAGATAAAAACATTTCTTTTAAAGATGCTGTAGAATTATTTGTTATCGATAATGAAAAAAGTTCAAAAGACTTTGATACTGTTATTCAAAAATTAACAAATACTTCAGCAATTAATTATGTTTCAGATAAAGTAGATGGCGCTTCTTTTAGAGTAAAATCTAACGAATATTTTGTACCAATTTCTATTGATAATATTGATGTTGAAGCAGAAGTAAAGAAATTAGAAACAGAATTAAAAAGAGCAGAAGGATTCTTATTTGGAATTAACAAAAAGCTTTCTAATGAACGTTTTGTAGCAAATGCACCAGAACAAGTAATTGCTTTAGAACGTAAAAAAGAAGCAGATACAATTGCTAAAATTGAAACAATTAAAAGCAGTTTAGCAAGCTTAAAATAAAAAATCAACTACTTATCTATAGAACCTTCAAAATTTAAATTTTGAAGGTTTTTTTTGTCAATTAATTAAAGGAAAGTGTTGTTCAGTAATTTTTTAATAACATTCTGATTCTAATGATTTAAATGTGTTAAAATATATTTATAGACAATTAACCAACTAAAAATTAAAATGAAAAATTTTATTCCATTGTTATTGATGTTTTTACTTGTAGGAACATCTTGTGTATCTAAAAAAAAGTATGCAGAATTAGAAACAAAATACACAGACACTAAAACAAACCTTAATAGTTTAAAACTTAAGTTTGCTAAGATTGATAAGAGAGTTCAAATTTATAATGACAAAATAAACTCTCTAAAAGGTGACAATGTAACTTTAGAAAAAGAAAATGCTTTTAAATTAGATATGATTGATGGCAAAGTTGCTATTTCTAAAGATGTTAGAGCTTTAATGAATAAGACGTTATCTAAAATTTCTCCAGAAAAATTAGCAACAGCAAAAACATTAAAAGATTCTATAAATTTAGCAGTTTCTTATAATGTAGTCAGAAAAGCTTTAGGGAAATCTGAGTTTAATAATTCTGAAGATATAGATATTGATATTGACCAAACTGTTGTAATGATTACTGTTTCTGAAAAATTGTTATTTAATTCTGGTAGTTATAAAATTAAAAAAAGTGCATTAAAATTAATTACAAAATTAGCAGATGTAATAGAGTCTGAACCAAGTATGGATGTTATGATTGAAGGACATTCTGATACTAATAAAATTACCAATAAAACAGAAAGTGTAGAAGATAATTGGGATTTAAGTGCTAAAAGAGCTACTTCTATGGTTAGACTTTTACAAAATAAATTTGGTATAGATGGTAGTAGATTAATTGCATCTTCTAGAGGAGATACAATGCCTTTATACCCAAATACAACTAGAGAAAATAGAGCTAAAAATAGAAGAATTAGAATTGTAATTTTACCTAATCTAAACAAATTTTTTGCCTTACTAGCTGAAGAAGGAGTTATTGAAAAGAAATAATTTTTAGAAACTTTTTATAATAACCCTTAATTATTAAAATATAATTGAGGGGTTTGTTTATTTAATAAACTAATTTAAAACAGTATTGATATTTACTAATTCTTCTTCAGAAAAATAAGTGTTTTCTGTTGCTTTTATACTATCTATAATTTGCGATGTTTTACTAGCTCCAATTAAAACAGATGTAATTCTATCATCTTTTAAAATCCAAGAAATTGCCATTTGTGCTAAATTTTGATTTCTATTTTTAGCAATTTCATTTAAAGCTTTAATTTTTGGTAACATTTCTAAAACTTTGTCCGTTTTTAAATATCGTCCATCTTTAATTGCTCTAGAATCTTTTGGTAAACCATTAATATATTTATCTGTTAGCATTCCTTGTGCAAGAGGAGAAAAACAAATAGCACCAACTTTAGATTTTCCTAATAAATCTAACAATCCATCTTCAATCCATCTATCAAACAAACTATATCTTGGTTGATGAATTAAACAAGGAGTTCCTAAATCTTTTAGAATTTTAAAAGCTTTTTCTGCTCTTTCAGGTCTGTAATTAGACAAACCAATGTACAATGCTTTTCCTTGTTTTACAATTAAATCTAAGGCACCCATGGTTTCTTCTAAAGGAGTATTTTCATCTGGTCTATGATGATAAAAAATATCTACATAATCTAAGTTCATTCTTTTTAAACTTTGATCTAAACTTGAAATTAAATATTTTTTTGATCCATAATTTCCATAAGGACCAAGCCACATATCATAACCAGCTTTCGAAGAAATAATTAATTCATCTCTATATTTTTTAAAATCTTTTTTTAAGATTTTACCAAAAGTAGTTTCTGCAGATCCATAAGGAGGACCATAATTATTAGCCAAATCAAAATGAGTAATTCCATTATCAAAAGCGCATTTTAAAAGGTTTCTAGCATTTTTAAAATCGTCTTTTTCTCCAAAATTATGCCATAAACCTAAAGACAATTCAGGTAATAATAAACCACTATTGCCTGTTCTTCTGTAGTTCATTTTTTCATAACGATCTTCAGCAGCTACGTATGTACCTTTTTTACTCATATTTTTAGATTAATGCTTCTTTTAAAATTGTAATAGGATGTTTCGCAATACGTTTTGTTCCATCAAAAATTTGATGTCTACAACTAGTACCAGCAGCAGCAATTTCTGTATCCTCACTACAATTTCTCACTTTTGGAAACAAAGTGTCCTCACCAACTTGCATAGAAACTTTGTAATGTTCTTTTTCATATCCAAAAGAACCTGCCATTCCACAACAACCTGTATTCATAATGGTTACAGTATAGTTTTTAGGAATATTTAAAACTTGAAAACTAGCATGTGTACCTGTTAAAGCCTTTTGATGACAATGACCATGAACTTTTAATGTTTTAGAGTCTAAAGTAAATAGAGTAGTATCTATATTGTTTTTTTCTAATTCTTTAGATAAAAATTCTTCGAATGTAAAACTGTTTTTTGCAATTTTTTCTGCAGCTGTTTTATCATCTGCTAAACGAATATATTCATCTCTAAAAGTTAAAATTGCAGAAGGTTCAATTCCTATTAAAGGAGTATTGTCTGTAATAATATCTTTAAAAATTGATACATTATTATTACTAATTGCTTTTGCTTCTTTTAAAAAGCCTTTAGAAATATGACTTCTACCACTTTCATCATGAGCAATCGTTTTTACTTCATATCCTAATTTTTCTAAAAGGATAACTGCATCTTTACCAATTTCTGTATCATAATAATTGGTAAATTCATCATTAAATAAGTAAACTGATTTTTTAGATGTTTTAGGTTGATGTTTTTTTAACCAGCTACTTAATGTTTGTTTTGCCAATTTAGGAACAGTTCTTTCTACTGCAACTCCTAACATTTTTTTAGAAAAGTTAGTATTAGTAATATAATTTGTAAGCGCTGGAAAAATACTACCTAATTTATTGTATTTAGCGTTGTTAGCAAACATTTTACTTCTAAAAGAATAACCGTTTGTTTCTTGATATTGATATAAAAATTCTGCTTTTAAACTAGCTATATCAACATTACTTGGACATTCAGTTGCACAAGCTTTACAACTTAAACAAAGATCTAAAACTTGTTTTAATTCTTTAGAATCAAATTTATTTGTAGCAGTATTATTTGTTAAAACATCTCTTAACGTATTTGCTCTAGCTCTTGTAGTATCTTTTTCATCTTTTGTAGCTCTATAACTTGGGCATAATGTTCCACCAGCTTCTACAGGTTTTCTACAGTCTCCAGAACCATTACATTTTTCAGCTAGTTTTAAAATTCCTTCGCTTTCAGAAAAATCTTGAATGGTTTTAATTATTGGTTCTTCTCTATCAACTTCATAACGTAGGCTTTCATCCATAGGAAAAGCATCTGTAATTTTTCCTTGATTAAATACGTTGTTAGGGTCAAAAGCTTTTTTTATTCTTCTTAATAATTGATAATTCTGTTCACCAATCATTAAAGGAATAAACTCAGCACGTACAATTCCATCTCCATGTTCTCCACTAAAAGAACCTTTATATTTTTTTACTAACTCAGCAGTTTCAGTGGTTATTTTTCTAAATAAAACAACATCTTCTTTTTCCTTAATATTTAAAATAGGACGTAAATGCAATTCTCCAGCTCCTGCATGTGCATAATACACAGCATTTTGTTGGTATTTAGCCATGATTTGGGTAAACTCTTCTATGTAATTTGGTAAGTCTTCCAATGCTACAGCTGTATCTTCTATACAAGCAACTGCTTTTTTGTCTCCAACAATATTTGCCAAAGCACCTAAACCTGCTTTTCTAAGATAATGTACTTTTGCAATATCTTTTCCGTAAACTTTTGGATGATGATACCCAAAGTTGTTTTTTTCTAAATCTGCTATTAAATTATTTGCATAAATTTCGGCTTGTTCTATTGTTGCAGCAGAAACTTCTAACATTAAAACAGCCTCAGGATCTCCTTGTAAAAAGAACCTGTTTTTTGCTAAATCTGGATGATTTTTAGTACAATCTAAAATGGTTTTATCCATTAATTCACAATTATATAAATTATGATTCATAGAAACCAAAGTTGCTTTTAAACTTTCGTTTATACTTGTAAAATGAGAACAAACCATGATGCTTTCTTTAGGAGCAACATTGTCTAATTGTAAAGTAATAGCAGTAGAAAAAGCCAATGTACCTTCACTACCAGATAATAATTTTGCAACATTAATTGTTGGCGAAGTTCCTCCAAATAAATCTGAAGTTAAAAACTCATCTACAGCATATCCTGTACATCTTCTGTGTATGGTTTCTTTAGGAAATTCTTTCTTTATTTCTTCTTGATTTTCTTTTAATGATAACTCATCAAAAATGGCTTTATATATTTTACCTTCTTGTGTGTTTTCTTTTGTTTTTTTGATAAATTCTTCAGACGAAATTTCGTTAAAAGTTGCTTTGCTACCATCACTTAAAATAGCATCAATAGATAATACTTTGTCACGAGTTACTCCATATTTAATAGAAGTACTTCCAGAAGAATTGTTACCAACCATACCACCAATCATACATCTATTAGATGTAGAAGTATTAGGGCCAAAAAACAAACCATATTGTTTTAAATATACATTTAAAGAATCTCTAACAATACCTGGTTGAAGAGTTATTGTTTTTGCTTTTTCATCAAAAGAAATAATGTTTGTAAAATGTTTAGAAACATCAACTACAATTCCTTCACCAACACATTGTCCTGCTAAAGATGTACCTGCAGTTCTTGGTATTAATGTAATGTTGTTTTTTGTAGCAAATTCAATTAAAGTAATAATGTCTTTTTCATTCTTTGGAAAAGCAACTGCTAATGGAATTTTACGATAAACAGAAGCATCTGTTGCATATAAAGTTTTGTGTAAATTGTCAAAAAGAACATCACCAGAAAGTGAATTGTGTAAAGTTTCTAAAGCCGAATTTTGAATCATTATTTATTTTTGAAAAAATAGAATATAAAGACAAATATCCGAATAAAAAATTTGATGCTTTAATGAAAGCGCTATGTAAAAAACACTTTTATTAATTTAATAATTTTAGGTACATTTTTAACCTAAAAATTGAATTAAAGTTTTAATTTAAAATATTTCTTTTTGAAAAACCAAACAATCCTAAAATTGGTCCGATAGCAAGAATCATAAATATAAAATTAGAATCAATACTATTTTGAAAATAACTTATTGTTTGTATGCTTACAATAGTAATTGCAAATCCAATACAATTTACAATTGTTAGTGCAGTTCCTTTGTCTTTAGAAGGTGCATTTTGAGCAACTATAGTAGAAAATAATGGAGAGTCTGCAATAACAACCATTCCCCAAAACAATAAGAAAGTTATAAATAAAACTTCATGTTGTGTTAAAAATATAAAGGGAGATATTACACAACAAACACAAGATAAAAAGAGTGCATTAAAAGCTATTTTTTGAGGACTAAATTTTTCGGCTAAATAACCAGCCAAAACACAAGATATGGCACCAATACCAATTATTAAAAACGAAAGTAAAGGAATATTAAAGTTTATCTGTGGATGTATAGTTTTATATAATTTTAATAAAGTTGGAACTAAAAACCAAAAGGTATACAACTCCCACATATGACCAAAATATCCAAATGCAGCTTTTCTAAATTTTTTAATGTTAAATATAGAAAAGCAAATTGTTAAATCTAATTTTGTGCCCGCTTTTCTATAAGGACCATTAGGTATAAAAAGTAACATAAGTAAACCACCTACAAAAGAAAGCATAGAAATTGAAATTAGAATATTTTTCCAAGAATACGCTTGCATATATTCTTTTAATAAATGGGGTAGAGCAGTACCTAAAACTAAAGCACCAACTAAAAACCCTAAAGATTTCCCTAAGCCTTTATCAAAATAATCTGTAGCTATTTTCATTCCAACAGGATAAATTCCTGCCAAGAAAAATCCTGTAAAAAAGCGAAGACTTATTAAACTTAATAAAGATTGATTTCCAAAAATGATACTGAAATTAAATAAAGCTCCTAAAAAAGCACTTATAAAAAAGACTTTAGATGGTGAATAACGATCTGTGATACTAAATAAAGCAAATAAAAGTGTACCAATTATAAAACCAAATTGTACAGCAGAAGTTAAATATGCAATAGCATTATCATTTAAACCAAAAGTAGTAACTAAATCATTTATAACACCATTACCTGCAAACCACAAAGAAGTGCAACAAAACTGAGAAATGATAATAATAGGAAGTACAATTTTTGTTCTATTCATAAAGAAAACGAAAGTACTAAAAAGGGAGCAATATTAAAGTTAAAATATTTTGCAACGTCATTAGAATCTTTATCTTTGAAATTGATGAAAAAAGTAAAAATCATTGAATGTCCTAGAGATGCAATGCAGGGAATAAAATCTCATTTTATTTCAACTGAACAAAAGGCATTATATATCAATTCCTTATTAAAAGTAGGTTTTGATACTATTGATTTTGGAAGCTTTGTTTCGCCAAAAGCAATTCCGCAAATGCGAGATACTGCAGCAGTTTTAGAAAAATTAGATTTATCTAAAACCACAAGTAAATTGTTAGCAATTGTTGCAAATACAAGAGGAGCAAATGATGCTTCTCAATTTGAAGAAATAGATTATTTAGGCTACCCTTTTTCAATATCAGAAAACTTTCAAATGCGTAACACGCATAAAACCATTGCAGAATCTATTGAAACTTTAGATACTATTTTAAATATTGCAAACAAATCTAATAAAGAAGTTGTGGCATATTTATCTATGGGATTTGGAAATCCTTATGGAGATCCTTGGAATGTTGAAATTGTTGGTAATTGGACAGAAAAACTCTCTAAAATGGGCGTTAAAATCTTGTCATTATCAGATACTATTGGTAGTTCTACTCCAGAAGTTATCGATTATTTATTTAGTAATTTAATAGATCAATATCCTAAAATTGAGTTTGGTGCGCATTTACATACTACACCAGATAAATGGTTAGAAAAAGTAGATGCTGCTTTTAAAGCAGGATGTTTACGTTTTGATGGTGCAATTAAAGGTTTTGGAGGTTGCCCAATGGCTAAAGATGAGTTAACAGGTAATATGCCAACAGAAAAATTATTGAGTTATTTTACAGTGCATAAAGCAGAAACAGGAATAAAACCTATGAGTTTTGAAAGTGCATTTAACAAAGCTTTAGAAACTTTTTAAAGTAATTATTTAATAAAATTAAAATGAATTTTACAAAATCAATTTTTTACTTTTTATCTCTAGTAATACTATTTTCATGTTCTAATAAAGATGAAAAAATAGATTTTACTTTTTTACAATTAAACGATGTGTATGAAATTGCACCCATTCAAGGTGGTGAATATGGTGGATTGGCTAGGGTAGAAACTATTCATAAAGAATTGATAGCCGAAAATAAAAATACAATGCTTTTTATGGCAGGTGATTTTTTAAATCCTTCTTTGTTAGGAACTATAAAAGTAGATGGAGAAAGAGTAAGAGGTAAGCAAATGATTGAAGTTATGAATGCTATGAATTTTGATTTGGTAGCGTTTGGAAACCACGAATTTGATGTTTCTCAAAAAGATCTTCAAAAAAGATTGAATGAAAGTAATTTTCCATGGATTTCTGCCAATGTAAAACTAAAAACCAAAGAAGCTGCAGTACCTTTTTATAAAGAAAGAAATGGGCATAAAGAACATGTTGGTGAAACTTTTATTAAAGAATTAATAGATGCAGATGGAATAAAAATTAAAATTGGTTTTATAAGTGTTTGTATACCTTCTAATCCTAAAGATTATGTAGAATATGGAAACATGTTTGTAAAAGCAAGAGCTTCTTATGCATCTTTAAAAGATTCTGTTGATGTTGTTTTTGGATTAACTCATGTTTCTCTTGAAGATGATAAAAGAATTGCAGAAATAATTCCAGATTTGCCTTTAATAATGGGAGGTCATGAACATACAAATAGCAATGATTTAGTTGGTAATGTTCAAATATCAAAAGCAGATGCTAATGCAAAAACAGTTTATATTCATAAGATTTCTTTTGATAAAAAAACGAAGAAAACAATTGTAAAGTCAGAATTAAAAGAAATTAATTCTGCTATTACACCCGATGAAAAAGTTGCTAAAATAGTAGATAAGTGGCAATCTATTTTAAACTTAAAGATTAATGAAATTATAAAAAATCCTAATGAAGTTATTTTTAATGCAAAAACTCCTTTAGATGGAAGAGATACTCCAATAAGGAGTGTACAAACTAATTTGGGTAAAATAATTACTAGAGCAATGTCTTTTGGTTATAATGATAAACTAGATTGTGCTTTGGTAAATGGTGGTTCTATAAGAATAGATGATCAATTAAGTGGTAATTTAACAGCAGTAGATATTTTTAGAGTTTTACCTTATGGAGGTGATGTTTTAAAAGTTGAAATAAAAGGTACTTTGCTAAAACGAGTGTTAGATTATGGCGTTAAAGCAGCTGGTACAGGTGCTTATTTACAACGTTATAATGCAGAAATAGTTGATGGTAAATGGTTAATAAACAATAAAGTGTTAAATGAAAATAAAGTTTATAAAGTTGCATTTTCAGACTATTTATTAAAAGGATTTGACATTCCTTTCTTATCAGACAAAAATGATGATGTTATTTCTATTTATAAACCTTTAAAATCTGAAATATCTTTTGACATTAGAAAATCGGTCATTTCTTATTTAAAAACACTTCAATAATTTAATTGTTATTTTTATTTAAATTAATTCTAAATAAACTTTGTAGATGTAAAAATGTGTAGTACATTTGCATCCGAATTATTTAACTATTTATATTTAATCTAAATAAAATGAAAAGGTTTTTAACTTTTGCAATTGCTGTAGCTTCAACAATAAGTTTAACAGCTCAAAACACACAAAGAGATTCTATTAACAATCCCAACAACCAAGTAAATACGGCTCAACGTATTTTAAATGGTAATATTAATACTAAGGGTGTAACTGTTGGTGGTTATGGAGAATTAACTTATAACAGAAAAGATCAAAATAATGCAGAATTAGACGTTCAACGTTTAGTTTTATTATTTGGTTATAAATTTGATGATAGAACTCAATTTATAACAGAAATAGAATTTGAACATGTAAAAGAAGTGTTTGTAGAGCAAGCATTTTTACAATATTCTATAAGCGATAATGTAAATTTAAGAGCTGGTTTAATGTTAGTACCTATGGGTATTGTAAATGAGTATCATGAGCCAACTACTTTTAATGGAGTAGAAAGACCAAGTATAGATGGTTCAATAGTACCAACAACTTGGAGAGAAATTGGTTTTGGACTTTCAGGAAAATACAATGAAGCTTCTTTACGTTACCAATTATATGCTTTTAATGGTTTTGTTTCTTCAACTTCAGATGGAAATGGTAACATTACAGGAGGTAAAATAGGAGGAAGTTCTGGTCTTAGAGGAGGAAGACAAAAAGGTGCAAAATCTACTATGAATAACTTAAATTTTTCTGGTAAATTAGATTATTATGGTTTACCTGGTTTACGTTTAGGGTTATCTGGTTATTTTGGAAGAACTCAATCTCCAGGAGATGTAGAAGATATTGCAGGAGCAGATGTAGGTATTTCTATGATTGGTTTAGATGCACGTTATGCATACCAACGTTTTACTGCTAGAGGTCAATTTATTCATGGTAGTTTAAGTGATACTGAAGCTTATAATAATGCAACAGGATCTAAATTAGGAAGTGCTTTACAAGGATATTATTTAGAAGCAGCCTACAATTTATTACCTCAAAATAAGAAACAACAATTATTTGGTTTTGTTAGGTATGAAGATTATGATACTCATGCTTCTGTAGATGGAAGTTTAACAAAAGATTTAAGCTATGATAGACAAGAATGGACATTAGGTTTAAGTTATAAGATTGCTCCAGGTGCAGTTGTAAAAGGAGATTACCAATTTAAAAACAATGCTGTTGTTGGTGGATCGACTGTTAATCAATTAAACTTTGGGGTAGGAGTTTGGTTCTAGTAAAAGATATTTATTAAATGTAGTTAAGTCAATTCAAATTTATTTGGATTGGCTTTTCTTTTTATTTAGATTAATTCTAATTATTTTTGCATCATGAATTTAAAAAAGTATTCTTTCTTATTAATAATAGTGTTAAGCACTTTGCTTTATTCTTATACTTTACCAAATAAGATTTTAAAGAAAGTAAATAAAGAAATTAAAAGTATTTTTGAAGTTAAAGAATTTAATTTAAAAGCTATTAAAATAGCAGATTCTATTAATAATAAAATGCGTTTTAAAATTGGTGCAGATAACCTTTTTAAAATAGAAAATAATAACACACTTATTGGTTATGCATATGTAGATAAAGCAGCTAGTAAAACAGATGAGTTTGATTATTTAATTCTTTTAGACACTAATTTAATTATTGTAAAAACTAAAGTTTTAATTTATAGAGAAGACTATGGTGGTGAGATTGGAAGTAAACGTTGGTTAAAGCAGTTTATTGGTAAAAAACCTGCTGATCAATTAAAATACCAGCAAGATGTTATTGCAATTTCTGGAGCAACAATTTCTGCAATTTCAATGACAAACGCAGTAAATCAATTTTTACAAAATTTAGAAACTTTAACTTTTAATAAGGTTATATAATGGTACTTAAAGGACTTATTTATAAATTTCCTAAAGAAATAAAACTATTAATAATTGCATTTGTTTGTACATTAAGTATAGGGTTTTATAGCGGAATTTCTTTTGTAAGATCTACAACTAATGCAAATCCTAATGGAATTGAACAACGTTATTTAGGAAATGAAGATGATGAAAATGCAACAAAGATGATGTTTAAAAAGTCTGAAGGAGAAATTATGACTACTGTTCACAGTCATATTTTATCTTTATCAGTAGTGTTTTTCATGATTTCTTTAATTTTATCTACTACAGATATTTCACATAAATTAAAATTATTTTTAATGATAGAACCATTTTTATCATTGGTTTTTACATTTGGAGGTATCTATTTTTTATGGAAAGAAATCCATTGGATGAAATACATTATTATGTTTTCTGGTTTTTTTATGACGGCTTCTTATACTGCTTCTGTTTTTATTATTTTAAAACAAGTCTTTTCATCTAATAATAAATAGGTTAACTTTAAATAGAATTACTTCTATTAAAGATCAAAAACTTTTAAATTTCTACACAAATCTATCTGATTAGATTAATTATTTAAAATTTTTAATCAGATATTCAACTTTTAAAGACATAAATTTTAACTAAATAGTCTATAAATTAATAGCTAATAAGTCATTTATTAATTGTAAATTTGCACGCAATTATACCATAATTGCCACATGACAGCACATAACAACAAAATTTTAGGAGAAGGTTTAACTTACGACGATGTTCTATTAGTTCCTGCCTTTTCAGAAATTCTTCCTAGAGAAGTTAGTATACAAACAAAATTTACAAAAAACATTACTATTAACGTACCAATTGCTTCTGCAGCAATGGATACAGTAACAGAATCTGCTTTAGCAATAGCCATTGCTAGAGAAGGAGGAATAGGTGTTTTGCACAAAAACATGACTGTTGAGCAACAAGCTCGTGAAGTTAGAAAAGTAAAACGTGCCGAAAGTGGTATGATTTTAGACCCAGTAACTTTACCTTTAAGTGCAGTTGTATTAGATGCAAAAGCTAATATGAAAGAGCACAAAATTGGTGGAATTCCTATTGTAGATGATGAAGGTACTTTAAAAGGAATTGTTACAAATAGAGATTTACGTTTTGAGCATGACAATCAAAGACCAATTGTAGAAGTTATGACAAGCGATAATTTAGTTACTGCAGATGTTGGAACTTCATTAAATGATGCTGAAAAAATTCTTCAAAATCATAAAATTGAAAAGCTTTTAATTGTTGATGATAATTATAAATTAAAAGGACTTATAACATTTAGAGATATTACAAAAGTTACTCAAAAGCCAATTGCTAACAAAGATTCTTATGGAAGATTAAGAGTTGCTGCTGCTTTAGGAGTTACTGGAGATGCAGTTGATAGAGCAGAAGCTCTTGTAAATGCTGGTGTAGATGCAGTTATTATTGATACAGCACATGGACATACAAAAGGTGTGGTTGCTGTTTTAAAAGAAGTAAAAGCAAAATTTCCAAGTTTAGATGTAGTTGTGGGTAATATTGCTACTGGTGAAGCTGCAAAATATTTAGTTGAAGCTGGTGCAGATGCAGTAAAAGTAGGTATTGGACCAGGTTCTATTTGTACAACTAGAGTTGTTGCAGGTGTTGGTTTTCCTCAGTTTTCTGCAGTATTAGAAGTTGCAGCTGCTATTAAAGGTAGTGGAGTACCAGTTATTGCTGATGGTGGAATTCGCTATACAGGAGATATACCAAAAGCTATTGCTGCTGGTGCAGATTCTGTAATGTTAGGTTCTCTTTTAGCAGGTACAAAAGAATCTCCTGGTGAAACCATTATTTTTGAAGGAAGAAAATTTAAGTCTTATAGAGGTATGGGATCTGTAGAAGCTATGAAAAAAGGTTCTAAAGACAGATATTTCCAAGATGTAGAAGATGATATTAAAAAATTAGTTCCAGAAGGAATTGTAGGACGTGTACCTTATAAAGGTGAATTGTCAGAAAGTATTCATCAATTTATTGGAGGTTTACGTGCAGGTATGGGATATTGTGGTTCTAAAGACATTGAAACTTTAAAAGAAACAGGTAAATTTGTTAGAATTACAGCAAGTGGAATTAACGAAAGTCATCCACATGATGTAGCAATTACAAAAGAAGCTCCTAATTATAGTAGAAGATAATAATTAGCGTATATAAATAAAAAAACCGAGTAGATATTTACTCGGTTTTTTTTTGGTTATTGGTTGGTTTTAAAGATCAACTTTAGAATTACTATTTTTCAGTAAACTTAAATAATCTTCAGTTTTAAATACTTTACTACTAAATCTAGAAACTCTATTTCTACCTTCATTTTGTCTTGTAATACTTCTAGCAAAACGTCTTACTTGGCTTGTGTTTTTTAAAATAATACCTGGTACAGGAGCACCAATTCCATTTTCATCTTTTGCAACCATTGTAAAATATGAAGAATTACAATGCTTAATTTCTCCAGATCTAATGTTTTCAGAAGTTACTCTTAATCCTACAACCATAGATGTTCTTCCTGTAAAGTTTATTGAAGCTTTCATTGTAACTAATTCTCCAACTTCTATCGGATTTAAAAAATTAACTTTATTTACAGAAGCTGTTACACAATAATGTCCAGAATGTTTAGAAGCACATGCAAAAGCAATTTGATCCATTAAGTTTAAAATATAACCTCCGTGAATTTTACCACTAAAATTAGAATTAACGGGTTTCATTAATTCAGTAATTGTAATTTGAGATTCTTCTATATGTTTAAATTTTACTGACATAAATTAACTTTTCACTATTAATATTACTTTTTTAGGAAATTTCTAAACTTAAATTTTTCCTTTTTAAGGCCTAATTTTCCTTCTAAGCTTGTTTTTATTTCTAAAATGCAAAATTATAGCTTTATTTACTTAGTTGAATAAAAAACATTAATTTTTACATATTATTAGTAACTTTATAAAAAAATCACTTAAATATTATCTACTTACTGTAATTGATGTGTTTTATTTACGACTATCATTTAATAACCATACACTAAAACCAAATTAAAATGAAAAAACATTACTTTTTAAAATTTTTATTACTGTTAATTCCAGTTTCAGCATTTTTATTAATGTCTAGTTCTGGTGGAAGAGATCAAAATACAACAGGTTCTCCTGGTGATTCTAATAATACGTGTACACAATGTCACTCTGCAGGAGCTAATTTTAATTTATCTCCAAGTATAACAACAAATATTCCTGTTGATGGTTATGAGTTAAACAAAGCATATACTATAAATGTAAACTCATCATCATCATCATCAAAATTAGGATTTCAATTAACAGCAGAAAATAGTTCGAACACTAAAATAGGTAGTTTTACTGCAGGTACAGGATCTAGAGTTTCTGGTCAAAGAATTACACAATCTGCTCCATCTTCTAGTGGAAATTGGTCTTTTACTTGGGTATCACCAGCTACAAATGAAGGCGAAGTTACTTTTTATGCAGCAGTAAATGCTACAAATGGAGATTTTAGTACTTCTGGTGATCAAGTTGTAACAACTAGTACATCTGCACAAGTATTAGGAATTTCTGAAGCAAAACGTTTACAGTTTGATATGTATCCTAACCCAGCAACTGAAAGTTTAACAATACAGTTGCCTTCTAGTTCAGACAAAGCTACTGTTCAGTTTTATGATTATATTGGTAGATTATCTTTAACAAAAACCATTACTAATTCTAACGATAAAATTAATATTAATGAACTGAGTTCTGGAGTATATATTTTAAAAGTTTTATCTAACGATAAAATTGGTACTCAAAAATTTATAAAAAAGTAAACACTTTTTTGCATATTTTATAAAACCGATTGTAATCAATACAATCGGTTTTTTATGTCCACTTTTTAAAGTAAATTTGTTTTACTTCAAAAAAAGAAAAAATGAATTATATTTTATTTGATGGAGATGTTAGAAACGCTCTATTACCTTTTACATATACAAGACCAGTTGCAGATATTAGAATAGGAATTTTAACAATTAGAGAAAAATGGGAAAAACATTTAGGTTTAACCACAACCACTTTAACTGAAGAATATTTAGAAGAAAAATATCCAATGGTAGAAATGGAAGCTAACATTTTAATTAACGCTTCTTTTTGCCCAACTAATAATTTGGTTGAAAAAGTAAAAAGTTTATCTAAAAATGAAGCAATTTTTAAAGGTGATGATGTTATTGCTTTTTATACTTCAGATTCTCAGGAAGAAGTAAATTTTGATGAGTATAAACAAATTGATTTTGAGGAAGATGTAATTCAAGTAAAAAACACTTGGGATATTTTTTCTTTTAATTTTGAAGCGATTCAACAAGATTTTAATTTGTTAACAGAAGGAAGAAAATCGCAACCAATACCAGAAGGAACAAGATATATCAACAAAGAAAATATTTTTATAGAAGAAGGAGCAGAAATAACTTTTGCTACTTTAAACGCATCTTCAGGACCAATTTATATTGGTAAAGATGCTGTTATTTTAGACAATTCTGCTGTGAAAGGCCCTTTTGCTATGGGTGAACATGCAGTGCTAAAAATGGGTGCAAAAATTTATGGAGGTACAACATTAGGACCTTATTGTAAAGTAGGTGGTGAGGTTAGTAATTCTGTTTTATTTGGTTATTCTAGTAAAGGACATGATGGTTATTTAGGGAATTCAGTTTTAGGTGAATGGTGTAATTTAGGTGCAGATACCAACAATTCTAATTTAAAAAATAATTATGCTGAAGTTAAATTGTGGAATTATGAAACTGGTAGGTTTGCAAAAACAGGTTTACAATTTTGTGGTTTAATGATGGGAGATCATTCTAAAAGTGGAATTAACACTATGTTTAATACAGGAACTGTTGTTGGTGTAAGTGCAAATATTTTTGGAAGCGGTTTTCCTAGAAATTTTGTGCCATCATTCAGTTGGGGAGGAGCATCTGGATTTACAGAATACAAAACCAATAAAGTTTTTGAAGTTGCAGAAGTAGTTATGAAACGTAGAAAAATTGAGTTTGACGATCAAGAAAAAAAGATACTAGAAAGTGTTTTTGAAGAAACTAAAAAATATAGAAATTACTAAAAACTAATAAGCATCTACATCTGTTATAAAACGGATAGGTCTAAAATCTTTAACAGCTTCAAAAGTATTTTTAATCTTTTGAAGTTGTTTTTTTGTATTAGCTAAACTTTGTTTTGGCGGAATTTTAATAACAATGTTCTTTATATATTGATTTCTAATTCTAGAAACTGCTGGAGCAGTAGGACCTAAAACATGTTCTCCAAAAGAATTTTGCAACGCTTTAGCTAGCCAATTTACACCATTTTCTACCTTATTATAATCTCTATGTTTTAGAGTAATTTTTATCAATCTATAATAAGGAGGGTATTTGTATTGCCAACGTTCTTGTAATTGTTCCTTATACATTTCTGTGTAATTGGTTGTAGAAACTTGTTGCAATATTTGATGATAAGGATTAAAGGTTTGAATAGCAACATTTCCTTGTTTTACACTTCTACCAGCTCTTCCAGAAACCTGAACCATCATATCATAAGCACGTTCATGTGCTCTAAAATCTGGAAAATTTAACATGGTATCTGCATTCAAGATTCCAACTAAAGAAACATTTGCAAAATCCAATCCTTTAGAAAGCATTTGTGTACCTACTAAAATATCAATTTCTTTGGCTTCAAAAGCTCCTATTATTTTCTGATAGCCATGTTTTCCACGAGTGGTATCTAAATCCATTCTTCCGATATTAAAATCAGGAAAAAGTTGTTTTAGTTCTAATTCAATTTGCTCTGTACCAAAGCCTTTGGTGTCTAGAGTATTACTTCCACAAGCACCACAACTATTAGGCATTGCACGTTGATAATTGCAATAATGACAACGTAGTTCCCCTCTAAATTTATGATAGGTTAACGTAATATCGCAATTAGGACATTCAGGAGAAACACCACAAGTATTACACTCAACAACAGGAGAATAGCCACGTCTGTTTTGAAATAAAATAACTTGTTCTTTTTCTTCCAAAGCTGCAGTAATTAACTTAATCATTCTATCAGAAAAATGACCTGTCATTTCCTTTTTTCGATGCTTTTCTTTAACATCAATCAACTCAATTTTTGGCAATTGCACATTTCCAAAACGTCTGTTCAATTCAACAAAACCATATTTATTTTGTTGTGCATTAAAATAACTTTCTAAAGATGGTGTAGCAGAACCTAATAAAATTTTTGCATTATGAATTTTAGCCAAAACAATGGCAGCATCTCTAGCATTGTATCTTGGTGAAGGTTCAAATTGCTTGTAAGAAGTTTCATGTTCTTCATCAACTACAATCAATCCTAAATTAGAAAAAGGTAAGAAAATAGATGATCTTGCACCTAAAATAATTTGTGCTTTTGTTTTGTTTTCTAGTACATTGTTCCAAACTTCTACGCGTTCATTCATAGAGTATTTAGAATGAAAAACCGAAATTTGATCACCAAAATAAAACTGTAATCGTGTTATTATTTGCGTGGTTAAAGCAATTTCTGGTAATAAAAACAACACTTGTTTACCAGCATCTAAAACTTCTTGAATCAGTTTTGTATAAACTTCTGTTTTACCAGAACTTGTAATTCCATGTAAAAGTGTAACGTCTTTTTCTTTGAAAGATTCTTTAATATCTAAAAGCGCTTTTTCTTGAAATTCATTCAAGGTTTTTAAAGAATTGGTATCACCTTTAAACTGAATTCTATCTGTTTGAATATGATAAAATTCTAATATTTCTTTATCAACCAATGATTTTAAAATTGAAGAAGAAACCTGAGCTTTTTCTTCTAAATCTTTTGCTTTTATAGGTTTTTTAGAGGCTAATAACTGAAAAAATGTTAAAACAGCATCTCGTTGTTTTTTTGCTCTAGATAATTCTGTTAGAAGTTTTTCTAGAGAATCATCAGAATTGTAAGAAGCATTTAAACGAACATATTTTACCAATTTAGGTTTGTATTGTTCGTAAATTTCTTCTTTTATAGTTATTGCCGTTTTTTTTATTAAAGAATTTACAATAGGCATAACTTTTTTCTTCCCCAAAATTGCAACTACTTGATGAATTGTTAATTGAGATTGATGTTGTAATGCTTCAAATATTAAAAACTCATCATCTGCAAGAATATCTTCTTCTGTAAAAGCATCATTTTTATTGATAATAGTTTCGCTTTCTAACAAAAAAGCAGAAGGTAAAGAAGCTCTATAAACATCACCCAAAGAACACATATAATAATTAGCAATCCATTGCCAATGTTTTAGTTGGAGCTCATTTACCAAAGGTGTTTCATCTAATATTTGATGAATATCTTTGGCTTCATACAATGTGGGTTTTGTTTGATGAATATTAAAAACTAAAGCAGCATACATTTTAGATTTTCCAAAAGAAACTGCAACTCGCATTCCTTTTTGTAAGAAATTTGCTTCATCTTCTGTAACAGAATACGTAAAGGTTTTCTGAATAGGAATAGGTAATATGACGTCTATATAATAAATAATGTAAGTCTTTTCTGCAAAATCAAAACTACAAAAAAACAGTATATTGTAGTCTATATTCTAAGAATAATGAATATTTGATTTTTAAGGAAACTCTGTTTGTTTATTTTAGCGTTAAACATTAATTTTCAAAAAAAATAATTATGAAAAAAAGTTTACTATTTTTTGTGTTTTTTACACTTGGTTTTCAAGTTACAATTGCTCAAGATGATGTTTTAGAAAGTGTTTTTGAAAGTGCTTTTGATGATACCAATATTTTTAATGCCAATTTAGGTTTAACAAATATTGATGGTCAAAATTATTTTGGTTTAAGAGTTCAACCAGAGTTTACCATAGGAAAATTAGGTGTTGGTTTAGACATACCCTTACTTTTTGATATGGAAAATGGTCAAATTAGAACAGAAGAATTTAAACATGGTGCTGGTATATTAAGAATGATTCGTTTTTTAAGATATGGAAATAAAAAAACAGATCCTGTCTACATAAAAATTGGAGATTTAACTGGAGAAAAATTGGGTTATGGATCTTTAATTGGTAATTATACAAATGCAACTTCTTTTGAAAGAAGAAAAATAGGAGCTAGTGCTTCTATCTTAATTAAGAAAACTTATGGATTAGAAGTAATTTATAGCGATTTAAATTTTAATGGTTCTACTAAATTATTAGGTATTAGACCTTTTATGAAACCTTTTGGACAAAGTAGTATTCCTATTGTAGAAACTATGGAAATTGGTGTGAGTACAGTTTCTGATAATGACAATTATCAAGAAGTTGGAGCTACAGAAGTAACAACTAAATATAGTAGCAGTGGTATAAAAGCAAATAGTTTTGATGTTGGTGTAAGTCTTATAAGAACCCAAATGTTAAACCTAGGTTTAGATGCTCAGTTTAGTAAACTATCAAAAAACAATTTATTAGCTTCAGATAATCCTACTGCAAATTATGGTGCAGGAACTGGTTTTGCCATTGGTTTAGAATCTAATTTTAAGTTTATTGCCAATACTGTTTATATGAATGCAAGAATAGAAAGACAATGGTATGGTGATAATTACATACCTCAGTTTTTTAATTTTGCTTACGAAATTAACAAAGATGCAAGAATGCAAGAGTTATTAACGGCAACAAAATCTCAAGGTATTTTTGGAACATTAACTGCAGAAATTTTACAATCTATAAAAATTGGAGGTTCTTTAATGATACCAGATGATATGGATAGTAATGATCCAAATAGCAGAAGAGCCATTGTTGGTTTAGATTTAGAAACCAAACAAATAGGAAAATTTAAAGCTAAAGGCACTTACGTAAAAGCAGGTTTAAATAATTTAGGTGATGCTTTTTCTTTAGATGAAAGATCTTTAGCAAACTTAATTGTTACATATAAAGTTAATAGTTTTATGGAAGCTGGTGTAGATTATCAATGGACATTTGCCGAAAATGAAAACGGAGTTTTCAAAGCCATAAACCAAGTAAGACCTTATGTAGGTGTTAGTATGGAATTTTAGTAAATTTCTATTTATGAAAGAAATTAAAGAATTGGTAGATTATTTTTTAACTTCTAGAAACATTTATGGAGTAGAAGAAGCTATAGATATAATTGTGTCTAAAACTACTACTTATAATTATAAAGAAATTATACATTATATAGAAAATCATCCTGAATATAAAATAGAATCTGATATCACAATTTATTTAGCTGAAATAGCTAATAAGGATTTACCAGAACTAGAAACAATTATTAAAGAAAGATTAAAAATATTTACAAGTAAAAGTGGAATTGAAGATTTAAATGAAGCTTTGCAAAAAATTAATTATTAGCATTTTTATTTTATATTTATAAAAATTAAAGCACCTCTACTTAATATGCACATAAAAAAAATAGACATTCTTTTTTTGGGTTATGTGTTTATAACAACAATTTTATTGTTTTTATCTTGGAATAATTCTGATAACTCTTTACAATTATTTATTACTAGAGGAGTATTATTAGGTTTAGGAATAACCATTATTTATTTTGATGTTAAAATTAAAAACAGCCTACTAAATTTAGTTAGAAATTGTTACCCAATACTATTTAGCTTGCTTTTTTACACAGAAACCGTGTATTATAACAAGTTGTTTTTTAGTAATTTAGATAAATATTTAATTCGTTTAGATAATTTGTTATTTGGTTTTCAACCCAGTGTTCAATTTTCAAAATATTTTTCAAGTTCAATATTTAGTGAGCTAATGTATATTGGCTATTTTTCTTTATATATTTTTATAATCAGTTTTGTATTGATTACTTTTTTTAAACTAAAAAAAGAGGCAGAAGAGCTCTATTTTAAATTAGCAGCCTCTATGTTGTTATTTTATTTATTCTTCTGTTTTTTTCCTGCAGCAGGACCTCAGTTTTATTTTTCATCACCAGAAAAAGATTTACCAACAGCATTTCTGTTTGATAAAATTATGCACTTTTTACAGCAAGCAGAACAACCAACAGGAGCTTTTCCAAGTTCGCATGTAGGTATTTCATTAATTATTGTAATCATATTTAAAAACAGAGTTGCCAACTATTTTAAAATTGCATTTCCCTTTCTAATTTTACTAATACTTTCTACTGTTTATATAAAAGCACATTATGCTATAGATGCTATTGCAGGTATAATTTCTGCTCCAATTGTATTATATATTAGTAATTATTTATATAAAAAAATCCCTGAAATTAAATTATGATTCATTTAATAGAAGTTAAAACTAAGAAGCAATTAAAGCAATTTATTATGTTGCCTTATACCATTCATAAAAATCATAAAGAATGGTTGCCTCCTTTAATTTCTGATGAATGGAAAGTGTTTGATAAACTCAAAAATCATTCTTTTGCTCATTGTGATACGATTATGTATTTAGCCATTAAAAATGATGAAATTGTAGGGCGAATAATGGGAATTATTAACCACACTTATAATACAGGAAATAAAGAAAATAATGTTCGTTTTTTTGGATTAGAATGTTATGATGATGTTGCTGTTTTTGATATGTTGATAAATGCCATAGAAGTTTGGGGAAAACAAAAAGGTATGGAAACAATTATTGGTCCTTTAGGTTTTTCAGATAAAGATCCTCAAGGGTTTTTAATTGATGGTTTTAAAGACCCTATAACTGTAATGGTTACAAACCACAGTTATAAATACATGATACAACATACAGAAAGAAATGGTTTTAAAAAGAAATTAGATGTTTTTCAGTACCGAGCAAAAATAGCTGATAAAACTGCTGCAATTTATACAAGAATTGCAGAAAGAGCTACAAGAAGCGGATTTAAAGTATTAGAATTTAAAAAATCGAAACATGTTAGACCTTATGTTACAGAAGTTTTTAATTTGATAAACAAAACCTATAAAGATATTTATGGTTTTGCTCCTTTAAGTGAAATAGAGTCTAAAGAATTTTCTGAACGTTTTTTACCACTTTTAAAACCTCAATATATAAAACTGGTGTTAGATTCTTCTGATAGAGTAGTAGCTTTTGTAGTAGCAATGCCAGATATTTCTGAAGGATTTAAAAAAGCAAAAGGGAAATTATTTCCTTTTAGATTTTTACACATTTTAAAAGCCTTTAAAACCACCAAACAACTAAATTTATTATTGGGTTGTGTAGATGAAAATATTAGAAACTCAGGTTTGGTTGCTTTAATGCATATTGCATTGTTAAATGCTGCAAGAAAAAACAATTTAACAGTTTTAGATAGCCATTTAATCTTAGAAGAAAATACCAAAATGCGTGCAGTTATGGAACGCATGGAACACACCATTTATAAGAAATATAGAATTTTTGAGAAAAGTATAATTAATTAAGTATTCAACTAAAATGGATGGTTTTCCTATTGATTTTCTGAATAAAAAACCCGAACTTTGCTATTTGCTAACTTCGTATATAACGAATTAAAACTCGGCGATATACGAAATCACGTTAGCGAATTTACAATAAACGAAAGCTAGCAAATAAGTTTAGCCCTGATAGGAACAATTGTTTGAGCTCTTTTTTATTCCTTTTTTCAGAATAAAAAAAGCGAGTGTGGATAGCAGGAAATAGCTTCAAAAATAGAATGTAAGATTTCTCCATAAAGTCGAAATGACATTTAGATTGTCATTTTGAGCGAAACAAAGTGGAGTCGAAAAATCTTAATTACCAATTATTATACTTTTTACCTAAAGTATAAATAACAATAAAACATAAAAAAAGCCTCCAAATAGGAGGCTTTTTAGTTTACGCTAATTTCTTTGCATTTTTAACTTTTTGCTTTGTAAGTGCAATGTCTATTACTTCTTTCATTTCTGTAACATAATGAAAAGTTAAGCCTTTTAAGTAGCTTTCTTTTATTTCTAAAATGTCTTTTTCATTGTCTTTACACAAAATAATTTCTTTAATATTTGCTCTTTTTGCAGCTAATATTTTTTCTTTAATTCCGCCAACAGGTAATACTTTTCCACGCAAAGTAATCTCACCAGTCATTGCCAACTTGTTTTTAATTTTACGTTGTGTAAAAGAAGAAACTAAAGAAGTTAACATTGTGATACCAGCACTTGGTCCGTCTTTTGGAGTTGCACCTTCTGGCACGTGAATATGTACATCGTAGTTTTCTAAAATTGCTGGTTTAATACCAAATTCTTCAGCATTAGATTTTATGTATTTCATGGCAATAGTAGCAGATTCTTTCATTACAGTTCCTAAATTACCTGTAATAGAAAGTGCTCCTTTACCTTTAGATAAAATAGATTCTATAAATAAAATATCTCCACCAACTTGTGTCCAAGCTAAACCTGTAACAACACCAGCAACATCGTTATTTTCAAATTTATCTCTAAATCTTGGTGTTCCTAAAATATCTTCTACTTTTTCTGAAGTTAATGAAACATCGTATTCTTCTTCTAAAGCAATAGATTTTGCAGCAAAACGAACTACTTTGGCAATTTGTTTTTCTAAACCTCTTACTCCAGATTCTCTTGTGTAACCTTCTACAATTACTTCTATTTGTTTTTTACCTAATTTTAAATCTTTGGTAGTTAAACCATGTTCTTTTAATTGTTTAGGTAATAAATGTTTTTTGGCAATTTCTAGCTTTTCTTCAATAGTATAACCAGTAACATTTATAATTTCCATTCTATCACGTAAAGCCCAAGGAATTTGCCCTAAGTTGTTTGCTGTTGCAATAAAAAGTACTTTAGATAAATCGTAACCAACTTCTAAATAATTGTCGTAAAACGCTTCATTTTGCTCAGGATCTAACACTTCTAACATAGCAGAAGAAGGGTCTCCTTGATGACTTTGCCCTAATTTATCAATTTCGTCTAAAACAAAAACTGGGTTAGAAGTTCCTGCTTTTTTCAAGTTCTGAATCAAACGCCCAGGCATTGCACCAATATAAGTTTTTCTGTGTCCTCTAATTTCTGCTTCATCACGTAAACCACCTAAAGACATACGTACATACTTACGTCCTAAAGATTCTGCAACAGATTTTCCTAAAGATGTTTTACCAACTCCTGGAGGTCCATATAAACAGATAATTGGGGATTTCATATCTCCCTTTAACTTTAAAACAGCTAAGTGTTCTATGATTCTTTCTTTAACTTTTTCTAAGCCAAAGTGATCTCTGTCTAAAACTTTTGTAGCGTTCTTTAGGTCGAATTTATCTTCAGAATAAATGCCCCAAGGTAATTCTAACAACAGTTCTAAATAACTTCTTTGTACACCATATTCTGCAGATTGAGGATTGATTCTTTTTAAACGATTCAATTCTTTTTCGAAAGTTTCAGCAACTTCTTTGTTCCATTTTTTAGTTTTGGCTTGCTGACGCATTTCTTCTAATTCTTGATCATTAGAAGCACCACCTAATTCTTCTTGAATGGTTTTTAATTGCTGATTTAAATAATATTCTCTTTGTTGTTGGTCTAAATCTTCTCTAGTTTTAGACTGAATATCATTACGTAATTTTAATTTTTGAAGTTCTTTGTTTAAGTTTTTTAATGCTAACAAAGCACGTTCTTTTAAACTGTCTTTTTCTAAAATTACTTGTTTTTGAGCCACAGATAAATCCATATTTGATGAAATAAAATTCACCAAAAACGAATCTGATTTTATGTTTTTAATTGCAAAAGAAGCTTCACTAGGTAACATAGGGTTTTCCTTAATTACTTCTAAAGCTTGCTCTTTTATAGAGTCTATTATAGCATCAAATTCTTTTTGATTGTCAATATCTCTTTCTTCAATTGCTTCTTTTACAGTTGCTTTTAAATACGGTTTATCTTGAATAATAGTATCTATTTCAAAACGTTTTTTACCTTGTATAATAACTGTTGTGTTACCATCAGGCATTTTTAAAACTCGTAAAATTTGTGCAACTACACCAGTTGTGTGTATGTCTTTAATTCCAGGTTCTTCTACGTCTTCATTCTTTTGTGCAACAACTCCAATTACTTTATCGCCTTTATTGGCATCTTTAATTAACTGAATAGATTTATCTCTACCAGCAGTAATAGGAATAACAACTCCAGGAAATAAAACCGTATTTCTTAAAGGTAAAATTGGTAATATTTCTGGTACACTTTCTTTATTGATAATTTCTTCATCTTCTGGCGTCATTAACGGAATTAATTCCGAATCTTCATTCAACATATTTTGAAGCGACAAATTGTCTAAATGCATTATTTTTGGTTTGCTCATGTGCTATATCTCTGTCATACTGACATTGAATTTTTAAAAGAATAAAATCAATATCAGTGTTATGTTTTTATGTTATTGATAATCAGTAATTTAAAATTAATTACATAAATTATCATTATTATAAAATCAATTGTTGTGCCAATGTTATTTTTAATCAGATTTGTATTTATGTTGTCATTTTATTAAAAACGTAGCAAAATAGAGAGTTTTAATATTGTGTTATAGATTTCTCCACAAGGTCGAAATGACAAGTAGAGTATTTTACTTTTTTAGATAAAAATAACTGTGATGTATTTTAATTAAATTATAAATATTTTAAAAGGTTAAAATTACATTGGTTTGTCATTTCGATTGAAACGAAGTGGAATAGAGAAATCAATCTTTAAATTTCTCCACAAGGTCGAAATGACAAGTAAAATGTTTTCTGTTTTAGATAAATATAACTGTGATGTATTTTAATTAAATTATAAATATTTTAAAAGGTTAAAATTACATTATTTGTCATTTCGATTGAAACGAAGTGGAATAGAGAAATCTATCTTTACATCTATTCACAAAGGTTAAATGATATTTACATTAAAACATTTGGTATAATATAGTTTTAATTACACCTTTATTGTTTACTAACTCATAAGAATGCAAAAGCAGTTCTTCTTTAACTTTTAAATTAAAAGGAGCTTCTAAAAGAAGGATACCACTTTGTTTTTTTATTCGAATACCTTGACCTGAAATAATATCTAAATTAGGTGTAAAAGCACCATAGGGTAGATGTTCTGTTAGAATTATGTATTTATATTGATATAATTTTTCTACTATATTTATTACTTCTTTGTTAGATAAATGTTGTAAAACTTGTCTTATAATAACACAATCTACTTTTGGTAAATTGTCTTTTGCTATATTTAAACAAAAGAATTCTAGATTTTCTTTATTAAACGTTTTTTTGTTGTAATCTATTAAGTTTTCTACAATATCTACTGCAATGTATTTTTTTGTGAGTTCAACAAAATGTTTTCCAATATTAAAATCTCCACAACCTAAATCTAAAACAGAAATAGGTTCTTTAAAATCATTTAAAAAAGAACTAATTGTTTTTATATACGGATTTATAATTTCTAATTTATGAGAACCTTCTCCAGAATAAAAAGGAGTTTGGTTGTTACCCCAAAGTTGCATTTCATACACTTGCTTCATTGCATCTTTTGTAGGCCAAGGTTGCTTCTTTATTTTATTCATTTCATAAAAATTATCAGCATCAAAAGTACCTTAAATCCTTTAAAATTCAATACTCATTAAAAAAAGAGTATTTTTATTTTGTTAAACTGTCACAAATCAAAAACAGTTTTGTCTATATAATAGAAACGTTTTATTGGAAACTAATCAACCACATATAACCAACCTTATAGAACGCTGCAAAAAATCGGATAAAAACGCGCAGTTAGATTTATATAAAGCTTATTATAAAGCTATGTATAATACTGCATACCGTATTTTAAAAGATAATTTTGAAGCTGAAGATATTATGCAAGAAGCCTTTTTAACGGTTTTTACAAAAATGCATACATATAAAGGAGAAGTAACATTTGGAGCGTGGTTAAAAAGAATAGTTATAAATAAAAGTTTAACACAATTAAAAAAGAACAATCGCTACAATGAAGTAAAAATGGAAGTAATTCCTAATGATGAAGTAGAAGAGGAGTCAATTGATTATGCTGGTTTAAAAGCCAGTAAAGTGTTAGATTGTTTACAAAGTTTAAAAGAAAATTACAGATTGGTTTTAAACTTACATTTAATAGAAGGGTATGATTATGAGGAAATTGCTCAAATTTTAGATTATACCAATGAAAATGTTAGAACAACAGTTTCTAGAGCAAAAAAGAAATTAAAGCAGGTTTTACTTGCAGAAAATATACAAGCACAAGCGTATGGAAGATAAATTACATCAATTTTTTTCTGAAAATGAATTCGATTTTCAAGAGCCACATTCTGGTCATTTAGAAAGGTTTGAACGAAAACTAAATCAACCTAAAAAAGTTAATAGAACTTCTTGGAAATGGTTGTCTGTAGCAGCATCAGTAGTTTTAGTACTTGGTTTTTGGTTGGGTAGTAATCATCAAAAAAATCAATTTGATTTAGCAGATGTATCTCCAAAAATGGAAGAAGTTCAAACGTACTTTGTATCAACAATTAATCAAGAATTAAAAACTTTAGAGAAAAACAGAAGTTTAGATACAGAAAGTATTATAGAAAATGCTTTAGAAGAATTAGAAGAACTAGAAGATGAGTACAAAGCTTTTGTTAAAGAGTTAACTAAAAACGGACAACAAAGGAAAATTATAAACGCAATGATTAAAAATTATCAGCAACGTTTAGAAATTTTAGAAAACACCTTAAAACAAATAGAACAAATTAAGAACCCTAATATTATAAACAATGAAATCTATATATAAAATAGCCTTAATTTTATTCTTATTCCCTCTCATAGCTTCTGCTACAGAAGGACCAAAGAAACATGAAAAAAGTAGAGTAATAAAAAAAGAGTTTTCTGTAAATGCAGATGCAAAAGTATCTTTAAACAATAGATATGGTAACCTAAATATTTCTACTTGGAATAAAAACAGTGTAGAAATAGAAGTTACAATTACTGTAAAAGGAGATGATTTAGACGACGTAGAAAACAAATTATCTATTATAGATGTTGTTTTTAATGCAAATGCATCTATGGTTAGTGCAGAAACAATTTTCGAAAAAAATAAGAGCAATTGGTCTTGGTGGAAAAAGAATAATAACGTGAATTATAAAATTAATTACGAAGTTAAAATGCCAAGGTCTAATTCTGTAGATTTAGATAATGATTATGGTAATATTTATTTAGATGAATTAGATGGTAGAGCAGATGTTAATTGTGATTATGGTAAAATTTCTATTGGAGATTTAAACGCATCTAACAACAACATTAACTTAGATTATAGCTCAGGATCTAGCATAAATTATATGAAAAATGGAGATGTTAATATTGATTATTCGAAATTAACTATAGACAAATCAGAAAAAATTAGAGCAAATACAGATTACTCAAACTTAACCTTAGAAAAAACAGGAAGTGTTAATTTTAATAGTGATTATGGTTCTATAGTTATTGATGAAGCAAATAATATTAAAGGAAATTCTGATTATTTATCAATGCGTTTTGGAACTGTACATAAAAACTTAATAATAGATACAGAATATGGTTCTTTATCTGTTAAAAAAATGGCAAAAGGTTTTGAAAACGTAGAAATAGATGGAGAATATGCTGGTATTAGAATTGGTGTTGATACCAATGCAGTTTTTGAATTTGAATTGGATTTAGAATATGCAGGTTTTAGCAGAAATAATGATAAAATGGAGTTTTTTAAAAGTATTACTAAGCCTACAAAAAAATATTACTTAGGTAAATTTGGAAAAGGAACTACCAACTCAAAAATTAAAATTACTTCTCAATATGGAGGTGTAAGTATTAAAGATTATTAATAAAAAATAAACAACCAAAAATAAAAATCATGACTAAAAAAATACTTTTATCTAGTTTCATTTTAATGTTAACTTTTACAATAAATGCACAAGATTGGTTTAGTAATAAGAGAATAAAAGGAAATGGAAATGTAGTTACTGTTAACAGAACAACATCAGATTATGATGCAGTTTCTGTAGGTGGCTCTTTTGATGTAATTCTTGTAAAAGGAAATGTTGGGAAAATTAAAATTGAAGGAGAAGAAAACATAATACCTTATATAGAAACAGAAGTTACAAGAGATGTTTTAAAAATTAAATACAAGAAAAACACTAATATTAGAACTACAAGAAGGTTAACAATTACTGTTCCTTATAAAAGTTTACGAAGTGTAGCTTTAGGTGGATCTGGTAAAATTTCTGGTAAATCTTTAATAAAAACAAACGATTTTAATGTAAGTTTAGGTGGTTCTGGAGATATAACTTTAAATGTTGATGCTGATGAAGTAAAAGCATCTATAGGTGGTTCTGGTAACATTAATTTACAAGGAACATCTAATGAGTTAACATGTTCTATTGCAGGTTCTGGAAGTATTAGAGCTTATGAATTAAAAACGGATGAAGTTTATGCAAATGTTGCAGGATCTGGAAGTATTAAAACAACTGTAAAATCTAAAATTAAAGCTAAATTAGTAGGTTCTGGTAGCGTTTATTACAAAGGAAATCCTACTCATGTAGATAGTAAATCTGTGGGTTCTGGAGATATTATTGACAGAAACTAAGTTACCACCACACTAAAAATATTTTTATAAGTTCGCCATTTTGCTTTTTCACCCAGCAAAGTGGCGAACTTTTTCTTTGCATATAATCATCAGAAAGATTTTTAAAAGTTTCAAAGTTTAACCAACTTACATTTTTGTGTGGAATTACAATCCAATCTTTTTTATTTGGCATGTAAAATTTACAATCTTTAAAAAGTAAAAGTTCTTTTTGATTGATGTAAAAACCTGTAACACAATCTTGATTTAAAGTTGATAATTGTAAATCTTTAGCTGTAAAAGGAACAAATAATTGTCCTTTAAAATATACTTGTTGCTCAATTTTTTTAGTATTTAAATTTATAGTTTCTAAATACGCTTTGCATTCTTTAGAGAAGAGAAGTGGTAATTGTTTGTTTTTAAGTTTGTTTAATTTTTCAACTAAAGAATCTTTTCTATTGGGGCCTATAAAATGCTCAATTTCAGTTTCTCCAACAGTAGCATCATATAAATAGAATTTATAAATAACTTCTAAATGAATATGTTTTTCTTCTTTTTTAAGAATACAATCTAATTCGCCCAAAGTTATTTTTTCTTTCTGAATTTGAACATTTTCACAAAGAATAGAAATAGATTTATCTTGTTCTAACTGAAAAGAAACCAATCTCTCTATATACTTTCCTAACCTCAGTTTTTCATTAATTTCAATATCAATTTTATTAGAAATAGAAGGGAATTCAAATTGAGTTAATTGATACACAGCATCATGCTCCCACAACTTTTTTGTTTGCAGAAAACCTTCATAATGTTTTTGAATGTTTTTGTTTTGTTGATGCATATTTTCATTTCAAATTTACGTATTTATAATTTTCATTTTACAAATATGTTGTACATTGAAAATCTAAAAACCATTATAATGCAATTTCAAAAAAATCACGTTCAATTTTTAAAAGATTTACAAAAAAACAATAACAGAGATTGGTTTACAGAACACAAACCAAAATTTGTACAAATTCAAAAAGAAGTAAAAGAAGTTTTTTTAGAAATGCAGTCTAATTTAGAAATGCATGATGAAATAGAAAAAATGAAAATTTATAGAATTTATAGAGATGTTCGTTTTTCTAAAGATAAAACGCCTTATAATCCTAGGTTTGCAGTTTCGTTTTCTAGATTAGGAAAAGAGTTAAGAGGTGGTTATTTTTTACAAATTAAACCTGGTGAAACCTTATTAGGTGGTGGTTTTTGGCAGCCAGAAAAAGACGATTTACAAAGAATCAGAAAAGAAATAGAGCAAGATGCAACTGAGTTTAGAGAGATTTTAGAAGATAAAGATTTTGTAAAATATTTTGGAGGAAAATTTGAAGGAGAAGAATTAAAATCAGCACCAAGAGGATTTGATAAAGAGCATAAAGACATAGATTTATTGCGTAAAAAAGGATTTATTGCAGTCAGAAATTTCACAGATGCAGAAGTACTTGCACCTAACTTTTTAGAAGAATTAAACAAAAGTTTTAAAGCTTTACGTCCGTTTTTTAATTTGTTTAGCGATGTTTTAACTACCAATTTAAATGGAGAATCTATAATTTAATTTCAAGAACGAATGTCATTTCGAAATGAGCTTTTTTAAGTGATTGAGAAATCTCAAAAATAATATTTTAAAAAGTTTTTTAAAGTTGAATAATTTGAACAACATTTTTACCCTAAAATTAAAAGTTTCTAAAGAAGATATAGATACTTTGCATCATGTAAATAATCTAGTCTATGTAAAATGGATGGATGATATTGCTACCAAGCATTATGCTTTTTTAACCAAAGACAATCCTTTACCACAATACGTTTGGGTGGTAACAAGGCATGAAATTGATTATAAAAATCAAGCAATTTTAGGTGATGAAATTACTGTAAAAACGTGGGTAGGAGAAACAAAAGGAATTACATCTGTTCGTTTTATGGAGTTTTATAAAGAAAATACATTATTAGTACAAGCCAAAACTACTTGGGTAATGTTAGATTCTAAAACGTTGAAACCAACAAGAATTAGAGAAAATGTTTTAAAAGTATTACAACCTCCTAAATAAAAGTATCTTTGCACAAAATTAAGATACAAAATGTCAACTTTTTCTTCCTTAGGAATTCATAAGAATTATATAAAATCTATTAAAGAATTAGGAATTTCTACACCTACAGAAATTCAAGAAAAAACAATTCCGGTTTTATTAAAAGCAAAAACAGACTTTATTGGTTTAGCTCAAACTGGTACTGGTAAAACTGCTGCTTTTGGTTTGCCTGTATTAAATCAAATTGATGCAAATTCATATAATATTCAAGCGTTAATTTTATCGCCAACAAGAGAATTGGTTCAGCAAATTAAAAAACAATTATTTAAGTTCACTAAATATAGTGAAAATAGAATTTTTGTTGAAGCTGTTTTTGGAGGAGAAAAAATTGACAGACAAATGAATAATCTAAAGAGAACAACACATATTGTAGTTGCTACTCCAGGTAGATTAATTGATTTGATTGAAAGAGGAAGTATAGACATTAGTCATGTAAAAACAGTAATTTTAGATGAAGCAGATGAAATGTTAAGCATGGGTTTTAAACAAGATTTAAATAGAATCTTAAAGTTTACAACTAAAACAGACAGAAAAACATGGTTGTTTTCTGCAACAATGCCAGAAGAAATTAAAAGAATTGTTAAGACTTATATGGACTCTAATGCACCTAGAGTAGAGATTAACAGAAGTTCTTTGGTAAATGCTAACATTCGTCATCATTTTGCAAAAACTACTTTAAAAGAAAAAAACGATGATATTGTTACTTTCTTAGAAAAAAGACAAGATCAAAGAGGAATTATCTTTTGTAGAACAAAAGCTGGAGCTCAAAATTTAGCAAATTTTTTAATTGAAGAAGGGTTTTCTGCAGCAGCTTTAGAAGGAGATATGCAACAAAAAGAACGCGATAAAGTAATGCGTGCTTTCAAAAAAGAAAATTTACAGTATTTAGTTTCTACAGATGTATCTGCTAGAGGAATTGATGTTCATGGATTAGAATTTGTAATTCATCATCAATTACCAGAACAATTAGATTATTACACTCATAGAAGTGGTAGAACTGCAAGAGCAGGAAAAACAGGAGTTTCACTTGCTTTTATTTTGCCTTCAGAATTAGAGAAAATTCACCAAATTCAAAAAGAATTAAATATTAAATTTTCTCAGGTAACTGTTTAAAAATCAATAAAAATAAATATAAATGGAACTCATTTATGTTTTAGACATTTTAGGAACTTTTGCTTTTGCAATTAGTGGAGCCTTGGTTGCTTCTGATAAGAAATTAGATTTATTTGGAGTAATTATTATTGCTTTTGTTACTGCAGTTGGTGGTGGTATGTTACGTGATGTTTTAATTGATGCACATCCAATTAATTGGATTGGAGACCTTAATTATTTGTACACAATTTTAGCTGCTGTAATTATTACTTTTTTATTTAAAAGTAAAATTGCACCTTTAAGTAAAACTATGTTTTTGTTTGATACTATTGGTTTAGGTGTATTTACATTGTTAGGTTTACAAAAAGGTTTGTCTTTTAATTTACATCCAATTATTGCTTTAATTATGGGAATGATTTCTGCCGTTTTTGGGGGAGTTTTAAGAGATGTTTTAACCAATAAAGTGCCTTTAATTTTTGAAAAAGAAATTTATGCATCTGCTTGTTTAGCTGGAGGAATTACATATTTAATATTGAACTATTTTAATGTAAAAGAAAATGTTATTTTTATAATTGCTGCATCTGTTATTGTTTTAATAAGAGTAATTGCTGTTAAGTATCACTTACAATTGCCAAAAATTAAAGACGATTTATTTACTAAAAAGTAAGTTATGAAACCATTAGAATTTGCAAATTTTGAAGCATTTAAATTAATAAAAGGTAAATCTTTACCTGTTGGTAATTGGTATACAATTACTCAAGAAATGATTAATGATTTTGCAAATGCTACATTAGATAAACAATGGATTCATATAGATGAAAAAAGGGCAGAGAAGGAGAGTCCTTTTAAAAAAACTATTGCACATGGTTTTATGTCTGTTTCTATGATTTCTAAACTTTTAGAAGAATCATTTTCTATTAAAAGTGTAAAAATGGGACTAAATTATGGACTAAATAAAGTTCGTTTTCCCAATCCTGTTCCTGTAAACAGTGAGTTAAGAATGCATTCTGAAGTAAAAGAAATAGAAACGCTTTCTAATAATGGAATTAAAGTAACTTTTAACTGTTTAATAGAAATTAAAGGACAAGAAAAACCTGCATGTGTTGCAGAATTTATTGCTGCATTGTTCGAATAAAAAAAGCTGCAAAATAGCAGCTTTTTTTATAGTTGAATTTTAAGATAAAATTCCATCATCTGCACATTTTTTAGAGTACCAATAAAGAAATATTGAAAAAATAGGAATCATAATTAGCATAGAGTACTCCATTGCACCATACATTTCTTTTCCAGGATTCATAAATATATTATAGGTTGTTTGTACAATTACTGCCAATAAACCAATGAGAAAAAAAGTTTTGGCAATTTTTTTTCTCATTAAAAGTAAAATACAAGCAAAAACTGACGAAAAAACTGCAATAGCAAAAGCAGCAGTTACCCAAGATGGTAAATTAAAAATTATTTCTAATTGCTCTTCTGTGTACATAGATTTAAAACGATCTGTTTGGTATGCTTGGTTTATATACCCATCTATACCCATGGCATTCCATATTAAAGCAATTACACCAATTATCCAAAATGATTTAGCAGGTTTGTTTGTGTTGGTTGTCATCTTAATTAGTTTTAGGTTAGTTTTTTAAATGTACAAAAAATCTTGTACAATTTAAAAATGTAAAGTATATTTGTCATTATATAAAATAAACTTGTCTAATTGTAAAATAAATATCCATGTCTAAACAATCAATTTGTGAAAGAGAAAGAAGTCAACTAGAAAAAATGAATAAATTTCAATTGGGTAATCGTTTTAAAAAAATTGGCTTTACAATAGCAATAGCTACATTTATTTTGATGGTTGGTAGAAAGTATGTTGAAAACTCTGAATGGGTAAGACCAATTTTACATGGTATTTTATTAATTGGTTTGTTAATGATTTCTTTATCTAAAGAAAAGTTAGAAGATGAGTTTATAGATAGTTTGCGTGCACAATCTTATAGGTTGGCTTTTGTTTTGGCCATAGTATATTCTTTAGTACAACCAATAATAAATTATGCAGTTGCATCATTATTAAATCAAGATGATGAATTACAAGGATTTAGTTATTTTCAAGTACTATTTTTTATGTTAATAGTACAATTATTGTTTTTTTGGCAATTAAAAAGAATGAATAGATAGTATGAAAAACACAATAAAAGTTCAGAGAGCCATCTTAGATTTAACACAAGATGATTTAGCAAAAGCTATTGGTGTATCTAGACAAACCATTAATTCTATTGAAAAAAATAGATATGTGCCTTCTACAGTTTTGTCTTTAAAACTATCTAAAGTTTTTAATATTCCTGTAAATGATTTTTTTACCTTAGAAGAAGAAGATTAACTTAATTTATGCATTATTCTGCAATAGAAATAACAATTGTCTTAAATAAATTAGCTTTTGTTTTAAAGAAAGAATTTTCTAAATCAATTGCTTTTAATTTATTTTCTATTAATTTAACTTCTCTATAGTTTACCAAAAACAACGAACTTTCTCCTAATAAAAATTTACGATCTTCTGCTTTTAATAGTGTAGTGTAATCTGCAACTATATTTTCTGTTAATTCATTTTGTAAAATGTAAGAATCTAGTTCTTGCTGAATTGCATTAATCTTATTTTTAATAGTAACTTTTACCACTTCATTTTCAAATTTTTGGTCTTTTAATTTAATTTTTGCCAATTTTAAATCACCTCTTTCTTTTCTTAAAAATAATGGTACTTTAAAGTTAATACCAGCTTTATAGTTTTGGGTGTTTAAAGAATTTAATTGATTACCATTTTGCGTTAAAAAATTATACTGCACATCTAATTTAGGAAGTAAGTTGTTTAATTTAAGGTTTTTATCAATAGTTAAGCTTTTTGTTTTAAACTCTAAAGATTTAATTTTTGGATGCTTATTCAAATCAAAATTAGCATTATTAAACAACGCTATATTAAAAGTAGCATCAATAGAAGTAGCTGTATTAATTTCTGGAATGATATTGTCTTGTAATTCTACAGGAGTATTGTTATTCAGCCATAAAAAATTAGAAAGTTCTAAAGCAGATTTCACTAATTTTATTCTAGCTTTTTCTACATTTAATTTTCTAGTATTTAAATTTATTTTAGCTTCTGTAGTATCTATTGCAGGTTTTTCTCCTTCATAAAACGCTCTTTTTGTAGCTTTAAATCTTATTTCTGCATTGTTTAAGAATTCTTCATAAACCCTTTTTTCATTGTAAGTTTTTAACCAATTAAAATATGAAATTGAAGCCTTGTATAAAATTTCATTTACCAAAATTTGTTGGTCTTCTTTAGCCTGATTTAAAAAGTATTTGGCTTGTTTTAAAGAAGCCATTCTTTTATTTATAAGCAATCCGTTTAATAAAGAAGCAGAAATTCCTGCACTATACAAACCATCTGTTGGTACTGTTGCTTCTGGGTTTAAATATAAACCATCGTTGTTCTCAAAATTTGCTTTAAATTCAATTCCATAATAAGTTGGAATTTTAAAAGCAGCATTTAGTTTATTGTAGTATTCTTTGTCTTTAAATTGTTTTTTATCAAAATCAACTTCAATTTTAGGATCAAAAGCACCTCTTGCTTTTAATAATTTTGCTTCACTTTTATTGATAACAAGGTTTGCTTGTTTTACAATTGGATGAAAGTTTTTTACGTAGCCTAAATATTCAGACAAAGTCATTACAGAAGTTACTTTATCTTGCCCTAATACTACAGTAGATACAATAATAAAAAACGGAATTAAAATATACTTTTTCATATTAAAATGAATTTAATAAGTTGATATTATTTCTTTTTTTCAGTTTTACTTTTATTACCATTTTCTGGTTGATAATAGTTAGGAGGGAAGCTATTTAATTGTCTCCAAAGTTCAAACCAAATAGGTACATCTTCTAATAAAGCAATAGTTTTTGCACCAGAACCTACTCTAATGGCTTTGGGCCAAGTATGATCTGTGTTATCTGGAGCTAATAAAACTCTATATTTTCCATTATTGCTTATAAAATTTTCTATAGCAACTACTTTTCCACCATAAGTTCCGTAAGAAACATTAGGCCAACCACTAAATACAATTGCTGGCCAACCATCAAACTGAACACGTACTTTTTCGCCAATGTGTAATAGTGGTAAATCTATTGGTTTTACATAAGTTTCTACAGCTAAATCGTATTTTTCAGGCATTATTCCTACCAAATCTTCTCCTTCTTTAAACGTACCTCCAATTCCGCCTTTTATAGCTTTATTAATATATCCATTTTGAGGAGCTGTAATGTATAATAAGCTGTTTCTAACACTATAATTACTTTTACTATTTTCTAATTTAGATACTTGTGCTTTTGCATCAAATCCACTAGATTTTGCAGTATACATATCACTTTGTGCCTTAGAAATTTTATCTGTATACGTTGCTGTAATTCTAGATAACTCTAATTTTGCATTTAAAATATTGTTTCTACTTGCTAACAATTTATTTTCTTGTGAAATTAATTTAGCTTGTGTAGCTTGTAATTTTAAACGCTTTTCTTCAACATCTTTTAAAGCTTTTAAACCTTCTCCTTGTAAAGTTTTTGTTCTGTTAAATTGTCTTTCTGCAATAGAAATGTTTGTTTTAGCAGCTTCAAAATCTATACTATCGCTTTTAACTTTTAATTTAGATTGTAGTAACTTATTTCTAGTTTGAGCTGTTTTTAACTTTTGTTCTTGTTTTAAAGCTTCAACTTGTCTTTTTAACGCTTCAACTTTGCCTTTATATGCATTAACAGAGGAAGATTTTGCATTTATTTGATCGTTTGTTCTTTCAATTAACCTACTATCAAAATACTCACTTTTAATTTCAGAAATACGTAAAATAGTATCACCTTTTTTTACAAAATCTCCTTCTTGTATAAACCATTCTTCTATTCTTCCAGGTATTTGAGATTGTATTGTTTGTGGTCTTTGATTAGGATATAAAGTAGTTACTTGACCTTGACCAGTTATATTCTGAGTCCAAGGCAAGAACAATATGATAAATATTAAAATAGCAAAGCCAAAAAGAAATTTATTAAAAGCTTTGTAATATTTTTTATTAAATATTTTTTTACCCGATTTAAAATTTTTTAAATCAACAGCTTTGTTTAATTGGTTATTAGATATATTTAACATTTCTAATTATTTTATTGATTTAATTTTTCCTTTTTCTAATGTAATTGTTTGTGTACATTGAGTTCTCCAACTCTTTTTACTACTTACAACAATCAATGCCCAAGGTCTTTTTGCATCCGTTAAATAGTCTATAATTTTTAGAGTTTCTTCTAAATTAAATTGATCTAAAGGATCTTCTAAAATCATTATTTTGGGTTGTTTAATAATGGCTCTAGCTAATATTATTTTTTTAGCAATAGTATAAGACATTTGTTTTCCTTCTGGATATAAAACGGTTTCCAATCCATTAGGTTGTTCTTTTAAGAATTGAGTTAAACCAACAATTTCTAAAGCATCGTATATTAAATCATCTTTTACATCTTTATTACTAAAAACTAAATTGTTTCTAATACTACCTTCAAAAGGTGTTTCATCTGAAAGAGATAAACCTAATTGAGACCTGTAATGATTTAGTTGTAGGCTCTTTAAAGATAAATTGTTAACATAAATATTTCCTGCAGTAGGTTCAATTACTCCAGATATTAAGCGTAATAAGCTAGATTTTCCTGCACCACTTTCTCCCATAACCAGAATTCTACTTTTAGGGTTAAGAGTTAAGGATATATTTTTAATAATATGTTTTTCTCTATTTTCTACACCAAAAGAAACATCTTCTAATTCTACAATTAAACCCTCTTTAAATAAAGGTTTTTCTCCCTCTTGATGTTCTAATTCTTTGTCTACAACCTGACCAATTTTTTCTATAGAAGTAAGAACGTCATAAAAAGATTCTAAGCCAATAATTAGCTTTTCTACAGATGCAATTACTAAAAGTATAATAATTTCTGCTGCAACAAACTGACCAATATTCATTTCTTGATTTAATACTAAAGCACCACCAATTAACAATAAACTAGCAGTTACAATAACTTTAAAACTAATCATTTGTATGAATTGAATCATTAAAATCTTAAAATGATTTTCTCTAGCTAATAAATATTTATCAACCAAAGCATCATTTTTTTGAAGTGCTAAATTGGTGTTACCAGATAACTTAAAACTTACCACAGTTCTAGCTACTTCTTGTATCCAATGAGCAACTTTATACTTGTTTTTAGATTCTATTAAACTTGTTTCTAATCCTTTTTGAGCCGTAAACTTAAAAACGATAAAAATCAGCAGTATTAAAAGGATTCCAAAAATTATAAAAAATGGATGATAGAATGATAACAAGATCAATGCAAAAATAATTTGTAATAAAGCTGTTGGTACATCAATTAATATTTTAGACAAACCTTTTTGTATTGTAAGCGTATCAAAAAATCTATTTGCTAATTCTGGTGGATAATAATCTCTTAATTCAGACATTTTTATCTTTGGAAATCGATAACTCAACTCAAAAGAAGCTCTTGTAAAGATTCTTTGTTGAATTGTTTCTATGATTCTTAGTTGCATTAATTGCAATGCACCAGAAAAAATAACCCCTATTGTTACTACAATTACAAGTACAACCCAAGAAGTAGAAATTTGAGCTCCTTGTATTAAGTTAATTATTGCCTGAATTCCTAAAGGCAATGAAAGTGATACAATACCTCCAAAAATGGCATAATAAAATATTTGAAAAATGTCTTTTTTCTCTAATTTTAGTAGACCAATTAATCTTTGCCAAGGTGTTAACTGATTGTTTTTCATAACTATTTTAAACTGTTTTTAACTAATTGAATAAAAAAACTTGTTGGACTTTTGTCATTTTTAGAATTTGTAATAGAAGGAAAATGTTCTTTTAAATAATGTTGATGTAAAGCTCCTTCAATAACAGTACTGGCTAAACTTAAAGAATAAGGATACTCTTCTTTTACTTCCAAAATTATGTTACTAATTCTTGTAATTAATCTTTTATAAATTTCAAAATAGCCTTCTTTATTTTCTGTATCTACCTCTTTTGTTAAAAAAGATTTAGAGTTTTCATTTACAATAATGTTAAATAATATAATTTCATTAATATGTGTAAAATTTCCATCTTCTTTTACTGTTCTTGTAACTACAGTAATTGCTTTTTCTAATTTTTCATTTGCATTAGAAATACTAAAAGTTTCTATAACTAATTGATATTCTACCCATGCCCAATACCAAGAAGATAAATAGAGTAGTAGCTTGTGTTTGTTTTCAAAGTATCTATAAACAGAACTTTCATTAGAATTTATTTTTTTTCCTAACTTTTTAAAAGTAAAACTTTCAAAACCTATTTCATTAATTAATAAAATACTATTACCTACAATTCTTCTGCCTAATTCTGATGTTTCAGGGTTTTTTATGTAGGTTTTATCAGGAACAGAAATTTTTAAAACGGATAATAAATTCTTCATATTTTTAAAATTATTTACAAATATAATAGTATTACTATTAATTATTGATAGTTTAACTAATGTTTATTATTTTTTTAACATCTAAATGTTAAAAATTTTAAAATTCGTTTATAAATACTATCTTTGTAGCTGTAAGACAGAATACACTCCACTCATTACACTAGTTAGCTTTAGGTTTGATTTTCCAGTTAGGTATTTTATCTTATAAGAACTAATAATTTAAAACTCTTATATTCTTAATGGCAAAATCGCAACAAACATTTAGTAAAAGTGAAAAAGAAAAAAAACGTTTAAAAAAGCGTCAAGACAAGCAGAAAAAAATGGAAGCTAGAAAAGCTGCCAAAGAAGAAAATGGTTCAGCAGGAATTCAGTTTGCATATGTAGATCATAATGGTAATTTAACTGATACTCCACCAGATCCAGAATTAAAAGTAGAATATGAATTAGAAGATATTCAGATTTCTACAACTAAAAAAGAAGATTTACCAGAAGAAGATCCTGTTAGAAAAGGAAAAGTATCATTTTTTGATACTTCTAAAGGTTTTGGTTTTATTATAGATACTGAAAATAACGAAAAATATTTTACACACGTTAGTGGTTTAATAGATGAAATTTCAGAAAACGACAAGGTTTCTTTTGAATTAGAAAAAGGAATGCGTGGAATGAACGCTGTTAAAGTGACAAAAATTTAAGATTTCTAGTATATTACTTATACAATCCTTCTGAAAAGAAGGATTTTTTTTTGGATTTAATAAAAATTATGATGCTTTTAAACCATTTATTTCTAGTTAGTCTAACTAACTTAAAATAAGTGTAATTTTGCAAAAAAAAATCAAATTTAATAATGATGAATTTTAAAAAATGGGTATTCTTTTTATCCTTAATTATTATCTCTCAATTATCTGTTGCTCAAATAACAGGAAAAGTTATTGAAGCAGAAAGCAATGCTCCATTAGAATACGCTTCTGTAGCATTATACCAGTCTAAAAACAAAGTTTTGGTAACAGGTGTAGTTACAAATTTAAATGGTTTGTTTTCTTTTACAAATATTAAACCAGGTACTTATTATTTAGAAGCTTCTTTTATAGGTTATAAATTAAATGAAGTAGAAGGGATTACTATTATTAAAAAAGGAGAAAGAAAAGAATTAGGAAATTTAAAATTGACATTGGGTTCTGGTAATCAGTTAAATGAAGTTGTGGTTAGAACAGAAAAACAAACGGTTCTACATAAAATTGACAGACAAGTATTTGACACTAAAAAATACCAAAGTACAGTTGGTGGAACTAGTGTAGATGTTATAAAAAACCTACCATCTGTAACTGTAGATGGTTTGGGAGAAATTAGTGTAAGAGGTAGTAAAGGTTTTACAGTTTTAATTAACGGAAAACCAACTCAAGGAGATGCTAGCACAATTTTAGCACAATTGCCTGCAAATGCATTAGAAAGTGTAGAGTTAATTACTGCTCCTTCTGCAAAATATGATCCAGAAGGAAAAGGTGGTATCTTAAATATAATCACCAAAAAAGGAGCAATTAACGGAACCTTTGCACAAGTAAATGTAAGAGGAGGATTTCCTTCTATAGAAGATTATGACACCAAAGTAGCAGCTAAAAGATATGGTATTGATGCTACTGTTAACAAAAGAACTGACAATTGGAATTTTTCTGTAGGTGCTAGTTATCAAAGAAATGATAAAACTGGTAGAAGAGAAGGAGATATGTATATTGTAAATGCAGCAGATGATAAAACTACTTTTTTGCCTTCAGATGGAGAACGTAGTTTTGATGATGTTACTTATAATGGTCGTTTTAATGTAGATTATACTCCAAATAAATCAGATACGTATTCTGTAGGCTTTTTCGCAGGAAAACGTACTAAAGAGCGTTTAGCAGATATTGTATATTATGATAACCATTCTATTTCACCAATTGGAGGTAGCAATAGAGATTATACATTTGCATACTACAACCATAATTTAAGAGTTAGAAAAGGTGATTTTGCTTTAGGTAGTTTCGATTATTCTCACAAATTTGAGAATGCTTCAAAATTATCTACATCTATTTTATACGAATACACTTTTTTAGGCGGACCAACAGAGAATGATAACTTAGGACATCCAAATAATAATACAGTCTATCAAAAAGAATACAATACAAACGACAATCCTCTTTATGGAACACGTTTTAATTTAGATTATTTGTGGAAACCTTTTTCTTTTGGAACTTTAGAAACTGGATATCAATTTAGAGATTTAGATCATACAGGAAAATTTGTGTACGAAAGAGATGGTATACAAGTACCAGAGTTTTCTAGTGATGTAAGCCTTAAAAGAGTTATTCACTCAGGTTATGCTCAATTAAATGGTTCTAAGAATAAATGGAATTATGCTGCTGGTGTTCGTTTAGAGTCTATGGATAGAGAGTATAAAGAAGCTTTACAAAGTGAAACTAAAGAAAATGTTTATGAATATGATTTTGTAAAATTATTTCCTTCTGCATCTTTACAATATAAAGTGAATGATAAAACAATTATAAAAACTGCTTATAGCAAAAGAGTAGAAAGAACTACTACTTTTAAAATGAATAGTTTTGCAGAACGTGAGCACTCTGAAGTTTTTGAACAAGGAGATAATACCTTATTACCAGAGTTTATAGATTTGGTAGAATTAGGAATTACCAAAAAAGGTAAAGGAGGCAATTCTATTTATGCAACAGCATATTTTAGGCATGTAGATAATGTTATAAATCGTGTAAATACATTGGCATATCAAGCTAATGGACAAGTTATAGATAGTATAATTAACAGAGTATATTCTAACGTGGGTAAAAGTAATTCTATAGGATTAGAAATAGGAGCAACCCTAAAACCAACACATAATTGGTCTAACTTTATAGGTGTAAACGTGTATAATTATGCAATAGATGGTGTTTTAAATTTTAAACATAGAGATGGTATAGAGAGAAATTATGATATAGACTCTAAGTCTACAATTTATTCTATCAATTTAAATTCTACTTATAATTTCTGGCAAAATGCTTCTTTACAATTTACATTTAATTATTTGTCTGATAGAAATACAGCCATGGGAGAAGATTCTCGTTTTTATTCTCCAAATTTAACTTTCAGAAAAAAGTTTATGGAAGATAAATTAACAGCTACATTACAATGGCAAAATATAGATATGGGACTCTTTAAAACCAATGAACAACGTATAACAACGTCAAGACCAAATCAATTTTATACAACTACAAACTATGTATATGAAGTAGATATGGTTTCTTTAAATCTGTCTTATACCTTTAATGCCGCTAAAAATAAATCGAAATTTATTGATAGTGAATTTGGTAAGAGAGAGTTTTAATATGTCTCCTCGAGCGCAGTCGAGAGGTTAATAGGTCTCGACTGCGCTCGACCTGACATTTAAAATTTACAAATTATAAAACTCCATACTTTCAATAATTAGCTCTTCAGGAACTTTACAATCTATTTTATAGTTTTCAAAATCGTTTAATAAAACAAAATTTACTTGTCCATTTACGTTTTTCTTATCGTGTTTTAACAATTCCATAATAGCAGAAAAGTCTTCTTTTAAAAGATTTGTTTTATCATAAATAGACAAAACAACATCTTTTACCTGTGTTACTTTTTCTGATGGAAAACCTAATAGTTTGTCAGACATATAACTTTCGCAAACCATACCAATAGCAATAGCTTCACCATGTGTAAGGTTTTCTTTATCTTCAGATTCTAAATAAAAAGATTCTATTGCATGTCCTAAGGTATGACCAAAATTTAAAATTTTACGTAAACTTTGTTCTTTAGGATCTTGTAAAACAACTTCGTTTTTAATTTCTATAGAACGAAAAATTAAATCATTAATATTTAGATTTTTATTGTTTTTTATTTCATTAAAAAGTTTGATATCGTAAGTAATACCATATTTAATTATTTCTGCAGTTCCAGACTTAATTTCTCTTTCAGTAACTGTAGTTAAATAATCTGTATCAACCAATACCATTTCTGGGTTAGCAAACAAACCAATCTGATTTTTTAAAACACCTAAATCAACTCCAGTTTTACCACCAACAGAAGCATCAACCATAGATAATAGAGTAGTAGGTATGTTTACAAAACTAATTCCTCTTTTAAAACAAGAAGCAACAAAACCACCTAAATCAGTAATAACACCACCTCCTAAAGTAATTAATAAACTTTTTCTATCACCACCTAATTCTGTAATTGCATTCCAAACACCAATACAAGTTTCTAGGTTTTTATTAATTTCTCCAGATTCAATTTCTATAACTTCAATGCGCTTTTTTGTATCTAAATTTTGAATAAATTTCGGATAACAATGCTCAAAAGTATTCTCATCTACTAAAATAAATAGGGTAGAATAGTTGTTTGTTTCAATTAAATTAGAAAGCTCTTGGTATGCTTTGCTTTGAAAATGAACAGGATAGGTTACTGCTTGTATAGTATTCATTGTTAAAAATATTGTGCTTGCAAATTAAAAATAAATTATTCAATTATTAGCATTCATTAGCTATATTTGTTTCTACTTAAACGATATAGTATGAAAATTTTTGACAATACAGAAATAGCTTTTTCTTTAAAATCAGATTCTCAATTAGAACGTGCCTATTTTTTATTTAGGATGATACAAAATGAGCCAATGGTAAAAATTGGTAGTGCTGTAACTAATTTTGCTTTAAAAGCTAATTTACCAATAGAACGTTTAATTCGTTCTACTGTGTTCGACCATTTTTGTGGAGGAGTAACAGAAGATGATTGTATACCAATTATAGACAATATGTATAACAATGGTAAAGTACATAGTGTTTTAGATTATTCTGTAGAAGGTAAAGATGAAGAAGCTAGTTTTGATGGTGCTTTAGAGAAAATTTTAAGAATAATCACTTTTTGTGAAGAAAAAAAATCGATTCCATTTGCTGTATTTAAACCTTCTGGTTTTGGTCGTTTTGCATTGTTTCAAAAAATATCTGAAGAGAAAGAGTTATCTATAGAAGAACAAGACGAATGGTTAAGAGTAGTAACACGTTTTAACAAAGTTTGTAAACTTGCTCACGAAAAAGATGTTCCATTATTAATTGATGCAGAAGAAAGTTGGATGCAAACTGCTGCAGACGATTTAATTGAAGATTTAATGGAAACCTATAACAAAGAAAAAGCAATTGTGTTTAATACATTACAAATGTATAAGCATGATAGAATGGAGTATTTAAAAGGATTGCATGCAAGAGCGCAAGAAAAAGACTTTTATATTGGTATGAAAGTTGTTAGAGGTGCTTATATGGAAAAAGAAAGAGAAAGAGCTCAAGAAAAAGGGTATCCTTCTCCAATTTGTAAAGACAAACAAGCTACAGACGATAATTATAATGAAGCTATTTTGTATATGATGGAGCATCCAAAAATGGCATTATTTGCAGGTACTCATAATGAAGAAAGTTCGTATATGTTAATGGAACTTGCCAAACAATATGGTGTAAAAGAAAATGACAATCGCCTTTGGTTTGGACAATTATTTGGAATGAGTGATCATATTAGTTATAATTTAGCAAATCAAGGATATAATGTAGCCAAATACCTTCCTTTTGGACCTGTAAAAGATGTTATGCCTTATTTAATAAGAAGAGCAGAAGAAAACACCTCTGTTGCAGGACAAACAAGTAGAGAGCTTACCTTATTAAAAGTAGAAAGAAAGCGAAGAAAGTTATAATGACTAGTTTAGAAGAAATAAAGGTTTTACTTCATAGAAATAAATTAAGATTAGCGCAAGAATTAAAGCAAAGTAAAGAAGCTGTTTTTTTAATAAAAAAAGCGACTCATTCTAGTTTATCAGATGATGAAAAGGAAAAAATTAGAATTCAGTTGTTAGATATTTGCAAAGCTATACCTGCATTAGCAGTGTTTTTATTACCTGGTGGAGCCTTATTATTGCCTCTTTTAATTAAACTAATACCAGATATTTTACCTTCTGCTTTTCAAGAAGATTTAGAAGAAGATGTAGAGTAATCAAAAGCATTTGTTACATCGAGTGAATAAATCGATTGTAATGAGAATTATTTGTATCGAGATGCGTTAAGTTTAATGAGTTCTCGATACAATTTTTCGTGCCTCAAAATCACTCGAACTGACATTGAGAGTACTGTTATCATTTCAACCTTGTGAAGAAATCTAATAAACACAATAGTATGAGATTTCTCAGCGCTCATTCTTCGCTTTTATCGAAATGACATTTGGAGCCCTTATGTCATTCTAAGCGAGCTTGCGATGAGGAATCTCAACAAGTTCTTAATTCAATTTTTTTAGTGCCTTAAAATCACTCGCACTGACATTTGGTTAACTTATTATAGGTCATAAAGTTGATGAATCTTTATCAAATCAAAAATAAATAGCTTGAAATCGTGTAAATAACATATAAACAACTACTTTTGCACGAAATTTAAGAAACCACAAATGCAATCAATAAGAAACATCGCAATTATTGCCCACGTTGACCACGGTAAAACAACATTGGTAGATAAAATTATAGATCAAGCTAAAATCTTAGACGATCGTAAAGAACGTACAGATTTATTATTAGATAATAACGATTTAGAAAGAGAAAGAGGAATTACAATTCTTTCTAAAAACGTTTCTGTTAATTATAAAAACACTAAAATTAACGTAATTGATACTCCTGGTCACGCCGATTTTGGTGGAGAAGTAGAGCGTGTATTAAAAATGGCTGATGGTGTTTTATTATTAGTTGATGCTTTTGAAGGGCCAATGCCACAAACTCGTTTTGTATTAGGTAAGGCTTTAGAATTAGGTTTAACACCAATTGTAGTTGTAAACAAAGTAGATAAAGAAAACTGTACTCCAGATTTAGTACACGAAAAAGTTTTTGATTTAATGTTTGCTTTAGAAGCTACAGAAGAGCAATTAGATTTTACTACAGTTTATGGTTCTGCAAAGAACAACTGGATGAGTACTGATTGGAAAAATGAAACTGACAATATTGTACCATTATTAGATGCCGTTTTAGAATCGATACCAGAAACAAAATACAATGAAGGAGATGCTCAAATGCAAATTACTTCTTTAGACTTTTCTTCATTTACTGGAAGAATTGCTATTGGACGTATTTTTAGAGGAGATTTAGAAGCTGGTAAAGATTACATGTTATGTAAAGCAGATGGTACTAATAAAAAAGTAAGAATTAAAGAATTACACGTTTTTGAAGGAATGGGTAAAGTACAAGTAGATAAAGTTCCTTGTGGAGATATTTGTGCTATTACTGGTGTAGAAGGTTTTGAAATTGGTGATACAATTGCTGCTTTAGACAACCCAGAAGCCTTACCAAGAACAGAAATTGATAAGCCAACAATGAGTATGTTGTTTACTATTAACAACTCTCCATTTTTTGGTAAAGAAGGTAAGTTTGTAACATCTCGTCATTTACGTGACAGATTGTTTAAAGAAATGGAAAAAAACTTAGCTTTACGTGTAGATACTACAGATAGTGAAGATAAATTTAACGTTTTTGGACGTGGAGTTTTACACTTATCTGTATTAATAGAAACAATGCGTAGAGAAGGGTATGAGTTACAAGTAGGTAGACCACAAGTAATTATCAAAGAAATTGATGGTGTTAAATGTGAGCCTTATGAAACTCTATCTATTGATGTTCCAGAAGATGTAGCTTCTAAAGCTATTAACTTAGTTTCTTTACGTAAAGGAGATTTATTAGTAATGGAGCCTAAAGGAGATTTACAACACTTAGAATTTACAATTCCTTCTAGAGGATTAATAGGTTTACGTAATAAAATTTTAACAGCAACTGCTGGAACAGCAATTATTAACCACCGTTTTTCTGAATACGGACCTTATAAAGGAGAATTCTCTGAAGATATTAAAGGAGCAATTGTTTCTTCTGCTGCTGGTAAAGCAACTGCATATGCAATTGATAGATTACAAGATAGAGGTCGTTTCTTTATTGATCCTAATGATGAGATTTATATTGGTCAAGTTGTGGGAGAAAACAGTAAGGATACAGATATGGGTGTAAACTTAATTAAAGGTAAAAAATTATCGAACGTTCGTTCTTCTGGTACAGATGAAAGCGTTAAAATTGCACCAAAAATCGATTTTTCTTTAGAAGAATGTATGGAATATATTAAAGTAGATGAATATTTAGAGGTTACTCCTGTAAGTTTACGTATGCGTAAAATTTCTTTCAGACCATAATTTTTCATTTCTACTTAGTAGAAATATCAACATAAATTGAAAAGCTCAAGTTTTAACTTGAGCTTTTTTTATACACATATTTTTTATTGATAAACTACATCAACATACATAGTAATAAACATTGTACCAATGCTAGTATTAATAAAAATATTAATGGCTTTATTTCCAACAGATATGGGTGAAACTATTACTTTGAAAGGTAAATTATCAGAATTTATAATTTTGTTTGTATCAAACCCTTCAATTTTAATATTCTTAATATCTCCAGAAACATAATAATCATAAATATAATAACTACTTTCACATTCATTTATAATTTCAAAATCTATCTCTTTCGCGTTCCAAATTATAAATTTGTTGTCTTTAGAAACTTTATAAAGACTAACACAATTTGGTGATTCATAATCATCTTCATACTCCATTTCATCATCAAAACAAGAATCAAAAGTTATGAGTAATAAAAAACAACTTAAAATCAATAATTTCCCTTTCATATAATTTAGCTTTTTACAGTTTTTTTATTTATTGAAATTGCAAAAATTATACCAATATAAATATCAAAGAACAGGTTATAAACGAAAGCTTTTTTATATTTGTGTAATGAGTGATTTTAATGAGTTTTTTGAAGCATTACAAGAAAGTGTAGCACAAGATGAGTTTGTAAAACTTACTTTAAGCAAACCTTTAAGAAAAAATGAAGGGTTGTTAAATGTTTATGTACGAACCGTTTTAAAAGATGCAAAACAAGTATTTGAATTTAAATATAGATTTGCAGAAACCAATACTTTTAAACAATTTTCTTTAGAAGAAACAAAGTTAGAACTAGAAAAATTGTTACTAACTACCTTTAGAGCAGGTACTTTATTTACTTTAAGTTATGATTTATTGGTTATGATTTCTAAAAAGAAAAGTGTTTCTTGTAGAGATACTGCACCAAGTTTTACAAATAAATTACCAGAATTTCCTGCTCAAAAATAATTACTTAAGTGCTATAAGTTTCTCTTTAAAGTAAGCCTATTAAAGATTTTGCCACCAATTGGTATAGTTTGTATTATTTTCTTTTACCAAAATTTCATCTCCAATTTTTGGCGTAATTATATTTATATTTAATTCTTCCGCTTTTATTTTTACACGTTTTATAGGGTCTTTCCAATCATGCAAAGCCAATTTAAAACCTGCCCAATGAATAGGCATTATTTTAGAAGCACTTAAATCTACACCCGCTTGAGCAGTTTCTTCTGGCATCATATGTATGTCAGACCATTTTTCATTATACTGTCCACATTCTAATAAAGCCAAATCAAAAGGACCATATTGTTTTCCTATTTCTTTAAAGTGTGATGCATAGCCACTATCTCCACTAAAATAAATAGTCTCGGTTTTAGATTTAATTACCCAAGAACTCCATAAGGTACTTTGATTGTTATTTAATTTTCTGCCAGAAAAATGTTGTGCAGGTGTACAAACCAATTTTAACGAATCTAACTGTGTTTCTTGCCACCAATCTAATTCTGTGATATTTGTAGAGGTTACTCCCCAAGATTTTAAATGTGTGCCCACACCTAAAGGCACATAAAAATGTTTTGTTTTGTCTTTAATTTTTAAAACAGAATTATAATCTAAATGATCATAATGATCATGAGAATAAATAACAGCATCTATTTGAGGAAGTTTTTCAATAGCCAAAGGAAAATCTTCGTTAAAACGATTTGCGCCCAATAGTGGGTGAGGAGCAGAAACTTTACCAAACATAGGGTCTAAAAGAATGTTTTTACCATCAATTTGTAATAAGAATGATGAATGCCCAAACCAAATCATTCTAGTTTTTCCTTTATAATCAGCCACTTTTGTAGAATCTAATTGGGTTGGTTTTAAATTTTCTTTGGGTCTACCATTTGGCACTTTTGTAGTAAAAAAAGTGTACGCAAGTTTCATGGTTTCAGAAAAGCTCAGTTCTTTAGGAACCGGATTTGTGTTCTTAAATTTCCCATCTTTAAATTGCTTAGATTTATTGTAAATCAATTGTTGTTCTTTGGTTATATCTCCACCAAAAGAAGGATAAAAAGAAGTAAAGAATAGGTAGGTAATTATTAAAAGACCAATTATAGAAAGTAATGTAATCATTATTTTTTTTGCTATTTTTTTGAACATTATAAAAGGTGTTATTCGCAAAGAAATTGAGTGTAAATTTACTCAAATTTATAAGTGTAAATACGCTTGATAAATTTATTCTTTTGCTCCGTGTTTTTTAGCAGTTTCTACCCAAAGTTCTGTTAATTCTTTAGGGTTTGCACCCAAGCCTTTTGCCAAATGGAGGGCAATGGCAATCATTAAAACAGAAGCTTTGTGTAAATCTTGTAGAGTTTGCAGATTACCAAATTGATTTTGTGCTTTTTGCAATAGCAAATCATTGTGTTGTTGTGCAAAAGCTATTGGGTTTTTAAAATCTTTGGTTATTGTAGGAAGCATTAAAGCATCCATCCAATCTTTTCCAATGATATCAGCAACTACTTCTGGAGTAGCCTCTCCAACTTCTTTCCATACTTTTAAGGTTTTAATATCTATAGAAGTTGCCAAATCCGTTTCTAAAAGTAATTCAAAACCAATGTCTGCAATATTTTGCATAACTTGTAAATAGGCATCTTGTGCATTTTCATAAGGTGCAGCACCCTGACCTTTTAAATATTGGCCAACAGTTAAATTTGGTAAATCTAAAACTTCTGCACAATCTGTTAAACACGGAAACTGATTGCCTTCATGCATATATTGTGCTTTGTCAAATTGTATTTGACGACCTAAAGGATACAATCTGCAAGCCAAGGGTCTACCTAAATGCACACTACAACCTTTGTTTTCTATATACTGACTGCAAGCTTGCTGTCCTTTTTTGTCTTCTTTTCCATTAAACGTTAAACGAATGCCTCCAAAATCTGTATAGGCATCTCTAAACTCTTTTTGAGTTACTTTTTTCTCTATACTAAATTGTAATAATTCCCAAGGATTTAACATTACTGCTTTACCAAAACAACAACTTCCAGAACGAGAGCAGGTAAGGGGTAAAATACTTTTAGAAGTTAGTTTTGTGGTTTGCATATGTATGTTTTAAATAAGAATTTTAAGAAAATATTTTTACATTCATTAGTTTAGTAAGTGTTGTGGTAAATGGAATACCTGCAGCTATTCGTGGGTTTTTACCTTTAACAATTTTTTGATATTCTTCTAACTTTTTGAAATCCCAAATAGAATCATTAAATTCTTTGGTGTTTTTTTCATCTATTTCAAATTCACAAATAAGATAATTATCTTTTGTTAATTCTGACAGACCCATTAATTCTAATTTTTCTTTTGAAAATACTCTTATTCCTGGTTTTAATTTAAATATTTGAGAGGCCTTAGAGTTTCCACTTTCACGAAGTAATAAATATTTTGCATTTACAACCTCATTAGTAAAAAGTAGAGAGCCTTTATCATCATCCATTCTAAAATTATAAATACCGTTTTCTTTATACCATTTTAATCTCTTGTTATTTTTAGAAAAACCTACTAAAATAAAAGTATCATCTGGTATAATTTTTTTACCATCTAAATATTCAGGAATCGGTTCAGAAATTTTATTAGGAGAATCATTTTTATGAATGATATAAGTTTTATGAGCAATATTTTCTCGTTGAGAAGCTGTATTTAAAAAGTGTTTTAAAACGTCTTTTAGAAAATTTTCTAAATACATAGTTTCGTTTTCATTTTCAGATGGTTTAATAGAAAATGCACCTAATCCAGGAAGTATTTCATGAAAACCACGAAGTGGTTTATTTGTTTCCCCAGGATATAAAACATATGCTCCACTTGTTCTTCTAATTGCATCTTTATACGCATGCATTTTTAATAAATCTGCATTTTTATAAATTCCTTTTAAGTTATCTTTTTTTTCAAAAGATAAATCTTCTTCGTTTTTATTTTCACCTAATATTTGATTGATATTTGCAACTTTATATTTAGCATCAAAATGGATATGAACAATTTGTTCTGATTCCTCAGCTTCTGTTTCTTTTATTCTTTTTGGCCATATAGATAAAGTGTAATCAGGTCTTAAAGTGGTGGTCCAACTTCCAGCTTTTGTTATATCTTGGTTTCCACCTGTAAAACTTCTATTGTAGTTAAACTTAATATTTAAATCTCTATTAGCTTTTGTATAAGTTCCTTTTAATGCTGTTACTTTTCCTTGCTTAAGCTGCAAACTTAAATTATCATTTGATGGAACAATTAGCTTCTCTAATTCTTTCGGTTTAATATCAAAAACGTCTCTTAAGACATCTAGTAATTTAAAGAATAACCAATACTCATATAAGGTAGCTATATCTTTTTTTCCACCACTATACACTTCGTTTCCGCCATTCCAAACTAGTTGAGCTGCCAAATCAAATTTTAACCAAACTTTTAATATTTCTCTGTAACCTTCTTTTTTTTGAAGCGTTGGACTGTTAAGTTTTAAAGTGATTGGTCTCGAAACTTTTTTAAATAAGTCATGTTGAAGATGAGTTTCTAACTTTTCTGAAACAATTTCTGCTTCTTCTTTAAGTCTAATTCCTGCATTTGGATGATTTGCAATATCCATACAAAATTTTAAAAACGTTTCTAAAGCATGTTTTATAAAACGGTTTTCAGAAGTGTCAACACTCTCTAATTTTCTGTATGATTCTATTTTTGTTGCAATAGATTGTATTCCTTTGTCAAATAAAGGATGTGAATCTTTTAATTTTAGTCTGTTATCAGAATTTACTAATGACCTTAGTTCTGAGTTTTTAAATCGCTTTATTTTTCTTACATCTGTTAGTTCTGATTCTTCTGTCCAATTTGTTGTTGGACTAGTTACAATACGTTGGATAGCATCTTCAAAATCTTCAGAATTGATTATTGAACTTACAAATGAGAAACGTTGATATAGAGTTTTGTTATCTGTGTTAAAATCAGTTTCAAAAGAATGACTAACAGGTGAGTTTGCTTGAATTATTAAGTCTGTACATTTTGATGTTATATCATTTAGCATGTACTGATAATCTTGTCTATAAGAAGTTTTTTTAGATTGTACTTCTAATTTTAAATTCCATTTTTTGTTTGGATTTTCAATGCTATAAATTTGTAATGTTAAAGTACCAACAAAAATATTAGGAGCTATAATACCTATATGTTCTTTTCTTTTTCTGCTTTGTACAATATTAGTTTGGTCACTACAAATTAGACGATATTTTGCAGGATTTATATTATCTGAAAATTCAAAATCATAATAACAACCTTCCTTTAATTGGTAGCTTGGTTCATGCTCATAAAAATTAATGGTATCAATTTCTATATCACCTTTTTGTTTTGTGTCTATATATAGGTTTAAACCATTTTCAATATGAGCTAAATCAATTTTTATGGATTGTACTTTCTCCATATTTTAAGCTTCAGCATAACTAGCAAAACCATTATCGATTGCACCTTTGTACATTCTTGTGATTTTTTCTAATGATAAAGGATATAAAATATTATCATTGTTATTGTAAACAATTGTTTCTCTATTGTTTAAAAATGTTTTGCTTGCATTAACACCTGTTGAGACACAAAGAGAAGCTAACGTTTCTAAAACAGGACATAATTTACGTCTAGAACCATGCAACTTTGGTAATAGTTTTTGCATAATAGCAATATCTATTTTGGTGTTTTCTGGCATGTTATTATCTAAAGTAGTTAACTGGTTGTAAAGTCTATGTATTTCTGTTGCTGTACGATATCCAAATTCGGCTCCTGTTTTTTTCAATTCTTCAAAAAACAAAACTAGTTTTTCGTTTAATACTTTAGTATCAATTTCTGGGAATGTTTTGTTAGCTGCTATAGAAACAAAATGTTCTCCCATTGAAGCGCCTTTGGTATCAAGATTTGTAAAATCAATCTCTTTTGGTGCTTCTAAAAAATTAGAAATATCCTCTTTATTAACTCTAAATTCTATAACATTAGCTCTATCTAACACTTTAGGACTAAACATATATGTTGTTTCGTCTATGTTTACGGTTCCAATAATAAATAGGTTTTTTGGCCAATTTATATTTGGAGGAACAATGCCTTTGTTATTTGTAGAACTATGCAACTTAATAATGTCTTTAGACTCCATAACACTTAAAAAGTCTGCAAAATAACGTTCTACATGACTTAGGTTCATTTCGTCTAAAATTAAAAAATAAGGTTTGTTTTTATTTTCTTCTTTGTTTGCCTCAATTAGTAGTTTTAAAGCGCCGTTTTCTGGTAAAATGTATTCTGTATTATCTAAAGCGTTGACATAACCTAACAAAGGTTCTCTGTTTGTCCAATCTGCACCAACAGGAATAATACAGTATTGGTTTTTATCTTCTGCAATCCATTGTGCAAAAGCTTGTGATAATTTTGTTTTACCAGAACCAGATAAACCACTTAATAAGACAAATGGTTTAGTAACTAGAGAAGAAATGTATCTTGTGATTAATTCTGAGGAGTAGTTTAAACCTGATTCGTTATATGTATTTATAAAGCTTGATAAGTTGAAATCTTTTTGTTTAATTTCTTTGGTAATTAATCCTTTGTCTGTTTTATCAGAAAATAATACAATATATTCATTAATTAGTTTTTTTAATTCTTTATTTAATACTTCTTCTGATGGTAAAGATTCTATATCGTAAGTTTTATAAACAAAAGATGTGCCATATTTGATATTACTTATTGAAAGCTTTGTTTTGAAATATTCTTTAATTGTTTTTTTTGAATTTGTGTGAGACCAACTGTGTTGTGGCTCATTTGTTTCACTTATTCCATAAGCCAAAATCAGAGTTTTATGCTCTTTGTAATAAAGAAATACAGGATATATTCCGTCTTTCACTGTTTGGTTAAAACTTGTAAATGCTATCCAGGGTATGGATGAAGCTCGTCCAACTCCGAAGGATATTTCTATTTTTAAATCATCTAATTTTCCTTTATTATTTCTTTTGTATTGAGTTGCTGTACTTTTAGTACCTTTTCCTGTTTCTTGCTCATTTGAAACTTTAATAAATTCTGTTATATTTGGTCTTGATTGGAATTTTTTATCAATTATGTCAGTTTTCTTGATAATTTTAAAACCTTCTTTTTTAAGTAATCTAAAAGCATGAGTGTCTTCACCTCCAGCAAATAAATGAGAATCTAATTCTATTCCATTTGCATATTTGTTAGCCAAAGAAATAATGAGTTTTGGAGGATATCTTTTACCATTAAAAATTACATCATAAGTAGATGAGTTTCTACCTTTAGTAATGCCGTTTTCTTCAATTTCGTTAATAGCTTTTTCAATATGAATCTTAGTAATATTATTTGGTATCATTTAATATTTTCTTTTTTAGCAATAGTTAGCTAATTTAACGTTTTAATTAAAATATATAAAGCTTAATTATAAAGATTTAAAAACATTAAGAATAAGTTGTAATTTCTTTTGCAGTAAACAACAAACTACACAGTAACTAATTTAACAAAGGTACTGTAGTAATTGTATACTAAAATAGTATTTTGTATAAAGAAATGTACTATATATTACTAAATAGAGTAGTATAATTATAAAATTATTGTAGAATATTTTGTAATTTTATAAGATTCTATGCTTAATTAGGCTTTCACAAAATACAAAATAAAACCCAACAATATGGCATTACGTTACAGAATTACCAAAAGAAATAATAGCATTGGTAAAAACACACCCAATTACATTTTACAAGCAGTAAACACAGGTACTATAGATCTAGAAACTTTAAGCGAAAGCATTAGCAATGAGTGTACTTTACATAGTGTAGATGTAAAAGCAGTTTTAATGGCTTTGGGTAAAAAATTAGATTTTCATTTAAGCGAAGGTAAAATTGTAGATTTAGGTGATGTTGGTAAATTTAAAATGGGTTTTAGTGGGGTAGCTGCAGAAGCTCCAGAAGATTTAAGTGTAAAAAGAAATATTAAAAAGTTTCATATCAATTATCAACCTGCAGTTAAAATGAAAAGAAAATTAAAAGCTGGGTTAGATGTTTATAAAGAAGGTAGGAGGTAAGTTGTTTTTACCTAACTAAGAATCCTATTAATTTAGGTTACTTTTTTTGCTTTTAGGAAATGCAAAATAAAATGTACTTCCTTTACCTAACTCACTTTCTACCCATATTTTACCATCATAAAATTTAACTACTTTTTCTACTAAAGATAACCCCATACCAACTTTGGTTTCAGAATCATCAATGCTTTGAAAAAGTTCGAATATTTTTTTAAAGTATTTTTTATCTATTCCTTTACCATTGTCTTTTACCCAAAATTCGAAATATTTTTCTTTTTCTATGGCATCTATTTCTACAACTCCAGTTTCTGTAACAATACTTTGAATAGCATTATTAATTAAATTTTGAAAAACTTGAGAAATTCTACTGTTATTCCCTGTAATAATAGGCAGGTTTTTAGAGATGTTAATGGTTATGGTATTAGGTATTGGCATTAGTTTAACCATGTCTGTAACCATATCAAAAGTATTTATAGGATATTCTTCCATTTCATTTTGATCTAAATTAGAATAACTTAAAATCCCTTTAATTAAAGATTCCATTTTTTCTAAATTGTCATGAATTAGTTGTACAAAACTGGTACTTTCTTCTGTTAAAGTGTTTTCTGGTTCCATCTCTATCCAACTAAAAAGAGTAGATATACTTTGTAAAGGAGTTCTTAAATCATGAGATACTATATGTGCATAATTATTTAACTCGGTATTTTTGTATTCTAAATTTTTAAGCAATTCTTCTCTAGCCTTATTGGCATTTAAAATTTCTGTAGATTGTTTTTCTATATATTTAACCAAATTCATAGACTCACTCTTATCAGAAATATTTTCAACAGCATCTATATTTAAAACTTTAGCAATATAACTAAGCCTATTAATAATTTTTTTTAAGTTTTTGGTTTCTTTTTGCGCTTCTTTACGATCTGTAATATTGGTAATAGCTGCAATAACATTTACAATATTGTTTTCTTTATCTAGTAATAAAGAAACATTAATAGCGCCCCAAATAACAGAACCGTCTTTACAGATGTATCTTTTTTCTTCGCTAAAAGAACTAATTTCTCTTTTAATTAATCTTTTAAAACGTTTTACATCGTCATTTACGTCTTCTGGGTAAGTAAAGTCTGCAAAAGTCATTGTAGATAGTTCTTCTTCAGAATACCCTAAGAGTTCTATAAATTTTTTATTAGAAAATTCTGGTTTTCCATTAATGTCTATTAATGTTATACCAATACCTGTATTGTTAAAAATAGAGTAAAACTTTTTTTCGGTAAGTTTTAATTCGTTTATTTTAATATGTAATGTTTCTTGAAGCTTGTCTTTTAACCCTTCTAATTGATTGTTTTTTCTTTTTAATGTTTTGTTTTTATAGTGAATTTTATAGTTATAATACTGAATATTTAAAATTATAAAGAGCGTAAATACGGTTATTAATACTAAAACGCCCCATTTATAAAGCACATAAATAAATTGTGATTTATTAACTTTATTTAAATCTATTTTTTGAACCAGAATTAGATTAATACTATCTTTAAAATGAACATCTGAAGTGCTTTTAGCATTTATAGTTAGGTTTTTATAAATATAAATGGCTTCATTTTGATTAACTGTACCTTGGTTGTTTTGTTTTAAATGTTGCCAAAGTTGTTTTTCTGTTTTGTGTAAGGCTAAACTATCTGATTTCAATAGAATGTGACTAAAACTTTTAGAAGTGTTTTTAGACACAAGTGCAAAGCCTTTACTATTGTATAGTTCAAAATCTGCAAAATTATGACTACTATTTTGTTTCAGTTTATTAAATAAATTGTTCATGTAATAATTGATAACTATTACACCTGTCCAATTATTTTTGGTATCATATATTTTTGAAGCAACTCTAAGTACAGGATTGTGTGGAACTTCTATTTTTCCATGTTCCATATTTAAGTCGATATTCGAAAAATATATTTCTCCTTTCTTTAACTTTTTAGCATTTTTAAAATAATAACGGTTGCTTTTATCTTGTAGTTTATCATATTCTTTAACAATAGCTGTATTGGTGCTATCAAAATCTACCCTAATAGCTTCTTGTCCTAAAGTATCAATATATCTTACCTGATCATAATTGGCATGTAAATTAGATAGCAAAACAAAGAAGTCTTTGATGTTGTTTGAGTTTTCTTCTTTATGAAAAGCCCAATCTATAATATTAATATCTTTTGCAAGTGATTTATAAATGTCATTAACTAAAATGCTTTTTGCATTTAAATCATTTTTAACTCCAGATTTTATTATTTCTATTTCGTTTTTAACTATTGTATTGTAATAATGATTAAGCCCAACATAACTTATAATAATTGTAGGAATTAATATAAGTAAGAGGATTTTAATATTTATAAAATTATACTTTTTCATTTTTTATATTAACCATTATTAGTTACAAATTTAAGCAACTTGTATATAGCTTTAAATAGGTAAAATGCTAGTTTTTACAATGCATTTAAAGGAATACGAATACTATAAATTATCTATATTTTTAGTAAAGCTCAAGAATATTTCTTGAGCTTTATCCGTTTTGTAATAAATGATAAAAGGTGTTATTTAGGCAAACCAAATGTATCTACCACAAAATCTATATCCTTATCTCCACGTCCGCTTAAATTGATTAAAATTGATTTCTGAGGGTTTTCTTTTGCTAATTTTAGAGCAAAAGCAACTGCATGAGAACTCTCTAAAGCAGGTATAATTCCTTCTAATCTACTTAATTCATAAAAAGCATCTATTGTTTCTTTATCATTGGCACATTCGTAATTTACCTTGTTTAAGTCTTTTAACATACTATGTTCTGGACCAACTCCAGGATAATCTAGTCCACTTGCTACAGAATACACAGGAGCAGGCTCACCATTTTCATCTTGTAAAGTATAACATTTAAAACCATGAATAATACCTGGTGTTCCAAATTTCATAGTAGCTGCATGTTCTCCAAGTTCAAAAGAACGACCTGCAGGTTCTACACCATAAAGGTTACATTCTTCATCATCTAAAAATGCAGAAAAAATTCCCATAGCATTACTACCACCACCAACACATGCTACCACATTGTCTGGCAATTCACCTGTCATTTCAAAAAACTGTTCTTTTGCTTCTATACCCACAACTCTTTGAAAATCTCTTACCATCATAGGAAATGGGTGAGGGCCTACAACAGAACCAATACAATAAATAGAATTTACAGGGTCTTCTAAATAGGCACCAAAAGCAGAATCTACAGCCTCTTTTAAGGTTTTTAATCCATGAGAAACAGGAACAACAGTTGCTCCAAGTATTTTCATTCTAACCACATTTGGATGCTCTTTTTTCATATCTACTTCTCCCATATGAATTTCGCACTCTAAACCAAAATATGCTGCTGCTGTTGCTAAAGCCACACCATGTTGACCTGCTCCAGTTTCTGCTATTAGTTTTTTCTTACCCAAATGTTTTGCTAACAAAGCTTCTCCCATACAATGGTTTAACTTATGGGCACCTGTGTGATTTAAATCTTCTCTTTTTAAATAAATTCTACCTCCATATTTTTCAGATAAACGAGCACAATAATATACAGGAGTTGGTCTTCCTTGATAGTGTTTTCTGATGCTACGTAATTCTTGAATAAAGTTATGAGATTTGCTTATAGTATGATAAGCGTCTGTAATTTTTTGCATTTCTGCTTCTAAAACAGGAGGTATAAAAGCACCTCCATATTCTTCAAAGAATCCCTCTTTATTAGGATACTTTTTGAAATAATTTTTCATGCGACAATAATTTAATATGTGTTTTTTTTGTTTTTAAGAACTTAAAAAAGTCGCAAGCTAAGTTAGCAATTTTCTACAAGAAAAACGATAAGAATAACGCTTTTAAAGCAATTTATTCTACCAAAGAATCTTCTGTTATTTTAGTTTGTAAGTTTTTAAAATCATACAAATTAGTATCTAATAAATGAGAAGGAAATACATTTTGCAAAGCGTTCATCATAATGGCATTTCTATTCGGAAATTCTGTTTCCCAATCATTAATCATTTGCTTTACTTTTTTACGTTGTAAGTTTTCTTGAGATCCACACAAATTACAAGGTATAATAGGGAAATTCATAAAATTAGCATACACTTCTATGTCGCTTTCTTTACAAAATGACAAGGGTCTTAATACTTCTAAATCTCCAGCATCATTTTTAAATTTAGGAGGCATTGTTTCCATTTTTCCTGCAAAAAAGAAGTTTAAGAAAAAGGTTTCTAAAATATCATTTCTATGATGCCCTAAAGCCAATTTGTTACAGCCTAAATCTTTAGCAGCTTCATACAGGGTTCCTCTTCGTAAACGAGAGCATAAACTACAAGTTGTTTTACCTTCAGGAGTTTTATCCATTACAATTTTATAGGTGTTTTTTTCTATAATTTTATAGTCAACACCTAAGTTACTTAAATAATTAGGCAATATTTCTTCTGGAAAACCAGGTTGTTTTTGATCTAGATTTACAGCAACAATATCAAAATGTATAGGTGCAACTTTTTGAAAGTATAGCAACATTTGCAACATGGCATAACTATCTTTTCCTCCAGAAAGACATACCATAATTTTATCGCCTTCTGCAATCATGTTATATTGTTGAATGGCTTCTGCTACTGCTTTTTGAAGTTTTTTTGTTACCTGTTTCTTGTTTTCCATGGATGCAAAAATAAGTGATTAAAAGATGCAAAAAAATAGTTGTAAACAAATAATAAGTGGTTACTCTTTGCAGATGGTATGATATGATTAATAATTTATCTCTAAAAAGCGTATTTTTCATTAGAAAATAATAAAATCTAACAAATATTAACAATATGATAAATATTTAAAATTCTTCTTTTTTGCTTTAATTTAATTAGATTATTAGATATAAAATTTTTTATATTTGCATAGAAATTAATAAGAACATGAACTTTATTCAATTACATCATCGTCATTTTTACAATTGCAGTCAAGCGATTTAAAAGTGTATTGAATAAAAATCAAGATATTTATAAACCCGTTTGAGCAAATCAAACGGGTTTTTTCAATTTTAAAACCGTATTTGCTCAGGCATTTAACAAAACAAAAATGAATAAATTAAGAATTGCAGTACAAAAATCAGGAAGATTAAATCAAGATTCAATGAAAATCTTGAAAGACATTGGTATTTCTATAGACAATGGTAAAGATCAATTAAAAGCAGCTGCTAGAGATTTTCCTGTAGAAGTGTTTTATTTAAGAAATGGAGATATTCCTCAATATTTAAAAGATGGAGTAGTGGATGCTGCTATAATTGGAGAAAATGTTTTAATTGAAAAAGGGGCAGACATTCAGTTTGTAGAGCGTTTAGGATTTTCTAAATGTAAAGTTTCTATAGCAGTACCTAAAGAATCTAAAGCAAATTCTTTAAAAGATTTAAACGGACAAAGAATTGCAACTTCATACCCAGAAACTGTAAAGAAATTTTTAAAAGAACAAAATGTTGATGCTCAATTACACAAGATTAATGGTTCTGTAGAAATTGCACCAAATATAGGTTTAGCAGATGCTATTTGCGATATTGTTTCTAGTGGAAGTACGTTATTTAAAAACGGATTAAAAGAAATTGAAGTACTTTTAAAATCTGAAGCAGTATTAGCTGTGTCACCAGAAATTACTGAAGACAGAAAAGCAATTTTACAAAAAATTCAGTTTAGAATTCAATCGGTTTTAAAAGGTAGAAATTCTAAATACATCTTATTAAATGCACCAAATGATAAGTTAGATAATATCTTACAACTTTTACCAGGTATGAGAAGTCCTACTGTATTGCCTTTAGCAGAAAAAGGTTGGAGTTCTGTTCATACTGTAATTAGTAAAAATGAGTTTTGGGAAATTATAGATGAATTAAAAATAAATGGAGCAGAGGGTATTTTAGTTTGTCCAATTGAAAAGATGGTTTTATAGTCTGTTAAAAATTATTAAGTATCTAATTCCGATTGTAATGGAGGAATCTTTCAGATTTCACGTTAAACTCGAAATGACAATTAGAAATAAAAAATGAAAATCATAAATAATCCATCAAAAATAGATTGGAACAAAATCTTAGAAAGACCTACAAAAACGGTTGATGACATTGAAGATGTTGTAAATAAGGTTTTTACAGATGTACAAACCAATGGTGATAGTGCAATAAAAAAATACACGAAACAGTTTGATGGTGTTTCTTTAGAAGACAACATCGTTTCATCTGATGAAATTGACACAGCAATTAGTTTAGTTTCAGAAGAGTTAAAAGAAGCAATTAATGTTGCAAAAGAAAATATCACCAATTTTCATGCAGCTCAAAAAACTGAAAAAGTTTTTGTAGAAACTACAAATGGAGTTGCATGTTGGCAAGAAAAAAGACCTATTCAAAAAGTAGGTTTATACATTCCAGGTGGAACAGCACCTTTGTTTTCTACAGTTTTAATGTTGGCTATTCCTGCACAAATTGCAGGTTGTAAAGAAATTGTTTTATGCTCTCCACCAAATAAAGAAGGGAACATAAATCCAGCAATTTTATATGCTGCGAATTTATGTGGCGTTACAAAAATTATAAAAGTAGGAGGTATACAAGCTATTGCAGGTTTTACGTTTGGTACAGAAACAATTCCGCAAGTATATAAAATATTTGGACCTGGAAACCAGTATGTAACTGTTGCTAAACAACTGTCTACAAAACATGGTGTTGCCATAGATATGCCTGCTGGACCAAGTGAATTATTAGTAGTTGCAGACGATTCTGCAAATGCAAGTTATGTCGCTTCAGATTTATTAAGTCAAGCAGAACATGGAGCAGATAGTCAAGTAATTTTGGTATCAACAACAAAAGAGTTAATTGATGAAGTTTCTATAGAAATAGAAAAACAACTTTTAGCGCTGCCAAGAGTTGAAATTGCACAGAAAGCAATTGATAATTCTAAATCTATTTTAGTAGAAAATGATGAAATTGCCTTAGAATTGATTAATGAATATGGTCCAGAACATTTTATTGTTTGTACAAATAACAATGAATTTTATATAGACAATATAGCAAATGCAGGTTCTGTGTTTATAGGCAATTATACACCAGAAAGTGCTGGAGATTATGCATCAGGAACCAATCATACATTACCAACCAATGGATTTTCTAAATCGTATTCTGGGGTAAATTTAGATAGTTTTACAAAGAGTATTACCTTTCAAAAAATATCTAAAGAAGGAATAAAATTTATAGGAAATGCAATTGAATTAATGGCAGCAGCAGAAGGTTTAGATGCTCATAAAAATGCAGTAACAATTCGTTTAAAAGATTTAAAATAATAACTAAATGTTTCCTCAATTGCACTAAAGAGGTTTTAATATGAAAACAGATTTTAACATCAACAATTTAATTAGAGAAAATATTAAATCTCTAAAGCCATATTCATCTGCAAGAGATGAGTATAAAGATGCTACATCTAAAGAAATGATTTTCTTAGATGCTAACGAAAATCCGTTTGAAAACGGCGTAAATCGTTATCCAGATCCACATCAAAATGATGTTAAAGAATTATTATCTGATATTAAAGGAATTTCTAAAGAAAACATATTGTTAGGTAATGGAAGTGATGAAGTATTAGATTTAATATTTAGAGCTTTTTGTGAACCTAATGTAGATAATATTATTACACTTCCACCAACATATGGAATGTACAGTGTTTTAGCAGATGTAAATGCTATAGAAAACAGAAAAGTATTATTAAACCAAGAGTTTGAACCAGATGTTGATGCTATTTTAGAAAAAGTAGATGCCAATAGTAAACTTTTATTTTTATGTTCTCCTAACAATCCTACAGGTAATAGTTTTTCAGTTAATGCTGTAGAACAATTACTAAATAAATTTAATGGTTTAGTTGTTTTAGACGAAGCCTATATAGATTTTTCTGAACAAAAAAGCTGGTTAGAAAAATTAGATAAATTTCCTAATTTAATTATTACACAAACATTATCTAAGGCTTATGGTTTAGCAGGAATAAGGTTAGGAACTTGTTATGCCTCTAAAGAGATTGTACAAGTTTTAAAAAACATAAAACCACCTTATAATGTTAATGAATTAACACAACAAAGAGCTGCAGTTAGACTTCAAAAAATGGATGAAATTCAAAATGAAGTAGCTCAATTAATTAGCGAAAGAAAACGTTTAAAAAAAGAATTAGAATGTTGTGTTAGTTATATAGAAAAAATATATCCTTCTGATGGTAATTTTCTACTCTTAAAAGTAGACGATGCTACAAAAAGATACAATCAATTAATTGAGTATGGTGTGGTTATAAGAAATAGAACCAACCAACCTTTATGTGAAAATTGTTTACGAATTAGTGTTGGTATTTGTGAAGAAAATCAACGCTTAATTAGAGCATTAAAGGCGATACAATAATTTAGTACCATTTGATTTTTGATAGTACAAGAATCAAAAAAATAGAATAAAATGAGTAAAAAAGTATTATTTATAGATAGAGATGGAACATTAGTTTTAGAACCACCTGTAGATTATCAATTAGATAGTTTAGAAAAGTTAGAATACTATCCAAAAGTGTTTCAATTCATGGCAAAAATTGCTTCAGAATTAGATTTTGAATTGGTGATGGTAACAAATCAAGATGGATTAGGAACAGATTCTTTTCCTGAAGATACTTTTTGGCCTGCTCAAAATAAAATTATTTCAGCTTTTGAAAAAGAAGGAGTTGTTTTTTCTGAAATCTGTATAGATAAAACGTTTCCACATGAAAATGCTGAAACTAGAAAACCAAGAACAGGTTTGTTAACCAACTATTTTTCTGAAGATTATGATTTAGAAAATTCGTTTGTTTTAGGAGATAGAATTACAGATATGGAATTGGCTAAAAACCTAGGTTCTAAAGGAATCTTTCTATCAGAAGATCCAGAATTAGGAGCTGATGAAATTGAAACTTCTAAACAAGAAATTTTAGATTGCATTGCACTTACAAGTACTGATTGGAAGGAAATTTATGAGTTTTTAAAATTAGAAGATAGAGTTTCTGAAATTACTAGAAATACCAATGAAACTAAGATTTATATCAAATTAAACTTAGATGGTTCTGGTAAAAATAGTATTGATACTGGTGTAAAATTCTTTGATCATATGTTAGACCAAATTGGTAGACATGGTGCTATGGATTTAACAGTAAAAGTTGATGGAGATTTAGAAGTAGATGAACATCATACCATAGAAGATACCATGATTGCTTTAGGGGAATTATTCCATAAAGCTTTAGGGAATAAATTAGGTATTGAACGTTATGGATTTTGTTTACCTATGGATGATTGTTTAGCGCAAGCAGCAGTAGATTTTGGAGGAAGACCTTGGTTAGTTTGGGATGCAGATTTTAAACGTGAAATGATAGGAGATATGCCTACAGAAATGTTTTTACACTTGTTTAAATCCTTTACAGACGGTGCAAAATGTAATTTAAATATTAAAGCTGAAGGTGATAATGAACACCATAAAATAGAAGGAATTTTTAAAGCTTTTGCAAAAGCAATGAAAATGGCCGTAAAAAGAGATGCAAACAAAATGTTTTTGCCATCAACTAAAGGAGTCCTTTAAAAAGTGTTGAATTATAAATTTTTAGTTTTGAGTTTTTTTTTAACTTAAAACTAACCACTAAAAATTAAAAACTAATTATGAAACTCATAATTATTGATTACGGAGCAGGTAACATTAAAAGTATTCAATTTGCTTTTAAGCGTTTAGGCGTAGATGCTGTTTTGTCTAATAATATCGAAGAAATAAAAGCGGCAGATAAAGTAATATTTCCTGGTGTTGGAGAAGCAAGTTCTGCTATGAAAATGTTACAAGAAAGTGGCTTAGACAAAGTAATACCTACTTTAAAACAACCCGTTTTAGGTATTTGTTTAGGAATGCAATTAATGTGTAATTTTTCTGAAGAAGGCAATACAAAAGGACTTGGAATTTTTGATGTAGATGTTAAAAAGTTTTCGAAAGCTGTAAAAGTTCCGCAAATGGGTTGGAATGTTATTTACAATTTAGAATCAGAGTTGTTTTCTGGTATAAAAGAAAAAGAATTTATGTATTTAGTACATAGTTTTTATGCAGAAGAATGTAAAGAATCTATTGCAACTACAGATTATGAAATAGAATATGCATCAGCATTAAAAAAAGATAATTTTTACGGAGTTCAGTTTCATCCAGAAAAAAGTGGTGTAGAAGGAGCACATTTGCTTCAGAATTTCCTCGATTTATAAATACAATGTCAGTTTGAGTGATTTTTGAGTAACGAAAAAAATGTATCGATAACATTTTAAAAAAATCGAAATCATTCGATGTGATAACATTTAATAAAATGACTCTGGAATAAATACAGGGTAATTAATAAGAAATTAATTATGGCAAGAAAATTAATAAGTTCAGGTTCTTCTTTCGAAAAAGAAATGGGATATTCTAGAGCAGTTATAGAAGGAGATTGGGTTTTTGTATCTGGAACTACAGGTTTTAATTATGAAACTATGACAATAGAAGATGATGTAGCTGCACAAACAGAACAATGTTTTAAAAACATAAAAGGTGTTTTAGAGCAAGCAGGTTCTAGTATAGATAAAATTGTAAGAGTAACTTACATTTTACCAAAAGCATCTGATTTTGAATTGTGTTGGCCTGTTTTAAAAAAATATTTAGGAGAAGTAAGACCTGCTGCAACAATGTTTTCAGCTGGTTTGTTTGATGAAAAAATGAAAATTGAAATTCAGGTTACTGCTTTAAATAATTAATATTATGAGAATTATACCAGCTATAGATATTATTGAAGGAAAATGTGTTCGTTTAACAAAAGGCGATTATGACACAAAAAAAATATATAATGAAAATCCGTTAGAAGTTGCTAAAGAATTTGAAGCTTCAGGTATTGAGTATTTGCATGTTGTAGATTTAGATGGCGCAAAAGCAAGTGAGATAATTAATTATAAAGTATTAGAACAAATAGCTTCTAAAACTAATTTAAAAATTGATTTTGGTGGTGGATTAAAATCGGATAAAGATTTAGAAATTGCTTTTAATTCTGGTGCAAATCAAATAACAGGTGGAAGTATTGCAGTAAAAAATCCAGAAATTTTTAATAGTTGGATTGCTAAATATGGTTCAGACAAAATAATTTTAGGTGCCGATTTTTATCCAGATGCTATTGGAGGTAAAATTGCAACAAATGGTTGGCAAGAAGAAAGTAGTTTAGAGTTGATTCCGTTTATCAAAGACTATCAACAAAAAGGAATTCAGTATGTAATTTGTACAGATATTTCTAAAGATGGAATGTTACAAGGACCAAGTTTTGATACCTATAATAATATTTTATCAGAAATAAAACCTTTAAAATTAATTGCTTCAGGTGGAATTTCATCTTTTGATGAATTGCCAAAGTTGGCAGAAAATGGTTGTGAAGGTGTAATCATAGGAAAAGCGATTTACGAGAATAAAGTCAGTTTAAAACAATTAGAGAATTTTATAATAAATAATTAAATGTCATTACGAGGAAGAATGACGAAGTAATCTCTTACTTATTAGCAGATTGCTTCATTTCATTCGCAATGACGAATAACAAATATGTTAACAAAAAGAATAATACCTTGTTTAGATATTAAAAACGGAAGAACTGTAAAAGGAGTAAATTTCGTAAATTTAATTGATGCTGGAGATCCTGTAGTTTTGGCTAAACAATATGCTGAATTGGGTGCAGATGAATTGGTTTTTTTAGATATTTCTGCCACTTTAGAAGGTAGAAAAACCATGATAGAAATGGTGCATCAAGTTGCAGAACAAGTAAATATACCATTTACAGTTGGTGGTGGAATTTCATCCGTAGAAAATGTAAATGAATTATTAAAATGGGGAGCAGATAAGGTTTCTATCAATTCATCAGCAGTAAAAAGACCAGAATTAGTAAATGAATTGGCAGAAAAATTTGGCAGTCAATGCGTGGTTGTTGCTATTGATGCCAAACAAATTGATGGAGAATGGTTTGTACATTTAGCAGGAGGAACAATACCAACAGATATTAAATTATTTGAATGGGCAAAAGAAGTTGAAGAACGTGGAGCAGGAGAAATTTTATTTACGTCTATGAATCATGATGGAACAAAAGGTGGTTTTGCAAATGAAGCATTGGCTCATTTATCAGAAATCCTAAATATTCCAATTATAGCTTCTGGTGGAGCTGGAACCATTCAGCATTTTGCAGATACTTTTGTTGAAGGTAAAGCAGATGCAGCTTTGGCAGCAAGTGTTTTTCATTTTGGAGAAATTCCTATTTTAGATTTAAAAACAGCGTTAAAAGAACAAAACATTCCAGTAAGATTGTAATGTCATTACGAGGAAGAATGACGAAGTAATCTTATAATAATAAAACAGATTGCCACAGCAAATTATCATTTGCTTCGCAATGACAGTAAAATAAAAATTATGAACATAGATTTCAATAAAAATAACGACGGATTAGTACCTGCTATCATTCAAGATGCAACAACAAAAAATGTATTGATGTTGGGGTATATGAATGAAGAAGCTTTTGCTAAAACAAAAGAAACAAAATTGGTAACTTTTTTTAGCAGAACTAAAAATAGATTATGGACCAAAGGTGAAGAAAGTGGTAATGTTTTAAATCTTGTTGACATAAAATTAGATTGTGATAACGATTCATTGTTAATACAGGTAAATCCTAATGGACCAACTTGCCATAAAGGAACTGATACTTGTTGGAAGGAAGAAAATACGCCTAATTATGGATTCTTTTCTACTTTAGAAGATGTTATAACTGAAAGAGTAGCCAATAAAGACACAAAGAAATCTTATGTAGCTAGCTTATTTTCTAAAGGAATAAACAAAGTAGCTCAAAAAGTAGGAGAAGAAGCAGTAGAAACAGTTATAGAAGCAATGGATACTAATGATGAGTTGTTCTTATATGAATCTGCAGATTTACTTTTTCATTACTTAATGTTATTGCAAGCAAAAGGTTTTACTTTAAAAGATATTGAAGCAGAATTAAAAGGAAGACATAAATAAACTTAAATTTAAAATTGTCTCCTCGAGCACAGTCGAGAGGTTAATTATACGTTTAGAAGTTCTCGACTGCGCTCGAACGGACATAAACTAATTGTTTATCAAATCTAAAGTGACCAAATAGACATGCTGTTTGGTCATTTTTGCTTTTAACCAAGCAAAGAAACTCATTAAAAAGATGTCTTCTTTTTCTTTATCAATCCAATTAAAAGACTTTTCTACTTCGTTTTTAAATTCTACTGTAGTAGCAATTTCTGGATTTTTATAATAGGTTTCAATTAGGTGTAAGTAAGTTATTACTCTTTGTTCGTTTATATCTTTTAAATGTTTAAAGTAGTTTCTTTTAAAACTTTTTAATCTGGAGTCTACCAAATCAATATTTCCTGAATCAATTTGTAATAAGATTTCTATAAGGTTCTTTTTAATTGTCCAAACTATACCTGTTTTTTCTATATACCAATTATCAGTATGATAAAGACTTGCCAAAAGTTTTTTAGCTTTTTCTAAATTTCCATTTTGATAATAAAATACAATTAATGTAAGGTAAATATCTAATTTAGAAACAATATCATTATTTTTTTTATTTAAATAAGGCTCTAAAATGGCAATTGCTTTTTCTTGTTTGTTGCTATAATTAAAATTAAGAGCTAAAATTAAATCATGATTTGAAACAAAATCATTATAATATTTTTGCTTTTTCTCATTCATATAAAACTCCATTAAACCTAAATATTTTTTAGATTCAGTAAATTTTTTATTCCTAAAAAGAACGTTGGCAATCACATATAAAACTTCTATATGGTAATACAGTTGTTTGTCTTTAGATTTATGATTTTGAATAATTGAATACGTATCTACTAAAAACGATTCAATATTATAATAATCAAATTTTTGAGCAGAAGAAATACTTGTAATTTGAATAATTTGATAAAGTGACTTGAATGATAATGAATCTGAAATGACAACCTTTTGTTCCTTTAAAATGTTTTCAATCAATATTTTAATATCATTTTTTGATTTTTGCTGTTGATATTCAGCTAAAGAAATTCTAATTTTAGCACAAGCAATATTTAAATTATCTTCAATTATTAATTGTTGCTGATTGCTCTTAAAATCAGCAATTAAATTATCAAAATTTAGTGTTTTGTTTAAATGAGCATATTCAATTTTTGAGTGATAAATTTCATTTAAAATAGTGAATAATTGATGATCATTAGCAATATTTTCTGTTTTATCTAAAATTTGATATCCTATTTTAATCTGTCCTTTTAACAGAAAACTTCGTGCAGAAAGAATATATTTAATCAATTGTATGTCAATTGAATTTTCTTCTTTCATACTTATGTTAGCAGTAAAATCTATTAAAGATTGAAACAATCTTTTTCTTAAAGCGTGTAAAGCAATTTTATTTTGTTTTCCATATAATGATTGTGAAATTTCTAAAGAAGATAAATTATCTGATAGTAAAAGCTTAACTAAATGAATATTTTTTGCATCTTTTCTTTTGTTCTTTTTTTCTAAGTATAAAATAAAATCTTGCTGATTTTCTTTAGTAAAAGTTAATAATACTTCTTTTAAGTTTATCATTATATCGTCAGTAAAATATATGTAAATGTACTGTATTTATTATAATTTATAAAATATTACATTTTAAGTCGTCAGTAATTATAAAATGTTAGTTTCTCTAAAAAATACAATTACCTCAAATTTGTATCATAATTATTAAACTAAATATTATGAATTATCAAACTACAGTTTCATCAAATGAAGAAACTAAAAAACACAGTAGAAAAAACAAACTTAAAAACGATTTAAATCAAAAACCAACATCTGCTTATGTGGGTGCTTCTTGGGGAGTTGTTATTATTGGGCTGCTTTCTTATTGTATTGGTTTATGGAATGCAAGTATGGAATTGAATGAAAAAGGTTATTATTTTTCAATTTTATTAATGGGAATATATGCAGTAATTTCTTTGCAAAAAGCAGTTAGAGATAAAGCAGAAAAGATAAAAGTAAGTGAAATGTATTACAGCATAAGTTGGGTTATTGTAATTGCTTCTTTATTATTGTTAATTGTTGGCTTAAGAAATGCAGATTTACTTTTAAGTGAAAAAGGGTTTTATGCAATTTCTTATTTACTTAGTTTATTTGGGGCAATTACAGTGCAAAAAAACACAAGAGATACAGAATTTATAAACACTACAGCTGAAAAAGAAAATAGTTAGTTTAATTATGGTTGTAGAAACCTAAACCTCATAAGTTTAGTCTTATGAGGTTTAAATTACTAACTTTATAAAAAAATGAGATGAGTTCAAAAATTATAAAAGAATTACAAACTTTAATAGAAGAAAAAGTAATTTCTATTGAAGTTGCTAATAAAATTGAAGCGTATTATGATTCTAAAAACATACCACAAAACAATAGATTATTAACAGTTTTTGGTGTTCTAGGAAGTCTATTAGTTGGTCTAGGAATTATTTTAGTATTAGCTCATAATTGGGATCAATTTTCAAGAAGCATTAAATCAATTTTAGCTTTTTTGCCTTTGGTTATAGGGCAAATAGTTGTTGGGTATTCATTATTAAAGAAAAAGTCTAAAATATGGTTAGAGTCTTCTGGTGTTTTTCTTTTTTTTAGTGTTGGAAGTTGTATTTCATTAATCAGTCAGATTTATAATATTCCAGGAAACTTTAACACATTTATTGTAAGTTGGGTTTTGTTATGTTTACCATTAATTTATTTAATTAAATCTAAAGGAGTATTGCTCTTAACAATTGTTTTTTCTACAATTTATGCAATAAGTTTAGGTTATGGTTTTTCTGATGGAAAAGAAATACCTTGGATGTATTTATTAATATTGTCTTTAATTATACCTAAATATTATACGCTTATAAAAAAAGAAAGTGCAAAAAATGTCACTGTAATTTTAAATTGGTTGATACCTTTAAGTTTTATTTTAGTATTTGGTACATTTTTAAGTTTAAATCATAAGTTTGAAATTCTTTTGTACATATTCTTACTAGGTTTAATTTATAACATAGGGCATCTAAATATCTTTAAACAAATTAGATTGTCAAAAAATGGATATAAGATTATTGGTTCTGTTGGATTGGTAATTGTCTTACTTATAACTAGTTCTAAAGATTTTTGGAGCAACAGTTTTAATATTTCTACTCTAAAGATTAAAGAAATAATTATAGTTTCATTACTGTTGATTAGTACACTTGTTATTCTTATTAAAAATGATACTTTTTTAAATTTTAATGTAAAAAAAGTTTTTCTTGTAAGTCCTGTTTTAATGCTTTGTATTTTTTTAATGCATTATTTAAGCGACTTGCTACCTGCAATATCTTTAAATATTTTTATTCTTGCTTTAGGAATAAGTGTCATTAAAAGAGGTATAGACACTTCTAATTTTGTCTTTTTAAATTATGGGTTATTAATAATTACTTCTTTAATCGTTACTCGTTTTTTTGATACAGATTTAACTTTTGTTGTTAGAGGTTTGTTATTTATACTAGTTGGTGTAGGTTTTTTTGCCTCAAACTATTTAATGGTAAAAAAAAGTAAAAAGAAAAATTAAACAGATAAAAATGAAAACTAAAAAGACAATATTTATCCTTTTTATAATACTTGTTATAATTCAGCTTGTTGCCCCCTTAAAAATGATTTACAACCAAGAAAACACATTAAAAAAAGGAAAACCATACAAGTTTTTAACGCAGCCTATAGATCCAAGTGATCCTTTTAGAGGTAAATATATAAGGTTGAATTATAAAATAAGAAGTTACAAAACATTAGATTCTATTTGGAGTAGAAATGATAAAATATATGTGTATTTAAAAGACAGTTTAGGGTATGCTAAAATAGATACTGTTTGTAAACAAAAAATTAATACTAAAAAAGATTATGTTATAGCAAAGGTAAAATGGTACAGTACTTATAATAAAAAACTAAGTTTCAACTTGCCTTTTAATCGTTTTTATATGGAAGAATCAAAAGCAAAACCTGCAGAAGATTTAGTGAGAAGAAATAGGAGAGATACTATAAATACCAACACAACTTACGCTTTGGTTTACCTTGATGAAGATAGTTATGTTTTAGATAATGTTTTTGTTAATAATGTAGCAATTAAAGAAGTTATTCAAAATCAAAAAAATAAATAACTTAATTTATTCAATAAGATAATAACTAGTTGATTAAGAGTCTAAAACCTTAATGAAGAATAAAAAAACTTACACTTTAAATAATTGATTATCTAGCTTTTACATTTGATGGTTAAAAAAAACTAATTTATTGTAAGTTTATTAATTGTTTTACAACTAAACAAAAAGATCTAATTAGTTTGTTTAACTAAAGTTAGAATAGTTAAATAAATAGTTGATGAGATATTGGTTGTATTAAAATCCTACGTTTTAATATTATTTTTATCAAATCAATAGTAAAAATAATATTATTAAAAATAAGAACTTTAGAACGTAATGAATTGTAAAGTTTAAAAAATTAATAATAGTTTTTAATGATTTTATTTAAGGTTTACAGCTGGACTTTAAGTTTTATTATTAAATATTTTTGCGAATTTTATGGATATATACATAAAATAAAAAACTAAACCCTTACTACTAAAAAGTAAGGGTTTATTTATTTTTAAAATTATCTTTTTAATATTTATTAAAAAAGAATCTAAGGATGTTTTTTAGTCAAAAAATTAAGGTTTAATCTAATTAACCAAATAAAAAAAATATTAATTTTTTAAATCTAAAAAAGAAATATTTCCATAAATTTTAATGTTACTTTTGATAAAAAATAATTAGATGGTTTTTAGAAACTCTAAAGGACTTATTATTCTAGCATTTATAGCCATCTATGTAATATGGGGTTCTACTTATCTTTTTAATAAAATTGCAGTAACAGAGTTACCTCCATTTTTTTTGGCTGCTATCCGTTTTTTAACAGCAGGTATTATCATGCTTTTTATTGCAAAATTGTTAAAGGTAAAACTGACAATAAGTAGAAAACAACTACTTAATGCTGCAATAGTTTCTTTTTTCTTTTTGGTTTATGGAAACAGTGTATTTATATGGGCTTTACAATATGTAGATAGTGGTTTTAGCTCGTTAATAGCTTCTACACAACCTCTATTTGTACTTGTTTTAATGAGGTTGATAGATAACAAACCAATGCAAAAAAAATCTATGATTGGTATAGCCTTAGGTGTAATAGGTATGTATTTATTAGTTAGTCAGCAAAATTTAACAACTTCAGAAAACAGTTTGCTAGGTATTATTGTAATGCTAACATGTGTTTTAAGTTGGAGTTATGGAAGCATTTTTGTTTCTAAAGCAGTTTTACCCAAAAACTTTTTAGTAAGTACAGGTTATCAAATGATTATTGGAGGATTGATACAAACATGTATAAGTTTATTTTTTCAAGAAACTTGGTCATCTCCTTTAAATTGGAGTACTGATGTTCAAATTTCCATGATAATATTAATAGTTTTTGGAGGTATTATAGCTTTTACTGCTTTTAATTATTTACTAAAAGCTGTTTCTACAGAAAAAGTAGCAACATCTGCTTATGTAAACCCAGTAATTGCACTTTTTATGGGTTGGTATGTATTAGATGAACGTTTATCTGTACAGTCTATAATTGCTTCTTGTATTCTTTTAACAGGTGTTTATTTTATTACTTCAAGAAAAAGAAAATAGTTATCAATAATGAATACTAATTTATATATTTATCAATAAATAAAAAAATCACTAATTATCACTACAATATATATTGTTTTATCGCTGTTACTAAGTGTTTTGGTAGCTTTTTTTCAATATTTTTATAAAGAAAAAAAAACTTCTAAAGTAAATAAGTATTTATTTATTTTAAAGAGTATAAGTGTTTTTTTATTGCTTTTATTGTTAATAAACCCCACAATAAAAAGAAATGAAAACATAAATACTAAGCCTGTTTTATCTGTTTTAGTTGATAACTCAGTATCTATTCCTTTTTTTAATGATGATAAAAATATTGTTACTCTTTTACAGCAGATTAAAGAAGATGAAGGGTTAAATGATAAATTTGAAATTGATGAATATTCATTTGGTAAAAACTTAAACATATTAGATTCTTTATCGTTTAAAGAAAATGAAACGAATATTTCTAAAGCTATTAGTTCTGTAAATCAGGTTTATAACAATAAAATTGCTCCAATTTTATTGTTAACAGATGGTAATCAAACTATTGGAAATGATTACGAATTTATAAAATCGAACCAAAAAGTGTATCCAATTGTATTTGGAGATACAGCACAGTACAAAGATTTAAGAATAAGTCAGTTAAACGTTAACAAATACAGTTATTTAAAAAATAAGTTTCCAGTTGAAGTTTTATTGAATTATGAAGGAAAAGAAAATGTAAGCTCTGTATTTTCGATTTACTACAAAGGAAAAACAGCGTTTTCAAAAAGAATAAGTTTTACAAGTGATAATAATTCTAAAACAATAACTACAAACCTTACTTCTACAAAAGAAGGATTGCAATATTATACAGCGTCCATTAAAAAAATTAATGGAGAAAAAAACACGAAGAACAATACTAAAAATTTCTCTGTTGAAGTAATTGATGAGCAAACAAAAATATTGGTTTTAACATCTATATTACATCCAGATTTAGGAGCTTTAAAAAAAGCAATTGAAGCAAACAAACAACGTTCTGTAGAAATAATGTTTATTGATAATTTTAACAATGAAACAAAAGATTATCAATTAGTTATATTATATAATGCAAACAATAAGTTTAAACCTGTTTTAAATGAAATTATATCTAGTAAGGTTAATTATTTTTTAATTTCTGGAGTAAAAACAGATTGGAATTTTATCAATAAAAAACAAATAGGAATCTCAAAACAAGCTATAAATCAAACTGAAAATTACAGTGCTTTTTATGAAAATTCTTTTTTAACTTTTTTACAAAAGGATATTGGTTTCAATCAATTTCCACCTTTACAAGATCAATTTGGAGAAGTTAAAATAGCTAAAGAACACCAAACCTTATTGTATCAAAATATTAACGGAATTCAAACAAAACAACCTTTATTAGCAACTTTTGAAGAAAACAATCAAAAATCTGCAGTACTATTTGGACAAGGAATTTGGAAATGGAGAGCTGCTAGTTTTTTAAATGGTAATTCTTTTCAAGATTTTGATGAATTTATTGGAAACTTAGTTCAATATTTAGCATCAAATAAAAAGAGAAATCGTTTAGATATAAATGCAAACACATTATATCCAGCAAATTCTACCATAAATATTTCTGCCTTTTACACTGATAAAAATTATCAATTTGATGCAAGAGCTAATTTAGAAATTACAATTACCAATAACGACTCAAAAAAGGTTGCAAAATTTCCGTTTTCACTGATAAATAATTCTTATCAAACTGAAATAGAGAATCTTAGTTCTGGAGATTATTCTTATATCGTTTCTGTTTTAGGGCAAAATATTGCAAAAAAAGGTAGATTTAAAATTACAGAATATCAAATAGAAGAAGAATTTGTAAATGCTAATTCCAATAAACTACTAAAATTAGCTGATAAAACAGGAGGGAAGCGTTATTATAAAAATCAATTCGAAGAATTAAAAAAAGAATTATTAGCAGAAAAATCTTTTTACACTACTCAAAAATCTATAACAAAAGAACAAAATTTAATAGATTGGAAATGGATATTAATCATTGCTATAAGTTTATTAACTTTAGAATGGTTTATTCGTAAATATTATGGCAAGATTTAATATAATTATTTGCATCTTTATATAAAATTAGTGGTCTATTAAATAAAAAAATATGTCACACAACCATAATCATCATTCTGCAACAGATAATATAAGTACAGCATTTTTTTTAAACCTGTTCTTTACTATAATTGAGTTTATTGGAGGTATTTATACAAACAGTTTAGCAATTACCTCAGATGCAATTCATGATTTAGGTGATAGTATTAGCTTAGGAATGGCTTGGTATTTTCAAAAACTATCAAACAAAAAACCAACCAAAACATATTCTTATGGCTTTAAAAGGTTTTCACTTCTAGGAGCCATTATAAATTCTGTAATTTTATTAGTTGGTTCTATTTTTATAATTATAGAAGCTATACCTAGAATAATAACGCCAGAACACGCTAATGCAAAAGGAATGATGTGGTTTGCTGTTTTAGGAATTTTAGTAAATGGAGCAGCTGTTTTAAAATTAAGAAAAGGAACTTCTATTAATGAAAGAGTAGTTTCTTTACATATGTTAGAAGATGTTTTGGGTTGGGTAGCAGTATTAATAGCAAGTATTGTAATGCAATTTTGGGATATACCTATTTTAGATCCAATTCTTTCTCTTTTAATTGCTCTTTTTATACTATATAATGTGTTTAAAAACGGAAGAGAAAGTGTACGCATAATTTTACAAGGAACTCCTATGCAAATTTCTTCTGATGAAGTTAGGGCAAAAATTTTAGATTTTAAACAAGTTAAAAGTATTCACGACTCTCATTTATGGACCATGGATGGAGAATATAATGTTTTAACCATGCATTTAATTGTACAAGAATCTTTAACCTGGAATGAAGGAAAAATCTTAAAAAAGAACATTAGAAAGGTTTTGCATGACGAGTTTCACTTAGAACATATAACTATAGAGATAGAAATTTCTAACGAAGATTGTGGATATATAGATTGTGTTTAACAAAGTTATATTGTAAATTTGAATGAATTTAAAAATAGATAAGAATGGCAAACAATCAAGTTGATATTAAGTTTCCTAAAGGAGGATTATTTTTTATCATATTAGCAGTATTAGGTATAATTATAGTTTCAAAATCGGCTGTTACTATTGGTTCAGGTGAAAGAGGAGTGTTGTATAAAATGTTTGGAGGAGTTGTTACAGATCAACCGCCTTTAGATGAAGGTTTTAATTTGGTAATGCCTTGGAATAAAGTATTTAAATATAATGTTAGACAACAAGAGTTATTTGAGAAAAAAATGGCTGTATTATCATCTAATGGATTAGAAATTCAATTAGATGCATCTGTTTTATATCAAGCAAAAGACGAAACAGTAGCTTTGTTACACCAAACAAGAGGTGAGCATTATTTACAAAGTGTAATTATTCCTGCAATTAGATCTGCTACTAGAAGTGTAGTTGGTAGATATACTCCAGAACAATTATACTCTACAAAAAGAGATGCAATACAAACAGAAATTTTTGAGGAAACTAAAAAGATTTTAGATCCTCAATACATACAATTAAACTCTGTTTTAGTTAGAGATGTAACTTTACCGCCTACAATTAAAGAAGCAATTGAACGTAAATTAAAGCAAGAACAAGAATCTTTAGAGTATGAATTTAGACTTGTAACAGCTAAAAAAGAAGCTGAAAAAGTAAGAATTGAAGCGCAAGGTAAAGCAGATGCAAATAGAATATTAAGTGCATCTTTAAATGATAAAATTTTACAAGATAAAGGTATTGAGGCTACAGTTAAATTGTCTGAATCGCCTAACAGTAAAGTAATTGTTATTGGTTCTGGTAAATCAGGAATGCCTATTATATTAGGAAATCAATAAGCACTAATTTTATTTAATTTCTTAAAAATCCAGCTTAAGCTGGATTTTTTTATACCTATTACTCAGGTTCTTAAAGTTCTGTTAAAGTCAAATTAACTTGTAACGAAACAAATAATTGTACGTCATATAGATGTAAATATAAAAACAACAACCATGAAAAATAATCACATAAACAACGAAGAAATTAAGAGTAATTCAAAAGGAATTATACAATCAAAAAGAATGACTTGGAATACAAGGAGAAAGTATAACTATAAATACATTACAACAGTATTATAGTTAGTAATTAGTTAGTTTTTAATAGTTGATAAAGGATCGAAAGCATATTGTTTTTGATCCTTTTTTTATAAAAAAAGCAGAAACTTATGTTTCTGCTTTTAATCTAATTTTTAGATTTAGATAAATTATATACATTTAATTCTTTACAGGAATTTTATTTCTTTCAATTTTCCCTTTTTTTAGAGCTTTATAGTTTTCGTAACAATCTAAAACAGCTTCAATCATTTGTAAATCAGAAGCTTTTTTTATAAAGTATTCAGAATAATTACAATCAGTTAATAGTTCTGTTAATTCTTGTCTATCCATTTGTAAATATTCCATCATAACTTCTCTATCAAATTTACCAGATAACATTTTACGTAAATCGTCTTCTTTTTTAAGCTTTTGAAGCTTTTTAAGTTGTTTCGGCTTTTTTCCAAAAAGATTGTACAAAAAATCTACAGGTTGAAATAATGCTGCAATAGGAGAGGAGAAGTCTTTTCCTTTAGGTTTTCCAACTTCATAAGTTTGAGGCAAACCATTAATCTTAATTCTTGTAAATCTGTCTTTTGGTACTTGTTTTATATCAATTTCTAAAACACCAATTAATTCTGTAGACTTAATTACTACTTCTTTTATTTCTTCTGGTTTTTCATACAAAGCAATTAACAACTCATTACCTTTTAATAAATCGTTAGTTATTTTTAATTTTATTGAAGCATATCCTAAATAAGATACCAAAATAGTATCATTAGCTTTGGTTGGTATTTCAAAAAAACCTTTATCGTTTGTAATTGTTCCTTGTACTGTATTTAAATTTAAAATATGAGCAGCACTTAACGCTTTTTTAGTTTCAGCATGAATTATTTGCCCTTTTAAAGTTTTAACTCTCTTAATAGTATCGTTCTGAGAAAATGTGCTAAATGAAATAAATAAGCACAATGTAATTAATAGTCTTTGCATATTACAAAATTAGTGATAAAAGCTTTTAGAAAGGTTAATTATTTGTGAAACCATTCTATTTTATTGAGTAAAATACTAAAAAAAGAATGAATGAAAGTAAAAAAGTGCGCACGAGAAGATTCGAACTTCCACTTTCTTGCGAAAACAGCCCCCTCAAGGCTGCGCGTCTACCAATTTCGCCACGTGCGCATTTGTATAAAGCAAAAATGTTAAGCAAATTTGCTTAACATTTTTTGTGACCGGGCTGGGGCTCGAACCCAGGACCCTCTCCTTAAAAGGGAGATGCTCTACCAACTGAGCTACCAGGTCTATTTTTGTAAACCGAGTGCAAATATACTATCAATGATTGGAATTATTAGCATTAAAATGAAAATATTTTATAGATATTTGCAAAAAAATATATTTCAATGAAAATAGTATTATTAGGCTATATGGCTTCAGGTAAATCTAGTATTGGCAAAAGACTTTCTAAAAAGTTATCAATGAAGTTTTTAGACTTAGATGACTATATAATTGAAAAAGAAGGGATGTCTATTTCTAAAATTTTTGAATTAAAAGGAGAAGTATATTTTAGGAACATAGAAAGCAAGTATTTAAAAGAAATTCTAGATAAAGAAGAAGAATTTATTCTTGCTTTAGGAGGAGGAACACCATGTTATGCTAGCAATATGGATACAATAAATAATGCAGATACAATTTCTATTTATTTACAAGGTAGCACTCCAACAATGATTGAACGTCTAATTAGAAAAAAAGCAAAAAGACCTTTAATTGCTTCTTTAGGAGATGATAAAATTCCAGAATTTGTAGCCAAACATCTTTTTGAAAGACGCCCTTATTACGAAAAAGCTAAAACTATTGTAAAAATAGATGGTAAAACTAAAAAAGAAGTAGCAAAAGAGTTAGTTTCTTTACTCAACTAAATAAGCTATTGCTTTCTTTTCTGAAAATTCTACTTGTATGTGTTCTTTTACAGACGTAGACATAGAAATTCCTTTAAAATCTGCTTTTACTGGATATTTTTTATGATTTCTATTTACTAACACAGCTGTTTTGAATTTCTTTAAAGGTACTTCTAAGAAATGCTTTATACCATAAATTAAAGTAGTTCCAGAACTTAAAACATCATCAACCAACACCAAAGATTTGTTTTTGTAAGCATCTACTTCTATAGAAGTGGTAATTGGTTCTAAAGGATGTTTTTTATCAATAATAACTTTACAAAGTGTTACTTTTAGAGGAGAAATTTCTTTTAATGCATCCATTAATTTTTCTGCAAAAACAAATCCATTACCAACAATACCTGCAAGAATTATTTCTTTTTCTTCACTATTAGTTTCATAAATTTGATAAGCTATTCTTCTTATTTTCTGAGAAATTTGTAACTCATTTAATATAATACTTCCTGATGTTGTCATACTTAATCTATTGAATCTTCTTGATAATTATCTATATCTCTTCTATCTTTCTTTGTAGGTCTTCCTGTTCCTTTTTTTCTGTAATAATCTTTTGCAAATTTTAAAAGTTCAGTTTTTTCAAACTCCTCTTTAGGTGTGACATCTTTTCTATAAAGATCTACCAATTTTGCGCCAACTCTACTTTCGGGTAAATCTAAAACTTTTATTTGATAATTTATTTGATTTTTTCTTACTAATATTAATTCATCACCAAATATTTCTCTTGATGGTTTTATAGCTTTTGCATCTATTTTTACCTGCCCTTTTTTACATGCAGTAGTTGCCAAAGTTCTTGTCTTAAAAATACGAATACACCACAAATACTTATCAATTCTCATAAAATTAGTTAAAATATAACGTTTGTCTTTTTACAAAGGTATAAAATTGGTAAATTGCGAGCTCAAATTTTAAGATTAAATGAAGAAAATAAATAATATTTTTGCTTTTGCTATTATTGCACTTTTGATATATTCTTGTGGAAGTAGTTCTACTTCTATAGAAGATTTTGATCATGAAGCGCAAGCTTTAATAGATAATGATACATTAACTCAGTTTTTAGAAAATCATTATTATGATGCAGCTGTAGATTCTGTAAAAGTAATTGAATCAGGACAAGTTCCTTTAAGTGATATTGTAAGTTCTATGAGTGTTACAGAAAATGACATAGATTACACTTTATATTACTATATAAAAAATGTTGGAACACCAGCAGTAGACAAAGGTTACCCAACTGTTATGGATTCTGTTTTTGTAAAATATTATGGACAAGCTATTGTTACTACAGAGAGTCTTAGTACTGCATTTGATAGTAATGATAACACTTGGTTTACTTTAAATGGAGTAATTAGAGGTTGGGCTCATGGTTTTACAAAATTTAAAGGAGGTAATAATATAACTAATAATGGTCCTATTACTTTTGAAAATGGTGGAAAAGGGCTTTTATTTATTCCTTCTGGTTTGGCTTATGGAAATACTGGTAGTGGAACAGGTGATGTTATAGCTAATGAATGTTTAGTATTTAATATAGAATTGTACGATTTTGTAAAAGATACTGACCACGATAATGATGGTGTAGCTTCAATTTTCGAAGATCCTGATGGAAATGGAGATCCAAGAGATGATGATACAGATGAAGATGGAGTTCCTAACTTTTTTGATAGTGATGATGATGGTGATGCTGTTTTAACTAAAAATGAAGATGCAAATGGTGATGGAAATCCTGCAAATGATTTTAGTGACCCAAGTAATCCTACTTTAGCAGACTATTTAAATTCTGATATTAAATAGATTTTAATTTTAATAACAAAAAAAAGCTCTTGATTTTCTCAAGAGCTTTTTTTATAATACTAATATTTTAATTATAACCTATAAGACAAACCAACAATTACTTGGTTAACTCTAGTGTCAAAATTGCTAATTCCTGTGTTTCCAACGATAGTAGATTCAATTCCTGAGAAAGCTCTTTCCCAACGAACATCTATTCCTAACTTACCTAGTTCAATTCCACCTCCAAATTGAAGACCAACCGTAAAACCATCTGCTTCTACATTAGGAATGTCATCAAATCCAAAATCTGAACTTAAAATATATTGAAACGAAGGTCCAACATATAAATTACCAATTCCAAAAACTTTTTTCCCTAAAAGAACAGGAATGTCTATTTTTTGAAAATTATAAGAAGTTGTTTTACTTGTAGTTTTGTATAAAACTTCATTTTCTAAATTGGTATACACTAACTCTGGTCTAATATACAACCCAATTACAGGTACTTTTAATCTTAACCAAATACCAGCATGATAACCTGTTTTGCTTTTTGCTCCATCAAATACATCTGAACTTACTTCTTTAATAGAGTTAGAGTTGTAGTTTATACCTCCTTTAATACCAAAAGCTACTTGAGCATTAGAAATTTGACTAAACCCAAAAGCTAAACACAAAATTAAAATTACTTTTTTCATCATTTTTTTATTTAAGTTAATATATAGACGCTCTAAAAACCTAAAACGTTATTATTTTCTTGAAATTACTTTTTTAGCTGCTTTTACAACTGCATTAGCATCTAAACCATATTTAGCCATTAATTGATCTGGAGTTCCAGATTCTCCAAAAGTATCATTTGTAGCCACAAATTCTTGTGGAGTAGGTGAGTTTAAAGCTAATGTTCTTGCAACGCTTTCTCCTAAACCTCCTAATTTATTATGCTCTTCTGCAGTAACAATACAACCCGTTTTTGCAACAGACTTTAAAATTATTTCTTCATCTAAAGGCTTTATTGTATGTATGTTAATTACTTCAGCAGAAATTCCTTCAGCTTCTAATTTTTCTGCAGCTTGTAAAGATTCCCATACTAAGTGACCTGTAGCAACAATTGTTACATCTGTACCTTCTGTTAATTGAATTCCTTTACCAATTACAAATTCTTCATCTGGCATAAATACTGGTACTTTTGGACGACCAAAACGTAAATAAACAGGACCATCATGTTCTGCTATAGCAATAGTTGCTGCTTTTGTTTGGTTATAATCACAAGGATTTATAACTGTCATTCCAGGTAACATTTTCATTAAACCAATATCTTCTAAAATTTGGTGTGTAGCTCCATCTTCACCTAAAGTTACACCTGCATGAGATGCACAAACTTTTACATTTTTACCAGAATAAGCAACAGATTGACGAATTTGATCATAAACTCTACCAGTAGAAAAATTTGCAAAAGTACCTGTAAATGGTATTTTACCTCCAACAGTTAATCCAGCAGCTATACCAATCATATTTGCTTCTGCAATACCAATTTGGAAAAATCTTTCTGGATTTTCTTTAATAAACTGGTCCATTTTTAAAGAACCAATTAAATCTGCACATAAAGCAACAACGTTTGGATTTGTTCTACCTAACTCTGTTAAACCATCACCAAAACCTGAACGAGTGTCTTTTTTTTCTGTGTACGTGTATTTTTTCATTATAAAATTGTTGTGTTGTAAAATTTTGCGTAAAAATAAGCTATTATTTTACTTTAAAGAAAATAAATGAGATTTATGAAAAATATTTTTTAAGAATACTTACTAAAAACTCGAATTGCATATAAATTTAGTTATCAAATTATTGTTTTTATAAAGCAAAAAAAGCTCTTTTTATTAAAAAGAGCTTTATATATACATGAGATCGTTAATTATCTATAACGTCTTCTTAGGTTCCAAAGATTTGAATTTGTGCTATTTACGTTTTTAACTGGAGCACCAACTCTGTTTTCTACTTTTATCTTTTGATTTTTTGTATTCATAATTTCTATATTTTATTAGCAGCTGCAAATTTAGAACTGAATACAGGGTTAGAAAACAACAGATTTGGCAAATTTATATGCTATATTATCTATTTATGAAGTAAATGTTAATTTAACATCAAGTAAAACTTTTTTACCTTGATAATCTGGTAGTTATATTTATAAATTTATTAATTCTTGATACAGTTTATGAACAGGTAAACCAACTACATTAAAATAACTTCCTTCAAGATTATTTATAGCAATGAAACCAATCCATTCTTGTATTCCATAAGCACCTGCTTTATCATAAGGTTTGTAGTTGTCTATGTAATAATTAATTTCTTCATTACTTAAATTGTTAAAAGTAACTATTGTTGTATCATTTACAATTTTCTGAAAGTACTTGCTTTTAATACTTATAGATGTTATTACTTCATGTTTTTTACCAGACATTGCTTTTAGCATATTAAAAGCATCTTCTTTGTCTTTTGGTTTTCCTAAAGCTTTATTATTTAACCAAACTATGGTATCTGAAGTGATTAGTAAATCTTTTTCAGATAAATCATCAAAAGCTGCTGCTTTTAAATTGGCTAAATAATCTGTTATTTCATTTCCTTTTAATTCCTTTGGATAAATTTCTTCAACTTCTTTTAATTGAATGGTAAAATCTATATCTAAGTCTTTAAAGAATTGCTGTCTTCTTGGAGAACCAGAAGCTAAAATAACATTGTAATTTTTTAATTTTTCTCTTAACATTTATATGAACTTAAATAACAACATAGATAAAATACCAAATAACATAATGATTTTCATTTGATTACTTAAACTAGAAAAATCTTTTTTAGTTTCTGCAAACCAAAGTTTATACATAAAATAGAGCAGTGGTAATAGTAAAAATATGATTCCATATCCTAAAAACAAATATTCACTTCTTATAAATTGTAAAACAAGTAAAAGAAAGATTAGTAAAATACTACTAAAGAAAAAAGCTACGTGAGAAGCTCTTTTTCTTCCAATTACAATAGGCAATGTTTTAGCTTTTATTTTTAAATCTCCATTAATGTCTTCTATGTCTTTTATGATTTCTCTGATTAGAGTAGTTATAAATGCAAATAAAGAATAAAATATAACAGAAGAACCAACACTAATAAAATTAGTATCTTTTTCATTTATATAGAATTCAAAAACATGTCCATCATAAATTTTTACATATTCAAAATCTAAAGTTATTATTATAGTCAACCAAATAAAACCCGAAACAATAATATTACCAATTATAGGCTTTTGTTTTAAGTGTTTAGAATAAAGATAAAGCCCTATACAAGTGACTGCAAAGATTAAACTATTTTCTTCATGAGATTTGTAAAATGAAAGAAATATCCCTAAAATTAACCCTAATAAAGTCAATAAATAATAACTTCTCCAAGCATTTTTTTTAGAGATTGTTACATCAATAAAAACCTTTTTAGGTTTATTAATTTTATCTGTTTCTATATCATAAATGTCATTTATAATATATCCTCCAGTAGTAATTAATAGAACACTTAAAATTAAAGTAAAAAATTCGAAATGAGTAAGATAACTATTAGTTATATAAGAATGAATTAAAGCATATTTAGTTAAAACCATCGTTAATAAAACCATAAATAGGTTTTTAAATCGAATCAGTTTTAAAAAAGTCATTATGCGTTAAAGTTCTTTTTAATACGTGCTAAATCACGTTTGTTATCTCTATCTTTTAAAGTATTACGTTTATCATGAGTTTGTTTTCCTTTAGCTAGTGCAATTTCTAGTTTTGCAAAGCCTCTATCATTAATAAATAAACGTAAAGGAACTATGGTGTTTCCTTTTGCTTCAACATCTCTTTTTAAGCTTCGTAATTCTCTTTTATTCAATAACAATCTACGTTCGCTTTTTGGCTTGTGATTAAAATGATGCCCAAACATATATTCTTGTATGTACATGTTAACAATAAACAATTCTCCACGTTCGTTAAACTCGCAAAAACTTTCTGTAATTCTTGCCTGACTTAATCGTATAGATTTTATTTCTGTACCCGTTAACTGAATTCCAGCTACAAGTTTGTCTAGAATTTCAAATTCGAAACGTGCTTTTTTATTCTGTATGTTTATATTTTTCTGCATAATTCTCTTCACAAAAGATTAACAAAGATACATTTTTACTTTGTTGAAAGAAATGTAATTTTGAAAACTATTATCTTACCAATCAAACTATAACTAATGAGATATTTTTCTATTTTACTTTTTGCTATTTTATTTTCTTGTAAATCAAAAGAATCTAGCTTAAGTGCACAACAAATTATTGATAAAACAATTCGATATTCTGGTGCAGATAAAGTAGCTAATTCTATAATTACGTTTAAGTTTAGAGATAAAGAATATGGAGCTTATCGTAAAAATGGTGAATATAATTTATCAAGATATTATAAAAAAAATGAAGTTTTAATAGAAGAATCAATAAATAACATCAGGTTTGAAAAGCTTGTAAATATGCATCCTGTAAAAGTTAATGATTCAGTTGCAAATATTTACTCAAATTCTATTAACTCTGTACATTATTTTTCTGTTTTGCCTTATGGATTAAATGACAAAGCTGTACATAAAAAACTATTGCCATCCTCTACACTTAAAGGAAAAGAATACTATAAAATAGAAATTACTTTTTCTGAAGATGGTGGAGGAGAAGACTTTGATGATGTTTTTATTTATTGGATTGGAAAAGAAGATTTTTTAGTAGATTATTTGGCCTATTCTTACCATACAAATGGTGGTGGAAAACGTTTTAGAGTTTTAAAAGAACAATGTATTAAAAACGGAATTCGTTTTGTAGATTACCATAACTACAAACCATTAAAAAAAGATATTTCTTTAGTAGATATAGATAAATCTTTTGAGAAAAACGAACTTAAAAAAGTATCTGAAATTGTTTTAAAGGATATAAGCGTAAAAATCATCAATTAAAATTCTTATATTCAGCATAACAATAAGCGAATATGAATATTAAAAGTTGGATCGTATTTATTATAAACCTACTTGTAGTGTTTGTGGTAGTTTTTCTATCCTTTACATTTTATAAAGAATTTTCTAGAGTTATTGACGATCGTGTTTTATTACAATTAAATTCTATTAAAACCTTAAAACAAATTCAGTTTGAAAAACTCATTAATTTAGAATGGGAAAAATTTAATAACGAAAACACTTCTGAATCGTTAGATTTTAAATTACCAAAAGATAATTATTCTTCTGGAGGTATTTTTGATGTAACTCATTTGCATCCTCAAAAACAAACATCTATAATATTTATAAAAATAATTAATGGAGAGAGAGTTGTAAAACTTTTAAATTATACCATGATAAAAAACATTCTTTTAGAAAGAACAGGAATGGGATTAACTGGAGAATCTTATTTAGTTGGTAATGATTTTAGGTTGCGTTCTCAATCACGATTTTATCCCCAAAAAACTCCTTATAAAATTATTGCAAAAACCAAAGGTGTTCTTTATGGCGTTAAAAATAAACAAGGTACTGGAGTTTTTCAAGATTATAGAAACACACCTGTTTACAGTGCATATCAACCTATAAAAATTGGCAATCTAAACTGGGTTATTTTGTCAGAAATTGATGTTGAAGAAGTTACTACGCCTTTAATAGAAATGCGTAAAAAATTGATATTAATCACCTTTTTTATTATTATAATTTCTGTTGTTATTTCACTTTTTTTAACACGAATAATTACCAATCCAATTATTAAAATGAAAGAAAAATTGATTGTTATGGCTAAAGGTAATTATACAGAAGAAAATAAAATAGCGCAATCTGAATACACTTTTTTAAACCTACCAAAAGAAATTAATGAAATGTTTGAAGCTTTAAATAGCTTAAAAATAGCACTTTCTGGAGCAGTAGAATTTACGGTTGATATTGGTAATATGAATTTAAATTCTAGCTATCTACCTAAAAGTTCTGATGATTTACTTGGTCATACGCTTTTAAAAATGCGTAAAAATTTAATTGATTTTAGAAATAAAGAACAACAGATTAATCTTACCAATAAAAGATTTTTAGTAGAACGTTTAGAAGATGAGCGCAGAAAACTAGCCAGGGAATTGCACGATGGTATAGGTCCTTTTTTAACTTCGCTAAAATTTTATGTACAAAATCATATTTATGATGATGCACATAAACAAGAAATAAAAAAGATGATTGATGCTACCATAACAGAAGTTAGATCAATGACAAATGCCTTAATGCCCTCAATACTAACAGATTTTGGCATTGGAGCAGCTCTAAGAAATTATATAGAATCTATACAACAATCTGTCAAGATTCTTATAAATTTTGATGATTCATCAAAAAGTAAAGAGTCTAAAATTTCTGACAAACAAGCTGTAAACTTGTTTAGAATTACACAAGAATTAATAAACAATTCTATTAAACACTCAAACGCTAGTAAAATAATCATCACACTTTCTGAGTTCAACGATTTTATTTCACTTTATTATTATGATAATGGAGGAGGCTTTGATTTAAAAACTGTAAAATTGGGTTCAGGAATTACAAATATAAAAGAGAGAGTAGAAATTTTTAATGGAAAAATAGATATTGACACCATTAAAGGGAATACTATTTTCGAAATTGAATTACCTTTATAAAGATGAGTAAATTGATAAGATTAGTAATTGCAGATGACCATATTTTGTTTAGGGCTGGTTTATCTGAGCTGCTAAAAAAAAGTAGAGATATTATTATAGTAGATACCGTTTCTGATGGAGAACAATTTATAAAACTAATTGAAAACCAAAACGATATAGATATAGTTTTACTAGATATTACCATGCCAAATTTAGATGGATTTGGTGTGCTCAAAAAAATGTATGACTTAAAAACCAACATAAAACCAATTATAATTTCTATGCATAATGAAGGGAATTATATAGCAAAATGTGCAAAAAGTGGAGCTTATGGTTATTTATTAAAAAATGCAGACGAAGAAGAATTATTAAAAAGCATAAGAACAGTAGCTAAAGGAAAAAAATATTTTGCCCCAGAAATTGCTGAGAAAATGATAAACTTTATATCTGAAAACAATATAAGTTCAGACATATTAACCACTAAAGAGTTACAAGTTCTTAAACTTATTGCTAAAGGAATGACAACGAAAGAAATTGCTTTACAACTATATGTAAGTGCTAGAACAATAGAAACGCATAGAGCAAATATTCTTAAAAAGTTAGAAGTAAAAAATACTGCAGCGTTAATAAAAAAAGCAACAGATTATAAACTTGTTTAGTTTTATCCGTATTTATACGGATAAAAATTACCGAATTTCTTATATCCTATAAAAGTAGGTTTCATTGGTAATTTTGATGTAGGATAATAATGTTTAACATTTTTAATACAACATCATAATGAAAAAAATAGTTTTAACATCAGTATTTATTTTAATTTCATTTTTTGTTCTTGCACAAGAACAAGATAGAAAAAACTTAAAAGGACCCGCTTTCAAAAATTATAAAGTATGGGAACATAAATCAGAACAAGTTGTGCTTTATGTTGGTAATGATAAATTAAGTCTACAAGGACCAAAATTTAAGAATTACAAACCTTGGGATAATAAAAATAAACTTACTAAAATTGTAGCCACTTCTTCTAAAAGACCTAAAGTTACAGGACCAAAATATAAGAATTATAAACCTTGGAAAAACAGTCATTAAAAAAATGATGTTGTTTAATATCTTAATTCTTTAAGGTGTTATTCCACAAAACCTCAAGAGTTTCCTCTTGAGGTTTTTTTTCTGGTTTTAATATAAGATTTAAACCTTATTCTATTTTTTCAACTTTACTGATTATTTCATCTCCTTTAATAGTAACAATAAATAAGCTAGCATTGTCATCATCTTTCATCCATTCATATTTTTTTTCGCCTAAAATTTTGTTAGCAAAAACAGGAGTAGTATTACTATGCCCTACAACTAAAACTGTTTTTCCTTCAGTATTTACTTTAAAAATAGAATCATACATTTTTCTAGGATTGTAACTTATAATTTCTAAACTTTTGCTATTTGCTGTTGGTTTTGCTGTTTGTTGTGTTCTATTGTAATTGGTAGAATATACAGCATCTAAATGTACTTTTTCAAAATAAGTTGCCCATTTTTTAGCTCTTTCTAAACCTTTTTCATTCAAATTTGGGTTTCTATTTGTTTTATCAGTTCTGTCTTTTTCTGCATGTCGAATTAAATAATAGGTTGTAGTTTCATCAGAAGTACAAGAACTTAAAAAGCTTAAAGCAAAAACAAAAAGGAAGAAATATTTTTTCATATAAATTGATTTGAATGACGAATATAGTTAAAAAGAAAAAGCGATGCTTTTTCAAACACCGCTTTTTCCAAACTAACCAAACTAAATTATATACTGTTTTCTACCATATCAGATTGATTTCTAAAAACCAACTGTTCATCAAAAGCATCTAATAAAATTATGCTATCTGTTGTAATTTTACCTGCTAATATTTCTTTAGAAAGTTGATTTAACACTTCCTTCTGTATAACTCTTTTAACAGGTCTTGCTCCAAATTCTGGTTGAAAACCTTTTTTTGCGAGATACGTAATTGCCTCATCAGTAGCATCTAAAGTAATTTCTTGTTTCCCTATCATTTTCTTTAAATGTTCTATTTGAAGTTTTACAATTTCAAAAATATTAGCTTCATTTAAAGGTGTAAACATAATTACATCATCTATTCTATTTAAAAATTCTGGTCTTACAGATTGTTTTAACAATCCTAAAACTTCAACCTTCGCTAATTCAGTTACTGAGTCTAAATCTGCTTTTGGGTCACTAAATTTTTCTTGAATGATATGACTTCCCATATTAGAAGTCATAATGATAATGGTGTTTTTAAAATCTGCAACACGTCCTTTATTATCTGTCAATCTTCCTTCATCTAATACTTGCAATAACACATTAAAAGTATCTGGATGCGCTTTTTCAATTTCATCTAAAAGTACTACAGAATAGGGTCTTCTTCTAACAGCTTCTGTTAATTGTCCACCTTCATCATAACCTACATAACCTGGAGGTGCACCAACCAATCTACTAACAGAATGTTTTTCTTGATATTCGCTCATATCAATACGTGTCATGGCATTTTCATCATCAAATAAATATTCTGCCAAAGCTTTAGCCAATTCTGTTTTACCAACACCTGTGGTTCCTAAAAATAAGAAACTACCAATTGGTTTATTCGGATTTTGCAAACCAGCTCTAGAACGTCTTACAGCATCAGAAACTGCAATAATTGCTTCTTCTTGACCAACAACTCTTTTATGAATTTGAGTTTCTAATTGCAATAGTTTTTCACGTTCAGACTGAATCATTTTTGTAACAGGAACACCTGTCCATTTTGCTACAACTTCTGCAATATCATCATATACTACTTCTTCTTTAATTAAAGAGTTTTCAGATTGATTTTCTTGTAATGTTTTTTGTAAAACTTCTAAATCTTCTTGAGCTTTTTTAATTTTACCATATCTTAACTCTGCAACCAAACCATAATTTCCTTCTCTTTCTGCTTTTTCAGCTTCAATTTTAAAGTTTTCAATATCTAATTTTGCATTTTGAATATTGTCTACAATATCTTTTTCAGATTTCCATTTGGCATTAATTTCGTTTCTTTCTTCTTTTAAATTAGCTAAATCAGAACGTAATGCTTTTAATTTTACTTCATCATTTTCACGTTTTATAGCTTCAATTTCAATTTCTAATTGCATTACTTTTCTATCTAAAACATCTAATTCTTCTGGTTTAGAGTTTATTTCCATTCGTAATTTAGCTGCAGCTTCATCCATTAAATCAATGGCTTTGTCTGGTAAAAAACGATTGGTTATATAGCGTTGAGAAAGTTCTACAGCACCAATAATAGCTTCGTCTTTAATACGAACTTTATGATGTGTTTCATACTTTTCTTTGATACCTCTTAAAATAGAAATAGCACTTTCTGTATCTGGTTCATCAACAATTACTTTTTGAAAACGACGCTCTAAAGCTTTGTCTTTTTCAAAGTATTTTTGATATTCATCTAGAGTAGTAGCACCTATTGCACGTAATTCTCCACGAGCCAAAGCTGGCTTTAAAATATTTGCAGCATCCATAGCTCCTTGTCCACCTCCAGCACCAACTAACGTGTGAATTTCATCAATAAACAAAACAATATCACCATCAGAAGTTGTTACTTCTTTTATAACTGCTTTTAAACGTTCTTCAAACTCTCCTTTATATTTTGCACCAGCAATTAAAGCTCCCATATCTAAAGAGAAAATTAATTTATCTTTTAGGTTTTCTGGCACATCACCATCAACAATTCTATGTGCTAATCCTTCTGCAATAGCGGTTTTACCAGTTCCTGGTTCTCCTACTAAAATTGGATTATTCTTTGTTCTACGTGATAAAATCTGTAATAACCTACGAATTTCTTCATCTCTACCAATTACAGGGTCTAATTTTCCGTCTTTTGCTAATTGATTTAAATTATTTGCATATTTATTTAACGAATTATAGGTTTCTTCTTGACTTTGAGAAGTAACTCTTTCTCCTTTTCTTAACTCTTCTATTGCAGCTTTTAAGTGTTTTTCTGTAACACCTTGATCTTTTAAAACCTGTGCAATATTACTTTTAGAATTAAAAATTGCTAAAATTAAATGCTCTATAGAAACATAATCATCTTTCATGCTTTTTGCAATGATAGCAGCTTCGTTTAAACTTTTTCCAGCTTCTCTAGAAAGCATTAATTCTGCACCAGAAACTTTAGGCAAACTTTCTAATTGTTTGTCTAAAATTTGTTCTACAATACTAATATTGATATTTAATTTCTTCAATAAAAAAGGTAGTACATTTTCATCAACCTGTGTTAATGCTTTAAAAATATGCTCGTTTTCTATTTGATTATGACCAAAACCTTGGGCAATTTGTTGCGCCATTTGTATGGTTTCTTGTGATTTTGTTGTATAATTATTAAAATTCATTTTTCTTTTTTTTTTAGGGTTTTTACTTTTTCTAAATCGTATATATCAATTTCAATACCATCTGTAAAATGAAATAGAAACAAGTCAAAATGTCTGTTAAACTCTTTGTTTTACTGCCTTTTTGACTGTTGAAAGTTTGCTATATTTGTAACGACAAAGAACAAAAAACAACTTATGGGTTTATTTAATACTATTTTTGGAGATAAAGACAATGAAAAATCAAAATCACAAAAAACTTCTTTTGTAAATTGGATTCCTCTAACGTCTTTAGAACAATTAGAATCTATTAAAGAAACCTCTAAAAATGAAGCTATTTTTATTTTTAAACATTCTACAAGATGTGGAATAAGCAGTATGGTTATTAAACGTTTTGAAGCTTTGTTTACGGAAGATCATCAACATTTAAAAGTTTATTATTTAGATCTTTTAAATTACAGAGATATCTCAGATGAAGTTGGTTATACTTTTCAAGTAATGCATCAATCTCCTCAAATATTAATCATAAAAAATGGAGTTTCTGTCTTTAATGCATCTCATTATGATGTTACTCAAGTAAATTTAACAACATTTATGTAAGTTAAATTTGTGTAAAACCTTTTTTAAGTCTTATTTTTGTATTTCAAAATTTTTAAAGTTTGGCAGAAATAAAAACTACAGTAGCAACTACAACAAAGGAATTATACGGTTATCAAAAAGATGCGCTTCAAGAAATTTTTAGAAGATTTGAAGACGCACCAAAAGATTATCATTTATTATATCAACTTCCAACAGGTGGTGGTAAAACAGTAATTTTTTCTGAAATTGTTAGGCGCTATCTAGAAACTTTTAAGAAGAAGGTATTAGTATTAACACATAGAATTGAATTAAGTAAACAAACCTCTAAAATGCTTAAAGAGTTTGGTGTTACTAACAAAATTATAAATTCTACAGCAAAGTTAGATGACCAACAAGATTTTGATTGTTTTGTTGCAATGGTTGAGACTTTAAAGAATCGTTTAAACGATGAAAAGCTAGATATTTCTGATATTGGTTTGGTAATTGTTGATGAGGCACACTATAATTCTTTTACTAAAATTTTCAAGTTTTTCGATCAATCTTTTATATTGGGTGTTACTGCAACTCCTTTGAGTTCTAACATAAAATTACCAATGTATGAAAATTATCAAGAGTTATTTGTTGGCGAAACAATTCAACATTTAATTGATAATGAGTATTTAGCAAGCGCAAACTTGTATTCTTATAATGTAGGTTTAACATCTTTAGAAGTTGGTGCTAATGGTGATTATACTGTAAAATCTTCTGAAGATTTATATACAAATTCAGACATGCTTTCTAAGTTGGTTTCTGCTTATGAAGAAACTGCAAAAGGGAAGAAGACCTTAATTTTTAATAACGGTATTAATACTTCTATACAAGTTTACCATGCTTTTAAAAAGGCAAATTATCCAATTGCACATTTAGACAATACCAATACAAAAGCAGAGCGTGAGCTTATTTTAAAATGGTTTCATAAAACTCCAGGAGCAATTATTACTTCTGTAAGTATTTTAACAACAGGGTTTGATGAACCTAGTATTGAGGCAATTATATTAAATAGAGCAACAAAATCTTTAACATTGTATTACCAAATGATTGGTCGTGGTTCTCGTATTTACAAAGACAAAACCACATTTAATGTTGTAGATTTAGGTAATAACTTTCATAGATTTGGACCTTGGGGAGCTGATTTAGATTGGCAAAAAATGTTTAGAGCTCCAGACTATTATTTAAATGCTATTCTTTCTGATGAAGAAATTGAAAGCACTTTTAGATACGAATTACCTGCAGATGTTAAAAAAGAATTTGCAAAATCTACAGATACTTATTTCGATATGAAAAAAGTATATATAGATACTATTAGAGCAGGTGAGTCTTCTAAAAGAGTGTTAGAAAAATCTATAGTTCATCATGCAAAAATGTGTATTGAAAATAGTGAAGATGTTTTTGATGCCTTAATTTTAGCAAAAATGTTGGGTGAAGAAATTGATGATAGAATTAATAGATATGCTAAATGTATTTCTAAAAGTACACATAACTTTGTTACTTGGTTAAAAGACGATTACAGAAAGAAATTAAATGCATATTTAAGAGCAAATTTTGATGAAGACTTTGAAAAAATACATGGTCATCCACCAATTGAAGAATAAAAAAGTATATATAAAAAGCATCCAATTTTGGATGCTTTTTTAGTTAGATAAACACCTTTTTTAAGATTCTTAATTATTTTTCATAAATCAGATAGTATCTTTGTGCTTCATGTCTGTAAACACACTTTTAATAACACCTCCTTTTACGCAATTAAACACTGCTTATCCTGCAACTGCATATTTAAAAGGATTTTTAGAATCTAAAAATGTAAAAACAACCCAATTAGATTTAAGTATAGAGTTGTTTACAGCAGTTTTCACCAAAGAGTTTATAGATGCTGTTTTTAAACAAGCAGCAATGTTGGGTGCTAATGAGTACCCTTTAGTTGCAAAATTTAAAGAAGATTACATTGACAAAGTTGATGTTGTTATGGATTTTTTACGAGTGCAAGAAGTAACAGCTGCATATCAAATTATTCACAACGAATTTTTACCAAAAGGACACAGACGTATTAAATTAGAAAAAGATTTAAGTGCTGAATTTGGAAAATTAGGAATCTTAGACAAAGCAAAACACATAGCAACGTTGTTTGTAGAAGAGTTAGGAGATTTTATAAATGCCAATGTAGATGAGTTTTTTTCATTTACACGCTATGCAGAACAAATTGGAAGAGCAGCTTCTAGTTTTGATACTTTAGATGATTGTTTGCAATATGAAACCACATTAATTGAAGATGAAATGTTGTATTTGTTAAACGAACAACTACAACAAGAAACTTATGATTTAATTTGTTTTACCATTCCTTTTCCTGGAAACCTTTTTTCTGCATTACGTTGTGCGCAATTTATAAAACAAGAATATCCAACAATTAAAATAGGTTTTGGAGGTGGTTATTGCAATACAGAATTAAGACGATTGTCTGATCCTAGAATTTTTGATTTTGTAGATTTTATAACTTTAGATGATGGTGAAGGTCCTTTGTTAAGAATTACTGAATATTTAGATGATAAAATAGGAGAGGACTCTTTAGAAAGAACATACATCTGTAAAAACAATAAAGTTGTTTATTTAGATAAAACTCCCAATACTATTTTTCATCATAAAAATTTACCTGCACCAAGCTATATAGGTTTGCCAACAGAAAAGTATCTTTCTTTTTTAGATGTAATGAATCCTATGCACAGAATGTGGTCTGATGGAAAATGGAACAAACTCACAATTTCTCATGGTTGTTATTGGAAACAATGCTCTTTTTGCGATGTTACTTTAGATTACATTAGTAATTACCAAAATACAACTGCAGATGATTTGGTAGATAAAATTGAAAAAATAATATCAGAAACTGGTATAACAGGATTTCATTTTGTAGATGAAGCTGCACCACCTAAAATGTTAAGAGCTTTAGCTAATAAATTATTAGAAAGAAAAGTATTTATAACTTGGTGGACAAACATTAGATTCGAAAAAACTTTCAATGCAGAATTGTGTGCCTTGTTATCTAAATCTGGTTGTATTGCTGTAACTGGCGGATTAGAAGTTGCTTCAGATAGGTTGTTAGCAAAAATGAAAAAAGGTGTAGACATTGGTCAGGTTGCAAGAGTTACCAAAGCTTTTTCAGATCAAAATATAATGGTACACGCCTACTTAATGTTTGGTTTTCCTACAGAAACAGCACAAGAAACTATAGATTCTTTAGAAGTTGTACGTCAGTTATTTTTAAACAATTGTATCCAGTCTGCATTTTGGCATCAATTTGCATGCACAAGTCATAGTCCAGTTGGTAAAAATCCAGATGAATTTAATATTAAAATTATTGGTCCAGAATTTAAAGGATTTGCAGAAAACGATTTATTTCATGAAGATCCAACAGGAGCCGAACATCATTTGTACAGTAAAGGTTTATATTTGGCTTTAAATAATTACTTAAATCATAAAGGTTTTGAGGTTCCTTTAGAAAACTATTTCGGTTTTAAAGTTCCTAAAATCACTCTAAAAAGTAATTTGATAGCAGATTATTTAAAAGAATAATTTTTTTAGAAGCTATTTCCAGCTTTCACTACTCGCTTTTTTTAGTTTGTTCTCGATACAAATTTGTTCATGCTTCACAAATTCACTCGAACTGACACTAAAAAAGAGCTCAAACATGCCGTTCAATCTGGGCTAAACTTGTTTGCTAACTATTTTCAGAATAAGAATAGATTTTCCAAGTTTAATCTACTTATAGAAACAATAAAATTAAAGTTAATACAATTCCACCAACAGCAAAGTACATCCCTTTTTTAAATACAGGCATTTTTGGAGTGTACATCCAAAAGGCAGAAAAAACAAAAAAGAGCAATGCAACCCCAAAAAAGATATTTAAAAAATAAAGAGGACTATTTGTATTTGCTTTATGTAGTTTTTCCATTTTATCAAGAACAAAAGGAAGTTTCATTTTTTTTATAGTTGCAACCCCTGTTTTCTGATTATAGTTTCCGTTTTTTAAATATAGAACATCACCTTCAGTCTTTAAGACTTTGGCTCCTTTTTTAAAAACAGAAGTTAATTCTTTTGCTTTTAAATTAGGTTTCAATTGTCTTTCTGTAAGTACTTCCGATTTTAAAAAATCAGTATTTCTAAACACCATAAGAATTCCACTTAAAGCGTAAACAAACATAATTCCTGCTAAAAAGAAACCTAAATATCTGTGTATAATTCTAATTTGAAACGAAAATGGAGTTTTTCTTTTTGGCATGTAGTTAGTAAATTTAAATGTCTATGAATATAGACTTCAATTTTTGCAGAAAGTTTAAAGTGAAAAATTATTTTTTGTATTCATCAAAAGTTCCATCATTATAAAAAACAACAATTCTTTGAATACTTTTTCCTGAGGTTTCAGAACCAGAGTCAAAAAAAGTTGGAGTAGAGGTAGTCACTTTTTTTTCACCTTTAGGAAAACTACCTTTTCCATTTAGCAACCAATACATATCAACATCCGTAAATTCTGAGGTAACTTTTAATATAAAATCTAAACTAGGTTTATTTCTTCCAGAAAGAATATGTGAAATACTAGAGCGTTGAACACCCACTTTATCTGCAAACATAGAGGCAGATAATTGATGAAAATCCATTACTTTTTTTAGACGAGATGTAAATTCAGCTATGTTTACCATTGTAATAATATTACTTTACACAAATGTAAATATTATAAAACAAGCATCAAAGCATATTCGTTTAAATAGTTTTTATTTAAAAAATATAGTTAAACAATCACTTTATATAAAACACATAAATACCTCATAAATAGATTTTTGTAAATAAAAAATAGAATACAATTATTCTATGTGTTTGCCTTATATCGAATTGTAAAATGACATCGTGTTACAATTTACAAAAGTAACAATTGTAATAAAAACCTCAGTTTACATTTGTAACGATTTATGATTTTACAATTGTAACATTAGTATGAATGACAATTGTAAACCTTTAAATTAAATGGCTTTTAAATAAAAAAGGAACAATAATTTTGAAAAGGAAATTAATTGAAATTGTTAAAAATTAATTCGTTTTATTTAAATCTGTAAATAATAGATGTGCTTTAAAAATTAATGCAACTGTACTTTAAAAAAGCTTTATTTTTGATTTTTAAACAACTTCAATAATTATGAATACTTTATCAAAAGACTTTTTAGAAACTTTATTTTCTAAAGAAAAAGAAAGTTCATTGCATGGAAAATGGATAACTTTTAAAGATATTGAAGGTTTATTTTCTAAATATGAATCTAAATTTGAAGTTTCTCAAATAGGTTCATCAGAAGAAAACAGACCAATTATGCAATTAAAAATTGGTAATGGTTCAAAAAAAATATTATTGTGGTCTCAAATGCATGGTAATGAAAGTACAGGTACAAGAGCCTTGTTTGACTTATTTAATTGTATTTTAAATTCAACTGATACTGTTTTTACTAAAATTTTAGAAACATGTACTTTGGTTTTTATACCTATGCTAAATCCAGATGGAGCCCAAGCTTACACAAGAGTAAATGCAAATCAAGTAGATTTAAATAGAGATGCTGTAGATAGAGCTGCAAAAGAAAGTAAATTACTTCGTAAAATTTTAGAAGAGTTTAACCCTCAATTTTGTTTTAACCTTCATGACCAAAGAACGATTTTTGGTGTAGAAGGAACAAAGAATCCTGCAACAATTTCTTTTTTAGCTCCTTCAGAAGAAATTACAAGAGCCCTTACAAAAGGAAGAATTGAAACAATGGATGTTATTGTGAGTATGAATGCAATGTTACAAAACAGCATTCCAAATCATGTTGGTAGATATACAGATGAGTTTTACCCAACTGCAACAGGAGACAACTTTCAAAAGTTAGGTTACAATACTATATTAATAGAATCTGGTCATTATAAAGATGATTATAATAGAGAAGAATGTAGAAAATATACTTTCTTTTCTATACTTCAAGGAATTCATCATATTTCAAATTCTGATACTTTTATTAATTATGAATCGTATTTTGATATTCCAAATAATGACAAAATATTTTACGATGTAATTCATAGATATTCAGATTCAAAAAATGACATTGCATACCAATATGAAGATAAAATTATTGATAAAAAGTTTGTTTCAAAATTAAACAAAGTAGACGAAAATCGTTTAAATTCGAAAATTGGGCACTCCGAAATCGTTTTCGAAGGTAAAATTGTTTAAGTATTTGTTAGTTTTATACATGTTTAATTAAATTAAATTCATAAATTTGCACAGTAATTTGAATAATACGTAAAAAATGAAAAAATTTATCTTAGACGAAATCGATCACCAAATATTAGATATTTTAATCGAGAATGCAAGAACTCCATTTACAGACATTGCAAAGCAATTATTAGTTTCTGCTGGTACAATTCATGTACGTGTTAAAAAAATGGAAGATGAAGGTATTATTCAAGGATCTACACTTACATTAAATTATGAAAAAATGGGCTATTCTTTTATAGCGCATGTAGGAGTTTACTTAGAAAAAACATCTATGACTCAAAATGTAATTGCTGATTTAAGAAGCATACCTAATGTAACTGTTGCATATGTAACTGCAGGTAAATACAATATTTTCTGTAAAGTAAGAGCAAAAGGAACTAATGATGCTAAAGACATTATTTATAGAATAGATGATATTCCTGGAGTTAACAGAACAGAAACAATGATTGCTTTAGAAGAAAGCATTAATGACAAAAAGAGAATGATGCACGCAATTTTTCAAGAATTGTAAAGACATCTCCTAAAATAATTTAAAATCCTTATCAGTAAAATGATAAGGATTTTTTTTTGTAGATTTCGTATTTATTATAAGAACAATTATATAATAATTATGAAATTTATTATTTATGTCTTCAAAAATTGATTTTATCAAAAATAATCTTCAAGAAACAACATTATTAAGCTTGTATAAAAACATGCTAAAACCACGTTTAATTGAAGAAAAAATGCTAATCCTATTAAGACAAGGAAAAATATCTAAATGGTTTTCTGGTATAGGACAAGAAGCAATTTCTGTAGGAGTTACTTCTGCTCTAAATACAGATGAATATATTTTACCAATGCATAGAAACTTAGGTGTTTTTACCACAAGAAACATTCCTTTATATAGATTGTTTTCTCAGTGGCAAGGTAAAATGAATGGTTTTACAAAAGGAAGAGACAGAAGTTTTCATTTTGGAACACAAGAATTCAATATTATAGGAATGATATCGCATTTAGGACCGCAATTAGGTGTTGCAGACGGAATTGCGTTAGCTAATCTTTTAAAGAAAAATAAAAAAGTTTGTGCTGTGTTTTCTGGAGAAGGAGGTACAAGCGAAGGAGATTTTCATGAAGCTTTAAACGTAGCTTCAGTTTGGAAATTACCTGTTTTGTTTTGCATAGAAAATAATGGATATGGTTTATCTACACCTAGTAATGAGCAATTTAACTGTAAAGATATTACAGACAAAGGAGTTGGTTATGGTATGGAAAACCACATTATTAATGGAAACAATATTTTAGAAGTTTACACTAAAGTTAATGAGTTAGCTATAAGCGTAAGACAAAAACCAAGACCTATTTTACTTGAATTTAAAACTTTTAGAATGAGAGGTCATGAAGAAGCTAGTGGAACTAAATATGTTCCTCAAGATTTGTTAGATTTTTGGGCAGCTAAAGATCCTTTAGAAAATTATCAAGAATATTTAAAGAACGAAGGAATCTTAACAGAAAGCATAGAAGTTTCTATCAAAGAAGATATTATTCATGAAATTAATAAACATCTTCAAATCGCATTTAATGAAGACAATGTAAGTCCAGATATAAAAACAGAATTAAAAGATGTTTTTAAAAAACACAATATTCAATCAATAAAACCATCTTCTATTAAAAAAAATATTCGTTTTGTAGATGCTATTTCTGAAGGCTTAAAACAATCTATGGAAAAATATAATGATTTAGTTATTATGGGACAAGATGTAGCAGAATATGGTGGTGTTTTTAAAATTACAAATGGTTTTCTTGAACAATTTGGTAAAGAACGTGTAAGAAACACGCCAATTTGCGAGTCCGCAATTGTATCTACTGCATATGGTTTGTCTATAAATGGAATAAAATCTGTGATGGAAATGCAATTTTCAGATTTTGCTTCAACAGGATTTAATCCTATTGTAAATTTATTAGCTAAATCTCACTATAGATGGGGTCAAAATGCTAATGTTGTTGTTAGAATGCCATGTGGAGCAGGAGTAGGAGCTGGTCCTTTTCATAGTCAAACCAATGAAGCTTGGTTTACCAAAACACCTGGTCTTAAGGTTGTTTACCCTGCATTTCCTCAAGATGCAAAAGGTTTGCTAATTGAAGCTATAAACGATCCAAATCCTGTATTATTTTTCGAACATAAAGCATTGTATAGATCAGTTTATCAAGATGTTTCAGAAAACTATTTTACAACAGAAATTGGCAAAGCTTCACTTTTAAAAGAGGGAAACAACATAACCATTATTGCTTATGGTGCAACAGTTCATTGGTCTTTAGAGGTTTTAGAAAAACTTAATAATATCTCTGCAGATTTAATAGATTTAAGAACATTACAACCTTTAGATACTAAAACTATTTATAATTCTGTTAAAAAAACAGGAAAGGCAATTATTGTTCAAGAAGATTCGTTATTTGGAGGAATTGCAAGTGATATTTCTGCCTTGATAAATGAAAATTGCTTTGAGTTTTTAGATGCTCCTGTAAAAAGAGTAGCAAGTGCAGAAACTCCAATTCCTTTTGATAAAGGATTAGAAAATCAATATTTGGGAAAAAATAAATTAGAAAAAAGCATTTTAACTTTGTTAGAATATTAAAATTCCTATTTTTAATGCATAAAAAAAACACTATGACTAATAAGCAAATCATTTTTAAAAAACGTCCTATTGGTAAGCCAGATAAAGATACTTGGCAATTAGAAAACAACCCAATTCCAGAATTAGAAGAAGGAGAAATTTTAATAGAGCAACATTACATTTCTTTAGATCCTGCAATGCGTGGTTGGATGAATGACACCAAATCATACATACCACCAGTTGCCTTAGATAGTGTTATGAGGGCAGGAGCCATAGGAAAAGTTGTTAAAAATAACAACAACCCTAATTTTCAAATTGGCGATTGTGTTTCTGGTTGGGGAGGAGTACAACAATATATTGTTTCTAATGGAGAAGGATGTTATAAGGTAGATGAAAGTATTGCACCTATGCCAACCTATTTAGGAACTTTAGGTATGACTGGAATGACTGCTTATTTTGGAATTTTAGAAGTAGCTAAAATTAAGGAAGGAGACATTGTTTTGGTTTCTGGGGCTGCAGGAGCTGTAGGAAGTATTGTAGGCCAAATTGCAAAAATTAAAGGTTGCAAAGTTGTAGGAATTGCAGGTGGTAAAGAAAAATGCGATTATATTGTTAATGAACTAGGTTTTGATGCAGCTATAGATTACAAATCAGAAAACATTTACACTGCTTTAAAAAAGAAATGCCCAAAAGGAATTGATGTCTATTTTGATAATGTAGGGGGCGTTATTTTAGATGCTGCTCTAAGTAAGTTAAGAATGCATGCTACTGTTGTTATTTGTGGTGCAATTTCTCAATATAATAACAAGAAAAAAGTTAACGGACCAAGTAATTATCTATCACTTTTAGTAACTCGCTCTACAATGAAAGGTATGGTTGTAATGGATTATACCAAAGATTTTGGAAAAGCAGCAAAACAAATGGCTATTTGGTTGCAAGAAGGAAAACTAAAATCTAAAGAAGATGTTTATGAGGGAATTGAAAATTTTCAAGAAACTTATAACAGATTATTTTCGGGAGAAAAAACAGGAAAATTGGTTTTAAAGGTTTTAGAGTAAAGTTTTTAGAAGCTTTTACCTGCTATCACTACTCGCTTTTTTATGCTGAGTTTATTTGAGCAACTGTTATTTATAAACAATTTAGTTGTCATTAAAAGCTACTGAAACTTAAATTTAAAAAGAGCTCAAACAGATCGTTCTATCAGGGCTAAACTTGTTTGCACACTATTTTTATTAAAAGAATTTTATTTTATTCTAATGGGTTTTTCCAAGAAAACTCATTAAACAATAACAACCAATCTTTAGGAAAAGGTGCTTTTAAAACTAGTTTTTCTTTAGTAAATGGGTGTGTGAATTCTAATTTACCTGCATGTAAAAACATGTTTTTACAATCAAAATTTTCTTCAAACATAATATTATGGTTTTTATCTCCATATTTTGGATCTCCAATTAATGGATGACTTATTTTATTAGAATGCACACGTAATTGATGCATTCTACCAGTTTTAGGAGTAAAAGCTACCAAACTATAACGTGAAGAATCATAGGGTTTAACAGGAATATCTAGTGTAACTTGCTCTAAAGTTTTTAAATGTGTTAACGCTTCTTTATGTACGTTTGCATCACGTCCTTTTACAGGAGAATCTATAATTTTAGTTTCTGGAGAAAACCCTCTAACAACTCCATAATATGTTTTTATAATTTCATTGTTAGTAAACAAATCTTGAAATTTAGAAACATATTTAGTTTCTTTTGCGAATAATATTATTCCAGATGTTTTTCTATCCAATCTATGAATTGGATATACCTTTAAACTAGTTTCATCTAAAATTAATTGCAAAAGTGAGGTTTCATCAGCAACGTTTCTAGAATGATATGCATGATGCACTAACATATTATTAGGTTTACTTACGCATAGTAAATATTCATCTTCAAAAATTATTTGTAAACTCATTTCTATTTTTTAAAAAATCAAAAATACTATTTAATTTTTGGTATAATCTTTGTTATATAAAATTAAAAAAAATGTTATGAGAATAGTAGTATTAAGTATTATTGTAGTTTTTATGAGTTGTTCAAGTTCTAAATCTACTAGCAAACAATCTATAAGTAAAGAGTTTGATCAAAAAAATATTATTTCATATTTTGATAAAGCTATAAAAACAGGGTTAAAAATTAAAAGGAACTCTCAGGTTGATGAGAGCATTGTTAATCAAACAGGGCCTATTGATAATTCTTATAATCTTAGAAGTTTTCAGAATAATATAATCAATCTTAGAAAAGACGATAATTTTATTTTAATTAAAAAAGATAGTATTTATTTAAGATTATATAAAAATGAATCTGAAAGATTTTTGTTTAAAGGAAATTTTATATTGGAAAAAGAAAACTTTAACTCTAAGGATAATTCATTTTCAAATAAATATACCTTAAAAGGGGCAAAAACAGATTATGACTTACTGATTAATTATTACCCTAACAATAGCGTAGATCTCAAATTAAATAGCAAAATGTTATATAAAGGAACTTGGAGTAATTATAAGAAATAATCAATTTAAAATACGTTTTTTTTCTCTTTTTTTGATATTTTTAAATACAGTAATAAAAGTAAAGAGATAACACCACATACAAAAAAACCAATAAACATAGGTAAAACAGAGGTGTTTAAAAAACTTCCAATAAAAGTAGCAATTGGTACTGCCATAATTGTAGAAACAAAACCATTTATTGCAGCACCAATTCCTGCTATATGACCTATAGGTTCCATAGCTAAAGCTCTTGTGTTTCCAAAAAGAAAACCGATTGCAAAGAATTGTAAACCAAAAAAAGCAAGTAAAATGAATATGTTTGGGTTACTTTCTCTATAAAAAAGTAGAATATACACTAAAGATATAATTGTAAAAGCCAATGTAAAAATAGTTACCAGCTTATACATACCAAGTTTTACTACAATTTTTCCATTTAAATATGTTGCCAAACCAATACTAATAGCTAATGCAGCAAATATGTATGGAAACTTTTCTTTTAAGTTGTATTGTTCTTCAAAAATTTGCTGACTCGCACTTAAATACACCATAAAAGATCCTGTAATAAACCCAGAAAAAAGTGTAAAAACTATTGCGTATTTATGCTTTAAAAATTCTTTTGTACCATCAATAAAAAGAGAGCCTTTAAACTTAATTCTTTTTTCTTTTTTTAAAGTTTCTGGTTGTCTTTTCCAAACCCAAATCATTGTAAAAAGACCAAATAACAATTGACTGTAAAATATAGATTTCCACCCCAAAGTATCTAACATTATTTTACCAATGGCAGGAGCTATAATTGGTACTAATAAAAAAATAACAACAATAAAAGACATTACTCTTGCCATATAATTGCCACTAAAACGATCTCTAACCATGGCAATACTTATAGTTCTTGGGGCAGAAAGTCCTATTCCTTGTAGAACTCTACCAACAATCATCATTTCTAAATTTGTGGAAAAAACACAAATAATACTAGCCAAAACAAACACAGTAAAACCTATATAAATTATAGGTTTTCTACCAAAACTATCAGATAATGGACCTGAGAGTAACTGCCCAAAACCCAATCCTAAAAAAATCATTGTTATAAACAATTGACTGTTTTTAGGATCTGATATATTTAATGAAATACTTATATCTGAAATTGCAGGTAATAAAGCGTCTATTGCTAATGCAACTAACGACATTAAAGATGCCATTACAATTATAAATTCTGTTTCTGATTTTTGTCTAATATTCACGATGCAAATGTACTTTTATTTCATTGCTAAAATCATTAATCTAAAGAAATAATAAACAAAAAAAGGTTGCTATAAAAGCAACCTAATATCTTTATTATTTTATTAATTTTTTTATTCTTTTCCTATTTGATCTATAGCATTAAAATTATTTTTTCCTTTAGGATTATCTCCCCATTTATTAGGCTTACTAACACTATCCATACAAGTAAAAATTAAAAGAACAAAACTACCAATATAAGGCACAAAATTAATTAAATACCACCAACCACTTTGCCCCATATCATGCAAACGTCTTACTGTTACTGCAAGTAAGGGTATTAAAGTAGCTATAAAATACAAAGCTGTAATTACAAATAAAATTGTATCAGGGTCTTTTTCAAAATTGTCGGACACAAAAAATATCAGAAAAATTAAAAAGGCAAATATGCTGTAATGAATAAGGTTAAAAAACCAAAATTCTTTACGTCTAGCTCTACCAGAAAAATCTGCATATTGTTTTAAGACTTTTAAATACCAATTCATTTTAAAAAAATTAATTATTCTTTTCCTATTTGATGTATTGCAGTATCATTTCCAAATCCTTTAGGGTTTTCTCCCCATTTATTTATCTTATACTCTCCTTCAGAAGCATATAAAACAATCAACCAAATCCATCCAATTATTGGTAAAAACATTAATAAAAGATACCAACCACTTTTACCTATATCATGAAGTCTTCTAACTGAAACTGACAATGTTGGTATTAAAACAGCAATACTGTATATTGTTTCTAAAATTCCATCTTCATTAAAATCACCAAATGTTGTGCCCAAACTTCTATCTAAAAATCGTAACCCAACAGTAATTAAACCATTAATTAAAACAAACATCCAAAACTCTTTACGTCTTGCTCTTCCTGAAAAATCTACGTATTGTTTTAATACTTTTAAATACCAATTCATTTTAAAAAAAAATTAATTATTCTCGACCAATTTGATTTATAGCAGTGTCATTTCCAATTCCTTTAGGATTGTCTCCCCATTTATTTGGTTTTGATTCTCCTTCTGTGGCATATAAAACAATCAGCCAAATCCATCCTATTATTGGTAAAAACACAAGTAAAAAATACCATCCACTTTTACCTATATCATGAAGTCTTCTAACAGCTACAGCTATACTAGGAACAATTATTGCTAAAGAATAAATTGCAGCAATACTTTCGAAAATAGTAGTTCCTGCAGCAAAATCTAACAATTTAAATGCCCAAGAAATTAATACATTAATTAACGTAAACATCCAATATTCTTTACGTCTTGCTCTTCCAGAAAAATCTGCATACTGTTTTAATACTTTTAAATACCAATTCATTTTTTTTGTTTTTTATTTTAATTTATCAAAGATACCTATTTACTTAAAAAAGACCTCTAGATTTTAGCTCTAAATATTTATTAATGGTATCTCCAGTTAAGTTTTCTGGTTTGGTTAATACAGATTGAATTCCGTATTTTTTTAACTCTTTTACAATGCTTTTCTTTTCGTACATAAATTTTTCAGCAATAATGCTATCATAAACCCCTAATACATCTTCTTTTTTACTATTTGTTAAAGCCTCTAACTCAGTATTTTCAAAGAAAACAATTAATACCAAATGGTTCTTAGCCAACGCTCTTAAATAAGGTAGTTGTCTATTTAAACCATCCATGGTTTCAAAATTTGTATATAAAATTAACAAACTTCTATGCGTTATTTTTCTTTTTACCACTGCATAAAGTGTACTAAAATCAGATTCTGAAAAGTCTGTTTTTATATTATGTAATGCTTCAGAAATTAAACTCATTTGTGAATTTCTTTTTTCTGCAACCACCCAATCTTCTAGCTTGGTAGAAAAGGAAAGCATACCAGCTTTGTCTTGTTTTCTTAAAACTACATTACTTATGGCTAACGTGGCATTTATAGCAAAATCTAACAAGCTTAAATTGTTAAAATGCATTTGCATTGCACGTCCTTTATCTATAATAGAATATACTGGTTGCGATTTTTCTTCAACATATTGATTGATCATTAACTGATTTCTCTTTGCTGTAGCTTTCCAATTTAAAGACCTTATATCATCACCAGAAACATATTCTTTAATTTGTTCAAACTCTAAAGAATGCCCAATTTTTCTAACTTTTTTGGTTCCATAAGAAATAGCATCATTATTAAATGCTCTAAAATCGAACTCTCTAAGTTTTAAAAAAGAAGGATAGCATTTTATTTCTTTCTTTTTCCCTAAAATGTATTTTTTAGTAGCTAATTGCAGTGGAGAAGAGACATAAACATTAACATGTCCAAATAAATAAACCCCTCTTTCAGTAGGAACTAAATCATAATGAATTGTTTTTTCTTCTGATTTTACAAGAATTTGTTTAAAAATAAAGTCTCTTTTTTGAAATTGATAAGGAATTTCTTCAATTATTGATAGGTGTGCAGCAAATTTGTATTGATTTTTAAACTGCATAGATATTTTATTGACATCACCATTAGATAATCTTTCTGGCAAATATCTATTTACAGTAATTGCACTTTTAGTTTTGTATAAAATAAAAACATCCACAATTGTAAGGATGCTTAATATAAATAGTAACACTTTAGAAATATCAAAAAAGACAGGTATAAAAAAACCAACCACAAATAGAATTGCGATTCCACCTAAAAAATAGAAAAAGCGGTTATTTAAAAATAAGGTGTTGAATAGATGTTTCAATTTTGTTGTTTAACTGTTTATTTGTTGATTTTCATTGTGTTAATTTGAGTGATTCCAATTTTTTTCGGAATTGTATCGAGAACTATTAAAAACTTCTCGATACAATTTTTCGTTCCTCAAAATCACTCGAAGTGACAATTTGTTTAACGTGGAATCTCAACAGCTTCAATAATTTGTTCTATAATTTGTTTGCTTGTTAACCCTTCCATTTCTCTTTCGGGAGTAACAATTACTCTGTGTTCTAATACTGGAATTGTTGCTCTTTTAATATCTTCTGGCGTTACAAAATCTCTTCCTTCTATAGCTGCAAATGCCTTAGAAGCTCCTAAAATAGCAATACTTGCTCTTGGTGAAGCACCTAAATATAAAAACGAGTTAGAACGTGTGTTTACAACAATGTTTGCAATATATTTTAATAGGTTTTCTTCTATTTTAATTTGATTTACCAAGTTTCTGAACTCAATAATTTTATTTCCACTAATTACAGTTTCTATTTTACTTGCTTTTGTTGTATTTTCTAAAGCTTGTTCTTTAATAATAATTTCTAGTTCTTCTTCTGCATTAGGGTATTCTACATTAACTTTAAATAAAAAACGATCTAATTGAGCTTCTGGCAATCTATAAGTACCTTCTTGTTCTATAGGGTTTTGAGTTGCTAAAACCACAAAAGGTTCGTCCATTTTATAGGTTTTACCATCTATAGTAATTTGTTTTTCTTCCATCACTTCAAACAATGCAGCTTGAGTTTTTGCTGGAGCTCTATTAATTTCATCAATTAATATCATGCTAGAAAAAATTGGACCTTTTTTAAATTCGAATTCTGATGTTTTTACATTAAAAACAGAAGTTCCTAAAATATCTGAAGGCATTAAATCTGGTGTAAATTGAATTCTACTAAAACCAACATCTATTGTTTGTGCCAATAATTTTGCAGTAATAGTTTTGGCAACTCCAGGAACACCTTCTATTAAAACATGACCATCAGAAAGTAAAGAAACAATTAATAAATCCATCATTTCTTTTTGACCTACAATTACTTTTTGTAATTGCTTTTTTATTTGAAAAACACTTGCTTGTAATTCAGATAAATCAATTCTATTTTCAAATTCTATTTCTTTGGGCGTTTCTTGATTGTTTGGTGTTTCCATATCTTATTTATTAAAGAATTTCTCTATCATTTTATGCAACACAACTAACTCTTCTTCAGAACACTCAGCTCTTTTATTTAAAGTGATAATTGTATTAATTAAATATTTTGTTTTTTGCAATTCATTTCCAGATTTTAAAGCTAGTTTCTCCATAAAATCAGCATTTAAATTGTTGGTGTTTAGTAAATATTTACTTCTTACTTTTTCTAAGAAATAAGCTATTTTTTTATCAACTAAATTTTTATGATCTTGTTCTTTTAAATACAAATTTGCAATTGTTTGTGTAAAGGCAACTGTTGAGTTTTTTAAGGGTTCAATAATTGGAATAGGACGTTGTTTTCTGCGCGCATTAAATAGCATAAACAAAATTAATCCGATTAAACACACAAATAAAAACCAAGTTAATGTTTTGTGTTCTAAGAAGAATTTAAAAACAGAAGATTTATCTTCATTTTCATTGTCAGAATATTTACTCGATTTAATATGTGGATCCCAAATTAAATCGTTATTAGGTAAATAGGATAATGCATTGCTAGCATATTCTTCATTACCATTCAATAAAAAATAATTGGTAAATGCAATAGGGTGTAAGTGCAAGTAAAATGCACCTTTACCATATTTAATTTTAATAAAATTAGGCACTTTCTCTCCATCTACTTCAATAGTTCCAATAACACTAGTTGTTTTTTTATCATATTCTAAAAAATAATTTCTACGCAAATTTCTATCATAGAAAAAAGAATTGTTAAAAAACTGATTGTTATTTAAATCTAAAGTTCCTTTTAACGATTTTAAAGAAGGAACTGAATAATTGTTTTTATCTAAATTATTTGTGCTAAATTTTAATGATGATTGTAAGGTGTCTTTAAAATGATTAAAGGCTAAAAAAACAGAATTCCCTTTTTCTACAAAGTTTAAAATTTCATTTATACCTGTGTTATTGTATTTATAACCACTATGTTTAATACAAACTAAATTAAATTGTTTGGTGCTATCTATATCAGAATCAAACAATAAATAATCATAGAAATTTTCTTTTAACAGGGTTACTTCATTGTTTTTAAAAAGTTCTTTTGCTTCATTATAAATAATAAAATTACCAAACGGACTTTTCTCTTTTTCTTTAAAGTTTTCTTTCCAGTCTGTTTTATTACAACCAATTAAAGCTAATAAAAATAGGAGTAGAGATAGTTTTTTTATAATATGTATCATTATTTTAAAGTTGTTTTAAAAGATTGATACTTTTCTTGTGCTAACTTAAAATTAGCTTCGTCTATTGGAAAATCTCCATACCATATATAAGAATACACATAAGATAAATAAGAAAATTTAGTTCTTGTTGTTTGGTCTTCAATTTCAAAAAGGTATTCTGAATTGGTTTTATCTTTATGATATTCTATTAGTTTTTTATGTGATAATTCTTTTAAAACAGATAAGTAATAATATCTAACAGCTAATCTGTATTCTTTATCTATTATAGCTTTTTGCAACAAACCTTCAATATCTGTTTCGTGTATATCTTCATCTTCATACACTAATTTAGCAGCAACTTTTTTCTTCGGTTTTTTAAAATTCCAAAATTCCATTTCAGATCCTAAAAAGGTTTTTAAAATGATAAAAATGATGATACCTCCTAATAAATAAGGAAAAATGTTACTTATAAAAAAAAGAAAACCATTTACAAATGCAGAACTGTTAGAAAAATCTTCTTTTTTTTCTTCCCCTATTTCTTCTTCTGTATAAATAAATTCTTTGTCTGTGTATTTGTTTTTAAAATCTTCGTCAAAGTTTCTTACTTCAGTAAATTCTGGTGCATTTTTATAAATTGAATCTACTTTTTTAGCAGTAAAGTGTCCTTCTTGCATAAATTGTCCAAAAGTAATTGATGAACAAAAGATGAATAAAATAATTAGTTTTTTATTCATGAAAGCAATTGGTGTTTGTTAGCCACTTTAAAAGGTAAAACCAAATAATAGTAACTTATAGAAATTAAGCTAAAACCAATGATTAAAAAACATACAAAAGTGGGCATTATATTAGCATATCTTGTAATATAACCTTCTAAAAATGCAGCTATTAAAGTAAAAGGAATGGTGCTTATAAAAATATAAAATGCAGCTTTCATACCTCTTTTAAAAGATTCTAATCGTTTAAAAGCTCCAGGAAACAAAATACTAGCACCAATAATATAACCTGCAGCAGCTTCTATAATCATACTAAAAATTTCATAGGTTCCATGAATCCAGATTCCTTTTAAACTATCAAACAAACTGTTATGTTGATAAAAGAAAGCTTGAAAAACAGCTACCATTATAGCATTGTAAACTACATAAAACCCAGTGCCAATACCTAAAAACAATCCAGATAAAAACATATTTAATCCAACTCGTTGGTTATTGTCATAAATACCAATAAAAGTTCCCCAATTGCTACCACCTTTATAAATAGCCATTGCATCTCCACTTTCTATATTTTCTATTGTTTGATTAACATAATTGTCTCCTAAAATTTGACGCGCAAAAGAATCATCATTAAAAGTAGAAAGCAATCCTATTAAAAAACAGGCAAAAAATACAATAAATGATAAATAAATATATTTTCTGTATTGGTAGGAGAGTAGTGGTACTTTATCAAAAAAGAAATATAAAAACACATTTCTATTTCTTCTTTTAGAGTGATAAACCTTATCAAAGCTAGACTTAGCAAGCTTATTTAAGTATAAAGTAACTTTACTTTTTGGGTAATAAGTTTGTGCATATACCAAATCATTCATGATTTTTATATGCAAGTTGGCTATGTCGTCAGGACTTTTTTTCTCTTTATTTGAAATTACTTGTTCAAATTCAAGCCATTTTTCTTTATTTTGCTTTATAAAAGCGACTTCTCTCATTCAGAGCGAATTTACATATTGCATGAAAAGACTCCAAATAAAAACAGCACAAAATGTAAACATCAATTTTACCCTAGCAAATGTTGGGCAAAGGTTGTTAGCATTTACTGTAGACAACGTATTAAAATTTGCCTATTTATATTTTGCCATCACTTTTTTAAACTTTCAAATGTTTGATAGTGCAGTTGGTGGAGATAATTGGTCTATAAAAGCTATAGATGTCATGGTATTTTTGCCTATAACTTTTTATTCATTATACACAGAAATGTTATTGGGTGGACAAACAGTAGGTAAAAAATTATTAAAACTGAAAGTAATTAATATTGAAGGCTTTAAACCTTCTACAACAGATTTTGTTATTCGTTGGTTTTTAAGAGTTGTAGATTTTAATTTATTTATGCTTTTATTTGTTTACATATCATCTTTGGGTTTAGACAATGAAATAGGATTGCTATGGTTATTGTTTTTATTTGGTAAAATGATTGGTTTTTTTATGATTTTATTTACCAAAGAAAATCAACGTTTTGGAGATTTAATAGCAAACACTGTAGTTATTTACTTAAAGGATGATGTTAAATTTTCTGAAACCATTTTAGAAAACATTTCTAATAAATATGTACCTACATATCCTAATGTTATAAAACTGTCTGATAATGATGCAAGAATCATTAAAAACACCTACCAATCTGCTAAGAAATATAAAGATTATAAAACGCTTATTAAACTTAGGTCTAAGATTCTTGAAGTTACAGAAATTAAATCTGTTCACAACAGTGATATTGAGTTTATAGATGTTGTTTTAAAAGATTATAACTTCTACACACAAAACATGTAGAAACCTATCTTAAATTACCTTTTTTCTTTGTTAAATTAACCCAAACCTAACAAAAATCATGTTTTTCGCACTTTATTGTTTTTAAATTTATAGGGTAATCTTATAAATTGACGAGTATGAAAATATATGATGATAAACACATTAAAAATGTTGTTTTTGTAGGAGCCCATAACAGTGGTAAAACCACTTTGGCAGAAACCATGCTGTTTGAGGCTGGAATTATAAAAAGAAGAGGAAATATAGAAAACAAAAACACTGTTTCAGATTATCATGAAATAGAGCATGAAAGAGAAGCTTCTGTATTTGCAACACCTTTACATACAGAATGGAGAAATTACAAAATTAATATAATTGATACTCCTGGTTTAGACGATTTTATTGGAGAAATCATCTCATCAATTCGTGTTTCTGATACAATAACTACAGTAATTAATGCAAAAAATGGTGTAGAAATTGGTACAGAAATTATTTGGAATTATATAAATAAATACCACAAACCAACCTTATTTGTTGTCAATCAAATAGACCATAAAGATGCTAATTTTGATGCTAGTTTTAACAGTATTAAACAATTAGTTGGTAATAATGCTATTAAAATTCAATATCCTTTAATGGTAGATGGAAGTCAATGTATAATTGATGTTCTAAAAATGAAAATGTACAAATTTGGACCTGAAGGAGGGAAGCCTGAAAAATTGGCAATTCCAGAAGATCAAAAAGAGTTGGCAAATCAACTTCATAATGAACTTGTGGAAAAAGCAGCAGAAAACGATGAAGAGTTAATGGAACTTTTCTTTGATAAAGGCACATTAAATGAAGATGAAATGAGAACAGGAATTAAAGCAGGAATGTTAAATCATGATGTTTTTCCTGTTTTTTGTGTTTCTGCACTTAATGATATGGGTACAGGACGTTTAATGGGCTTTATTGATAATGTTGCACCTGCAGCTGCAGATTTAAAACCAGAACAAAGTGTAGAAGGAAATGAAATTGTTAGAGAAAAGGAAGCTGCTCCAGTTTTGTTTGTTTTTAAATCTATTTATCAACCAAACTTAGGGCAAATTACCTTTTTTAAAGTAAAATCTGGAGAAGTTAAAGTAAACGATAAATTAATTAATTGTAGAAATGGAGAAACAGAAACAATTAATCAATTGTTTATTATGGATGGTAAAAATAAAGAAGCTGTAAAAACTTTAACCACAGGTGATATTGGAGCTACTACTAAATTAAAATTTACTGAAACTAATGATACTTTAGCAACTGTAGAAGAAGGTTTTACAATAAAACCAATTCAATATCCAGATGCTAGAATAACAAAGGCAATTACTGCAACTAAGGTAAAAGAAGAAGAAAAGTTAAGCGAATCTTTAAAACGTTTACAAACTCAAGATCCAACAATTTTAGTCAATTATTCTAATGAAACCAAAGAAACTCTAATTGGTTGTCAAGGAGAGTTGCATTTGGCAACAATTACTTGGGCTTTAGAGCATATTTATGGAATAAAAGTAGAGTATAAGCGACCTAAAATTCAATATAGAGAAACCATACAACGTTCTGCAACAGCAAATTATAGACATAAAAAGCAATCTGGAGGATCAGGACAATTTGCACAAGTGCATATGAAAATTGAACCTTGGTTTGAAAATATGCCAGAACCAGAAGGATTTAATATTAGAGGTAAAGAAGAAGTAACTTTAGATTGGGGAGGAAAATTAGTATTCTATAATTGCATTGTTGGTGGAGCAATAGACACACGTTATTTACCATCGGTTGTAAAAGGAATTTTAGAAGTAATGGAATCTGGTCCATTAACAAATTCGTATGCTAGAGATATTAGAGTGATGCTTTTTGATGGAAAAATGCACTCGGTAGATTCTAATGATATTTCTTTTAAAATTGCATCTGCACATGCTTTTAAAGAAGCTTTTTTAAATGCAAATCCAAGGTTATTAGAACCAACACAAGAAATTTCTGTAAAAGTACCAGAACAAATGGTTGGTAGTGTTATGACTGAATTACAATCTCGTAGATCTATGATTTTAGGTATAGAAACTCAAGATAATTATCAAGTTTTAAAATGTATAACACCAGCAGCAGAATTGTTTGGTTTTTCAACTATTTTAAGATCTATTACACAAGGAAAAGCAACATTTAGCTCGCAATTTTCTGCTTACCAAACAGTGCCAACAAATGTTCAAAAAGAATTAGTATCATAAATTAAAAAGTTTAATCAAAAACAAAAAGAATATGCAAACCAAAGTATCACACTTAAGCGATCTAAAGTTTAATTTAGAAACTTGGAGAAGAGAATTACGTTTTCATTTTGATGAAATGGATACGTTTGAAGAAAAATTAGAAGAAATTGCAGCAAGAGAGTATAACAAAAGTGCTTCAATTTTAATTGAACAATTTCAAAACAGAATTTTAATTGAAAAAGATGCCATTTCTAAATTAAAACATCGTTGTAAAAATAAAATAATTAATCTTAATAAAGTAAATTATGAAGATGAGTTAGATATGAAATATCAAAGTGAACATAGACCTTTAATGGAAGATATGAGAACATATATAAAAATGCATTATGATCTTAAAGAAGAAATGATGACTTTCTTTTTAAATTGGTTGGAGTAGAATTAATAGTCATTGAGTAATTTTAAAGTTTAGCAAAAAAATTAAAACGTTTTATTGCTAAACTTTTTTTTTAAATTAATCGTAAAATCTATAAATTACAGTATTGTTTGAGTTTTACTTAAATTTTTATCACTATAATAATATTAAAGCTATTTTTTATTATTACTACAATATTTAGAGAAATCAGTAATAGTATCTTTATTGCCTTAAAAAATAAGATATAATATTTATGAGTGCAATTACAACTATTGGTGTAGAACAAACAGATTTAATAAGTGCAATAGATACTGTTTGGGTAGCTATTTGTGCAGCAATAATCTTCTTTATGGAAGGTGGTTTTGCTTTACTAGAAGCAGGCTTTGTAAGATCTAAAAATGCAATGAGTATTATTGCAAAAGTAATTGTAGATATTGTTTTTGGAGGAATTGCTTTTTATATAATTGGTTTCGGAATCGCATATGGAAACTCAAATGGTTGGTTTGCATTTGATTTAGGAATAACATCAGATGATTTAGGATTAGGATTAACTGTTTCTAATAAACTTTTTTGGTTTATTCAGTTAGGTTTTGCAATAGCTTCCATTTCTATTGTTTCTGGTGCTGTAGCAGAACGTATGAAAATATGGAGTTATGCTATTTTTGTTTTTGTTTTCTGTGCTATAATGTATCCTCTAGTTGCCAATTGGGTTTGGAATCCTAATGGATGGTTAGCTGTAAAAGGTTTTAACGATTTTGCTGGTTCTGCAGCAGTTCATGCTATGGGTGGTTTTTCTGCTTTAGCTGCAGCCATTGTTTTAGGACCAAGAATAGGAAAATATCAAAAAGATGGCAGTGTAAATGCTATACCAGGACACAATTTACCATTAGCAGCTGTAGGTGCTTTTATTTTATGGTTTGGTTGGTTTGCTTTTAATCCAGGTTCTACTTTAGGAGCTGTTGGTAATTGGGAGTTAATTGGTACTGTAGCTACAAATACCTTTTTAGCATCAGCTGCAGGAGGAATCTCTACCATGTTTTACACTTATTTTAGATATGGGCAAATAGATATTACTATGACAATTAATGGTGTTTTAGCTGGTTTAGTAGCAATTACTGCAGGGTGTAATGTTGTAGGACCAAATGCTGCTATTATTATTGGTTTAATTGCAGGTGTTTTAGTTGATATTGCTGTATTATATATTGATAAATTAAAAATTGACGATCCTGTAGGAGCCATTGCAGTTCATGGAGTAAATGGTTTATTTGGAGCAATTGCTGTTGGATTATTTGCTACAGAAGGAGGTTTATTTTATGGTGGAGGAGCCTCTATGTTAGGTGTTCAGGCATTAGGTGTTTTAGTAATAGGAAGTTTTTCTTTTATAATTACTTTTATTTTAATGAAAATAATGCAAAAAACATTTGGTATCAGAATTACAAAAAGAGAAGAATCTGCAGGAATTGATGCGGTTTCATTTGGTGTAGAAGCATATTCTACTTTTGAGTAATTTTAACTATTTAAAACAAAACACATGAAAAAAATTGAAGCAATTATAAGACCTTCAAAATTAAAAGCTGTACAAACTGGTTTAAAAGAAGCTGGTATTCCTTGTAATACAATAATTCCTGTTAAAGGTAGTGGATTGCAAAAAACGTATACAGAACGTTATAGAGGTACAGAACAAAACATGATTTTGCAAACCAGAATTATGATTATTTGTATTGTAAGTGATGACAATTTAGAAACGGCATTAGATGTAATTTTAGACAATGCATCTGAAGGTTTAGTTGGTGATGGTAAAATATTTGTGTATCCTGTAGAAGATGCAATTCGTATACGTACAAGAACCAGAGGTATAGAAGCTATTAGATAAGACAATAAGAGTGTACCCAAAAAGTACACTCTTATTATTAAATATACTATTTAACATAATATAAATTATAGTACAAATGTCTTATTTGGTAATTTATGGGTTTTCGCCATTTGATAGCTATAATTCCATATTATGTAAAATATCCCAGAAGCATTCGTTTTCATCAGAATAATTGGAACTTGGGTCATTGAACTAATAAGCGGTTTGCTTCGCAGAGTTTAAAACATTTGTATCTATAATTAGCCGTTATGTAAAATAGCCACTATCAAGCGCTCGATTGTTTTATAAAATCAAATTGCTCTGGCAATTTATTTTACACACAATTATCCAAAGCTTGCCAACGCCAAAATAAAAGCTAACTTTTTTGCTCTTATTAAGAACCGCGTATTCGATAAAATATACGAAATAAAAAATTTTAGACGATTCTCGTAAGCTTGCCACAAGAGCATAAAATTACTCTGCGAGATAATTTCTATGCACTTGTTAACTTTAGAACTTAAATTAATCATTTTTTTAATGTTTCATTATCTTTTGTCTTGAAACAAAAGAAACAAAAATTCAAGGCTGCATATAATTTTGGAAACAATTAACGGTTCATTCACTATATTTTAGGAAACATTATAACAAGTTAATATTGCATTGAAATCCTTTGTATAAATGAAACTCTTAAGAAACTGTATTACTAAACCCCTAAAATATGTATGCTCATTTCACCTATTGTTTTGACCAAATTTTATGAGGCCAAGTTAAACATCGAGATTCTATTCTACATATTAACCGGAAAATGAATATAGCTATCAGTATACCATTTAATTTTTAAAGGCTCTTCAGCATCATTAATGCTTTCTTCACTCACATCTTTCCCTGTACCGTAGTTTAATTGTGAAAAAGGATGTTTGATACCATTTAATAGAATAACTATTCTACTTCCCTTTTTAATTTTTTTACTAGTCATTCTAAAATTATGAATGGGAATTGAGGTCTTTTTATTTGGAGTCAATAAGTTTCTGTTTTCTATATCCTTAGACATACTTGCTCTTGCTGTAAATGGTAGTGTCAAGCTAAAAAAAGATCCGTCAGCCGTTTGTTCGAATAGTAAAACGTTAAAATCAAAATCTTTTTTATTGATGGACACATTTAAAACTCCACTTACAGAACCACTAAGTTCTAAATCTTCATCGAAGGGTTCTGTGACAAATGAAAATCCTTGGCCAACAGTTAAAGTTTCTGTTATAATGTTTCGATCTCCACTTAAATTCCAAGAAAATTGACTACGATCAGAAAAATCAATCTCTTGTTCTATATAACTTGTTTCATTAGAAATATTAGATAAACTAAAGTGTTCGTTTACTCCCATATTTCCTGTATTATAGGTCGATTTAAACGCCACACCAGAACGTTGTTTACTCAAATATACCTTTAATGTATCAGTAGTAATTTTATCTAACGATGATACATGCTTCCAAGTATTTGCACCCATCACTTGATAATTGATTTTATTCTTTAACAAAACAGGCTTTTTGGCATTTTTAAAAATATAGTCGAACCAATCAAAAATTAAATTTTTAATATTTATCTGTGCTATAGGGTCTATGGTATAACCCAAAATATTCTTTTCTGGAAGTTCTTGCGCTCCAAAATGTGAATAAGGCCCAATCAAAAGATAATGCTCTGCATTTGTATTGTACTGATAATGAGATTTTAAATAGTGTATAGTTCCAAACTGTCCACCATCATAATAACCTGTAGTACTTAAGATAGGAATATTAATTTTAGAAAAATCCTGTTTAAACAGTGTCATTTTTTTCCAATAAGCATCAAATGTTGGATGCTCTAATTTTTGATTGAATTCTGGATTTGGTGTACTATCTAAACTATCCAAATTTTTATAAGCCACTCCTTTTTTATACCAATCGAAATACAAATCATTCCAACGTTTTCCATTATAATAAGAAACTGTATCAAGTGTTTTGTTATTGGTAACGTAATGCCACCAAGGATAATGAAAGTTAAAATAAACACCATTTTCCATAGGTTCAGCAATACCTGGAGCTGCAGCAACAGATGGTACTATCGTTTTTAACGCTGGATGCACTTTTTCTTTCATAGAAGCCCACTGAACAAAACCAACGTAACTACCTCCATACATACCAACTTCATCATTGCTCCACTCCTGCTCAGTAATCCAATCTATAACATCGTACACATCATTACCTTCATGAACATAAGGAGTTATTTTATTTGGACTTAAGTTTTTACCTCTTGTATAAGATACAACTCCAATATATCCTTTATCTGCTGCCTCATAAGCTCTATTGATATCATCTTTACGAGTATATATTGTATGAAATAATATTGCTGGTTGTGGTTCTTTTTCAGCTTTACTTCTAACTATTATTGCAGATATTTTAGCACCATCTCTAGTTGAAATTAGAATAGAATCTTGCACAAAATATTCTTTGCCTTTTCTACTCACTTCTCTTGGTTCTTGCTGCTCCTCTTTTATAGAATTACAAGAAACTAATGCTACTAACAGTAGTAAAAATGTGACCTTTAATATTTGTATGAATTTCATTTTAATGGTTGCTTTATTTTGAATATTCAATTAATTCTTCGGTATAAGAAAAACCGTCTTGAACTTGAGTCATTTTTATAAAATTCTTAATTTCTGGAGCATATAACCAAACTTCATCTGTTTTAGCACTATAGCCTCTTGAATTTGAAACGGTTCCTTTGTACTCAATGGTGTAGGCCATAAATGTCCCTGCTCCTACTATTTCTTTTTTAAAGGAAAGCACTTCTACATCCTGACTTTGATTTCCTGTAGTACCATCTTGACTGGTCCAGTCTTTTTCATATTTCCACTTTTTACCGACTTCTAAAGGCCATTTATATTTTGGTGTATCACTTTTTTCTGGCTTTACAATTTCAGACACCAAAACGGTATCTTTGTCTATGGTCATTCCCAAGGCGCCATTAAAATCAACTATTTTCCGAGTATCGGTTCCATCCGACCTTACTTCACCTTCATCAGTAACACCTTTATATTTCCATACCCATTTCTCTCCAATTGTGTAATCAGATAGTACGGGTTGTTTAGTAGCGGTTGTTTCTGGATTACTTTTGCAAGAGCCCAAAAAAAATATTGCCACAAACAATACTAATTTGACAATATAATTTAGAACTGTAATAATTTTCATAATATTAGTTTTTAATGATTTATGATACAAATTAAAGGCAGTTAACTGTATCAAAAAACAAAAAGTACAGGAGCGTTAATAAATGTAAATGAACGTTAGAAAATTGAAGGATTATTTTTTTTATAAACTATTCCAGTTTTTAAATTTTACCGATTGCCTGCTAGATACTTCAACTTTTTCTCCAGTAGTTAATATAATTTGGAGTTTATTATTGAAGTATGGATGAATCTCTTTAATGTAATTTATATTAATCATTTGACTTCGATTAACACGGAAAAAGACTTTAGGATCTAATTTCTCTGCTAGTAAATTTAAAGAACGCTTTATCATCGCTTTATTCGAGCCAAAATAAAGACGTGCATAGTTTTCTAAAGATTCAATAAAATGAATATCTGTTAGCGGAATAAAATGACATTTTTCACCATCTTTTATAAATATCTTTTGATGCATTGCTATGGTTGTAGACTCTAATTTTACTCTTTTAGATAATTCTACCTTTACCTTTTCAATGGTTTTAGAAAAACGTTCATCTCTCAACGGTTTTACTAAATAATCCAACGCATTCATCTCAAAAGCTTTTACAGCATATTGGTCATAAGCCGTTGTAAAAACGACATCTGGTACATTTGTTAATTCTTCTAATAAATCAAATCCAGATTTACCAGGCATGTGAATATCCAAAAATAAAATATCTGGTTGTAATTCTTCAATTAAAGGTATAGCCTCATCTACATGACTTGCTTCACCAATAATTTCAAACTCTTGATGTTTTTCTAATGCACGTTTTACTTCTTCTCTCGCTAAACGTTCGTCATCAATGATTATGGTTTTATATTTTTTCATGGTCTATATGCATTGGAATTATTATTTCTGCGCAGACAAGTTCATTTTCTTTGGCTTTTAAACTAAAACTAGCGTGACCTTTATATTGAATTTCCATGCGTTTTTTTAGGTTTTTCAGACCTAAACCAACACTATTATGTTGATTAATTACTCCAGGATTTTCAACTATAATATGAAGGTCGCTATCCTTCTTTTTAACTTTCAAGAAAACAACGCCACCTCCAACTTTTAAGTCGATTCCATGTTTAATTGCATTTTCTACTAGCAACTGAATACTTAGCGTAGGAATTTTATAATTAATTACTTCGTCATCAATATTGGTTTTTAGTTGAAGTCGTTCTTCAAAACGCATTTTTTCTAATTCAATATAATCATAAACTAAAGCGAGTTCATTTTTAATAGATATTAAGCCTTTGTCTTTTTCATATAAGGATGAACGCAATAAATCTGATAATAAATCAATTGCTCTTCTTGCAACGTTAGGATTTTCGATTACCAATGATTTAATAGAGTTTAAGGAGTTGAATAAGAAATGTGGATTTAATTGAGCCGATAAATTATCTAACTGTGCTTGTTTAGCTATTAAAGATAATTGAGCATTTTCTTTAGCCGTAACAACTTCTTTTTGATAGTAATGATATAAGTGATACGCCAATATCCAAATAGACATTAGTCGAAGTCCTGTAAGTAAAATTGGATCCCAGTAAATTATGGCTTCAAAGAAATTTTTACCCTCGCCTGCAATAAAAGTCCAGTACGCATACCATTTTAAATTGTTTATTAATACATATAAAACAGCTAATAAAATAATAGTAGGTACTAAACGGATTAGTAAATTTTTTATAGGTAAACTACTCCATTTTGCTTTCAAGGCAAATAGTCTGTACATATGTGTTAAAAATATTCCTATAGAAATGTCTAATACATAATTTAACAACGTATAAAAAATCCCGTAATTATCTTTTGTATATACTGTATAAGCCCAATAAACTGAAACAATACTCCATCCAATTAATTGACATTTCCAATATAGAGATATCCTTGTTTTATTATTATTTATTTTATTGTTGATATCCATTCTTAAGCAAAGCAACGAAATACTTTTAAATAGTGAAAGAAAAAGTACAGGAACGTAAGATATGAGGTTTAAATGTTATTTATAAAAATTATATTCCATTCCACACACATTACGCTTCCCTCCTACGTCGTCGCATAAAAAGTGTTCCATTAACATTACAGAAGAAACTTTTTAGAATAAATTCTTTCAAGAAACTGTAGTAATAACTTTCGCTTTTAGCCAAAGCTCAAGTTACATAACGCAGAACATTATAGTACAATTCATAATAATTTCTGTATAGCCGTTTTTCAGGCTATTTACACATAATTTTAGATATAGTGCTTTAAATGGCATTTACCTTAATTATAAATATACCTCTTTAACTTTCTTTTTTTATTGATACGTAAACTCATAAATAACAGCAGGAGAACCTACATAACTTTCTTCCATTTTAACAGGATAATTTTGTGCATCATATTCATAAGTTCTTTCTAATAAATTTTTATAACAAGGTGCACAATTTAAGTCTTCTAATAAAACTGGGTTATTTTTTAAATATGGGTATTTATATTGATCAAATCTATAAAATACATCTATACCGTAAAAAGCAGATTTACCAAACAAATCTATAAAACGTTCTAAATAATTAAACTTTAACTGACCATAAAATGGATTTGGGTTTGTATCATAAGTAATTTTATAATCGTTTAATACGTCATCATTATTAGAAAAATCTGTAGCTTTTATTAGGTTTCCATTTGCATCATATTCAAACTTAGAATAAGTATCGTTTCTAGTAATTTTAGTAACTAAATTAGCATTATTTGTTTCAATAATTATTGTTGTATTTGGTTCTTTATTTACAATTCCTGTAACAGTTATTGCACTTTCTGTATAAGAAACAGAATAATCATATAAATAAGAATTTGTTGTATTAAAGGAAACTAATCTATTAGAAGTATCGTATTCAAAATTATATAACAATGTCTTTTTATCATTGCTCAATTCAATTAATTTATTGTTACAATAAGTATAATTTCTATTTAAATCATAATCAAAAGTATACTCGCTTTTTTCAGTTAATAAATTGTGTTCATTATAAGTATAATCGTAATTTTTAATTGTAGGCAAATTACCTGGATGTGTAGTTCTAAGCTTACTTAACAACCTATTAACAGGCAAAGTATAATTATCTCCTTTACATATTTGTTCTTCAATTTCAGTCTCTTTTTCATTACAAGAATAAAAAAGAAAACTAGTTATAAATAGCGTTAAAATTGGGAATATTTTTATTTTCATTTTTGCTTAAAACTTTAAATTTAATTACAGTTAACGTTTGTTTGTTGATAAGAAGATATTTTTAATGTTGGTATATTTTGATCTGTTGCTATTTTAATACAACTTAAGGTAGGATTTCTATCTATTCTTAAATCTATTAAGTTGTTAAGCATACTTACATCAAAACTTGTAAACAAATTACTTGAACAATAAATGTATTTTAAATTTACATTGTTTGTTAAGTTTATTGATTCTACTCTATTTGCAGAAAATATTAAGGTTTCTAGTAATGGATTTGTAGTAAAATCTAAAGATTCAATTTTATTTAAGTTTAATAAAACACTTTTTAAATTAGCACATTTGCTTGCATTAAAAGACACTAATTCGTTATGACTCATTAAAATGTTTTGAATACTTTCATTTTCTATTGTAAATTCTGTAAACAAATTACCACTTAAACTTAACCATTTTAACTCTTTAGCTTCATCTAAACCTTTTATTGAGGTTAAATTATTAAACCCTAAATGAATAGTGTCTAATAAAGAGTTGTTGCTTAAATCTATTGTTGTTAACTCATTTCCAGAAGCGTAAAGTCTTTTTAAATTTACAAATGCTTCTATTCCTTCTAAATTTGTAATTACATTTATACCTGAATTACTTAGGTTTAAACGATCTATATTTTCTACATCGGTTTTTAATACTTTTTCATTTACAATTCCATCAGAATCGATCCCTAAAGCAATTAATTTTTCTTCAAATATTTGATCAGGTATAGTTATATATATAGCTTCAATGCTATCTTCTGAATTGTTATTAGAACAAGAAATAAATATGCCTGTTGATAGTATTAATAATAGTATTGATAGTTTTATTTTATTCATTTTTTATAATTTTATTAATTTCTTAAGATTAAATCTTCTATTATTTTAAAATCTTTATTGTTTGGTACGTGTTTAGAATTTTCTAACAAGATTATTTCATTTAATGATGGAAAAATTCTTTTAGCTCTTTTTATCATTTTTCTACCTGGAAACATAATGTCTTTTTCTGCAGCTATAATTGTAATTGGTGTTGTAATGTTTTTAGCTGATTTTTTTGAGATTATTGGTAATGGAGAAAAGTCCATATTGCAATTCTGAAACGTTGTTGACATGTATGCGAATGCAAAATCATCATATTCAGAAAAAAGAACATCCATAACTTTTTTTATGTATTGTTTATCATTAGTTTTTATAAACTTTTTTAGGGGCATAAACATTTTAAATAAACCTAAAAAAGGGTTACCATTTACAATGTAAACAGGTGCAATTAAGAATACTTTTTTTATGTAACGTTCATTAAATTCTAGTGTTTTTAAACTTATAAATCCACCAAATGAAAACCCAACCAATGTTACTTCTGTAAGCTTTAGTTTTTTAATAATTTCTATAAGCCATTTTCCATAATCTAAAGATTTCATATCCAATCTATTTTCTGCACTTTTATTAGGTTGTGCAAGAACATCTATTACATAAACACAATATTTTGATGATATATTTGGAAACGAATCTAAGATTTGTGGTGCACAACCTCCTGTACCATGAATGAGTACTAAAGGAGGGTTTTTAATATCTCCTGTAATAATAACATTGGTTGCTCCAAAAGTTGTTTCTACAATTTTATCAGAATATTCTATATGAAGATCATTTAATTTCTGATTATAAAGGGTTATTATTTTTTCTTTTCCTGCTTTAGTTTTGAAAAACATAGACTATTCGTTTTTTGGTTGATAATTACGATTAATGTTTAGTTGAGTTTTTTGTTTATTGATTCTTGTTTTTTAATAATTTGCTAAGTATTAAAGCTATTATTTTAATCTTTTACTAGTGTTTTTGGTTTAATAGATTTGAGAGAATGCTTTATTTTTCAATGATTAAATTTTCTAAGTACCTGAGAGCTGTCGCTATTAGATTCTTTTTGTTTTTTGCCTTTTCTTTAAAAGAATCTAAAGTTGTTCTATTTAATTTTCGCCCTTTCACAAAAACAAAACTGGGTTTTTTAAGTGATGATAAATTAACTAGGGGATTTTCATCTACCAATAATAAATTAGCAGTTTTACCCTTTTCAATTGTTCCAAGTTGATTCATTATTGAATGCGTTTGAGAAGCATTGACTGTAGCTGTTTTCAAAACTTCATAATTAGAAAGACCTGCTTCTTTATAAAAAGCTAGTTCTCTATGGATTGAAAAACCTGGTAGAGTAACTCCAATACCTGCATCTGTGCCACAAACTATAGGTATACCAGCTTTATGTAACTTTTTAATAATAGTAATATGAAAATCATGTTGTTTTTTTATTCTATCAATGGTTTTAGAATCTTCTTGCTTTGCATTAAACCAGCGTTCAAATTGTTTTTTACTATCTGTGTTTTTTATGAGTGTATTCATATATCCTAATGATTCTGAATCTAAAATAGAATCATTCATCATCATTTGATATATATTATTAAAAACTGTAATTGTAGGACAGTAACTGGTGTGTTTAGATTGAGAAATTGAATCAATTATAGGTTTTAACTTAATGGAATCTAAATCAAAATGTAATGGTTGTTGCACAATTTCTTCAGCATGTTCTATTGATTTTATTTGTGGATTCAAATGATAAGAAAATGGCACTTTTTGAGAAGGATGAGCAACAATATCTATTTCTGATTTTTTTGATTGTTCAATCACAGCATTAAAAACCTTTTTTTCTAAACCATAATACGTTTTAATGAAATCATAACCTCTATTTTTATATGATATTACTTTTTCTTTGGCTTCTGTTAAATTATTTAAATTTACATTGTCATCACCAATGAATTCTAATCCTGTTAATTTTGGTCCTGTTGTAAAAAACAATGGCGCAAAAATATTTTCTTCATTTATATCCTCTTTAATTCTTAAATGCATTGGCATACCCCAAAGGTTTCTAACAGCAGTTACCCCATTTGATAAATAAAGTCCAAGTTCATATCTATCCCACACATGCACGTGCATATCAATAAGTCCTGGTGTTAAGTACTTCTGTTCACCATCAAAAACTTGAATTCCATTAACCTCAATAGTATCAGCAATCTTTTCGATAAAGCCTTCTTTTATAAACACCATTTTATCTACCAAAACAGTATCCTGATTCATTGGTATAATATTGACATTCTTAATGAGATAAGAATTATTTGATACTGATTCATTTTTATTAATTTGAAGATATTTTGTGTTTGATGAATCTGACCAAAGTATACAAATTGCTATTAAAAAAAGTAAGCTGATAAGAGCAAAGACAATTTTTAAAATGCGTTTTAATATTTTCATTTTTATAAATTTATACAGTTTTTTAAATCAATTATAACTGAATAGTTTTTGTGTTTTTATTTTCCTTCTCTAGTTTTGAAAAACATAATTTATTATTCCTTGATTGATTATTGTAGTTCTAAGACGACTACTAATGGTTGATTGTTACTAAAAACTTAATCTTTCTTTATATAAACTTTAGTAATAATAAATAGTGTTAGCTTATGAACAACAGTAAGTTGTTAGCATAAGAACCTTTTTATCTATTATCTGTAAATTAACAGATTGGTTAAGAATTGATGATAACAATATTCCCTACTTTTCTTCCTGTTTCTAAGTATTCATGTGCTTCAATAATATTTGATAATTTGTATGATTTATCAATGTTAGTGTGAAGTTGATCGTCTTTAAAAAGAGAAACTAAATCTTCAAATAATCGTTTTAATTCATCAGTTTTTTTAAGACCTGTAGCTGCAAATTTTACCTTTTTAGAATTAATTATAGAATGCCAAAGTGTTCCAAAACTTAAAACAGGCGTCATAAAAATGCCTTTTGGGGTTAATACGTCCTTACAATTTTTAAAACTTAAAGTTCCTACTGAATCATAAATAATGTCATACTTATTAATAGACTTTGTAAAATCTTCATTTTTATAATCTATAACTTTATCTGCTCCTATAGATTTTACAAAATCTAAATTTTTAGTACTACATACTCCTGTAACTTTTGCTCCCATTACTTTTGCTAATTGAACAGCTGCAGTACCCAAACTACCAGAAGCTCCATTTACTAAAATATGTTGTTCTTCTTTTATACTTGCAATGTCTTTTAAGAAGTTATATGATGTTAAAAAACCATCGCAAATTGGAGCAGCTTCTTCATGCGAAATGTTAATTGGTTTCTGTTCAATTATCATATTTTCTGCAATGCATATATACTCTGCATTACAACCATTACTAAATAATTTTTCACCAAATACGGCATCACCAATTTTAAATTTAGTTACTTCATTACCTATAGATTCTATTTCACCAGAAAAACCTGTTCCTAATGAAGTATTCTTAGGTTTAAAAAGACCTAAAAATAATCTTCCAAATTTTGGTGTTCCTTGCCTCATCATAGTATCTGCTCTTGTTGCAGATGAAGCTTTAATTTTTACTAAAACCTCATTAGATTTTGGCAAAGGTTTCTCTGTATTTATAAGTTCTATAACTTTTGGAGAACCATATGTTTTATAAATTGCTTTTTTCATATTACTCTACATCTTTTTAACTAACTATCAATTAGTTAGTTTTTTATTGTTTTCTTTTTTTTTCAATTTAAATTCTTCTGTTCTTTTTATTTGTTCTTCTAAATTCCACTCAAAGTCAAATCTGTTTTTAAGAAATATTGCAATAGAATCTAGCCCAATTTTGGTTCTTCTTTTATCAATATTTTTTGGATCAAAAACAGGCCATACATTAAAACTTTTGGTTTCTGGATAATATTTCATCTGTCCTCCATAGATTTGTAAATCGCCTCTTTCTGTAGCAATTCTGTCTTCTGCTCTTACTAAAAAACGAGGTTCTAATTTTTTATCCATAACTGCTTGTCTCATCATTGGTAAATACTGTATTCTAACTTCATTATCTGAATGTTGAATTACATTACAAATAGTCCAATTACCTCTATTTCCAGACATTTCTTTTGTTGGCCAACCATTTTTATCAAGAATTTTCCTTATTTTTTTTTCGTTTATAGCATGGTTTTTTTCAACAATTGCTTGTTGTTCTTTTACTAACTCAGAATCTACTCCATATATAGACATTAATGAATCTCTTAATCTAATTGGGGTTTGTTCTGTTGTCCAAATATTTTCAAGAATTTTTACAAGACTTTCTTGTTTATCTTTAGTTTTTAAGTTCTCTTTTGAATTGGTTTTATTGGCACAATTAAGTAACAATACTAAACAGGATGTTAAAATATATTTCATTTTGTTATTTATTTAAAAGTATTTCTATGAATTTTGTTTTCTCAATTTTTCCTATTGTATAATTAACTACATTTCCTTTAGAGTCAATAATTATAGTAGTTGGTGTGGTGTAAATATTATATTGATTTATAAGGCTTTTAGAATTTGGATCATCCATATCAATCTCAACAGGAACAACTTTTGATTGAATGGTTTTCCTAACTTTGGCATCCGCAAAAACTTCACGTTTCATAATTCTACAAGGAGAACACCATTTACCAGTAAAGAATATCAGTATATTTTTATCCGTTTTTTTTGCAAGTTCTTTTGATGCTTCAATGTTATTACTCCAATTTACCTTGCTTGAAGGCACATATAATGAATACCATGCATACCAAAGAGATACAACAAGAAAAGTTAGCCAAAAAAAGTTCCAAAAAGGATGAGGTTTCTTATTTGTTTCTTTTATTTCAAGCTTATTTTTTTTATCCTTCATTTATTGATTTTTTGATAATTCTATAAATCTTTTTATTTATAATCTGCGATAAATTCCAATTGAGTAATTTAGGATCTGTAGTACTATAAAAATAAATTACTACTGTGTCTATCTTTTTATAGTATTTAGCAAAACTTTGATATCCAGGAACCCATCCATCATGTTCTAATTTATAAATAGAGGTATAAATTTCTTGCTCATTATTCTTAAATATTGTTCCAGTATTTAATGCTCTCATAAACGTAGCTACATCTTTTGCAGTAGCATGCATTCCATAATCGTTTGTTTTTAAATCGTTAGGATATCCAACATGATAACCACTCATTACATTGTCTATATTTACCTTACTAACAGAACTAAACGTATTTTTAAGGTTTAAAGGATTTAAAATTTCCTTTTGAATAAACTTAAAATTAGGATACCCCAAAACATCATCCATTATTTTATTAATTAACAGATAGTTAGTGTTGCAGTAATCATATTTTTTACCCGGTTTAAATTTGGCAGATTTACCTTCTATTAGAGCTAAACTTTCTTCATAAGTACTTGTTGGTTCTGCCCAAAAGTTTGGTGCATCTGTAAAATTTGGAATTCCACTTCTGTGTTGAATTAGTAACCTTAAAGTAATTTTCTCTATATTTTCTATCTTGCCTTTAAGTTCTGGTAAATAATCTGCAAGTGTTTTATCTAATGATAGTTTTCCAGAACTTACCAATTTTGTAACAGCAACAGCATCATACAATTTACTTATACTAGCAATCTTGTAAAGTGCGTCTGGTTTTGCAGGTATTTTAGCTTCTTTATTGTGCCAACCAGAAGTATAACTTTTTGAGTTTTTTCCTGCTTGGTCTACATAAACAACTACACCTTCAAACCCGTATTTTACTGCTTTATCTACTTGCTTCTGAACTGTATTAGGCAAGGGAGAAATCCACGCTTTTACCAAAATCCATGGTAGTAAAGAGAATGAAGCTAATGACGACACTATTAATATAATTCTAAACATATTTTTATTTATTTACGCAGCAAACTTCATTCAATTTGCATAAAAATTTAAATAGAAATTACTGAACTGTTAAATAGTAAGGATGAATTGAATTATAGTTGTTATCCCCTACTTTTCAATTTCAACTAAAAGCATATTTTGAAAAGATAAAAATTTAGTTTCTAACAATTTTTATTTAAAGAGTCATTACTCCTTTAAATGACGAGTAATTTTAAAACATGTTACAAACTTTAATTACTTTGTTACAGAATCTTAATTTTACATACAACTATAAGCTCCCAATTAGGAACACCTAAATATGTAAAACAAGGAAATAAAACTCTCTAAGTTTGATTTTTGAACAGTTAGAGTTAATTAATATTCTTAATTATTTTTTCTGTAAATAGATGGTGTGGTATTTTCAAATTTTTTGAAAGCACTATTAAAAGAAGATAAACTATTAAAACCAACATCAAAAGCTATTGATGAGATTGTATATTTACTATTTTCTTCAGATATAAGTAGTTTTTTTGCTTCTTCAATTCTATAATAATTTATAAAATCATTAAAGTTTTGTTTTGCATATTGGTTGATTATTGCAGATGTTTTTTGAGTGCTTTTTCCTATTAATTTACTTACACTAATTAGCGATGTTTCTGCGTTTAAATAAAGCTTGTTTTCAATTAAAGCAGTTTTTATTTCTTGAAACAAAATACTATCATTTGCTTTAAAAGCCTCTCCATCTATTTCTGAAGTTTTTAATTGATATACTTTATAACTTAATATATAAACAACTAAAGAATACATAATAGGACCAACAATATAAGGTATAGTATCTTCTATAATGTTAGAAAAATATGAAATCCAAATAATTACAAAACCTACAATTAAAATTGATAACCAGCTAATTATAGCTTTTTGAGATTTAGTTTGTAAAGTATTGTTTAATGCTCTTTTTAACTTTTGTATTGTTTTAAATGAAATAAAAATATAAAAAGCAAAATGCAAGTAGATAAATATAATTACACTACCAAAAAATATAATAGTTTGCTTGTTATTAGTATTTAATACGTTTTTCTGAAGAAAAAAACTGACTATAAAAATAATTGCAAACGGTACTAATTCTAAATAATAGCTTTTTGGTATTTTAAAACTTGGTTTTGTCATAGCCAAAATATACCACCTTAATAAAGGACCTATTAATAATATAAAAGCCAAACCTACAAATATAAAGGTGGGCTCTAAATCTTTACCAAAATTTAGAAGTACAGATTTACCCACTCTAAATGCCATAAATATTAATATTAAACCTAATAATAGATTTGCTAGCGTTTTTTTCTTTTTAAAAAAACACAAATAAAAGGCAAATAGTATTCCGTGTAAAAAACCTGTACTACTAACTATAATTAAAAATATATCAGATAAATTCAATAAAATGTTTTTTCAAATTTAATTATTTTCTTGCACTTTTTTTGCAAAAGAAATCAATCCTAACAAGTTGTAGAAATCTCCAATTTCTCCTTTCATTACAGATACTATACTATGTTCTGCAAATAAAACTCTATTCATAGGTTTGTTATTGTTATACATTGTTGTAATCATTTCTTTGGCTTTACTTTTTCCATATTTATGATATTGCAATAATACATTTATAGCATTTTCTTCATCTGTTATTTTTCTAGTTTTAGGTTTATATCCTATTTGCTGAATCATATTTTCTGCAATAGACCAAGTAGACCAAGGGTTTTGACCTGTAACTAAATTCTTGTCTACACTTACTTTATTTAAATACATTTCTCCTTCATTAAAATTAGCTCCTTGAGCTGTAATTTTATCTTGTAATAAAAAGGGAAAAATAGTTTTTGCATCAGCAATTAATAATAGTTCTTCTTTATTAGTAAAACTACTTATTGTTTTTCCTTTAATTAAAGGGAGTCCATTGTTTAATGTAACATTAACCAAAGCAGCAGGACCATGACATATTGCTCCTACAACTTTATTATTTTCATACATATTTTTTACAATCTTATGAATGCTTTTATTATTTGGAAAATCGAACATGGCTCCTTTACCACCAACAAAATAAATAGCTTCATAATCATCTGCTTTAATATCAGTTAATTTAAGAGTGTTATTAATTTTAGATTTTGCTTTTTCATCTTTTAAGAAAGCATAATCAAAAGGACCTAAATCATCAATTACTACAGGTGCTTTTCCTCCTTTAGGACTTGCCACATCAACTTCAAATCCATTTGCTTCAAAAACATAATAGGCTCTAGATAATTCTGTGAGTTCATAACCAGTACTTTTTCCACTTATTCCCATAGAATCAATACTTGTTACAACTGTTAAAATTTTACCTCTATCTTTTAAAATTCTATTTTTTGTTAAATAAGTTAAATCATTAACGGTTGTATTTTTTATAGTTTTATCAGAAGAAGGAATCAAACTCATAAACCAAACACCAAAACCTACAATTAGTAGAATTAATGTGATTAAAGTTAGACCAATCCATTTTAAAACTCGAAATTTTTTACTTTTTTTAGACATCTTATAGTATTTATAATTACTGGCTAAATAACAGCTAATGCCTTATAAAAACTGACGAAATGATAATTTCGTCAGAGTAAAATATTATTTAAGAAGTAGAATTACAGATAAAAAATTTCTGCTTATTACTGAATACAACAATTTTAAAAGAATGCTTTTTTAATAATAAAATGATGTAAAAATTATTTTCTTTGTTATTGTTTTTTAGCTTTTTCTAACATTTTAACAACTCTAGAATGTGTTATTTGTAGTAAATTCCATTGAAAACCTTCAAAATCGGTAGTGTTCATAAATTGAATAACAACAGCATCTATATCTTTATGGTATTCTGCCATACATTGATAACCAGCTGCTAAACCACCATGATTAAATTCATAAATTGACTTGTAGGTTTCCATTTCTTTCTTATTAAGCAATGTGCCATCATTTAAAGCTCTTAAAAAAACACCAACATCTTGTGCAGTTGCTATCATCATTCCATTATTTTCATATTTAAAATCTTTATCAATACCAACATAATAACCGCTCATAAGATCGTCTAAATTTACTTCATCAATAGATCCAAAAGTGTTTTTTAGTCCAAGAGGAATTAAAATTTCCTTTTTAAAATAATCTTGACGACTTCCTCCTGTAACTTGCTCAATGACTCTTGATAACAATAAATAATTGGTGTTTGAATAGCCATAATCTTTGTTTGGTTCAAAGTTAGCTGGTAAATCTAGTGCATATTTAAGAACATCTATATTGGTATTGGGTTGATTTTTCCAAAAATCTGGACTATCAGTAAAATTAGGAATGCCACTTCTATGTTGCACCAACATTCTTAAAGTTATTTTATCTGCATTTTCTATTCTACCTACAAGTTCTGGAAAATAATCTGCAACTGTTTTATCTAAAGATAAAAGTTGATCATGATTCAGTTTAGTAATTGCTACAGCAACATACAACTTGCTGATACTTGCAATTTTAAATAAAGCATTGGGTTTAGCAGGGATTTTTTCTTCTTTATTATGATAACCAGCTGTATAAAATGCTGGTGGTTTGCCAGCTTCATCTACATAAACAACAACACCATCAAAACCATAACTTAATGTTTGATCTACTTGTTCTTGAACCGTTTTTGGCAAAGGTAATATCCATGCTTTTACTAAGATCCAGGGTACAAAATATAAAGATATACATGTTCCTACAAGTAATACAATTCTAAAAATTTGTTTTCCTTTACTAGCTTTTGGTTTGGTCTGTTTCATTATTCTAAATATAATAAATTGTAGTACAAATGTATTTTAAGAGGTAACAAAAATAAATTGCAAATTACTGAATTGTTCTATTTTGTAGATGAACTGTATTTACTAACTAAATATCTTAAGAATTAAAAAAACTAATCTATTCTCTGTAAAAGTGCATTAGTCAAATACAATAAACTATTAATTTTTAATTCATCATAAGCATCTGGATGTGCTTCTGAAAAACATCCTTTTAAATCTCCTTTATCATTATCAAAATACTGTTCTGAGTTATTTTTATAAGCTTCTAATAGTGCTAATTCAAATATAATATTGACACCTTTTTCTGCTGAAGACCAATGTTGTCCATATGCTTCATTAGCCATTTTTGTGTTTAATAAAGAACCAGGATTTACTGCAATTGTTGTAATATTTTGATGTTGCTTTGCAAAATAGAAACTCCACATTGTAAATGCTAACTTGCTTTGAGCGTAACTATTATTATCGGAAACTTGTTCTTTTCCTGTTAAAACAGCTTCTAAAACTGGACTTTGTGCTGCTGAACTTAAATTTATAATTCTGGGTGATTGTGCATTGGTAATGTTAGAAAGTATTCCGTTTGTAAAAACAATAGGAGCCAAATAATTTACAACCATTCTAAGATCTAACCCTTCTTTTGTTTTTTCTACAGAACTTTTAAAAACACCTGCATTATTAACCAAAACATCTATAACAAGCACTTCTTTTTTAATTTCTGCTGCTAATGTTTTTACAGCTTTTAAATCTGAAAAATCAGCAACAAGTCCTTTTATATTTGTATTGTTAGAGGCTTCTTTAATTTCTGTTACAACCTTATCAACTTTAGCTTTACTTCTACCATGTATGTAAACAGTATGTCCTTCATTTGCAAATTTTAAAGCAGCTCCTTTTCCTATACCATCTGTACTTCCTGTTATAATTATTGTTTTATGCATGTTTATCTTATTGTGTTTGTGTATGAAATTGAGGCAATACCTTATCTGCAATTTCCTCTAAAGTTTTATCCATGTGTAAATTATTAAAACGCAAATTAATGGCCACATGATTTACACCAATACTTCTTAAATTTTCTAAATATTCGGTTAAATAATGAATCCCTAATCGAAACCCTAACTGAATTGGTTGTGGTTTTGCATCTGGATTTTCTAACAAATCTAAATACATTGGTTGCATAAATGGTTTGTTAAACTCTTGATTTTCTGTAACTATTTGACGGTATTGTTTTATAGTGTATTGTTGTGTATTTAAATCTCTAGGATAGTTCATCCAACCATCAGTATTCATTGCATTCCATTCTAATGATTGCCTGCTACTTCCAGTCATTAACATCGGAATTTTATGGGCAGTTGCTTTTGGAAGCATGTCTATATTACCTTGTAAACTCCCATAGTTGTTGGTTTTGAAATTAGGAAAACTACCTTGTACTTTTCTTATATACTCAAAAGATTCTCTAAAAGCTTCTCCTCTATTTTCATAATCAAAACCCATTGCAGGATACTCATCATATCTATCTCCAGAAGCAACCCCCAATATTAATCTTCCATTAGACAATTGATCTATACTTGTTGCAGATTTTACAACATGTAATGGATGATGTAATGGCAATGCAATACTAGAAATACCCAAAGCTATTTCTGATGTTTGTCCTGCTAAAAAACCTAAATATGTAAACGGATCATAAGTTTGACCTGCGTCACCAAAACTTGGCACATGAAAAGGAATATCACGAATCCAAAGTGCTTTAAAACCTAAAGATTCTATTTGTTTTACTCTTTGCAAATGATCTTGCATTGTAGGTATTGGACTCATAGCATACTTTTCTATGGGCACCACTACTCCAACACTTAATTGATTGGTTTTAAAGACACTATTGTATGCTTTGTTTATACTTTCAAATGTTTTCATAAAACTTATTTTAAGAAAAAGTCACTTGTTTTTTGTGACTTTTTCTACATTCTAATTGTTAAGATGTTATTTCCAACTTACAATATCCTCAAAATTTCTTCTTGATTTTGGAAATTCAGGAGCAGCTTTTCTATATCCAAAAGCTACCATAAAAGACAATCCGTATTTATTTGTGTCAATTCCAAATTTATCTTGTAATAAAGCTTCAGCTTTTTCTTGATGAAAACCTTCAATTGGGCAAGAATCTATACCTGTTAATGCTGCAGCAGTCATCATATTACCCAAAGCAATGTAGGTCTGTTTAGAAGCCCAATCAAATAATTTTTTATCAGTATCTAAATCAAAATCACGTTCTTGAAACTCTCTATAAAACTTGCTATACATTTCTACAACATCTTCTGGTAATTGTTTTACATCATTCATCATATGCTTTATATATGCAGCATCATGTTTTACCATTGGAGCTTTCATACTTAAACCCAACACAAAATGACTAGCGGTGTCTAGTTTTAAGGGAGCACCCCAAGCAACTGGTTTTAAAAGTTCTCTTAATTCCTTGTCTTGAACAACCACAAAATGCCAAGGCTCAAATCCAAACGAACTTGGAGATAGGTTTGCCGTTTTTAAAATAAAGTTCATGTCTTCTTCAGAAACAGTTTTAGTGGCATCAAACTCTTTGGTTGCATGTCTGTAATTAAATGCGTTTAAAATGTCTTCTTTTGCAATATTTGGTGTATTCATTTTATCTATTTTTATTGATTAAAAAACATACTATCAAAAGTATAGTGACAAAAGTAAATATAGTTTCTATTATGTACAATAACGGTCAAAAATGACAGTAATAACATTATGTTTTAAAATACTGATATACTGCAACTTAAAACATAAAAAATAAACTATAAAAAGTATAGTTGCAAAATTAAATATAGTAAACTACCTTTGCATTAAAATATTATAATATAAATTCAATTTATGTATCAATTTAAAGGAAAAAAGTATCCTTGTTGTGCAAGTTTAACTATGGGAGTTATTGGTGGTAAATGGAAATCGGTTATACTATTTCATTTAATAAATAAAACTCTTAGATATAATGAACTAAGAAAAGAAGTACCAACAGTTACTGAACGAACTTTAAGTCTACAGTTAAAAAAATTAGAAGAAGATGGTATTATTAGAAGAAAAGTGTATACTTCTAAACCACCATTAAAAGTAGAATATTCTTTAACTGATTTTGGGAAAACACTTATACCAGTAATTAAAGCGATTGCAGATTGGGGCGTATTTGTTGTTGAACAAAAAGAAAATAGTATTGCCAAAAGCACTATTTAGCAATACTATTTTATGTTCTTGTTAGACTTTTTATTAGGCAATACATTTGAAAAAAGTTGCCTAAAAATTGTCCTTCATTATTTATAATTTTATTTTTCTATTTCTAATAATAAAACTCCATGAACATCAAGTTCAAACGATGCATCTAAAGGTTGTTGCGTTAACATATTTACTACTTTCACATGCTCTCCATTTTTCATTGATACTTTTAGGTTAGCTTTATTTTTTCCTAAATTTACAATAGTCATAATATACCCACCTTTATTGTTTGGAGCAATTCTCCAATTACATCCCTTATGACCTACACCATTTGTTTCTGTTAAAACAACTTCTGGTAATTTCTTATCTATTAACTTTAGAGATAATTGCTTTAAATCTTCAAAAGAATTTGTGTTTAAAATATGTAAATTTCCTTGGCTACTAGTTAAGGTTTCTTTACGCTTTTGACCATATTCATTCAAAGAAAGGCTATTCTTATTATCTATAATAATAGTTCCGCCTTTGTTAAGGTAACTTTGTAATTGATTGAATTCTGAATCTGTAACGTATTGCGTTTTGTAAACTAAAACAACATCCCAATTTTTGTTATCTTGTTTCTTGATAATTTTTTCGGTAGCATAACCTACAGGAAAACCTTCAAAAAATAAAGATTCATACAAATCATATTGTTCTGTCATATGATGCTTTTTATTAATAGCAGAAGTTTCTGAATGGAATAATCGAATTGGTTTTCTTTGACGACGTAAGGCCATCATTTCTTCAGAAAAGCTATTTAAATCCATCATAACTTGTGTAAGCTCATTAGCAACTTGTGGTTGCATATTTACAGAAGCTGCAAAAGATTTTGCTAAAGCAACATCTTTAGAATAGACACTGTTTTCAAATCTTGCTTCTGGAGAACCATCTGGGTCTCTTGCCCAAAACCATGACAAACCTGCATCCATACCATGCAAAGTTGCCAACCAAAAATTGTTTCTAATATATTCTGGTGAAGTATCTAGTTTTCTCCATGCAACACTTGATAAAAAATGGGTTTCAGAATTAACGTGAATCTTTTCTGGAGAAACTGATTCCATAAAATCATAAGAAACACATAGCTCTTGCCAGTGATAAGAGTAGTATTTTTCCCAATGTTCGTTTCTGTTATAACGTAGATCTCTTTCTCTTGTTTTGGCATCATCACCAATCATAGTGGTTAATTCTATCAACGATTCTATATCTATACCATGAGAACGATCGTCATCAGAAAAAAAGTGAGGTTGCAACTTAATGTGTGTATCTCCAGTTGGATTGGTTTTGTGCAATTCTGTTTGTAAAAATGTAAACCATTCTACAACTCTATCCATATTAAAACGATCCCAATCATATCTGTGAGGAGTCCCTTTTGATTGTTTACTTAGCGGAAAATCAAACTTAACATCATTAAAAGTATTAAAATTTGTGTTCCAATTTTTGTTCAAATCAGCAATGTTATTTTTATATTTTACACTTAACCACTTATTAAATTTGGCTAAAGTGTAAGAAGAAAGTGAATTCATTTCTCCACGTTTAAACGCCCAATTTCCTTTTTCAGAAAACCAATGAGGTTCATTTGCTAAAATATAGCCCATTTGCACACCTTTTCTTCCTTTGGTAATTGTACCTGTTTTCTGTAAAATTGTACTCCAAACGTCATGCATTAAAGGGTTGTCTATATCATAACCAATAAAAGAACTCAAGCCCTTGTTTACTTCTGGATCTTGTTTTTTAATCCATTTTGGCACGCTAGAATTCCAAAGTAAAAGATACCCTACTTTATCATCTGGATGCTGATTAATTCTGTTTAAAATATGAGGAACAAAAGTTCTATCTTCCTTTAAAAAGTGAGGTGTCACCCCTCCTATTCTATCAATATTTCCTAAATGATCGTTGTAAATTCTTTTATCTGAAGTTGGGTTTCCCATAGACTTAGAGAAATAATCGTACAAAAATATAGGCTTACCATTACTGGTAAACTGGTCTTTTTCTACCTTTATATTTTTCCAATCTACTTTTCTTACAGGGCGTCTTTTGATAGTTCCATTCATAACCGCTGTTAACGTATGAATTCCTTTATCTAATATTTCAATAACTTTTTTACGTTCAAAAATAGGAAGATTTTTAGCCATTTCTGCTTTATCTCCTTTTAACGGTTTAAATTTTTCGAAAGAATTCTGAATAAAAGGAACATTTTTTTCATCCCATTTTGCAATTTTTAAAAATTCTTTAGAAAACCAAACAATGGTTTTTTCTCTAGTAATATCAAAACCTTTCTTTTTTGCTTTTGACATTAACTTCTCTAATTTGCTTATTTTTTTCTTAGCAGTTTTATTTAAATCTTGAGCATTTACAGAAAAACTTTGTAAAAAAACGATGAACAAAATCAGCACAGTATATTTCTTCATAAAATTGAATATTTTTTATAGTTGCTTATAAAATTAGAACTCTCAATAAAGATATTTGTATGTTCAAGTAAAAAATAGGTCTTTCTTAATACAATCTGTCTCTATTAATAAGTTTTATGAAATTGAAACCTTAAAAATTTGAAGTAATACAAGAAAGTTGAAGTATAGAGTTCTGTAAAAATTGGAAAAAGAAATGCTGCTAAAATTACATCTATTATGTTGTATATTTGCCTTTATTTTCAAATTCATTTTATCCCAGATTTTATTATTATGGCTTTTAAAAAACTACATGCAGATATAAAAGAAAAGTTGTCTGAGTTTAACTTTAACGCTCCTACTCCTTTTCAAACAAAAAGCATTCCTGTAATAAAAAGCGGAGCAAATTTATATTGTACTGCCCCAAAAGATAGTGGTAAAACTACAACTATGATTCTTACCACTATGCAAAAATTAAAGTGTGAAGAAGTTGGTACTGCAGCTAGAGCTGTTGTTTTGGTAGAAAACAATGAAAAAGCTTTAGAACTATATGAATCATTTATAAAATTTACAAGACATACTACTTTACGTGTCTATGTTTGCGATGAAAAACAGCATATAGATTTATTAAAATCTGAAATATTTGAAGGAGTAGATATTTTAATTTCTACACCAAAAACAATGATTAAATTATTGCTTTTAGAGGGCGTAAACACAACTCAACTAAAAATATTTAGTATTGATGATGCAGATTTTTTAGCCACAAAATCTGTAAATGCAGATGTATTGGCAATAACGCAAAGTATTCATAAATGTCAGTATGTAATTTATACTGAAAAAATGAATCCTACATTACAGCGTTTAGAATCTTATTTTATGCAATTTGCAAGAAAAATAACCTTTAAATAGTAATAACCACAGCGTAAAAGTTTAAAAAATAGTATACGCTCTTTAAAATTATATTTTAACTTTTAAAAATATAAATATTTCATTTTATATGTATTTTAGCTCTAAAACTATAACATGAAATTATTTTATATCCCTTTTCTTTTATTTATACTTTCTTTTGTAAGTTTAACTGCTCAAAACAAGCATTTTAACATTCACGAAAGTGAAAAGTATAGAGATCAATTTAGATCTACTAATATTTTAAATGTTTACAGTACTGCCAATGATTTAAACGTTATTGCAAGAAAAAGTAAATCTTATTTAGTTTTTGAAACCTTTGATAATTCTGCAAAAGGGAAAAAAATTAAGACCGTTAAATTAAATAAAAAAGAGAATTTTGTTGGGGAACTTTTTCATAACAATATGCTACGTATTTTTATGGTAGAAAGCCCTTCTAAAACAGTAAGAAAACTACATTGTTATACTTATGATGTAACCTCAAACACTTCAGAAAAAGTTACATTATTAGAAACTACAGTTAAAAAGAAAAGTGCAATTTTTTCGGGTGGTAATAAAAGACAAACAAACTTTTCAATATCACCAAATAAAAAATTTATTGCAATTGCTACAGATATAGAAAAAAAGAACTCTAATTCTTATAACATACATGTTTATAATGCAAGTAATTTAAGTTTAAATTATACAAAAAGCTATTATAATAATACAGAAAAATATTATACTTCATCAGATATGGTTGTAGACAATAATGGTGCTGTTTATAATGTTGGTAAAGAATATTTTAAAGGTAAAAGAGAGCGAAAAAAAGCAAAAGCAAATTATTCTTATGTAATCTGTAAAATAGATAAAGACACTGTTAAAATGGGTGCTATTCAGCTTAAAAAAGAAGAATACATTAAAAATTTAAGCATGTCTTTTGTTAACAAGCAATTGCGTTTGTTAGGGTATTATTCTGAAGACAAAGTATTCGGTATTAAAGGTGTTAGCACCTTTATGGTAGATAAAACAAGTTTAGAAACCATCAATAAAAAGAAACAAAAACTACCTTTATCAGTTTTTGAAGATTTATATGGTTATAGAAATGCAAAAAGTAAAAAAGATTCAGAATTAACAAGTTTTACTTTAGATTATCTTTTAGAAGATGAAGAAGGAAACACTTATTTAGTTGCAGAAGAATTCTATGTAACCCAAGTTTATGTTTCTAACGGAATGAATGGTGGTATGTATGTTACTACGTATCATTATGATGATATTTTAATTACAAAATTAGACGCTTCTGGTAATTTAAAATGGGGACGTAGTATTTTTAAAAGAGATACTGCTCCTTCTTACAATACTTTTATAAATAAAGGTAAATTGTATGTATTGCTAAATTCTGGTAAAAATTTAACTGCTAAAAAAGACGGACGTTTAAAAGTTTCTAAAGGATGGTTTGAGTCTAGTGCTTTGTATGCTTTTGTATATGACAAAGACGGAAAAGTAACACATGAAAAGATTCAAGATAATAAAGGAAAAACAAAATACATCCCTTACAAAGGAAGTTATGCAGATGGTAAATTTGTACTATACAACCATTCTAACAATAAAAAACAATTAATGATTCTTAGTTGTAAAGAATAACTTAATCACTCTTTTTAACTTTTAAAATAGCTTTAAAACAAATTTCTTGATCATTCCTTAAATGATTTCGTATGGAAAAAATCATTTTTATATACTGATATTACTCAGTATTGGAATAATCAAGAAATTATAAAAAAGCTTTGTCAACTATTTTAAAAAATTCCAGGAATACCTGGTAACTGTCCTGCTAATGCTAATGATACCGAACAAATTAAAAACATAATTCCTGGTATTATTAGTCTTTCTTTTAAACTCAATTCTTTGGCTCTTTCTCTATCTCCAATCAACCCTAAGTTGTCTAACAACATTGTTAAAGCCCAACCAAATACTGGGTTTACAAGTGCACAAGCAAAAATACAAGTTCCTGCACTTAAAGAGTCGTTTTCTTTTTTAACCATTTGCATTCCTGCTTCTAATAATGGTAAAAACACACCCACTATTAATGCAACTCTTAATACAGGCTCCCACATAGCTAAATCCATTGGATAACCAAAAACAGAAGCCAACACACATAAAATTGCTGTTAGAATTGCTCCTCCAGGAATTGGTCTTTTAGCAATTGCTGCAGGAATCATATAGGTACCCCATGAAGAAGCAATATTACCTCCTCCTAAAAAGGCTCCTACTACTTGTCTAATAGAAGATACTGCCATGGTATCATCTACATCCATTAAAACATCTTTTGCTTTTTTAGGATAATTCATTTCTTGAAAAACACGGTGTCCTAAAAAATCTGGAGACCACATAGCTACTGCTAAAATTGCAAACGGAATTACTGCAACATAATGTCCAAAATCTGGCCATCCTAATTGCCAACCTGTATTTTCTCCCCACCACCAAAAAGGATTCATATGAGGTAAACCTGGTGCTGTAGTAAACTGAAAGTCTACTCCCATTGCAAAAGCAATTAAACCTGCTATTGCAGAACATAAAGGAATAGCCAACCATCTTTTTTTAATACGTGCTAAATATGCATAAATAAAAATGGTAATACCAATTACTACAAAGGCAACTGTACTTTCTCCTGTACTAATAGACCAAGCTTTAAATTTTGCTATTTGAGAAATTAAACCAACTGCTCCTAAATAAATAAGCAAACCTCCTCTTACTCCTACTCCTGTTAAAGACATTAGTTTAGAGCCTCCTTTGGTAATACTTAAAATAAGTCCAAAAACACCTATTAAAATACCTAATGCTAATGGATGTCCTCCTGCTAATGCTATAATGGGTATTAAAGGAATCATAGGTCCATGAGTTCCTGCTAAATTTGCTCTAGGGTTTAAAATGGCAGAAAATATGATAACAAATATACCTCCTGCTATCAATAATTCGAAACGTACATTTTCTGCAACAAAATCTGGTGTTAAACCATATTGAGCAGCAAATGCAGCAACCATTGCTGTAACCATTACTACTTTTCCAATAGTAGCTGCCAATGCAGGTACTAAATCTTCAAATTCAACATGAAAATCTCTAAATGGTAAGTGTACTTTCCATCTTTTAAATTTCATGATAGACAATTCGTGTTCTAAATAGTCTTCTCTTTTTTCAAATTCACTCGACTTCCTTCGTTGTTCTTTATACGATTTAGAATTTTGTTCTGACATAGTTTGGTTGATCTATTTTAACTTGCTTAAACGTTTAAGCATCGCAAAAATAAATCAGGAATGGAATTAGAAATATGAGATTTATCAGTTTTACCAATTTTGTGGAAAAAAAAGAGCTATTTATCTTTTACTAACATCAATAAAAGATAAAATAGCATCAGAAATAATGTTATTGCAAATAACTTAAGAAAGCTGAAAACTCTGTTAAACTTAGACTTGCATTATTATTTACATCTAAATTATTAAAATTTTGTTCTATTACACCAATCGCTTCTGTTGTACCAATAGTTTGGTCTTTATTAATGTCTAATAAATTAAATAGTTTAGAAATATCATTTTTTGGGGTTGTTGCATTACAATTTAACAACAATGTTCTTGCTTTTGTAATGTTAGATATATTTCTATTTTTAAAGCTACTACAACTCATGAAGCTTAATGTAAACACTATAAGAATTACAATTCTTTTCATATTATTACTGTTTTGTTTTAATTATATCAAAAATAAAACAGCACAGATAGATTAAAGAATAGAATAGACAAACAGCATTTTTTTACCCTTTTAAAATAGGTTCTTATAGATGAAAAAAAATGACGATTTCTTACAAAGAGTTGTTCTGTATAAAATCTAAAAATTTAGGCTTGTATTGTTCAGAAACTGTAATGCGTTGTTTGTTAATTACAATCTGACTTCTTTCTACAACATCAATGTTTTTTAAAGAAACAATAAAAGAACGATGTACTCTTAAAAATTGTGTTTCTGGCAATTCTTCTTGCAAGTTTTTTAAGCTCATTAAGGTTAAAATAGGTTTTGGATTGTCTTTTAACCAAATTTTTATATAGTCTTTCAATCCTTCAAAATACAATACATCTGCCAATTTTATACGCAATTGTTTGTATTCAGATTTTACAAACAAAAAATCTTTTTCTTTGGTTATTTGTTGTTCAATATTCCCTTTTATCAAACCAAACCAAGTATGAGCTTTGTTTGCTGCTGCTAAAAATTCTGCATAATCAAAAGGTTTTAATAAATAGTCTAAGGCTTGTACTTTAAACCCTTCTAACGCATATTCATTAAAAGCTGTGGTAAAAATAACACGAGTTTCTTTAGGCAACATTTTAGAAAACTCCAAACCAGTTAAATCTGGCATTTGTATGTCTAAAAACAACAAATCTATAGGATTTTCTTTTACATATTCTAATGCTTCTATGGCACTACCACATTTCTTTTTTAATTGTAAAAAAGGTGTTTTTTCTACATAACTTTCCACCAAATTTAAAGCCATTGGCTCATCATCTACAATAATACAGGTAATATTTATTTTGCTCATTTTAATGGGTATCTATGTTTAATTCTACTTTAAAGCTATTGTTTTCTTTAATAGTTTTAAAGCTATATGCATTTTGATACAACAGTTTTAACCTTTTTTCTAAGTTTTGTAATCCAATACCAGAACCACTTTTATCGGTTGTTTTTTTAGGAAAATCATTATTTTCTATAGTAAAACAAACTTCTTTATCATTAGTAGTCATGCTTACTTTAATATTGCTTTCTTGGGTTGCAGAAACTCCGTGTTTAAAAGAGTTTTCTATCAAAGAGATAAACAATAATGGGGCAATTTTAATACCTGTTTCTTGGGTAGGAAATTGATAGGTAACCTTGGTTTTATCAGAAACTCTCAACTTCATTAATTCGATGTATTTTGTCATAAAATCAATTTCTTTAGAAAGTAAAATTTGTTCCAAATTAGTTTCGTACAACATATAACGCATTAACTTGCTTAAACTATGTATAGACGATTTTGCTTGTTCTGGAGAAATATCTACCAAAGAATAAATATTGTTTAACGAATTAAAAAAGAAATGAGGCTGCAATTGATAATGCAAATGTTGTAACTCTGATTGTAACTTAACATTGGCTGCTTCTTTACGTTCGGCTTCTGTAGTAGCCCATCTTTTGGTCATTTTTAAGGCAATAGAAAATAACAAAGGAGCCAAATAAGAGAGCATATGTACATAGATTATCAACTTTATTGGTGGCCTATTACCAGTATCAGAACTTCCTCTTTGATTATTCAACTCTGCAAAAAAGGTAGTTTCTATATATTCTTTTAGAAACAAGAAAAACACAATCATCAGTAAATTAATTCCTATAAATACCAATGTTTTATTTGTGAATAAAAAACGATCTATAAACTGAAAGTAATTGCTGTAAAAAATGATAACGAAAAAAACAATAGGTACCCAAAAGTGCATAAACACGCGTGTAATATCTTGTTCTTGACTGTAAGACAGTAAATAAGGCATCATAAATAAGACTACCCAAACCAATAAATGAGATAAAATGGATACTGTTTTTGTTTTAAGCATTTTTAATTTTTCTTTTTAATTGTGTAATATTTATCTTCTTCGTCCTCCAGAATAGGTCATGGCCTCCCCTTTTCCAAATCCATAACTAACCCCAAACGTTATAAAACGACCACGCTGATTAAAACTGTAAGATTCAAAAGTTGGTTGTGTAGTAAAACGTTCTGAAACTCTAGACTCAAACAAATCTCTTACTCCTAAATTTAGAATAGCTTTTCCTTTAAATATTTTTTTACGAATTCCTACATCTAAAAAAGCAAACCCTATTACACTACTCTGTATGGTTTCATATCCAGATTGGTAATTTCCTGTAAACTCAACATCAATATCTGCTGGCAATCCTATTTTTGTTCCTAAACGAGATGACCATTGGTTTCCTTTAAAATCAAATACTTGTGTATTAAATGTTCCTATTCTATTAAAAGAATTAAAATTAAAATCTCCTGTAATGGTTAGCCAATTGTTAGGTCTGTATTTACCATTGGTTTCAAAACCAAAAGTTGCATTCGTACCAATGTTTTCTGGTGTAGTAATGGTTACATTATCATTAAAAGTTGCCACACGTTCTATAACATCTTTGGTAAACTTATGATAAAAACTAGAACTTAAAGAGGTTTTACCAATTTTGTAAATACTAGTTATTTCGTAAGAATCTGTATATTCTGGCAACAAATTAGGATTTCCAACTCTAATATTAAACGTGTTTTTAATATTAAAAAACGGATTTAAATCCCACAATCGTGGTCTAAAAATACGTTTAGAATATCCTGCTTGTAACGAAAAATCTTCTGTTATTTTATAAGAGGAATGCAAGGTTGGAAATACATCTGTAAAATTTTGATTGTTGGTGGTGTTGGTATTGGTTAATACTGTTTTTAAATTGGTGTTTTCTATTCTTACACCCGCTTTTATACCCCATTTTTCTTTTTCATAAGATCCTGTTGCATAAATTCCAAATACTTTTTGATTGTACTCAAAATTGTTTGTTAAATTAAAATCTACAGTATATACATTGTTAATGAGGTTTCTTACTTCATAATCATTACCCACATCATTAATTACATATTGTGCTCCTGTTTCTAAGGTATATATATCAGAAATAGGGTTTGTGTAATCTATCTTAAACGTATAATCTGCTTGTTTAAAATCTGTGTCTGTTTGTTGATCGTTATCAATATCACTTCCAGAAATGTTGGTATTTGTAAATTGTGAAGATTGATCTTTTCCAAAAAAACGACCTAAGGTACTCACCAATAAAGTATGGTCTTCATTGTTTTTAAACTGTTTTTTATAATTCAGTTCATAACTGTACTTTGGGTTGGTAGCATCTGTAACTTCATTTCTATACCAACTAGAAACCAAACTATTGTTGGCATCATAAAAATTAAATTTTGTTTCAGAAGGCTGTTCTTCTATTTCATAAGCAAAATTACCAGATAAGGTAAGCACATTTAACGGATTTATATGATAATCTGTACCCAATGTTAAGTTGAAAAAAGTTTCGTTTCTGTACTCAGTTCCTTTACTTTCTACAACCTCGTTAGTAGTAAAATTTGTATTAAGAGCTTCATTATCTCTTGGTAAAGAACGATATCCAGCACCCAGTTGTGCAAATAAATTAAAGTTTTCGGTTCTTCTGTTTAAACTTACTCCCAAACTATGATTGTCTGGAGTTCCTGTATTGATAGAAATGGCTCCATTCCAACCTATTTTTTCTTCTTTCTTTAAAATGATGTTTAAAATACCTGCAGTTCCTGAGGCTTCGTATTTGGCAGAAGGATTGGTAATCACTTCAATACTTTCTATCATGTCTGCAGTTATTGTGCCTAAAGCATTGCTAGACTCGTCTGCTAAAACAGAGGGTTTTCCGTTAATTAATATCTGTACACCAGTACTTCCTCTTAAACTAATTTCTCCCTCAATATTTACGGTTACAGAAGGTACATTGTTCAATACTTCTAATGCACTTACACCTGTACTACTAATATCTGCACCCACATTAAAAACGCGTTTGTCTAATTTAAATTCGGTTTTAGAAATTTCTCCTGTAATTACAACTTCATCAAGCGCCTCACTATCTGGAGTCAATTTTAATGTACCTAAAGCTATTTTACCATTGGTTATGTTAAAAGTATGTATGGTTTTGGTTTTAAAGCCCATAAAACTAATTTCTACATAAAAATTGGTTTTTACGGTTTGTAGGCTAAAATGTCCATTATCATCTGAAGTAGTTCCTGTAATTAGTTTTTTAGACTCTTTTTCTTTTAAAGAGATACTTGCAAAAGGGATGGGTTGTAAAGTTGCCTCTTCTATCAGTTTTCCTGTAATAAGGGTATTGTTATTCTGAGCAGAAATAAAACTACTACACCATAAAAAAGAAACGAAAACTACTATGAAATTCTTTAAAAACATGGTTATGTATTATACTTTTAGTAAAGTAACAAAGATACTGCTATTTCATATAAAAAAAGCGCTATCAATTCTTAGGTTACCACTTGTTTTATAACTTGAATTAAAACAAAATAGATATAAAGTTCTTGTACTTTAGGTTATTCTAAGACTTTACAACTAAATTCTTACCAACTTTTATTAAATGCCTACAAAAACATTTTAATGTAGGCATTATAATCCATCCGTTTTTTACTCGTAACGTAAAGCAGTTATTGGATCTAAAGCTGAAGCTTTTCTAGCAGGATACCATCCAAAAAAGATACCTGTTACAGCACAAACAACAAAGGAAACTACTATAGAATATAAGGCAACACTTGTAGGCCAATTTAAGAAATTTTCTATAAAAAAGGTTGCTCCTAGTCCTAAGATAACTCCAAGTAAACCTCCTGTTACACTAATTAGAATAGATTCTATTAAAAACTGCATTAAAATATCAGAACCTTTACCGCCAACAGCCATTCGCAATCCTATTTCTTTGGTACGTTCTTTTACAGAAACATACATAATATTCATAATACCAATACCTCCAATTAATAACGAAATACCTGCCACTGCTACCAATAAAACAGTAAGCATCTCACTAGTAGAACTAAAGGTTGAAATCAATTCTTCCATAGAACGCACTGTAAAATCATCTTCTTCATTGTCCATTATTTTGTGTTGAGTACGTAAAATTTCGGTGACTTGATCTACAGCGTCTGGAGCATCATCTTCACTTATGGCAGAACCCATAATTTGATTTAAATAATCGATAGCCAAAATACGTTTTTGTACAGTTGTATAAGGTGCTACTACCACATCATCTTGATCTTGCCCAAAGGTGTTTTCTCCTTTTTCTTCTAAAACACCAATAACTTTAAACGGTATATTATTAAAACGAATCGTTTTTCCTACAGGTTCTTCACCATCTGGAAATATATTATCTACAACTGTTTGACCAATAACTACTACTTTTGAAGCCAATTTAACTTCTGTATCTGTAAACATGCTTCCACTTTTTAAGCCAACAGATTTTATATTTAAATACTCTGTATTTACCCCATAAATAGAACTTGGCCAGTTATTAGAACCATTAATAACCTGCCCTCCTCCATTTACAACAGGTGTAATGTAGCTTAATAAACTAGCTTCCTCTTTTATGGTTTCGTAGTTTTTTAGTGTTAATGTCTGCACATCTCCACCACTTCCTCTTGCAGGTCCTCTCATATCTGCTCCTGGTTGTATCGTAATCATATTAGACCCCATAGAAGAAATGGTGGTTCTAATACTTTCTTTAGACCCTTCTCCAATAGCTAGCATAGCAATTACAGAAGCTACACCTATAATAATTCCAAGCATTGTTAACAAGGTTCTTGTTTTATTAAGCACAATAGCCTTTGTTGCAATTTTAAATAAATTTAATAGTCTCATAATTAATGGTCTTGTTTAGGTAATTTTGCTAATTCTGATGCTGCAGATTCTATATTGTCATTGTCATAATCTTGTATAATGTTTCCATCTTTTAGTATAATTGTTCTGCTACTAAAAGTTGCAATATCTGGTTCGTGAGTAACAAAGGTTATGGTAATTCCTTGCTTGTTCAATTCTTGAAAAAGCGACATAATTTCATACGATGTACGTGTATCTAAATTTCCAGTAGCTTCATCTGCTAATATCATTACAGGGTTGTTAACTAAAGACCTGGCAATGGCTACACGTTGTTGTTGTCCTCCAGAAAGTTGGGCAGGAGTATGATGTAATCGCTCTCCTAAACCAACCATTTCAAGTGCTTTTATAGCTCTTTCTCTTCGCTCTTCAGAAGATACTTTGCTATTATACAGTAATGGTAACTCTACATTTTCAATAGCAGAGGTTCTTGCTAATAAATTATAAGATTGAAAAATGAATCCAATTTTTTCATTTCTTATGGTTGCCAATTCATTTCTACTTAAATCTTTTACACTAACACCATCTATTTCATACAATCCAGATGTTGGTTGATCTAAGCAACCTAAAATATTTAGCATGGTACTTTTACCAGAACCACTAGATCCCATTATGGTTACAAATTCACCTTCTTTAATAGAAAAGGATATTCCTTTTAAAGCGTGAACCGTTTCGGTTCCCATGGTAAATTCACGTTTTAAATTGTTTATTTTAATAATTTCTTTACTCATGTTTTTATTTTTTCTTGTTAGCTCCTGGTGGTTTTGGCATAAAAGGACTTTCATTAGATCCTGATGGAGGACCAAAAGCTTTTGATGCAGACATGTTTTTTAAACTATATACTAACTCATCTCCTTGATTAATTCCACTTATAACTTGCACATTTACACCATCACTAGCTCCTATTGTTATTGTTTTAGGCGTAATACTTTTATCTTTACCTAACACCCAAACTGTTGTCCCATTTTTTGAGGTATTACTTGTGTTGTTTGGCATATTATAATCTGTGTTATAAGTAGTTAAAGCTTCAGTTTCAGGTTTAAAATTTATAGCTTTTGCTTCTGCAGTTAAAACATTATTAAGTTCTAATGTATAAATTGAAATAGTAGCTGTTAAACCTGGTTTTAACTTTAAATCTTCGTTTTCTGCTTTTATAACCACGGTGTAAGTCACAACGTTTGAAGTAACTGTTGGATCTAAACGTACTTGAGTTACAACACCATTAAAGGTTTCTCCTATGTAAGCATCTACTGTAAATTCTACACGCTGCCCTTCTGTTACCTGACCTATATCTGCTTCATCAACATCTGCTTCTACTTGCATTTCTTTTAAATCTTGTGCAATGGTAAACAAGGTTGGTGTACTTAAACTAGCTGCAACTGTTTGTCCTTCGTCAATAGCTCTAGACAATACCACACCATCTATTGGCGAATAAATATTGGCATATTCTAAATTGGTTTTAGCTCTTTGCAAATCAGACAAACGTTGTATAGTAGTTCCTTTGGCTGTTTCGTAATTGTATAGCGCTGTATCATAATCAGACTGACTGATCACTTGGTTGTTAAATAACGATTGTTGTCTGTCAAAAATAGTTTTCATATATTTTTTTTGACTCACAGCATTGTCATATGCAGCTTTTGCTTGTGTATGTGTAGCTCTTAAATTGGTTTTATCCAATTCTGCAATTAATTGCCCTTCTTTTACCTCACTGTTATAATCTACATATATTTTTTCTACCACACCAGATACTTGTGTTCCTACCTCTACTTGGGTAATTGGTTCTATAGTTCCTGTAGCAGTAACCATTGTGGTTACATTTGCCTTTTTAGCGGTAATTGTTTTGGGTATAATTAGTACTTTTTCTGCTGGTTTAAATATTCCATATGCAACCACAGCAAGTATTGCTATGATAATGATGACTATGATGCTTTTTTTCTTGTTTTTCATGATGTTCTTCTTAAAGTGTAATTGTGTTCCCTTGGTAAAATTGTAATAATTGGTGATATAAAAGTGTCAAGTATTTTGCCTGAATGTAATTTTGTTGTGCATTGGTATATACGTTTTGACTAATGATAAAATCGGTGGTATTTAAAGCACCCAATTCGTATTTTTTTAACGCCAACGTGTACGATTGTTCTGCAGCCTCTTTTGCAGCTTGTGCTGCTACCAATTGTTCTTGAGCAGACATTGCATTTTGATAGGCTGTTTCTACTTTTTTATAAATAGTTTTAGTAGTTGTTTGCTTTTCTATTTCTGCTTTTTCAACATTTAATTGGGCTGTTTTAACAGCTGCTTTGGTAGCGTTCCTGTTAAATATTGGAATGCTTAACGTAAGACCTAAACGTTGATTAAAATTTAAATCTAACTGGTCTGTAAACGAACTACTATTAATACTTGTATACCCAGATCCTAAACTACCCGATAAAGATAATATTGGTAAAAATGCTCCTTTGGCAATGTCTTCTTCTTTTTTATTAGCCGCAATATTTAAGTTGCTAGCGGCTAACTCTGGCAAGTATCCTAATGCTTTTTTGTAAATCTCTAACTTATTTAATGATAGTGATATAACATCTTTACTTTCATTTAAAGGTTTAACATCAAATGCAGTTACAGGATCTAGTTCTAACAACTGTTTTAAAACAATAATGTATTGTTGGTAGTTGTTTTTTGCCGTAATAATGGTGTATTTATTTGTTGCTGCCTGACTCTGAACTTCACTATAATCGCCTAAGGTAATTTCGCCAGCATCCAAACGAGCTTTGGCTCTTTTTAATTCTTTTTCTGTAGCTTTTAAATTGTTTTCTGCAATGGCAATGTCTTCTTTACTAAACAATGCTTGTAAGTAATTTTCTAATAGGTTAAGTACAATGTTGTTTTTAACCTCTTCTGCCAACAAACTAGTTTGCTCAAAACGTATTTTGTTTTGTGTAATTTGATTGTTTAACTGATTTCCTTGAAACAAAGTAACCGAACTGGTAATACCTACATTGGTGCTATTAACTTGCTCTGTAACAAAATCGCTGGTAATAGGATCTATGGTATTACCACTAGAAAAACTTTGTGTAGCACTCCCAAAAAGGTTTGGTAATTTGGCATCTTTAGATTTTTGATAAGTAACCGATGCTATATTTTTAGACAAAACTGCATCTTTAATGCTAATGTTGTTTTCTAAGGCATGCGTTACACAATCTTGAAAAGACCATGTTTGCAATGTAGCGTTGTTTTCCGTTTTTTGAGCATGGGTTTGCTGCCAAAAAAGCAAACTTGCTAAAACAATTATATATTTCATTTTTAAAGGTGTTTTTATTTTACACTTCAAAAATGTAACGATTGCTTGTCTTATTAAAATACAATATACGTTTGTAGGGGTTTGCTATACCAAAAGGCTTTTTTTATCGATGGGATTTTTTAGTCATTGCGAGGCACGAAGCAATCTCATAATTTGCACTCCTCTCATAACCTGCACTCCCCTTTTTCATCCTACAGACTGCTTCATTCTTCGCAGTGACGAATACTATTGTGATTCTCCAGACTAATGTCATTGAGTAGAAATTCCTACGTCATTGAGCGGACGCAGGACAAAGCAATCTCACACAAACTCCTCCTGCACTACTTCAAACAAATCCTTCCAATTCGGATTGATACTTTCTATCAACCCTACTTTTTGGGCTCTATTACCACCTTTTAACTGTTTTTCACGAGCAATGGCATCACCTATTTCTTGAAAAGCTTCATAATACACCAATTTGTGTAAGTTATATCGTGCAGTAAATGATTTAGGATTGATGTTGTCTTTGTGTTGTTGTATGCGAGTTATGATATTATTGGTAACACCTACATACAAAGTAGTATTATTCTTATTCGTTAGTATGTATATAAAACCTGGTTTCATAGTGTTGTTTTAGTCATTGCGAGTAATTTTTTTCCGTCATTGCGAGGACGCAGGACAAAGCAATCTCATAACCTACTCTCCTCATATTCCATCCAACAAACTGCTTCATTCTTCGCAGTGACGAATGCTATTCTTATTATTCCACATTAACATCATTTGGTAACATTATGGTTTGAAAATCTGGAATTTGGTCTTTTAAATCTTTCATATTTAATGATTTGGCATTAAAATTGCAATTATTTATTTAATTTTCACTAATTTTGTATATACAAAAATATTAAGTCGACTCGATTGAAGCCGTTTGCTTTCATAGGGCCGCAACAAAATCCTCGGTTTTTTAACCTAGGTAACTTTTAAAAATACTGGATTGGGCATTTCCCGGTCGGCAACATTCCTCGGTCTTATACTGAGGATTTTGTTTTTAAGGAAACAATTTATAACCATATATTTTGTCTTTAATAATTTCATAAGCTCTATTAGATTGCATTGGTTTTAAGTAATTTAACCCAATAGGTCTTGCTGTTAAATCTGCCAATTGCAAACCACTAGAATTAGATTTTTTATCAGCTAATAAAAAACGATAAATCATATTTTTAAAATTTACTTGTTTGTAACCAAATTGCTCATTTTTATTACAAATACGTAAAAACTCAAGTTCTAAATCTTTATCCTCATTAGCACCTCTTTTTTCAAAAATTATTGATATTTCTTTACCTGCTTGCTGTTTAGTAACTAATAGACTATTTAATTTTTCTAAGCCTAATCGCAAACTTAAATGATAAGGGTTAAAAGGTTGTGCATATTTATCTTTCAGCTTTTTTTTATCTATTACGATTGGTACAATTGTAACGTTAGTATTTTCTATGATTGTAGATAAATCATTCAAAAAATTATTTCTTAAGTTTCTATCTGTTCTTAAAAATTGAAATGGACGTTTGCTTTTTCGAATATCTGTTTCGTGCAATATTACTTGGTCGTGCCCAAAATATTTAAACTTAAATTTTTGTAAATCAGGTACAGCTTCATTTATATAATCTGTAATATAGAAACAACAAAAAGTAAGCACAAATATGGGGTAATTTTCGTCAATTGTGTTTAAACCGTGATCACCAGATTCATCTACATAAATTATATATTCTCCTTTTTGTATCATTCTTTCTTTTTCAATTATTAAGAGATTACTTCGTAAACTCGCAATGACTTAGGAGTTCTCTACAAATAAATTTATTTTTCTGGTAGGCCATACAATTCATAAACCAAAGCATCTATTTCTTTGTCTATTTGGTTTATTTGAATTTCCAATACTTGCCTTTTTAATTTAAAACCATTTCAAAAACACCAATTATTTTAAAATCTTCTGCACTATCATCAGAAAGAATAATTGGTTCAAAAGTATTATCGTATGAAAGCGGTATTAAACTTATAGATTTATGTGTCCAAGAATTATCATTTATAGTTTTTGTACTTTGATATTCTTTTATTGTATAACCAGATCCAAAATCAGAATCATGAATTTCAGATGATTGAGCTAAAACAATTCTTCCATTTCTTGAGCCTCCACGATATTTTTTAAATAAACAAATAGAGTTGTTAGGTATTATTTTATTCATAGATTCTCCAATTACTAAGCAAGCAAAATAATCTTCTGAGGCTCTAATGAAACTTGGTATTTCAACCCATTTTTTATTGTTAACAGTTTGAAATTCACTAAAATCGCCAGCTGCAACTTTTAGATCATAATAAGGAACACTATTCTCGAACTGTTTGTTTTCAATTTTTAACTTTACAATATCTTTATTATTTGAAAAGGATTGGTGTTGTATAATATGAGAAGATAAATAATCTCTCAATTCTTTGTTACAAGCATATACATAAGTTCCTTTTATTCCTCTTAATAAAATTGTTTTATAAATATTTATTATAAAATCTTTTAATTCTTTAGGGTCATTTATCGATTGCTTACCATTAGTATCATAATAATTCTGTTCTAATATTATAATTTCATCTTTTTCTTTTGAATAAGAAATTTCTTTACCGAATATAATTCCTGAATAATTCAAATCATAACCTTGAGTTGTGTGAATACATCCTACTTCATTTATTGCATTAGATGAATTAACCCAATCAATATTGGTAGAATTCCATTTTAACTTAGTATTTTCAATTTCAATATCTAAAAGATTTTTATTTTTATTTGATATCCATTTCCAAGAATATCCAGCAATCATTCTTGCCAAACCAACTTCTTGGTTTCGAGTTTTGATTTCATTAATAAACAGTTCTATATTATCAAATAAAACAAATTCATAATTCTGATTTATATAAATATCTTGGTTATCTAATTTACAATTTAGTAAATCATCAATATATTTAACATAAGAATTTCCTCCTTTAACTCTAAATTGAGACTGTAAGAATTCAATTTTTGTATCATTTTTAGATTTAAGTTTATCAAAATTTTCCTTTAAAACATCAGATGGTTTTATAGATTGACCTTCATCATAAAATAATATAGAATTTGAACTTTGTTTTATTACCCAATCTAATTCATTACCTGTAAACTTTTTAAGATTTAATTTTGCATTTATTTTATCAAAAGCACCAAAATAAGCACCCAAATTAACTCTTCTTCTTAATCTATGTGATTCATCTACTATTATAATATCATAATGTGTTTTAGCTAGTTCAGCAGGTCCAATTACCATGCTTGCTTTTAAACCCTTTACATTTTTAAATACTTTTTTTAAAGTATTTCTTAGAGAAGACATTGGTACAACTAGAGCAATTTTAGGGTTTGGAAATTTTTGTTTTAGTTTGTCTATCTTATATTTTAACTCAATTTCTTCATTTCCAAAATCTCTAAAATTGAAATCAGTATTATCAGAATTTAATAATTTGAATAAAAAAATGGCTAAAATTGTTTTTCCTGTTCCTGCTCCACCTTCTATAATAGTGTTGTTAATATTATTGTTTAATAAATTTTCAATTATTAAATAGAGGCCTTTTTTTTGTTCTTCAGTTAAGCTTTTATAAGGAGAGTATTTAAATAAATCAGAATTATCAATATGTTTTAATGAGTGTTTAGCAACACCTTCTTTCCTTAGATTATTCCATATTTTTTTAAAAATACTTGCATAAACTTCATTTTTTTGATAATAATTATGATTAGCAATACCTAAATTTCCGTTCAATAACTTATATACACCATCACCTGATAAATATTTTATAAGTAATGACTCTATATCTAAAGTAGCAGATTTATTAAATTGTTTACTGCTTATTAATCTAAATGTAGTTAATTTATTTTTATTATTATTTTTTAAATGAGTCTTTAATCTGGTAGGAGTATCAGTAGTTTCTCCTATATATGCTTCTTTTATTAATTCATCACTTAATATGTAAACTAATGGCCAAAGATTATTCGCATAATAATTCTCTAATGCTTCAATATTTGAAATATCAAAATTATGACTTTCTATTTTGAAAGCAACATTATCTATCATAATTGATTATATTTCTTAGCACTACCTTTTGATTTTTCTACTGTATACTTTTCACCATTAAGTTTTATTTTATCTTTAATAATAGTAGGTATATCAAGTTTGTGTTTTTCAGCTAAAAGAAAAGCAAAAGAAAGAATGTCAGCCAATTCTTCTTTTAATTTATCTTTATCAACATCTTCATTTTTTTTCCAAAGAAATAATTCATTTAATTCAGAAGCTTCAATAGAAATAGCTAAAGCTAAATCTTTTGAATTATGAAACTGTTTCCAATCTCTTTCATCTCTAAATTTAATAAGTAAATCTGTAATAGTTTTTATATCACTCATTTGATGATTTTATTTTTTTGAAAACAACTTAGTAACATAATTTTAATATAGTTTTATAAATTCTTTCAAATAATTTTATAAAACTAAATGTACCAAACTTTTGCCTTTTACAGAAGAAAAACAATTGGAAATTTAAAAGATATTGCGATCATAATGAAGCAATCTATTGGTGAACGCTTCTACACTTTATCAGACTGCTTCGTTCCTCGCAGTGACGTTTAGAAAGATTACTAGTTTTTACCCCTTTTTAATAAGCGTTTTATAAGTCATTTTTAGTTAATAACTCCTCTGTTTTGTTGATAATTAGGTGTTTTTTAACTGACATTGCGAGGACGTAGGACGCGGCTATCTGTTAATCATACTTCTTTTCATTAGTTTGCAGCGTTTTTTTTGCTTCGGACCTAGCAAAAATCTTTGTAAAGACAGTAGTAAATTGCCTTAAGGAGCACTGTGTACTCCATCAGTGTGCATTTTATACTGCATACGTACCCGATACAAGTTGCCTACGTATGCAATAAGGCAAAAAAAGTGGGTTTTAAGCATAAAAAAACCTCAATAACACGAAGTTATTGAGGTTTTTAAGTGTTCGTTATTACAAACACAATGAAGCTATCTGCTAGTAAAATACTATGTTGTTCTACTAAACTTTAAGTTCTTTAACATTGTTTTTAATTTTACAGCAGGTCTAAACAATACACGTGTATTGGTAACTGCTTCTGCAGAAACTTCTTCTTCAGTAACAAAACCTTTAGAACTGAAACTTATTTGAAAGTTTCCGAGTTTTCCCAGACGTACAATACGTCCTTGTTTTAACTCTCTTATAATATTAACTTCTAAAATATTTAACAAGGCCAAACAGTCACTTTCCGAAAGTGCTGATTGCTCAGAAATCATTTCTGCTAAGGTTTCAAAATCTACGCTTCCATTAGCAACTACTGCTGCATAATATTTTGCGTCTAATGTTCTATCTTGAGGATTTTTCCTCTCTATAGTTTTAAATTTAATAGCCATCTTTTATATGGGTATTTGTTTGTATTGCTTTAGAAAGGTAGCAATACAGACACCTTTTTTAGCACGTTTTAAAAACTCTGCAATACATTGCCCAACCACAAACGTTTTAATGTAGTAGAACTATAAGTAATGGTATTACTTAAAGGAGTTAGTTCAATAAAAATTAAGTCATTTAATACCAAAGGGTGCAGTCTGTTGAACCTGCTTTATTTTAACAAAATAAATTTTGGTAAGCTAAAAAAGAATTGTAATTTTGATTTGCAGAAAAAAACACAAGCACTTTTTAGTGTTACCGTTTACAAAAAGTCTTAGCTCAACAGATCTAAGGCTTTTTTGTTGGTGTAAATATAAAGATTATTTATATAACTATTTGTTTTAATAATAAAAACTTATCAACTTTTTTTTGTTGATAGATTTTTTGATTATTTATACCCAGGTTATAAACAAAAAAGATATACTGCTTATTATGTGTTGTTTATAGACTTCATGATGTTTTTTTAGATTTCTCCACAAGGTCGAAATGACATTAGTATTCGTCACTGCGAGGAAGTATGACGAAGCAGTCTGTTTAATGTGTATTTGTTTTGATTGAGATTGCTTCGTGCCTCGCAATGACAAATGGTGTTTTGAATATTATTATAGATTTCTCCACAAGGTCGAAATGACAAATAGTTGCTGTCATTTCGATGAGTGAAGTATGAACGATTGAGAAATCTATTATTGACAGTGTG
>NZ_JALCZO010000006.1 GCF_023555495.1 Polaribacter sp. Z022 | reverse complement strand
CCATCTCGAACAGAGAAGTTAAGCCCAATAGCGCCGATGGTACTGCATTTATGTGGGAGAGTAGGTCGCCGCCTTTCTTTATAAAGCCTCAATTCTTAATGAATTGAGGCTTTTTTATTTTAAATTGTTTAAATAAAACATTTATCTTCGGAAAATTGTAATTAATCTATAGTAATCTTTTTCTTACCTATAGATTATAAAAGTTATTCTTTTTTATGTTTAATTTAATTGAAAATTAAATTAAACATTATGAAAAGAATTATCCCTACAATTATGTTATTCTTAACTTTTATTAGTTGCTCTACTGATAATGTTAATGACATAGAAACTCAAGAAAAAGAAATTATTTTAAATATTTCTAATTCAACAAAACGTATTGATAATACTAATATTGGTGTTATAAGTATTAAAGAGGCTCCTAGTATAAATCCAAATGAGAAAACTCCTAGTTTTAGTAAAACAAATTCTGATGATATAGCCAGTGATATTCCTTTAACATTAATAGCTGAAGTTTCAGCTCCTACTTATAAAGGAAATACATTAAGAGCTACACATGTAGATGTAGATAATAATTATGTTTATGTTTCTTATAATGTTGAAGGAAGTAAATATTTAGGAGGAATTGATGTTATAAACATTTCTGATCCTACAAAACCAGTAGTAGAATTAGAAGCAATACTACCTAATACAGATGTTAGCTCTGTTAAATATTTTAAGGAGAAACTATACTTAGCAGGTGCATCTTCTTCATATGATATTGATGAAAGTAATCCTGCAATTTTAATGTCTGTTGAATTGTCTAATGGCTTACCGACCGAAAATTTTAATTTGATTGATTTATCGAGTTATGTTGCTACTGATGTTTTTGCAAGTGATAAAGGTATTTTTTCTGTATCAGGTGATAATGGAGATTTATCTAAATTTAATCTTTATTCTAATGAATTAGAATATAAAGTCCCTTTAGAAGATTTAAGAGCTATAGGAGGCTATAAAAACCAAATTTTTGCTTTAAGTGGTACTAATGGTCTTTTTATTTATAATGAAAATAACCTTAAGCTAATTAATACATTTTCAACAAGTAATAATATAGCTGAATCTAAAAGGACTATTGATTTTTTTGACAATAATGTTTTAGTTGCAGAAGGAAAGGATGGTTTAGGAATTTATAATATCTCTTCAGGTAATAAATCATCAAGTATATCTTTACCAGAAATAAAAGATTCAAATATCGATTTAAATGAAGTTGTAACTAATTCTGTTACTGTAACAAATAACCATGTTTTTATGGCTAATGGAGCTGCAGGTTTAGCTGTACATGATTTAGAAAATGGAATACATGATATTACTAAAACAGGAACCTTAGATATTGATGGTTCTACTAATTATGTTAAAAGTACAGATGATTACATTTTTGTAGCTAGTGGTGATGGTGGTTTAAAAATAATTAAAATTATTGAATCTGATAATAATGGCACTTCCATTTCTTGTACAGATTTACCAACTTATAAAGGAAGTTCTTGGTTGAATATTAATTCAAATGATCCAAAATCTTATGGAGGTTCTTTAAGTTTAAATGGTTTAAATATTAATGATGATTTTACTTTTTGTGGCTCTTTAGCAATTAGTAAAGGATTGAATATTAATAGTGGTGGAAACTTTTATATGAGTGGTTCTTTAGCACAAGGAAGTGTTTATAATAAATGGAATTCTTTTAATATTAATAATAAAGCAACATTATTTATAGAAGGTAGTTTGGTAGTTTATGGAAATATGATTTTAAATGATGGAGCTACTATTGAATTTGTAGGATCGGGTTCTAGTATTACAGTTTATGGAGATGTTATTAAAAATGGAACTGTAACAATAAAAGGTGATTATACAGATACTTTTAATAAATTATAAATACTTTATAAAAAAAAACTCATCAATAAAATTGATGAGTTTTTTTCTTTTTTATAGTAACTATTTACATTGCAACTAAATCTCCAGATACATCTTTTGAAGGTAACAATGATTTGCCCATTAAATGAATATCTACTTGACGTGCAGCTTCTCTTCCTTCAGAAATAGCCCAAACTATAAGTGATTGTCCACGACGCATATCACCTGCAGTAAAAACATTAGGAACATTTGTTTTATATTTTCCATATTCAGCTTTAAAGTTAGAACGTGCATCTTTTTCAATACCTAACTTATCTGCTAATGTGCTTTCTGGTCCTGTAAAACCTAATGCTAATAAAGCTAAATCACAAGGCCATGTTTTTTCTGTACCAGCAATTTCAATTAATTGAGGACGTTGCCCTGGAACCATTTTCCATTCTACATTAACAGTTTTTAATGCTGTTAATTTTCCACTTTCATCTTTTACAAACTCTTTTGTATTTATCAACCAATTACGTTCAACACCTTCTTTATGAGATGTAGAAGTTTTTAGTTGTAATGGCCAAAAAGGCCAAGGAGTTGTTGGAGAACGATGACCAGGAGGTTTAGGCATAATTTCGAAATTAACAACCGATTTTGCTCCTTGACGATTAGAAGTTCCTATACAGTCAGAACCAGTATCTCCACCACCAATTACAATTACATTTTTATCTGTTGCTAAAACTTGATCTTTAACTTCTTTACCAAATACAACTTTAGTTTGTTGTGTTAAAAAATCCATTGCTTGTACAACACCTTCAGCATCTATACCAGGGGTTGGTAAACTACGTCTTTCTGTAGCACCACCACATAATACAACACTATCAAAAGCTTTTAAGTCTTCAACATCATAATTTACACCAACATTTACATTAACTTTAAAAGTAATACCTTCAGCTTCTAAAATGGCAACTCTTCTATCAATAATTCCCTTTTCCATTTTAAAATTAGGAATTCCATATCTTAATAACCCACCAACTTCATCATCTCTTTCAAAAACAGTTACAGTATGACCTGCTCTATTTAATTGTTGTGCTGCAGCTAAACCTGCAGGACCAGAACCAACAATAGCTACAGTTTTACCTGTTCTTGTTTTTGGAGGCTGAGGCTTAATCCACCCTTCTTTAAAAGCACGTTCAACAATATTTTTTTCAATATTTTCTATTGATACTGGGTCTTCAATAATACCTAATACACAAGATTGTTCACAAGGAGCAGGACATAAACGACCTGTAAATTCTGGAAAATTATTAGTTGAATGCAATATCCAAGAAGCTTTTTTCCATTCTCCTTGATGTACCATGTGATTGAAATCTGGTATAAGATTTCCTAATGGACAACCACTATGACAAAAAGGGATACCACAATCCATACAACGTGAACCCTGTTTTGTGATTTCCTCTTCAGAAAGAGGAACTGTAAATTCTTTATAATGTTTTACACGGTCTTTTACAGACTTGTAAGTTTCATCTTGTCTTTCAAATTCTTTAAATCCTGTTACTTTTCCCATGACATTATGCTGTTGTTAATTCTTCTACCATTTGTTCTTCCGTTTCTAAACGGATTAATGCACGTTTGTATTCTGTTGGCATAACTTTTACAAAGTTTTTTACACTTGTATCCCAATCAGCTAACAATGAAGCACCTTTTTTACTTTCTGTATATAAAACGTGTTTTTCAATTGTTGCTTTCAATTCTGCAGCATCTTCGTTTAATACTTCTTCAAACTCTATTGTTTCAGTATTACAAAGACCATTTACAAATTTATTATTTGGATCGTAAACATAAGCTATACCACCACTCATTCCTGCAGCAAAGTTTCTTCCAGTTTTACCTAAAACAATTACTTTACCACCAGTCATATATTCACAACAATGATCTCCAACACCTTCAACAACTGCAGTTGCACCAGAATTACGAACAGCAAAACGTTCTCCCGCAATTCCGTTAATGTATGCTTGACCATTTACTGCTCCAAATAAACAAACATTACCAACTATAATGTTGTTTTCTGCTATAAAGTCAGCTTTAGCTGGTTTCTTAATAATTAATTTTGCACCAGATAAACCTTTACCTAAGTAATCATTAGAATTACCATCTAAAGTAAATGTTAACCCATAAGCACCAAATGCTCCAAAACTTTGTCCTGCAGAACCCGTAAAGTTTATGTTTAATGTGTCTTCAGGTAATCCTAAATGACCATAAATTTTTGAGATTTCGTTACTAACAATAGCTCCTACTGTACGATCAGTATTTTTAATAGGATAAGCTAAGTTCATTTTTTCTTTTCTATATAATGCTCTATGAGAATCTTTTAGAATAGTAAAATCTATAACTTCGTCTAAATTATGATCTTGTTCTTCAGTATTTTTTACAATCATACTACTATAAGCAGTAGGTCTGTGTAATATACTAGATAAATCTAATCCTTTAGCTTTGTAATGCTTAATAGCTTTATTAGCATTTATTTTATGTGTTTGTCCAACCATTTCAGCTAATGTTCTGAAACCAAGTTGAGCCATTATAGATCTTAATTCTTCAGCTACATAATAGAAGAAGTTGATTACGTGCTCTGGAGTACCTTTAAAGTTTTTACGTAACTCTTTATCTTGAGTAGCAATACCTACAGGACATGTATTTAAATGACACTTACGCATCATAATACATCCAGAAGCAACTAAAGGTGCAGTTGCAAAACCAAATTCTTCTGCTCCTAATAAAGCAGCAATTGCAACATCTCTACCCGTTTTTAATTGTCCATCACACTCAACTACAATTCTACTTCTTAAGTCATTTAATACTAAAGTTTGTTGAGCTTCTGCTAAACCAAGTTCCCAAGGTAAACCAGCATGTTTTAATGATGTTAAAGGAGAAGCTCCAGTACCACCATCATAACCAGAAATTAATACTACATCCGCTTTTGCTTTAGCAACACCAGCTGCAATTGTACCAACACCAACTTCAGAAACTAATTTTACATTAATTCTAGCTTCACGATTTGCATTTTTTAAATCGAAAATTAATTGTGCTAAATCTTCAATTGAATAAATATCGTGATGTGGAGGAGGAGAAATTAATCCTACAAAAGGAGTTGAATTTCTTGCTGAAGCAATCCAAGGTAAAACCTTTTCTCCAGGTAATTGACCACCTTCACCAGGTTTAGCTCCTTGAGCCATTTTAATTTGAATCTCTTTTGCATTTGTTAAATAGTGTGATGTTACACCAAATCTACCAGATGCTACTTGTTTAATAGCAGAGTTTCTACTATCTCCATTGATATCTTTTTGGAAACGTTTTCTGTCTTCACCACCTTCTCCAGAATTAGATTTTCCTCCAATTCTATTCATTGCAATCGCTAAATTTTCATGAGCTTCGCGTGAAATAGATCCATAAGACATTGCTCCAGTTTTAAAACGTTTTACAATATCTGTCCAAGGTTCTACTTCTTCTAAAGGAATAGGATCTAAATTATCAAATTGAAACAAACCACGAATAGTCATTAAACTTTCTGACTGTTCATTTATTGTTTTTGAATAAACATCGTAACTTTTTTGATCACTTAATCTTACAGCTTGTTGTAATTTAGAAACTGTAGTTGGATTAAATAAGTGACGTTCTCCATTTCTTCTCCATCTATAATCTCCACCAACATTTAAACCTAAATTTTTATCAATTTGGTTATCTGGATACGCTTGTTTATAACGTTGATCTATTTCTTTTTCAATTTCATATAATCCAATACCTTCAATTCTTGAAGCAGTATATGGGAAGTATTTTTCTACAAATTGAGAGTTAAACCCTACAATTTCGAAAATTTGAGAACCTCTATAAGAATGTAATGTAGAGATTCCTATTTTGTTCATTACTTTTAGTATTCCTTTACCAATTGCTTTGTTAAAGTTATCTACTGCTTTTTGCTCATCCATACCAGTAATAAAGCCTTCTTTAACTTGTACTCTGATAATTTCATTAACCATATAAGGGTTAATAGCACTAGCTCCATAACCAAATAAAGTTGCAAAATGGTGTGGTTCACGTGGTTCTGCAGATTCTATAATGATATCAAAATAAGAACGCTTACGTAAACGATTTAACTGATGATTAACATAAGAACAAGCTAATAAAGCTGGTATTGGAGCAAACTCTTGGTTTACACCTCTATCAGAAAGAATAATGATATTTGTTTTTCTTTCTAAAGCTTTTTCAATTTGAACAATGATATCATCTAAAGCATCTTCAAGACCATTTAAACCTTGAGCTTTTGGATATAAAATTTCGATTGTTTCTGCTTTGAAACTCTCTACTTCTATATTTCTAATTTTTTCTAAATCAGCATTAGAAATAACAGGATTTTGAATTCTTAATTTTCTACACTGTCTTTCTGTAATACTAAAAATGTTTCTATCTTTTCCTAAATTTAAACTAATATCAGTTACAATATTTTCTCTAATTCCATCTAAAGGTGGATTTGTAACCTGAGCAAATAATTGTTTAAAGTAGTTTGATATTAATTGAGGTCTGTCTGATAAAACTGCTAAAGGAGTATCTATACCCATAGAACCTAAAGCCTCTTTACCAGCAATAGCCATTGGTGTAATTACTTCTTGTATATCTTCAAACGTATAATTAAATAAACGTTGTCTTGTTTTAACATCTATAGTTTCTATAGGACAAGTTTCACTTGTGTAAGGAACGTCTTTTAAATGTAAACGAGTTTTATCTAACCACTCTTGGTAAGGTCTTTCAGAAACTATTTTACTTTTAATTTCTTTATCTTCAATAATTCTTCCTTCATTCATATCAACCAAGAACATTTTTCCTGGTTCTAATCTTCCATGTTCTTTTACATCTTCTGCTGCAACATCTACAACCCCAATTTCTGAAGACATAATTAATTTACCACTTTTTGTTATGGTATATCTAGAAGGTCTTAATCCATTTCTGTCTAATAAGGCACCAATATAATCTCCATCTGTAAAAGGTACAGAAGCAGGACCATCCCAAGGTTCCATAATACATCCATTATATTCATAAAAAGCTTTACGCTCTTTAGACATGGTTTCGTGTTTTTCCCAAGCTTCAGGAATCATCATCATCATAATTTCTGGTAATGAACGACCTGTATGTGTTAATAATTCTACAACCATATCCATAGATGCAGAATCTGATTTACCTGGTAAAATTATCGGGAATAATTTGTCTATTTGAGGTCCAAAAACATCACTTTTCATGATCTCTTCACGAACTCTCATTCTACTTACATTACCACGTAAAGTGTTTATTTCTCCATTTTGACACATATGTCTAAAAGGTTGTGCAAGCTCCCAAGTAGGCATTGTGTTTGTTGAGAAACGTTGATGTACAAGGGCTAAACGTGTAACTAAATCTATTTCTTGTAAGTCTTTGTAATAAGGACCAATATCTTCAGGCATAATAATACCTTTATAGATAATTGTTGTTATTGATAAACTTGGAATATAAAAATAATTGCTTTCAGATATTTTTGAATCTCTAATTGTGTGTTCAGCAATTTTTCTTGCTGCATATAATTTAGCCTTAAAAGTAGCTTCATCAATATCTTCAGTTTTACCAATAAAAAGTTGTTCGATATTTGGTTCTGATGCTAGTGCAATTTCTCCTAATTGAGAAGAATCTACAGGAACTTCTCTCCATCCTAAAATAGAAAGTCCTTGTTCTTTTACTTCTTTTTCAAAAGTAGTTTTACAAAAATCATACTGATTAGAAACTTTTGGAAGAAAAACCATTCCAACAGCATATTCTCTTTGTTTTGGTAATGGAAAATCACACACTCTGGTAAAATAGTCATGAGGAATGTCAATTAATAAACCAGCACCATCACCTGTTTTTCCATCTGCACTTACACCACCTCTATGCTCTAATTTTACTAGGATTTCTAAAGCGTCATGTATGATTTGATTTGTTTTATCACCATTCAAATTACATATAAAACCTGCACCACAATTTTCATGTTCAAACTCTGGTAAGTATAGTCCTTGTTTCTCCATATTGTATTCAATTATATCTACAAATCTATGTATTTTATTAAGAAGGTCTTAATATTATAGATGTTTTAATGTGATTTTTATGATGAAAACAATAAAGGGCTAAAAAAAATTTACTTATGATAATTTATTTCATATAAATTATGAAATCCATAATATAAAAAAAGAGACTGTAAAATTTTAACTTTACAGTCTCTTTTTGTTAATATTTATATGTTTTTAGTGCTCATTTAAACGGAAGTCTGGATACGCATCCATACCATGTTCATGTGCATCTAATCCTTCTAATTCTTCTCTTTCACTAACTCTTATTCCCACAGTTTTCTTTAATGTATAAATAATTATAAATGAAGTTATTAAACAAAATGCAGCATAGCAAGCAACACCTGTTAACTGTATTAAGAAAGTATGTTCTGGGTTTGTAGAGAATATACCAACAGCTAAAGTACCCCAAATTCCACAAATTAAGTGAACAGCAATTGCCCCAACAGGATCATCTAATTTAATTGCATCTACACATGATACTGCAAATACAATTAATGAACCTGCTATAGCACCAATAATAATTGCACTTTCTGGTGTCATTACATCAGCACCAGCTGTAATACCAACTAATCCTCCTAATATTCCGTTTAAAAACATAGTTAAGTCTAAGTTTTTATATCTAATAAAAGAAACTAATGCAGCAACAACTCCACCTGCAGCAGCAGCTAAACATGTTGTTACTAAAGTTAAAGAAGTTAATTCAGGATCTGCAGATAATACAGAACCACCATTAAAACCAAACCAACCTAACCAAAGAATTAATACTCCAGCAGTTGCTAATGGAATATTGTGTCCAGGTATTGCTTGTGGTTTACCATCTTTAAATTTTCCAATACGTGATCCTAATAAATATACTGCTACTAAAGCAGCCCATCCACCAACTGAATGCACTAAAGTTGAACCAGCAAAATCATAGAATCCCATTTGATCTAAAAATCCACCACCCCATTTCCAAGAACCAGCAATTGGGTAAACTAATCCTACATAGAAAATTGTAAAAATCATAAAAGGTCCAATTTTCATACGTTCAGCAACAGCACCAGAAACAATAGTTGCAGCTGTTGCAGCAAACATTCCTTGAAATAAGAAATCTGTCCACCAAGTATAACCACCATCTGCATATTCTGGCGTCATTCCGTTTTCAGGAGCTGCAATTCCAAAACCTGCAAAATCTAAAATACCAGAAGAACCTTCTGCAAATCCAGGGTACATTAAGTTAAATCCTGCTATGTAATATAGTAGAAGTCCAACAGTAATAATAAATATATTTTTAAATAAAATGTTTATAGTATTTTTTTGTCTTGTTAATCCAATTTCTAAAAATGCAAAACCAGTATGCATAAAGAAAACAAGAGCTGTACAGATCATCATCCATACATTATTGGTAGTTAATAATTCCATAATTTAATTTTGTAATAGTTTATTTTAAAGTTTGTCCGCCTTTTTCGCCAGTTCTAATTCTGTAAGTTTCGTTAATGTCGCTTATAAATATTTTTCCATCACCAACTTCACCAGTTGAAGCGGCTTTTAAAATTGTATTAATAGTAACCTCTTCGAAATCATCATTTACTACAATCGAAATATGTCTTCTTTGAATGTCGCTTGTGCTATAGCTAACACCTCTATAGACATGGCCTTCTTTTTCATTGCCAATTCCAGTTACATCCCAATAAGAGAAAAAGTTTACACCTACTTCGTGTAACGCTTCTTTTAATGTTCTATATTTTGATTTTCTGATGATTGCTTCTATTTTTTTCATGATAAAGTTTAATTTGTTATTAATATTTAGTTTTATGTTTATATACTTTGCGAATTTAATAAAATTAAATTCTGTAAAAATCACATAACCTAAATTATTAGATTATGTGATTTTATTTATAAATAATAACTAAAAAACTAAATTGATATTTTATTTGTCTTCAAAGTCTCTTTGTCTTTTTCCAGGATAAGCAATAGATCCGTGTTCAGAGATATCTAAACCTTCGATTTCTACTTCTTTAGTAACACGTAATCCCATTGTTTTCTTTAAGATTGCTAAAACAATAAATGATAAACCAATTGCCCATGCAGCATAAGCTACAACTCCTATGGCTTGTGATCCTAATTGTGAAGCTCCACCACCGTTAAATAATCCAATAGCAGTATCACCATCTACACCCCAAAGACCAATAACTAAAGTTCCCCATGCACCAGCAACACCGTGTACAGAAGCAGCTCCAATAGCGTCATCAATTTTTAATTTCTTTTCGATGAATTCAATAGAGAATACAACTATGATACCTCCAATTAAACCAGCTAATACAGCACCACCAGCAGTCATGTTACCACAACCAGCAGTTATACTTACTAAACCAGCTAAAGAACCATTTAAAGTTTGAGATAAATTAGGTTTTCCATACCATATCCAAGTAGTAATTAAGGCTCCTAAACCTCCTGCTGCTGCAGATAAGTTTGTAATTAATACTACGTTTGAAGCTCCAGTTGCATCAGCACCACCCCAAGCTAATTGAGATCCACCATTAAAACCAAACCATCCAAACCAAAGGATAAATACACCTAAAGTTGCTAATACTTGGTTATGACCAGGTATTGGTAAAACTTTACCATCTACATATTTACCAATTCTAGGACCTACCATAAATGCAGCTACTAATGCAGCCCATCCACCTACAGAGTGAACTATTGAAGAACCAGCAAAATCGATGAAACCTAATTTAGTTAACCAACCTTCACCTTGCCATTGCCATCCACCTGATATTGGGTAGATTACAGCAGTCATAACTAAAGAGAATATAATGTATGTTGTATACTTTGTTCTACCTGCTATTGCTCCAGATACAATTGTTGCAGTTGTTGCAGCAAACATTGTTTGGAAGAATAAATCAGCTCCTTCTCCTTGGAATAATCCACTCCAAAAGAAAAATCCGTTTGAAGTATCTCCATACATTAAAGAGTAACCAACTAACCAAAAAGTTATTGAACCTACACAGATGTCTAGTAAGTTTTTCATTGCAATGTTAACTGCATTTTTAGATCTTGTCATACCAGATTCTACTAAAGTAAAACCAGCTTGCATTAAAAATACTAAGATACCTGCAATAAGCATCCAAAGCATTCCCATATCTCCATTTACTTGCTCTAAAACTTTTGCAGCTTCAGTTGCTGGAGCGTCTTGAAATAATGTTAAAAATAAACTCATGTTTAATATTTTTTTGGTTAGTATAATTTTTTATTTAATACTCTTTCTTAGAAAGAGTAAACTGCTGCTAAAGTAGCTCCTGTAACGTTTTTGTCTCCGAAGAAAGTTACGTCATCTGAAGTGTCATATCTTAATTCAGCAATAATATTTAAGCTAGAAGTTAAAGATTTGTTAGCAGTAAGTGTGTAAGCAGATTGACTTGCATCTCCAGCTCCTGAAGTAGCAGTATAAAATTCAGGTCTTAATCCTAAAGAAAAAGTATCTGAAAAAGTGTTTTGTAAATATAAAGCTACACCTTGGTATCCAGAATCAGCATCACTTGAATTAGCATATGCAGCATTGATTCCTAAGAAGAATGAATCAGATAAATCAAATCCTCCTGTATAATCTAAATATAGTACATCAGTAAAACCAAAACCATCAGCACCATAAGCTAAGTTAAAGTATTGACCTTTATAACCAGTTTGAAAACCTAATTGGTAGTCGTTTGTTGGGTTAGAACCAGCTGTAATTCCATGAGGATTTGTTAAAGCAAACATAAAAGATAAATCTTCTGAAGCTGCATAGTCTAATTTAAATCCTGTATGAGAAAAAGGACCTGCATTAAATAAGTAAGATACAGAGTAGTTAAAGTTTCCTGCTGGAGAAATTACTTCATAACCATAGAAAGTGTTAAATTGTCCTAAAGTTAATGTTACTTTTTCTGATGCTTGGTAGTAAGCATATAATTGGTTAATTGCACCAGTATAAGCATTTGCAGCATTTGCTCTTGGACCGTAAGCTAAATCAGCTACTACTCCAGCTTTTCCTTTTTCGTAAGAAAAAACAGTATTTACCATACCTAAACCAAAACCGTTTGCTGGTACATCAGATAAAACTCCAACAGAACCTAAAGCTCCGCTTTTTAGATTGCTACTATGATATACGTCTACTGTTCCACTTAATGTGAAAGTTCCTTTTTCTTCTTTTTCTTGTCCGGTTACTATTAAGCTAGTTGCTAATAATAAAGTAAAAATGATTTTTTTCATAATTTAAGTTCTTTTTGTTGTGTTTATTTAATTGAACGGTTCAAAAGTATGTATTTATTTTGTGTTAACAAGGGGGTGTGATTTGTAAAGGTATGTTTTTGTAAATGTATCCCTCAAAAAAAAGGGGGTAATATTGAGATAAATGTATTTTGAGGTTTTTGAAGGGTGTAAAATATGATGTTTATAAAAATGAAGTATAGTTTTTTAACATATTCATAAAAATGCATTTTTGTAAAAAAAATATGTTTTTATTGTACTTTTGAGGTATGAAATACTCTAATTCTTATTTAATTAAAATTCAATTTTTAGGTTTTCGTTTTTCTGGATGGCAAAAACAAACCAATGCTAAAACCTTACATGACATGGTAGATAAATCTTTGTCTTTTGTATTTAAAGGGGGTGATTATAAGACTATTGGGGTAGGTAGAACTGATGCTAAAGTTTCTGCTAATATTTATTTTTTACAGATGTTTACAGATGTTTTAGTTGATGAAATCCCTTTTTTAGAGTCGTTAAACTCTAATTTTCCTCCAGATTTTAAGGCGCTTTTAGTGGAAAAAGTAGATAGATCTTTTAATGTTATTAATGTTTCTAAAGTAAAAGAATACCATTATTATTTTTCATTTGGTGAAAAAAATCACCCTTTTTCTGCACCCTTTTTAGTAAATATTAATAATGAGTTAGATGTTTTATTGATGATGAAAGCTGCTAAATTGTTTGAAGGAGAACATTATTTTCATAAATATTGTACAAAGCCATCAGAAAATACAATCTTTAAAAGAACAATTGATTCTTGTGAAATTGTAGAGAATGATATTTTAACGGCTAGTTTTTTTCCTGAGCAGTCATATATATTAAAGGTAAAGGGTAAAGGTTTTTTACGTTATCAAATTAGATTGATGATGGCAACTTTGTTTGAAGTTGGTAAAGGGAATTTAGATTTACAGTTTATTGAAGATTCTTTAAAAGTGGATAATGATAGAAAGTTTTTGAGGAATATTGCTCCTGCATCTGGTTTGCAGCTCTATAATATTGAGTTGGTACTATAGTTGGCAAGTAAGTTGCGCAAAGGATTGAAGCAATTGTTTGAGCTCTTTTTGTTTTTACAAAAAAGCGAGTGCGTAAAGCCTGACCTGAAAGGTTGCGCCCAAAATAAAAATCCACCTTTTAAAAAGATGGATTTTGATACTTATATATAAGGTGTAAAATTAACCTTTGATAACTCCTCTTGAAATTACAATTTTTTGAATTTCGGAAGTACCTTCGTAAATCTGAGTAATTTTTGCATCACGCATTAAACGTTCTACATGGTATTCTTTTACAAAACCATTACCTCCATGAATTTGAACTGCTTCTACAGTTTGCTCCATTGCAACTTTACTTGCGTATAATTTTGCCATGGCAGAAGACATATCGTAATTATTACCTTGGTCTTTGTCCCAAGCAGCTTTTGTAACTAACATTCTAGCAGCTTCTATTTCTGTATACATGTCTGCTAATTTGAAGGCAATTGCTTGGTGGTTGCAAATTTCGGTTCCAAAAGCTTTACGCTCTTTACTGTATTTTAAAGCTAATTCGTAAGCTCCAGAAGCAATACCTAAAGCTTGAGCAGCAATACCAATTCTGCCTCCAGAAAGGGTTTTCATTGCAAATTTAAAACCAAAACCATCTTCACCAATTCTATTTTCTTTGGGTACTTTAACGTCGTTAAATTGTAAAGTATGTGTGTCTGAACCACGAATACCTAATTTGTCTTCTTTAGGTCCAATATGGAAGCCTTCCATTCCTTTTTCTACAATAAAAGCATTTATTCCTCTGTGTCCTTTTTCTCTGTCAGTTTGTGCAATAACTAAATATACATCAGAGCGTCCACCATTAGTAATCCAATTTTTTGTTCCGTTAATTACATAATGGTCACCTTTGTCTTCTGCTGTGGTTGCCTGAGAAGTTGCATCAGAACCAGCTTCAGGCTCACTTAAACAAAATGCTCCAAGATATTCTCCTGTAGCTAATTTTGTTAAATATTTTTGTTTTTGTTCTTCACTTCCATAAGCTTCTAATCCATAACAAACTAATGAGTTGTTAACAGAAACCATAACAGATGCAGAAGCATCAATTTTAGAAAGTTCTTCCATAATTAGAATGTACGAAATTGCATCCATACCACTTCCTCCGTATTTTGGGTCTACCATAATTCCTAAAAAACCCAAATCTCCCATTTTTTTTACTAGTTCATTTGGGAATTCTTGTTTGTTGTCTCTTTCAATAACGCCAGGTAACAATTCAGCTTGAGCAAAGTCTCTTGCAGCATCGCGAATCATGATATGTTCTTCTGTTAAATTAAAATTCATGTGTATGTATTATTGTTATATTCGTAATTAATTGTTCCAAAGATATCGATTTCGTAACATATTTTCAATAGACTTTTATTATTTTTACAGATATGAATAAAAGTGAGGTTTTTGTAATAGGGTTAATGTCTGGTACATCACTAGATGGAATTGATTTGGTGTATGTAAAGTTTGATAAAAATAATTATCAGTTTTTTGAAATTTTAGAATCAAAAACAGTTTCTTATTCTTATAAATGGAAACAAGATTTACAAAATTCAATTAATTTTTCTTCTGAAGAATTGGAGGATCTAGATGTTAATTACGGAAAACATTTAGGATATGTTGTAAATGATTTTATTGATGAATTTCAAATTGAAAATATAGATTTTATTGCGTCTCATGGGCATACTGTTTTACATCAACCAGAAAAAGGAATTACGCTTCAGGTGGGTAATGGTTTAGAAATAGCAAATATTACTAAACATAAAGTTGTTTACGATTTTAGAACTCAAGATGTGGAATTAGGAGGTCAAGGTGCACCTTTGGTTCCTATAGGAGATGAGTTGTTGTTTTCTGAATATGATTATTGTTTAAATCTTGGAGGCTTTGCAAATGTTTCCTTTAAAAAAGGAAGTAAAAGAATAGCATATGATATCTGTCCTGTAAATATTGTTTTAAATAAATATGCTCAAAAAATAGGTTTGGAGTATGATGATAGAGGTAAGGTTGCTGCTAAAGGAAATTATAACGAAGAATTAGATGTTCAATTACAAAAGTTACATTTTTATAAAGAACAAGCGCCTAAGTCTTTGGGTTTAGAATGGGTTAAAGAAAAAGTTTTTCCTAAAATTGATAATAACATTAATAAACCTGAAGATGTTTTAAGAACTTTTACAGATCATGTTGCTTGGGCAATTGCTAGGGAGTTTCCAAAAGAAGCAAAGGTTTTGGTTACTGGTGGTGGTGCTTATAATGATTATTTAATTCAAAAAATAAAAAGTATTAAAAATATTGATTTAATTATTCCTTCAAAAAAAATAATAGACTTTAAAGAGGCTTTAATTTTTGCTTTTTTAGGGGTGTTAAAACTTGATAATCAGGTAAACTGTTTGTGTAGTGTTACTGGCGCAGAAAAAAATCATTCTTCAGGAGTAGTAGTTAATCCTTCTATGGTTCAATAAAAAATTTGACCAATCGTTTTTTTACTGTAAGTTTGTAAAGTATCAATTAATCGATATTTTCATGTTTTTTTACAAGAATAATCAATAAAGTTTTAATAAAATTAAGTTTATCTTAAAGATAAATGTTAATAATTGTATAAATAACTTTTTGAGTGATAAAAGTCATAAAAATGAAAACTAATTCTCCTGATATTTCGGCGAATTTAGAATTAAAGATGTTTGAGCATTTGAATAAGCTAAATTTTTAAAAGACAGGGTAAATTAGTCTTTTAATTGATATTAAAATTTAAATAAACAAAAAAACAAAAACAAACAACTAAATGGAGTCAGTAATAATTATTGTATTTGTAATGGGGTATCTAGCCATTACATTAGAGCATAACTTAAAATTAGATAAATTAATCCCAGCTTTAATAATGATGGCAGTATGTTGGGCTTTAGTGGCATTGGGTGTAGATAATTTTACAAATTGGTTTGATTCTAGTAAACATGGTTTAGTAGACGGATTTGCAACTATGGTTCATGATGATAAGTTGCATTTAGTTGAGGAAACATTATTGCATCACTTAGGTAAAACTGCTGAGATTTTAGTTTTTCTTTTAGGAGCAATGACTATTGTAGAAATTATTGATTATTTCGATGGTTTTTCTACAATAAAAGGATATGTAAATTTTAAGAGTAAAAAGAAACTTTTATGGATGTTTTCAATTTTAGCTTTTATTTTATCTGCTATTATTGATAATTTAACAGCAACAATTGTATTAATTTCTATTTTACAAAAAATAGTAAAAACAAGAGAAGATAGAATTTGGTTTGCAGGTTTAATAATTATTGCTGCAAATGCAGGGGGAGCATTCTCTCCAATTGGAGATGTTACAACTACAATGCTTTGGATTGGAGATAAAGTAAGTACAGGTATGTTGTTTACATATTTATTTATTCCTTCATTATTATGTATGATTGTGCCTTCTTTTATAGCTACTTTTTTACCAGCATTTAAAGGCGAAATTGATTTTGATGAAAATGAAGTTGAAAAACCAAAAAGTAAGCATAGTGCAAGAATGTTGTATTTAGGATTGGGAGCAATTTTATTTGTACCAATTTTTAAAACTGTTACACATTTACCTCCATATGTAGGTATGATGTTGTCTTTAGCTGTTGTAGCAACTTTTGCAGAGATTTATAGTAATTCTAAATTTTCTATTTCGAGTGTAGATGGAGAAGAAGCTACAGAGCATGAAGCAGAAGCACACCATAGTCCTGTTCATAGTTCTTTGTCTAAAATTGAGATGCCTAGTATTTTATTTTTCTTAGGAATTTTAATGGCAGTAGCTGCATTAGAATCTTTAGGTATATTGTTTAATTTTGCAGATAGTTTAAAACAAGGAATTCCTTTAATAGGAACAGAGTTAGAAGGGACAGGAGTTTCAGATTTAGTTGTTATATTATTAGGTATAGGTTCAGCAGTAATAGATAATGTTCCTTTAGTTGCTGCAAGTTTAGGTATGTTCTCAGAAGGTATAGATAATCCTCTATGGCATTTTATTGCTTTTTCAGCAGGTACAGGAGGGTCAATGTTAATTATTGGTTCTGCAGCAGGTGTTGTAGCAATGGGTATGGAAAAAATAGATTTCTTTTGGTATTTGAAAAAAATATCTTGGTTAGCATTAATAGGATTCTTAATTGGTTCTGCAGCTTTTGTAGTGTTAAGAATGTTTATTTAAAATAAATAAAAAACAAAAAAAATGTCATTTTGTGTAATTGCAAAATGACATTTTTTTTGTCATTAAGTTAAATCTATTCTTTAGTTTTGAAACAATTTTAAAAAAGAATAGTCGTTACTTAGAGTAGAACTTAAAATAAGAAGTTGAATGATATCATTTTATCAAGAAAATAAAGAGTTTGTAGAAGAAACTGTTTCAGAAGAAAAAACATTATCAATCTATAATTTAATTATGGATGGTGGTTTAGGAGGTCAAATAATTATAGCCTTACTTTTTGTATTGCTTGCAGTAGCGTTGTATATTTATTTTGAACGTTTTTTTGCAATAAAATCTGCATCTAAAATAGATAAAAATTTTATGAATCAAATCAAAGAATATGTTTCAAATGGTAAATTAGAATCTGCAGATGCGCTTTGTAATAGTAAAAATACACCTACAGCAAGATTAATTGGAAAAGGTATTTCTAGAATAGGAAAACCTTTAGAAGATATTAAATCAGCTATAGAAACTGCAGGAAAATTAGAGGTTTATCAATTAGAAAAAAATGTAAGTGTATTGGCTACAATTGCAGGAGCTGCTCCAATGATAGGTTTTTTGGGTACTGTAATTGGAATGATAGTTGCAATACATGAAATTGCAAATGCAGGTGGTCAGATAGATATAAAAATGCTTTCAGATGGTTTGTATACAGCAATGACAACTACTGTGGCTGGTTTAATTGTAGGTATTATTGCGTATATAACCTACAATCATTTAGTGGTAAGAACAGATAAGGTTGTATATCAAATGGAGGCTAAATCTGTAGAATTTTTAGATTTATTAAACGAACCAGTTTAGTATGAATTTAAGAGGAAGAAATAAAGTAGATCCATCATTCAATATGTCGTCTATGACAGATATTGTTTTTCTTTTATTAATATTTTTTATGCTTACTTCTACTTTGGTAACTGTAAGTGCAATAGATGTTTTGTTGCCAAAAGCAGGAGGAAAAACAGAAAATAGTAAATCAATAGCTATAACAATAACTAGTAAATCTTTGTTTTATATTGATAAAACTAAAGTAAGTTCAACTAAACTTGAAAGTGAAATTTTAAGAAAAGTAGGTGTAGATAAAAAGAAAACTATTGTAATTAGAGGTGATAAAGATGTGCCTTATAAAAATGTTATGAAAGTAATTGATATAGCAAATAAGAATAAATTAAAAATGATTTTAGCTGTAAAAGGTAAATAATTTTTTTAGAGTTTTAACGTGCTTGGAATTTACTTGAGCGAAGTTGAAAGACTATATCTTTTTGCTAAAAAAGTATAAAGGTTAAGAATATCAATAGTTATTCGAGCGGTTTCAATCCTTAACGCTATGGCAATTTTAGAAAAGGATTTACCTATTATTCGTAAAAGAAAGTTTAATAAATAAAAGTGAAAATTTTAGAAACTAAACATAAACGTAAATCTGCTGTAATAACAGCATTAATTTTGTTGTTGTTAATTTTCGGAATTTTTAATTACGGAATGCAGTATTTAGATCCACCAGAAGAATATGGTTTGGCAATTAATTTTGGTAATTCTGAAGTTGGTAATGGAGAGCCAGTGTATAATACAAAAAAAGTTTCTACATCTAAAGTAGTTCAAAAACAAGAAATAGTTAAAGAAGAGGTAAAAGAGGTTTCAAAAGAAATTATTAAGGAAGAAATAATAACAAATGAAACAACAAAAGATGTTCCTGTAGTAGAGAATGTAAAGAAAAATAAAAAAGAACCTATAAAGGAGGTTGTAAAAGAAGAAGTTAAAAAAGAAATTCCAAAGCCAAAACCATCAAAAGAAAATCAAGAAGCTTTAAATAACTTATTAAATGGTAATTCTTCAAATGGAGAGCCAAAAGGTGAGGGGGGTAATAAGGAACCAGGGGTTAAAGGTGATGAAAATGGAGATCCAGATTCTTCAAAATATTATGGAAACACAGGTAGTGGCTCAGGAGGAAATTATAATTTAGCAGGAAGAAAAGCACTTTCTAAGCCAAAACAGCAACCAGATTGTCAAGAAGAAGGAACTGTTGTAGTTAGAATTCAGGTAGATAAAAATGGAAAAGTAGTGTTTGCGCAGGCAGGAGTTCAGGGAACTACAAATTCAGCCCCGTGTTTATTAAAGCCTGCAAAAGAAGCTGCTCTAAGAACAAAATGGAATTCAGATGGTAAAGCGCCTTCAAAACAAGTAGGAACTATCATCTATAAATTTTCTCTCTCTAAATAATCACGTATTTTTGCTGTATGAATTATCAACAAACATTAGATTGGATGTTTGCTCAATTACCTATGTATCAAAGAGAAGGTAAGACTGCATTCAAAAAAGATTTGTCAAATACTTTAGCGTTTTCTAAAGAATTGAATTTTCCTGAAAAAAGATTTAAATCTATTCATGTAGGAGGTACAAATGGAAAAGGGTCAACAAGTCATATGTTAGCATCTATTCTTCAAGAAGCTGGTTATAAGGTAGGTCTTTATACTTCTCCTCATTTAAAAAATTTCACTGAAAGAATAAGGATTAATGGAGTGGAAATTCCTAAAAGAAAAGTTTCTTCTTTTATAAATAAGAACAAAGGCTTTTTAGAAAGTCAAAAGTTGTCTTTTTTTGAAATGACAGTAGGAATGGCTTTTGATTATTTTGCAAATGAAAAAGTAGATATTGCTATAATAGAGGTTGGTTTAGGGGGTAGATTAGATTCAACAAATATTATTAAACCAGAAGTGTCTGTAATTACAAACATAGGTTTAGATCATACACAGTTTTTAGGTGAAACATTGCCTGAAATTGCATTTGAAAAAGCTGGAATTATTAAAGAAAATATTCCGATTGTAATTGGAGAAAAGCAAGAAAGAGTTAAAGATGTTTTTATTACAAAAGCCCATGAATGTCGTTCTTCACTATTTTTTGCATCAGATAATAATGAAAGTTATATAACAGATTTGTTAGGAGATTATCAAATAAAGAATTCAAAAACCGCTGTTGAGGCTATAAATCAATTAAAAGGTTTTAAAATTTCAATAAAAAATATTTCTGATGGCTTATTGAATGTGGTTAAAAATACTAATTTAAAAGGTCGATGGCAGATTTTACAAGAAAATCCAAAAGTAATTTGTGATACAGCACATAATAAAGAAGGTTTAAAAATTGTTTTAAATCAATTAAGAAAAGAAACTTTTAAAAAGATTTATTTTGTATTAGGTGTTGTGTCAGATAAGAAATTAGAAGAAGTTTTACCTTTGTTTCCTAAAGAAGCCACATATTATTTTTGTAAACCAAATATTCCAAGAGGTATGTCAGAAGAAGTTTTATATAAAAAAGCAGCTTCTTTTGAATTAAAAGGAAAAAAATATTCTTCTGTAAAAAAAGCTTATAAAAATGCGTTATCAAATGCAAATCAGGGAGATATAATTTATGTTGGGGGTAGTACTTTTGTCGTTGCTGAAATTATTTAAAAAAAAATCATTTTTTTATTTGTCAAACTCGAAAAGGGTTGTATATTTGCAACCGCTTAGGGCAATTAGCTCAGTTGGTTCAGAGCACCTCGTTTACACCGAGGGGGTCGGGGGTTCGAATCCCTCATTGCCCACTAAAAAAATCCTTTACATTTTGTAAAGGATTTTTTTGTTTTTAAGGAATTTGCTGATAAAACTAGTGATGCTTTTTCGTTATATTTGTTTAATATAAATTTCGTCTATATGAATTTGGAGTTGACTGGAAAAAAAATACTCGTAACTGGAGGTGCTGGTTTTATTGGTTCTAACCTTTGTGAGGTTCTTCTGTTTAAAAAAAACAAAGTAGTTTGTTTAGATAATTTTTCTACAGGAAAAAGAGAAAATATTTCTTCTTTTTTAAAAGATTCAAACTTTACTTTAATTGAAGGTGATATAAGGAATTTACAAGATTGCTTAAATGCATCTAAAGGAGTTGATTATATTTTGCATCAAGCGGCTTTAGGTTCTGTACCAAGGTCAGTAAAAGATCCAATAACTACAAATGATGTTAATGTTTCTGGTTTTTTAAATATGTTAGTTGCTGCAAGAGATAATAATGTAAAAAGATTTGTCTATGCTGCTAGTTCTTCAACTTATGGAGATTCTAAATCACTGCCAAAAATAGAAAGTGTTATTGGTAAGCCATTGTCTCCTTATGCAATCACAAAATATGTAAATGAACTTTATGCTGATGTTTTTTCAAAAACATATGGATTAGAAGTTGTTGGGTTGAGGTACTTTAATGTTTTTGGAAGAAGACAAGATGCTAATGGAGCTTATGCAGCAGTTATACCTAAATTTATTAGTCAATTAATTAATTTTGAGTCTCCAATAATAAATGGAGATGGTTCTTTTTCAAGAGATTTTACTTATATAGATAATGTAATTCAAGCAAATTTACTAAGTTTGGTAGCTGATAAAAAAGCAATAAATGAAGTGTATAATGTTGCTTATGGAGATAGGAATACATTAAAAAACTTATGTGATTTGTTAAAAGAATTACTGCAACGTTATAATTATAAAATAGCTGATGTTAAGGTTGAGTATGGACCAAATAGAATAGGAGATATTCCTCATTCTCATGCAGATATTTCTAAAGCTAAAGAAAAACTAAATTATAATCCAGCTTTTTCATTAAAAGAAGGATTAAAAGAATCAATTGAGTGGTATTGGAAAAACTTAAATTAATGAGTAAAGTAAAAATAGGAATAATAGGGTTAGGATATGTAGGGTTGCCTTTGGCGCGACTTTTTTCTACTAAATACCCAGTAGTTGGTTTTGATATAAATGAATCTAGAATTGAAGAATTAAGACTAGGAGAAGATAAAACTAGAGAAGTTTCTAAAGAGCTTTTGGATGAGGTGTTAAAAACTGAAAACTCAAACAAAAATGGTTTGTATTTTTCTTCAAGATTAGAGGGGTTGCAAAGTTGTAATTATTTTGTAATTACAGTTCCCACTCCTGTAGATAAAAATAATAGACCTGTATTAACACCTTTAATAAAAGCAAGTGAAACTGTTGGAAGTGTTCTTAAAAAAGGCGATGTTGTAGTTTATGAGTCTACAGTATACCCTGGTGCTACTGAAGAAGATTGTGTCCCTATTTTAGAAAAAACATCTGGATTGAAGTTTAATGTAGATTTTTATGTAGGGTATTCTCCAGAGAGGATTAATCCTGGAGATAAAAAACATACTGTAGATAAAATTTTAAAGGTTACTTCTGGTTCAACTAAAGAGATAGGAAAAAAGATAGATAGTCTTTATGCTTCAGTAATTTCAGCAGGTACTCATTTAGCTCCTTCAATAAAAGTTGCAGAAGCTGCCAAGGTTATAGAGAACTCGCAAAGAGATATAAATATTGCTTTTGTTAATGAGTTAGCAAAAATTTTTGGGTTAATGAATATTAATACTCAAGATGTTTTAGATGCTGCAGGAACAAAGTGGAATTTCTTGCCTTTTAAACCAGGTTTAGTAGGAGGGCATTGTATAGGGGTTGATCCATATTATTTGGCGCAAAAAGCACAAGAATATGGTTATCATCCAGAGATAATTTTAGCAGGTAGGAGGGTTAATGATGGAATGGGGAAATATGTAGCATCTGAGGTAGCTAAATTAATGATTCAAAACGATGTTGAGGTAAAAGGTGCAGAAATATTGGTATTAGGAATTACTTTTAAAGAAAATTGTCCTGATGTTAGAAATACAAAAGCGGTTGATTTAATTTATGAACTTAAAGATTATGGTGCAAACGTTACTATTTTTGATCCTCATGCAAATTCAGAAGAAGTAAAAATAGAATACAATTTAGACTCTAAAATGGTTTTGCCAAAGCAAAAATTTGACGGAATTGTTTTAGCTGTTTCTCATTCTGAATTTCAGGATTTGAACTTTAAAGAAATAAAAAAAGACAAATCAATTGTATACGATGTAAAGAATTTTTTAGATTCTAAACTTGTAGATAAATCACTTTAAGAAATGAAAAACTTTGCATTGATAGGAGCAGCAGGATATATTGCTCCAAGACATTTAAAAGCTATCAAAGAGACTAATAACAATTTAATTGCGGCATTAGATAAGTTTGATAGTGTTGGTGTTTTGGATAGCTACTTTCCGAAAGCAGATTTTTTTGTTGAGTTTGAAAGATTTGATCGTCATTTAGAGAAGTTAAAAAGAGCAGGTACTCAATTAGATTATGTAAGTATTTGTACGCCTAATTATCTTCATGATTCTCATATAAGGATGGCTTTAAGAAGAGGTGCAGATGCTATTTGTGAAAAGCCATTGGTTTTAAATCCATGGAATATTGATGCTTTAAAAGATATTCAAAAAGAGTCTGGAAATAAGATAAATACAATTTTACAGTTAAGATTGCATCCAAGTATTATTGCTTTAAAAAATAAAGTTGATATTGAGGATAAAAATGGTAAATACGATGTTGATTTAACTTATATAACCTCAAGAGGAAATTGGTATGATATTTCATGGAAAGGTGATGAAAGTAAATCAGGTGGAATAGCTACTAATATTGGTGTGCATTTTTATGATATGTTATATTGGATTTTTGGTGAAGTTCAAGAAAATATTGTGTATCTTAGAGAAAAAGATAAAGCATCTGGGTATCTAGAGTTTAAAAACGCTAGAGTTAGGTGGTTTTTATCAATTAATGAAGATGATTTGCCAAAGGAAATAAAAATTAAGGGGCAAAGAACTTTTAGGTCTATTACTATTGATAATCAAGAATTAGAGTTTAGTTCTGGGTTTACAGATTTACATAATGTAAGTTATCAAGAAATCTTAAAAGGAAATGGTTTTGGTCTTAGTGATTCTGAGGAATCAATAAAAATAGTTCATGAAATTAGGAATATTGCAATAAGTAAAATAGGTGAAAAACACCTGTTCTTAAAATAAATAAATAAGCATATATTTGCACAAAAAAAAAGAAACCCATGAAGAAAAAAGCAGTAATTGTATCGGGGTATTTTAACCCTATACACAAAGGACATTTAGAGTATTTTAATAATGCTAAAGCTTTAGCAGATGAATTATTTGTAATTGTAAATAGTGATTTGCAAAGGGCTTTAAAAGGGTCAAAAGAGTTTCAAAAAGAAGAAGAGAGACTTTTTATAGTCCAAAATATTAAAGCTGTTAACAAAGCAATTATTTCCATAGATAAGGATAGAACAGTTTGCGAATCTATTCGCTCTCTTTTTGAAGCCTATGGAGAAGAATACGAATTAGGTTTTGCTAATGGGGGTGATCAAGATAATAATTCAATTCCTGAAGCTCCAATTTGTAATGAGTTAAATATTCAATTAATTGATGGTTTAGGCGATAAAATTCAATCATCATCTTGGTTGTTAAATAAAAAATAAGTTATGAAGGTAGGAATCACTTTTAGTGCTTTTGATTTGTTTCATGCAGGGCATGTAAAAATGTTAGAAGATGCAAAAGCAGAGTGCGATTATTTAATATGTGGTTTGCAAACAGACCCAACTTTAGATCGTCCAGAAAAAAATATGCCCATTCAATCTGTAGTAGAAAGATACATTCAATTAAAAGGGTGTAAATATGTAGACGAGATTGTTCCTTATGCTACAGAACAAGATTTAGAAGATGTATTACGTTCTTTTAAAATTGATGTTCGTATTGTAGGAGATGAATATGCAAGTAAGCCTTTTACGGGGCGTGAATATTGTGAGCAAACTGGTATAGAGCTTTTTTATAATAAAAGAGAACACCGTTTTTCTAGTAGTGGTTTAAGAAAAGAAGTACAGGAAAAAGAAAATTTAAAAAATAAAAAATAATAATGAATATATCTGTAGTAGGTTCTGGTTATGTTGGGTTAGTTTCAGGTACATGTTTCGCAGAAATGGGAAACCATGTAACTTGTGTAGATATAGATCCGGTTAAAATTGAAAAGTTAAATAAAGGTATTATTCCAATTTTTGAACCAGGTTTAGAAACCATGGTGTTAAAAAATGTAAAAAATAAAAATCTAGATTTTACAACAAGTTTGTCAGATTCAATTTTAAATGCAAAAATTGTTTTTATTGCTGTTGGTACACCAATGGGAGATGATGGTTCTGCAGATTTACAATATGTTTTGGCGGTTGCCAAATCTATAGGGGAATCTATGACAAAAGAAATTGTAGTTGTAGATAAATCTACAGTACCAATTGGTACTGCAGATAAAGTAAAAGCAACCATTCAGGCTGAATTAGATAAGAGAGGAGTTGCTATTGATTTTCATGTTGTTTCTAATCCTGAATTTTTAAAAGAAGGAGCAGCAATTGATGATTTTATGAAGCCAGATAGAGTAGTTATAGGAGCAGATTCTGACTATGCCATTGAGGTAATGAAACAATTGTATTCTCCATTTTGTAGAACACATGATCGTTTTATAACAATGGATATTCGTTCAGCAGAAATGACGAAATATGCCGCAAACACAATGTTAGCTACAAAAATTTCATTTATGAATGAGATTGCGAATATTTGTGAAAAAGTGGGGGCAGATGCCAATAAAGTTAGAATAGGTATTGGATCTGATAAAAGAATTGGATATAGTTTTATTTATCCTGGAGCAGGTTATGGAGGTTCATGTTTTCCAAAAGATGTAAAGGCTTTAAAGAAAATAGCTGAAGAAAATGGTTATAAGGCAAGTTTGATAGAATCTGTAGAGAATGTAAATAATGCTCAAAAATTAGTTATTGCAAATAAAATTGTAAAGCGTTTTGGGGAAGATTTAACAGGAAAAACATTTGCTTTATGGGGTTTAGCATTTAAACCAGGTACAGATGATATGCGTGAAGCACCTGCAATTTATGTAGTAAAAGAACTTGAGAAAAGAGGAGCAAAAGTAAAAGCTTATGACCCAAAAGCGATAGAAGAAGCACAAGAATATTATTTAAAAGATGCTAAAAACATTACTTATTTTAATTCAAAATATGAAGTTTTAAAGGGGGCAGACGCTTTAATTTTATTAACAGAGTGGAAAGAGTTTCGTTCTCCTGATTTTGTAGAGATTCAGCAACAATTAAAAAATCCTATTATTTTTGATGGAAGAAATCAATACAATGCTTTTAATTTAGAAAAGCAAGGTTTTGAATATTTTCAAATAGGAAAATAATAGTATTAAAAAAATGAATAAAAACACAAAAATTTATATTGCTGGTCATCGCGGAATGGTAGGATCTGCTGTATGGAGAGCTTTAGAGAAAAAAGGTTATACAAATCTAATAGGCAAAACTAGTAAAAATTTAGACTTAAAAAATCAATCAGAAATTTTTAGTTTTCTAGAAAAAGAAAAACCAGAAGCAATTATAGATGCTGCTGCTAGAGTAGGAGGTATTTTGGCTAATAATGATTTTCCATATCAATTTTTAATGGAAAATATGCAAATTCAAAATAATTTAATAGACAGCGCTTTAAAGTTAGGTGTTGAAAAGTTTATTTTTTTAGGAAGTTCTTGTATTTATCCAAAGTTGGCTCCACAGCCGCTTAAAGAAGAGTATTTATTAACTGACTCATTAGAGCCAACAAACGAATGGTATGCTGTTGCAAAAATTACAGGAGTAAAAGCTTGTCAGGCAATTAGAAAACAATTCAAAAAGGATTATGTTAGCTTAATGCCTACTAATTTATATGGTTATTTTGATAATTTTGATTTAAAAACATCACATGTTTTACCTGCTATGATTCGTAAGTTTCATGAAGCGAAAGCTAATGATAATTCAGATGTAGTATTGTGGGGAAGTGGAACTCCGATGAGAGAGTTTTTATTTGTAGATGATATGGCAGAAGCTGTAGTGTATGCTTTAGAAAACAAGTTGCCAGAATATTTATATAATGTAGGCTCTGGAAAAGATATTACAATTAAAGAGTTGGCAGAAACTATTCAGAAAGTTACAGGCCACAAAGGAAATATTGTTTGGGACTCCGAAAAACCAGATGGTACGCCAAGAAAATTGATGGATGTCTCAAAAATGAAGAATATGGGTTGGGAATATTCAACTGAATTACATGAAGGAATCGAAAAAACCTATAGTTGGTTTTTAGAGAATATTGAAAATTTTAAAGAAGTAAAGTTAGCATAGATCTTGACAAAGACAAAGAAGAGCACATTTATAAATGCTAAGAGATTTTTAAAATATGATATTTGGACTAACACTATGGTATTTGTTGATGATGTATATACTTTAGTATAAGCTTTTGAAATAGAAACACGGTTAATCATAGCTGAAATAAGAAAATAGAGGCCACAATATCACTGATAGAAAATTATTTTAAAGTTAACTAGTTTATAAAATAAAATAATAGATTTAAGAAAATTATAAATTAAAACAAAGACAAATCAGTCTAAGTCAAAGTTTATGTCAATGTCATTTTTTGAAACAAAAAGTATGAAAGTAGCATTAATTACAGGTATTACTGGTCAAGATGGTTCTTATTTAGCAGAATTGTTATTAGAGAAAGGGTATATGGTACACGGAATAAAACGAAGAAGTTCTCTTTTTAATACGGATAGAATTGATCATTTATATCAAGATCCTCACGATCCTAACCAAAGATTAAAATTACATTATGGTGACTTGACAGATTCAATGAACTTAACTAGAATCATTCAAGAATGTCAGCCAGATGAAATTTACAACTTAGGAGCCATGTCTCATGTAAAGGTTTCTTTTGATATGCCAGAATATGTAGGAAATGTTGATGGGTTGGGTACATTAAGAATTTTAGAAGCAGTACGCCTTTTAGGATTGAGTAAAAAGACGAAAATATACCAAGCATCAACATCAGAATTATTTGGTGGATTACCAGAAAATAAAAATGAAAGAGGTTTTTATGACGAGAACTCTCCTTTGTATCCTAGATCTCCATATGGAGTTGCTAAAATTTATGGTTTTTGGATTACAAAAAACTACAGAGAAGCTTACAAAATGTTTGCATGTAATGGTTTATTATTCAATCATGAATCTCCTAGAAGAGGAGAAACATTTGTAACAAGAAAAATTACACGTGCAGTTGCCAAAATAGCTTTAGGCCTCCAAGAAAAAGTTTTTTTAGGAAATTTAGAGGCAAAACGCGATTGGGGGCATGCTAAAGATTATGTTCGTATGATGTGGATGATTTTACAAGCAGATCAACCAGAAGATTGGGTAATCGCAACTGGAGTTACAACAACTGTAAGGGATTTTGTGTGTATGGCTTTTAGTGAAGTTGGTATTGAACTAAAATTTAATGGAACAGGTGTTGATGAAAAAGCATATATTAAATCTATAAATCAAGAAAAATACGCAAATGTTATTTCGAGTGCAATCGAGAAATCTCAAATGCCTAAAATTGGACAAGAAGTATTGTCTGTTGATCCTTCATACTTCCGTCCGACAGAAGTAGATTTATTATTAGGAGATCCAACCAAAGCGAAACAAAAGCTAGGTTGGGAGCCAGTCTACGATTTAACGTATTTAGTAAAAGACATGATGATAAGTGATATTGAATTAATGAATAAAGATCTAGCTTTGTTAAAAGCAGGACATGAAGTTTTGAAAAGAGCAGAGTATTAATGTTATAGTGTTTACTCAAAAAAAATAAAGAATAATTTATGAAGATTTTAATTACAGGGGCAGCTGGTTTTATTGGATTTCATTTGTCTAAGAGCCTATTAGAAGCAGGTCATATCGTTGTCGGGATAGATAACATCAATGACTATTATGATGTGAATTTAAAATATGACCGTTTAATTGAATTAGGGATTAAAAAAACAGAGTCGTCTAAGTTTTATAAAGAATGTAAAAGTGAATTATTCAAAAACCTTAAATTTATACGAATACATTTAGAAGATAAAGAAGAGTTATCTGAATTATTTAAGATTGAGAATTTTGATATTGTTTGTAATCTAGCTGCACAAGCAGGTGTTAGATATAGTATAGAAAACCCAGACGTCTATATACAAAGTAATATAGTTGGTTTTTTAAATATTTTAGAATGTTGTAGACATAATAATATAAAACATCTGGTTTATGCAAGTAGTTCAAGTGTTTATGGAGCAAATGCAAAAATTCCTTTTTCAGAAGATGATAAAGTGGATCACCCAGTAAGTTTGTATGCAGCTACTAAAAAAAGTAATGAGTTAATGGCACATGCATATAGTTTTTTATATAAAATACCCACTACAGGTTTGCGTTTTTTTACAGTATATGGCCCTTGGGGAAGACCTGATATGGCTCCGATGCTTTTTGCAAATGCGATTAGTCAAAATAATCCTATAAAAGTTTTTAACCATGGAGATATGGAGCGTGATTTTACTTTTATAGATGATATTGTAGGGGGGGTTAAAAGAGTGATTGAAAAACCAATTGAAGATAGAAGTCTATATAAAGTTTATAATATAGGCAATAATAATACTGTAAAACTTGCGGCTTTTATAGAAACAATTGAAAAGAATCTTGGTATTAACGCTAAGAAAAATATGTTGCCTATGCAAAAGGGAGATGTTAAAAGAACTTGGGCTGATGTAAGTGCTCTAGTTGAAGATTATCATTATAAACCAGTTACACTAATTGATAAAGGTATTAATAAATTTATTAAATGGTATGAAAATTACTACCAGGATGAAAGATCAAATTAAAAAAATTTATTCTAAGAATAAAAGTTTAATAAGTAATTTTTCATATTTAGCCATTTTACAGGTTTTTAATTTATTAATACCTTTAATAACTTTACCTTATTTACTAACTGTTTTAGGTACCGAAAAGTATGGATTAATAGTTTTTTCACATACTATTATTTCTTATTTTCTTGTGCTGATAAATTTTGGATTTGATATAAGTGCTACAAAAGATGTATCTATGAACAGGAATGATAAAGAAGCTCTATCTGAAATAGTTAGTAGTGTTTTTATCTTAAAAGGAATTTTTTTCTTTTTATCATTTTTGATTTTAGCAATAATTTCACCATTTTTCTCAGACATTAACTTGAAGTACCTTTTATTATTTACTATGTATTTATGTTTATATGAATGGGTTTTTCCTGTTTGGTACTTCCAAGGTAAAGAGGAAATGAAATATATTACAATAATTAATTTAATAGGTAGGGTTGTTTTTTTAACACTTATTTTTTTTATTGTAAAAAATGAAAACGATTTTTTGAAAGTACCTTTATTAAATGGATTAGGAAGCTTAATCGCTTCTTTAGCTGCATTATGGATTGTATTTAAAAAAGATGGTATTATTTTTAAATTTCAAAAAACAAATGTTCTAAAAAAATACTTTATTGAAAGTTTTCCTATATTTTTTGGAAATATTGCGGGTAAAATCAAAATTTTAAGTAACAAAGCAATATTAGGAGCTTTTGTAGGAATGGAAATTTTATCTATTTATGATGTTGCAGATAAAATAAAAAATTTATTTATTTACTTCCTTCAAATTATAGTGTCAGTTTTGTTTCCTAATGTAGTTAATAGTAAAAATGGGAATTTAGTAAGAAAAACTATAAAAATTATTTTCTATGTTTCTGTTTTTGTGTTTTTACTAACAAGTTTAATAGTCTATTTAACAACAAAGTACTATTTTAACAATCAATTTGAAGTTTTGTATATATTTCTATTCTTAGGCTTTTTAATTATATTTCAACCTTTAAGTTATATGGTTGGAGTAACTGTTCTTCTTGTTAATGATTTAAAAAAAGAATACACTTTAAGTTTATACTTATCAGTTGTGTTTTATATTTTGTTAAATTTATGTTTTTATTTATTTAGTCAAATAACAGTATATAATTTATCTCTAACTCTATCTTTATCTGTTTTGTTTGAATTAATAGTTAGGGTAATAATAAGTAAAAAAAATAATTTAATAAAATGGATTTTTTAATTAATTATAACTATTAATGATATGAATATTCTAATAAATTTAAATTCTTCTTCTAAGGATGCTAATAATCCATTTCATGGAGGAAATGAGTATGCAAATAGATTAGTTGAGGAGATAATTAAAGCAAATACATTTAATTCACTATATTTTTATTGTTTTTCTGAAGAGTTTATTGATAACAACGTTTTAACCCTAATTAAGGATGATAAACGTAACTCAATAATAGTCAATCAAAATAAATATTCTGATATAGATAGTGTTATTAAGGAATGCAATATAAATAGGTTGTTTGACCCTTTAGGGGTTGGATTATCGAGGGTTAATTTAAAAGATGTTGAGGTTGTTTATACTGTTCATGGGTTAAGGCCAATTGAGTTGTTAACTGACATAAATGAGTATCATCTAGAAAGTAAAATTAAACACATAATAAAGAAAATATTTTCTACATATTTTAATATTAAGAATAAAAATAAATTTAGAGATGTAATTAATTTAGTAGCAACAAAGAAGAAATTAGTAGTTGTATCTGAACATACAAAAAATAGCATAATTACCCTTTTTGGAACAAAACCTGATGATATTTCTGTTTTTTATAGTCCTGAAAAAAAGAACCAAAATATAAACATAATTGATGAAAAAAATTTTTTTTTAAGAACATCAATTATTCCTAAAGATTATTTTTTATTAGTTAGTTCTAAGCGTTGGGTAAAAAATACATATAGAGCTGTTAAAGCTTTTGATAATTTAATAGATAATGGGCAGTTAACAAAAAAAATCGTTTTAACAGGAGTTAATAATAAAGTTAAAAATATTGTTAGAAATAAAGAGATGTTTTATTTCTTGGATTATGTACCATCTAAAGAATTAGAAATATTATACAAAAATGCATTTTGTTTTGTTTACCCATCACTTAATGAGGGGTTTGGATACCCACCTCTAGAAGCAATGAAATATGGTACACCTGTTATAGCGTCTATGATTACTGCAATACCAGAAATTGTAGGAGAAGCTTGTTTAAAGTTTCATCCATTTTCCATTTTAGAATTACAAGCTAGAATTTTTCAATTACAGAACAATGAAAATTTAAGAAATAACCTTCAACTACTTGGAGAAAAAAGATATGAATTAATATCTAAAAAACAAAAAGAAGATTTAGTTAAATTGGTTGAAATAATTTTATTAAATGATATATAGTTATAAACGTAAAAATACAATTATAGATGTTTTATCATTCTGTTTTATATTTTTAAATGTATTGTTTATTACAGTAACTGATTTTCAATCATTATATTCGTATTTATATACTTTTTTACTTTTTGTTATAATAAATAAAGTTATTAAAGCAGAAATCTTTTTTTTAAGAAATTTATTAGTTTTAAATTTTTTCATTTTTCTATCGATTCTGCTTTATTGGGGGCATTATTTAATAATGCCGGATTCATTTGGTTTTTCAGGTATGTATGGAGGTATTGGGACTGATGACAGTAGGTTTTTTGCAGGTGTAGCATCAAGTGATGTTAATATTCCATGGTATGGTATGGGCTATATAGGGATGGATCATAGTTTTGTTAAATTTCTTAAAATCTTATATCCTTTTAAAATAGTTCATCCATTAACAATATTAATACCTAATATTTTAGGAATTTGTTTTATTCCTCATTTTACATCCAAATTAACAAATTTACTGACTAAAGATATTAAGATTGCAAAAACTGCATATACCTTAGTCTTGTTTTGCCCAGTTTTGTTATCCAATAGCTTAATTTTAATGAGAGATGGTTGGGTTGCGTTTTTCACATTAATTGGTGTTTACTATTTAATAAAAAATAAGTTTTTAAATTTTATTATCAGTTTATGTTTATTGTTTTTTGTTAGGCCAGGTTCTGGGTTATTATTACTTTGTGCATTTATGTTTTATTTTAATAAATCTTATTTAAAAGGAGCAACAATTAATATTATACCTAAAGTTTTATTTTTGTTATTAGGATTAGGGATGGTAACATTTTTATTATTGCCTTTTATTTCTGAATATTTATTAGAAAAAGGATTTGAAGGTCTAGATCGCCAATCGTTTGTAGAATCTATAATTAAAGAAGCAGATGAAGGATCGATAATCTATAAAATATATAGTTTACCAATTTATTTAAAAGTACCCCTTGGATTTATTTTTTTTATATTTCTTCCTTTTTTTAGGGTAGAATTTTATACTCTAGGTGTTTTGAATATAAGAAGTATTATGTATACTATGCTTATGCCTATTTTATCCCTTTTTTATTTTAAATATTTTTTTAAAGGAATTATACATTTTTTTAAAATTAAAAATGAAGATATGACCCGATTTTTTTATATGTTTTGTTTTTGTATACTCATGATTAGTCAAGTTTCAATTCAGCCTAGGCATAAGACAGGTTTAATGCCATTTTTTTATATATTTGTTGCATATGGTTATCATAAAGGGACACCTATATCTAAAGCTATTGGCTCAGCGCTTTTTGTTTTTTTATTTTTAATTCAATTTGTTTTGGAGTTTTTTTAAAAGGTTTATTCAATATAATATATTTAAATGAAAATAATAATTAATACAACAAATATTAGAGTAGGAGGAGCTTTACAAAGGGCAATTTCTTTTCTAAATGAACTTAAAGAATTTGGAAATGATGAATATCATATTTTTCAGACAAATAATGTAAATGATCAAATTGATTTATCTTCTTTTGATGATAGATTTTCTTTTTATCTTTTTGAAGAATCACCAGCATCATTAAAGTATAGAAAAAAAATAATTAAAGAGTTTAATAGATTAGAGAAAATAATTCAGCCTGATGTTGTATTCTCTTTTGTTGGCCCATGTTATTGGAAAGCTAAAAGCCCTCATCTTGTTGGGTATGCTGTTCCTCATATAGTATATGATGATTATGATTATGTAAAAAAATATTCATGGAAAGTAAAACTTGAAATGATTTACAAAAAATATTGGACAAAAAAAGAAGCAGATTATTATGTAGTTCAAACAGAAGATGTTCGTAAACGGTTGGCAGATAGAATTAATGTTGACAAATCTAAAATATTTTTAGTTTCTAATGGTGCAGGAAAACAATATAGTAATATAACAGCTTCACCACCGTCTAATAATTTGACTAAGAAGTTATTAATGATTAGTACTTTTAGGCCGAGTAAAAATTTTGAAATAATTAATGAAGTAATTCCTTATTTAGAAGATGATATTTATAATTATGAATTTCATATAACAATAAAAAAAGAAGATTTTGATAGAGTTTTTAAAGGGAAAGAACAATGGGTTAAAAATCATGGACATGTATTTGCAAAAGATTGTCCTCAATTATATAAAGAATGTGATGCAATGTTTTTACCTGCACATTTAGAATGTTTTTCTGCATCTTATCCAGAAGCAATGAAAATGGAAAGACCTATTTTAACTTCTAATTTGTCATTTGCAAAAACGGTTTGTGGTGATGCAGCTATTTATTTTGATAATTTGAATGCTAAAGAAATTTCCGAAAAAATTAAAAATCTTTTTCATGATAATGAATTATATAAAAAAACTGTGGAAAATGGTAAAAAGCGTTTGAAAGTATTTGATACATCTAAAGAGCAAGCAGAAAAATATATTGATTTATGTTATAAAGTATATAAAATGAGTGAGAAATGTCAATAAATATCAACAAAAAAATACTTTCTGTATCTTTGGTTATGTATTGTAACTGTAAAGATGAATTGACCACAGCAATAACTTGTGTTTTAAAATCTAACCTTGTTGGTAAATTATATTTAATTGACAACTCACCAACAGAAGCTTTAAAGTTTTTAAAAAATATTGATCCAGAAAGAATAATATATCTGTATCAAAATAATAACTTAGGTTTTGGTAAAGCACATAACATAGCTATAAAATTAACAATTAAGAATCGTTATAAATACCATTTAGTAGTAAATCCTGATATTAGTTTTGATGGAGATATTATAAGACCTATGATAGAATTTATGGAAAAAGATAATGAAATTGGTATGATGATGCCACAAATATTAAATTTAGATGGGTCTATTCAGAATTTACCAAAATTATTACCTAGCCCAAAGTCTATATTGTGGAGAAAAATTAGAAAACCTAATAAAGCTTATCAAAACTTTATAAATAAATATGAGTTAAGAAATGTTCCTAAAGATTTAATTTATAATGCACCTGTATTATCAGGATGTTTTACAATATTAAACATAAAAGCCATAGAAAAAGTAGGAATGTATGATGATAATTATTTTATGTATTTTGAAGATTGGGACCTCTCTAGAAGAATGCATAAGTTTTATAAAACAATTTATTTTCCTAAGGTTTCTGTAATACATGGTTATGAATCTGGAGCTAATAAAAATAAGAGGTTATTTAAAATATATATTAATTCTGCAATTACTTATTTTAATAAATGGAATTGGTTTTTTGATAACGAAAGAAGTAAAATAAACAAAAAGACAATTTCTGAAATCAAGAAATGGATATAGCAATAACAGGAGCAAGTGGTTTTGTAGGAGGGAATTTAAAATCTTTTCTAGAAAAGAAATATAATATATATCCTTTAAGTGTTAGGTATGCTAAAGGGCAAAAAATTACACTGAACCAAGATGTTATTGTTCATTTATCAGGTAAAGCACATGATTTAAAGTCTAAATCAAATTCATTAGTTTATGAGGAAGCTAATTTTAAATTAACAAAACAATTATTTGATAGTTTTTTAAAATCTAAAGAATGTTCAGTATTTATTTTTATAAGTTCTGTTAAAGCTGTGGCAGACTCTATTGATGAGCCTTTAACAGAGTTAATAGAGCCATTACCAAAAACTGATTATGGAATTTCAAAACTTAATGCTGAAAAATATATCTTAAATAATAAAAACAACCTATTAAATAAAAGAGTGTTTATTATACGTCCTTGTATGATTCATGGCCCCAATAATAAAGGGAATTTAAACCTTATGTATAATATTGTTGCAAAAAAAATACCTTGGCCTCTGGGTAGTTTTAATAATAAAAGATCATTTTTGGGTATTGATAATTTTAATTTTGTAATTGATCAAATTATAAAGAATGAAGCAATTAAGTCAGATGTTTTTAATTTATCTGATGATACCCCATTATCAACAAATGATTTAGTTCGAAATATTTCAGAAGTTATTGGTGTAAAGATAAAAATACTAAATATACCAAAAACAATTATAAAAATTATGTCTATTTTAGGAGATTTTTTGAGATTGCCTATAAATTCGGAAAGGTTACAAAAGCTTACAGAAAACTACGTAGTAAGTAACAAAAAAATAAAAAAAGCAATTGGAAAAGAATTACCATACTCTGTTGAACAAGGTCTAATAAAAACTATTGAATCTTTTAAACTAATTGATAAAAATTAAAATAATTATGAAAGGAATAATTTTAGCAGGAGGAAGTGGAACACGTTTATATCCAATAACAAAAGGAGTTTCAAAACAATTATTACCAGTGTATGATAAACCAATGATTTATTACCCACTTTCAGTTTTAATGTTGGCAGGAATTAATGAAATATTGATAATTTCAACTCCAGAAGATTTGCCAAATTTTGAAAAATTATTGGGTTCTGGTGAGACATTAGGTATAAAGTTAAGTTATAAAGTACAACCAAGTCCAGATGGATTAGCTCAAGCATTTATAATTGGAGATGAATTTATAGGAGATGATGATGTTTGTTTAGTTTTAGGAGATAATATTTTTTATGGGCATGGTTTAACTGAAATGCTTCAAAGCGCAAGAAGAAATGTAGAAGAAGATAAAAAATCTACTGTTTTTGGTTATTATGTTAATGATCCTGAAAGATATGGTGTAGCAGAATTTGATAAAGAAGGGAATGTTACTTCTATAGAAGAAAAACCAGAAAATCCTAAATCTAATTATGCAGTAGTTGGTTTATATTTTTATACAAACGATGTGGTTAAAATATCTAAAAAAATAAAACCATCAGATAGAGGAGAACTAGAAATTACAACTGTTAATCAAGAATACTTAAATAAAGAAAGTTTAAAGGTAGAATTAATGGGTAGGGGCTTTGCGTGGTTAGATACAGGTACTCACGATTCTTTAATGGAAGCTGGTCAATTTATTGAAACTATTGAAAAAAGGCAAGGGTTAAAAGTAGCGTGTTTAGAAGAAATAGCTTTTTACATGAATTATATTGATAAAAACCAACTAAAAAAGTTAGCAGAACCACTTAAGAAAAATGCCTATGGACAATATTTATTAAATTTAGCTAAATAAGAAATGAAATTTATTAAAACTGAAATTCCAGATGTTTATATTATAGAACCTTCTGTCTTTGGAGACAATCGAGGTTATTTTTTAGAGTCATTTAATTTAGAAAAATTTGAAGAAAACGTTTGTAAAATAAAGTTTGTTCAAGATAATGAATCTAAATCATCGAAAGGTGTTTTAAGAGGGTTGCATTTTCAGAAACCACCTTTTAATCAAGCTAAATTAGTACGTTGTGTAGAAGGTAGCGTAATGGATGTTGCTGTAGATATACGTAAAGGTTCTCCAACTTATGGGAAACATGTCGCTGTAGAATTAACAGGAGATAATAAAAGACAGTTATTTGTACCAAGAGGTTTTGCTCATGGATTTTCTGTTTTAAGTGAAACTGCTGTTTTTGCATATAAAGTAGATAATACTTATGCCCCAGAATATGATTCGGGTATTCGTTGGAATGACAAAGATTTAGATATCGATTGGGGCTTAGATGAAAGTGAAGTACAGTTGTCTGAAAAAGATAAAAATTTAACTTTTTTCTCAGATTTAAATTCACCTTTTAATTATTAAGAATGAATATTTTAGTAACAGGAGCAAACGGACAATTAGGTTCAGAAATAAGAGATTTAGCTGATAACTTTGATAATCTCAATTTAATTTTTAAAGATTTGCCAGATTTAGATATTTGTAATTTTTTAGAATTAGAAAAATTTGTTGATGAAAATAAAATTAACTCAATCATAAATTGTGCAGCTTATACAGCTGTTGATAAAGCAGAAGAGGATAGTGCAATTGCACAAAAAGTAAATTCAGAAGGGGTACTTAATCTTGTAAAGGCTTTAAAAAAAACAGATGGTAAATTAATCCATATTTCAACGGATTATGTTTTTAATGGTGAATGTTTCGTTCCTTATAAAGAAACAGACCCAGTTAGCCCAATTGGTGTGTATGGAGATACTAAAAGAGAAGGTGAGTTGTCTGTAATAGATTCTGATATTGATGGTATAGTAATAAGAACTTCTTGGTTGTATTCGTCCTATGGAAATAATTTTGTTAAAACGATGTTACGTTTAGGGAAAGATAGGGATGAATTAGGTGTAATTTTTGACCAAGTAGGTACACCAACTTATGCTAAAGATTTAGCATTAACTTGCCTAAGAGTTTTGTCAAATAGCAAAGGAAATAAAATTAGCTTAAAAGGAAAACTATATCATTTTTCTAATGAAGGTGTTGCATCTTGGTATGATTTTGCTAAGGCAATTATGCAAATAGGTAACGTTAATTGTAATGTAAAACCTATTGAAACAAAAGATTACCCAACTCCAGCAAAGAGACCACATTTCTCTGTTTTAAACAAATCAAAAGTAAAAAATGATTTTGGAATTGAAATTCCTTATTGGAAAGACTCGTTAGAAGAATGTCTTTTGAAATTAAAAAATAAATAAAATTAAAATGAAAAAAAATATATTAGTTACAGGAGGTGCTGGTTTTATAGGGTCACATTTAGTAAGGTTATTAGTTAATAAATACCCAGATTACCATGTTATAAATATGGATAAATTAACCTACGCTGGAAATCTTGAAAATCTAAAGGATATTGAAGAGAAAGAAAATTATACTTTTATAAAATGCGATATTTGCGATTTTGAGAAAGTTAAAAATGTATTTATAGATTATAAAATTGATAATGTGATACATTTAGCGGCAGAATCTCATGTAGATCGTTCAATAAAAGATCCATTTTCATTTGCACAAACAAATGTAATGGGGACTTTAAGCTTATTGCAAGCAGCTAAATTGTATTGGAATAACGATTATGAAAATAAACTTTTCTACCATGTTTCTACAGATGAAGTTTATGGGTCTTTAGGAAAAGAAGGATTCTTTTTGGAGACTACAGCTTATGATCCACATTCTCCTTATTCGGCATCAAAAGCATCATCGGATCATTTCGTAAGATCTTTTCAAGATACATACCAATTTCCTACGGTTATATCTAATTGCTCCAATAACTATGGTTCTTATCAATTTCCAGAGAAATTAATACCTTTATTTATAAATAATATTTGTCAAAATAAACCCTTACCCGTTTATGGTAAAGGAGAAAATGTAAGAGATTGGCTTTTTGTTGATGATCATGCAAGAGCTATTGATGTGATTTTTCATGAAGGTAAATTAGGAGAAACGTATAATATTGGAGGATTTAATGAATGGAAGAACATTGATTTAATAAAGGTTATTATAAAAACGGTAGATAAGTATTTAGGTAGAGCGGAAGGTGCTTCAGAAAAACTTATTACTTATGTTACTGATAGAGCAGGACATGATTTAAGATACGCTATAGATTCAACAAAATTAAAAGAAGAATTAGGTTGGGAACCATCTCTACAATTTGAAGAAGGTATTGATAAAACAGTAAAATGGTATTTAGATAATGAAGATTGGCTGTTAAACATAACTTCTGGTGATTATGAAAAATATTATGAGGAAATGTATAAATAAAAATTGGTATTTTAAATATAGTTTATGAATATTTATTTAATTGTATTAGTTAGTTTAATAGTTGCTTCTTATGTATATCTAAAATTAGCAGTTAAATTTAAAATTATAGACAAACCCAACCAAAGAAGTTCTCATACTAAAATAACAGTGAGAGGAGGTGGAATTATTTTTCCTATCGCCATTTTGCTATTCTATTTTTTTAATGATTATCAATATACTTATTTTGTTTTGGGTGTGTTTTTACTATCCGTAATAAGTTTTTTAGATGACATTTATACATTAAGTTCCAAAATTAGGTTTCCTTTTCAGTTGATAGGTGTATTACTTACACTTTATCAAATAGGAGTAACATTTTTACCAATTTCATCTATCATTTTATTTATATTCTTATTAATGTTAGGAGTAGGAATTGTGAATATGTTTAACTTTATGGATGGAATAAACGGAATTACTGGTATTTATAGTTTGTCTGTTTTATCTGGGTTTTTTATGGTAAATTATCAAGAAAATCTTTTAGACCAAGATTTAATAATTTATGTTGGAATCTCTATATTGGTTTTTGGTTTTTATAACTTTAGGAAAAAAGCCCTTTTTTTTGCAGGTGATATTGGTAGTATATCCTTGGGTGTTTTAGTCGTTTTTTTAGGTCTTTTTTTAGCTTATAAATTGTCTGCACCAATAATTATAATGATTGTAATGGTTTATGGCGCAGATGCAGGGTGTACATTGTTGTATCGTAAATTTTATACAAACGAAAGTATTTTTGATCCACATAGACACCATATGTATCAGAAGTTAGTTGATGTGTATAAAATACCTCATTTAAATGTTTCTATAATTTATGCTGTATTACAGATGTTAATAAATATAGTGGTTTTAAAAACATATCATTTTGATTTAAAAACACAAATACTTGTTTTTCTAGCTTTTATGTTTTTTTTTATTTTTTGTTATATATTGTTGTTCAAAAAAATAAAAAAATCATTATCTTTAAATAATGCAGGCTAAAATACCTTTATCAGATTCTACTATTCATTTAGATCTAAAAACAGAGATTTCTTCTATTAGTAAAGATAGTATTCATGCTTTTGAAGAAGTTTTAGAAAATTACTTTCAAGCTGATAAAAAAATTGTTGCTTTAAATTCAGGAACATCAGCAATACATTTAGCTTTAATTTTAAGTGGAATTACAAAAGGAGATGAAGTTTTATGTCAATCTTTTACTTATGTTGCCACTGTAAATCCTGTTATTTACCAAAATGCCACACCCATTTTTATTGATAGTGAAAAAGAAACATGGAATATGTGTCCTATTCACTTAGAAGAAGCTATAAAAGATAGAATATTAAAAGGAAAAAAACCAAAAGCTATAATAGTAGTACATCTATATGGTATGCCAGCACAAATGGATCAAATTGTAAAGATTTCCAAAAAGTATAAGATAACGTTAATAGAAGACGCAGCAGAAGCTTTAGGGTCTGAATACAAAGGAAAGAAATGTGGAACCTTTGGTGATTTCGGAATAATTTCTTTTAATAATAATAAAATTATTTCTACTCTAGGTGGAGGAGCATTAATATGCAATACCGAAAAAGAAAAAAATAAAGCTATTTTTTATGCTTCTCAATCTAAAGAAAAAGCTCTTCATTATGAACATAAAGAATTAGGGTATAATTATAGAATGAATACTGTGGCAGCTATAATTGGTTTAGAGCAAATGTTATTGTTGAATGAAAATAAAAAAAGAAGAAGAGCAATAAATAACTATTACAATCATTTTTTTAAAAAATATAATGATATTAATGTTTTAACAGAAAAATCTAATGATTACTCATCCAATCATTGGTTAAGTTGTATTAAAATAATAGGTAAAAGTGCTAAGGAAAAAAAAGAGAAAATAATGTTATGTTTAGAAAATAATAACATTGAAACTCGATCTTTGTGGAAACCTATGCATCTGCAACCAGTATTTAAAGGAACTCCATATTATGGTAATGACATTTCCGAAAATCTTTTTAATTTTGGTTTATGTTTACCATCAGGTTCTAATTTAAAAAATGATGTTTTAAAAATAATTACTTCATCAATTCATAAATTATTGTAAATTGCAATGTTATATTTTTAAATAATGATAAGAAATTTTTTTCTAAAAACTTTAAATAAATACGCTTCTAAATGGTTAGTTCTATTTATAGATTTATTTTTAGTTGTAATCTCTTTTTTTCTAGCTTATTTTATTCGTTTTAACGTAAGTTTTAATTTTAATTTTACGAATTTAATTAAACAGATACCTTATGTGGTATTTTTTGCTTTAATTAGTTTTTTAATTGTAGGCTCATACAAAGGTATAATTCGTCATACAGGAGTAAGAGATGCTTTTAATGTGTTTATAGCTAGTACATTGGTTGGAGGTCTAATTTCATTAGCTGTAACATTTAATTTGTTTTTTAAATTTATAGATACTTTTTATATACCAAAATCAATAATTGTAATACATTATTTAGTATCTACTTTAGTATTAATTTTAAGTAGATTTATATTTAAAGCTTTTTTTGAGGTTTTATCTACAGAGTTAGACTCAATAAATAATGTGTTAATTTATGGAGCAGGAGATTCAGGTATAATAGCATTTAGTGCATTAAATAGGGATAAAAAAAACAATTATGATATAGTTGGTTTTATAGATGACAATAAAAATAAAATTGGAAAAAAAATAGACAGAGTCAAAATATTTGGTGCAGAATCGATAACAAAAAAATTTATAGAAAAACACTCAATAGATGAAGTTATTATTTCTATTCAGAATATTAAACCAAATAGATTATTAGCGATTACTGATAAATTTATAGAATTAAATGTTGATGTAAAAATTGTACCTCCATTATCTAAATGGATAGATGGGGACTTAAATGCAAATCAAATTAGGCAAATTAAAATTGAAGACCTATTAGATAGAGCCCCTATTATAATTGATAATCCAATTGTTCAAAGAGAAGTTAATAATAAGGTTGTTTTAGTTTCTGGTGCAGCTGGATCAATTGGGAGTGAAATTTCTAGACAGTTAAGTCTATATAATTGTAAGTTAATAGTTTTAATAGATCAAGCTGAGTCTCCATTATACGATTTACAACAAGAATTGATTCAAAAGGGGATTACGAATTTTGTTGCTATTGTTTCAGATGTCAGGGATCGATTTAAAACTGAAAGAATTTTTAAAAAATACAAACCCCAAAGAGTATTTCATGCTGCAGCATATAAACATGTGCCTTTAATGGAAAAATCTCCTTATGAAGCGATTAGAGTAAATGTTTTAGGAACTAAAAATTTAGCAGATTTATCAATTGAAAACGAAATAGAAAGATTTGTGATGGTTTCTACAGATAAAGCAGTAAACCCCACAAATGTTATGGGGGCATCAAAAAGAATTGCAGAACTTTATATTTCTTGTGTAAGTAAAAAATCTACAAATACAAAATTTACGACAACTAGATTTGGTAATGTTTTAGGTTCTAATGGGTCTGTAATTCCTTTATTCAAGAGACAAATTGAAAATGGAGGGCCTTTAACTGTTACTCATGAGAAAATTACTAGGTATTTTATGACAATTCCTGAAGCCTGTAGTTTAGTTTTAGAAGCAGGGACAATGGGCAAAGGTGGTGAGATATATATATTCGATATGGGAAAATCAGTAAAAATATTTGAAATTGCTAAGCGAATGATTCATTTGTCAGGTTTAAAGTACCCAGATGATATTGATATTAAAATTACAGGTTTAAGACCTGGGGAGAAATTATATGAAGAGTTGTTAGCGGATGGAGAAAATACAACTAAAACATATCATAATAAAATTATGATAGCTAAGACCCAAGATTTAGATGATTCTATTGTTAAAATTAAAATTGATGATTTATCAAGAAATTTTAATAAGTTAAACAATAAAGATTTGGTTAAATCGATGAAGGAATTAGTTCCTGAATACGTTTCAAATAATTCTGAATTTGAAAAATTAGATAAAGTTAGTGTTTAGTGAATTTTTATAATACTTTTGCAAAAAAAAAAAACATATTATGAGATTTCGAGTTCAAAGCTTTCTTTTTTTATTAGTAATTGTGCTATCTTCTTGCGTTTCAAGTAAAGATATTACTTATTTTCAATTTGATGAAATAGATCAAAACAAGGTAAGTAATAAATTTGAAACAATTTTTAAACCAGATGATTTATTGCAAATAACGATATCATCTGATGATATAGAAGCAACTAGACCCTTTAACTTGCCAGCAGTAACTTACGCCACAACTACTAATACTGTGGTAGGGACACCACAGCAACAAGCTTATTTGATAGATAGTAAGGGTAATATTGATTTTCCGGTTTTAGGAGAATTGAAGCTAGGTGGATTAACAAGAGAAGCTGCTCTCGAACTCCTTAAAAAAAAATTATCTCCAGATTATGTTGCTAATCCAAATATTAACATAAGAATAGCTAATTTTAAAATTACTGTTTATGGAGATGTTAAAAAGCCAGGAACTTTTACAATTCCTAATGAAAGAGTAAGTATTTTAGATGCAATAGGTTTAGCTGGAGATTTAAATATCTCTGGGCGAAGAGACAATGTAACAGTTATTAGAGAAGAAAATAATAAAAAAGTTAAGTATAAAATAAATTTACTCTCTAACAAAACTTTGAATTCCCCGGTGTTCTACCTCCAACAAAATGATGTTGTATATGTAGAGCACAACAAGGCAAGAATTCAATCTGCTTCGTCTAATACAAATACAAGTTTATTTATTTCAGTTACAGGGTTAATTATTACCATAGTTTCTATTTTAACTAGGTAAATAATGCAATTAAAAAAAGAAAATATGTCATTAAACCATAATGAAGAATTGGGTACTATAAATATTAAAGAAGAACTAGAAAAATATCTTTTTCATTGGAAATGGTTTGTTTTAGGCGTTTTAATTTCTACTATTTTGGCTTTTTTATATTTAAGATATAGCACACCCCTGTATAGTTCTTCTACTACAATTCTAATAAAGGATAATCAAAAATCTGGTATATCAAAAGAACTAGAGGCCTTTAAAGATATGGGGATTGTTGGAGGAGGTTCTGCGAATAATACTGATAATGAAATTGTGATATTAAAATCACGAAAAATTATTGGTAATGTTGTAGATACCTTAAATTTGATGTCTTCATATTATAGTCAGGGTAGAATAAAAAAAACTGAGATTTTTGGTGAAAACAATCCTATTCAAATAATATTCCTTTCTCAGAAACAAAACATATTAAACTCAAAAGTTGATACATCGCTTACTGTTAGAGTTTTGTCTTCAGCTAAATTTGAACTGAAAGATAGTAATGATAATTTTATTTCTGCTCATGATTTTGATGAAATAATCAATTCAGAATTTGGTGATTTCAAAGTTAAGAAAACAGAAAATTTTAATTTTAAAGAACAAAATGACATTTATGTTAACATATTAAATAGAACTAAAGTAATTGATAATTATAAATTAATACTTAATGTTAATTCCGTTAGCAATAACTCTAGTGTTTTAAATTTATCTTTAAGAAGTCCTTCAAAGAATAAAGCAGAGTTTTTTTTAAATGAATTGGTAAAACAATATAACTTAGATGCAATAAAGGATAAAAATATTGTTTCTCAAAAAACAAAAGATTTTATTGATGAGAGGTTATCTGTTATTGGTAAAGATCTAAACTCTATTCAAGATGAAGTTAAGAAGTTTAAAACAGATAATAAAATAACAGGGTTATCAAGTGAAGGAGAATTGGCTCTTAAGACAGCTTCTTTAAATAATGAAAAATTAGTTAATATTAGAACAGAATTAGATATTGCAAAAGCAGTACTTAAAAATATTAACAAACAATCAAATAAAGATGAAACTTTACCACAAAATCTTGGTTTTTCCGAAGTCTCAATTTCTGAAGCAATAAAAGCGTATAATGAATTAGTAGTTTATAAAAATAGGTTGAGTGTAAATGCTGGTATAAAAAACCCACAAATTAAACAATACCAAAAAGAAATCAATTCTTTAAAGTTAAATTTAAAAAATAGTATTTCAAATTTAATAGCCTCTCTTAAGACCCAATATAGTCAATTAGAGAAGGAATTTCATAAGATTAATTATAAAGTTTCAGCTATTCCATTGTTAGAAAGAGGGTATATTGACATTGCTCGTCAGCAAGAGATTATTTCAGGATTGTATTCTTACTTATTAAAGAAAAAAGAAGAAACAGCAATTTCTTTAGCTGTAACTGTTCCTAATGCCAAAATTATTGATGTAGCTTATAGTTCAGATATACCTGTTTCACCTAAAAAGAAAATAATTTATTTAGCTGCTTTAATAATTGGTTTGATAATTCCATTTGTTTTTATCTATCTTAAAAATATTTTAGATACTAAAATTCATTCAAGAAAAGATATTGAAGAGTTAACAGATGTTCCTTTTTTAGGAGATGTTCCTCATTCAGAAACAAAAGAAAAAATTGTAATTGGTTCTGATGCAAGATCTAGTACTGCTGAAGCATTTAGATTATTAAGAACAAATTTAGATTTTATGATGCCTAATTCTTCTAACGATAAATTGGGTAAATCTATTTTTATTACATCAACAACTAGTGGAGAGGGTAAGTCTTTTATTTCTATAAACCTAGCTGCTACTTTATCATTGTCAGATAAAAAAGTCTTGCTATTGGGAATGGATTTAAGAGCTCCAAAAGTTACAGAATATTTAGGAATACCAGAAAGAAAGGGGATTACAAACTATATAACTAATGATAAATTATCTTTAGATGAATTAAAGTTTTCTATACCTGAAATTCCAAATCTAGATATAATTTCTTCAGGAGTTATACCTCCAAATCCTGCAGAATTATTATTAACAAATAAAGTTAAAGAATTATTTGAAATAGTAAAAAAGGAGTATGATTATATTATTGTTGATACTGCTCCTGTAAATTTAGTAACAGATACACTTTTAGTTTCTAAATATGCAGATATGTTTATGTATGTTTCTAGAGCAAACTATTTAGATAAAAGAATGTTGGCTGTTGTGCAAAATTTATATTCAGAAAAAAAATTGCCTAATATGGCAATTGTTTTGAATGATACTGATCTTAATAGAGGATATGGATATGGATATGGATATGGATATGGATACGGATATGGATATGTTGAAGAAGAAAAAAAGCCTTGGTATAAGAAAATATTTTCTAAATAACATTTAAATAAAAAAAGAGCCTATAAGGCTCTTTTTTTATTTAAATGTATTACTATTAGATTTTAGTAATTCATTAATTTTTTCAAAAGTCTTTTTATTTCCAATTTTTTTTAGGAGCTCTAAGTGATTAGTATGATGTGTGTCAGTTCCTACAAAATCATATAAACCTTCTTTTAAAAGTTTATCAGTAATTTTTTGAACTCCTTTTCCATATTGTTCAGTTAATGACAATAAATTTAATTGAAACAAGCATCCAGCTTTTTTAAGTTTGTAATATTGTTGGAAATCATTATGATAAAACTTGTAACGTTCAGGGTGTGCTAAAATAGGTTTGTACCCCTTTAATTGAATTTCAAAAATTATATCATATAAATTCATAGGAGCACTAAAATATGACATCTCTACAAGTATATAATTATCCTTAAGAGTAAGAATATCATTTTTTTCTAAAAGTTTAGAAAATTGTTCATCCATCATATATTCTGCAGCTGCATTTATATAAATGTCGTTTATGCATCTCTTTTTTAATTCAGTTCTAAGTTCTTCTAACTTATTTTTAATTAGAGTAGAAGAATTAGGGTAGACGTCACCTAAAACATGAGGTGTAGTTATAAAGTTTTTTATACCATAAGATGACATTTTAGAGATCAATTGTATTGAGTTTTCTAAATCTTTGGCACCATCATCGATACCAGGTAATAAATGAGAATGTATATCAATAAACCCTTCAGGAAAGAAGTCTTTAAGTAAAATTTCTTTTTTCTTAAAAAAGATCATAATTTAATATTTACTACAAATTTACAATAAATTAGGTTACTTATTTGCAGTTCTTTTATGTTACAAAAAAAATAATTTACTACGAAAACGATTGAAGATTTACATGCTATTGTATATGAATTTTACTTGTAATATATTTGAGTATAAAATATAAATATTATGATTTTAATTGCAGATGGAGGTTCTACAAAAGCAGATTGGATTGCTATAGATAAAAATAAAGAAGAAGCATTTAGAGTAAGAACTTTAGGGTTAAACCCTGCTATTGTTCCTGAAGAAGAATTGGAAAATAGAATTATTAATATGTTTCAACTTATTAATATAAAAGAAGATGTAGAAGAAATTCATTTTTACGGAGCTGGATGTGGTACACCAAAACCAATTCAAATATTAAAAACAATTTTAGAATCAATTTTTGTAAATGCAAAAGTTTTTATTTCTGAAGATATGTTAGCCGCAGTTTATGCTGCAACAGGTAATGATCCTGCATTAGTATGTATTTTAGGTACAGGCTCTAATAGTTGTTATTATGATGGTGAAAAAATGGAAATGTTAGTATCTTCTTTGGGGTATATTTTAATGGATGAAGCTAGTGGTAATTATTTTGGAAAAAAGTTAATTATTGATTACTACTATAATAAAATGCCTAAAAAAATTGCCAAAAAGTTTAATGAAGAGTTTGATTTGGATGCAGATTATATAAAGAAAAATTTATATCGAGAACCAAATCCAAATATGTATTTAGCCTCTTTTGCAAAGTTTATGTTTGAATTTAAAGAAGAAAAATATATTAAACGAATTATTAAAAAAGGTTTTCAAGAATTCTTTAAATATAGAATTTTACCTTATAATAAAACAACTGAAACACCAATATATTTTATAGGTTCTATTGCTCATTATTTTAGAGATATTTTAGAGAAAATTGCTAAAAAGAATAATTTAGAAATTACTGATGTAATACAAAGACCAATTGATAATTTGTTAGAATACCATAAGAATAATATTAATTAATTATATCTAAAAGTCTTTCTAAACGCATTCCTCTTGAACCTTTAATCAGAATTGATTGATGTTTAAGAGGATTGTTTTTTAAGTGATACAAGAGATCCTCAAATGTTTTATACAGTTTTGTGTTAGAAGTTGTTTGATAAAAATTTTCGCCAACAAAGAACAAATTCGAAAACTTCAGTTTTTCTGTAAAATCTATAATTTCTTGATGTTCTTTTAAACTAGTTTTTCCTAACTCAAACATGTCTCCTAAAATTACAGTTTTATTTTTATCAGCAATAGTTTCAAAATTTTCTAAAGCAGCTTTCATACTAGAAGGGTTAGCATTATAAGCATCTAAAATAATATTGTTTGTTTCTTTTTTAATGATTTGAGATCTATTATTATCAGGAACATAATTTTGTAAGGCCTCTTTTATTTCTTCGGTTGAAACTTTAAAATAATCTCCAATAGTACAGGCAATAGCAATATTAGAATAGTTGTATTTTCCTATGAGATTACTCTCTATAGTAACTGAATTAAAAGAGAGTTTAACAAATGGGTTTGAACTAATAAATTTTAAAGAACTGTTAAAAGGTATTGTTTTAATATTTTCTGATTTTTCAACTTGAATCTTATCATCAGGATTTATAAAAACAATATTATTGTTCTTTTCTAAATAAGTATATAATTCACTTTTTCCTTTTATAACTCCTTCAATGCCGCCAAAACCTTCTAAGTGCGCTTTACCAAAATTAGTGATGTAACCAAAGTTAGGTTCACAAATAGAACATAAAAATTCAATTTCTTTTTGATGGTTTGCTCCCATTTCCACAATTCCAATTTCAGTTTTTGGGGTCATAGAAAGTAAAGTTAGAGGAACACCTATATGATTGTTTAAATTACCTATGGTTGCTGTAATGTTGTGTTTTTTTGATAAAACAGCATTTATCAATTCTTTTGTTGTAGTTTTTCCATTACTACCAGTTAAACCTATAATGGTTGTTTTTAATTCATTCCTGTGATAATTAGCAAGTTTTTGAAGAGTTTCTAAAACATTATCAACTAAAATAGTCTTATCATTTAAATGGTACTCTTTCTCATCTACAATAGCATACTTTGCTCCTAATTCTAGTGCTTTATCAGCAAATTTATTTCCATTAAAGTTATCTCCTTTTAATGCAAAAAATAATGTGTTTTTTCTAATTTTTCTTGTGTCAGTATCTACTAGATAGTTTTTAGAGTATATTTTGTATATGTCTTTAATATTCATGTTTTAAAAATAAAAAAAACCTCACTGTTTTTCATTCAGTGAGGTGATATTTTTTTGATAATAAATTTTACTTACCTTGAAGGGTTTCTTACTTTTCTTTTCTTGTAAGTCATTGGTCCTAATTTATCTGTAACACATCTAAAACCAATATAATTTGTTGCCATATATTCTGGCAAGTATCTTCTTTGTGCAGGATCTAACCAATATTCTCTATCAGACCATGCTCCACCTTTGTAAACTCTAGTATTATTACTAATAAGTGTTGTTCTTTTTTTAGCGTCATTAACTAAAACTTCTTTTCCTGTTACAGGATCTGTAACTCTAGTTGGTCTTCGAGGAGAATTGTACATACTTGGTCTAGAGTTAAATTGATCTTCATCATCTTCATAGAATCTAGAAGAATTTAAATCTCCATCACCAATATTAGTGTTGTCAGAAACTGTAAAGTTTCTTCTAAGAGTAACGTCATCTTTTGTAATTGGTATATATTTAATACTACCAGGTAATTGTTTAGGTACTATTTTTCCATTTGGTAATGTGTCATATTCTACATTTGCTCCCTCAGTTACTCCTGCAATAACAACTTTACCATCTTTACCAATCATTTTTCTAGTAAAAATATTACCTCTATAGTAATTAAAGTCATTAGCTTCGTTATCTATAATTGGTCTATAAACATCTGCAACCCATTCAGCAACATTACCAGACATGTCATATAAACCAAATCCATTTGGTGGATAAGATTTTACTCTAATAGGAATGTCAGAACCATCAGAACTCCAACCAGATAAACCACTATATTCTCCTTTACCTTGTTTAAAGTTTGCTAATTGGTCTCCTCTAAATCTTTTTTCTGTTTCTCTAGAATATTTACCATTCCAAGCGTATTTTTTTCTACCTCTTACATTGTTAAATTCTCTATTTTCAATATTTGCTTTTGCAGCAAATTCCCATTCAGCTTCAGTTGGTAGTCTAAAACGTTGACTTAAAATACCATCTGCTCTAGTAATATTTCTTCCTTTGTCTCCTCTTACAGAACCTCTAGTTCTAATTCCTCTTTGATAAACAGTAGTATCATTGTCAAAAAGTTTGTCAGAATCTGCTAAGAAAACTTCTGTATCAAAGAAATTTCTAATAGAGTCATTTTCAAAAATATTTTTAATATAACCTTTATCAATTAATTTTTTAAGATTTACAGCATCTGTACGCCATTTACAGTATTGACTAGCTTGTAACCAACTAACACCAACTACAGGATAATCTCCATAAGCAGGATGTCTTAAATAGTTTTCAGATAAAATATCTGTATTACCTAAACTTTTTCTCCAAACTAAAGTATCTGGTAAAACAGAGTTATAGATATGTTTATATTTTTCTTCTGATGGAGGAAAAACATCTTTAATATATTGTACATATAAAAAATATTCAGAGTTAGTTACCTCTGTTTCATCCATAAAGAAAGAACGAATGTGCATTTTTTTAGGAGTAGTGTTCCAATCAAACATTACATCATCCTGAACCTGTCCCATTGTAAAAGATCCACCTTCAATTGCAACCATACCTAAAGGTATTTCTTGTCCTGCAGTTGCGTTACCTCGAGTATATCCTCCGCTTTTAGGGTTGTTAAAATCTAATCCTGTTAATTTTGATTTTCCAGAAGTTGTTCTACTACAGCTAGATAAAGCCAATATTGATAAAACAACAAATGATATTTTAAATATATTTTTCATTTCCTAATTGAAAATTATTTAGGGTTTTTATTTATAGCGATGCAATTTACAATAATAATACTTTCAAACAAGTAATTTAGCAATTTTAACGCTTCATTTTTCTTCTCACAAACTTTAAAACGATTGCTTTTTAAATTTAGTATAATTTATCTTTCTAAGAACTAAAATATCTATAAATAATTTGCGTTATTTGAATACTATTATGAGAAAACCTTTTTTATTCTTTTTTTGTCTGTTTGTTGTTCAGTTTTTAGCTGCTCAAGTAAGTAGCTCTGTATTGTCTAATGGAGATTGGTATAAGTTTTCAGTTGATACAACTGGTGTTTTTAAAATTAATAAAAGTTTATTAGAAGAAATTGGTATTTCTACAAACGGCTTAAACCCTCAAAAGATTCATATTTATGGTAATGGAGGAAACATGTTACCAGAACTAAATTCTGATTTTAGATATGATGATTTACAAGAAAATGCAATTTATATTGAAGGAGAACAAGATGGTTCTTTTGATAATTCTGATTTTATTCTATTTTATGCCAAAGGACCTCATGATTGGGTTGTAGATCCTGTAAATAATACTGCAAATCATAGACAAAATATTTTTTCTGATGAAGCTTATTATTTTATAACAGTTTCTAATGTTAACGGAAAAAGGATAAACCAAAAATCTCCAATTACAACAAATGCAACCACTCAAATTTCTACATATAATGATTATACTTTTTATGAAAAAGATGAGTTAAGCTTATTTGCAGTTGGTACACAATGGTTTTTTAATGATGATTTTAATATAGAAAATACGCAAAGTTTTAAAATTCCTTTTTCTAATGCAATTTCTAATAATGCTATAGGGGTAAGAACTAGAGCTGTATCTACATCTGTTACTTCTTCTAATATGGATGTTAAAGTGAATGGTCAAGACCTTTATAGTTTAAATTTCTTTTCTGTAAATCCAGGTTCTTTAACAAAAGCATATGCATCAGAAAGATTTGCTAGTATTCAAAATTCATCAAATTCTATAGATGTTTCTATAACATATAACAATGGAGGAAATCCATCAGCAAATGCTTATTTAGATTTTATAGAAATAATTGGCGAAAAAGAACTTACTGCAAATGGAAATCAATTTGCTTTTAGAAGTTTTGCACAAGCAAATTCTTCAGGAATTGTAGAATATCAAATTCAAAATAATTCAAATATTTTTCAAGTTTGGGATGTTTCTAATTATATAGAACCTCAAAACATTATAAATGAAGATACTGGCAGTAACTTTATATTTAAAGACAATGCAGGTTCTTTAAAAGAGTATGTAGTTTTAAATAGTTCTGATTATTACACACCTAAATCAATTCAAAACGCAAAAGTTATAAACCAAGATTTGCATGCTTTAAAAGACATTAATTATATTGTAATTACAAATGCAGAATTATCCTCTGAAGCTCAAAGGATGGCAGATTATCATCAAGCAAATTCTAACCTAACAACTAAGGTTGTAATTTTAGATGAAATTTACAATGAGTTTTCTTCTGGAGCTAAAGACATTACTGGTATTAGAGATTTTTTAAAACATATATATAACACAAATACTACAGTAGATAAGAAACTAAAATATGTTTGTTTTTTCGGTGATTCTTCTTATGATTATAAAGATAGAGTTACTGGTAATAACAATATAGTTCCTGTAAAATTAGCAGAAAGTAGTTTTAATTTAGCATCATCTTATGTTACAGACGACTATTTTGTAATGTTAGAGAATAACGAAGGAACAATGTCTACAAGTCATACATTAGATGTTGCTTCAAGTAGAATTCCAGTTTCTACCCTAAGTCAAGCAAAAGGTGTAGTAGATAAAATATTAAATTATTATAATAAAAACGCAATTGGAGATTGGCGAAACACAATAACACTGTTGGCAGATGATATAGATGCTACAGGAGAAGAAGTTATTCAAGAAGGTGTAGAAGCTATTGCTGATGAAATAAAATTAAACAAACCAATTTTTAATGTAAATAAGATATATGTAGATTCTTATGTGCAAGAAAATTCGTCTGGAGGAGAACGTTATCCAGAAGTTAAAACAGCAATTACAAATGCTATAGAAAAAGGAACGTTAGTTTTTGATTATTTTGGACATGGAGGAGAAGATGGTTTTGCTTCTGAAAAAATATTAGAAAAACCTCAAATACAAAGTTTTAATAACCCAAATACGTTACCACTTTTAATAACTGTTACTTGCGATTTTTCCAGATTCGATAATCCAAGTAGAATTACTGCAGGAGAGTTAACTTTATGGAATACTACAGGTGGTTCTGCAAGTATGATTACTACAACAAGAGAAGTATTTATTTCTGTAGGACAACGTTTTAATCAACAATTAATAAGAGTTTTATTAGAATTTAATGATGAAGATTTAACAATATCAGAATCATTAATGAAAACAAAAAATAGCTTTACAAACACTCAGAAATTTTTTATTTATTCTTTTGGAGATCCTGCAATGAAATTGGCAGTGCCACAACCAAATGTTAGAATAACAAAAATGAATGGCAAAGATATTTCGCAACCAATAGATACTTTAAAAGCTTTATCTAAGGTTAGTTTTGAGGGAGTAGTTGTAGATAATGCAAATGTTGTTTTAAACAATTTTAATGGCTCTCTTTCTACAACTGTTTTTGACAAACCAATAAATAAAACCACTTTAGATAATGATGGTTTTGGTATTAAAATGATTTTTGATACACAAGACAGTAAATTATTTAGAGGAAAATCTACAGTAGAAAATGGTAATTTTAAATTCGATTTTGTTGTACCAAAAGATATAAAAATTGCTTACGGAAAAGGTAAATTAAGTTTTTATGCAGAAAATGGAGAAACAGACAAAGCTGGCTATAATTTTGATGTTGTAGTTGGTGGTATAGATAAAAACGCACCAGATGATACTGTTGGTCCAGAAATTCAACTTTTTATGAATGATGAATCTTTTATTGATGGAGGAAACACAAATGCTTCTCCAAATTTAATTGTTTCATTATCAGATTTAAGTGGTATAAATACTTCTATAACTGCAGTAGATCATGATATTGTTGCTATTTTAGACGGAGACACTACAAATCCTATCATTTTAAACGATTTTTATCAAACAGAATTAAACGATTTTACTAACGGAAAAGTAATTTATAAATTAAGAGATTTAGATGTTGGTCCACATACTTTAAAAATAAAAGCTTGGGATACATACAATAATTCATCAGAGAGTACGTTAAATTTCGTGGTTGTAAGTGATGCTATTTTAAATTTAGAAAATGTTTTAAATTATCCAAACCCTTTTGTAAATTACACAGAGTTTTGGTTTAATCATAATAAACCTAATGAAAACCTAGAAGTTCAAGTTCAAATTTTTACTGTTTCAGGTAAATTGGTAAAAACAATAAATCAAAATGTTCTAACCACTGGTAATTTATCAAGAAATATAACTTGGAATGGTTTAGACGATTTTGGTAATAAAATAGGAAAAGGAGTCTACATATATAAATTAAAAGTAAAATCAACTACAAGTAATCTAGTTTCAGAGAAGTATGAAAAATTAGTTATACTTCAATAAAATTTAGATATTTGTCAAACAAAAATCAGAATAATATCAAATGAAAAAATTAGGAATCTACTTTTTACTATGTGCTTTTGTAAGTGTAAAAATTTCTGCACAAACAAATACAGAAGTTACAGGAGGAATAACAACTGCTACACCTTTTTTATTAATTGTTCCAGATGCTAGAGCAGGAGGAATGGGAGATATGGGAGTTGCAACAACTGCAGATGCATTTTCTCTTTTTCACAATCCAGCAAAAATAGCATTTAGTAATAGACAAGTTAAAACAGGTATAACATATTCTCCTTGGTTACGTAATTTAACCGATGACATTTTTATAGGAAGTGGTTCTTATATAAATAGGTTTAGTGATAATGCTGCTTGGGGTGCAGATTTTAAATATTTTTCTTTAGGTCAAATAGATTTAACAGATAGTAGTGGTAACCCAAATGGTACTATTAACCCTAACGAATTTGTAGTAACAGGTTCTTATGCATTAAAATTAAGCGAAACTTTTTCTGGAGGTGTATCTTTAAAATATATTAGATCTAACCTTGCATTTAATGGTACAGCTGGAAACTCTTTACAACCAATAAATTCTTTTGCTGTAGATGTTTCTGGATATTACCAATCTTTTGAAGAAAACTATGGTAATTTTAACGGACGTTACAGAATAGGATTTAATATTTCTAACATAGGACCAAAAGTTTCTTACACTCCTGGTGATGAAGATTTTATACCAACTAATTTAAAATTAGGAGGTGGTTTCGATTTTATTTTAGATGATTACAATACAATTTCTACTAACGTAGAGTTTACAAAACTTTTAGTGCCAACTCCACAATTAGATGGTTCTGAGGTAGATAAAGGTTGGGTAGAAGGAATCTTTAGCTCTTTTGGAGATGCTCCAGGAGGATTTAGTGAAGAGTTAAAAGAATTTACATACGCATTTGGTGCAGAGTACTTATACAATCAAGCTTTTGCATTAAGAGCAGGATATTTTCATGAAAGTGCAGACAAAGGTAATAGACAATATTTTACTTTAGGAGGTGGTTTTAAAACCAATGCAATGAATATTGATTTATCATATTTAGTAAACTCTTCAGATGTAAATAATCCTTTAGAAAATTCACTACGTTTTTCTTTATCATTTGATTTAGGAGAAGTGTTTGACGATTATTAAAAGTCAATTATTTTTAGTAAGTTTATACAACATTTAAAAGCAGTCAATAAAGGCTGCTTTTTTTGACGAACAGATTTTTATGAGAAAAATTGAAATTTCAACTTCAGCAATTATTTATAAAGATATTTCAGAACTTTTAGAAGAAGACAATATGCTTATGAATAAAGCAATTGAAGCAAGAGAAAAAGCATATGCTCCTTATTCTAAATTTAATGTTGGTGCAGCTTTATTATTAGATAATGGAGAAGTTATTTTAGGAAACAACCAAGAAAGTGCAGCATATCCATCTGGTATGTGTGCAGAAAGAGTTGCTATTTGGAAAGCAGCTTCTACATATCCAAACATGAAAATAAAAAAATTGGCTATATCAGCAAGTTCTTCAATTTCTAAAGTTGATAAACCTGTAGGTCCTTGTGGAGCTTGTAGACAAACTTTATCTGAGTATGAAATCAATCAAAAAGAATCATTTCCATTAATTTTTATGGGAGAAGAAGGAGAGGTTGTTAAAACAGAATCATTACTTTCTTTGCTTCCATTTTCTTTTGATAGTTCTTATTTGTAGATATTTTATTTGGGCGTTTTAACGGGCTTTACACTATATCTTTTTGTTTAAAAAAAAAACAAAAAGGATGCCGTTTCAATCCCTAACGCATATAGCAACTTTAAACATTATTGGCAATTATTTTATAATCTTTCAGAATATTAAATTCAAAATATGACACCAGATATTTCATCAAGAAAAGATATCAAATTTATAATAACTAAGTTTTATGATAAATTATTAGCAGATCAAAAAATGATACCTTTTTTCGAAGATATTGTTGCTCAAAATCACTTAGAAGAACATCTAAATATTATTTCAGATTTTTGGAATGATATATTATTTGATACACATACTTATGAAAATAATGTAATGAAAAAACATGTTGATAAGAATGTTTTTGTAACCTTTAAAAAAGAGCATTTTGATATTTGGGTATCGTATTTGTTTCAAACAATCGATGCCAATTTTTCTGGAGAAATTTCTCACAACATGAAAAATAGAGCAAGGTCTATTGCTACTGTTATGGAGGTAAAACTAGGTGTCTATAATTAATTTAAACTTTTTTATTTAATAGATATTTCTCAAAAATTATCGTTTTGAATATCATTTTATTTTAGCTAAAATAAAATTATTAATTGCAAGAAATCGTAAATTAGTGCTTGTATTTTTTCAATAAAATAATACTTATTCTCAATTATGATTTCATCAAAAATAACTGGTACAGGAGCCTTTATTCCTTCAGTAAAAAAAGAAAACAAAGAGTTTTTAAAAGAAGATTTTTTAAATGAAGATGGTTCTTCTTTTAATGCAAAGAATGATGAAATTATAGAAAAATTCAAGGCAATTACAGGTATTGAAGAAAGGCGTTATGCAAAACCAGAACTAAACACTTCAGATTTAGCTTATTTAGCTAGTAAAAAAGCAATAGAAGACGCAAATGTAAATGCAGAAGAGTTAGATTATATAATTTTAGCTCACAATTTTGGCGATGTAAAACAAGGAGCAATACAAAGTGATATTTTACCAAGTTTAGCAACAAGAGTAAAATATAAATTGGGTATTGAAAACCCTAATTGTGTAGCATATGATATTCTTTTTGGTTGTCCAGGTTGGGTAGAAGGCGTTATACAAGCCCAAGCATTTATTAAAGCTGGTATTGCAAAAAAATGTTTAGTAATTGGTGCAGAAACTTTATCTAGGGTTGTAGATAAATTTGATAGAGATTCTATGATTTTTAGTGATGGTGCAGGAGCTTGTATTGTAGAAGCAACAGAAGAAAACGATTCAGGTATTTTAAGTCATGCAACTCAAACTTTTGCTAAAGAAGAAGCATATTATCTTTTTTACGGAGAATCTTTTAATAAACAAGCAGATAAAGATATACGCTATATTAAAATGTTAGGAAGAAAAATTTATGAGTTTGCGCTTATAAATGTACCTAAAGCTATGAAAATAGCATTAGATAAAAGTGGAGTTTCTATAGATGATGTAAAAAAGGTTTTTATCCATCAAGCAAATGAAAAAATGGACGAACAAATTATAAAACGTTTTTTTAGATTGTATAAAAAGAAAGTTCCTAAAGATATTATGCCAATGAGTATACACAAATTAGGAAACAGTTCTGTTGCTACAGTACCTACCTTATTAGATTTGGTTAAAAAAGGAGAAATTGAAAACCATGAAATTAATAAAGGAGATGTAGTAATTTTTGCTTCTGTTGGTGCAGGAATGAACCTAAATGCTATTGTTTATAAGTACTAATTTCTAAATCTAATTCTTTAGAAATACACACGAATTCTAATTAGTGCTAAAAAAAACAAATTTCAGTATTAAAATTTAATCTGAAATAGTATTTTTGCGCATGCAACAACACAACGTACTTATTTTAGATTTCGGATCGCAATACACACAATTAATTGCGAGAAGAGTAAGAGAATTAAACATTTACTGTGAAATTCATCCATTTAATCATCCACCTAAAAACCAATCAGAATTTAAAGCGGTAATCTTATCTGGTAGCCCAAATTCGGTTAGAGGAGAAAATGTTTTACATCCTGATTTATCAGAAATTAGAGGTAAGAAACCAGTTTTAGCGGTTTGTTATGGAGCTCAATATTTAGCTCATTTTTCTGGAGGTAAAGTAGCACCCTCTAACACAAGAGAATATGGAAGAGCTAATTTATCATTTATAAAAAGTGATGAATCTTTTTTTGATGGAATTTCAGAAGGTAGTCAGGTTTGGATGAGTCATTCAGATACTATTAAAGAATTACCAACCAATGGGCAATTATTGGCAAGTACAAAAGATGTAGAAAATGCTGCTTATAAAATTGAAGGAGAAACTACATATGCAATTCAATTTCACCCAGAAGTTTATCACTCTAAAGACGGTAAACAATTATTAGAAAACTTTTTAGTTAAAATAGCAGGAGTAGAGCAAACTTGGACTCCACAATGTTTTGTAGAAAACACTGTAGCAGATATTAGAGAAAAAGTTGGTAACGATAAAGTTGTTTTAGGACTTTCTGGAGGAGTAGATTCTTCTGTAGCAGCTGTATTATTAAACAAAGCTATTGGAGACAATCTTTACTGTATTTTTGTAAATAACGGACTTTTACGTAAAAATGAGTTCGAAATTGTATTAAAAAGATACGAAGGAATGGGATTAAACGTTAAAGGAGTAGATGCTTCTGCACGTTTTTTAGAAGCATTAAAAGGTGTAACAGACCCAGAGAAGAAAAGAAAAGCTATTGGTAATGCTTTTATTGAAGTTTTTGATGATGAAGCGCATAAAATTAAAGATGTAACTTGGTTGGCTCAAGGAACTATTTATCCTGATGTAATTGAGTCTGTATCTGTTAATGGAGGTCCTTCTGCAACAATTAAAAGTCATCATAATGTTGGTGGATTGCCAGATTTTATGAAATTAAAAATTGTTGAACCATTAAAAATGATCTTTAAAGATGAAGTAAGAAGAGTTGGTGCTTCTATGGGGATTGATCCAGAATTGTTAGGACGTCATCCTTTTCCAGGTCCAGGATTAGGAATTCGTATCTTAGGAGATATTACAGCAGAAAAAGTAAGAATTTTACAAGAAGTAGATGCTGTTTTTATCAATGGGTTAAAAGAAGACGGTTTGTATGATAGTGTTTGGCAAGCAGGTGCTATGTTATTACCAGTAAATTCTGTTGGAGTTATGGGTGATGAAAGAACTTATGAAAAAGTAGTAGCTTTAAGAGCTGTAGAAAGTACAGATGGAATGACTGCAGATTGGGTAAATTTACCTTATGAATTTTTGCAAAAAACATCTAATAAAATTATAAATCAAGTAAAAGGTGTAAATAGAGTTGTTTATGATATCAGTTCTAAACCTCCTGCAACTATAGAATGGGAATAAAATATATGAAACATGTAAAGTTTTTTGTTTTTCTATGTATTTTAACATTTACTGTTTCTTGCGGTCAGCAAAAAAAGTATGTTAATTATAAGGTTAAACAAGGTGAAACTATGAAAATCATAGCCAAAAGTTTGGATATGAAAACCAAAGATTTACTTCGCTTAAATCCTGATGTTGGTAGAAAACCAGAAGCTAATACTATAATTGTAATTCCAAATAAAAAGATTGCTACTAATAACACTAAAAAAGATGATGTAGTAATAGATGAAACTAAAAAGATAGACCCAACAATAGTTGATGAAGTTACTACTGATAAAGAATCTATTTTAGAGGAATTAAAAAAGAATTTCGTTGTTTACGAAGTTAAAAAAGGCGATACTTTTTACAGTCTTACTCGTTTTTATAATGTTACTCAAGAAGAAATGATTGTTTTAAACCCAGAACTTTCTGAAGGTTTAAAAGTTGGTCAAATTATTAAGATTAAAGAGATTGAAGAAGGAGAGGAGAAAACTGAAGTACATATTTATGAAGATGTAATTGATGCAGAGGTCTCTTTAAAAGTTGCTTTATTACTTCCTTTTAAAACCAATGAAAATGATACAATAAAATCTAAAGACCTTTTTATAAACAGTAGGCTAGCTAATATTGTAACTGATTTTTATTTAGGAACAGAAATAGCAATTGATTCTTTAAGAAAACAAGGTATTCTAATAGATTTAAATGTTTTTGATACAGAAAAGAAAGGAACTAAAATTAAAAATATTTTAGAAGAAAATAATTTAAATGATAATGACGTAATTATTGGCCCTCTTTATTCTGAAGAAGCAGAAGTAATTGCAAGTAGCGTTAATACTCCTGTAGTATTTCCACATTATTCAAAAAAACAATCTAAATTTTCTTCATCTAAACTAATAAAAACTTCTCCAGAGAAAAGTGTTTTTAGAGAAGAACTTACAACTTTTATAAAAGAAAGTTATACAGAGGGGAATTTAATTTTAGTAGGAGATGGTAAAACAACTTCTAATATTTCTAATAATGTTATGAAAGCATCTTTAGAATCTCATGATTCTATAAATGTAGTAAATGTTTTAAAACCTAAAGATGGTTATATTGCAAAAGATCGTTTTTTAGAAATTTTAAAACCTAATGAAAATAACTGGGTTGTTTTAACATCTAATGATGATGTTTTAGTTGCTGATGCTATTAACAGCTTAATAAGCTTGCCTGATTCTACAAATGTTACTGTATTTACTTATAATAAAGGACGTGCATTTAATAAAATTGCCAATTTAAAATTAGCAAAAGTTAATTTAACGTACGTAAGTGATGAATATGTAGATGAATCTTCTGCGTCAACAGAATTATTTAATAAGCAATATTTTAGAAAAAATAATGCTTTGCCTTCTTATTACGCAACAAAAGGTTTTGATATTACTTACGATATTTTAATTCGATTAGCATCTGGTAAAGATTTAAAATATACTTTTAAAGAAGGCGCTTCTTATAGAATAGAAAGCAAATTTGATTATAATAATAAACTTTTTGGAACTTCAGAAAACAAAGGGTTATTTATTGTAAAATACAATCAAGATCTAAGCTTAACCAGATTAAAATAATAGTAGTAGGAATTAGCTTTTTTTTAGAAGCTATTTCCTGCTATCCATTATATCTTTTTATGCTGAATTTGTTTTAACATCTGTTTATATTTAGAAAAGGTAGTTTTTCCTTGTAAGTAATACAGAACCTAATATAGCATAAAAAGGATGTCATTTCTATCAGGGCTAAACTAGTTTGCAAGCTTAAAGAATTAGAATAATTTTTTAGATAAATTTATAAAACTAAAAAATCCGCTTTAAAGCGGATTTTTTTATATCAGTAATCAACAAAGAATTAAATCTTTTTCATTTGTTGTTTCATCATTTGCATTTGTTCTTTTAACATTCCGTGTTTATCTAATTTTTTAGCTTCAGCCATTAAGTTAGTAGCTTCACGTTTACGTCTTTTAGTCATTGCAATTCCTGCTAATTGTAATTTTGCCATTGCTAAATCATGATCCATTGCTAAACCTAATTTTACAGCTTTACGTAAAAATTTTTCAGCTTGAGTAATGTTAGTCTGACTTAAAATAATTCCATGCAAATAATTGTAATAACCTTGTTGTTTAGTAATTAATGCAGCCTCAGGATTTTTAATGTATCCTAACCATTTTTTAGTTCCTTCAAAGTTTTGTTTACGCAATTGTAAAAAAGCCATTAAAATAAATTCATTCTTAAAGTACAACAACACAAAAATTCCAGCTAAAAGTAAGATAGAAATTCCGTTCATTATATTTACTTGAGTAAATTGATAAACAGCCCAAACAGTAAGTAAACCTGCTATAATTAATTTTATATTTTTATGAAACATATTGTTTTTTTATTTTTTTTAATCAAAAGCAAAAATACATTTTCTTGCTAAATTAAATCGTTACTTTTTAAAGTATTTCTTGTATTTAAATGAAGCTATTACTGTAAGTAAAACTAGTGCTCCAATATAGATGTAAGCCTCTTTTGGTGTTACAGCTTGATCTCCACTTGCATAAGAATGCAAGCCAGATAAATAGAAATTTACACCAAAGTAAGTCATCATAATAGATAAATAAGCAAAAGCAGCAGCAAAGTTAAAAGACAACCTTCCTCTTAAACCAGGTATTAATCTCATATGCAATACAAAAGCATAAATCATAATAGAAATTAAAGCCCAAGTTTCTTTAGGGTCCCAACCCCAATAACGTCCCCAACTTTCATTAGCCCACATACCTCCAAGAAAGTTACCAATAGTAAGCATTACTAAACCAACAGTAATTGCCATCTCATTAATTATGGTAATTTCTTTTATGTTTAAGTCCATTTTCTTTTTGTTCTTTTCATTAGTAAAGGCCATTAAAACTAAAGCAAAGATTCCTAAAATCATTCCTAAAGAAAAAGGTCCATAACTAGCAACAATAATAGAAACATGCACTAATAACCACCAAGAATTTAAAACAGGTTGTAAGTTTGCAATTTCTGGATCTAACCAGTTTTGATGTGCAAAAGCTAAAATAATAGCAGTTAAAAAAGTAGTGGCTGTAATTGTTAAAGCAGATTTCCTACCAAAGAATAACCCAAATAACATGGTTGCCCAGGCAACATAAATTATAGATTCGTAAGCATTACTCCAAGGAGCATTACCACTAATATACCATCTAGAAATTAATCCTAAAGTATGAAGAATAAACAAAGTTACAACTAAGCCTATTAAAACCTTTACTACAGTGTTTACCCATTTTTTTGAATTGAAAATTTGTACAAAAACAAAAATGATTAAAAACAAACTAACAAATCCATAGAGTTTAGCAAGTCTTTGAAAAGGTTGCATTTTATTATAGGTAATCTCTAATTCTATTTTATTTTCTGAAGGATGTACTTCAGATCCAAACTTCTTTTGAAACTTTTTTAATCCGTCTAAAATTTGATCAGCTTTAGAGTAGTCTTTTGTCTTTTTTGCATCTTGTAAAAGTTGGATGTAAACAGGTAAAGATTGACGAACAAAAACAGAATCTGTAGCTTTAAAACCTGCATTAGCGGTTTCTGGTTGAGAAACCCAAGTGTTGTTTTCGTCATTAGGAATAGGGTAAATACGTAAAATACCACCTCCAATTGCACTGTATAATAAACCTACACGTCTATCAATTTTTATCAAGTCTTTTTCAAACTTATTTTTTACATTTTTCTTTTGCGCTTCAGCAACTTGTTCTTTAATTTTATAAGCCCCTCTTGGAGTTATAAAATCTGATAAACGAGCGTATTCTGCATCAATAGGAAGGTTTAAAGTTTCTCTAATTTTAGTGTTTCCTTCTTCTAAATAAATAACAGGCACTTCAAACCAAAGTCTTGGGTTTTCAATAATAGAAAGTAAAACTTGACTAGCTTGCATGCCATTAAAAGTTTCTGTTTTACTTACTTTTCTAACCAATTCAGAAGCAAAAGTATGTGCAGGTTTCATACGTCCACCAGCATCTTGTATTACTAATTTGTTAAAACTTTCTGCATGATCAATGTCAACTAAATTTGCTTTTAAAATAGAATCTATTTGTTGTTTGCTAATTCTATTTGGTTGATGAGTGTCATGTTGAGAAAAACTAATGCTAGAAAATAATAAAGCAGCAATAACTGTTAAAGACATTTTCTTTTTTCTAATTTTCTTAAGTCTATTTTTTAAATCATCAAAGCGAGTATTTTTAGCAAATAGAATACAAATTAATCCAAAGTATAAAAGAGAATACCCAAAATAAGTAATAAAAGTACCTAAGAAATCATGATTTACAGAAAGGTGAGTTTCTTCTACAGGTCCAGATAAATCGTAACTAGATTGAAAAAACTTATATCCTTTATGGTCCAAAATATGATTCATAAAAATTCTATAATCAAAAGTCTTATCAGTATCAACAACTGTTACTTCACTTGCATAAGAAGCAGCACTTTCTGAACCTGGATATTTTTCTAATTGAAAGTCATTTAGTTTAACAGAAAATGGTGTTTCTAATATTTTAGAACCATATAACATTCTAAAATTTAACCCACCAACAGAAACTTCTTTAGAACCTTGAGAATTAAATTTTCCTCCTGTTAATTCTATTCTTTTAGTTTCGTTATTACTTGTTACATCAACAATTAAGACATCTAATTTTTTATCGTTTTTAGGACCGCTAACTGTTTTCATAATTCCTTTTTCTGCAGGTCTAGGAATTACAAATTGCAAACCAGAAATGTTATGTAATGTTAAGTATTGGAAGTTTTGTGTAGAATCTTTAGTAATTTTTCCTCTTTTTTGATCTGCCATTCTAAACCAATCTCCATTGTCTTTAGAAGTTATTTTTAAATTGCCATCTTCTTTTTTAAAGTTGATGGAAGCATTGTTTTCAGTAGCTTCAAAGCCAACTAAAACTCCGTGAATATTTTGTATAGTTCCTTTTTTAAGCCAATGTTCATGTCTTGTACCTTCTGAAGATTCAACAAAAAATAAGTGTTCTACACCATTTTCATCTTCAACCAATTTCTTTTCAGCCCATGGAATATAATCAACTAGCTTAAAACTAAAATCCTGTTTTTTTCCTTCAGAATTAAAAGAGTCAGAAAAAGACCAAGAATTTTTACCCCATGCAGAAAGTATAAGAGGTCTGTTAATTTCTGGTTTTTGCAGTTTCCCATTGTCAACAATGGCATTTAAATAAGTTGTTTCAGATAAAAACTTATTAGTAGTTTCTCCTTCTTTAATTAACATAATACCTTCATAACCTATGTAACGAGTTACTCCAGCACCTATTAAAATAAACAAAAATGATAAATGAAATAATAACACAGCCCATTTTTCTTTTTTGTATAATCTGTATCTAAAAATGTTTCCAAAGAAATTAATCACAAAAAACAACATGATTAACTCAAACCACCAAGTGTTATAAACCAAGGCTTTAGAGGTTTGTGTACCAAAATCATTTTCTATAAATGTGGCAATACCCATTGCTGTAGCAAAGAGAATAAATAAAATTGCCATTAAACGAGTAGAGTAGAGTATGTTAAGAATTTTTTTCATTCTAGTTTGGTAGTTTTTTTTAGTCACGCAAATTTACGGATAAAAGAAATAATACCTATTCTAGTATGTTCTTTTTTACTGTTAAGGTTTGTTAAAAAAAGATAAAAAGGTTTTAATTTTTAAAAACTAAATTAATCTACAACACTATCAATTAAAATAGATAACATATCAATTGCAGCTTGAGAAATTTTAGTTCCTGGACCAAATACACCTACAGCACCAGCATCAAATAAAAATTGATAATCTTGAGCAGGTATAACTCCTCCAACAATTACCATAATGTCATCTCTACCATATTCTTTTAAAGCAGTAATTACTTGAGGTACTAGGGTTTTATGTCCAGCAGCTAAAGAAGAAATACCTAATATGTGCACATCATTTTCTACTGCTTGTTTAGTAGCTTCTTGTGGTGTTTGAAATAAGGGACCAATATCTACATCAAATCCTAAATCTGCATAACCTGTGGCAACAACTTTTGCACCTCTGTCATGTCCATCTTGTCCTAATTTAGCAATCATTATTCTAGGACGTCTACCTTCTAATTCAGCAAATTTATCTGCTAAATCTGTAGCTTTCTTAAAAAGTTTGTCGTTTTTAATTTCTTTACTATACACGCCAGAAATGGTTTTATGAACTGCTTTATGTCTTCCAAAAATAGTTTCTAAAGCATCAGATATTTCACCTAAAGTAGCTCTGTTTTTTGCTGCTTTAACAGCCAAGTCTAATAAATTTTCATTTCCAGACTTTGCAGCTTCAGTTAAAGCTATTAAAGATTTTTTGACTTCAGTATTATTTCTACTTTCTTTTATTTGATTTAGTCTTTCAATTTGAGAATTACGAACAGCTTCATTATCAACTTCTAAAATATGTAAAGGATCTTCTTCTTTTAATTGATATTTGTTTACACCAACAATTACATCTTGTCCACTATCAATTTTTGCTTGTTTTTTTGCAGCAGCTTCCTCTATTCGCATTTTTGGAATGCCTTTTTCAATAGCTTTAGTCATTCCTCCTAAATCTTCAACTTCTTGAATCAATTCCCAAGCTTTATTGGCAATATCTTCTGTTAGTTTTTCAACATGATAACTTCCTGCCCAAGGATCAACAGTTTTTGTTATATGAGTTTCTTGTTGTAAATATATTTGAGTATTTCTAGCAATTCTTGCTGAAAAATCAGTAGGCAAAGCAATGGCTTCATCTAAAGCATTTGTATGAAGACTTTGAGTTCCACCAAAAGCAGCAGCCATGGCTTCAATTGTTGTTCTTGCTACATTATTAAATGGATCTTGTTCTGTTAAAGACCAACCACTGGTTTGACAGTGAGTTCTAAGGGCTAAAGATTTAGGGTTTTTAGGATTAAATTGTTTTACAATTTTGGCCCACAGCATTCTACCTGCTCGCATTTTTGCAATTTCTGTAAAATGATCCATACCAATTGCCCAAAAGAAAGAAAGTCTTGGAGCAAATGCATCAATGTCCATTCCTGCTTCAATTCCTTTTCTTATGTATTCTAATCCATCTGCAAGAGTGTATGCTAATTCAATTTCTGCAGTAGCTCCAGCTTCTTGCATATGATATCCTGAAATAGAAATAGAATTAAATTTAGGCATATTTTTACTGGTATATTTAAAAATATCAGCAATAATTTTCATAGATGGAGAAGGAGGATAGATGTACGTGTTTCTAACCATAAATTCTTTAAGAATATCATTTTGTATGGTTCCAGAAAGTTTATTTAAAGAAACTCCCTGTTCTTCTGCAGCAACAATATAAAAAGCTAAAATGGGTAAAACTGCTCCATTCATTGTCATAGAAACAGACATTTTATCTAAAGGAATTTGGTCAAATAATACCTTCATGTCTTCTACAGAATCTATTGCAACTCCTGCTTTTCCAACATCACCTTGAACTCGTTCATGATCAGAATCATAACCTCTATGAGTTGCCAAATCAAATGCAACTGAAAGTCCTTTTTGACCCGCTTCTAAATTTCTTCTATAAAAAGCATTACTTTCTTCTGCTGTAGAAAAACCTGCATACTGTCTAATGGTCCAAGGTCTTCTAACATACATTGTAGAATAAGGCCCCCTTAAATTTGGAGCAATTCCTGCAACAAATCCTTCATGATTAAATAAAGGAGAGTTGTTTAGATTTTTACTCTTTTCTAATTTGATATGTTGAAGGTCTTTTCTACTCATTTTTTTGATCTACTTCTAATTTTTGAAGTTTATATAATTGAGAACCAATTGCTTTTGATTCTTTTTCTTTTTTCTTAATCTTAAGATAACTTTTTAAAACAAAACCTAAAGAAAAAACACCTAAAAGAATAACAATTGCTCTTACAAAATCAACACTATTTCCAAAAAAAAGATAAAATTTTTCTTCTAAAAAATAAAGGCTAACTACTGTGAAAAAAATGAATCCTATTAAAAAAGAAGGAAGTTTTTTTTTGATTTCCTTAATTTCTTTTTTTATTTCATTTTGTCTTTTTTGTTTGTTAAGAATTTCTTTGTTTTTATCCATTTTCTGTAAGGGTGTTACCTTTTTCATCTTCTAGACGCTTCTTTTCTAGAGGTTCTGAAATTCGGTTTCTGGTTAATGGGGAAATTAGTGTTTTTATGTTTCTTTGTTTTACAAACGGATAAAGCTCTAAATTTTGAAGCATTAAATCCTTTTTGTTTTGCTGAAAGTTAGTTCCAAGTAAAATTAGTTCTTTTTCAAGAAAATCATTTTCCTCTTTTTTAGCACTTTCTTTAATTTTTTTCTGAATTACACCGTTTTTTAATTGTTTTAAAAAACCACCACTTTGTTCAATTTGTTTAAATAAAGTTAATGCATTTTCTGCTAATTGATTTGTAATTGATTCTATGTAATAAGAACCATCTGCAAAATTTTGAGCTTCTTTAAAATTACTCTCTTGTTGTAAAACTAATAATTGATTTCTAGAAATTCTTTCACCAAACTCATTAGATTTATGGTAAATTGAGTCATAAGACAAATTAGCGATTGAATCAGAACCACCTAAAATAGCACTCATACATTCAGAGGTTGTTCTTAATAAATTAACATTATAATCGTATAAAGTTTTATTTCTAGAACTAGGTTTTGTAAAAATATGAGCTTTTAAATTATGTACATCATACTCTTTTAATACTGCTGACCATAATATACGAAATGCTCTTAACTTTGCAATTTCAAAAAAATAATTACTTCCAACAGAAAAGCAGAAATGTATTTTATTTGCAATTTCACTTCCAAATTTTTGTAAGTATTCATTAGCATGAGCTAATGTGTAGGCCAATTGTTGGGTAATTGTTGCTCCACAGTTTTCATATAAACCTAAAGATACAGAAATACAATTTTTGGCGTGTTTTTTAATTTTTTCTATACGATTGAAGTCTTCATTTAAATTGTAATACCAGTTTCCAGTTTCAGCTAAATTTCCAATAATATCTATTTGAAAAAATGTGTTTTCAGAATTTATATAGTTTGAGATTTCTATGATAAAATCTTCATCTAAAAATGAGATTTCAAAGTATAGTTTTACTGATTTTAGGTTTAAATTTTGAAGTAATTTTTGATAATCAAATTTAGTATTTGCTTTAAATTGAATTGAATTAGCACCTCTTTTTAAAGCATCTAAAGCTAATGAATTAGCAATTGTTACATCATCAACAAATATTGTTTGACAGATGTTAAACCCTTTTTTAGGAGCATCAGTATTAAGATTCACTCTATCTTCATGACTATAGAAAGGTTTAACTATAATGTTTTCTTTAGATTTCCAAAGAAGAGTGTCATTATAATCTGCACCTTTTAAGTCTACTTGAATTTTATTTTTCCAAGCAGCAATTGAAGTCTTTTCAAATTCATCAAATAGTGATGTTTCCATTTATTTTTTTATTGTATCAAATTCAATTAAATAAATATCTTCATTTTCTTTTTTCATTAAATACTTTTCTCTAGCAAATCGTTCTAATTGAAGAGAATCTTCTAGTTTTTTTATAGTAGCCTTATCTTCAGCTATTTTTTTTTTGTAAAAAGATATTGTACTCTCTAAGTCATTAATTTCTTTATCAAATTTATTATGAACTATATAAGAGTTTTCATCAAAAAAAAACATCCAAATTAAAAATGGAATTAAAATTAAAACAAAAATATTTGTTATAACTTTTACAAAAATGTTCTTTCTTATCTCTTTAAGAGTCATGTTTACAAACGTTCGTTAATTACTGTTCTTACAATATCTATTGCTACTGTATTGTGTCTATCATTAGGTATAATAATATCAGCAAAATTTTTAGTAGGCTCTATAAACTGTCTATGCATTGGTTTTAATGTGTCTTGATAACGATTTAAGACCTCATCAATATCTCTACCTCTTTCAGAAATATCTCTTCTAACTCTTCTAATTAATCTTTCGTCAGTATCTGCGTGAACAAATATTTTGATATCAAATAAATCTCTTAGTTCAGAATTATTAAAAATTAAAATTCCTTCTACAATTACAACCTTTCTTGGATGAGTTACAAGAGTATCAGAAGTTCTATTATGTGTAACAAAAGAATATATAGGTTGTTCAATTGTTTTTCCTGATTTTAATTCTTTAATATGTTTAACTATTAAATCAAAATCAATTGCTCTTGGATGATCAAAATTAATTTTGGTTCTTTCTTCATAAGAAAGATTTTTAGTAGCATTATAATAAGAGTCTTGAGAAATAACACAAACTTCATCTGTTGGTAAATGTTTTATAATCTTATTTACAACAGTTGTTTTTCCACTTCCTGTACCTCCTGCAATTCCAATAACAAGCATATAATTGTGTTTAGGGTAATTATTTGACTAAAATAATAAAGATTTTATAATTTCTTAAAGTTTTTTTAATTAATAATATAACTGAAAATAAAAATATTATTTAGAGATTAAATTATTTAATTTAAAAAATTGAATAAAAAAAAGTCTCAAAAAAATTGAGACTTTTATTCTAATAGAGCCAATGGAGGGACTCGAACCCACGACCTGCTGATTACAAATCAGCTGCTCTAGCCAGCTGAGCTACATCGGCTTTTATTTTGAGAGCGCAAATAAAAAACAATTATTAATATTTACCAAAATATTTTCTATTTTTTTACAAAAAAAGCTCCAAATTAATTGAAGCTTTTTATCAAGAATAAATAATTTATTACATGGTATAAAAGAATTGTTCATTCGTAATTTTACCATCTTTTACTTCAAAAACGCAAACTTCTTCCATTTGTTGCCTTCCTCTACTTTTAAATGTAACGTCAAAAGACATTTTACTAGTAAAATGATTCCCAGCTACAACTGGATCAGAAATTTCTCCACTATGAAATTCAATTACATCATCCAACCATTGTTTGCTTTTTTCTAAAACTTCTTTTTTGCCAGAAATAACTTCTCCATAAGGTACCCCAGGCATTTCTTTACTTGTAATATTATCAGCATAAAGTTCTTCTATGCATTCAATATTTTTACCTTGTTGGCACATTTCTTGCCATTTTTTAGCTACTTCTAGTGTGTTCATATTGTCTTTTTGTTGGTTAGTATTATAAAAAATAATTTAAAACAGAAGTTATTTGTATAGATGTAGGTATATCGTTTTAAAGCAAAAAATATTTTACTCAAACCAGCATAACAAATAACCAGCAAAACAAATATTAAAAGAAGAATAATTGAAGATAACTTATTTAAAAGCTAAAGGTTGATTTAGTTGAAAATCTAAATCGTAACGAGTGGGACTAAGATAAATTAAGAAAGTAAAAGAAATAATAATTTATTATTATGACTTTTACTTTCTTCAGTGTTTTTTATTCTTTTAAGGTCTTCCCTTTAAGCGTTTTTCAATTTTTTGCTTAACAGCTGTTAAACGCTTCATTTGATCCATAATTTCAGAATCTTTTTCTAATTTGTATACTTCATTTAGCTCTAAAATTAAGGCTTTAACCTCTCTAGAAGCTAAAATTCTATCGCTAGTAGTTTTAAATGAGAATTTTCTATTTTCAAATTCTACAGCTCTTTCTAATAAATCCATTCTACGTTGCTCTGTTTTATAATCTTTAATTTTTCGAATATAATTATAAAAGTTAGAAAAGCAAGAAAAATCTTAATTTATTATGTAAATGTTAAGATATTATTTTATTTATGGTTTTTTTGAGTAATAATATGTAATTCTTAAATTATCATAAATTTTTTAAAAATAAATAAAAAAACCTTGATAATATATATCAAGGTTTTTTGTTTTAGTTCAAGTGGCAGAATGATAACTCATTTATGGTACTTATAAAATTGATAGCACTTTAAGTTTTACAATTTACAATACATAAAATAGTGAATTTATTTCCAATACCCTTCTATCTCTTCAAGTGACTTACCTTTAGTTTCAGGAATAAATTTATAAGTTATAATTACGATAACTAAAATGAAAACTATAAATATAAAGTAAGGCAAAGAGCCATTCCAAGGTGCATTATTATTAGTTTCACTTCCCATAACAACAGGAAAAGATTGTGATACAATATAATTGGCAGCCCATTGTGCTGCAACTGCAACAGACATAGCTACACTTCTTATTTTATTTGGAAACATTTCTGATAATAAAACCCATACTACAGGTCCCATAGACAAAGCAAAAGAAGCGATAAATATTAGTACGCCTATTAATGATAACATTCCAACATTTTGTTGTTGCAGTGTAATACCTAAAAGTAAGAATCCAATTATCATCCCAACAGAACCTATGAAAAGCAAAGGTTTTCTACCAAATTTATCTACAGTAAACATAGCTATAAATGTGAATACCAAATTTACAAAAGCCAATAGTATCTGTTGAGCTAGCACATCTTCTTTTCCAAAACCAAGTGATTTTTCAAAGATATCTGCACCATAATATAGCACTGCATTTATTCCTGTAAATTGTTGTAGCATTGAAAGCACAGTTCCTATTATTATGATAATTAAAACAGCTTTAGAAAAATAGTTAACCTTAGTTCCATCATTATTTTTGTTTATTGAATCTTTAATAAGAATGATTTCTTTAGATGCAATTTTATTACCATTTATTTTTTTTAAAACGGATAAAGCTTCATTGTCTTTTCCTTTTAGTGCCAACCATCTTGGGCTTTTAGGAACAACAAACAGAAGCCCCAAAAATAAAATACTTGGTATTAATTCTGACCAAAACATACGTCTCCAACCAAATTCAATATTCTCAGTTACTGTTAAATTATTTCCAATAAAATAAGTGACTAGAAATACTACAAAAAAGCCAATAACTATTGCTAATTGATAATAAGTAACCATACGTCCTCTAATATTTGAAGGCGCAATTTCTGCAATGTACATTGGTGCATTCATGGATGCAATTCCAATACCTAAGCCACCTAAGATTCTAAAAAACACCAACATACTAACTGATTGTGGAAATATTTCTGGTAATCCTGAACCATATGCTGATAGTGAAAAGAAGATAGCAGAAATAATTAAAGACCATTTTCTGCCTATTTTAATGCTTAAAGGACCAGCAACAATAGCACCTACAAAACAACCTAAAAGAGCACTTCCTACAACCCATCCTTTTAAAGCATCACTTAAGTTAAAATGTTCAGTTAAATAAAATTGAGCTCCATTTATAACACCAGTATCATAGCCAAAGAGTAATCCTCCTAAGGCTGAAACAGCTGCAATTAGCAGTAAATAAGTACCTTTTTTCATTTTTTTATTTTAATTATTTACTATTAAGGATTTATTGATAAACTCTTACATAATCTATTTCCATGGTTGATGTGCTAAAATTAGGATCAATTGTTCCTCCTAAATTACCCCCCATAGCAATATTTAATATTAAAAATTGATTATTGTAAAAAGGCCATGTTGCATCATTTTTAACTGATGGGTTATAAGTGTAATATTCAACATCATCTAATAAAAATGTAATACTATTTTCAGTCCAAATAGCAGAGTAAATATGAAATTCTGTAGTTTCATTAGTGATAGATGTAACTTTATGATTAACAGTGTTTCCAGAACTAGATGTCGTGTGTAAAGCACTAGATATATTTCCTGGATTATTACCAACATACTCCATGATATCAATTTCACCACAAGCAGGCCAACCAACAGAACCAAAATTTGCTCCTAGCATCCAAATAGCAGGCCATACACCACCACCAGCAGGTAATTTTGCACGTACATCAACTCTACCATATGTAAATTCAAATTTACCAGCAGTTAGAAGTCTTGCAGAAGTATACTCTGAACCTTGATAATTCTCTTTTTTTGCCATAATTTTTAATACACCATTTTCTACTATAGCATTATCTAACCTATCTGTATAATATTGAGATTCATTATTTCCCCAACCATTATTACCAGTTCCTGTATTGTAACCCCATTTAGATGAATTTGGGGCTCCATTTGCATCAAACTCATCTTGCCAAATTAACTTTAATTCGGTTTTTACATACACAGTTAAAGAATAATTTACACTAATATTTCCAGCAGAATTATAGGCAGCTACTAGAATATCATAATCATTAGTACCTCCTTGTGTAAAAGTGTAACTAAAAGTGTTTTGAGAAAGTTCTAAAGTTTCATTGTTTATTAAAACTTTGTAAGAAGTTGCGTTTGTAGCTGAAATAGTGAAATTAACTACACCACTTCCATCTCCATTAGGATTATTACCATCAGCACCAACTTTAGCTGCTGATATTGATAAGTTTGTTGGAAGAACTGCTTCTTCAACTTGGTTCTCGCTACTACAAGAATGTAGAGATAATGTCAAGAAAGTTATTAATGTAAAGATTAAATTTTTCATTGTTTTTAATTATTTTGGATAATATTTAAATTAATTAGTCTAGATTAAATTTACTTGAAAGTTTAGTGTCTGAGCTACCTCCAACATAAACATTAAATTCTCCAGGCTCTACTATAAACGCTCCTTTGTTTGTATAAAACCCGAGTTCTTTTTCAGTAAGTGTAAATTCAATTGTTTTGGTTTCTTTAGGAGCTAGTTCTATCATTTCAAAGCCTTTTAATTCTTTAACTGGTCTAGCAACTGAAGCAACTTTATCTTGAATATAAAGTTGTACTACTTCTTTACCCTTTACTTTTCCGGTATTTGTTACATCTACAGTAACATTAATTTCTTTTTCAGGTGCTTTGTTTATATTTAAATTTTTATAAGAAAAAGTAGTATAACTTAAACCATGACCAAATGGGTATAAAGGCGTATTTTCTTCATCTATATAACGTGATTTAAATACTTCTTTTCTTACTTTTATATTTGGTCTACCTGTATTTTTATAATTATAAAAAATAGGAACTTGACCAACACTTCTTGGAAATGTCATAGGTAATTTTCCACTAGGATTGTAATCACCATACAAAACTTGAGCTATTGCATTACCATTTTGTGTACCTAATTGCCATGTTTCAACTATGGCAGGTAAGTTTTCTGCAGCCCAAGTAATAGCTAAAGGTCTTCCATTGGTTAAAACAAGTACAATGTTTTTATTTACTTTAAATACTTCTTCTAATAGTTCCTGTTGAACACCTGGTAAATCAATATTTGTTCTACTTCTTGCTTCACCACTTTGCAAGCCATGTTCTCCTAAAACCATAACTACAACATCTGACCTTCTTGCTAATTTTATTGCTGCTGAAAAACCAGATTTATCTGTTTTGTTAATGTCTAGTTCTTGTGTAAAATGAAGTTTTGAATTTGGTAAGGCTACTTTTGCTCCTTCTGCATAGGTTATTAAATTGCCTTTGTATTGTTTTAATCCTTCTAAAACAGATACAGCAGAACCGTTTTCTCCTGCTAAAACCCAATTGCCTAATGGACTGGTTTTATCATTAGCTAAAGCACCTATAACTGCAATTTTTTGTCCTTGCTTTTTTAAAGGTAAAAGATTGTTTTTGTTTTTAAGAAGTACTATAGATTTTTTAGCAATATCTAAAGCATCTTCATGAAATACCTTTTTACCAATAACATTTTTTTCTGTTTCTTCATTACAATATTTGTAAGGATCATCAAAAAGACCAAGTTCAAATTTAACTCTTAAAATTCTTCTTACAGCATCATCTACAAGACTTTCTTTTACTGTACCTTCTTTAACAAGATTAGCCAATTCTGTTACATAAGCATTAGATTCCATATCCATATCTGATCCTGCTTTTATGGCTAATTCTGCAGCATGTTTATTGTTTTTTGCATAACCATGAGGTATCATTTCTCCAATAGACCCCCAATCTGAAACCATAAAACCGTTAAAATTCCATTCTCCTTTTAACACTTCTCTTTGTAAAAATACGTTACCAGTAGCAGGAATATCATTTAACAAATTAAAAGCATTCATAAATGTTTTTACATCTGCGTCAGTAGCTGCTTTAAATGGAGGGAAAACTAAATTGTATAAGGTAGAAGTACCAATATCTGCGGTATTATATTCACGTCCTGCATTTGGAAAACCATAAGCAGCAAAATGTTTAGCACAAGCTGCAATTGTTTTTGGAGAAGATAAATCATCACCTTGAAAACCTCTAACTCTTGCAATTGCAATTTTAGAACCTAAATAAGGATCTTCACCTGCACCTTCCATAACTCTTCCCCAACGTGCATCTCTAGATATGTCTACCATAGGTGCAAAAGTCCAATTTATACCAGAAGCAGCAGATTCTTCTGCGGCGTTTTGAGCAGATTTTTTTATAGCTTCTAAGTCCCAACTAGCAGATTCTGCTAAAGGAATAGGGCTAATTGTTTTGAAACCATGAATAACATCAAAACCAAAAATTAATGGAATTCCTAATCTAGTTTCTTCTACAGCTATTTTTTGTAGGGCTTTTACCTGTTTTGCTCCTCTTACATTAAGCATTGAACCAACTAATCCTTTTTTTAAGTGTTCATACTTTACAGCTTGATTTCCTGATTCAGGAGTAGGTCCAGTTGCATCCCAAAAACCAGTATATTGGTTCATCTGACCAACTTTCTCTTCTAAAGTCATTAGATTAATAATAGAGTCTATTTCAGTTTTAAAAGATTTTTGGTTAGTAGAATTATTAGTATCTTTTTTTGTTTCTGTTTGACAACTTAAGCAAACAAGTATTAATATATATAAATGTATTTTTATTATTTTTTTCATCACCTAATAATCTGATAATATTTGATTTTAATAAATTATTACTTTTTTAACAGATTGTGAATTATTGCTTTTGATTTGAATAAAAAACAATCCGCGTAATCCATTTACATCAATTTGAGAAGATGTAACGTCTTTATTTATATCCTTTTTTCTAATTAATTTACCAGTTATGTCAAATATTTTGACATTTAAATTTGATGCATTGTTATTTTGTGAAATAACTATTTGATTTGTAGATTTATTATAGATAACGTTTATTTCATTAAATGGATTGTCGTTTAAACTTAAGGTATAAGTACAACCGTTAAAAACATCGAATAATTGTTCTCCAGATGTAGATACTGTAAGGACTCTATCTGTTCCTGTTACTGCACTACAACTTGCTTCTGGTCCAGGTGTTTCATCAGTTCCCCAAGCATTACCATTAAGGTATTTATATTGAAGATTTAAAGCATAATCTGCTGGGGTAGGTAATCTTAATGTTCTGCTATAAATAGTACCAGATACATCCGTTAATTGAAATTTGTTTGGTTGCCAACCTGTAATAGAACCAGCTAAATGAACACCATTATCGCTTACTGTTTCAGAAGCCATATCAACATTATAAGTTAAAGAAAATCCTGTACCATCTGCATTACAACCGTTAAAAGGAACTGCTACTAAATTTACGTCAACTCCAGAATCATTTATATATAATAATCTATTGTTGTCCCAAAGAGCACATGGACTGTCTGGAGATTCTTCTGTTCCCCAAGTTTTTCCATTTAAAAATTTATATTCATACCATCCAGGGTTTAAAGCAATAACAACTGAATAGATATTTGAAGTTCCTTCTTGAGTAAGCATAGTGCTATCTGGAGACCACCCATTTAAAGAACCTGCAATATGAATACCATCAGAGCTAACGACTTCTGATGACATATCTACTTGAATTTTTACATTTACTTGTGAATTTACTTGAAAAGAAACAAGCATTAAAAAGCAAACTATGTTAAAAAGTATTTTGTTTTTCATAATAAAATTGGTTTAAATTAATAATGATTAGATAATTTAGGGGTTATAAGCTTCGTTTTAAATACAATAATTAGTAAACTAAAGTTTGCATTGAATGAGGTAAGATTTTTAAAGTAATTGAACTTTCATTTACCAAAATATTACACTTTATTTTTTCATTTGTTTTATTCATTAATACTGTTACCATAGAACCATCTGTGTTTTTAAAAGATGTACTTTCTATAGTACTTCTACTTGTAGTTGTGCTTATTCTTACAGCTCCTTTTTCTATGAATTTTGAAAAATGACCTATGTAGTAATAAGATGGTGTATATATCAATTCATTTGTTTGGGTATTTGCATGAATTGGAGCAAAACAAAAGTTTTGAACATGGTTTGGACCTCCGTTTTCATTTAATAAAATATTCCAATCTGTCCAACCAACAGTACCACTATTAAAATCATTAATCATAGAGTTTCCATAGCGTTCTGCATTAGACCATCTTTGATATTCGTTAGCGTCAAATTTTTCTTGACAGCCTTCTGTAAATAATAAGTTTTTTGTTGGAAAAGATTCTTTAATATTCTTTAAATTATCATATTTAGGATCACCACCTGTCCAAGTTTCATACCAGTGAAATCCAATTCCCCAAGCATATTTCATAGCTTCTTTATCCTCAAAAATAGTATTTGCTCTGTGTGATATTAAATCTCTGTTATGATCCCAAACTACAATGTTTTTATCAGCAAATCCATTTTTTTCAAAAGTTGGACCTAAATTGTTTTTTAAAAAATCACGTTCTTCTTCTGCTGTATAAATACAAGATTCCCAACGTTGAACCGCCATTGGTTCATTTTGTATGGTTACACCCCAAACAGGAATGCCTTCTTCTTCATAAGCTTTTATAAATTTTACAAAGTAATTTGCCCAAGCTTGGTAATATTTTGGTAATAATTTACCACCTTGTAACATATGATTGTTGCTTTTCATAAATGCAGGAGGGCTCCATGGACTTGCATAAAACACCAAATCTTCTTTGATTAATGCTTGTGCTTTTTTAATTAAAGGAATACGTTTTTGCTTGTCTTTTTCTATAGAAAATGTTTTTAAATCTACATCTCCTTCCTCTATGTAAGTATGACTCCCTAAACCAAAATCGCTACTATGAATACTCGTTCTAATAATGTTGTAGTTAATACCCTCTTCAGAATAATAAGCTTTTAAGAATTCATCTTGTTTGTCTTTACTTAATTTTGAAAACACTTCTGAAGAAGCGTCTGTTATAGCACCTCCAATACCTAAAAATTCTTGAAAACTTTTTTCTGGATTTACAAAAACAGAAACTTCTGTTTCTTTTGGTTGGTTAGACTTTGTAAAAACAATTTCATCTGTAAGCGATAACCTTAGCTCTGTATCTTTAGCAGTAGTATAAATTGCTACTTTTTTGTTTGCAAAAGATTTTGTTGTTTTTTGATTCTTATTTACAACCTCTGTATTATTCTTTTTAGTATTATTACATGAAGTTATTAATAGTAAAAGGGTAATTATTGTAATACTTTTTTTTATCATTTTTATATATTTTATAATTTCCAAACATAAGTACCTACTGCACCAGCTTTAAGAGATGTGGTAATAGGTTGGTCTAATGTTTTTATATTAAAAGATTTATCTACTGATGTGTTGTTAGCAACGATTACTACAATTTCATTATTAGGAGTTTTGAAAGCTACATTAGGTAAATCATTTATATAGTTAGATTTAATTCTTACAGAACCTGGTCTTACTAGTTTTGAAGCATGTGCAATAATATAATAAGCGTCATTTTTTATTACTTCATTACCATTTATAGTTAAGGCACCAAGACATTCTGTACATCCTCCAGGAGTGTGAGGTTCTAATTTAGAGTTTGAAGCTAAATTCCATTCTAAAACTGTTTTACACCAGTTTCTGGTAGCACCAACAATTAACTCTCGAGTATGCCAAATTAAATTATCTTTAAAATTACTATTAGCACCAACCCATTGTTCTGTAAAATATAAATTCTTGTCAGGGAATGTATTGTGAACACTACTAAGGTTATTTATATCTCCATTATAAAGATGAAAAGCAGATCCATCAATATATTTATTTGCTTCAGAATCATTAAAGATGCTTATTGGGTAAGAAGGTCTATCTGCATTATGATCCCAAACTATAATTTTAGTTTTAATACCATTAGCTTCAAAATTTGGACCTAAATGTTTTTTTGTAAATTCTGCCTGATCTTTAGCCTCCATATACATACTTGGGTTGTTACCATCATGTAGAGGTTCATTTTGTATTGTAATTGCATCAATAGAAATACCTTCTAATTGATAGGCTTTTATATATTTAACAAAGTAATTTGCATAAGTTTCATAGTATTCTGGTTTTAAACTTCCTCCAATAGAATTGTTGTTATCTTTCATCCAAATAGGAGCAGACCATGGAGATCCCATTATTTTAATTTCAGGATTTATAGCTAATATTTCTTTTAAGACAGGAATTAAGTTTTCTTTATCTTTATTTATAGAAAATTGAGTTAGGTTAACATCTGTTTGCCCAGGTTGCAAATCATTGTAAGAAAATACTTCAGCATCTAAATCTGAAGCTCCAATACTTATTCTTAAATAACTTACTCCAATACCATCTAAACTAAAAATATCTTTTAATATTTTTGATCTTTCAGTAGATGACATATTGTTAAGGTGTAAAGCGCTACCACCTGTTAATGAAAATCCAAACCCATCAATTTCTTGATATGTAACATCTGGATCTACATTTATAGAAGAATTAATATTTGATACGTAATTAGGGATACTGTTTTCATGAAATTGAAACAATTGAGATTTGTCAGCATTTGTTAAATAAAGATCGACATTACTGTAAGAAATGTTTTCTTCTTTAGTGTTTTGATTTGCATTATCAATAGTAGTGTTTTTAGAACAACTTGATATAAGTAATGATAAAAATAGAGTTGTTAAATATTTCATTTTTATTTTTTTGGTGTATAACTCATAAAGCCCACATCCTAGTAGAATATGGGCTAAATAACCTCAATTCAAAATAATTAAAAAATCACTTAAGTTTTTACTAGTTACTTCCTCGCATTTCAACATTAGAAATGGTAATTCCAGAAGTTTGGTTTCCACCACATTTTATTACTAAATATATTGTTCCTGAAGTATCAAAAGTAACTTCATTACTTCTTGAGTTTGAGTAAGAGTTGTCTACACATCCAACAGAAGAAAGTATTCCGTTAAAAGATCCTGTACCACAGCCACCCCAAGTGTTTAATCCCATAACAACATTGCTTGTATAATCATTTCCTTGAGTAGGAGCAGTAGTACTTGCAAAAACTTCAAACCAAGTTTCATTATTTCCATCACCAGAAACTACCATGTCGATTGTGTATTTTTTATTAGCGATAACTTCAATTGGTTGGTAAATAGCTTGTTGGTTCCAACCACCAGCAACTATTGTAGCGCTACCATCATTAAAAGTCCAATTTGCACCAGAAGCACTAATATTTAAAATTGTCCATTCGTTATGATCGTTAGCATTTTCAAATTTTCCTCCTTTAACAATGTTTCCTGCAATAGGATCTGAAGTAGCTACATTAATGGTTTGTGAAGAAACTGCAGAAGCACCTCCAATTCCTGTTACTTTGTGTTGAACTGTATAAGTTCCTGCATCAGGAAAAAATACTTCTTCTGCATCACCACCAGATATAAATCCGGCACCTTTTCCTAAGTCCCAGCTAGATGAAATGTAACTATTATTGGCATTTAAAGAGTAGGTGTTGTTAGCGTCAGAAACTTCATTTATGGTAAAATCTGCATCTAAGTTGTCTGCAATTAATCCATTACCTTCACCTAATTCATCTGGTTGACAAGATGTAAAAACCAAACCTATTAAAACTAAAGGTAGATACTTAATAATATATTTTAATTTTATATGTAAGTTCATAATAATTTAATTTAAAAGATTAATAATTTGGGTTTTGAACAAGTAAAGTGTTTTCTAATTCAGCTAAAGGAATTGGAAGAATTTCATTTTTTCCTGCAACAAATCCTTTACTAGCTAATGCTGTAGCAGCTTTACCAGTTCTTACTAAATCATACCATCTGTGTCCTTCACCTGCTAATTCTAATCTTCTTTCATTTAAAATTGCATCTAAAGAAACAGGTATAGAAGCTAAACCAACTCTAGCTCTTACAGCATCTAATAATGCTTGTGCACGTGCACCAGTACCACCTAATGCTTCTGCTTCCATTAAATATGTATCTGCTAAACGAATCATGTACGTGTGTTGCTTGTAGTTTAGTACACTTGCACCTCCACCATTAGAAACATCAGATGTTAATGGCATAAACTTTTTAAGATAGTAACCAGTGTGTTGGTAACTTTCATCAAAAGAAACATCACCAGCATCTTTTAGAGCTTGTAGGTCTTCGATTGTATCATCAAACCTTGGGTCTCCTAATAAAGCATCATGTAAATCTTGAGTAATAATATTAAAACCCCAACCTGCAGCATAATCTGGTGCAGAATTATTGTTTCTTATATAACCTCTAGGGCCAACCATAACATTTAAGCTGTTTCCTTCATCTGCACTTCCTCCCCAGAACCACCAGTCTGCATTACTTTGATCTGTATGTGCAATTTCTAAAATTGATTCACTATGGTATTTGTTACTAATTACCCATAAATCAGAATAATTATCTAACAATTTATATCCATAAGAACTTGTAGATCCTGGAGTTCCATTAATTTCTGAAAACTGAGTAGCTGCTTCAGAGTTTTTACCTTGGTATAAATATACTTTACCTAAAATTGCTTTTGCAGCCCCTTTAGTTAATCTACCACCTTCATTAGCAATATCTAGAGAAATTGGTATGTTTGGTATTGCATCTAATAAATCTGTTTCTATTTGTGCGTAAACATCATTAGGATCTGCTTGTTCTATATTATAAATTTCTGATGTTGCTAAAGGAGCAGTTATAAGAGGAATATTTTTAAATAAACGTACTAATTCAAAATAATAAATAGCTCTTAATGCTTTAGCTTCTGCTTCAAATCTAGCTTTAGATGTTGTAGACATATCAATGTCTGGTAATTTTGTTAATAAGATGTTTGCTCTAAAAATACCTTGATAAAAATCATTCCAATAGCTAGTACCTATGTTAGATTCACTAATAGTATAATTAGAAAAAGCTTGTAATTGAGATCCATCTGAAGAGCTACCACCACCTGTGTAATGATCATCTGAACCTGAGTTTAACATTGCAATCATATTTTCAAAACCTCTAGATTGTTTACCAATTACATCGTAAACAGAAACTAGTGCAGAATATGCTTCTGCTTCATTTGTGTAATAGTTTTCTTCTAGAGCAGTTCCTTTAGGATCTACCTCTAAATATTCTTTACTACAAGATATCATGAAGATAAATACAAGAAGTCCAATATTTATATTCTTTATATTTTTTAATTTCATCTTTATAAGTTTTTTAGTTAAAATTGTAAATTAATACCTATTTGATTTGTTTTTGCTTGAGGATAATATCCACGATCAATTCCAAAAATACCACCACCAATTTCTGGGTCATATCCACTATATTTTGTGAAAGTGAATAAATTTTCGGCAGTTAAATAAATTCTTAATTTACTGACACCGTATTTTTGTAATACGTTATTAGGAAGTGTATAACCAACTTGAAGTGTTTTTATTCTGAAATAATCTCCATCTTCTAAGTAAAAATCTGAAGGATTAGAAAAGTTGTTGTTACTATCATTTGTAGTTAATCTTGGAAAAGTGTTTGATGTACCTTCACCAACCCATCTTCCTAGAGCAGATGTTTGATAGTTTGCATTAACTACATCTAACCTTCTTAATCCTTGAAAAATCTTATTACCTGCAGCTCCTTGACCAAATATTAAAAGGTCAAAATTCTTGTAATCTGCATTAAATGTAAAACCATAGGTAAATTTAGGAATTGAACTTCCAAGAAAATCTCTGTCATCAGAATCTATAGTACCATCATCATTTAAGTCTACCCATTTAAAATCACCAGGTTGTGCATTTGGTTGAATTATAGTTCCTGCAGAATTAACATAATTATCTATCTCTGTTTGGTTTTGGAATATTCCATTAGTTTTAAATCCATAGAAAGAATTAACAGTTTGACCAACTTGAGTTCTTGTAATTGGGTAAGTACTAGATTGGATAGATGCTCCACCAGATAAAAAGTCTACACCATTTCCTAAAAAAGTAACTTCATTTTCTAAATAAGATACATTACCATTTATAGAAAAATTAAAGTCATTTATTTTTTTGTTATATCCAATTTCTAAATCAATTCCTTTGTTTTCCATATCTGCAACATTTCCTGTAGGACTTCCAATAGCACCAACATAACCAGGTATTGCAACACTTTGTAAGATACCAGTGGTTTCTTTTTTGTACCAATCAAAAGCAACAGAGATGTTGTCAAATAATCTTGCGTCAAACCCAATGTTTAATTGACTTGTTTCTTCCCATTTTAAATCTGGGTTAGAAGGTGCATTTGGACTGTTACCTATTGTTACAGATCCAGAAGTTCCAATTGTGTAATTTCTTCCACCACCAATTGTAGATAAATATTGAAAATCTCCAATATTATCATTACCGGTAATACCAAAACCACCTCTAAACTTAAGTTGAGTTACAATATCATTATCTACCCAAAAACTTTCTTTTGATGGCACCCAACCAGCAGAAAATGAAGGGAAAAATCCGTATTTATTATTAGAACCAAATCTAGAAGAACCATCTCTTCTTATAATGGCAGTAAATAAATATTTTTCATCAAAATCATACGTTAATCTAGAGAATAATGAAGTAACTCTATGCTCATTTCCTGTAAATGCAGAAGCAGTTATTTGGTCTGTAGGAACACTAAAATTAAATGAGGCATCTTTATAGTTGTCTACAGGAATACCAAAATAAGTAACATTTTCTCCAGTAGTAATATTATCTACATAAACACCTTGACCTAATAATACATTAAAATTATGATTTTTAATTTCTTTAGAATAAGAAATAGTATTTTCTAAATTCCAACCAAATCCTTTATTTCTACCTCTAGAAATGTTGTTTTGTGGTGTAATTGATGCTGCATTTAAATAAGAAACTGGTGTGTAACTGTCATAACCCCAGTAAGCTAATTTAGTACCAACAGAACTTTTAACTTTTAAACCTTCAATAGGTTCAAATTCTAGATAAGCATTTCCAACAATATTATCTGACCAACCATAATTACCAAGAAGAGTTTGTTGATAAGCTAAAGGGTTAGACATTTCTTGTGCAACTAACGTTGAAACTCCATAAGGATTTCCATTTGCATCTTTCCAAATTCCATTATTTGTATATGGGGCTTGATTTGCAAATATAGGGTCTGTTTCTACTAAAGGTGTAATAGGGTCTAAATTAATAGCAGATGATAAAGGTCCTCCAAATTCACTATTTGTGTTACCAATACCAACATTTTTTTCATTTGAATAACCTAATGATTGTCCAAAAGTTAATTTTTCAGAAATTTTATGGGTAGAATTTAAACGAATATTTTTTCTAGTGTAATTAGATATATCACTCATTACTATACCTTCTTGATCAAGATAACCAAATGAAACAAAAAACTTTGAGATATCATTACCTCCATTAAAGCTAATTTCATGGCTAATTCTTTTGGCGCTATTATTAAAAATAGCAGATTGCCAATCTGTACCTTCTCCTAAAGATTGAGGATTAGAAAATAGAATGTTACCACCACCTGCTACAGATTTTTCATTTAATAATGTAGCATATTCGCTAGCGTTTAAAAGGTCTAATTTTCTAGCAGCTGAAGAAATACCAGTGTAACCATTATAATTTACGCTAATTTTACCAGATTTCCCTTTTTTAGTGGTAATTAAAATTACACCAGCAGCAGATCTAGCACCATAAATTGCTTGAGAAGCAGCATCTTTTAATACTTCTACAGAAGCAATATCAGATTGATTTAAAAAACCAATTCCTCCAGAATCAACTACAATTCCATCAACAACCCAAAGAGGTTCATTGTTACCTAATGTAGTAATACCTCTTACTCTTACTGTAGATGAAGATCCTGGTTGTCCTGAATTTGCTGCAATTGTAATACCAGAGATTCTACCTTGTAAAGTTTGTTCAACTCTTGTTATTGGTAAGTCTTCAAGGTCACTTTGTTTTACACCAGAGATTGCACCAGTAATTACACTTTTTTTCTGTGTACCATACCCAACAACTACTATTTCATCTAATTGATTGTCTGGTACTAAAGTTACTGTTAATTTGGTTTCTGTACCTACTAATACGTTTTGAGAAGCATAACCAAGATAGCTAAAAGATAAAATATCTCCTTTATTAGCTGTAATTGTAAATTTTCCATCAAAATCTGTAGATGTTCCTTTAGTGGTGTTTTTTATAATGATATTAACACCAGGAACAGGTCCACCTGTTTCGTCTAAAACATTACCTCTTATAGTAATTTCTTGTGCTAATGATACCCAAGTTGTAATAAGAGATAAAATAAAAAATAGTTTAAGGTTTAAATAATCTTTTCTCATGTTTAAGTTTAATTTAGTTTTTTTTCAAATTTATATTTAGATAATTTCTAAATGATTTTTTGAATTATTTGACAAATTAAACGAAGAGCTGTCTATAGTACAATAGAAAGTATCTTTAAAGTAGATTTTGAATTATTTATAATGTTGTAAAAGTCACATTATTAGTTGTTTGTGTGTTTTTTGTTTATTTAAAAAAGTAGTGTATTTGTAATGTTTAGGTAGGTTAAAAAGTTAATATAAGTTATGTTTAGGTTAATTTATAACATATAATTATGTGAAAAAGAAGAATTAACTACTTAATTTTTTTAACCATTTCTTCGAACTCATCCCTATTAATAGCGATGTTTCTAACTTTAACTCTATAGTTATATATTGTATTTACAGAGTACCTTAAAATTTTAGAAATTTTCGAACTGTTTGAAATTCCTAACCTAATTAAAGCAAAAATTCTTAGTTCTACTGTTAAAGAATCATCGTCTTTTACTAAAATTCTTTCTTCTTCTTTTAAAAGGTCATTAAAATTTTCAATAAAGTTTGGATAGATATGTAAAAATGATTTGTCAAAATTTTCATAGAATATCTTTAATTCACTTTCAATTATTTTTTTAGATTTACTAAGTTCAAGTAGATCTTTTGTTTTATTTGTAATTATATACTTGCTAACGGTTTTTCTGTATACATCTAGTTTATCTATATATTCAGAATACAAGTTTAAGAACGTACCTATATATTGTTCTTTAATTGCATCTACAGATGAAAGTTCTTCATACAATCGCTTTAAATCATTATTTGTAAAACTCAATTTTTCATTTAAATCTTTTAACTTTAGATTGGCAGTTTTTAAGTATTCTTTCCCTTGGTTAATTTTTTTATTTTGTTTAATGATAAAAAATATAGCAACCATTAATATTAGTGATAATAAACTAATAAAAATTAATTGTTTTTTAAGTTTGTTAGTTTGCTTACGGTTTTTTGTCTCATAAGATTTTGAGATAACTGGTAAAACATTAGATATGTCTAAAAACCTTAATTTTGAATTGTAGAATTTTGCATCTTCAAAAGAAAAATTAATATACTTATGAGCTCTATCTACATTACCTTCTCCAAAAAAGATTACAGCTAAATTTGCCAAAGAAGCATTATCTTTTATAGATGCTTGTATATCAGAAATAGCTGATAAAATTAGAAATTTCTTTTGATTTAAATTATTTCCATCAACTTCAGCACTCATGTAAGATCTATTAAAAGTTACTAAAGCATATTCTCTAGTACCCATTTTAGCTAATGATAATCTTTTAGCGTTTACTTTTAAAGCTTCAATTGTATTGCCTTCATCTCTAAAATTTTGTTCACTAGTTGATAAATATAATTTTGAGTTTTTATTAAGATTAGCTATTTGAATGTTAAGAGAATCTTTGTAAGTTAAATAGAGTTTGTTATACTTTTCAGTAATATTTTTTACTCTTGAAATTGTTCTTAGTTCAGAGTAACATCTTTTAAAAATATTAAAATACTCATTAAGCAATTCTTTAGATAAATTTGATGAATTTATTTCTTCTAATAAATTTATAGATTCGTCATATCTACCAGAAGTAGCTAAAAGTTTAGCGAGTCTTAAAGTAGATTCTTTAATAAAAAAATCATTACCAATTTTTTTTGCCAAAGCTAAATTCTCTTCAATATAAAATAGTGAAGAGTTAAAACTAAAATATTCATATTCAGCTATAAGTTTATTAGTGATAAAATATTTGTTTTCAGGAGATATAACTTTCTCAGATAAAAGGCTTTTTAAACTTTTTATGCGTAGTTCTTTAGCTTCTTGATAAGCTGTTTTTTTAGACATCTCTTCTTCAAGTTGTAAAATTAAATCATCAAGATTATTCTGAGAACTTAAAGGAGAAATAATAAAAATAAGTAGAAATGTTAGAAGTATTTTTGACATCATTATTATTTATTTTTTAAAACTAAATAAAATTTTATGAATAACTAAATAGAATTTATAATTTTTAAAATTTTGTAAAATAAATTATTTCATTTTTAAGTTCTTATTAAAAATTCAACGTTAAAGAATGTCTAAAAAAGACAAAACCTTGTAAATTTTAAATTTACAAGGTTTTTTTATTTAGTCGGGGTGGCAGGATTCGAACCTGCGACCTCCTCGTCCCAAACGAGGCGCGATGACCGGGCTACGCTACACCCCGAAATTAGTCATCAATTTTAGGACTGCAAATATAGAATAATATTTATATATTGTATTAGTTTTTTTAATTAAATTATTTTAAAAATGAAACACTATTTTCCTTCAATATTTCTAGTTGTTTTAATGTCTTTTTCTGCATTTTCTCAAAAAAGTGAATACGAATTAATTGTACCAAATCTTAATAATCCTTGGGGTTTTACTTTTTTACCTGATAATTCAATTTTAATTACTGAGAAAGAAGGAAAATTAATACACTTTAAAAATGGGAAAAAAATAGAAATTTCTGAAGTACCAGAAATATATTTAAGAGGTCAAGGTGGGTTTTTAGATATTGAATTGCATCCAAATTATAAGAAAAATGGATGGATTTATATGACTTATTCTTCATCAAAAGGAAAAGGTAGAGGAGGAAACACTACTTTAATGAGAGCTCGTTTAAAGGGATCTCAATTAATTAATCAAGAAGTTTTATACAAAGCAATCCCTAATACATCAAAAAGTTATCATTTTGGTTCTAGAATTGCTTTTGATACTGAAAACCATGTATATTTTAGTGTAGGTGATAGAGGTAATAGAGATGAAAACCCTCAAGATATTACTAAAGATGGAGGTAAAATCTATAGGTTGAATGACGATGGTTCCATACCAAAAGATAATCCTTTTGTAAAATCTAAGAATGCAAAAAAAGCAATTTATAGTTATGGGCATAGAAACCCACAGGGAATGGAAATTAACCCTTTTACAAATGAAATTTGGTCTCATGAGCATGGTCCAAAAGGTGGAGATGAGATAAACATTATTAAAAAAGGCAAAAATTATGGTTGGCCAAAAGCAAGTTTTGGTGTTAACTATAGTGGAACAAAATTTACAGATAAAACATCAATTCCTGGTATGGAAAATCCAATTCATTATTGGACACCATCAATAGCTCCTAGTGGAATGGCATTTATCAATAGTGATAAATACGGAAAATGGAAAGGAAATCTTTTAGTAGGTTCTTTAAAATTTCAATATTTAAGTAGGTGTATTTTAAAAGGAAATAAAGTTTTTAAAGAAGTTAAATTACTTAAAAATATTGGAAGAGTTCGTTCTGTAGAGCAAGGTTTAGACGGTTTTATTTATGTTGGAGTAGAGCATTTAGGTATCGTAAAACTACTTCCTAAGAAATAAATAACTCAATTAATAAATACCTTTCAGTTTTTCAATTTTGTATCTCTATTTTTTCATTATTAAAACTTATAAACAATCGTATTTTTAAGAAGTAAAAAATAATATTTTTGCTTTAACAACTTTAGAGATAAAAAAATGTCAGATACAATAGAAAAAATTAAATGCTTAATTATTGGTTCAGGTCCTGCAGGCTATACAGCAGCAATTTATGCAGCAAGAGCAGATATGAAACCAGTTATGTATACAGGTATGCAAATGGGAGGTCAATTAACAACAACAACAGAAGTTGATAATTTTCCAGGTTATGCAGAAGGAACAGATGGAACAGCAATGATGGAAGACTTAAAAAAGCAAGCAGAACGTTTTGGTACAGAAGTACGTTTTGGTTTGGTAACAAAAGTTGATTTAAGTGAAGAAGTTGGGGGAGTTCATAAAATTATTGTAGATGAATCTAAAGAGATAGAAGCAGAAACAGTAATTATTTCTACTGGAGCAACTGCAAAATATTTAGGTTTAGAAAGCGAACAACGATTAATTGGTGGAGGTGTATCTGCATGTGCAACTTGTGATGGTTTTTTCTATAAAGGGCAAGATGTTGTGGTTGTAGGAGCTGGAGATACTGCTGCTGAAGAAGCAACTTATTTGGCTAATATTTGTAATAAAGTTACAATGTTAGTTCGTAAAGATTTTATGAGGGCTTCTAAAGCAATGCAACATCGTGTAAATAAAACTGAAAATATAGAGGTGTTATATAACACTGAAATTGACGAGGTTATAGGAGATAATGTTGTTGAAGGTGTTAGAGCTATTAATAATCAAACAAAAGAAACTACAGATATTTCTGTAACAGGAGTATTTATTGCTATTGGACATAAACCAAATTCAGACTTATTTAAAGGAGTTTTAGATATGGATGAAACAGGTTATTTAATTACAAAAGGAAAATCTACTAAAACTAATTTACCAGGAGTGTTTGCTGCAGGTGATATACAAGATAAAGAATATAGACAAGCAGTAACTGCAGCAGGAACAGGTTGTATGGCTGCTTTAGATGCTGAAAGGTATTTAGGAGCTTTAGAATAAAAGGCATTAAAAATTAAATAAAAAAAGAGATTACGTAAGTAATCTCTTTTTTTATTTAGAGTTCTGCTTTTAAACAGTAACAGAAGCTTTCATAGATTTTCTATAAATAAACTTATTAAAAATATTTCGTTTTCCAAAGTTGTTCATTGACTTTGCATTGATAAATTTTCCAAAAAGTATTTTGTTTACTCCAAAATATTCATATTTGTTTCCATCTGTAAAAGTAACTTCTAAAAGCATGCTTTTATGATGCCAATCTGCAACTTGAAACTCAGTAATAGTTTTCTTATAAGCTTCTAAGTTTGCTTCTTTGGTTTCTGGAGCAATACTTACTAAAAAATGGTAACCGTCAATTATTTGAGTACTTTTTTCTTCTGCTAAATCTTTTTCTTCTTGATCTTGAAACTTATCTGGATGCCACTCTTTTACTAAACCTCTATATTTTTTCTTAAGGTCTTTTAATTCAATTGGTCCTTCTACTTCAAAAAGTTTTTTATATTCTTTAATACGTTTCATTAATGGTGGTTTTTTTTAGTGCGTGCAAAAGTATTGATAATAAATAGATTATCTATAAAAAAGAAATTAAGTTTTAGCAAATAAAAAACCATCATAATAATGATGGTTTTAAACAAACAACTAACTATAACTTAAAACTATATGTCTTAAATTAAATTTATTTTTGATAGTCAGTTGAGCAAGATGAAGAACAATACTTCAGCAAGCTCAATTTGACATCAAGAGTATTTTAGAAACAGTATTTATTTTCTGCTTTTACTTTTTCTGCAATTTCGTTACGTAAATCTACAATATCTGGGTAGTTTGTGTATTTAGTAAAACGTTTTAAGCCCATTAACATCATACGTTGTTCATCACCTTCAGCAAAAGAAATAATACTTTCTTTACCTTTTTCTTCTATGATGTCAACTGCATGATATAAGTATAATTTAGACATTGCAATTTGAACAGATTGAGATTCTTCACCAAAACGTTTTGCATTTTTCTCAGTTCTTAAAATTGCAGATTCTGCCATGTATATTTCAATTAAAATATCTGAAGCAGCAATTAATAATTGTTGATGTTTTTCAATCTCTGGACCGTATTTTTGCAATGCAGCACCAGCAACCATTAAAAATGTCTTTTTTAATTTAGCAATCATTACTTTTTCTTCTGAAAATAATTCAGAAAAATCTGGAGTTTCAAAAGAAGGAATACCCATTAAACTTTCAGCAACTTCTGTTGCAGGTCCTAATAAGTCAACATGACCTTTCATGGCTTTTTTAATTAACATTCCTACTGAAAGCATTCTGTTAATTTCGTTTGTACCTTCGTAAATACGAGCAATTCTTGCATCTCTCCAAGCAGATTCCATTGGAGTTTCTTCAGAGAATCCCATTCCACCAAAAATTTGTATTCCTTCATCTGCACAATTTTGCACATCTTCAGAAACAGCAACTTTTAAAATAGAACATTCTATAGCATATTCTTCTACACCTTTTAATTCTGCTTCTTGATGAGAGTTTCCTGCTTCTTGTCTTAAAGCAATTCTATCTTCAATATTTTTAGAAGCTCTATATGTTGCAGATTCACCAACATAAGTATTGGTAGCCATTTCTGCTAATTTTACTTTAATAGCACCAAAGTCTGCAATTGGAGTTTTAAATTGTTTACGTTCATTAGCGTAATTTACAGCATGAGTAACAATTCTTCTTTGTGAATCTAAACAAGCTGCAGCTAATTTAATACGTCCCACATTTAAAGCGTTCATTGCAATTTTAAACCCTTCTCCACGTCCAGCTAACATGTTTTCTACAGGAACAACAGTGTCATTAAAAAACACTTGTCTTGTAGAAGATGCTCTAATTCCTAATTTGTGTTCTTCTTCCCCTAAAGTAATACCATTTGGATTTTCTCCATCATATTCTACGATAAAACCAGTAATGTTTTTATCATTTTCTATTCGAGCAAAAACAATCATTAATCGACAAAAACCTGCGTTAGAAATCCACATTTTTTGTCCGTTAATTTTATATGATTTTCCATCTTCAGATAAAACAGCTGTTGTTTTTCCTGAGTTAGCATCAGATCCAGCACCTGGTTCTGTTAAACAGTAAGCGCCAAACCACTCACCAGTAGCTAATTTTGGTACATATTTTTGTTTTTGTTCTTCTGTACCATATAATGTAATTGGCATTGTACCAATTCCTGTATGAGCACCAAAAGCAGTACTAAAAGATCCTGTACCAGAAGAAATATAATCGCAAGTTAAAACTGTAGAAACAAATCCCATTCCTAAACCTGCATAAGCATCAGGTACAGCAACACCTAAAAAACCTAATTCACCAGCTTTACGCATTACTTCTTCTGTAAGTGCATAATCTTTAGCTTCAAAACGAGCTTTATGAGGAATGATTTCTCTATCATTAAATTCCATCACAGCTTCTTTCATCATCTGTTGTTCTTCAGAAAAATCTTCTGGAGTAAATACATCTTCACAGTTCGTTTCTTTTACAAGGAATTGACCTCCTCTTAATAAATCTGCCATTTTTTTTGATTTTTTAATTTTGTTATTAACTTAAGAATTCGAAAACACCTGCAGCACCTTGTCCTGTACCTACACACATTGTTACCATTCCGTATTTATTTTTTAGATTGCGTTTACGCATTTCATCAAATAATTGTACAGATAGTTTTGCTCCTGTACAACCTAAAGGATGACCTAATGCAATGGCTCCACCATTTACATTTACTATATCTTGATTTAAATCTAACTCACGCATAACTGCTAAAGATTGAGAAGCAAAAGCTTCGTTTAACTCTATTAGATCTATATCATTTTGTTGTAAACCTGCTTGTTTTAAAACTTTAGGAATTGCAGCAACAGGACCAATTCCCATTATTCTTGGTTCTACACCAGCTGCTGCATAGTTTACAACTCTTGCAATTGGTTCAAGATTTAATTCTTTTACCATATCTTCACTCATAACCATAACAAAAGCTGCACCATCACTCATTTGCGATGAATTACCCGCAGTTACACTTCCTCCAGCTGCAAATACTGGTCTTAGTTTATTTAATATTGCAGTAGAAGTTCCTTTTCTAGGTCCTTCATCTTTAGTTACTGTATATTTTTTAGTTGCTTTTTTACCATTTTCATCTAAATAAGTTTGTTCAACTTCAATAGGAACAATTTGATCTTGAAAACGATTTTCAGCTTGAGCTTTTAAAGCCTTCATATGAGAATTGAAAGCAAATTCATCTTGATCTTCTCTAGACACTTTAAATTGATTTGCAACTGCTTCTGCAGTATTTCCCATTCCCCAATAATAATCTGCATGACCAGATTTAATGGTATCGTAATTTAATTCTGGTTTAAAACCTGTCATAGGAACTGAACTCATACTTTCTGATCCACCTGCTATGATACAATCTGCCATTCCAGAACTAATTTTTGCTGCAGCCATTGCAATTGTTTCTAATCCAGAAGAACAAAATCTGTTAACTGTAACACCTGGAACATCTACAGAATTTAATCCTATTAAAGAAATAAAACGTGCCATATTTAATCCTTGAGATCCTTCTGGCATTGCGTTACCAACAATTACATCATCTATACGTTTTACGTCTAAATTTGGTAATTCTTTCATCATGTGTTGGATTGTTTCTGCACCCAACTCGTCTGCACGTTTAAAACGAAAAACACCTTTAGGAGCTTTTGCAACTGCAGTTCTATATGCTTTTACTATATATGCTGTTTTCATAATTTTAGTTTCTTAAAGGTTTTCCAGTTTTTAACATGTGTTGAATTCTCTCTAACGTTTTACGCTCTGTACATAGAGATAAAAACGCTTCTCTTTCAATATCTAATAAATACTGTTCTGTAACCAAAGTTGGTTCAGATAAATCTCCTCCAGCCATTACATAAGCTAATTTATTGGCTATTTTTTGATCGTGTTCTGATATGTATTTAGAGTGTTCCATAGAATCTGTTCCTACTAAAAACATTCCTAAGGCTTGTTTACCTAATACTCTAACATCTTTACGTTTTACTGGTTGTGTATAACCACTTTCGGCCATTAATTTTGCATGGGCTTTTGCAGTTGCAATTTGTCTGTCTTTATTTACAACTACAACATCTTTACCTTTTTGCATCAATCCTAAATCGAAAGCTTCATAAGCAGAAGTTGATACTTTTGCCATACCAATAGTTAAGAAGTTTTCTTGCAAAATATTTAACTCAACATCTCCTTTACTAAAAGAATCTGAAGCTCTTAAAGCCATTTCTTTAGAACCACCACCACCAGGAATTACACCAACTCCAAACTCAACTAATCCCATATACGTTTCTGCAGCAGCAACAACTTTATCTGCATGTAAAGAAATTTCACATCCACCACCTAAAGCCATTCCATGAGGAGCAGAAATTGTTGGAATAGATGAATAACGCATACGCATCATTGTGTCTTGGAAGTATTTTATAGCATAATTTAATTCATCATATTCTTGCTCTACAGCCATCATAAAAATCATACCAATATTTGCTCCAACAGAAAAATTAGCAGCCTGATTACCAACAACAAATCCTTGGAAATCTTTTTCAGCTAAATCTAATCCTTTATTAATTCCTGCTAAAACATCTCCTCCAATAGTGTTCATTTTAGATTGGAATTCTAGGTTTAAAATACCATCACCAATATCTTCAATTACTACACCAGAGTTTTTCCAAACTTGGTTAGATTTTCTAATATTATCTAAAATGATAAATGATTCTTGACCCGGTTTTTTTGTTTGAGATTTTGAAGGAATGTCATAAAAATATGTTGCTCCTTCTTTAATAGAGTAGAATGATGTTGAACCAGAGGCTAACATATCTGTTACCCAAGTAGCAGGTTCATTACCCTCAGCTTTCATTAATTCTATACCTTTTTCTACGCCAACTGCATCCCAAATTTCAAAAGGTCCATTTTCCCAACCAAAACCAGCTTTCATTGCATCATCAATTTTGTACAATTCATCAGAAATTTCTGGTATTCTATTTTGAACATAAGCAAACATTGCAGCAAAGTTTTTTCTGTAAAATTCACCAGCTTTGTCTTTTCCTCCAACTAAAACTTTGAATCTATCAATTGGTTTATCAATCGTTTTCGTAAGTTCTAAAGTTGCAAATTTTGCGCGTTTTTTAGAACGATATTCCATCGTATCTAAATCTAACGTTAAAATCTCTTTCTTGCCTTCTGCATTTACTGTTTTCTTATAAAAACCTTGTTTAGATTTGCTACCTAACCATTTGTTTTCCATCATTGTGTTGATGAAACTTGGAAGTTTAAATAAATCATGAGCTTCATCATCTGGACAGTTTTCATAAATTCCGTTAGCAACATGAACTAAAGTATCTAAACCAACTACATCAACAGTTCTAAATGTAGCAGATTTTGGACGTCCAATTACAGGACCCGTTAACTTATCAACTTCTTCTACAGTTAATCCTAATTCTTTTACTTGATGAAAAAGAGATTGGATTCCGAAGATTCCAATTCTATTTCCTATAAAGGCTGGGGTATCTTTTGCTAATACTGATGTTTTCCCTAAAAATTTTTCACCATACATCATTAAGAAGTCTGTTACTTCTTGTTTACAATCTGGTCCAGGAACAACTTCAAAAAGTTTTAAATATCTTGGTGGATTAAAAAAGTGTGTTACAGCAAAATGTTTTTGAAAATCTTCACTTCTGCCTTCATTCATAAACTTAATAGGAATACCAGAAGTGTTAGAAGATATAATAGTACCAGGAGTCCTATATTTCTCTAATTTTTCGAAAACTATTTTTTTAATGTCTAGTCTCTCAACTACAACCTCCATAATCCAATCTACATCTGCAACTTTTGCAATATCATCTTCTAAATTACCAGTGGTAATTCTGTTTGCAAATTTTTGATTGTAAATAGGAGAAGGTTTGGATTTAAGGGAAGCATTTAATGCATCATTAACTAAACGATTTCTTACAACTTTGTCTTCTAACGTAAATCCTTTAGCTTTTTCTTTGTCGTTTAATTCTCTTGGAACAATGTCCAATAAAAGAACTTCAACGCCAATATTTGCGAAATGACATGCAATTCCGCTTCCCATAATTCCAGAGCCAACTATTGCTACTTTTTTAATTCTTCTAGTCATTAGTCTTATTTATTTTTTATTACTATTTATCGATATTTCCATAAATATCTCTATCAGCAATAAGTTTATTAATTGTTGAGGTAACTTTAAAAAAACCTTCTAGTTCTTTTTCTGTGATATGTTCTCTTACTTTTTCATTAAACTGAATTACATGGCCTCTAGACACTTTTCGCATTTCTTTACCATAATCAGTTAGTCTTATAATTACACTTCTACCATCTTCAGGGTTTTTTTTTCTACAAATAGCACCTTTCTTTTCCATTGTTTTCAATATTCTAGAAAGACTTGTAGGTTCCATTCCCATTAACGGGCCAAGAGCAGTTGAAGGAGTTCCTTTTACCTTATCTATGTTTAAAAGAACAAATGCAGTTGCCATTGTGCTGTTATGATGAACAGCTTGTTCATTATACATTTTTGCAACGGCTTGCCATGTTGCTCTTAGTTCGTGATCTATAGATTTGTGCTTTTCCATTTTGCCAAATATATAAAAATATATTATGCACGCATAGTAAATTACTAAAAAGTTATGCGTGCATAGTAATTTTAACATAAAATTAGTTGTAACGTTTTACCTAATTTAAATACTAATACTTAGAAAATATGTAAGTTTGTCTTAATTGACTACCAAGAATTAAATGTTTAATTATTTATGAATAATTTACTAGAAGTAAATAATGTTGTTAAAAATTACGGAAATTTTACTGCATTAAATGATGTTTCTCTTCATATTCCTAAAGGAAGTGTATTTGGGTTATTAGGACCAAATGGAGCTGGAAAAACATCGTTAATAAGAATTATAAACCAAATTACAATGCCAGATAGTGGCTCTATTATTTTAGATGGAGAAGCTTTGGCTCCTCATCATACTGCACAAATTGGTTATTTGCCAGAAGAAAGAGGGTTGTATAAATCTATGAAAGTTGGAGAGCAAGCGCTTTATTTAGCACAATTAAAAGGATTGAGTAAAGCCGAAGCAAAAAAGCGTTTAAAATATTGGTTCGAAAAATTTGATATTTCTGCATGGTGGAATAAAAAAATAGAAGAACTTTCTAAAGGAATGGCGCAAAAAGTACAATTTATTGTTACTGTAATGCACAATCCTAAATTGTTAATTTTTGATGAGCCGTTTTCTGGATTTGATCCAATTAATGCTCAATTAATAGCCAAAGAAATTTTACAATTAAGAGATGAAGGAGCAACTATAATTTTTTCTACACATAGAATGGAATCTGTTGAAGAAATGTGTGATGAAATTGCTCTGATTGATAAGTCTAATAAAATTTTAGATGGAAAATTAGCAGATATAAAACGTGAGTTTAGAACGCATACTTTTCAAGTAGGATTAAATACGGATAATCCTATTGAAGTTAAAAATACATTAAAAGAAAGTTTTGATGTTTTACCAGCAGACTTTAATTTGTTAAATGATTGTTTAACTATGAATGTTAAATTAACCAAAGGAAATTCTTCTAACGATTTACTTTCATTTTTAACAAGTAAAGGAGAGGTGCAGCATTTTGTAGAAATTATACCAAGTGCAAATGATATTTTTATTCAGGCAGTAAATAAAAACAGTTAAGAAAATGAGCAAATTAAAACTAATTATACAGAGAGAATTTATTGCAAAAGTTCGTAATAAATCATTTATTGTAATGACGTTTCTAAGTCCGTTAATAATGGTAGGAATGGGAGCTTTGGTTTATTTTCTAATGCAAAAAAACGATGAGAAAATAAAAAAAATTGTATATGTAGATAACTCTGGGTTGTTTTCTAAAGAAGATTTTAAAGACTCTAAAACCATTCATTATACAGATTATACAGCTTTAGGTATTGAAGAAACTAAGAAAAAAGTAGAAGAAGGAAATTACTTTGGCGCTTTATTTATTCCAAAAAAAGATAGTTTAGAAATTTTAGCAAAGTCTATTGAGTTTTATTCAAAAGACTCTCCAGGAATGTCTTTAATGGGTAGTTTAGAAAACAAGATTGAACAAAAAATAAGGAATGAAAAACTTACCAATTTTGGTATCGATTTAGAAAAGATAAAAGCATCAAGAATTAATACAGACATTAAAATGTTTAATTTTTCTGGTGAAGAATCTTCTAAATTAATAAATGGTTTAAAAATTGGAGTGGGTGCAATTGCAGGATATCTATTAATGATGTTTGTAATGGTGTATGGAACTTCTGTAATGAGAAGTGTAATAGAAGAAAAAACAAGTAGAATTATAGAGGTTATAGTTTCATCAGTAAAACCTTTTCAATTAATGTTAGGTAAAATCTTGGGTAATGCCTCAGCAGGTTTATTGCAATTCTTTATTTGGGGAGTAATTTTATTTATAATATCTACTGTTGCTTCATCTGTTTTTGGTGTAGATGTTGTAGATATGCAAACAGCAAGAGTACCTGCAGAACAAATGGAAGCTGTAAAACAAGCTGCTTCTGGAGATAAAGGGCAAATGATTATTCAAGAAATATTTAAATTGCCAATATTAAAAATGTTTGTATTGTTTATTTTTTACTTTTTAGGAGGTTATATGCTTTATAGTTCTCTTTTTGCAGCAGTTGGTGCAGCAGTAGATAATGAAACAGATACTCAACAATTTATGTTGCCAATAATGTTGCCTTTAATTTTAGGAGTTTATGTTGGTTTTGCAACTGTTATAAATGATCCTCATGGTTCTATTGCAGTCTTATTTTCTCATATACCATTTACAAGTCCTATTGTAATGTTAATGAGAGTTCCTTTTGGAGTGTCTTGGTATGAGCTATTAATTTCTATGGCATTATTATTGGTTACTTTTGTATTTATGGTTTGGTTAGCAGCCAAAATTTATAGAGTTGGTATTTTAATGTATGGTAAAAAACCAACTTATAAAGATTTATATAAGTGGTTAAAATATAAAGGGTAAAAAATGAATAAGTTTAAAGAATTTCTTAATTATTCGCTTCCAATTACAGAAGATATACATATTGAGGTAAAAACAATTTTGGTTGTAATTATTGTTTTTATAATTACTGGATTATTTTTAAAGTTAATTAAAAAAATAGTTAACAGAAAATTAAATGAAGAAGATAAAGGGAAATTTAAAGCTGTTTTTTCATTCATAAAATATTTTGTTTATACAATTGTATTAGTAATTGCTTTAGAATCTTCAGGAATAAAAGTAGGTGTAATTTTAGCAGGTTCTGCTGCATTATTAGTGGGTATTGGTTTAGGGTTGCAAACCTTGTTTCAAGATATAATGTCAGGTATTTTTATTCTTGTTGATAAATCTTTACACGTAAATGATATCATAGAAATTGAAGGAAAAATTGGTAAAGTAGATGAAATTAGATTAAGAACTACTAGAGCCATAACAATAGATGATAAAGTATTAATAATACCTAATCATAAATTTTTAACAAACAGTTTGTTTAATTGGACACAAAATGGAACTCAAACAACAGAAGGTGTAGAAGTTGGAGTTTCTTACGATTCTGATGTAGAGTTAGTAAAATCTATTTTAATTGATGTTGCAACTGCACATCCTAAAATATTAAAAACAAAAAAACCAAGAGTCTTATTTTTAGATTTTGGAGACAGTGCTTTGCAATTTAAATTGCTTTTTGAAATTAATCATAGCTATGAACATTTAAATATAAAGAGTGATTTACGTTTCGAAATCAATAAAAAATTTAGAGAAAACAATATTACAATTCCATTTCCTCAGAGAGATGTTAATTTTATAAAATAAAAATATGTCAAAGATTTTATTAATAGAAGATGAAGCTGCTATTAGAAGAGTTTTATCAAAAATCATTTCAGAAGAAAATGATGCCTATAATGTTGAAGAAGCAGAAGATGGTTTGTTGGGTATAGAAATGATTAAAAACAACGATTATGATTTGGTTTTATGCGATATTAAAATGCCAAAAATGGATGGTGTAGAGGTATTAGAAAAAGCAAAAAAGATTAAACCAGAAATACCAATTGTTATGATTTCTGGTCATGGAGATTTAGATACTGCTGTAAATACAATGCGTTTAGGAGCTTTTGATTATATCTCAAAACCACCAGATTTAAATAGACTTTTAAATACTGTTAGAAATGCTTTAGATAGAAAAGTGTTAGTTGTAGAAAATAAACGTCTAAAGAAAAAAGTAAGTAAAAGTTACCAAATGATTGGTGAGAGTGATGCTATAACTCATATTAAAGATATTATAGAAAAAGTTGCAGCAACAGATGCTAGAGTTTTAATTACAGGACCAAATGGAACTGGTAAAGAACTTGTTGCCCATTGGTTACATGAAAAATCTGATAGAGTAAAAGCGCCAATGATTGAAGTAAATTGTGCTGCAATACCATCAGAATTAATAGAAAGCGAATTATTTGGGCATGTAAAAGGTTCTTTTACAGGAGCAAATAAAGATAGAGCTGGTAAGTTTGAAGCAGCAAATGGAGGTACAATTTTCTTAGATGAAATTGGAGATATGAGTTTGTCTGCACAAGCTAAAGTTTTACGTGCTTTGCAAGAAAATAGAATTTCTAGAGTAGGTTCAGACAAAGACATAAAAGTAAATGTTAGAGTAGTAGCAGCTACCAATAAGAACCTAAAAGAAGAAATTGCTGAAGGACGTTTTAGAGAAGATTTATATCATAGATTAGCCGTAATTTTAATAAAAGTACCTGCTCTAAATAACAGAAGAGAAGATATTCCTTTATTAGTAGATTTTTTTACAACTAAAATTTCTCAAGAACAGGGAACACCTAAAAAAGCATTTTCATCTGCAGCAATTAAATTGTTGCAAGAATATGATTGGACAGGTAATATTAGAGAACTACGTAATGTAGTAGAACGTTTAATAATTTTAGGAGAAAAAGAAGTTTCTGCAAACGATATAAAGTTATTTGCTAGTAAATAATGAAAAACAATCAGATAAATTATATAGAGTTTAAATCGAATAATATTCAGAAAACAAAAGAATTTTATTCTACTATTTTTAATTGGAAATTTACTGATTATGGACCAAATTATGTCGCTTTTTCTCAAAGCGGATTAGAAGGAGGTTTCGAATTTTCTTCAGAAAAAATAATTAATGGTTGTTTAGTTGTTTTATACGCAGACAACTTAAAGATTGTTAAAGAAAAAATAATTTCTTTTGGCGGAATCATAACTAAAGAGATCTTTAAATTTCCTGGTGGCAAACGTTTTCATTTTTTAGATATTACTGGAAATGAATTAGCAGTTTGGTCAGAAGAATAGAAAAGAATTATAACAAAATAAAATAACTATAAATAAAGTTGATGGAAATATAAAAAGTTCCCATCAACTTTTTTTCATTTAGGGAAGTTCTATTTCTATCTTTGTATAAGAAATAAGAACAGAATATTAATTATATAAAATTTTAAAAAATGGCAACAGCAGTTGGTAAAAAATTCCCAGATTTAAATGTAGACGCAATGAATGAAATGGGTGATACATTTAAAGTAAATGTATTAGAAGAAGCAGTTAATAACAAAAAGAAAGTGTTATTATTCTGGTATCCAAAAGATTTTACATTTGTTTGTCCTACAGAATTACATGCTTTTCAAGCAGCTTTAGGTGAGTTCGAAAAAAGAAATACTGTAGTAATAGGTGCATCTTGTGATACTCCAGAAGTTCACTTTGCATGGTTAAGTCAAGCTAAAGATAATGGAGGAATTGAAGGTGTAACGTATCCATTATTAGCAGATAGCAACAGAAACTTATCTTCTATTTTAGGAATTTTAGATATTACTAACGAAACTTTTGACGAAGCTACTCAAACGATTCAAGTAGAAGGGGATAATGTAACTTACAGAGCTACTTATATTATAGATGAAGATGGTGTTGTACAACATGAAAGTATTAACAACATGCCTTTAGGTAGAAATGTTGGAGAATATTTACGTTTAATAGATGCTTTAACGCATGTACAAGAAAAAGGTGAAGTTTGTCCAGCAAACTGGGAAGAAGGTAAAGATGCAATGTCTCCAAATGCAAAAGGAACTGCAGAATATTTAGCTTCACATTAATAAAATAGATTAAGTAATAGAGTTCGTATTGAAATTGGGGGATTAATATACGAACTCACTTAATCAATAAAATACAATTATTATGATACAAGAATTAAGTCAAGATAATTTAGCAAATATAGTTTCAGTTAACAAAAAAGTAGTAGTTCAATATGCTGCAACTTGGTGTGGAAACTGTAGAATTATGAAACCAAAATTTAAAAAACTTTCTTCAGAAAATGAAGATATGGTTTTTGTAATTGCAGATGCAGAAAAATTTCCAGAAAGTAGAAAATTAGCAGACGTTAGTAATTTACCAACTTTTGCAACTTTTGTAGATGGTAAATTTGTAAATCAAACACAAACTAACAAGTTTGATGTATTAAAAGATTTGGTAAACGAAGTTATTTAATTATGAAATTACCTGTAATAAAACACTTAACAAACTTTATCGAAGAAAACGATCAAGATTATGTATTAGAAACTATTGAAACGTTAGAGGCTTTAACTGAAGTTCCATCATTAAAAGATGAAGAATTAGATGTTATTGGAGAGTTGATTTCTAATATGTATGGTGCAGTAGAGGTTGATAAAATGATTAAAGACGGAACACCAAAAAAAGAAGCTTTAAATGCTTTTATGAAACGTGTTTTAGGTTCTATAGATCAATAAGAATAATTCTTTTTATAATATAAATCCCAAGTTTTTTAAATTTGGGATTTTTTATTTAATTTTCTTTTAAACTAAAACTTTACTAATCTGTACAGTAGGTTCTGTATTTGTGAAATTAGGTAAATCTGCTAAAATTTCGGGAGCATTAGGACCAAATGAGTTTTGAAATGATTCTAAACTTTCAAAATAAATGTTTCCCATTGCTGCATAAATAGCATCTGTACCTGGAGCTCCTCCAGCAATTCCTTCTTCTACTGTTGCTCCTTTAATTGCATCTCCTAAAAGTTTACCTACTAAAGGAATATGTGTGTTTAAATAATAATTCATGTCAAAAGTTTTACCTTCTCCTTTTGGATACATAACACTTAGTTTAATCATACCTGATTTCATAAAATTGGTTTTAGTTGTTTTTCTAAAGATAGGTAAAACTAAATTAAATACTTAATAGTCGATTGCTTGTGTTTGAAAATCAGATTATTATTTGTTTTAATCTTTTTTTTGCTCATTAGCTTTTTTGATAATAGCTTTTAAGCGTTCTTTATTTAACTGCTTTTCTAACTTAACTTTATTAATTTTTCTATTCATTAATTTAGTATGTTTAGCTTTATTGAGTGTGTTTTTTGCTTTTCCTTTTTTGGGCATTTGATCAGATATTTATTTTCTACAGAATAACCACCAGTTCATGTCTCTGGTTAATTTATAGCCTAATTTTTCATAAAGAGGTATTGCTTTGTTTCCTTTATTGGTATGTAAAATAGGTAGTTTTTTTTCTTTAATGATTTCTTTGGTTGTATATACTATAAGTTGACTAGCTAAACCTCTTTTAGTATAATTTGGATGAGTAACAACAGAACTGATTTCAATAAAATCATTAGTTTGCATCCTTTGTCCAGAAATAGCTACTAGTTTATTGTCTTTAAATATGCCGTAAAAATTACCCATATAAAATCCTTTTTTTTGATAAAACCCAGGCATTACTAACCAAATTAAATCATAAACTTCATCAATATGTTTTTCAGTTAATTTTACAATGTTTTCTGAAATATCTAAATCAACTAATGAATCTAAAACCAATTGACATCCATTAATTTTTTTTTCTAGTATAATTCTTTTTTTATCAAATAAAGGAGTTTGATTTTCTGATACAAAAAAGAATTTATCAGTTAGTTTTGAATACTCATTTAAAGCTTTCAATGTTTTTTCTTCATTATAAAAAGCACCAAAATTATTTATTTCTGGATTGTAAAATTTTACGCCATCAAATTCAATTAAAAATTTTTTATGCGTTTCTTCTAAAGAAAACCAAACAGGGTTTTTTAACTTTTCTTCTAGTTTTTTCATTGAAATAAAAGTATAAAAAAAGCTCGCAAATTGCGAGCTTTTTTTAAATATAGTTTTTAAAAACCTAGGCTAACATTGTAACTGGGTTTTCTATAAACGTTTTTAATGTTTGTAAAAACTGAGCACCAACAGCACCATCAACAGTTCTGTGGTCACAAGTTAATGTTAAGTTCATTGTATTACCTACAACAATTTGTCCATCTTTAACAACTGGTTTTTGAACAATTGCACCAACAGATAAAATTGCTGAGTTAGGTTGGTTAATAATAGAATTAAAATTCTGTATACCAAACATTCCTAAGTTAGAAACTGTAAAAGTACTTCCTTGCATTTCTGTAGGAGCTAATTTTTTGTTTCTAGCTTTTCCAGCTAAATCTCTAACACCAGCACCAATTTGAGTTAAGCTTAAAGTATCAGTATGTTTAATTACTGGTACTAATAAACCATCATCAACAGCAACTGCAACACCAACGTGTATATGGCTGTGGTAAACTGTATTAGCATCTGTCCAAGAAGTATTTACTTGTGGGTGCTTTAATAAAGCCATTGCACAAGCTTTAACAACCATATCATTAAATGATACTTTTGTATCTGGTATAGCGTTAATAGTTTTTCTAGAAGCCATTGCATTGTCCATATCAACTTCAATATTTAAACTGAAATCTGGAGCAGTAAATTTAGAGTTACCTAAAGATTTTGCAATTGCTTTACGCATTTGAGAATTCTTTGTTTCTGTTGAGTTTTCTACACCAGCAGCAACAACAGTAGTAGCTGTAGTACTTGCTTCTACTTTTGCAGCAGGAGTAAAGTTTTCAACGTCTTTTTTAATGATTCTTCCATTTTCACCAGAACCACTTATATCTGCTAAATTAAATCCTTTGTCAGCAGCAATTTTCTTAGCTAATGGAGATGCAAATACACGTCCATTAGAAGTATTACTAGTTGATGCAGGTTTAACTTCTTCTACTTTTGCAGCTGGAGCTGGTTTAGCTTCTTTCTTTTCTGGAGTTGCAGCAGCTGTTTTGTCAGCAGCAACAGGTGCAGTACCTCCATTAGCAACAATTGCAGAAACATCTGTTCCAGCAGGTCCAATTATTGTTAATAAACTATCAACAGGAGCAGTTTCTCCTTCTTGTACACCAATGTAAAGAATTGTTCCTTCATAGAAACTTTCAAATTCCATTGTTGCTTTGTCAGTTTCAATTTCAGCAAGCATATCACCTTCTTCAACTGATTCTCCAACTTTCTTTAACCATGTAGCCACAGTACCATCAGTCATTGTATCACTTAAACGTGGCATAGAAATTACTTGAACTCCATCAGGAATTTCAACAGAAGTAGATGCTTCAATAGCAACTTCTTCTTTTACTTCTTCAGTAGTTTCAGCTTTAGCAGGTTCTGCGCTTGCAGATCCATTTAAAATAGCAGAGATATCTTCACCTTCTTCACCAATTACTGCTAATAAAACATCTACAGGAGATGTTTCACCTTCTTGAATACCAATATGAAGTAATGTTCCTTCATAAAAAGATTCAAATTCCATTGTAGCTTTATCTGTTTCGATTTCAGCTAAAATATCACCTTCCTCAACTTTATCTCCAACACTTACTAACCATTTTGCCACAACACCCTCTTCCATGGTGTCACTTAAACGTGGCATATTTATTATTGTAGCCATATATTAACTTATAAAAGGATAATCTTCTTGTTCATAAACCATATCATACATCTGTTGAGTTTCTGGATATGGAGAATCTTCAGCAAATTGCTCACATTCTTTCACCATTGCTTTTACTTCTTTATCAGTAGCAGCTAATTCTTCAACAGTAGCATATTTTTTTTCTAAAATAATATCTTTTACCTGAGTAATAGGATCTATTTTCTTGTATTCTTCTACTTCATCTTTAGTTCTGTAGTGTTGTGCATCAGACATTGAGTGACCTCTATATCTGTATGTTTTCATTTCTAAGAAAGTTGGTCCATCACCACGTCTTGCTCTATCTAAAGCTTCATCTATTGCTTCAGCAACTTTAATTGGATTCATTGCATCTACTGGTCCACATGGCATTTCGTAACCTAAACCAAGTTTCCAAATATCATCATGGTTTGCAGTTCTGTCTACAGATGTTCCCATTGCATATCCATTATTTTCACAAATAAAGATTACAGGTAATTTCCATAACATAGCTAAGTTAAAAGCTTCGTGTAAAGAACCTTGTCTTGCAGCTCCATCACCAAAACAAGTTAAAGTTACACCACCAGTGTTATTGTATTTATCACCAAAAGCAAGTCCTGCTCCTAAAGGAATTTGACCTCCAACAATACCATGACCACCATAAAAACGAAATTCTTTAGAAAAAATATGCATAGAACCTCCCATACCTTTAGAGGTACCAGTTACTTTACCATATAATTCTGCCATTACTTTTTTAGGATCTTCACCCATTCCAATTGGTTGTACGTGATTCCTGTAGGCTGTAATCATTTTGTCTTTAGTTAAGTCCATTGCATGCAATGCACCTGCTAAAATTGCTTCTTGTCCATTATATAAATGCAAGAATCCTCTAACTTTTTGTTGAATGTAAACAGAAGCAAGTTTATCTTCAAATTTACGCCAAAATAGCATGTCTTTGTACCAATCTAAATAGGTCTGTTTGGTGATTTTTTTCATATTAGTAATATTGTTTGTTTAATCGTTTAAGCAGTTCTAAAATTCTACAATACGAGCTACAAAAATAACTGTTTTAAATAGAATAAAAAAACTAGATTCGTTTAATTTATAACAAAAAATTATTCTCTTATTATATGAGCAATAACTTTGGCTCCTTTTGCTAAAGCCCAAGTGTCAGAAAACACTTCTTCTTTAAAATCATCAAATAAGGTAAAAGCGCCAGTATTTGGCCTTAAATTCCCTTCATTTACAGCCAAAATTTCAATTTTATTGAAACCTAAATCTAAAGGAATGTTGATAATATCTAATTTTCCAGATTCTAATAAAGATATATTCTCAAAAATAGGTTTGTTGTTTTTTAAAATGGTTATAACATCACCATCTATTTTTCCAAAATCAAAAGCAAAAAGGTTTATCTTTTTAGACTTAGTTCTAAAAACACCAATATCCATATCAATCATAGGTATTTGAATTGTGTTTTTTTCAATAAATTTTTTAAATTTTATTTTTCTAGCTAGTACTTTTGTAATGATACCTTTTTTTTCAAAAGCTTTTTCAGCTTGTAGTTTTTTTTGTTTTTCTTTCTCTTTTTTATAGGCATCTTTAAAACCTGTAGCATTATTTTTTAATGAAGTTGGTTTTTTTACAGACTTAGAACTGTTTAATGTAACAGATTTTAATTTAACTTTTTCTTTAGCTCCTGAGTTGTTATCTAATTGAGCAGATAGTTGAGGTGCTAAAAAAACAAAAAAAGAGAAAATAAGAAGTTTAATTTTTGATTTCATTCTGTTAAATTGATTCAAGTCAATAAAATACAAATATAATGCCGATTTTAAGTTCAGGCGTTTCTATTTTGTTAAAACTTGTTATTTTATTAAAAAATTGAAATATGTATTAGGAAAAGGTTCATTTTTTAAAGTAAAATGCCACCATTCATTATCATAAGGTTTAAAGCCATTTTCTATCATAATTTTCCTTAAATATTTTCTATTTCTTTTTTGAAGAATTCCAATATTCTTGTAAAATGGATGAGATTGAATCCCAAAAAAATCAAATGGGCTACCCATATCTAGTTCTTTACCTGTTTTAAGATTTACAATTGTTAAGTCTACAGTACTACCTCTAGAGTGTCCAGATTTACTTGCTATATATCCTCTTTTAAAAAGTTCAGATTTTGGTACATCTGGATAAAATTCATTTTTCATTTTAGTATCATCTATCTCTTTTGCCCATTTTACAAAATGATTTACAGATTGTTGAGGTCTATATGCGTCAAATATTTTTAAACTTAAATTTTTTTTAAGTAATATTTGTTGAACTTTTTTTAAAGCTAAAGCTGTTTCATTTGTTAAAATAACTTTATTTGTTAGGTAGCCATCAATTTTTTTGCCAATAAAATTATGATTGCTAAAATATTTTAATTCATATAATATAGTGTCATCAACATCAGAAAGAAAAACAAATTTATTTGGTAGACTTTGGTTATATGCTGATAAAGAAAAAAAGAATGCAAAAAGGAAAATAAGATTTTTCATAAAGTAAAAATAAGAAAATCAAAATAGTGAAATTTTAACTTTTTAGCAAAATAAAAAAGTCTAATTTTGTTTGAAATAAAACTAATAAATGAATCAAACAACAAATACAATTTTAATGATTCGTCCTGTAAGTTTTAGGATGAATGAACAAACTGCAGTTAATAATTATTATCAAAAGAACTTTGATAATATGTTGCCAACAACGATAAACTCTAAAGCTCAAAAAGAATTTGATGATTATGTTGAAAAATTGCAAAGTTTTGGTATTAATGTAATTGTTGTTTCTGATACTAAAGAATTTGATACGCCAGATTCTATTTTTCCAAACAATTGGATTTCTTTTCATCAAGATGGTACAGTTGCTATTTACCCTATGTTTGCAGAAAACAGAAGATTAGAAAGGAGAGAAGATGTACTTGAACAACTTGAAGAAAAAGGTTTTTTAATAGACAATATTGTTGATTATACTTCTGCAGAAGAAGAAAAGATTTTTTTAGAAGGTACAGGTAGTATGATTTTAGATAGACAACATAAAAAAGCTTATTGTGCTTTGTCACCAAGAGCAGATGAAGAATTGTTTATAGAATTTTGTGAAGATTTTGAATATACTCCAGTTGTTTTTACTGCAAATCAAACTGTAAATGGTAGTAGGGAAGCAATTTATCATACCAATGTTATGATGTGTGTTGCAGAAACTTTTGCTATTGTTTGTTTGTCTTCTATAGATGATAAAAAAGAGCGTAAAAATCTTTTAAAACATTTAAAAGAAGATGGTAAAAAAGTAATTGATATTACAGAAGAGCAAGTAAATAATTTTGCAGGAAATATGCTTCAAGTAAAAGGTAATAATGATGAAAGATTCTTAATTATGAGTCAAGCAGCATTTAACAGTTTAACAGCATCTCAAAAAGCCCAAATAAATAATCATTGTAAAATTATTTCTAGCTCGTTAGAAACAATAGAGTTTTGTGGAGGTGGGAGTGCAAGATGTATGATGGCAGAAGTATTTTTACCAAAAAAATAAAAGGACTTACTTTTTAATTTCATCAAAGATATAACCTGCTTTTTCTGCTCCCCAAACATGTTTGTTGTTAGCATCAAAGCCTCTATCCCAAGAAATAATTTTACCTTTAAAAATTTCAACTTCACTAGTAGCATAACTTGCACCACGTAAAGTGCTTTTGCAAGTATTTATACCAGTGGCACCTTTATAATGATTTTTAGCAAGCCTTTTTAAAAGAACTTCACAACCTTCTTTTTTTAAGGCTTCTTTAATAGAGAAAGAATTAAATTTTTCAGGTTTTTTCCATAGTCCAATCCAAAGAGAATCATTTGGTATTTTGTAAATAGCAGAACTAAAAATACTGTCATTTAGTCTTGTTACTTCATAAATTCTTTGTCTATAGGGTTTGTTTTGCATGCTGTTTAAAGCCTGTTCTACATATAAAAAGTTTCCTTTATCTTTCCATATTGGGTACATGTGTAATGAAATATTGTAATAAGTAGAGTCTTTCTTAGCTTGAATTTCTGAATTAAAAGACCCTTGCATTAGTGCAAAAAGCTCGTTTAACTCTGTGTCAACTTTAGGTTTACTGTTGTTACAACCAATAAATAATAAAGAAAGAAAACTTAATGATATAAAATATTTCATGTGTTTTTTATTTTCTTGAAAAGTACAAAAAATAAACTGTATATTTCCACTTATGGAACTACTACTTTTAGCAATTGCCCCAGCATTTATTGTGATTCTTTATATTTATTTTAAAGATAAATTTGAAAAAGAACCCGTAAGTTTTTTGTTTAAAAATTTTATTTTAGGTGCTACTGCAAGTATTCTTTTAACAGTTGTTTTAGGAACAATTGCAGCAAAGTTAATTCCTCTTACAAATGAAACTAGTGTTGTGCAACAATTCTTAAAAGCATTTATAGTTGTTGCTTTAGTAGAAGAGTTTTCTAAATATGTAATTGTAAGGTTTTATGCTCAAAGAAATAAAGAATTTAATGAGCCTTTTGATGGAATAGTATATGCTGTTATGGTGTCAATGGGTTTTGCTGCACTAGAAAATGTGTTATATGTTTTTCAGTATGGAGTTTCAACAGGAATAACAAGAGCTTTTACAGCAGTACCTGCACATGCTACTTTTGCAATTTTAATGGGTTATTTTATGGGGAAAGCAAAGTTTTCTAAAAATAGAGTAGCCTTAAATATATCTGGTTTACTTTTAGCAACACTTTTTCATGGAGCTTATGATTTTTTTCTATTCATAAACTTTATTCCAGGAATTTCTATTGGTGCTTTTGTTTCTTTAATAATAGGAATAATACTTTCTAAAAAAGCAATAAAAAAACACCAAGAAAGGTCGTTGTTTAAAGGTTAATTATTTTTCTAATACCTCTTCAATAACAACTCCATTTGTTCCATTAGGTGCTTCTATATTTAAAAAGTTTGCCAAAGTAGGAGCAATATCTGTAATGTTATATCTTTTTGCAGAAGAACCTTTTTTAATACCATTACCATAAAAAATTACGGGTACATGGGTGTCATAAGAATATCCAGAACCATGACTTGTACCTTTTCTATTATAAATTAATGTAGCAGGATAAGGAATCATTAAAACATCTCCAGATAATTTTTGATTATAGCCATTCTGTAAAGAATTTAAAATTCCTGTTGTAAACTGTGTTGTTTGCAATGTTTTAGCAGTTACAGATTTATAAATACCATCAAAATTTATTACTTCATCAGATAATTTTTGAGCCACAGCATTTACATCTAGATCTAATGATTCAATTTTTTTCTTATTTAAAAATATCTGATAGTTAGAAACATTTTCAATTAATTCACTAGAGTTAAAATATTTTTTTGTGGTTTTTAAAAGAAATTCTCTAAACTTTTTAATATTTAAATAGTGTGCAGGTATTTTTAAAGATTGTAAATAAGCAGGTACATGAACAGCTGCATGATCTGCAGTTAAAAATAATGTATAATTGTCTTTACCAACTTGTTTGTCTAAAAATTGAAAAAAATCAGCTAAGTCTTTATCTAACCTTAAATAAGTATCTTCAGTTTCTATGGCAGATACACCATATTTATGACCAATATAATCAGTAGATGAGAAGCTAACAGTTAAAAAATCGGTAAAATTAGATTTACCAAGGTTTTCACCAATTATTGCAGCTTTTGCAAAATCTGCAGTAAACGTGTTTCCAGCAGGAACAGTTTTTATTAAATTATAGTTTTTATTTTTAACTCGTAAAGATTTTAAATCTTTAGGAAAAGTAGGTGTCTTTTGTCCTACTAACTTACCTTCAAAAATATTATCATCTTTTCTACTGTTAACATAAGTGTTAATATCATATAGAGTTTCCCAATTTGTATTTAAATACTCATTAGCTTTGTTATTTTTATTAAAATCTACAACCCATTTAGGAAGCTCATTCATGTAAAAAGAACTAGTAATCCAAGTATTGTAATTTTCACCATCATACCAATAAGCAGCATTTGCTGTATGACCAGCAGGTAATATAGCAGAACGATCTTTAATAGAAATTCCAATAGTTTTACCTTGCATGTTTTGTGCTAAATGTAATTGGTCTGTCACAGTAGAAGTGAAAAGTCTTTTAGGAGATTTTTTACCATTTATACCATTATTACCTATTGTATTATAAGTAGAATCATCTACACAATAAATAGATTTTTTTAAATATTTGTCATACCAGTTATTAGAAATTATACCATGTTCACTTGGTGTGGTACCAGTAAATATAGAAGTATGACCAACAGCAGTATAAGTGGGTATGTAATTATAATGTGCATTTTCTAGAGAAAAGCCATCTTTTAAAATTTTATTAAAACCATCTTTTCCATATCTTTCAGAGTATTTTGTTAAATAATCGTACCTCATTTGATCTATAACAATACCAATTACTAATTTTGGTTTTTTAGGTTGTTTTACTGTTGTTTTACAGCTGCCTAAGAAGATGATTAAAGAAAGAAAACTAAAAAGAAATTTCAATTTCATAACAAGTCAATTATATTATTAATCAAAAGTAATTATTTTTTATTTTGATAGCGACATTTTAACTACCAATTAATGTTATTTTAATACTTTAGCATAAATTTTAATTGAATGAATTACCTAAAGCATATTGGTAAATATTTTATAATGTTAGGGCGAGTTTTTAAAAAGCCTCAACGTTCAAAAGTTTTTTACGAAGCTTTGATGAAAGAAATTGAAGATTTAGGCCTAAAATCTTTAGGGATTATTATGTTTATTTCTTTCTTTATAGGAGGAGTAATAGCAATGCAAACTGCTTTAAATTTAGAAAATCCTTTTATTCCTAAATCGTTAGTTGGTTTTGCTGCTAAAAGATCAATTATATTAGAATTTGCACCAACATTTTGTTCTATTATTCTTGCAGGTAAAGTTGGATCATACATTACATCTAGTATTGGTACAATGCGTGTAACAGAGCAAATTGATGCTCTAGAAGTTATGGGTATTAACTCATTAAATCATTTAGTTTTACCAAAAATTATTGCAACAGTTTTCTTTTATCCATTTTTAATTTCTTTAGGAATGTTTTTAGGAATTCTTGGAGGATGGGTTTCTGGAGTTTTATCAGGTCTTTTTTCTGGAGTAGATTATATTGAAGGAATTCAAAGTGATTTTAAACCTTTTTTACTAGTTTATGCAATTGTAAAAACATTAATATTTGCTTTTTTAATTGCAACAGTACCATCTTATCATGGTTATTACGTTAAAGGAGGTTCTATAGCTGTTGGTAGAGCAAGTACACAATCTGTTGTTTGGACTACGATTTTAATTGTAATTGCTAACTATTTTTTAACTCAAATGCTTTTAACCTAAATTATGATTGAAGTAAAAAATTTACATAAAGGCTTTGGAGGTGTTCAAGTTTTAAAAGGTATAGATGCTACTTTTGAAGCAGGTAAAACTAGTTTAATTATTGGTCAAAGTGGTTCTGGTAAAACAGTTTTTATAAAATCTTTAATTGGGTTACATACACCAGAAGAAGGCACTATATCTTTTGATGGTAGAATAAATACAAAGTTTACAAATAAAGAAAGGCAAGAATGGAGACAAGAAATTGGTATGGTCTTTCAAGGAAGTGCTTTATTTGATTCTCAAACAGTTGAAAACAATGTAATGTTTCCCTTAAAAATGTTTACATCGCAAACTCATGAGCAAATGTTAGAGCGTGTAAATTTTGTGTTAACGAGAGTAAACTTAGAAAATTCAAACAAAAAATTGCCTGCAGAATTATCGGGAGGAATGCAAAAAAGAGTTGCAATAGCAAGAGCAATTGTAATGAACCCAAAATATTTATTTTGTGATGAGCCAAACTCTGGTTTAGACCCAAGAACAGCAATTGTTATTGATAATTTAATTCAAGAAATTACAGATGAATATAATATTACAACTGTAATTAATACTCATGATATGAACTCTGTTATGGAAATTGGAGAAAAAATAGTTTTTTTACAAAATGGAAGAAAAGCATGGGAAGGTACAAGTAATGATATTTTTAAAACTGATAATGAGGCTGTTGTAGATTTTGTATATTCTTCTAATTTATTTAAGAAAGTTAGAGAAGCATATTTGAATGAAAAAAAATAAAAAAAAGTTGTTTTATTTAAAATAACGTGTATATTTGCACCCGCTAAGGCAAAAAAGAATGACCTGGTAGCTCAGTTGGTAGAGCATCTCCCTTTTAAGGAGAGGGTCCTGGGTTCGAGCCCCAGCCCGGTCACATCGAAAGAAACTCTGTAATTTATTTTACAGAGTTTTTTATTTTTATAAGCTTTTTTAAATACTCATTTGAGTTTCTTCGTATAAATCTGAACACTTTTTTTGTATCTTTCCAACGATAAAATTTATTTGATGGAAGAAACAAATTCTAATAAAGAGTCTGTAGAGCAATCTAAAGATGAAATGAGAGCAGGAGCCAAAGGTTTGCTTTCTAGCATAAAGAAATATTTAAAAGAACTTTTAGATTTTAGAGACGATACAGATCACGAAGAAACAATAAATGCAATTAAAGCAGATATTCCTTTTAAAGGAGCAACAGCATGGATTCTAATTTTTGCGGTTTTTGTTGCATCTATTGGTTTAAATGCAAATTCTACCGCAGTTGTAATTGGAGCCATGTTAATATCACCTTTAATGGGACCAATTTTAGGAATTGGAAGTGCTTTTGCAATTAATGATATAGAGGTTTTTAAAAAATCTACAGTGAGTTTAGCAACAATGATTGTGTTGAGTTTGCTTGCTTCATTTGTATATTTCTATTTTTTTCCTGGTGGAGGAGAAGAGACCTCAGAACTATTAGGAAGAACAAAACCTGATATTAGAGATGTTCTTATTGCTTTCTTTGGTGGGTTGGCTTTAATGGTTGCAAGAACTAAAAAGGGTACAATTGCCTCAGTAATTTTTGGGGTAGCAATTGCAACAGCTTTAATGCCTCCTCTATGTACTGCTGGTTTTGGACTTGCAAAAGGAGTGTCTGGAGATTTTACTGGTTTTGAGTATGCTTTAGGAGCTATGTTTTTGTTTACAATTAATACTATTTTTATTGCATTAGCTACATTTTTGGTATTAAAGCTTCTAAGTTTTCCAATGCATAAATATGCAAATGCTAAAAAAAGAAAAAGATATGCTACAATTGCAACTATTGTAGGTATTGCTGTTATGATTCCTGCTGTGTATACTTTTATTAATACTTTAAATGAAAGTAGAATGAATGCACAGTTAAAAGAATATGTAAAAAATGAAATTGAATCAAATCCAAAGTATCAATTAATAGATAAAAATTTAAATTTAGAAACTAAAGTTTTAAGTTTAAATTTTTTTAATGAAGTAAGTGAGGCTGAACAAAATATGTTGCAAAATGATTTGATTAATGACCCAAGATATTCAAATTTAAAAGATGTAAAAATCAATATAAAAGGTAGTGATACTAAAAGTTTTGAGTTAATAACTACAGCTTATAAAGAGAAAAGACAAGAACTACAAGAAAGTAAAAATATAATTGCTGGTTTGCAAAAGCAAATAGAAGATTTACAAGGAACAATTACTGGGTTAAATACAAGAATAGAGCAAGATGCAGTTAATAAAAACCAAAAAGTAATTGCTTTTAGTAGAATTTCTAAAGACGCTAAAATTAGATATAATGATATTCAACAAATAGGATTTGCAAATGTATTAACATCTAAGGATTTTATTAATATTGATACAATTCCTGTAGTAACAATAAAATGGAATTCTCAATTACCAGATAGTATAATTTCGCCAAAAGAAAGGGAGTTAAGATCTTGGTTGCAAAAAGAAATGAATTTAGATACACTCTTTATTAAAAGAGATAATTAAAACAAAAAAGACTTTCTATTTGAAAGTCTTTTTTGTTATTTCTACATTCTGATTGAATAAATAAACTTTGTTGTTTTTCATATTTAAACATTCATATCTTGTTCTTCGTTTGTTACCTCTTTTATAAATGATATTTTTAAATTCAAAAAAACTACCATAAGGAATATCAAAGATAAAATGTTTTCCTGTTTCTGCTGTATTTCCTCTTAATGCTAAAGAAAGGTTTACATCTGCATCTGTGCTTGCTTTGGGGTTTTTAAAATAATTTGCCAAAAGTGGAAGCATTTCCATAGGATAAATATCTGGACGTAAAAAAGGCAACATTAAATGCTGAAAAACAGTTTTCCATTCCTTTCCATGAGGTTGAACTCTTCCAAATTTTTGATGTGTAACATGATGAGCAATTTCATGTACAAGAGTTAATAAAAATTGATATTTGTTAAGGTTGTTATTAACCGTTATTTGAAACCGTCCATTTGGTAATTTTCTAAAGTCACCATGTTTAGTTTGTCTTTGGTTTACAATTTTTAAATCAAAAGAGTGTTCATCAATTAAAAATTGGACAAAAGGAATTGACTTTTCTGGTATGTATTTATGGAAGATGTTACTCATTTCTTCTTTTTTTTATACACCAAAAAAGATAGGTGGTCAAGGTGAAAAACACTCCTAAGCTACCTATGATAGCTAGTTGTGTAGTCAATGAAAAATTAATATAATTATAATTTTTATAAAGATGATTAAATAAAAAAGGATAGATAACTATATAAAATAAAATTGTAACTATTATAATTGCAAAATCATTTATTCTATTTCGTTTATAAAAACTTTTAGTGTGCATAATAAATTGAAAAATAGATGTAAAAATAAAAGTCAGAGCTATAACCATATTTTTTTTACGGAGTTGTAGATGAAACTTGTAATACTTTTCCGTTATAAAATTTATTTCCTGTTAATGAAAAATCAAAAATATAGCTAGCCATTCCAGAAGCAGAAATTGGAGCTTCATAACCAGGGAAAGCTTCTTCTAACATTTCTGTTTGTACAGCTCCTAAAGCTAAAACATTAAAGGCAATTTGTTTTTCTTTAAATTCTTCAGCTAGTAATTCTGATAAAGTAATAACTGCGCCTTTAGCAGATGAATATGCAGCTAACCCAGGAAATTTTAAGCTTCCTTGAATGCCTCCCATAGAGCTTATAGTAACAACATGACTTCCTTTTTGCATAAATGGAATCATTGTTTTTGTAAGTTCTGCAACTGCAAAAACATTTACTTGGTATACTTCTAAAAAATCATTAGAAGACAAATCTGTAAATGGTTTGTTAATTAATTTACCTGCGTTGTTAATTAAAATATCTACCTGTTTCCAGTTGTTTTTTATAAAGTTAGATACTTTATTTAGGTCTGAGTTTACAGATAAATCAACAGAAATTACTGTAATGTTTTTATGATTAAATTCTAATAAAGGTTTTGTGTTTCTAGACAATGCTAAAACTCGATGTCCGTTTTCTGCAAATTGTTTTGCCAATTCAAAACCAATTCCTCTACTAGTTCCTGTAATAACAACGTTTTTCATTTGTAAAAATTTAAAGAAGCAAGCTACTTAAATTTTTCATACATTTAAAGACAAAATTTTATCAAATGAAAAAATTATTATTTCTTTTTATTACTGTTCTTTTCGTACAAATTACAAAAGCACAATCTACTTATATTTTGTGTGGGAAATTACTAGACACAAAATCAGGAAAAATTTACAATAAAAAAACAATTGTAGTAAAAGAAAATAAAATTTACAAAGTAATAGATGGCTATGTATCACCAAAAAGTAAGACTGCTGTAACTATAGATTTAAAGGATAAAGTGGTGATGCCAGGATTAATTGATATGCATGTTCATATTGAAAAAGAGTTTGATAAAAATACTAGATTAAATAATTATATTTTAAATGAAGCAGATGTTGCATATAATTCTGTTGGTTTTGCAAAATCTACTTTGTTAAGTGGTTTTACTACGGTTAGAGATTTAGGAGGAACAGGTGTAAATATTTCAATTAAAAAAGCAATTAATGCAGGTAAAATTCCTGGACCAAGAGTATTTACTGCAGGAAAGTCATTAGCAACAACAGGAGGTCATGCAGACCCAACAAACGGAAGTAGTAGAAAATTAATTGGAAACCCAGGACCAAAAGAAGGAGTTGTGAATTCTGTTGAAGATGCTAAAAAAGCAGTTCGTCAGCGTTATAAAAATGGTGCAGATTGTATTAAAATTACTGCAACAGGAGGTGTTTTAAGTGTTGCTAAATCAGGTGATAACCCTCAGTTTACAATTGAAGAAATAAAAGCAATTTGTGATACTGCAAAAGATTATGGAATGCATGTAGCTGCTCATGCTCATGGAGATGAAGGAATGCAGAGAGCAATTATTGGAGGGGTAAAAACCATAGAACATGGAACATATATGAGTGATGAAACTATGGAACTTATGAAGAAACATAATGCTTATTTAGTGCCAACAATTACGGCTGGAAAAGAAGTTGCAGAAAAAGCTACTGTAAAAGGTTTTTATCCAGCAATTGTTGTTCCTAAAGCGTTGGCTGTTGGTCCGCAAATACAAGGAACTTTTGCAAAAGCTTATAAAAAAGGCGTTGGAATTGCTTTTGGAACAGATGCAGGTGTTTTTAAACATGGTAATAATGGTAAAGAATTTGCTTTTATGGTAGAAGCAGGAATGCCAGCTATTGAAACTATACAATCTGCTACAATAACAAATGCAATGTTGTTAAAGATGGAAAATGAATTAGGGCAAATACAAAAAGGTTTTTTTGCCGATATTATTGCAGTAAATGATGATCCTACCCAAAATATTTCTACAATGGAAAACGTAGTATTTGTAATGAAAAATGGAGTTGTTTATAAGAGGTAATTAATTGTTTAAATAGATGGTTTTTAAAAGAGATAATTTAAAAAACAAAAAAAGTTTTTACTTCAATTTAATTGTTGTTGAAATATTAATTTATTTAGCTTTGATTTATTCTGATGTAAATTGGTTACTTTTAATATTCATCTTTCCTTTTTTAATTATTGAAATTATATCAAATAAAAGATGCCTAAATAGAGAGAGGAACTTCATAAAAGAGTTAGGGTTTCTAGGAGATAAACTTGAATGTGTTCATGTAAATACTAATAAGACATTTATTCAATATGAAGATTTAATTTTTTCTTTTCGAGAAGTAAAGTTCGAGAAAAATAAGTCAGAAATTGAAATTAAGAAAAAAGGTAGGTTTAGAAATAAACTTATTGGTAGAATTCATATCAAGAACTGGAATAGTATTTTTGAAATAAAAAAAGAGTTTCTTAAAAAAGAGATAACAAGAGCTAAATTTAAACCTGAAGGATTTTGGAGTAAATATGGTGGTTTTACAGCTGATGTTGTAATTGCTGTATCTGCTGTTACTTTAGATGGTGTTAGTGATGTTTTAGGAAATGGATCTTCTTCTCTAGAAATACAAACAGATTTTAGTAGTTTGCATAAAAATCATAAAAAAGAAAATTAAACTTTAATCTTCTTTCTCAAAAGTAATATGTTGGTAAGCTCCAATATCTGGATTTGTACTTCTGTCAACTCCTAAAATATCTAAATTAAAAAGTGAGGTTTTAGCTTTATTTATAGCATCAGATTCTTCACCAATAATGAAATCATTGTTTTGAGTATCTCTAAAATGTGGCTTTCCGTTTAAAATTATATTTTGATAAAAAGATGAGGTAAAATCTAATTCTGTATTGTCTTTATAAGAATCATTACTATCAGTAAAACTAATCATAGAATTGCTAATGTTATAATTAAACAATCCACCTCCATCAACTTTATCTAAAACAAATTCTATATTGTTGTTACCATCAAAAATACAATTGGTAAAATTTGCAGCGTGTAAATTTCTGGTTTCAATAATATCTTGTCCAGTTTCATCTGTATAAGCAAAAAAGTTGTTTACTAAAACTGCTGGTAATTGACGAATACTACTATTCCAATAATTAGCAAAAGTACTGTGTGTAAAGTTATAAGTACCTCCAATTGTTGCAGCTAAAGAAGTTTGACCAGCATCACCAATAACAAGGTTATAACCTTCTATATTGGTTTCTCTTCCTAAAATTCCATAGCTAGAATGATTATAAATTTCTGTGTTTTGTAACTTTAAAGTAGGAGTAGTGGGAGAACCAATACTATCCACTAAAACTCCTATAATTCCATTTTTAATAATTGTATGATTCAATTCATTGTCCTTGCTTCCTGCACGCATCCAAATTGTTCCCCATTGACCAGCAGTATCACTAAAAGAATGTTCTAATCTGTCTCCTTCAAAAATAATTTTTTCAGTTAATGTTCCATTGGCTTTTAAAGTAGCTTTTTTATCAACAATTAAACCAGAATTATCGTGAAAATGAATTCTTGCACCAGCCTCTATAGTTAGAGTTTTATTTGCAGGTACAGCAGCAAAACCATAAATAACTGTAGGTTTTGTGTTGGTAAAAGTAAGTTCTGAATCTGTTAAAAAACGACCTTTTAAAGTTGTAGGTTGTCCATCTAAAGTAAGACTGTCAATTTTCATGGTAACAGCATCTTTACCAGGATAAATAAAGTTAGCATCTTGTACTAAAGTAACCAAATCTACATCTTGTTGGTTGTTTCCATTGTCAAACAAGATTCTATCTGTATAAAGTGGGTTTACTATACCAGCAGCATCAATTGTAGTTTCAACAAAAACAAAAATACTATCTTTTGCTAAAATATCTATGTTAGAAAAACTCTTACCTGGTATACCATCTACATTTAATCTGTAGTTAGAATTTGTTCCGTTTTCTAATTTTATTTCAGGAATTGTAACAGCATTACTACCTCTATTATATACTTTTAAATTATAGGTTGCAGAACCAATATTTGTAAAAACAGTATCTAGAAAAACGGTGTCTTTAGAAAATTGTAGGTTGCCAGAACTTGGTGAGGTTGTAAAATCTTTTCTATTGCATGAACTCACAGAAATCAATACAACACAAATAAGAAAAGTAAACAAATGTCTCATAAAATCAATTTTGTATAAAAATAGAACTTTTAATTAAATCAATTATTGTTTTTTAATCAATTCAATTTCAAATAATTTACTCCAGTTTTTACCGGTAACAAATAATCTGTTGTTTTCAGTGTCAAAAGCAATTCCGTTTAAAACTTCATCTTGTGGAACTAGTTTTTGAGTTTTTTCCATTTCTTTTTTCAAAGACTTTAGGTTAGCAATGCCATCTACAATACCAGTAGCAGGATCTATAATTACAATAGCATTTTGCTGATATTTATTTGCGTAAATTTTTCCATTAATTAACTCTAACTCATTTAAATCTTTAATAGCGTATTTGTTTGTGTACACTTGTATAGATTTTTCTTCTTTTAAAGTTTCCGGATTTAAAAACCAAATTTTATGAGTACCATCAGATTTTATTAAGTCTTTACCATTATTTGTAAAACCCCAACCTTCTTTACTCTTGTTGTAAGCAAATTCTTTTTCTTGCTCAAAAGTATCTAAGTTATAAACAAATCCTTTTTTTGCTTGCCATGTTAACCAATAAATTTTATTTTTAAAAATGGTCATTCCTTCTCCAAAATACTTTTTATCTAAATCTATTTTTTGTAAAACTTTTCCTGTTTTAATATCTACTTTTCTAAGAGTAGATTGTCCTCTTCTACCAGTAGTTTCGTATAAAAAACCATTATAATACTCTAAACCTTGGGTATATGCTTTTTTATCATGAGGATATTCGTTTACAATTTTAAAATCATAAACAACAGGAGCTTTATCTGCTAAAACTTCAATAAAACTATTTTCTTTTTTAGTTTTTTCTGGATAAAAAACCAAAGCAGAAATTTGATGTTTACCAACACCTAATTCTTTAGTAGCAATAGATGTAGAATTTCCTGTAGAAGTAATTTCTTTTCCGTTTACAAAAAACTGAACTTTTGTAACAGGCTTGTCTTCTTTTTCTTTTAAAGTTACTTTAATGTTTTCGTTTAAAGTAGCCTGTTTTTTGTGTTCTAAAGTAAATTTATAAACATCAGAACAAGATGTGATTAAAAATAAAAAGCTAAAAAATGATATAAAAAAAGTACTCTTTTTCATTATGTAAATAGATTTCAAGGTATTAAAACGTAAATATTCAAAAAAAGACCCTTACAAAACAACTTTTAAGTACTAAAAGAAGCTTAATTTTGCAGAAAGTCTTAAAGATGTCAAATAAAATCAAAATAAATATTTGTAAATAGAAAAAATAGATTAAATTTGCATCCTCAAAATAGTAAAAAACAACTATTTAGAGAATTGGGTAAGCCTTACCAACTTAACTCATACAAACATAACATTAAAGTATTAAAATATTATAAAATGAAAAAAGGAATTCATCCAGAAAATTATAGAATGGTAGCATTTAAAGATATGTCTAACGAAGATGTGTTTTTAACTCGTTCTACTGTAGACACTAAAGAAACTTTAGAAGTTGATGGTGTAGAGTATCCTTTAGTAAAATTAGAGATTTCTAGAACATCTCACCCATTTTACACTGGTAAATCTAAACTTATTGATGCTGCAGGACGTATTGACAAGTTCAAAAACAAATACGCAAAATTCAAGAAATAAGTTTCTTAGAATTTTCACAATATTTAAAACTCTAACATTTATTTGTTGGAGTTTTTTTGTTGTTCCTGTTTTTGGGCGTTCCCTTTCAGGTCAGGCTTTTCACTATATCTTTTTATTTGTTCTCGATACAAATTTGTTCATGCTTCACAAATTCACTCGAACTGACATAAAAAGGATGTCGTTTCAATCGCTAACGCAACTTATTTGCCAACACTATTTATAAATTAAAACGAAAAGCCTATTTTTAAAACCTATATAAAAATGATTTTTTAAAAATGAGAAATACCATTCTTTTTGTTTTATTCTTAATAACTGTATTGTGTGGAGTGTTGGTTTATTTTATACCACAAACAGGTACTTATATTTTATTGTCTATTTCTGGTTTACTAACCATTATAGCTGTATTTGATAGTTTGCAAACCAAACATTCTCTTTTAAGATCTTTTCCATTAGTTGCTCGTTTACGTTGGTTGTTTGAAGAAGAAAGAGAAAAAATTCAACAATATTTTATAGAAGACAATTTAAACGGAACACCTATAAATAGAGAAAAAAGAAGTATTGTTTATCAAAGAGCAAAATTGCAAAAAGAAACCATTCCTTTTGGTACACAACATAATGTCTATGCAAAAGGATATGAGTTTGTAAAACACTCTTTATTTCCAAAAGATCATCATGATGTAATTGGAGAAACTATTGTTTTTGGTTCTGATAAATGTTCTCAAAAATATGAGAGTTCTATCATAAATATTTCTGCAATGTCTTTTGGTTCTTTAAGTAGCAATGCAATTATGGCATTAAACCAAGGAGCAAAAATGGGTAATTTTGCACATAACACAGGAGAAGGAGGAATTTCTCCTTACCATTTACAAGGAGGAGATTTAATTTTTCAAGTTGGAACAGGATATTTTGGCGCAGGAAAATCTATAAAAGGAAAACGTGTTTTTGATGAAGAAATATTTAAAGAAAATGCCATTCGTCCAGAGGTAAAAATGATTGAAATAAAACTATCTCAAGGGGCAAAACCAGGACATGGAGGTATTTTACCAGCTAAAAAAAATACACAAGAAATTGCAGATATAAGAAAAGTAGAAGTAGGTACACAAGTAGATTCGCCACCAAGTCATTCTGCATTTTCTAATTTCGATGAAATGATTGCATTCATCCAAAAAGTAAGAGATTTAGCAAACGGAAAACCAGTAGGAATTAAATTTTGTGTTGGTAATAATGAAGAAATAAAACAAATGATTACTGCTTTTGCAAATGCAAAAAACTATCCAGATTTTATTGCTGTAGATGGAGGAGAAGGAGGTACAGGAGCTGCGCCTTTAGAATTTACCAATTATATTGGTACACCTTTAATTGAAGGGTTGGTTTTTATAAATAAATTGTTGCAAGAACATCAATTAAAAGAGCAAATTAAAATTATTGCAGCAGGTAAAGCTGTAGATGCTTTTGATATTGTAAAATATAAAGCTTTAGGCGCAGATGCTATTGGTATGGCTAGAAGTTTTATGTTAAGTTTAGGTTGTATACAAGCCAGAGAATGTAATTTAGATACTTGTCCTGTTGGAGTTGCCACACAAGATGATGATTTGGTAAAAGCTTTGGTAGTAGAAAAGAAAAACATACGTGTTAAAAACTATCATAACAAAACTATAAAAGCAGTTAAAGAAGTGGTTGCAGCTATGGGTAAAAAATCTATTTCAGATGTACATCCTTCAGATGTGTTTAGACGTAAAAAAGAAGATGAAGTAGTGAGTTTAGAAGAGGTTTATTATCCAATTTAGCTAACGTGTTAATGTTAAAGAAAGTTGCGGTTTTATGAATGGCAGATTTTCAGCAGGTAAATCAAAGTTTATAAAAATGCAACAAACTTTTGATTAAGCTAAAATTAATCAATTTTTTATACACGGTGTTGGCAATAGCTAAAATATTGTGTATTCATTAAAATACTTAATAATCATATATATATCAAAATAATTTAATTCTTTATTTCTTATTTTTTTATGAAGCAATTTATTTTCATGTAAAGCTTCTTTTATAATTTTATAAAATCGATATTTAGTTAATAAGGTTAATTTGTTATCTCTTTCAATATAATAATGTGTTTCTTCTCCTAAAGTGTAACCAGTATTTCTTGTCGTTTTATATTCATAAAGATTTACCTTGCCTTTTAATATTAATTTCAAAAAAGAGTATTTACTGTCAGTTAAATATGCTCTTCTTTTTTTTCTATAAAAATATTCAAACCCATCTTTTCTGAATTTAATTGTATTTCTGCCATTAATTTTAAAATCTTTATTCTTAAACTTAAATTTATGTATAATATTTCTTGTTTTAATCTCTCCAAATATAGTATCCTTAGCTGTTGTGATTAAGTAATCTTTCCTCATGTTCTTTTTCAATTTATGGAAATAAAACAAATATTTATGGAAATTTAATAAATTAACTTTTTTATTTATTTCTAACTTATCGTTTCCATCTATTCTAATCAAGCTATCATTTTTAGCAGAAGTAAATTCTTTGTTTGTTAAATTTTTATATTCATAATTTAAACCATTTTTTTTTATAGAAACGACTTTCTTTGATATAGGTATTTTTTTTCCAGTCAAATCAATAAAATATTCTGTTTGATATCTGCCAAATATTGTATCATTATTATTCAATACAATATAATCATAGAAATTATTGCTTTGAGAAAAAGATTTAAATAAAATAAAAATTATTAAAAATGTGATAATTTTCTTCATAGTTATTGCTAACGTGTTTGTGTTATAGAAAGTTGAGATTTTTGTGCTCGAGGATTTTCCGAAGGAAAATCAGAAATAGCAAAAATTGCAACTAACTTTGTTTAAGCTAAAAATAAGTAATTTTTTATACACGGTGTTAGCGCCAGTTTTTATTCCATTTTATAAATTCTAAAAACTTTATAGGTAATTCAATTCCGATACATTTTGTTTTCCAAATTATTGCTTTTTCATAATCATCTTCTTTGTCAATCGAATCCCAATCAGAATATTCCATTTCATATAATGAAGTTCTATTATCGAATTGGATTTTCAAAGTTTGCTGGTAGTTCAGTTTTTTATTTTTAGGCTTACTAATTAACAAATTCCACATAGATGAACCTGCAAAAAGTTTTTCAGAGTTGTTCGTTGTTAAAATCCAAGTGATAAAATCTATTACACCTTTGTCAACAGTTCCATTTGAAGCAAACTTTTCAAAATGTTTCATTTGATTTTTCCAAGAGTTCTTTAACATCTCCCCATTATAGATCAGTTGTTCAAAATCAGCTGTCATTTCATTTTTTCGTACCATTTCTCAAATTGGTGCTAACGTGGTCTCTGATATGATGTTCGTTTTAATGTCTTATATCAGAAGTTAGCTAATTTAGCTTTTTTAAATCAAAAAATCAACAGTGAAACCACCTGTTTTAATACAAAAATCTGCTTCAAATAAATGAAGTGGTTTTTAATATGTTTTAAAATAACGTTATAAATAATAGGCTAATCCTATTAACATATTAGAAGCATTAAGGTTAAAACCATAAGACTCACTTTTTGTGTCTGCAGTTGTAGCATATTTAGATTTAGTAGAAATATAACCCATAGATCCCATATTTGCTGTCAATGCAATTTTTTTAGTTAAGAAGTAAACAAAACCTGGTCTAAATACAATTCCTACTTGTTTAACATCCATTTCATTTGAGCTACTTTGGGTTTCTAGATAAGTTTTGCTAAAACCAACTTCTCCAATTAAATGAAAAGCAAATTTATCATTTATTGGGAAATATTTTTTTAAATAAGGAGCAATAGTAGTTGTTATAACTTCATCTGGAGTACTACTATAATAATTATATAGCTCTGAATTAGCATATCCAATACCAATACCAAATTCAAAATTTGTGTCAGAAATTAGATACCCTACTTTTGCTAAAAGGTTTATTTGATTCGTTTCATTGTTTGTATTATTTCCTTGTGTATATTCTAAGTTAGAGGTTTTAAATCCAATTTCTCCACTAAATACCCAAGTTTCATGTTGTTGTGTGTAAGAAATAGTAGTTGTTAATAATACAGCTAATAAAAGTAATTTTTTCATCTTTCTAGTTTTTTGTTTGCAAATTAACATCAAAAATTTAAATACTAAAAGACTAAAATTGATTTAATTTATAATCAAAAACTTACTTTTAATCATTATAAAACCTTACTTGTTTTATGTATAAATCTCTTTCTTCTTTGTCTAATTTAAATTCTATATCTAACCCAAAGTTTAAATATGATTTAAAAGAGTATCTACTAAAACGACTTTTTATAATGTTTAATTGATTGGCAAGTTTTTGAATTTCTTGCCTACTTATAGTTAGTTTATTCTTGTTTAAGCTAGATGTTGTAATTACATCAATTGTAATTTTATCTTTATAAATATTATTTCTTGTATTAGGATAACAAATAAATTGATCTGTTGTAGTATCTAAAGTTGGGTCAACTACATTTTCATTTCCAATTTGTGCATTAATAACAAAGCCTTCATAGTTTGGTCTATATAAGTTTTTTGTTATAGCAACTCCATTTATTTTTTCATTAGGAAAAGAACGATGGACTAATATTCCCATAAAAACATTTTTATGGTTAATGTTGTAATATTCTCTTTCAAAAAATGCTTTTTCAGACCATAAGCTAGCCCAAACTTTCTTTATAGCTTTTTCATAGCTTTTAATTGTGTCATTTATAATTCCTGTTTTAGATTTATAAAGTCCTGCACCAGAAAAACCTTTAGCATCTTCGGCATTTGTAGAAGATCTAAATCTAAAACGTTTGTAATTTTTATTGGCAGTTTTTTTAGTTATATCATTAATTAATTTTTGGTCTACAGGAAATGCTTTTATTTTATTTCGTATGAATTTAAGGTGCTTCTTTATGGAATCATTATTTGTAAACTTTATTAAGTTTTTAATGTGACTATTTACATTAGAGTTTTCAATATGTTGATTGTAGAAATAAAAAGGAATTGCAAAAGCATGTTCTGGAACTTTAAAGGAATTTTTTAAACTTAATTTATGTAAAACTGAAAAATTAGATGCTTTATTACCAACAAATTTATAAGACCTTTTGTTTAGGTATTTTATATCAATTAAAGAGTCTATTTTTAGGTTAAATTTTAATTTAACCTTTTTTTGCTTTTTTATTCTTTTAATATTCTTTTTTGTTTTTTTAATAAGATATGAGTTGTTAGAAACTTTAAAAATTACTTTTTTATTTTTTAAAGCTCTTAGGGTAGAATCTTTAAAAGCATTTTTTATTACAGCTATAGGTATTTTTCTATTTCTACCTAAAATTGTTAAATGGCTAAGAGGTGTTTGAAATTGAGTTATGATTACTCCAGCAACTTTAGGTAAGAATAGTGGTGTTTTATTCAGAACAATAATATCGGAACTTTTAATCTTGTAAAGTTCTTTTTTAAGGTCTTTAATAAAAAGTAATTTACCAACATTGTCATAATTGCTTATTGATTGGTATTTAAGGTTTTTATAAACTTCAGAAGGTGATAAAGTTTTAATTTCATAAAAATTGTTCCCTTCAGTTAATCTAGGGTTATTTAGAAGAAAATATAAGTTTTTTTTAATAAATGAGGTTTTAGAAATTAAATTGTATAAAAAAATTACATCTTTAGATTTCATTAAATCTGTTGGAGATATTTCTAGAACATATTTATTTGTTGATTCAAAATAGTTTATGTTTCCAAGTAAAAACCTTCTATTTTGATTATTCGAGTAGTTTTTTTGATTAAATTCATAAATAGAACTATTGTCTGCTAATTCATTAAAACAAAAATTGTAGTGATATTTATATAGTTTAGAATTTATATAATAAATTTTTTCAGATCTAATATCATAAACAACTTTTAAAGCTTTTACCATTCCGTATTTTCCTGATAATGGATTTCCAGATAATTTTTCAAAGTGTTCTTTTGAATTAAGGGTATTAATTTTTTTTTGAGAATAAACCTTTATGGTTATTAGCCCTAAGAAAACAAATAAGAATAGAAATAATATGTTTTTAAGTTTCATTTATTCTATATTTTAAGAATATTTTATCCTTTAATATGGTTAGCTAAGTTAGTTTTTAAAGTTAAATAACTAAGATAAAAAGTTCATATATAAAAAAAACCGTTTCAAAAAATGAAACGGTTTTAAATATTAAAAAAGAATACTGTGTATTCTACATATAATCTTCTATAGGATTACAAGAACAATTTAAGTTTCTGTCTCCAAAAGCATCATCAACTCTACGTACAGAAGGCCAAAATTTATTGTCTGCAATATAATCTAAAGGAAAAGCTGCTTGTTTTCTAGTGTATGGTAATGTCCACTCATCAGCAGTTAACATTTCTTGAGTATGAGGTGCATTTTTTAAAGGGTTGTTAGCATCCTCTTTAGTTGCTTCAGAAATTTCTTTTCTAATAGCAATCATTGCATCACAAAAACGGTCTAATTCTGCTATAGATTCAGATTCTGTTGGTTCTATCATCATAGTTCCTCCTACAGGAAAAGAAACTGTTGGGGCATGAAAGCCATAATCCATTAATCGTTTTGCAATATCAACTACTTCAATTCCTTTTTGTTTAAAATCTCTACAATCAATAATCATTTCGTGAGCAGCTCTATTTAACTCTCCTGTATATAATGTATTGTAATGCCCGTTTAAACGTTCTTTAATATAATTTGCGTTTAAGATGGCATTTTTTGTAGAGTCTGTAAGTCCTTTTGCACCTAACATGGTAATATATCCGTAAGAAATTAAACAAGCCAAAGCAGAACCCCAAGGAGCAGCAGAAATAGCAGTAATTGCATTTTCTCCACCAGTAGCAACAATAGGATTACTTGGTAAAAACGGAACTAATTGTGAAGCAACACAAATTGGACCAACACCTGGACCACCACCACCATGTGGAATTGCAAACGTTTTGTGTAAGTTTAAGTGACAAACATCTGCTCCAATAGTTGCAGGATTTGTTAAACCTACTTGTGCATTCATATTGGCACCATCCATATAAACCTGACCACCATTGTCATGAATAATTTGAGTGATTTCCATAATTGCTTTTTCATAAACTCCATGAGTAGAAGGATATGTAACCATTAAAGCAGCTAAATTATCTTTGTGTAAAATTGCTTTTTCACGTAAATCTTCAACATCAATATTTCCGTTTTCGGCAGTTTTAGTAACAATTACTTTCATACCAGCCATAACTGCTGATGCAGGATTTGTTCCGTGAGCAGAAGCAGGAATCAAACAAATATTTCTGTGAGACTCATTGTTAGATTCATGGTAAGCTCTAATGGTCATTAAACCTGCAAACTCACCTTGTGCACCAGAATTTGGTTGTAAAGATGTACCAGCAAAACCAGTAATTACATTTAATTGATGTTCTAATTTTTTAAGAACTTCTTGATATCCTTCAGCTTGATTTAATGGTACAAATGGATGTATGTTTCCCCATTGTGGATTGCTTAAAGGTAACATTTCTGAAGCAGCATTTAGTTTCATTGTACAAGATCCTAAAGATATCATAGAATGATTTAATGCTAAATCTTTGCGCTCTAATTTTTTAATATAACGCATCATATCAGTTTCAGAACGATATGTGTTAAAAACCTCGTTTTCTAAAAACGGTGTATTTCTTAATAAATTATCTGGAATTGCTTTAATAGGTAATGGTAACTCACCTCTCTTTAAATTAAAAGCTTCTTCAAAACAACTTACAATTGCTTTTAATTCTTTTAAACCAACTGTTTCATTAATAGAAATAGAAACATGGTTATCATCTATATAATTAAAGTTGATGTTATTTTTTTCTGCAACAGTCTTTAATTTTGTTGCTTCAACTTCTACTAAAATCGTATCAAAATAAGAATCGTTAAGTTGTTTAAAACCTAAATCTTCTAATATAATTGCAGTTGTTTTTGTATTTCTATGAACTCTGTCTGCTATATTAGTTAAACCGTCTTTACCATGGTAAACAGCATACATTCCTGCCATTACTGCAAGTAAAACTTGAGCAGTACAAATGTTAGAAGTTGCTTTTTCTCGCTTAATATGTTGCTCACGAGTTTGCAAAGCCATACGTAAAGCACGTTCTCCGTTTTTGTCTTTAGTAACCCCAATAATTCTTCCAGGAATACTTCTTTTGTATTTTTCTTTAGTTGCAAAATAACCTGCATGTGGACCTCCATATCCTAAAGGAATTCCAAAACGTTGTGTTGTACCAACAACTACATCAACACCAAATTCTGCAGGAGCTTTTAATTTTACTAACGATAAAATATCTGCAGCAACTGCTACTTTAATGTTATTTTCGTTTGCTTTGGCAACAAAATTTGTATAGTCATAAACTTGACCATGTTTACCAGGATATTGTAATATAGCACCAAAGAATTCATTAGAAAAATCGAATTCTTCATGGTTTCCAATTACTAATTCAATTCCTATAGGTATAGCACGTGTTTGTAAAACCGATAAATTTTGAGGCAATATTTCTTCAGAAATAAAGAATTTATTTACACCAGCTTTCTTTTGTTTTCTGTCTCTTACATCAAACAATAAAGCCATAGCTTCTGCAGCAGCTGTACTTTCATCTAACAAAGAAGCATTAGCCAATTCCATCCCTGTTAAATCGCAAACCATAGTTTGAAAATTTAACAATGCTTCTAAACGTCCTTGTGCAATTTCTGCTTGATAAGGTGTGTAAGCAGTATACCAACCTGGATTTTCTAAAATGTTACGTTGTATAACACTTGGTACAATAGCTTCATGATACCCTAAACCAATGTAACTTTTAAAAACTTTATTTTTTTCAGAAACTTCTTTTATGTGAGCTAAATACTCGTATTCGCTTTTTTCAGGAGCTAAATCTAGCTCTTTTTCTAATCGAATATCATCGGGTATAGTTTCATAAATCAATTGATCTAAACTTTCAACTTTTATCGTTGATAACATTTTTTTTTGCTCCTCTTCATTAGGACCTATATGTCTATTTTGAAACAAATTTGTATTCATTTACTAAAGTTTTATTTGTGCTTATTTCAATCGATTTAGTTGTCTGTTACGAATAACTTAAAATCTTTTAAAATTTGTGCTGCAAAAATAGGAATTTTATAGGTTTCTTTTTTGTAGGATATTAATAAAAAATGGATAATTATTAACCATTTTTAAAGGTTATGAACAGAAAAGCTATTTTTGTAAAATGAGATTCTTAAAATTAGCATTCAATTTTTATATAAATGCAAGTATTCATGTGGCTTTTTCTGTATTTGCTTTTTTAAGAATTACAGAAATTTATTTTAATCTGCCGTTTAATAATAACCTTAATTTTTTTGTTTTTTTTGGCACCATAACTGGGTATAACTTTGTAAAGTATGCAGGTGTTGCAAAATTGCATCACAGAAGTTTAACTAAAAACTTAAAAGTTATTCAAATATTTTCTCTTTTGGCTTTTATAGCTTTAGGTTATTATGCTTTTCAGATTTCTTTAAACACAATTTTTTATACAATTCCTTTTACTTTAATAACAGTGTTATATGCAGTGCCTTTTTTAAGTGGTTTTGATAAGAATTTAAGAGAAGTTAGTTATTTAAAAATTATTGTTGTTGCTTTTGTTTGGGCAGGTTTTACGGTTTTAATTCCTTTGGTAGATGTAGGAAAAAGTATAACTACAAATGTTGTTTTGTTAATGTTACAAAGATTTTTAATTGTAATTGTATTAATACTTCCTTTTGATATTAGAGATGTAATGTATGATGCAATTTCATTACAAACAATTCCTAAGAAAATAGGAGAGGAACAAACCAAGAAATTAGGCTTAATGCTGCTAGTTTTTTCTTTAATATTAGAATACTTTATAGCATCATTAAATATTATAAAAAGCCCTTTTATGATATTCTTTTTTTTAACTATAATTCTCTTAATGAGGGCTAAAACAGACCAATCTAAATACTATAGCTCATTTTGGGTAGAGTCTTTACCTATTGTTTGGTGGTTATTTCTTTTAGGATTTCATAATTTTTAAGGATTAAACTAGTCTTATTTGTAATTAATTTTCAATATTTTTTAAAAATAAAATAGATATCATAAAACTGTAAGTTAGCTTCATAATTCCCTACTATATTTGTAGATTTACTGACTTAAATTCAATAGAGATTTTTAAGTAATGATTACCACAAAAAGAAATTATATTTTCGATTTTGATAGCACTTTAACAAAAGTTGAAGCGCTAGATGTTTTAGCAGAAATTACACTAGAAAATAACCCAAGAAAAGATGCTATTATTCAAGAAATAATAGACATTACTAACTTAGGGATTGATGGAGAAATCTCCTTTACAGAATCTTTAGAAAGAAGAATTAAATTACTAGAAGCTAATAAAGTAGATTTAACAGGTTTAATTACAGCATTAAAAAAGCAAGTATCAAAATCTATTGAAAGCAATAAAGAGTTTTTTGAAGAATTTGCTGACGATATTTATGTAATTTCGTGTGGATTTAAAGAGTTTATAGACCCTATTGTATTAGAATACAATATACCATCTGAAAGAGTGTATGCAAACACATTTGAGTTCGATGAAAATGGAAAAATAGTTGGTTTCGATGCTAACAATCCACTTTCTCAACACAATGGAAAAATTAAGTGTTTAAAAGACATGAATTTAGTTGGAGAAATACAAGTTATTGGTGATGGGTACAGTGATTATGTAACTCGTGAAGCTGGTATAGCAGATAAGTTTTTTGCATATACAGAAAATGTTTCTAGAGTAAAAACTACAGAAAACGCAGACCACATTGCCCCAAATTTAGATGAATTTTTATACGTTAACAAGTTGCCAAGAAATATATCATTCCCAAAGAACAGAATTAAAATATTATTATTAGAAAACGTACATCCAGATGCTTTTGCAAGATTATCTGAAGATGGTTTTTCTGTAGAAACTGTATCTAAAAGTTTGTCTGAAGACGAATTGATAGAAAAAATAAAAGACGTACACGTTTTAGGTATTCGTTCTAAAACACAAGTAACTAAAAAAGTTGTTGAAGCTGCCAATAAATTAATGGTAGTAAGTGCTTTTTGTATTGGTACAAAACAAATAGATTTAGAAGCCTGTAAAGAAAAAGGAGTTGTTGTTTTTAATGCTCCATATAGTAATACACGTTCTGTTGTAGAGTTAGCAATTGGAGAAATTATTATGTTAATGCGTTCTGTTTTTCAAAGAAGTACAGAAATTCATAATGGTCAGTGGAACAAAACAGCAGAAGGTTCTAAAGAAGTTCGTAGTAAAAAATTAGGAATTGTTGGTTATGGTAACATTGGTAAACAATTGTCTGTTTTAGCAGAAGCTTTAGGAATGGATGTATATTACTATGATGTTGAAGATAAATTAGCATTAGGTAATGCAACAAGAATGAATTCTTTAGAAGAATTATTAAAAATTTCTGATGCAGTTAGTTTACACGTAGATGATAATGCAGCTAATAAAAACTTCTTTGGAGAAAGAGAAATTTCTCAAATGAAAGATGGAGCAGTATTAGTTAATTTAGCTCGTGGTTTTGTAGTAGATATTCCTGCTTTAGTTGCGGCTTTAAAAAGCGGAAAAATTGCTGGAGCTGCTATAGATGTTTATCCATCAGAGCCAAGAAAAAATGGAGATTTTGTTACAGAATTACAAGGTTTACCAAATGTAATTTTAACTCCACATGTAGGTGGTAGTACAGAAGAAGCACAAAGAGATATTGCAGATTTTGTACCAGGTAAAATTATGGCTTATATAAATTCTGGAAATACAGTAGATGCTGTAAACTTCCCAAATATTCGTTTGCCAAGACAAACCAAAGCACATCGTTTTTTACATATTCATAAAAACGTTCCAGGTGTTATGGCTAAAATAAACGAAATCTTAGCTAAATACAATTTAAATATAACAGGTCAGTATTTATCTACAGACCCAAGTGTAGGTTATGTAATTACAGATTTAGATAAAGATTATAAAACAGAAGTTTTAGATGAATTAAGAGCTGTAGAAGGAACTATAAGATTTAGAGTACTGTATTAATAAGTTTCTTTTAAAAATATAAAAACACCTTCAGATTTTAATTTGAAGGTGTTTTTATATTTTTTTGAAGCTATTTTCTGCTTTCACTACTCGCTTTTTTTATTACTAGTTCTCGATACAAATTTTTCATTCTTCAAAATTTACTCGAACTGACAGTAAAAAAGAGCTTAAACAAATCGTTTCAAATGCATAGCATTCAACGACTCAATAAAATAGAAAATCGGAGTTAATCAGGGCTAAACTTGTTTGCAAATTTAATTAAAGCTTAATTTTTTCTTTTAAATCAATTATCATTTTGTCCTTTACACCTAAATAACGTCTACTTCCTAAATATCTATTCTTATTAAAACCATCATAATTGGCTTCGTTTTCATCCATAGAACTCAAATGCACATTTCCTGCAGAATGAATAAATTCCATTTTGTCATTTCCTAACCAAATACCAACATGAGTTACTCGTTGTTTTTTATTAGCAGTTGCTTTTTTACCAAAAAACATCAAATCACCTTTTTCTAAATCAGAAAAATCAAGGTTTTTGTCTACCGTTTTTCCTGCATTAATTTGTTGAGAAGCATCTCTAGGAATAATAAAACCATTCATTAAATACACAGTTTTTGTAAAACCACTACAATCCATTCCTTTGCTAGAGGTTCCACCCCATAGATAAGGAAAACCTGTCATTGTTTTTGCAACATTCTCTAAGCTTTCTTTTGTAGGGTTTAAATTATATAACCAAGAATCATAATATGTAACCTCATTAGTTTTAACATAACCTTTTCTTTTGTCAGGAAATTCTACCTCAAAAAATCCAGATTTAATTCCATTAAATTTTAAAATTCCTCCTAAAGTAATGTCAGAAACAATTTCAGAATTTTCACTCATATCCTTATATACATATCCAAAATTCTTATTGTAAATTATCTTTTTTTCTCCAAACCATCTATCTCTATCTGCTTTGTTAACTCTTATTATTCCTCCTCTATCTACCCAAGAAATATATTTGTCTGGAGTTTGTACTCTATAAAAATCACCTTTTTTATCTAAGACTCTTAAAGTCATTCCTAGCAAACCCTGTGTACCTAATTCTGCAGAGTGTTTAGGTTTAGAGCGAATGTTAATTACAGAGTTTTTAGCAATAGCATAACTTAAATTACCAACTGCAGAATCTGGCAATACTCTTACTTTATTTTGGTAAATTACTTTTCTTTTATTTAAACTATCTAAAAGAATTGTAAAAGCTTCAGCAGAAGTAGTTTCTCCTTCTAAAATATATGTGTTGTTTAATGCATTTAGTTGAATATCAAATAATTCAACTCGTTTGTCTGGAGCGTATTCTTTTTTAATTTCAGAATAAATAGCATTAAAATCTTTAAAAGATTTTTCACCTTCACTACAAGAAAGTAAAATGAATATGAATGCAAAAGGAATGAATTTTATTATTTTCATTGAGTGTATTTTTAGCTAAAGTACAAAAAATCAAAACTCAAAAATTGAATTCTCAATGGGATTGTTTTATATTTGGAATAAATCATTTTTAATAGATGCAATATCAAAATTCGTTGGCATTTGCTCAACAACAAGATAAAGAAGATCAATTAGCTAAATATAGAAATCAATTTCTAATTCCAAAAGATAAAAACGGAAACGATTGGTTGTATTTTACAGGTAATTCTTTAGGGTTACAGCCAAAATCAACCAAAGAATATATCAATCAAGAATTAGAAGATTGGGCAAATTTAGGAGTAGAAGGTCATTTTGAAGCGAAAACTCCATGGTTACATTATCATGAATCGTTAAACAAAAAAATGGCTAAAATTGTTGGAGCAAAACCAATAGAAGTAGGAGTAATGAATACTTTAACAACCAATTTGCATTTGTTAATGGTGTCTTTTTACAGGCCTACAAAAACCAAATATAAAATTGTTATTGAAAGTGATGCTTTTCCTTCAGATAGATATGCTGTAGAATCTCAACTTAAATTTCATGGTTTTTCTAAAGATGATGTAATAGAATGGAAACCAAGAAAAGGAGAAGAACTTTTAAGAATTGAAGATTTAGAAACTATTGTAGATAAGCAAGGAGAAGAAATAGCTTTACTTCTTATTGGAGGATTAAATTATTACACAGGTCAGTATTTAGATTTAAAACGGATTGCAGAAATTGGTCACTCAAAAAAATGTGTTGTAGGTATAGATTTAGCTCATGGAGCAGGAAATATTCAACCAAATTTACACGATTCTAATATAGATTTTGCTGCTTGGTGTACATATAAATATTTAAATTCAGGACCAGGAAGTTTATCTGCCATATTTGTACATGAAAAACATGCAAAAAATAAAGATTTACCACGTTTTGCAGGTTGGTGGAACCATAATAAAGAAACACGTTTTAATATGCGAATGCCTTTTGATGTTATGGATGGAGCAGAAGGTTGGCAATTATCAAATCCGCCAATTTTATCAATGGCAGCTATAAAAGCCTCTTTAGAAATGTTTGATGAAGTTGGAATGGAAGTTTTAAGAGAAAAATCAGAAAAACTTACAGGTTATTTCGAGTTTTTAATACAAGAAATAGGGTCTGATGATATTAAAATTATTACACCTAAAAATCCAAAAGAAAGAGGTTGTCAATTATCTATTCAGGTAAAAAATGCTGATAAAAGTTTGCATAAAAAACTAACAGAAAATCATATAATTACAGATTGGAGAGAACCAGATGTAATTCGTTGTGCACCAACTCCACTTTATAATACTTTTGAAGATGTATATAGAATGGTTTCAATTTTAAAAGATTTATTGTAGTTGAGTGTTTTTTATAAAATTATAAGAGGAAAAGAAGTTAAACAAAAAATCCTGATACAAGTTTGGGGAGTATATGAATAAACAAGATAAAATTTTAATAATAGGATCAGGTTTATGTGGTTCATTATTAGCTTTAAGATTGGCGCAAAGAGGTTATAAAGTAGAGGTGTTTGAAAGTAGACCAGATCTTAGAAAAGTTGATATTTCTGCAGGTAGAAGTATAAATTTAGCTTTGTCAGACAGAGGTTTTAAAGCTTTACGTTTATGTGGCGTTGATGAGTTGGCTAGAGAAATATCTATACCAATGTATGGCAGAATGATTCATGATAGAAAAGGAAATACTTATTCTTCTAGTTATTCTGGAAGAGAAAAAGAATATATCAATTCTATTTCTAGAGGAGATTTAAATGGAGTGTTGTTAACAGAATTAGAGAAGCATAAAAATGTTAAAATTCATTTTAATACAAAATGCAAAAGAGTAGATTTAGATCATACTACAGCTTATTTAAAAAATTATATAACTAATAAAGAATTTCCAATTAAAGCAGCAATAATTTTAGGAGCAGATGGAGCAGGTTCTTCTCTTAGAAAAAGTTATTATTTAGAAAAGAAATTTTTGTTTAGTCTTTCTCAAAATTATTTAAATCATGGATATAAAGAGTTAGAAATTCCTGCAGATAAAAACGGAAATCATCAAATAAGTAAACAGCATTTACATATTTGGCCTCGTGGAGATTTTATGTTAATTGCGTTGCCAAATTTAGATGGTAGTTTTACAGTTACTCTCTTTTTAAGTTATAATGAAGGCGAATTTAATTTCGAAAACTTAACGTCAGAAACAAAAATCACTCAATTTTTTGAGCAAGAATTTCCAGATGCTTTAAAAATAATTCCAAATATTAAAGAAGAGTTTTTAAACAATCCTACAGGAGTTCTAGGAACTGTAAAATGCACTCCTTGGTCTTATTTAAATAAAACGTTGTTAATGGGTGATGCTGCACATGCAATTGTTCCTTTTTACGGACAAGGTATGAATGCTTCTTTTGAAGATGTTACTGTATTTGATGAAATTCTTAGTCAATTTGAAAATAATGCCGAAAATTTAGATTGGAAAACTGTTTTTAAAACCTATCAAAAAGCAAGAAAAAAAGACACAGATGCTATTGCAGATTTAGCAATTGATAATTTTTCTGAAATGAGAGATCATGTTGCAAACCCAATATTTAAAGCAAAAAGAAAATTAGAAATGAGTTTAGAAAAAGAGTTTCCAAATAAATATTTTTCAAAATATTCTATGGTTACTTTTAATGAAAATATAGGGTATTTTGAAGCTCTAAAAAAAGGAAGAGCACAAGACAAAGCCCTTTTAAACTTACTAGCTAAAAATGATTTAAAAGATCTTAAAAATTTAAAAACTGTATTAACTAAAGTAGTAGAAAAAACCAACCAAATTTTACTAGAAGATAAAATTGCTGGATTGTAAATGAATAAATACATCATATTATTAAGAGGAATCAATGTCTCTGGAAAAAACAAAATTCCTATGGCAGATTTACGAGATTTATTAAAAAATCTAGCATTTCAAAATATACAAACCTACATACAGAGTGGAAATATTATTTTAGAATCTGAAAAAAGTAAAAGTGAAGTTTGTAAACTTATAAAAGATGGAATAAAAACCAAGTTTGGTTTTGAGGTACCTGTAATTGTAAAAACTGTTTCAGAATTTAAAAAGGCAATTAAAAAATATCCATTTTCTACAGACAATCCTAAAATTGTGGCTTTTGTTTTTTTAAATAGTAAAACGTCTAAAACACAGATTGAAATTAAAAATATAGGAGAAGACAAATATAAAATTGATGATGATATTGTGTATTTAATTTGTCCTTCAGGATTTGGGAAAACAAAAATTACCAACAATGTTTTAGAAAAGAAATTAGAGGTTATTGCAACAACCAGAAACTATAAAACTACAATTAAATTATTAGCATTAGCAACAGAATAATAGAATGACGTATACAATTATTGGGGCAGGAATTGGAGGTCTAACTACAGCTTTGGCTTTTGAAAAGAAAGGAATTCCTTATCAAATTTTTGAAAAAGCTGCTACTTTAAATGAAGTAGGAGCAGGTATTTGGTTAGCGCCAAATGCCTTACAAGTATTAGAAAACTTAGATGTTTTAAAAGAAGTTTCTGAAAGTGGGAATAGTATTCATAAAATAACAATTGGAAAATCAGATTTATCTCCTATTTCAGAAAGTAATCAAGATTTTGTAAAAGATATTTTTGGCTATAGTACAATATCTATTCATAGAGCTGCATTGCAAAAAATATTGTTTTCTAAAATTCCTAAAGAAAAAGTATTTTTAAATAAAGGTTTTCAATCTTTTAAAGAATTGACATCAAAAAAAATAGAAATTACCTTTGATGATGCAACCAAAACTGAAACCGATTTTTTAATAGCTGCAGACGGAATAAACTCTAAAGTTAGAAAACAGTTATTTCCAGAAAGTAGTAAAAGATATTCTGGACAGACTTGTTGGAGAGGTGTTACAACTTTTTCTTTAGCTAAAAAATATTTACATCATGGTTTTGAACTTTGGGGAAATACAACTCGTTTTGGAATTTCAAAAATATCTAATGATAAAGTTTATTGGTTTGCAGTAACTCTTTCTGAAGCAAATGGTAAAGATAAACCAGGTTTGGTAAAAGAAAAGTTGTTAAAAATGTTTGCTAAATATCATTCTTTAGTTACAAATTTAATAGTTTCTACAGATGAAAATAATATTATTAGAAATGATATTTACGATTTAAATCCCTTAAAAAAATGGCATAAAAATAATGTTTGTTTAATTGGTGATGCAGGTCATGCTACAACACCAAATATGGGACAAGGAGGTGCACAAGCTATAGAAGATGCTCATTTTTTAAGTAATTTAATTGCCAGTAATCCAAAAGAAAATGTGTTTAAATTGTTTCAGAAACAAAGACAACAAAAAGTAGATATGGTTGTAAATCAATCTTGGACTACAGGTAAAATGGCACATTGGAAATATGGTAGAGGTTTTAGAAACTTTATGATAAAAATTATACCTAAAAGTATAATTAATAAAAAAATGATTGCATTATATACGCTTGAAAAATAATATAGATGAATAAAGAAATAAAAGAAAAAATAATTGCAGTTTGTGACGAAAAAATCGCCAAAAAAGGAGACAGTGTTGGTTTGTCTTTTTATGCTTTTTTTAAAAATAAAAATGATAATCCTAGTTTGTTAATGGAGGTTGCAACATGGTGGATTGAAACACACAAATTAGATCATTTTGAGAAAGCTGTTAAGATTAAGAAAATGATTTTAAAAGAATAAAAAGTTTAAATTTATAACGGATTTTGCGTTAGGGATTGAAACGACATCCTTTTTTGTTTGTTTGAGTGAATTTGTGAAGAATGAACAATTTTGTATCGAGAACAAGAAAAAAAGATATAGTGAAAAGCCCGACCTTTAGGGAACGCCCAAAAAAAAATAGCATGAGTAAATTAGTACAGCCTTTAAATTTTAAAAAGTGGATTGATGAACATAGACATTTATTAAAACCACCAGTTGGTAATAAGTGTGTGTGGGATAATGGAGAGTATATTGTAATGGTTGTTGGTGGGCCAAATAACAGAAAAGATTATCATTACAATGAAACGCCTGAGTTTTTCTATCAGGTTGAAGGTGATATGGTTTTAAAAATTATTGACGATAATGGCAAACCTGTTGATGTAGAAATTAATGAAGGAGATATTTATTTACTACCAGCAAAAGTGCCACATTCTCCTCAAAGAAAAGCTAATACAGTTGGTTTGGTTATAGAATATCCTCGTAAAAAGAAGATGAAAGATGCTTTGTCTTGGTATTGTGAAAATTGTGGAAATATGTTGTACAAAAAGAAGTTTAAGTTAGAGAATATTGAAGTAGATTTACCAATAATTTTTGATAAGTTTTACTCTGACAAAGAAAAATGTACTTGTAACAAATGTGGAACTGTAATGGAAGCTCCAGAGAAAATAAAATAGTTTACAGTATCAGTTTTTAGTAGAATTTAACTAGAAACTGAAACTGTTTGTTAATTATTAACCTTGGCATTGTTTTAAAACTCCTTGAGCTCTTTGTAACAAAAATTTAGGATAAAATTCAATATCTATTTTTTCTGTTTTACTTAACTCTATGGCACGTTCAATTTCTGCACAATAAGGTTTTGTAGATTTACCAAAAAATTTAGCAGAACCCATATTCCATTCAGCATTTCCTAAAATTACTCTTGGGTTGTATGGTGCTATTTGTAAAGCTTTTGCATATAATTGCGTATTAACTCCACCTAATGTCATTCCGTATTTTTGACCATCAAAAGCAATATAACCTAAGTTTAAAAAAGCTTGCGTAATAATAATTTCTGGATTGTTTTCTGAGTTTGATTTTGCCAAATCTAAAAATGCTTGTGCTTTGTTTAATTTAGCAGTTAATACAGCTTCATCTTTAATTCCAAAACTCCCCATAATTTCTATGGTAGCTGCATAAAAAGGAGGTAACCATTCTTTTGGTTCTGCTTTAGAAATTCTTTCAAATAATTGAGAAGATTCAGCCATTTTTCCTTGACCCCATAAATCAAATGCTTTTTGCATTCCTTTTTGGTATTTTGTTTGCGCAGAAATCCCTGTCGCAATGAAAATTGCGATAATAAAAATAATTTTTTTCATGATGTAAATGTGTTTAAGTTGTTTTAATTTGATATTTAATAATAATGTATGCTACAACAATATTTGGCACCCAACATAACCATGATATTAGTTTGTATGCTGGTAAAAAACCTCCCATAATAGGTGTTAAGATTGGTAAATAAATTCTTAAAGTTACAGCAGCAAAACAAATGGCATAACTATAAATCATTAATTTTTGATGTTGTATAATGTTTCCCTTTTTTATAGTTGTAAAAGCAAAAAATGTTGTTAAAAACCAAGCTAAAGCCATTGTCATAAAACCCGATTTTGCAATTATACCTCCAGTTGCAAAGTAGCCAATGTATAAACCAGACAAAGCACTTAATAAAACAGCAATAACATATGTTTTTCCAACTTTTTTATGAAGATTTATGTTTTTTAATCTTAGTTTTTTATTGAATTGTAACCATCCTATTAGTAAAGCTATTCCTCCTAAAACTATATGTGTATAGAACATTGTATTCCATAAAGTGCTACTTAAAAGTTCTGCAGATTTACTAGCTAATAAACCAAATTGTCTATTAGGAACTATGAAATATATTATAGGGTATAAGCCTATTAAAACTCCACAGATTGCTAATAAATAATAGGATGCTTTTTTTAAGATCATTTTATTTTACGTTTATAATTAATGTTAAATCTTTAGTAACTTTAAATTTAGCATCTTTAAATTTTGGAGGTCCCATAAAACCAGTTGCATCATTAGACATACCTGTTGGTTCTTTTGGAATTCCTAAAAAGTTAGTATCCATTTTTTTATTGTCATTAGTATCATGAAAAGCAGAAACTGCATAAATACCTTCTGGTATATCTTTTAAAGTTACAGTTGCTTTTTTATTCTCAACTTTTACAATAGTACCTTTAATTGGTTTTTTTAAAAAACTATCTTCTTTGTTATAAACTGCTACATATAAGTTTCCTTTATCAGAATTCATGCCTTGAAACTTTAAAGTAACTGTATGTTTTTCTTGGGCAGTTGTAACCAAACCACTAAAAATAAATGCTGCTATTAAAAATAAATTTTTCATAATTTTTGTTTTTGATGATTCAAATATCTGATGTTTATTTCAGAAATTAATAAGAACCTTACTGAATTGTTGATTTTAGATTCTGAGTTGTATTTTTTTATAAATTATCTAATTGATTTGATTTTTTATCATCACTCAATGTCCAGAAAAACCCTACAAAGAAGAAACTATCTGCACTTGGTACAATTGCTTGTCTATCAAAATTTCCATTCATATCTGGAGTGTTTTTGTAATTATAACCGAACACGTTTTTAGTGCCTAAAGCGTTATTTACAGAAAAGTACAATATTTTTTGTTGATCTATTAAATATGCCCAATTTAAACTAACAGAGTTGTAATTTTTTGTTTTGTTGTTTAAAAAACCAGGTTCATTTGGGTTGGTATAATTTCTACCAGAAGCAAAACTGTAACTAAAACCAACTTGACTTTTCCATTTTTCTATCCAATGTTTACTAACTAGTGAGATATTGTGTTTTGCTGCAAAGTTTGGTGTTGCTGAGGTTGTATAGTTTCTGTAATCTCTTTTAGTGTCTAAAAATGAGTAAGATACCCAGTAATCTGTGTTTTTAATTTTACCATTTTGCCTCCAAAAAACGTCTAACCCTTTTGCATATCCACTTCCGTTATTATTAAAAGTGCTATTAAAAGTTGGTAAATTATCATCAAATTTTACCAAGTCTTTGTAATCTTTATAATAGGCTTCAATTCTAAATATTTGACCAGGTTTTGTTGTTTGATAGTTTGCAATTAAATGCGATGTATTTTCTGATTTAAAATCTGTATTAAACTTTAAATAATCACTTTTTGGGTTTTGATAAAACTGACCATAAGCAAAAGAAAATTGAGAGTTTTTTCCAGATTTATATGAAATCGAAGCTCTTGGAGATAATGTAAATTCATCTAATAAGCTAGTATTTTCTGCTCTTACTCCAACTTTTGCAGCTAAGTTTTTAGAAAAGAAAATATCAGTTTCTAAAAATGAAGCGAATATATTATTGTTAAATCCGTAATCAAATTTATTTGCATTTATAGGTGTGTAACTTTCATTAAAATCACTAATAAAATATTCTGAACCAAAATTTAATTTAAATCTATCAGAAAAACGTTTTTTCAATTTGAATTTAATATGAGCAGAATTCTGATTACTATTTATTTTGTCGTCAAAAATCTTTAAATCAGAATTGTCATTTGTAAAGCTAATTCCTGTTTCATATTTCCAGTTATTCCCAAATTTATTTTTGTAAGAAGCGTTAAAATATAAGTTTCTATTTTGCATTGCAAATCTAAAACCATCTTCGTAATTAATATCTTCTTGTACTACATCAAAATCTGTATAACTGTATGCTCCATACAATTTAAGTAAAGATTCGTCTTTAAATTCGTGCCTAAAAACCATTTCACCATTTAAAGTTTGAAAAGGTTTGTTCCAAGAATTTCTATCTGGAAAAGCTTCTAAATAAGGGGCTAGATTTATATAAGATGTATTGATGCTAAATGAGTTTTTATCCCAAATTTGTGTATTTCCAACACCTAAACCAACAGTCATAAAAGATAAATCTGTTTTTTCTTGTACAGGTTTGTCTATTGTATTTAATAATAAAACACTAGAAAGAGCTTGACCATATTCTGCAGAATAACCACCAGTAGAAAATGAAATTCCTTTAAATAAAAATGGAGAATATCTACCTCTTGATGGTATGTTGTTTGTAGAGGGTGTAAAGGGCGTAAAAACTCTTACTCCGTCTATAAAAATTTGTGTTTCTTCTGCTTCACCACCTCTTACAAATAAGCGTCCATCTTCTGCTACAGTTGTAGTACCTGGTAAGGTTTGTAAAGCGCCAACAAAATCGCCTAAAGCACTTGCAGTTGTTACAACATCTAAAGGTTTTAAAACAGTAACTTTTGCTTTCTCTCCTGCTTCAAAAGTACCAGCGTTTATTACAACTGCATCTAAAGAATTTACATCATCTCTAAGTTTTACTTTTAAATTTTTAAGTGATGTTACTTCAGCAGTTTTAATATAAGTTTCAAAAGAAATAAATGATATTACTAAAGTTTGTTTTCCTTTTTCTGAAGTTGAAAAAGAAAATTCTCCTTGGTCATTGGTTGAAGTTCCATCATAAGTTCCATCTAAATAAACATTGGCTCCGTTTATAGGATTGTTTTTAGAATCGGTTACTTTACCAGAAATTGTAGTTTGTGCAATTAATGAAAATTGGCAAATTGCAAATAATATAAATAGTATTCGTTTCATCAGTATTGGTTTTTTGATGATACAAAGATGTGGTGCTATTTGTTATTAAAATAAAAACAAATACCGAGTTGTAATTTTTAAATGATGAATTGTAAAATAGATTTATTGAACGTTAAAACGCAAAACTGTTTTTAATTTTTCTGGCGCTACTTTTCTAAAATCTGATAAATAAATTTCTCTGTGAACTTTAGAAACCCTTTCTAATCCTTGGTTTTTGGTGAATTCTTCCATAATTTTAAAAGAGACAGGTTCATTGTCATAAGAACCAATATGTAGCATTTGCACACAATTTCCTTCAGTAACTTTTTCGAACTTAACTTTATCAAATAACGGGTTTGGTTTCTTTAGTCTTACTTTTTCTATAGCTTCTAAAACGTATTCTTTGGTTACAAAATTGGGTTGACGAATCATTAATGTAAAAATCAAATCATCTTTATTTAGTTTTGTGTTTTCTGTATAGTTCTTTTTTGCTTCATCACTAATATCCCAAACACCTTCTAAAGGGTACACAGTATAATCGTAATAATTTTCTAAAACAGGATTTTTTTTCAATCCCATTTTTATTCCATAACAAATAGGATATAAAGCACCAATATAATCTGCGAATTCAGGATTGTTTGGATTTCCTTTACCAGAAATTGTCAAAAAATTGAATTCAGGAATTGTTATTAGTTCTGGTTTAACTTTAGGAATGTAAAGTTGTTTTTCTTTTTTTCTCCACTCGTGTTTCATCAGAAATAATTTATAATATTGGAATACATAAATCTACAATAAACTTATTTTCTGGATGTTCTGCTGCATTGTTATAATAGATTTCAAAAGGATCAACTTCCGATTTTTTATATCCATTTTCAATCATAAAAGCAAATGAAGATTCCCATGCTTGTTGAAACTCATAAGGAGCAATTTCTAATCTAGAAACAATACATTTTGTAGGACTTAAAATTCTTAAATTTACTTCTCCATCAAGATCAATAGGGTCATTTAGAACAATACAAGCACTCATTCTTAAATTATTTGGGTCTGTAATTTTAGGACTGTCATGATAAATAGTTACCATTCTTGTTTGCTCATTAATCAAACCTTTTGGAGTAGCCCATTTTACCAATTTATTATAAATACTACCAATGGCTTCTATTTTTCCTTTATGTGCAATGTAGGCTAAATCTAACCTTGGTGTTTTTTTAATTTCTGGATTTGTTTTCATTTTTAACCAATTTAAAGCGTCATTTACATTGCAAATATATTGCTCAAAAGTTACACTTACTTTTCCAATCTTGCTTTCTGTTTTGCTAATCTTGCTATATTTATCTGGACTTTCTTCTTTGAATTTGTTGGGTGAAATTCCGTAAAATTTCTTAAACGATTTTGAAAATGCAGACAAATTATTAAAACCTACAGCTTCTGCAATTTGAGTAATATTTTTTTCTTTTTGATGTAATAAATAAGCAGCCGATTTTTCTATTCTTTTTCTATTGATAAAATTATGAACTGTTTCGCCTATTACCAATTTGAATAATCTATGAAAATGAAATGGAGAAAAATGAGCTTTTTCAGCAATAATTTCTAATGATAATTTTTCTGATAAATTTCCTTCAATAAAAGTTATTGCAGTGTTTAAACGAGCAATGTTTTCTTTTGCAATTTTAGAAGGAATCATTTTTTAAGTTTTTGTAAATAGAAGAATAAAAATCCACTTGCAAAGTATAAAAATATATCTATAAAGTCTTTGGTATATCTTGCTAAATATTTTGGAAAAATAAATTCAAATAATAGACTATACAGAAAACATAGATAGAGAATAATGGGTAAACTTAATGTATAATTTTTATTGTTTTTGCTCCATTTTAAAACTTGTAAACAGATGTATAAAACAATAGGAATGATTAAAAAATCATTTGCATAATGACGTAAAATTCTGGGTAACTGAATGTTTAAAAATGATGAGAAATAAATAAAAGAACCTGTAATTAAAGAGAAAAGGAAATAATATAAAAGATGTTTTTTCATGTTACCCTGCTGCTACCATTGCTATAAACCACGCTAAACCAGCACCAATTGCACTAACAACCATAATTGCAGAATATAAAATCCAACCTATAATTTTATAAACTATAAAAGGATGTTTTTTTAAACGTTCAGCTAAATTGGGGTTTTCTATTTTATGTATAGCTTCTTCAACTTGAGCTTGTTTAATGGCTTTTTCTTTTAATTCTCTTTTCTTTTGATGAGAAATTAAAGTATTGCAATTGCTACAGTAATCATTATCAGTATTAAAAACACCGCAATTAGAACATTTAATGATTTTTTTTACTGCCATTTATTTTCTAAAACTAAAGCTGTTTTTATTTTTATAAGGACGAATTATTAAACGTGTTTCTCTATCAAAACGAATATAATTATACACCCAATTTAGAAAAACAATAGCTCTGTTTCTAAAACCAATTAAAGAAAAAAGATGAACAAACATCCAAACAAACCATGCAAAAACACCTTGAAATTTCCATTTTGGTAAATCTACAACTGCTTTATTTCTACCAATTGTAGCCATAGAACCTTTGTCATTATAAACGAAAGGAGTTAGCTTTTTGTTACTGAGTTTTGCTAATATATTTTTTGCAACCAATTTTCCTTGTTGAATGGCAGGTTGTGCCATCATTGGGTGTCCATAAGGGTTTTCTTCAGATTTCATACAAGCTACATCTCCAATTGCATATATATTAGAATGATTTAATACCTGATTATATGCATCAACTTTTATTCTTTCTGCTCTTTCAATAACACATTCAGTATCTAAACCATCTATAGTTTTCCCTTTAACACCTGCAGCCCAAATAACGGTTTCAGCATTAAAATTATCTTCACCATTAGTGGTTACAGTTTTTCCATCATAATCTAAAACACGCAAGTTTTTCCAAACGTTTACACCTAATTTTATTAAAAAATCTTCAGCTTTTTCAGAGGCTTTTGCACTCATTCCTTTAAGTAAACAATCAGAACTTTGAATTAAGTTTATTTGCATTTGACGAATATCTAAATCAGGATAATCTTTTGGTAAAATCCCTTTTTTCATTTCTGCCAAAGCACCTGCCAATTCTACACCAGTTGGTCCTCCTCCAACAATTACAAAGTTCATTAACGCTTTACGTTCTTCTAAGTTTGATGTTAATAAAGCTTCTTCAAAATTTTCTAAAATTAAACTTCTAATGTTTAATGATTGAGGTACAGACTTCATTTCCATAGCTAGTTTTTGGATGTTTGTATTTCCAAAAAAGTTGGTTGTAGAACCTGTTGCAATAATTAATTCATCGTATTCTAAATCACCAATAGATGTTTGTATCGTTTTCTTATCAGCATTTATTTTTTCTACATCTGCCAATCTAAAATAAAAATTCTCAACATCGTTAAAACGTTTTCTTAATGGAAATGCGATAGAATCTGGCTCTAAACCACCAGTTGCAACTTGGTATAATAAAGGTTGAAAAGTGTGGTAATTATGCTTGTCTATTAAAACAACTTGTAATTCTTGTTCTTCCAATCCTTTTGCAGCTGCTAAACCTGCAAAGCCTCCACCAATAATTACTACTCTTGGAAAACTAGTTTGTGGAATGTTCATATAATTTTTTTTGACTTTTGGATTGTTAGTTTTTACGAAAAACAAATTTACTGAAATCAAGTGATTTGTTATTTGAAACTTCTTTTTATTTCTTGTAATGATTTTTCAGTATTGATAAATTGAGAAATAATATTCATTCTTAAACTTTCAATTTCTTCATTAAAATAACTTGCCCATTTATCATCTTTAAATAAATGAGTTATTTGCTTAATTCTTTTTTGAGCTTCAGAAAATGAAAATAAATATTTTGATTTTTTTTCTTTTATAGGTTTAATTTTTGCTGTTTTTTCTTCAAAATTTACTTCAATAAAAAAGTTTTTTTCAGTTGAATTGATAGGATAAAAATCGTTCCATTTTGCATAGCCAATAACTATTTGTTGGTTTTTGTAATGGTTGTTAGAAATTAATTTCCATCTGCAATTGGCAACTCTTCCCCAATGATTCGATTTTCTATAAACACCTTCATCCGTATAAAAATACATGCTTTCAGATTTACTTTTATAATTTGTGTTTTCTGGAAAATTATACCCATCTATTTGTGTAAATTCACAAAAAGTGTGTTTAAAGAAATTGGTTTTATTATAAGTTTTCAAAAGAAAATAGATTGAATTAAAAAACGCAACCAAATTAATGATTGCGTTTTTGTTTATAATAAATAATTATAAAAATTATTTTACTTCTTCAAAGTCAACATCTTCTACATTGTCTCCTTGGTCAGCACCAGCTTCTGGTTGTCCTTGTTGAGCTCCAGCATTTGCACCACCTGCAGCTTGTTCAGCAGCGTACATTTCTTCAGAGGCAACTTTCCATGCTTCATTAATCTTTTCCATAGCAGCATCAATTTGTGCTAAGTCTTTAGATTCATGAGCAGCTTTTAATTCTACTAAAGCAGCTTCAATAGGTCCTTTTTTATCATCAGATAATTTGTCTCCAAATTCTTTTAATTGCTTTTCTGTTTGAAAGATCATAGAGTCAGCTCCATTTACTTTTTCTGCAGTTTCTTTAGCAGCTTTATCAGCATCAGCATTTGCTTCTGCATCTTGTCTCATTTTTTCGATTTCTTCTTCAGATAAACCAGAAGAAGCTTCAATTCTAATTTCATGAGACTTGTTTGTTCCTTTATCTAAAGCAGAAACTTTAATAATACCATTTGCATCAATATCAAAAGTTACTTCAATTTGAGGTACACCTCTTTGTGCTGGTGGTAATCCATCTAAGTGAAAACGACCAATTGTATTATTATCAGCAGCCATTGCTCTTTCACCTTGTAAAACGTGAATTTCTACAGATGGTTGATTGTCTACAGCAGTAGAGAATACTTGCGATTTTTTTGTAGGAATAGTTGTGTTTGCATCAATTAATTTTGTGAAAACATTCCCCATAGTTTCAATACCTAAAGATAAAGGTGTAACATCTAATAATAATACATCTTTAACATCTCCAGATAAAACTCCACCTTGAATTGCAGCTCCTAAAGCAACAACTTCATCAGGATTAACACCTTTACTTGGTGCTTTTCCAAAGAATTTTTGAACAGCTTCTTGTACAGCAGGTATTCTTGTAGAACCACCAACTAAAACAATCTCATCTATTTCATCAATTGATAAATCAGCATTTCTTAATGCAGTTTGACAAGGCTCTATTGTTCTTTTTACTAAATCGTCAATTAATTGCTCAAATTTAGAACGAGATAAAGTTCTTACTAAGTGTTTTGGTCCACTAGCAGTAGCAGTAACATATGGTAAGTTTATTTCTGTTTGTGCAGAAGAAGATAATTCAATCTTAGCTTTTTCAGCAGCTTCTTTTAAACGTTGTAAAGCCATAGGATCTTTTCTTAAATCCATGTTTTCATCAGCGATAAATTCTTCTGCTAACCAGTTAATAATTTTTTCATCAACATCATCTCCACCTAAATGAGTATCACCATCAGTAGCTAATACTTCAAAAACACCATCTCCTAATTCTAAAATAGAAACATCATGTGTTCCACCTCCAAAATCAAAAACAACGATTTTTTTATCATCATTAGATTTGTCTAAACCATAAGCTAATGCAGCAGCAGTAGGCTCATTTATAATTCTTTTTACAGCTAAACCTGCAATTTCACCAGCTTCTTTAGTTGCTTGTCTTTGAGCATCGTTAAAATAAGCAGGTACAGTAATTACTGCTTCAGAAACATCAGTTCCTAAATAATCTTCAGCAGTTTTTTTCATTTTCTGTAATACCATTGCAGAAATTTCTTGTGGCGTATATAAACGACCATCAATATCTACTCTTGGTGTATCATTATCTCCTTTTACTACTTTATAAGGTACTCTTTTAGTTTCTAAAGTAGATTCAGAAAATTTGTTACCCATAAAACGTTTAATAGAATAAATAGTTTTTGTTGGGTTTGTTACAGCTTGTCTTTTTGCTGGGTCACCAATTTTACGTTCTCCTCCTTCAACAAAGGCAACAATAGATGGTGTAGTTCTTTTTCCTTCAGCATTAGGAATTACAACTGGCTCATTACCTTCCATTACAGAAACACAAGAGTTTGTTGTACCTAAATCGATTCCAATAATTTTACTCATAATATTTATATTAGTTTTTTTAATTCAATTTTACATTTTTCTATTAGTCAAAGTGTGTGCCAACTGCTTTTTGACTTGAAAATGTCAGTTTTTTTAAAAAAGTTTTAAAAATGATGTGACATTATGACACAAAATGTATCTAATGTATTGAACAGAAAGAATATTTGAAAAATATTTTAATTTTCTTATATTTGGATAATTCAATAAGAATAAAAAAAAACTTAATACACAAAAAACAAAATCATGAGTAAATTTGACGAAAAAGTTGCTTTGTACAAACAATTTATGGACGATAGAAATCTACGTTCTAACACAGAATTATTAGCTGCAGTTACTAAAGGTTTAGGACCATCTATTTATAAAGCGGATGCAGAAACTGTTTCTGGTTCTGATGCTAAAGAATTAGCTACAGTTAAAAATAACTTTTTAATTAAGAAATTAGGTTTAGAAGATAGTGCTGAGTTAGATGCAGGTATTGAAGAAGTGATGGAAAGAATTGGAAAATCTGAAAGAAAAAAATACAGAGCTGTAGTTTACTATATGTTAATGAAGAAATTTGATAAAGAAGCTGTTTACGGATTCTAAATCATATCTTTTTTATAAAATTAAAAAAATCCAACTCAATTGAGTTGGATTTTTTACATTTACAGCAATTTTAAGAATAATTTTTACGAATGTCGCAATTTATTAGTGTTTTTGATATGCTCAAAATAGGTGTAGGACCTTCAAGTTCTCACACTCTTGGTCCTTGGAGAGCAGCACAAGAATGGGTACAAGAATTAAGAAGAACAAATCTTTTTGAAACTATAGATGCTGTTAAAGTAGACCTTTATGGTTCTTTATCTTTAACAGGAAAAGGGCATGCAACAGATTTAGCGATACTATTGGGATTAAGTGAAGCTGATCCAGAATATATACCAATTGAAGATATAGCTATTATAGTAGAAAGAATAAATACTCAAGAAGAATTGTATTTTAAAGGAGGTAAGAAAGTTCCTTTTTTAAAAAATTCTATTGTTTTTAATAGAGAGTTTTTACCTTTTCATTCTAATGGAGTTACATTTAGAGGTTTTTATGAAGGAAAAGAAGTTTCTACAGAAACCTATTATTCTATTGGAGGAGGATTTATAGTACAAGAAAACAATAATTTAGAGGAAGAAATAGAAATTAATAAAACAAATTTTCCTTACCCAATTAACAGAGCTAAGCAATTAGAGGAATATTGTGAGACAAACAATATGTTAATTTCGGAAATAGTTTATAAAAATGAGTTAGAAATCTATTCAGCAGAAAAAATTGATTTTGAATTGCAAAGAATTTGGGATACAATGTTAGAGTGTATGTACATTGGTTGTCATACAAAAGGAATACTTCCTGGAGGATTGAATGTAAAACGTAGAGCTTTTGACATTCAAGAAAAGTTAATTAAAGACGCTCAATATTCTAATCCAACAGAATGGATTACTGCTATAAGAAACTCTGAAGTAAAATTTAGAGAAATTTTAAAATGGGTAAGTTGTTTTGCTTTGTCTGTTAATGAAGTAAATGCATCTTTAGGTAGAGTTGTAACTGCACCAACAAATGGAAGTGCAGGTGTTATTCCTGCTGTATTGATGTATTATTTGGTAATAGAAAATCATGAAGCAGATTTTAATCAAATAAAACAGTTTTTATTAACTGCAGGAGAAATTGGAAGTATTTTTAAGAAAAATGCTACAATATCTGCAGCAATGGGAGGTTGTCAGGCAGAAATAGGTGTGTCATCTGCAATGGCTGCAGGAGCTTTAACAGAATTACTTGGAGGTACACCAGCACAATCTTTAGTGGCAGCAGAAATAGCAATGGAACATCATTTAGGTTTAACCTGTGATCCTATTGGAGGTTTGGTACAAGTACCTTGTATAGAACGTAATTCTATGGGAGCAATAAAAGCAATTAATGCAGCAGAAATGGCTTTAGAAACCAATCCTAAAGAAGTAAAAGTGCCTTTAGATAAAGTAATTGATACTATGTGGGAAACAGCCAAAGATATGAACAAGAATTACAAAGAAACTTCTGAAGGAGGTTTAGCTGTAACAGTTGGTTTAGCAGATTGTTAGATTATTCAATTTTAATTTTATCACCCAAAAACTTAGGTTCTATATTAAATAGAATATCAACAAAAACTTTTACTCTTGCTAAATATTCTCTTAACTGAACTTTTAAACCATATCTGCCAGAAAGATCTTTTGCATTAAACCCAACTGCTTTTAGATTAAAATGTTCGGCTAAATAAATAGCTCTTTCATTATGAAATTTTTGAGAAATAATTGTCACAGAATTTTGACTAAATATTTCTTTAATTCTTACAACAGAATCTAATGTTCTAAAACCTGCATAATCTAAAAATATCTTATTTGCTGGAATTCCAGCTTTTATTAAATCGTTTTTAAAATCTGTAGGTTCATCATAACTCTTAGTACTGTTGTCTCCACTAATAACGATAAACGCTATTTTATTAGATTTAAATAATTTAATAGCAGCCTCTAATCTGTATTTATAATAGAAGTTAATGTTACCATTTCTTAAGAGTTTAGAAGTTCCTAAAACTAACCCTACTTTATTTTTTGGTATATTTTTAATTGATGTAAATGTTTTAGTTTTTGCATTGTTTTCAATTAATTTATTTGAAAAATAGATGCTAACTAAAGCTATTACAATTAATAAAATAGATAGTTTAATAAGTTTTAAGAAAGAAATTTTTTTCATTTATCTAGTAAAAACCAGTTCTGTTTCTGTAGACATTTCTTCTGAAAAACGGTATTTATCTACATCAAAGTCTTTTAACTCTTCAATAGTTTTTACATTGTTGTCTATAATATAACGTACCATTAATCCACGAGCTTTTTTGGCAAATGTCATGATGGTTTTATACTGTCCGTTTTTAAAATCTTTAAAAACAGGAGTAATCATAGGTACTTTTAAAACTTTTTTAGGTACAGCTTTAAAGTACTCTGAACTTGCTAAATTAATTAACAACTCATCATCATTTAATTCTTCATTTAAAGATTTAGCTAAAGTGTCATCCCAAAATTTATATAAATTTTCTCTTCTGCCAACTTTTAAACGTGTACCCATTTCTAAACGATAAGGTTGTATTAAATCTAAAGGCTTTAACAAACCATATAAACCAGATAGTATTCTTAAGTTATTTTGTAATAATGGTAATTTTTCTTCTTCTAAAGAATTTACATCAATACCTCTAAAAACTTCACCTGTAAACGCATAAATAGCTTGTTTTGCATTTTCTGAAGTAAAAGGAGTTTCCCATTCTTGATTTCGATCATAATTTAACCTAGCCAAGTCATCAGAAATTTTCATTAATTCAGATAATTTCTTTTTAGAAATTGTTTTTAGCTTTTTATTTAGTTTTTCAGATTGTTCTAAAAAACGAGGTTGTGTGTGTAAACTTGTTACCACTTTACTTTCAAAGTCTAAAGATTTAGCTGGAGAAATAATGATTTTCATTAGAAGAAATTAAAATTAATTGATTGTGAATTTCAAAGTATAAATGTACAAATGATTGAAAAGGATTTCAAATAAAAAGTGGAGTTAAAATTTATATTACTATTTAAAAAACTGATGAACATTGTATTTAATTTTAAAACTTTTAAACAAAATCAAACTAAATCATTTATCTTAGGTCTAAAGATAGAAACCAACAAACTAATACTTGAGTAAAGATAAAGAACTTGTAAAAAAGTTAAAAAATCCTACACTAAAAGATAAAGCTTTTAGTGAGTTGCTTGACGTCTATCAAGAACGTTTGTATTGGTATATTAGAAAAATTGTTGCTACACATGAAAATGCAGATGATGTGTTACAAAACACATTTATTAGAATTTATAAAAGCATACAAAATTTTCAAGAAAAAAGTAGTTTGCATACATGGATGTATAGAATTGCTTACAATGAATCAATTCGTTTTTTAGAAAAAAATAAAAAAATAAATTACAATAATATTGATGAGGTTTCTGAGTCTCATTTAGAAGTTTTGTTTGAAGATGAATATTTTGATGGAGATGATATTCAAAAAAAATTAAACAAAATAATTGAAGGATTTAAGGAAAAAAATAAACGGATTTTTCAAATGAAATACTTTGATGATATGAGCTTTAGACAGATTTCTGAAATATTAGAAGTTTCTGAAAGTACATTAAAATCGTCTTATTATGCATCTGTAAAAACAATTGAAGAAAAAATATTTTTATAAAACCAAACTATTATCAAAAAGTAGGGTCTAACTAATATATTATGAAAAAATCAACAGAAAATAACAATAAAAAAAGCTTTCTAAAAGAAGGTTTTAAAAATGATATTTCTAAACATCATAAAGAATATTTAGGAACAGATATTCCTGAAGGATATTTTGCTAAATCTAAAATGTCAATTTTAGATAAAATAAAAGAAGAATCAGTATCAGAAATAAAAACAACTCCAAAAAAACAAATAGTTTTTTATATGCAACCTAAGTTTAGGTATGCTGTAGCAGCATCTTTGGTGTTTATTTTAAGTTTAACAATTTGGTTACAAAGTTCTAATACAAAGCTAGATGAAGACTCAAGTATAGAACTTCTTTCATTTTCAGATGATATTTTAATTAACTCATTATTAGTAGACGACACTGAATTAGATTTGTTTGCAGACAATACTTTAATAAATGAAATTGTTATAAAAGCTGAACTTTCTGAACAAAAAATGGACGATTTATTTTTAAATTCTTTAATGGTAGAAGATTCATTATTAGATAATTATACAGATGATGAGTTTATAGAAACAATTATTTTATAAAATTTTCAAACTATTTTAAAAAACTTAGTTCTAAGTAAATAGAAACAATTAAAAATTAAAAAATTTACAATTATGAGAACTTCAATTTCCAAAGAAAACATTTTAAGATCAAGTGTTTTGTTTTTATCAATTAGTGCGTTTATTTTATCAGCATTGTTATTTACTTCTTGTTCAGATTCAGAAGGATTAGAAACTGTAGCAACAGATGATGATACTTTAATAACTCAAATAGAAAAAGCATCAACAATTAAAGTAGAAGCAAGTAGTTTACCTGCAGAAGCAACTGCAGTTTTAAATGATGATTTTGCAGATAGTTACATTACAACTGTAAATTTTGCTTCAGATTTAGGGTACAAAGTAGGTTTAAATACAGATGACGTTTCAAAACAAGAATTAAATAGTGATGTATATTTTTCTAAAACTGGTAAACAATTAGCAGATTCTAACGAAAAAAGAACAAAGAGAAGACACAAATGCTTTGAGTTTGTTTTTCCTATTGATTTAATTATGCCAGATAATACTTCTATCACTTTAAATAGTAAAGAAGATTGGAGTTTAAAGAAAGATTGGTATGAAGCAAATCCTGATGTTACAGAAAGACCAGAATTAGTATATCCTGTAGATGTTACTTTAGAAGATGGAACAGTACAAACTTTAATTGATAGTGATGAGTTAAAAGCTGTTAAAGATTCTTGTAGAAAAGGAAAAGATAAAAGAAAATGTTTTAAATTAGTTTTACCAGTTAGTTTTACAATGGCAGATGCATCTGTAATAGATGTTGCTGTAAGAAAAGACTTTAAATTGTTAAGAGAATGGTGTAAAGCAAACCCAGACAATACAGTAAAACCAGTTTTAAATTTTCCTGTAGATATTACTTATAGAGATGGTACAACAGCAACCATTAATGACGAAACAGAATATGCTGCTGCAAAAGAAGCATGTAATTAATAAATAGTAATTTTGTACTTTAGATGTTTAAGAGTAAAAATAAATTTAAAATGAAATTAAAATCCATCATATTTACAGTTAGCTTTATGAGTTTGATGTTCTTTAATACTACAACACTTTTTGCTCAAAGTTCTAATTATGATTTAATTACCAAAGAACTTACAAAAGATCAAAGGGAATTATTGCAGAAAGAAAGAGAAGTAATGAAAGCTAATAGAGAAGCATTTAAAGCTACACTTACTAAAGAACAATTAGCTATTTTAAAAGATAAAACTATTTCTAAGAGTGAAATTAGAACTAAACTTTTAGCAACTTTTAGCGCTACTCAAAAAGATTTGGTAAGAAATCAACAAATCCGCTTAAGAAAAACAAGAGATAATTTTAGAAAAACGCTAACAGGAGAACAACGTAAAATGTTAAAACAGCGAATAGACAAAATTAGAAAATCTAAAGATAGGGGAGAGTTAAGAGATGGTCCTAGACAGAATAATGTTAACGATGGAAAAAAATGGAGAGTAAGAGGTAATCAATAATAATATGATACATCCTTTTCAGGAAATTAAAAAAGCTATAAAAGTATTTGGGTTGCTATTGTTTACAATGGCAACCTCTTTTTGTTCTTATGCACAAGAAAAAACTGATGATGAAATTGATGGTTTATTAGACGAACTTTTTTTTAATGATCAACAATTTTTAGATGAATTAATAGAAAGCGATTTTACGTATAATTTTTTATATACTTCTGTTTCTTATAATAACAATACGTATTTTTCTGGAAGAGATTCTGGCACAGATCAGTTTAATTTAATTCCTCAAATATCTTATTATCATTCTTCTGGGTTTAATGCTAGTTTTTCTGGTATTTATTACGAAAACTTTGCTCCAAGTTGGGATTTTACAAGTGTTTCTGCAGGATATTTTAACACCTTAGGAAAAAAGAAAATTGTAAATTATAACTTGGGTTATACTAAATATTTTTATTCTGATGGTTATGATGGATTTACAAATTCATTAGATGTAAGCTTAGGAATTAGAAATAAGAAAAGAACAATTGGTACTAATTTATCTGCATCTTATTTATTTGGTACAGAACAAAGTTACCAGTTTGTTTCTAGTAGTTTTTTAAATTTAACTTTAAAAAGAACAAATAATTTTGCATTAAGATTAAGACCCAAATTAAATTTTGTTATTGCTAAACAAAATGTAACCATTAGTAGAATAGTTACGTTAGCAAACAGAACTGTTTTAAGAACCTTTAATTTTGATGTGTTCGATTTGTTAAACACCCAAATAAATATACCTCTATCTCTTTCTTTTAAATCTTGGGATTTCGAATTGGGTTACAACCTTAATTTACCTAATACTTTAGAATATGAAAGTGATCTTAACAACACAAGTTACTTTAATCTTTCTGTTGGATATTTATTCGATTTAAGTAAATAATATTAAATTTTTACATTTTGATAATAGTATTTATAAATATTAATCGTAATATTGCAATAAATAAATTAAACATGGGTTTAACAAAGTCAGAAATATTTACAGAAGAGCAAAATGAAATTGCTGCAATAGCAAAAGTATTGGGTCATCCTGCAAGAATTGCAATTTTAGATTTTATTATAAAATTAAAATCTTGTGTTTGTGGAGATTTAGTAAAAGACATTGGTTTGGCACAACCTACAATTTCACAACATTTAAAAGAATTAAAAAAAGTTGGAATCATTAAAGGAACAATAGAGGGTACAAGTGTGTGTTATTGTATTGATGATAATAAATTTAAAGAAATAAAAAATAAATTAAATAAATTTTTAAGCAAAAATGCAACAGAAAACTGTTGTTAAATTCAGAATATTAAAATGGAAAAAAAAGTTTATCAAAAAATAGAAAACACTATTTCTCAATTAGATGTTACAACAATAACAAAAAAAAGAAAAGAAGTTTTACAACCTTTAGTTGATTTTATTCAAGGTAAAAAAGACAATGAAAACCAAATAGCAATCAATTTTATTTGTACTCATAATTCTAGAAGAAGTCATTTATCACAAATTTGGGCGCATACAATAGCAACTCATTTAAATATTAAAAATGTAGTTACATATTCTGGAGGTACAGAAGCAACAGCAATGTTTCCAAAAGTAGCAGAAACATTAACAAACCAAGGATTTAATATTTTAAAATTATCAGAAATAAATAATCCTGTTTATGCTGTGAAATTTAATAACAATTCTCATCCAATTATAGGTTTTTCTAAAAAATATGATGATGAGTTTAACCCTGTTTCAGAATTTGCAGCCATTTTAACTTGTTCAAGTGCAGATCAAGGCTGTCCTTTTATTGCTGGAGCAGAAAAAAGAATTCCAATTACTTATGATGATCCAAAAATGTTTGATGGTACAGATCAACAAACAGAAAAGTACGCAGAAAGAAGCCTACAAATAGCAACTGAAATGTTGTATGTTTTTTCACAAATTAAATAACTTATTATGAAATTATCAGAAATAAAAAATCATTTAAGCAAGTTAGATAAAATTGCTTTTCAATTACCAAATGGAGAATTAGTTCCTAGTCATTTTCATGTTACAGAAGTTGGTAAAATTACCAAAGATTTTATTGATTGTGGTGGAGTTGTAAGAAGTGAAACCGTTATTAATTTTCAATTATGGGAAGCTAACGATTATGATCATAGATTACATCCAGAAAAATTAGTGCATATTATAGAATTGTCTGACAGAATTTTTAAGTTTGATGATTTAGAAATTGAAGTAGAATACCAAGGTAAAGAAACAATTGGTAAATATAATTTAGATTTTAATGGAACAAACTTTTTGTTAACAAACAAAGCAACCGCTTGTTTAGCAATAGATGCATGTGGCATTCCAGAAGAAAAAGTTACTGAAGAAAGTTCTTGTTGTAGCCCAAGTTCTGGTTGCTGTTAATTTATATTAATTATAAGCTTTTAAAAATGTTGATTTAATTTTAAATCAACATTTTTTTTTACATAAAACTTTTAACTTAAATTAGACACTAAATTTTAGTAAAATAAATCTTATTGCTAAAATATAAAGTTAAAAGTATTATTTAAATTTATGAAAAAATACAATTTACATTCAATTTCATTAGTAATTGCTTCACTATTATTTATAGTTAGTTTAGTCTTTATTTTTTCTGGTAAAATTGAGCATTCAGGAATCCCTTTAGTTGCATTTTTCTGTTTTTTAGCAATAGGATTTAAAGGATATAAAGCATTAAATGGCTATGTATTTACATCGTTATTATTTGCAGGAATTGTAATGGCATTTTATTTTCCAGGTTTATTTATAGAGTATAAAGGATTTGAATTTACCAATCTTGTAGTTCCTTTAATTCAAATTATAATGTTTGGAATGGGAGTTTCTATGAGTATAAAAGATTTTGCTGCTGTTTTTAAATCGCCAAAATCTGTCTTTGTTGGTGTTTCTGCTCAATTAGGTTTTATGCCTTTTATTGGTTATTTCTTGGCAGAACTAAGTGGTTTTCCACCAGAAATTGCAGCAGGAATTGTATTAATAGGTTCATCACCTAGTGGAGTAGCGTCTAACGTAATTGCTTATCTAGCTAAAGCTAATGTTGCATTATCAATAACAATAACATCTATTGCAACATTAATTTCTCCATTTGTTACTCCAGTTTTAATGAGTTTGTTAGCTGGTGAATATATAGAAATTGATATAATTAGTATGATGTGGACAATTGTTAAAATGATTATTTTACCAATTGGTGCAGGTTTACTTTTTAATAGATTTTTAAAAGACAAGGCTAAAATTTTAAATAAAATAATGCCTTTAGTTTCTATGATTGGTATTGGCGTTATTATAGCTATTATAGTATCTAAAGGAAGAGATAGTTTGTTAGATATTGGTGGTCTTTTATTAATATTGGTTTTAATTCACAACTTATCTGGTTATACCATTGGGTATTGGTATGCTCGTTTATTTAAGTTGAGTAAAAAAGATGCAAGAACAGTTGCAATTGAAGTTGGTATGCAAAATGGAGGTTTAGCCTCAGGTATTGCAAATTCTTTGGGTAAAATAGCAACAATGGGATTAGCTCCTGCAGTTTTTGGCCCTTTAATGAATATTACAGGATCTGTTTTAGCATCTTATTGGCATAAAAAAACACCTTCTGATAAAGAATAAAAAAGAATGTTTATTCTAATTCTACGTCTTTAGAGTTTTCAGAATAAGTGCGCCATTTTTCTAAACAATCTGTAATATCTTTTGGCACTTTAGAGTTAAATTGCATAAACTCTCCAGTTTTTGGATGTGTAAAACCTAAGGTTTTAGCATGTAAAGCTTGTCTTGGTAAAACTTTAAAACAATTGTGTACAAATTGTTTGTATTTGGTAAAAGTTGTTCCTTTTAAAATGTCATTTCCACCATAACGTTCGTCATTAAAAAGTGTATGACCAATATGTTTAAAATGAGCTCTAATTTGGTGGGTTCTTCCAGTTTCTAACTTACATTGTACCAAGGTTACGTATGTTAATCTTTCTAAAACTTTAAAATGAGTAACTGCATGTTTTCCAAATTCACCATCAGGAAAAACAGCCATTTGCAAACGATTTTTTAAACTTCGTCCAATATTACCTTCAATTGTACCTTCATCTTCTTCAATATTTCCCCAAACTAATGCATAATATAAACGCTCTGTAGTTCTGTCAAAAAATTGTTTAGACAAATGTGCCATTGCAAATTCTGTTTTTGCAACTACTAATAAACCACTAGTATCTTTATCAATTCTATGAACCAAACCTGGTCTTTCATTAGAATTGGTTGGTAAATTTTCTATATGATGAATTAACCCATTTACTAAAGTTCCAGAGTAATTTCCATGACCAGGATGAACAACCATTCCTGCTGGTTTGTTAACTACAATTACAGCATCATCTTCATATACAATATCAATAGGAATATCTTCTGCAACTAATAAGTTTTCTGCTGGTGGATAAGATAAAACCACTCTAACAACATCATTTGGTTTTACTTTATGGTTCGATTTTACAGCAACATCATTTACCAATACATTTCCTGCTTTAGCAGCTTGTTGTACTTTATTTCTTGTTGCGTTTTCTACAAAATTCATCAAAAATTTATCTACTCTTAAAGGCACTTGTCCTTCACTAGCAGTAAACCTATGATGTTCGTATAAATCGTCGTTTTCTATTTCTTTGGGTTGGTTTTCTTGCATTATTTAGTTTTCTTTTCCATCACCTAAAACCAAATCTATTATAGAATTTAGTGGTAATTTATCACCAGAGTTTATAATTTTTCCTTTGTAACGTAATCCTCTTACAACATCTTTACCAATATCATTAACAAAAGTATAATTAGTACCAACATTTAATCCTTTAGATTTTAGCTGAGAAATTGCTTGTCTTTTTGTTTTTCCGTTTAAATCTGGTATGGTAACATCTCTGTATTTAGATGGGTTTAGAGTCAAATAAATTTTTCTTTTTTCTTTTACAAAATCACCAGTTTCTGGGCTTTGTTCTATTACAGATTTTTTTGGATAATTTGGGTTATAACTTGCGCTATCTATAACAATATAGTCTAAATTTAATTCTTTTAACTTTCTGTCTACTTCTTCTAAAGACATTTTATGTAAGTTAGGTACTTGTATTTTTTGATCGTGGTTTGTAGAAAAACCTAACCAAAATTTTAAGGCAAAAATAAATACCAATAAACCTACTATAGCAATAGTTACTTGTAAAAAGAAGGATTTACTTTTAATAAATTGAAAAAGACTCATTTTTTGATTTTTAGAACGTACAAAGATATAAAAAGTAAACGTTGCTATTTCTATATTTATTTTGATAAATTTGTTTTATTATTTTTAGAATCAATGAAAAAGAACATCGCAATTGTTATGGGTGGGTATTCATCCGAAGTTAATATTTCTCTTACTAGTGGAAATGTAGTTTATAATCATTTAGATAAAGAGAAATTCAATGCATTTAGAGTACATATTTTAGAAGAAAAATGGGTTGCTTTAGATGATAAAGACAATGAGTTTGTAATTAATAAAAACGATTTTTCTTTTAATTTAAACGATAAAAAAATCACTTTTGATTGTGTTTTTAACGCAATTCATGGAGCACCAGGAGAAAATGGAATGTTATTAGCGTATTTAGATTTAATAGGGTTAAAATATACATCTGCCCCTTTTTATCAAATGGCTTTAACTTTTAATAAAAGAGATACTTTAAGTGTTGTAAAAGAATATGGTATTAAAACTGCCATTTCTATTTATTTAAATAAAGGTGATACAATTAATTTAGAAGCTATTATTAATAAAGTAGGTTTACCTTGTTTTATAAAGCCTAATAATGCTGGTTCTAGTTATGGAATATCAAAAGCACATACAAAAGAAGAAATTTTACCAGCAATAGAAAAAGCATACAAAGAAGATTCAGAGATTTTAATTGAATCGTTTTTAGACGGAACAGAAGTTTCTGTTGGTGTTATTCAATATAAAGGAAAGGTAAAAGTTTTACCAATTACAGAAATAGTTACTGAGAATGATTTCTTTGATTATGAAGCAAAATATGAAGGAAAATCAGAAGAAATTACACCAGCAAGATTAACTGATGTTGAGCAAACTAAAGTTGAAGAAACTGCTAAAAAAGTTTATTCGGTTTTAAATATGTCTGGGTTTTCTAGATCAGAATATATTTTAGTAAAAGGAGAACCACATTTTTTAGAAATGAATACAGTACCAGGTTTAACAGAAGAAAGTATTTTGCCACAACAAGCCCAAATAGCAGGAATTTCGTTAAAAGAATTGTTTGAAAACGCAATTGAATCTGCTCTTTTATAGATGATTTGTATATTAGTGTAATTTTAAAGTGAATCCTTAATTATTTAGAATATGAAAAGAGCAATTTTTCCAGGATCTTTTGATCCATTTACTTTAGGTCATCATGATATAATTTCTAGAGGAGTTACTTTGTTTGATGAACTTATTATTGCAATTGGAGTAAATTCTTCAAAAAAATACATGTTCACTTTAGAAGAACGTAAGCGTTTTATTGAAGAGTCTTTTGCAGATAATCCTAAAATAAAAGTTGTTACATATGAAGGTTTAACTGTAGATTTTTGTAGAGAAAACGAAGTCGATTTTATTTTAAGAGGATTAAGAAATCCAGCAGATTTTGAATTTGAAAAAGCAATTGCACATACTAATAGAGAACTTTCAACTATAGAAACAGTTTTTTTACTAACAGCTGCAAGTACTTCATTTATTTCTTCATCAATTGTTAGAGATGTTATTAGAAATAATGGAGATTACACCAAGTTAGTCCCAGAAAGTGTTAGAGTAAAAAAATAATTAACAAAAACAAAAACAAAAAATGAAAAAATTTTTAATTACTGCAATCATAATGATGATGATGATTGTAGGATATGCTCAATCATCTTTTTACAAGGTCGGAGACACAATATTTTATGTAAACAATAGAGCTACATATGTGAAAACAAGTACTTTGGTGGTTTTAAAAGAAACAAATGTTGGTAAAAATAGTAATGTTTTTAAAGTTGAGAAATTTTTATTAGACGATTCTAAAAATGAATATGTTTTAGATTCTAAATTTACAACCAATGGGTTACAGCTGCTAAAAGCTAATGGAGATTTCGTGTCTTATTACAAGAACGGAAACAAAGCTTCTGAAGGAAAAACAGTTAATGGCCATAAAGGAAAAGGAATTTGGAGTTATTACTATGAAAATGGTAAGAAAAAATCAGAAGAAAAAACTTCAAATGAAAGTTATTTTAGTGATAAAACTGAAAACTTAGTGATGAATTTTTGGGATGAGAAAGGACAACAAACAGTAATTGATGGAAATGGTTTTGCTCAATTTACAAATAGTGAAGGTCTTTTTGAAAAAGGAACTTATAAAAATGGTTTAAAAAATGGTTTGTGGACTGCTTTTGATGGAAAAGTTAAAAAGTATGAAGAAACATATAAGAAAGGAAAATTATCTAATGGAAAAAGTTGGAACTCAGCAGGTGATAGTTTTACTTATAAAGAAGTTAACACATCTGCATATTATAGAAAAAAAGACAATGGTGCTGTAAGAAAATATGTAGATAAAAATTTTAATTCTAATACTGCTGGAATTGCTGGAGATATATATGTAAATTTTTTAGTAACTCAAGAAGGTTTTGTGGGGCAGGTAAATATAATTAGAGGGTTAACAGTAGATTACAATACAGAAGTTAAAAGAGTACTTTCAGAGATGAATGGTTGGACACCTGCAAAGAAAAGAGGTCAACCTTATAATTCTACTTATTCTTTAAATTTACGTTTTACAGAATAGATTTATATGAAAAAAATTCTAATATTATTTGCAATTTCAACTTTAATTTCTTGTGGAAATAAAACTGATAAGCTTAAAAATTTTACAACACTTTTTGAAAAATCTAATGGAACTGAAACTAATGAATACAATGAAGTTATTTCGTTTTATAAAAATTTAGACGAAGAATTTGCAGGAGTTTCTCTTTTTTCGTTTGGTCAAACAGATTCTGGAGAACCTTTACACTTGGTAGTTTACAGTCAAGAAGAAATTTATAATGTTAGTGAAATAAAAAAATCTACAAAAAACAGAATTTTAATTAATAACGGAATTCATCCAGGAGAATCTGATGGAATAGATGCTTCTATGATGTTGATTAGAGATATTGTAAAAAACGATTCTTTAAAAGAAAAATATAAAAATTCAATTATTTGTGTAATTCCTGTTTATAATATTGGTGGTGCTTTAAATAGAAATTCTCATACAAGAGCAAATCAAAATGGACCAAAAGAATATGGTTTTAGAGGAAATGCTAGAAATTATGATTTAAATAGAGATTTTATAAAGCAAGACACAAAAAATGCTGCAGCTTTTGCAGAAATTTTTCATACTGTAAATCCTGATGTATTTATTGATAATCACGTAAGTAATGGTGCAGATTATCAATATGCAATTACTCATTTATTTACACAACATAACAAACTAGGAGGTAAGTTAGGCATTTTTTTAGAAAATGAAATGCGACCAAGTTTAGAGAAATCTTTATTAAAAAAAAATATTGATATTACACCTTATGTAAATGTTTGGGGTACAACTCCAGAAGCAGGATTTTCTCAGTTTTTTGACTCCCCAAGATATTCTACAGGGTACACTACTTTGTTTAATACTTTAGGTTTAATGGTAGAAACACACATGTTAAAACCATATAAAATTAGAGTTGAACAAACCTATGAATTGTTATTTTCTGCATTAGATTTTACCAAAGAAAACTCAAGTAAAATTAAAGAACTTCGTAAAAATGCAGTAGCAGAAGTGTTGTCAAAAAATACATATCCAATTGCTTTTAAAGTTGATAAAGAAAATCCAACTGAATTGCAATTTAAAGGTTTTGAAGGAGAATATATAGAAAGTAAAGTAACCAATGGAAAACGATTGTTTTACGATACTGCTAAGCCTTATACCAAACCAATTAAGTATTACAATAATTTTGTAGAAAGTAAATCTATAAAAATTCCTAAAGCATATATTTTACAACAAGGTTGGCATAAGGTTTTAGATCGATTAAAAAATAATAACATACAGTTTTCTAAATTGAAAAATGATACAATAATCACTGTTGAGGTAAATCATATTTTAGATTTTAAAACTCGAACAAATGCGTATGAAGGGCACTATTTACACTATAATACAACTGTGTCTTCTTCAAAAAAAGAAATTAAATTTAGAAAAGGAGATTTGTATATAGAAACCAATCAACCTGGAGTTCGTTATTTGCTAGAAACGTTAGAAGCTGAAGCAACAGATTCGTTTTTTAATTGGAATTTTTTCGATACTATTTTACAACAAAAAGAAGGTTATTCTTCTTATGTTTTTGAAGATATTGCAGAAGAGATTTTAATATCAAATCTAGAAATTAAAAAAGCTTTTGAAGAAAAATTAAAATCAGATATAAAGTTTGCAGAGAATCCAAGAATGCAATTAAACTTTATTTATAAAAATTCTGCTTATTACGAAACTGCACACTTAAGGTTGCCAGTTTTTAAAATATTTTAAAAATGAAAACTTTTCCGGTTTTATTAATTATGATTTTTTTCTTAGGATGTTCTAAAGTCTCTTCAAAAAAAGAAAAATTAGGAACTACTTTTTATGTAGGTACTTACACAAAAAAAGAGTCAAAAGGAATCTATAAATATGAACTTTCTAAAGAAGGTTTTTTAAAAGAAATTGGTTTAGTAGCCAAAACAGAAAACCCATCTTTTTTAGCGAAATCTAAAGATAATAAAGTGCTTTTGTCTGTTGATGAAACAGATAAAGATGGAACTGGTTTTGTAAAATCTTTCGAAATTTTAAAAGATTCTTTAAGTTTATTAAGTGTATCAAAATCAGGAGGTGCTCATCCATGTTTTATTACAATTAATGATAAAAACCAAGTCTTAGTTGCTAATTACACAGGAGGTAATGTTGGCAATTTAACTTTAAATAATAAAGGAGTTCTTTCTTCTTTATTAAATGTACAGCAACATATAGGTAAAGGAACTACGAATAGACAAAAAGCTCCTCATGCACATTCAGCTTGGTTTCATCCTAATAAAAAAGAAATTATTTCTGTTGATTTAGGTACCAATCAATTATGGTTTTCTAAAATAGAAGAAGAAAAAAATGAATTGATTTTTACCAATCAGAAAACTCTTGATATGGCAGAAGGATCAGGACCAAGACATTTAACTTTTCATCCTAATAACAAATGGATTTATGTTTTAAACGAATTAAATAATACGGTTTCTTTAATAAAAGAAAAAGAAGGAGTTTATTATGTAGCTTCTTCAATAAGTACACTGCCAAAAAGATTTACGAATTATAGTAATGCTGCAGACATTCATATTTCTAAAGATGGTAAGTTTTTATATGCTTCTAATAGAGGTCATGAATCTATTGTAATTTATGAAGTGAATTTAGAAAATGGTAATTTAAAAACAATAGATTATGAATCTGTTTTTGGAAAAAGTCCTCGTAACTTTTCTTTATCTCCTGATGAAAAATTTTTGCTAGTTGCAAATCAAGATACAGATAATATTGTTGTATTTAAACGTAACTCAGAAACTGGTAAATTAAATTTTGTTAGTGAAACATCAGTATCCATGCCAGTATGTATTTTATTTTAATTTTTTAGCACTGTATTTTTACTTACAATTTTTTCATCTTGTTTAAAAATAAAGAAATACGTTCCTTTTTTTAAATTAGAAACGTTTATTTTTTTGCTAGTTATGTTATTTCTTTTCTCAACTAATTTTCCAAGAACATTATAAATTAAGATACTATTAAAGTTGTTTTGAGTTTCTTTATTTAAATAAAACTCTGTGCTTACTGGGTTTGGTGTTAGTTTAAATTTATTTAATTTTAAATCATTTACAGATAGTGTATTTACTTCTTCTACACTAAAGTCTGCAAATAAAACTTCTTCATCTCTTAAGTCTTGTACATTAATTAAACTTCTATAAATTCCCCATTTGGGTCTTACAAATTCTGCTCCAGATTGCCAATTGTCAATATTGTTATTTTCATAATTAAAAACAATAGTTCCATTGTCTATTCTTTTTATTTCAATTGAATAAAAACTATTTACTCCATAAGTGATTTTTTCTGTGATTTCTACCCAATGACCTTTTAAAAGAGATAAATCTACTTTTTTTAAAGTTTCTTGGTCGTTTGTACTTGTTTGTCTAAGTTCTAATTTATCTGGTGTACCTTTTCTGGCAGTTAAAGTATACATTGGTATTGATGAATAATCGCCACCAACAGATTTTAATTGATGTAAATGCGTAAAGTTTGGTGAAGCTTGAAAAGAAGCATCAATCTTCATTTTCCATTTGTAAATTACATTTTCACCTTCTATTCCTAATAAGTTATCAGGACTCTTGTCATATGCTTTAATCTCATTTCTTTGTCTGTCAAAATTTTTACATCTGTCATTGTCATTTGCAGTATGTATAAAAAAACGAAATATATTTTTGTTTAATTCAGTGTCAAAAGTTTCATCTATATGTCTTCCAAAACTAGTGTGGTTACAATCTGGCACTTCTACAACATTGTAATTTGGTGCAAAAACAGAATTTATTAACTCGTAAGTATTTCCTGCTCCATCTGCAGATAAGGTAACTTGTGAGTTAGTATTATAAATTGTGAAAAATAGAATGCAAGAAGTTAAAAAAGAATATTTCATTTTTTTTTGATTTTAAATTGGTTAACCAATTTTAGGTGATAAAAATAATGATTTTAAATTTTATCAAACGAGTTAGAATGAATTCTTTTTAAAACAAAAAATCCAGCTTAAGCTGGATTTTTTGTTTTAAAATTTATATTCACCTAAAGGTTTTGGAAAATCTTCAGGATTTGCAGCTAAATGATATCTTGGGTCATCAATGTCTTCTTCTATAATATCAGTAAAAATAGGACTTGATTTGTAAAGTAATAATTTACAATCTTCACTTAAATGTTTTAACGTAATTTCTTTACCAGCTGCCTTGTATTTTTCAACTAAAGCAAAAATTGCTTCTATTGCAGAATGATCAGAAATACGAGCTTCTACAAAATCAATTTCTACTTTATCTGGATCATTTTTAATATCAAATTTTTCATTGAATGCAGAGATACTTCCAAAGAAAAGTGGTCCCCAAATTTCGTAAATTTTAGTACCATCTTCTTTAAAACGTTTTCTAGCCCTAATTCTTCTTGCATTTTCCCAAGCAAAAACTAAGGCACTTACTATTACTCCAGATATAACAGCAATTGCTAAATCGAAAATTACAGTTAGAGAAGAAACTAAAATTAGAACAAATAAGTCTGTTCTTGGTATTTTATTCATAATTCTAAAACTAGACCAAGCAAATGTTCCTATTACAACCATAAACATTACACCCACTAAAGCTGCAATTGGCACTTGTTCTATATAAGAAGAAGCAAAAAGAATAAACATTAATAAGAAAATTGCAGCAGTAATACCAGATAAACGTCCACGTCCACCACCTTTAATATTAATTATTGATTGTCCAATCATAGCACAACCACCCATTCCACCAAACAAACCAGTTAAAATATTTGCTCCACCTTGAGCCATACATTCTCTATTAGAATTACCTCTAGTTTCTGTTAAATCATCAATTAAGTTTAAGGTCATTAAAGACTCAATTAAACCAATGGCAGCTAATATTAATGCATATGGAAAAATGAATTTTAAAGTTTCGAAATTCATAGGAATATTAGAAAATGTTTCTAATACAGGTACAGGAAAACCTCCTTTTAAACCTTCTCCACCACCATCTCTAATAAAAGAACCAACAGTAGCAACATCTAAATTAGAAAAAATTACAATTCCTGTTACAACTAAAATAGCAATTAATGCTTCAGGTAATTTTTTAGTAGCTTTTATTTTAGGCAACCCCCACATAATTAACATGGTTAAACCAACTAAAGCAACCATAAACCATAAAGAATTTCCTTCTAACCAAACTTTTTCTCCACCAACAGTTTGTTTAAACATACCAAGTTGAGATAAGAAGATTACAATAGCTAATCCGTTTACAAATCCCATCATTACAGGATGAGGAATTAATCTAACGAATTTTCCAAGTTTAAAAACTCCTGCTAAAACTTGAATAACACCCATTAATATTACAGTTAAGAATAGATAGTAAAGACCTAAATTTTCATCAGGATTACCCATAGCATTTCCTTCTGCAACTAAAGAAACCATTACAACTGCTAATGCACCTGTAGCACCAGAAATCATTCCTGGTCTACCTCCAAAAATCGAAGTAATTAATCCAATCATAAAAGCTGCATACAATCCTACTAAAGGATCTACGCCAGCAACAAAGGCAAAAGCAACAGCTTCAGGAACTAATGCTAAAGCAACAGTAATACCCGATAACACATCATTTCTTACGTTTTTTACACGTTTAGTAATAAATTCAGTCATAATATTGGTAGTTTTTTCAAGTCGGCAAAGATAGAAGGTTTTTTTAGAATACTATTGTTCTTTGTAAGTATCATATACTAATTTTATGTTTTCGTAAGAATTAAGTAAAGCATTTTTACTTTCTTCTTCATTTTTAAAATCAACCTTAGTTATACCTTCTTCTATTTGTGGTTTTAATTTACCTTTATAATCAGAAGACATTAAAAACCAATGTGTTTCTTTTAGGTTTAATCCATTTTGTTCATATATATGATATGTAGTTAATAATGGTTTAATTAAATTAAGATTAAACACTCCACATTCTTCTTCAACTTCTCTAATTGCAGCTTTTTCTATAGATTCTCCTTTTTCAATCCATCCTTTAGGTAAATCCCAAGTACCATTTCTAAAAATAAATAAAACTTCTTTTTTATCATTTAAAACTAATCCGCCAGCTGCAGGAATTATATTTAAATTTTTAGTAAAAATTTTCCAATCATTTTCTAAATTAGTAGAATGTAAATTAATGCCTAAAAAATCTTTATGCTTTAATTTAAACAGTATTTCATTGAAATTTACATTTTTAAATGAGTAAGTTGGAAATTTATTATCATTTTTTAATGAAGAAGTGATAATAATTGGGGTATCATTTACAAAAACTTTATACATTTGCCTTATGATTTTAAACAAAGATACTGCAAAAAAAACAGCTGAACTTTTATTGAAAGTAAAAGCAATAAAATTAAGCCCTAATGAACCATTTAATTGGGCATCAGGTTGGAAATCTCCAATATATTGCGATAATAGAATTACCTTGTCTTATCCACCAGTACGTGTTTTTTTAAAAGAAGAAATTGCAAAAATTGTTGAATTAGAATATGGTAAACCAGATGTTATTGCAGGTGTTGCTACAGGAGCAATAGCTATTGGAATTTTAGTAGCTCAAGAATTAGGAGTTCCTTTTATTTATGTAAGGCCAGAGCCAAAAAAACATGGAAGGAAAAACCAAATAGAAGGGCACTTAGAAAGCGGACAAAATGTTGTAGTAATTGAAGATCTTATTAGTACAGGAAATAGTAGCTTAAATGCAGTAGAAGCTTTAAAAGAAGCTGGTGCTGTAGTTAAAGGTATGGTTGCTATTTTTTCTTACGGATTTGATGTTGCAGACAAAAATTTTGAAGAAAAAGGAGTTAGTTTAACTACTTTAAGTAATTATGAAAATTTGTTAGAACAAGCTTTAGATAGTAGTTACATTACAGATAAAGAATTAATTACTTTAAATGATTGGAGAAAAAATCCAAGTGTTTGGAAACAATAAAAACAGATATATGAATATAAAAGGAAATACAGTTACAATAGAAAAATCTGCCAAAGAAGTATTTGTTTTTTTTACAGATTTAAAGAACTTTAAAGAAATAATGCCAGATAACATCCAAAAATTTGAAGTGGATGGAGAGTCTTTTATTTTTGGATTACCAGGAATGCCAGAAATTAGATTGGTATTAAAAGAAAAAACAGAATATTCTAATATAACATTAGGAGCTGCAAGTAGTAAATTACCATTTACTTTAGCTGCAGATTTAAATGAAATATCTGAAAATAAAACTGAAATAAAATTAAATTTTGAAGGAGATTTTAATCCAATGATGTCAATGATGATTAAAAAGCCTTTAACAAAATTTGTAGATACACTTACAGAAAATATTGGAAACCTTTAAAGAAAAGTAATTTCTTTAATTCCAAATTCTTTTATAGAACCATCTTCTAATTGAATTTGTAGATTTCCGTTAATAGAAATACCGGAAATAATACCCATAAAAATTTCATCCTTACTATTTTTAAACATAGTAGGGATGTTTTTTTTGTACAAAACCTCCAAATATTTTTCTTCTAAAAGTTTAAATTTTTCTAATTCTAATAATTCAATATTCTTTTTAATTTCAATTACTATTTCTTTTAAAAGTTCATCTAAATTATATTCAAAAGAAGTTTCTAATTTTAATGAAGTTACTTTATTTAGGAAATTTGGAAATATTTCTTGATTCACATTTAGTCCAATTCCTATTACAGAATTCTTAATTTTGTCACCTTTAAATGTGTTTTCTATTAAAATTCCACAAATTTTTTTATTTCCTGACAGAATGTCGTTAGGCCATTTAATAAAAAGATTCAATATTTTTTTAGCCTTAAGTACGTTAAAAATTGATAAAGAAATTGCAAAATTTAGATGCTTATTATTTATAATTTTAAGGGAGTTAAAATTAATAAACACACTAAATGTAAGGTTCTTAGAGGGCTCAGAAACCCAATTACTATTTAGTTGACCTCTTCCTTTAGTTTGTTTTTCTGTAACAACAATTGTGTAATTTTCTAGTGTAGAATTTTGCGACAAATCCTTTAAAAAAGAATTTGTAGAATCAGTGGCATTAAGTTTGATTATTTTCAAGTGTTAAATAAAGTGTAAACTACTGTAATATTACATAAAATACTCGCAAAAAAATAATAACTTTGCGTTAAATTAGAAAAAAGTTAATGACAAAAAATAAAGTAAGTACAGACGAATTAATTGCTGTTATTATAAAAGGGATTGATGAAGTAAAAGGAGAAGATATTCAGTTATTAGACTTACGAGAAATTGAGAATACTGTTTGCGATTATTTTATAATCTGCTCTGGTAATTCAAATACACAAGTAAATGCAATTTCTGGTTCTATCCAAAAAATGGTAAGTAAAGAAATTAAAGATAAACCTTGGCATATAGAAGGTCAGAATAACTCTGAATGGGTTTTAATGGATTATGTAAACGTTGTTGTGCACATATTTCAGAAGCAAGTTAGAGATTTTTATGATATTGAAAGTCTTTGGGGTGATGCTAAAATTACAGAAATAAATCCAGTTTAATTTTTTTATTTTATAAAAAGAATGAGTGATTCAAAAAAAGATAATAATTCAAATATGCCTAAATTTAAGTTTAATGCGTACTGGATTTATGGTGCAATTTTTATTTTAATTGTAGCTGTTCAATTTTTTAGTAGTGGAGACTTAGCTACTAAAAGTATTTCAAAAAATGAATTCCATGAGATTTTAAATGAAAATGATATCTCTAGAATTGTAGTTGTAAATAATAATTTAGCTCAAATTTATATTAAAGATGAGGCTCAAAAGAAAGATCGCCATAGAAAAATGGTGAACTCTACTTTTTATACAAAAGGAGCTTCATTGTATGAATATAATTTTGGTGATTTACAAAATTTTGAAAACAATATAGAAAAAGCAAGACAATCTAATGGTTTAGATTTCGATTTAAAAAACGAAAATAGAACTAGTATTTTTGATACTATTTTAGGTTTTTTACCATTTATAATTTTAATTGCTGTTTGGTTATTCTTTATGAGAAGAATGTCTGGTGGTGGAGCAGGATCTGGTGGTGGAGGTCAAATATTTAGTATTGGAAAATCTAAAGCTAAATTATTTGATAAAGACACAAAAGTAAAAACAACTTTTGAAAACGTTGCAGGTTTAGAAGGTGCAAAAGAAGAAGTCCAAGAAATTGTAGATTTCTTAAAAAATCCAGAAAAATATACCTCATTAGGAGGTAAAATTCCAAAAGGAGCCTTATTAGTAGGACCTCCAGGAACAGGAAAAACATTATTAGCTAAAGCTGTTGCAGGTGAAGCTGATGTTCCTTTTTTCTCTTTATCAGGATCAGATTTTGTAGAAATGTTTGTTGGTGTTGGTGCTTCTCGTGTAAGAGATTTATTTAAACAAGCTCAACAAAAATCTCCTTCTATTATTTTTATTGATGAGATTGATGCTATTGGTAGAGCTCGTGGTAAAAACAGTATGACTGGAGGAAATGATGAACGTGAAAATACTTTAAACCAGTTATTAACAGAAATGGATGGTTTTGGTACAGATACAAACGTAATTGTTTTAGCAGCAACCAACAGAGCAGATGTATTAGATAGCGCATTAATGCGTGCAGGTCGTTTTGATAGACAAATTTATGTAGATCTACCAAATATTAATGAGAGAAAAGAAATTTTTGAAGTTCATATTAAACCTTTAAAATTAGCAGATGATGTTAAAATTGAATTTTTAGCACAACAAACTCCTGGTTTTTCTGGAGCAGATATTGCTAATATGTGTAATGAATCTGCTTTAATTGCTGCAAGAAATGGTAAAAAAGCAATTCATCATCAAGATTTTTTAGATGCTGTAGATAGAATAGTTGGTGGTTTAGAAAAGAAAAATAAAGTAATTACTCCAAAAGAAAAAAAGGTTATAGCTTTTCATGAAGCTGGTCATGCAACAATTAGTTGGATGCTAGAACATGCTGCACCTTTAGTAAAAGTTACAATTGTACCTAGAGGTCAATCTTTAGGAGCTGCATGGTACTTGCCTGCAGAAAGAATGATTGTTCAAACAGAACAAATGTTAGATGAAATGTGTGCTACAATGGGTGGTAGAGCAGCAGAAAAAGTGATGTTTGATAAAATTTCTACAGGAGCCTTAAGTGATTTAGAAAAAGTTACCAAACAAGCTAGAGCTATGGTTACCGTTTATGGTTTAAATGAAGAAGTAGGTAATATAACATACTATGATTCTTCTGGAAATGATGGTTTTGTAAAACCTTATAGCGAAGATACAGGTAAGAAAATAGATAAAGAGATTTCTGAAATTATAGAAGGACAATATATAAGAGCAATTAATTTGTTAGAAGAACATAAAGACAAATTAACTACACTTGCAGAATTACTATTAGAAAAAGAGGTTATCTTTAAAGATGATTTAGAAAAAATATTTGGAAAAAGACCTTTTGGAGAGGTTGAAGAAAAAGTAATTGAAGAAAAAGAAAATATTCCCCCAGTAGAAAAAAATACTGAGGAATAACAAAACATCTTTAATTTAATGAATTTTTTTAAAAAGTTATTTAATATTCCTGATCAAGAGGAGAAAGAAATAAAAAAACAAGAAGTAGATCTGTCTTTAGACGATTTATTTGTACATAATTTTGTTGAAAAAGGAGGTAAGTTTCTTTATTGTTTAAAGAAATCTGAAGTTATAGACAATTTAAAAAATATTTCTAAAGAGAATAATTGGACTCAATTAACAGTTTTAGATGAAGGTTTACATCCTTTTTTAGATAAAAATGAAGTTAAAATAAATAAAAACTTCAATTCTGAAATTCCTGTTTTTCTAAAATGTGAGCATTTAATTGCAGATAATGGAGATATTTTATTTTCTTCAAATCAATTAAAAAGTGTAAAGTTATCTACAATGTCTCAAAATTTTGTTGTTTATGCAACTACAAGTCAGTTGGTTAAAGATATGGGGCAAGGTTTAACAGGTATAAAAATTCATCATAAAGAAAATTTACCAACAAATATATCTGCCATAAAAAATTACAACATCAATAAAAATGATGATAATTTCTTAAACTATGGAAACAGTAATTCAAAAAACTTATATTTGCTGCTATTAGAAGATTTATAATATGAGTAACCTTTTAAGAAGGAGTCTTTCTGGCATTATATATGTATTGATTTTTATATCTGCAATTCTTTATTCTAAAGATTCGTACATAGTTTTAACTACATTCTTTGGTTTAATGTGTGTTTGGGAATTTTCTAAATTAATTGATTTTAAGAGTTTAATAGGTTATATATTTTACTGTTTAACATTATTTCTACTACTTAAAAGACCAGAAGGATTTGCTGTAATTGGTATTTTAGGAATTACATTAATTTCATCTGCTTTTCTTATTTACTCTTTATTTGCTAAAAAAGAAATTACTTTTTCTAGTGATAGAGCTAAGTCTGGTTTGCTATTTAGGTATGTTATTTTTTCTATGATATTTTTAACATTACTACCTATATATAATGGAGGTTATAACCCACATTTAATTATAGCTATTTTAATTATGATTTGGGTTAATGATAGTTTTGCTTTTTTGGTAGGTAAAAACTTTGGTAAAACAAAATTATTTGTTTCTGTTTCTCCCAAAAAAACAGTAGAAGGATTTATAGGAGGTTTAATATTTGCTTTACTTGCTTCTTTTATAATTAGTAAGTTTAATAATGATTTTACGCTAATTAATTGGTTAATTATTGCCTTTATAGTTAGTGTAATTGGTACAATTGGAGATTTGGTAGAATCTAAGTTTAAAAGACAAGCTAACATAAAAGACAGTGGAAATATAATGCCAGGTCATGGAGGAATGTTAGATAGGTTAGATAGTCTGCTATTTGCAGCACCATTTGTATATTTGTATATTAATTTTATAATTTAAGTATGATTCGTTTTCACAAAGAAGGATATAAAATAATTACTATCGCTTTAATATTATCTATTGCAGGTATATTATTAGCAGAAAAATTCATAGATATTCTATGGTTGGTAAAAACAATTCAAATTATAATCATTGTTTTTTTAATAATTGTATTACAATTTTTTAGAAACCCTAAAAGAGTTGCTCCTTTAAATGAACATGCATTAGTTGCTCCAGTTGATGGTAAAGTAGTTGTAATTGAAGAGGTAGAAGAACCAGAATATTTTAAAGATAAAAGGTTACAGGTTTCTATTTTTATGTCTCCAATAAATGTTCATGTTACAAGATACACAATGAGTGGTATAATAAAATACAGTAAATATCACCCAGGTAAATACTTAGTTGCATGGCACCCAAAGGCATCTACAGATAATGAAAGAACATCTGTAGTTATAAATAATAAATCCTTTGGCGATGTTTTGTATAGACAAATTGCAGGTGCTTTAGCAAAACGAATTGTAAATTATGCAAAAGAAGGAGATAAGGTAGTACAAGGTACAGATGCTGGCTTTATAAAATTTGGATCTAGAGTTGATCTTTATTTGCCTCTTGGTACAAAATTAAATGTTTCAATAGGAGATGTTGTAAAAGGAGGTATCCAAGTAATTGCAGAAAAATAATTTTTATGGAATCGGATTTAGACATTAGGTTTAAAGAAGCTTTCGATAAAATTTCTAAATTAAGAAAAGCGATTGCTCCAGATATTATGCTTAAATTTTATGCTTATAATAAGCAAGCAAATTTTGGTAATAAGTTTTCTTTTAATAGCGGTTCTAATGTAAGAAGTGCTTTTAAATTTAATGCATGGATGCAATTAAACGGTATGTCTTCTGAAGAAGCTAAAAATGAATATATTAAACTTGCAGAATCGGTTTTAAATCAAAAAAAATAATATCATGAAAAAAATAGTAGTTTTATCTTTATTGTTAGTAGTTGTATTTAATTTTTCATCTTGTAAATCAGAAAAAAAAGCAGATTATAGTAAAGGAGATACTGTTGAGGTAAAAAAAATAACTTCAAAATATTCTTTATCAAAAGCAGCAAATGAAATTAACTTTACAGCATATAAAACAACAGATAAAGTTCCAGTTGGAGGACAGTTTAAAAAAGTTGATATTACTTCTGGAGGAGATGGTAATACTATAAAGGAAGCTATTAATCAAACAGAATTTTCAATTCCAATTAAAAGTATTTTTACTAAAGACACTAGTAGAGATTTTAAAATAAAGAAATACTTTTTCGGAGTTATGGCTAACACAAAACTATTATCAGGAAAGTTAATTATAGAAAATGATTCTTTAGGTTTCGCAAACATTAAAATGAATGAAGTAACAGAAAAAGTTCCATTTACTTATACAATAAAAGGAAATACTTTTTCTATGAATGCCACTATGGATGTTTCTAATTGGAAAGCTATTAAAGCGTTAGAATCATTAAATGCTATATGTAAAGATTTGCATAAAGGTGCTGATGGAGTTTCAAAAACTTGGAGTGATGTAGCACTTAATATTAAGTCTACTTTTTAGATTTTTTTATTTTTTATAAGTTTTATAAAAAAAAATATATATATTTGAGCATATTTAAAATTAATTAACCCCTAAAAATTAATAATTAAGTATTAAATAGATACTTTTTTGGCCCCCTAAAACCAATGAATAAAATTTTTTCCCCTAAAAATTTAAGTCATTCAATTGTCTTAATATTCTCTTTAATTTGTTTTCAAACTTTTTCTCAAAACGTAGATGTTAAAATTACTGTTAATTGGCCTAATTGGTCCTCTGAAAATAAAATTGAACTTTTAGCAGTTAATGGTACTGTCTTAGCTACTGTTGATAATGGTTATACAGGTTCAGGAAATGCTGCTTTTGATAATATATCTTCTCCAAGTGTTACTAGTGTAACAGTAAATTCATCTGCTAATGCTGGTTATTCTGTTAAAATTTATGATTTATATGGTGATGGTTGGAATGGAAGTGGTTATGCTACTATAAATGTAGATGGTGTAGACGTATTAACGGTTAATGATAGTAATTTTGATAACATTCCAGGTTCTGGTGGAGAAATCTCTAAAAGAGTTTATTTTGCAGTAAATCAAGTAGTTGTTTTAGATGATGCTTCTTTTAGTTATTCTAAATCTGGATATTGTCAGGTAGAAACAGATCCTACACCAAATGTTACAGGTGAAACAGGAGGAACTTTTTCTTCTACATCTGGATTAGTTTTAAACTCTACTTCAGGTCAAATAGATCTTTCTGCATCAACTTTAGGAAGTTATGTAGTAACATATACTACTACTGCTCCTAATCAAAATAGTGCAACTTTTAACGTTACAATATCTGATGGAGATGTTGCAACATTTGAATATACAACATCTAGTGCAACACAATCTAGTTCAGATTTATCTCCAACTGTAACAGGTGCTAGTGGTATTTTTAGTTCAACTACAGGATTATCAATTAATTCTTCAACTGGAGTTATAGATGTTTCTGCATCAACGGTTGGAGTTTACACAGTTTCTTATATTACAACTGGTAGTTGCACAAAAGTGTATACAGATCAAGTAGAAATATTAGGTGCTTTTCCAGGAGTTTCTCAATATTATAATTCAAGCAAAAAATACATAGAATACATACCAGGTACAATGCCTGTTATTATATCTGCTCCACATGGTGGTACTTTAACTGGTAGTGAGTTATCTACTAGAGGTTGTGGTACTGGAGAAATGGATGATAATACAGATATTTTAATTAGAGAAATTCAAAAGAATTGCTATGAACAATTTGGAGTATACCCATACATCATTATAAATAATCTAAGAAGAAATAAATTAGACCCTAATAGAAATGAGAGTGTAGCTACTTGTGGAAATTCTTCTGCTAAGCCTTATTTTGATGCATATCATGGGTTTATTGATGATGCAAGTGCAGATGTATCTTCTAAGTTTGGAAAAGGCTTATATATAGACTTACATGGTCAGAGTCATTCTATACCAAGAATTGAAGCAGGTTATAATTTACCAAGTAGTTCTTTTGATGAAGATTTAAATAATTCGAGTACTAATGTTGCAGAATTAGCAAGAGTAACAATTAAAAATTTAATAAATAATAACCTTCAAAATTTAACTTTCGAAGACCTAATTAGAGGTTCTCAAAGTTTTGGAGGATTAATGCAAACCACAGGTGGTACAGAATACGCTGCATTAGGACATGCAGGTTGTAGCAGAAGCGTGGGGTATAGAACCGTTCCGAGTCATGTGAAAACAGGCTCGGATCAAGGTTCTTGTGATGATACAAATCCTGGAAATAACTCTTATTTTGCTGGTGATTATTATAGTAATATTAGACATGGTTCTGGAAGTACATCTTACGCAAACTCTGTTGTTGGTGGAGGTGGAACTGTAAATGGTGGTGGTGGTACCATAGATGGTTTAATGACCGAAGTTAATAGAAGAGTTAGAGATCTAGGGTCAGCATATTCTTCTGAGTATGGAAGGTCAGATAGTAGAAGTGCAACTGTACCTTATTTTTCTAGAGATTATGCACAAGTACTTGAGAACTTTATAGAAATACATTATAATGATTTTTCTAATTTCTCATATGATTCTAATGCATATTCAATTTACGGTTTAGATCCAACACCTACTATTACAGGAATATCTGGAGGTACATTTACAAGTACTTCAGGTTTATCTATTAATTCCTCTACAGGTCAAATAGATGTTTCTAATTCTACAACTGGAACTTATACAGTTAAATATGTAGCTTTAAATGTAGGTGATTATTATAAAAAAGAATTTTCTGTTACAATTAATAATAGTGCAGTAACAAATACTTTTACAGCAACAAATGGAGTATGGTCTTCTACTTCTAATTGGAGTTTAGGTAGGTTGCCTGCATCAAATGATAATGTTTCTATTCCTTCAGGAAAAATAGCACATTTAGACCTAGAAAATATAACTGTTACAGATGTTTCAGTAGAGGGAACACTTAATGTAAAAACTGGAAAATCAATTACAGTATCTGGAAATATAAATACTACTGGTACAACTGTAGTTAAAACTGATGCTACAAGTAGTGGCTCAATTATAGTTAATGGAACTTCTACAGGTAATATAACTTTTAGTAAATCTATTACAGATAGTAGTAATTGGTACTTAATTTCATCTCCAGTAGAAAACCAAGATATAGATGCTTTAGTTTCTGCAAATAATAATATAGCCACATCAGGAACAAAAAGAGGTTTGGCTACTTATAATAATGTTTCTAAAACTTGGGATTATTATATTAATGGGTCTAGTACTTCTGGTAATTTTACTTTAGGAGAAGGATATTCTGTAAAACTAAACTCTTTAGGAAGTATAAATTTTACTGGAAATTTAAAAACGGAAAATGTAAATAAAAATGTAACTTTAGGTGCAAATGGTTGGAACTTAATAGGAAATACTTATTTATCTTTTATCAGTGTTAATAATTCTGCTGATAACACTAATAATATCTTAGACTTGGCAACAAATTTTTCTATTTTAGAAACAGGATATAAAGCAATTTATTATTGGGACACAGATTCTAATACTTATAAACCTATTAATAATGCTTCAGATGCTACATTCTTAGCACCAGGACAAGCTTATTTTGTAAAAGTTAATGCAAATGGAAACATTACTTTGAATGAAAATATGCAAAGTCATCAATCTGGAAATCATTTCTTAAAAAGTAATTCTGATAGATTTGAAATCAAATTAACCTTAAATAATGGTACTTCTAAAAAAGATACACATGTAAAATATATTAAAGGTACTACAACTGGATTAGATGAAGGATATGATGCTGGTTTATTTAATGCAAACAGTTCAAGTTTTGATATTTATACGCATTTAGTGGCTCCTATTGATGATACTAAATATGCTTTACAAGCTTTACCTAATAGTAATTTTGAATCTATGGTTGTACCTGTTGGTGTAATTGCCAAAGTTGATTCTGAAATTACATTTAAAGGAGAATTTAAAAACATACCAAAAGGAGTTAAAATTTATTTAGAAGATAAAAAAGAAAACGTGTTTAAAAGAATTGATGAAACAGATGCTTCTTATAAAATAACGTTAGAAGAAGATATAAATGGAGTAGGACGTTTCTTTATTCACACATCATCTAAAACTTTAACTGTACAAAATATTGAAACAAAACCTCAGTTTTCTTTATATCAATCAAACAAAGGTGTAGTAAGGATTTTGGGTGTTGATAGTGATGATACTGTATTTAAGTTGATATCAGTTCTAGGAAAAGAAATGTATGCAACCAAGTTAGCAAACAAACAAAGTCAAGAAATTGTTTTGCCTAAATTAAATGCAGGAATTTATATTGCACAAATAAAATCAAAATCAGAAAAAATTAGTAAGAAAATTATTTTAAAGTAACCCTAACTTTAATAAAAATGAATAATAAAAATAATAAAGAAATTACAAGAAAAGAAGCCATAAAAAAAATTGGAAATTATGGTAAATATGCTGCCTTAACAGCTTTAGGCACTTATTTAATTTTAAATCCGCAAAAAGCACAAGCATCTTCTGTTTCAATCGTAAATCCTGGAACAGATTTTTAAAAAAGAAATATAATTTTTTAAAGAATCAAAATTTAGTCCCTAAACATAATTTTATAAACCCCTAAACTTTAACAAAATGAAAAATTTTACAAACAAATTATTCTTAGCAGTAGTATTATTATTTGCAGTTTATGTAAACGCACAAGACTACTTAATGACTTTAAACCCAACTGCACTAAACTTTATTGATAAAGATGCAAAAGAGTTTGAAGGAGAGCCTTTAGTTAGCAATAAAACTTTTACCTACATTTATGATGGAGGAGAAGTAGAAGTTGTTTATAAAGGAAACGAACACTATGAATACCACAATAACAGACAACATTATATTAAATCGAAACTTTTTTGGGTTTCTGAAGATTTAGTATATGTTACAATTGAAGACTTTACAATACCTAACTTTCCTTTTAAAAGAGGAACAAAAATGAAAATCAAAATAGAAAAAGTTGAAAAAGATGTAGTTTACTATAAATCAACTTTAGGTGGAAGAACTTGGCTGGGGAAAATGAAGGAAAGTAAACTTGAATAATCTATTATTTTAAGTTACTTAGAGCCTTTTGGAGCTTTGAAAATCGGAAAGAATAATTATTCTTTTCGATTTTTTTTGCTGAAATTCTACTTCCTTTTAATAGAATGATAGACATTTTTCCAAACATAATTTTTAATAAAATACTAGGGACCCCTATTCTTAAATATGTTTTGTTATTATTTTTGGCTAATAATTTAGAAAAAGAACTGTTGGTTTGGTAATCTGGAGCTATAGCATTGTAAATTCCATGAAAATTATCTTCTATAGCTTTTATATACATTAGGCATAAATCTTCAATATGAATCCAAGAAATATATTGTTTTCCATTACCTAATGGTGTTATAATAGGTGTGTTCATTTTGGCTAAAGCACCCCCTTTTTTTGTTAAAACAATTCCAGTTCTTAAAATAGTAGTAGGAGTATTGTCGTTTTTAAATTGTAAAGCAGCTGCTTCCCATTTTTTACAGACTTTTGCTAAAAAATCATTACCAGAGTTATCTGTTTCTATAAATATTTTAGATGATGTATAGGTTCCATAAAAACCAATAGCAGAAGCAGAAATAAAACCTTTTAAGTGTATTTTTAAGTCTCTTACTTTTCTAAATAACAAGTTTGCAGATTCAACCCTACTATCAATTATAAGTTGTTTTCTGTTTTTTGTCCAACGTTTATCTGCTATACTAGCTCCTGCTAAATGAATAATGTAATCTGTATTTTTTAACGCATTTTCATCAATATAATTAGAAGATATATCCCATTTAAATTCATTTTTATTTTTTGGGTTTCTACTTAGTATAGCTACCTCGTGTTTTCTTTGTACTAACATTTCTGTTAGTTTTTTACCAACTAAACCTGTACCTCCAGTAATTAATATTTTAGACATATTGTAAAAATAAAAAACCGCAATCAATTAGATTGCGGTTTGTAATAGAATTATTTTATAAGATTATTTAATCTCTTTCATTGCATTAGTAATTAATGTTTTTAAATGATTTTTATGAGCTTTTGTTGCTAAATCACCAGTTCCATTACTTACCCAAGTTTTAATGTTTTTAAGATTGTAAATTGCCATAGATTTTGCAGCTGTAGTAAATCTACTACTAGTTCTACCTGAAATCATTTCAATTAATCTTTTTGTATAAACAGCTTGTAAATTTTGACGGAAAGAGTTAATACTTCCATAAACATCTGGTTTAAACATCATATTATTTAAATCTGTCATAAAAGAAGACAGTTTATATTGATTACCATATACTTCAGAATTAGAAATTCTTTGTAAAGTATTTGGGTGCATTAAATGAGATAATGTTCTTGTTTGATATGCTAAAATTTGTTCATGAATTTTAGGGTCTTCTGTTCTTCCAAAGAAATTATATCCTCTTCTTTGTCTTGCTAAATAATTGTATACATCTTTAGGAACATCAAAAGCATTAGGTGCAAAAATGTATTTTTTCATTGCAGCCATTGCTCTTTTTTGATCTTTTAAACTTACAGGTGTATAAGGTTGTGTACCTCCTTCTTGTCCGTAAGTAGATCTATCTACATAAACACCACCAATAAATCTCGAAATTACACCACCTGCAATAGAAGATTGACTTTGTAATGTATAATAAGCTCTTCTTAAATCTTCATAAGTTTCACCTTTATTGGTAAATTGATTTTTTAAGTTTTTCATCATAGAATTTACCAACTTAAATCTATTTACAGAATATGTAATTTGATCGTTAGATAAATCTCCAATCATAACTCTTGGATCTATTCCATTGCTAGAAGAACGCATATCATCTGCATCATTACCAAAAATTAATTCTGGTTTTGTAGATTGACTTAATACTGCATTTCTTTCTGCATCATTTTTAAAATCTTGGTATCCAAATTGAATTGCCCAAACATCATAAGGTCCAACAGCCATATCTGCATATTGCCCTTGTTTACTTCTATCGTTTGTAATGTTTATTCCTGCATAATCCATTACAGACCCAGTTAAAGCTTTTCCTTTAATAAAAGCAGCGTCTTCTAATTGAGCTGGAGAAAATAACTGACTTGCCTTCATATTATGATTCAATCCTAAAGTATGACCTACTTCATGCATAATTAATGATTTCATTCCTTCTTTTTTCAAAGCATCCATATCTAAGTCAGAAGCTCCAGTAGCTTGTAAAACAGCAGAACCTAATTGCATATTATTGTGCATAACATGACCCATAGAACAAAACTTATGGTTATGTTTTTCAATTAGTTGCTTGTTTTTTACTTCTTCTAAAGTTTCTAATTTCATATTAGAAGCAGCATCATTATATAATTTATCTGCAAAAACTCTATTTGTAAAATGCACAAACTCTAACATAATATCTGCACCTAAAATTTCTCCAGTTCTTGGGTTAACAAAACTTGGTCCATAACCACCAAAAGGAGGATTAGGAGAAGAAGTCCATCTTAAAACATTGTAACGTACATCACCAGCATCCCAATCTGCATCATCTGGTTGTACTTTAACTACCATTGCATTTTTAAAACCTGCTTTTTCAAAAGCAACATTCCAAGCTAAAACACCTTCTTTAATAGTTTCTCTCCATTTTAATGGAGTTGTATTTTCAATCCACCAAGTAATTGGAGTTACAGGTTCAGACAAAGCTGCATCAGGATTCTTTTTAACCAACTTCCATCTATGAATCATATCTCTATAATTAATAGTTTTAGTAGTAGTCATGTCATTAGTTTCTGTTAAGAAATAACCAACTCTAGGATCATCTAATCTAGGAGAATAATCTTCTTCTGGCATATTCATAAATGTATGAAAAACTTTTATAGAAACGTTTCTACCATCTGTTACTGCTCTAGAACCTCCATTTAAAACTGAAGGATTGCTATAAACATATTCTGTTTTTACATTTGTGTTTTCTGGATAGTTTTTAATTTCATTAATTTTAGATTTATTTTTATCAAATCTTCCTAAACTAAAAGCAAAAGGAGAAGTTCCTGGTCTTCTAGGTCTTTTTATTCTTGTAAATGTTTCTGATAAAAATAATCCATTTGCATCAATTAAATATTCTCCTTTTTTATCATCTGAAGCTAAAATTTTACCACTTGCAATTACTGCATCACTAATATTAGCTGCAGCAGATTTAGAAAGGGCGCTTTTTTTATCAAAATAAAATGAAGTGTTTGGTACATAAAACTCTAATTTGTTATAGTATTTTTTTAGGTTAAATACGCTAGATCCTTGGTAAGCACCTCTAAATTGACCAGCATCTACAACACCATCTGCTATTTGAGAGAAGTAAATAAAATCTTTATTTAACTGTTCTTTTTTTACTAACAATTTAATAGAACCTGTTACAGTATCTTGATAAATAGTAAATAAACCTTCTATTTTTTTACTGCTTTTAGTTAAATCTTTAATCGATTTTCCTTTCTTTTTTGGAGGAGTGTTTTTGTTGGAACAGCTTTTTTAACTTCCTTTTTTTTCTTTTTCCAAAATTGTGCATTTGTATCTTGAACTCCTAAAACAGCAAGAGTTAAAAACAATGAACAAATTATTCTAAATTTACTTGAATAGATTGTCTTCATATAATTTGAGAGTTGATTAAATTAAAGAGGACAAGTTAGTTTTTGAAAATTGATAAAACTGTTAATTTTATGATAAAAAAATTACCTATTACTTCTAGATTTTATGTTTTTAGAACATAAATCTATAATTTCAGTAATTCTTTTTGTTCTTGTGGCTTCTCTCTTAGCTTGATTAATCCAGTATAAATAATTTTTTCTGTAGCTAGGAGCAAAGTTTTTAAAATTAGAAAAAGCTTTTGGGTTTTTGTTAAATTCTATTTGTAAATCTTCTGGAATAATTCCTTTTTCTACACTGTCTAATGCAGTCCAAGAACCATTTTGTTTCCCAATTTCTATAATTTCAAGTCCACTTTTGTGCATTAAATTTTTTGAAGTTAATTCTAAAATATATTTTTTATTTAATGCACTCCAAATACTTTTAGTTTTTCGTTTACAGAAATATTGCCTTCTTTTTCCATTTCCTAAGCTTTTAACAGTAGAGTCTATCCAACCATAACATAAAGCTACTTTTACTGCTTCTTCCCAACGCATAGATTCTTCTTCATTTTCTACTTTGTAAAAAATAAGATAAACTCCATTAGAAGTATTGTAGTTTTTAGACAACCAATTACGCCAATCAGTATCGTTTTTAAAATAAAGTTCTGGTTTTTGATTCATCTATTTTCTCCAAATTTTATTTGGAAAAACTACCACACTTTCATGACCATCTTTTCCTACTGCAGCAACTCCAAAAAAGAAGTTATCAATAACAATTCCATCTAAAGTAAATTCTGTAGTTTCAACATACCTAGAATTATCCCAAGTAGGAGATGTAGTATCTCTCCAATAAATTTTATACCCTTTAGCACCTATAACTTTGTTCCATTTTAATTTAGCTGAAGCTTGTACAATTCCGCCAATAGATACTTCTGTAGGACTTGGAGGAGCCCAAGCTAAATTTGCCATAGTAATTGCATTTACAGCAGTTAGCTTTTTTGCATAACCAAAATTTACGTGCTCAAAAGTATCTCCATATTTAATGCCGTTTTCAATTCTAATATCTTGATGTTGTTGTGTATAATTTTCATGAGCTTCCATAATTCTAATACCAGCAAATCCTAAATCGTTAAAAGGTCTATGATGTCCTCCTCTTCCAAATCTATCCAATCTATAAATCATCATCGGATTCATTTCTGGCATATATGTCTTTGTTGTTTTGTACGTATATCTTGCTAATTGACGAGAAATTCCATCTACTTCACCTCCATAAAAACGACGCATTTTACGTTGTCTTTCTGTTTCATTTGCAGGAACAGGTTCAGAAAAAATTCTAAAACTACGATTGTCTATTACACCATCTACTCCAGTAATATTTCCAATCATATCATTGTTTAAAATTCCTATAATTTCCCAACCTTTTTCTTTGGCATATTTTGCGAATCCTGCACCTCCAAAAAGACCTTGTTCTTCACCAGAAAGACCAACATAAATAATACTGTTTTCAAATTTATATTTACTTAAAACCCTTGCAGCTTCAATAGTTCCTGCCATTCCAGAAGCGTTGTCATTTGCACCTGGTGCATCTGTTGTAAAATCCATTGTGTTACTTGCTCTAGAATCTATGTCACCACTCATAATAACATATCTATTAGGGTATTTTGTGCCTTTTTGCACAGCAACAACATTTACTACCCAAGCATCATGAGGTACTCTTCTGTTGCCTTTTTTTGTTACAAAATCCTTTTGATAAAAAGTGTTGATACAATTATTACAATTTTTAGAAATTTTATCAAATTCAGATTTTATCCAACGTCTTGCAGCACCAATACCTCTGGTGTTAGAAATGGTGTCAGAAAAAGTATTTCTTGTTCCAAATTCTGTAAGAGTTTTAATATCAGATTTAATTCTGTTAGCAGAAACTTCATTTATAATATCATAAATTTTTGGGTCTGTTTGAGCAGTAATTGTAATTGTAAAAATTAATAATAGGAATGTTATTTTTTTCATTTGTTATTGTTTAAAATACCAAAAAGGTATTTCTATTACATGTTCGTTTACTATTTTGTTTGTTTTGTTAGAAGTAATAAATCTGTTGATTTTTAATATATGTTTTCCTTCTGTTATTTCTTTAATATTATAAATAGATTCAAAACCTAATTGATTATTTATTTCTGTTATTATAAAATCTGTTTGAATTTTTAAACTATCAATTTTTAAAGTATAGGCTTTTTTAAACGCATTTAAATATTTTGTTTGTAAGCTATCTTTGGCTTTTGTTCTTTTATTAGAAGAAAAAAAGTTGCTATTATAACCTCTAATATCATCTTCTGTTTTTAAATCTTTATTCTGATTTATAACCATGTCTTCTATTTTTTGTCTAAAAGGAATAAAAATTTTTAAATAAGGTTTTTCAATAATTTTAGACTGTATAGCAGCTTTGGTAATGTTTTTGTTTTCTTCTAAACTATTTAAATAGTTATTGTTATTTGCGTAGTTAATAGATGAGTTTGCTTGTTTGTTTATGTAATTAGATCTTACATGGTTAACTGTAGTTAAATAAAAAACAGCTACATAAACAGGTAATAAAACAAGTAATAGTCTTCTTCCGAATTTGTTGTCTAAAAAATTGTAAACAAGTGGTCTGTATAAAAAAGACAACGTTAATACACTAAATATTTTATACAAAGGAAAATATAAAAATGAAGTCCATTCTTTTTTCTTTAAATAACCTTGGGTTGCAAAATCTATAAAAACGATTAAAGATAAGGATAGAAAAAAGATGCTAAAAAAACCTAATAAAGTTGCTCCAACAATCTTAGAAAAGATACCAGAATCTAAAAAAATAGAACCAGCTATAAAAATTACTAAAAAGATTAGAAAAAAAGAAATAATGTAAAATAAATACAAAAAAGTAACCGCAAATAATATGCTACAATAATTTTCTAAAGTGCCTATATATTTATCAAAAGAACCTACTTTTTTCTTAAGATGATTTGTAAACCGCTTTTTATAATTAAGGGCATCATAATCAATTTCTCCAGACACATAACGTAAACCAATGGCACCAATCCATAAACCTCTTAAAACTACGTGAATTATTAAGTTTACAATTAAAACTTTACAAGAAATACTTGCAACTAAATAGAAAAATTTAGAATAACTTTCAGAAGCATATGCTTCTTGTCCCATTCTTGCTAAAGGATCTAATGATGATATTAATCCAAAAATTGCAAAACCAGAAATTAACAATTCTAATTGCCAACTTTCTTGCTGAAGCTTGTCTAAAAGTTTCTGAAATTTATTGTCTTTATAATCGTTTTTCATTTACTATTATTTAGCTCTAATATACAGACTTTTTAAAAACAAAAAAACCACTTCAAAATTAATTGAAATGGTTTTAAAATAAAGTTTACAAATTTTTTATTCTTTATCTAATTTTTTTGTTTGATTAAAGCCTATTAATAAAGCTCCTCCAGCACATAAAAATACTGATGCTGCATAAAAAACTCCAGAATCTATAGCATTTTGAGGTCTGTTTTCCCAAGAACCTTCATACCCAAAATGGTAACTTAACAATGTTCCTAAAAGAATACCTACACCAATTCCCATTGCTAATAAACCTAAGTTTAATATTAATACTTTCCAAAAAGGAGCAGCATTTCTTTTTTTGCTAGACATAAAAATACTTGCATCTGCACCTTTTTCTATTAATGCCAAACGTTCTTTGTTTCTAGTAGAAAAGTATAAATAAAATACTCCAAATATGCTACCAAATATTACTGCCAAAACTGCTACTTCCATAATTTATGTTTTTTAAATTTTTAAATGATTAATTTTATTGTGTTTGTAGCTTTGACGATTGCTTTTAAATAAAGGTTACAAAAAAACTAAAAAAAAATATTTTTAATTAAAAGTGTAACCTATTTATATTAGACGTCGTCAAAGATAAAATGACTAACCAGAACAACCAACATTATATAACTAAAGTCATCAATGGAGATACAAATGCATTTGCTTATCTTGTTGATGAGTATAAGAACATGGTTTACAGTTTGGCATATAAAATGACTAAAAATAAGGAAGAAGCAGAAGAAATTAGTCAAGATACATTTATAAAAGCATTTAAAAATTTAAGTAAGTTTAAAGGAGATTCTAAATTTTCTACTTGGTTGTATAGAATTGCATATCATACAAGTTTAGATGCTATTAAAAAGAATAAAAAAAATAATAGTAATGTAGAAATTAACGAATTTACTTTTAATCAAATACAATCTGTAGAAAATATTTTAGAAGGTATAGAAAGAAAAGAACGTTCTATTATTTTAAGCGATTGTTTAGATAAATTACCAGAAGAAGAACGTTCTATTATTTGGATGTTTTATTATGATGAATTAAGTTTGAAAGAAATTACAGAAATTACAGATTTCTCTGAAGCTAATTTAAAAGTAAAGTTGCACAGAGCTAGAAAAAAATTATTAGCTATTGTAGAAGAAAATGTAGAACCAGAAATTATAAATCATTATGGAAGAAAATAAAAACATAGAAAAACTTGATGCATTTGCTAAAAAGTATGTACTAGAAATTCCGCAAGAAAAACCGTCTGTAGATTTTACAGCTTCTATAATGCAAAGTATTTTGACAGAAAATACGTATGCAACTAATGTTTTTAAACCAAAAGCTTTAATAACTAAAAAAGGTTGGCTATTAATTATAGGTTTATTATTAGTAGCAATATTTGTTCCTTTTAAACAGATGAAAGAATATAGTTTTAGTATTCCTGAATTCGATTTTTCTTTTTTAAATAAATTTCAGATGCCAAACTTTTTTGAATCTTTATCTGTTTCAAATATTGTTTTGTATGCAGTTTTCTTTTTTGGATTAATGATTATTGCTCAACTAGTTTTCTTAAAAGGTTATTTTGATAAAAGGGTTTACTAATTCTAATTAATTTTTGTTGATTTGCTAACGTATTTGTGTAGGTTTCATTTGCGTGAATTATAACTAAATTTAGCAAATAAAAATCAGATAGAAAATCCGAACGCAAGCTTTCCCTAGCATAGGATTATATAAATTGTTGCCTTCTGGCTTTATTTGATGATTTCAGTTAGATAAACGATTCCGAAAATCCAACCAACGTAGAGTAAAGTGTAAGTCAATGAGTAAATAGCTGAATTTCTAATATCTCCTTTTGTCTCTTTTGATTTGTTAAAAACGAATTTTAATGCTCTGAAAAAAATCCAATACAACATTGCTAAAATTATAAAAATCGAAAACCAAAATACAGCCTCTAACACAATTAATAATACAACTATCAAAATTGTCATTCCAATCCATAAGAGTATTGATAAAATTAATCCACCAATTCCATCTCCAACATCAATTGATGGCATCTCGAATGTAGGTGAAGCATTTCCGATTATATCTCCTCGTTTAAAATTCCTAAATTTAGGGAAATTGTCAATCAGTCCTATTCCTTTATAAAGTCCTAAGTCATAAACAGGAAAAGTGAAATTGCAATAATTCCGAGAGACAAATAAAGATTAGAAGTCAGACTTCGATTGTAATTAATACCAGTCAGATAAACAGTCAGAACAGTAATTCCGATTACGAGTAACGAAACTTTGAAAATGGATTTACCTTTTAAGTAATTCTGTTTTATTTTCAATTCAGAGGTTTTTGATTAACTTGTTTACAACTTAAGACAATTATTACGTCCGTTTTAATTACTTATAATCTACGTTAACGAAGTTAAGTTTTTTGATTCAGAAAATCAACAGTAAAAACACTAGTTATTACTTTAGTTTCTTCTTTTTTGTATGCAATATAAAAGTTGCATTAAATCCAAAATTTAAATTAGGATCTTTAAAATTAAAGTTGTGTTTGGTTTGCGTTATAAAAGTATCTTCTGCAAAATTACGAGCATTTGTTATATGAAACTGTAATAATAAATGGCTTAACTCCCAATTAACACCTACCATAAAAGTATTAAAAGTTTCAACAGATTTTAAAGGATTTGAAACATAATAATATTCTGAAACCACAGAAGCGTGTCCACTAATTTTATGTCTTCCACCAAAACCAATAGCAAACTGATTGTTTGGATCGTTAGAATTAGTATTGTTATTCTTATGAATAAAAGTAGGTGCAATTTGTAAAGATAAATTTGGATTAAATTTTCTGGCAATTAAAACCTGACTTGTAAAAGCGTAGTTATTTGTTTTAGTTTCTTTGCCATAAAGATTTGTATCTGTTATTTTTCTGTTAGATATAGTTTGTAATAATGTAACAGAAATAGGTGTTTTTTTGCTTCCTTTTTGCTGTTTTATAAGTCTGTATTTTAAATATCCTTCAGAAATTTTATCAAAATTTGTATAGCCAAAACCCATTGTAAAATTATCTGTAAAAGCATATTCTAATCCATAACGTGTGCTAACTTTATCTGCTAAAAAACGTTCTCCACCAAAATTAGGAATGTTCCAATAGCGGTTGTATAAAGAAATTTCTAAAGCACCTTTTTTACGTGTTTCTATAGAATGTCCTAAACCAATTCTGGTCATTTTAAAAGTTGCAATTTCATAAGTTGTTTCTACAGGATATTCTTTGTCTAACTTATCTAATAAGCTTTGTGCTTTTATAGAAGAATTTGCTATAACAAATATTACAAAAAGCAGATATATTTTATTATTCTTCATAAGATTGGTATTGAAAGCTAAATTTAATAGTTATCATTTTTGCAATATTACCAGCCAAAATTGGAGGTATTTTAATATCAAAATCTTTTACAAATACATTGTATTCGCCAGTAAGTTTATATTGGTTATTTATCTTTTCTATTGTTGTTTTTATGTCTATTTCTTTTGTAATGCCATGTATGGTTAATTTGCCTCTAACAATTTTAGTTTGTTTGTTTAGAGAAGCATCAAAATCTAATATATCTCCTTCAAAAGTGGCTTTAGGATAGATGTCTGATTCTATATAACTTTCATTAAAATGCTCATACATTAAGTCTTTTTTAAATACAAAAGCTCGCATTAACATACTAACTGCAATCTTTTTGTTTGTAATATCTAAAATGCTTAAAACCTGATTGTTTTGAGCTTCAATATTTTCTACAGAAGCATAAGAAAAGAAAGAAACTTGTCCTTGTCTTGCAATAAATTGGTTTTTTTCTGAATTAAAATCAGTAAAAAATGTGATTAATAAAAATAAGGGTAAAATTTTATTCATTCAGTTTTAAATCTATATAACAATTTAATAATACAACATCTTTTAAAAAACCTTTGCAAATACCTTTTACAACTACTTTTTGATGTTTTTTTAATTTTTTAATTTTTTCAATTTGACTTTCATGGATATCGCAAATAATACCAGAAGTTTTATGATTGCCATACAATATTACTGTATTTCTGTTATTTAAAAAAGTAACTTCTTTAACAGTTCCTTTTACTTCAATAATTTTTCCAGAATATAATTTGTTGGTTTCTGTTTCACTTTCTACATATAAATTAATTAAATCATTAGAGTTTATAGAAACATCTGAAGCAACTAATTCTAAATTTTGGTGAGTACTTTTAAAATATGGAATCACATAAAAATAGCCATTTACCAAAAGTAAAAAGATAACTATAATTAAAAAAAGTTTGTTTTTATGTTTCATAAAATAGAATCAGAAAGATATTTCAAAGTAACTAATTGTAGCAATAATTTTGAGAAAAAATATGTCAAAGCCGAAAAATAAGTCTTAAAATGGAAAAAACGATTCTAAAAAGAAAAAGAATAATAGTATATTTCAATTTTTAAATAGAGCATGAAAAAAGACAAATTATACTTTTTAACGTTTTTATCTATAGCAGTTATTTTTTTATTAATTGCTGCAATTGCATCACAATATTTTATAAGAGTTAGTGCAAACCAATTAATAGAAGTACAGGTAGAGTCTAGCAAAAGAGAAGCAAATGAGGTTGCTAAATTTATAGATTTCCAATTATCTTCTGGTATAAAAAAAGAGGAAGTAATAAAAAACATTCAAAAAACTATTACAGATTCTAATAGCGATACTTGGTTTATAAGTGTTTTTAATTGGGGAGGCAAAGAAGTTTGTCATCCAGATATTACAAAGGTTGGACAAGTAGTAAATTCTAATCAAACTTTATTATCATCTTTAAAAGAAAAAAATAATTCAGACGATTTGTATGATATATTAGTAAAAAGAAAATCGAAATCTAACACAGAAATATCTTTTGAAGTTATTCATATTTCACCCATTAAAAATTCAGATTTAATTGTTGCAGCTAATGTAAATGTAAATAGCATACAAACCCAAATGAGTGTTTTAAAAAGAAACTTTTATCTCATTTTTCTAATTATGGGTATTTTAGTTATTGTATTATCTTTTGTAGCAGTAAGAGTTATTGGTAGTGCTTATGAAAAGCAATTAGAATTAAAGAATTCTAACTTAGCAACAGAGGTAATAAACTTATCTAAATTAAATACAGATTTGGTTTCGTATAAAGAAAAAGTAGTAGAAGAAAACCCTGTAGAAGAAACTTTAGAAATAGCAAAAACAAGAATTTTAACTTATGTTAGAAATGAGTTAGTACCCATACCTATTAAAGATATTGCTTACGTTTATACAGAAAACACAATTACTTATGTTGTTTGTTTTGATGGTAAAAGATCTACCACAAATGCAAGTTTAGATGATATGTATAGTAACTTAGATGCAACATTATTTTTTAGAGCAAACAGACAATTTATAATAAGTATAACTGCAATAGATAAAATTATTAAATACGGAAAAAGTCAACTTAAAATTTTATTGCAATCAAAAACTTCAGAAGAAATAATTATCAGTAAAAACAAAGCTGCCGAATTTAAACAGTGGCTTAACATATAGTATTTAAAGAAAAGTTTTTCACTCTAATTCAAGCCTTTTTTTTCCCTTTTAACCATTTTTATTTCCTTCTCAAACAGTTTAATATTGGTTAAAGTCCTTTTTATTAGTTACTTTACAATACAAAACCAATTTAAACTAACAATTATGAAAAGTAACTTAAAAATTAAAAAAGAGTTTTTTATACTTCTTATTTCTGTCTTTTTTGCTTCATGTTTAACTAACGTAGAAGAAACTATAGTTGAAGAACAAGAAGAAGTAGATCCTTGTGCAGATATTTCATTTGCAACAAATGTAAAACCAATTATAGACGCTAATTGTATTGGTTGTCATGGAGTAGGAGGAAACTCGCCAAATTTAACTTCTTATGCTTTAATAAGTGCAAGTGCAAGTAGTGTAAAAGGAGCAGTAGTTAGTGGTAGAATGCCACAAGGAGGTAGTTTAACACAAGAAGAAATAGATGCAATTGCATGTTGGGTAGATAGTGGAGCTTTAGATAATTAAAAACAAATGTTATGAATAAAAACAAATTATTAATAACAGTTTTAATTATAGCTATTATAGGTGTTTTTGTTGCATATAAAATGTATAACAAACCACATGTTAATGTTGGAAGCTCTAAATCTGATATTACGCTTACAGCTAATAAAATTATAAACGATTTTTCTACGGATGAAAGCAAAGCAAATATTACGTATTTAGATAAAATAATTCAGGTTTCTGGTACTGTTTCTAAAACCGAAATTGTAAAAGAAAAAGGAATAATTTCTTTAGAAACTAATGATGATTTTGGAAACGTTTTATGCCATTTATCTGCAGAAGCAACTCAAAAAATAAATACATTAAAAAAAGGACAAACCGTTTCTGTAAAAGGCATTTGTACTGGATATTTAATGGATGTTATTTTGGTAAAATGTGAATTAATTAACTAAAAACCAATAAAAATGAAAAATTTATATGCAGTTTTAATTTGCCTTTTATTGGTAAATATAACCAATGCACAAGATCGTTTTTTAACCAAAAACGGAGAAGTAGCGTTCTTTTCTTCTGCGCCAATGGAAGATATTAAAGCAGACAATAACCAAGTTTTAAGTATTATAGATGCTACTAAAGGAAATATTGCTATATCTATTTTAATGAAATCTTTTATGTTCGAAAAAGCATTGATGCAAGAACATTTTAATGAAAACTATGTAGAGTCAGATAAATATCCAAAAGCAATTTTTAAAGGAGATATTTTAAATTTTAATAACTTAACAGAATCTAAAACAAAAGTAGAGGTAAAAGGAGCAATTTCTATTCATGGTAAAACCAAAGAAATTATAGTGCCAGCAACAATTACTAAAACAAAAGAAAGTATCTTGTTAACAGGAGAATTCTTTTTAAAAGTTGCAGATTTTGATATAAAAATTCCTAAAGTAGTAGTAAAAAATATTGCAAAAGACATAAAAGTTACTTTTCAATTTAATTATAAACCATACCAAAAATAAAAGATGAAAAAATACATACTAACCATTTTATTCGTTATTGTTGGGTTAAATGTTAAAGCTCAAGATGATTTGTTAGATGTTTTAGATAACGAAACACCTAAAACCGAAAATATAGTTACAGCAACATTTAAAGGAACCAGAATTTTAAATGGACATTCTATAGAAAATAGAAAAGATAAAGAATTAGAATTTATAATTTCTCATAGATTTGGACGTATAAACTTAGGGTTTGATGAGCTTTTTGGTTTAGATCAATCTAATATTCGTTTTTCTTTAGAATATGGTTTAAACGATAATTTAACAATTGGTTTTGGTAGATCTAGTTTTGAGAAAACGTATGATAGTTTTTTAAAATATAGTTTATTGAAACAAAAAACAGGTAAAAATTCTTTTCCGTTTGCAATTTCATTATTTGGAAGTGTAGCTGTAAAAACATTAAAAGATTATGCTCCTACAGATAAAAGAACTTTTGCAGAGAGTTTATCTTATGTTGGTCAGGTTTTAATTGCTAAAAAAGTAAGTCCTTCTTTTTCTTATCAAATAACACCAACTTATGTTCATAGAAATACTGTAAAAATAGATGCAGATCCTCATGATATTTTTGCACTTGGTTTAGGAACTAGAATAAAATTAAGCAAAAGGGTTTCTTTAAATGGTGAGTATTACTTAGCTTTTGATGAATCTGAATCTATAAATGCAAGAAATTCTTTAGCTTTTGGTGTAGATATAGAAACTGGGGGACATGTGTTTCAACTTATTTTATCAAACGCTATTACCATGATTGAAAAAAGTTTTATAACCGAAACAACAGGCAATTTTTTTGGAGGAGATATTCATTTTGGTTTTAATATTTCAAGAACGTTTTAGAATAGATATTTTAAAAGGAACCACAAAAAGTAGATTGTTTTAACTACACTCTTAAATAAAAAAAAACAATCTACTTTTAAATTTAAGTCATTCTGTTTTAGAAGGTAAAACGAATGTAATTAGTATCTAATAATTAATTTAAACTTACTCTATGTTTCAAAGAACCTATACAGTTAAAGGAGAATATGTAAACGATTTTATGGTGATGCAAAATTTTGGATATCTAAAATATGCTTCAAAAATTGTAGAAACCTTTTTGTTTGTAAATGGGTTTTCGAGTTTAAAAATGAATACATTAAAAGTTGGTTTGCAAAAAAATAATGATCAAATAATTCACTATCAAAACTTAATGTTTACTCAAACTTTTTCTGTTCAATTAGAATTTAAAACATTGGGGTATTGTGCTCAAAAAATGAATGTAGAAGTACACTTTTATAATGATAAAAAAGAAAAATGTGCAACAATAAAAAGAGAATTGTATTGGTTTGATTATAATTCTTGGACTACTATAATACCTCCAAAAAATATATCTAAATATTTTTTACAACAAAAAGAAAGCTATAAAAGAGTAGGTTAGTATTTAACAGTTCGCTAACGTGTTTGTATAAAATTTTTACGAATTGAAAATCGTTAATTGAATGTTTGTCGTTAATGTTAGTTCGAATGTAAGCATAAATCTTATGAGGTGTTAGCTAATGTTTTTTATTAATATTTTTGCTAATTTTTCTATTGAACTGAATGGTTTCCCATCTTTTTGGGTCAACTGTTTTCCAGTATTCTTCATAAAATTTATCAATATTTCTATACCTCTTTATACGTTTTGAGAAATAATCAATCAATTTTTCTCTATACTTTGAGTTCTCTGATAGTAGATCATTATAGTTATTATCATATACCATAATAGAAGAGTTAATAGTTTTTGTGTTTTCTGTACCTTTGGTTGCTATGTTAAATCTTGTTGTATCATTCTTAAATAATTTAATATCGTTCCAAATCATCATTGCCATTCCGTTATTTGTAGATAAAGTATTATTCCATTTCCCATATTTATTATACATAATTCCCCCTGTGTAAAAAGAGTGGAAAGTACATTCGTATTTTATTTCTGTTAAAAGTAAGGTGTCATTTTTAATTACTAATAATACATTATTATCTGTAATGTTTTGAAAACCATTTTTAAATATATATTTACAATCTCCATTATTAACAGCCGTATTTCTAATGGCTTTACTTGTAGTACAAGAAAAAAATAAGTAATAAATAATCAATAAAGTAAGTGTTTTTTTCATAAATATTCGCTAACGGTTTTGTGTATGGTTAGTTGCGTGTTTCAGCAACTAATTTAGTAAACAAAAACGAACGCGAGAAAATTCCGAAGGAATTTTCCAAATAGGCACTTGCCAAAGCAATTAATTATACACGTTGTTGGCAACTGTTTTTTTATTAATCAATAGTATTATTCCCAATATCACGAATTGTAAAATTGGAAGGAAAGAAAGGTAACCTCGCAACATTAAACTCCCTTTATTTGCTTTTGCATAATTTTCAAATTCCGTTGAATATTTTTCCATCAAAAAGTCAGTTCCGAAATAAGAGAATAGAAATTGCAATATCAAAATTCCAAAGAATATAGTTATTAAAGATTTCAGAGTTTTTCGTGTGTCAATTTCAATCGGTCTGTTGTATTTTTTTATTCCCCAAACCACAATTATTGTAAAAAGAAAGAGACTCATTATTTCAGGTAGCCAAATTGTTGTTATGGGTTTTGTTCCGGCAATTATTAAAACGTTCTCAAATAAGTATTCAATTAATCCACAAAATTCACTAATTGAAATATAAGTAAATGCTCCAATTCCTAATTTGTTAATAAAGTCAGTTTGAGTTTTTTCCAATTTTGGTGAGTTTAAATTTTTCGTAATATTTTTCCTTTTAATCGCCTTTTCCTTCTGGAACTATAACAAAAGCCCATTCTGCCTCATCAGGAACATTATATTCATCTAAAAACTTTCCGCTAAGACCACTAACTTGAGATTGCTTATCCTCAATTTCAAGACCATAGGTTTCTCCGAACATAAATTTCACTCCGTTGTCTAATTTAAGTGTATCAATGTCTTTTAAGTTAAAAACTCGGAACTCATTCGGATTAATTTTTAGATTTTCAATTATTCCAATTTCGTCAGAAGTCTCATTGTAAATAAATACTTTGTATGTTTTTCCAGTTTTATTGTATTTGGCAGGAATTATAGAAATTTCATTTCCTTTTTGGGTGAAAACGTTGCCATTCGAATCAGTCCATTTTTCCACTTTTTCAGATTCACTTTTTTGTTCCGATTCCGCAGATTTTTCATTCACATTTTCTTGTGTTTTCTTTTTAGTTTCTTTTTGTCCGCAAGCAGATAAAGTCAAAAGAATTATAAAAATTCGAATGTATTTCGTCATTTCTTAAATTGTTGCCAAGTGATTTCGTATATGACCGAGTTATAATTCGTTGTATACTAAGTTAGCGAAGTTACCAATTTTAAGCTAAAAAATCAATAAGAAAACAACCCGTTTTTATTACAGGTTTGCAATGGCAGCTTCTGCACAACGTTCTCCATCCATAGCAGCAGAAACTATTCCACCAGCATAACCACCACCTTCTCCACAAGGAAATAAACCTTCTATTTCTATATGTTCTAAGTTTTCTTTTCTAGGTATGTTTACAGGTGAAGAGGTTCTAGATTCTACACCAATTATATTTGCTTCGTTTGTATGATATCCATGCATTTTTTGCCCAAAAGCAGCAAAACCTTTTCGTAATCTACTACCAATTATTTTTGGTAATAAAGAGTGTAATGGAGCAGATTTTAATCCTGGTTGATATGAACAATCATTTAAATCTGTAGATAATTTTCCATCAATAAAATCGCCTAATCTTTGAGCAGGTGCTGTTTGCGTTCTTCCACCTGCATAAAAAGCAATTTTTTCTAAATCTTTTTGAAATTGTAATCCTTTTAAAGCCCCTAAATGTTCGTACTTTTTAAAGTCTCTATCAATATCTAATTCTACTACAATTCCAGAATTAGCAAACTTGTTATTTCTTCTACTTGGAGACATTCCGTTTACAACAACTTCGCCATTTGCAGTGGCTGCAGGTACAATAAATCCACCAGGACACATACAAAAAGAATACACACCTCTATTATTAACTTGGTGTACTAAACTATAAGCAGCAGCAGGTAACAATTCGTCTCTTTCTCCAGAACAATGATATTGAATTTGGTCTATTATTTCTTGTGGATGTTCTACACGAACTCCCATTGCAAAAGACTTTGCTTTTAAAGCAATTTTCTTTTTGTCTAGCAATTCATAAATATCTCTTGCAGAATGACCTGTAGCTAAAATTACAGAATTTACAGACAATTCTTGTCCATTTTGTAATTGAATAGCTTGTAGTTTATTGTTTTTAACAATAAAATCGGTAACTCTAGTTTCAAAATGAACTTCACCACCAAATTTTATAATATTCTCACGAATATTCTGAATGATTTTAGGCAATTTATTGGTTCCAATATGAGGATGAGCATCAATTAAAATTTGCTCTGTAGCTCCGTGAAAAACAAGGTTTTCAAAAATTCTTCTTACATCTCCACGTTTTAAACTTCGGGTATACAATTTTCCATCAGAATACGTGCCTGCACCACCTTCTCCAAAACAATAATTAGAATCTTCGTTTACAAAATGATCTTGATTTATGGCTTTTAAATCTCTTCTTCTGTCTTGTACATTTTTACCACGTTCTAAAACAATGGGTTTGTAACCTAACTCTATACAACGTAATGCAGCATACATACCTGCAGGTCCAAAACCAACTATATGTATTTCTTTGGCATTAGAAACATCTTTATATTCAAACTGATAATCAGATTTTTCTGGAACAGTTTCATTAATATAAACAGCAACTTTATAATTAAAAATGATGTCTTTTTTACGAGCATCAATAGATTTTCGTAAAACTTTTACAGCAGAAATTTCATTTTTATCAATGCCTAATTGTTTAGAGGCTTTGTATAAAAGTGTATTTTCTTTACGTTCTTCAATTAAATTTACTCGAAGCTGAATTTCTTTTACCATATTGCAAAAGTATGGAAAACTTTGTAGTTGTTTTTTAACTATATCAACTTTCTAAAAGCACTAATTTTGTCTTTTGCTTCTGTAGCTATTTCATCACCATTAAACCAAGTATGTATATTTCCTTTGTAATTCATACCAAGGTATTTTGCACTTTCTACAAAAGGCATTTCAAAACCATTTCTTAAATCATTTTCTCCAGAATTGCTAATCATAGCCATGTTTTTACCTCTTAGTTTTCTGCCCAATTCTTTTTTAAAGTGAAGTAAATCAGACATTCTATCAAAAAAATCTTTTAAAATTCCGCTCATAGAATACCAATAAACAGGAGTAGCAAAAACAATTGTATCGTAGTTTTTAATAATATGTTCCATTAATGGAAGAAAATCATCATTAGCATTTGAAAAATCATATTCAAAACAACCTATATTTTTTGTTTTTAAATCGATAACATCAAAGCTATTATCACTATTTAAAAAGTTTATTATTTTATGTGTGTTTCCAAAACTATTTGCACTTGCTTGTATTATTACCTTGTTTTTCATGATATAAATTTCAGTTTTTTATTAATAAAACTGTTTAAAAAAGTATAGTAATTATCTATTTATGAGAAGAGAAAATCAATGTAAACCAAAAGTTTTTTTTCTATCTTTAAAAAATATTTAATATGAAGATGAGTAAAGGTAAATATAAAATAGAAAGTAAAATTCAACTTTCTGATTTTGAGACAGAAGAAGTTGTTGATGATGCAGAAAAGAAGTTAAAAAAGATAAGTAAAAAACTTAGTAAAATTCAAGATACTATGTATGCAGAGGGCAAATATAGTATGCTAATTTGCTTACAAGGAATGGATACTTCTGGTAAAGATAGCTTGATTAGAGAGGTTTTTAAAAATGTAAATGCACGTGGAGTAGAGGTGCATAGTTTTAAAGTGCCTACAGAATTAGAGTTGAAACACGATTTTTTATGGCGTCATTATATTGCACTACCAGCAAAAGGAAAAATTGGTGTTTTTAATAGAACTCATTATGAAAACGTGTTGGTTACTAGAGTACATCCAAATTATGTTTTTGGAGAAAATATACCGTCTGTAAAAACTTTAGAAGATTTAAATGATGATTTTTACCATAATAGAATGGATAGAATTAACGCATTTGAAAAACATTTAACAGACAGTGGAACCATTGTTTTAAAATTCTTTTTAAATTTATCTAAAGAAGAACAAAAAAACAGACTTTTACGTAGATTGAATTTGCCAGAAAAGAACTGGAAATTTTCTGCAGGAGATTTAAAAGAACGTAAATTGTGGGATAAATATCAGTTTTGTTATGAAGATTTATTAAACAGAACTTCTAAAGAAAATGCACCTTGGTATGTAATTCCTGCAGATGATAAACCAACAGCAAGATTAATATTAGCAGATATTGTTATAGCAGAATTAAAAAAGTATAATTTTAAAGAACCTACATTGCCTGCTAAAATTCAGGCACAAGTAGAAGAGTTTAAAAATCAATTGAATAACGAATAAACAAATGAATTTAGATTTAAAAAAACCAATTGTATTTTTCGATTTAGAAACAACTGGTGTTAATATAGCAACTGATAAAATTGTAGAAATATCAATTTTAAAAGTATTTCCTAATGGAAATAAAGAAAGTAAAACTTGGTTGGTAAATCCAGAAATAGAAATACCACAAGAATCAATAGATGTTCATGGAATTACAAATGAAAAGGTTGTAACAGAACCAACGTTTAAAGAATTGGCTCCAAAAGTAAATGAAATGATTGGTGATGCTGATTTAGCGGGTTTTAATTCTAATAGATTTGATATTCCGTTATTAGCAGAAGAATTAATGCGTGCAGGAATTGATTTTGACATGAAAAATAGAAAAGCCATAGACGTGCAAGTTATTTTTCATAAAAAAGAACAAAGAACGTTAAGTGCAGGTTATCAATTTTATTGTGGTAAAGAATTAGAAGGCGCACATGGAGCAGAAGCAGATACAAATGCAACTTATGAAATTTTACTAGCACAATTAGATAAATATGATGATATAGAAAATACAGTTGATGCCTTAAGCGATTATTCTACACATGGTAAAAGAGCAGATTTTGCTGGTTTTATTTTAATGAATGAAGACGATCAAGAAATTTTTTCTTTCGGAAAATACAAAGGTAGAACTGTAGAAGAGGTTTTTAAAGAAAATCCTGGTTATAATAATTGGATGCAAAATGCTGATTTTCCATTATACACAAAAAAGGTGTTGAGAGAAATTAAAGAAAGAATGGCACCTCCTAAAAAGAAAATGTCTGATGCTGAAAAATTACAAGCATTGCAACAAAAGTTTAATTTGCGTTAGATTTTTAGAAAATCTAAAATTCCAATCATCTAATAATCCAATGAGCTAATAATTAAAAAAAATGTTTACAGAATATAACAATTTACCAAATACATCTCGTGTTTGGATATACCAATCTGATAGAGAGTTTACAGAAAAAGAAATTGAGTTTATTTCTTCTAAATCAGTAGATTTTATAAATCAATGGACACGTCATGGAGACGATTTAAAAGGATCTTTTACAATAAAATACAATCAATTTTTGGTTTTAGCTGTAGATGAGAGTTTTAACAACGTTTCTGGTTGTTCTATTGATAGTTCTGTTCGTTTTATTCAAAAAATAGAAAACGAATTGAAATTAGATTTAATGAATAAAATGAATGTTACTTTTAAAGATAATAACAATATTAATTTAGTAAAATTATCTGATTTTCAAAGATTTGCTAAAGAGCAAAAAGTAACTGCAGAAACCATTGTTTTTAATAATATGGTGGCTACAAAAGCCGATTTTGAAAATAATTGGGAAATTAAAGCTAAAGATAGTTGGCACAAGCGCTTTTTGGTATAAAAGTTGCTTATTTTAATTGACTAAACTTCTTTAATTAGTTGCGTTAAGGATTGTAATGGCATCCTTTTTAGTTGTCAGTTTGAGTGAATTTGAGAAGAATGAACAAATTTGTATCGAGAACAGAAACTAAAAAGATATAATGGAAAGCCTGTTAAAACGCCCAAAAAAATAGTGAAAAAATGAAGAAAGAGTTACTCGTAGTTTTATTAATAGGATTTGTTTTTAATTTATCTGCTCAAAGTGTAGATCCGTTAAGAACTAAAGATGCAGAAGCGCAAACTATTTGGGTAGATAGTATCATGAAAAACATGACCATAGATGAAAAAATTGGTCAGCTTTTTATGGTGCAAGCATATTCTAATAAAGACAAAAAGCACAAAGATTTTATTACAGAAATGATTACAAAATATCATGTAGGTAATTTAATTTTTATGCAAGGAACTCCAGAAAAACAAGCAGAATTAAACAACATTTATCAAGATACTGCAAAAGTACCTTTGCTAATTGGTTTTGATGGTGAATGGGGTTTAGATATGCGTTTAAAAAATACGTATCGTTTTCCTTGGAACATGACTTTGGGAGCAATTAGAAACGATTCTTTGGTAAAACAATTTGGAGAACATTTAGGGAAACATTGCAATCGTTTAGGAATTCATGTAAATTTTGCACCTGTTGTAGATATTAATACAAATCCTGATAATCCTATTATAGGAAATCGTTCTTTTGGAGAAAAGAAAGAAAACGTAACACAAAAAGCAATTGCATTTACGCAAGGGATGCAAAGTAAAGGTGTGTTAGCAAATGCAAAACATTTTCCAGGTCATGGAGATACAGCTACAGATTCTCATCATACATTACCTGTTTTAAATTTTGATATGAATCGTTTAGATTCTATAGAACTGTATCCTTATAAAAAAGTTTTTGATGCTGGTATTACAAGTGTTATGACTGCGCATTTAAGCATACCAAGTTTAGAATCTGATCCAAGATTACCAACTTCTTTGTCTAAAAATGTTGTAACTAATTTATTACAACAAAAATTAGGTTTTTTAGGATTGATAATTACAGATGGTTTAAATATGAAAGGTGCAGCAAATTATTCTTCTTCTGCAGAAATAGATTTAGCAGCAATACAAGCAGGAAATGATATGTTGTTAATACCACAAGATGTACCAGCAACTGTTAACTTAATTAAAAAAGCAATAGAATTAAAAACCTTAACAGAAGAAAGAATAGATATTTCTGTAAGAAAAATATTAAAAGCTAAATATTGGGCAGGTTTACACAATTATAAACCTATAGAAATAGAAAACCTACAAGAAGATTTAAATACTATTGAAGATGAGTTATTACACAGAGAATTAATTAAAAATTCTTTAACAATAATTAAAGATGTTAAAGGAGATTTGCCAATAAGAAATTTAGAAAAACGCAAAATTGCATATGTAAATTTAGGTGATGATTCTGGAAATCATTTTGTAAAAATGTTAAAAAATTATGGGCAAGTAGATGTAGTTTCTGATAAGAATTTAGATGGAATGATGAGAAAACTAAAACCTTATAATATGGTAATAGTTGGGTTTCATAAATCTAATTTACATCCTTGGAAAAGCTATAAGTTTAGCAACAAAGATTTGGTTTGGTTACAAGAAATTGCAAGAGAAAAAAATGTAATTTTAGATGTTTTTGCAAGTCCATATAGTTTGTTGAAAATTAAAACTTTTACCAATATAGAAGGAATAATTGTTTCTTATCAAAATAGTAAATTGGCTCAAGAATTATCTGCTCAATTAATTTTTGGAGCATTTGGGGCAAATGGAAAATTACCAGTTTCTATAAAAAATGAATTTACTGCAGGTCATGGATTTATAACATCCAACCTTAGTAGATTTGAGTATACCATACCAGAAGCTGTAAAAATGTCTTCTGTAAAATTGCAAAAAATAGATTCTTTAGCAAATATAATTTTAGAAAAAAAAATGGCTCCAGGTTTTCAGGTACTAGTAGCCAGAAAAGGAAAGGTTATTTATAATAAAAGCTATGGATATCATACAGATAAAAAAACACTAAAAGTTAAAAACTCTGATGTGTATGACTTAGCTTCTTTAACTAAAATTTTAGCTTCTTTACCTTTAATAATGAAGGCAGAAGAAGAAAAAAAAATATCTTTAAATGCTAATTTACAAGATATTTTACCAAGTTTTAAAGGTACCAATAAAGCAACTGTTTCTGTAAGAGAAATACTGTCTCATTATGGTAAATTAAAAGCGTGGATTCCTTTTTATAGAGAAACTCAAGATAGTATTACACACAAAAATTTATCTGAATTTTACAGACCTAAAAAGTCAAAAAAATTCAATATTAAAGTTGCTAAAAACCTGTATTTAAATAAAAATTATAAAGACAGTATTTATAAATATATTAGAGAAGTAGACCAAAGAGAAAGAGATGGTTATAAATACAGCGATTTAGGATATTATATCTTTAAAAAAGCTTTAGAAAACACTTACGAAAAACCTTTAAATACATTGGTAGATGAAGAGTTTTATCAATCTTTAGGAGCAAATAGAACAAGTTATTTACCACTTCAAAAATTTTCTAAGAAAGTAATCATTCCAACAGAAAAAGACGATTATTATAGAAATCAACTATTGCAAGGTTATGTGCATGATATGGGTGCAGCAATGTTAGGTGGTGTAGGTGGGCATGCAGGTTTATTTGCAAATGCAAACGATGTTGCAAAAATTATGCAAATGTATTTGCAAAAAGGTTATTATGGAGGTAAACGTTATTTAAAAAGTACCACTTTAGATAAGTTTAATCATCGTTATTTTTCAGATAAAAAAGTACGAAGAGGTTTAGGGTTTGATAAACCTCAATTAAACCCAAAAGTAAAAGCAACTTGTGGTTGTGTTTCCGATGAAAGTTTTGGGCATTCTGGTTTTACAGGTACTTATACTTGGGCAGATCCAAAAAGCGGAATTGTGTATGTGTTTTTATCAAACAGAGTGTATCCAACAATGGAAAATCGCGGATTAGTAAAAAGTAATATGCGTACAGAAATTCAGCAAGTTATACAAGATGCTATTATAGATTAGTAGCTATTTCTTACTTTACACTACTCGCTTTTTTTATTGCTAGTTCTCGATACAAATTTGTTCATTCTTTACAAATTCACTCGAACTGACAATAAAAAAGAGCTCAAACAAACCGTTTCAAATGCTTCGCATTCAACGATTCGATAAAAATATTAAAGCAGAGTTAATCAGGGCTAAATCTGTTTGCCAAATTCATTGAATTCCTTATGCTTTTTTGCATTTGTAGGAGTTAATTTAGCATATACTAATACTATAAAAGCAGAAATAGTAAAGTAAAATAAACCTATAGTTTTACCAAAATAAAGACTTACAATATATGCTTGTAAGCTATAAAAGAAACTACATAAAAACCAATTTAAAGCAAAACGAAAAGTATCTATAAATTCAATTTCATCAATTTTATTTCTTACAATTTTCCATATAAAAAACGGAATGATACTATTTATAATGATGAGGTACAATAATGGTTTTACAAAGTTTGTTTTTGCATTTTTACTATTAGGTATCGATTCAGATTGAATCATTTTATTAACTTCATTAACTTTTGTAAAATCTACTTGAGCGTCTGTTAATTTTTGTAAAGTAGTTTCATAATTATCATCATCTGTAATATGAACACTTAACTTTTCCAATTGTTCACTAACTTTTGCTTTTAAAATATTAATAGATTTTGCACCAGAATTGGTTTCAAAAATTTCTCTTGTACCAATTGGTTTTCCATAATTTATGGTAACTTTTGTAGGGAAATCAGAAGGATGTTGGTATGTAATACCTACAGGAACAACTTTAATTTCTAAATCTTTGTGTTTTTCTAAAGCACCAAAAACAATTCTTGTAAATCCTTTACTTAGAGGTCTAATACTTCTTTTTTTATCATGACTTCCTTCAGGAAAAATCATTAAAGTTTCACCTTTATGTAAGATTTTATAACACTTTTCAAAAATTTCTTGATTGTTAGATAACTGTTTAATACCATCTCTAATTCTATAAATTGGCATTAAGTACAAAGACTCTAAAATCTTTTTAATAGTAGGGTTTTTAAAAGAAGCAGCTCTTACCAAAAAATGATTTTGTCTGCTGTTTGTTGTAGTAACAAACAATGGGTCAATTAATCCATTTGGGTGATTCACAGCAAATAAAACTGCACCTTTTTTAGGAATGTTTTTTCTGCCTAAAACAGTAATTTTATTACTGTAAAAATACAATCCTAATTTAATAAAAGACCAAACTAGTGTAAACCAAATTTTCTGAATCATAACTTAATTACTTTCTGCTAATTTTTTCTTTGCTCTATTGCCCCAAAATGTAGCTAATGCCATTCCAGAAAACACATCCCAAATACCCCAAAATGCTGCTAATAAAGCCATACCACCTAAACCATCAAAAAAGCCAAAAATTAATAACAAACCTAAGCCACCATTTTGTATGCCTGTTTCCATAGCAATTGTTTTTCTGTCTTTATGATTTAATTTAAATGCTTTAGCAGTATAAAACCCTAAGAAAAAGGCAAAAATATTATGAAATATTACTAAAAATAAAACATGGTGTATATGGTTAACAAATACATCTAAGTTTTGTGAAAATGCAATGAATATTAATGCAATAAAAACCAACATAGACAAAGGTTTTAAAACCTTTTCTATTTTACCAGCCATTTCAGAGTGATAATGTTTAATCAACATTCCTAAAATTAAAGGGATACCTAAAATAAGAGAAACTAACTTGAATAAATCTATAGGATTTAAAGAAACAGTTTTTAAAATTTCGTTGGTAGGCTCGTATAAACTTCCCCAAAACTGTAAATTAAATGGAGTCATAAAAATACATATTAAGGTTGCAAAAGCGGTTAAACTAACAGATAAAGCTGCATTACCACCAGCCATTTTGCTAAAAAAGTTAGATACATTTCCACCAGGACAAGCAGCAATCATCATCATACCTAAAGCAAAACTAGGATGAGGTTTTAAAACTAAAATTGCTAAAAAAGTTGCAGCAGGTAATAAGAAAAATTGAGACAAAACTCCAACAAAAACTATTTTAGGATTTTTAAATAATCGTTTAAAATCATCAATAGTAATACCCAAAGCAACCCCAAACATTATAATACCAATGGCAATATTTAAAACCCAAAGACCTTCTGTATCAAAATTTATTTTAATGTCATCAATGTCTAAATACGGACTAATTTTTAAAAGCATATTCTATAATATTTGCTCCCATTTTAAGTGCTTTTTCTCTAACACTTTTAGGGTTGTTGTGTATAATTTCATCTTCCCAACCATCACTTAAATCGGTTTCATAATCGTAAAAAACAACTAATCTGCCTTCATAAAAAAGACCAAAACCTTGTGCTGGTTTTTTGTCATGTTCATGAATTTTAGGAATTCCATTTTCAAATTTATAAGTCTGATTGTAAATAGGATGATTATTTGGAATCTCTAAAAATTCTAATTCTGGAAAAACTTTTTTAAGTTCTCTTCTTATAAATTTATCAAACCCATAATTGTCTGAAATGTGCAAAAATCCGCCAGAAATTAAATAATTTCTAAGATTATTAGCATCGTCATCAGAAAATAAAATATTACCATGACCAGTCATAAATAGAATTGGATAATTGAATAATTCTTCACTATTTACGGAAACCGTTTGCGGATTTTTAGCAATATTAGTTTTAATATTCTCGTTTGTAAATTGTATTAAATTTGGTATTGCAGTTGGGTTTGCATACCAATCTCCACCACCATTATATTTTAAAATTACTACATCTTGGGCGTTAGCAGAAAAAAATAAAAAAGAAATAAAAAGGAATAAATTATACTTCATTCATTGTTTTTGGTAAGAGAATAATAAGCAATATAAGAAAAACTTACTGATTGATAAACGAAACTGTATTAACAGCAACTAAAGCAGCAGTTTCTGTACGTAATCTGCTTTCTCCTAAAGAAATTGGAGTAAACCCTTTTTCTAAACATTTTTCAATTTCTTGAGTAGAAAAATCACCTTCAGGTCCAATTAAAACAGTTGTTCTCTCTGATGGTTTTACAACAGATTGTAACAATGTCTTTTCTTGTTCTTCACAATGCGCAATACAAACTTTCCCTTCAAATTCTTGATTGACAAACTGATTTAGTTTTATAGGTTCATTCAATTTAGGCAATGTAAACTTTAAAGATTGTTTCATTGCAGATTGAATAATCTTTTCAAATCGTTCTAATTTTACAACTCTACGTTCAGAATTAGCGCAAATAATGGGCGTAATTTCATCTATACCAATTTCTGTTGCTTTTTCTAAAAACCATTCTAATCTGTCATTCAGTTTTGTAGGAGCAATTGCAATATGTAAGTAGTAATTCCAAGGTTTTGGTTTTTCTTCAAAATGAATTACTTCTGCTAAACATTTTTTATCACTTGGAACTATAATTTTTACATCAAACAAAAAACCTTTTCCATTTGTAATTTTAAGAATATCGTTTTCTTTTTTACGTAAAACGCGCACAATGTGCTTACTTTCAATTTTATCGAAAGTAATTTGTGAAGTTTCTGTAGATATTTCTGAATTATAAAATAGTTGCATTGTTTGGTGGTTGCAAAGTTTTTAAAGTATCAAAGGTACAAAGTTTTCTTAGTTGAGATTTCTCAATTGTTTAAAAATAACTCATTTTGAAATGACATTTTTGTTAGATTTTTTCATTTTTTTAAACTTCCAACTTCCAACTTCCAACTTCCAACTTCCAACTTCCAACTTCCAACTTCCAACTTCCAACTTCCAACTTCCAACTTCCAACTTCCAACT
>NZ_JALCZO010000005.1 GCF_023555495.1 Polaribacter sp. Z022 | reverse complement strand
GTATTTCTTAGCGGCTGCAAACATACAAACTATTTCTATTCTGACAAGAAAAAAAATAACTTTTTTTATACCCTTACTAAAACACCCTAAAAAAATGAACTAAACCAACACTATTTCCGTTAGCGGGTGCAAATATACCACCTCTTTCTAATATAACAACTATCTTTAGTTGCTTTTTTTTGAAAATTATTCACAAAAATCACTAACTCCATCTAAAAGAATACTTTAATTGAAAAATAAACTATTATATTTCAATTAACTATCAAATTAATAAATAAAAAAGCCTCAATTCATAATGAATTGAGGCTTTATAAAGAAACATTAAACAACAATACAGTTTTTATGTTTTATCAACTATAAAAAGACAACAAATTGAAAGTAATTTAATAAGTACATATATATATTGTGTGAAAAATTGTTTTCTAATATCTTTGCAGCCACAAATATTAAATATTAAATGATTAAAATTACTTTACCAGACGGAACTATTAAGGAGTTTATCAATAACAGTACTCCAATGGATGTTGCCAAAAGCATTAGTGAAGGATTTGCTAGAAACGTAATATCTGCAAACTTTAATGGCGTAACAGTTGAAACAACCACTCCTTTAACCACAGATGGTTCGTTAATTTTATACACATTTAATGATGAAGGAGGAAAAAAAGCTTTTTGGCATTCATCTGCACACGTTTTAGCAGAAGCTATTTTAAGTTTTCACCCAAAAGCAAAGCTAACTATAGGACCTGCTATTGAAAACGGGTTTTATTATGACATAGACTTGGGAGACAATGTTATTTCTGACAAAGATTTTAAACAAATAGAAGCTAAATTTCTAGAAATTGCTCGTGGAAAGCATGAGTTCTCTCTTCGCTCTGTTTCTAAAGCAGATGCTCTATCTTTATACAAAGCAGAAAATAATGAATATAAAGTTGAGTTAATTGAAAACTTAACTGATGGAGACATTACATTTTGTGATCACAGTAATTTTACAGACTTATGTAGAGGAGGCCATATTCCTAACACAGGAATAATAAAAGCCATTAAAATAATGAGTGTTGCAGGTGCTTATTGGAGAGGTGATGAAAAAAACAACCAATTAACACGTGTTTATGGAATTAGCTTCCCTAAACAAAAAATGTTAACAGAATATTTAGCCTTATTAGAAGAAGCTAAAAAAAGAGACCATAGAAAACTTGGTAAAGAATTAGAGCTATTTACTTTTTCTCAAAAAGTAGGTGCAGGATTACCTTTATGGTTACCAAAAGGTGCTGCTTTAAGAGCACGTTTAGAAGATTTTTTAAAAGCAGCTCAGAAAAAAGCCGGATATGAAATGGTAATGACACCTCATATAGGGCAAAAAGACCTTTATGTAACTTCTGGTCATTATGAAAAATATGGAGAAGACAGTTTCCAAGCAATAAAGACTCCTAAAATGGATGAAGAGTTTTTACTAAAACCTATGAACTGCCCTCATCATTGTGAAGTTTATAATTTTAAACCTTATTCTTATAAAGATTTACCAAAACGTTTTGCTGAATTTGGTACTGTATATAGATATGAACAAAGTGGAGAATTACACGGATTAACTCGTGTTAGAGGATTTACACAAGATGACGCTCATATATTTTGTACTCCAGAACAATTAGACCAAGAGTTTAAAGAAGTAATAGATTTAGTACTTTACGTTTTCGGCTCTTTAGGTTTTGAAGATTTTACTGCTCAAGTATCAATTAGAGATAAAAGTAATCCTGATAAATATATAGGTGATGTAGAAACTTGGGAAATTGCAGAAAACGCAATTATAAGTGCTGCTTCAGACAAAGGTTTAGAATATGTTATAGAAGAAGGAGAAGCTGCATTTTATGGACCTAAATTAGATTTCATGGTAAAAGATGCTTTAGGTAGAAGTTGGCAACTTGGAACAATTCAGGTTGATTACAATTTACCTAAACGTTTTGACTTAACTTATAAAGGTTCAGACAACCAACAACACAGACCAGTAATGATACATAGAGCTCCATTTGGTTCTATGGAACGTTTTATTGCAGTTTTACTAGAACATACAGGAGGAAAATTCCCTCTTTGGTTAACTCCAGATCAAGTTATCTTATTGCCAATCAGTGATAAATATCAAAAATATTCAGAAAAAGTTTTAGAATCGTTAGAAAATTCCGAAATTCGCGCCCTCGTAGACAACCGAAGTGAAAAAACTGGTCGTAAAATTAGAGATGCTGAAGTTAACAAAATACCTTTTATGGTAATTGTAGGTGAAAAAGAAGAACAAGATGGCACAGTATCTGTAAGGAAACATGGAGAAGGAGACTTAGGTACATATACTATTGAAGAATTTATTTCTTTAATAAAAACAGAAGAAGACAAAACATTGAAGAAATTTTAATTATTTTTGAATTTCATCAAATAAAATAAAAGGTTGAAAAACAACCACAAGTTAAACTTAAAATTTATAAGTCATAGCAATTCGTAGAAGCAGGTCAAGAAGGCCATTAAGAGTAATCAAAGAAGATCAACATAGAATTAATGAGAAAATAAGATATGTTGACGAAGTTCGTCTTGTAGGCGAAAATGTAGAAGTTGGTGTTTATCCTTTAGCTAAAGCTAGAGAAATGGCCAGAGAACAGGAATTGGATTTGGTAGAAATTTCACCAAAAGCAAAACCACCTGTTTGTAAAATTATTGATTACAAGAAATTCTTGTATGAGCAAAAGAAACGTGAAAAAGCTTTAAAATCTAAGGCAACAAAGGTTACTATTAAAGAAATTCGTTTTGGACCTCAAACTGATGAACATGATTATGAGTTTAAAAAGAAACATGCCATTAAGTTTTTACAAGATGGAGCTAAATTAAAAGCTTTTGTTTTCTTTAAAGGACGTTCTATCATATTTAAAGAGCAAGGACAAATTTTGTTATTAAAATTAGCACAAGAACTAGAAGAGTATGGTAAAGTTGAGCAATTACCAAAATTAGAAGGTAAACGTATGATTATGTTTATTGCTCCAAAAAAAGTAAAATAAATTCTAATTTAGAATTTTAAAGATATTAAGCAAGTTAAAAACGAAGGAGAGATGCCTAAAATGAAAACCAAATCTAGCGCCAAAAAACGATTTAAAGTTACTGGTACTGGAAAATTAAAAAGAAAGCACGCGTTTAAAAGTCACATCTTAACAAAGAAGTCTAAAAAACGTAAATTAAAGTTAACTCATGATGGTTTAGTACATAAATCTGACGAGGCTAACATTAAGCAACAATTAAACTTAAAATAAGTTTAAACTAGGGAATTTAATTATTAACCATGGAGTTAGGCAAAAAAACAAAAAGTATTCTTAAATGAATCGCCTACTACAAAAAACATTGAAATTATGCCAAGATCAGTAAATTCAGTAGCCTCAAGAAATAGAAGAAAAAAAATCTTGAAGGCAGCAAAAGGTTACTTTGGACGTAGAAAAAACGTTTATACAGTAGCAAAAAATGCGGTTGAAAAAGGTATGCTTTATGCATATAGAGACCGTAAAAACAATAAGAGAAACTTCCGTTCTTTATGGATTGTACGTATTAACGCTGCAGCTCGTTTACACGGAATGTCTTACTCTCAGTTTATGGGAAAAGTGAAAGCTAATAACATTGAATTAAACCGTAAGGTTTTAGCAGATTTAGCTGTAAACAACCCAGACGCTTTTAAGGCAGTTGTAGAAAAAATAAAATAAATTATAAATACTTGCTTATATTTAAAACCCAAACTTTTAGTTTGGGTTTTTTTATTACTTTTATATTTTTAAACCCCTAATATAAATTATAAAATGAAATTACAACTCTTAGCATTATTATTTTTCTCTTTTTCAATTTCAGTTTTTTCTCAAGAAACAATTACAGAATCTAACTCAATAGAAAGTCAATTTGACAAAATTTATAGAACATCTACATCATATCAAGTTTACAAGGTAATTAGTAAAGAAAGATATCAAAAACTAAAACTAAATGTTTTAGACTCTTTAAAATCTTCTAAAAAAGCATTTAACACAAAAGATCAGTTATTAAAAACTGAAATAGCAAACATAAAAGAAGTTAAAAAAAATCTTTCTAATACTCAAGTAGCATTATCTGAAGCTATAAAAAAAGAAGAATCTATAGCTTTATTTGGAATACAATTAAACAAAACAACTTATAACATAATTCTTTGGAGCATCATAACCGCACTTATTTTAGCATTAGCTTATTTTATATTTAAATTTTTTAGAAGTAATATCTTAACAAAAGAAGCTCAAAATAATTTAATTGACGTTGAACAAGAGTTTGAAATTCATCGAAAAAAGTCTTTAGAAAGAGAACAAAAACTTCGAAGACAACTACAAGATGAAATCAACAAACAAAGAAATAGTTAAATTTTATCTATAAAATGATAAAATATAAAAGATATAATTTGATTTCTAGTGATAATTTTGCAATAAAATACAAGATTACATCTTATTATTAAGAGTTTCATAATAATGACTATTCATAAATAAATGACGCTTCTTTTTTAGTAGATTAAATAGTATTTTCTTACCTTTTGATTCTAAAAACAACTAAGAAACTTAATTACTAAAAATTTATGAAAGCCCTTTTTTATACTAGAGAATTCCCCCCTTATGTATATGGTGGTGCAGGTGTTCATGTAGAATATCTTGCAGCAGAACTAGCAAAACTTATTAAAGTTGATGTTCGCTGTTTTGGAGATCAGGACGAAACTAATAGCAATCCTACTGTAAAAGGATATCCATACGAAAACCCTGTGTTTGAAAATTCTGACGATAAACTTAAAGCAATATTTAAAACTTTAAGCACTGGCTTGCATATGAATGCAGAACCAATTGATGCTGATGTTGTACATTGTCATACTTGGTATTCTCATTTTGCAGGTATTGTTGCTAAACTTTGTTATGGAATTCCTTTAGTAATTACAACCCATTCTTTAGAACCTCTTAGACCTTGGAAAAGAGAACAATTAGGACGTGGTTATGATGCTTCTTCTTGGATAGAAAAAACTGCAATTGAAATGGCTGATGCCTTAATTGCTGTTTCAGAAGAAACTAAAGAAGATGTTTTAAAACATTTTAATGTAGACGAAAGTAAAGTAAAAGTAATTTACAACGGAATAAACCTACAACAATATGTAACTACTACAGAAACTTCTACTTTAGATGAATATGGAGTAGACAAAAATAAACCTTATGTACTTTTTGTTGGTAGAATTACTAGACAAAAAGGAATTATACACTTAGTTAACGCAATAAAATATATAGATCCAGATACACAAATTGTGCTTTGTGCAGGTGCACCAGATACTCCAGAAATTGGAAAAGAAATGGAAGATGCTGTTAACGAAGTAAAAAAAACACGTAAAAACGTAATCTGGATTGATAAGATGGTAACCAAAGAAGAAATAATTCAGTTATATTCTCATGCTGATGTTTTTTGTTGTCCATCAATATATGAACCTTTTGGAATTATAAACATAGAAGCCATGGCTTGTGATACAGCTGTTGTTGCTAGTGCTGTTGGAGGCATTAAAGAAGTAGTTGTTCATGGAGAAACAGGTTTACTAATACCTGTAGAACAACAAGACTCTGCTCCTTTTGAACCTGTTAATCCAGATAAATTTGCACGAGATTTAGCTGATGGAGTTAATAAAGTTATTAATGATCCTGAGTTAAAAAAATCAATGGCTAAAAAAGGTAGAAAAAGAGTTGAAGAATATTTCGACTGGATATCAATAGCAAAACAAGTAGAAGAATTATATAAATCTGTAAAAATATAAAGCAATGATAAATGATAAAGTATTAGGAATAATTTTAGGTGGTGGACAAGGTTCTAGGTTATACCCTTTAACAAAAGATAGATCTAAACCTGCTGTACCTATTGCTGGTAAATATAGATTAGTAGATATACCTATTTCTAATTGTATTAATTCAGATATAAAAAGAATGTATGTATTAACTCAGTTTAATTCTGCCTCTTTAAATGCACACATTAAAAACACATATCATTTTAGCTTTTTTAGTTCTGCTTTTGTAGATGTATTAGCTGCAGAACAAACAATTCATAGCGATAAATGGTTTCAAGGAACTGCAGATGCTGTAAGACAAAGTATGCAACATTTTTTAGCAAACGACTTTGAATATGCTTTAATTCTTTCTGGAGACCAATTATATCAAATGGATTTTAATGATATGATTAAAAAACACGAAGAAAGTGGTGCAGAAATATCTATTGCTACATATCCTGTAAACGCTAAAGATGCTACATCTTTTGGTTTATTAAAAACTAATGAAGAAAATATAATTACTTCTTTTATTGAAAAACCTGGAGCAGAATTATTACCAGATTGGACATCTGATGTTGGTGAAGAAATGAAATCTCAAAATAGAGATTATTTAGCATCAATGGGAATCTATATATTTAATAGAGACTTATTAATAAAATTAATGGAAAACCCAGACACCAATGATTTTGGTGGAGAAATTATTCCGAAAGCTATTAACCAACACAAAACTCTAAGTTACCAATATGAAGGTTATTGGGAAGACATAGGTACAATTGATTCTTTCTTTGAAGCAAATTTAGGTTTAACAGATGATGTACCTCAATTTAATTTATACGATGCAAAAGGTATATATACAAGAGCAAGAATATTACCTACTTCTAAAATAGCAGGTTCAATATTAAATAGAGCTGTAATTGGTGATGGTTGTTTAATACAAGCTGAAAAAATTGAAAGATCTGTAATTGGAATTCGTTCTAGAATTGGTAAAAACTCACTAATTTCTAATACTTATATGATGGGTAATGATTCATACGAATCTTTAGAAGAAGTTGCTCAAAATGACATTAAAATTATGATGGGAATTGGAGACAGATGCTACATTCATAATTGTATTGTAGATAAAAACTGTAGAATTGGAGATGATGTAAGAATTAATGGAGGTACACATATAGATGATATTGAAACAGATACATATATGGTTAAAGATGGTATCGTTGTAATTAAAAAAGATGCTACAATTCCTAATGGAACCAATATTGGATAATATCAATTTTATTACTTTTAAATTATTTAAAATCATTTAGTTAATGCAAAATCAAAGTAGAATAGTTGTAGAAAACGTTTCTCCTCAAATAAACCAAGGAACTGTATTTATAAAACGTGTTGTAGATGAAATTGTAAATGTAACTGCAGATGTATTAGTTGATGGACATGATGTTCTTCAAACTAGTGTTTTATTCAAACATGAAAAAGACAAAAAATGGTCTGAAGTTAGAATGTCTCCAACTTTTAATGATGAATATACAGCAAGTTTTCAAACTACAAAACAAGGATATTATTCTTATAAAGTTGAAGGTTGGGTAGATTATATCTTAAACTGGCAACATGGTTTACAAAGAAAAATTGATGATTATCAGCATGTAAACTCAGAATTATTAGAAGGTGCAGAATTAATATCTTCACTTGTAGATAAAGTTACACAAGATGAAAAAGATTATCTATTACATTTAATATTTATCTTTAAAAATAGTGAAACATATGCAGAAGCAATTAAAGAAGCTGTTTCTGAAAAAGCTACAGACATATTCAAAAAATATCCTCAGAAATTTTTAACTGAAACATCACCAGAATATAAAGTTTATGTAGATAGAAAAAAAGCAAGATTTTCTACTTGGTACGAATTTTTTCCACGTTCTGCTTCAGAACAAGAAGGCAAACATGGTACGTTTAATGATTGTCATAGGCTACTTCCAAGAATAGCACAAATGGGATTTGATACTTTATATTTCCCTCCTGTTCATCCTATTGGAGAAGTAAATAGAAAAGGAAAAAACAATACAACTGTTGCACAAGATGGAGATGTAGGTTCTACTTGGGGTATTGGTTCTAAATATGGAGGCCATAAAGATATTCATCCAGAATTAGGTTCTGTAGAAGATTTTAAAAACTTGGTATCTAAAGCCAAAGAATTGGGTATAGAAGTTGCAATGGATTATGCATTACAAGCTGCTCCAGACCATCCTTGGGTAACAGATCATCCAGATTGGTTTAAATGGAGACCAGATGGAACAGTACAATATGCAGAAAACCCTCCAAAAAAATATCAAGATATTCTTCCTATTTATTGGGAAAGTAAAGATTTTAAAAACCTTTGGAAAGAGTGTTTAGACACATTATTATATTGGATTGATTGCGGAATTAATGTATTTAGAGTAGATAACCCACATACAAAACCATATTATTTTTGGGGATGGATTATTGCTGAAGTAAAAAAGCAACACCCAGATGTTTTGTTTTTAGCAGAAGCTTTTACAAAACCTAAAGTAATGCAACAATTAGCAAAACAAGGATATACTCAGTCTTACACATATTTTACCTGGAGAGATTCTAAACACGAATTAATTGAGTACATGAATGATCTTACTCAAACTGAGCAAAGAGAATTTATGAGACCAAATTTTTGGCCTAATACACCAGATATTAATCCGTTTCATTTACAAGGAGCTCCAGAAAGTAAATATTTACAACGTTATGCTTTAGCTGCAACTCTAAGTTCTAACATTGGTATTTACGGACCAGTTTTTGAACAAATGATAAGCGATCCAATTCCTGGAAAAGAAGAATATTATATGTCAGAAAAGTTTCAACTTTGTCATTATAATTGGTCTATAGAAAATAAATTAACAACATTAATTTCTAGAATTAATAACATTAGAAAAGAAAACGAATCTTATCAACAAACAAACAACATTAAGTTTTTAGAAACTGGTAATGATCAATTAATTGCTTTTTATAAATGGAATGATGATAAGACTAATGAAACTTTAACAGTAATAAGTTTAGATGCTTACAACTCACAATCTGGTTCAGTGCAACTTCCTCTTTATGATTTAAATATTAATCATGATCAAAAAATTGAAGTTGAAGATTTAGTTACAAGAAATTGTTACAATTGGTATAATGAATGGAATTATGTAGAATTACATGCAACATTACCTTTTCATATATTTAAAATTAATAAATAATGACAAAAGAAACGTTTACAAAATCTAATACTGCACTTTTTTCTTCTAAAAATAAATGGGAAGAATTAATTGAAGATAAAGATTTTGTAAACATTTTTTTATCAGATATTTTAGAAGATTACATACAAAAACAACGTTGGTATGGAGGTAAATCTAGTAAAATAAAATATGTAGAATTAACAGAATATTTTAAAATTCAAAAGAATGGAGAAATCTATTTTGGTTTAATTTTAGAAGTTAATTTTATAGAAGCTTTTTACCATCATTATTTTTTACCTATAGCTTTTGTTTCTGATGAAAACTATAATAAAGAAGGACGAATCCTTCCTTTAAAACTAAAAGATCAAGAAGGTTTTATTATTGATGCTATGCATTTAGAAGCCTTTAGAAAAGTAGTTTATGAAAGAATTAGTTCTGCTTTACCTGTAGATAAAACACCTGTACAATATCACAAAACAGAAGGCTTTAATTTCCCTGCTTATGAATCTTCAAGGTTTATGGGCGTAGAACAAAGCAACACATCCATTATTTATAATGAAACTTTTATTTTAAAATTTTTTAGAAGAATTTATGCTGATAAAAATCCAGATTATGAAATGAGTCGTTTTTTATCAGACAAAAAAGATTTTAAAAATACGCCTCCTTATTTAGGAAGTATGAATATTATTGATTCTGAAAATGTAAATATTACTATTGGGCTAATGCAAAAATTAGTTCCAAATAATGGAGATGCTTGGGACTATTTTTTAAAAGAAATTCATAAAATATATTTAAACATAGATAGCAAACAAATTTCTTTAGAAGAATTACCAGATGTAGAAATGTTTGATCGTGTTAAAATATCTGAAGTTTCTCCTCAAATTATAGATTGGGTTGGTTTACATTTATTTAAAAAAATAAAAAAACTAGCACAAAGAACAGCAGAAATGCACATTGCACTTGGTTCTGAATTTGAAGAAACAGCCTTTACTCCCACTCGTTTTAATGGAGATTATACAGTTTGGTTAAAAAACAGATTAACTTATCAATTTCAAAACAGATTAAACCTAGCTGAAAATAATTTACATAAATTAGAAGGATATTCTTTAGAGTTAGCTCAAGATTTTTTAGATAATAAAAATGAAATTAGAAAACGTTTGGTAGATTTTGATTGGACTAAACTAAAAGGAGAAAGAATTAGAATTCATGGAGATTATCATTTAGGACAAGTTTTAGTACAAGATGATGACTTTTGCATTTTAGATTTTGAAGGAGAACCAGAAAGCACCATAAGAGATCGTAAAGTTAAACAACCTCCTTTAAAAGATGTTGCTGGTTTGTTTAGATCTTTTCATTATGCAATTTACTCAACCATATTTAATCATAAAGAAGCCTATAAAAAAGAACAAGCAACTTTATTTAAATACGGAGAATTATTATACAAATACATGGTTTCCATATTTATGGAAACTTATGTTGCAACTACAAAAGAAGCTAACCTACATATAGGTTACAGAAACGAAAGAAGATTTTTATTAAAATATTGCTTATTAGAAAAAGCAATTTACGAGTTAGGTTACGAACTCAATTCAAGACCAAAATGGACAATTATTCCATTAAAAGGGATTGCAAATATTTTGAACTCATAAAACTATGGCACAAACAATAGCACACAGTCTATTTACAGAATTTGATATCAGCCTTTTTCAGGCAGGAAAACATTATCGCCTTTACGAAAAATTTGGAGCACACTTAATTACCAAAGATGGTGTAGAAGGAACTTATTTCTCTGTTTGGGCTCCAAGCGCAAAATCGGTTGCTGTAATTGGCGACTTTAACTTTTGGTTAGAAGGAGAACACCACTTAAACGTACGTTGGGATGGAAGTGGAATTTGGGAAGGTTTTATACCTGGAGTTAAAAAAGGAAGTATTTATAAATACAAAATTAGAAACTCTAATAATGATATAACCACAGAAAAAGCAGATCCTTTTGCTAGAAGGTGTGAGCATCCACCAAAAACTGCGTCAGTAGTTTGGCAAGATGATTATGATTGGAAAGATAAAAAATGGATGAAAAACAGGAAAAAGAACAATGCTTTAGATGCACCTTTTTCTGTTTATGAAGTTCATTTAGGATCTTGGAAAAAACAAATTGAAGAAAATCGTTTTTTAAGTTACCAAGAATTAGCAGAAGATTTAGTAAATTATGTTGATGAAATGAATTTTACTCATGTAGAATTTATGCCTATTATGGAATATCCTTACGATCCAAGTTGGGGGTATCAATTAACAGGTTACTTTGCTCCTACTTCAAGATTTGGATATCCAGATGAATTTAAATTTTTAGTAGATAAATTTCACGAAAAAGGAATTGGTGTATTATTAGATTGGGTTCCTTCACATTTCCCTTCAGATGATCATGGTTTAGGTTTCTTTGATGGGTCTCATTTATATGAACATCCTGATAGAAGAAAAGGGTATCATCAAGACTGGAAAAGTTTAATTTTTAACTACGGTAGAAACGAAATAAAAGCATTCTTAATTAGCAATGCAATCTTTTGGTTAGATCAATATCATGCAGATGGTTTAAGAGTAGATGCTGTTGCTTCTATGTTATTTTTAGACTATTCTAGAGAAGAAGGCCAATGGGAACCAAATGAATTTGGAGGAAGAGAAAACTTAGAAGCAATTAGTTTTATAAAAGACATGAATGCTGCTGTTTATGAATCTTTTCCAGATGTACAAACTATAGCAGAAGAATCAACATCATTTCCTCAAGTTTCTAGACCAATATATGATGGTGGTTTAGGTTTTGGTATGAAATGGATGATGGGTTGGATGCACGATACATTAGATTATTTTGCTAAAGAACCAATTTATAGAAAACACCATCAAAATGAATTAACATTTAGCTTAAACTATGCATTTACAGAAAACTTTATGTTACCTCTTTCTCATGATGAAGTAGTATATGGAAAAAAAGCAATAGTAGATAAAATGCCAGGTGATGAATGGCAAAAATTTGGAAACTTACGCCTACTTTATAGTTTTATGTTTACGCATCCTGGAGCAAAATTATTGTTTCAAGGAGGTGAATTTGGGCAAACTAGTGAATGGAATTTTAATGGCAGTTTAGATTGGCATTTACTTGACTATAAAGTGCATAAAGGAGCACAAACTTTAGTAAAAGACTTAAATAAATTATACAAAGAACAAGCTGCTTTACATCAAAAACAATTTTCACCAGAAGGATTTGAATGGATAGATCATGGAGATCATGAAAACTCTATAATGTCTTATATAAGAAAAGGTAATAATGAAAAAGATAATATTATTATTGTATTAAATCTTACACCAATACCAAGAGAAAACTATAGAATTGGAGTTCCTAAGGCAGGTACTTTAAATGAAGTATTTAATAGTGATGATGAAAAGTACAATGGCACAGGAAATTTCAAGAACGAAAATCCAACAACAAGCATTAAAGAATGGAATGGCAGAGAAAATTCTGTTGAATTAAACTTACCTCCATTAGGAATGATTGCATTTAAATACCAATAAATTAATTTTCCCTCTTAATTATTAATGATATTTTGATAATAAAGAGGGTTTATTTTTTTATACTTCTTAAAATAACATAACATTTTTATCACTTTAAAAATTCTTTTATCAATATAAAAATGATTTCTTATTACGCTTATTTTTAAATAAATAAGCAATATTTTTGCATTTAATTTAAGCTAAAACGTTATCGTAAAAATTAAGTTTATAGACTATAATTTTTATTAAATTTTACGAATTTTGCTCATCAAAATAAACAACCAAGACAATGATTGTTAACACAGAATTAGAACAAAAAGGAAATTTATTTCCCTCAGAAATTGTAAACTACAAAAAAGATGTAGATACATTATATTTTACAACAAAAAACAATGTTGTTTTACAACTTACAGTTGTAAGAGACAGTGTTATTAGATTTAGATATGCCACTACAGGTAAGTTTGAAAATGATTTTTCATATGGTGTAACAATTCATGCTTCTAGAGGTTATAACTTTTTAGAAGTAACAGAAGATGAAACACATTATATAGTTACTACTTCAAAACTTATATGTAAAGTAGAAAAACGAAGTTTGCAAGTAAGTTTATATGATGCTTTAGATCTAAAACTTATTAATCAAGATGAAATTGGTTTTCACTGGGAAGAATGTTATGAACATGGTGGAGATATCGTAAAAATGAGTAAAGTTTGTCAAAAAGCAGAAAGTTTTTATGGTTTAGGTGATAAACCTGTAGAAGTAAACATGAAAGGTAAACGTTTTGAAAACTGGGCAACAGATTCTTATGCTTTTGGTAAGTACACTGACCCTATTTATAAAGCAATACCATTTTATACTGCAATACAAAATGACAAATCTTATGGTATTTTCTTTGATAATACTTTTAAAACGTCTTTCGATTTTGCACAAGAAAGAAGAAATGTAACAAGTTTTTGGGCACAAGGTGGAGAAATGAATTATTACTTCATTTACGGACCAAAAATGCAAGATGTTGTAGCAAATTATACAGATTTAACAGGTAAGCCTCATGCTTTACCTCCATTATGGGCACTAGGTTTTCACCAATGTAAATGGAGTTATTATCCAGAATCTAATGTAAAAGAAGTTACAAACACTTTTAGAGATTTAAAAATTCCTTGTGATGCTATTTATTTAGATATCGATTACATGGATGGTTTCCGTTGTTTTACTTGGGATAAAAACTATTTCCCAGATCCTAAAAGAATGGTAAAAGAATTAGAAGATGATGGTTTTAAAACTGTGGTTATTATAGATCCAGGTATTAAAATCGACTTAGAATATGATGTTTTTAAAGAAGCTTTAGATAAAGATTATTTCTGTAAACGTGCAGACGGACCTTATATGAAAGGTAAAGTATGGCCAGGAGAATGTTATTTCCCAGATTATACAAAACCAGAAGTTAGAGAATGGTGGTCTGGTTTATTTCAAGAATTAATTGAAGACATTGGTGTAAAAGGTGTTTGGAATGATATGAATGAGCCAGCAGTAATGGATGTTCCTAACAAATCATTCCCAGATGATGTTCGTCATGATTTTGATGGAAACCCTTGTTCTCATAGAAAAGCACATAACATCTATGGAACTCAAATGGCACGTGCTACTTATCATGGATTAAAAAAATACGCATATCCAAAAAGACCTTTCGTAATTACAAGATCTGCATATTCAGGTGCCCAAAGATATACTTCTACTTGGATGGGAGATAATGTTGCCACTTGGGAACATTTAGCAATTGCTAATAACCAAGCACAAAGAATGGCAATGTCTGGATTCTCTTTTGCAGGATCTGATATTGGTGGATTTGCAGAACAACCTCAAGGAGAATTATTTGCACGTTGGATTCAATTAGGAATTTTCCATGTTTTCTGTAGAGTGCATTCTTCTGGAGATCATGGAGATCAAGAACCTTGGGTTTTTGGTGATGAAATTACTGACATTGTAAGAAAGTTTGTTGAACTTAGATACCAACTTTTACCTTACTTATACACTGCGTTTTGGAAACATTTAGATGATGGAACTCCTATTTTAAAATCTTTAGTTTTATATGATCAAGAAGATCATGGAACTCATTATAGAAGTGATGAATTTATTTTTGGTGAACAAATTTTAGCTTGTCCAATACAAGAACCAAATGCTAAAGGAAGAAGAATGTATATTCCAAGAGGTAAATGGTATAATTTCTGGACAGATGAAGTTGTAGAAGGAGGTAAAGAAATGTGGGTTGATGCAGATATTGATAGTATGCCAATCTTTATTAAAGAAGGAGCTGTAATACCTAAATACCCTGTTCAACAATATGTTGGTGAAAAGAAATTTGACGAAATTACTTTAGATGTTTATTATAAAGAAGGTAAAGAAGTTTCTAAATTATATGATGATGCTCATGATGGTTATGATTATAAAAAAGGAAGATTTAGCTTACGTACTTTTAAACTAACAGGTAAAAAAGACGAATTTATTTTACAACAACATAAGAGAGGTGATTTTAACGCTGCTTATTCTAAATTTAAAATTGAATTGCACAATTTACCTTTTACAATAGCATCTATACAAATAGATAATGTTGAAATTTCATTAGATAATGTTAAAAATGGGAATACTCAATCTATTCTTATAGATAAAGAGTTTACAGAATTACATCTTTTTGGTAAATAACAATTTTCTAACTGTTTTCCGTGAGTCTTTTCACGGAAAACAGTGAAGGAAAAAATACCCCATAAATGGGTATTGTGGGTAATGATTTAGCACTATATATTTGTAGTATAAGAATCTTATCCCCAGCATAATTAATAGTGTTGAAGATTTCTTAAATATTTGTTTAACACAGAAAGCGATTAAAAGGTCCCCTAAACTTTAGTCGCTTTTTTTTATGCAAAAAATTGAAACTTCTTCATATATTTTATATAACTCACGGAAAACAGTGAGATTTCTCACGGAAAACAGTGATAAGAAAAATACCCCATAAATGGGTATTGTAAACAATATTAAAGTCTAATATATTTGTACTAGAAGAAGTCTTTTCCCCCAACATAATAATTATGTTAAAGTTTCTTTTAATATTTGTTTAACACAAAAAGCGATTAATTGTCCCCCTACACATTAATCGCTTTTTTTTGTTTAAAATTTATACTTATTATTTAACTCACGGAAAACAGTGAGTCTTATCACTGAAAACAGTGAGAGAAAAAATACCCCATAAATGGGTATTGCAAAAACCTTTTATCTACAATATCTTTGGGTTATAATTATTTCTTATCCCCAAAAAATAAGATTATTATTTGAAGATTTCTTCAATTGTATAGCAGTAAAAAGCGATTCATAGGCCCCCTAAACTATAATCGCTTTTTCTCTTTTTATAAACTTATTTAAACTAATAAAAAAAACCTCAAAACAATGTTTTGAGGTTTTTATTTTTAGAGAGGTTATTTTTTAAAAACCATCTCCAAGTTCTTTAAGCTTTTCTGTATTTTCTGCTAACATTAACTCATCAATAATTTTCTGAATATCTCCATTAACAATATTAGATAAATCATAAAGAGTTAATCCAATTCTATGATCTGTTACCCTACCTTGAGGATAATTATAAGTTCTAATTTTAGCACTCCTATCTCCAGAAGAAACCATAGAACCACGCTTTAATGCATCTTCTGCATTTTTCTTAGCCAGCTCCATATCATACAAACGAGAACGTAAAACTTTAAAAGCTTTTTCTTTATTTTTATGTTGAGATTTTTGATCTTGACATTGAGCAACTAAACCAGTAGGAATGTGTGTTAAACGTACTGCAGAGTAGGTTGTATTTACAGATTGCCCTCCTGGACCTGAAGAACAGAAAAAATCTATTCTAACATCTTTTGGGTTAATCTCTACATCAAACTCCTCTGCTTCTGGAAACACCATACAAGTAGCAGCAGATGTATGTACACGTCCTTGGGTTTCTGTTTGAGGAACTCTTTGAACACGATGTACACCAGCTTCAAACTTTAAAATTCCATATACATCATTACCAGTAACTTCAAATTGAATTTCTTTGAAACCTCCATTTGTTCCTTCAGAATAATCTACTGTAGAAACTTTCCAACCTTTACTTTCACAGTATTTAGTATACATTCTAAATAAGTCTCCAGCAAAAATACTTGCTTCATCTCCTCCTGCTCCTGCACGTAATTCAACTACAGCATTTTTAGAATCTTCTGGGTCTTTTGGTATTAATAAGAATTTTATTTCTTCTTCTAATTGCGGAATTCTTGAATTGGCTTCTTCAATTTCCATTTTGGCCATTTCATTCATTTCTGCATCAGATCCGTCTGCAAGAATTTCTTTTGCTTCTTCAATATTGTTTAATAAAGTTTGATATTCATCTCCCTTTTTTACAACATCTCCTAAATCTTTATATTCTTTCATCAATTGCGCATAACGCTTCTGATCCATAATGATTTCTGGCTGAATAATTAAATCAGAAACCTCATCATAACGCTGCTTAACAATTCTTAATTTATCTAACATCTTCTGTCTTTTCTTGGATTGCGAATTTACAATTTTTATAGGTATATTTGAAGAAAGCAAACTTTTTTTATGAAAATACTCTTTTATTCATGTTGTTTATTATTCTTTCTTTCTTGTAAAAAAGAGAAAACTCAAAAACAAAAAGCATTATTTTTAGTTGGAGATTGGGTTAGGGTAAATGATAAAAAAGGAAGTACAACTTATGAAAAATGGGATGCTAATCTAAAAGGGATTGGATATACCTTAACAGAAAAAGACACTACTTTTAAAGAAATATTAAGCATTATTAATTTAAAGGATAGTTTGTATTTAAAAGTTGAAGGTGTAAATGAAAAACCTACTTTGTTTAAATTTACGCATGTAACAGATACTTCATTTATATGCGAAAACAAACAAAATGATTTTCCTAAAAAGATAAATTATTACTTAAAAAACAATCAATTAAATGCTATTGTTTCTGCAGATGATTTTAAAATAGAGTTTGTATTTAATAAAAAAAGCATGTAATTCTAAAACAAAATTTAATTACTTTTTTGTAATTCTGTTGCTTTACGTTCTAATTCTGCTTGAAATTCTTCCATAACAGGTTTTACTGTGCTTTCTGGAATATCTGCAACTTTAATGTACATTAAACCGTCTACTGCATTGTTAAATTTAGGATCTACATTAAAAGCTACTAAGCGTGCATTTTGCTTTACATACTTTTTAATTAAAACCGGTATTCTTAAAGCTCCAGGTTCAATTTCATCAATAATTTTATCAAACTTTTGCATATCAGCTTTAGTGGCATCAAATACAAAATCTTTATCACCATCTTTTAATTTTACCTTATACTCTTTTTTAGGATAAATATATTGTGCAATATATGGATCGTAATAATGAGATTTCATAAACTCTATCATTAACGATTTTGAAAACTCAGAAAATTGATTACTAATAGAAACTCCACCCATTAAATATTTATGTTCTGGATATCTTAAAGTTACGTGTACAATACCTTTCCAAAGTAAAAACAAAGGCATTGGTTTTTGCTGATATTCTCCAATAATAAAAGCTCTACCCATTTCAATAGTATTCTCCATCATTTGGTGTAACTCTGGCTCTATTCTAAATAAGGTATGTACATAAAAACCATTGATACCATATTTCTTATAAATTTCTTTTCCAAGTCCCATTCTATAAGCTCCCACCAAACAGTTAGCTTCTCTATCCCATAGAAACATATGAAAATAATACTTGTCGTATTTATCTAAATCAATAGCCTTATTTGTTCCTTCTCCTACATCTCTAAATGTAATTTCTCTAAGCCTACCAATTTCATGTAAGATGTTTGGAATATCTTTTGCATTGGCAAAAAACACCTCATAATTTTTACTTTCTAACAACCTTCCATCTGCTTCTCTTAGAGCATTTACTTCTTTAACAAATAAATCTGTACTTCTTTGAGCTGTAATTTTTTTGGCTGGTTTTTTAGGTATTTTTATATTTTGAGTAGAAATTAATTTATGTGCTTTTTCAAAAGGATTAGCAAGCATATATGTTTTCTTTCTAATGAATTCATAAAAAGCTGGTATTTCTTTAAATTCATTTTGGTCTTTAACAGAAATAGGTTTTCCTATTCTAACTTTAATAACCTTACCTCCTTGAGACATTAATTCTGAAGGCAATTTAGCTGTTCTTAAAGTGTCTGAAATATTTGATAAAAAATAAAAAAGACGACTGTTTTTTGCGTGAAAATAAATTGGAATTACTGGTACATTTGCTTTTTTAATTAACTTAACTGCTCCTTCTTCCCAAGGCTTATCTACATTTAATTTACCATCTTTATAGGTAGAAACTTCTCCTGCAGGAAAAATACCTAAAGGTTTTCCTTCTCTTAAATGTAATAATGCATTTTTTATACCAGCAACACTAGACTTTGCATCTTTTCTATCTTCAAAAGGGTTTACAGGCATTACATAGGGCTTTAAAGGCTCTATTCTGTGTAATAAAAAGTTAGCTATGATTTTGTAATCTGCTCTCTTTTCCATTAATAATTTTAGTAACAAGATACCATCTATACCTCCTAAAGGGTGGTTAGAAATTGTAATAAAAGCTCCGTTTTTTGGAATTCTTTTTAAGTCTTCTTCAGGAATTTCAAACTTTATATCACAATCCTTTAAAACACCATTTAAAAAATCTAAATCAGATTTATTTTTATTGTTATCATAGATTTTATTAACAGCAGAAATACGAAGTATTTTTAGTAAAACCCAACCTATAAATGTTCCTAAAAAACCAAGTCTTTGTATACCAATTGCTTGAGCAATTTCTTTAGATGTAACTAATGCCATTCGTTTTTATTAAAGCGAACTACAAACATACTAAAAAAACAAATATGTAAATATTAATTTGTTGCCAAAACTATTTGAATAGTTTCTTTATTTACCTGAGTTAGTAATGAGTCTCCTTTAGTTTCAATATCTGCAATTGCATTATCATCAAAATGACGAACCGTATATAAATCTACACCTTTCTGTACATCAATTTTAAATTGAGTTTTTAATTCATCATAAAAAGCATCAAACTTGTTAAACTTGTTATCTATACAAACAGAAAAACTTATTGCAGAATTTTGAATTAAGTTTACTTTTAACTGATAATCATGAAGTTTTTGAAAGATAAAACTAATGTTATTTTCTACCATAAAAGAAAAATCTAAAGCAGAAATTGAAACTAAAATCTGATTTTTCTTTACAATAAAACATGGTATATATGGCTTTAATCTTGTTCCTTTAGAAACCTTAGTTCCTGTTTCTTTAGGGTTTACAAAAGATCTTACTAATAAAGGAATTTCTTTTCTCTCTATAGGTTGTAACGTTTTTGGGTGAATTACTGATGCTCCATAAAAAGCCATTTCTATTGCTTCTTCATAAGAAATTTGCTCTAACAAAGTTGTATCTGTAAATACTCTTGGATCTGCATTTAAAACTCCAGGAACATCTTTCCAAATAGTTACATTTTCTGCATCTAAACAATATGCAAAAATACCTGCAGTATAATCAGACCCTTCTCTACCTAAAGTTGTTGTGTTTTCTGTGTCGTTTGCAGCAATAAATCCTTGTGTAATATTTAATTTTGATGCATCTAGTTTTTTATTAATAATACTTTGAGTTAAATCCCAATCTACTTTTGCATCTCTATAATTGCTATCTGTTTTAATATAGTTTCTTACATCAAACCAATTATTTTCTACTCCTATTTTAGATAAATAAGCACTTACAATTTTAGTTGATAAAAGTTCTCCAAAACAAATAATTTGATCATAAACATAATTATATCTTTGTGATGTATTTCTGGCTAAAAACCAACTTAACTCTCCTAAAAGAATATCTATTTCTTTATAAATTGCATCGTTTTCATCAAACAATTCATTCATTAAATTTTTATGAAAATCTTCTACAACTCCTAATTTTTCAGATAATTTATCTGTCTTGTTATAGTAAGCATCTATAACTTCTTCAAAAGCATTTGTTATTTTACCCATTGCAGAAATTACAACTACTGTATTTTCTGTTCCTTCATTTTGTAAAATTTGTGTAATATTTTTTACACTTGCAGCATCTTTTACAGAAGCTCCTCCAAATTTAAAAATCTTCATTTTAACTATTTTGAATAAATTTTGCTAAACTTTCTTTGTTCATTTGTACAACAGACCAATCGTTTAAATAAGTAGCTCCTGTACTTTTATAAAACTCTATTGCATTAGAATTCCAATCTATCACTTCCCAAGCAACTCTATTGTAATTATTATCGTGAGCATATTTTAAAACAGCTGTATACAAGGCTTTTCCTGCTCCAATTTTTTGTTTTTCTTTAGTTACAATTAAATCTTCTAAATGAATTGTTTTTCCTTTCCATGTAGAATATCTTTCGTAAAACAAAGCTATACCAATAATGTTTTTATCTTGTTCTGCTACAAAAATTTTAAACTGAGGATTTTCGGAAAAACCATCTTTTATTAAATCTTCTACTGTTATTTCAACAGCATTTGGTTCTTTTTCAAAAACAGCCAATTCTGTAATTAAAGCTAATACAGATTGCATGTCTTTTTCTACACCTCTTCTTACAATAAAATCCATAATTTAAAATTTTGATCAAAGATAGTTTTTTTGGTTTCGACCAAAAATATTTAAATATTTTGAACAGGTATTTATCTTTTGTTTAATTTTTTTTATTTAAAAAAATAAAGAACTAAAACGTTGTAGTTCGTTAAAAAAGTTTAGATATTTGTTTAAAACATACAACATCGCCCAATTATGACAGGAAAAAATCAAACCTTAGGAGAATTTATTATTGAAAATCAACATGCTTTTAAATATAGTTCTGGAGAATTATCTAGTCTTTTAAACTCTATTAGATTAGCAGCAAAAGTAGTAAACCATGAAGTAAACAAAGCTGGTTTGGTAGACATTATTGGAGCTTTTGGAGATACTAACATACAAGGTGAAGACCAACAGAAATTAGATGTTTATGCTAATGATAAGTTTATACAAACCTTAACAAAAAGAAATATTGTTTGTGGTATAGCAAGTGAAGAGGAAGATAGTTTTATTACTATAAATAGTATTGATGAAAATCACCAAAATAAATATGTGGTATTAATTGACCCTTTAGACGGTTCATCTAATATTGATGTAAATGTATCTGTAGGAACAATTTTTTCTATTTATAGAAGAGTAACACCTGTAGGTACTCCTGTTCAATTAGAAGATTTTTTACAAAAAGGTAGTGAACAAGTTGCTGCTGGTTATATCGTTTATGGTACCTCTACAATGTTAGTTTATACAACTGGAGATGGAGTTAATGGATTTACATTAAACCCTGCAATTGGTTCATTCTATTTATCACATCCAAAAATGGAGTTTCCAGAAAATGGAAGTATTTATTCTGTAAATGAAGGAAATTATTTTGATTTTCCTCTTGGAGTAAAAAAATACATTAAATATTGTCAAGAAGAAGAAGGTGACAGACCTTATACAAGTAGATATATTGGTTCTTTAGTTTCTGATTTTCATAGAAACATGATAAAAGGAGGTATTTACATGTACCCAAAAGGATCTAGAAACCCAGATGGAAAATTACGTTTATTATATGAATGTAACCCAATGGCTTTTATTGCTGAACAAGCAAATGGAAAATCTTCTGATGGTTACACAAGAACAATGGATGTAGAACCAACTGAATTACACCAAAGAGTTCCATTTATTTGCGGTAGTATAAATATGGTTGAAGAATTAGAAGAATTTATGCAAAAATACGGAGAATAAATCTTCTTTATACTTCTATAAATTTTCAAAACGTAAACTTCTTGTAAGAATATCTATTTATAGTTAATTTTACAAGCGTAAAAAGAATACACTAACTTTAAAATATATAACAATGGCTTTTGAATTACCAGAATTAGGATACGCTTATGATGCGTTAGAACCAAATATTGATGCAAGAACTATGGAAATTCATCATGGTAAACATCATAATGGATATACAACAAAATTAAATGCTGCTATTGCAGGTACTGATTTAGAAGGAAAATCTATAGAAGATATTCTTACTAATTTAGATATGAGTAATGGTGCAGTAAGAAATAATGGTGGTGGATATTATAACCACTCTTTATTTTGGACAGTAATGAACCCTGAAGGTAGAGGATATTTATCTGGAGAATTAAAAGATGCTATAGAAGCAGCTTTTGGTTCTAAAGATGCTTTTATTGAAGCTTTTTCTAAAGCTGCAGCTACACAATTTGGATCAGGTTGGGCATGGTTATGTGTTTTACCAGGAGGTAAAGTAGAGGTTTGCTCTACACCAAACCAAGACAATCCATTAATGCCAGGTGTTACTTGTGGAGGAACTCCTATTTTAGGATTAGATGTTTGGGAACATGCATATTACTTAAACTACCAAAACAGAAGACCAGATTATATTGATGCATTTTTTAATGTAATTAACTGGAATGAAGTTGAAAGAAGATATGCTGAAGCTAAATAGTTTCTAAATAACTTATATAAAAAAAGCATCCTTTAAGGATGCTTTTTTTTTGCTTTAATAATTACTAATTAAAATGTAAACTTATTAGATTTTAAATTCTTTGATTTTGCTGAAACAGTTCCGCTTAAAGAATTACCAACTCTAATTAACGCTGTTGCAATACCTGCTTCTGCTTTTATAGCATCTGGATTCATTATTTCTACTTCTCCATTTAAGGTAACATCTATTTCTTCTGAAAACTCCGTATTTATTGTGCCATTTTCATCTACAGCTGCTATATAACAAAATACAACGTCATTAACACCTGCTTCTGGTTTTTTACCACTTTCATCAATCCAAATTTTTAATTTAGTAGGTTCTTTAGCTGTTTGCACTGTACTTACTGAAACTTGTTTTCCGTTTACAAAACCAATTGCTTTTAAAGTACCTGCTTCAAATTTTGGAATTTTAAACGTAAATGGGGGATGATTTAATTTATCTGTATTTTTTCCTGTATCTGGTTTTTGTGATGCAATTAATTTATCATTTAAATATAATTTTACTTCATCTGCATTAGAAAATACTTTAACATCTAATGGCGATTTTTCATTCCAATAAGTTGCAATTTCTAAAACATTACCAGCACTTACATCTTTTTGACTTTGGTAAAAATAATATCCAAACTTTGGCAATCTAAAAAGATCCATTACTCCAGAATATTCAATATCATCATGATACCCTCTGTTGTAATCATACATTACCCAATAACTATCTGAATAAGCAACAGTATGCATATTGTCATTGTGAGATTCTTGTAAATTATAAGCCATATTTAACAATCTTTGTTCACCAAAAGCTCTTGCTTGTCTACTACTTAATTCTGCACGCATATCATTAGGTAAATTATCTTGATTTAAACCTGCGTTTTTAGAATGGTATTCCCAATCTCCATATTCAGAAACAGAATAAGGTTTGTCTTTTAAATCATGTGGGTGTAATATTCTATGCTGACGTGCTTGGAAATAAATATCGTACACATCATCTTTCCAACCACAAGAATATACATTCTCTCCTGGATATTCTGCATGTGTAATTCTATTTAATTCTGCCATAAAAGGTATTGTCATTGCTTTGGTTTCATTTAATGAAACTTCCCAAGCTAAAACAGAAGGTCTGTTTCTATCTCTTCTAATTAGTTCTGTAGCAGACCTATAACAATACTCTCTAAAAGCATCTGTATCATTATAGTATTGCCATCCCATAATTGCATCTACCACAACTATTCCTAATTCATCACAAGCATCCATAAATGCAGGAGATTGAGGGTAGTGAGATAATCTTATATAATCAAAACCACCATCTTTTATCTTTTTTGCATCTCTATATTGAGCATTATCTGATAAAGCATATCCTATAAATGGATATTCTTGATGACGATTTACACCTCTTAAAAATGTTTTTTCTCCATTGATGTATAATTGATTTTCATCATCAAAAGTAAAAACTCTTATTCCGAATTTTGTAGTTTCAACATCAATTTCCTTTTCACCTTTAAAAACTTTTGTTTCTAAACGGTATAAATTAGGATTCTTTGGAGACCAAAGTTTTGCTTCATTTATTGAAAATGATTCTTTAATTTCTACATCACTTCCTCCTGCAATTTTCTTTGTAGAAGTTTGTTCTTGCACCAACACATTATCAAAGAAAATACTATTAACAATTTTAATTTCTACCTCTTCTTTTTCTTCATTAATTACGTGTGTTTTTACTGCAACTTCAGAAACTTCTTTAGATACTTTAGGATACGTTACAAAAACTCCACCACCAGCAACTTTGTTTGCTAAAACTGGATCAGAAATGTATACTTTTTCAGAAAAATGTAACCAAGCATTTCTATACAAACCACCATACATATTAAAATCTAAACGTTTTAATGGTTTGGGCCCTGTAATATCGTTATCAGTATTATCTAATCTAATAGCAACTACATTTTTTCCTTTATTTACATACTTTGAAATATCTACTTTTACTGGTAAATATCCTCCATGATGTTCTGAAACTAATATTCCATTAATCCAAATTTTAGAAAAATTCATAGCAGCTTCTAATTCTAAAAACACTTTTTTTGAAGAAGGATTTACTCGTACATCAAAACTTTTTCTATACCATGAAACTCCTTGCCATTGATTATTTACTACTTGTGGTTCTATGTTTGCTGTATGTGGTAAAGAAACATTAGTCCAAGATTTATCATCAAAAACAGTTTTGCTGTAAGCAATATCTGAAGAAGTTGTTTCTTTTAATTTAATAAATTTCCAATCTTGATTGAAATTAACTTTAGATTCATAATTATCTTCTTCGCAAGAAATTAAATTAAATGCAAAAATTAACAAGAATGAATATTTTAATAAATTTTTAAAACTGATTTTCATTATTTTGATTTTTATTTACTTTTTTTATTTTTTAATTGCTTTTTAAAAGCACTACTATACTTTTTATAACCAACCTCTACACCTTCTTTCATTTGTTTATATGCTTCTGGTTGTTCTTTTCTAAACCACTTTACTAGTTCTTGACCAGGCACTGAAGTAGGTTTATAAATACTACTAACAGGAGTCATTTGTTTATCTAACTCTAAAGTTTTATTTCTAAGTTTTTCTAAAACTTCTTTATACTCTATATTAGAAGCTAGGTTATTTAATTGGTGAGGGTCATTTTTTAAATTATAAAGTTCTTCTTTTGGTTTTGTAGGTTCAAAAAACGGTTTCTGATTTTCATTTAATTTACCTTCTTTGTACAGTTGTCTCATAATGTGAACTGCAGGTCTGTAAAACTCTAAATATGCTTGTTGAGCATCATAAGGAACTTCTGGCATATCATTTCTAATATAAGACCATTCTCCAGACGTAATTGCTCTTGATTTTTCTTCAATTTCATCCCATAGATCTCTAGCTCCATAAGCAAATTTTCTATCGAAATTCTTGTTAAAAATTGGTTGCCCTGTCATATAATCTGGCACTTCAATACCTGCAAAATCTATAATAGAAGCTGTAATATCTGTTGCTGAAACAACATCTTTTCTTACTTGAGCTCCTTTAAACTTTTTTGGATAATACATAATAAAAGGAATTCTTAAACCTGGGTCTTGTAAATATCCTTTTCCTTTAATATTACAACGTCCATTATCTCCAATAAAAATTACAATGGTGTTGTCTGCCATTCCTTTATCTTCTAATTCTTTAAAAATCATTCCTACTTCATTGTCCATATACTCTATTTGGTCTAAATATTTAGCCCAATCTAAACGTACTGCAGGATGATCTGCCATATATGGTGGCAAAGTCAACGTTTTTGGATTTACAGGGTGTTTAGATTCTTCTCTAACTTTATTCCACCAATCTCCTCTATGTGTTACCACTAATTGAATTTGCGCAAAAAATGGTTGGTCTTCTTTTTCGAAAGTATCATACTTATCAAACAAACCAAATTCTGTTTTACCATCCCAATTACCTATTGGTTTGTGTTTAAAATTTACATCAATTTTACGACCTTTTTTCATTACTGCATGATTTCCTAAAATGGTAGTATAACCAGCATCTCTTAATAATTTTGTAAAAGGTTTAAATTGAGTGTCTAAAGGAATTTTTCTATTACTTCTATGATGATGAGAGTTGGTTTTAACTTGGTGTGTACCAACCATCATTGCTGATCTACTAGGAGAACAAATTGGGTTTGTAACAAAGGCATTATCAAAACGAATACCTTCTGAAGCCATTTTATTTAAATGTGGTGTTTTAACATCTGGCATTCCATAAGTTTCTAAATCTGTACTCATGTCTTCTGCCATAATCCAAATAATATTTGGACGCTCATTTGTTACATTTTTTTTAGCTACTACTTCAGTTGTTTTTTTACAAGAAATAGTAATTAAAGCTAAACTTAGAATTGTAAATTTAATATACTTCATAAATTACTTTTTAAATACTCCTCCAGAATAAGGAAAATGTGGGTTCTTAATACTTTCTTTTTTTAAAATTTCATTTGCCTTTTTAACTAAAGCAGGGTGTTGTTTTGAAACATCATTTTTTTCTGAAATATCTGTAGACAAATCATACAATTCTGTATGGTAAGAATTTGCTATTCTTACTGCTTTCCATTTTCCAAAACGTGTTGCTTGTTTAAAACCTCTTACACTTCTACCTTCTTGAATTTCGAAATATAAGAAATCGTGTTTTTTCTGATTATCCTTACCTAATAATTCTGGTAAGATTGAAATTCCATCTGTTTTATTTGGTGATGTTGTACCTGCAACTTCTGCAAAAGTTGGCATAATGTCGTAAAAAGCACTTTGCAAATTAGAAGTAGTTCCTGCTTTTATTTTGTTTTTCCAATAAGCAATCATTGGTTCTCTTACTCCACCTTCATACAAATCTCTTTTACCTCCTTGTAAAATTCCTGAACTTTTAAAAAATTTGTAACTATGATGATTTTCTTTTGTTGAGCCATTATCACTCGAAAAAACAATTAAAGTATTATCTAACTCGCCACTTTCTTTTAATTTAGTAAACAACCTTTTAATTTGTTGGTCTAACATTGTAATTCTTGCTGCATGTCTTCTCTCTATTTCTGGCCATTCTTCAATTTTATCAAGATACAAATCTGTTTTGCTTAAAAAATATTCATGTGCATGAGGTGTTCTGTAAGACATGTATAAAAAGAATGGTTTTTCTGTAGATTTTTTATCTAAATAATCTAAGGCAAAATTTGTTCTAAATTCATCCAAACATTTATGATTGTTATAATTATAGAAAATTGAATCTTGGTTATTATTTACCCAATGAACTCGTTCATCTATTTCTTTACCATTTACATCTTTACCCCATTGTTCTTGCACTGCATAATCAAAACCTCTGCCTTTTGCCCAAGTAGATGTATCTTCTGGTACACCTAAATGCCATTTACCAATCATTGCTGTTTGATAACCTACGTTTTGAAGCATTTCTCCTATAGTTTTTTCCGATTTTTTAAGAGGAACTCTATCCCAATTACCATTAATATCTCCTTTATTTCCACGAATTGTAACATGACCTGTATGTAAACCTGTCATTAAAACTGCTCTAGATGGAGAACAAACTGCTGTACCTGCATAAAAATCTGTAAAACGCATTCCTTGAGAAGCTAAAGAATCTAAAAAAGGTGTTTTAATATCTTTTTGACCATAAGAACCTAATTCTCCATACCCCATATCATCTGCCAATAAAAATATTATATTAGGCTTTTTACCTTTATATACTTCTTTTTTTATAGTAGGGTTTTCTTTTTTTACAGAATCATTACAACTAGTAAATGCAAAAAAACTAAGGAATATTATTAATATAATGTTTGATAATTTCATGAATCCTTTTTTAAATCGGTTTGTTTTTACTTTTAATATTAATGTAAAAATGAAAAAAAAAGAATAGCTATGTGTTTGTATAAATGTAGAAAATGTATTTTAGAGTAAATTAAGCAATAATTTTTATTATTTCTTTTTCTTACGTTTTCTTTTACCTGTATTTAACTTGTAAGTATAACTTAATACTACATAACGTCCTAAACTTTGAAGATTTGTTTCTTCAAAATAATTTAAGGTACTTCTTCTAAAAACATCTACATTTTTGTCTAATAAATCTATTAAAACTAACTTTAAAATGTTGTTGTTTTTTGATAATGAATAAGACATTGCTGCGTTCCAAATAGGAATTTCTTGTTTAATAGAAAAATTGTTATCTGTATAAACAATATAATCTAATTGGGTATTTACATTAAACCTTTTTGTTACATCAAAATCTACCATTCCAAAATATTTTTGTGAAGTAAATTTTCTATTTAAATCATTTTCTATAGAAAAACTGGTATTATTTATTTTGTAGGTTGCTCCTGCTTTTAAATCTACTCTTCTTTTTCTATTATTTTGAATTAAAAAATTTACTAAATAATCTTGAGATACAACATTATTAAGTTCATAGTTTACAACAGAATTTACAGAGTTATATGAAAACCTGTTTTTAAGACTCAAACGAATTCCTAAACTATTTACTTTTTTACTAAAGTTTGCTAAAGCGTTAAATCTTGTTCTATTTCCGTTATTTTGATAACTAATTGTTCTAATATAATTATTATCTATACTTACATTTCTAATGATTGCATCAGAAGAAATAAGGTATTGTAACCTTCCATTAAAACTTAAAGATGAATTAAAATCATGCACATTAGCAATGGCTAAAAAAGAGTGTGTTTTTTCTGTTTTTAAATCTGGATTTCCTGTAAAAATTGCATACGGATTTATATCATTATAAAAAGGATTTGTTTGACTTGCTCTTGGAGCTCTAATTAACTTTCTATAAGTAAATCTATATTTTTTGCCTCTTTTAGGTTTGTATTGAAAAAAGAAATATGGATTTGCATACAATTCTTCTCTTTTAAATTGATGCTTATTTACCTCTCCAAAACTTCTGTTTAATGTTTGAAACTCTAAACCTGTAGAAACATTTAAGGTAGATTTATTATAACTATGGTAGAACTTTGTTTTAAAACTATTTTCAGAATATTTATAATTATAAGCTATAAAATCCTCTTCTGTTGTTGTTTTTACAGTTTTTCTGTTTTGATTGGTATTTTCTTTACCAGATAAGGTTTGAGATGAAGCTTCTGTATTAAAATAATGATTTCCTCCTAATGGTTCTGTATATTTAATTCTTAAAAATATATTTGCCGAATTTATATTTTGATTTCTATAAATATCATAACTAGTATTTGAAGTATTTGTGTTATTTATATTTCTAGTTATAAAAATATCTTGGTCGCTATCTTTATTATAATTATTTATAGTAGTTATAAAAACTGTACTAAAACTTCTTCCTTGTTTGGGTAATCTTTGATAATAATTTACATTTAAATTCCCGAATTTCTTTAAATTTTTATTTGATGAAATATTGTCGTTCGTAGTTACTAACTCATCAAGTTCGTTAAAAAAAGAGCCTCCTCTATTAAGAAGTGATGTTCTTAAATCTGAATAAAACCTCCCTTTAATTCTTAAACTTTTAGTTTTACTAGATTTATTGTTATAATTAAAATTTAAATTATGATTATCTGAAATATTTAAATAAGAGTTTTCTGAAGAATAATTAAAATTATTACTGTTTGAAAAAAATACTCTTTTGGTATCTGAAACACCATTGTTTTCTGATAAATTATAAAAATAATCTACATTAAAAGATTCTTTTTTCTTGAGTTCTTTACCATAATGAATACCTGCAACAACTGTTTTTAAATATCCATTTAAGTTTTTTTGCTGCTTTATAAAATCATCTTCCCCATTATCATCAGAATCATCAGAAATGCCATCTGCATTTTTTAAAAAACCTTGAATGTTAGAACCTGTTACATTAATATTATTAAATTTTCCTATTACAGATAATTGTGCTTTTGTATTAAATTGATTGTAATTTAGGTTACTAAAATATCTATTATCTAATCCTAAACCACCAGCAACCTTTCCAAAACCTCTATTTTTCTTAGATTTTTTAAGTGTAAAATTTATTACAATTTCTTTATTACCATCATTTACACCCGTTAATTCTGCCTCATCACTTTTTTTATCTATTACTTCAATTTTAGCCACAACATCTGCAGATAAATTTTTAAGAACTATAGATGGGTCACCACCAAAAAACTCTTTACCATCAACAAAAATCTTAGTAACAGTTGTTCCTTGAGCTATAACTTTACCTTCTTCTATTTCTATACCTGGAAGTTTATTTAATAAACCTTCTATATTATCATCATGGTTTATTTTAAAAGAATTGGCATTAAAACTAACTGTATCTTTTTTTATTTGAACAGGTACAACTGCAGTTATAACTACCTCATCTAACAATCCTATATCTTCTTTTAAAACTATATTTTTAAGATCTAGTAATTGATTTTTATAAATTATTTTTTTTGAAAATGTTTTAAATCCTAATAAATTTAATTGAAGAATTATAGTGTCTTTAGGAATATTATTTAAGCGAAAAAATCCTTTTTCATCGGTTGTTGTGTAACTTAAAAAAGTATTGTCTTTTGGACTAATAAGCGCAACAGAAACCATTTCTAAAGGCACTTTTTTTTCATCAGTTACAAATCCTTTTATACCAGACTGACTGTAAAAATTTAATGAAACACAAAATAAAAGTATAAATAATCTAAAATTTTTAGAATATTTTTTTGATGAAAACATGCTAGTTAGACTGCTCAAATTTTAAAAAGTTTAATAAAGAATAATATATTTTTAAGTAAAATTAATTCTTAATTACTGATACTCTTTTTTCTTTGTTTTCAATAATTAATTTCACAAAATACACTCCACTACTATATCCACTTAAATCTAATTGAATATTATTTTTAGCAACATAAATTTTATCTATTTGTTGTCCTAAGGAATTATAGATTGTTAAATTATTAATTATCTTATTGTCTTGAAATTTTATAATTCCAGATGTAGGGTTTGGAAAATATTTAAACTCATCTATAATTTCTTCATTATTAGAAAGAGAACTTGGTGTAACTTCTAGCAGTAAAACATCATCTCTTTTCATTGTAAAGTTTGTAGATAACTCTTTACCTGTTAATAAATTTTTTATAGAACTTATTGTTCCATTATCTCTCATAGATAAAGAAACTTGTGTACTTTCTTTACCCAAATTAACAATAGTTATAACTTCTTTTCCATTTTGTTTAGATATGGTTCTAGAAAAACACCCCTTAATATTTAAACTATTAGTTTCTACTATTTTTAAATTTGGTAATTCATTTTTATCAGAAAGTAAATCAAAAGCTTTGGTTTTAAAACTTGCTAAAGAAGAAGCTTGTAAAATAGTTCCATTACTTACATTTAAATTCATAGAATGATTTGCACCATATTCATTTTTCTTAAGACTTTCTGAGTCTATAATTATTGTACCTCCATTATCTAAATAGGTTTGCAAAGCATTAAATTCATCAACAGTTACAAATTCTGTTTTGTAAACCAAAATTACATTCCAATCGTTATTATTGTTTTCTTCTATAATTCCTTTTGATGCAAAACCAATTGGTGAACCATCAAAATACATAGATTCATATAAACTAAATACCTCATCTAAATGGTTGCTTTTATTAATTGCCGAAGTTTTAGAATAAAAAATTCTAATCGGTTTTTTTAATTGTTGAAAAGCGTAAATATCTTCTGCATTGGCATTTAAATCTAAAACAGTAGATTCTACTTCGTTGATAATTCTTGGTTGCTGATTGTTAGAACCTGCATAACCTTTTCCTGCATTATTTCTAATAGAACCATCTGCTTGTCTTGCCCAAAACCAAGTTTGAGAAACATTCATACCAGAAACATATGCTAACCAATAAGAAGCTCTTGCATAAGAAGGTTTTAAATACAAATCTCTAAATTTATTTGTAGATAAAAAATGAGATTCAGAATTGTAAATTATTTTATTAGGACTTACAGATTTCATAAAATCATAAGCCATACTCACCTCTCTCCAATGAAAAGAATAGTGTTCTTCCCATTCTTCTGTAGAGCCCCACATATAAGAATTCCAGCTTTTAGCATCATTACCAATAACTCCTGTTAATCTTGTTAAAGCTTCTAAATCTATACCACTATCTTTAGAATTATCTGACCAAAGGTGAGGCATAATTTTAATATGTGTTTTTGCATCTGGGTCATTTTCTTTTATCTTATTTTTTAAAAAAACAAACCAATCTGTTACCCTATACATATTAAAAGTCATCCAATCATACCAAATTGGTTTTCCTTGTAAATTTTGCTGCATAGGTATTTCTATAGTAACATCATTAAAACTTGCAAAATTTGTATTCCACAAAGAATTTAACTTACTAATTGTAGTGTGCTTATTAGATAACCAAGTTCTAAATTTTGCCTTAGTATATTCTGAAACTGGGTCAGATTCCCAAGTATTTGCTATAGAATTCCAATGAGGTTCATTTGTTAACATATACCCCATTTTAGTATAATTTTTACCAGCCATTAATGGGACACATCCATCCAATAAAAAACTTTGCATTTCTCTGGCTCCAGGATTATCTATATCATACGTTGTAAATAAAGTTCCACCAACTGTAAAATTATCATATTTGTCAAGTGCCCATTGTGGAGGCCCCTTGTGATTTAAAAAAACACTTCCAAATTTACCATTTGGTTTCGATTGTAATTCATTTATAACATTAGTTTTAATGTTACCTTGAGCATCAGCAACATCTGAAGAAGTCATAAAATATCCATCTTTATCTCCAAAAAAACCATTTAATTGAGTGGTAGATGGTCTCCAAGTATAATCAGATAAAAAAACTGGTGTATTATTAGACAACACTATATTGCCTTTTATACTAATGTTTTCCCAATCTATATTTGGAACCGGTTTACGAACAATTGTACCTGCTATAACTTGGTTTATTGTAGCAATTGCTTCATCTAACATTAAAATAACTTCTGAACGTTCAAAATCAGGGAGATCAGCAGCCATTTGAGCTGCGTTATCTTTATATCTAGTAACCAATTCAAAATGAGATGTATTTTCAGCAATATTATTTTCATCCCAATTAGCAAATTCTAAAAATACTTCTGCTGTTCTAACAGTAAGTTTCTCTTTAAAAACATCTAATCCTGCATTTTCTGCTTGGGTTATTTTTGCTTTTAATTCATTAATTTTAGTTATTGCAGTTTGTTCTAATTGGGCGTGAGCATAATTTGCCAACCCCAAAAAAAAGAAAATTATTATTGTTTTTAGGAATTTCATGCCCTATTATTTTTGTTTAAATGGAAATAATGTTGATTCTGTTCTAGAACTTATTAATAATTGTTTTAATTCTGAGGCAACCTCAGGATGTAATTTCACAACATTATTGGTTTCTGATACATCTTTAGACAAATCATAAAGCTCAAATGAACCTTTCTTTTTTCCTTTAGAATTTATATTGTGCCAAACACCTTTCCAGTTTCCTTTTCTAATGGCTTTTCTACCTCCTCTAATATTAAATTCCCAATAAAGATGACTGTGTGTTTCTTGATTTCCTTTTTCTAATAAAGTTGGCAAAAAAGAAATTCCATCAATATTTTTTGGATTCTTTGTATTTGTAATTTCTGTTATTGTTGGTAAAACATCCCAAAAAGTTGATACATGATTTGTAACAGTACTTTCTTTAATTTTATTAGGCCAAACTACTAAAAATGGTGCTCTAATACCACCTTCATATAAATCTCTTTTATAACCTCTAAACTCACTGTTACTATCAAAAAAATCTGGATTTGTACCTCCTTCTGGAGAAGGACCATTATCACTAGTAAACATAATAATAGTGTTTTCTGAGAGTCCTAATTCTTCAACTTTATCAATAATCTGACCTACATAAGCATCAATTCTTGTAATCATTGAAGCATAAGTTGCTAAAGGTTTTTCTACAGATGCATACTCATGAGGTACAATATCTGGACCATAATCTGACGTATATTTATTATCTACAGTATAAGGAGTTTCTTTAAACTTACCATCATACATTTTAAAAATAGAATCGTTTGGTGAAATTATTTCTGCATGAGGCAACACTAATGGAATATAGGCAAAGAAAGGTTTGTCTTTATTTTTTTGAATAAATTGTAATCTATGTTCTTGTATTTTATCTGGAGCATAGGTTACTTTATTTGTCCAATCATTTCCTTCTAAAGAATCTCTTTTTTGATTGTGATTTAAATATGGAGGATAATAACGATGTGCTAATTTTTGATCATTATAACCATAAAACTCATCAAAACCTTGATTGTTTGGATCACCTTCTCCAAAACCTAATCCCCATTTACCAAACATTCCTGTGGCATAACCTGCTTCTTTTAGAATTTCAGCAATTGTTATAGAATTTTTAGGCAAAGGCACTTGACCTTCTTTGTTTTTTTTAAACTCTCTATTACCTCTAATTGGTGTATGACCTGTGTGTTGACCTGTCATTAAAGTAGCTCTAGAAGGAGCACAAACTGCTGCTCCACTATAATGCTGAGTAAACTTCATTCCTCTTGCAGCTAACTTATCTAGGTTTGGGGTTTTAATAATTTTTTGCCCATAAGCACCTAAATCTCCAATACCCATATCATCTGCTAAAATGTAGATGATATTTGGTTGTTGTTTAACATTTTGTTCAACTTTTTTTTCTTGAGCACAAGAAAAAAGTATTGATGAGAATGAACAAACTAATAATAATTGCTTAAACACCATTAATTATTCTTTTATCTAAAAATTACTTCTTTTACTCCTTTTTTAAAATCTAATCCTCTTAACTTTTGAAAAGTTGCTTTCATTTCTGTTAATTTATCAGAATTAGTTTCGGCTAAATTATTGTGTTGTCCTAAATCCTCTTTTAAATTGTACAATTGTTCAAAAGGGAAATTACCTACTTCAATTCCTACTTTTTCTCTAAAGTTTTTTCCTTTATAAGCAGGGATATACAACCAATCGCCACTTCTTAAAGCTGTTTTACCTGTAGCTTCAATTACTAGATTATCTCTTCCTTTGTCCGAATTTCCTAAAAATGCATTTAAAACATTTTTACTATCTGTTGATGTTTCTTCTGTACCCACTAACTCAGCTATAGAAGCCATTAAATCCATTTGACAAACTACAGCATCTGAAACTGCAGGTTTAATTTTTCCTTTCCAATACGTAATAAAAGGAACTCTAGTACCAGCTTCAAAAATACTATACTTACCACCTCTTAAACCTCCTTTTGGATCGTGTTTTCCTAATTTTTCAACTGCATCATCATAATATCCATCATTTAAAACTGGGCCATTATCACTAGAAAAAACTATTAATGTGTTTTCTAAAATACCTTCTTCTTTTAAGGTTTTCATAAACTCTCCAATCATCCAATCTGCTTCTAAAATAACATCCCCTCTTGGTCCCATTCCAGATTTACCTACAAAACGTGGGTGTGGAGTTCTTGGAACGTGAGGTTGCTGCATTGCATAATATAAAAAGAATGGATTGTCTTTATGCGTCTTTACATAATTTTGAGCTTTTTTTAAGAAATGATCTGCCATATCTGTATCTACCCATTTTGCAGATTCACCACCTTTCATAAAACCAATTCTTCCAATACCATTTACTATACTATTATTATGTCCATGATGCCATTTCATGTCTACCATTTCTGGATTTAAAACCGCAGTTGGTTCTCCTTCAAAATTTTCTTTATAATTTACTTGAATTGGGTCATTTTTATCTAAACCAACAACATTACCGTCTTTAATATAAACAGTTGGTACTCTATCTTGAGTTGCTGCTAAGATGTATGATTTATCAAAACCTACTTCATTAGGACCAGGAGAAACTCTTTCATTCCAATTTACAATACCTGTTCCTAAACCTAAATGCCACTTACCTACAATTGATGTTTGATACCCTTGTTTTTTAAGCATTTTAGGTAATGTTTGTTGCTCTGTACTAATTAACAAAGGTGCTGTTCCTGGTAAAATTTTTGCTTTTTTATTACGCCAAGGATACATACCTGTTAACAAAGCATATCTACTTGGAGTACAAGTTGCTGAAGAAGCATAACCATTTGTAAACTTTATACCTCCAGTAGCCAAAGCATCTATATTTGGTGTTTGTAATTCTGTAGCTCCATAAGAACTTAAATCTCCATATCCTAAATCATCTAAATAAATAACAACAATATTTGGTTTTTGTTCAGACTTTTTCGCTACTTTTTTTTCAGATTGATTTTTACATCCAATTGCAAAAACTAGCGTAAAAACTAATAAAACATTTAATTTAATTATTTTCATTATTCTCTTTTTAGATTTACTTCTTTGAAGTTATATTTTCTTATTTATTTAAAAAAAAATAATCCCACCAACAAAGGTGGGATTATCAACTATTAAAATTAATCTACTGTTATAGTAAACTTCTTATTAACTTTCCATACTCCGTTTTCATTAACAGATTCTGATACTTCTTCATTAAAAGTGTTTACTAATAAAATTTCATAAACTCCTTTTTCTGTAAAAAGCACATTTGCGTGTTTATCTGTTGTAGAAGAACCAGCATTAGGTATTATGTATTTAGTGTAAACAGAATCAGTTTCTGAAATTGTTTTTGATAATAACTTTGTAGTAGCAGGTATTTTCCATTCATGTGAAACAACTCCTCTTGATAAGTCATAAAAAGCAATAAACTTATCTACACCTATTGTTTTTTCTGTTGAACTATAAATAGGTTCATTTGAAGTAGTATCTGTATTAATTCCTGGAGTAGACCACCATGTTAAAGATGAAACTTCATTAAAAGGAGGAACATAATCATTCTCTTCTTCACAAGCATTAAACACCATTGTTACAACTAAGAACAATGCAAATAATTTATATATATTTTTCATAATATAATTTTTTAATTAGAGTTTTGATTATTTAAAGTCTCACTTTGAGGTAAAGGTAAATATCCATTATAACCTGCTGCCCATGCTGCAGCTGCCTCTGTATATTCTGAAAACTGATTAGCACCTGAGCCTAATTGTATTAAACTATTATTACGCCTTGCAGTAGCTCCGTTTGTTTTTGTATAGGTATAATTTGCATAACCATAAACTTGAGTACTTAAATCTTGAAATCTTTGAGCTGCAACACCCCATCTTCTTAAATCTATAGATCTTGTAGAAAAACCTTCTAAAGATAATTCTAAAGGATATTCATTATACATTAATTGATCCATAAATGAAGCTTGATTAAAAGTTGTTGCATCTAATGGTAATAACCCCCATCTTGTTCTAATTTGATTTACTAAATCAACAGCTGCAGGAACATCTGTTTGCGCTAAACATTCTGCATACATTAAATAAACACCACTCAATCTATTAATAACAACATTTCTACCAGATTCCCATGGAGTAGTATTTGTATCAAATTCTGTTGTACCTGTTAAATGATTGGTATATTTTTTAAACATAGAAAATAATGTACCAGCAAATCCATAGGCTTGTGGAGATGTATAACCATAATACATTGAACTTTCGTCATTTACCAAAGCAATACTCTTAGAAGCTCTAATAGAATTGTTTTTTAACGGTTGTGTAAGATCATTATTAATGTGATTTCTTGGATCTGCAGGATCCATTTCTAAACTTTCTTGCATGTATTGGTAAGTTAACCAAGCAGAAGGAACTACCCAACCTTGACCACCAAAAGCTTTTTTAGCTTCTAAGTTTCTTCCTGGAGGAGCTGTTCTTCTTGCCAATCTATTTTGAAAAGAACGCTCATCAAAAAATGCATCTTCTGGTCTTAAATTATCAGCATAATTAATTTCAAAAATAGACTCTGAATTAAAGTCTCCACTACTTGGAAACATCTTATCTACATCTTGCTCTAAAGATAAACCATAAGCGCCATTAGTAACCACATCTTTAAAATATGGTATTGCTAAAGCATGCTCTCCTTGATATAAATGACTAGTACCTAAAATTGTAGCAGCAACTGCAGCATCTACTCTAGAAACTGTTTTACCTTGTGCAGGTAAGTTTGCATATGCGTATTCTAAATCTTCTCTAAAGAATTTTATTACTTCTTCTGAAGTAGAAACTGGTTTAGAAAACTCTTCTGCAGTTAAAGGAATACGATCTCTAATTATAATTTTTCCTTCATTAAAATTAGAATGTAAATAAAAATGCATTAACCCTCTAAAGAATCTAGCTTCTGCCATTTGTCTTGTCCATTCAGGATCAGACTTAAATTCAGCATCCATTCCATTTAATCCCTCAATTAATTGATTTGCTCTCCAAATTACTTGATATTTAGCATCCCATCTATCTCCTAATTCTCTATTATCTGATGTTACTCTTTGTTGGTACCAAGTTAAATATTGACCTGTAGGTCTTGTTCTTCTACCTGGATAAGCAATATCAGTTCTTGTAAACTCTTCTGCAATAGAAAGTACATATGTATGTAACATTGCAGAATAAACAGATGTTAAATTTGATTCTGAATCATCTAAATCTTTCCAAAAAGTACCCGTTGATAATTCGTTTGGGTTATTTTCTTCTAAATAACTTGAACAAGATTGCAAAATTCCAACTAAGAATACTGCAGCAAGGATGTATATATATTTTTTCATAATTTCTGTTTTTTAAAATTCTAAATTAAACCCTAATGAATATAAAGAAGTTAAAGGAAATCTTGCAGAATCTATACCTCTTCTTGTAACATTACCTCCAATTTCTGGATCAAAACCATCATAACCTGTAATTGTAATTGGGTTTTGAGCAGAAAAGAATAATCTAAACTTAGAAGCTCCAATTTTACTTGCTACTTCTTTTGGTATCGTATATCCTAAAGATACTAACTTTAGTCTTAAGTAATCTCCATTCTCTACCCACAAATCAGAATCTCCATTGTAATTTGGATGTCTTCCTTCTCTTTCAATCCAAAAAGGAATTTGAGATGTTGGGTTTTGAGGTGTCCACATATTAATTAAATCTTTGTGTCTTGTTCTTGCAAAAGCATCTGCTTTTGTAGCGTTTATTACTTCTGCACCTACAGACGCATACCAATTCATAGTAAAATCGAAGTTTTTGTAAGAGAAGTTTGTGTTAAATCCAATTTCAAAATCTGGTAATCCACTACCTGCATAATCACGGTCTAAATTATCAATAACTCCATCACCTGCATCAGGAATTCCATCATTATCAGTATCTACAGTTAACTTATCTATATACTTTAAATCTCCTGCTTTTGCATTACTATCTACATTTGTTTGATATTCTAAAAGTTCTGCTGCTTTTTCTGGAGTATGATCAGAAAGTACACCATCTGTTGGTTTTAACCAAAATGCTCCTGCTTCTCTACCTAATGTAAATACTGTTACTGGTGTTCCTAAAATGTTTGAGTTAGAATTGTAAATAATATCTACTCCATCAGACATTTTAGTAATTTCATTTTGATTTTTAGTAAAATTAATTCCTAAATTTAATCTACCATCTCCAATATTACCTTTATAGTTTAGTGCTAATTCTAAACCTTTATTAGTCATATCTCCAATATTTCTAATTTGGTCTTGATCTCCACTATTTCTAATAACACCTGCAGAACCTGGTAATCTAACAGGAAAAAGCATATCTTCTTTTTCTGTTAAATAGTAATCTGCACTAAAACTAAATTTGTTTCTTAAGAATCCTAAATCTATACCAACATTACTTGATACTGAAGTTTCCCATTTGATAATTGGGTTTGCAAACCCAGTAACTGCAGAACCTAAAGTTTGGTTATTATCTGTAGTATCGAATATATAATCTAATTCTCTTGTAATTGTTGCTGCATACTGATAATCATCAAAACTATCATTACCTGCAGTACCTCTACTTAATCTTACTTTAAAATTATTAATTGTTCCTTTTAAAGGTTTCCAAAACTTCTCACTAGAAACATTCCAAGCTAAAGAAACAGAAGGAAAAGTTCCCCATCTATTTTCAGATCCAAATTTACTTGATCCATCTCTACGTACAAATGCAGATACTAAGTATTTACCTTTATAGTTATATTGAGCTCTTGCTAAAAAACCTACATTTTTTCTAACGTAATTAGCTCCTGAATCTGCAACAGGATCTTGACTAGATCCGTTTAAAACCTTAATTGAATTATCTAAAACTCCATTTCTTGAAGCTGTAAAAGACTCAAAAGTACGCTCATCTGCAGACATACTTGCTAATAAGTTAATACTATGTTTACCTATTTTTTTCTTATAAGTAAAAAATCCATCTACACTAAATACGTTTAATCTAGAAGAAAATGCAGAAGTTCCACTAAATGTTGGATCAGACTCTACAATACCTGTTTCTAAATCTACTAACTCAAATTTAGATCTAAAAATATTACGATTTACGTTATCTATGTTTGTACCTATTCTTGTAGTAAAATCTAAATCTTTAGTTATTTTTCTAGTAGCACTTAAACTTAAGTTTAATTTATCATTTCTTTGATTATCTTCTCTTTTAATTGCTTGAGCTAAAGCATTTAATGGTGTAGTAACACCTCCATTTCCTTCTTCAGAAATAAATTGATCAGCAGTTAAATCTACTAATGGAAAATATGGTTTATAACGTGTTGCTAAAGTAATTAATTGATTTGGAGAACGATCTCTATCTTCTAAAATAAAACCTATACTTGAATTTATATTCCAGTTGTCTGTATTATAAGTTGTAGAAATTCTACCATTATATCTTTTAAAGTTAGATCCTATAAGTACCCCATCAATATTTTGATAACCCCCAGTAACATTGTAAGTAAAACCTTTAGTACCACCAGAAACTCTAATGTTATAAGATTCACTTTCTGCACCATCAACTAATACTAAATCTGAAAACACGTTATCATTAGATAACCAACTAGCTCTATTAGGACCAGGTGTAAAAAACGAAATACCTAATTGTTGTTTATAATTAGCTCTTGCAGTTTCAAAATAAAGTTGTTCTTCAGAATTCATTAAAGGAGTTCCAGAACCAAGTGCTTGTACACCATAAGAATGATCTAAACTAACAGCCATTTTACCTTCTTTACCTTTCTTAGTTGTTATTAAAATAACTCCTGCTGCACCACGTGTTCCATAAATTGCAGCAGAGGCTGCATCTTTAAGAACATCAATAGTTTCAATTTCATTACTTGCTAATCTTGGATCTCCTTCTTGAGGAATACCATCTACAACAAATAAAGGTGTGTTACTACCAGATAAAGATGTAATACCTCTAATTTGAATATTAGATTGCTCTCCTGGTTCTCCAGAATTTGCAGTAATATTTACCCCTGCAACTTGCCCTTGCATTGCAGAAGCAATATCTGGAGTTACAAATTGTTTAATATCATCTGCTTTTACTTGAGCAACAGAACCTGTTAACTCTTTCTTTTTTACAGCTCCATAACCAATTACTACAATTTCTTCTAACTCTTCTGTACTAGAAGTCATTTTTACATTGTGTTTTGGTCTTTGAATTTTAACATTTCTGTTTTTCATACCTAAGTATGCAAACACTAAAGTTTGGCCTATTTCTGCTTTTATAGTATAGTTACCATCAAAATCGGTAGAAGTACCATTTTGGGTTCCTTTAACTACAACAGATACTCCTGGTATTGGAGAATTATCTGCACTATCAGTTACGACTCCTTTTACTGTAATTTGTTGCGCATTTGCATTAAAACTACAGAACAATACAGCAAATAAGCTTAAAATACTGTATTTCGTAATCTTGTTTTTTAATAAAAATTTTATTTTCATGGGTTGACTTTTAATCGTTTTTATTCAATTTAGGTTTTAAGTTAATTGTTTCAATAGTAATTTAATTCATAATTTTTTAATGGTTATTTTTTTATTTAAAGTTAAATTTTGTTAAAATTCTAGTAATATTTTATCTAGACAGTATAAAATTGATGATTTTGTAATATTACTATGTAGATTTTAGTAAATTAAATGTACTTGATAGTAAATACACACACAATACATTGATTTAAAACAACTTAAATAAAACAACTACTGTTTTTAACATCAATAATTATTAATATTTAGGAATAAAATTCATTTCCCAATTCTTAATATCTTCTTTTAATTTAGTCTCAATTTCTAATCCTGTACCTATTAAATTGGTTTGCTCACTTATATCATTTTTAATATTAAATAATTGATATTTTCCTGAGTGATATTTTATCAATTTCCAATTATCTGAAATTACAGCAGCATATTGATCTTCATAACTTCTTAAAAAATACAAATTACGTTTAGCAATTTTATCGCCTTTTAATATTGGTAATAAACTAACTCCTTGTATTTTATCATTTTTATACTTTGTACCAGTTGCTAACTCCATTAATGTTGGGTATATATCTATAGACTGCACAGGTATATCTGTTTCTGAGTTAGATTTTGTAACCCCTGGATAAGAAATTAAAAGAGGTACTCTAGCTCCACCTTCACCTAAAGTATTTCCTCCTTTTTTACCTCCAGATAAAGGTGCGTTTGTATAAGCTCCTCCTTGATCTGAAAGAACAATAATTACTGTATTATCTTCTATACCTTTGTCTTTAATAGCTTTTCTAACTCTTCCTACAGATTCATCCATAGCTTCTACCATTGCTGCATGATGTGCATATTTACCTTTTAAACCTGCATCTTGATATTTCTTTAATAAATCTTTTCTTCCAACAGAAGGACCATGAACAGAATAATACCAAAAAGACAGCATAAAAGGTTCTGCTTTATCATAGTTTTCTATAAAATTAACAGCTCCATCTGTTAAAACATCTGTTAGATAATCTCCTTTTTTATATGATTTCATAAAGTTTCTAGGATCACCACTTTTAAAGAAAGGATAATAATAACTCTTTGGATGACCATGATCTGTAACACCAAACTCAGCATCAAAACCTTGATCTATTGGATATTTACCTACATGACCAACATGCCATTTACCAATAAAATAATTATAATATCCATATTTTTTTAACTCTTCTGCATAGGTTACTTCTTCTAATGGTAAGTAATTTCTAGAAGGTCTTTGCACAGGGTCTTTTGGCCAAATATTATAAGCTTCGTTTATAAATAATTCTTCTCCTGGAATGTGTCTAGAAAAACCAATTCTTGCAGACTCTTTTCCTGTTAATAAAGAAACTCTACTTGGACTACAAGTTGGTGTAGGGATATAAGCTCTTGTAAAATCTAAACTTTCTTTTTTAAATTGATCTAAATTTGGAGTTTTAAAAGTTGTATTTCTATAACCAATATCAGACCATCCATAATCGTCTACAAATAACAAAACGATGTTTGGTTTTTTATAAGACTTGTTTGTATTTGTTTTTGCTTGATTGCTTTTACATGAAAACATTAACGCAAAAACACCAAGATTTAAATAAATTAGAACCTTTTTATTAATACTCATTTTTAAATTTATTTAATAATTATTTTTTTTATGAACTGATTTCCATCAATATTAAAATGAAAAACATACATACTTTTTGACAAATTAGAAACATCTAAACTCATTATCTCTGTATTTTTCTCTTCTTTTAATACTAACTGACCTAAAAAATTGTAGACTTCTATCTTAGCTTTTAAATTACTTTTTATAGTAATAAATTTAGAATTCTCTTTTTGATATATTAAAAATGAATTATCCTTTAAAAAATCATCATTATTTAAAATTTCTGCTACATAAGAAGTCTGTAAAGGGTTTGGTGTATTTTTATCATCTCCTTTAATCCAAATAGGAGAATCATTAATATCACATCCTTCAAAATCATTTTCTCCTCCATCTGTAATTAAACCATCTGCTCTAATTTCTGAAGAAAAACCAGTATGTGTTACGTTTTCTAAAACTATTTTATATCTCCCTTTTGGGTTACCTAAAGAAACATAATCTTCTAAAGCTAAATAATAAACTGGCGCTAAAGAAGGTGATTTATAAGACTCATCATCTGGATTTTTTTCTTCTAAATGAATATAACCTCTTAAAGCACAAGGAACATGTCTTAACCTTGCACTTCTAACTTGTGCTTCTACTCCATAAGTTGCTGAGACATTTGCTATTACAGAATTTTCTGAAAATGTACCTTGATTATGGCCATTTATTGGATTACCATTTGAATCTGATTGACCTTTGCTTTCTGATAAAAAACCAAAATTAATTGAAACAACAGCCTCACAACTTGTTCCGCTAATATCTCTTACATCTACCATACCTTGGGTAATAGTGTGTGGAGATAGCATTACTGCATGAGCACCTTTTGTACAAGAAATATTTCTACCATACACATTATTTATAATTGGAGTCTTGTCTGTTACATATAAATCTGCCAAACCTTTAAAACCAGATTCTAATCTTAAAGTGACACCTCCTTCTCCAGATAAATTTCTAAATAGAACATCTTGAATAACTTGATTTTGAGTTAAACCATAGCCATAATGTGCTTTTTTAATATCTAGATTTTCAATAATACCAAAGGATGCAAATTTTGCTGGAGAACTTCCTACTGCTCCTGAAGAAACTGCATTAAATTTGGTAAAATTATCTAAAACCAAAAAATCTGATAACTTAAAGTTATTGGTATTCCCTAATTGAAAAGCTCTTATTCCTTCACCTGGATTTAATTCTGAAAAATCAAATGTAAATTTCTCACCATTTGTACTTTGAAAACTCCAATTACTTACATTGGCAAAGCTATTATCATATCCTGCTCTAAATAATGAATTTCTTGGTTCAGATTTAAAAACTACATCTGGATGCACTCTAATATGCACACCTGTTTTCATGTGTACTTGACTTAAAGTGTAAGTACCTGCATTAATTGTTAATACTCCACCACCTGCATTAGACAAACTATTAATCATAGATTGTAATGCTGATGTAGAACTAGATCCGTTTGGAAAAGTTGCTTGATTAGAAGTATTAATTGTTGGATTGTAAAAATAATTATCTGCAGGAAGCACTCTATCTATTGGCTGTTGTCCTAAAACAATGCTCATTGAAAATAGAAAACATAACAGCAATATCTTTTTAAAAGTCATCATACAGTTCTAAATTTACTTTACCCCTTTATTTCTTTTTACTTTTACAGAAGTACAGTTTTCTTTCTTATCAATACGTATAGGGAAATCGAAATTTTTATATTTATTTTTTTCAATGGTAACATCTTCACAATAATCTAAACTAATTGATGGTAATTTTGATCCTGTTGGGTAGTCTTTAACCATTTCTATAGTATTGTTAGTTATTTGAAGTCCTTTTACAGAAAAAGCTTGAGCTACATGACCGTTAAAACTTTTAATAATGTTATTACTAAAATTAATATTACGATGAAATTTTTTATCTCCAATTCTCTGACTTGGTGTAAATAAAGGAGAGGCTAATAATGGGTAAGACAAACCATTACCATAACCAATTGTATTAAAAGTATTGTTTCTAATAGTAATGTCTTGTACTCCTCCAGATTCGTACCATTTGTTATTATCTCCTTCAATAAGAATACCGTGCATTTGAGAAGAAAAATAGTTGTTTTCTACAAGTACTTTTCCTTTGGTAGTAATCAGCGCACTTCTTGCTCTATTTTCTCTGATAATATTTTTATTCATGTATAAATCAGGATACCAAGTAAGGTTCTCTAAAGATAATTTTCCTTCTGGCAATGCTTCTGGCATTTCTGTAACTGTAATTAATGTTCTTCTTTCGTTAAGAATTTCTACATCTTCAATTTCAGTTTTAAAAACAGGAAGAATTGTTTCTCTTGAAGTTATCATAACCTCATCTCCTTTTTCTCCGAAAAGAAATCCTATTTGTTGTACGTGACTTGTTTCACATAAAAAAGTTTTATTTCCTAAATACTTTACAACTTTTACATAAGCTCCATGAACATTTATACCATCATCTAGCATATGTTCAAACAAACAGTTTTCTAACTTAATTGTTCCTTTACATCCTAAAAAGTGGGTAGCATCTGCACGTGCTGCAATTGTTCTGCCATCTCTAGAAGTAACTATAAATTTATCTAAAGATACATTTTCACATCTTTCTGCAATTAAACCCATTCCTCCAGATTGTAGCACTGTAACATCATTTAAAAAATTATCTTTAGAGTTTGATAAATGAATACCTGGTGCTAATCTATTTGACCCTGGACTTTTACCATAAGTTGCAATAACGGTTCCAATTGGTGGCGTTTTTTTAGTATAATTAACAAACTTAATTGTATTCTTATCTAGCTTAATTACTTTTGATGCCTTTTTTGGTTGTGGCTTTAAATAATAACTTCTTGTTTGCCAAATAGGAGATCTTGTTTCTGAGTCAAAAGCTATATTTTGTCCGATAATATCTTGCCAACTATAATGGTTAAATAAAAGTTGATTGTTTTTAATTTCGAATCCAAATTTATTATTAGCTACCTCAACTACAAAAGAGTTTTCTTCAGTATTATTTTTAATAACTTTTAATTCATTTACAAACGATTTATCCCAATCAATACTAAAGTTTTTTAAGGTTGTGTTTCTAGAACCTTCAACAACAATTGGAGATATTAATCCATGAAACATAAATGTAGATCCATTACCATCTAAAGTAAAATTATCAAAATTATAAATTGGTAAAGCAATCTTTTTCATACTGTTATCATGATTGGTAACAGCTCTATATTCTTCATAGGCATTTTCTGGATAAAACTCATATTGCCCTTTTGGAAAAAATAATGTAATATTTTTCTTTCCTTCTAAAGATTTTATTAATTGATAGACTTCTAGTGTAACATCTTTACCTGGTTTTATACCATGATCTGCAACATTTATAGTTTGATTTTGTGCACTACAATTAAAACTTAAAAGTAACACAAACATGAAAGTGAAAAAGTTCTTCATAAACATAAAATTATAATTTCTTAATGTAAACCTAATCACATTAAGAAATTAAACTGTATTTCTGAGTATAAAGTATGTATTTATAGGTTTAAGTATTCTATTTACAACCCTTACAAGTTTTATTTAATAAGCAGTCTTTTACTTAATGTACCTAAAGTAGTTTTAACTTTAACTAAATAAACTCCTTTAGATAATTTTGGTATTGAAATTTCTTTAATTTCATTGGCTTTAAATGAAGTTTGCAATACTTGCTTACCAAGAACATTAAATAGTGAAACATTTGTTTTTTCTGCTTTTAAACCTAATATTTTTAACTTAGAATTGTTTAGTTGATAAATACTTACATTATCTATCATAGAATTTTTAGTAGATAATATTGAACTTTTGGTATGCAAATAAAAACGTCCAATTTCATCAGCATTATTGACTAAGTTCACTTTGTATTCTGTATTTATTTCACTTAACTCTATAAACTTATTTTCTAATGTATCTTCTAAAAACACTTTTAAGCCAGAAGGAATATTATCTGTTTCTAATTTAAAAACATGTTCTGAATTATCATTAACTTTAATACCTATTGGAACAATCAAAGTTTCAAAATCTAAATTTGGTAAAGCTTGAATTTGATATTTTTTCCCTTGATTATTTTCTAATAAATGTGTGTATAAAGAAAAACTATCTGTTATTCCTCCAAAAACTTCTCCATCATAACCTCTATCATAACCTTTAGTAGCATCTTCTATATAATAGATTTCTGCATATCTATGCGTTTTTCCATTTGCTACTGTTAATTTTAATTTAGTATTGGATGATTTTTGAAAAGTATCTCCACCAATTTCTTGATTAGATTTTGCAAAATTTAATGTTGTTTCTTTGTTTGCTTTTATAAAAAAGGCTTGTCCTGGTGATACTTTAAAATCACTTAAATTGTTAAATGTATTGTAAGTGTTTCCATTATCATTCCAAACATAAATTTCTTGCTCTGCTAAATCTCCTGTATTATCTTCTAAAAATTTCTTACTACTTATTTTAGCTGTATAAGGATTTCCTAATAAGTTAAATCCACTTCCATCATTTTTAACTAAAATATTTACTCCTGTTTCTTCTGTATTCATAGCTCCTTCAAAAGTAATTGTACCATTTGTACTTTTAACAATATAACCTTTACCTGCAGTAAAATTAGTTGTTGTACCATTAAAATAAGCCCAAGAATTGGTGTCTTCTAAGTAAGTAGCAATACCTCTTTTTCCTGATAAACTTGTAGCTAGCGAATTAGCATCTACCCAAGCTGTATTCAATATTTCTCCAGAAACTGGTGGAGAAACAGAAAACCAACCTTCTAAATTAGTTGCTGCTCCATCACTTGTAGTGTTTAATGTTCTTTTATAAATAGCATTACCTGAAGCTGTTCCTGAAATCTTTAATTGAGCTCCAGATTCTAAAACTAACCCATTATTAGTGGTAATGTTAGAATTTAGAACTAATGAATTTCCAGAATTTATAGTTAAGTTTTTTCCAGAATTTATAGTAATTGCTCCATCAGAAACTACACTAGAATTTATGGTAACATTACCCAGAATTGTTTTTAAATCTGACTGAACAGGTAATATTCCTCCCCAAGTATTAGCATTTTCCCAAACTCCATCAGAAAATGCATGAAGCGATTTTAAGGTTGATGTTTGCAATGGATTTGTTGTATTTTTTTCTGATCCTGGAATCCAAATTGGAGTTCCATCTACATCACACCCTTCAAAATCATTATCTTCTTCATTTGTAATAAAACCATCAGATCTAATTTCTGATAAAAACCCTGAATGTGTTAGATTGTCTACTACAACTTTGTATGTTCCTGCTGGATTATTAAAAGAAGTATAATTTTGAAGTGCTAAATAATAAACAGGAGCTAAAGCTGGAGATTTATAAGACTCATCATCTAAATTTTTAGTTAATGTTACATAACCTCTTAATGCACAAGGCACGTGTCTTAAACGCGAACTTCTTACTTGTGCTTCTAATCCAAAAGTTGCTGTAATATTTGCTATTACAGATTCTTCTGAAAAAGTACCTTGAGTGTGTCCATTAATAGGATTTCCATTTGAATCTGCCTGTCCTTTTGATTCAGATAGAAAACCATCTTTAATAGATACTACAGCCTCACAGCTTTCGCCAGAAATATCTCTAATATCTACTACTCCATGTGTAATTGTATGAGGAGATAACATTACTGCATGCGCTCCTTTAGAGCAAGAAATATTTCTTCCATATACTCTTTCTATTGTTGGCGAATTATCTTGCAGATATCTATTAGCAAGCCCCTCATAACCAGATTCTAAACGCAAAGTAACACCTCCTTCTCCAGATAGATTTCTGAATAGTGCATCTTGAATTACTTGATTTTGGGTTAATCCATATCCATAATGAGCTTTTTCTATAGATAGATTTTCTATAATTCCAAAACTTGGAAATTTTGCAGAATCTTGAATATAATCTCCACTTACATCTGGGTCTCCAACAGCTCCAGAAGAAACAGCGTTAAATTTTGTAAAGTTGTCTAAAACTAAAAAATCTGCCAATTTAAAGTTATTGCAATTACCTAACTGAAAAGCTCTTATATCATCTCCAGGGCTTAATTCAGAAAAATCAAAAGTAAATTTAGCACCTGTAGTACTTGTAAAACTCCAATTATTAACATTTGCAAAACTATTTGCAAACCCTGCTCTAAACAACGCATTTCTTGGAAGCGATTTAAAAACAACATCTGGATGAACACGAATGTGAACTCCTGTTTTCATATGTACTTGTTCTAAAGTATACGTTCCTGCATTAATTGTTAAAACTCCACCACCAGAACTTGATAAATTATCAATCATAGTTTGTAATGCAGATGTAGAAGTATCTCCATTTGGAAAAGTAGCAGTATTTCCGGTATTTATTGTTGGATTATAAAAATAACTATCTGCAGGTAATGCTCTACTTAAGGGCTCTAATGAATTGTAAAATGTTATTTCATCAATAAAAATACTACCTTCTACTGCAGCAAACCCAGATCTAAACATTAAATTTATTTCCTCTGTGGTTGTTGTCGCATTTTTCCAAGTATCATGTGCATCTAAATCAAATATATAGGTTTTAAATTCAGAGTCATTTGCAGTAATAACAAAATTCATCGTTTTATCACTACTGTTGGTTGTTTGTGCTTTAACTCTAAATTGAATAGCATTACTTTCATTTTTTATAACAAGCCTAAGATAATTTTTTGTTGTAGGATCTATAGTTGCTGTAGCAGGATCTAATGTTAAGGTAGAATTATCGTTTTCTCGAACACATTTTAACGTATTTCTACCTGTTGAATTATCTAAGTCTGCAGATGTCATTTGATAACCAGCATCCCATCCTCCTTTTTGAGTTTCAAAATCAAAAGTTTGCCCTTGAGTTTGTACAACTAAAAAGAGACCTAAAACAACTACTAAATTCTTAAGTATATTTTTCTTTTTCATTTTTCCTTTTTTATTAAAAAACAGTGACTTTACTCAAAATCAACCAACTGATTGAATATTTAAGAGTAAAACCACTGTCTTTTTTTTATAAACTATTTAATTTATAGTTTTAGTTTTTGGTATTTAATATAAATTCTAACTCAAATTTTCCTGATGGAATTTCATATTTAGGCACAACTTCAGACAAAGTTCCATTAACACTCATTTGAATGGAATGAATATTCAATGTATAAAAACCTTGTTTTTCTAAATCGAAAGGATGTTTAGATTTTTGTATGTTTTTTTCTGAATAAGGCCAAATTGAAAATCCAAAAGTTGGAGCTCCAGAAATCATTAAATGATTCTTTTTATTTAATAATTTCAACCATCTTGTGTCAGAACGATTTCCGTTTTCTTGTGGTAAAATATAGTTGGTAAACAAATCATCTGTTTTAAAAGTAAACTCATCTACAACAGTTCCTCTTTTTCTATCTATATAATTTTCCCAAGGTCCTTTTCCGTAAAAAGTAGTTGTGTTATAAGTAGAAGAAACGCCCATTGTCATTCCAAACTTAATAAGATTTGGTAAACTTTCTTTGGCATCCATTTTTTGGTTTACTACAATCCTACCATCACTTAAAAAGTGATATTTGATTGTTAAACTTACTTCTTCTTTATATTTTTTTGATACAGAAACCGTAATTTCATTCTTCTTTTCAGCATCTTTTTTGAAAGATGTAACTTTTAATTTGTTGTTTAACGTTTCCCAATATTTACGCTGTTTTCTGAAGTTTCCACTACTTGCTCCACGCAAATCATTATCTGCAGGAGGTCTAAAAAAGTTCGATTTTAAAGGTGATACCAACTGTTCTTTACCATTTTTGATAAAAGAAATTAACTCTCCTGTTTCTTTAGAAACCTTTGCACTATATTTTTTTCCAAATATTTTTATAGTTGAAGCATTTTCTGAAAACTCTAATTTAGAGTTTGATGAAGACGCATACTTATTTGTAGCAACTTTGTCTTTGATTGATAACTGCTCTTTAGCTACTTGATAGCCTTTTGTTGCCCAAAGTGTATTTTGTTTTTCGTGTACAGAAATTTGCAACCAATATTCGTTTTTATCTTTAAAACGGATTTTTTTAAATGGAATATTTAGGGTTGATGATGAACTTGGTTTTACATCAAGATTTTGTAAAATTCCAGATTGAATTTCTTTTCCATTTTCAGAAATCGTCCATTTTACTTCATAAGCATTTAAGTTCGTTTCGTTTAAATGATTTACAGCTGTAACTGTTCCTTTTTTAAAATCTACATTTTTAAAACTAAATGGTTGATGAATGTATTTTACTTCCCAAGCGTGTGGATTTGGTTTTCCATCAGGAGAAAAAACACCATTGATACAGAAATTTTTATCATTTGGATAATCCCCAAAATCGCCTCCATAAGCATAGAAATCATTTCCTTTTTTATCTTTTTTAACCAAACCTTGGTCTTTAAAATCCCAAATAAAACCACCAATTAAATTCTTTTTAGAATTGATTAAATCCCAATATTCACCTAAATTCCCTATAGAATTCCCCATTGCATGGGCATATTCACACATAACAATAGGTCTGTTGATGTATTTGCTTTCAGACATTGCTTTTAGTTGATAAATCTCAGGATACATTCTACTCAAAACATCTACATAATAAGGATCTGTTGGATTAGCGTGTGCTTTTCCTCTAAACACTTTTTGTCCTTCTTCTCCTTCTTTATATTCAGGATGAGTAGGATCTCCTTGTGCGCCTTCATAATGTACAAAACGTGATGCATCATAATCTTTTACCCAACTAGCAGCTGCTGCAAATGCAGGTCCTGTTCCTGCTTCATTACCTAAAGACCAAGAAATTATAGATGGATGATTTTTATCTCTATCTACCATTCTCATTACTCTACTTAAAATAGGAATTGCCAAACTTGGTTGTTGTGGTGCATAACTTCCTAAATGATGATTTTCGATGTTGGCTTCATCCATCACATAAATTCCGTATTTATCGCACAGATCATAGAAATACGGATCATTTGGATAATGTGAAGTTCTTACTGCATTAAAATTGAATTGTTTCATCAATATTACATCATCTTCTAAATCTTTTCTGGTTAAAGCTTTTCCTCTTATAGGATGATGATCGTGTCTATTTACACCTTTTATTTTAGTCGGTTTTCCATTAATTAACAACTCGTTTTCTTTGCTAAAACTAATTTGTCTAAAACCTATTTTTTGACTTCTAGATTCAATAATTTTTCCTGAAGCATCTTTAACATCAAACACCAAAGTATATAAATATGGGTTTTCTGAAGACCATTTTTTAGGATTCTTAATTTGTGCTTCTAAAAAAGCAAACTTGTTAATATCTCTTTGATTCCATCTTTCAAAATGAACACTTTCTACAGCGCAAGTCATTGCTTTTGTAGTTACTTTATTGTTTCCTGCGTCATATAAATTTGCAGAAATAGTCCAATTTTTAAAACTGTTTTCATCACCTTTCATCCAAATATGTGGACGAATTTCTAGTTTTGCATTCTCTAACTTATCATCGAACTTTGTTCTCACAAAAAAGTCATTTAAAGAAACTTTAGGTTGTGCAATTAATAACACTTCTCTATGAATTCCGCTTAAACGCCACATATCCTGGTCTTCGAAATAACTCCCATCACTCCATCTAAAAACCTGAACTGCAACTCTGTTTTTTCCTTCTTCTAAAAACTCGGTAATATCAAATTCTGCTGCCAATCTACTACCTTGACTATAACCAACTTTTTTACCATTTACCCAGACATAAAATGCTGATGAAACTCCACCAAAATGTAAAACTACTGATTGATTATCCCAATCTTTTGGGATGGTAAAATCTCTATAATAAGACCCTACAGGATTATCTCTGTACTTTTCTATAAATGGAAATTGAGGTGGATGTGGTCCCAAATAACTATATTTTCTTTTCCCTCCAGTTTTAATATGTGGTGTAAATGGATAGATAATATTAGAATAAATAGGGATATCATATCCTTGTAACTCCCAATTAGAAGGCACAGGAATGTCTTTCCAACTTGCATCATTAAAATCTTTTTTGATAAAATCTTGAGGTCTTTCTTTAGAGGTAGGTACAAAGTTAAATTTCCAAGTTCCATTTAACGATTTTATTCTAGCATTTTCTCTATTACCTTCCAAAGCATCTGCATGTGTTTTGTAAGAATAACTCGGTACTCTAGAACGTAGTTTGTTTTGTTCGAACATTAATTCATTTTCCCAATCGTTTTGTGAAAAAATTAGTTGTGAAAATAGAAGTAATACAATAAGTGGGTTGATTTTCATTTTAATAAATTAATTGTTATAAATGTAAAAACATACTTAGACAAGTAATAAAATAAAATTATCTAAGTACAATCGTTTATTACCTTAAGTAGTTATTTTTTAGATATGTTATTCTTTTTTTAAAATTGTCTTTTCTTTTTTTATTTGATTGTTAAAAGCAATTAAACTAATGTCTTTTTTTGTATTTTCTACTTGTATAAGTACCAAACATCTACCGTTTTTTATAATTCCAGTTTTGGTATTGTTAAAATTTGATGCATCTGTAACATCTCCATTATCAATACCAATTATTTTGGCGTTTCCGTTAATTTTAAAATTAACTTTAGTGGGTATATGACTGACTAAAACTCCTTTTCTATCAGTTAGATTTACTTCTACTTGAATAATTTTTCTTGTAGTAATTTCTTTAGGAATAAATTTAAAAGAACTTGGTTTTTTTGATGTTCTTATAACATATTCACAAACCGGTTTTCCGTTAATAATTCCAACTGCTTTTAAAGTTCCAGGTTTATAATTAACATCTCTCCACTTTACAATCCAATTAGAGAAATCTTTTAGTTTTTTATTTCCAATTTTCTTTCCGTTTAAATATAAGTCTACAGAATCGCAGTTTGTGTATGTAACTAAATCGTACTTTTTGTTTTTTTCTAAATTCCAATTCGATTTCATTGGTGGAGAACCCCATCTACCTGAGGTAGAAAAATCATCTGCTTTTCCATCATAAACCGCAATTCTTACCATTGGTTTTTTAGACCAAAAAGCTTCATATAAATAAGAAATTTCTTTTCTAAAACCTGCTCTATCTAGCAACCCAGAATCAGAACCTAGTTTTGGAAAATTTCGAGATTCTCCTAAATAATCAATCCCAACCCATAAAAATAACCCCATATTATGGTTATTTTCTAACACATCAATCCAAGGTGCTTTTTCTATGTTTGCAAATCTTTTTTTAGGTGTACTATTAAAATATATATAACTTTCTGTGCTAACATAAGGTTTATCAGGATTTTGCAAACCAATTTCTTTCACCCATTGTTCACCATAATTCATAGCAATTAAATCCATTTCATTAGTAGTTTTTATAATGGCTTTAATTTTTTCTGATGGATCTCCATCTTTTCCTCTTTCCATTCCAGAAACAACAGGTCTTGTAGGGTCTAAAGAACGTACAAAAGCAGTATATCTTCTGAGTCCTTCAATTTGTTCTACAGTTCCTGGAGAATGATTTTCGTTACCAACACTCCAAATAATAACACATGGATGATTTCTATCTCTTAAAATGGTTGTTTTATAATTTTTCTGCCATTCAAACTCAAAAAATGGATCTGCAAAACCACTTGGATTAAAAAAAGTAGGATGTTTTTTTGGCGCCCAAACTAAAGAAGCATCAGAATTCCATTTATCTACAAACTCATTCATCACCAAAAACCCCATTTCATCACATAAATCTAAAAACTCCTTAGACATTGGGTTATGAGCAGTTCTAATAGCATTGCAACCAAAACTTTTTAACGTTTTTAATCGCGATTTCCAAATATCTATAGGAACTGCAGCTCCTAAAACACCTGCTTCATGGTGCAAGCAAACTCCTTTTAATTTTAAATTTTCTCCATTTAAGAAGAAGCCATTTTTAGGATGAAACTCTAGAGTTCTAATACCGAATTTGGAATTATAAACATCTAATACTTTACCATTTTTAGAAATGACACTTTTTGCAGAATAAGTTTTAGTGTCTTGCAGAGACCAAAACTCAGGTTTATTAATAGTTACTTGTTGATTAATTTTTGTTGTAGTTCTATTCTTTAAGTTCTTATTTGACTTTACAGAGCCAACTTTTAATCCTTTGGCGTTATAAATTACAGTTTCAATGCTAATACTCTCAGAATTACTATAATTTCTAATAGTTGTTTCAATATTTACAAGAGCTATATCTTCCGATATTTTTGGAGTAGTAATAAATGTCCCAAACTGATCAACAGCAATTTTATTAGTTTTAACTAACCAAACATTTCTGTAAATTCCAGAGCCTGAATACCACCTGCAATTGGGTTGTATTGAATTATCTACTTTAACTGCAAAAGTATTTTTCTCTCCAAATTTTAAGAAGGAAGTAATATTGTAATGAAAATTAGTGTAACCATCATTTTGGTTCCCTACATAATGTCCATTTATCCAAAGCGTCGAATTTTTATATACACCATCAAATTCAATCAAAAATTCTTTATCTGCATCTTGTTTAGCTATAACAACCGACTTTCTGTACCAACCAATGCCTCCTGGTAACCATGCATTTCTTCCAGAATTATTTTTACTAAATTCTTGTTCTATACTCCAATCGTGAGGTACATTTAAGGTGCGCCAATCTTCATCTAAATAATCTGGTTTTGAATATTCTCCTTTATTAGATAAATTAAATTTCCAGTTATTATTAAAATTTATTCTACTTCTAACCTCATCGTTTTGAGCTATCAAAATGGTGGTAGTAATAAAAAGTAATAAAGAAAATAGCTTTTTCATCCGTTTTAAATCAGCATAAATAATTGATTATTTTGTTTTATAACCTCCCTTTTTTAAACCAGGTTCGTCATACTTTTCTAATTGCTTAAATAATTCTGTTTGCATCTTTTTAGCAATGGCTGCATACTCTTTATCATAATAGAAATTTATCAATTCATCTGGATCTTTTTGTAAATCAAATAAATACGGTTTTTCTTTTTTATCAATCACCAATTTATATCTATCATTAACTGCAGAAACCCACCATCCACCAGATTTTGCAAAATAGGTAATTCTATCGCTTGTTATTTCTTTTTTATTATTTGTAAAATCATCAGAAGTGTCTAAACCATGAAACTTTGCATTACTTTTTACATTCATTAAACTTAAAATAGTTGGAACAAAATCTACATTTGTATATGCAGTATTTAATACTTTTCCTGAAGGAATTTTATTAGGATATCTTATTACAAACGGAATTCTAGCAGAACCTTCATAAGGCACGCCTTTGTTACGTCTATTGTGTTCAAAAAACATATCTCCATGATCTGAAGTAAACACTACAATTGTATTTTCTGATAAATTATTATCATCTAAAAATTGTAATATTCTACCTACAGAATCATCTATATGGCTTACCATACCAAAATATTGTTTCAATGCATTTTTTTCATTTTCAAATGATTTTTTTCCTACAGCCTCATTTTTATCATTCTTATTCATACTTCTAGCCCAAGATGGTTTTAAAGCTACATATTCTGGTGCCATAGTTTTAGGCGCTTTAATATCTAAATCTTGATACATAGTATTGTAAGGAGGCTTTGCATAATCTGGTGTATGTGGATCTGGAATAGAAAGCATTAGAGCAAAAGGTTTGTTTTTATCTCTTTCTAAAATTTCTAATGTTTTATCAGTAAAAAAGTCGGTTAAATGAATTACTTCTTCTTTTGGTAATCTTGCAGCAGCTTTTTCATTTATCCCTTTAAATTTTCCATTTTTTATATGAAAATAAGGAGCATGACCACCTCTCATCATATATCTATTATCCTCAAAACCTGCTTTGTATTCTATATCAAAAACATATTTTTTATGACCAGCTAAATGCCATTTACCTACATAAGACGTTGCATAACCCTGATCTCTTAAGATTGTAGCAAAAGTTGGAACATCTTTGCTAATATGCAATCCATTTTTTGGAGCTCCTGTAGCTTGAGGATATAATCCTGTAACCAATGAAGCTCTAGAAGGAGTACAAACAGGTGAAGCACAATAATAACTAGTTGCTATTGCCCCTTCGTTTGCAATTTTATCGATATTTGGCGTTTTAGAATTGTTTCCTTTTCCCCAAACAAAAGCTTGTTCTTCTGGTAATAACTTTTGATAAGCACTTAAAGTTCTAAAATTATGCTCATCTGTATGAATGATTATTAAATTTGGCTTCTCTTTTGATTCTACTTTATTCTTAGTAGAATTAGAAACTGTTTTTTGACCTTTACAACTTAAAAGAGCAATGATAATTATTGCAGTAATTGTTAAAATAATTTTTGATTTCATTTGATATTATTTTTTAAAAACGCGTGTTGCTTTTATGGTTGGATCTTGATCTGCATCCACATAGTTTTTTGGCTTTTTATACCTTTCTTTACTCGCTTTTTTCCTTTTCTTAGGAATCCACTTTTTTAACTCTTTAATCTCTTTTTTATACCTTGAATCTTTAATTAAATTATTCCATTCATGGGGATCATTTACAATGTCATACAATTCTTCTTCACCAGATAAATATTTAATATAATGAAGTTTTTCTGTTAAAACTGATGTTCCATTTGCTGAAACAGTAACACCAGGGTATTTCCAATTAGAAGAAGGATTTTTTAATAATTTAGAAAAATCATGTCCATCTAAATTATCTTTCTTAGGCAAATTTGCTAAACTGATTAACGTTGGATATAAATCTAATAAACTTACAGTTTTATCTGATATAATTGTCTTTTCCATTCCTGGGAGCTTCACAAAAAATGGAGGTTTTACAGCTTCAGACCACAAAGTATTTTTTAAATAACGTTGTTTTTCACCTAAATGCCATCCATGGTCTCCCCAAATGACAATAATAGTATTGTCTGCATAACCACTTTTTTCTAAAGCATCCATTACAATACCTAAACACTTGTCTACATAACTTACGTTTGCCAAATATGCTCTTGTAGCTTCTTTACTAAGATTGTGTTTTTTAATCCACTTGTATTCTGCAGTTGGTTTAAATTTCTGCTTTCCTTGGGCATTTGTTATGTCTGCTAAATCATCTTCTTTAATTATTAAATCTTCTATTTTATTGATATCATACATATCAAAAAACTCTTGAGGAACAAACCATGGTAAGTGTGGTTTTATAAAACCAACTGACATGAAAAAAGGCTTGTCAAAATCTCTTTGTAGTTGTTTTCTTGCCCAATCTGCAACACCAAAATCTACCGTTTTTTCAAATTTATCTTTTGTTGGTCCCCAACTAAGTTTTGCTTTTTTCTCTTTGTATTCTAGTTTTACAACTCCATTAATTGCTCCTGCTTTAGAAGATGTAACATATTTATTATTTACAGCATCTTTATTATATCTTCTAGCTCTTGAAAATTCATCAAAAGCCCAAGCACCAAAATCTGTTTTTCCATTTTTTGTACCATGTTTATGAAACATTTTTCCATTAGATAACGTATGATAACCATTTAATGAAAAATATTCTGGTAAAGTTGGATTTTTCTGAACTAACTCTGAATATAACATGTCATGTGAATTCGCATAAACACCTGAAGTGCTAGGTAAAAATCCAGATAAAATTGCTGAACGAGATGGCCCACAAATTGGGGCTGGAGTAACTCCATTTTTAAACACCACTGCTCCACTTTTAGTTAGTTTATCCATATTTGGAGTGATGGCTTGTTTGTTCCCTTCAAGTGGGCTTACCCAATCATTCAAATCATCAATAGCAATAAAAAGAATATTTGGTTTTTGTTGTTTTTGGGCAAATGCTGAAAATCCAATAAGGCTTAAGGTTAAAAAAAGAATGGCAATTTTCAGTTTTTTTATACTATTTAAACAAATCATATTTTTTGCAATTTTATGTTTATTGATGGTTTTGATGAATCTTCTTTAATTTTTAGAAAATAAACTCCAGTTTTTAGGCTTCTTACATCTACTTTAATGGCCTTATTATTTCTTAGAAACGAAATATTATCCATTCTTTTTCCTAAAATATTATATAGGGTAATACTTTCTACATTTGGAAGATTAATATGTACAAAATCTTTAGTAGGATTAGGATATAAAATGAATTCTTCTAATAAATTACTACTATTTACAGACAATGAAGACTCACAATATGGCCAAGAATTTTTAGTAGTATCTGTATTATCTTCAGTTGTTAACATGGTTTTAGATTGATATTCAAAACCATTTTGAATAACATTAGAAAAATTCACATTAAAAGTTCCAGCACCAGTTCCTGTAGCTGTATTAATAATAGCAGCAATTGCTGGAGCATTATAACTTTCTCCATCTGGATTATAAGTTGTAGAAACTAAATCTCTTATTGCTTTGTCACAAGGTAGGTATTTTACTCTCCACCAATTTAATTGTGCATTTACACCATAATTAGCAGTTACATTTGATACAATACAATCATCAGAAAAAGTACCTGCTGGGTACCCATGCTCATCAAAACCTTTATCAATTCTTACTGCAGTTGCACAATCTGTTGTTGTTACATTCTCTACATCTACTTTACCATTTGTCATTGTATGAGGAGAAATCATAAGCGCAGAATTACAATTTGATCCTGAAATATTTCTTCCAACAATATCAAAAATTCCTAAATCATGAGTTTCTTCATGCAATTCTACAATTTGTAAAGAACCAGATTCTATTCTTAAAGTTACCCCTCCATTTCCAACCAAATCTTTAAACAAAATATGTTTACCAATTCTTACTTGCGCAATTCCATAGCCAGCATGTGCTCTGTTATCGCTTGCATTTTTAAAAACTCCATTTTGTGGTCCATAAAATTGACCATTGTAATCAGTAAACCCAAAATTAGCAGCATTAAAAATTGTATTGTCATCTAATAAATGAAAGTTGTCAATTAAAAAATTATCAACATTTAACATTAAAAAAACTTGTCCTCTTAAATTTTTAGAAATATCTGGAACTCTAAAATCTATTGTAAACTTACCTCCATCACCTCTAATGCTAACATCTTTAACTGTTGCACTTTTTTTACCAAATGAAAAAACTCTCCAATTACCAGAATCTGGAATTATAGGTTTAACTATAGCATCTTTATCAAATACCAAATGGACTTTAGATTTCATATTAATATTACCCAAATAATAAGTACCAGCAGGAATTATAATTTTACCTCCATTTGCTAATGCTGTAACATTATTAATGGCAGCTTGCATTGCACTTGAATCATCTAGGGCGTCATTACCATTAGCACCAAAGTCTGTAACTAAATTTTTTGTAACACCATTATTCCAAGTTTCTGTATAGAAATCGCTTTCATTTTGTGAATACAAAGAAAAATTGAAACAAATAATAACTGCTAATAAAATCTTTTTTAGTCCAATCACTTTTTTTAATATTTAATATCTATAAACTGCAAAGAACCCGCTAAAACTTTGGTTTCTAACTTATTATTTTTGATTTTAAGCACATCATTACTTAAAATATCTTTAGCTGATTTTGGTTTTCTATTTTGAAACGTAATGGTTACATCTCTATCTTGAGGCTCAATATAACCTTGATCCATTAAAATAATTCTTGTATGATTTTCATCAATTTTAATAGCAGACCAAGCAGCACCTTTAACAATTATTGGTAATTGTTTAGCACCTTTTTCTACTTGATTTTTTAATGTTGATTGATATTCTTTAGCTGATACAAACTCATTGTTTAAATACCCTTTTTTACCATTACTAACACTAAAAGGAATGTTCTTTTTTACTAACATTTCTTTAGATTCAATAGGAGCAATTGGCACCATTCCATTTGGAGTTTCAGGCATATAATTTAACCACCTGTAATGAACACCTAAGGCTATTTTAGAAAAATCATTTTCAGGAATATTTGTTCCTGCCCAATGCATTTGGCCAACAGAAAAAACTGCATTTTCATCATCCTTTTTATATTGATTGATACTGTGATGTGTATCTACAGAATGTACCAATTTTTCATCTACATCTTTTATCAAATGCCAAGAACCAATAGATTGTATATTTTCTTTTTCTACTATAGGTAATACACCAGATTTCATCATTGCAAATAAAATATTAAGACCTGGTTCTTCAACAAATCCGCCATTAAATAAAACTCCATAACGTGCTCCATAAGCAGCCATCATAACCCCTTGCCTTAAATAAGGTGAAACAGAGTTTTGACCTCCAGGAGTTAATGGTCTCCAACTTGTAGGATTATCATCTATCAATCGCATTGTAAAATCGTTGATATATCCACCTGCAAACATTCCTACTCTACCTGCTAAATTTAAATCTTGAATTCGATTACTTGTATCTTCTGAAGCTGGAGCTAAAAAATCACTATATTTCCCTGAGAAAAACATTTCTTTCCAAAGAGGTAAGTGTGATGTTGCTGCCCAAAACATATTTTTGTATCTAAAATATAATTTTGCTCTATTATTTTTACGAATTGCTTTTGCCAACCTTGGCATATATTCTTTTACAAAATGAATAACTCTTGGATCATCTACCTTATCCATTTCTGCATACACAAATCCGTAACAAGTTGTAGGAGCAACTCTTAATATTTCTTCTAAAGTTTCTATTTGAATGTAAAAAGGATCATTTCCATGACCAGCCCAAAAAGTAAAAGGTTGTCCTTTTGCTTCATAGTCTTTTGCCATTTGAATGATGTCTTCTCTAGAATCCTGATATTTTCCTCTTTTGTCTTTTTTTAGTGCAATTTTTCCTAATTTCTGAACTAAATGTGTTCTATCTGTAGATTCTTTAGGCGATTTTTGAATAACAAATTTTATAGAATTTCCATCAAGTTTATCTAGTTTAGAATCTAAATCTGCTTTGGTAACCATTACCCAAGGTTTATCAGACTTTTGCTGATAATTAGGCATTTTAAAATTAAGAACTTGTTTATAGAGTTTGTCTAGATTCTTTTCAACCGCTAACATGCTACCTTGTTTTTGGTATTTTGTTTTGTGCCAATTGTTTTTTGATACATTATAAAAATCTACATTGTTACCTCCATCTACTGTACCTGTAGCAATTAATTGATTGGTTTTAGATTCATACACAAAATTGCTATACACACCTTTACCATACCTTTCTCCACCAGTATTTTTTAGTTTTCCTTTATGATCTAAAACAATTAAAATACCTCCATGCTGAAACATAATTTCATTTCTTTTTGGTAAAAAAGTACCTTGAGAATGTGCATAACGTTGTGTCTGCTTTCTGTTTCCTTCATATTCTGCTATGACATTAAAATTAGCATCTAGTGTTGTGAAAAATGGTCTAAACTTAGTATCACCAAAAAACAAAATATCATCTTTATGATCTTTATTGATATCTGCAATTTCAATATCTGTAACCATTATTTTAGACAAAGATTTTAAATCGTTTTTCTTATAACTTACTTGTTTAATAATTGCTTTGGTTTCTGGATTTAAAAAGCCCATAAATTCCCATCTGAATTTATCGTGCACATAAGTCATTAAAAACAACGTTTCTTTAGAGGAATCTAAGAATTTACCTGATTCTATTTTTCTAACAACTCCTTTAATTTTAGTTTTTGAAACTAATTTTCCTTGAGTATTTAATTCATATAATTGGTAGTTGTTTCCACCCGCAAAAATTTGAATTTTATCATTGTTTTTTACAACTGCAATTTCAGATAAACGTGTTTTTTGTTCTGGTGAATATTTCCACAATAATTTTCCATCACTGTTGATACAATACACAATTCCATTTCCTGCAACTGCTAATAAATCATCATTGCCATCATTATTGATGTCTTCTGCTAAAATTTCAAAAATTACTGATGGGTTATCAATTTTAAAGTTCCATAATTCTTCGCCTTTTAAAGTATAAGCAGCTAAACTTGAACTTAAACTAGATAAAAACAAAACAGGTTCCTGATTAATTTCAGCAACTACAGAGTTTCTAATATTGTTTGTCTTTGTTGAAAAATTTTGAGCATTGGCTGAAAGCGAAAAGAAAACAATTGCTAACAGTAATATTTGACTTTTATATATTTTTATATTCTTCATCTTAAATTATTTTAGTAGTTAAACGCTTGTTTTCCTTTAAAATGAGGGTCTTTATAAACTGTCATTTGTTTTTTAAGCTCTTGCAACATTTTAGATGAAATATCTTTATAACCTTTTTTATTGTAAACATTATACAACTCATTAGGGTCTTTCTTTAAATCGAATAACCAAGGCTTTTCTTTTTTTGATAAGATTAATTTATAATTATCAGACACTGCTGTTACCCAAGTACTGGTATTTCTTGTATAAGTAATCCTTTCTGAAAAAACTTCTTTTTGATTGTTTTGTAAAACCTTACTATCATCTATTCCATGTGTGTTTGGTATTGGTTTTGCATCCATTAATGATAATATTGTTGGCGCAAAATCTGCAGTTGTATATGCTTTATGTATAACCTTACCCGCTTTTATTTTTTTTGGATATTTAATCAAAAAAGGAATTCTTGATGATGACTCATAAGGAACACTTTTATTTCTTCTTTTGTGTTCAAATAACATATCACCATGATCTGAAGTAAAAACTACAATTGTATTTTTTTCTAGGTTATTGTCTTTTAAAAACTTTAAAATTCTACCAACACTATCATCAATAGATTTAACCATACCAAAATAATTTCTCAAATAGGTTTGATTAAATTCCTTGGCTTCATTCTTATTTTTAGGGGAACCAGATTTTGGTCTTTCAATATCTGTTATTACCCTCATAGTTTCAGGAATTTCAAACTTCATGTTTTTATACATAGAAGTATATGGTTCTCTTGAAACATTTGGTGTATGTGGATCTGGAATAGATAACATTAAACAAAATGGCTCGTTTTTATCACGCTCTAAAATTTCTAAACTTTTATCCGTTAAGAAGTCAGTAAGATATTGCAAACCGTCTTTAGATTTTCCGTTTTTATCTAGCTCTCTAGATTTTTTTCCGTTCACAAATTTTAACCTACCGTCTTTTAATTCTTTGATGTAAGGTGAATGTCCATTATTAATCATAAACCTATTATCTGTAAAACCGAATTTACGTTCTGGAATAAAACAGATTTTAGATTTCTTATCATTAGCTAACTCTTTTTTAGAGCGTCCTTCTAAATGCCATTTACCCACATAAGAAGTAGCATAACCATCTCTTCTTAAAATTTCTGCGAATGTTACAATATTATCTTTTAAAGGATTATCATTTTTATCTGCACCAGTTGCATAAGGGTATAAACCTGAAACAAAAGATGCTCTAGAAGGAGTACAAACAGGAGATGTAGAATAGTAACTAGTGTAGATTGCACCTTCTTCTGCTAAAGAATCTATAAATGGAGTTTCTATTTTAGCATTTTCTCCCCAAACTAAAGCTTGGTCTTTAGATAATAATTTTTGATAAGCACTTAAAGTTCTAAAATTATGCTCATCAGTTTGTATGATTATTAAATTAGGTTTCGGTTTAACCTTCTCTTTAAGAATTGGTTTTGAGTTTTTTTCGTTACTATGTTTATTAATTTTTATAAAGCTTAAAAAACATAGAATTATAAAAAGGAATAATACTTTTTGAAATAAATTAGTTGTTTTCATTTTATCATTATTATTTCTAATAAGACTAAATAAAAATAAAAAGTTTAATCCAAAAGAATAAGATTTTACAAAAAATCTTACTCTTTTGTTAATATTTGTTACTAATTTTAATAACATCTTATCTCGTACATTCTTATATTCTCTTTACCATGTGTGTTTTTTAATTTTAAACGAATTGCTGTTGCTTTTACTTCATTAAAATTAATTTTTACCAAACGTGTAAGGTTGTATTCTTTTTTACCAACTTCTTTCCACTGACCATTAACTCTTGCTTCTACAGTAAAATCTTTAACCAATTCTGGTGGAACTGCAGTAACTTGGTTTTTGTTTTTAGCAGGGTTCTTATGCATCATCATATTACGTTGCAAATTGGTATCGAACTTCATTTCTACACTTGTAAATTTTTGAGGTCTGCTCCATTCTAATTGCAATTCTGCATTTAATCCTGATGATTGCCAATGATTAATTTTATCTACTAAATCTCTACCTACACCATTTGTTAAATTTTTTACATCTCCTGAGCTTGTAGAAGAAGCAAAAATTAAACTCGCTGATTTTGCTTTATCATTTTTATCTTTTGCAGGTCTGTTAGGAAAATAAGAATCGTCTCTTAACAATTGCTCTTGCAGTTCATTAATATTTTTTTGATATAATTTTCTTGGTGAAACTCCTTTTTCTGCACACATTGCTCCTGCAGTACCTACAGCTTGTCCCATCATACAACAAGTACCAATAATTCTTGTTGATGAAAGTGCCATATGGGTTACACTTACATTTCTTCCTGCAAATAATAAATTTTCTATGTTTCTAGAATACAAACTTCTAAAAGGTACTTGATATACTTCTTTAAATCTTGAATGAAAATAACTTGCTGGTTCATCTAAATTTTCAATTCCTCCAGGACAATGTTCATCTAAAGACCAACCACCAAAAGCAACAGCATCATCAAAATGTCTTGCTTCTAATAAATCTCTTTCATTTAAAATATAATCTCCCATAAATCTTCGAGATTCTCTTCTACCAGGAATAGAACCAATCCAATCTAAAGCAACATTTTCAGCTTCAGGAAAATCTCCTGAGTTTTTAACATGATCCCAAACTCCGTAAAAATGTGCTAATAATCTGTGACGAATTTCATCTCTTTCACCAATAATATCTACATCACTACTTAATTCTACCCACCAAAAACCTTCTTTAACTTGTTTTATTTTTCTGTGTTTATCTTTTAATGCTTTTTCTGCATCAAAAGGAATTGCATAATCTGGAGCATGAAAAGGCACAGGTTTTCCCATATCTTTTGTAGACATCATAATACAATCTCCCATTACCCAACCATCTGGTTCATCTGGTGCAAATTGTTCATTAAATTCTGCTTTACCTTCACGTCCTTGTCTAAATTCTGCTCCTGCACTTGCAGCCATAAAACCATCTCCAGAGCAATCAATAAAAATTGGGGCTTTAATAGTAAAATCGGTTTCTGTTGTTAATTGACGACAAACAACTGATTTGATTTTATTTTTAGAAACCTCTACATCTAATGCAGTTGTATTTAATAATAAGGTTATATTTTTTTCACGAATTACATAATTGTACAAAACATGATCCCATACATGATAAGATTCTTGTGGATTGTAATGCCAGTTTTCTATTAATAATTCTTCTACAATTCCTGTTTCTCGTTCAATTTTATGTTTATTCGATAAATTTTTTACACCATTTACAGTTACTCTCATTTCACTAGAAGCATTTCCTCCTAATACAGGTCTATCTTGTACTAAAACAACTTTTGCTCCATTTCTGGCAGCAGAAACCGCAGCAGAAATACCAGACATTCCTCCACCAATAACAGCAACATCAACCTTTAAATTCTTTCTGTGAATAGGGTCTTTTTTTAAAGTCTTTTTCAGTGCTTCTTCTTCTTTAAATAAAAGGTTTTTACTATTAGAGGTTTGTGCAGAAATATCGCCCATAATTGGAAATAAACTAGCAGCTACAACACCTTTTGTTCCTTTTTTAAAAAAATCTCTTCTTTTCATTGTTACTATTGTTTCATTTATATGATAAATTTAAAGCAACTTATATGAATTAATGTTTCTAAAAATAAATTTAATGTGTTTGTTAGTTTATCTAAAACTATAAAGCATAAAAAAACACCTCAATATGAGGTGTTTATAAAAACATTAATACTAAAGTACAAAGTTTGCTCTTTTTTATAATCTAAAACTTAAGAATAGAGTTTGGTGGTAAAGGAACTTTATTTTCTTTTCTCCAAGTAACCAATTCTCTCAATAAATTCTGAGTTGTTTTTAACTCAATGTTCGATAAATTTTTAGATTCTTTAGGATCTTTTTTTAAGTTGTATAATTCTAATTTTCCATCTGCTAAAAACTGAATTAATTTATAATCTCCTTTTCTAATTACTGAGCAAGTACCGTGTTTAAAACGACTAGCTAAATGCCAAAACAATGGTCTTTCTTTTAATTTTTCATCATCTTTAGAAAACAAATCTGTCATTGAATTCCCATCTAAAGTTCCTTTAAAATCATTAACATTTGCTAAATTCATTAAAGTAGGAAAAACATCTAAACCACTTACAGCAACTTCACTTCTTCTTGGAGTAACTTTCTTTGGCCAGTTTACAAACATTGGCACTTTAATTCCACCTTCATAAATATGCCCTTTTGCTCCACGCATTTGTTTATTGGCACTTGCCATACTATGGTAACCATTGTCTGAAGTAAAAATAATTACAGTATTTTCTCTTAAATTATTTTTATCTAAATAGTCTGTTATACGTTTAATATTATCATCTACAGACGAAACCATGGTTGCATAACTTGCAAAATATTCGTGTTTCTTCTTTTTCTTATTTGCTCCTTGGCCAGTTACAGTATCTTCTGCTTTCTTTAAAAAATATTCATACTGTTCTTTACTTCTATACCTAATTGGCCTATGTACTGCATAATAATTTAAATTGATTAAAAAAGGCTCGTTTTTATGCTCATCCATAAATTCAATAGCATCATCTGTTAAACGATCTGTTAACCAATTATCTGTTGGTTTTTTGTCTATAAATGGATTGCTAAAAGGTGCCCAATAACCACCTGCAACACTTTTATAACCACCTTCTTCTAAAGCTGGATCTCCTCTAAAAGTCCCGCCAACATTTTTTATAAAGCCTCTTCCTTCTGGATAATATTGTTTTATATCTGGTTTTTTATGAGCTTCTACCCAAGTATAATCTCCAGGGTTAGGTTGCTTTAATTTTTCTTTTAATGGATACTCTTTTGCCAATTCTTTCTTAGGATAAGGACCAACGATATGCCATTTACCTAAATGAATTGATTTGTAACCTTCTTTTGCTAAAGGTTCAGCATAAATTGGATGCTCTTTTCCAACAGTCCATCTTGAAAAAATATTTTCTTGATCATCTCCTTTTTCTAAAACAGGTACTGTATATACACCTGTTCTAAAAGATTGTTTTCCTGTAAAAATTGCAGTTCTAGATGGTGAACATGTTGGATACATATAAGCATTATCTAACACCAAACTATTATTTGCTAAAGCATCAATATTTGGAGTTTCAAAATATTTAGAGCCATTAAAACCAACATCTGCATATCCTAAATCATCTACTAAAACAAAAATGATATTTGGTTTCTTATCATTTTTAATTGCTTCTTTTTTTGATTTTGTACAAGAAATAAAGAAAGAAAAAACAATAAATGCTATGTATAAAAATTTTGTATTAAAATTCATTTAAGTTATTTTAAAATTCTTTTTAATTCTTTTCTAAACTTTTTCAAAACTTCTTTATTAGAAGAATTCTTAGCTATATTTTTCCATTCATTTGGGTCGATTTCATGATCGTATAATTCTTCAAAACCATCTGAATAAACTGTATATCTGTATTTTTTACTTCTTAAAGAATGAATTCCTTTAGATTTAGATGTTAGCACATATTCTTTTAATTCTTTTTCTGGTTTACGAACTAAATCATAAATACTAGCACCTTCATTTTCTTTGTTTTCTGGTAAGTTTGCCATTTCTACTAAAGTAGGATATACATCTAATAAAGAAACAATAGAAGTACTCACTTTTCCTTTTCCACCTCTTGGATCAAAAATTAACAAAGGTGTTTTTGCAGAACGTTCCCATAATACATTTTTAGACCAGTGTTCTTTTTCACCTAAATGCCAACCATGATCTCCCATTAAAACTATAATTGTATTTTCTGCATACTTACTTTCTTTTAAACCATTTAATAAATGACCCACACAAGCATCTGCAAAAGAAATATTTGCCATATATGCCCTTACAGCTTCTTTCCATTTACCGTTTTCAATAATAGATTTATGTACTCCTTTTTTAGCCATGTTATTTCCCATTCTACCAACATCATCTAAATCATTTTTTAAAGTTTTAGGTAGTTTAATTTTATCTAAATCATACATGTCAAAAAACTGTTTTGGAGCAAACCAAGGCAAATGAGGTCTAAAAATTCCGCAAGCTAAAAAGAATGGCTTGTCATGCTCTTCTTCTAAGAATTTTGCAGCATAATCTGCAGATTTAAAATCATTATTATCTTCTAAAGTTACATCTACTCCATACCAATCAAAAGAACGTAAAAAAGAACCTTTTACTCCATATTCTTTTAGATTTAACCCATGAGAATGTTTGTTTTTCTTATCAGGATAAGTACCTCCTAAACCACCTTTTCTTTCTTGTTGAAAAGATCCTGGGTCACTTCCTGGTTTTGGATTTTTTCCATTTCCTCTTGGGCTATGAAATATTTTTCCTGCTGCTGCAGTTTTATATCCATTTTTTTCAAAATATTGAGGAATTGTTACTGTATTTTCAAAACCTTTAACATCTCTAAAATGTTCTTTATTTCCATAAACACCAGTGGTTGAAGGCCTGTAACCAGACATGATACTTGCTCTTGATGGATTGCATAAAGGAGCAGAACAATAGGCGTTTTTAAAGATGGTACTTTTACTTGCTAATGCATCAATATTAGGAGTAATCGTTTGTGGATTACCACCAAATGCACCTACCCAATCATTTAAATCATCAACCATAATAAATAAAACATTTGGTTTTGATTTATCGTTTTGACTAAAAGTTGAAAATGTAATTAAGGATAAAGCTAAAACACATATAATTTTGATGCTCTGAGTTTTCATACTTACGTTATTTATTTTTTAACGAAGTTCGCTCAAAACATCAAAAAAATTGTATTTTTTAGTACATAAAATGTATTTAATAGTAGAAAAACTATTTCTTAAACTGGTCGTACTCAGGATTTATTTTTGCGTTTTTAAACCTTGGTCTGTCTTTCCATAAATTATAAGTAGCTTCTAACTGTTTTGCATCTTCTGGGTGCTGACCTTTATCACCTGTTTTTACAATCCAATCTTCTAAAACAGTTCTATGCTTTTTTAAAACATCAGCATATGCTGCGTTTAAAGCTAAATTATTCATTTGATGAGGATCTTTTTTCAAATCATATAATTCTTCTGATGGTCGTTGTCCAAACCAATGTTCTTCTTGATAAAGAGTTAATTTACCTTCATTATGTAACTTCTTTAAATCTTTTACAATAGGTTTATTATCTCTATAACCAGCTTGCATCATAGGTCTATCTAAAAAGTAATTTTTGATGTACCTATAATCTTCAGATACTACAGTTCTAATTTTATCTATCGTATAATCACATCTATCTCTGGCTCCTACAACATATTCATTTTCATTATAATTTGTAGAAAATAAATTTTGCCCATCCAAGTAATTAGGCATTTCAGCTTTACCTAACGCTAAAGTTGTAGCAGAAACATCTAATAGAGAAACTAAATCTTTTCTAACATTTCCTGCTTTTAAAGCAGGATGATTTCCTTTTATAATTAAAGGAATTAGCATTCCTCCTTCATAACAAAATTGCTTGTGTCTTAAAGAGGTTGGACTACCATGATCTGAAAAGAAAAAGATAATAGTATTTTCTAATTCTCCATCAGCTTTTAATTGCTTTATTATTTTTTCTAGAGTCACATCAGAACCTCTGTTTGCATTATAATGCAGAGTCCAAGCTTTTCTTTGTGATGGTATATTTGGAAAATATGGTGGTAATGGAACATCATTAGTTGCTAGTTTTTCTCCTTTTCTTACGTATTTATAATCCTTTTTTCCTCCCATAATTTGAACTTGCCCAAACCAAGGTTGATTTTTATCTTTTCTAGCATTCCATACATAATCTTTAACGGTCATATAGTCAATTGCAACATTACCTTGCCAACCGTTCATACCTGCTTTGTAATTTTCTTTGGTACCTACATCATACAAAGCTCTTCTATCATAGTGAAAATTGTAATCGTCTTTACCACTATTAAAAGTAAAATATCCAGCTTTTTTCATCAACTCAGGAATCGTTTTCATTTCATTTGGCAAATGAATTTGAAGTTCTTTTGGCACAATAGAATCGTTTGTAAACCTACTAGATCTATGGTTATGTGTACCTGTTGTAGTTTGATAAACACCAGTAATTAATGCAGATCTTGCCGCAGAACAAACTGGAGCAGTTGCATAAGCTCTTTTAAAAAGTACACCATCTGCAGCCAATTTATCAATAACTGGTGTATGACCTATATTTATAGAATCACCATAAGCTCCCATAAAAGGGGATAAATCTTCAGCAATGACCCATAAAATATTTGGCTTTTTAACCTGTTTTTCCTTTTGACTACAAGCTATAAAAGTAGCGACTAACATTAAAAACAGTACGATTTTTGATGTTGTTTGTAAAGTTCTATTCTTCATTTTTATATTTATTTTTTTAATAGTATTTGTAATTTATTAGCAAAGGCAATTCCTAGTCTTTTTTGTCCTTCTGTTTTGTAATGTAAATTATCTGAGTGTTTTGGAAAATCATTCCAAGGTTTACCAAAAGTCGTTTCTATAATTGCAACTTTATCATCTGCTTTAGCTACTGTTAACATAGCTTCTCTAACTTGTTTTGGTCCTGTTTTATACTTTCTTGGTAAAGGATTTACTTGACCAATAACAAAAGGCATTTCTTTAGATGACAACTTTGTTCTGTAAGCCGCAATTAAATTTGTTAAGTTTTCTTGATAACTTGTAGCTGTAATTTCTTTATTGGTATCACTCTCTCCTTGCAACCAAAGAGCACCCAAAATTTTAAACTTTATTCCTTTTTCTTTTAAATTATTTAAATTTCTTTGGATATTGTTTATATGCGCAGAAAATAACTTTAGTTTTTTTCTAACCTCTCCTCTTTCTGACGCATTCGATTTTTCTTGATTCCAATTTGGATTCCAAGCACCATATAAGGAAGTTCCTCCAACTGCTTTTTTTATCAATAAAAATTTCTTTTTAGGGAACTTTTCTGCCAATGTTAATCCTACAAATAACTCTGGCCCAAAATGTTTATCAAAATTATATTTTTTCCCATTTAAGGTATAATATGATAATGGTTTTGCATCACCTTTAGAAGAACTTAATAAAACCCTATCTGATATTTTAGCAATTCTTTTTTTGATACTTTCATCTAAGGCATCATAATTTCCATGGCCAACCATATTTGATTGTCCTGATAATAAAATTACTTGTACTTCATTATCTTGTGCATCATTTTTTGTTACTGCACAAGCAATAAAAATTATTAGAATAAATAAATAAGTAAGTCTTTTCATATTATTATTTTTAACTATTTAACCAACTCAAAACTTTATCAATTACTACTTTTTTGACCTATTTAATGATCTTCAGAATTTTCGAAACATTTTTACAGAAGCATTATGCTTTTTAATGTTTCTACATCTTTTTCATTTCTCTTATTTGCTCTTTTGTCTTTTAAGCCTCATCTTTAAAACAATCAGATTATCTTAATAATTTTTCTTTTATTTCAAAAAAAGCTTTTGCAAATGCAATACCTAAACGTTTTTGTCCTTCTGCATTGTAATGCACATTATCACTCCATTTAGGAAAATCGCTCCAAGAAGTATCTTTAGTGGTTCTAATTAATTTTGAATAATAATCTTGAACCTCAAATTTTTCCATGTTTTTTCTTACCAAATCTGCACCACCTTTTACTCCATATCGTGAGTTAATTTGTCCAAATACAAATGGTAATTCTTTGTCATCAAATTCTTTACGATAAGCGTAAACCAAGGACCTTAAATTGTTTTTATAATTTTTTGCTGATACTTCAGAGATAGCATCATTTTCTCCCTGCATCCAAAATAAACCAATAATATTATACGATTTTTGAGTTTTTTCTAATTCTTTTAAATTTCTTTTGATGTCTGAAATATGGAGCTCATAAAGTTTCATGTTTTGCTTTTTTTCTCCTTTTTCCATCATTTTTGCTTTATCAGCAGTCCAATTTGGGTTCCAAGCACCATGTAAAGAAGTACCTCCTTGAGATCTTTTAATCAACAAATATTCTTTGTCAGGATTTTTCTCTGCAAGTGTTAATCCTAAAAGTAATTCAGGTCCAAAACGTTTTAAAAATTTATATTTTTTGCTAGGTTTATTCTTATAATAAGAAAGTGGCTGTGCTTTTTTACCGTTAAAACTTAAAGAAACTCTATGTGCAACTTTTTGTATTCTTAGTTTAATTGTTTCATCTAAATCATCATAATCTCCTGCACCTGCCATGTTAGATTGACCTGCTAACAGTAAAACTTGAACTTCATTTTTATCTTGAGATACAATCATATTAGAAAACAAGATAAATGCACAAAAAACAACAATAAACCTAACTAACTTCATTTTTATTTATTTTTTTGATGTAATTTCTACAAAAAACACTTCATGTGGTTTTAAAACAGGTTTTGAAGAAACAGTAATTCCTTTTATTAAATCTTTACATACAATATTATTATTATCATTTAAAGAAATAGAAAGAGTTGCCTCTGATTTACCAACATTAACAACAGAAAGCACATGATTTCCTTCCTTATTTTTTACCACTCGCCAAATACAACCTTTAGTTCCCATTGAATTTTTCTCTTCAATTTTTATTTGAGAGAGCAATTGTTTTTCCTTTAAAATATTTAATGCTTTTGCTTTTATTTTAGAAATAGCATTCAATTTAATAATCGTTCCTTTTGATTCTTTTAAAGGTAATAAAGTGTTTCCATATTCGTTTTTCACTAAACTTTCATCATCAATAATAATAGTTCCTCCTTTATTTAAATACGATTGAAGAGCTTGTAATTCAGTATTTGTAACAAAAGGAGTTTTATGAATCATAACTACATCCCAAGAGTTATTGTCTTGTTTTTTAATGATGTTCTCTGTAACAAAACCTAATGGAGTTCCTTCAAAATTTAAACTTTCATACAATTTAAAAAGATCATCCATATGTTCTTTTTTGTTAATTGCTGATGTTTTAGAATAAAAAAGACGAAGCGGTTTTCTTTGTCTTTGAATAGACATTATTTCTTCTGCATAAGAGTTTAAATCTATTAATGTTAATGCAACTTCATTGGTAACTCTTGGTTGCTGAATATTAGAACCAGCATATCCTTTGTCTTTTAAAGCTTTTTTAGAAATAGAACCATCTGCATTTCTTGGCCAATACCAAATTTGACTTGCTGTCATTCCATAAGAATGTGCTAACCAAAATGTTGCTCTTGCATATGATGGATGTAAATCCAATTTTCTTGATCTAACTGTAGACAAATAATGTAACTCTGAGTTAAAATTAATTTTCATTGGGCTTACAGATTTCATAAAATCAAATCCCATACATAATTCTCTCCACTCAAAAGCATAATGTTTTTCCCATTCATGAGCTTTACCCCAAATCTTGGTATGGTCTGCTCCAGAATCATTACCAACAATACCACTTAAATCCGTTAATGCTTCTAAATCTATTCCATGAACTCTTTTGTTTTCTGTCCAAAGACTTGGCATAATTTTAAGATGCACTTTTGCATCTGCATCTTGTTTGGTAATTTCAGATTTTAAGAACGTGTACCAATCTGTAACTCTATCCATGTTAAAAGAAGTCCAATCAAACCAAATTGGAGTTCCTTTTAATTCAATATCAATTGGAATATCAATTTTTACATCGTTAAAATCTTTAAAATTGGTATTCCAAACAGCATTTAAGTTTTCTATTTTCTGATGTTTTTCTGATAACCAAACTTTAAATTTACTAATTGTAAAATGAGAAACACCTCCAGATGCCCAAGGCAGTTTTTTTCTTCTAGAATCTTTATAGGTGTAAAAATGAGGTTCATTGCACAACATATAACCTAACTGTGTAAACTTTTTACCAGCCATTTTTGGCACAACAGCACTCAATAATTTTTGCTGAATTTCTCTTGCTCCTGGATTGTCTATATCATATGCAGTATAGGTGTCTTCACGCATACTAAAGTTGGGTCCATATTTTTGTTTAGACCATTTTGGAACTCCTTTATGATTCATAAAAATAAAACCTAATGAACCATCTGTTTTCTCATTTAACAAGTTCATTCTATATTTATGAATTGTTCCACTTTCATCAGTAACATAAGAGGGCGTTAAGAAAAAACCATCTTGATTTCCATGAAATTCTGTAAGCTCTTTGATTTTTGGTTTCCAAGTATAATCTGCTAAAAATACAGGACGATTTTTATAAGTTAGTTGGTCTTTTTCTACTGAAACTTTTGTCCAATCTACTTTTGGAGTTGGTTTTCTAAAAGTTTTTTTAGCTATCAAAGATTTAATTTCTATAATAGCTTTATCTAACATTAAGTTTACCTCTTTTCTCTCAAAATCTGGCAATTCACTTGCCATTTTAGAAGCTTCTTTTTTAAAAGAAGGCACCAATTTAAATAAATTAGCATTTGGCTCTATGTTTTTTTCATCCCAATTGGCATACTTTAAAAACACTTCTGCTGTTCTAATAGTTGTTTTTTCTTTTAAAACATCAATCCCTTTTTTATTAGCTTTTTTAACTAATTTTTTTAATGTTTTAATTTTAGCGTTTGCTTCTTTTTCTAAAATTTGGGCACTTGTACTAACTGTAACAAACATTACCATTAAAAATGCTATAGCTTTTATGCTATTAATTGCTTTTTTTAAACTCATAGTTTTTATTATTTAATACTTATATATTCTATTTCCCAACTCCCTTTTTTTTCTCTAACAGCAGGTTCTATTCTTAGTTGTTTTAAAAATGTTTTTAAGTTTTCAACTTTTGAAAGATCAATTGTATAACTTAAAAATTCGTTACTATTTGGTACTATATCAATAAATACACTTTGCTCTTTTTCCCAGTAAATCTTATTATCTAACCAAAATCGTTTACCTTTTTCAATATCATAGGATGCTATTGAAACTCTTGCTTGAGTAGCTTCACTTTGGTTTTTTAATTTGATTTCTAAAGTATGATAGTTTGTGAGGTTTGTTAGTAACCACATACTACTTTCAATGGTTGTGTTTTTGGATACTTTACCTTTAATACTTCCGTTTTTGTTCCATTCTAAATGAGGTCCTTTAACGGTTTTCCAGCCCATTTCAGAATGAGAAAACGTCCAAGTGCGTCCATCATGAGGATATTCTTTGTCTCCTTTTGGAATTTTTATCGTTCCGTCTTCATTAAAGTATAATGGTTTTAACGAAACGCCTCGATAAAACAAACTAATATCTTTATTTTCCATAATCACATACCATTGTCCATTCCATTGAAACACATTATTATGCCCTCCTTTTAGAAATTTCCCTTGATAAATATAAGGTCCTCGAAGGTGTTTTGACATGGCATAATTTGATCCCCAAACCAAGTAATAATTATCGCCTTTTTTAAAAACAGTAGATTTATCATTTGTAAATTTTTTCTTTCCGTCTTTTGTTTTTACCACAATAGGCTGTGGCTTATCTGCAAGGGAAATCATATCATCTGCAAGTGTTACAGCATAGTAAGTTCCTGCAGAAAAAAACATGGTATAAACTCCGTTTTCTTCATAAACCTCAGGATCGTATGGATGTCCTTTTATGATGTCTTTAGGCAATAATGGTTTTCCGAGAACGTCTTTAAATGGTCCTGTAGGTGAATCGGAAACCATAACTCCTGTATCTATATTTTTGTTGGAAAAATACCAATAATATTTATCGTCTTTTTTTATAATATCTCCAGCCCAACAATTAGAATAATTACCTATATAAGTATCTTTTGGAAAGATATTACTTTCGTGTTTCCAATCTTTTAAATTGGAAGTTGACCAAATCTCCCACCTATCCATTCTCCAAGTATCAACAGTATTCCACGACTCGTCATGACCTCCAAAAAGAAAAAGTCTTCCGTTATCAATTATTGTATGAGGATCAGTAAATCCATGATCTGGAAACATATTTAAAATAGTAAATGGCTCATGAGAATATTTCTCTAGCTTATTTCCTGCTCCTGCCATATTAGATTCTCCTTCTAATAAGACTACTTGATTAGGTTCTTCTACTATTTTTTGGACACGCTTTTTACAATTGAACAGTAACAATACCGTAAAAAGAAGAAGTCCAAATTTGGAGTTTCTCATAATTATAGATTATTAAACCCTTTATTTTTCTTAATTTTTAGTGTTTTGCTTGAATTATCATCTGCTTTTAAAACATTCTTATGATTACCTGAGTAAGAATTTTTTGTAATTTCTACATTATCACAATGAATTAAATCAAATAAATAAGCATTTGGAAATTGAGCTTTAAAAGTGGTAGTTTGTTTGATGGTATTACCTTTAATAGTTAAGCCATCTACTCTATCTGCCCAAATAATTCTATTGCCAAAAGTTTCAATTTTATTGTTTTCAAAAGTGATATTTCTATCGTAAGTAATGGTTTTATCAAAAGTTTTACCTAACCTTGGAGACACCTTTAAAATAGCATGTTCCATACCTCCATAGGCACAATCTACAAACCTGTTGTTTCTTATAATTACTTCTTCTACATTACCAGATTCAAACCAATAAAAAGTTTCTCCTCTTAACATGATAGATGACATCATAGATGATAAATCATTGTCTTCAATAATTATTTTCTTTGGTGTTTTTATAATAATATTTCTTGCTCTGTGATCTCTAATCACATTTTTACGCATTGTAAAAGTTGGATTCCAAGTTTTGTTTTCTAGAATATCTCCTGTTTTTAAATCTGAAGGAATTTCATTTGCAAACGTTAAATCTGTAAAATAATCATTAATTACTCTAACTGAAGTAACTGTATTTGTTTCTGCTCTTTTTGGATTTGGTTGCTTTATAAACCAAATTTCATCATCAACACCAGCAAATTCAAATCCCATTTGCTGATCGTGTTTTAAAGCAACTCTCACAGTTTTATTATCCAATATTTTATTTACCTCAACATAGGTTCCATGTACGTTTGTTCCATCATCATACATCCCTTCAAAACGACAACCTTCAATTAAAATATCTCCTTTACAGTTGGCAAAATGGGTTGCATCTGCTACTATAGACATTACTCTGTCTGAACCTTCTCTTATGAAAATTCCTGAATTTAAAATTTTAATATCTTCTGATCTTTCAAACAAAAAACCCATACCTAATGCATGATGAATTGTAACATAATTAAACGTTACATTTTTAGAATTCTTCGTTAAAAAAGCAGGTGCATATCTGTTGCTTTTTTTATCACCTTTAGATTGAAAAACTGAACCAACTCTTGGATATTTTTTTAAGCCTTTATCATAAAAACGTAAAATTCCATTTGGACGTTTTTCTACATAATTAGATTTTAAACCTTGATCCCAAGCACCATAATCTACTGCTTTGGTTTCTTTATCATGAGACAATGAGCTACCTAATGAAGTAAAATTAAAATGATTGATTCCTGGAAATTCAATTCTACCTTTTCTTAATTTCCAAGAAAACCCTTTCTTATATGGCTTTAATTCATACCAACCTTCTTTTTTATTGATAGCAGTAACATCTCCTTGAAATGAAAAAGGAATATCCCAATCTATGGTAATATTCTGAACTTTTATGTTGTTAAGATTTGTAAAGTAGAAAGGTAAAACTTGCCCTCTAAAAATGAACTCAGAGTTATTTCCTTCTATTTCTACAGAATTGAATTCTTCGAAATTAAAAATGATTTTCTTAAAACCATTTCCATGATTTGTTACATATAAATACTTACCAACAGCATAATCTGTTTTAAAAAAATAGTTTCCTTTTTCGAATACGAGTTTAATGTCTTTGGTTTTTGCATTTTCAATAGCTTCTCTTACTACCAAAGTCATATCTCCTTTTACATGCTTAATATTTATGATTTCTGTTGCATTAAACCCAACTGAAATAAATAAGATAATAACCGTAATTATTTTAAGTGTATTGCTTTTCATTTTTTGTTTTTTATTTACAAATTAACTCCAGAACCTTGTAAAGATGCATCATGACCCCACATTATATTCCAAGGATCTTTTGTTTTTGTCTGAAACTGTTTCATTTTATTTTTCATGGTTTCAAAAACCTCTCCAAATTCTTTTTGTGTTGCTAAATTATTTAACTCATCTGGGTCTTTTGCCAAGTCATACAATTCAAACTCAGGTCTAAAGAGATAATCTTGTACTTTTTTTGGTCCAAAATTTTCAATTTTATTTCTGTAAATCCCTTGCCATGTAGAAGAAGCCCATAAATCTGAGGCGAATGGATATTCTAATCTCCAAGCGATATTCCAAATTAGTTTGTAATTTTTACTTCTAACCACTCTCATTGGGTAATACATTGTTATCTCATGAAATGTGTGTGATGCATAAATTTCATCCCATCCTTCAGGATTTGATTCTTTAATAATAGGATTGAAAGACTTACCATGAAATTGCTCTTTATTGTAGTCAATTTTTGCCATGTCTAAAATAGTTGGCGTTAAATCTACCCAAGAAATCATTGCATTATTTGTTGCGTTTTTAACTCCTTTGGTTGGGTCTTTTATAATACAAGGCAATTTAATTCCTGGTTCGTGCACTGTAGTTTTTGCACCTGGAAAAGCCATACCGTTATCAGAAATATAGATAACAATTGTGTTTTTATCTTTACCTGTGTCTTTTAACATTTTCATTAACTTACCAAAACCTTGATCTATTCTTGAAACACTTTGGTAATATTGTGCAATCTCTTCTCTACTTTGTTTAGTATCAGGTAAAAAAGAAGGTACTAAAACATCTTCTGGTTTATAAGTAATTTCATTTACACCTGTGTAACCTCCTTTTTTATTTCCAAATGTATTTGGTGTATCCCAAGGATCTGGTTCAAAAGGATGACCTCTGTGAGGATCATCTGTACAAAAATATAAGAAGAAAGGTTTGTCAGATTTTAAAACATCTGCACAAACTTCTGCCATTTCTACAGTATTTCTAGGGTCTGCTTCTAAAACAGTATTAAAATGATATACTTTTTCTGGAGCAACATGATATTTACCAATTCTTGCAGTTTCATAACCTTGTTTTTCCATGATAACAGGTAAAGAGGTTTCTCCTTCATATGTACTAAAGTGATGATAATCATGCACATGACCATAAGAACCAGTTGCATGACCAAATTTACCAGAAAGAATAACAGATCTACTTGCTGCACAACTTGCACTTGTGCAATATGCATTATTAAACTTAACTCCTTCAGATGCTAATTTATCTAAATTTGGTGTTTGAATTACTTTGTTACCATAAGCACCAATTGCATCTGTACCATGATCATCTGCTACAAATAAAATGATATTGGGTTGATTCTTTTTTATCTCTTTTTGTTTTGGTTCTTGCGAACACCCTATTAACAAAAAGGTAATAAGAGCTAAAACTAAGTAGTTATTTTTCTGAATTATTTTCATTCTATAGGTTTCTTTTAGTTAGAGTTTTATTTGAGTATTATTTTTTTGATGACATAAGAATCATCAATTAAGCATTTTACAATGTACATTCCTTTTGCTAAATTTGATAGATCTAATTTAACAACTGAAGTTCTTAACTTATCTAATTTTATAACTTCTGTACCTGATAAAGTAAAAAGAGCAACACTTTTTAAACCTTCTACATTTCTAAAATAAAGAGAATTTGAAGTTGGATTTGGATACATATTAAAAAGACTTTCTTTTAAACCTTTATCTGAATTTGATAAAGTACTACAATCTATTGTTAAGTATTCTGCAGGAATTATATCTTCTTGATATAAAAAACCTGTTCCATTTATTGGTTCTTCTACAATTACAGTTTTTACTCCATTAGTACAAGTGTAATTTGCATCTGCTAAAACAGAGGCTATAGATGCCCCAACATAAACTTTAGTTTCGTTTTCGTTAATGTAACTTGCAACAGTTGTAGGAGGTGTAATTTCTGAAGGGTAATAATTAAAATGTTTCGATTTTATTTCTGCTTTTTCACCATAGGTAGCAGTTACATTTTTTATTCTTACCTGCTCAAAAGTACCCACAGTTAACCCAATTGTTTGATCATATTTATTTGAGATAAAACCAGCTTCTACTCTTACTGCAAAACCTGCACTAATGCTATGAATCCCTTCTGCATCTACAGTTCCATTATGCATTGCATGTGGAGATACCATTAGCGCAGAATTACCATTAGTACATGAAATATTTCTTGCCACCATTTTGTGAATTCCACCTATTCTTTTTACTCCACTAGATAAATTACTTCCTTGTAAATTATTTAACCCTGTAAAACCTGTTTCTAATCGTAAAGTAGCTCCTCCTGTACCAGATAAATCTTTGAACAACATATTTTCCGCAGATTGTGTTTGTACAACTCCATAACCATAATGTGCATTTTGTACATCTATATCTTTAACTACACCATTTTTTGGAAACAAATAAGATCCATTATAATCATCTCCTCCTGTGGTTACCGCAGAAAATTTTGTATAACTATCTAAAACATTAAAATTTGCTATTTTAAAATTCGTCACTTTTTGACAGTTTACCACAGCAACATTTGGGTTGTTGTTATTAGTTAAATCTACTGTAAACCTATTATTAGAAAGACTCGTTATTGAAATATTTTGAATTGGGTTTGTATTGCTGCCTAACTTAAATATTGCATAATTTTTTAATTTACCATCACTTGGTATTTCATAAAAAGGTCTGATTACAGCATTTTCATCAATTTTTATATGAACATTCGATTTTAAATTGATATCTCCAAGACTATAATTTCCTGAAGGGATTGTTAATACACCTCCTCCGTTTGTAGAAATATCATCTATTGCTGTTTGAGTTTTGCTACTATCATCTGTTGCAAAATTGATATCTACATTATAATCTGTAACTAAATTTTTATGATAATTTGCATTAGCAATGGGTGTATAAAAATTAGCTTCATTATCTATTTGAGAAAAAGATAAAACTGATTTTAATAGTATAAAAATTAAGATGTATTTATTTAAAATATTCATTTAAAAACATTCATTATTATAAAAAAAACCGAAAATTATAGTTTCGGTTTTTTATAATTAGTTACTGTAAAGTTCTCTAACAATACAAGAGTTATTGTTTTTGAGGATACATTTATTGTATCTAAGAATAATTTATTATTACAAGGCCTCTTCTAGTTCAATATCTATAAAACGGAAAGCACCTAAAGGAATATTTATTTTTACTGAAGAACTTTGTTTTTTAAACTCTTCTTTATTTAAAATATCTACAATTTTTTTAATCTTAATATTATTAAAATTTACAATAGCAGTACTTTTTTCTGGGTTTATATATCCATTATCTATAATAGTTAACCTAAGGTGTTTTGGTGCAGTTTGAGCAACTACCCAAGCAACATCTCCAGAAACTGTAATTGGTAATTTTTTAGAACTTTCTTTAATCTCTTTTTCAATTACTTTGTAGTATTTATCTGCTTTAAAAGTTTGCTTACCGTCTGCAGAATAATAATTTCTACCATCAGTAATATATTCTTTTAAGATGTTTTTATAAAAAGGATGTAAATTATCTATTAGTTTTTTTCTTACTACATTTTTCTGTGCAAAAACGCCTTCTTGTGTTGGTGTTATTAAAACCAATCCATTTTTATAAGGTGCTAAAAAATTTAGTCTTCTATCTTTTACACCTGCTGCATATCTAGAAAAATCCCATTCTGTTACTGGGGCTCCAGGCCAAGAACCATTTAATCTACTCAACACAAAAGGGTTTTCTTTTTCAAACTTTTCATCATAAAAAACGCTCCATTTTACATTAGAACCATCATCTATAAAATGATGATCTGGATCTTTCATACTTAGATGAATTGGAGAAAAACTTAAAATTTCATTCCTTTTAGGCACATATAAAGCTCCTTTTCCAATCAACTCCCAATAAATACTCATATACTGTTGGTCTATTGAAAAATTGTTAATGAATTGGGCTCCATAAGATGTATGAAAAATTAACATTCTTAAAAAGTGATTTGGTAATCTTTGGTAACCCAATTGTCTAGATCTATCAAAAGATGTATTATCTGGAACAGCTCTTGTTCCCCAAGAATTTACAACTCCACTAGACCATAAACCTAAACGTCCTGCCAAACTTAATTCCATAGATTTGTCTGTAGTTTCTTCCATAGAAGGCACAAAAACATCTGCAAATTCTCCAGACATTAATCTATCCCACTGCTCTAAATAACAAGTACCCAACCAAGCATTGTGTTTGTTTCTTAAAAAGATATTAGCATTTTTATTTTTTGCATATTCTGCTAATGGATATACTAAATCATTTACCAAATACTTTGCATTTTCTGTATGATCTTCCATTTCTGGATAAATCAAAACAGTTTTTTTATTTTCGCTATTGGCTTTATCAATAACTCTTTTTGTAGTATTAATATGAAACATATAAGGATCATTTCCATGACCTGCCCAATATGCTACTCCAGAAGTTCCTTCTAATTTTTTTGTTATTTGATTGTATGATTCATCACTTGTTAATGTGTATCTTTTTCTTCGATCTCTAGATTTTTTATATTTTTCATTTGGAACATTAGACCTATCCCAATTTTCAACATTTCGCATATTTAAAGAATTAAAAAAATATGGATTTTGGTACTCTTTGAACAATTTTTCTTTAAGACTTACTAAATTTGATGGTATTTTTTCTGTCATCAAATACACTTTTTGAGATTGGTTTTCAACAACAGGTTTTGTATATTTTTTTAGATTGTTTTTAATCTTATTTGTATTTTTTATTATAGTCGTTATTTTTCCTTTAGGAACTAAATTTTTAAAACTATTTTTCCAGTTAGAATTATCTAAGTCAATAATATGGATTGCACTACCTCCACTCTGACTACTTGCTAAAATTACTTTATTTGAGTTAGGTATTTTACATATATCATTATACGCATATTTACCTACAATTCTTTCTATACTTTTATTTGATTCTCCTGGTTGATACAAATGAATTTTGCTACCCACTCTTGTAAAATAAGTGTTTTTTCCTTTTTGAAATACAACCTCTGTGTGAGCAATATCGTATCCAAAAGAAATTTTTGAAATTTTATCGGATAAAAATTTACCACTTTTAGTGTTATATGTTGTAACCAACATATCATTTACATGTGCAGAAGCTCCTAGTACAATTTCTTGGTAACCATCATTATCAAAATCAACTAGTTTAAAATCGCCAATTGGCCTAATTCTTAACTTGCCTTTAAAAGATTTTCCTTTAGTTATTTTTTTACTTTTAAAAGGCTTAATTTCTAAAGGGTTAAAAAAATACAAGGTACCAACTGTTTGCATATGGTTGTTTGTTCCTAAAACCACTAAGGTTTCTTTTCCATCAGGATTTTTAATTGTTCTGATAAAATTTGACATGCTAACATTTTCTTTTGGTATTTTTTTACCACGAAATTCTCGAAGTCTTTCTTTTGAATAGGGTTTAGAGTTGATTTTTTTTACAAATTTTCCATTTGCACTTAAATAATAAATAGAATTATCAAAACCACCAGCTACAACATAAGTATTATTTCCTTTTTTAATTGCAGAAACAGCAAACATTGGTGCATCATTTTTTTTAAAACTCCACTGTAAATCTCCTTTAGAATTTAAACAATAAATACTACCATCTGCATTTGCTGTTAAAATTTCATCTGAACCATCATTGTCTATATCTCTAATATATACATCATGATTTATAAAACCAGACAATGTGTTTTTCCAAAGAATTTTTCCTTTATTAGACAATCCAATTAATGTGCCCTCATAACTATTTGCAACAATAAAAGAATTTCCATTAGACACAGCTGTTCTTACTTTTAATATTGTTAAATCTGTATCTATACTTACTATGGCTTTAGTATCTTTTACAACACTTGTTTTCTTTGAAGAACAATTAAAACTTATTAATGCGATAAAAATTACAAGCGTATATTGTTTAAAAAAATGATTCATTTTAGTATTTTTTTATTCTTGATATAAATTTCGTGATTTTAATATTTCAAATTGTATCTGTAAATATATTTAACGTACGTTAAAGTAAAACTAAGTTTTATGAAACAAAAAAAGCGCCACAAAAATGTGACGCTTTTTAAATTTATTTAATTTATTATTAAAACCCTTCTCCTGGTGCTTCTGGACTTTGAGCTTGCGCTTTTTGAGGATTTAAAATCATATAAGTACCCAAAGCAGTTAAAGCTGCATATTTTCCGTAATTACCAATCTTCTTGATAGCTTCTTTACGAGAAATGTCTTGTGTTTTATCTTCTTTATTTTTTATTGAATCTTTCATTATATCTAAATTTTTCTCGTTATTACTCTAAAATTATTTTCTTACTTATTTTACCTGAAACAGTTTCTACATTTACAAAATAAACACCTGCTGCTAATTTTGGTAAAAGAATATCTTTTGCACCATTAGCTTCGAATTTATTAGTTAAAACTTGTTTTCCCAGAACATTAAATAAAGAAACAGATGCTTTACCATTTGGTAAACCTGCTACTCTTAAAGTAGATGCACTTAACTTAAATATACTTACTCCATTTAACTTAACACTATCATCAACACTTAAAGCAGATGATCTTGTATGTAAATAAAATCTTCCAACTCCATTAATTGCTTCTGTTAAAGTAATTTTATACTCACTATTTACCTCATCTAAACGTGTAAAAGTACTTGCCACTCTATCTTCTAAATAAACATTTAATCCTGAAGGAATATTTAATGCTTCTGCAGTAATTGTAACTTCCTTACCTGCTTCAGCTTTTAACCCAACAGGAATTATATTCGTTTCAAAATCTGAATTTGGAAATGATTGCACTTGATAAGATTCATTTAGGTCTCCTTCTAACATTTGAGTATAAATTGATAACTTTTGAGAAGTTCCTTTAAAAACTTTACCTTCATAACCACTATCAAATCCTTTAGTTGCATTATCAAAATAATATACTTCTGCATACCTTTTATTAGCCCCATCAGTAACATTTAAAGTAATTTTTCTTTCAGAACTTTTTTGAAATGTATCACCTCCAATTTCTTGGTTACTTTGCTCAAACTTAAGTGAACCAGCAGCATTAACTTGTACAAAGAAAGCTTGACCTGGTGCTAATTTAAAATTCATAGCAGTTGGTTTAGAATTATACGTATTACCATCATCATTCCATATCCAAACTTCTTGAGAAGCCAATTTAGTTGTGTTATCTGTAATAAATTGACCACTATTTACTAAAGCAGAATAAGGGCTTCCTAATAAATTAAAACCATTACCATCTTTAGTAACAGCAACTTCAACTCCATCTTCACTAGAATTAATTGTTCCTGTAAAAGTTATATCTCCTGCAGTAGATTGTTTTATAATATACCCTTTACCTGCTTGAAAAGTAGAACCTAAAGCTGCTACATTAGTATCATCATTTTTTAAATAAGCCCAACTATCTCCGTTTTCTACATATGTTGCTAATCCTCTATTATTACTTGCACTAGTTGCTAAACCATTAGAGGTTGCCCATGCATTATTTATAGACGCACCAGAAAAAGGAGGAGACATAGAAAACCAGCCATCTAAAGTAGCGTCTCCACCATTTGCAGCTGGTAAAGTACGAACAAAACTAGCATTTCCTGCTGAATTACCTTTAACTATTAATTGAGCTCCATGTTCTAAATTTAATGTTCCATCAATTTGAATATCTGAATTTAATGTAAGAGAATTTCCTGCTTTAATTGTTAATGTATTACCTGTAGTAACTTCTATAGGTCCATCTGAAACAACCGCAGAATTAACATCAATATTATTATTAATTGTTTTTTTATCTCCTTGATTTGGAACTGCACCTCCCCAAGTTCCTCCAGTTGCCCAATTACCAGGTGTTGTAGATGCTGATACTGGAAAAACAGCAGAAGTAATTTTATCTATTTGAATAATATCTCCATTTGTTAAATTAGAAGTACCTCCTCCAGCATCATACCCAATACCTATCCAGTTAGTAAATGCATCTGATGCTGCCGTAATTGGAATATCAAAAGTAAGTTGTTCCCAAGTATTTACTGCTGTAGAAGTATTTTGCGTAGCTGTTTTATTTTGACTAGTAGCACCATCTAATTCTTCTGTTTTTATTCTTGAAATAATATTGATACTGTTGGCTGTATTCTTTTTTACCCACATCTTTACTTGTAGAATTGTACCAACTGGAAAATCTACACCTCCATATGTTTTTTGAAAAGAACTAAAAATAAAATAACCAGCTGTAGCATCTCCTGTCCAAGTTAATTTAAGATTATTAATACCATCTTTAGCATTTGCTGAAGCTTCAATCTCTAAATCAACAGGTTGAGAAGCAGTATCACTAAAAATAGCTGTACCTGAACCATCTTCAAAACTTGGGCTTTGTACAAATTCTGAATAATTCTTATCAGAAGTAACAAATTCTATTTCATCAACATAAAAGTTACCTTCTCCTGCTGCATAATTTCTTCTAATTAAAATATCTAAATTATTTACTGTCCCATTCCAATTTGTTGTAGATGACATATCTATAAATGCAGTTTTCCAAACTCCATTACCAGGAGTTCCTGCAGCTATAGTATAAATTGTATGAGAAAGTTGAACAGTATTTGCTGCGTCTTTACTTCCTTGAACTCTTATATCCGTTCCAAGAGTTTCATTTTTGTATCTTATTTTTATATACTTATATGTATCTGCATCAATTCCGGCAGAAGTTCCTAATCCAAAATTGGAGTTATTACTATCTCTTGTTAAAACTAAAGCCCCATCTCCTTTAACTCCTTCTGTTTGACTATGAGTAACAGGTCCTGCAGCTCCATAAGCAACACTCCAACCTCCTAGATCACTAGTACTAAAAGTTTCTTGTCCATTCATATTAAAACTTACAAGTCCTAAGACTGCAAGTAACATGAATGATTTTTTAAGTATTCGTTTTTTCATAATTGTTAAATTAAATATTTAGTTAATTGTTTTTGGTAAAACTAAACAAGAAGTTTAGTTTTTATTTCTTAAATATTACCTTGTAAGTACACTAAATTACCTCCTATGTGTACTATATTAATATTTTACACTTGATTTTAAATTATTTCTCAAAAAAAGCAAAAGACATACTTCTTTATATTTATAAATAATAATGTACAGTATAATACTTTACTTATATTCCTTATTTTTAACAATCAAGTTTCAACTTAGCATGAAACTTGATTGTTAAAACTGTTGTATTGATTTATTTAATTACAACTTTTGTGGTTTTAGATTTGTTCTCAGAAAATATTTTTAACATATAAACTCCTCTTGGTAAATCTGAAACTGATAACTGCAAAATATCTGAATTGTTTTTTGCAGACTTTACTTTTGCTCCTAAAATATTAAACAAACTAATTTCACTATTTATAGGGCTTTTTATATTTAAAATATCGTTAGCTGGATTAGGGTATACAGATACACCTTGTAAAATATTAGACTCTAAATTTGCTGTTGCTGCTGTTATGGTTGCTGTCATTTGATCAAAATAAACAATATCTCCTGCAACTAAATTGGTAGCAGCTCCATCTATATGATCTAAAGCAAACCAAAATAAAATTCCATCAAACTCTTCTACATTTTTTAAATCGAAAGTTAATTCTTCCCAATCACCAGAAGTATTTGTTGTAGTAACAGATGCAATTGGTTTTGTTGCAGTATCTACACCACCATCTGTAGTTTTTACTCTAGATGACACTGAATAAGGAGTTGTTCTGTTAGATTTTACCCACATTTTAATTTGAATATCAGAATTTGCAGGAAACTTAGTAGTATATTTTTTTTCATAACTAGTAAAAGTCCAAAAAGGTTTATCAGGATTTGCAGTATACTCCTTTTTTAAACTTTGTGTACCATCATGAAATACTGTAGAAGTAATAGATCTAGTAGCAAAAGTAACATTACCACTTAAATGAGATACCCCAGTAGGACCATCAAAACTTGGGTTTAGAATAAATTCTGAATAAGTTTTAGCTGGTGCAGAATTTTGAAATTCAATTTCATCTAAATAAAAATTACCTTCTCCATCTGCGTAATTTGCTCTAATTAAAACATCGAAGTTATCAATTGTATTATCCCAATTAGTAACTGCACTCATATCTAAATACATTGTTACATACTCTGAAGAGTTTGGAGTAATGTTAAATATCGTATTCGGAATTTTTAAATCTGAATTGTCTGCTGGTTGAGCTCCTTGTACTCTTAATTGTGTACCATTGGTTTCATTCTTAAATCTTATTTTTATGAATTTTTTAGTACTAGCATCTATACCTGCAGGATTTAAACCAAAGTTAGAATTATTATTAACTCTAGTTAAAACTAGAGCCCCATCTCCATTTACACCTTCTGTTGTTGAATGAGATACAGGATCTGCTGAACCATAGGCAGAACTCCACCCTTCTAGACCCGAACTAAAGGTATATGTTTGAGCATTTAATGCAAAAGCACAAAAAACCAATAGTAAAAAAACGTTTTTTCTAAGTAAATTTTTTATCATAATAAGCTGTTGTTTAATTATTTGTTTTCAAATTAACTAAACATGTTAAGTTTTTTTGTATCTAAAAATAAATACATTGTTGTTTTTAGTAAATATCAACAGAAATAAAAAAAAAGCGTTACTAACTAATTAGTAACGCTTTAATAATATTAAATAGAATTTTTATGAAAAATTCTTTTCACTTTCAGAAGCATATTTACTTGGAGAAACATTGTATTTTTCCTTAAATATTTTGGTAAAATGAGTTCTGCTTTTAAAACCAGTCATAAGAAAAACTTCGTTTACAGATAGTTTTTTTTGCACTAGAAACTGTGCTGCTTTTTTAAGTCTATACATTTTAATCAACTCAAAAGGAGTTTGATTGGTAAGTACTTTTACTTTTTGATAAAAATGAGTTCTGTTTAAATATAATTCTTTTGCTAATGTATTAATATCAAAATCTTGATTGTCTAGATTTTCTTCCATAATACTATATAGCTTTTCTAAGAAAGCATTATCATTTCTATTATTTTTATTATTTTCTTTAGTTAATGGTATACCTACTTGGTACCTTTCTCTTAATTGTTTTCTGTTATTTAATAAAGCTTCTGTATTTGTTATTAAACGTTGAACATTAAAAGGTTTTTTAATATAAGCATCTGCACCATCTCTAATACCTCTTACATGATCTTCTATATTTGTTAAACCTGTTAAAAGTATTACTGGAATATGACTTGTTTTTAAATCTGATTTAATTGCAATACATAAATCTAAACCATCTAAATGAGGCATTTGAACATCACTTATTACAATATCTGGCCAATCATTTTCTAAGGCATCTAAACATTCTTGACCATCTCTAAATACTTTTACTCTAAAATATTTGGATAAAATACCTGAGACATAAGTTCGCATTTCTAAATTGTCTTCTGCATAAAAAACTAAAGCATCAGAAAACTCGCCACTTACATCAATTGTAGTTAGAGCTTCTTCTTGTAAAAACTGTTTGTCTACTACAATTTCTTTTTCCTTTGGAAGTTCTATCGTTTTTTTATCAAAAATTTCATCTTCTTCTACTTGTTGCTTAACTATTGGCAACTGAAACCCTATAGTTGTTCCTTCATTTACTTTACTGCTTACATTAATATAACCATAATGCATTTCTACTAGCTTCTTAGAAAAAGCCAAACCAATACCAGAACCTGCTATATGCTCTTTTTGAGTAGATTCTGATTGATAAAATCTTTCAAACACATGTTCTAAATCTACTTCATCTATTCCCATTCCTGTATCTGTTACAGATACATATAAGTCTTTTTCATCACTACTAAACTCAATCTTTATTGTGTCTTCTGCTTTTGTATATTTAAAAGCATTGTTAATTAAGTTATTACAAATTTTCTCAATTTTATCTTTATCTGCAGAAACTATAATGTTTTTATCTTTTGCAATAAGTTCAAATTTCTTTTGATCTTTACTTGCCAAAAACATAAAATCATTTGCTAATTCTTGTATAAATTCGTTAAAATTAAATCTAGAATAATTCATTTTTAGAAGGTTTGCTTCTGCTCTTCTAAAATCATGAACTTGCTCTACTAATTGTCTTATTTTTTTTGTTTGACGTTTTACTAACCCAAGTTTTTCTGAAACATCAAAGTTATTTTTATACCTATCTAACAATACTTCTACAGGGCCATTTATAAGGGTTATAGGAGTTTTAATTTCATGAGATATATTTGAAAAGAACCTTAACTTAGATTCATTTAAATCTTTTACAGTGTCTTTTTCTAATTTTTCTATAACTACTTTATGATTTAAAGATTGAATTTTTGTAATTGTAGATATTACCAAATAAAGAATCAAAATGATTGCCAATAGGTATAAAAAATATGCTGTATTTGTTTTCCAAAAAGGAGGAATTATAGTTATTGATATTTTTTTAGGAGCAGTCCATTCATTTAAAGAATTAGAAGCCATAAAACTTAATTCATAATTTCCTGCTTGTAAACCACTGTAGTTAATTGTATTATTATTTGAAGATGTTTCTACCCAATCTTTATTTATTGGAGATAATTTGTATTTTATTAGATGATTTTTTGGGTTAGAAAAATGCAAACTAGCAATATCAAAAGAAAATACATTTTCATCATGGTTTAAATTTATTTCATTTAACTCAAACAAACTTTTATTTAAAATTACCCTATTGTTTATTGTATCTCCTGGATATATTTTTTTATTATATAATTTAAAATTTTCTAATAAAACATTAGGTAAAGCTTCATTACTCGTAATTTTTTCTGGATTAAAATAACACAAACCATCTAACCCAGAGAATAAGAATGTTCCATTTTTTAATTTTTCGGATGTAAACCAAAAATCTTCAAAAGGTAAACCATCAACTAAATTAAATCTTCTAAAAACCTTACTTTTTAAATCAAATTTATTTAATCCAATATTTGTAGAAATCCATAAACTATTTTCGTTATCATAATTTATACTTTTTACAACATTATTAGAAAGACCTTCTTTTTCTGTATAGGGTATAAATTCTAATTTATCTTCTTTTTCTTCTACTTTACAAATACCTCCACTTTCTGTTCCAACCCAAAGTTCTTCATTAGGTAATCTTAGAACAGAAGTTACAAAATTGCTTGATAATGATTTTTTATTTTTTTTGTCATTTAGAAATTGAGAAATTTTTATTTTATTTAAATCAGTATCTTTTTTATTATCTAATCTAAATAATCCATCAGAATCTGCCCCAATCCATATAAAATCTTTTAAAGGATCTGAATATACATATCTAGCCAAAGTAATTTTATTTGAAATAAAATATGGGTTTTCATTTAAGGATTCTAATTTTATAACATCATTAAATTTATCTATACTTAATTTAAAAACATCTTGTGAGCAACCAATCCAAATATTACCATATTTATCTTCAGTGTAAGATCTAAATGGTAAAGCCTTTGTAGCTTCAAAATATTTACTATCAATTTTTTCTAATCTTGTTTCACCCTTTTTTACTCTAAAAAAACCTACCCCAGTTATTTTAATCCAAGTATTTTTTTTAGAATCTACAAAAACTGATGAAACATTTAGTAAATACCTTTTAGAAATATTAAAAGGTAACTCTTCAAACTCTTCTAATTCTGTATTAAATAATGCTATACCTCCAAAGGTTGCAGTAAGAAACACTCTTTTATCATCTAGAGCAGATATATGAGTAATACTGTTTGAAGCAATTCCGTTTTTATAACCCATTTCTATACGATACTTTTTAAATGGGTTTTCTTTAATATTAAATTGATATAATCCTTCGTTAAAAGAACCAATCCAAATATTATTATTTGAAGAAAAAATACTACTTATTCTAAGTCTATCTACATCATCATTAAAATATTTTTTTTGTAATTCTTTTACATTATTACATGCAATTAAAGATTTTACATTGTTTATTTTTACTACTCCTTTATTTAAAGTTCCTAACCATAAATCTTCATTATCATCAATACATAAATTATTAAATTGATTTTCTAATAATATTTTATTGGTAAGGCTAAATTTATTGTTGTTTGAATCATAACATAATACTCCAACACCAAATTGTAGGTTTATTAAAAATAAAGATTCACTAATACCAATAATAGCATTTGAGTAATTAACTTTTTGTGATAAAATTTGCTGAAAACTATTTTTAAGAGTATTAAATAAGTATAAACCATTTGAAGTAGCAAATATTAAATTCCCGTTTTCTAATTCTATTACATCTAAAAATATTAGTTCTTCAGAATCATTTATTAAAGGTATAAATTGATTTAAAAGTTTATAATTTTCATCAAAAAGAAAAACACCATCTCCTTGTGTTAAACAAAATATTTTGTCGTTTTTCTTATTTATATAAATCTTTCTAATAATGGGTCCATTATTATTTTTTCCTATTAAACTATTAGCATAAATTTTTTCAAACTTTTCTTCAGATGATTTATAAACTGTTAAACCTTCATCTGTACCAATCCATAAGTTTTTCTTATTATCTTCAGAAATTGCTCTTACTCTATTACTTGTAAGAATATCTTGATCAATATTATTTTTAAATGTTGTTAGTTTATAACCATCATATTTATTAATCCCTTCATAAGTACCAACCCATAAAAACCCATTACTATCTTTTAAAACTGAAGTTACTCCATTATGAGCTAACCCATCAGAAATTGTAATTTTTTTAACATTTGCAAATTCATTTTCTTGTGCTTTTACACTAGAAATTAAAACTGCAAATAACAAAAAGAAAGAATAATATTTATTTACCATACTTATATAAAAAGGAACAAATTATTTTAAATAATTTATAATACTTAAAGGAATGTAAAATTGTATAATTAAATTGAAATTACATAAATTAATTTGAAATAAATTCACTTTAAAAGAAGAAGTTCATCGTTTTGAAAAAAAAATTACTTTTTTTCAAAAAAAAACACAAAAACATTTGCAGTAACCATAAAACGTATTATATTTGCACCGCTCTTAAGAAATGTAGGAGGATAAACACTAAGTTCTATAAAAAATAATGACTGCGAAAGTAGCTCAGGGGTAGAGCATCACCTTGCCAAGGTGAGGGTCGCGGGTTCAAATCCCGTCTTTCGCTCTATACTATAAACATACCAATGCTGAAGTGGTGGAATTGGTAGACACGCTGGACTTAAAATCCAGTGAGCAGTAATGCTCGTATGGGTTCAAGTCCCATCTTCAGTACAAAAACCGTAACAATTAATTGTTACGGTTTTTTTTGTTTACATACTTAAAGTTTAGAGCACAAAAAAAGAGCTGATGAGAATCAGCTCTTTTTATATCAATCTATAAATCCCCCAACTTATGATTGCTTACTTTAATTAAACCCAAAACTATGTATTAACAATAACATAATTACACTACAAATATAGTATGGATTTAAACTTTAGAATTGGATTTTCGATTGATGAGTACTAAATATCGGCGAGTGACAATGAAACGTCGTTAAATGAATTAAAGCAGATTTAATCTTTTCATTAATTCACTCTTATTAGATCTACTAATTGGTATTACACTCTTTTTAATTAAAACACTATTATCTTCAATATCTATAATTTGTGAAGTATTAATAATAAATGATCTATGTATTCTAAGAAATAAAGATGAAGGTAATTTATCTTCTATTTTCTTTAATGTAGAATGTACTATGTAGTTTTTCTTTTCTGTTTTTATACTAATATAATCTCCTTTTGCTTCAACAAAATAAATATCTGGAATATTAATTTTAACTAGTCTTCTATCTACACTAACATAGATAAATTTAACATTTTTAGTTGGGAAATCTTCTTTAACAGCTACATTAGCTTCTTCTAAATGAGAAAGTTTTAACAATGATTTATCAAACACCTATCTTTTGTAATTGGTTTTACTAAATAATCTATTACACATTCGTATTCAAAATCTTGTAATGCAAAGTTTTTATCTGAAGTTGTTAGAATAATTTTAGGCGGAGATTTAAGTGTTTGAATAAAATCAAACCCAGAAAATGAAGGCATATGAATATCTAAAAATATTAAATCTACTTCATTAGAATTCAAATATTTTATAGCTTCTATTGCAGAACTAAATTCCTCTTTCACAGAAACTTGCTCAGAAACACCACATAACTGCTTTATAATTAATCTTGCAGTTTCATCGTCATCAATAATTATACTATTCATATTATTATAGAGGTATTATTCAACCTTTAAATATACATGAATTTTATTTAGAATTTTTACAAAATCTGGATATAATTTTATGTCTTGTTTTTTTAAATCTTTTTCAAAAGTAGATGTTAATTCTAGTCCCTTTTTAAAACCTAAAATACTAATTTTATGCTTTATTTTGTGAACATTATTAGCTGCTTCAGTGTAATTTTTATTTTCAAAATTTTCATTAAAAAGAGAATATTCTATAGGAAATTCTTTTTTTAAAACACTTATTATACTTTTTTCAAACTCAAGATCTCCTCCCGAAAGTTCTTTAATATAATTTAAATTAGGTTGTTCCATATTAATTTTTAATTCCTTAAAATAAAGTAAAATATTATTTAATAAGCTCATTACGTTTCCAATATTTTAATAATGACTTTACTTTTTTTGAGTATTTAGAGTATTGTGCTGGCTTTGTAAAATATCCAGAAATACCATAATCGTAACATTTCTTAAGTTCTCTATCATCTTCAGAATTAGACATAATGATAATAGGAATGTTTTTAAATTCAATTTTAGATTTTAACTCTTTTAATAATTCTAATCCATTCATCTTAGGCATATGCAAATCTAAAATGATAATATTAAATTTATTTTCTATTTTATTTAAAAAATTCAAAGCTTGCCTTCCATTTACTGCTTCTACTATTGAACAAGAAAAACTAATATCAGTACAAACTTTTTTAAATTTCATTCTTTCTATTTCATCATCATCAATAAGTAAGATAGAGAGGGATTTCATCTTTTTAAATATTTACAAATTATTACATTGTAAAAATGAAACAATAAAATTTAAAAAAAATATTTGTTAGTTTATTTGTTTAAAAGCCTCGTTAAATGGTATATAAGCTTTGTTAAAATATTTCTTATATATGTAATTGCCTATCAATTTGTTGATTTAAAGAAACAAAAGTTTCAAACTTTTTAACTCCTTTTATTACCTTTATTTTTTCATCTAACAACTTCATTAAAGACAAATCATCTTTACAAAATACTTTTACTAAAAGCGAATAATTACCTGTAGTATAATGACATTCTACAACTTCTAACACCTCTTTTAACCTTTTTATTACAGAAGATAAAACTGACGATGTTTCTAAATGAATCCCAACAAAAGCTGTAGTAGTATAACCTAAAGATTTAGAGTTAATTTTCATATAATAACCATCTATTAAGTCAGATTTTTCTAATTTTCTTAAGCGCTGATGGATTGCAGCACCAGAAATACCTATATCTCTTGCAATACTTAATATTGGTGTTCTTGCATCTTTTACTAAACTTCTAATAATTTTCTTGTCAATTCCGTCAATTTTCATGTATAATTATTTAACTATAAATATAAAAAAAATAGAGAATACATATTGTATTCTCTATTTTAATATAAATTTTAAACTAAATTTTAGTTTTCTATTTCATTTCGAAATCTTCCATAAATTTAGTAGTATAGTTTCCTGCTACATAATCTGGATGATCCATTAACTGTCTATGAAAAGGAATTGTAGTTTTAATACCTTCAATTACAAACTCATCTAAAGCTCTTTTCATTTTATTAATTGCTTCTTCTCTTGTTTGAGCAGTAGTAATTAACTTAGCAATCATAGAATCATAATTTGGCGGAATCATATATCCTGCATACACATGGGTATCTATTCTAACACCATGACCTCCTGGAGCATGAAAAGTTGTAATTTTTCCTGGAGCTGGTCTAAAATTATTATGAGGATCTTCTGCATTAATTCTACATTCTATAGAGTGCATTTGTGGAAAATAATTTTTACCAGAAATTGGCACACCTGCAGCTACTAAAATTTGCTCTCTAATTAAATCGTAATTAACAACTTCTTCTGTAATTGGGTGCTCTACCTGAATACGAGTATTCATCTCCATAAAATAGAAGTTTCTATGCTTATCTACTAAAAACTCTACAGTTCCTGCACCTTCATATTTTATAAATTCTGAAGCTTTTACAGCAGCTTCTCCCATTCTATTTCTTAAATCATCAGTCATAAAAGGAGAAGGAGTTTCTTCTGTTAATTTTTGATGACGTCTTTGAACAGAACAATCTCTTTCAGATAAATGGCAAGCTTTTCCAAATGAATCTCCAACAATTTGTATTTCAATATGTCTTGGCTCTTCAATAAGCTTTTCCATATACATATCGTCGTTACCAAAAGCTGCTTTAGATTCTTGTCTTGCAGAATCCCATGCCTCTTTTAAATCTTCTGATTTCCAAACAGCACGCATACCTTTACCTCCACCACCTGCAGAAGCTTTTAACATTACTGGGTAACCTGTTTCTACAGCTAATTTTTGGCAAGTTTCAAAATCTTCAATTACACCTTCACTTCCTGGAACACATGGCACACCTGCAGCAATCATTGTAGATTTTGCATTAGCCTTATCTCCCATTTGGTCAATCATATCTCCTGTTGCTCCAATAAATTTTATATTATGCTCTTCACATAATCTAGAAAATTTGGCGTTTTCAGATAAAAAACCATAACCTGGATGAATTGCATCTGCATTTGTAATTTCTGCAGCTGCAATAATGTTAGACATCTTTAAATATGATTCTGAACTTGGAGCTGGACCAATACAAACTGCTTCATCTGCAAATCTTACATGTAAGCTTTCTTCATCTGCTTTAGAATAAACAGCAACAGTTTTTATGCCCATTTCTCTACAGGTTCTAATAACACGTAATGCTATTTCACCTCTATTGGCAATTAATATTTTTTTAAACATCTTTTTAAAGTTTAGATTAGTTAGACAATTTGATTACTGATTTATAGATAATTACCTAAAAACCTTTAAATCTAATGATCTAAAATTAAGATGGGTCTACTAAAAATAATGGTTGATCAAATTCTACTGGAGAAGAATCATCAACTAACACTTTAACAATTTTACCTGAAACTTCAGATTCTATTTCGTTAAATAACTTCATTGCTTCAATAACACACACTGTGTCTCCAACAGCAATTTCAGAACCAACATCTACAAAGTTTGGTTTATCTGGAGCTGGTTTTCTGTAAAAAGTTCCAATAATAGGAGATTTTACAGTTATATATTTAGAATCATCACTTTCAGACTTTGGTGCTGAAGCTTCAACTGCAGCTACTGGTTGTTGTGCTATTGGAGCAGCAACTTGAGGCATTGGTGCCATTTGAGCAGCCTGAACTATAGTAGTTTCTGTTTTTCCAGAACCTGTTCTAATAGTAATTTTCACATCTTCCATTTCTAACTTTACCTCGCTTGCGCCAGATTTTGCTACAAATTTTATAAGATTTTGAATTTCTTTAATATCCATACTTCTTAATGTTTAGTTGTTTATTTATGAATTGTAAGCCCATTTAATATAAGCGGCTCCCCATGTGAAACCACCACCAAATGCGGCAAAAATTAAATTATCTCCTTTTTTTAATTGACTTTCATAGTCTGCTAATAAAAGTGGTAAAGTTGCAGATGTTGTATTTCCATATTTATGGATATTCATCATTACTTTTTCTGCAGAAACCCCTACTCTTTTAGCAGTTGCCTCTATAATTCTTTTATTTGCTTGATGAGCTACTAACCATTGAATATCTTTTTCTGTAAGATTATTTCTAGTTAACATTTTTGCTGCAACATCTGCCATATTAGAAACTGCATATTTAAATACAGTTTTTCCTTCTTGGTAAACGTAATGTTTGTTCTCATCTAGCGTTTGTTGAGTTGTAGGCATTAAAGAACCACCTGCTTCTATTCTTAAGAAATCTCTTCCAACACCATCACTTCTTAAAAATTCGTCTTGTAATCCTAATCCTTCATTATTTGGTTCAAATAATGCAGCTCCTGCTCCATCACCAAAAATAATACAAGTTGCTCTATCTTTATAATCTATAATAGAAGACATTTTATCTGCTCCTATTAATAATACTTTTTTGTACCTACCAGATTCTATATAACTAGCTGCAGTAGACATTCCGTATAAAAAACTAGAACATGCAGCTTGCAAATCATATCCAAAAGCATTTACAGCTCCTATTTCTGAGGCTACATATGCTGCAGTTGATGCTACAGGTAAATCTGGAGTAGCCGTTCCAACAATTACTAAATCTATTTCTTCTGGGTTGATATTTGACTTTTGCAACAATTCTTCTGCTGCTTTTATAGCCATATATGAAGTACCTAAACCTTCACCTTTTAATATCCTTCTTTCTTTGATACCAGTTCTACTTGTAATCCAGTCATCATTAGTATCCACAAGGGTTTCTAACTCTTTATTTGTTAAAACGTATTCAGGAACATATTTCCCAACAGCTGTAATTGCTGCAGTAATTTTTGTCATAATTTTTATTATTTTCCTTATGGTTAGGAAAATCAAAAGTAATAAAATTTATTACACTTTTATGAGTAAAAACTATCAAATGAGACAACTTTTACTTAAAAAACGCAAAAAAACCCTCAATTAATGAGGGTTTTTAAATAACTTTTGATTTCTACTATGCTTCAGCTGCTGCAGATTCTAATACTACTTGACCTCTGTAGTATAATTTACCTTCATGCCAGTGAGCTCTGTGATATAAATGCGCTTCTCCTGTTGTAGGATCTGTCGCTATTTGTTGAGATGCTGCTTTATAGTGCGTTCTCCTTTTATCTCTTCTAGTTTTAGATATCTTTCTTTTAGGATGTGCCATTTTATGTCTTTTTTTCTGTTATTAAATTCTTTAATTTATCCCACCTTGGGTCTGTTTCTTCAACAGTTTTTACTTCTTTTATTTCTAATTCTTTTAATTTATCATAGGCTTTAGAATTCATTGTTCCATTTATAACTTGAGGATGAATTCTTTTATTTGGAACTGATAAAACTATCATTTCATAAATAAATTGAGCAACATTAAATTCATAAGCTTCATGAGGTAAAATTAAAATTTCCTCATTATCATCATTAAACTCTGGTCCAAAATTCACCACTAAAGGTAAAACTGCTTGAATATCTTGATTATAAAGTTCATTTGTTAAATCACAAGGAATTTCTACATAACCTTCTGTGGTAAAAACCAACTCGAACAAAGTACTTTTTTTAATAAAGTTTAACGATACTTTAATTGATGAGTTTTCAAATTCATCATAATTAAAGGCTTCAAAGAACTTATTATCAATCTCATATTCAAATAAATGAGTTCCTTCTTTTAATCCTACAAACTGTATGTTGAATTTCTTTAAGTATTTCATTACCAAACATCAATTGAGCGTGCAAAGATATAAAAAAATATTATTTTACAATCTTTTCTTTAAAAAGTTTTTTACTTTACTAAAAGAGTATTTTTAGAAAGCTCTTTATATTCCTTTTTTGTTTTAAAAACTTGAATAGCAGTAAATAATGCTTCCTTAAATGACGAAGGGTTTGCCTTATTTTTTCCAGCAATATCAAAACCTGTTCCATGATCTGGAGATGTTCTAATTTCACTTAAACCTGCAGTATAATTTACACCATTTCCAAAAGATAATGCTTTAAATGGAGCTAAACCTTGATCATGATAAGTTGCTAAAACACCATCAAACTGCTTGTATGTTTCTGAACCAAAAAAACCATCTGCAGCATATGGACCAAATACTAATTTTCCTGATTTTTTTATTTCTTCTATAGTAGGACTTATTATTTCATCATCTTCTACCCCAATAACACCTTTATCTCCACAATGGGGATTTAAAGATAACACAGCAACTTTTGGTTTATTTATACCAAAATCTTCAACCAACGAAGTATACATCGTATTCACCTTTTCTAGAATCAATTCTGGAGTAATTGCTTCAGATACTTTAGATATAGGAATGTGCCCAGTAATTAAACCTATTCTTAATTCTTCTGTCATTAAAATCATTAAACTTTTTCCATCTAAATTAGCTTCTAAATACTCTGTATGACCAGGGAATTTAAAATTTTCTGACTGAATTGTTTCTTTATTAATAGGTGCAGTTAGTAAAATATTAATCTTTTTTTCTTTTAAAAATTTAACAGCTGTTTCTAAAGATTTTGCTGCATATTTTCCAGATATTTCTGTAGCTTTTCCAAATTCTATAGCTACTTCTTCTTTCCAAATATTTAAAACATTAACCTTATTATGGTTTATTTGGTTTAAAGAGGTGATTCCATGAACCTGTGTATCTAATTTTAAAGCTTTTTTATGAAAAGAAACAACTTTTGTACTTCCAAAAAGTAAAGGAGTACAAAAATCTAACATTCTTTTATCTTGAAAAGTTTTTAGAACAACCTCTAAACCTATACCATTTAAATCTCCTATTGAAATACCAACTATAATTTTATCAGATTTATCCATACTTACTCTTCTATTATTCCTATTTTTGAATAATACAAAAGTAACTAAATTTTACAGATATGTTTACCGGAATTATAGAAACACTTGGCTCAATTACAAACCTTATTAAAGACCAAGATAACATACACTTAACTATAAAGAGTAATTTTACCCATGAATTAAAAATAGACCAAAGTGTTGCTCATAATGGAGTTTGCTTAACGGTTGTAGACATTAATAATGATGAATATACTGTAACTGCAATTAAAGAAACTTTAGACAAAACCAATATTGGTAGTTTATCTAAGTCTGATTTTGTAAACCTTGAAAGAGGCATGAAATTGGGTGACAGGTTAGATGGACATATTGTTCAAGGCCATGTAGATCAAACTGCTACTTGTGTAAATATTAAAAAAGAAAACGGAAGCACTATTTTTACTTTTAATTACGACCCTAAAAATAAAAACATCACTATAGAAAAAGGCTCTATAACAGTAAGTGGAGTTAGTTTAACAGTTGTAAACTCTAAACAAAACGAGTTTAGTGTTGCAATTATTCCTTACACAATAGAAAACACAACGTTTAAATACATTAAAAAAGGAGATATAGTAAATTTAGAGTTTGATGTTATAGGTAAATACGTAAGTAGATTAACTAATCTCTAACCTTCTTTACACCGTAAAAAATACCTGAAATTATTAGAAAAATTAAACCTCCATTTATAGGTAAACCAGGTGGAGGTGGAGGAGGTGCAGGTGGTGGTACAATTTGACCACTAACTACACAAGTAAATGCAAGCATTATTATTAATGCTAAATATTTTTTTTCTTTCATTTTTATCCCCCCAGATTAAAATTTTGAAACTATTTTATGTCTATTTACATTGCAAATATAAGAATTTATATAGTAAACAAACATTTAAATAAAAGTGGTCCCACTTGGGCTCGAACCAAGGACCCTCTGATTATGAGTCAGATGCTCTAACCAACTGAGCTATGGGACCAATTATTTGGCTGCAAATGTACTGTATATTTTTATATTATTAATACATTTTTTTAAAAAAATATTTACACACTTCTATTCATTAACCAAAGTCCGAATTTTTTTAACCCTTGTTTACTTTCTTCAGAAATATTCATTGAAGATAATGTACTGAAAGCCTTATCAGTATAATTTTTAATTTCTTCTTTTATTAATAAAGGGATGTCATTTAATTCAAATATCCTTGTTACTTCTGTTATTTTAGTTGAATTATCTTCTAGTTTATGACTGAAAAAATACAATAATTTATCTCTATCAACTTCATTTGCCACTTCTAATGATTTTAAATAAAGAAAGGTTTTTTTATTTTCTATAATATCCCCTCCTATTTGTTTTCCAAAAGTTTCTGGATTACCAAATGCATCTAAAAAATCATCTTGTAATTGAAATGCTAATCCTAAGTTTAATCCAAAATCATAAATTAAATCTGCATCTTCATCTGAAGCTTCAGCTACGATAGCACCCATTTTTAATGCAGCTGCTACCAATACAGATGTTTTTAATCGAATCATATTAATATACTCTTCAATAGTAACATCATTTCTTGTTTCAAAATCTACATCTAATTGCTGACCATCACAAACTTCTAATGCAGTTTTACTAAAAATTTGAGCTAATTTTTGAAATATTTTAGGCTCATAATTTTCAAAATATTGATATGCTAAAATTAACATAGCATCTCCAGAAAGTATCCCTGTATTCACATCCCATTTTTCATGAACAGTTACTTTACCCCTTCTTAAAGGAGCATCATCCATAATATCATCATGAATTAAAGTAAAATTATGAAACACCTCTACAGCTAAAGCAGCTGGTAATGCGTTTTTATATTCTCCAGAAAAAATATCTGCTCCCATTAACGTTAAAATAGGTCGTATTCTTTTTCCTCCTAATTTTATAATATAATCAATTGGTTCATATAAGTTTTTAGGCTCTCTAACCCACTCTTTAGAATCTAAATAATTGATAAAGTCTGCTTGATAATGTAAAATATCCAAATCTCTAATTTTTTGTAAAAATAATGTAAAGAAATTTCTCTTTTAAAAACAAATGTTAAAAATATTTAAAACTTTGGAAACTTTTATTGTTTCTTAAGTTTCCATTTGTATATTTGCACCCGAATTATGAGAAATAAAATTTTACAAAAAGCAGGAGACATGTTTTTAAGCTTAGGCTTTAAAAGTGTTACAATGGATGATATTGCCACAGAAATGGGAGTATCAAAAAAAACTATTTACAAATACTTTTCTAATAAAGTTAAACTTGTAGAAGCTGTTATTGAAGAATTTCAAATTAAAATTGACGAAGAAATTTTAAGGGTAAAGAACAAAAACCTAAATGCAATTGAAGAAGAATTTGCTGTAAAAGCAATTTTTAAAGACATGTTTAAGAACGCAAAAACTTCTCCAATGTTTCAACTAAAAAAATATTACCCTCAGATTTTTGAGAAATTAATGGAAAGAGAAGTTTGCACTTTTGAAGAGTGTAATCTAGATAATTTAACAAAAGGAAAACTACAGGGTTTATATAGAGAAAACATTAATAATAATTTAATCTCTAAATTTTATTTTACCCTAATCTTTGAAATTTATGAAACAGACATTGCAGAAAAAAATATGCAAACATTAATTAACTTAGAATATAAAGTATTAGAATATCACATAAGAGCTATTGCAACCCCTAAAGGAGTTGAAGAATTAGAAAACCAATTAAAACTGAAATAAACAAACCTCATGAAAAAAATAATTTTGGTATGCTTAAGTACCTGTTTTTTCTTAATAACTAACGCACAAGAAAAACCCAAAAAACTATCTTTAAATGAAGCTATAAAATTTGCTATTGAAAATAGCTATAATACAAAAGCATCTAAAAACGATATAAAATCTGCTGAAGAAAAAGTTTGGGAAACAACCTCTACTGGTTTGCCTCAAATTAGTGCAGCCGTAGATTATCAAAACTTTTTAAAACAACCTGTTTCTCTTCTTCCTGCAGCTGCTTTTGACAACACAAGTGCTGTTGTAGAAACTGTTGAAGATTATTTTGGACTAACAGCATCTAGTACCCCTTCTGTACCAGAAGGCTTTTTGCCATTAACTTTTGGAACCAAACAAAACATTAATGCTTCTGTAACTTTAAGACAATTATTATTTGATGGATCTTACTTAGTAGGTTTACAAGCCTCTAGAACGTTTCTTAAAATTTCTAAACAGGCTAATGAAAAGACTGAGTTACAAACTAGAGAAGCAGTAATAAATGCTTATGGAAATGTTTTAGTAACAGAAAACAGCATTGTCATTTTAGAAAAAAACATTAAGGTTCTTAAGAAAAATTTAAATGATGCAAAAAAAATCTACGAGAATGGTTTTAATGAAGAAGAAGATATTGAGCAGTTAGAGATTACTTTAGGTAACTTAAAAAATCAATTAAACAGTGTTTTAAGAATGAAAGTTATTGCATATCAAATGCTAAACATTTCTTTAGGAACACCAATTGAAACTAAAATAATACTAACAGACTCTTTAGATTCTCTTGCAGAAAGCAATATAAATTTAGGCTTAGTTTCTGAAACTTTTAACTACTCTAACCATATAGATTTTAAAATAGCAGAAAACGACAGAGAATCTAAACGCCTTTTAATGAGATTAGAACAAAGTAAGGCTTTACCAAGTTTAAGCGCTTTTGTAAATTATGGAGCACAAGCTAATTCTGATACTTTTTCATTTTTAAAAAGCGATCAAAATTGGTACAACTCATCACTTCTAGGTGTTAGTTTAAACATTCCTATATTTAGTAGTTTTGGTAGAGCTTCAAAAACTAAACAAGCAAAAATAGCCTTAGAAACTGCAGATTTTAGATTAGAAGAAACTAAACAAAGGTTAAATTTATTAGCCAGAAAAGCTAAAAGCGAATACCAACTTAGTATCGAAAATTATAACACTGCAAAGAAAAACGTTGGTTTAGCAGAAAGAATAGAAAAAAAACAGAGAATTAAATTCTTTGAAGGAATTTCTTCTAGCTTTGATTTGCTACAAGCACAGAATCAACTATACTCTCAACAACAAAATTACATTCAATCTATGTTAAATGTAATTGCTAAAAAAGCAACATTAGAAAACGCATTAAACTTACCAATCAAAAAATAATCAGGCAATGAGAAAAATATATTCATTATTAATAATTACAGTTGTTTTAATTTCTTGTGGAAAAAAGGAAACAACATCTATTGAAGAATTAACTACTTCAGGAACTCTAAAAGAATTAACAGCTAAAAAGAAAGAATTATCTGCTAGCTTAGAAAAAATAAATAAAGATCTTGAAGTAATTAATACAGCAATATCTAAAAAAGACACTGTTAAAAAACTTCCATTAATAACAACCTTTACAGCAAAAGAAGAAATTTTTAAACATTATCTAGAAATTCAAGGAAACGTTAAAACAAAACAAAATATTTTAATATACCCTGAAATGCCAGGAATTTTAAAAAGTATTTCTGTAAAAGAAGGTCAATTTGTTAGAAAAGGGCAAGTTTTAGCTACTATTGATGATGGTGGTTTGAGCAATCAAGTAGCTCAATTAGAAGCTACAACTCAACTAGCAAAAACTACTTACGAGCGTCAAAAAAGATTATGGGAACAAAAGATTGGTTCTGAAATTCAGTTTCTTCAAACAAAAACAAATTACGAAGCTCAAAAAAACACTTTAGAGCAACTTAAAAGTCAACAATCTAAAGCTGTAATTAGAGCTCCTTTTTCTGGTGTAATAGATGATGTTGTAAAAGAACCTGGAACAGTACTTGCTCCTGGTCAAGGATCTGAAGTATTTAGAATTGTAAATCTAAACAACATGTATATTGAAGCTGAAGTACCAGAAAGATATATAGCAAGTATTAAAAAAGAGAAGGCTGTAAATGTAAATTTCCCTGTTTTAGGTAAAACAATCAAAAGTAAAATAAATCAAGTTGGTAGCTTTATAAATCCTAACAATAGATCTTTTAAAGTTGAAGTTCCAGTTTCTAATAAAAGCGGAAATATAAAACCTAATTTAACCGCTAAACTTCAAATTAATGATTATACAGATACGAATGCAATATTAATACCACAAAGCATTATCTCTGAAAATGCAAACGGAGACCAATATGTATATATCATTAAAAATAAAAAATCTAACAACGAAGCTGTTGCTGAAAGGTTAATTATAAAAACAGGAAAAACTCAAGGAGATTTTATTGAGGTTTTAGAAAACTTAACTGCTGGTATAGAAATTATTAAAGAAGGTGCACGTAGTGTAAATAACGGACAAACAGTAAAAGTTATCAATAATTAAAATTCTAAAGATGGCTAAACAAAAAAAACAAGTAGATAAAGAGTTTAAACTATCATCTTGGGCAATTGGTAATAAAACAACCATTTATGTAATAATGGCTGTTCTTTTCTTCTATGGTATTTCTGCTTACCTAAGTATGGCAAGAGAAAACTTTCCTGAGGTAAAAGAAACAAAAATATACATAAGTACTGTATACCCTGGAAATACAGCAGAAGATATAGAAAAACTAATTACAGACCCATTAGAAGATAAAGTAAAAACAGTAAGTAATGTTGTTGAAGTAACTTCTACATCTCAAGAAGACTATTCTATGGTTATTATTGAGTTTGATGAAAACATAACTGTAGAAAAAGCGAAACAACTTATTAAAGATGAAATTGACACAGAAACTTCTAATGAAGATTGGCCAACATTTAATGGTGCTAAAATAGAACCAAATGTTTTTAACCTTAGTTTGTCTGAAGAAATGCCAATTTTAAATGTAAATATATCTGGAGATTATCCTGTATATAAACTTAAAGAATATGCAGAGTATTTACAAGATGAGATTGAGGATTTACCAGAAATTAAAAAGGCAGACATTAGAGGTGCTCAAGAAAAAGAAGTAGAAGTAGCTGTAGACATTTATAAAATGATGGCTGCTAAAGTTAGCTTTAATGATATTACTACAGCTATTAGTAATGGTAATGTTACAATGTCTGCAGGTAATTTTATTACAAGTGGACAAAGAAGAACAATTAGAATTATTGGTGAAATTGATAAACCTTCTGAACTTAATGATTTTGTAATAAAATCTGAATTTAACAACCCTATTTACCTTAAAGATGTTGCAACAGTTTCTTTTAAAGATAAAGAAAAAACTACGTATGCAAGAGAGTTAGGTAAGCCAGTAGTAATGCTCGATGTTAAAAAAAGAGCAGGAGAAAATATGGTTGCTGCATCAGAAAAAATTAGAGAAATTGTTTCAGAAGCAATTAAAAATAATTTTCCACAAGATTTAAATGTTACAATAACAAATGACCAATCAGACAAAACTATTGGACAAGTAGATGACCTAGTAAACAATATAATTTTTGGAGTCTTTTTAGTTGTTACTGTACTAATGTTTTTCTTAGGATTTAAAAATGCAGTTTTTGTTGGATTTGCAATTCCTATGTCTATGTTTATGTCTTTAATGATTTTAAACTTACTAGGCTACACAATGAATACCATGATTCTTTTCGGATTAATTATGGGTCTAGGAATGTTGGTAGACAATGGTATTGTTGTTGTAGAAAATGTTTATAGGTTGATGGATGAAGAAGGCATGACTAGAATTGAAGCAGCAAAAAAAGGAATTAGCGAAATTGCTTTTCCTATTATAATTTCTACTGCTACAACTGTTGCTGCTTTTATTCCACTAGGTCTTTGGCCTGGAATTATGGGAGATTTTATGATGTTGCTTCCAATTACTTTATCTACAGTTCTTGGTTCATCTTTATTGGTTGCTATTTTCTTCAATTCTGTATTGGTATCTCAATTTATGAGTGTAGAAGATGTAGATATGCCTTTTAAAAAGATTATCATTTTAACAAGTGTAATGACTGTAATAGGAATCTTAGTTTTAATATCTGGTAGTGCATATAGTGCTTTAGGAACGCTAATGATTTTTACTGCAATTATGTTATGGATATACAGACTTTTCCTAAGAAATTGGGCTAATAGTTTTCAAACAAAAGTTTTACCTAGATTAGAAAGATGGTATGAAAAAAGGTTAACAAATGCGCTTTCTGGTAAAAAACCATATGTATTGGTTGTATTAACTTTTGTTTTATTAATTGCTTCTTTTATGGCTTTTGGTTGGTCTCTTGACACACAAAGAACAAGTGTAGAATTCTTTCCAGATAATAAACCAAACCAAATTATTGTTTATATAGAATATCCTGAAGGAACTGATATTGAAAAAACAAATAACATCACCAAGTTAATTGAAGAAAAAGTTGCTGACGTTTTATACAGTGATGATTATATGGATGGTAACCATAACTTTATGATAGAAAGCCTTGTATCTCAAGTTGGTGCTGGTGCTGGAAACCCACAAACAGACATGGGTTCTGCAGCAGAAATGCCTAACAAAGGTAAAATTACAGCTTCTATGCGTGAGTATAAATACAGAAGAGGTTTAGATAGTGAGTTATTACGTCAAAAAGTACAAACAGCATTAGTGGGTATTTATCCTGGAGTATTAATTTCTGTAGAAAAAGATGCAAATGGACCACCTGTTGGATCTCCAATTAATATTGAAATAGAAGGTGATGACTATGCTGAATTAATTCAGACTGCTCAAAGAATGAGAGACTTTATTAATACCAAAAGTATTTCTGGAATTGATGAATTAAAAATTGATGTAAATAGAGATAAACCAGGAATGCAAGTAATTGTAGATAGAAAAAAAGCTGGTGAATTGGGTGTTAGTACAGGACAAGTTGGCCAACAATTAAGAGCTTCTATTTTTGGTAATAAAGCAGGAGTTTATAAAGAAAAAGGAGATGATTTTGATGTTTATGTACGTTTTAAAAAGGAAGACAGATACAACTCTAGTGCACTTTTTAATCAAAACATAATCTTTAGAGACATGGCTTCTGGTAAAATTAAAGAAATACCAGTTTCTACAATTGCAAAACAAAAAAACAACTCTGGGTTTAGTGCTATTAAGCATAAAGATTTAAAAAGAGTGGTAACTGTTTATTCTGCTTTGGCTCCAGGAGAAACAGATGCTGGTGCAGTTGTTAGCAAAATTCAAGCAGAAATGAAGAATTTTAAAGATTTACCTAAAGGGATTAAAATTGATTATACAGGTCAAATTGAAGAGCAAAACAAACAAATGGCTTTCTTAGTTGGAGCGTTTTTTACAGGATTAGCTTTAATTTTCTTTATATTAATTTTCCAATTTAACTCAATTTCTAAACCTGGTATTATTATGCTAGCTATTTTCTTAAGTTTTATTGGTGTATTTGGTGGATTGGTAATTTCTGGAAATGCATTTGTTATTATGATGACAATGATGGGTATTATTTCTTTAGCAGGTATTGTAGTTAACAATGGTGTTGTTTTACTAGATTATGCTCAATTATTAATTGACAGAAAGAAGATTGAACTTGGTTTAGATGAAGGAGAATATTTAGATAAAGAAACATTATTTAAAACAATTGTAACTGCAGGTAAAGCTCGTTTAAGACCAGTATTATTAACAGCAATCACTACTATTTTAGGGTTAATTCCTTTAGCAATAGGTTTAAATATTAACTTCTTTACATTATTTAGCGAGTTAAATCCGCATATTTATTTTGGAGGTGACAATGTTGTTTTTTGGGGACCATTAGCTTGGACCGTTATTTATGGACTATTAATAGCAACGTTCTTAACTTTAATTGTTGTACCTATTTTATTTTACTTAATTACTCAATTTAAGATGTGGTTAAAATCTAAAACAACTAAAAAAGAATTAGCTTCTTAAAATTACATAAAAAGTTTTTTTATAAAAAAGGGATGAAATTTATATAGTTTCATCCCTTTTTGTATTTTCGAAAATAATGAAAACAAAAAAGTCCTTTACTGTTGATGAAATTAAGCGAAAGCTAGAAAACTACTGTGTTTATCAAGACAGGTGCCACAAAGAAGTGGAACAAAAAATGAGAGAATACAACTTGATAACAGAAGCTAAAGAAATGATTTTTTTAAGTTTAATGAAAGATAATTTTTTAAATGAAGAACGTTTTGCTAAAAGTTTTGCAAGGGGTAAATTCAGAATAAAAAGTTGGGGAAAACAACGAATTGTTAGAGAACTAAAATTTAAAGATATATCTGCCTACAATATTAAAACTGCTTTAAAAGAAATTGATGAGGAAGAATATTTAAATACAATTTATAGAATTACCGAAAATAGAAATGAGGTAATTAACGAAACAGATATTTACAAAAGAAAGAAAAAACTAATAGAGTTTTTAATGAGAAAAGGTTTTGAAGCAGATTTAATTTATAAAACAGTTAATGAAGTTGTTTCTTAACTCTAATAATTGGCAAACAAGTTTAGCCCTGATTGAATGGCATGTTTGAGCTCTTTTGAGGAACGAAAAAAGCGAGTAATGAAAGCAGGAAAAAGCTACTAAAACTACTTTTTATATCTACTTAAAAAAATTGAATCGTTTTTTTTCTTTGCTAAAATAACTGCTTGTACATCATCATTTGGTATTTCTACAGACAAAACATAATGTTTAATTAACCAATTACCATTCTTATTTTCTAATACTCCAGAACCTCTACAAGTACCCATCCAAGTATCTAACAACTCATCAAACCAAACAAAATTTCTATCATTATTTACGTAAACATTTCTTTCTAAAGCAGTAAAACTCCATGCTTTACCTTTATCAAAATAAGGTTTGCTAAAAGACTCGAATTCAGTTTTGGTCCAGTTCTCTGTTGCGTCTGTACCAATAAATACAGAGACGCTATCCATTTTACCAAAATAATCTTGATAATTTGCTTCTGATGCTGCTAAATGCCAACCATCTAAAACCTTATTAACCTTTTCTTTTATTGTCGATTTAGATTCTAAAGGTTTAATTTCAATTTTTGATTTACAACTAAAAAAAGAAATTGCTAGTACTAAGATTAATAAGAAGTTTTTCATTATTTATTTTTTTTGTTCTTATTTAATAACTCTTCTCTTTTTCTAGAGTTTATAGTTTTTATGGAAACACTATCCATTTTTGTAGAATCTATACCCACAAAATTTATATCTACATCTATTGCATCTTCAAAATTCTTTTTAGACAAAATGGTATTTATTTTAGAGTTTAAAGAAGAAAAAGCAGCTATAGTTTTATTTATTTGTGCATTTACTTCTTCTGATGTTATTGCAGGTATTAATGTTAAATCTGCCAACCTTAAAGTTTCATTATGCAAAACATTTATTCTTGCATGCAAAGAAGGAATATTGAATGTATTAGGAATTTCATTATCTTTTAAACTTGCCACTAAATCTCTTAACTCTAAAGCATTACTCATTGCTTCATTGGGCGAAACTTTTTCAAATTTCTTAATAAAAGAAGTAGCTGTTTTTAAATCTTGCCAGTTCTCTATTTCTTTTTCAAATTTATGATTTACATTCTCTAAACGTGTATGCTCTACAGCATTACTAAGTTTAGGAATTACTTGATTTTTGTTTTGAGTATCATTATTTTTATTTCCGCAAGAAAATAATACTGTAACCAAAAATAAATATACTAACTGTTTCACGATTTAATTTTATTGATGTAAAAATACACTTTTTAAAAGCATCTAAAATTATTTTAAGAAAATTGTAACAATCACTTTTACATTTCTAAAAGATTTGTAAGTATTCCGTTTTTTTTCGTCTATTTATTTGTTTAAGTTTTATTGTTATTTGTAACATAAGTTACAGGTTATTTTAATGATAAAAAATACCTTTGTATAAAATTATTAGAGATGAAAGAAATCATTGAAAAGAGTTTACATAACTCATTAACATATCAAGAATTTAGAGATTTAGTTGGTAATTTATTGACAGAAAATAAATCTACAGGTCATACACAATCTGAAGCCTTAACTGGTTATAGTTTATTAAATGACAGAAGAATGAAACGTTTAGATAAAACTATTAAAATTTCTGAGCAAACTGTAACTGCAATTAATACTTTAAAAGAGCCCCAAACTTGGTTAGTTATTGCTGAAGGTTGGTGTGGTGATGCTGCTCAAAATTTACCTGTTATTAATAAAATTTCAGAAACTAGCGATTTAATTAATTTTAGGGTTGTATTAAGAGATGATAATGATGATTTAATGAACTTGTTTTTAACTAATGGGGGTAAATCAATACCTAAATTAATTGCACTTGATAAAGATAATAATGTAATTGACACTTGGGGACCAAGACCTACTGTTGCTACTAAAATGGTTGCAGATTACAAAGCAGAACATGGAGTTATAGATGCTAAGTTTAAACAAGATTTACAAGTTTGGTACAATAAAGATAAAGGACAAAGCTTACAAAATGATTTTGTAAATCTTGTTGAAAATTTACAAGCTAAAGAAGTTTAATAAAAAAGGATTACATATTTAAAAACCGCAAATTAATAAATTAATTTGCGGTTTTTCTTTTCTGTATATTTGCATCGAAAATTAAATAAAATGTTTGTAGAATACTCCTTAATTCCTGAAGATGCTAAAGTTTGGATTTATCCATCTAGCAGAAAATTTTATACAAATGAAATTGAAGGAATTGAAAATAAAATTAAGACCTTTATTAGTAACTGGAAATCTGATGATGAAAATTTTAAGGCTTCTTATCAATTCTTATACAATCGTTTTATAGTTTTGTTTGCAGACGATGAAAATACTACTTTGACAAACGCAGATATTGACGCTTCTGTTTCTTTTATTTTAAGTCTACAACAAGAATATGAAGTAGAATTATTAGATAAAATGAATGTTTGTTTTAAACAGGGTGAATTTGTACAATACAAAGAACTTAAAGACTTTAAAAAACTACTAAAAAACAAAGCTTTAACTGCAAAAAGCATCATTTTTGACAACTTAATTACTACAAAAGTAGATTTCGAAAATTATTGGGAAATTCCTATTGAAGATAGTTGGTATAGTAGATTTGTAAAGTAAAATTCTTTTTTATTTATTTAAAATATCTGCAATATTTGGCTTAAAATAATTAGGCCCTTTTAGTACTTTTCCATCTTCTCTGTATATTGGACTTCCATCTTCACCCAATTTACTCATATTACTACGTTGTATTTCATTAAATACCTCTTCTATTTTATCTTGCATTCCATGTTCTATAATGGTACCACACAAAATATATAACATATCTCCTAAAGCATCTGCAACTTCTACTAAATCATTATTATTTGCTGCTTCTAAATATTCTTCATTTTCTTCTCTCATTAATTTATATCGAAGCAAATTCCTATCTTCTCCAATATGAGCTATTGGTTCTTGATTCATATTTAATTTAAATGCTGTATGAAATTCTGTTACTGCTGCTATTTTGTTTTTCATGAATATACTAAGTTTATTAATTAGTTTTAGAAGTTAATCTAAAAACGATGGTGTTCATCATTTAATTTGTAATTTTGAAAAATCATTTTTTGGGATGATTTTAAACAGACAATATATAGAAACTTTTTGAAGAATAAAGTTTTACTATTTGCTATTAATTCACAACTTATAAAGAATAAATTATGTTTTTGAGTGCTTATTTTACAACAGGAAGAATCGTTTTTATGGTTTTCTTTGTTCTTGCTTTTGTTGCATTAATGGTGTATAGCTATAGAAAAGACATTAAAAACCATGATCGTTATTATAAAGGAGCAGGAAAAAAAGTTTTAATTTACGGAACTATAATAATTGCTGTTTTTATTGCAATACGTGTTTTATTTGGCAATTAAAATGTTTTACATTTTTTTTACTTCACTTAACTTTTCATGATCTAAAACAGTATAACCTTCTTCATCAAAACTTGCTGAAGAAACATATTTTACTCCTGTTTTTAATTTGGTAAAATCGTAAGAATATATTTGATACACTTTTTGTGCAAAAGATTCTTCATGATAATTTATTAAAATATAAAGAAAAGCATCTAAGTTTTCTATCTCTTTATTTGTGTAATTAAACAACGGACTTTTTTCATCAATCTCATGAACAACTGTCCAAATTGTAGGCAAATACATTACTTTGTTTCTTTCTAAGTTTAATGTAAAAAAGTTACGTTTAAAATCTCCTTTTCCATCTTTTTCTGTAATAGATAAAGTAACCTTAATTTCGGGTTCTATCATTACAGTTTTTCTACTATTCATTAAACGAAACATAATTGCTCTTCCTTTTTTAAAATCTCTTAATATTAAGTTTTCACTAAACTTAAGGTTTGCTTTAGGCTTAGAAAATCGTCCATAAAGTAACCCAGTTATAAAAGAAAAACTAAGTAACCCAATCATTGCTTCAAAAGCCGCAATAAAATTTGCCAACATTCCTTTAGGAGCAATTCCTCCATAACCAACTGTAGTTAAAGTTTGAGCGCTAAAGAAAAAACCGTTTAGCAAATCTTCTATAAAATTTCCTTTAGGTTTTGTTATTTGTTCTATACCAATTCCTACGTATATAAAACCAAATAAAATATTTACAATTGTGTAAGAAAGAATAATTAAAAAGAAAAACTGAAACCAAGAAATATCAATAAAATAAGTGTATAAATCACTTATACTTTTCTTTCTGTTTATATGAAGAACATTGCTACTTCCATCATCATTTATAATGTCTTTAGCATTCTTTTTAGAGTTATAACCAAAACCAGGGTCTTTCACTTTTTTTGCCATTTTGTAAAAATACAATTTTTACATCTGGATTTTACGAATGTTTTTTAACCTTTTCCAAGCTAATTTATGTCTTTGAGTATAAAGAACAAAGCAACCAACATCTAACAAAAAGTAAAACAAACTAATGCCACTAGGTGGATTATTACTTGGTAAAAAATCGATAACTCCAAATGCTGTATCTGGCCATTTCCAACAACCAAAAGCTGTACCTCCTATTTCTAATATAGCTACTAAGAAATACATTGAAAAGAAAAATAATCTATCTTTTGGTCTTTTCCATAGAATTAAAAACACAAGACCTGTCATAACAAAACCAAAAACATCGTTAAAAAATACTAAATAGGTTATAGCTAATAATGATATTAAAACTGAAAAAAACTGTTCTACTGTTTTATGATTCTTTTTTACAACAGAAGCCTTACTAAACCTTAAAACTCTAGCGTACAAAACTCCATGACCAAAAGGCACATATAATGGCACATTAGACAATCTATATGTGTACATATTAAGGTAAACAGAAAAAAAGTATTCTCCTAAAAAACCTAAAATTACACCATAAAACATTAACTCTTTTACTTTAGGAGTAGCTCTATATATCATTGCAACAAAAGCAATAATCATTATAACATTTAATATAAATTGTAAATTATACTCTTTAAAACCTACACTTGTTCCATCAAAATAAAGAATAAATACTGCAGCAATAAACAAACCTGCTTCTCTTAAAAAAACAGTTATTATGTTAATTAAATCTTTTTTTGAAACCTGCTTAATTTGCATATAATTAAGTTTTACTTTTTGTTAAAATAGATTAGCTACACTTTATAAAATGTATTTTGAGTATTATAAATTTGCAATTCTCTTTTGATTTTTAAACCTGTTCGATGATAATTTATGACGCTGAGTATATATAAAAAAACAACTTACATCTAATAAAACAAACCTACCAATTTCTCTATTAAAAACAGATAGTATCTTCTTTAATTCTTCTTTAGGAACATTTAAAATTAACATTAATTAGGGCATTTAAAACAGTTTGTAGTATGATCATTTACCATACCAACTGCTTGCATATAAGCATAAATTACTGTAGAGCCAACAAACTTAAACCCTCGTTTTTTTAAATCTTTTGATATTTTATCTGATAAAGGCGTAGTTGCAGGAACTTCTTCTCTTTTTTCAAATTTATTTACAATTGGTGTATTATTAACATAGGCCCAAATAAAATTAGAAAAGGTACCAAACTCTTTTTGCACTTCTAAAAATAATTGTGCGTTAGTAATAGCGCTTTTAATTTTTAATTTATTTCTTATTATACCTGCGTCTTTTAATAAAGAATTGTATTTATCTTCAGAATAATTAGCAATTTTGTTGTAATTAAAATCATCAAATGCTACTCTAAAATTTTCTCTTTTATTTAAAATTGTTATCCAACTTAAACCCGCTTGAAAAGTTTCTAGAATTAAAAATTCAAACAAAGTGTTATCATCATAAACTGGGGTTCCCCATTCTTCATCATGGTATTTTTTATACAACTCACTATCTGTAACCCAAAAACATCTTTGTTTCATCATTTATATTTAAGTTTGAAAAATAATGTTAAAAGAATTAAAAATCAATCTATTTTAAAATATTTTTTGCAACTTTACTATTCCACAAAACTACTGATTATGAAACTATTAAAACAAATTCTTATCTTATTTTCTTTTGGATTGGTAATTTATGCCTGTGGCTCATCACCAATAAAAAACAAAAACATTGAAAAAGAAGAACCAGTTGTTATTGCTAACGATAGTTTAGAATATCAAATTATTATAATTGATTTAGGTTTTACATCGTTTTTAAATTCTGTTGCACAACCAGAAGGTTACTACTCTCAAAACTATTTAGAAGCTAGAAATAGAGTTTGGGTTTTAGAATGGAATAATAGAGTTAGAAATCCTCTTCAATTTAATTCTAATATTTACGAAAACAATATTGACTATCAATCTAATATAGATTATGGATATGAAGTAAATTATAAACTATTTAATTACTTTTTATTTGCCCAAAGAAAATATAAAATGAGCTTAGGTGGTGGCTTTAGGCCTAGAATTAGATAGCTTTCTTTGAATAACTTACAAAGCTGTAATCATAAATATTTTTTTCATCAGCTACAAAATCTTCTCTTTTAGATTCTTCCCAAATATTTAAATCTATTTCTGGAAAAAAAGCATCTGCTTCAAATTTATGATGCACTAAGGTAATATCTAATTGATCTGCTAAATCTTTTTCTATAGTTTCCTTATATATTTGAGCTCCTCCAATAATAAAAATATCATCGTCATTTTTCACCATTTCAATAGCTTCTTCTAAACTATGAGCAATTAAACAACCATCTTTAAAATAATTTTTATTTCTTGTAATAATTATAGTTGTTCTGTTTGGCAATGGTTTACCTATAGACTCAAAAGTATTTCTACCCATTAAAATATGATGACCAGAAGTTCTTTTTTTAAACCTTTTTAAATCTGCTGGTAAATGCCATATTAAATCATTGTCTTTTCCTAAAGCGTTGTTTTTTGCAATTGCGGCAATAATTGTAATCATAGTCTATATTTTTTAACAAAATTAAATAATTCTATCATTATTTGACGTTTTTCCTTGTTTTTAAGATGTTTTTTTATTCTTTCGAATACGTTTTCGCACTAAAAACACTGAAAATCAAGCTAAAAGAAACATTCGTTTTTTTAAATAAAATATAATTTAGTGTCCCTTTTTTTTATAATTATCAATAATTTATGTTTCCATTTTAACAAACTCATAATTCTTCAAAATTGTTACAAAACTATCTTTAATATCTTTATTTACTTCTCTACTTTTACTTAAAATTTTGAATACAATAATTATGGCAATTAAAAAACAATTTTTGAAAAGCAAACCAGTTTGTAAAGTTACTTTTACTGTACCTGCTGAAGAAGCTAAAAGTGTAGCAGTAGTTGGAAGTTTTAATGAGTGGAATGAAAAATCTACTCCATTAAAGAAATTAAAAAATGGATCTTTTAAAGGAACTGTTGATTTAGAGTCTGGGAGTTCTCATGAATTTAGATACTTAGTTGATGGTACTTATGTAAATGAATTAGAAGGAGATGGTTTAGCATGGAATGATTATGCTGGAGCAGAAAATAGTGTATTAAGCTTATAACATATAATGTTATGAAAAGATAAAAAAAGAGCTTTCAGAATTTATTTGAAAGCTCTTTTTTGTTCTAAGAATTACACTGCTACCTTACCTTTAATATGCGGGTGAGGATTATAATCTTGTAATTCAAAATCATCAAAAGTAAAATCGAAAATACTTTTTACTTCTGGATTGATTTTCATTTTTGGTAATGGTCTTATATCTCTAGACAATTGTAAGTCTAATTGTTCTTTATGATTGTTATAGATATGCGCGTCTCCAAAAGTGTGAATAAATTCACCTGCTTCATAACCACAAACTTGAGCAATCATCATTGTAAATAATGCATAAGAAGCAATATTAAAAGGAACTCCTAAAAATATATCTGCACTTCTTTGGTATAATTGACAAGACAATTTACCATCTGCAACATAAAACTGAAAAAAGGCATGACAAGGAGGTAAAGCTGCCTTACCATTTGCTACGTTTTCTGAAAAAGAAACAGAAGTATCTGGTAAAACAGATGGGTTCCAAGCAGAAACTAACATCCTTCTAGAGTTTGGATTACTTTTTAAAGTTTGTATAACATCTTCTAATTGATCTATTTCATCACTGTTCCAATTACGCCATTGATGTCCATAAACTGGTCCTAAATCTCCATTTTCATCTGCCCATTCATTCCAAATTCTAACACCATTTTCTTGTAAATATTTAATATTTGTATCTCCATTTATAAACCACAGTAGCTCATAAACTATAGATTTTAAATGTAGTTTTTTTGTTGTTACCATTGGAAATCCCTCACTCAAATCAAACCTCATTTGATACCCAAAAACACTTTTTGTACCTGTTCCTGTTCTATCTCCTTTTTCGTTTCCGTTTTCTAAAACATGCTTAACTAAGTCATGATACTGCTTCATATTCTTTCTAATTTTAGTGGTAACTAAAATAAAAAAAGCTTCAACCTAAATAGATTGAAGCTAAAAATTATATTATAAAGTTATCAACTTTTTTTTGATAACCTAAAGATTTTATCCAATAATCATTCCTGCAATTGTAGCAGACATTAAAGAAGCTATTGTACCTCCAATAAGTGCTTTCATACCAAACTCTGATAAAACTTTTCTTTGTCTAGGTGCTAATGAACCTATACCCCCTATTTGAATACCTATAGAGGCAAAATTTGCAAAACCACATAACATGTATGTAGCCATAATTACAGATTTATTGTAAGTTAAGTGTGTTGCACTTGCAACATTTTTTAACTCTGCTAATTGTATATAACCAACAAATTCACTAGCGGCTAATTTTATTCCTAATAATTGTCCCATCATAGAAATATCTGCAGATGGCACACCAATTAACCACATTAAAGGTGCAAAAATAGAACCTAAAATAAACTCAAGAGATAATGCTTTGTATGCAGTATTTTCAGCAATTATTCCATTTAAAGTTGTTACATCTCCTACCCAACCAAGAATACCATTTAACATAGCAATAATTGCCACAAAAACCAACAACATTGCACCAACATTTACTGCCAATCTTAAACCTTCTGTAGTTCCGTTTGCAATGGCATCTAAAATGTTTGTTCCTATTTTTTCTTGTGAAACGCTTACATCTGTATTTACTGCTTCTGTTTGAGGGAATAATATTTTAGAAATAACAATTGCTCCTGGAGCTGCCATTACTGATGCTGCTAAAAGATGTTTTGCAAAAACTAACTCTAAAGTTTTGTCTCCACCTCCTAAAAAACCAATATAAGCTGCTAAAACTGCCCCTGCAACTGTAGCCATACCTCCTATCATTACCAAAAGCATTTCTGACTTATTCATTTTTTCTAAATAAGCTTTTATTAGAAGAGGTGCTTCTGTTTGACCTAAAAATATATTTCCGGCTACAGAAAGACTTTCCATACCAGATATTCCTAAAAATTTAGATAGTACAATTGCTAAAATTTTAACTACTTTTTGAATAACCCCTAAATAAAATAATAGAGAAGTTAAAGCTGAAAAGAAAATAATAGTTGGTAATACCTGGAAAGCAAAAATGTATCCAAAAGTATTCATATCTCCGACTATACCTGCAAATAAAAATTCACTTCCTGCTTTAGTATAATCTAGTATTTCTATAAAAATACCCCCAACAAATTCAAAAATAGCTTGTATAAACTTTACTTTTAATACTCCTATAGCTATTAACAATTGTAAAGAAAGACCTATTGCAACTTTTTTCCAATCTATTGCTTTTTTATTAGCACTAAAAAGAAATGCAATTACAATTAGTGTAAACATACCTAAAACTCCTCTCCAAAGAGTACTTAAAGAAAAACCTTCACTAGGTAATATTTCTGTAACAGTTTTTGCTGTTTCTGGAGTTTGTGAAAAAACTGAAACTGATAACAAACAAAAAAAGGCAATTAGTATTTTTTTCATAATGTAATTTTGTAATATTAAGAGCGCTTACTTATTTCGTCTCTAATTTTTGCAGCTAACTCATAATTTTCATCAGTAACTGCCTCATCTAATTGATTATTTAATTCTGTTAAAGAATAATCTGAAAAAGAAGGTTCTTTTTTAACTCCTAAGCTTTCTAAATCTATAGAGTCTTCTTCTGTTTCTTCTGTTTGATTTAACTCTAATTCATCTTCAATTTTAAGAAATACACCTGCTTTTTCTAAAATATTTTCGTAGGTATAAATTGGTGCCTGAAAACGAACTGCAATTGCAATTGCATCTGATGTTCTTGTATCTAAAACCTCTTCTTTACCTTCTCTTTCACAAATTAGGCTAGAAAAAAAGACACCATCTACCAATTTATGAATAATTACTTCTTTAACAGTAATTAAAAATCTATCTGAAAATGTTTTAAACAAATCGTGAGTAAGTGGTCTTGGAGGTCGTATTTCTGTTTCTAAAGCGATTGCTATAGACTGTGCTTCAAAAGCTCCAATTATAATTGGCAAAGTTCTAGATCCTTCTATTTCGCTTAAAACTAAAGCATATGCTCCACTTTGAGTTTGGCTGTAAGAAATACCTTTTATAGTTAATTGAATTAAACTCATAAATTTATTTACATAAAACTAAAAAGTGTTTTCTAAACTTTTAAAGTTGTTTTTTTAACTTTTTAGAGGGCACAATTTACTAAAAATAATAGCTTCAAAACTTATATTTCTTTAAAAATAATGATTTTATATTATAAATTTTGCGTGAAGGATTGGAGCATTTGTTTGAGCTCTTTTCTTTTATTGATTGAAATGAAATAAAAGAAAAAGCGAGTGCGTAATGCCTGACGAAATTATTAGTTTTTTATAACTTAATTGATAAAAAAAACCTACCAATTAAATAATTGATAGGTTTATAAATTTTGAATTGATAATAATTTGGGCACGCCCAAAAAATATTACGAAGCTTTAAACGCTTTTAATTTTTCTATTAATTTAGGTACAACTTCAAATGCATCTCCTACTATACCATAATCTGCAGCCTTAAAGAAAGGTGCTTCTGCATCTGTATTAATTACAACTTTTACTTTTGATGCATTTATACCTGCTAAATGTTGAATTGCTCCAGAAATTCCGATTGCAATATATAGGTTTGAAGCTACTGGTTTACCTGTTTGCCCAACGTGTTCTCCATGTGGACGCCAACCTAAATCTGATACTGGTTTAGAACATGCAGTTGCTGCTCCTAAAACATCTGCTAATTCTTCTACCATACCCCAGTTTTCTGGTCCTTTTAAACCTCTACCAGCAGAAACAACTATATCTGCATCTGCAATTGTTACCTTACCAGTAACTCTTTCTATTTTTTCTGATTTTACTGCTGCATCTGCAATAGTAGCGTTAAAACTTTCTGTTGTTCCAGAAACTGAATTCTCATGAATTCCAAAAGAATTTTTAGCAATACCAATTACTTTCTTGTCTGTAGATATTACAGTATTTGAAAATGCTTTGTTTGAAAATGCTTTTCTTTTAACAGTAAATGGACTTGTACTTGATGGAGCATCTACTACATTAGAAGCATAACCTGCTTCTAAATTTACAGCTACTAATGGTGCTAAATACAAGCCATCTATACTAGAATCTATTACTAATACAGTTGCATTTTCTGCATTTGCTACTTCTGTTACAACTGCTGCATATTGTTTAGCGTTAAAAATATTTAAAGAATCATTATTTACTGAAACTACTTTTTCTGCTCCATAATTATATAATTCTGATGAATCGTTTACATTTATTGTTAAAGCTACAACATTAGTACCTAATTGTTCTGCAACTTTATATCCATAAGAAACTACTTCAAAAGCAGATTTCTTAAATTTTCCTTCCGAAGAATCGGCAAAAACTAAAACAGACATATTTCTTAATTTTTTATATTATTATATAACTTTTGCTTCATTATGTAATAAGCTAATTAACTCATCTACATTGTCTGCATCTACTAATTTAACTGCTCCTTTTGGTACAGGTTTTTCAAAAGATTGAATACTTGTTGATTCTTCTCCACCAATAGCTTCAACAACTTGTAAAGGTTTTTTACGAGCCATCATAATACCTCTCATATTTGGTATACGTAAATCTTTCTCTTCTACTACTCCTTTTTGCCCTCCTATTACTAAAGGTAAACTTGAAGATAACGTTTCTGCTCCACCATCAATTTCTCTTGATGCTGTAACATTATTTCCTTCAACTTCAATTCCTACACAACCATTTATGAAATTAAAATCTGTTAAAGCAGCTAACATACCAGGAACCATTTGTCCATTATAATCTGCAGATTCTTTACCAGCTAAGACTAAATCATATTCGCCATTTTTAACAACTTCTGCTAATTCTTTTGCAACCTGAAATCCATCAGTAGGATTTACATTTACACGAATTGCATTATCTGCTCCAATAGCCAATGCTTTTCTTAAAGTAGGTTCTGTTTCTGCTCCACCAACATTTACAACTGTTATAGAAGCTCCTTGTTTTTCTTTAAACCACATTGCTCTTGTTAAGCAAAACTCATCAAAAGGATTAATTACAAACTGAACTCCATTTGTATCAAACTTTGTATCATTTTCTGCAAAATTAATCTTTGATGTGGTATCAGGAACGTGACTAATACAAACCAATATTTTCATAAAATTCTATTTTTATTCTTTTGTTCTTGGCGAAATTACATTTTTTTTTTAAAAAATACTATGCATGCATAGTATTTTTTTGATATTATTTTACTTTTTTACAATAAGTAGACCTATTCATTTAATAAAATGCAAAAAAAGTGTGTTCTTTACAGAGAAAATAAAATTATTACGATAATAAACTTATAAAATAGAAACTCATTATTTACATAAAAAAAGAATTAATTGGATTGATCAGGTAAAAGGACTAGGAATTATCTTAGTTGCATATGGTCTTAATTTTCCTATTATAGAAGATTATATGTATAGTTTTTTTCAACTTTTAATAATGTATCCTATACTTTTATTCATCAATAAATATTTACCTATTTTATATGGAAAAAATTAGAGTCTATAAAAAAGAAATTCAATTTCATTTACTTTTAAATATACTAATAGCAACCTTTATAACTTTTGCTTGTTATATACACATTCCACTTGGTGATAAAAAAGGAGTATTTATGTATGTTGTTCATTTTATATTGCTTCAAATTTCAATTTTTGGTTTTACATATTTTTTAAGCTTAATTAGAAAATTATTTTTAATTGTATTTCCTATTCTCTTTTTTATAAATTCTTGTTTGGCTTTTTGGGTGTACACTCAAGACATTAGTATTGATATTGGCATGATACAAGCAATATCTGAAACAAAATTAGATATTGCTATAGACACTTTAAGCTGGCAATTTATTCTATATATTTTATTGGTATTAATTGTTATAAGCTTTACTTTAAAATACTATATTAAACTAAAAAGAAATACTGTTTACTCTCCATTAATAATTATAAGTATAATTGGTGTTTTAACTTTTTTTCTTGTTGAAAATTATCGTTTTGGAGCTTTTAAAAGGAAACTACCTTACTCATCATTTTTTAGTATGCAATCATACTTAAGTAAATCTGACTTAGTTTTAAAAAATGCCAATAAAAATTTAAAAAGTAATGAAGAAAATCTACATATTATTTTTGTTTTAGGAGAGTCTGTAAGAGCAGATCATCTTTCTTTAAACGGTTATTTTAGAGAAACAAACCCTCTTTTATCTAAACAAAAAAACTTAATCAGTTTTAAAAATATTTATACACCTTTAACTTATACTGCCATTAGTGTTCCACAAATATTAACAGATAAATCAGTTTTAGATACAGCAAATGTTGCAACTAGTATGTACTCTGTTTTAAATAATGCATCTTTTAAAACAGAATGGATTGGAAATCAATCTTTAGAAAAAAGTTTTAAAGACATTGTTTATACAAACAAAACAGTAAAAGTTATAGACCAATTTCATTCTGTTTTAAGTCTTAATAAAGAAAAAGATGCTGAATTATTAAACAATACAACTTTAAACAAAAAGTTTGATGGCAATAAAATTAGTACTATTCATATGATTGGGAGTCATTGGTATTATAATAGTAGAGTTGATGAAAATTATATAAAATTTAAACCAATAACATCAAGTAAATATTTAGGTTCATCAACTACATCAGAACTTATAAATTCTTATGATAACACCATATTATATTTAGATGAATTTTTAAATAGTACAATTGAAACTTTAAAAAAATCTTCAAAAAAAACAATTTTAATTTATCTTTCTGATCATGGAGAAATACTAGGTGAAGATGGTAAATGGTTTCATGCTCAAAATCATAAATCTTCACAAAACCCTGCTATGTTAATTTGGTTTTCTGAAAAATTTAAAGAAACAAATGAAGATAAAATAAGTAAGCTGATATCTAAAAAAACAGATACAATTTCTACAGATTTTCTGTTTCACACTATTTTAGATATATCAAAAATTAAAGGTTATAAAGTTATTAAAGAATTAAGCTTATTTAACTAAAAGTAAGAATTTGTGAAATAGACTAAATAACTTCTATAAATTATGCTTTTTAGCTATCTATTTTCTCATAAATTCGTACTTTTGCTTCTCAAATTAATAATTACAACAAATACTAGATGAAAACAATTCAATTCAGAGAGGCTATTTGCGAAGCCATGAGTGAAGAAATGCGTAGAGATGAGAGCATTTATTTAATGGGTGAAGAAGTTGCAGAGTATAATGGTGCATACAAAGCATCTAAAGGTATGTTAGATGAGTTTGGTCCAAAACGTGTAATCGATACTCCAATTGCTGAACTTGGTTTTGCTGGTGTTGCAGTAGGTTCTGCAATGAATGGTAATAGACCTATTGTAGAATATATGACATTCAACTTCTCTCTAGTTGGTATTGACCAAATTATTAACAATGCTGCAAAAATCAGACAAATGTCTGGTGGTCAATTTAATTGCCCAATTGTTTTTAGAGGACCAACGGCATCTGCTGGTCAATTAGGAGCAACACACTCACAAGCATTTGAAAACTGGTTTGCAAATACTCCAGGTTTAAAAGTAATTGTACCATCTAATCCTTATGATGCAAAAGGTTTATTAAAAGCTGCCATTAGAGATGATGATCCAGTAATTTTTATGGAATCTGAACAAATGTATGGTGATAAAATGGAAGTTCCAGAAGGAGAATACATTATACCAATTGGTGTTGCAGATATAAAAAGAGAAGGTACAGATGTAACTATTGTTTCTTTTGGAAAAATAATTAAAGAAGCTTATAAAGCTGCTGATGAATTAGCTAAAGAAGGAATTTCAGTTGAAATTATCGATTTAAGAACAGTACGTCCTATGGATCATGCTGCAATTATTGAGTCAGTTAAAAAAACAAATAGATTAGTAATTCTAGAAGAAGCATGGCCATTTGCAAGTGTTTCTTCAGAAATAACATATAGAATTCAAGATGAAGCATTTGATCATTTAGATGCTCCAATTAAGAGAATTACAACAGCAGATACTCCTGCTCCATATTCTTCAGTATTATTTAACGCTTGGATACCTAATCATACAGATGTAATTAAAGCTGTAAAAGAAGTTTTATACGTTTAATTATATCTATTAAAATTAAAAAAAGCCTTTTTCTTTTGAAAAAGGCTTTTTTTTTATGATTATGATAAAAAATATACAACCGAAAACCATTGCGTAAATTATACTTTAAAAAAAACGGATAAACCTTATATATTCATTATTTTTACATCCTATTCAATATAAAAAGAAGACAATGAGTAAAGAACAAAAAAAACAAGTAACTTTTGATGTACTTATAGAAATACCTAAAGGAAGTAGAAATAAATATGAATATGATTTTGCTTTACACAAAATTAGATTTGATAGAATGCTTTTTTCTTCAATGATGTACCCTGGTGATTATGGGTTTATACCTGAAACATTAGCATTAGATCAAGATCCTTTAGATGTTTTAGTATTAGGACACCAACCTACTTATCCAATGGTTGTAATGGAAGTTAGACCAATTGGAGTTTTTTATATGACTGATGAAAAAGGACCTGATGAAAAAGTAATATGTGTACCAGTTTCTGATCCAATTTGGAGTAACAAAACTGATATTAAAGATTTAAATCCACATAGATTAAAAGAAATTGAACACTTTTTTCAAGTATATAAAGATTTAGAAAAGAAAAAAGTTGATACTGGTGGTTGGGGAGATGCTGCAGCAGCAGTAAAAATTTATAACGAATGTGTTGAACGTTATGAAGAAAGTGAGCATAAAAAGAAAAGAACTTTTACAATATAAATTCAATCAAAAAAACATCTTATTAAATAAGATGTTTTTTTTTTTGCTTTTAATTAATTTAAATCTTAAAGCATTAATTATAGTTATTAAAAATTTGATAACTATATCTAAATTCAATAACAATAGTAAATAAAACTGACATAAGTCATAGTATTAATATAATAATTTAAAGGGGATCAAATTACATAATCTTTAATTTAGATAGCCTTTTTTTGTCACATTAATTTTATTACTTTAGCTTGTCAAAAAATTTAAACTTAAAATTAACTAAACAAGTATGGAATTAATCGTAAAATTTTTACCTCTTTTTGGTGTTGTAGCCCTTCTTTTCGTTTTTCTAAAAAGCGGATGGGTTTCTAAACAAGAAGTTGGTGATGAAAAAATGTCGCGTATTGCAAAAAATATTGCTGAAGGAGCAATGTCATTTTTAAAAGCTGAATACAAGGTATTGGCAATTTTTGTTGTAGCTGTAGCTATCTTATTATTTTTTAAAGGTTCTTCTGAAGAAGGATCTAGTGGAATGGTAGCTCTTTCATTTATAATTGGTGCTATATGTTCTGCTTTAGCAGGATTTATTGGAATGAAAGTTGCAACTAAAGCTAATGTTAGAACAACACAAGCAGCAAAAACATCTTTAGGAAGAGCTTTAGAAGTAGCTTTTGCTGGAGGAGCAGTTATGGGGTTAGGTGTTGTTGGTCTTGGTATTCTAGGACTTAGTGTTTTATTTATTGCTTATCAAGCTATGTGGCCTGGGTCTGAGAATTTAACTTTAGTTTTAAATGTTCTTTCAGGTTTTTCATTAGGAGCTTCATCAATTGCATTATTTGCAAGAGTTGGTGGTGGTATTTATACAAAAGCAGCAGATGTTGGTGCAGATTTAGTAGGTAAAGTAGAAGCTGGTATTCCAGAAGATCATCCTTTAAACCCTGCAACTATTGCAGATAATGTAGGTGATAATGTAGGTGATGTTGCTGGTATGGGTGCTGATTTATTTGAATCTTATGTAGGTTCTATTATAGGAACTATGGTTTTAGGTGCTTTTATTATCACTCCAGATTTTAATGGAATGGGAGCAGTTTATTTACCTTTAGTACTTGGAGCTGTAGGTATTTTAATGTCTATATTAGGTTCTTTCTTTGTACGAGTAAAAGATGGAGGTAATCCACAAACTGCATTGAATATAGGAGAATTTGGTTCTGCTGGTTTAATGGTAATAGCTTCTTACTTTATTATTGAAAACATGTTAACTGGTACTACTAGTTTACCTCATGGTTCTTTAGGAGTATTTTATGCAGTAATTGCTGGTTTAATTGCTGGTTTAGCTGTTGGTAAAATAACAGAGTATTATACTGCTACAGGAAAAAAACCTGTACTTTCTATTGTAGAACAATCTGAAACTGGTTCTGCTACAAATATTATTGCTGGTTTAGGTGTTGGTATGATGTCTACAGCTATTCCAATTATTTTAATTGCAGCTGCTATTATTGTGTCTCATCATTTTGCTGGATTATATGGTATTGCAATTGCTGCTGTAGGTATGTTAGCAAATACAGGTATTCAATTAGCAGTAGATGCTTATGGTCCTATTTGTGACAATGCAGGTGGTATTGCTGAAATGGCAGAATTACCAAGTGAAGTTAGAGAACGTACTGATAAATTAGATGCTGTTGGTAATACAACTGCTGCTGTTGGTAAAGGATTTGCAATTGCTTCTGCAGCTTTAACTGCTTTAGCTTTATTTGCTGCTTTTATGAAAACTGCTGGTGTTACTGCAATTGATGTTTCTCAACCAAAAATTATGGCTGGTTTATTAATTGGAGGTATGTTACCATTTGTATTTTCTGCATTATCTATGAATGCAGTTGGTAGAGCTGCAATGGCTATGATTGAAGAAGTTCGTCGTCAGTTTAGAGACATTCCTGCTTTAAAAGCTGCTTTAGAAGTTATGCGTAAATATGATTCTGATATGTCTAAAGCTTCTGCAGAAGATAGAGCTATTTTTGATGCTGCAGATGGTGTAGCAGAATATGATAAATGTGTAGATATTTCTACAAAAGCATCTATTAAAGAAATGGTATTACCTGGTTTATTAGCTATTGCTGTACCAGTTGCTGTTGGATTTATTGGTGGTGCAGAAATGTTAGGTGGAGTTTTAGCTGGTGTTACAACTTGTGGTGTTTTAATGGCTATCTTTCAATCTAATGCTGGTGGAGCTTGGGATAATGCAAAGAAAACAATTGAAGAACAAGGAAGAAAAGGAAGTGAAGCTCATAAAGCAGCTGTTGTAGGTGATACAGTTGGAGATCCTTTTAAAGATACTTCTGGTCCTTCTTTAAATATTCTTTTAAAATTAATGTCTGTAGTTGCTTTAGTAATTGCTCCAAGTATAGCAATGAATAGTAGTGCTGTTTCTAACCATAATGAAACTAAAAAAGAAGTTAAAGTTGAAATTAAACAAACTTCTGGAGATTTAGCAATGGCTACAATTACTACAACAAAAACTATTGATGGTAAAATAACTGAGGAAATTCAAAAAATTGAAGGAACTGTTGCTGAAATTGAAAAGAAAGCTAAAGAAGCTGGAAATATTGTTTCTGTAAATGTTGAAAAAAACAAAAAAGAAATAAAAGAAACTGTTGAAGTTATTGTTGAAACAAAGCAATAATTTTTTTATAATTCTTATAAAAAGCATCCAAAATTGGATGCTTTTTTTATGCTTCTAAAACAAAGTTAAAACTATCATTTGTAGTTTTTTGTGCTAATTGATTTATTGCACTTTCTTTAAGTTGTAAAATTCTTGGATAACCTCCTGTTACTTGGCAATCTCTCATTAAAATTATTAATTTCCCTGAGGGTGTTAACTGAATAGTACCTGGCAAAACTGCTGAAGTTAAAATTTGAGGCAATTCATTTTTAATAGATTCTCTTAATCTATATCCCATTCTATTATTATCATTTGAGATTGAAAATAAATTATTAAAAAGAAGTTGTTTTTGAGTATCATTTAACAAATCAAACTCAGGCCCCTTATAACATTGTATATGTCTTATATTAAAATGAGATTTTAATACTTTAACAGAAGTGTTACTAGAAACCAATTTATGAGTAATTTCATCTATAGGAAGAATTTCATTTTTCTGAATAACATTATTTTCTGTAATTTTCTGATAAAAACTTCTACTTTTTAGTTTAATTTCAGTTTTAAATCCTCCTAAAACAGCTAAATAACATCTTACTCCAAAATGAACACTTCCAAAAGACAAAACATCATTTTTAGAGATAATAATTCTAGTATTTAATAAAACTGATTGGTTATTAATTTTTGGCGAAAAATTACCTCCAGAAATACAAATAACAGTATCAGATAAAAATTCAAGTTTTGCACCTCCAAAAGTAATTTCTATCAATGCAGCATCTAAAGAATTTCCCAAAATACTATTAGCTATATTAGCAGAATAAGTATCCATAACTCCAGAAATAGGTACCCCTAAAGAGGCAAAACCTATTCTTCCTTTATCTTGAATGGAACTATAAAAACCAGCTTTTAAAACTTTAATCATCTAATATAGATTTTGAAAGTTGATAATCTCCATTTACTATTTCTTTTTCTATTAGATAAAACTCATTTTTAGAAATTGATAAAAACTTAATCTTATCTCCTGCTTTTGCAAAACAAGGATTTTGGTTTTCTATATTAAAAAAATCAATTGGCGTTTTTCCAATGATATTCCAACCACCAGAAGATTCTGTTGGATATACACCAGTTTGTTGCCCACCAATTGCAACAGCTCCTTTTTCTACCTTTAACCTTGGATTTGATTTTCTATCAACAAATATTTGTGGATTTAATCCTCCTAAATATAAAAACCCAGGCAAAAAACCTATAAAGAAAACTGTGTAAATTTTTTCTGAATGTAATTTTACAATTTCTTGTTTTGTAAAGTTTGTTTTAAGTGAAATTTCCTCTAAATCTATTCCAAATGCAGAATCATAACAAACAGGGATTTTCCATAAATAATTTAGTTCTTTTTTAACCTGTAATTTAGTTTTATAAATGTTTTTTAATTTACTTTCTAATATTAAAAAATTACTCCATTCATCTATTAACCTAATTGTTAAAGAATTATAACCAACTATTAAATCAGTAAAAAGAACATCTAAATTGTCTTCTATTTTCTGTTTAAAATTTAGAATGTCATTTAAAATTTCTTCATCAATAATAGCATCCCATTCAATTAGAATAGCTTTTTTGCCAAAAGGTTTGAATGTAATTTTTTTATCCAATTTTAATTCCTTTTTTTAATAATTCTTTAGAGAGTGTTTTTAAAATTTCTAAAGAATGTTTATTATCTCCATGAATACAAAAAGTATCTACTTTTATAGGCTTATCAATATTAGAAATCGTTTTTACTTTCCCTTTTAACGCCATTTCACAAACATGATTTAACACATTTTTTGGATTAAATATTAACGCTTTTTCATTACTTCTAGAAACAAGTGTTAAATCCTCATTATAATTTCTATCAGCAAAAGCTTCGTACTTAATTTCAATTTTATTTTTTAATGCTACTTTTTCAATTTCTGAATTAAAAGGAACATATAAAAAAACATCACTCATATATTTCTTAATTGTATTTATAAAAAGTATTGCAGATTTTTCATCTACACTTATTAAATTATACAAAGCTCCATGTGGTTTTATATGATGCAATTTTTGATTGAATTTAGACAATCTTTCTAAGAATAAATCTATTTGATTTTGAATACTTTTTTTTAAATCTTCATTTGAAATATCTATAATTTTTCTTCCAAAATTTTCTTTATCAGGAAAAGATGGATGAGCTCCAATTAAAACATTATTATCTATAGCTAAATTAATACTAGAGTCTATAGAATTTTTATCACCAAAATGACCTCCACAAGCAATATTGCAAGAGGAAATAAATTGCATTAATAAATGTTCGTTTTCTACACCTTCTCCAACATCACAATTAATATCTATTTTCATTTAAAAAACATTAAAGACTTTTAAGATTCCTTTTAAACCTAAAAAAATGGTTATTCCTAAAATTACAAAACCAAAAATATTTTGAAATTTACTATTTACAAAACTTCCTAAGACCACTTTTTTATTCATTATCCACAATAAAGCTCCAGCAATTACTGGTAGTAACATTCCGTTAGCAACTTGAGCAAATTTTATAATTTCAATGGGTTTTATTCCTATTGAAGAAAATAAAACTCCTATTAACAAAATTGCAATCCAAACCAATCTAAATTTTTTAGATTTTAATCCACCTTTCCATCCTAAACAACCTTTGGCTACATAAGCTGCTGCAAGTGGAGCTGTAATTGCAGAAGTTATTCCAGCAGCAAATAATCCTAGAGCTAAAAAATATTTAGCGAATTCTCCATATAAAGGAGCCAATCCTTTAGCTAAATCTGCAGCATTATTAATATTAGTAACTTGAATTGAAGCTGCAGAAATTATAATTGACATAGATACTAAGCCTCCTAAAACAATAGATATAAAAGTGTCTTTTTTTGCTAATTTTAAGTCTTCTTTTTTGTACCATCTTTCTTTAACTAAAGAAGCATGCAAAAATAAATTATAAGGCACAACTGTAGTACCTATTAAACCAATTATTGTGAGTATACTTTTATCTGGAAATTTAAGAATAAACATTCCTTTTAAAATTTCTAAAACATTGGGTTTTGTAACAATTGCTGTAATTAAAAAAGAAACACTCATTATTAAAACAAGTGAAACCAACGTTTTTTCTAAAAACTTATAATTACCAATATACAATAACGTAAAGGCGATTACACCTATAATTATACTTAAAACATTAACACTTATAGACCCCAAATTTATAATAGTTTCACCTAAAACTGTTTCTAAACCTAAAATTCCTCCGCTAATATTTCCTGCTTCATAAGAAGCATTACCAACCACAACTGCAGCCAATATTAAAAAAGTTAATAACTGTTTTAAAAGTGGGTTTTTAATTTCCTCTCTAATTACTTCAGACAATCCTTTTTGAGAAATAATACCTAATCTAGCAGCCATTTCTTGCAACACAATTGTTGCAATTATAGAAAGTAACATTGCCCAAAGTAAATTAAATCCGAAATTTACTCCTGCAAGTGTACAAAGTGTAACAGTTCCTGGACCAATAAATGCTGCTGCAATTAAAGTGCCTGGTCCTATATTTTGAAACCATTTTTTAATCATAAATAAAATTCTAAATTTATTTCTGACTAAAGATACTTTTTTAAAATAAAAAACACCTCAAAAAGAGGTGTTTTCATAAAAACAAAAAACTACTAAAATGCATAACGTTGTGGACCTCCTCTTCGGATTTCTTCGTTTGCAAACTTTTCATACTTTTTAAAGTTATGTCTAAAAGCGTTTGATAATTTAAAAGCTTCTTTATAATAAGCCTCATCATCATTCCAAGTTGCTCTAGGGCTTAACAATTCTGTAGGAACTCCAGGACAAGTTCTTGGTTGTGCTACTCCAAATACAGAGTGAATATGATAATCTTCGTACGTATAATTTCCTAATTTACCTTCTAAAACAGCTGTAATCATTGCTCTTGTATACTTTAATGGCATTCTTCTACCAACACCATATTTCCCACCAGACCAACCTGTATTAATTAACCATACATGTACCCCAGCTTCTTGCATTTTATTACTTAACATTTCTGCATATTTTGTAGGATGTAATGGCATAAATGGAGCTCCAAAACAAGCTGAAAAACTTGGAGTAGGCTCATTAACTCCAGCTTCTGTTCCTGCAACTTTTGCAGTATAACCAGAAATAAAATGATATGCTGCTTGACTAGGTGTTAACTTAGATATTGGAGGTAAAACTCCAAAAGCATCTGCTGTTAAAAAGAAAATGTTCTTTGGGTTTTCTCCTATTGAAGGTGTTTTAATATTTTCTATGTGATTAATAGGGTAACTAACTCTTGTATTTTGAGTAATTGAAGTATCTGTAAAATCGATAACTCCATTTTCATCCATAATTACGTTTTCTAAAATTGCACCTTTTTTTATTGCTGCAAAAATTTCTGGCTCTTGTTCTTGTGATAAATTAATCACTTTAGCATAACAACCTCCTTCAAAATTGAAAACTCTATTTTCTGATGTCCAACCATGTTCATCATCTCCAATTAAACTCCTTTCTGGATCTGTAGATAATGTTGTTTTTCCTGTACCAGATAATCCAAAGAAAATTGCAGTATCTCCTTCTTTACCAACATTTGCAGAACAATGCATTGGTAAGGTGTTTTTATAAACTGGTAAAATAAAATTAAGTGCAGAAAAAATTCCTTTTTTAATTTCACCTGTATAACCTGTTCCTCCTATTAATGCTATTTTTTTACTAAAATTTAATATTGCAAAATTGTGTTGACGTGTTCCATCAACTTCTGGGTTTGCCATAAATCCTGGTGCATTAATTACTGTCCATTCTGGAGAAAAATTTACCAACTCCTCTTCTCTTGGACGTAAAAACATATTGTAAGCAAACATATTGCTCCAAGGATATTCATTTACTACTCTAATATTTAATTTATAATTTTCATCTGCACAAGCATAACTATCTCTTACATAAATTTCTTTTTCAGATAAATAATTGACAACTTTATTATAAAGAGCATCAAATTTTTCTGATTCAAAAGGAATATTAATATCACTCCACCAAACAAGGTCTTTAGTTACTTCATCTTTTACAATAAATCTATCTTGAGGAGACCTTCCTGTAAACTCACCTGTATTTACTGCAATTGCACCTAAAGATGATGCTACACCTTGTTCATTTTTAATTGTTTCTTCATGTAACTCGTCTGAAGTTAATTGATAACGAACTTTTGCATTTTTGATTCCTAGACTATTTAACGAAATCGATTTCGTACTTGTATCTACCATATCAATGTTTTTTAATTATAGTTGTAATTATTATGAGGCAAAATTAAGCAATATTTCCTTATCGCTTTAATTATTATATAAAAATTATCATTTATTTATTTTTTAACGATTTATTTACGAATATGATAATTAAATAAATCCAACCAGATATAAAAGTAAGTCCCCCTAATGGCGTTATAAACCAAATTGAATTAGCTGTTAAAGTTGTTAAATGGATTAGATAAATTGATCCAGAAAAAAGGAATATCCCTAAGAAAAATAAAAAAGAAATTCTATTCTTTTGAGATTTTGAAAACCCATTATAAGTATTAATGAATAATAAAACAATTACGTGATACATTTGATAACGCACTCCAGTTTCAAAACTAGATAATTCTGAAACAGTTAACGTATCTTTTAAAGCATGAGCTCCAAAAGCACCTAAAACAATTGCTAACATTCCTAAAACACAAACAAAAATTAAATTTTTAAACATTTTTAGTAGTTTTTGTTAAATTTTAAACAAAAATAGTATATTCGTTTTTTACAAAAATAGGTTTTATAGATGAAAAACATTTTAATTATTGGTGCAGGAAAATCGAGTTCTTATTTAATTAAGTATTTACTTGAAAAATCTGATGAAGAAAATTTACATTTAACTATTGGTGATATTTCTACAGAAAATTCTAATAAACTTATCAATAATCATAAAAATGCAGAAAGTGTTGTTTTAGATGTATTTAATGAAGAACAACGTAAGTATTTTATCAATAAAGCAGATATTGTAATTTCTATGTTACCTGCAAGATTTCATCTTGAAGTTGCTAAAGATTGTATTACTTATAATAAAAACCTAGTAACTGCTTCATATATTTCTAAAGAAATGAAAGAATTAGATGAAAAAGTAAAAAGAAAAGGTTTGGTTTTTATGAACGAAATTGGGGTTGATCCTGGTATTGATCATATGAGTGCAATGCAAGTAATTGATAACATTAGAAATAATGGTTCTAAAATGTTATTATTTGAATCTTTTACTGGTGGTTTAGTTGCACCTGAAAGTGATGATAATTTATGGAACTATAAATTTACTTGGAATCCAAGGAATGTAGTTTTAGCAGGTCAAGGTGGAGCAGCTATGTTTATTCAAGAGGGAACTTATAAATACATTCCTTATCATAAATTATTTAGACGTACAGAGTTTTTAAATGTAAACGGAAGTGGAAAATTTGAAGCTTATGCAAATAGAGATTCTTTAAAATACAGAAGTATATATGGTTTAGATAATATACCAACTATGTATAGAGGTACTATTAGAAAAATTGGTTTTTCTAGAGCTTGGAACATTTTTGTTCAACTTGGTATGACAGATGATTCATATACTATAGAAAACTCTGAAAACATGAGTTATCGTGATTTTGTAAACTTATTTTTAGCTTATTCTCCATCAGATTCTGTAGAATTAAAACTACGTTCTTATTTAAAAATTGATCAAGATGATGTAATGTGGGAAAAATTAGTTGAACTTGATGTATTCAATCCAAATAAAAAAATTGGGTTGAAGAATGCAACTCCAGCTCAAATGCTTCAAAAAATATTATCAGATTCTTGGACATTAAAAGAAGATGACAAAGACATGATAGTTATGCAACACATATTTGGGTATGAGCATAAAGGAAAAAAACATCAAATTGAAAGTAGTTTGGTTGTAATTGGTGAAAACCAAACTTATACTGCAATGGCAAAAACTGTTGGACTACCTGTTGGTATTGCTGCTTTAAAAATACTAAAAGGCGAGATTAAAACTCCTGGAGTACAAAGACCAATTACAAAAGAAGTTTACGAACCTATTTTAAATGAATTAAAAAATTATGGAATAAAATTTACGGAAAAGAAAGTTCCATTTTTAGGATACAACCCAAACCATATAACTGGTTAATTACATTTTTAAATAAAAGTCTTTAGTTAAATTAATATATGCTTCTGTATATTGATGACGTTCTATTTCTATGGTTAAATTTTCTTCGATGATGTTATTTTCTTTAAAAGAAAACTCTAACAAAATTCTTTTAATTTCAGAAGTTGGGTTTCCTTTTATTCTACAAATCTTATTTAAAAACAACTGTTTTTCTTTTGCCAAAGCAATAAAATTTTCTTCTTCTCTAAAAGGGATAATTGTTGAAAATTTTCCGCTTGCAGATAATATTTTAGAAACTCCTAATAATAATTCTTCAAAAGATAAAGAAGTTGTAAAACGTGCTTTATTTCTAGCTTCATCATTAGTTTCAAAATTATCAGTATAAAATGGCGGATTAGAAACTATTAAATCATACGTTTCTTCTTCTTCAGCAATTTCATCAGCAAATTCCTGAAATGTAGCATTGTAACAATACAAACGATCTCCCCAATCAGATTCTTCAAAATTAGCAACAGTTTGCTCGTAAGCATTTTCATCAATTTCAACAGCATCAATAGTCATAGCATCAGAACGTTGTGCAATCATTAAAGAAACAACTCCTGTACCAGATCCTACATCTAAAATAGTATCAGGAAAATCTTCTACAGAACACCAAGCACCTAATAAAACTCCATCTGTACCAACTTTCATAGCTGTTTTATCTTGATGTATTGTAAACTCTTTAAACTTAAATGGTTTAGACAAAATATCTTACTATTTTAAACTAAAAATTCTGTGCATTTTAACACAGAACTTTCTTAAATTAATATTATTTTTTTGCAGAAAGGAAGGGATTCGAACCCTCGATACCATTACTAGTATACTACCTTTCCAGGGTAGCTCTTTCGACCACTCAGACACCTTTCTAAATATACAAAGCTATTAGACCTTCTGGTGTTTCAACTTGTATTTCTTTATTTTCTCTATCCACTTTTTTAATAAAATCATCTATCATCGGAATAAAGATTTCTGTTCCATTTCTATCAATTTCAAAAAGTGGTTGTGCTGCTTTGTCATTTATATGTACAATCTCACCAACTTCACCAAAATTTGCATCAACTACAGTAAAACCAATTACTTCATGAAAATAAAACTTGTCGCCTTCAAGTTTAGGCAACATTTCTAAAGGCAAATAAACACCACATTTTAAAATTGAATCTGCCTCTTCTTCAGAATACACATCTTCAAACTGTACACGTAACTGATTACCTTTATGCAAAGAACTTTTATCAATAAAAAATGGAACCAAATTTGCGCCGAATTCGACGTAAACTGATTCCATATTTTTGTACAACTCAGGTTCATCTGTATCTAATTTGATAACAACTTCACCCTTAAAACTATATTTTGTTACGATTTTGCCTAAATAAAAACAATCTTCTTTACGCATACTCGTAGAACTTTATAATTTACTCAGCTGCTTTTTCTGCTGCTTCATCAATAGTTTCAGCTGCTGCTTCAACTTCTTCAGTAGCTTCTTCAGCAACCTCTTCCACAACTGGTTTAGCTGCTTCAATTCTTGCTTCGTTTACTGCTTTTTCTGCTGCAAGAGCTTTAGCTTTAGCATCAGCTTGTGCTGCACTTAAACCTTCTTCTTTAGCAGAAATTTTAGTTGCTTTTTCTTCTAACCAAGCTGCAAATTTAGCATCTGCTTGCTCTTGAGTTAAAGCACCTTTTCTAACTCCACCAGCTAAATGATTCTTTAACATTGCACCTTTGTAAGATAAAATGTTTTTAGCAGTATCTGTTGGTTGAGCTCCATTTTGTAACCATTGTACAGCTTTATCAACGTTTAAGTCAATAGTTGCAGGGTTCGTGTTTGGGTTGTAAGTACCTATTTTTTCTAAGTATCTACCATCTCTTTTTGCACGAGCATCAGCAGCAACAATCCAATAGAATGGCTTACCTTTTTTACCGTGTCTTTGTAATCTAATCTTTACAGACATAATTTGTTAATTTTTTGAGGTTCTCGACCTCGATTATTAATAATCTTACCATCTCGTAGTAAGTGGGCGCAAAAATACAAAACCTTTTTTAATCTAAAACACTAATTTTCAATAATTTTTAGGGCGTTTTAACAGGCTTTCACTACTCGCTTTTTTTCATCCTTCAAAAAGAGCTCAAACAAACCGTTCAATCCTTAACGCACTCACTAACAATCAATAAACAATCGTTAATAACTTCTACTTAAAAAATCCATCAAAAAAAACTATTTTTACATGTTCGTTTAAACAACTAAACGCTGCTACAAACACTTTTTTTTCATGTACTTAATTTTCGATACAGAAACCACTGGTTTACCTAAAAGTTGGAACGCTCCAATAACAGACACAGATAACTGGCCAAGGTGTATTCAAATTGCATGGCAATTACATGATGAAATGGGAAATGTATTAGAACACAATGATTTTCTAGTGCAACCAGATGGTTTTAACATTCCTTATGATGCAGAAAGAATTCATGGAATTTCTACTGAATTAGCAGCAGAACAAGGAATTAGTTTAGATGAAGGTTTGCAACTTTTTAACGAAGCTTTAAAAAAAACGAAGTTTATTGTTGGTCAAAATGTAGGTTTTGATATTAATATTATGGGATGTGAATTCCATAGATTAGGAGTTGAAAATAATTTAACTTCTCTCCCTCTTTTAGATACATGTACAGAAAAAACTGCTACTATGTGTCAAATTCCTGGAGGTCGTGGAGGAAAATTTAAACTACCGACTTTAACAGAATTACACAATCATTTATTTGGTGTTGGTTTTGGTGAAGCGCATAATGCAACTGCCGATGTTGAGGCAACTACGCGTTGTTTTTTAGAATTAATTCGTTTAAGAGAATTTACAAAAGAACAATTAGATGTTGACGAAGATTATTTTAAAAATTTCTCTGAAGCAAACCCAAAACCAATTCAGGTAATTGGTTTAAAACACATCAATCTAAAAAAGGAAAGTGATAAAATTCGCCAACGCTTAGAAAAGTTAAAAGGTGTTGAAGAAACAAAATCTACTTCTGATGGTTTAGCTGAATTAAAAAACGTTCAGTTTGCTCACTTACACAATCATACACAGTTTTCTGTACTGCAATCTACCATGCAAATTGGTAATATTGTAAAAGCAGCAGCTAAAGATAATATGCCTGCAGTAGCAATGACAGATACTGCAAACATGATGGCTTCATTTCATTTTGTTAGTGCAGTTTTAAACCACAATAAATCTGCAGAAACTCCAATGAAACCAATAATTGGTTGCGAGTTTAATGTTTGTGAAGACCATAAAAACAAGTCTCAAAAAGACAATGGTTATCAAGTTGTTTTATTAGCAAAAAACAAAAAAGGGTACCATAATTTAGCAAAAATGTCTTCTATAGCTTTTGTGGATGGTTTCTATTATGTTCCAAGAATTGATAGAGAAGTTATTCAGAAATACAAAGAAGATATTATCGTATTAACAGGAAATTTATATGGTGAAGTACCAAGTAAAATTCTAAATATTGGAGAAAAACAAGCTGAAGAAGCATTGCTTTGGTGGAAAGAAGAATTTAAAGGTGATTTTTATATTGAGTTGATGCGTCATAATCAACAAGATGAAAAAATTGTAAATGAAACTTTAATAAAATTCTCTAAAAAGCATGATGTTAAAATTGTTGCTACTAACAATACTTATTATCTAGAAAAAAAAGATGCAAATGCACACGATATTTTATTGTGTGTAAAAGATGGAGAAAAACAAGCTACACCAAAAGGTAAAGGACGTGGCTACAGATATGGTTTACCAAACGAAGAGTATTATTTCAAATCTTCTGATGAAATGAAAGCTCTTTTTGCAGACTTACCAGAAGCCATCATTAACATACAAGAAATTGTAGATAAAATAGAAATTTTTACGCTTGCTAGGGATGTTTTATTACCTGCTTTTGATATTCCTGATGAATTTAAAGATGCAAAAGATGAAGAAGATGGAGGAAAACGAGGTGAAAACAACTTCTTAAAACACTTAACTTTTGAAGGTGCTAAAATTCGTTATGGAGAAATTACAGAATCTATTAAAGAACGGTTAGATTTTGAATTAGAAGTAATTGAAAAAACAGGATATCCTGGTTATTTTTTAATTGTTGAAGACTTTATAAGAGAAGCAAGAAAAATGGATGTTGCTGTTGGTCCTGGTCGTGGTTCTGCAGCTGGTTCTGTTGTTGCTTATTGCCTTTGGATTACAAATATTGATCCTATTAAATACGATTTACTTTTTGAGCGTTTCTTAAATCCAGAACGTGTTTCCATGCCCGATATTGATATTGATTTTGATGATGAAGGTCGTGGACGAGTTATGGATTATGTAATTGATAAATATGGTGCAAATCAAGTAGCACAAATTATTACTTATGGTACAATGGCTGCAAAATCTTCTATTAGAGATACAGCCAGAGTTTTAGATTTACCACTTTTTGAAGCTGATAGAATTGCAAAACTAATTCCAGGAATTAAACTAAAAAATATTTTTGGAGACGACCCTAAAAGTTTAGGTAAAGTTGCAGGATTAAGAGCAGAAGAAAAACAATTAGTAGAAGAACTAAAAAGCATGTCTTTTGGAACAGATTTAGTTTCAGAAACTATTAACAAAGCTACTATTTTAGAAGGTTCTGTCAGAAACACAGGTATTCATGCATGTGGCGTAATTATTACTCCTGGTGATATTACCAACTATGTTCCTGTTGCTCTTGCAAAAGATTCTGACATGTATGTTACCCAATTTGATAACTCTGTAGTAGAAAATGCAGGTTTGTTAAAAATGGACTTTTTAGGTTTAAAAACATTGACTTTAATTAAAGACACTGTTAAAATTGTAAAAGCAAAACATGGTGTAGAATTAGATCCAGAAAACTTTCCTTTAGATGATATAAAAACCTATGAACTTTTTCAAAGAGGAGAAACTGTAGGGGTTTTTCAATATGAATCTCCTGGAATGCAAAAACACATGCGCTCCTTAAAACCAACGGTTTTTGCAGATTTAATTGCAATGAATGCTTTGTACAGACCTGGACCAATGGAATATATTCCGAGTTTTATCAACAGAAAACACGGAACAGAAGACATTGAGTATGATTTACCTGCCATGGAAGAATATTTGGCAGAAACATATGGAATTACAGTTTACCAAGAGCAAGTAATGTTACTATCGCAAAAATTGGCAGATTTTACCAAAGGTGAAGCCGATGTTTTACGTAAAGCAATGGGTAAAAAACAAATTGCGGTTCTAGATAAGATGAAACCAAAATTCATTGAACAAGCAGCTGCAAATGGTCATGATGAAGAAAAATTAGAAAAAATTTGGAAAGACTGGGAAGCCTTTGCAAGTTATGCCTTTAACAAATCTCACTCAACTTGTTATGCGTGGATCGCTTATCAAACTGCATATTTAAAAGCACATTATCCTGCAGAATATATGGCTTCTGTACTTTCAAATAACATGAATGATATTAAATCGGTTTCGTTCTTTATGGAAGAATGTAAACGAATGGGATTAGTTGTTTTAGGTCCAGATTTAAATGAATCTTATTTAAAATTTTCTGTAAATAATGAAGGTGCTGTACGATTTGGAATGGCAGCTGTAAAGGGAGTTGGAGCTGGAGCTGTAAGAGCAATTATAGAAGAGAGAAAAGAAAATGGAAATTATACATCTATTTTTGATTTAGCAAAACGTGTAGATTTAAGAGCTGCTAATAAAAAATCTTTTGATAGTTTAATTAAAGCAGGTGCTTTTGATTCTTTTACTGATACACATAGAGCTCAATATTTTGCTACTGATGAAAAAGGATTGACATTTTTAGAACGCGCCATGAAATTTGGAAGTAAACATCAAGAAAACCAAAATTCTGCACAAGTTTCTATGTTTGGAGAAACCTCTACTGTTCAGTTTCCAGAACCAGATATTCCTGAATGTGAAACCTGGGGAACCATGGAACTTTTATCGCAAGAAAAAGAAGTAATTGGTATATATATTTCTGCACATCCTTTAGATGATTTTAAAAATGAAATGATTTTTTGCAACGCTGCATTAAAACATTTTAAAGATGATTTATCAAAATATGTAGGAGCAAACTTAACTTTTGCAGCAATTATTACAGATGTGCAACATAGAGTTTCTAAAGCAGGAAAAGGTTGGGCAATGTTTACTATGGAAGATTATGGAGACAGTAATGAATTTAGAATTTTTGGTGAAGATTACTTAAGAATGAAACACTTTTTAGTGCCAAATTCTTTCTTATTTGTTAGAGCAACCATTCAACCAGGTTGGACTAATAAAGAAGGGGTTACTGGAGAACCAAGATTAAAATTTACAGAAATGAAATTATTACACGACATTATGGATGAGTTGTGTAAAAAAATTACCATTAAAATACCTTTAAACGAAATTAAAGCTGATACAATTTTAAATTTAGAAACCATTCTTAAAAATTCTCCTGGTAAACAAAATTTACATTTTACTATTTGGGATGCTAAAGAAAAGATTGAAGTAAGTTTACCTAGTAGAAATACCAAAATTAATATTTCTAATGAGTTATTGGCTACATTAAAAAGCCAACAAATAGATTTTAAATTGAATTAATATGATATTTTTTTATAACGGTAAAAAACCATCAAAAGGTTTTGGTATTGCAAATAGCATTCTACTTTTAGTTGTTTTATTAGCTGTTATTTTCATGTTTTCTTTATTAGATAGTTTTGATGATTTCGAAAAATATTTTATAGAATTACTTATAGTCCTAATAATTGGAATAGGAATGTTTTATAGTTTCTTTAGAAAAAAATCAAAACTGCATACATATAAAATTGAAATTAAGGATAATTTCTTAAACATAGACTCTATAAAAATTCCGTTAGAAAATATTCAACTCTCAATATTCAAGAAATCTAATAAGTTTTGTAGATATCATCTTTTTGATGAAAAAGGAGTTCTATCAATTTATTCTATTTATAAAGATGACTTATTAGATTATATTTCTAAGAATCATCCTAAAAAAACTATAGAGTCTACAGAAATTTCATCATCAAAAAATGGAGAATACGTAAAAGTAAACACTAACATTGAAAAACTGGAATATAATTTAGAAACCGGAAATTTTTCCATAGAAAAAGAAGGTAAAGTTGTTAAAAAACTTACTCCAGAATTATATGTTTATGATCCTAGATATAAACAAGGAATCCCTTTTAATAAAAGAAAATAAAACGACCAAAATTCAACAAAATAAGTAAATAAATTATAAGTTGAATTTGTATCTTTGTTTAAAAAGTTAATGAAAAACCTTTACCCTAAATTGTTACTTCTGGTAACAATAATTCTTTTTTCATCTTGTGAGTTTAAATTTTCTGAAGATTATTATAATGAAATTGAAGTTTTAGACCCTTCAATTTCTTTTGTTTTACCTAATTTTTCTACTGGAGAAACAATTACAAAACCAAAATATATTGAATATAGCTTTACATCAGTAAAAAATACTTTAAACCATATTAATTTTTATGTTGATAATAAATTTATCACCCAAAACTATAATGAAGATGACAGCTTTTTCTTAGATATAACAAATCTATCTCAAGGAAATCATACTCTAAAAATAGAAATAATTATCAATTCTAACACTGGGAGTTTAGCTGAATTAACAGTAGGAGAAACTTATGTTGCATCTCAAAATTTTAATTTTGATGTAAACAAAGAAGCAATTCCATTAAATATAAATTCTGTAGAACTTATAGATGGCTCTATAAAAGTTAGTTTTGACTCTTATGAATTAGTAGACGAAATAGAACGTTCTATTTCACCTTATTTGAATATCGAAAATGATGGAAATTACAACAGCATTATATTAACCAAACAAGATGTTGCAAACGGATATTATATTGATACAAATTCTATTGGAACAAATATTGAATACAAAACACTTATTGAAAATTATTACAATAATGTATCTAGTGAAACAAAATCTATAACAATACCAGATACTTTTAATTTTCAATTTGAGTTTATAGATGATAACACCACAAAAATAAAATGGTCTAAACATGCACTTTACAACAACATAAGTAGTGTAGATTTTCATTTAGGTGTTAATAACATCTATACTTCTCTTGATGTGAATGGTGGTGAAAAACTATTATCTACTGCAATCAATTTTGGGTTTGAAGAAAGCTATTCTCTAAATTTTAATTCAAAAAATGGTTATAATTCTAATACTTTATATCTAAAAGTAAATAGAGGTGAAAAATTTGAGACTCCTGATTATTATTCTTACAGAAAATTTGTTCACTTACCAAAGTCAAATAAAATTTATGCTTTATTAATAGAGGCTACACAAAATTATCCTGCTAATAATCAAGTAAAAATTATAGAATTTAATCCTGATACTTTTGAAATTACAAACACAACAATAGTAACAACCACCACCAATTATTTTGGTGATTTAACGGTTGATAAAAACGAAAACTTATTATTAGATTTAAATTCTAAATCTATGGTTATTGATGGTAATTCTCTTTCTAAAATATCTGAGCATCACATAAATGATTACTCTGAAAGAGAATATGGAAGTTTAGTTAGATATCGAGAAAACACTTTGATAATAGACAATATAAATACTTACAACACTGTAAAAATATATGATATACCTTCAAAAAAACAACTTTTATCAGAAAGAAAATCAGAGTTTTTTGGGATAACTTTAAATGGAAAATATTTTAGTTTATTAGACAAAATTTACAAAAAAGAAAATGAAACTTTAACCTTAATTCATCAAACAGATAACAATTCTAATATCATTGGTTTTCAAGAAAACTCTCAAAAAAACACCATTTACTTTAATTCATATAACAGTAAATTATCTGAGCTTAACACAATAACAAATACAAGTACTGAACTTTCAATTTTTGACAACTTAAATCCAAGATATTTCAACTTTTTAGAAGACCAAAATAAGTTTTTAGTTTTTACAAAATCTTATAACTCAGACACAGAACTTCACATCATTGATGCTGCAACAGAAGTCAGAAAATCAATTAAGTTATATAATTCTAGAATTAATGGACAAGACTATTTTTTCTTTAACAATACGCTTGTTTCTATAAGAGGATTTTACATAAAAGACTATCTGTAACATGAAGAAAACAATAACAGTAATTGCTTTTATTTTAAGTATAAATGCATTCTCACAACAAGGAAAAATTTTTATTGAAACAAATTACAATTCTTTTTCGCATTCTAGTTTGTCAGATTTTCAACAAGAATTTAAAGCAGATTTAGCTCCAATCACATTAAAGACTGTAGATGATTTTCCTGCAAATATAGGTTTTACTTTAGGGTATGAAATTGTAGACTCTAATTCTGCATTATTCTTAAGTTATAATTCAACTGGAGGCAAAATATCCTATTCAGATTATTCTGGTATTGTTAAAATTGAAGAATCACTGAGTGCTATTACATTTGGTGCAATCTACTTTTTAAATCTTTCAGAAAAAAAAGATTTTAGAATTGGGTTTAGAGGATTTTCTATGTTTTCTCGGTTCAATTTAAATAGCTTTTCAGAAATCTCAAATAATATCCAACAAGATAATTTCGATTTTCAATCTACTGATTTTGGACTTGGAGCTCAATTAAACTATGAATATCCTTTATCTTTTTTGATTTTAAAAGCAAACATTGGTTTTGATATTACTTTTGGAGGAAAATTAATATTTGACGATAATAATGAAGCATATTTAACTAACAATTCTAACAACAAAGTAACCACAGGTTGGTCTGGTTTAAGATCTGGTATTGGAATTGCAATTCCAATAAATTAAATAAATACTTAATTGCAAAACTTGTTCTAAAAAAAGATTAATGTCTATTTTTGTAACATCAATTTTAGTAAATTAAGTGAATCAAAATAATAACGGTACTTGGGTAAGTTGGAACGAAAATCTTACACACAATTACAAAACGCTTTATAAAATTTCTTCTGAAAAAGAGTTACAAGATATTGTACGAAATTCAGAAAAAATTCGTGTTTTTGGAAACAAACAATCTTCTTCTGATATTGCCTCTGGTGCAGCTACTTTAATTGATATTAAACCTTACAATCAAGTTTTATCATATTCTGATTCTGAAAAAACTATTACTGTACAATCTGGAATTATTTTAGGAGATTTAATAGAAGCTATTGAAGCAAAAGGTTGGTGTATACCATGTTTACCAGATATTAATACAATAACAATTGGTGGTGCTTTAGCTACAGGAACTCATGGTACAAGTGGAAAATTATTAAGTGAATATATTAAAAACTGTTCTTATATTTTAGCAGATGGTTCTATAAAAGAAATATCTGCTAAAGACCAATTAATGGATGCTTTTAAAGTTTCTTTAGGTGTTTTAGGAGTATTATCTACAGTTACTTTTCAATGCGAATCTATTTACACTCTACACATAAAAGAAGGTCCTGAAAATGATAAAGAGTGGTTACCAAAAATAAAAGAACGTTTAAAAAAACATGATTTTCTTAGAATTTTATGGTTACCTCATACCAATAAAGGATATGTAATAACAGGTGATAAAATTAATCCTGAATTAAAAATTAAGGAGGAATTAGGCTCACCTTTTTTAAGACATAGAAGAAAAGCTTCAAAAATATTATATAAATACACACATATTTTTCCATGGTTTACAGCCATTGCAAATAAACTTTTATACAAAGGTTTTTTTAGTAGAACTAAAGAACACAAAGGTTCCTTATACCAAGCAACTGTTACAAAATCTAGAGGTTCTACATTAGAATTAGCAGAATGGACAATTGGTTTAGAGGAATTTCCTAAAGTTTTTGAGGAATTAAAAACTGTAATCAACAAATGGTCTAACAAATCATTTATTCATATACCAATGGATATTCGTTTTGTGTATAAAGACAACTCTTGGTTAAGTTATGCTTATAAAAAAGACACTGTTACCATGGGTTGTGTTTCTAGAAATGCAGCTTCTGCAGATAGTTATGAAGCATTTAAAAGTATAGAAAAAATATTTTTAAAACATGGAGGTAAACCTCATTGGGCTAAACGTTTTAAAGCCAAAGATTCAGAATTATCAAACGTATATGAAAAATGGGACGAATTTAAACTTTTAAGAAAAAAACTTGACCCAACTAATAAATTTTTAAACCCGTATTTAACGGAATTATTCAACGAAAAAACAAACAATTGATGGCATTACCTAAAGGATTTTTATTTGATTTTGATGGAGTTATTGTAGATAGTTTTAAAAGTCATTATTCAGCTTGGACATCTGCTTTTAAAGAATTATTTAACCAAGATATAGAGCCTTTTCCTACAAGTTGTATAGGAAAAACTCCAAGAGTAATTTCTAATCATTTTTGCAGTACAATAGGTAAAGAAGAACAAACTGACGCTTTATACTTATTAAAAGAAAAACATCTAAATTCTCATTTTACAATTCCTACTTTGTTACCTGGTATTCATGAAATCACTACCTATTTATCTAAAGAAAATATACCTTATGGAATTGCTAGTAATGCAACTAAACAGTTTTTAAAAAACAGTATAGAACATTTAGACTTAAACTTTAAAACTGTTTTTGGTTTTGAAGATTACGAAAAGCCAAAACCATCTCCAGAAGCTTATATAACTTTAGCAAAAGCATTAAAATTTAAGGAAGAAGATTTTAAAGACATTTGGGTTTTTGAAGATAGTTTAACAGGTACAAGTGCTGCTAAACAAGCAGGAATGACACCTATTGGAATTACAACACAATATTCTGGTGAAGAATTAACTAAAGCAGGAAGTGTTATGCTTTTTCCTACAGTTTTAGAGGCATATCAATATTTAACAAATTAAATAACTAAGCAGTTACTTCTCTAAATAAGGTTTCTAAATTCTTGTTTTGTGTATTCAATCCAAGAATTTTTAAACCGTTTTCATGAGCAAAATCAAAAACTGTTGGTCTCATATCTTCTTTACTCTCAAAAGTTATATACCAAGTATTGTCATAATTATTTTTATACGAAATTACGTTTGGCAATCTACTAATAAACTGTTCTTCAATTTTATAATCAAAAGTAACAACAATTATTTGTTGGTTTCCTTCTTTTAAATCAGCTAATTTTTTATCAACTAAAAGTTCTCCTTTTTTTATTATAATTACTCTATCACAAACAGCTTCAACTTCTTGCATTATGTGCGTAGAAAAAAGTACTGTTTTATCTTTACCTAATTCTTTAATTAACGCTCTAATTTCTACTAATTGATTAGGGTCTAAACCTGTTGTAGGTTCGTCTAAAATTAAAACTGAAGGATTGTGCAATATAGCTGCTGCTAAACCAACTCTTTGTTGGTACCCTTTAGATAATTGGTTTATTTTTTTATTTGCTTCTAATGTTAAACCAACTTTTTCTATGCAAGTTTCTATTTCACTTTTAGCAATTTTAAAAATTGAAGCTTGAAATTGTAAATACTCACGTACATACATTTCTTTGTATAAAGGATTGTGCTCTGGTAAATATCCAATAGATTTTTGAGCTTCTATAGGATTTTGTATAACATTTACATCATTTACAATTACTTCTCCTAAATTAGGTTTTATAAAACCTGTTAAGATTTTCATCATGGTAGATTTCCCTGCTCCATTTGGACCTAAAAAGCCAATAATCTGTCCTTTTTCTGCAGAAAAAGAAATAGAATTTAAAGCTTTTTGAGTGTTATATAATTTTGAAACTTGAGAAACTTTAATAGACATACAACAAAAATGAATTGATTTTATTTAATAACGAAACTATGCAAACTTTAGTTTGAAGAAATTGAATTATTAAACCTTATTTTTCTAATATTCTTCATTCTTAACCAAGCTATTTTATGTCGCTTTTTATACAACCACAAAGTTCCTAAATCTAATCCAAAATAAAAGAAACTTATTCCACTTGGAGGATTAAAACTAGGTAAAAAATCAAAAACACCCCAAGCTGTAGAAGGCCATTTCCAACATAAATAATTGGTACCTATAATTTCTAAATAAGCAACTGTAATGTACATTGTTAAATAAAATAGTCTTTCTCTAGGTTTATTTCTTAAAATTAATAAAGTTGCAGCTGTCATTACAAAACCAAAAACATCATTGGTAAAAACTAAAAACGCAGTTGCATAAATTATAATAAATATGGTAAAGAATTTTTCAATCTTTTTACGATTTTTTATAATAGATGATGCTTTAGAAAAATAAAGAACACCTACGTAAACTAAAGCATGACCTGGAGGCACATAATGTGGTACGTTTCCTAATCTATAAGTATACATACCCAATACTATAGAAAACAAATATTCTCCTACAATTGCTATTAACACTGCATAAATCATTTGTTCTCTTACTCTTGAATTAACTTGCCAAAAAGTAATAGCAAACCCAGTAAGCATACTAATATTTGCAAAAAGTTGAGCGTTTTCTGTTAAATTTACTATGATATAACTATCTAAAAATAGGCCAAAAAAGATGAACGCATATAATGCACCTAAACTTTTAAAGGTTGCATAAAATGAAGAATTGGATGCTAATAAACTCATTTTGTAAAAGTAAATAAACAAAATAAAAATGGCTCAATAAATTGAGCCATTTTTATTTATATAGAAAGATTTACTATAATTGATAAATCATTCTAAGAGTTAAAAACCTTGGTTGTATAAAATAATCTACAGTGTTTACAGAAAAACTACCAATGCTTGCATTACTTTGAGATCTAGTATCTAATAAGTTTGTTGCTTTTAATTGGTATTCCCATTTACTATCTTTATTAGATCTATAAATTAAAGAAGCATCCCAAAAATCGAAACTGTTTAAAGTATCTGTACCATCACTTAAACCAGAATATTCATATTCTGTTCTAAAAGTTAACTTTTCCCATATATAAGCATCAAATTGAATAGAAGGAGTGTTTGTATATCTTTTAGTATTTCTTTCTCCTAAATCACTATTTTGTAATCTAAATGTATAGTTTAAAGTTACATTTGGTGCTTTAGTAAAATTGGTACCAAAACTAGATCTATAAGTTTGAGTAAAACTTTTATTATTAGACACTTTGTTATTAACTTCTTGAGCATATTTACTATAAGACAAACTTGTGTTTAAAGAAGCTCTATATTTTCTAAATGTTTTTTGAAAACGTCCACTAAAAGTTAAAGATTCATTTGCAAATTGAGAGTTTTCTGGAGATCTAACACTTACTACACTTCCAGGGTTAAACTGAGCATTTGTGGTAACCTGATCCATCCTTTTATTGTAGTTTATAAAAGCAAATACATTTGTATAGTTAAACATATTAAAACTAAAATAACGTAAGTTAACATTATGAGACAATGCATTTTCTAACTCTGGATTCCCAGAAAAAATAGAATTATAATTATTTAAAACTAATCCTTTAGCAAATTGATTTACGTCTGTAAACTGAGTTTGCATTCTATATGTTAAAGAAATATTTTCGCTTTGTTTTAAACTAATTCTCATATTAAAATCTGGTAATAATCTAAAAAAGTTATCTTTAGTATTTATACTAAATTGATCATTTTCTACATTATAAATATGAGCTGTAAAACCAGGTGTAATGGTAAATTTCCCTGTTTTAAACTGATAATGTGTTCCTAAATAAAGATCTGTAAATTTATAGTCTATATTATTAATGTTTTGCGGATCTACAAAACCATCTGGTAATAAAGACTCTACAGGAGTTGGATTGAATTCTGAACCATCATCTAATCTTTGAAAAATATCAGAATCAAAACTTTGTTTGCTGTAAATTGTTCCTAAAGTAAAGTTGATATTACTTTTATCATTTAAAACATTCCAATAATCTAACTTTGCATCTATTTGCCCTGTTTTAACTCTTTTACCTTGATTAATATTATAACCTGTTTGCAAATTATCTAAACCTAAAGCATCTCCTGTATTAGAGTAACTAGCCTTATCTTCTAAAATAGCATTATATAATGGATCTTCATCTTGAATTAAAGATTGTGCAGAAAAAGCAAAAATATTTTTTTCATTTAAAGTATAGTAATAATTAAAATTCTGATTAATACTAAATGGTGTTCCACTTTGTTCTTGTTTGATAACACCTAAGTTTGATGAGAAAAAATCTTGATCTTGACTATCTGTTGAGGTTCTTGCATAAAAATCATAATCTAATTGATTATTAACATCTGGCTTATAATTTGCACTCAGTTTAAACAAGCTAGTTGTTGTATTTTGAATGGTATTATTGGTTGTAGTTTCATCTGGAATACCCAAACTTGGGTCTGTATAAAGTACAGAACTATTTTGTAGTGTTTGAATTTTACTATTACTAAAAATTGCAAATCCACTTAAATCTAATGTCTTTTTAGGCGAATAACTAAAGTTTGTTGCCAATAATTTAGAGTCTATAGAATTGGCTCTGTTATTTTGTAATGTTAAAAAACCTATGTCATTATCTCCTAAACTAATATTTGTACCACTACTTGCACTCGGGCTTCTAAAACCTCCAGAAAAATTTCTAGCATCTCTTCTGCTAAAAACTAATTCTCCAATATTGTTTAAGTCTCCAATAACATTTACACTATATTTTGGACTATAATAAAACAACTTTGGTTGTAAAACATATAAAGACTCTCTATCAGAATCTCCACCTCCAACTGTTACATCTCCAAACCAAAAATTCTTTTTCCCTTTTTTTAATTGAATATTTAAAGCAATATTATCTTCGTTGTTTTGAACACCTCTAAGTTGATTTACTTCTCCATAATTCTTTAAAACCTGAACTTTATCAATTGCATTGGCTGGTATATTTTTTGTAGCCAATTTTGTATCGCCATCAAAAAAATCTTTACCATCTACCATAAGTTTTCCAACCTTTTTCCCTTCTACCTCAATCTCTCCTTCATCATTCACTTCCATTCCAGGAATTTTCTTTAAAACATCTTCTAATTTCCTTTCAGAACCATTTTTAAAAGAATCTGCATTATAAATAATGGTATCTCCTTTTATAGTTACTGGCATTTTAGAAACAATATTAATTTCGTCTAAAGTATTATCGTAAGCTAAAGTTACATTTTTTACAATATTTTTATCTTTTGTTTCTACTTCAAAATCAGCTGTTTTCATACCAACATAACTAATTTTAATTGTAAAAATTCCGTTTCTATCTAAGTCTAATTTATAATTTCCTTTAGCATCAGTAAAACCATAAGATGCCATTTTTTTTGTAGTTTTATTAATAGCTAAAACATTAGCCATTTCTAAAGCTTCACCAATACTGTCTTTTACAACTCCTGTAAGTTTAATTTGAGCATTGGTAAATAATGTAACCATGAAAATGGTTAGAACTAGTAATTTTTTCATAAAATATTTTTTATTTATTAAGATTAATGACGTCCTCTACCATTTCCTCTACCTCTTCTATTTCTAAACATTTCTCTCATTTCTTCCATTTTCTTTTTTACAGTAGTTGTATAATCTTCTCTTTTAATTTTTTTTCCTTTTGTTGGTGCTTTAATTTCTTCTTTTTCTGAAGGATTAATTACAATTTCTGTACATAAAACTGTAGTTCTACCAGAGTTAATTTCTAAAATTAAACCTGGTAATCCCCAATATTCTCCAGGACCATTGCTTACAGGAATCTGTGGAGTATACCAAGCAGTTACAACTATTTGTTTTGGCATTTCAATTTCTTCGGTTACTTTAACAACATTAGAAGAATCCTTTTTTGCATCATTTTTCTTTTTATCATCTCTTCTTCTCATGTTAGAAAAATCTAAAGGATCTACCTCTTTAATTAAAGTAGCCTTAAAACATGTGTAGTTACCTATTTGTTTGGTTTCACTTCCTAATTCCCATTCTGGAGTTTTCATTTCATCAGAAACTAAAAACTTTTTTCCAAAAAACTCTGTAGATTCTAATGCAACTTTATCTTTAGTGTTTTTATATTTTACACCACTTCCACCCATCATTCCCATAAATCTACTTCCACCACCAACATTTGGAGCAGCCAATTTTGCATCTTCTTTATATATTGATGAAGTTTTATTAAAAGTTAAAATAAATGTTTTTTCTAACATCGATTTCATTCTTTCTGCAATTTGTTTTTTTCTGGCTTCTGTCATTTTAGGACCTCCAGGTCTACCAAAATTAGTCATGTCTATTGTAGTTTTAGACATATAAGTTGCTTTTCCTTGAAAATCTTTTTGTGCAAAAGTTACAACAGTAACAAATGTAAAAATGAATGTAAATAATGGTTTCATGCGTTTTTAAGTTTAATTTTTAGTAAAATAAATCTAATTACATTAGATAAGACTTAAATAAAACCTAAAAGTTTAATTTTTCTTTAAAAATTATCCTCCAATTCTAATTTCTATACCATTACCGTTTTTAGATTTAAACCTTTCCATCATTTCTTTTGCCTTAGCCTCACTAATTTTATCATACTTTTCTTGGGTTACAACTTTCCCCTTTTCTGGCTCTATTATTTTTATTTTTTCTGATGGATTTATTACAATTTCTGTACAAACAATTGTTGTTGTTCCATCATTTATTTCTAAGATTAAACCTGGTAAACCTTGATAATCTGATGGTCCATTACTTATAGGAACTTGAGTTGTATACCAAGCAGTTGTAACAATTGTTTGCATTTTCTTTTCTTCTTTTGGCACACCATTAACTAAAGACATATTTACGTTTTCTACTTCTCTTGTAAAAGTAGCTTTGTAGCAAGTGTAATTACCAATATTTTTAGTTTCTGAAGATAATTGCCATTCGTAATTTGGTAAGGAGTCTTTTACTAAAAAAGCTTTTCCCATAATTTCTGTTTTATTGGCATATCTTTTTTCTTTAAGGTTTTTATAAAAAGCACCTGAATTACCAGATCCAAAAGACATTACTCTAACACCTCCCATTTGTGGTTTTGGGGCATTAAGTTTTACTTCTTCTTTATAAATTGAAGTAGATTTATCGAATTCTAAAACAAAAGTTCTCTGACTCATTTTTCTTATTCTAGCTTCTATTTCTTTTTTTTGAGCATCAGACATTGTCGATTTTTCTCCTCCAATTTTAAAATTAGATTTTCTGCTAGTTTTATAAGTAGCTTTACCCGAAAAATTTTGAGCGTAAGCAGAAATTGTAACAAACAAAATTGATAATGATATTAGTTTTTTCATTTTTTATAATTTATTTAAAGTTTTAATTGCTTTTTTAGAAAGACTTATCAATCCATCTACATTTTCAGAAATCCCTTTAATTGAAAAACTGTATTGTTGCTTATTTTTAGCGCTTTTGTTTAATTCAAACCCTATAGAAATTGTGTCTGTTTTTTTATTTTCAGAAAATATATCTTTTATATCTTTCCAATTAATAGTTTTAAATTCTTCTGGAGAATCAACTGAAAACTTTAAACTTTTTACAGTACTTTCTATAAAATGCATTTCTGCTACAGGTTTTTCTTGAGCATAAAAAGTTGAATAAGTAAATACAAACAGAATTAAAAATAGTTTCTTCATAATTTTGATTTAGTTGGTTTTTAACGATTACAAATATCTTACAGAAATAAAAACATCTTAGTTAATGAGTGTTAACGAGTGTTAACCAAGTGATTTTATAATTTTTACTGATTATCTTTGAATTATGAATACCAAGAAATTTCAATGGATTTTATATTTTATAACTGCAACAATTGTTACCACAATTGCTGTACAGTTTTATTGGAATTATAAAAACTACGAAGAAAACAAACAACAAGTTACCAATGAAATTCAGTTAAGTTTAGACAATGCAATAGAAGAATATTTTTCTAAATTGGCAAAAGAAGAAATTACTACTATAATAAATATTAATAGTAAAAAATCTGATTCTAACTACATTAGTAATATAAAATTCGATTCTGTTTTTAATAAATCTAAACAGTTTCAAAAAATAAAATCTATTATAAAAAAAGATACATCTGCTAAAAAATCAAAATTTGAAATTACCAATATTTCTTTTACAACAGATGATAATGAAGACTTTAGAAAAACAGATTCTATACTCTTAGATTTTGCCAAAGGTTTATCTGAAAACAAAAAACCTGAAATTAAGATTTCAAAAAAAGTTTTACATAATAATCATACTGGTATCAAATATTTTTCGGGTAAAAAATCTGCAGATAGCATAAAATTAATTAAGAGTTTAAAACCTATTTTTCTATCTGTAACTTCAGAAGTTATAGAGTACAAACAGTTAGATTCTTTAATTGAAAATCAATTGGAAAAGAAAAATATTCCGTTAAAATTTGTTTTTAATCACTATAAGCATGACACGCTTTTTCATGCTTCTCAAAACTCATTAAATACAGAGAGTTTTTTAAACAGTATTTCATCAAAATCTACTTTTTTAAAACAAAATGAAGAGTTTAAACTTCAATACAACAACCCTAATTTAGAAGCTTTAAAAAGAAGTTCTACAGGTATATTGTTATCGCTTTTATTATCTGTTTTAATTATTTCTTGCTTGTTTTATTTACTAAAAGTAATCAATCAGCAAAAAGATTTAGCAGCTATAAAAAATGATTTAATCAGTAATATTACCCACGAGTTTAAAACCCCAATTGCAACAGTATCTACAGCAATTGAAGCTATTGAAAACTTTAATGCTTTAGAAGATACTGCCAAAACAAAAAAATACATTTCTATGTCATCCATTCAGTTAAAAAAATTGAATCAGATGGTAGAAAAACTATTAGAAACTGCCACCTTAGACAGTGAGCAGTTAATGCTAAAAAAAGAATCTATAGATGTTGTAGATATTGTTGAAAGATTGGTAAACAAACACAAGTTACTAACGCAAAATAAAGAACTAATTTTTACAACAAATACTAAACCTATTTATGCTAATGTAGATGTATTTCATTTTGAAAATGTAATTTCTAATTTAATTGATAATGCCATAAAATATGGAGGTAACAATATTGAAATAAACATAAACGCAATTTTAAGTACATTAGAAATTTCTATTGCAGATAATGGAAAAGGAATTGATAAAACCCAACAAGACAAGGTTTTTGATAAATTTTACAGAGTACCAAAAGGAAATACTCATAACGTTAAAGGCTTTGGAATTGGATTGTACTATTGTAAAAAAATTATTGAAAAACATCTTGGTAAAATTACTTTGTCTTCAAATAAAAACAACACCATCTTTAAAATAAACATTCCAAATGAATAAAATAAAAGTTCTTTTAGCTGAAGATGAAGCAAGTCTTGGAATGATTGTAAAAGAAAGTTTAGAAACTAGAAATTTTACTGTTTTTCATGCTTTAAATGGAGAAGAAGCATCTAAAATTTATCTAGAAGAAAAACCAGATATTTTAGTTTTAGATGTTATGATGCCTTTAAAAGATGGTTTTACTTTAGCCAAAGAGATTAGAAAAACAGACAAAACAATACCTATTATTTTTTTAACAGCTAAATCGCAAACATCAGATGTTTTAGAAGGGTTTAATCTTGGAGGAAATGATTATTTAAAAAAACCTTTTTCTATGGAAGAATTAATTGTTAGAATTAAATCTTTATTAAATAGAATAACATTAAAAACTAATGTTGAAGAATTAGCAATTGGTAAATACCTTTTTAACTACACCAAACAAACATTATTATTTGCAAATGAAAAACAACAATTAACAAGTAGAGAAGCTCAATTGCTATACCATTTACAAGAAAAGAAAAATCAAATTTTAGATAGAACTTTTATTTTAAATAAATTATGGGGTAATGATGATTTTTTTAACGCACGTAGTATGGATGTTTTTATAAGTAAATTAAGAAAAAAATTAAAAAGCGATTCTGATATACAAATTATAAATGTGCGAGGTTTTGGATATAAATTAATTTGTTAAGCCATTTCTGTCTATATTTTTTACTATTTTAGCATCCCTTTTAATCTTATTAGAATTTAACTTATGCACGTTGCAATTGCAGGAAACATTGGCGCAGGTAAAACTACGCTAACCAAACTATTAGCCAAACATTACAAATGGAAACCACATTTTGAATCTGTAGATGAAAATCCTTATTTAGATGATTTTTATACAGAAATGGAACGTTGGTCTTTTAACTTACAAGTTTACTTTTTAAATAGTAGATTTCGTCAAATATTAGAATTAAGAGAATCTGGAAATAAGATTATTCAGGATAGAACTATATACGAAGATGCTCATATTTTTGCTCCAAATTTACATGCCATGGGTTTAATGACAAATAGAGATTATAGCAATTATAGTTCTTTATTTGAGTTAATGGAAAATTTAGTAAAACCACCAGATTTATTAATTTATTTACGTGCAGATATTTCTACTTTGGTAGGTCAAATTCATAAAAGAGGAAGAGATTATGAAAACTCTATAAGCATTGATTATTTAAGTAGATTAAATGAACGTTATGAAGCTTGGATATCTAAATACACAAAAGGTAAATTACTAATAATAGATGTAGACAATTTAGATTTTGTTGACAACCAAGAAGATTTAGGCTATATAATTGATAGAATAGATGCTCAAATTAATGGGCTTTTCTAAATAAAAAACTTATTAAAATTCAAAAGAGACCGTTTTCACGGTCTCTTTTTTTGTGATAAAAATATCACTAATGATAGATTGTCCCCCAACTCTCTATCAAGTCTTTAAGTTAATCATTTTTTTGCAGAATTTACCATTTCTTGACTAATATAATAGTCGGAAATTGTACCTGGATATTTCATTAAAAAAATATCAGCAATGTCAAACGTAAGTCTAATCATGCCAATATCATCTAGTATTTTGTTCTTTAGAACTTTAGGGACCTCATGGTTTGTGAGGATTTTCTTAAAAGAATTTTTCATATTTTTTACAGCTCATCATAAATTTTTAAAACCTTTGCTTTTGCTCTTTTAATTCTCATTTTAACTGCACTTTCACCAACTTGTAAAGCTTCCATAATTTCTTTAATTTTCATATCATCTTGATATTTCATTAATAAAATCATTTTTTCTTCTGGCTCTAATAAAGTTAAAACTTTTGCTAATTTATCAGACTTTAAATCTAATAATGTAGCATCATCAATTTCTTCAAAAGCATCATCCTTAATTTGATCTGTAACAACCGTAATTTTTTCTTTTTTCTTATAGGCATTTCTTTGAACATAATTTACACAAAAATTGTATGTAAAAGAATATAACCATGTAGAAAACTTAGAATTACCTTTAAAGGTTCTTAGCTTCACAAATAGCCTAACAAAAACATCATGTGTTAAATCTTCTGCTTCTTCTTTACTTTTAGAAAAACCATAACATTTATTAAAAACAACTTTAGAAAATCTGTCATATAATTCAGCAAATAATTTAGCATTATTTGTTTCTATAATTTTAAAGACTAAATCTTCGTCTGTAAGCTTTTTTAATACAAGTGTTTTCAATTCGGTTATATTTATGACACAAATAAATACAATAAGTCACCTCAAAAAGAAAAAAAAAGTTTAGCTGTAATATTTAATCGTTGAATGGTAAAAAAAGAGCATTTAAAAAAAAATAAACTTTTTTGTAACATTTATTTAAACTCTAACGTATAATTAAATGTGACATCATATTAATCCTTAAATCTACCTAGATAATTAAATGAGACAACTTAAAATTACCAAGCAGGTTACAAATAGAGAAACTGCATCATTAGATAAATATTTACAAGAAATTGGAAAAGTAGACCTAATTACTGCAGATGAAGAAGTAGAATTAGCTCAACTTATTAAAGCCGGAGACCAAAGAGCTTTAGAAAAATTAACAAAAGCCAATTTAAGATTTGTTGTTTCTGTAGCAAAACAATACCAAAACCAAGGATTAACATTACCAGATTTAATTAATGAAGGTAACTTAGGTTTAATTAAAGCTGCAAAACGTTTTGATGAAACTCGTGGTTTTAAGTTTATTTCTTATGCTGTTTGGTGGATTCGTCAATCTATTTTACAAGCATTAGCAGAACAATCTAGAATTGTACGTTTACCTTTAAATAAAATTGGTTCTATTAATAAAATTAACAAAATGTACGCTTTCTTAGAACAAGAAAACGAGCGTCCTCCTTCTGCAGAAGAAATTGCTAAGAAATTAGACATGACTGTTAATGACGTAAAAGAATCTATGAAAAATTCAGGACGCCATGTATCTATGGATGCTCCATTAATTGAAGGTGAAGATTCTAATTTATACGATGTATTAAACTCTGGTGAGTCACCAAACCCAGATAGAGTTTTATTACACGAATCTTTAAGAATAGAAATTAACAGAGCCTTAGAAACATTAACTCCAAGAGAAGCAGATGTTGTAAAATTATACTTTGGCTTAGGAGAACACCAACCAATGACTTTAGAAGAAATTGGAGAAACTTTCGATTTAACTCGTGAGCGTGTTCGTCAAATTAAAGAAAAAGCAATTAGAAGATTAAAACATACTTCTAGATCTAAAATATTAATGACATACTTAGGTTAATCATTACATATCATAAAAATTAAAACTCTCAAATTCATTTTTGAGAGTTTTTTTTTGAAGCTATTTCCTGCTTTACGTTATATCTTTTTCTCATTCTTCAAAAAAGGATGCCACTTCAATCAGGGCTAAACCTATTTAAAAATTATTCGCTTCATATTCTTTTATCAACTAACCATTTAATTACCTTTGCAAAATAAAAACCACAACACAATAGTAACCTAATGAGTAATTTAATTGCACCTTCAGTTTTAGCAGCAGATTTTGCTAACCTACAAAGAGACATAGAAATGGTAAACAATAGTGAAGCAGATTGGTTTCATATTGATATTATGGATGGTGTTTTTGTACCAAACATTTCTTTTGGAATGCCTGTTTTAAAAGCAATTGCAAAACATGCAACTAAAACAATTGATGTTCATTTAATGATTGTAAACCCAGATCAGTACATACAAACTTTTGCAGATTTAGGTGCAGATGTTTTAACGGTACATTATGAAGCTTGTACCCATTTACACAGAACAATACAAGCAATAAAAGCTGCAGGAATGAAAGCAGGAGTTGCACTAAACCCACACACACCAATAGCAGTTTTAGAAGACATTATTGAAGATTTAGATTTAGTTTGTATTATGAGTGTAAATCCAGGTTTTGGAGGACAGTCTTTTATAGAGAACACATACAAAAAAGTAAGTCAGTTAAAACACTTAATCGAGTTTACAGAATCTTCTTGTCAAATAGAAATAGATGGTGGAGTTACAAACAAAAACGCTAACAAATTAATAGAAGCTGGAGCAAATGTTTTAGTAGCTGGTAGTTATGTTTTTGGAGCAGAAAACCCAACAGAAACAATAGCAGATTTAAAAAATATTATTGCATAATTGCTATATACAGTAATAGACATAGAAACAACAGGAAATGGATATAAAGGTTCTAAAATAACCGAAATATCCATTTTTGTTTTTGATGGAAAAACTGTTATTGATGAGTTTACTTCTTTAGTAAACCCAGAGCAAAACATTCCTCCTTTTATTACAAATCTTACTGGTATTACAAATGCTATGGTAAGAAATGCTCCAAAGTTTTATGAAATAGCAAGAAAGGTTGAAGAAATTACAAAAGACACCATTTTTGTGGCTCATAATGTAAATTTCGATTATAACATTATACAAGAAGAATTTAAAAACTTAGGGTTCGATTTTAAACGAAAAAAGCTATGTACTGTTCGTTTGTCAAGAAAGATTATTCCTGGTTTAAATTCTTACAGTTTGGGTAATATTTGTTCTGTAGAAAATATTGCAATAAATGGTAGACACAGAGCAAAAGGAGATGCTGAAGCTACTACAGAATTATTTAGAAGATTAATTGAAAGAGATAATAATTTTACAATTAATTCTTTTTTAAATCCTAAATCTAGACAAGCAACTTTACCTCCATTATTAGACAAAAAAGTAGTTGATAACTTACCAGAAACATTTGGCGTATATTACTTTAAAAACATAGAAAAAGAAATAATTTATGTTGGTAAAGCCAATAATATTAAGCAACGAGTTATCAGTCATTTTTACGATAAAAAGAAAAAAGAGCAAACAATGTGTTTAGAAACTGCAGATATTTCTTACACAAAAACGGGTAGTGAATTACTAGCTTTATTACACGAATCTGCAGAAATAAAACACATATACCCTAAATTTAATAGAGCACAAAGAAGAGCAAGTGAAGCTGTTGGTTTGTTTTCTTATGAAGATCAAAAAGGAATTATTCATTTGGCTACAAACAGGTTAAAATTAATTCCAAATCCATTAATGAAATTTTACTCTATTGGAGAAGCAAGAACTTATATAGAAAACCTATGTTCTGAGTTTGAATTGTGTCCAAAATATTGTCATTTACAAACCAATGTTTCAGGTTGTTTTCATTATCAAATAAAAGAATGCAAAGGTATTTGTTGTAATAAAGAATCTGTTGAAGATTATAATATTAGAGTACAAAAAGCCATAAAATCTATTGGTATTGGTGCTGAAAATTTAGTATTAAAAGAAAAAGGTAGAACCGAAAACGAAATTGGTTTTGCTCTTATTTTAGATGGAATTTATCAAGGTTTTGGGTATTTAGATATAGCACAATCAAACCAACTAAAAAACCCTGAAGATTTTCAGTTCTTTATTCAACCACAAAAAGATAATAGAGATATTCAAAGAATATTAACTGCTTACATAAAGAAAAGAGAAGCTTAACAAGCTTCTCTTTTACTAACTAACCAATATAAAAACCACTATAATTTCGCGACCAGATATTTTACTAAATCCCTTGTAGTAACTATTCCTACTAACTCAGAATCTTCAACCACTGGTAAAGCGTGAAATTCTTTTCTTGTAAGTAGATCTGCCACATCTTTAATAGATGTATAAGGCGGAACTGCTATTATATTCTTAACCATAACTTGCTCTATAGAAAATGTATTATATACATAACTTTCTATTGAAGTTTCATCATCATTTACATCTGCATAACTTACCCTTTGTAAGTCTGTGTAACTTAACATACCAATGATTTCTTTTTCTTTTACTACAGGAATATGTTTTATCTTATTATCAATAAATAATTTTTCTGCAGTTACTAAATCGTCATTAATACTTAATGTAACTAAATCAGTTGCCATTATTGTCGAAATAGGTTCTTCTTTTCTCATAATGTATGGCTATAAATTATACTACAAATTACAGTATAAATAAGGAGTAAAAAGATGATTTTTATCAGTTAATAGAAATAAATATCAAAAAAAAGCTGAGTATTTCTAATTAGAAATACTCAGCTTTTTTTTTAAGTTTATAAAGAACTAATATTACTACATTAAATTCTTTTTTACTAAAGTAGAAATTAATTTTCCATCTGCTTGTCCTGCTAACTCTTTAGAAACAACCCCCATAACCTTTCCCATATCTTTCATACCAGAGGCACCTAAATTTTTAATTGCTGCTACAACAACTTCTTCTACTTTATCTTCAGATAAAGCTTCTGGTAAAAACTGCTCTAAAACAGCAATTTCTGCCAATTCTGGAGCTGCTAAATCTTCTCTTCCTTGTTTAACAAAAATTGCAGCACTATCTTTTCTTTGTTTAACTTGTTTCTGAATTATTTTAGTTTCTTGCTCTTCTGTTAATTCTTCTTGAACTCCAGTTTCTGTTTTGGCTAATAAAAATGCAGATTTTACTGCTCTTAAAGCTTGTAAAGCAACAGCATCTTTTGCTTTCATTGCTTCTTTCATTTTATCCATTACTTGTTTTTGCAAACTCATATCTATATATTTTATTTATTATTTCTTTGTTTTTTTTAAATACAACACATTCTTGTTATAATCTATAAATGCTTTTCCTTTTTGTAAAATATCTGCCCCAATAATTCCGTGAACTTCTTTAGCATTATGTTGTACTAATGCAGTATTTACATGGGTTAAATTGAATAGCACTAAATGACATTTCTTTGTTTTCCAATCTCCAATTTTTAATACATTATCATCAGATTGAAGTGTTTCCATATCTATAGCACCTGCACCTGCTGCTTTTGTTTCGCTTTCTTGAGCTTCTAAATTAAAATGACTTATTAAATCTAATCCTACACAAGAATTAGAGGCTCCAGTATCTAAAATAAATCGTCCTTTTACACCATTTAAAGTTGCTTTTAACTCTAAATGATTTGTAGCCATTTTTTTTAGTTTTATTTTAAAGTACTTTTTTTTCTTTAAAAACTTTTCTATTCGTTTCATTAAATCAATCTTTCTAACAATCAAAAATACGATTTATTAAATACAACAAATACTAACGATTTAATATTTCTTTTAACTTCTTTTTATATACATCATATTCTTTAATATTATGATGAGTACCTCCTTCTATTTCAATAAATTGATTTTTAGATGATGAGTTTAGCTTTAATAACTTTTTTGATTCTTTAAAAAAAGTTGTTTTATCATTATTACCATGAAAAACAGTTATAGGAGTGGTAACTTTTTTGATATACAAATCTGTTCTAAATTTATATTTAAGCAAGAATACAGGTAGTAAACTATATTTATACTTTACAGCACACTTAAAATTATAAAAGGGAGCTTCTAAAATTAGTTCTTTAGGTTTATGCGCTGAAGCTACTTTAGTTACAAATGTTGCTCCTAAAGAAAAACCATATACTACAATATGCTTTTCTTTATAATTCTTTTTTAAATATTCATAAACAGATATTGCATCAGAATACATATTTTTTTCACTATAGTTTCCAGTACTTTTACCATAACCTCTGTAATCATAAACTAATACATCATAATTATAATCTAATAAATAAGAAACCCTGTTACCCCACTTTGTTAAATTACCTTTGTTTCCATGACAAAATAAAACAACTCCTTTAGGGTTTGTTAACTTAAAATGAATGGCATTAATTTCATTTTCTTTATCCGTTTTTATAAAGACTTCTTTAAATGAATTTGAAAAATTGTACTTAAAATCCTTCGTTAATTTATCACCTCCTTTAAATATCAATTTTTCTTGAAACAAATAAAGTACAACAAATATTATTACACTAACAACTACTAGTAAAAAGAAAACATTAAGCATTAAAAAAATTTAATATGAGCGAAATTACTAATTTCAGTTCAATAAAAAACCGATTCATTTCTGAATCGGTTTTTAAAATATTTAGATTGAAGTTTATCCTCCAAAATCATCAAAACGAATGTTTTCGTCTGCAAGACCAAAATCTTCACCCATTTTCTGAACAGCGTTGTTCATTAATGGTGGTCCACAGAAATATAACTCTAAATCTTCTGGTGCATCATGATGGTTTAAGTAGTTTTCAATTACACAGTTGTGAATAAATCCTAAGAATCCATCTCCAGCTTCATCATTAATATCTTTTTTAACTTTCCAGTTATCTTCCTCTAAAGGATCTGATAATGCAATAAAGAATTTAAAGTTTGGAAAATCTTTTTCTAAAGCTCTAAAGTGATCAATATAGAATAATTCTGCTTTAGAACGTCCTCCATACCAATATGTTACTTTTCTACCAGTTTTTAATGTTCTGAATAAGTGATATAAGTGAGATCTCATTGGAGCCATACCAGCACCACCACCAACATATAACATTTCTGCATCAGATTCATTAATAAAGAATTCTCCATAAGGTCCAGAAATAACACATTTATCTCCTTTCTTTAAGTTAAATATATATGAAGATGCAACTCCAGGATTCACATCCATCCATCCACCTTTAGCTCTATCAAAAGGAGGAGTTGCAATACGTACATTTAACATAATTTCTCTTCCTTCTGCAGGGTAAGAGGCCATAGAGTAAGCTCTTTCTACAGTTTCAGTATTTTTCATTACTAATGGTCTTAAGTTAAACTTATCCCATTCAGCTTCAAACTTATCTGCAACATCATGCTCTTCTGGGTGTGCAGTAATATCCATTTCAGAATAATTTACTTCACAAGGAGGAATTTCAATTTGAATATAACCACCTGCTTTATAACCCATATCTTCAGGAATTTCTACTACAAACTCTTTAATAAAAGTTGCAACGTTATAATTTCTTACAACTACAGCATCCCATTTTTTAATTCCAAAAATTTCTTCTGGAATAGAAATATCCATATCTTGTTTTACTTTTACTTGACAAGATAAACGAGCTCCATGAGCTAATTCTTTACGAGTAAAGTGAGGTATTTCTGTAGGTAAAGCTTCACCTCCACCAGCATTTACATGACATTCACATTGAATACATGTTCCTCCACCACCACATGCAGATGGTAAAAATATCTTTTCGTTTCCTAAAGTAGATAATAAAGATCCACCTGAAGCTACTTCAATAGTTCTTTCTCCATTAATGGTAATTTTTACAGGACCAGATGGAGATAATTTTTGTTTTACAAATAATAACAATGAAACTAACAACAATGTTATTACTAAGAATGCAGCTACTGTAGCTACAATTGTTCCTAATGTACTTGCGGCTAACATCATTATTTTATAGTTTCTTTAGTGTTATTAGCTAATTCTTTTTTCTTCACGTCTTTAGCTTTTACTTCTTCTTTAATCTCTTTAACAGCTTCTGTTTTTGGAGCTTCTTTAGCTTCTTCATCACCACCTGTTAACATTCCACCAAAACTCATAAATCCAATTGCCATTAAACCAGTTACAATAAACGTTATACCTAAACCTCTTAATGGAGCAGGAATGTTAGAGTATCTAATTTTTTCGCGAATTGCAGCAATTGCTAAAATTGCTAAAAACCATCCAATTCCAGATCCAATACCATATGTTGTAGCTAATCCTAATGTAGCAATTTCACGAGATTGCATAAATAAAGATCCTCCTAAAATTGCACAGTTTACTGCAATTAATGGTAAGAAAATACCTAATGAATTGTATAATGAAGGTGAAAACTTCTCAACGATTATTTCTACCAATTGTACCATTGTTGCAATTGTTGCAATAAAAAGAATAAATGATAAGAAACTTAAATCGTATTCTGCATATTCTGCACCTAACCAAGATAAAGCTCCTGGTTGTAATATGTATTGATCTAATAACCAGTTTAAAGGAACTGTTACTGCTAGTACAAAAATTACTGCTGCTCCTAAACCTACTGCTGTAGTTACTTTTTTAGATACTGCTAAGTAAGAACACATTCCTAAAAATGTAGCAAATACCATATTATCTATAAAAATTGACTTGAAAAATAATTCTAAATGTTCCATATCTTTTTAGTTATCTTCAATTAATGCTTCGTTTCTACTACGTTGAATCCAGATGATAATTCCAACTACTATTAATGCCATTGGTGCTAATAACATAAATCCGTTATTTTCATATCCTATAGCATATAATCCTGTTTTTTCAATTGGATCTCCTAAAACTTTAAATCCTAATAAAGTACCAGAACCTAATAATTCTCTAAAGAAACCTACTAAAATTAAGATTACACCATAACCAATTGCATTTCCAATTCCATCTAAGAAAGATCTCCAAGGTCCGTTTGCTAAAGCAAAAGCTTCAAAACGTCCCATAATAATACAGTTTGTAATAATTAACCCAATAAAGGCTCCTAATGTTTTACTTAATTCGTATTGAAAAGCTTTTAGAACTAAATCAACAATAATTACTAATGTTGCAACAACAATTAACTGTACAATAATTCTAATTTTTGAAGGAATAATGTTTCTCATTAAAGAAATTACAACATTTCCTATACCTAACACAAACAATACAGATACTGCCATTACAATAGAAGCTTTTAATTCTGCTGTAATTGCTAAAGCAGAACAAATACCTAATACCTGAATTGTAATTGGGTTATTATCTGCAAATGGGTCTGTGATTAATGCTGCGTCTTTTTTTGATAAAAGTCCCATATTAATTTGTTTTTAAAGTGTTAAAGTAAGCTACGTATTTTTTCAACTCAGATTTAATCATTGCTGAAACTCCATCACCAGTAATTGTTGCACCAGCTATAGCATCTACTTCATTATCTGTTTTGTCTTCGTTCTTTGGATCGTTGTTAGATTTTGAAATTGCAATTCCTTTAAAATCTCCATCTTTTAACAAATGTTCTCCAATAAAATCATCCATAAAGTAACGTTGTTTAATGTTTGCACCTAAACCTGCTGTTTCTCCTTTATGATCAAAATATGCTCCTTGAACAATCATATTTGCATCCATGGCAACATAACCCCAAACTGCATCCCAAAGACCTTTACCTCTAATTGGAGCGATGTAAAATGTTTTACCTTCTTTTTCTCCAATAAATAAAGGTAACTTTCTTATTTTACCTTCTTTAGCTGCTGTTTGTTCTTTTTTAAGATCTATTAAATAAGCATTTGCATCTTCAGAAACTTTTGTTCCTTCAATAACCAATTGCTTTTTAATATATTTTGAAAACTCTGCTGCAACTTTATCTTTAGAAACAAAGATTGCACTAGTTTCATCGTTTTCATTTACGCCCATTGCGTATAATATATTTTGTTGCTTCTCTATACGTTTGTTCTCATCAATAGTTGGTTTCAACGCTGATGCGAAAAACGCTAGTATAGCTCCTACTACCACCACCATTCCTGTGGCGAATAATATTGTATATAAATTACTATCTGTGTTTTTAGACATAACTAGGCAGTTTTGGCATTTAAACGTTTTTTTCTTCTTTTTACATTTCCTTGAACCACATAATGGTCAATAGTTGGAGCAAAAACATTCATTAATAAGATTGCTAAGAATACTCCTTCTGGATATGCAGGATTAAATACACGAATCATAATAGAAATGAAACCGATTAAGAAACCGTAAATCCATTTTCCTTTATTAGTTTGTGATGCTGTTACAGGGTCTGTAGCCATGTAAACTGCTCCAAATGCTAAACCACCAATCATTAAGTGTTCCCACCAAGATGTGTTCATTAATCCGTAAAACTTACTAGATTCTGTAATAATATCTGCTGCAACAATTTGATTAAAAATGAATCCCATTACTGCTGCTCCTAAGAAAGTAGAAACAATTATTCTCCAACTTCCAATTTTAGTAAAAATTAAGAATGCTGCTCCTAAAAGTATTAAGAATGTTGATGTTTCTCCTACAGAACCAGGAATGAAACCAAAAAACATATCCCATTGATCGTAAACTGGTGTAGCATTTTGTGCGTAACTTCCTAAAATAGTTTCTCCAGAAATTGCATCTGCAGTTCCTGTTCTATTTACAGCATCATATACCCAAACTTTATCTCCAGACATCCAAGTTGGATATGCAAAAAATAAGAAAGCTCTAATAGTTAAAGCAGGGTTTAGAATATTCATTCCTGTTCCTCCAAAAACTTCTTTACCAATTACAACTCCAAAAATTACTGCTACTGCTAACATCCATAAAGGTGTATCAATAGGAACAATTAAAGGAACTAACATACCAGTTACTAAGTAACCTTCTTCTACTTCATGACCTTTAATGATAGCGAAAATAAATTCTACTCCAAGACCAACTGCATAAGATACAATTACTAATGGTAATACTTTTATAATTCCAATCCAAAGATTATCAAACGTAAAAAAGTTAGCTAAAACATCTGCTCTTAAAGTAGCATCTATTGCTGCATGGTGTTGATAACCTGCATTAAACATTCCAAAAATCAAACAAGGAACTAAAGCCATTATAACCGTATTCATGGTACGCTTTAAATCGTCTGCCGCTTTTATATGAGTTCCTCCGTGAGTAACTTCATTTGGTAAATATAAAAAGGTATGGATTGCGTTAAACGCAGGAGCCATTTTTGTCCCTTTATATTTTTCTTTTAAATTATGTAAATTTTGTTTTAAGCCCATAATCTTATCCTAATTCTTCTCTCATTAAATCTAAACCTTCACGAATTATTTTTTGGTGAGGTTGTTTAGACACACAAATAAATTCTGTTAGTGCAAAATCTTCTGGAGCTACTTCGTAACCTCCTAAAGCTTCCATTTCATCTAAATCTTTATACATAAATGCTTTTAATAATTGCATTGGATAAATATCTAAAGGAAAAACATCTTCGTAAGAACCAGTAACAACAAATGCTCTATGCTCTCCGTTTGTATTTGTATTTAAATCGTATTTTTTCTTAGGTGTTAACCAAGAAAAAGTTAACGCTCTAGATGTAGAAATCTTGTTAAAAACTGGAGCTGTCCAACCAAATAACTCATAATCATTTCCTTCTGGAATTGCTGTTATTTGATTATCATAAAACCCTAAGAAATCATCTTCATTAACTTCTTTACCAGAAAGTACGTTTCCGCTAATTATTCTAGTATTATCGTTTTCTAAATTACTAGCTGTTACATCACTAATTGTTGCACCTGCAATTGCAGTTACATATTGTGGTTTGCTAAATTTAGAACCTGTTAAAGCTACAGTTCTTGTAGCATTAAATTTACCAGTTAATAACAACTCTCCAATAATTACTAAATCTTGTGGAGTTACTACCCAAACAACTTCTCCTTTATTAATTGGATCTATGTTTGCTATTTGTGTACTTACATTTCCTGATGGATGAGGACCAGAAACTTTATGAACTTCTACACCTGATAAATTAGCTAAAGGCGAATTAGAACTTGCTCCTACTGAAACATGTACTTTACCTTCTGTAAGTTTAGAAACTGCTGTAATTGCTGCTTGCAATTCTGCTTCTTTACCTGCTAAAGTATAATCTAAATCAGCTGCTAAAGGTGCACTTGCATAAGCAGAAACAAAAATAGCTTTAGGTGCTTGATTTGGATTTGCAACTACATCATAAGGACGTTGTTTTACAAATGGCCAACAACCTGAAGCAAATAAATGATTCTTTACTTCTTCTGCAGACATTGATGCTGCATCTTTAGTGCCGAAATCTTTATACTCTTGTGTTGAATCTGCAGAAATTTTAACTGCTAATACTTTTCTTCTTGCTCCACGAATAACCTCAACTACTTTACCAGAAACTGGGCTTGGAAATAAAATGCGTTCGTCACTTTTTGAATAAAAAAGTACTTCTCCTGCTTTTACTTCTGCTCCTTCTTTTGCAACAAGTTTAGGTGTAATTCCATGGAAATCTTCTGGCTTAACTGCATAAACACTACTTAAAGATACTGAAGTAGTTGTTTTTTCTGCACTGCCAACAAGCTTAATGTCTAAGCCTTTTTTAATACGAATGTCTTTTGACATAGTAAATTGGAATTGTTAGTTATCTTAAAAAATCATGCAAATTTAGGTTTTTTACTATTTATGACTCATATATTTTAACTTTTATCTTAGCTATTTTTAATTATTTATAACAATTCTAAATAATAATATTAACAGAAAACGTTATAGTTATAAATTTTGGCTTAAATATTGATAAATCAAATAAATGAATACTATTTTTGTAACATGCATATGAAATTTACAATTGCTTTTTTTATTCTTTTTTGTCTAAATTTAAGTTCACAAAACATAAAATCTATACAATTAAGACCAACTCAAGAAAATAATTTTTCTGCTATAGTTCCTTTAGGTACTATTCTAGAATTATCTTTTGATGACTTAGATGCTGACAGCAAAGAATATCAATACAAAATAGAACACATGACTCATGATTGGAAATCGAGCAGATTATCTTCTAGTCAGTACATAGATGGGTTTGACCAAAACACAATTATCGATGTTACAAACTCATTTAACACTTTTCAAAATTACACCCATTATTCTGTAAAAATTCCGAATATAAATACAGTTATTACTAAAAGTGGTAACTACCTTTTATCTGTTTTAAATTATGATGAAGAAGTTATTTTTACAAAACGTTTTGTACTCTATGAAAATGCCACTACTATTGGTGTAAGCGTTGAAAGAAGTAGAAATACAAAAACATTAAACACACAACAAACTGTTCAATTTTCTGTAAATCATCCCAATTTAACTATTAATAATCCCAATCAAGAAATTAATGTTGTTCTTTTAAAAAACAATAATTGGAATGAAAAAATAGTAAACCTACAACCTACTTTTTTTAAACAAAATCAACTTTTATATACATACACCAACAAAACAAATTTTTGGGGAGGAAATGAATATTTAAATTTTGACAATAAAATTATACGAAACAATAGTTTAAATGTAGTTAGAGTAGTTAAAAAAGATATTTTTCATCATTATTTATATCCCTTTAAATACAATCCTTTTAGAGAATACAAATACAACCCAGATATTAACGGTCAATTTGTAATAAGAACTTTAGAGGCAGAAGATTCTAAAACTGAAGCAGATTATGCAATGATGCATTTTTCTATTTTAGCTGATGAACCTTTTATTGATAAAAAAGTATATATATATGGTGCATTTAATGATTTTGAAATTACTGATGAAAATGAGATGATTTACAATGCAGATGAAAAAACATACCTTGGTAGCATACTTTTAAAACAAGGTTTTTACAATTACACATTTGTAACTACAGACATTAACAACACTGTTAATATAAAAGACATTAATGGTTCTTTTTATCAAACAGAAAACGAATACACTGTTATTGTTTATTACAAACCTTTTGGTAGCTTTTATGAACGTGTTATTGGAGTTGGAACAGGTTTTTTTAATCAGAATAGATAGTCTTAAAAATCATTTGTAGTTTAAAAACAAAAAAACTACTTTTACTTTCAATGATAAATCAAATTACAAAAGGCATAAAAATCTCTGTTGAAACTAAGTACAATGGTACAAGTTTTAGAAACCAAATGAGATATCATGTTTTTATATACATAATTACTATAGAAAACAGATCTTCTGAAACTGTAAAACTAACAGATAGGTTTTGGCAAATATTTGACACACTAAATGAACCTGAATTTGTTAGTGGTGAAGGCGTTGTTGGACAAACACCAATATTAAAACCTAACGATTTATATACTTACAGTTCTGGATGTTTCATAGAGTCTGATATTGGAGCAATGAAAGGTTTTTATACCATGATAAACACAGAAACCTTTGAGCAATTCAAAGTTATAATTCCTACTTTTCAACTTTCAAATCAAGCAATATTAAACTAACTAAATCTAAAAAAAAGACTATTATAATAAAAGATCCCAAATGTTTAAATTGTGGGCATCCTTTTAGTGGTCAAGAAAAATTTTGTCCTGAGTGTGGACAAGCTAACAAAGGGAATAAAATTACATTCCTAAGCTTTATACATGAAGTTTTTAATGGTTTATTTAATTTTGACGCAAAGTTTTGGAGAACTATAATACCCCTCTTATTAAAACCTGGACTTGTTTCAAAAAAATATATTGAAGGAAAAAGACAACGTTATACAAATCCTTTTCGTTTTTATTTAACAGTTTCAATCCTCTTTTTTTTAATTCTAGGGTTAAGCAAAAATATAGACAAATTTAAAGAGCTTAAAAACGGAAGCACAAAAAAAGAAGTAAACTTAATAGATATAGATGGTGCTAAGAAAAATGCAAAAGACATTAATTTAGACTCTCTAAGAAATACTTTAAATGCAGACCTAAATAAAGCATGGATACCTATAGATTCTATAAAAAGAAAACAAATTATAGATGATGTTATAAAAGAAGCTAAAGATACTACCAAAACAACCAGCAAAAACAAAATTAATTTTGGAGGTTTAAGAATTGATGATTTTATGAAATTTCAAAAGAAACATCCAGAATTAAGCATTGATGATTCTTTAGATAGTCTGAAACATAAAAAAACGTTCTTAAACAGGTTTATGTACAATAGAGCCAAAATGATTAATTCGTTTGTAAATGAAGAAGAAAGTCAAGAACAATTCTTAAATCAAATGCTTTCTTATGGTTCTGTTGCTTTATTTATATTTCTTCCATTTTTTACAATTTTTTTAAAGCTTTTTTATATTAGAAGAAATTACAACTATGTAGATCATTTAATTTTTGTTTTCCACACACAGACAGTATTCTTTATGCTTTTATCCATCTATTTTCTTTTAGAAATTTTTGGAGTAAAACCCCAATTATGGATTTTTACAATTCTTTTTTTATTATACCTTTTTATTGCAATGAGAAAATTTTACAATCAAGGGTATTTTAAAACTTTTATTAAATTCATCTTTTTAAACATTTGTTATTTCATCATTTCTTCTATAGGAATATCTATTGTATTGCTTATTTCATTCGCTTTATTTTAATGCTTGTTTTTTTAAAATATTTAAGAACTTTTTTTATTCTCTAAAATAAAAAACAAACTACTTGTTTTCAGTATTTTAATTTAGTACTTTTGGTTTACCAAATTGGTTTACCAATTATTCATACAAACAATACAATTAATTAATCCTCCCAAAAATGAAAAAAAAATACTTTTTTGTAGCGATCGTAATTTTGTTATTTACGCAATTTTCGAACGCTCAAAACAAAACTTATCAAATTGATGATCCTGAAGATCTAAGAAATGTAATTTACAAAGCAGGTGATGTAATTATTTTAAAAAATGGTACTTATACCACAGATGAAAGAATGATATTTCTTGGTTCTGGTACATCAGATAATCCCGTAACTTTTAGAGCAGAAACACCTGGAGGTGTTATTTTTACAGGTGGACCAAGACTAACAATTGGTGGAGAATCTGATGGAAGTGAAACTGCAACTGGAGAATATTTAGTGGTAGATGGTTTTCATTGGAAAGGGGGTTATGGAGCAAGTAACTTCATTGAATTTAGAAACGGTCAAGATTTTGCACATTACAGTACAATTCAAAATTGTGTTATTGATGGTTTAGCTCCAGATCCAGATGATTTAGCAGAAGATTTAGCAGATGAGCAAATTACAAAACACAGATGGATAGTATTATATGGTACCTACAACAATGTTGTTAACTGTTCATTTTTAAATAAAGTTACAGCAGGAGCAATAATTTTAGGAGAATACTCTTACAATGCTTTTCCTGAAGTTCCAGATGGAGCAGCAGAAATAAATAATAGTTGTGCTATTGTTGGTCATACAATAACAAACAACTATTTCTACAATTTTGAAAAATTGACAGAAAAATATGGAAGAAAAGCTAATGGAGACGAATTATCTAATGCAGGTGATAGCGAAACTATTAGAATAGGTACAAGTTCTTATCAAATGGTTAATAGTAATGTTACAGTAAGTAACAATTATTTTGTTCAATCAGATGGTGAAAACGAAATCATTACAAACAAAAGTAAAGGAAACACATACACAAACAACACGTTTAGAAGATGTAGAGGGTCTTTAGTTTTACGTCATGGATCAAATGCAACTTTAAACGGTAATTTCTTTTTAGGAGAAGATGTAGATGGTACAGGAGGAATTAGAATCTCTGACAGTAACCACACTATTACAGACAATTACATTCAAGATTGTGTTACTGTAGTTAATTTTGCAAAATGGAATAATGGTATTACATTTATTGGTGGAAAAGCTGATGCAGATGTTGCTTGTACTTCAGATGATGTTTCTAACGGATACCAAACAACTGAAAATATTACACTTTCTAATAATACAATTGTAAACACAAATGCACCACTTTTTTACAATGTAAACACAGACAATAATAAAGATGTAAAAGGTATAGTATCTAACAACTTAATTTATTTTGCTGATGGAGACCCAAATACAACAGCTGTAATTTCTGGTGATACTGAAACCTCTTATTCATCAATTGGAGAAACATTAACTTATTCTGGTAATGTATTTAAAGGAACAACTTTGGGTGCAACAAACACAGGTTTTTCTGAACAAACAGGAATAACTGCTACAGCAAATGGAGAAATTTTTACTTTTTCTGGAACAGGATCTGAAGGAAAAGGTGCAAATATTGGATCTCGTACTCCATTTACAGATAGTAATGTTGGAAATGATGGTGTAGGTGCTTGTTTTGTAGATCATTTAGGTAATGCTATTGCAACACCAACTTGTAACTCAATTGTTATTGTACCAACAGAAACTTTAAATGTAAGTGCTTTAGCTACATTTGGTGCAGACACAGCAAGTAGTGATGTTATGGTAACTGCAAATGTTGGTTGGACAGCAGTTTCTAATGATGATTGGATTTCTATTGATATTACTTCTGGCACTGGAGATAAAACAATATCTGTTACAGTAACTAAAAACACAGAAACAACTAATAGAACTGGTACTGTAACCTTTACACAAGTTCCTGGTGGAGATGATATAGAGAGAACTTTATCTGTTACACAAGAAGGAGCAGATTTAACAGATTTATATAGTTTAATAAATACAGGTACAGGTTTATCTACAGATAAAGTTACAGTTCATTCTTTTTCTAAAGAAAACTCATCTAAAAATGAATTAGCAATAAAATCATTAGATAAAGACCATGATACAGAGTGGACTGCAGATGATGGTAGTGTTCTTTCTGGTGATTACAAAGGTGATGGTGAATATGTAATTTATGATTTAGGAAGTGAAGAACACTTAAATTTAATTCAATTTAATACAACTAGTAAAGGAGATGCTTTTGGTGTTCAAATTTGGGTTTCTACAACTGGTACAGATGCTGCAAACTTCACTAAAATTTTACCTACTTCTGGAGATTTATTATTTACAAAAACAAGCACTACAGAATTTAATCAATATCAAGTAGATGTAGATGCACGTTACGTAAAACTAATTGGTTTTGGTAGATTTAATAGTGAAGGAAACTCTAGAAAAAGTGCTTGGACCGCTATTACAGAAATAGAGTTTTACGGGCCATCAAGTTTATCTACAAACAACTTTTCTTCTATAGAAGAGTTAGGTATTCAATTGTATCCAAACCCTGTTAAAAACAACAAACTATTTATTAAAAGAGATTCTAACGATTTTAATACAATAAACATTTATTCTTTATTAGGTCAAAAAGTTTTAAATGTTCAATTAAGTACTTCAAATTCTACTGAAGAAATTAATTTATCTTCTTTAAAATCTGGATTATATTTTGTTGAAATTAGCAATGGAAAACAAAAAGGAATTAAAAAAATTATAGTTGGCGAATAATTATTAGACAACTTTAAATAATAAAAAAAACAGCTATCTTATAAGATAGCTGTTTTTTTTTATTTTCTTTTAAAAAGGAATTTTAAACATTAGATAACTTCTCTAGTTTTTCTACAAAATCAAAATAAGAAATAGCAACTTTAGATTCTTCTTTAATAACTGAAGTAACACTAACAGTTTCAACAAAATCACGTTTCATTTTTATTGAAGTTTCTGGAGTTCCTAAGTTTTCACTTTTATGAAATTTTAAAACATTCTCTTGTTTAAATATTTTATTTTTTTGCAACCAATCTTTAAACCATTGTTTTCTTAATTGCTTCATTTCAGTTGTATACAAGGTAGATGAAGACCATATTTTTGGCTCTTGATTTAATTTGTTAAAATGTTTCTTTTCTCCATCCCAAACTAATTCATAAGTTTCTAATTGTAAGCCCCAATCAACTAAAATTAATGTAAAAGGTTCTATATCTAAAAAATCGAATTCCTCAATAAAAGAAACACCATTTACAGCAGATAAAATATTCTTTACTATAATACCTCTACTCATTTTATAGCTGCTTTTTTTAGTATGGTTTTTAAAACCACCATTTAATAAGCAAACCAATCTCTTTCTATCACTTAATCCAATCCAAGTTCCTCCAGCTAATTTATCTTTAGGATATGTTAAAGTAACACCATTTTCTATATACTCTTTTGGTTTTATTGTAGTTCTTAAAGGTGTTTCATCTCTATTAGAAGTTAATATAAAATCATTATTTCCTAAAGGAAGATAGGTTACTGTACACATATTTTTAATATATATTTATGATAAATTTCATATTATGTAGTTTTTATTGAATTTAATACAACAAAAGACATCAAATATCAATCAAATTTATTGAAACAAAAATTGTAACTTTGTTACTTTCAAAATTAGTCGATTAAATCTAAAAAACATACAATATGGCAAGAGGATTTTTTAATGTTCCTAAAGCAGTAAATGAACCAGTAAAAGGTTACGCTCCTGGTTCTCCAGAAAGAGAAGAGTTATTAGCAATGTACAAAACAATGTATAATAGCAATATTGATGTGCCTATGCATATTAATGGTGAAGAAATTAGAACTGGAAACACCAAAAACATAACACCTCCTCATGATCACAAACATGTTGTTGGACAATATCACACAGCAGACAAATCTCATGTAGATACTGCAATTTCTACTGCTTTAGCAGCAAGAGAAGCTTGGTCTAGTGTAAGTTGGATGGAAAGAGCTTCTATTTTCTTAAAAGCTGCTGAATTATTAGCAGGACCTTATAGAGCAAAAATGAATGCTGCAACTATGATTGCACAATCTAAAAATGTACACCAAGCAGAAATTGATGCTGCTTGTGAAATGATTGATTTCTTTAGATTTAATGTACAATACATGACAGATATCTTTAAAGATCAACCTGCTTCTGCTCCAGGAATTTGGAACAGAGTAGAATATAGACCTTTAGAAGGATTTGTGTATGCAATTTCTCCTTTTAACTTTACTTCTATTGCAGCAAACTTACCTGCTTCTGCAGCTTTAATGGGTAATGTTGTTGTTTGGAAACCTTCTGATCATCAAGCATATTCTGCACAAGTAATTGTAGATTTATTTAAAGAAGCTGGATTACCAGATGGTGTAATTAATGTTGTTTATGGAGACCCAGTTATGATTACAGATACATGTTTAGCTTCACCAGATTTCTCTGGATTACACTTTACAGGATCTACATTTGTTTTTAAAGAATTATGGAAACAAATTGGAACAAACATTCATACGTATAAAACCTATCCAAGAATTGTTGGAGAAACTGGAGGTAAAGATTTTATTTGGGCTCACAATTCTGCAAATCCTTTACAAATTGCAACTGCTATTACTAGAGGAGCTTTTGAATATCAAGGTCAAAAATGTTCTGCTGCTTCTAGAGCTTATATTCCTGCATCAATTTGGGAAGAAGTTAAAGGTCATTTAACAGCACAAGCTTCAGAATTAAAAATGGGATCTCCAGAAGATACAAATAACTTTGTAAACGCTGTAATACATGAAGGTTCTTTTGATAAAATTGCAAGTTATATTGATGCTGCAAAAGCAGACGAAAATGCTGAAGTAATTATTGGTGGAAATCATGATAAATCTGTTGGTTACTTTATAGAACCAACTGTTATTTTAGCAAAAACACCAACTTACGCAACAATGACTACTGAGTTATTTGGACCTGTAATTACTATTTACGTTTATGAAGATGCTGAATGGGAAGCTTCTTTAAAATTAGTTGATGAATCTACAGAATACGCTTTAACTGGTGCTGTTTTATCTACTGATAGATATGTTGTAGAAAAAGCTTCTAAAGCTTTAGAAAACGCAGCTGGAAACTTTTATATTAATGACAAACCAACAGGTGCTGTTGTAGGACAACAACCATTTGGAGGAGCAAGAGCTTCTGGTACAAATGATAAAGCTGGATCTGCTCAAAACTTACTAAGATGGACATCTGTAAGGTTAATTAAAGAAACATTTGTAACACCTACTGATTACAAATATCCTTTCTTAGGATAAAAAAATAAACACTCAATAAAAAAGCCAAATCAATTTGATTTGGCTTTTTTATTAAATTATAAAATTTACTTTATTATTAGTTTTTTTACTATTTGTTTATTTCCATTAGTTACTTTTAATAAGTATAAACCTGAAATTGCTTTTTCGAAAAATATTTTTTCTGAGAAATTTGTAACTGAATCTTTAAAATTCTTTTCATCAATCAATCGCCCTCTAACATCAAGTAATTGTACAGAAACTTTTTCAGAATTTATAAGTTTTAAGTTTAAAGTAAACTCACCATTTGTAGGGTTTGGATACAAACTAAATCCTTCAAAAATAGCATTATCTATAGACGCTGTATTATCTACAATTACAGTATAATCTTCGGTTTCTCCCCATTCTGTTAAATGGTCAGAATCACAAGGTCCATCTCCATAACCATCAGTTGGGTCATCATATTCAATAACTACTCTCATAGTTGTACTACCAAATGCGGCATCATTAGGTACTGTTATAGAAAAACTTTTAGTACCAACATCATCTAACAAAGTGCCTAAATCATATCTTTCTGTGTCTTTATCAAATTCAAAATCTTGGTTCCAATCTATAAAAACAAATACATGATCTTGGTACCCTCCTGTATCTAAAGTTACACTTATTTGATATGTATCTCCTCTTTTAACGTTAGTTTCTTCTGATGTAAAATCTTGGTAACCATCTACCAAATCATTACCAGATGTATTGTTAATTGTGTTAAACGTTACATTAGTAATATGTTCTGTACCTCCTATCTCGTCTGTAAAAGTTGAAGCACAATAAGATGGAGTTAAGGTTGTAAAATTAAAAGGGCTTGTAAAACTTCCTTCTCCACAACTATTTTTTGGTTTTACTCTCCAGTAATAAGTAGTGTTCCCTTCTAAACTTGTTAAAGAAAAATAGTTTGTAGTTACATTTGAATTTGAAATTAACGATGTAAATGCTGCGTTTTTAGAAACTTGAACATCGTAACTAGAAGCATTAATATCTGAATTCCATTTTAATTCTGTATTAATTTTTACTCCCGTTAAATTATTAGCAGGTGAGGTTAAATTTAGAATATTAAAACTAGAATTTGTAACATTTAGCTGAACATCTATACTCTGATTAACACTTGTTGAATTTCCGTTTACACTAATAGTATATGCTTGTGCAGTTGCTCCATTTAAATTAGATACTTGCATTGTTACTGTACCATCTGCATTAATAGTAGTTGGATTAAAAGTAACTGTTGAACCAGATGGTTGCCCAGAAGTAGTAAAAGTAACATCTTCAGAAAAAGAATTTACAAAGTCTAAATCTAACACATAACTAGCAGTTTCATTTCCTGTATTACAAGCAGATTGTGTACCACTTGTATTAGAAATAACAAAAGTTGGAACTGTAGAATTGATGGTGAAATTTGTTGAATTTACATTATAAAATATATTGTCTGCCGCTTCAACCATAATTCTAGCTGAAGAAGATACATTGTTAGGTACAACTATATTTTCAGATCCGTCATTTGGTGTATTAGCTTTAATTGTAATAGGAAAAGTCAAACCTCCATCTGTAGATAACTTAATATTAACTAATTGACATCCTATTGGGGCTATATCTGAAGTTCCTTTACTCCAAGAAATTGTTTGTGTTGAACCTACATCCCAAGAAACACTAGTACTAGGTGTAGAAACAGTAAAAGGAACAGCATCTACTACAGTTACTTTCATATTATCTCTTGCAGTACTTCCTCCTCCTGAATGGTTATCTCTAACAGTAAAAGCAAAATTAAGATCTCTTGCAACAGAAGGTAAAACCTCCCAAGTTGTAGAAGTACTTCCAGATAAAACTGTTGTTAAATCTGGCATATATCTATTAGGAGTTGTTTTTGATGGTAAAGATCTAAACATTGGTCCTCCAGAATTTGTAGATATTGGAGACATTGTTGCTATTTCATTATCTGTTTGCTCCCAATTATACGTTAAACTAGACATTCCATCTGCATCTGTTGCTACTCCTTTTAACACAAATGGTGTAGATTTTGGTATGCTATAATTAGCACCTGCATTTGCAGTTGGTGCATTATTATTTGTATTTACTAAAGTTGCACAACTAGCAGAAGACTGAATAGTATTCCACATTTCTGCTATACTTATTGCATGAAAATAATCATCACTTTGACCTTGTACATTAGGAGAACAAATACCTGCATACCCCATAATTGTAGAAGCACTTCCTGGTTCTACAGCAGTTGCATTATTTCTGTTACAAGAATTATTCTGAGTATGGTTTGCTCCAAATTGATGTCCCAATTCATGAACCACAAAATCAATATCATATGCATCTCCAATTGGTTGACTTCTTCCTGTTACTCCTCTAGCTTTTTGACCAGTGAGACACACAACACCTCCACCTGCTAAACCATCTCCACCAATACTAAAAACGTGCCCAATATCATAATTAGCATCTCCAATTTGAGTATCACAGATAGATTGTACTTCATCTATCATAGCATCTGGATCTCCATCTGTAATATTATCTGTAGCTGCATCTAAAAACACAACCTTGTCATTATTACCTACAATTACCATTTTTACTGATAAATCTCTTTCAAAAATACCATTTACTCTTGTCATGGTTGTATTCATTGCAGACAAAACTGCTGCTTTTTTTACAGCATCTGTAGCCAGTGTAGACACTCCTTGATTTGTTAAATGAAACTGAGCATACTCTCCACTACAAACCAATGCTAACCTAAATACTCTAAGTACACCATCATTAGCATTTCTCATTAAATTATTTTGAGACACACCCATTTTAGACAATTCTTCTACTTGACAAGTAAAATCGTCTTTATTAACATCTAAATTCTTTCTTTTATAAACAATTAACGATTTATTGTTTTTGGTATATGGATCTATATACAAGGTTTCTTCTACCCCAGAATAAACTACTGCATGAAAACCATCTAAACCAATACTTATTTTTGCAACTGCTGAAGGATCATCTATTCCTTGTGCTGAAAAAGATTTTATTGATGGATACTTTTCTGATAAAGTAGCATCAAAATTTGAAGTTTCTTTTATTATAAAGTTAGAAAAACCTCCTTTAGTATTTGGAAGTTTAATAGTTCTTTTTTCTGTTTTAGCTTTAGAATTTACAAAAGAACTCAATTTCTTTTCATCTACAGAAACAAGTTGATATTGTTTAGGGAAATTTTTCTTTTTATGAATTTCATTTTCTTGAAATGCAACAGTACTCTTATCTAACTTCATTAAAAAGTCTTGAGCACTGACTCTCTCTACAAAGAAAAAAACAGCTATAAAAATGAGTATTAGGGGTAATTTAGTTTTCATAATTATACATTTTTGAATCTTCCAAATATAATGAAATAATTATCTTTGTAGTCGAAATTATGAATAGAAACATACTATTAAAAGACTTATCTGTAAAAGATTATAAAGAAACTTGGGATTATCAAACAGAATTACTACAAGAAATTGTAGACGTTAAGATTGATAACCGAAGAAACAACAATCAAAAAACAACTAAAAATCACTTTTTATTTGTAGAACATCCCCATGTTTATACGCTTGGAAAAAGTGGTGATTTTAGTAATTTATTATTAAATGAAAAGCAGTTAGCAGAAAAAGGTGCTACTTTTTATAAAATTAATAGAGGTGGTGATATTACGTATCATGGTCCAGGGCAAATTGTGGGTTACCCTATTTTAGATTTAGAAAACTTTTTTACAGATATTCATAAATACTTACGTTTTTTAGAAGAAGCTATTATTTTAACAATTGCAGAATATGGTATAAAAGGAACTAGAAGTGAAGGTGAAACTGGTGTTTGGTTAGATGTAGGAACACCTTTTGCTCGTAAAATTTGTGCAATGGGTATACGCTCTTCACGTTGGGTAACCATGCATGGTTTTGCATTAAATGCAAATGTAAATCTAGGTTACTTTGACAATATTATTCCATGTGGAATTAAAGGAAAAGCAGTAACTTCTATGGAAGCTGAATTGAACCGAAAAGTAGATTTGGAAGAAGTAAAAGGTAAAATATTAAAGCATTTTAAAACGCTTTTTGAAGTTGAAGCGTTTGTAGTTTCTTAAAAAAGTCATTGCGAGTTTACGAAGCAATCTGTAAAATTTAACAAACAGATTACTTCACTATGGTTCGTAATGACAAATAATTACTTTTCTTCGTTAAAATACACTTTGTAATATTTCATCTTCTTTTCTTCATCATAACCTCTTTCTAGATATTCTGAAGCAGCTTCTGGAGCATCTACATCTAATTTAATATTAATGTTGGTATCTAACTTAATTTCTGTTTTAAGTTTGTTTTTTTCTTTCTTTAAAACAACACCAGAAACATCAAAATTATTTCTTATTAAAACATCGTTTAAATTTTCGAAGTGTTTTTTATAATCATCAAATAATTCTTTGTGTTTATCTTCTTCAAAAACTTCGTCTTTAAAAGTGGCATAATCTACAGCTTCATTTTCTTTAAAATAATCTACAGTATTTGCTAAGAAATCTGCCTGTTCGTGCATTCCTAACTCTGGCTTAATTACTTCTTCTGAAAACTCTTTACACATTTCTAAATAGTTTTGTGTGTGAGAATTATAATCGTCTGCAAGTTTTACAGATAAGAAATTTTTAATCCAATATTGTGCATCGTAATTGTTATTATCTACAGACATAACAACTGTACCTTCTGCATCTGATGTATTTAAAATTAAGCAACCTTTGTCTATTCTTTTTGTAGATATTCCTTTTTGAACTACAACATCCCAACTATCATTATCGTCTAAATATGTTTGAAAAAAATCGACTTTATTTTCTATTTTAAAAACTCCAATTGCTTCTGTTAAAACGTCTTTGTATTCTATACCTTCTATAAAAACAACAATTACATCTCCAGTTTTTATTTGTGCAGAGTTAGATTGTTCGTATAAATGATTTACAATATTTTTAGAGTATTCTATAAAACTACTTTCTTCTTTAAAAACTTCTGAAGCGTAATTATTTAATTCGTTTAAACGTACATCTGCATGATGTGTAAATCTGTAGCTTTGAGTTAAAGAACCAAAAGGTTTTAGTAAAAAACTTTTCATTAAATCGTAACTTTCTTGATCGAAACGAATTAATTCTTCAGAAAAAACATTGCTTCCGCTATTAAATTTATTAGCGACTTTATGTAATATACATTTTGTGATTTCTGCTCTTGTTTTTTTAATCATTGCTTAGAATTTTGAGGCGTAAAAATAGATGATTTTTTAAATAGTTGGCTAAAAATTCTAAAAGTTTATAAACAAGTTTAGCCCTGATTGAAATGGCATCCTTTTTTTATTTTTCATAAAAAAAGATATAATGGAAAGCAGGAAATTGCTTCTAAAAAGAAAATTACAAATCTAATTTTATTTGTTCTGGCAATAACTTAAAAGTTTTTCTATGGTATTGTGTTGCTCCAAACTTACGAATTGCATTTCTGTGTTCTTTGGTTGGATATCCTTTGTTTTTTTGCCAATTATACATTGGAAATTCTTGATGAATTTTAGCCATATATTCATCTCTATACGTTTTTGCCAACACAGATGCTGCTGCAATACTTAGGTATTTTGCATCTCCTTTTACAATTGTTTTGTGTGGAATATCTTTGTAATCTTTAAATTTATTTCCATCTACAATTATAAATTCTGGTTGGGTTTTTAGCATTTCTATAGAACGATGCATGCCAGTAATAGAGGCTTGCAAAACATTAATTTTATCTACCTCTTCTTGCCAAACAAATGAAACACCAAATGCAATGGCATTTTCTTCTATAAAAGGACGCAATTCATCTCGTCTTTTTTCTGATAATTGCTTAGAATCGTTTAACAATGGATGTGTAAAATCTTTTGGTAAAATAACTGCTGCAGCTACAACTGGACCAGATAAACAGCCTCTACCAGCTTCATCTGTTCCTGCTTCTAAAGTAAAACCACTATAATTTGATGCTAACATTTTACAAATTAACAGTTTTCGTGATAATTATTAACGATTATTTTCGTTAAATTATTTTACATTTGCCATTGCAGAAATCATTTATGAATAAATCGTTTTTTTTACTATCAATTCTTGTTTTTTTATGTGGAAACACTGTGTTTTCTCAATTTACAATAAAACCTGGTGGACAAACTGGAAACAGTAATTATACAAATAGAAATCTAAATGATTCTATTAAAAGTTCTGGCGAAATAACTGTTACACTTTCTGGAAAAACAAAGTATACAGATTACAAAATTTTTTCTCATAAAAGAGATACATCTTATATAGACACAACTTTAACGATTAAAAAAGATTATAAATTTAATTATTTAAGAACAGATAATTTTGAATTATTAGGTTTTCATAACCAAGGACAAACTTTTACAAGTTTAGGATATGATTTTAGCAATTTAAAGTTGTTTCCAGATATTGGTTTTACTGCTAAACAGTTTAGTTATTTAGATATTGATGAAATAAAATATTACGAAGTACCTACACCAACTACTGAAATTACTTACAGAACAGGTTTACAACAAGGGCAAGTTTTAGATGCCTTATTTACGGTAAATTTTTCTAGAAGATTAAATGTTTCTCTTTCTTATAAAGGTATTCGTTCTTTAGGTGCTTATAGAAGATCTTTGGCTAGTCATGGAAATTTTAGAGGAGCTTTTCATTATACAACCAAAGAAAACCAATATGAAATTAGGGGTCATATAACATCTCAAGATTTTTTTAACGAAGAAAGTGGTGGTTTACCACAAACTGAAATTGATAAGTTTACAAGTAATGATGATAACTACTCTACAAGAGCTAGATTAGATGTTAACCTACTAAATGCAGAAAACCAATTTGACAGTAATCGTCTTTATTTTGACCATAGTTTTAAGTTGCTTTCTAGCAAAGACACTGTTAACAATAAAGATTTTAGTAATTTAAAAATTGGACATGTTTTTACACATGAAACCAAGAATTACGATTTTATTCAAACTACTTCTACAACAAGTATTTTTGGTTCTGAAAACTCTTCTGATGCAAGCAATACAAAAGCAGAAAGCATAATAACAAACAACGAATTTAATTTAGAATTCAATTCTAAATACGTACTAGGAAAGTTTAAACCAAAAATTAACATTACTAGTTATTCTTATGGATATGATTCTATTTTAAATTCTAATAGTAACATATCTAAAACCAAATTAAAGGGAAATGCTATATCATTTGGAGCAGATTGGAATGCAAAAATTAAGAATTTTCAATTAAATGCTTCTGGAAACATTAGTCCTGGAAGTGGTAGATTATCTGGTAATTTTATTCAAGGAGATGCTTTGTATAAAAAAGACAGTCTTTTTATGGTAAAAGGAAGTTTGTTGCTAAGTTCTAAATCTCCAAACTTTAACACAATACTACATCAAAGTAAATATGATGATTATAATTGGCAAAATAATTTTAGCTCTGTTAATACTAGAAACTTAGGATTTTCTTTAACCTCTAAATGGTTAAATGCTGATTTAAATTTTACAAACATAGACAACTATACTTATTTTGATCAGAATAACACACCACAACAATTTGCAGATCAAATTGCTTATTTAAAAGTGAAAGCAAATAAAGAATTTAAATATTGGAAACTAGCTTTAGACAATACTGTAATGTATCAAAATGTTAGTAGTGGTAGTTCTGTTTTTAGAGTACCAGAGTTTGTTACAAGAAATACCTTATATTATACTGATTATTGGTTTAAAGGAAAACCAATGTTGGTAAATATTGGAGCTACCTTTAAATATTTTACAAAGTATAAAATGAATGCTTATAATCCGTTATTAGCAGAATTTACTTTACAAGATACAGAAGAAATTGGTTTTCCTACTGTAGATGTTTTCTTTAATGCACAAGTAAGAAGAACTCGTTTGTTTTTTAAAATTGAAAATGTAACTTCTAGTTTTACTGAGAAAAATTATTTCTCTGCTCCAAATTATCCTTATAGAGATTTTACAATACGTTTTGGTTTGGTTTGGAACTGGTTTATATAATTTAATTCATAAATCCCTTAAAAATGAAAGAAAGACTTAAAAAAAATTGGAAACTCTTTTTAATTGCAAGTTTAACATTAGGTTTATCTCCTTTTAGAGAACCTCATATTTGGGGAAAAATTAAATGGATTTTAGGTGGAAATGCTTTTTCTGGAGAACATGCAATGAAAGGGCAAGATTGGTTTGATGTTTTATTACATGGTACACCTTGGATTTTGTTAATCATATCTGGTGTTTTAAACCTTTCTAAAAAGAAATAAACTAGATATTTTCTTCTATTTCAAATTCCATTTCTGGTAAAAAACGTCCAGGAACACTACTCTCTATTTGTGCTATAATTTTAAAACCATGTTTTGCATAAAATGCTTCTGCATTTGGGTCTGAAAGCACGTTTATAATTACACAACTTTCTTTTTTACATTTTTCTATTGCATGGAGTAATAACTTTTTTCCTAAACCTTGTTTTATAAATTTAGGAGATATAAACAAAAATTCTAAAATACTTGTTCTAATATTTACTCTGTTAAGAATGTAAAACCCTACAATATCCTTATTAATAAGATATTTATAAATAGTCCATTCATCAAACATTTTTTGAGTAATGGTTAAATCATCTCTCCAACTTTCTATTTGAGTATTAGAATACCCCCAAAAAGCTTTGGATTTTAATGCAATTTCTGTTAATTTTTTAGCATCAGAAATATGCGCCTTTACAATCATTATTTTTTAGCTAATTGTTTAATTTTAATATTAAATGCAGCAAAAAGTAATGTTGTAAAAGGGCTTAACCAGTTAAAAATAGCATAAAAGAAATACTCACTTACTCCTACCCCTAAAACTCCAGATTGATAAGCTCCACAAGTATTCCAAGGAATTAAAACAGAAGTTACTGTACCAGAATCTTCTAAAGTTCTACTTAAATTTTCTGGTGCTAATCCTTTTTCTTCATATGCTTTTTTAAACATTTTACCAGGAACCACAATTGCTAAATATTGATCTGAAGCTGTAATATTTAAAGCTAAACAACTTGCAACAGTACTTGCAAACAAACCAAACACAGTTGATGCTAAGTTTAATAATGCTTTACTAATTCTAGACAAAGCTCCTATAGCATCCATAATTCCACCAAAAACCATTGCACAAAGTATTAGCCAAATTGTACCTAACATTCCACTCATTCCTCCTGCAGAAAACAAATCGTTTAATTCTGCACTTGTAGTTTCTACTGCAGAATCTACAGTAATTGCATTCATAACACCTTTATATGCAGAATTTACAGTTAAAGTATCTGCTCCTGCTACACTCATAACAATATCTGGTTGAGCAATAACAGCAGTTATACCCGCTAATAATGTTCCTGCCAACAAAGCAATTAATGGTTCTGTTTTTTTAACAATTAAAAAGATTACAAAAGCTGGTACAATAAATAACCAAGGAGAAATATTAAAAGCAGCATCTATTGCTGCCAACTTATCTGAAATATCAGGAGAACCTGTTGTTTCAATAGAAAAACCAATAATTATAAAAACTAACAGAGTAACCAAAATTGTTGGCACTGTTGTAATAGACATGTATTTTATATGCGCAAACAACTCTCCTCCTGCCATTGTTGGTGCTAAATTTGTAGTATCAGAAAGAGGTGACATTTTATCACCAAAATAAGCTCCAGATAAAACTGCACCAGCAGTCATACCTGCAGAAATACCTAAAGTATTTCCTATACCAATTAATGCAATACCAACTGTAGCAGATGTTGTCCAAGAACTACCAGTTGCAATCGAAATAATTGCACAAATAACTACTGAAGCTGCTAAAAATATTGTTGGATTTAATATTTGTAATCCATAATAAATCATAGAAGGAATAATACCACTTATTAGCCAAGTTCCTGCTAATGCACCAACCATTAGTAAAATTAAAATTGCACCAGTTGTAGACTTAACATTTTCTGCAACTTCTTCTATCATTTGTTTGTAAGACACTTTATTTCTAAAGCCAACAAAAGCTGCAACTGCTGCTCCCATTAATAAAATAAACTGATTACTTCCACTCAAAGCATCATCTCCATACACAAAAAACACATTGTAAAACAGCATTCCAATTAAAGCAAAAATAGGAATTAAGGCTTCCCATATATTTAATTCTTTGTTTTCAATAATGTTTTCATCTTGTGGCTCTCTAGGAGATATGTCTTGGCTTTCCATTCTAAAAATTTTAGTTCTGTAATGTTACGATTTTACAAAATGTTATGCAAATGAAAATGGTTGCTTACATTTGCTATTATGGATTCTTTAACTCAAATTGTTCTTGGTGCTGCTTGTGGAGAAATTGCACTTGGTAAAAAAATTGGAAATAAAGCACTTTTATTTGGTGCTATTGGAGGTACAATTCCAGATTTAGACGTTTTTATTGGTCGTTTTTTATACGGAAACGAAATACAAGCCATGGCTTTTCATAGAGGTTTTATGCATTCTATTCTTTTTGCAGTTTTGGGTTCATTTTTATTTGGGTTGATAACATACAAACTTTATAATTCTGGAATAAGAAAAGAAACAACTTCTTTGCATAATTGGATTTGGCTTTTCTTTTTATCAATATTTACACATCCTTTGTTAGATTGTTTTACTCCTTATGGAACGCAACTTTTTACACCTTTTTCTAATTACAGGGTTGCATTTAATACTATTTCTGTTGTAGATCCTTTATATACTATTCCGTTTTTATTGAGCTTAATAATTATGATGTTTTTTAACAGAAACAGAACAAGAAGAACTTGGTGGCTAAAAACAGGAATTTATTTAAGTTCTGCTTATATGATTTTTACAATATTTAATAAAATTTACATGGATTCTGTCTTTAAAAAATCCTTCGAAAAAGCAAATATTAATATCAATCGTTTTTCAGCTCAACCAACAATTTTTAATAATATACTTTGGTATTCTGTTGCTGAAACTGATACTCAATATCATTTAACTTTTTATTCTTTATTTGATAAAAGCGATACAGCTGATAAGATTATTACAGTTGAAAAAAACACAATTTATTAGATATGGCTGATAAAAATTTACAGACATTAATTTGGTTTAGTAATAATTATTTTAACATTTCTAAATCAGAAAAAATAGGCACTTATAAGTATACAGATTTACGTTATCCTATCTTAAATCCTGATGATGCAAATACTTCCGTTTTTAACTTCACCATTTACATGAAAAATAATGAATGGGATATTTTACCTTTTAATGGAAACCTTCCAAAAAAGGAAGATTTCCAAGAATTTAAAAATAGAATTGAGGGAATTTAATTGCTATTTAAAATATCTAATAATATTGGTTTTAATCCGCTAAAGAAAAACTCTACAGCTATTACCATAACTATTAACCCCATTAACCTCATCATTACATTTATACCTGTTTGCCCTAAAATTTTTATAATCTTAGACGAACTATATAAAATAAGGTATGTTAAAAGAATTACTACAAAAGCAGCAATAATTAAAACCCCTTTTTTTTCTAAAGAATCTGCATCTTCCATCATAACAATTGCATTTGTTAATGCTCCTGGACCACAAATCATTGGTATAGCTAAGGGAGTTACAGAAATATCATTTACATAAGTTTTTATTTCAGAATCTTTTAATTTTACTTTTCCAAGTCTAGCTTGTAGCATATCCATTCCCATTAAAAAGAAAATAACACCACCTACAACTCTAAAACTATTTACTGATATACCAAAAAAATTAAAAAGTAGTTGCCCTGAAAAAGCAAAAATGATAATTGTTATAAAACTTACTATAGAAGCTTTTTGAGCTGTTTTTGTTCTATGACTCTGATCTAAATCTGCAGTCATTGTCATAAAAATAGGCATTGTTCCAAAAGGGTTTATCAACGTAAAAAAAGACGTAAAAGATAAAATCCCGAAAGTAATTACTTCATTCATCCTCTAAAAAATCTTAAAGAACACCAACTTGCTTCATACAATCTTTCATCATTTTATAAGTTCTTTCAATATCATTATCTAAGCCAATTGAAAAACGAATTAAGCCATTTGAAAGTCCCATTTCTACCTGTTCTTCTTCTGGTATTTCTGATGAAGTAGAAGTCCCTGGTGCAGAAAATAATGTCTTGTAAAATCCTAAACTTACTGCTAAATATCCTAAATTTTTCTCTTGCATTAATTCCATTAAAGCGTTTGCTTTTTCTAAAGAACCTGTTTCTATAGTTAACATTCCACCAAATCCATATTCTGCATTCATCATAGATTTAAACAAGTTATGAGAAGGATGAGATTCTAACCCAGGATACACCGTTTTTAAACCGTCCTTTTCAAATTTTGAAGCTAAATAACTTGCATTATCACTATGTTGTTTCACTCTAATATGCAAGGTTCTCATATTTTTTAAAATTGATGATGAACGTAAAGAATCCATAGAAGAACCTAACAACATACTTGCTCCATCAATTACACTTTTTTGAGAATTTATAAAATCGGTGCTTGCACAAACAACACCTCCCATTGTATCTGAAGAACCGTTTATAAATTTGGTTAAACTATGTATTACAACATCTGCTCCAAATTGTGCTGGAGAAATTGAAAGTGGCGAAAATGTATTATCTACTACTAATTTTAAATTGTATTTTTTTGCTAAAGCTGATAGCGCTTTTATATCTGCAACTTCTAATAAAGGATTACTAACAGACTCACAATAAATCATTTTAGTGTTTTTTGTGATTGCTGCTTCTACAACATCTAATTTTGTAATATCAACAAAAGACGTTTTAATTCCCATTCTTGGAGTAAAATTCTTTAAAAAAGCATACGTACCTCCATAAATAGTTCTACTAGAAACTACATGATCTCCATTACCACAAATCTGTAATATAGTTGGTGTAATTGCCCCCATTCCAGATCCTGCTACATTTGCGCTTTCTGTTCCTTCCATTGCTGCCAAAGCTTCTCCTAAATATAAATTACTTGGTGAAGTATGACGTGAATACAAATAACAACCATCAGAATTTCCTTCAAAAGTATCTAACATTGTTTTTGCTGATAAAAAAGTATATGTAGATGAATCTGATATTGATGGATTTACGCCTCCAAATTCGCCAAAGTATTGTAAATCTTGAATATTATCTGCTGGTTTAAATTTCATAATTGATAGTTTTATTAATAACAAAAAAACGACTTAAAAGAAAATATATCAATACTTTACATTTATTACAGATTATTTTTCTATTTTTAATCAATATTATAGTTTTAAAAACTAATATTACTTTTTAAAGTGTAGCTTTATAGAAAATTTTAAATTATGACTTTAGATTCTGTTGATAGAAAACTCATTAATTTACTACAAAATGATAGTAAACAAACTACCAAACAATTGTCTTTACAATTGAATCTTTCTGTAACAGCGGTTTATGAAAGAATTAAAAAATTAGAAAAAGAAAATGTAGTTAAAAAGTACGTTGCCATTATAAATAAAAACAAAATTGAAAAATCTTTTTTAGTTTTTTGTCATATAAAACTCATTCAACACTCTAAAAAACATGTTACTACTTTTGAACGTGAAGTTTTAAAATTAGAAGAAGTTTCTGAATGTTTCCACGTAAGTGGAGAGTATGATTATATTTTAAAAATTTATGTAAAAGATATGGATGAATATAGAGATTTTATGGTTACAAAATTAACTGCAATTTCTTACATTGGTAGTACTCACAGTACTTTTACAATAGAAGAAGTAAAAAACACAACTGCTATTAATATTTAAAAATGAAATCTAATCGTTTAAAATTTACAGAATTAATAATCATCTTTTTAATGATTCCTGTGAGTTTTGTTTTTAGTTTTTCTCCAATTATAAAACTAACAATAGGTCTTTTTAGTTTTAGCTATATAATCTATATTTTAATTAAAGTTGAAAAAATTAAATTCAGAATTCAGAAAAATATTAACTGGAATTTTTTTTGGCTTTCAACAATAATTAAATTTCTTATTATAATAATTGCAACTACAACTTTTGTTTACTTTACAGATAAAACTAACCTATTTACTGTTGTTTTAAACAAACCTATTTTATGGATTGTAATTTTAATATTTTACTCTCTATTTTCTGTGTATCCACAAGAACTTATCTATAGAACATTTTTCTTTAAAAGGTATCAGTCTTTGTTTAAAAATGCGCATATTTTTATTCTATTAAATGCCCTAATTTTTTCTTTAGCACATTTATTATTTAAAAATACTTTAGTAATATTTCTTACATTTTTAGGCGGACTCTTTTTTGCAATTACTTACAATAAAACAAAATCTACTTTACTAGTTTCTATTGAACACGCAATTTACGGTTCTTGGTTATTTACAGTAGGCATGGGAAACATGTTAGGTTTCCCTTCTTAAAAATTACTCTTTTATTAAAACAATTTTTTCAGTTTGCTTTTTTACCAATTGACTGTAAAAATCTTTTAATGCTGAATAGTAAGTTGGACCAACTTTACTTCTGTTAATTGAAAGTGAAGAAATAGCTTGAATTTTAGCTCCATTCAAAACAACTTTAAATTTAAATACTCCTAAATTTTCTGGTAATCCAATTGCCATGTTTTCTGGTAAGGTTTCTACTTTATAACCTTCAGGAATTTTAATAAATACTCTTTGATTTATTTTCCAAGGAGTTATAAAATCTACAGGAAATTTTCTGTCTTCTGATTTAAATGGATTGGTTTTTTGTGTTAAAAACAATAATGGTTCAATATATATTTTCCCATTTATTTCTTCTAGTAAATCTTCACTTTGAAATTTAATATTTCTAACTATTGGTTTTCCTATATCTGTTTGATTTAAAAGTTTAAAATCATCTATTTCTAATTGAAATTGTTCTTCTAATTTAGAAATTAAATCTTCTTCTTTTATATGATTATAGTTACTTCTATAATTTAAAGCTTTTAAGTTAGAAAATTTTGATTTTAAATACCCTTCAACAATTTGATCATTATTTATCTTAATAGACAGAAAATTATCTTCTAAAGCATTTTTTGAAGAAGTTAATTTAACCCAAGATGAGTTTCCGTTTTTTGTTACCTTTCTTCCATTCCAATTTAATACTCTTTCTGGTAATAAATTTGGCAAGCTATAAGGTTCTGTAGCATCTAATAACACATAAGATCCATCTGTAAACTCTACCATTGAAATAACGTAATTAAAACCATCTAAAGTAGGAAAAAAAGGAACTCCATTATCTCTAGAACTTACTAAAACTGGGTTTGCATCTAAGCCAGCTTCTCGCAACATAGAAGTTAGCATTAAATTAATATCTGCAACATTTCCAACCCCTTCTTTATATGCTTTTTTTACACCATTCTCAGTATATTTACTATAAAAACCATTCCATTTTACTTTAGACTTTACATGGTAAAAAATTGCAGCAATTTTGTCAAATTCTGAAGTTGTATTAGCTAAAATATTTTGTAAATCATTATTAAAATAACTTTTTTTACTAAGTTCGTCTCCAAAAGAAATGGCTTTATAAATTCTTTTACTTACACTATTCCAAGAATTAGAAAAAGTAGTATAAGAACCTCCAATTCTAAGCGTATTAACTTCTTTCAATTCAAATTTAATTCCTCCTCTATAATTATCAATATTGTTAATAAAAGGTTCATCATCTTTTAGAGCAGGTATATGATTAGCTTGATATGAAAAAATATCAACTACATAATTTAAACCACTAATTTTACCACTCTTAGATTCCTTTGTCATTTTTACAGAATAATAACCTTTAGATGTTTTACTAAATTTAAAAAATTCTGGTATTTCTATCTTGTAATTTAATTTATTAACTGGTATAGCTTCTTGAAAATCTAAAACACTAATAGAGCTACTGTAAGGAGAAATAATTTTATATTTAATATCTAAAACAGAACCAATTTTAACATTAGGCATTGCTATTTTTTTAAAACTATAATAAATGTTTTTCTTTTCTTTAAAAATGCTTTTTTTTGACAATTTTTCTTGTTCAATTTTACCATTTACCAAAGAAAAAGTTATTCCTTTTATTGAGCTAACACTTTGTCTATCTCCACTTTCTGGTGTTAAATATGCTATTGATTTGTTAGCAAATTCAAAACCATGTTTATTATAAATTTTTATTCTTTCATGGATTTCAGTCACTAATTGAAAACCTGTGCTAAAATCATACTGGTAAAACGTTCTTCTTTTTTTATATAGATATGCTGCAGATGCTGTAGAATCTATAGGATGAAATTTTTCTTCTAATTCTTCTTTTGATACTTTTCCAAATTTAATTTCTTGACCAAATAAATATAGCTGGTTAAATAAAATTAATAATACAATTAACTTTTTCATTTTTTTTACTCTTTTATTAGAACAATTTTTTCTGTTTGCTTTTTTACCAATTGACTGTAAAAATCTTTTAATGCTGAATAATATTGTGGAGCAATTATACCATTGTTAAATTGCAATAATGATATAACACTTATTTTATTGCCTTTTTGAATTATTTGATATTTAAATACACCTAAACCTTCTGGAAGACCAATTGCTAATGGTTTTGGTAATTGCTCAACTACATAACCTTCTGGAATTATAAAAGAAGAAATATTTTTTTCTTTCCATGGAGTAGCAAAATCTACAGGAAACTTTCTATCTTCTAACTTAAATGGATTTGTTTGATTTGATAAGAAAAATAATGGAATTATATATAATTTTTCATTAATCTCTTCAATTACATCTTCACTTTTAAACTTAATATCTCTAACTATCTGTTTTCCTAAATTAAATTTATTATTAACTTTATAAGAATTAATCTCAAAATTATATTTTTCTTCTAATAAAGTTATTAAACTTTCGTCTTTAATATGATTTCTTTTTTTTCTAAAATTTAATGCAGCTAAATTATCAAACTTAGTTCTTAATAATCCTTCAATATTTATATCTTCAGAAATTTTAATCATTAAATTATTTTCTATTAAAGAATGTTTAGTAGGAGTTAGCTTAACCCAAGTTGAAATTCCTTCTTTTGTAACTTTTCTTCCATTCCAATTTAAAACTCTTTCTGGTAAAATATTTGGTAAACTATAAGGTTCTGTAGCATCTAATAACACATAAGATCCATCTGGAAATTCTACCATAGAAATAATATAATTAAAACCATCTATAGTTGGAAAAAGAGAAACTCCATTTGCTCTAGTACTAACTAATACTGGATTAGCGTTTAAACCTGCAAAACGTAGCATAGAGGTTAACATTAAATTTATTTCAGCAACATTACCTGTTCTATCTTTAAAAGCCTTTCTTACCCCTTTTTTAGTATATTTACCATATTGACCATCCCATTTTACTCTATTTTTTACAAATTGAAAAACTCCCATTAATTTGTCTGAAGGAGTACTTAAACGATTAAGTATATTTTCTAAATCATTTTTAAAATAACTAGATTTTTGAATTTCTTCACCAAAAGAGGCAGTTCTATAAATTCTTTTTGAGACTCCTTTCCAAGTATTTGCAAAATATTGAGGTCTAGCATTTGGTATCTCTATCGAATTTAACTCAAAACTAATACTACTTTTAAATTGATTGATTGAAGATACAAAAGGCTCTTTACTTTCTATTGCAGGTATACTATCTTTAGACAATTCATAGTGTTTAAATTGTAAATCTATTGATTTCTCATACTTAGTAGTGTTTGTACCTACACCTCTATTTTCTTGTCTATAACTATAATTAATTCTTTTATGTTTAAAAGATTCATTAAAAAACATTTGTAAATATCCTTTACTATGGGTTTTATACACAAAATACTCAGGAATTTTAATTATAACATCAATTTTTTTTACGGGGATTTCGTGTTGAATTTCAATTTCATCTATATATTGAAAATATGGTGAAGTTTTTCTATACTTATATTCCACAACACTTCCTTCTTTTATATTTGGCATTGCAAAACTTTTTGAAAACCAATTTTTTGTCAACTCGTTTTCAAATATTTGCTTTTTTTGCAATTTATCTTTAACAATTTTCTTTCCAACTAAATTATAGGTATAAGCTTTAATACCAGTAACAGACTCATCTGTACCTCCTCTTTTAAAAAGTTTAATTTCCTCTTTACCAAACCTTGTTGCTTTTTTATTATAAAACTTTATTCGGTTGTGAACTAATGTAACTAGCAACCATCCTTCACTAGAAGTATACTCTACAAAAGTTTCTTTTTTTTTAAATAAATATACAGCATCTGCTGTAGAGTCTAGAGGGTAAAATTTTTCTTCTAATTCAGCTTTTGATACTTTACCAAAAGTATAGTCTTGAGCAAAGAATGAAATATGAATTAATAAAAAAAATAATAATGCATTTGTTCTCATAATAGATTTCTAATTACTCTTTTATTAAAACAATTTTTTCAGTTTGCTTTTTTACCAATTGACTGTAAAAATCTTTTAATGCAGAATAATACTGTGGAGCAATTATACCATTGTTAAATTGTAAAATAGAAGTAACTCTAATTTTATTACCACTTTGCGTTATTTGATATTTAAATACTCCTAGGTTATCTGGCAAACCAATTGCTAAAGGTTTTGGTAATTGTTCTATTTTATAACCTTGTGGAATACTAATAAAAACTCTATTACTTTCTTTCCAAGGTGTAGCAAAATCTACAGGAAACTTTCTATCTACTAATTTAAAAGGGTTTTTATCTACTGTTAAAAACAAAGATGGTTCAATGTAAATTTTACCATTTATTTCTTCTATTAAATCTTCACTTATAAATTTTACATTTCTAACAATTGGAGTTGTTATTTTATCTTTATTTACAACTTTATAATCGTCAATTTCAATATTATACCTTTCTTCTAATTTAGTAATTAAGCTTTCATCTTTTATATGGTTATTATTTTTTCTAAAATTTAATGCACTTAGGTTAATAAATTTTGTTCTAAATAACCCCTCTACAATCATATCATCTGAAATTTTAACCATTAAATTATTGTCTTCTATTGCGTGTTTTGTAGAAGTTAATTTAATCCAAGAAGAAATCCCTTCTTTTGTTACTTTTCTACCACTCCAATTTAAAGTTCTAGCTGGTAAAATATTTGGCAAACTATAAGGTTCTGTTGCATCTAATAAAACCGATGTTCCATCAGTAAAATCTACCATAGAAATTACATAATTAAACCCATTTAATGTTGGAAATAATGGTACTCCGTTTTTTCTAGTACTAACTAAAACTGGGTTTGCTTTTAAACCCGCAGAACGTAACATAGAGGTTAGCATTAAGTTAATGTCTGCTACATTACCTACTCTTTCTTTAAATGCTTTTCTTACTCCTTTTTCTGTATACTTACTGTTGTTACCATTCCATTTTATTTTACTCTTAACAAACTGAAAAACAGCTGCAACTTTTTCCTTTTCAGAAGTAATATTCCCTACAATGCTTTGTAAATCATCTTTATAATAGCTCTTTTTATTTAGTTCTTCTCCAAAGCGAGAAGATTTAAAAATTTGCTTACTTACATCTTCCCAAGAATTAGAGAATGTTTTAATACTACCTTGTAAGCTTGAAAAATTTGTTTGTGTTAATTCAAATTTCATACCTCCTCTATAGTTATAAATACTACTAATAAAAGGTTCATCATTTTTTAAAGCTGGTATATTATCTCCTTCAAACCCAAAAACATCAATTCTATAATTTAAAGAGCCAATTGTACCATTCTTTGCTGTTTTTTTCATTGGCACATTATAAAACCCTTTAGATCTTTTATTAAATATAAAGTATTCTGGTATTTCAATATTATAATCTATTTTTTTTACTGGAATTCCAAATTGAAACTGTAAATCATCAATTGAATTTGTGTAAGGTGAAATTAATTTATACTTAAGTTCTATTACAGTACCTATTTTAATATTTGGCATTGTAATTTTTTTAATACTATAAGATTTATTTTTCTTTTCTTTAAAAATACTCTTCTTAGTCAATTTATCCTTAACAACTTTACCATCAACTAACGAAAAACTATATCCTTTTATTGATGAAACTGATTCTGTTTCTCCAGAATCTGGATTATAATAAGCAACCGATTTTGTTGCCATTTCAAACCCTTCTTTTGTATAAATTTTAACGCGCTCATGAATTTCAGTAACCAACTGAAAACCAACACCATTTATATAAGAATATGATGTTCTTCTTTTTCTATACAAATAAGCTGCATCTGCAGTAGAATCTAATGGGTGAAATTTTTCTTTTAGCTCTTCTTTTGATACTTTTCCAAATTTATAATCTTGGGCAAAAATTGTAAACTGACTTATTAATAATACTAGTAGGGTTAACTTTTTCATTTTTTGTTTTTATTTTTTTACAATTGCAATTCTTAAATTTTCATATTTAGCAATAGTTCTTCTAAAGCTTCTGTATAATTTATAATCTTCTTTGGGGTAAACACCATCTTTTATCAACATAGATTTATCGTATTTAAAAGTAGTTTCATCAATTTTTGTAAATGTTACCTTATAGGTTCCAAATTTTGAAGTAAGTAATTTTTCTGATGGCAATACAGATAAAATATATCCTTCAGGAATTTTAATTTCATAAGAATCTACATCCTTATATCCTCTAGATATTTTTAATGGTAATTTTCTATTTCTGTATCTTTTAGGCACAAAACTGTTTTTATTAAAAACATTTACTCTAAATAAATATTCTTGTTCATTAACAGATGCGTAGTTTTTTATAGCAATTTTTAAATCTTCTTTAAACTCTATATTTTCTTTATCATTTAGTAAATTTATGGATTCAATTTCTAAATTATTATTATATCTCCAAACACTAGACTTGTATTCTTTTATAAGTTCTTCTTCAGAATAGGTTTGGTATTGATACCTATCTCCATATTGTATTCCTTTAGAAACTCTTTTTAAATTAGCAGACAAACTTCCATTTTCATCAAGAATAATTTTAGCTTTTGTTTCCTGCAAATTTGTTTCGTTTTTATAAGCTGGTGTTCTTTTTATAACACCTCCTTCAGGTGTCATAACAAGTACATTTCTATCATCAGTAAAATCTCCTAAAAAACCAAATGGAACTGTTTGACTGGTACATTCTAACCAAACGTCATTACCATTGTTAGGTATATTTAAGATTACATGATTTCCTTGTGCTAACGATGCAAAATCATTTTCAAAAGAAACTCTATCATTTGGGTTTGCTTCTACATGAACATAATTAGAATTTACACCAACAACTTCTAAAAGTGCTTTTGTGTAATTTGTTAAACCTTTACAATCTCCATAACTTACTTTATCTACTTCATTAGCTGAAATTGGCTGAATACCACCAATACCAACTTGCACACTTATATATCTTGTTTTATTTTGCATATATTCATATACAATTTTTGCTTTTTCTATAGGATCTTCAACTCCTTTTACTAAATCTAAAACTATAGCTTTAGTCGCTTCTTCTAAATTGGTTTTCCCATTTAAAATTTTGCTATTCATCCAAGAACCTAATTCATTCCAGTTTGAGTATTTTCCACTAATTCCATCTGTTTGAAAGTTTTCTGGAACTACCAATAACATTGGCATAATATTTTCATAAGAAACACTGTTTGACTCATATTTTACAGATGGTTGATCTTTTAAAACTGAATATAATTCGAATTCAGAAAAAGTATTTTCTATTGAAAAACCATCAAAATTCTTTTCTTTTCTGTTGATAACAATCTGACTAGGATTTAATAATTTATATGTGCTTTTTTGTACAGAAATATAATAACCACTCATTGGATACCAACCAGGTATAAAAGCAGTTGTAGTTGATCTGTATTCCGATTCAAAAACAATGGTATAAGGATAAGAAACTGGAGTATAATCTAGATACTTTACTCTTGAGTCTGAATATAAAGTACCTCCATCTACAGCACTAACGTCTAGAAATTTACTTTTAGAATATTTTTTTATTTGATTACCAAAAGCATCATATATATATGCAGACAGTTTTGTTATTTTAGTATCATTATCATAACCTTCTGCCATATAAGCATACCTATCTCCTAATTTATTTAAAACGGTTACAACTTTTCTTTTTTTTACAACCATTTCATCTACACTTTCAATAGTAATTTCTATAGAATTGTCTCTTATAACTGCATTGGCATCCTTTTTTAATTCTACAGGAATAAAAAGAGAAGCGTAATTATTTTTTTGACTAAATGTAGAAGATATTGATAATAATACTAGTAATATTGTTAGGTAGGGTAACTTTTTCATATATTTTTTTATAGCCTACCAAAGATAAAAAAACTACAAAAGAAAAAGGCCTAAAAACAATATTTTTTAGACCTTTATAAGAATTTGAATTAATTCTAAATTATGCTTTTGTTTTTACTTCAAAAGACATTTCTATAATATCATCTACAAACTTATCTTTTAACTCTTTAAAGAAAGATTTAGATTTGTATTTTACATTAAAATCGGCTCTATCAACATTAAAAATTTCACTTTTAAAAACAGTTACTCCATTTTCTGTAGAAATTGTAGCAGGTATTGTAATGCTCTTTGTAACATCTTTTATTTGTAAATTTCCTGTTACAGCAAGTTTTCCTTCGGTTTCTACAACATTAGTAATTACAAATTTTGATGTTGGATAAACAGTTACATCAAAAAAGTCTGCATTTTTTAAATGTCCTTCTATTTTTCCTGCTCCCTTAGAACCTTTCATATCAAGATTTGTAATTGTATTCATATCAACCACAAACTCTCCTTGTGTTAATTTACCATCTTCAATTAAAATTCCTCCACTTTTTAAAGCTACAGTTCCATCATGAGCTCCTCCAGGTTTTGTTCCTTTCCAAGTTAAAATTGATGTAGCAACATCTACATTGTTTAAAGTTGCTGCTTTTACCTCTACTTTAACAGCTTCTTTAGCTTCTACTTTATCTTTTTTTTCGCTTTTACATGCTGTTAACACTGATGCAAAAACAACTAATGATAATACTATTTTTTTCATTTTATTAAATTTAATTATTTACAAATTGTAATTTATTTTCCATGGCAAATATATGTTTAATTTTTTAAGAAAAACTAATCTTTACTTTTTTATAATAAAATTAACAACATGAGCTGCTGCTTGTAAACCAAAAAGCGCTGGCATATAACTAATTGTACCATAATAAGATTTTTTAAAATTTGTACCATCAGTTATTTTTACACTTTTAGGTATTTGAACCTCATCAGAATACACAGCTTTTACACCTTTATCTACTTTTCTTTCTTTTAATCTTTTGCGCAAAACTCTTGCCATGGTACAATTTTTAGTTTTGCCAATATCTTTAACTTTTACTTTGGTTGCATCTAATTTTCCACCTGCACCCATAGAGGATATAATTTTAACTTTTTTTCTTCTTGCTGCTACAATTAAATTGACTTTGGGTGTAATACTATCTATACAATCTAACACATAATCAAATTCTTTTGTTACAATTTCAAATGCTCTTTCTGGCGATAAAAATTCTTGTAATAAAGTTAATTCTATATCAGAATTTATGTCTTTTAATCTTTCTGCTAAAACTGATACTTTTGGTTTACCTATGGTAGATTGTAAAGCTGGTAATTGTCTGTTTATGTTGGTTTCGTCAAAAACATCTCCATCTACAAGAGTCATTTTATGTACACCAGCTCTTGCTAAAAATTCTGCAGCAAAAGACCCAACACCTCCTAAACCTACTACTAAAATATTTGCTTTTTTAAGTTTTTCTAAGCCTTCTTTTTCTACTAATAATTCAGTTCTTTCTAACCAACTCATTTTGTAAATATTCTTTTAAAATTTTGTTTTATTTGATTTTGAAGTATTACTACTTTTACGTTTCTTATATCAGCAATTTTCTGATAAATATCTTTAACATTCACATCAGAATCATCTGTTTCTATTAAAAATGATGATAAGTTAATTTGACGTAAAGTTTCTTCAATTTTTTTATTTTTTAAGACTAATTCGCCAAAAGACAACATAAAATTATGATCTATTAAACTCTTAGCTAAATGTATGTTTTTATTAAAACCATGTAGCATCCAAAATTGTTTTGGTTGTAATTCTTTCTTTATGGCTATAATTTCCTGAAATGCTTTTACACAATGAATTATTAGCGGTTTTTTATACTTTTCTGAAAGTTCTACTTGTTTTAAAAAAACTTCTTTTTGTAACTCTAAAGCTACACCTTTTAATTTATCTAAACCACATTCTCCAATTGCATAACAATTAGCATGTTGCAACTTATCTTCTACTATTAAAAGCTCTTTATTATAAGTGTTTTTATTGATAAACCAAGGATGGATACCTATTGAAAAAGGTGAAGAAAAATTAACTGAATTTGGGAATTTATTTTCTATCTGAAGTACTTTTTCGTCACTTAAAGATTTATGTGTATGAACATCATAAAAAACCATAAAAACTATTCTTTAGTTTTAGAATCAATTATAATTGTTATAGGACCATCATTTAAAAGTTCTACTTTCATATCTGCTCCAAACTCTCCTGTTTGTACTTTCTTACCTAGTTCTGTTTCTAAAGTATTTATAAAGCTTTGGTATAAAGGAATTGCAACTGGCGGTTTTGCTGCTTTAATATAACTTGGCCTGTTTCCTTTTTTGGTCGATGCATGCAAAGTAAACTGACTTACAACAATTACATCTCCATTTACAGTTAGTAATGAATTATTCATCACATTATTTTCGTCATTAAAAATGCGAAGGTTTAACACTTTTCTTACCAACCAATTAATATCTTCTTGTGTATCTTCATCAACAATACCTAAAAGTATCAACAATCCTTTTTGGATGTCTGCAACTTTTTTTTGATTGATAGTTACACTTGCTTTAGAAACGCGTTGAATTACAATTTTCATAATTTATTCATTATCATCTTCATTCCAAATATCTGTTCTGTAGTGTTCAGATCCTTCTTCTCCTTCTAAAATTTGCAAGTAACTTTTATAACGAGACCAAGATATTTCTTCGGTTTCTAATCCTTCTTTTACAGCACATTTTGGTTCTTTTAAATGCAAACAATTATTAAATTTACAATGTTGTTTCATTTCAAAAAACTCAGGAAAATAGTCTCCAAGTTCGTATTTATCAATATCTACAATACCAAATCCTTTTATACCTGGTGTATCAATAATTCTTGCATCAAAACTTAAATCAAACATTTCTGCAAATGTAGTTGTATGCTGACCTTGTTTGTGCTGATCAGAAATTTCTTTTGTTTTTAAATCTAAAGTTGGTTCAACTGCATTTACTAAAGTAGATTTTCCTACACCAGAATGTCCTACAAACATAGATGATTTACCAACCATCATTTCTTTAATTTTATCTACATTTTTGTTTTGTGTCGCAGAAACCTCAATACATGTATAACCAATTGCTTCATAAATATCTTTTAGGTATAAAACTTCTGCTCTTTGTTCTATTTCATAAGAATCTATCTTATTAAAAACTAAAACAGTATCTATTCTATAAGCTCTTGTAGAAACTAAAAAACGATCAATAAAAGTTGTAAATGTTGGTGGATTATCTATCGTAATTAAAAGAAAAACCAAATCTAAATTTGCAGCAATAATATGCGTTTGCTTAGATAGGTTTACAGATTTACGAACAATAAAATTATCTCTGTCTAAAATCTTTTTAATGACACCTGTTTCTTCATCACCTTTTTTCTCTAAATCGAAAATCACTTTATCTCCAACTGCAATTGGATTGGTACTTTTAATTCCTTTTATTCTGAATTTTCCTTTTATTCTACATTGATAAAAGACACCTTCATCAGATTTTACCTGATACCAACTTCCAGTAGATTTGTATACGATTCCTGTCATTATTACAAAGATGCAGAAATTTTAAATAATAATGTAAACGAAGTTGTATTTGTTAAGTAACAATTTTTATATTCGCTTTATTATTAACCCAAAAAACAAATATGAAAAAGAATATTTTCTTAATTGCATTATTTATTTCTGCTACATTTTTAGCACAAACTAGTCTTTATGAAAACCCTCAATTTGATGAAATTGCTAAAAGTCATAAAACAATAGGAATTTTGCCTTTTAAAGCAACTGTTAAACTTAGACCTAAACAGATGGAAAAAATGACCTCTGAACAGTTTAAAAGATTAGAAATTAATGAAGGTAAAAGTATACAAACCGCAATGTTTTCATGGTTTTTGAGAAGAAAGAAAAGAGGAAAATTAACTTCAATAGAAGTTCAAGACCCATCCAAAACAACTGCATTATTAAAAAAGAAAAATATTACACAAGAAAACTTAACTGATTACACACCTGAAGAATTGGCAAAAATATTAGGTGTTGATGCAATTATTTCGGGAACTTACAACACCAACAAACCTATGTCTGAAGGAGCTTCTGTAGCTTTAGGAGTTTTAATTGGTTTCTGGGGAACTACCAACAGTGCTGTTGTTAACATGAATGTACACAATGCTGCAGATGGTGTTCTTTTATGGAATTATAATAAAAAAGTAAGAGGATCAATAGGAAGCAGCCCAGAGGATTTAATAAATGTTCTAATGAGAAAAGCTTCTAGAAGACTATCTTACACCAAGAAAAAATAAACAAATAAAAAAACCGCCAATTGGCGGTTTTTTTATTTGTTAGTCATCTTTTAAGACTATCCGTTGATAATTTTTTCTTGATGGTTGATAGATTCTTGGTGAATTGCTTTAAACATTTTTAAAACAAACTCTTCACTTAAACCTTTGCTAGTTCCTTCTAAAACCATATTTCCTAAAATCTCATTCCAACGTCTAGACTGTAAAACAGCAACGTTTTCTTCTTTTTTAAGAGATCCAATTTTTTCAGCAACTTCCATTCTTTTACCTAATAAATCAATTAATTGGTCATCAACCACATTAATTTGAGCTCTTAAGTTTTCTAATGGTTCTCTGTAACTTGTTGCAGATTCTGTAGTTTTTTTGATTTTTAAATCTCTCATTATCTGCTTTAAAGTATCTGGAGTTACTTGTTGTGCAGCATCAGACCAAGCATTATCTGGGTCAAAATGAGTTTCAATCATTAAACCATCAAAGTTTAAATCTAAAGCAACTTGAGAAACATCTTGAATCATTTCTCTGTTCCCTGTAATATGTGATGGATCACAAATTAATGGTAAATCTGGAAATTTATTTTGAAATTCAATAGCTAATTGCCAGTTAGGATTGTTTCTGTATTTAGATTTATCATAAGTAGAAAATCCTCTATGAATTGCTCCTAAGTTTTTAATACCTGCAGTATATAATCTTTCTATACCACCTAACCATAAAGCTAAATCTGGGTTTACTGGATTTTTAACTAAAACAATTTTATCTGTACCTTCTAAAGCTTCAGCAATTTCTTGCATAATAAATGGAGATACTGTAGAACGTGCACCAATCCATAATAAATCTACATCTTCTTCAATTGCTAATTTACAGTGAGCAGCATTGGCAACTTCTGTACAGGTTTTCATACCTGTTTCTTCTTTTACCTTTTTTAACCAACCTAACCCTAAAGCTCCAACACCTTCAAAATTTCCTGGTCTTGTTCTTGGTTTCCAAATTCCTGCTCTATAATAGTTTACATCAGAATCTTTTAATTCGTGTGCAATTTTTAAAACCTGCTCTTCGGTTTCTGCACTACAAGGCCCTGCTATTACTAGTGGATGCGCTAAATTCATATCATCCAACCATGTTCTTAATTCTTTTGTATTCTTCATTTTAATAATTAATTTGTGTTGAAATTTCTCGACTGCGCTCGAAATGACAACGATTTTGGCTTTTTATTTTATGCCGTTTAAAATTTGTTTTATATAATTTGTATTCTCCATTTCGTTAAAAATTTCAGAGAAATTATCTTGTTCCATCAACTCTTTAAAATGTTGTAAATTGTTAATGTAATCTGTTAACGTATTAATTACGTTATCTTTATTTTGTTTAAAAATTGGTGTCCACATTGCTGGCGAACTTTTTGCCAAACGAACTGTAGATCTGAAACCTGAACCTGCCATATCAAAAATATCGCGTTCATTTTTCTCTTCATCAATTACTGTTTTACCTAACATAAATGCACTAATGTGAGATAAGTGCGAAACATACGCAATATGCTTGTCATGAGACACAGGATCCATATATCTAATACGCATTCCAATTGCCCTAAAAAGTTCTAAAGCTTTTTCTTGAAGCTTAAAAGTTGTCTTTTCTACTTCACAGATAATGTTCGTTTTTCCAACGTATAAGCCAGATATAGCTGCTGTGGGTCCAGAATTTTCTGTTCCTGCAATTGGATGACATGCTAAAAAATTTCTTCTTCTTTTATGATGTTCAACAACTTTACAAATTTCTTCTTTTGTTGATCCAGCATCAACAACTAATGTGTTGTCCGATATTTTATCAAGAATTGTTGGCAATAATTTTACTGTTGCATCTACAGGAATTGATACAATTACCAAGTCTGCATTTTCAAGATCATCTAGGGTTGCTTTTTTGTCTATTAAATTTAATTCTAAAGCCTTGTTTAAGGTTTCATCTTTTCTACTAATTCCGTGAATTACAACTTCTGGATTGTGATTTTTAATATCGATAGCAAAACTACCTCCAATTAAACCAATACCAATCATGTATATATTTTTCATAACTTATAATCTTGATATTGCTTCTTTAATTACTTCTTCTGTTACACATAAAGAAAAACGAATGTATCCTTCTCCTTGTGAACCAAAAATGGTTCCTGGTGTTATAAAAATATCGTTATCATATAAAACAGCATCTGTTACTTCTTCAGATTTTTTCCCTTCAGGGATTTTTGCCCAAACAAACAATCCTGTTGCATTTTTACTATATGTTGCATCTAATTTATCTGCCAATTGCCAAATTAACTTTCTGCGTTCTTCGTATATTTTATTCTGAGTAGAAAACCACTCATCTGACAATTGTAATGCTTCTATAGCTCCTTTTTGAATTCCGTAAAACATTCCAGAATCCATATTAGATTTTACTTTTAAAACTTCATTGATAAAAGTTGCATTTCCTAAAAGCATACCAACTCTCCAACCTGCCATGTTAAAAGTTTTACTCAAAGAATTTAACTCTAAAGCAATATCTTTTGCTCCTTCTACTTGTAAAATACTAATAGGATTATCGTTTAAAATAAAACTATAAGGATTGTCATTTATAATTAAAATATTGTGCTTTTTACCAAAAGCAATTAATTTTTCGAATGTTTTTAAAGTAGCATCTGTACCTGTTGGCATGTGTGGATAATTTACCCACATAATTTTAACATCTGTTAAATCTAAACTTTCTAATGCTTCAAAATTAGGTTGCCAATTGGTAGCATCACTTAAATTGTAAAATAATGGTTCTGCTCTTACTAGTTTAGTAACAGAAGTATATGTTGGATACCCTGGATTTGGGATTAAAACTTTATCGCCTTCATTTAAAAAAGCCATAGAAATGTGCATAATTCCCTCTTTACTTCCCATTAAAGGCAGCACTTCATTCTCTGGATTAGTATCTACAGAAAATTTGTTTTTATAAAAAGTTGCAATTGCATTTCTTAATTCTGGTAATCCTTGATAAGATTGATACTTATGTGCATTAGCATCAGTTAAACTTCCTTGAATTGCTTCTAAAACTTTTGTTGGAGGTTTTAAGTCTGGAGATCCAATTCCCATATTGATAATTGGTTTTCCTGCAGCTACTAAACCTCTAACTTCTCTTAGTTTTTTAGAAAAATAGTATTCTTGTACTGTATCTAATCTTTTGGCAGCTTTAATCATTTTCTACCGTTTTTATAGGTTCCTAATATTTTAAACTCTTCTGCCATTATTTCTATAATTGCTTCAGCTTTTTTATAATCTTTATAATCTTCAAAAGTAATATCTACAAAAAATGAATATTTCCAAGGAGTTTCTATTACAGGTAAAGATTGAATTTTTGTTAAATTCATTTTACAATCGCTTAACACATTTAAAATAGCTGCTAAACTTCCTCTTTGGTGATTTAACTGAAACTTTAAAGATGCTTTGTTAATCTTGTCAAGTCCATTTTCTGGCTCATGAGTTTGTACAATTACAAACCTTGTAGAGTTGTCTTTAATTGTTTGAATTTCGTCTTCTAAAATATCTAAATCAAAGATTTCTGCAGCAATTTTAGGTGCTATAGCAGCAATTCCAACCAAATTTTCTTTTGATATTCTTTTGGCTACTTCTGCAGTATCTACATCTTCTACTAACTTTATATGAGGGTAACTTTTAAAGAATTCTTTACATTGTAATAACGCCATTGGATGTGACCAAACCTCCTTTATATCTTCTATATTCTGCCCTTTTAAAGCCATTAAATGATGGTGAATATTTAAGTATTCTTCATCTGTAATGTGCAAATTGTGCTTATCAATTAAAGCATAATTAGGAATAATAGAACCCGCAATTGTATTTTCTAAAGCCATTACTCCATAATTAGCAGATCCATCTAACAAACTATCTACCAAAACATCAAAAGACATGCATTCTTTTAACTGAATTGCTGATCCATAAAAGTCGCGAGCAACTTTATGATGGTTTGAGCCTTCTGCTCCTTGTATTGCAATAACTTTATTCATTTTTTATCAAAAAAAAAGCCTCGAAGTAAATTCGAGACTTTATATATTTTATATGTTTTTTAACAACATGATACAAAGTCTCTCCTCTTATTGTAAAAATAAAAGTAAAAATAGAAACGTGTAAAATTGTTATTTAACATCTTAATTCTCTTGTTTTGAGCAACAAATCTAAAGATTATATCGACATAAACAAATTATATATGTCTTTTTATATAAGAATTGACATATTAATAAAATATGTTTAAAATGAAACTTCATTTTTAAAAAATTCTTTGACTTATTAACTTTTTAGAGTTTATTCTCTAAATTTCGAACCATTTTTTGACCAATTTCTTTTCTATTGGTGTTATTGTTTTGTGTGTATAATCGTTTTTAATTGCTTCATATTGATAGTCTTTAGACCATTCTTCGATATTATTTGACAATTCTTTTAAAGATTTACAAATAAAATCTATTTCTTCATTGGAAGTTGTTGGATGAACTGATAAACGAACCCAACCTGGTTTTTCGGTATTACAACCATGCAAAATTTCGTCTTTTATTCTGTTTGATGTTTCTTTATCTACATTTAATAAAAAATGTCCATAAGTACCTGCACAAGAACAACCTCCTCTAGTTTGAATTCCAAATCTATCATTTAATAATTTTACCACTAAATTAAAATGATACTTTGTAAAATAGAATGAAAATATGCTTAATCTTTCTTTATTATTAGGTGCTAAAATTTTAACGTCTGGTAAACTTTCTAAAGTTTTAAACAAAACTTTATTAATTTCTTCTTCTCTTTTTTTGATGTTATTTACACCCATTTTGTCTTTTAACTGCATAGACAATGCAATTCTTATGGTTTGTAAAAAACCAGGTGTACCACCATCTTCTCTTGTTTCTACATCATCAAAATAATCATGCTCTCCCCAAGGATTTGTATAACTTACTGTACCCCCTCCTGGGTTATCTGGCACAGTATTTTTATACAAACTTTTATTAAAAACTAATACTCCAGAACTTCCTGGACCTCCTAAAAATTTATGAGGAGAAAAAAAGATTGCATCTAAATATTCATCTTCGTTTTCTGGATGCATATTTATATTTACATAAGGTGCACAACAAGCAAAATCTACAAAACACAATCCTTTATAACTATGAATTAATTTTGCAATTTCATGATAAGGAGTTTCTATACCTGTTACATTAGAACAAGATGTTATTGAAGCTATTTTTATTTTTCTATGTTGATGTTTTTTTATGCTTTTTTCAAACTCTATAGGGCATAATAAACCTTCATTATTACAAGGTACAACTTCTACATCTGCAATAGTTTCTAACCAAGAAGTTTGATTAGAATGATGCTCCATATGACTTACAAAAACAATAGGTTTTAAGTCTTCTGGAATGGTTGTATTATTCTTTAAATTCTCTGAAACTTTTAAACCTAAAATTCTCTGAAACTTATTTACAGCTCCAGTCATTCCTGTACCTGTAGTAATTAAAACATCATTATTATTTGCATTTACATGACGTTTTATAATATTTCTTGCTTCATGATAAGCCAATGTCATAGCTGCACCAGAAGTAGACGTTTCTGTATGTGTATTTGCAACAAAAGGACCAAAATCATTTAATAATTTATCTTCAATTGGGGCATATAATCTTCCACTTGCAGTCCAATCTGTATAAATCAATTTTTGTTCTCCATAAGGAGATTGAAAAGTTTGATTTATACCAATAATATTTTTTCTAAACTGATTAAAGTATTGTTCTAAATTTAACTTTTCCATATTATTTATTTTTATTGTTAAACACCTCTAATCCACATTCTAAAAATTGTGCATATTCATTTTCATCTGGTGTATAGCCAACTGCATTATTTAAAATTTTGGTTCCCTCAGAATTTAAAACCACATAATAAGGTTGAGAATTTGTTTTAAAAAATTGCGTTTGATAATTTGCCCATTTATGACCGTAATTTTTCAGTTTTCTGGTTCCTCCATTAACACGATTTACCAAAATTTGCTCATTTTCTGGAAGTTCTTTCTTATCATCTACATATAAAGAAATTAACACAAAATCATTTCTTAAATAATTGTCTATTTTAGGAAGTGGCCAAACATGTTCTTCCATTTTTCTACAATTTACACAAGCATATCCTGTAAAATCTAATAAAATTGGTTTGTTTACTTTTTTAGCATAAGCAATACCAGTTTTTAAATCTTTAAAACATTCTAAATTATTAGGACAATCGTTTGGATAGATAAAACTATAACCTACAGGTGGTGCTAAACCACTAAGTAAAGTTAATGGCGTAAATGTTTTTGTTTCTTCTTTTACCATAAAGCCAGAAGCTAAATAAACTACAAAAGAAGCTACTAAAACACCTCCTGCAATTCTAGAAAATGATAATTTTTTAATTGGAGAATCATGTGGAAATTTTATTTTACCAAATAAATACAATGCTAAACCTGCAAATATTAGAATCCATAAACCAAGGAATGGTTCTATTTTTAGGATGTTCCAATGTGCAACTAAATCTGCATTTGATAAGAATTTAAATGCTAAAGCCAACTCTAAAAATCCTAAAATAACTTTGGTAGTATTTAACCAACCTCCAGATTTTGGTAAGGCATTCATCATATTAGGAAACATTGCAAACAATGCAAAAGGCAAACCAAGAGAAACTCCAAAACCTGCCATTCCAGAAGTTAATTGCCATGCACCTCCATCTGCTGTTAAAGAACCTGCTAAAAGCGACCCTAATATTGGACCTGTACATGAAAATGATACAATTGCTAAGGTTAATGCCATGAAAAAGATTCCTACAAAACCACCAGAAGATTCTCCTTGTGTTGTTTTGTTTGTCCAACTTGCTGGTAATGTTAGTTCATAATATCCGAAGAAAGAAAAAGCAAAAAACACAAAAATGACAAAGAAGATAATGTTTAGCCAAATGTTTGTAGAAATTTCGTTTAAAATGTCGGGATTTACAGAATCTAATAAATGAAAAGGAACACTTAAAATTACATACACTGCAAAAATAAAGAAGCCATATAACAATGCTTTAGAAACTCCTGAATTGGAATTTTGTCCGTTCTTTTTTGTAAAAAAACTAACCGTTAATGGAATCATTGGAAAAACACAAGGTGTTAATAAGGCTAACAAACCACCTAAAAAACCTAATCCAAAAATACTCCAAAGAGATTTTCCTCCTTTTTTTATTTCTGATGAGTTGGTAGTTAATTCATCTTTACATTTTATTTCTGAGACTGTTAATCCATCAGAATTCATTCCGTATAAAAGATTGTTTGTAACCTTATCATCTATAACTACATTATTATTTGTTGTATTAGCATTTACAATACTGTTAGATAGGTTAAAAACTAAATCTATTTCTGTTGGCGCTAAACATTTAGAATCGTCACAAACCATAAATTCTACTACACCATTAACTACATCTATACCTGAAGTAACTTTTATTTTTTGTTTAAATACAGCTGTATTTTCAAAGAATTTAATTTTCATTTGAAAAACAGGATCATCAATTGTATGTCCTTCTGGTTCTATTGTTTTACCTATTAAAGAAGTTCCTTTTGGTAGTGTATAATAAAAAGTTGTAGGTATTGGACCGTCTTCTGGAACATTTTGAGCATATAAATGCCATTTTGCATCAAGTGTTGCTGTTGAAACTAAAAGATATTCTGCTTCAGAAACTTTTTCTACGCTTGTAGACCATTTAATTGGATCTTCAATTTGAGAAAATAAATTTATGCTTAATATTAAAAAAGCTACAGTAAAAAAATACTTCATAATTTTAATTATATGAACAAAATTATTCTTTTTTTATCACTAATAACTGTTAGTTAACTTTTAGTTTTTGTGTTAAATCTTAAAATTTTCTTAATTTTTATTGAATTTTAACATCTAACTTTCTATTCTTATGCTACAAGCTTTATTAATACTGATTTTACTTTAACTTATTTTTTAATGTTTTGTACTAGATAAATAAAAAATAAAAAGCTCAAATATTTAAAATATTTGAGCTTTTAAATTATAAAATATTACTTTTTACTGTTTTATGAATCTAGAAGTTCCTACAGAATTATCTATATTATATCTTAGTAAGTAAATACCTTTTTTTAATAAAGAAACATCAATTAATACATTTTTATCATCTGTATTTAATGTTTTAACTTTTGCGCCTAAAACATTATAAATTTCAACTTTTTGAATATTTGATTGAGAGTTTAGATTTATAAAATTTGTTGTTGGGTTTGGATATATTTTTAGACTAGCCAATGCAAAAGTATTTGTATTTAAAACACTTCCGTTAGAAAAATAAATATTATCAATATAAACAGGGTTAGTTGCACCTGTTGCACTTAATACTAATTGCCCTATGTCATTAAAATTAATACCTGCAGTAATTGCTGTAAAATCTGAAAAAGGAATACTTAAAGTCCCCCAAGAACCTGTTGTTACTGCTTTAACAACTTCTGCTTCTGTATTATCATTACCCCAAGTACCATCTCCATTATAATCTACTAATTTCACTTTTAATTCAGTAGCATCACTTGTCCAATAATTTAAATTTATATGTGTCATAGAAGATGCATCAATTGGTGCTGAAGGTTCGATTCCTGTAAATGTAAAACTTGAATATTTTTTTACTGGGTTACTAGCAATAGTTTCATCTTCTAATACTGTAGATTGTCCCCAACCTGGATTCCAAGTAGAAGTTAAATCTGTATAAGCGTCACTAAAAATAGAAATTACATCTGAAGCTGATTTTGTTGGAGCTGTTGGAGCATCTGTAGGTGCAGTTGCTGTATTTCCACCTCCATTTGAAGCTTCTTTTGTAAAGTAAATATTATCTAAGTAAACTGCGTTTGTTGCACCTGTTGCGCTTAACACTAATTGACCAATGTCATTAAATTTAATTCCTGCAGTAATTGCTGTAAAATCAGTTAAAGGGATTGTTAAAGTTCCCCAAGAACCCGTTGTTACAGTTTTAACTACTTCTGCTTCTGTATTATCATTACCCCAAGTACCATCTCCATTATAATCTACTAATTTTACTTTTAGCTCTGTAGCATCACTTGTCCAATAATCTAATTTTATTGATACCATAGCTGATGCATCTATTGGAGAAGAAGGCTCTATCCCAGAAAACGTAAAACTTTCATATTTTTTTACTGCATTTCCTGCAATAGTTTCATCAGATAATACTGTTGATTGCCCCCAACCTGGATTCCAAGTAGCAGTTAAATCTGTATAAGCATCACTAAAAATTGAAATTACATCTGAAGTTGCAGCTGTTGGAGTTGCTGGAGCATCTGTAGGAGCAGAAGCTGTAGAACCACCTCCACTAGTAACCTCTTCTTTAGAAAAGTAAATATTATCAATATATACTGCATTTGTTGCTCCTGTTGCACTTAGTACAAATTGACCTAAATCGTTAAATTTAATTCCTGCAGTAATTGCTGTAAAGTCTGAAAATGGTATACTTAAAGTTCCCCAAGAATCTGTTGAAACAGATTTAACAACTTCTGCTTCTGTATTATCACTTCCCCAAGTTCCATCTCCATTATAATCTACAAATTTTACTTTTAATTCAGTAGCATCACTTGTCCAATAATTTAAATTTATATATCCCATAGTTGATGCATCAATTGGAGAAGAAGGTTCTATTCCAGAAAATGTAAAGCTTTCGTATTTTTTTACTGCATTTCCAGCTATAGTTTCATCAGATAAAACTGTTGATTGCCCCCATCCTGGATTCCATGTTGAAGTTACATCTGTATAAGCATCACTAAAAATAGAAATTACATCTGTTGCTGCTGCTGTTGGAGCAGCTGGAGCATCTGTAGGTGCAGAACCAGAACCTCCAGAACCACTACCTCCTGCTGCTGCAGTTCTATTTGCAGTCCAAGTTACATTGTCAAAATATGTAATTGTGTTTGTTGACCTTGCAGACCATTCTGGAAAAATAACAAATTGATCTATGTTATGATTTTCTCCACTTGAAATAGCAGAAGAAATATCATAGGTTAAAGTTTCCCATTCATTTGTTTTTGTATTTGGTTTTGTTAATTGAAAAACTGTACCACTTGTAGAATTTACAAATTTTACAGTAACATCACTAATAACAGATTTATAAACACTAACACTAATTGTTGTGTTAGAAGCTTCTAATATCCATTCTCCTAAAACTGCATGTTGAACTTCTGTTCCTGCCCATTGTTGTCCTGTAGATAAAGCAGTAAATTTAGCAACAGTTGCTGATGCATTTACACCACTAGCATCTGGATTTGCAACAATTTCTAATGCTGGATTTGAATCATTTTCAAATACATTCCATTTAGTTGCGTCACTTCCTGCAGTTCCGGTTTCGAAGGTTATCTCAAATGTTTCTTGTTGAGAAAAACCTAATGAGGTTATCATTAAAATAATTAATAAAGTAATTTTTTTCATAATTGAATTGTGTTTAATAGTTACTATACAATATTAACCCTAATGTATCCTATATTAACATTTAGCACCGCTACAAAAAACATACAACTAATAAAAAAATCTAAAAAAGAACTTTAAAGTCAATAAAATTAACACCTAAGAATAGATTGGTTGCTCTAAAAAACAACATCTAGTTTTTAACAAAACACAAGCTTGTATAGGTAATGTATAGTGATATATTTTTATGTTAAGGCTAAAAAATATTAAGTATAGTTTTAAAAACATAAAAAAACTCTATAAACAAAATTATTTATAGAGTTACCATAACAAGTTTTAAGGAATTATAAAACTGTATATTAATATTTTAGATTTTCATTTTTATCCCATAAGCCCCAATAAGCACCAACATCTCCTTCTGCTCCTACTTTCCAAGATTCATCAAAAGATGAGAAATAAAACACATCAATATTACTTTTTAATGCCCATTCTTGAGTATTTATAAAATATTTCATAGCATTTTCTTCAGAAGAATGTGCTCCTCCTTCACTACTTCCTTTATTTGGCCAACCAGTTTCTGTAATTATCACTTTTTTGCCTTTGCTAACTGAACTAGCTTGATTTACCATGTTTTGCATATGAGTTAACGAATAATCAAAAGGACAACCTTCCCAAAATGGATAACAGTTAGATAAAATTACATCACAAACATCTACTAACTCTGGATACATAGAAAATTTGTAATAAGCATCTACATAACCAACTTCTATATTTGGTACAGCATTTTTTACTCTTTTAATATAAGTAGTTAATTCAGTAATAGATAATTCATTTCTATACAAAACCTCATTTCCTACAGCTGCAATATCTACACTTCCTTCTTTAGATAATTTAATTAATGCATCAATTTCTTCTTCATTTTTTTCTAAATCATCTCCTAACCATGCACCAACCATTGTTTTTAAACCATGCTTTTTTGCTATTTTAGGAATGTGTTCATTTCCTTCAATACAAGAAAAAGATCGAATCCATTTTGTATATGGTTTTAAAATTTCAATTCTTCTTTCTACTTGCTCTTCTGTTATTGTATCTCCTGGTTCTTGCCCATCTTCATACATACTAAAACAAATACCATGCATACCTTTGTTTATAGTACTTCTCCAAAGGTTTTTTAATTCTTTTATAGAATATTCATTAAAATCAATTCCTAAATTATCTGGTTGAGAACTATATTTTAATTTTGGATGATACTCTTCTCTGTAAGACATCTCTAATGTTTTTTAGTACTTTACTATTTTATTTCTGACTTTCTTTTTTCTAATTCTGCACGTATTTCACTTGCTCTTTCTTCAGACACATCATAATTACGCATTATATACATAGCAGCAACAGTACCAATTGTTGGAAAAAAGCAAAAGAATGCATGCAAACCATCTACTGCTCCTTGTTGTGCAACTGTTGGTAAGTCAGAATTAAAACCAACTAACCAAATAATTACACCACTTAATGCTCCTGCAATTGCATATCCTACTTTAACCATCCACCAATAAATTGCTCCAAAAATACCTTCTCTTCGTTTTCCTGAATTTAATTCATCAATATCTATAACATCTGCTGTCATAGACATCATAATTGTAAACAAGCTTCCAATACCAAATGAGAAAAATGGTAATGCAAAAATGTACATCCAAGGTTTGCCTGGGATGAATAAAAAATATAACATTACATAACCAAAAATTGAGATACTTTGACAAATCATAAATGCTTTTTTCTTACCAAATCTTTTAGAAAGTTTTGTTACTACAGGTATTACAATAAATGTGGTACCAATTGCACCTAGAGCACCAAATAATGCCACCCAAATACCAGCTGCACCAGCATCTCCATTAAAAAGTTTATAAACTATTACAAAAAATGTAATAGAAGAAACAGCCATAAAAGCATTATAAATAAAGAAAGTAGCTCCACATAATTTTCTGAATTCTTTAATTTTAAACGCTTCTTTAAAACTGGTTAATATTTTTTTAAGACTTCCTCCAATATTAGAGAAACTTAATGATTCATAATCTTTATCTAAAGTAGATTCACTCTTTATAAATAAAGCTGGTACAATTGCACAAAATGCACAAGGTATTGCTACCCAAATTGCAAGTTCTCTTGCAGCTACATCTGCAGAAGGAAACCATTCTGGATCATACATTATAATCCAAAACAATGGAGCAATAACCCAAGCCCATTGACCAATCCATTGTGCAACCGCCATTATATTGGTACGTTCATGAAAATCGTCACTCATTTCATAACCCATAGCTACATAAGGAACACTAAATAAAGTTAATCCTAAATAGAAAATAATAGACCAAAAGAAAAAATACCAAAAATTATATTGAACTGTATTTTCTTTAAATATTTGCCACATAAATACATAAGAAATTCCCATTACAAGTCCACCAATTAGAACATAAATTCTACGTCTACCCCATTTAGATTTTGTGTTGTCAGAAATAAACCCCATTAGAGGATCTGTAATTGCATCAAATAATCTGGGAAATAAATAAATCATTCCCCACATTAAACCTGTAAATTTTAAATCTTCTACCAATACAACCATAAAGATTCCTAAAATTGCAGGAAACATTTGATTTGCAAACATGCCTATTCCAAAAGCAATTTTTTGTCCCATTGGTACCTTAGAAGCTATTTTTATATCTGACATATTCTTATTTTTTTACGGTTGGTATTACTACTGTTTGCAATGCTTGAGCATCTATATTTATAAGTGTTTCTTTACTTTCTAATTGTAATTTGAAACTCTTTTTAGTTTTGCCTTCATTAAAAACAATGATTGCAATAGAACCATCTGGATTTTTTGCTGCTGTTACTTGTAATTCTTTATCATAATTCTCTAAATCAATAACTTTTGCTTCTGGTCTTATGTATTTGCTAAAGTGTGCCATTGTATAATAAAGTGGTGTAAAATACACCTCATCACTTTCTGTATCTACAATTACAGGAGCTAAGCACCAATTTTCAAACCAATTAGGACCTCCTTGTTTGTCTAAAACCATATTCCAATCTACCCAACCATCTACCCAGTTGTTAAGACAGCCTATAATATCTCTAGCATATCTGTTTACTGGTGCATATTTTGGATGTAAATGTTTGTCCTTATCTGGAGCCCAATCCCACCCCCAATCTGTGGCTTCTTTTTTCCAATACCAAGCGTCATCTTGCCAAACTGGAATTTGAGAATCTACACAAGCTTCTGCTTGAATGATGTATTTATTAGGTGCTTTGTTATGCGCATATTGTAATTGGTCTGGAAAAATTTCATATGTACTTGCATACCAGTGAATTGCTGTTCCGTCAAAATATTTAGAAGAAGCTTCATCTTTATACATAGAATCTACCCATTCATTTAAGTGTTCTCTATTTTGATCGTAACCTAAAATTTTAACATCATGTCCATCTGCTTCTAATTTTGGTCCTAAATGATTTTGAACAAAGTTTGTCATTTCATCAGGTGAATAATGCATGCTCTCCCAATTATTTCCATTTCCTAATGGTTCATTTTCTACTGTAAAACCCCAAATATCAATTCCTTCTTTTTTGTAAGCTTCAACATATTTAGAGAAGAACAATGCCCAAGTGTCATAGTATTTAGGTAATAATTTTCCACCAACCCATTTGTTATTATCTTTCATCCAAGGAGCAGCAGTCCAAGGTGATCCAAAGATTTTAAATCCATCTGTAGAAGCTTTCATTGCATCTTTTATAAAAGGAATTAAATCATCTTTATCATCTTCTATTGTGAAGTGTTTTAACTCGATATCATTTTCCACAGGTGAATAAGAATATTGAGAAATTGAAAAATCGCAAGAATTCATATGACTTCTTGTTAAAGAGTAATTTGCGCCTTCACTAGAAAAATAAGCTTGAATAACAGTATCTCTTTTCTCTTTACTTAATTTGTTTAATAAATAAGCTGAAGATTCTGTAAATGCCCCTCCAAAACCTGTAATAGTTTGAAATGTAGAATCTGGATTAATTTTTATTATAGAAGTATTTTTGACCTCAACAAAATCTGTAAGTTTTGTTAATTTATTTCCTGCTTCAGAAGTTTCATAAACATTAACAACCAATGTGTTATCTTTTGGATTACAACTCATCATTAGTAATAACAGTAATAGTGAAAAAAAATAGTTTGCTTTCATTTGTATTATTTTAATGTTTATAATCTGTGTTGGGCACCAAAACATCTTTCATTAATGCTTCTTTATCTCCTTTATATGTTTTTATTATAGGATTTCCATTTCTTGTTAACCCTTTAAAAACTCCTTTATCTACTAAATCCCAAATAGGATATTTTGCTTCTCCTTTTAAGTTTATCAAACCAAAATGATTTTCTGAACCTAGAGGATTATTTGCATCTTTCCATTGCTCATCAAATGCTTCAAAATAGAAACAAGAAATCCCTTGTTTATTTGTCCAATTTCTCATATGTTTATAATACAAACCTTGTTTGTATTGATCTGTAGCTCTAGAACCATTTTCTCCATAATGTCCACTAGAAATTGTTGCCCATCCTGTTTCTCCAATATGAATTGTTTTGGTAGAATCTATACTTTTAACAAAATTTGAAACCTCATTAAAAAGTTCTTTGGATTTTTCTAAAGCACGTAACATTGCATTGTCTATCTTTTCTAAGTCTGATAAATTTTGCTCGTTCTCAGGAATTTTCCAGTAATCTGGAGCATAATGCGAATAATGATATGGATACGTGTGCATAGAAACATAATCTACAGCCTTAATTAAATCTTCTAAATCTTTAACTCTATAACTTTCATCTCCACCTCCCCAAGAAGAAAAATCATCTGAACTTGTTATCCATAAATCTTTAGACAACTCTCCTTTTTGCTTTAAATTTTGTAAGTGATTTACCCATTTTAAAATTACACTTGGTTGCACATAATAGCTAGTTGCCCATTTTACCATTGCCTCATTTCCAACTGCAATAACTTTTACGATATCTGGATATTGGTTTGCCAAAGCAACAGCTCTTGCAATCTCTCCTTCATTTTGAGGACTTTCAATATTATGATCTGGTTCTAAGCCTGTCCAAGCATTTAAACAATCTATCCAAGCACCTAACATTACATACATATTAAAACTTGCGTCTTCTTTTTTTAACTGACTAATTGCTTTTAAAATATTAGCTGCATGTGGTAACTCTGGCTGAACATTATAAGTTCTTATGATGCGAATACCCATGGCATGCATCAATTTTAAATCTTCTTTTAGCTGAGTAATTGTAGGTTGTAACTCTCTTGATTTTTCTCTGTACCCACCATATGAAATTGCTAAATAATCTGAATTCCCTAATATATCTTTTGCAGTCATTTCTACTTTAGTTTCTTTTTTTATTTCTTTTTTAGAAGTACATCCAAAACCAACAATTAATATTAAAACCGTAAGTATTGTTTTTAAAAATGATTTCATAATTTTTAGTTTTTGATATTTTATCCTATTGTTTTTATTTTAATTTTTATACGTTAATCCATATCCAAATGGATACAAAGGTTTTATATTATTATCCCAAAAATTGGGTCCGTATTTTCCTTTAAAATCTGCTAATGAGTTTGGCCATGAATGAGGTAATTTCCCTTTAAAATTATAATCACCAAAAAGCACTTCTGCTACACCATCTCCTTCAGAACCTGGTAACCATGCAGCAACAAAAGCATTCGATTTTTTTATTTGATTAGTAACTACTAAAGGTCTTCCAGAAATTAAAACAACAACTGTTTTTACATCTTTATCAGCGTATGTTTTTATATACCTTTTATGTTCTTTTGTTAGATTTAATGTTAGTTTATTAGATTCATGACCAACATCTCCAAAAAACTCTGCATAAGGAACTTCACCTACCACAATAATAGCAACATCTGCATCAAAATGTTTAGATGTTGCATTTTTATCATAGACAACATTTCCTGTTGATTGCTTTTTAATTCCATCTAAAATTGTGGTTGCTCCTTTATAGTTTTCTTTAGTTCCTTGCCAATTAATTGTCCATCCACCAGATTGTAAACCACTGTTATTTGCATGCTCACCAACAACAACAATTTTATTTGTTTTTTTATTTATGGGTAAAACATCATTGTGATTTTTTAATAAGACTAATGATTCTCTAACTGCCTGTTTTGCTACTTTTCTGTGTCTAAAACTTCCTATTTTTGAAATAAAGTTTTTATTTGGAAAAGGATTTTCAAAAAGACCCAATCTAAATTTTTGACGTAAAATTCTTTTTACAGCATCGTTAATTCTACTCATTGAAACAACATTAGAATCGATTGCTTTTTTTACTTCTTTTTGAAAGTAATTTAAATCACCATCAACAGCCATAACCATATCTACACCTGCATTAATAATGTTGTTTTTTCCAAATCTTGAAAAGCCTTTCCAATCTGAAACTACAATACCATCAAACTTCATTTTTGTTTTTAGAGTATCTGTTAAATAAGCTTTATTAGCATGCATTGCTGCTCCTTTAATTGTATTAAATGAAGCCATAACTGCACCCACTTTTTCATTAACTGCAACTTTATAAGGTGTTAATAGTTTTTCTATTATTTCTGTATTTGTTAAAGAAGTTTCACCACCTTCAACTCCAAATTCTGTAGCTCCATCTCCAATAAAATGTTTTGCAGTTGCCATAACAGTTTTAGAATTTGAGAGATTACCTTGATGCCCTTTAATTGAAGCCTTTGTTAATTTAGATGTTAACTCTGTGCTTTCTGAAAACGCTTCATATACTCTTCCCCATTTTTCATTATATGGAATTGCAACACATGGAGAAAAAACCCAATTAAAGCCAGTTGCCTGAGCTTCTAAAGCTGTAATTGCTGCTATTTCTTTAACTAACTTTTCATTTGCTGTTGCACCTAAACCTATATTATGAGGAAAAATAGTTGCACCGTTAAAAGTATTCTGCCCATGTACAGCATCTACACCAAATAACAACGGAATTCCTAACCTTGTAGAAAGTGCTTCTTTTTGTAATTTGATAAATTTATTTTGCCATTCAATTGCAGTTTCACCAGGATTTACACCTTGAGTATGAATTACAGAACCTATAAACTTTGTAGCAACATCATTTTTAGAAATATCCCAAAAATGTCTTACTTGTGTCATTTGTCCAATCTTTTCATCAATAGTCATCATTTTTAAAAGTGAATCCACTTTTTTTTCTATGATGATATTTTTATCCTCTTTAACATCTACAGTTTTATTACAACTAATAACTGTAAATATTAAAGGGATAAAAAATCTATATTTTTGAACTTTTTTGAACATTGAATGCTATTATATTTTTACAGAAACTTCAATTTTGTCTATAGTACCTGTTCTTTCAAAAATTAATTCTGATGTGCTTTCATCAAGAATTAACTCGTTTATTTCTTTTGTAGAATTGTCTGTGAAAAATATTTTCACCTTTTCACTACCTATATTTTTATACACAATTGGTACTTGACAATATGTAAAACAAAGCGAACCTTTGTTGATTTCTATTGATTTCGCTTCCTTATTAATTGCTGTGTATGTAAAAACTTTTGAACCTGTAACAAACTCACTTGCTCTTAATAATCTTGGGTTAAAGTTTATTTTCCCTTCTTTTACAAACACACCTAATTCACCAATTCTACTTAACACATCTTCTTTAACTTGACCTGTCATTCCTGGTTGTTGAGCTCCTTTTCCTCCTGGAGTATGAGAATATGGATCTGTTGGAAAAGCGCCATACAATTCTGGTGATTTATGCACTCCTATTCCTGCTTGAATTTCGTAATAGTGGTCTAATAATTTTCCTATTAAAGCTTCACTTTCATTGTTTTTTACCGCCAACAAACAGTTTTCTTGAACCGCTAATAACAATTTAGAAACCATGTGCCAATAAATAGAACCTAAACCTTCATAACCAAAGAAAGTTCCTGAACGACCTGTAAATGCCTTATGATTAAAAACTTCTTCGAATATTTCTAAAACAAATGCAGATTCTTTTTCTACTAAAGCTGAATATTCTTTAGGAAGTTTTTTAAATGTTTCTTCTAATCTATTTGCATTATTAAAACTTGCATTGAAATGGTATTTACCAGAAATATCTTTATTGATTATTTGAGAATTATTATCTGCTACTAACTTTGATAAAAGTTCAGACTTATCTACAGATGATTTAGAAATGACATTCTTCTTATCAAAACGTGGTAAATCTTTATTTGGATATAAAATATAACTGTATTGATCTTCTCTAAACAATGCGCTATTTTTCATTCCGTCTAAAACATCTAAAGCTTCTTTTGGCGATAAACAACCAGCACTTAACACAGCTACCTGACCCTCTAACATTTCTGGCAAGTAAGAAATAGATACTTCTGTATCATTTTCTATAGTCATTAAATTGTATGAATGATATAAATTATCTGTACGTTTATTTGCTTTAATTGTGTGTTGTATATATTGCTTTGTAATGTTAAAAAATGCTAATAATTCTGATTTAGAAACAGTCTTTCTATCACTAGAAAAACTATTCTCATAAATTGCCATTCTATAATTACTTCCAGCTTCACCTAAACCATCTAAAACCGTTTTTCTATCCTTATTAGAAACACTTCCAGTAAGAATATTTACATTCTTATTAAAAGTGGCAACTACTTGGTTAAAAAACGTTGCTAATTCAGTAGAGATTTGCACTTCTTCTGTGGTTGATTTACCAACTACTTTTTCAAAGAAATTTAAGAATCTGTTTAGATAATTTAATGTTACCATAGAAACTCCATTACCCACTAAAGCGTTGTTTGCATCATTCCATTCTGGACGTTGAGTATTTAACCAAATTCCACCTTCAGGTATAAAATTTGACACTTTTGCTAAAACAGTTGCTAATAACTTTTCAATTAAATTTACTTTGTAAATAGATTGATTTTTATCTCTTAACAAAGCACCATCTGCTCCTAATTTTTCTCTATTTACATCAATAACTTCTTGAGCTCTGTGATCAAAATCTATAGTATCTTTAGAGTTTTTAAGAATACTCTTATAATCTTTTATTTTGTAAGGCACATTTGCATAAACAAAAACATCTTCTGCAAAACGTTTTTCTAATTGATTTGGATAGTGATTCTCTATAAATTCTAAGAATTTTAATAGATAAATTATTTGATGATCTCCCCAATAACCTATATAAGACCAAGGGTCATTTTCTTCGATAACTTCCCAATCAAAACCATCTTTTGTTACTCTATAAGGGTTGTAACCATCAAAAGTAGTAGCGTTTAAAAACTTATGAATCATACTCTCTATAAATTGTGGGTATGAATGTGCTAAAGCTTCCCAGTTCTGAAAAATATCTCTCCAATTACCCTCGTAATCTAATATTTTAGAACCATCAATTTCGCTTCTTGTGTTTATTGAAAATTTGTTCCAAGGTCTACTTGGATCTCCATGTCTTCTACTAAATTTTAGCGGCAAATATTCAAAACAAAGTCTTTTAAAGTTTTTATCATCATCATTTTCTGCTATTTCAAGAATGACTTTAAGCTTGAATAATTCTGGTAAATTATTTAAAACCTCCTCTTTTAATTTTACAACTTCCTTATTTGCTTTAGCAATGTATTTTATAAAATCTTCTTTTTCGATGTTGTAATCATCATCAAAAATTCCACCTCTCATTAAGTTAAAAAGTGTGTTTGCAAAATGCCTTGTATTGGTTAAAGAATCGTTTGTTAGTTGTAAACCATCTGAAGCACCTGTTAAAGCAATTAGGTTTTTTGTACCTAAATCTATATCTGTATTTACAATTTCTTCTAAATTAGTATCACTTTTAATTGCTTTAGATATTCTTTGAATATCACCAATAGTTTGATTTACATTGGCAATAAAACTCCATTCTTTCTTTTCATTTGCTTTCAAAACAACATCAGCACTAATAAAATATGCTCCTTTTTCTGCTTTTACATCAACTTCTTGATGAACTTCTAAACCTCTTCTAAAATTATTTAATTGTAAAGAAGACAATAAATATGTTGGATTTTCTATACCTAAAGACCAAACTATATTTGCTTTTAAAGCCTCACTTGGTTCTGCTTTATCAACAATAATGGCACTTAATGCATAAATACCCAAACCAACTTCTTCTTGTAACTCACTCTTTTTGTATGCATCTACTAAATTAGATCTAGAATTTTGTAAATCTGTAGTAACATCAGATGGAATAATATTTTGCAATCCGTCTAAAAATGAAATCTCAATTATATCATCTGAATTGTTTATTAAAGTTGATTTTTTTACAAAACCAAATTGATCTGTAGAGTTCCATTGATATCTAAAAGTAACCCCTAAATCTTCATTGATTTCTTCGAAAATCACTTTATTTCCGTAGTTATTTTTATAGAGGTTTTGTTTTATTTTATATAAACCTATTTGTCTTTGAGAAAATGGTTCCCATAAATACGTTTTGCCTTCTTTTGTAACCTGAAAAATTGATTTACTTCCTGTTACATCTGCAGATTCTGTAATTTTATCGTCTGTATAATAAGGAAATAATGAATATTCGCTGTTTTTTCTTCCTGCAGTTAATCCACCATTACTAGATATAAACATCCAGTGATTTGAGTCTGAAACGATACTCATAAAAAATGGTCTCATTTCATTACTGTTGGTAATTTTATAATAAACTTCGTTTTCAAAATTTATCATTTCACCTTTTACTTTATGAGTTTGAAAGTCTGCTTTATTATCGCCTAAAAAAATAGTCTTTTGTGTCATCAATATTTTATGCTAGAAACCTCTAATTAAACTTTAAAGAGGTTTTATTATTAATTATTTTTTGGTTGTAATTGTTAATGCTTTGGTTAGTGCATTGTTAATGTTAATCTTATTAAAATGATTTATTATTTTATGTTGATTTGATTCTTTGTTTAGCGGATTTAACTTGTGCACTTCTTGTAAAGCATAATAAGCTGCTCTTGGTTTTAATTGATAAAATCCTTTTTGGTCTGTTTTACCTTTTGCACAGATACCAAACCACTCTTCGTTCATATTGTCTTTACCTTTTACAAAATCTAAAGCATATCCTCCATTTGCCCAAGTAGAAACTGTGTCTTGCACATTTAAATTATAGTCTTGTTTGTATTTCCACCAACCATCACTAAACTGAAAAGTAAACCCACCAATTGAGTTTTGTGCTTTTTTTAAACCATAGGCATTTTGGTAAATTTCTTTCCAATTTTCTACCATGTAAAATGCCTGCATTTTTTGATCTTCTTTATTCTCTATAGCATTGTATGCATCTGCACCAAACTCTGTAAATAAAATTGGCTTATTCAATTTATTTTTAACGGTTTCAAAAGCAACATCAAAAGATTTTCCACGATACATATTTGTACCATAGATGTCTACATCTTTACATTCTTCTGCAACAATATCTATGTATAAAACATCTCCATTGCAAATTGCTACTGGATGGTTTTTATCTAAACTTTTAATTTTAATAGCGGCTTTGTTCATTAATTTATATAAAGCTCTACCTCTAGTTTCTCCTATCTTTTTCTTTTCATTTTCATCATCTGGAAAATCTTCTGTTTCTGCACCACTCCAAAAAAGACCGTAATTATTTTCATTTCCTAAAAGATATAAAAGCAAACCTGGTGTATTTTTATATTCTTTTGCCATTATTTCAATTTCACTTAATAAAGCTTCTTGAGCATTTTTATTATCATAGTCTGTTGCTGGTATCCATTTTCCATTATGTGAATATCCATACCTACCAAAAGAATGATTTAACATGGTGTAAATACCATACTTTTCATAGATATATGTAATCCATTTAGGCTGAATACCTGTGTAGACTCTAATAGTGTTAACACCCATTTCCTTTAACAAGGTCATTTCATTATGCAATGCAGTTTTAATAAAAGCATCTGGTTTTTGCCAAATACTAAAAGCATAATTGGTTCCTATTGGAAAATAATCCCAATTCATGCCATTAATTATAAAATTTTCACCCTTTACAATTAATTTCATTCCAAGTTCATCTTCATAAACCTGTACCTCTTTTTTTTGAGTACATGAAGTAAAGTTTAAAGCAATAAGAAATATGCCAACTAGAATATTTTTCATAGTTAAAATTTTAGAATGAAATTATAAGGTTTATAAAAAACAAGGTCAGCAATCAGAATAACTGACCTTGTTTAAACAACTTAAGCTGTATTATTGATATACTTTTACGTAATCAATTTCCATAGTATCTTGAGTAAATGCTGCATCTACAGTTCCTCCTAAAGAACCACCCATTGCAACATTTAATATTAAAAAGAAATCTGCATTAAAAGGTAAATCTGCACTATTAGTTAGTTCATAAAAAGGTGCATCATCTAAATAAATTTTAATTGCAGTATCTGTCCATTCTACAGTATATAAATGAAATTCTGAAGAAGCATTTGCAACAGATGTAGTTTCTCCATAACTAGCATTCGCAGATCCACTTGTGTTCCACCAATGGCAAGTACCTAATGTAGTATTCTTGTCTGCTCCTGTTTGTTCCATAATGTCAATTTCACCACATTGTGGCCAACCAACAGTAGGAAAATTAGAACCTAACATCCAAATTGCAGGCCAAGTACCTTGAGCTGAAGGTAACTTTGCTCTAACTTCAATTCTACCATAAGTAAACTTACGTAAACCTTGAGATTTTAATCTTGCAGAAGTATAACCACCACTTCCATCAGCTTTCGCTGTAATAATTAAAGAACCACCTTCTACTTTAGCGTTTTCTGCTGTATTTGTATACGTTTGTAATTCTCCATTACCCCATCCACCAGCACCTAAATCATAGGTCCAGTTTGTTGGATCTGGTGTTCCTGGTGTATTAAAATCATCTTCCCAAACTAAGTTATTATAAGTATAATTTGCTCCTTGAACCGGTTTTGTAGAAGTAAATTTATGATACCAAGCAAAACCATCTCCTGCCTGAATAATTCTTACAATTAGTTCATCATTAGAAATTGAAATAATATCATAAGTTCCAGAACCTACTAACCATCCCATGAATCCACCATCAGAAATTTCGAAAGTTGTACCTCTATAAGGATTTCCATTATAAGAACCTTCTGTAGCTGCTTTTGAAGTTGAAGGACCAAAAGAAACTGTTTTTACTCCAAACATAGAAGTAGCAACTGTTTCATCATGACATTGATCTCCTCCTACACCTAAATCTCCTGCATATGTTCCAGGAACAAATGCTGGACCAACAGTTTGCTCAAAAGTAAGCCCATTTGCTGTTCTTGTAAATACAAATTCATTATCATACATACATCCTTTTTCAGAATCCCAAGCTTTAATTCCATTCCACCAAGCTTCATATGCAAATTCTCCATTTCCATAATCATCAGTTACAGGACCTAAACCTACGTGTGTATCTTTATCTGCTTGCCAATACCATTTTTTACTATCGCCAATATTTGCACCACTTAAAAAGTTTTCTGCTTCTTCATCTGAGAAAGAACTAAAAACTTCTACATCTATGGTTTTAGTAGAAGAAATACCACCAGTACCATTTGCTTTAACAACAACTGTATAAATATTTACACCAACTTTAGAAAATCTTTTTGATAAAATTCCTGAAGGTGATGCAGATGCAATTCCGTCAAAATAATACACATAAGAAGATGCATTACTTGCAGTTGCAGTAAAGTTTACAGAACCACTTCCATCTCCATAAGGATTATTAGTATCTGCACCAACAATTTCTGCTGTAATAACTATATCTGAAGGAGAAATTAATGCTCCAAATTCGTATTCATTTTCTTGACACCCATAAAAAGCTGTCATTAAAGAGAATAGAATTATATAAATATTTTTAAAATTTTTCATATTATAAATCTTTTAATTTTAGTTAGTTAAGGCTAATTCATCATAATAATAAATAGAATCATCACCTGAATTTCCAAAATCGAAGAATATTACTATTCTATCATAGGTTATACTTGCTGATGCAGAAGAAATATCAAAAGTTAATTCTTCCCAACCATTTACAACAGATGTTGTTGCATCTACTTCTACAAATTGAGTATTATCTGCAGAATTTTCAATTTTAAATCTTACAGTTGCACCAGATTTAGGAGAGTACGTTTTAACAGTTACTTTACTGTAATTTGCTACATCTAAAGCTGCTCCATCAAAAAATGCTCCTGCCCAAGTTTCTGCTCCTGCAGATTTTACCAATTTAGCTACCATACTAGTTGTATTTTCTCCAGATGCATCTGGATTTGCAACTACTTCTATTGGGGCAATATTACCAAAGTCTGTAAATGCTGGTGCAGTACCTTCAAAATCTTGAAAAACTACTGCTGGGTTAGATCCACCTCCAGTATTATTTACCAAAGTAACCTCATCATAATAATACACAGTGTCATCACCTGAATTTCCAAAATCGAAGAAGATTACCAATCTATCATAAGTAAATGCTGTATTTGCACTTGAAATATCGAAGCTTAATTCTTCCCAACCATTAGCAACAGTTGTAGTTGCATCTACTTCATGAAATTGAGTATTATCTGCAGAATTTTCCATTTTAAACCTTACAGTTGCACCAGTTTTAGCAGTATAAGTTTTAATAGTAATTTTATTATAATTTACAGGATCTATTGGTGTTGCAACATCAAAAAATGCTCCTGCCCAAGTTTCTGCTCCTGCAGATTTTACCATTTTAGCAGTTAATGAAGTTGAATTTATTCCTGAAGTATCTGGGTTAGCAACTACTTCTATTGGAGCAATATTACCAAAATCTGTAAATGCTGGTGCAGCACCTTCAAAATCTTGAACAATTAAAGTAGAAACTCCACTAGAAGGTGGTTTATGAAAGTATAGATTATCTATAAAAACAGAACCTGACCCAACAAATTTAAATTGTTTTAAATCTGAAATAACCAATCCTTGATCTGTGAATTCTGATAATGGAATTTCAAAACTATTCCATTGATCTACTACTAATTGTTTTGTTACAAAATATTCTGCAGAAGTAGAACTAATTGGATAAATATCAATTGATGTAGCATCTGCTGTCCAAATATCTATATGAAGAGTTTCCATAGAAGACGCATCTTGAACATTATTTGCAAAATCTATACCTTGATAATTTAAATTGCTATACTGAATCATTGCATCACCTGCTAAATCAAAAGCAGTATAAATAGTTTGTTGCCCCCAATTAGGATTGTAATCTATATCTGTAATATCTGTATAAGCATCACTAAATAAAGAAATTACATCTGCATCATTTCTTGCTGGAGGTGTACCTGCAGAAGCAATTGGTGCTAAAATTTCTGTTACTTCAAAATCTACAGTGTATTCTGTAGTTTCAATTGCACCACCCATTGCAACAACTTTTACAGAATATGTACCTGCAGTTGCATATTGGTAAGATAAAGCTTCACCAATATTTGCTGTTGCTACAGGTTGATCTACACCTGTTTCTCCTGAATAAAACTCATAAGTAGCAGCAAATTCAGCAGTAGCAGTTACATTTACTTTTTTTGAAACTGCAGCATCGTTTTCTATTGTAGCTATCAAATTTTGAGGAGCTTTAAAAGAAACAACCAAATCTTGAGTTGCTTCAACAGCATCTCCTTTAGAATTATAAGCTATAATTTTAACATTATAAGATCCTTCTGCATAAGTATGCTGAACATTTTTACCTGGTTCAATACCTTCTGCAATTGGAGACGAATCTCCAAAATCAACATCAAACATTGTTGTACCATCTGCAGTTGGTGTTATAGTTACCAACCCAGAATTATCTTGAGTTAAGTTATAAGTAGCAGCTACATTTGATGGAGGAGCTATATTTTCTAAGAAGTCTAAACTTCTATCTTCTTCTGTACAAGCACTAACAATTAAAAATATAATTAATGCTTTATATATTGTTTTAAGTTTTTTCATACTTCTCTAAATTAGTATTGTGGATTTTGTGACCAATTTCCTTGTGAAAATTGTATTTCTTCTAAAGGAATTGGGAACACTTCATTTTTACCAGTTGTAAAACCAGAAATTTGAGCTCCTCTACCTGTTCTTACTAAGTCAAAAAATTGATGACCTTCTCCAACTAATTCAACTCTACGTTCTTTATAAATTGCAGCAGTTAAATTAGAACCTGTAGTTGTAATGTTATTGTTTGCATTACCAAAAGCTCTTTCTCTTACTCTGTTAAGGTAAATTTTAGCTTTAGTATCATCTGGAGTAGATTTTCTATTGTTTGCTTCTGCTGCCATTAATAATACATCTGCAAAACGAATTGCTCTGTAATTATTTGGATTTGTGATATTTAAATCTCCTGCTGCATCTGCAGTTCTAACTCTAGGAATATATTTTCTATTAAAATATCCTGTATGTTCATATCCTGTTGTATAAGAAGCTCCTGTAGATTGTGCCCATGCTTCAATGTCTAAAATTGCAACATCTTTACGATTGTCTCCAGCTTCAAATTCATCTACAACTTCTTGAGTTGGTACATTAAAACTAAAACCTGATGTAAATAAAGTTCCTTGATAACCTCTTACTCCTTGAAAACCTACAGCAACATTACCTTCACTACATTGCAAGCACCCAAATCCTGCTCCTTCTATATCTGTATACTGAACTTCAAATACAGAACCTGTTCCATTTTCGCCAGCAAATTCAAATATTTTATTGTAATCAGATTCTAAAACATAACCACCATTATTAATTACACTTTCTAATATTGATGCTGCTTCTGAAAATTTATCTTGATATAGATATACTTTACCTAATAAAGCTTCTGCTGCTCCTTTTGTTGCTCTACCCGTTTGTGGAGCTGTATATGATAAATTGGCAACAGCAATTTTTAAGTCTGCTTCAATTAAAGCATAAACATCTGCTTTTGGTGATCTTGGAATTGTTTTTTCATCACCTAAAACAAATCTTCCTTCTGGTTTAATTGGAATGTCTCCAAACCATTTTACCAATTCAAAATTGTAATAAGCTCTTAAAAAATAAGCTTCACCAAGAATTACATCTTTCCCTGTAAAATCTGTTTTATCTTTAAATTCTATTATATATGCTGCTCTATTTACACCACCATACATCCAGCTCCAAAGATTTTGCAATTGCGCATTTACAGGCGTATGAATCATATCATCTACTTGTTGATAACCTGGAACATCTGTTGCACTTTCTCCACCACAAAGTGTGTTATTAGAAGCAATTTCTCCCATTAAAACATTAATAAATGTTGATTGTAAAGGATCGTAAGCTGCTACTAATGCATTGTAATAATCTGCTTCAGAATTGAAAAAAGATTCAGAATCTTCTGCATACAACTTTGAGTTGTTTAAATAATCATCTGAACATGAGCTTAAGATAAATAAGCTTGCCATAAAGATGAATCCTAATTTTATTTTTTGTTTATAATTTCTCATCTTTTATATTTTTAAAATGTAACATTTAAACCTAATAAGAACTGTCTTGCAGATGGGTAATTACCATAATCAATACCAGCACCTATTGCACCACCATTAATTGTTGGATCAAAACCAGTATACTTTGTTAATGTAAATAAGTTATTTACAGAAGTATATAATCTTAGTTTAGACAAACCTACTTTTTCTAACAAGTCAGCATTAAAATTATAACCAACTTGCAAATTTTGCATACGTAAGAATGAAGCATCTTCTACAAAGAAATCTGAAAATAATTTATTGTTTGTTGCGTCATTTGTTACTCTTGGAACTGAGTTACTTGTACCAGCACCTGTCCATCTATCTAAATAATAAGCTGGTTTGTTTACATTAGGTAAAAAACGTTCAAAGTTTCTAACCATGTCTTTTCCTATTTCTGCATATAAATAAGTTGTAAAATCCCAATTTTTATAAGTTGCAGACACATTGAATCCCATATAAAAATCTGCTTGAGGATTCCCAATATTTACTCTATCATCAAAATTTATAACCCCATCATTGTTAGTATCTTTATATCTAATATCTCCTGGAGAAGTACTTGAAGCACCTAAACCTGATTGAGAAGGATGTGCATTAACTTCTGCTTGAGTTTGAAAAATTCCATCTGTTACTAAACCATAGAAATAACCAATTGGTTGACCTACTTCCATTCTTGATGGAGCTGGATTTCCAATTGCAAAAGAACCACCTTCTAAGAATGCACCACTTTCTACTTCTGTTACTCTATTTTTAACGTAAGTAACATTATAAGCTAAGTTTAAACTAACATCTTCTTTTGCAATAGCTTTATAATTAATAGACAATTCTCCTCCTGTATTTTTAGAAGTACCTGCATTTACAGTTGGGTTTCCTGCACCTGGAGCACTAACTCCTAAAAGACCAGAAACTGGAAAGTTTGTTATTAATAAATCATTTCTTGTTTCTTCAAAATAATCTGCTACAATTGCAATTTTATCATCAAATAAATTAATATCTAAACCAATATCTAATTTTTCTGCTGTTTCCCATTGAGCTAAAGGATTAGACAATGCTCCTTGTGCAGTACCATCTACTAAAGCACCATCAAAAACATAGGTTCCTTCTCCATTTAACAAAGATCTATATAAGTTATTACCAACTTCATTTCCTAAGCCTCCATAACTTGCTCTTAATTTTAAGAAACTTATTGTTTCATTATCTTTTAAGAAATCTTCATCAGAAATTTTCCAACCTGTAGTTAAAGCCCAAAATGTATCAAACCTTAAGTCTTCTGTAAAAGCAGAAGAACCATCTCTTCTTACTAAACCTGAGAATAAATATTTTCCTTTATAATCATATTGAATTCTACCAAATAAAGAAGTTAACCTTTTATCATTAGAACCTGTGTTTATACTTCTTTGATCACTTTGAGAATTTGTTAAACTAATATCTGCAAATTCGTATGCATTATTTGGTACATCAAAACCTGTTGCATAAATACCGTCAAACAAATCATTTTGCACACTTGTACCTGCTGTAAATGTAGCATTATGATCTTCTGCAAATGTTCTATTATATGTTGCAAAAGTTTCCCAAGTTACAGAAGTTGAAGTAGCTTTAAATTGATAAACAGAACTTTGTGTTTTGTTATATACTTTACTAGATCCATAATCTTGAATTGGTGTAAAAGAACGTTGTTTTTCGTTGTAAATTTTATACCCAACTCTAGATGTTACATTTAATCCTTCAATAGGTTTGTATTCTAATTTAAAGTTACCTTCAATTCCATTTCCATTATTTTCTCCATAAGTATTTTGTAATAATGATAATGGGTTTACAACTTCTATTCCTAAAAAGTTAGTTGTATCATTTTCATCTAAACCAAAAGTAGGAGCATAATTTAAACCATTAAATAATAGAGAACTATCAAATCCTTGAGAAGCACTTGTATAGTAATTTGCATTTAAAGAGAACTTTAATTTTTCGCTTATATCTACACCTAAGTTTACTTTAATATTATTTCTTATGAAATTAGATTTTTCTTTAGCAATAATACCATCTTGTTCTGTACGAGAAGCACTTACAAAATATCTAAAGTTTTCTCCACCACCAGACAAACTAAGGTTGTGGTTCATTAATAAAGCATCATTAAACAATTGATCTTGCCAATCTGTACCTTTACCTAAAGAACCTACATTACTAAAAGGTAATGTTTGTCCACTTGCTCCATAAGCTTCATTTAAAAGTAACTCGTATTCTGTAGCATTTAAATAATCTAACTTTTTAGTAGTTTGTTGAAAAGCTGCATACGTATCATACTTAATAGTTGCTTTTTTATTTTTCTTACCAATTTTAGTTGTTACTAAAACTACACCATTTGCACCTTTAATACCATAAATTGCAGCTTGTGCATCTTTTAAAACAGTTATAGACTCAATATCATTTGGATTGATACTGTTTAAATTACCTTCATAACCATCTACAATAGTAAGAGGTTGGTTGTTTGAGTTTGAACTTACCCCTCTAATTAAAATATTAGTACTTGCTCCTGGTGCTCCAGAAGAAAGGTTTACAGTAACACCAGATGTTGTTCCTTGTAAAGCAAGGGCAGCATCTACAGGTTTTAATTCATCAAGAGTTTCTTGTCCCACAACAGATACTGCTCCAGTAACATCTTTTTTCTTTTGACTACCATAACCAATAACTACAATTTCATCTAAAGCTTCTGCAGCTTCATCTAAAGAAACATTAATAGTTTGATTGTTAACTACTACTTCTTTTGCAGCATATCCTAAATAATTAAAAACCAAAGTTGCGCCTTTGTTTACCTTTGAAAGATTGTACAAACCATCAAAGTCAGTTTCGGTACCAACTACAGTTCCTTTAATTATTATACTTACTCCAGGTAATGGATCACCTGTTTTAGCATCTTTAACAACACCTCTTACATTAATAGTTTGTGCAGAAGCACAAATACCTATAAATAAAAGGAGTAATAATGTGAATTTTTTTCTCATGAATTAAGGATTTATTATTTGATTATAAAACTATAGTTAAAATTTAGTTAAATGATAAAAACAGCCACTACAAAAAACATACATCGTAAATAAAACAAGTAAAAATCATCAATTCCCTAATAAATACAAGGGTTTTAACATGTGTTAAAAATTACCGTAAAATGATACTATTTTAACTCTGTATAGGTAATGTTGTGTATTAAAAGCTGTTTGTTTGGGTGTTATATTTCTAAAATATAATTTGTTAAGTTAGAATCATGAGGCAACTCCATCTTTTTTCTTAATCTATACCTTTTAACCTCTACACTTCTTGGAGAAATATTAAGCAAAGGAGCTATTTCTTTAGAAGATAAATTAAGCCTTAAATAGGCACATAATCTCAAATCATTTGGGGTTAAATTTGGGTGCTTGTCTTTAACTTTTTTAAGAAAATTTTTATCTGCGTTATTAAATGCTTCTTGAAACATTTTCCAATCGTCTGTATTGTTTAAGTTCTTATCTATTATCTTAATAACTTTAGCAACATTTTTTTCTCCACCAGATATCAATTCTAACTTTATAGTGTTTAGAAAATCATTCTTTTTAATAATATTCATTGTAGATGTTGCTAGCTCTCTATTTTTGCTTTCAATATCATGTCTTAACTTATCATTATTTAACTTTATGATTTGCTGAGAACTCTCTAATTCTTTTAATTCTAGTTCTTTATTTGCTTTTTCTAACAATTCTTTACGCTGTTTTCTATAATATCTTTTAGAAGCAACATGAACTAAATAAAGAGCAAATAAGGATAAAAGCACATAAATAGTAATAAAAGTATTTGAAATATACCAAGGCTTATCTATTACAAAACTAAAAGCAGCTTCATTATTACTTAATTTACCACCTACAACTGCCCTTACTTTAAATGTGTAGCTACCATAAGAAATGTTTTCAAAAAGAACAGATTTTGATTCTGATGGAACACTCCAAATTTTATTTTGCCCCAGTAATCGATACTGATATTTTATACTTGTAGTACTGTTATAATTTGGTACACTATAGAAAAATTCAAAATTATTTTCTTTAGAAGTAAACTCTTTTTTTGTTGACAAACCTACACTTGTCTTAGGCATATCTAACACAAAATTATTCACTTTGTTAATTTGGATATTATTTTCACTAGACTTAACAACTTTATTTAAATTAACAACTAAATACCCATTAGTAGCACCAATTAAATAGTTTTCATTGTTTAAATGAATTATATTTTCAAAACCTGGAGCAGATCTTAAAACAGTTTCTGATATTGGAATACTTTTTATAGTTGGCTTATTACTTAATTTACCTGGTATTAAATATTTAATATTTTCTTTTGAAAAAGACCAAAGAACATTGTTAGATTTATTAAGCACTAAAACACTTGATAAGTAATTATCACTATCTATTAACTGACTAAAAACACTATCTTTTTTAAATGTTTCGTTTTTATCATCATACAAAAACACGCCATTTTTACTAGAATAAAGCATTTTATTTTTATAAGAAATTAACGAAGAGTGAAGCCCTTTGGTAATTGATTGTTCTAAACTAACACTTTCAACCTTTTGCAAATCATTATCTAAAACAAGTTTAAAAACCCCTTTGTACTCATGATTTACAAATATTTTATTATTGTATTTTACAAAAAACCTACTTGAGTTATTAAAACCCGTTATTTTATTTCTAAAACTCCATGTGTTATTTTTCTTTTCTAAAACATATAAACCATCATAACATCCTTGAAGAATTAAATTATCACTTATTCTACTTAATTTCCATGTACCTTCTTTGTTAAAAATTAACTTAGATTTATTTGCATTGATAATAAAAGTTCCAGAAGTATGACCGCAAAATAACTTACCATCTATTACAGATAAACTCCATACCTGACCTTGAGTATCTTCTACCAATTTAAAACTTTCTTTAGAGTTTTTTTCTCTGTAAAAGAGCCCTTGATTGGTACCTAAATAGAGCGTATTATTAAAAACAATAGAGGCGTAAATTGTACCAATAAAATCGTTATTATTATAAATTTTAAAAGGTGAAGTACTATTTATGGAATTGACTCCATTATCTAAACCCAACCAAATATTATTATCAATATCTTCAAATACTGATAAAACTGTATTATTATTTAAACCAGACTTTTGTGTAACTTGATAATTTATCTCTCCATCACTGTTTAGTAAAATAAAACCATCAGAAATTGTTCCAAGAGCATAATCATTGTTTTTTAAAAGTTTAGCACTATAAACTGTAACATCTTTCAACTTTGCCTCAGAAGGCGTTTCCCACCTAACAATTTCACCTTCATCTAAAAAGTAAAAACCTGCTTTTTGAGTTAAAATCAACAACTTTTCATTTTTCTCAAAAATTTCTACTACTATATTATTTCTTAATACTTTATGATCAGATATTAATTTAGGAACACCATTTTCTATTTTAAACAAACCTTTATTAGCTTCTTGAAAATAAATGACATCATTTACTTTAGATAAAGTAATTATTCTAAATTCAGACTCAATGATTTTTACTTCCTTAGAATCTAAATTATATAAATAAATTCTTTCTAAAGATTTAAAGAGAACCCAACCATCTATTTCTATGATACTCCATATTTGTTCATCTTCTAACATTTTAATATTCTCTTTCTTGGCTATTGAGTTGTAAACTAAATTTCCATAAACATTTTTAGTCCAAAAACCAAAATCCATATAAAAACCAGTAAATACTTTATCTCCTAAAACCTTAACAGATCTCATTACTGTTTCATTGGGTGTAGGATACAATACCCAATCTGCTCCATTAAACTCTAACAAACCTTTATTATTTGCTACATAAATAAATTTTGCCTCAGATTGTGATATAGCCCAATTTTGATTTTCTGCCTTATAATCTTTTGCAGTATATGTTGCAATAGGTGGCAACTCTTGAGCTAAAGTTGTAACAGAAAGTAAAAAAATAAAAATCAGCGAGAATAATCTATACATTTTAATTTGTGTATTGTTTGGTTACTAATTTACATTAAATACTATTAAATAAAGACATAAAACACATTTTGTATGGTTCATGTATAGGTAAATTGAATAGTTTGTAACAAAAAATAATTTATCAATATTAAAAGCGAGGAGTAAAAAAGAATTATAATTATAAAATAAAAGTCCTAGGATAACTTTTCACACAAGTTGAACTAAAATATAAAATCTTATATTTAGACATCAATTTAAAACAGGTTAATAATTAAATAAATTATTGTTTTCTTGTTACAAAAGATAGATTTTATCGTTATCATAATGTAACATGTATTTAAATTGAACAGAGATTTCAAGTTTTTAAATAAATTAGAAAAAAAGTTATTGAAAAATGAAAAATAACAAATCCATTGCAGTTTTACCTTTTGTAAACATGAGCAATGATTTAGAAAATGAATATTTCAGTGATGGTATAACCGAAGAAATTATTAATGCTTTAACTAAAATTGAGCATTTAAAAGTTATAGCAAGAACATCATCTTTTGCCTTTAAAGGAAAAAATATAGACTTAAGAAAAGTTGGTAAACAATTAAATGTTTCTACCATTTTAGAAGGTAGTGTAAGAAAAGATAAGAATAGAGTAAGAATTACTGCACAATTAATAGATACAAGAGAAGGCACCCATTATTGGTCTAAAAATTTTGATAAAGAACTTTTAGATATTTTTAAATTACAAGATGAAATTAGCTTATTAATTGCCAATGAAGTCAGAAATAATTTTGGGCATTTTGATATACAAGATCATTTAGTTAAAAAAACAACTAATAGTATTGATGCATATGAACTTTTTTTAAAAGGACGTTATTCGCAACTACAATGGACACCAGAATCTTTAACAATTGCAATTAATTATTATGATAAAGCAATTGAAGCAGACAAAAATTACGCTAAAGCTTATTATGCAAACTTACAATGTTATGGTTTATTAGCTACATGGGGATTTATGCCTTATGAAGAAGGTATAGAATTAGCCATTGGAAATTTTTTAAAAGCTAAAGAAATTGACACTAAATTACCTGAATACCCACTTTCTTTTGTTGGTAAAAGTTATTGGGGAGAATGGAATTTTAATTCTACTTATTCTCATATAAAAAATGTTTTAGCAATAAACCCAAATCACATAGATGGTTTAGAAGCAATGGCAGAATTATTTACTGCAAATGGTTTTTTTAAACAAGCTTTATTTTATGCAAATAAATTACTAGAACTAGACCCTTTATCAGCAAATAACCTATACACAATTGCTCATATTTATTATTTCAAAAAAGAATATGAAGTAGCTTTAAACTATATTAGAAAAGCAGTAAATTATAGCCAAGACTTAGAACTTGCAAATCATTTACATTGTTTATGTTTAATTTGGTTAAATAGAAAACAAGAATTTAATGACGCTGTAAAAAATCAAAAAACTGCAGATTTACATCAATTATTATTTAGTGTTATAAATGAAGGAATTTCAGAAATACCTAAATATCAAATTGAACAATGGACTAATTCTGATAAAGAAGACACACAATTGGCTCCTTTAAAATTGTTTATTCTTGCAAATACCAACCACAAAGAAATTGCTTTTAATCTATTAAAAATATATATAGACCAAAAACGTGGACAAATAATAAACTTCAGAAATGAACCCTTGTTAGAAAAACTAAAATCTAATAGCAAGTTTATAACTTTACATCAATCTAATCTTTCAATAAAGGATTTAGATCCTCTTGTAAAAACTAAAATTGGTTCTAAAACCACCATAGAAAAAGCAGAAAAAGAAAAATTCAAAATAAAACTGTTAGATTATTTTGAAAAGAATAAACCATATTTAAATGCTCAATTAAGTTTAAATATTTTGGCTGATGAAATAGATTTACATCCAAACAAACTTTCTTTTTTTATAAACGAAATAATGGGCATAAACTTTAACGAGTTTTTAAATAAATACAGATTAGAACATTTTAAAAGCATTGCATTAAACCCAAAGTTTAACCACATTACTATTTTAGGATTGGCTTATGATAGTGGTTTTAACTCTAAAAGTGTATTTAACACTTACTTTAAAAAGACAGAAAGCACAACTCCAAGTCAGTGGGTTAAGTCTCAAAAAAATTAAACCTCAAATTACTTTTTTTTAAATCTTTAAAACACAAAATATTTACAACTATATATTTTGTGTTTAACTGCTATTTAAAAATTCATCTTCCTTTTTTAAAGTGTTCTAATTTATAAATTAGAACGACTGACACTTACTTATACTTCAATTTTGCAGTGTTAAAATTTAAAATCAATTAAAAATATAATTATGAAAACACTTAATAATTTTATGATAGTTCTAATACTATCAATATCAACTTTAATGATGTCTTGTAACAATGAAGACAATATAGCAAACCCTCCTTTAGATGGTATCAAAACAAATGAAGATTTAACCGAATATTTAGAAACCCTTTTAGACTCAAAAGATATTCCAGGTTTTTCTGTGAATATAAATATTGGCAACAATATCGCTTTTCAAAAATCTTTTGGATATGCTAACATTACTAACCAAATTCCATATACAAATCAAACCTTAAATAATTTAGCATCAACAAGTAAAACTTTTTTGGGTGCAGCAACTGCAAAAGCAATTGAGCAAGGTTTATTTACTTTAGAAACCAATATTAATGATTTATTACCTATTGATATTGTAAATCCTAAAAACCCAAATGGAATTATAAAAATTAAGCACTTAGTTACCCACACATCAGGTATTATAGATGTTCCACAAACATACATAAGTAGCAATTATTTCATTTTAATGGGGCAAAATATAGACACAACTATTGGCAACATATTGGTAAATGATTTAGGTATTCAGCAAATGGAACAAATAGATTTAGATGAATATTTAGTAGAAATTTTTAGTGAAGATGGAGATTTATACAATTTAGATAATTATTTAGATACAGAACCTGGAGAAACTTGGGCGTATTCTAATGATGCAACATCATTAATGGGTTTTATAATTGAGCATGTTTCTGGTATTTCTTATGATGAATATGTAGCTAATTACATATTAAATCCTTTACAAATGAATAACTCTACTTTTAATTTAGAGCAAGTAGATTTTCAAAATATGGCCACTTTATATTATGATACAAACACACCTTTTCCAAACTATGCAAATCATGGATATGTAGAAGGTGGTTTATACAGTAACAATAATGATATGAGCAAATATTTATTAGAAATGATGCGTGGAGCAAGAGGAGAATCTGCAACCTTATTTTCTAATCAATATTATCAATTATTATTTGGAGCACAATTACAAAACGGAATTGTACCTACAGATTTTGCAGAAAACCATGGTTTGTTTTGGTATATGAAAGATGATTATTTAATGCATGGAGGAAATAGTTTAGGTATTTCTTCTCATATACAACTTAAAAAAGATGGTACTGCAGGGTTTGTAATCATATCTAATATGGATGGAACATTTGTTGGAAATGAAGTAAAATGGACAGAAATAAAAGTATTAATTACAACTGCAATTGAAGAATATATTTCTAATAATTAAAACACTTAAAGGAATTAAAAGAGTGTAAACATTCTCAAAATTCAATAGATTATCATGAAAAATAGAAAAATATTACTTGCAGGAGCAACTGGTTATTTAGGCAATCATATTCTAAAAGTTTTAGACAAAAACAAAGAACAAACTAGAGTACTTGCTAGAAACACTAAAAAACTAGAAGCATTTTCAGAATCGCATATTGAAATTAAAATTGCAGAAGTTACCAAACCAGAAACTTTAATAAATATCTGCAATGATATAGACATTGTCATTTCTACTATAGGAATTACTAGACAAAAAGATGGTTTAACTTATATGGATGTAGATTATAAAGCCAATAAAAATTTGCTAGATGAAGCTATAAAAGCAAAGGTTAAACATTTTGTTTATGTTTCTGCAATTAATGGAGATAAGTACAAGCACCTAAAAATATTTGAAGCTAAAGAAAAATTTGTATCCGAATTAAAGTCATCTGGATTACAGTACACTATTGTTAGGCCCAATGGTTTTTTCTCTGATATGAAAGACTTTTTACAAATGGCTAAATCTGGGAGGGTTTACTTATTTGGTAAAGGAAATCAAAAATTTAACCCTATTCATGGAGAAGATTTAGCACACTTTATTTATGGTTTATTACATAAAAATTTAAAAGAAATTTCTGTTGGTGGTCCAGATATTTTAAGCTTAAATGAAATTGGAAAAATGGCTTTACAAGCTAATAATAAACCTATAAAAATAACACATTTACCAGATTGTATTAGAAAATTTACAATTTGGAGTTTAAGAAAATTTACCAGTGTAAAAACATATGGACCTATAGAGTTTTTCTTAACACTAATGGCAAAAGATAATATTGCACCCCAATATGGAAATAAAAAGTTAATTAACTTTTTTAATAATTCTTCTAAACAATAAGTACTGAAATATAATTCAGAACGATTCACTTTAGAATCTGCAACATATTTGCAGCGTAAAATTTTAAAAACAAAAAAATGAACACAAAAACAAGAAGTAAAAAAACTATGAACAAATTAAATTTAATTGCGTTAATTCTAATCTCATTTGTAACGCTTAATCAAAATGCACAAGAAACTCCTAATAGAGAAAAATTTATTTTCGAATTTAGTGTTGGAGCAGGATCAATAAGTTTAGAAAACAGCGAAGGAACTCAAACTTTTGACAAATCTGAAGGAACTATGATTTTCCCTGATTTAAAAGTAGGATATATGGTAAAAGAAAATTTAGCTATTACAGCTTCTTTACCTGGGTCTATTTATAGTTTTGAAGGAAATGACAGACATTTTGGGGGAGTTCTAACAGGAGTACAATATTGGTTTTCTAACAAATGGTGGTTAAATGGTGGTTTAGGATTAGCTATAGATTCTCCAGCTTTATATGATATTAGTGATATAAATGATGATTGGAATTTTGGTAAAATTGTATCTGTTGGTGTAGGTTATGAGTTTTATCAAAAAGAAAACTTTGCAATGAACATTCAAAGTAAAGTGTTAATGGGAAGAGTTAATCTAGACAATAACCAACATAGAGATGCTGTTTCTTTTGGATTAAGTGTAGGGTTTAACTGGTTTTAATAGCAAAATGAAGTCCAAAATTAGAAATACAGAGAGAACACAAATATTAAATTTATACTATCAAGAATTAGATAATTTAGATTTAGATTTTGAACTACAAACTGTTGAAACATCTTTTGGAGATACTAATGTTATTATTTTAGAAAACAATAAAAAACCCCCTTTAATATTGGTGCATGGCTTTTTTGGTTGTGCACCATTTGCAATACAAACTATAAGAGGATTAGAAAAGCATTTTAAAATTTATGCTATTGATATTTTAAATGAACCCAATTTAAGTGATGCGTTTCATTTAAATCCTTTTAAAAAAGACCATAGTAAATGGTTTTACGAGGTTTTATCTCGTTTACAAGTATACAATGCTTATTTTGTAGGAATTTCATTAGGTGGTTATATTGGCTTTAAAACGTTAACAACAAATTCTAAAAGAATTAAAAAAGCATTTTTAATAAATCCAACAGGAGTTATAAAATGGAATTATTTTAAAGTAGCATCACACTTATTAATTCCTTTAATATGTTATAAAAATTTTAATAACGATAAATATTTAAATAAAATATACAACAAGCTATACCCAACAATAAATGATTTATCCTTAAAATATTTATCAAAAAAAATACAAACTAGTAATTTAAGTTCTTATAAATTTCCATTAATCTCAGAACAAGAAGCAAGTTTAATTAATACACCTTTATACATAATTGCTTCTGAAGATAATTTTATTTACAATGGAAAATTATTGATTAATAAAGCAAAAAAAAGATTCCCTTCTTTAAAAGAAGTAGTCTTTTTAAAAAATGCAAAATATATTTTATCAGATAAAGAAAACAAAATTGTAGTTAATTATATTTTAGAAAACACAAATTTTGAAAAATGAAAACAAAAATATTATTAATAGCATTTTTAACATGTTCAGTATTTATGAATGCTCAAAATAAACATACATTTAATATAAAACAGATTTTTGAAAAAAACACCTTAAATAAAAAAGTACAAAATGCTTTTTTAAAAGTACATTCTAAAAATATAAATATAGAACTAGTTAATGGTACGTTTTCTAATGGAAATAAAGTAACACTAAATAATCCTTTTTATACTGCAAGCATTGGTAAAATGTTTACAGCAACTGCAATTGCCATTTTAAAGGATAAAAATTTATTATCGTTTAAAGACAAAATAAGTAAGCATTTATCAGAAGATATAATAACTAATTTACACGTTATAAAAGGTGTTAATTATTCTAATAATATTACAATAGAAAATCTTTTACAACACACATCTGGACTGCCAGATTATTTCGAAGATCAAACAATAGATGGCTCTCCAAACGTAATTAATCAACTTTTTATAAACCCCAATAAAACTTGGTCTTCTATAGAGTGTATTCAGTTTACAAAAAATAAAATGAAACCTTTATTTACACCTGGTAAAAACTATCATTATACAGATACAGAATATGTTCTTTTAGGCTTAATTATAGAAAAAGTTAGTAAATTAAAATTACATGATTTTATAAAACAAAATATTTTTAAACCCTTAAAAATGAATCATTCTTATTATAATTTACTGTCTAAGCCAATAAACAAGACCAATACAATTGCAGAAATTTTTGTAGGGAATTTTGAAATTTCGAATTTTAAAAGTTTGTCTGCAGATTGGGCAGGTGGTGGAATTGTTTCTACAACTTCTGATTTAATTACTTTTCAAAGAGCGCTTTTTAATAATAGATTATTGAAACCAGAAACATTAAAATCTATACAAAATTGGGTTTCAGAAACCCAAGGAATGTACTATGGTTTTGGGCTAAGAAAAATTGTTTTAAATGAATTAAGTCCGCAATTACCAAAACTAGAATTAATAGGACATTCTGGTAGTACAGGTTCTTTTTTATATTATTGTCCTAATTTAGACATCTATTTATCTGGTACATTAAATCAAACAGAAGCAACTAAAAGTTCAATTTTGTTAATAGCTGAGATCTTAAAAGAATTAAACAAGTAACTAAACTTTTATTTTTTTATCAATTTATATAGACACAATAACAATTTTTATAAATTTATCTTATGAATAAACATAAAAACACAAAGATTTATTTTTTTATTGGGTTTTGTATCTTATCGCAATTAATAATTGCCCAAAAAATTAATTGGCAAGAAGATTTAAAAATATACAGTGCTAAACTAGAAGAAAAACATATCGATTTATATCATAAAATTAATAAACAAGAATTTAAAAAATCTACACAAAAAATTTTAAATCTTTCTAAAAAAGGCGATGATTATAAGACTATAATTGAGTTAATGAAGTTAACTAAAAAAATTGGTGATGGACACACAGCAGTATCTTTAAGAAATTTAGATGTTCATCAATTTCCTTTTGAAATTCAGCTTATAGAAAACAAATGGAGAGTTGTAAAAACGCCTTCGTCAAAAAAAAATATTTTAAAATCTACGTTAATAAAAGTAGATGGAATTCCTATATCAGAAGTTGCTTCCAAAATTTCTGAAACTGCACAATTTGTAGAGAATAAATATTCTAAAACTGTAAGAACTGCAAGCTATTTAACTATAAGTGAATTGTTGTATCATTTAAATATTATCAAAACTAAAAAAATAGCACTTTTTACTTTTTTAGATGAAAACAATAATGAGTTTAAAGTTCAATTTACAGCCTTAAAAAACACTGAACTAAAGCAATTAGATTATGCTACATTAGAAATTGGAGTACCAGAAATAGAAAAACCTAAAAATCCTAAATTCAATTTTTTATGGTTTGCTCCTATCAAAAATAAAAATGCAGTGTATATCAATTTTAAAAGTTATCCTAGTTTTGATCAAATGCAAAATTTTGGAGATAATTTAGTAAAATATATTGCTAAAAACAACACAAAAAACCTTGTAATTGATTTACGTAAAAATGGTGGTGGAGATTTATATGTGGGTGTAATTTTAGCTTATGTATTAAATTTAGCAGATTCTGTAGATTGGAAAAACGGAGTTTATTTACTAACATCAAACGTTACATTTTCTGCAGGCACAAGTAATACTGCTCTTTTTAAGCAATTGTTAAATGCAAAAGTTGTTGAGCAACCTACAGGTTCTAATCCTACAGGTTATCAAGATATGGGTCAATTTAATTTACCAAACTCTAAGTTAGTTATTACCTATTCTAAAAGAAAATTTAAATTATCAGATAAAACAACACAAGGCATTCAACCAGATGTTTTAATTTATCCAAAATGGTCTAACTATGTACTAGGTAAAGACGAAGTACTTGCACACATTATTAACAATTTAATGATATAAATATGGCTGCACCAAACTCAACCACAATATTCCCTTTAAAAGGATATAATAGATTATGCTTTTTAAAAAATATAATTAAAAATCCTAATATTATTGTAGGTGATTATACCTATTATGACGATTTTGAAGATGTGTATAATTTTGAAAAAAATGTAAAATACCATTTCGATTTTATAGGAGATAAACTCATAATTGGTAAATTTTGTATGATTGCTTCTGATGTATCATTTATTATGAATGGTGGCAATCATTTAACAGCATCTACCTCTGCTTATCCTTTTGCTATTTTTGGTGAAGATTGGCAAAGTGCAATGGATCATAAAACATACCCTACCAAAGGAAACACAATTGTTGGTAATGATGTTTGGATAGGTAATGATGTTACAATTATGCCAGGAATTACAATTGGAGATGGTGCAATTATTGGTGCAAAATCTGTAGTTACAAAAGATGTTGCTCCTTTTTCTATTATTGGTGGAAATCCAGCAAAAGAAATAAAAATGCGTTTTAAAGCAGAAGTAATTGAAAAATTATTATTGATAAAATGGTGGAATTGGGACGTTAATAAAATAACAAAACATTTAAGTTTACTTACTTCAAACCCAGAAAATTTATTAAATACTGAACTCTAAATTAAGACTATAAGCTTTTAAAACGTTTGTATTATAAAAATAGTAAACAACTATAACAAAAAATAAAATCATTAAAAATTATGGCAAGTAATATTTATGTGTTTTAAACTAAAAAAGTAAAAGATTCTAAATATAATTAAGTATTAACAAACAAAATTTAACTAACTCTTTTTTGATAAGTTTAGCACTAAAAATTAATTATCTCATTAAATTTCACTAAATTTAAGTGCTATTTAAAAAGAATGAAAAATTTACCTACTATATTTTTAGAACATAAAGTTCATAGAAAAACCGCACAACTTCTTATAAAGTTTGATTACAACGAGTTTTTAATAAAAAACGTTAAAAAAATTAATGGAACAAAATGGAGTTACACTCTTAAGTCTTGGTACATAAAAGACAGTGAAGAAAATTTAGCTTTGGTTTTTAATTTTTTTAAAAACATAGCTATAATTGACACTCAAAAACTTGTTAAAAAAGATGTTTTTAAAAGAAAACTAAACAACGAAGAAAAAAAGTTATTAAATAATTTTTATTTATACCTAAAAGGAAAAAGATATAGTAAAAGTACTATACAAACTTATACTTTTTTCATAGCAGATTTTATAAATTTTCACACCAAAAAAGCCTTAGAAGAATTAACAAATAGAGATGTTGAGTTGTTTATTGAAAAAGTTTTTGTAGAAAGAAATTACTCTATTAGTTCTCAAAGACAATTTATAAGTGCATTAAAATTATTTATTGTTTTTCAGCCACAAACAAAGATTAGTAGTTTAGTATTAGAGCGACCAAAAAAATCTAGGAAATTACCTAATGTAATTTCACAAGAAGAGGTTCTAAATATCATTAAAGTCACTCAAAACCTAAAACATAGAGCTATAATTGCTTTAATTTATTCTTGTGGATTAAGAATTAGTGAGTTAGTAAATTTAAAACTCAACGATTTTCATATTGAAAGAAAACAATTGATTATAAAAAATGGTAAAGGAAGAAAAGACAGGTATGTTAGTTTAGCAGACAGTTTTCTTCCATTGCTATCTAATTATTATCATTCTTACAACCCAAAAACTTATTTTGTAGAAGGTCAAAAAGGAGGAAAGTATACAGCAGATAGTGTAAGGCAGTTTCTAAAAAAGAGCTGTTTAAAAGCAAATATTAACAAACCAGTAACCCCACACACATTAAGACATAGTTATGCAACTCACCTGCTAGAAAATGGAGTTGACATTAGATATATACAATCTTTATTGGGACATGCAAAACCAGAAACAACCATGATTTACACACATGTAAAACGTAAAGATTTAATGGAAATTCAAAATCCATTAGATGCTGCTTTACAAAAGATAAATAAATTGGATAATAATGAACAAAAACTTTTATTATCCGGAAGAATTTAACCAAAAAAATGTATTTTTAAATACTTATAACCCGTTGTGCATAATAAAAATGAACCTACTCAAAAAAATAATATTTCTCTTTTTAATTAACTTTTCTTGTTTTAGTCAAAAAGACAAGAATGGAAAATTAGATTTTAAATTTTTAGATAAATGCACGAATAAATTTGTAGAAGCTGAATTTGAAACTGACTCAATTCCAGGATTAAAAAATGGAGTTTCAGTAACTTATTATACAAAACGTGGAAATTGGATTTCTCAAGGTTTTTATTCAACTATAATTAATGAAAATTCTATTGACACAATCATAATTCCTAAAATTCTCTTTTCATTTGGAAATGAACTTCATTCAAAACGCTGGAAATATCTAAATTGTGAAAAACCTTGTAATGGAATTGAAACTGACTTTTATGAAAACGGAAAGAAAAGAATTGTCGGAAACTTTGAAAATGGAAAACCACTTGAAATAAAAGAATATCGAGAAAATGGAACACTTGTAATTCAGACTTTTTATGAAAATTTAACTTTGAAATATAATCGTATAAATTATTACGACCACAAAGAAAGGTTAGTAGAATATGAAATTTATGAAAATAAAAGGAAAAAAACTATAGTGAAAACATTTAGCAAGGACGGAAAACTAATTAGAAAAGAAACAGAGAAACACAATATTGAAAAAAATAAGTGGAATTAAAATTACTATGCACAACAACGTGTATATTCAATTGCTTGCTTTTAGCTTACTTGGGAAAATCCTATCGGATTTTCTATTCAGTAATTATTTGCTAAATTTAATACTTAAACCACGCAACTGAAACATACACAAAACCGTTGTAAATAATGCGTGAAAAAAATTAACGAAAATGAAATATGCTGAATTTAATATTGGAAATAATAAAATAGAATTCTTGAATTCTGTATTCG
>NZ_JALCZO010000004.1 GCF_023555495.1 Polaribacter sp. Z022 | reverse complement strand
CCATCTCGAACAGAGAAGTTAAGCCCAATAGCGCCGATGGTACTGCATTTATGTGGGAGAGTAGGTCGCCGCCTTTCTTTATAAAGCCTCAATTCATTATGAATTGAGGCTTTTTTATTTATTAATTTGATAGTTAATTGAAATATAATAGTTTATTTTCGTTATTGATTTATAACTTTTTGTTTATAGGTAATGAATTTTAGAAATAGTCTTTTTTTCTCGTTTTTATTTATTATTTCTTCTGTATTTGGACAAGTAGGAGGTCAAGATATTTATCAATTTTTAAACTTATCTACTTCTGCTAGACAAATTGCATTAGGAGGTGAAGTATTAACTTTACAAAAAGATGTTAATCAACCAATTTGGAATCCATCAATAATTAATGATGAAATTGATAAAAAGATATCTGTTAATTACACTAGTTATTTGGCTGGAATAAATATAGGTTCTTTATCGTTTGCTAGTTCAGTTTCAAGAAGATCAGGTGTTTTTCATGGTAGTATTAAGTATCTAGATTATGGTACTCTAATAGGTGCTGATGTAAATGGAATTGAAACTGGTAATTTTAATGCAAGTGATATTGCTCTTTCTATTGGTTATGCTTATAATTTTGTAGGAACACATTTTTATGTTGGTTCGAATTTAAGATTAATTTCTTCTAGTATTGGAAATTTTTCTTCAACTGGTATTTCTACTGATATTGCTTTACTATATAATAATCCTTACAAACCGTTTGTATTAACAATGGTGCTTAGAAATATAGGAGCCCAAATTTCTACTTATAATGGTTTAAAAGAAAATTTACCATTTAAATTTGCAATTGGTGGCTCATATAAATTAGAACATGTTCCTTTAAAATGGTATGGGACTATTGATAATTTACAACAATGGGATATATCTGTAGCTAATCCATCTGATCAAACTACAGATTTAGAAGGAAATGTAACAGAAGGAAATATTGGATTTATTGAAAATGCATTCAGACATTTTGTTGTAGGAGCAGAGTTGTTTCCTGAAAGTGCTATTAATTTAAGATTAGGATATAATTTTAGAAGAGCAGCAGAATTAAAGTTACAAAACGCAAGAACTTTTAGTGGATTTTCTTTTGGTTTTGGAATCAAAATGAATAAATTTAAACTTAATTATGCATATTCTAAATACCATTCTGCAGCTAATGCAAGTACATTTAGTTTATTAATTGATTTAGAGAGAACAAGATAAAATGAGTAATAAAATTATTATTGCAATTGATGGATTTTCATCTACAGGAAAAAGTACCATAGCTAAGTTATTAGCTAAGAAATATAATTACATTTATGTTGATACTGGTGCCATGTATAGAGCAGTTACATTATTTGCGATGAATAATAATTTTGTAAGTAAAACTTCTTTAGATAAAGAAGCATTGATATTACATCTTAAAAATATTTCTTTAACATTTAAATTTAATAAAGAATTAGGGTTTGCAGAAATGTTCTTAAATAATGAGAATGTAGAAAAAGAAATTAGAACACTTGAAGTTTCTCAATTAGTAAGTAAAGTTGCGGCAATTTCTGAAGTTAGAAAAAAATTAGTTGCAGAACAGCAATTAATGGGTAATGAAAGCGGAATTGTTATGGACGGTAGAGATATAGGTACTGTGGTTTTTCCTAATGCTGAATTAAAATTATTTATGACAGCTTCTGCAGATAAAAGAGCTACTAGACGTTATAAGGAATTAATAGATAGAGGAGATAAAGTTGAGTTTAATGACATCCTTTTTAATGTAGAAGAAAGAGATAGAATAGATTCTACAAGAGAAGATTCTCCTTTAATGAAAGCCGATGATGCAATTAGTTTTGATAATTCTGACATGGGAATTACAGAACAATTTGATAGAATTTGTGCTTTGGTAGATAGAAGAATTTCTTAAGTACAAAAAGCTTATTAATTGGTTTAGCCCTGATTGAAACGACATCCTTTTCTGAAGAATTAAGAAAAGATATAGTGAAAAGCAGGAGGAAATAGCTTCAAATAAAAAACTTATGGAATATTTAAGTATTTATGAGTTTGTAAAGAAATTTTCCATTTTGGATTTTTCATAACATAATCAACGATCAATTCAGTCATTTTCTCTTTTTTACTCCATTCTGGTTGTAAATAAAGTTTACATTTTTTACCAACTTTTGCAGCTTCTTGTTCAGCAAAGTCAAAATCAGATTTATTATGAATAATCATTTTTAACTCATCTGCTTCTCTATAATTTTCTTTTAAAGGTAATTTTGTTTTCTTAGGAGAAAGACAAAACCAATCCCATTTTCCAGAAAAAGAATACGCTCCAGAAGTTTCAATATGAGTTTTAATATGATTTTCTTGCAGTAAAGAAGTTAAATAATCCATAGACCACATTAAAGGCTCACCACCAGTAATAACAACAGTTTCTGCATATTTTTTTACATTTTTTACAATTGTATCAGCTAAAGTTGGTGGGTGTAATTCTGCATTCCAACTTTCTTTAACATCACACCAATGGCAACCCACATCACAACCACCAACTCTAATAAAATAAGCAGCTGTACCTGTATGAGAACCTTCACCTTGTATTGTATAAAACTCTTCCATTAACGGAAGCATTATTCCTTTGTCTACTAAATCTTTTGTCTTTTTATCCATCTACTTCAATATCAACCTAAAAAGGATTTTAAAAATGCAAAGGTAGTTTTTTGTGTACCAAGAATAAAAAGAATAATAAATTAATTCTAATGTGTTAATAATCAAATGATTTTTGTAAATTTGCACTCCTTTTTACGAGAACAGATTTAGAAAAGGAACTATATAAAACAATTTATAAAAACAACTCTTTGCGTTTTTATCGTTAAAAATCTGAAAAACAATAAGATACAAAATTATTTAGACACATGTCTGAAGAAACAAAAAACACTGAAGAGCAAGTAGTTGCTACTGAAGTACAAGAAACAGCTACTCCAGCTGTAGATCCACAACAATTTTTAGCAGATTTTAACTGGCACAGATACGAAGAAGGTATTGATGAAGTTGATGAGCAAAAATTAGTTGAATTCGAAAAAGCGTTAGAAGGAACTGTAGGTTTCGTAAACGAGCGTGATGTAATTGAAGGAACTGTAATCAGAATTACTGAGAGAGATGCAATTATTGACATCAACTCTAAATCTGAAGGAGTTATCTCTTTAAACGAATTTCGTTACAACCAAGCATTAGCTGAAGGAGATAAAGTAGAAGTATTAGTAGACAAAAGAGAAGATTCTTCTGGTCAATTAGTATTATCTCACAAAAAAGCAAGAGTAATTAAAGCATGGGAACGTGTTAACAATGCTCATGAAACTGGTGAAGTAGTTAACGGTTTTGTTAAATGTAGAACTAGAGGTGGTATGATTGTAGATGTTTTCGGAATCGAAGCATTTTTACCAGGATCTCAAATTGATGTTAAGCCAATTAGAGATTACGATCAATATGTTGAGAAAACAATGGAATTTAAAGTTGTTAAAATTAACCACGAATTTAAAAACGTTGTTGTATCTCATAAAGCACTTATTGAAGCTGATATTGAATTACAGAAAAAAGAAATTATTGGTCAATTAGAAAAAGGACAAGTATTAGAAGGTGTTGTTAAAAACATTACTTCTTATGGTGTCTTTGTTGATTTAGGAGGTGTAGATGGTTTAGTACATATTACTGATTTATCTTGGTCTAGAATCAATCATCCAAATGAGGTTGTAGAATTAGATCAAAAATTAAACGTTGTAATTTTAGACTTTGATGATAACAAATCTAGAATTCAATTAGGATTAAAACAATTATCTGCTCACCCTTGGGAAGCTTTAAACACTGATTTAAAAGTTGGAGATAAAGTAAATGGTGAAGTTGTTGTTTTAGCTGATTATGGTGCATTTGTAGAAGTAGAACAAGGAGTAGAAGGGTTAATTCACGTTTCTGAAATGTCTTGGTCAACTCACTTACGTTCTGCACAAGATTTCGTAAAAGTTGGAGATAAAGTTGAAGCTCAAATTTTAACTTTAGATAGAGAAGACAGAAAAATGTCTTTAGGTATCAAACAATTACACCCAGATCCTTGGACAGATATTACAACTAAATATCCTGTTGGTTCAACTCATACTGGTACAGTAAGAAACTACACTAACTTTGGTGTGTTTGTAGAGTTAGAAGAAGGTATTGATGGTTTAGTTTATATCTCAGACTTATCTTGGACTAAGAAAGTGAAGCACCCTTCAGATTTTGTAACTGTTGGTGATAAATTAGAAGTTCAAGTATTAGAATTAGATGTAGAAAACAGAAAGTTAAACTTAGGTCATAAGCAAACTCAAACTAACCCTTGGGATGCACATGAAGCTACTTACGCTATCGGTTCTAAACACGAAGGAACAATCAAAGAAAAGAATGATAAAGGAGCAGTTGTAACTTTTGCTGATGGAGTAGAAGGTTTTGCACCAACAAGATTCTTAGAAAAAGAAGATGGTTCTAAATTAGGAAAAGGAGATACAATAGAATTTGTAGTTTTAGAATTCTCTAAAGAATACAGAAGAGTTGTAGTTTCTCATACATCTTTATTTAAAGAGCAAGAGAAAAGAAATGTTAAGGCAGCAGTTAAAAAAGCAGCTGAAGCAGAAAAGACTACTTTAGGAGATATTGGAGGTCTTGCAGCTTTAAAGAAAAAAATGGAAGAAGGTAAATAATCTTTATTTTTTTATAATTTAAAAATCCGTAGCAATTTGCTACGGATTTTTTTTTGCCTATTTTAGTAAGAAATACTTCTTTATTTATGTCTATTTATAAATTTACTTTATTAGTTTTCTTGTTTTTTATTTCTTGTCAAAATTCATCAAAACAAAATATAGAACAATTAACAAGCAAAATTAAAAATCAAGTTTCAGAAATAAAAGGTGATGTGGCTGTTGCTTTTTTAGATTTAGAAGATGAAACTAATTCTGTTTTTTTAAATGTTGATGAAAAATTTCATGCAGCCAGCACTATGAAAATTCCTGTTATGATTGAGCTATTTAAACAACAATCTGAAGGAAAAATAAACTTAAATGATTCTATTTTACTAAAAAATGAGTTTAAAAGTATTGTTGATGGAAGTTTGTATACAATGGATATTGGAGAAGATAGTGATGATGTAATTTATAGTAAAATAAATACAAAACAAAAAATATCAGATTTAATGTATAACATGGTTACTTTAAGTAGCAACCTTGCAACCAATATTTTAATTGAAATTGTTGATGCTAAAAAAACTACCCAAACTATGGCAAGTTTAGGAGCTAATAACATGAAAGTTTTAAGAGGTGTTGAAGATATTAAAGCATATAAATTAGGTTTAAGTAATTCTACCACTGCAAAAGATTTGTTAATAATTATGAAAGCTTTAGCAAAAGAAAAAGCAGGTTTAAAAGAAGATTGTAATAGAATGATTGCTATATTAAAGGAACAAAAGTGGAATGATATGATACCTAAATATTTACCCAAAAATTTAGAAATTGCTCATAAAACAGGTTCTATAACTGGTGTACATCATGATGCTGCAATTGTTTATTTACCAAATGGTAAAAAGTATGTATTGGTTTTGCTTTCTAAAAATTTAAAAGATTTTGATAAAGGAACAGATCAACTAGCAAAAATTTCTAAATCAATTTATGATTTTGTTTCGCAATAGTTTTTTAATTAGTGCGCTTTATAGATTTTATAATAATAGGTTTTAATAAACGTTGGTTTTTATTTTTACCAGCATTAATTTTTTTAACAATATCCATACCTTTAGTTACTTTACCAAAAGCAGCAAACCCTAATCCATCAGGATGTCTTTTACCTTTAAAATCTAATTCTGGTTGATTGTTAATACATATAAAAAAACTACTAGTAGCAGAATTTGCTGTACTTCTTGCCATAGAAAGTGTTCCGTTTAAATGTTTTAAACCCGTTTTTTTTGTGGTTTCAATTTCTATAGGCTCAATATTATTTTTTTGTCTAACTCCACCTTGAATAACTTGTATTTTAACATCTCTATCAGCTTCGTTTTCAGGAGTTGTTACTCTAAAAAAAACTCCATTATTATAAAGACCAGCATCAACATAATTTAAAAAATTAGTAACTGTAATTGGAGCTTTTTTTGGATATAATTCTATTTTAATTATTCCTTCTGTAGTTTCTATATCACAATCTACAGTTTTATTACAATTAAAAAGAGTAAAAGATAGTACAAGAATTAAAAAGAACCTTGATTTCATATTTACTTCGTATTATATTAACTCTTAAATATAATTAAAAGTTATTAATTAAAATAATTTCTTAAACTTTAAAAATAGTTAAACATCTAAAAGAATAATTTATATTTGTTTAGCTTTAAAAGATAAATAAAAACAATGACATTAATAAAATCAATTTCAGGAATTAGAGGAACAATTGGAGGTAAAACTGCCGATAATTTAACACCAATAGATGCTGTAAAATTTGCATCAGCATATGGAGCTTTCATAAAAGAAAGAAATGCAGGTAAAGAAAAAATAAAAGTAGTAATTGGTAGAGACGCTCGTATTTCTGGTAAAATGATTTCTAGTTTAGTAGCTAATACTTTAGTTGGTTTAGGTATAGATGTAATTGATTTAGGTTTATCTACAACACCAACAGTAGAAGTTGCTGTTCCTTTAGAAAATGCTGATGGAGGTATTATTTTAACTGCATCTCACAATCCAAAACAATGGAATGCTTTAAAGTTATTAAACGAAAAAGGTGAATTTTTAAATGGAGAAGAAGGTGTTAAGATTTTAGAATTAGCAGAAAGTGAAGATTTCGAATTTTCTGAAGTAGATGATTTAGGAACCTATTCTAAAGACAAAACGTATGTAGAAAAACACATAAAAGAAGTTTTAGATTTAGAATTGGTAGATGTAGAAGCAATAAAAAAAGCAAACTTTAAAGTTGTTGTTGATGGTGTAAATTCTACAGGAGGAATATTTATTCCTGCTTTATTAAAAGAATTAAATGTAGAATGTGTAGAGTTGTATTGTACTCCAAATGGACAATTTCCTCACAATCCAGAACCTTTAAAAGAACATTTAACAGATATTTCTGATTTAGTAGTTAAAGAAAATGCAGATTTTGGAATCGTTGTAGATCCAGATGTAGATAGATTAGCTTTAATTTCTGAAGATGGTTCTATGTTTGGAGAAGAGTATACTTTAGTTGCTTGTGCAGATTATGTTTTAGGAAAATTAGGTGGAGGAAACACAGTTTCTAACCTATCATCTTCTAGAGCATTAAGAGATATTACACAAAAACATGGAGGAACTTATACAGCTTCTGCAGTTGGAGAAGTTAATGTTGTTATTAAAATGAAAGAAACAAACACTGTAATTGGTGGAGAAGGAAATGGAGGAATCATTTATCCAGCTTCACATTATGGAAGAGATTCTTTAGTGGGTGTAGCATTATTTTTATCTCATTTAGCAAATGTTAAAATGTCTTGTAAAGAATTAAGAGATTCTTACCCAAGTTATTTTATGAGTAAAAATAAAATTCAGTTAACTCCAGAAATTGATGTTGATAAAATTTTAGAAACCATGGCTTCTAAATATGCTCACGAAGATGTAAATACTATAGATGGTGTAAAAATTGATTTTGAAAATGAATGGATTCATTTAAGAAAATCGAATACAGAACCTATTATTAGAATTTATACAGAAGCAAAATCTCAACAAGCAGCAGATGATTTAGCAGTAAGATTTATAGATGAAATAAAAGAGATTATTTAAGAAATAATTTTCTAAATAGATAAGAGTGATAAACTATAGTTTATCACTTTTTTTTGTCTTTAAGTTTAGCCGTGTGCATTTTTTGCCATTCATCAAAACGATGTTGATGTTTAAACCTGTTATGAGACCATAAATATAATTCTGGTTGTTCTTTAATATTTTTTTCAGTAAGTTTTAAATATTTTTCTGTTAACTCAAAGTTCTTATATTCTTTTGGGTTCTCTGCAATAACTTCAAATTCTGTTTCATAATAACCTCTCTTTATTTTTTTAGTAACATAATTTATAACTACTAAATCAAATTTTTTAGAAATCATTTCTGCACCTGTATGAACAGGTACTTTTACTCCAAAAAATTTACTCCAATAAAAAGTTTTTTCAACCATAGGAGATTGGTCACTTAATAAAATGTATAATCCTTGTACTTTATTGGTATAGTTTTTTAGCATACCTTTTACAGTATCAGAAGTTTTTAAGCCAATTACTCCAAACTTTTCTCTAAACTTTTTTAGCATTTTTTCAAAATGCTCATTCCTTAACTTACTGTAAGCACCATATACTTTTATATTTAAAACAAGAGGTAAACTATAAGACCACTCCCAATTTGCAAGATGTGCACCAACTAAAGCAATACTTTTTCCTTCTTTTTCGTATTTGTCTATTAGTTCAGGATTTTTGTATTTATAACGTTTTAGAACTTCTTTTTCGCTCATAGAAAAAGACTTTACACTTTCTATAAAAATATCTGTAAAATGCTTATAAAAACCTTTAGCAATTTTGTTTTTTTCTTTTTCTGATTTTTCAGGAAAAGCATAAGAAATATTTTGTAACACAACTTGCTTTCTATATTTAAAAACGTAATAAATTATTACATAGAAAAAATCTGATAATATATATAGAACTCTCATTGGCAATCTAGAAACGAGCCAAATAATAGGATAAACTAATATAAACGCTAAATACTGCATAAATTACTTTTAGAATGCAAATATCTATATTTAATTTCAAAAAAAAATAGTAAAAACAAAGAGTTTTATTAAGTTTGTTATATGATGAACAATATAAATCAAGCAGTTTTATTACTGATAATAGCCAATGTTTTAGTGTCTATGAAAGGCTTTAAAGATTATTCTTTTTTAGATAAATATAAATTTCAGGTAAGTAGAATTTTATCTGGAGAAAAAATTAGAACATTAACATCTGGTTTTTTACATGTAGATTGGATGCATTTAGGTTTTAATATGTATGCTTTATATCTTTTTGGAGATATTGTAGCAGCTCTTCTAGGGACTCCAAATTTTTTAATAATCTATTTTGGAAGTTTATTGGCAGGTAGTTTGTATTCTCTTCAATACCATAAAAACGAACCTTATTATAGTGCAGTTGGTGCTTCTGGAGCTGTTTCTGGTATTGTTTATTCATCAATATTATTATACCCAGGTATGGAATTGTTTTTATTCTTTATTCCTATTCCAATTCCTGGGTACATTTTTGGAGTTGGATATTTGCTTTATTCTATTTACGGAATGAAAAAACAATTAGGAAATGTTGGTCATTCTGCACATTTAGGTGGAGCAATGGGAGGTTTTGCAATTACACTTTTATTAAATCCATCTTTATTTATAACAAATAAATTATTAGTTATTTCTTTAGGAATACCAATTATATTATTACTTATTTTTGGTGATAAATTAAAAGATTTATAAAAGAAAAACCGAAACAGATAAGTTTCGGTTTTTTTATTAAAAAATAAAATTTTACTCTAATAAAACAAGTCTATATTTTTGATTATCAATTGTTAAATTAATTTAAATTTAAAGCAAAAAAAAGACTTTATTATTTCTAATAAAGTCTTATGAGCGAAAGACCAGGTTCGAACTGGCGACATTCAGCTTGGAAGGCTGACGCTCTACCAACTGAGCTACTTTCGCGTGGTAAAGAGCTGCAAATATAAGATGTTTTTTTAGTTGTGCAACAATTTTTTTATCAAAAATTAATAAAATTTTTTGCCATCACGTAAAACCTTTAAAAAGTGAAAACCATAGATATTATAACCCTCATTATAATAAAATTTATGAGACTTAGGATTGTTTACATAAGCATTTAACTCTATAGCTTCACAACCTTTGTTTTGGACATGATTGTCAATCCATTTAAAGAATTGTTTTCCAATTCCTTGACCTCTTAAACTTTCGTCTAAAATTACATGATCAGGTTCTACAGTTTTGCCAATATAATGTCTTGTTGAATACCAAAGACCTGATATACCTACCAATTTTTCTTCAATATATAAACCTACACATTCATAATTTGAAAATTCAGACATTTCTTTTACCCTTTCTTTTAATAAATTAATAGGGGTTTTTGAATTAAGTTTCTGTAATAGTGGAATTATGTTTAAGATTTCTTTTTTTGAAATGACTTTTATATGTGTTTTCATTTGATATTTTTTTTATGGATGAAAATGTAAAGTTAATATCAAAATGTCTTATTTAATGAATAGGTAATTTATTTTTTCTACTAATTACTGCCCTAAAATTAAAATAAGAAATATACCTATTGAACGATTTTATATTCTGAAATATATTTATAGTGTACTATAATAGTAAGTAGTTATAGTTTATTTATTTAATAATTTAAAAATCCCTAAAAAACATTATTATGAAAAATTTACAATTAGTTTTAGCTCTTTTGTTAATGTCTTTTTCAGTTAGTGCTCAAGACTTGGCAATGAATACATCAGTTAATTATAATAATTCTTCTTCTTATGATATAGCTAATTATCCTGTAGCACCATTGTTAGAAAAAACAATTTATACTTATAGATATAAAGGTGAGGATGTTTTGGTTGTGTTTTCTAAAGATGAGCACATAGAGTATTTTAATAATAAACAATATTTTATTAAATCGAAAATAGAATGGACAGCTAATAATAGATGTTTTATGACTATTAAAGAATCTAATTTACCAAATTTTCCTTTTAGAAGTGGATCTAAATTGTATATGAAAATTACAAAAATTAAACGCGGATATGTTTTTTATGAATCTACTTTAGGTGGCAGAACTTGGTTAGGTAAAATGAAAAAACTACAATAATATTAATAAATAAAATTCCCCTGATTATGAAAAAAATAATAACAATATTTATCCTTATACTTTCATTTTATAACTATGGACAAAATAAAATTGAAATTTCTCTTCAACAAGATGCAAGATTATTCTTAGTAGGAGATCAAAAAGGAAATGACCCTTTAACTATTAATTTTTTATCTAAGTTAGAAGTACCAGTTTACAATTTAGAAAAAAGTCACTTATCAATTTATTTGGGTGTAGAATATGCAGATTTGGTTGGTAAAAACTTTAAAAGATATTCTATTGGTACTGGTTATATAGTTAAAAGTATTTATGGTAAAATTGGTGCTGGTGCTTATTTAGACTTTGGTAAAATTTATAGAAAAGATGAAGGTTTTAATAGTTTTAGTCTTAGTGGAGAACTTAACTATAGATTAAATGATAAATTAAAGTTTATTTGTACTCAGCAATTAACTTATAGAAAGGATCTAGTAGAACTATATAATAGCAATAATAAATATGTAATTAGTGGCTTTATAGGTTTAAAATATAGTCTCTAGATATATTTAAAGTAGTTAAGTACTAGTAAAAAAGCAAATCATTTAAATGATTTGCTTTTTTTATATTTAATTAGATAATTTTATAGCTTCTATTAGTTTGTCAAAATCGTTTGCTTTATCAAAAAATGCTGAAGCTCCGTGTTTTAAACAAATTCGTTTTAAGTTAGTACTCATTGAGAAAACAAAAACTTTTGTTTCTAGTTTTTTATCGTTTATCATTTTTAATAAATCTACACCATTACCATCTGGTAAACTAAGGTCTAGTATTATTAAATCAAAATTTGTATTACTTAAAAAAGAATAGGCCTCTTTTAAAGTGCTTGAAGTTTTTAGGTCTCCGATATCATTATTATCAACAATCGCTTTAATAATGCTATCTCTAATATAAGCATGGTCTTCGACTATTAATAAATCTTTTAGAATAGTTTTCAAAATAAAAAGAATTAAAATAATTGGAGGGACAAGACAAAATTAAGCAAATTATAAGTAATAGACTATAAGTATCTTACTTATTTTATGTTAAATCATTCTAAATAAATATAAATACATAAATATTTATTTAAACATTAAAAAATAAGAAAATTACCTATAGGATTACCTTATGTTCTGTTATACATTTATACTATAATAATAAAGATATTATTGCTATAAAAAGTTTTATTAACCTCTACTTAAAAATTTAATATTATGAAAAATTTTAAAATATTTTTAATTCTGACCCTAGTTGCCTTTACTATAGAAGCTCAAGATTTAGCTATGAATTCTTCTAATAGATATAATGAGAAAATAGCTCATATGAATACAGATTACTCAATAAATTCGATGTTAGCTAAAAATGAATATACTTACAAGTATAAAGGAGAAAAAGTTTTAGTTATTTTTTCTGAAAATGAACATACTGAGTACTTTAATAATAAAAAATATTTCATAAAATCTAAGATTGAATGGAAATCAATTAATGATTGTTTTATGACAATAAAAGAGTCTAACCTACCTAATTTTCCTTTTAAACCAGGTACTAAGTTGCATATGAAAATTCTTAAAATAAAGAAAGGTTATGTGTATTATGAATCTACTTTAGGAGGTAGAAGTTGGACAGGAAAAATGAAAAAAATTAATTAATAAAATTAAAATATTGAATTTACCCCCTTCAATATTCCCTAATGTAGTTTCCCCCAAAGTAAAATTCCCCTAAAGAATTTTTTCCCTAAAAAAATATTCTAAAAGCTAAACTTAGTCCCTATAGGCCCCTAAAGTTTAGCTTTTTTTATGTTTTAATTTAAAAGATTTGAAATGTATAAAGTTCTTAATATTTTTAACTATAAATCTAAAGAAGTTAAACCTTTTTTTATAGCATATTTTGTAAGTTCTGGTATAGTATGTAAGTTTATTTTATTCATAATGTTGTTTCTATGAACATCTACAGTTTTAGAGCTTAAAAACAAAATATTTCCAATTTCTTTAGAGGAATTACCCTCTGCAATTAATTGTAAAACTTCTTTTTCTCTTGGGCTTAGTTTTGCGGTTTCTATAGTTTCACCTTTCTTTAATAGATTTAAAAACTCTTGATTTAAATCTTTAGAGAGATATTTTTTGTTTTCTACAACAGTAGTAATTGCTGTAATAAGCTCATCAGAATCTCCATCTTTTAATAAATAACCATATGCACCAGCTTTAAACATTCCTTGTATAAATTGCTTACTAGAGTGCATAGAAAGCCCAATTATTTTTATTTTAGGATTAATTTTGTGTATTTGTTCTGCAGCTTCTATACCATTTAAACCAGGCATTGCAACATCAATTATCATAACATCTGGATTTAACTTAGTACATACTTTAATGGCTTCTCTACCATTAGAAGCTTCTCCAATAATATGCATGTGTGCTTTTTGTTCAATAATATTTTTTAAACCATCTCTTAGTAATTTATGATCGTCTACTAAAACTATATTTATGTTGTTTATTGTGCTCATTTTTTTAGGGGTATAAAAATATTAACAGTAGTTCCTTTATTTATTTTTGATGTAATCATAAAATTTCCTTTTATATTTTTGATACGCTCTTTTACAGTAAATAAACCAAAACCATTGCCTTTATGATTATGGAAGTTATTTAGAATTGAAGTGTCAAAACCAACTCCGTTATCTAATATACAAATATCTAAGCCTAATTTATTAATATTAAGATTTAATGTTATTAAAGTGGCTTTAGAATATTTTATTGCATTGTTTAATACTTCTTGTATGCTTCTAAAAAGTAAAATAGATTTTATATCACTTAGTTCTACTTCTTCAATATTATCATTAATAACAAAACTAATTTTATGTGTATTTTCTATTTCTTCTACTAACCAATTTATAGCTTCAATTATACCTAATTGATATAAAACAGGAGGGGAGAGTTCATAAGTTATTTTACGACTGTTTGTTAAAGCTTCAGAAATGTGTTTGTCTATAAAGGATAAATCTTCACCATAATCATTTAACTGTTTGCTTTTTTTCAATTCATTTATTTTCATTTTAGATATTACTAAAGATTGACTAAGATGATCATGAATATTTGTGGCAATTTCTTTTTTCTGATTTTCTTCTATTAAAGTAATTTCGGTAGTTAAACTTTGTAAAGATTTTTGATATTCATCAATTTCTTTTTTTGATAAAACTCTTTGTGTAATATCTCTGGCAGAGGTGACATAATAACTTAACTCGTTATTCTTATATACTGGTGAAGATAAAAATTCTAACCATATATAATGCCCTTTTTTATGACGAACTCTAAAAGAAAAGACGCCAACATTGGTATTAAATATCTTTTTCTCCATAGCTTCTCTTAAAGGAGCAATATCATTTTTATGAACAATACTAAAAACTTGTTTTCCTAAAAATTCTGATTGATTATACCCCAAAAGAGGTTTAATAGAAGGACTAATGTATTTAAATGTACTATCTGGTTCTTGTAAACAAATTAAATCGTTAGAATAATCTGTTAAAACCCTATACATTTCTTCAGCTTTTTCTATTTTAAGTTTTGCTTTTTTATTTTCTGTAATGTCATGATTTATACCTTTTAAGTTAATCACTTTTCCATGATTATCTTTTATAGGTTCACAAATAGCTCTTAAAACTTTTTCTTTTTTATTAGGTGTAGTTATTCTAAATTCTATATCATAAGGTTTTGCTAACTCTATAGCATCATTAAGTGATTTTTCAAATAATTCTAAATCGTTAGGATGTATTCTTGATATAATATTTTCATAATTTGGAGTACCAAATTCTGAGTCGAATTCCCAAATATTAAATACTTCTTCAGACCATTCAGATTTTTTATCTATTGGGTCATATCCCCAATTACCCAATTGAACTAATTTTTGAGATCTATTTAAATTGTATAAAGATTCTTCCATTGCTGTCTGAGCATCTTTTATACTTTGTATACTTTGAATAATTACTGGAACTGTTTTTTGCTCTTCTAATGTATTAGGAATTGGGATAGATACTATTGCTGCAAACTCATCTCCTTTAAAGGTTTTATAATTTACTTCTGAAGAAAATAATGATTCATTATTCCAAATAGCTTCAATTAAATTTAAAACAACTTCATCTGCTCCATTACCAAAAGTTCTTTCTATATTATTAAAAAAACTTTCATGACTTTTTGCCTTAAACAATTTTATAGAAGCTTTATTTACGCTATTTATTTTTATTTTTTCAATTAATGATTGTAGAATTAAAGGGTTTTGTTTTAGGTGTATTTTAATATTAGAGATCTTATTTTTTTTAAGTTTTTCTAATTGATTATATAGTAAAGTAAAATCTTCATTCCAAATAGATATAGAAGCATTATCAAATAATCGTTGATAGTTGTTTTTAATTGTTAAATGTTCTTGCTCAATTTTTTTTCTTTCAGTAATATTTTGAATAACACCTTTTCTACCAATAATATTTTTTTCTTTATCGTAAATAAGTTGCACAACATTTCTAACCCAAACTTCTTCATTTTTTAAATTAATAAGTCTTAATTCTATATCATAAGGTACTCCAGTTTCATCAATTTTTTTAGTAGCTAATTCTAATTTTATTTGTGATTGGGCATCATAAAAAGCTCTCATTTTATCTTTAGATAAAATTTTGTCATTTAAATCAAAACCAAATATTTTATATACATAATCAGAAAAAATAAAACTGTCGTTTGCAATATTGTATTCCCAAAATCCAATTTTAGCAACTTTACTAGATTGATTTAAAGAAAAATCCTTTTTTTCAAGTAAGTTTAAAGTATTCTGAATTTCTTCTTTAGATTTTTCTAACTTAATTTGAGCTAATTTATAGTCTGTAATATCTTGTACAAGACCTCTACGTTTTACAATTTTATTTTCGTTATTATATACTGGCTTTACAACAATTCTAATCCATCCTTCTTCATTTCTAAGGTTTATAAATTTTAAAACGATATCAAAAGGAATTCCTTTTGTATCTAGGTTTAGAGTTGCTATTCTCATTTTTTCTTGAGAGTCTTCATCAAAAAGTAACGCAATTTCTTGTCTAGATGGTACAGGTTTACTTGCATCAAAACCAAAAATATTATATAAATATTCTGACCAAATAAAAGTATCTGTTGCTACATCATCTTCTAAATAACCAATTTTACCCATTTTACTTGCTTCATTTAGAGAGTGTTCTTTATTCTCTAATAAGTGTAATGAGTTTTGTATGTCTTGTTTAGATTTTTCTAATTTAAATTGTGTTTTTTTAAAGTCTGTAATATCTTGTACTAATACTCTTCTACCACAAAGGTTATTATTATCACTATATATAGGTTTACTTATATGTCTAATCCAAATTTCTTTATTCTTCTTATTAATAAGTTTAAGTTCAATATCATTAGAAAGTTCTTTTAAATTAATATCATCAATTGTTTTTATTAATTTCTTTTTAGATTTTTTATCAAAAAGAGCTATCATTTCTTGTAAACTAGGAGCACCATTATTTTGATTAAAACCAAAAATTTTATAGGTATTATCTGACCAAGTGTAAGTACCAGTTTCGTTATTATAATCTATTAAGCCAATTTTACCAATTTCACTAGCTTCATTTAAAGAGCGTTCTTTAATGGCTAATAAATCTAAAGAGTTTTGAATTTTAAGTTTTGAATTTTCTAACCTTAATTCAGTTGCTTTAAAGTGAGTAATGTCTTGTATAATACCTCTTCTTCCTATTACTTCTTTCTTACTATTAAATATTGGATGTAATATAACTCTTAGCCAAATTTCTTCTTTATTATTGTCGTAAGCTTTTACTTCAATATCACATGAAATTCCATTTTGAATATTCTCTTTAATTACATGTCTTATTTTAATTTGAGATTCTTTTTTAAAAAAAGCTAAAAATTCTCTTTGTTCAGGTATTTCTTCATTAAGTTTAATTCCAAATATAGTATAAACATAATCAGACCAAGTATAGGTTTTAGAAGCATTGTCATATTGTATAAAACCAATTTTACCAACTTTACTTGCTTCGTTTAAGTTATGTTCTCTTTTAGTTAGTAGGTTTACAGATTTTTTATGTTCGTTGTCAGCTAATACTCTTTTAGAAACGTCTCTTGCAGTAGTTACAAAATAACTAATTTGTTTTCCGTTGAAAACAGGAGAAGTTAAAAATTCTAACCATATATACTTTCCGTTTATGTGTTTAAACCTAAATAAATATACATTTCTAATTAATTTTGTACTAAATTCTTTAGCTTCTATTAAAGATTTTAATTCTTCTAAGTCATCTTCATGAACAATACTATAAATCTTTTTGCCTAAAAACTTGTGTTGCTTATATCCTAAAATGTTTTTAATTGAAGGACTTATATATCTAAAAGTACTATCAGGATCTTGTAAACAAATTATATCATTAGAATGGTTGGTTATTAAACGAAACATTTTCTCAGTATTTTTAATGTTTTGTTTAGCGTGTTCAAATTTTTGTTTGTAGGTTAATAAATTAAAAGTGTCTTTAAATTTTATTTTAGTAAATAGTGTATTGTTTTGCTCAAAGTACTTTAAATAAAAAAAGAAAATAATACTATAATAAATAGTAAAACTACCTTTAGATATTAAACCCATACTAATAATTGTATATAGATTTTCTGATTTCCAAAAAGAAAGTAGAGAAAAGAAAAAAGTATCAAAAGTTGCTACAATTAGCATAGTAATACAAATTTGAAAAAATAAGTATTTTATTTTTTTTGATAGGAACTCAAAAGTTGTAATTATAATAAGAGCATCAATTAATAGAGTAATATTACCTATAAAAATTACAGACAAAGATTTTTTTAGAGGAAAAGAATCATTTGGAGATGAAGTTGTATTGGTATTCCATCCAAAAACTTCTAATAAAAAAGTAATTAATAAATCTACAATTAATAAACCTATTACTATTTTTTTAGTTTCTGAAGCATCTTCTTTTATATATATAACCAATAATGCAAAAAAAAGTAGCAGTTATAAAAATTGAAGCTCCAGGAGCAATAAGAATGTTACTATTAACAAAAGAATATGAAGAGTGAGATAAAAAAATTTGTATAAATTTAAATAACCCTAAACAGGCAAAAAGAGCGCCAATACCTAATACTTTTCTAAGTCTAAATAATATAAGTATTACAAAAGCAACTAAAGTACCTTGTAAAAAAAATATAGCAATTTGGTCATAAATCATAACTTAAGATTAGGAGGGTTACTTAAGATTTTTAAAATAAATTACACTAATTTAATTTGTATAATTTAACATTCTTTTTCATATAAAAATACAAAAAATAATTAAAGTTAAGATTAAAAAAGTGGGTTTATTTTAATCGCTTATTTATGAATTTAAAAGTTAATTATCATGAAAAGAGTGTTTTATGTAATTGTGTTGTCTAAACTCAAAATTTAATTTTAGAACACAAATATTTAATAAGAATTGGTGTTGTTTTTAATTTTAAAATTAAAATCTTTTACATAATAATTTTTGATAAGCTTTAGACATTAAAAAGAGTAATTTTGGAGCAAAAAAAAACAGCTTAGAAAAATCTAAACTGTTGTTTTTTAGTAATCTAAAAATAGTAGCGAGGAGCAGATTTGAACTGCCGACCTCAGGGTTATGAATCCTGCGCTCTAACCAACTGAGCTACCTCGCCATAAGTTTGAGGCTGCAAATATAATTGAATTTTATAAACTGGCAAGAAGTGTTTTTAATTTTTTTTAAATAGAATTATTACCTATATTGTCCTCTTAAGATAATAACAAAGATGGATAAAATAAAGTTCGAATTAGAAATACCTATTCACGCATCACCCCACATGCTGTATCAATATATTTCCTCACCTTCAAATTTACAAGAGTGGTTTGCAGATAAAGTAAACTCTAGAGGAAAAGAATTTAGCTTTACATGGGAAGGAGAAGAGGAAAAAGCAGAATTAATAACCAAAAGAACTGATGAAAAAGTACGTTTTAAATGGTTAGAGAGTGAAGATGATGAAAGTTATTTTGAAATTAAAATTGAAGTAGATGCTTTAACTAAAGATGTATCTTTAATTATTACTGATTTTGCAGATGATGAAGATGAGGTTGAAGAATCTAAACAATTATGGGAAAATCAAATAGACGAATTAAGGCATACAATTGGAGCTTAATTTCTCAAAATAAAAAATTAAAACTCAACATTATTGTTGAGTTTTTTTATGCTTAATTATCACAAAAAATATTAATTTCGCAACCTAAAATTTTAAGTAATGATTAATTTCAACGGAAATTTAACAAACCCAGAAAATATAAAAATATCATCAGAAAATAGAGCTTTTAAATATGGAGATGCCATTTTTGAAACAGTAAAAGTGATGAACAAAAAGGTTGTTTTTTGGGAAGATCATTATTTTAGATTAATGGCATCAATGAGAATGCTTCGTATGAAAATTCCTATTGAGTTTACTTTAGAGTTTTTAGAGCAAGAAATTTTAAAAACAGTTGCAGTTCAAAATGATTTACCTTCTTATAGAGTTCGTTTAAATGTTTTTAGAAAAGATGGTGGTTTGTACACTCCTAAAACAAATAAAATAGATTACACAATAGAGGTAAAAGAGAATACTTTTAAAACAAAAGAAAATTATTCTTTAGATCTTTATAAAGATTTTTATAATTATTCTGGTTTATTATCTACAATAAAAACAAATAATAGAATGCTTAATACTTTGGCAAGTATTTTTGCAGAAGAAAATGATTTAGATAACTGTATTTTATTGAATGAGAAAAAGGGGGTAGTAGAAGTAACTAATGGTAATATTTTTATTATTAAAGGTTCTGTTATTAAAACTCCAGCTTTAGAAGAAGGTTGTATAAAAGGAGTTATAAGAAAAAAAGTAATTTCTATTCTGTCTAAAAATAAAGAGTATACCATCGAAGAAACGTCAATTTCTCCGTTTGAAATACAAAAAGCAGATGAAGTTTTTATTACAAATTCTATTATGGGTGTTCAACCAGTAACAAGTTATAAGAAAAAAACTTTTAAAACAGATTTTGGAAATAAAATAGCAAGTAATATTAAAGTATTACAAATAGCTGGAATTTAATTTAGGTTAAAATCACTTGGTGCATTTGCCCAAAGTTTATAATTACCACCTTTTTGTAGTAATTTGTTTTTCCAAAGGCTTTCATAATCCATAGAAAAAATATTTTCAAAGTCATTTTCGCCAACAAACCAAGAGTTTTGGTTCATTTCATTATTAAGTTGTTCTTTTCCCCAACCAGAATACCCTAAAAAGAATCTAATATCTGATGAGTTTAACACTTCTGTGTTTAATAATTCTTTTAAAGATTCAAAATTACCTCCCCAGTAAATACCATTTGCTACTTCAACACTTTCTGGAAGTAATTCTGGTATTTTATGTACAAAGTATAAATTATCTTGCTCTACAGGCCCCCCTTGATATACAGGGAAATTACAATTTATATCAGGCAATAAATCGTTAATAGTGTACTCTAGAGGTCTATTCAAAATAAAACCAACAGAATTATTAGGTGTGTGTTCAGTTAATAAAATAATAGCCCTATTAAAAGAACTATCATTTAAAATAGCTGGTTCTGCAATTAGTAATTTACCTTTATTTGGTTTCAAATGATTGTTTTAAACTTATTATCTTTAAATATAGTAAAATTTAGGATAAAAAAAAACTCTCTTTAAAAAGAGAGTCTTTATATACTTTAAAACTAAGTCTCTTAGTTTACAGCGTCGCTTAAACCAGCTCCAGCTTTAAATTTTGCTACATTTTTAGCAGCAATTTGAATAGTTTTTCCAGTCTGAGGGTTTCTTCCTGTTCTTGCAGCTCTGTTAGAAACTGAAAAAGTACCAAAACCTACTAAAGCAACTTTACCACCACCTTTTAAAGCAGAAGTTACATTACCTGTAAAAGATTCTAATGCCGCTTTAGCTGCTACTTTAGAAATTCCTGCATCAGCAGCCATTGCATCGATTAAATCTGACTTGTTCATAATAAATAAATTTTAAAAATTAATTGAATAAATATTTTTGCTTAATAGCTTAACAAATATAGACGGATTAAGGGTTTACGCAAATTTGAAGGTGTAAAAAGTGCCTTTTTGTTAATAAATGATGGTAAATTGTTAATAAAGCTACTTGAAAAATATAAAAACTCTACAATCCTTACTAATAAAGGGTTTACAACATTTTAGCTTCTAAAGAAAAACTAAAGCCATTTAGTAAGCTTTTTGAATCCATTTTTTTCTTACCAGAAAGCTTAATTTCATCAATAATAATATAACCACCATTAACTGCAACTTTAAGTTCTTTTTTTGAAGCTATAATTTTACCCGAAGTTAAATTATGATCTTCTTTTTCTTTTTTAATGGCATAAATTTTAGAAGATATTTCTTCTTCTTCGTTTTTTATAATAGTCCATGCTGCAGGAAATGGATTTAATCCCCTAATTTTATTGTAAATATTGTCTAAAGAATCTGACCAGTCAATTCTACAATTATCAGAATTTAATTTTGAAGCTGCTTTTTCTTCTAATTCAGGTTGTTTTGTAGTTTTTACTTTTTCTGTTGCAATTAAATCTACAGTTTTTGCAACTAAGTCTGCACCTAAAAACATTAATTTATCATGTAATGATCCTACAGTTTCATTATCTAAAATTTCAATTTCTTCTTGAAGGATAATTTCACCAGTGTCAATTTTATCATCAATAAAAAAAGTAGTTACTCCTGTTTTTGTTTCACCATTAATTATTGCCCAATGAATTGGAGCTGCACCTCTATATTCTGGTAATAAAGATGCGTGTAAATTAAATGTACCATATTTTGGCATTTGCCAAACAATTTTAGGCAACATTCTAAAAGCTACTACAATTTGTAAATCGGCATTTAGAGCTTTTAATTTTGTATTAAATTCTTCATTTTTTAAATTGGTAGGTTGTAAAATTGGTAAGTTTACAGATGCAGCATATTTTTTTACTGCAGATTCATTTAACTTTCTACCTCTTCCTGCTGGTTTATCAGATGCTGTAATTACACCTACAACATTATAATTATTTTCTATAAGATGTTTAAGAATAGTAACTGCAAAATCTGGAGTTCCCATAAAAACAATTCGTAAATCTTTCATAATTATAAGTTTAATTGGTATTTGTTTTGATGATTGATTCTAATTTTATCATCATTTAATAATTGACGCAAATGTATTAAAATGTCTTTTTCATTAGCAACTAAAGATTGACTAATTTCTGAAGAACTTAAGGAATGATTTTGATTTAAAATATTTATTATTTCTTCAGAAATTCCTTTTTTTACCTTTCTGTTTTTTGATATGCAAACATCACAAATACCACAATTTTTTGTTTTAGATTCATCAAAATAATTTAAAACCTGAATACTTCTACAAATACTATCGTTTTTTACAAAGTTTATTAAATCTTCAGATTTTTTTTTCTTTTGATTGATGTATTGTTTTATTTCTTTAGAGAACCTATTTATTGTATAGTCATCTTCTCTAGGAAATAGAAATGTAAATTCTGCATCACTTTTTACAGCATTATATGTTATAATGTTATCATTATGTAATCTATTTAAATTTTCTAAAACTAAACTAGTAGTGATACCTGCTTTTTTTGCTATAAAAAACTCATTAATTTTAACTTCTTGTTCAAATAAACCTGCATAGGTTCTTAATATAGAATTGGTAAAATTTTTAATATTGGTATTGTTTTCTATGTAATTTAATACGGTTTTACTATTTACAATAAACTGTAGGGTAGACTTTTTATTATAATTATTGCTAATTTCTAAAATACCATTATTTACAAAAAGTTTTATGGCACTATCTACCTTTAAAACAGAAAAATTATATTTTTTAGAAAATTCTAAAATGTTAAAAGAATAAGTTGTTTCACTTAATTCTCCTAAAGAAATTTGAAAGTACTGATATAGTTTTTTATGAATTTCTTTAATTTCATTAATACTTAACAGTGTTTTTTCTAACCGTTCTTTATAAAGTAAAATATCACTTTCATTAAAAAGTAAAACACCAAATGATTTTTTATTGTTTCTGCCTGCTCTTCCTGTTTCTTGAGTGTAATTTTCTATGCTAGATGGTAAATCTAAATGTATAACTAAACCAACATTTGCTTTGTCAATTCCCATCCCAAATGCATTTGTAGCCACAATTATTGGTGTTTTTTCAGACATCCAATTGTTAAAAGAAATTGTTTTTTCTACGGTAGATAATCCACCATGATAAAAAGAACTTTTAAAATTATTTGCATTTAAAAAAGCTGCAATTTGTTCTGTTTTTTTTCTAGAATTAACATAAATAATAGCTGGCTTTTTAGTTTTTGTAAATATTTTAATTAAACGTTGTAATTTATCTTGAACCGTAAATATTTGATATGCTAAATTTTCTCTAAAAAAAGATTTCTTAAAAATTTGAGGTTCGTTTAAATCTAAGTTTTTAGAAATATCTTCTAAAACTTTTTTGTTAGCTGTAGCAGTTAAAGCAATAAAGTTACTTGTAGGATTTAATTCTCGTAAAATTTTAATATTTCTATAAGAAGGCCTAAAATCATGTCCCCATTCTGAGATACAATGTGCTTCATCAATAGCAATTAAATTAATATTTAATTCTTTTATTTTTTGTTGAATAAAATATGATTGTAGCCTTTCTGGAGAGATATATAAGAACTTAACTCCCCCAAATTTAATATTATCAAAAAGAGTGATTATTTCATCTTGAGAAACACCAGAAGGAATTGTTTTGGCTTTAATTCCTTTAGTATTTAAATTATCTACCTGATCTTGCATTAAGGCAATTAAAGGCGAAATAACCAAGCAAACACCTTCTTTTGCCAAAGCAGGAATTTGAAAACATATTGATTTTCCACCACCTGTAGGTAATAATGCAATAACATCTTTTTGTTTTTGTACAGCAGAAATTATTTCTTCTTGAAGAGGTCTAAATTCTGTAAAACCCCAATGTTTTTTTAATATTTGTTTTGGTGATATCATAAATCGCTAGAAAGCGAATTTATGACAAAATTGGTTCTTTCATCTAAATTACCAAATGGAACATTAATTATGTTATAACCTAAATCTGTATAAGATTTCATTAAATATACATCAATAGCAGTAGTTTCTTCAAAGGTTTCATAACGCTCATTGTCTATTTCATGAATATCTTTCCAAGGAGAAAAGTGAAAAACTTTGTCGTATTTATATTGTTTACTTTTTTCTAAATAAATAGAAGGGTATGCAGTTTTAAAATAATCCATATAAGCATGCACATCTGGAATACCTCTATCAAAAAAAACAAGATCTTCTTTAGATTTTATAGCATCTAAAAATTGTTTTTCTCTACCTTCTAAAAGCATTTCACTAAATAGCAATGGCTTTGTTAAAAATAATTGTTCTATACCTTGTTCTTGAGCTTTTAAAGTTACTTCTCTAGAAATTTCTGGAAAACAAAAATAACCTCGTTTTATTAATTGATTTAAAACTGAAGTTTTTCCTGTTCCAGGACCACCTATAAGTAATATTTTTTGCTGCATTGCACAAAAATAAATGAATCCCTTAATAAAACTAATTTTTAACGTAATTTTGTGTCTTGTAATTTTTAATTAATTTATAAAAAGAACCTATTTTTATGAGCGATAAAAAAGAATTTTATATTAAGTTAAAAGATCAATTAGATGAAACTACAAGCTTTCCTGCAGATTATTTGTATAAATTTATAGTACCAACAGATGGCAATCAGGTTAATGAAGTTGAAGAGTTATTTAACAATACAGGAGCTGTAATTAAAACAAAAAAATCTAAGACAGGAAAATATGTTAGTGTTTCTATCGTATTAAAGATAGAAAATTCTGAAAAAGTAATTTCTTATTATAAAAAAGCAGAAAAAATTAAAGGAATAATTTCGTTATAATTAAAAGTTTATGAGAAAAATAGTTTTATTATTTGTTTTAAGTTTATCAACATCAATTTTTGCACAAAAGAAAGATAAAACGTTAATAACAATAGATGGTGAAAAAATTACAGTATCTGAATTTAAAAGAGTTTATGAAAAAAATTTAGATGCTATAGATAATGATGAAGCCAAAAGCGTAACTAAAAATTTAGAATTATTTATAAATTATAAATTAAAGGTTAAAGAAGCTTATAGCATAAAATTAGACACATTACCTTCTTATAAAAGAGAGATGGAAACTTATAAAAACCAACTTTCTGCACCTTATTTACAAGACACAACTTTTATAGATAAGTTAGTTAAAGATGCTTATTTTAGAACTAAAAACGAAGTAAAAGCGAAACATATTTTAGTGAGAATGCCAAGAGAGGCTACTCCTAAAGATACTTTAACAGCATATAATAAAATCTTTAAATTAAGAGAGAGAATTTTAAATGGAGAAAAATTTGAAACGGTTGCTGCTCAGTTTTCTGAAGATAAATCTGCACAAGATGATAAAAAATCTGGAAGAAAAGGTAATGGAGGTAATTTAGGGTATTTTTCTGCATTTAGAATGGTGTTTCCTTTTGAAGAAGCTGCTTATTCTACTAAAAAAGGAGAAATTTCTATGCCTTTTAAAACGCAATTTGGATACCATATAATGCAAGTTGATGATTTTAAACTTTCTAAAGGAGAAATAGAAGCAGCTCATATTTTAATAAAAGATGGTTCTGCAAAAGGGCAAAAAATAATTGACAGCATATATTTAAAGCTAAAAAACAATGAAAAATTTGAGGATTTAGTAAAAAAATATTCAGATGATACTGGTTCTAAAGCAAGAGGAGGTAAACTTGGTAAGTTTGGTGAGGGAAGAATGGTAAAACCTTTTTCTGATGCAGCTTTTAGTTTAGAAAATGAAAATGATTTTTCTAAACCATTTAAAACACGTTTTGGTTGGCATATTGTTAAACTATTAAAAAAGCATCCTGTTAAATCTTTTGACGAAATGAAAAAAGATTTAAAAGCAAAAATTAAAAAAAGCTCTAGAATGCAATTGTCTGAAAAAGCAGTAGTTAATTCATTGAAAACTAAGTACACAATTGTAGAGTTTGAAAAAGCTAAAAAGATTTTAGATAATAAACAGTTAAGATCAATTTCTAAAGATTCTCTACAAAGTACTATTTTAAGTATTAATGATAAAAAAATATCTCAAGAAGAATTTATTAAATACATTAGAAATAGAAGACATTTAGCTGTTTATAAGTTGTTTGATATGTTTAAAGAAGATCAAATATTAACCTATTACAAAGAAAACTTAATTCATACAGAACCAGAATATGCTTATACTTTAAAAGAATATGAAGATGGTTTGTTGTTGTTTGAATTAATGCAAGAAAAAATTTGGAATAAGTCTTCTAAAGATTCTATTGGGTTAAAAAAATACTTTGATAATAATTCAACAAAGTATAAAACAAACACTTTAAAAGCAATAAAGGGACAAGTAATTAATGATTATCAAACCTTTTTAGAAAAAAACTGGATTGCAGATTTAAGAAAGAAAAGCAAGATAAAGGTTAGTAAAAAACAACTTAAAAATTTAATTAAATTTTACGGTAAAGAATAATGAAGTATGTAACTACTATTTTTTGTTTAGTTTTTTTAACTTCTTGTGATTTGTTTCAAATTCAAGAAAAAGAAAATAAAGCATCAGAAATTGTAGCAATTGTAAATACAGAAAAGTTATTTAAAAAAGATTTAAAAGAAGCTTTACCTCAAAATATTAATAAAAACGATAGTCTTGTTTTAGTTAAAAGCTATATACAAGATTGGGCAATTAAAAGACTTCTTTTAGAAAATGCAAAAAACAACAGTTCTTTAGAAACTGTTAATCAAATAGATGGTTTAGTTAAAGATTATAAAGAAAGTTTACTAATTAATAGTTATAAAGAACAACTAGTAAAACAAAAGTTAGATACATTAATCTCTGAAGAAGAATTAAAAGAGTATTATTTATTAAATAAAGAAAATTTTAAATTAAATGAAGAACTAGTTAAAATTAGATACCTTAATATAGATAATACTATTAACGACAAAGAAGAAATATTATCACTTTTTAAGTCTGATGATATAAATGACTTAGAAGAGTTAGAAAAGCAAGAATTAAGCTTTAAATTTCATCAGTTTAACGATTCAGTTTGGACGCAATTAGATAACATTTTGTTAAAACTTCCTTTTTCTAAGGAAAAACTGTTAAAAAAAACAAAATTCATCCAAAAACAAGATTCAATAGGTTTATATTTGGCCACCATAAAAGATGTTTTAAAACGAAATTCTATAGCTCCTTTGAGTTATATAACACCAACTTTAAAACAAATGATTTTACATAAACGTAAAATTGAATTAATTAGAGAGATAGAAAAAATAATAGTAAAAGATGCAACACAAAACAACAATTTCAAAATATATTAAATTATCAATTTGCACACTTATAATTGGTTTTTTGGGATTACAAACAAATGCTCAAAAAGTTAAAATAGATGGTGTAGCTGTTGTTATTGGTAAAAACATCGTTTTAGACTCTGATATTGCAAAATTTAAGCAAGAAGTAGAACTAAGAAGTGAAGGAAAAGTAAAAATTTCTGACTGTGAAATGTTAGATGAGTTAATGCAACAAAAACTAATGGCTCATCATGCAGTTGTAGATAGTGTTATTGTTTCTGATGCAGAAGTATCGTCTAGAGTAGATAGAAGTATTCAATTTTTTACACAACAATATGGTAGTATAGAAAAAGTAATTAAAGCTTATGGTTTTAATGATTTAGATGATTTAAAAAAAGAATTAACTTCTGTACAAACCGAAAATGTTTTAATAGAAAAAGAGCAACAAAATATTACTGAAAAAGTAGACGTTACTCCAGAAGAAGTTAGAGTGTATTTTAATGGATTAAAAGAAAAAGGAGAGTTACCTCAATTTCCTGCAGAAATAGAATTGGCTCAAATTGTTATAAAAGCAATACCTACTAAAGAAGAAAATGAAAGAATTATTGCTAAGTTAAACAGTATTAAAAAAGAAATTGAAGAAGGTTCTAGTTTTAAAATGAAAGCTATTATCAATTCAGATGATCCAGGTGTTACAAATAATGGAGGTCAGTACACAGTAACTAAAGAATCTAGTTTTATAAAAGAATTTAAAGAAATGGCTTTTACATTAGATGTTGGTCAGGTTTCTAAACCTTTTAAATCTGATTTTGGTTATCATATTATGCAATTACATGCTATTAAAGGTAATACAAGAATTGCTTCTCATATTCTTATGCAACCAGAAGTTCCAGATGAAAAACTAAATGAAATAAAAGAAAAAGCAGAAAAAATTATTTTAGAAATTAGAGAAGGTAAAATTACTTTTGCTGAAGCTGTAAAGAAATATTCTAATGATGAGACAACTAAGAATAATGGAGGTCTTATTGTAAATCCTTCTACAGGAGAGTCTAAGTTTGATTTAACAAGAATGGATCCTGCATTTTATGCAAGAGTTAGTGATCTTAAAAAGGGTGAAATGACAGAACCTTTTTACGATGAAGAAAGATCTGGTGATAAGATGTTTAAGTTTATCATTATGAAAAACAGAACAGATACTCATATTGCAGATATTATTGAAGATTATGTTAAAATTCAACAATTAGCACTTCAAAAAAAGAAAGAAGAAACCATTACAAAATGGTCTAAAGACAAAATAAAAGACACATATATAAAAATAGGAGCTGTACATAACAAATGTACTTTCTCTAAGAATTGGAAAAAAGAGGTAAATAAATAATGTCTGACGTTAAAGCTGTAAAAGATTTAGTAGAAAAATATAACGCACTAAAAAAAGAAATTGGTAAAGTAATTATTGGTCAGCATGAAGCTGTAAACTTTACTTTATTATCAATTTTTTGTGGAGGTCATTCTCTTTTAGTAGGTGTACCTGGTTTAGCAAAAACCTTATTGGTAAATACTATTTCTGATGCTTTAGGATTGAATTTTAAAAGAATTCAGTTTACTCCAGATTTAATGCCTTCAGATATCTTAGGAAGCGAAATTTTAGATGAGAATAGACACTTTAAATTTATAAAAGGACCTATTTTTTCAAATATAATTCTTGCAGACGAGATTAATAGAACTCCACCAAAAACACAAGCTGCACTTCTAGAAGCAATGCAAGAACGCTCTGTAACTGTTTCTGGAAATCATTATAAATTAGATTTACCATTTTTTGTATTGGCAACTCAAAATCCTATTGAGCAAGAAGGTACTTATCCTTTACCAGAAGCTCAATTAGATAGGTTTATGTTTTCTATATATTTAGAATATCCTTCTTTTAAAGAAGAAGTAGAAGTTGTAAAAAGTACAACAAGTAATGTAGTAGAATCTATAAATTCTTTATTTTCTGCTAAAGAAATTATTGAAGTACAAAAGTTGATTCGTAAAATACCAGTTGCAGATAATGTAATAGAATATGCAGTTGGTTTGGTTGGTAAAACAAGACCAAAATCTAAAGAAGCTACAGATTTAGTAAAATCTTATTTAGATTGGGGAGCAGGACCAAGAGCATCACAAAATTTAATTTTAGCAGCCAAAGCACATGCAGCAGTAAATGGAAAGTTTTCTCCAGATATAGAAGATGTTAAGGCAGTTGCTATTCCTATTTTATCTCATAGAATTGTAAAAAATTACAAAGCAGAGGCAGAGGGAGTTACCATAAAAGATATTATTAACTCTTTGCTTTAGAGAGTTTTAATGTAGTAAAAATTAAAAATACGGCAAATGCCGTATTTTTTATGCGTTTGTTTTTACTCAACTTTGTGTTGTAACCTTAAACCTATAATTATGAAAATTTTATGCGCTTTATTAATGTTTTTTTTTATTTCCTTTAATTCTAATGCACAATCTGAAGGTGGAGATGCTGTACATGTAAATAATACTACTAATACTAAAGTAGATACTAATGATTTGGCTACAAAAATAATGAACAAGATTAATGCTTGTGATGATGTAGAATGTTTTGTTACTTTTTATAATTCTATGGCAAAAGTTTGTTCTGGCTTTAAAAATAAAGAATCAGGAAGAAAAATAGTAACAGAAATTTTAAAGTTAATGGATAAAAAACAAGATGGAGTGTTGTTTGATATTTATATGTCTAATAACAATAAGTATCAAAAATATTTTATTGAATGTGCTAAAAAATTACCTTCGGAATTAATGACAGAGTTAAAAAGAAAATCTCAAGAATATTTAGATAAAACTAAGAATTAAAAATTATTAATATTCAAAAAAACTAAACACATTCCCTCCATATCGTTTGTCATAGCTATGGTTTTTATGCGAAGATAAATCTGTATGTTTAGAGTGTTCTACAATTAAAACTCCTTCTTCAGTAAGGAGTTTTTTATTGAATACTAAATCAACAATTTTTAAAAATTGTTCTTCTTCAAAATCATAAGGTGGATCTGCAAAAATAACATCTGCATTTATAGATGTTTTTTCTAAAAATTTATACACATCACTTTTGTAAGTGTTTATAGGTAATTCTAGTTCTTTAGCAATTGAGTTTATATATTTTATACAACCAAAATTAGCATCTATAGCATAAATAGTTTTAGTACCTCTAGAAGCAAACTCATAACTGATATTACCTGTACCTGCAAATAAATCTATAACAGAAATGCTATCAAAATAATAGGTGTTATTTAAAATATTAAATAATGATTCTTTTGCCATATCTGTTGTTGGACGAACAGGTAAGTTTTTAGGCGCTTTTAAACGTCTACTTTTGTATTTACCAGAAATTATTCTCATGTTCCTAAAAGTATATAATTAGAGTGTTTAGAAGTATTTAAATGATTAAATATGTTGTTTTTACTTTCTAAAAAGAAAACATTTCTAATGTATTGGTATGTAATTGTATATATTTCTGATTCTTTTTCAATAGCTCCTGTAAAATACAATTCTATTTCTTCTACGTTTAATTTTAATTGTTCAAAAGTAAATAAGATATAATATATAAAATCTTCTTTTGTTTCAAAACTAAAAGAGTTAGCAAGTATTAATTGTTTGTTCTGTAAAACAATAATATCAAAATTATTTTTACCAACGTTTACAAAAACTTTTTTCTTTTCAGAATCATTTATGTTTATTAATTTTTCTATTAAAACAGTTAAATGATGTTCATATTTAAATTCACCAAAATTCTGAAATAAATAGTTATTGATATTTATATAAGGAACATAGATGTTTTTTGCACTTATGGTATCAATATCATCAAAAGCAATATAATCTGTTGCCAATGTTTTTATATTATAATTAAGATATTCTGATAATTTATCTTTATTAAAATAAGCATTAGGTACTAAAGTGAATAAGTTACTTTGATGTATTACTAAAACAGAAGAAAAATCTTTTTGTAAAACAGTATCCGTTTTAAATATTTCTTCAATTTTAGATAATAAATTTTCTGGAGTAACTAGTGTTTCTTCAAAAATATATTCTGCAAAGTATATAGTTTCCTTTGTATTTGTTATACAAAAAGAAAATCCATCCAAATTAAATTGGATGGATAACTTTGTATCTTTTGTGTCTGATAAAATAATATTACTATTCTTTTTTATCACCGTCTTTTTTGTCATATGATGGAGGCCAGTTACCACCAGTAGTAACTTCATCTAAAGAACCAACAGAAACAAACTCACCTTTAATTTGGTCAGTTGCAACAGCTTCTAATTCTTGTTTAATTAAAGACTCATCCATTCCTTTTAAGATTCCTGCTTTTTCTGTTTTCACAAAGAAAGTTGGTACAACTAAACCTTGTACTTTTTCTACAGTTCCAATCTCAATATCAAATTCTTTACCAGCTACACCAGGAACTTTAAACATGTTTTTGTAGTCTTTACCCTTAAAGTATTTAGCTACAGGTTCGTATCCAATAGTATCTGTAATTCTTTTTTCTACATCAATTACAACTCCACCACCTCTATCTTCTTTTTCTACAATAGTTTTAGTTTCTGTTAATGCTAATTGAGCAGTATCAATAAATTGAATTAAGCTAGTTTTGTTATTAGTATATTTTCCAGTAACCTCAAAATGCTTAACTTCTGCATCTCTAATAATCTTTAAATTTTTAATTACTTTACTATATTTTGTAACCTTTTCTTTGTTGAAGATTATTGGCTGCATAATACCATAATAAATTTTATAAACTAAAAACACTGTTAAAGCTAAAAGTAAAACTGAGGCAAGCCATTTTAGTTTTAATGGTAAATATTTAACTATAATAATAGCTAAAAGTATTGCAACTACAACAGCTGCCAAAATCATTCCAAGTAATCCCATTTTTTATTATATTTTTTAATAGTCTCAAGCAAATTTACAATTTTTTTTTAATGATAAAAATTTTTAAGAGCAAATCAATGTATCTTTGTTACATTAATTTTTTTATGATAAAAAAAACATCAGAATTTTACCAAAAATTGCTTCAAAAGTTCCGTTTTACCCCAACTTTAAGGCAAAATGAACTTTTACGATTTTTAAGTGATTTTACTTTTACAGATGATAAAGAGGCCTTATTTTTATTAAAAGGTTATGCAGGTACTGGAAAAACAACAACAATTAGTGCATATGTTAATAGTTTGTGGTCTGCAGGAAAAAAAGCAGTATTGTTGGCACCAACAGGAAGAGCAGCTAAAGTAATTTCTGTTTATGCTAAAAAACCAGCTTTTACAATTCATAAAAAGATATATTTTCCTAAAAAACAATCTAATGGTTCTGTAGAATTTGTTTTACAACCAAATAAGCATAGAAATACGGTTTTTATTGTTGATGAAGCATCAATGATTCCAGATGGAAGACAAAATCAAAAATTATTTGAATCTAGTTCTTTATTAGATGATTTAATTAGATACGTATATTCTGGTCATCAATGTAAATTAATATTTATTGGAGATACAGCTCAATTACCGCCTGTAAAATTAGATATTAGTCCAGCATTAGAACAAGATACTTTAATATATGAGTATCAAAAAAATGTAACTGAAATTGAGTTAGATGAAGTAATGCGTCAGCATGAAAACTCTGGGATTTTAGCAAACGCTACTTTATTAAGGTTAATGATACAGAATGATGCAACAAATTTTAAGTTTGATATTGATTTTCCAGATATTGTAAGATTAGAAGATGGTTATGATATAGAAGATGCTTTAGTTACTGCTTATGACAATGAAGGAGTAGAAGATACAGCTTTTATTGTTCGTTCTAATAAACGAGCTAATCAATATAATCAACAAATTAGAATGAAAATTCGAGGGCAAGAAAATGAAATTTCTGCTGGAGATTATATTATGGTTGTTAAGAACAACTATTTTTGGCTAAAAGAAAATTCTGCAGCTGGTTTTATTGCTAATGGAGACATTTGCGAAGTCTTAAAAATATTTTCAATTAAAGAATTATATGGTTTTAAGTTTGCTGAGGTTGAGGTTAGAATGATAGATTATCCAGATATGCAACCTTTTGAAACCGTTCTTTTATTAGATACTTTAACAAGTGAAACTCCATCTTTAACTTATGAAGAATCTAATAAACTATATCAAGCAGTTAAAGAAGATTATGCAGATGAAAAATCTAAGTACAAACAGTTTTTAGCAATAAAAAAGAATATATTTTTTAATGCATTGCAAGTAAAATTTTCGTATTCTATGACTTGTCATAAATCTCAAGGAGGACAATGGAATACTGTTTTTATAGAACAACCATATTTACTAGAAGGAGTTTCTAGAGAGTATTATAGGTGGTTATATACAGCTTTAACAAGAGCACAAGAAAAACTATATTTAATTGGTTTTAAAGAAGAGTTTTTTAATGATTAACGTAATAAATAGTTAATAGAGATTGTTCCGTATTTATGTCCGTAAGTATATCTTAAATCTTTAGATTCGCTTGTGTTGTATATAAATGCATATCCAAAATTAAAACGTTTAGCTGTAAATTTAATTCCAAATTCAATATCAAAAACAAAAGGCATTACATCTTTTGTAACTAAACTTGTTTTATTTAAAAAACTACCTTGTATTGTTGCATCATAAACCACATATTTAATCATTGGATTTATGTAGAAAAACGATTCTATTTCTCTAAACGTATTATTTTGTTCATTGTTTAAATTTGTATTAAAAGCTATAGAATTTGTAATTTTTTTTAAAGGTTTAAAACCTATTCTAGAATAAAAACCAGATGATGCATTTGTATAAACTGTACCTAAGTTTAAGTCGTTTTTCCAAAATAAATCAAAAGAATTATTTTTAGATTTAAAAATTGGTTTTATATATTTTGTGTTAAAATTTAGCGCTAAAGAATTCTTTATTTGATATTGCCAACCTTCCGCTTTTTTAAAACCATAGATATCATGTATAAATTGTTGAACTTCTTTGGCAAATGCATTAGGGCCTATAACACCAAACTGAACAGATGTGTTAAAAATTTGTTCATTTTTATAAATTCTATTTACGCCATAACTTCCATATAAATAGCCAGCAAAAGGTCTGTCATGTTGTAAAATGTTAGTTATGGTAGATTTGTATGGAGTATACATTTCTTGTCTTAATTGCCATTCTAATATTTTTTTCTCTAAAGATTCTTTTTTGTTTTTAGATAGGTATTTATAACTTAAAAAAATACCACTTGTATAATAACGATCTCTAACAACAGAAACATATAAATCATTATCTGTAATAAAACTTATTTCTTTAGAAAATTTTTCTTGAGAAATAATAAATGAAGAAACAAATAAGAAAAGAATAAAGATGATTTTTTTCATAACAAGCAAATATAAAAGAACTTAGGTAAAATGATGATTTTTTTATTGCTTTCTAACAAAAAAGTAGTTATTTTAGAGCAAGCAAAATAAATTAATGGAGACTAAAGAAGGATTAAGTTCAGAAGACTTTCAAAATGCTAAGAATAATGAAGATTTATTCGCTCTAATTAAAGAGAAAAATACTGCATGTAAGAAAGTTAAAGAAACAATTTTATATAATGAAGAGCTAAGGTTACTTCAAATAGAACTTGTTAAGTTACAAAGATGGATATCTAACAATAATAAACGTGTTGCTATAATTTTTGAAGGAAGAGATGCAGCAGGAAAAGGAGGGAATATTCGTAGATTTATGGAGCATCTAAATCCACGTTCTAGTAGATTAGTAGCCTTAAACAAACCTACAGAAATAGAAAAAGGACAATGGTATTTTCAAAGATATATTAAAGAGTTACCAAACCCTGGTGAAATTGTATTTTTTGATAGAAGTTGGTATAATAGAGCTGTTGTAGAACCTGTAATGGGATTTTGTTCAGACCAACAATACAAAGAGTTTTTAGTACAAGTACCTGAGTTTGAGCATATGATGTATGAAGATGGTGTAATTATTATTAAATTTTGGCTTTCAATTACAAAAGAAGAACAATTAAAACGTTTTGAAGGAAGAAAAGAAAACCCTTTAAAAAGATGGAAATTTAGTCCTGTAGATAAGCAAGGACAAATTCTTTGGGATAGATATACACACTTTAAAGAAGAAATGTTTTCTAAAACGCACACATCCTACAGTCCTTGGATGATGATTAAAACAAATGATAAAAAAGTAGCAAGGTTAGAAGCAATAAGACATGTTTTATCTCAGTTTGATTATGAAGGTAAAGAAGAGGCAAAAACAGTATTAAATCCAGATCCAAATGTTGTAATGCGTTATTATAGATCTAACACTCAAATAGATTAAATTTACTATGGAAATATCACCAAAAAATTTAAGAAAATTAAATTCGAAAAAAGGGTTGTTAGCACTAATGTCTAAAAAACCTTTAAATATTGAACGTGCAATTCGATATGTAGATTATCAAAAAAAATTAGAAAAATTACAAGTAGAGTTGATTCGTTTACAAACATGGGCAATTAACAAAGAAGAAAGAATAATTGTAATTTTTGAAGGAAGAGATGCAGCAGGAAAAGGTGGAGCAATTAGAAGGTTAACAGATCGTATTAATCCACGTCATATGCGTATTGTAGCTTTACCAAAACCAACAGAAGATGAGCAAACTCAATGGTATTTTCAAAGATATATTGAGCAACTTCCAAAAGCAGGAGAAATTGTGTTTTTTGACAGAAGTTGGTATAATAGAGCTGTTATAGAACCTGTAAATGGTTTCTGTACTCCAGAACAATATAATATTTTTATGAATCAAGTAAATGATTTTGAACGAATGATTTTAGAATCTGGAATTCATGTAGTAAAAATATATATGTCTATCTCTAAAAAAGAACAAGCTAAACGTTTTGCTGAAATTAAAAGTGATCCATTAAAACAATGGAAAATGACTAAGCTAGATGAAAAAGCTCAAGATTTTTGGGATGAATATACTGAGTATAAAAAAGCTATGTTTGCTAAAACTGATACAGAGTTGTCTCCTTGGAAAATTATTAGAGCAAATAGAAAAACAGAAGCTCGTGTAAATGTGATTAATCACATTTTAGATAGAATTCCATACGATAAAAATTTAGAAATTTAATTTAGAAAACTCTTAACTTCAGAAAAAATATAATAAATTTCTGCAGCAATTTGTCTATTTGTTTTTAAATAAAACTCGTCTTGTAAATTAGTGCCATCATAAGATTTAGGGTCTACAAAAGGTAGATGAAATCTATTAATTGCCTCTGGTATAAAAGGACAATTTTTATCTGCATTATTACAGGTAGTAATTGCTATAAAGGGTTTTTTGTTGTCCTTGTTATCAAATCTTTTAGAATAACCAATAATAGATTTTGAAGACCCTTCAAAAGAAATAAGGTATTTAGGGTTTTGATGAGAAAAATTATCTAAATGAAAAGTAAAACCAACTTTTTGTAAAGTTTTTATAGTATTTCTATAGAAAGCTGTTATTTCTGTTCCACCAGAAAAACTATTAATATTTAAATTAAAAAACTCTGCAGCAAAGAAGCCCCATACTTGCCCTAATTGACTTCTTCTAGAGTTGTGTGTACATATAAAATTTAAATTTACAACTTCATTTTTTTTGTAAACAACACTTATTTCTTTAGCAATTTTAAAAAGTAAATCTTTTCTATTAACATCTAAAGTAGCGTTATTAAATGCATTTATAAAGAAATTTTTAGTAGAAATTGCTGAAGTGTAATTCATCTTGTTATTTTTGCACAAAGATACTACCATCAATACCAAAATAAATTAATACAAAGTTAAGAATGTGTTTACAAATAGGAAATAAAGTTGCTGTTCTAGATGATGTTTTAAAAGGTATTGTTATTCATATTGTTAATGATGAAATTTCTGTAGAAACTACAGATGGAATGGTTTTTAAATTTCATTCTTCAGAGTTAGTAAAAATTGATGTTGAACAACATGAATTGTCAAAATTTACAGATATTAACAATGCTATTTTAAATGAAAAAATTGCTCAAAATCCTCCTAAGAAAAGTTTATTTAAAAAAGAAAAAAAGGAAGTTATTTTAGAAGTTGATTTGCATATAAATAAATTAGTAAAATCTACTAGAAATATGGATAATTACGATATGTTAAACTTGCAATTAGATACAGCAAAAAATAAAATAGAATTTGCTATAGCTAAAAGAATTTCTAAAATAGTTTTTATTCATGGAGTAGGAGAAGGTGTATTAAAATCTGAGCTCCATAGACTATTACGTAAATATCCAATTAAATTTTACGATGCTTCCTATAAAAAATATGGTTTAGGAGCAACAGAAGTTTATGTTTATCAAAACGCTAATTAATTGTATTTTTAACTTATGAAAACAATCTACTTAGATAATGCTGCAACTACGCAAATAGATGACGAAGTTATTAATGTAATTAATACTTCTATGAAAAATATTTACGGAAATCCTTCATCTACACATCAATTTGGAAGAAAAGCAAAATCAGCAGTAGAAACTGCTAGAAAAAATATAGCAAAACATTTTAATGTATCTGCTAGTGAAATTGTTTTTACAGCTGGAGGTACAGAAGCAGATAATTTAATTTTGCAGAATGCAGTTTCTAATCTTAACGTTAAAAGAATTATTACTTCTAAAATAGAGCATCATGCAGTTTTGCATACATGTAATCATTTACAAGAAAAATTTAATGTAATTATAGATTATGTAAAAGTAGATGCGTTTGGAGCTGTAATAATTGAAGATTTAGAAAGACTATTAAAAGCTTCTAAAGCTAAAACTTTAGTAAGTTTAATGATGATAAATAATGAAATTGGCAATTTATTAGATATCAATAAGATTTCTGATAAATGTATAAAACATAATGCATTATTTCATTCAGATACAGTACAAGCAATTGGCCATTATTCTTTAGATTTAAAAGAATCTCCAATAGATTTTATAGCTGTAAGTGCGCATAAATTTCATGGACCTAAAGGTGTTGGGTTTGCTTATTTTAAAAAAGGATTTGGAATTATGCCTATGCTTCATGGTGGAGATCAAGAAAGAGGAGCAAGGTCTAGTACAGAAAATGTTCATTCAATTTTAGGGATGGAAAAAGCGATACAAATTGCTATTTCTAATTTAGAAAATGATAAAAATTATATAGAGGGCTTAAAGAAATATTTAATTTTTGGGTTAAAGAAATTATCAAAAAACATCAAATTCAATGGTTTTTCATCAGATATGCAAAAGAGTAGTTATACAATTTTAAATGTACGTTTTCCTTTTAATAATGCAATGCTTTTATTTAGTTTAGACATGGCAGGAATTTCTGTTTCTGGAGGAAGTGCATGTCAGAGTGGAAGCAATATAGGGTCTCATGTTTTATCTGAAATTTTAACTGATGAAGATGCTGATAAAACTTCTGTTAGATTTTCTTTTTCAAAATATAATACAATACAAGAACTAGATTTAGTTTTAGATTATTTAAAAAAGCAAAAGAGTAACTAAAAGTTACTCTTTTAAATATAACACGTGGGGTGTTATATCTTCATAAACATACTCTGGGAGTAGTTAACTTATCTTGTAGCAAGAGAAGAGAATACTTTTAAAGTATCTCTTTTAATAATTTTTGCATTACTACCTAAAGTTACTTTAATTACTCTTTCTGGATTAGATACCTGAAATACATAACTAAATTGTCTAAAAGAAGTAATGTGGTAATTTGGATACTCCTTTTCTACAGTAGCTTTGTTAGACTCGTAATGTTGTAATTCTGTTTTTACAGGTTGGCAGCTTGTTAATAATACCCCTACAAATGTTAAAGCAAATAACATTTTTTTCATAATAATATATTTTACAATTAAAAAAACAACTATTATATAATAGGCAATACAGGTACTAATTTGTAGAGGAGTAGGGCTTTAGATATCCTGTGCAGCTATTAAAAATAGCAACTAAATGATACTTATAAAGTCAGGGAGCTTTAATAAATGAATAACGCGTTAGATTATTACCCTAACAGGTTATGAACTTCATTATAAATTTAAAAAAGAGGGTACATCAATAAGGGGCTATTGATGTTGCAAATATATAAAATTATTTTAACTTTAAAAGAGAGATATTGTATTTAATTCCAAAATTTATAAAAGTTGTACTTAAATCTCCTCCTTTTGCTTTTACATATCCTGCTGAAGCTCTAAGTTTTAAGTTGTTTGATAGCTTGTAGTTTAAACCTGCACTAGGTTTTATAATTAAACCTTCTCCAGTACTTATATTTCCTCCACCAGCTGCACCACCTAATATTTGAGTGAAGAAATTTGTAGAATTATTAAATAATAGTTTTGATTTTATTCCTAAACCAACCAATCCTTCTGCATAGGCACCTGCATCTCCAAAATTGGCAAACGAAGTTTGACCTGCAACAAAAATTGTTTTATTTAAATCAAAATTAACCTGTAAAGATATTTGATGCATTGCTTCAGTAGGATTTGTCATTCTCTGAGCATTTAAATACATATCTTGTTTTAAAATAACGTCAAAACCTTTAAATTTTCCTTTTGTAAAAGAAGTGTTATTTGTTTTAACTCCATTTCTTTCTAAATAGTATTTAATACCTAAACCAAAAGTGGATGTGTAGAAATCTTTACTTGGTGTAAGTAAGTATCCTTTGTTTACAGTTAAAAATAAGTCATTAAATACTCTTTGTTCAATTGATAAATCTGGATATAATAAAAAGCCTCCATCAGTATTAATACCACCACCTCCAGCTGCACCAATACCTAATTTTGCTAAAATATTAGTATTGTTTTTATTTAAAGATAAATGATATCCACCTCCTAAAAAAACATCCATATAACCAGCTCTAATACCATCATAGGCACCATCAACTTTTAAAAATGTAAACCAGTTGTTGTTTATATAAGAAGTAAATTCAAAACCAGCTAATTTTATAGTTTTACCATTGTTAATTCCTTGCGTATTTCCCTTAATTTTAAGATTATTAAAATGAACCATTAAAGAATTCTTTTTTGGTTTTTGATTCCATTTAGTCATTTTAAATTTTTCTATGTCTATTTCTTTTTCAGCACTGGTATATTTTGCATAGTTAAAGTCAAGAGGAATTTCTATACTAAAATTTAATTGATGATTTTTAATTGCTCCTTCATCAAAAAAGTTAACATAACTCCAACCAGAGTTTATTGAAAAATTTTTAAAATCATATCCTAAATTAAAATGAGGCAAAATAAATGCTCCACCTCCATCAGGAGCTCCAGCACCACCTCCTCCTCCAAAATGAAGACCAGTATCTAAGTAAAAATTGTTTGATAAATATTTTTTTAAACCTGCATTAATTCCTAATGTAAAAAAACCTCCTCTATCACCTGAAATAGCTCCATATATTCCTACACCTGTATAAAAAGAATTTTTAAAATTTAGATTATAATGTATACCAGTAAACCCCATGTTTTGTTCATTAGGAATATTTGTTATTGGCATTTCAATCGATAAAAAATCAATTTTAGCAAAACCTTTTTGTGTAATTTTTTCAGGAATAATTTCTGTCTGAGAAAATAAAATTTGTGTAAAGATTAAAGTGAAAGTGAATAAAAAAATATACTTTTTCATTATAATTTATTATTGTTTTTTTATTGAAATTATGACTGTTTTTGATGCAGGTGTATTACTAATATCTGCTTTACTTTTTAATGGAACCAAAACATTTGCTTCTGGAAAATAAGTAGCTGTACATTGCTTAGGGATATCATAAGGAACCACTAAAAACCCTTTAGCAACTCTTTCTTCATTATTAAAATGACTTGTTAAATCTACTAAATCTAATTTTTTTAATCCAGACAATTCAACATCATTTGGATTCATCATAACAACTCTACGTTCATTTAAAATACCTCTATATCTATCATCTAAACCATAAATAGTAGTATTGTATTGATCATGAGTTCTAATAGTCATCATGATAAACTGATTTTTCTCTAACTGAATTTCTGATGGCTTATTAAGACTAAAATTTGCTTTTCCTGTTTTTGTTGGTGTAAAATTATTATCTCTTGCATTATTTGGCAAATAAAAACCTCCTTTAATTCTTATTCGTTTATTATAATCTTTAAATCCAGGAATTGTCGCTTCAATTTTATCTCTAATTAAATCGTAATTTGATACTAGTTTAGACCAATTTGTAGTCGATTTTATTAATGTTGCATTTGCTATTCCTGCAACAATTGCAGGTTCACTTAATAATTTTGATGAACAAGGATGTAAAGTTCCTTTAGATTGATGCACAACACCCATTGAATTTTCTACAGAAACAAATTGTTCATTTTTACCTTGAAAATCTTTTTCTGTTCTACCTAAACATGGTAAAATAATTGCTTTTTTACCCGTTATTAAATGACTTCTGTTAAGTTTGGTAGAAACTTGTACTGTTAGGTTACAGTTTCTTAAAGCTTCTGCAGTGAACTTTGTATCTGGAGTTGCAGAAATAAAATTACCCCCCATACCAAAGAATACTTTTGCTTTGTTTTGATGCATTGCTTCTATTGCTTCAACAACATCATAACCATGTTTTCTTGGAGCTTTAAAAATAAATTCTTTTTCTAAACTATCTAAAAAGGCAGGTTTTGGTCTTTCCCAAATACCCATTGTTCTGTCTCCTTGTACATTAGAATGTCCACGAACAGGACAAGTTCCTGCTCCTTTTTTACCAATACTTCCTTTTAAAAGAAGAATATTTACAACTTCACGAATGTTATCAACTCCATTTTTATGTTGAGTTAAACCCATTGCCCAACAAATAATAATTTTGTCATTGTTGATGATGAGTTCTGTTGTTTTTTTTATTTGTTCTATAGTTAAACCAGTTTGTGGTAAAAGTTCATCTATAGAATAGGTGTCCAAGTCTTTTAAAAGTTCGTCTAAACCAGCTGTTTTTTCTTTTATAAATTGATGATTGAAAACAGAATTTGGTTCAGCATCTTCTTTTTCTTTCATTAATTTTAAGATAATTTTTAACAAAGCTACATCTCCATTAATTTTTACTTGTAAAAACTCATCTGTTAATTCTTGTCCAGAACCTATCCATTTTAATGGATTTTGAGGATCTTTAAAATTCATTAATCCAACTTCTGGTAAAGGATTAATTGTAATTATTTTACCACCATTTTTTTTAGTTTCACCTAATGCTGCTAACATTCTTGGATGATTTGTACCTGGATTTTGACCTATTACAATAACTAAATCTGTATGGTTAAAATCATCTAAAGTTACAGATCCTTTACCTATACCTAATGTTTGCGATAATGCAACACCACTAGATTCATGACACATGTTAGAGCAATCTGGTAAATTATTAGTTCCAAATTGACGTACAAATAACTGATATAAAAAAGCAGCTTCATTACTTGTTCTTCCAGAGGTATAAAAAATTGCTTCATCTGGAGAATTTAAAGAATTTAATTCTTCTCCAATCATTTGAAAAGCATTATCCCAAGAAATTTCTTGGTAATGTGTTGCTCCTTCAGCTAAATACATTGGATGTGTAATTCGTCCACTTTTTCCAATTTCATAATCTGATAATTCTGATAATTCTTGAACAGAATGAGTTGAAAAAAACATTGGAGAAACCTTGTTTTTTGTAGCTTCTTCAGCTACAGCTTTTGCTCCATTTTCGCAATATTCTGCTAAAAATGCTCTTTTGTCATCTGGATCTGGCCATGCACAACCTGGGCAATCAAAACCATCTCTTTGATTAAGTTTAGATAATAATTGAATACCTTTTCTTACTCCAACTTCATTTTTAATATGTGTTAAAGCAGAAGCAATGGCTTTAACACCAACAGAAGTTTTAGGAACTTCAATTAATTTTATTCCTGTTAGTTTTTCTGACGGTTGTTCTTTAGGATTTTTAGACATCTACAATTTCTGTTTTTACTAATGAAGGATTAGAATATATAGTCATTTTATTTTCTCTTGTGAAACCAATTAAGCAAATACCAAATTCTTTGGCAAAGTCAACAGCTAAAGATGAACAAGCAGAAACAGCAATAATAACTGGAATTTTTGCAATAAATGCTTTCGAAATAATTTCATAAGAAACCCGACCACTAACAATTAAAAAATTAGCCTGTGGTAAATAGTTTTTTATTTGCAAATCTCCAATAACTTTATCTACAGCATTATGGCGTCCAATATCTTCTTTAAGAGTTAAAAACTCATGTTTTTTATTAAATAGTGCAGCTGCATGACTTCCTCCAGAACTTTTAAAAGTATGTTGAAAGAAATTCATTTTAGAAATCATATCATGTAAAATATTACTAGAAAAAGTAATTGTTTCACAAATTTTTTTACCATTAACTTTTAAATCTTTCAATTCTTTTTTTCCACAAATTCCGCAAGAAGAAACAGATAAAAGTGTTCTTTTGTTTAAATAGCCTTTTCCTATTAAGTTTAGAGGAATAGAAACATTTATAATTGTATTTATCTCATTTTGTTTTTCTACAATATTAAGTTGTAATGGAGTTTTGTTTTTATAAATATCTTCAGCATATAGTAAACCTATAATTAACTCTTTGTCATTATCAGGTGTTCTCATAACAACAGTATAAGGTTCGTTGTTAATATTAATTTGAAGAGGAGCTTCTACCACCAAAACATCTTGAATTGTAGTGGGAGTATTTTGGTTTATTTTTAATGCTTGATAAGTTAGTGTTTGCATAAAATAGAACATTAAGCTTCTATACAAACTTAACGAAAAATATAGTTGGTAAAAAAGAAAAGTCTCGAAAGTAAATTCGAGACTTCGTTTTAAGTGTTGTAAGCCCCTAATCTTAAAACACTTAATCTTTGTTAAATATAATAAAAATTAATTAATTTTCAAAGATATTTTTAATGAGAACGTATTTTTTTTTAGGAAATTGTATCAATATTTTTTTTACAAAAAATTACAATAAGATCATTGTTATTTATTGTTGTAAAAAATAAATAAGATGCTCCACCATCTTTAATTTTTGTTTCTTTTCTAATTTGAGCTACTGTTTTAGGAAAGTTTCTAATTGTAATGTTAGCTTTATTTTGATGAAGTAAATTTTTAATTTTCTTTTTGTTATATGGAATTATATTTTCAATATTAAATACTCTTCCAGGAAAGTCAATTAATTTTTCTGAAGTGTATAAATGAGAATGTTGATGTAATTTATAAATACCTAATTTAGTAGAAACGTTATGAAAACCTCCTGATTTTAAAATGGCAGCATTTGGTTCATATAAATAGGTGAGAGGTTTAGAATATTCTGAATTAACTTCTTTTTGATACGAAAAATTAAAAGATTGAATATTGTTTTTATTGATGTTTACTGTATTAATTTGTATTGTATTATTATAATCTTTTTCTAATAAAAATAACAGTTCTTTAACTTCGTTATTTAATGCAACTATATGTATTTCTTTTACAAATTTTAATTCATTTATTGTGCTTGTAATGTCTAAAATAGGTGAGTTTTTAATTAAGATTTGATTGCTTTTAGAAAATAAAAAATCAATATTTTCTGGTACGTTAGGCAAACAATCATTCAATAAAAAAACTTTACCTTTTATATCATTTCTTCTTGATGGGTCTATATAAATACAATCGAACTTTTGTTCAGAATTTTTTAGAAACTCAATTCCATTACCAGAAAAAGTAGTTATGTTTTTTACGTTTAATTGTTGATAATTGTGCTTTACAATTGTTGATAAATCCGCATTAATTTCACAATGTGTAACGTCTTTAAATTGCTTAGAAAAGTAAAAACAATCTACACCAAAACCACCAGTAATGTCAATTATAGAATTTCCTTTTACTAAGTTAGATTTATATTTTGCTGTAATTTCTGATGAGGTTTGCTCAATGCTAATTTTAGGTGGATAATAAATGTTTTCTGTATGAAACCAAGAAGTAAGTTTGTGTTCAGATTTTTGTTTTGCAACAATTTGATTTGCCAATTCTTGTATTGAAACACCATTAAAAGGACTTCCTTTAAAAATCAGTTTTGTAATGTCTGATTTTAAATTTTCAGTAATAAATTGCTGAACTTCTGGATGTAAAATTGCTGAATTCAAGAAAAATTAAATGTCTTTTGTAATTGATTTTACTATCTTATTGTCAGATAAAAATTCTTTTAAGATTACTTTTAAAGCAGTATAAAGAGGTACAGCAGTTATCATTCCTACAACTCCAAAAAGCAATCCACCAATTATAATAATTAAGAAAATTTCTAAAGGGTGAGATTTTGTAGTTTTAGAGAAAATAAGGGGTTGACTCGCAAAATTGTCAATTAATTGCGCAATTAAATAACAAAACATAATCCATAATGAAGTAGATAAAATTTCTGATTGAAAGTCTAAACCAATATTACTTGTCATTGATAAAACAAACATAATTACTGCTCCAATCATTGGGCCTACATAAGGAATTAAGTTTAACAAAGCACATAAAAATGCTATAACAACTGCATTGTCTATACCAAAAACTAGTAAGATAATTGTGTATAAAACAAACAATATTGTTATTTGAAAAATTAAACCAATAAAATAACGAGACAATAAATCATATATCGTTTCAAGAGAATTTGAAAACCTTTTTTCTGTTCCATTTGGCATTATTGTTAGCATTCCTTTTTTTAATAATTGACTATCTTTCATAAAAAAGAAAGAAATAAATAAAACAGAAAATAAACCAACACTTAAAGACCCAACAGCACCTAAAACAGAGTTTAATAAATTGGGGATTTCTTTAAATTGAGAAATAAAATCCACATTCTTTAATTCGCCTAAAACATCAATCCCTTTTGATGAAAAATAGGCAGTAATTTGGTTAAAAATTTGTTGTACATTTTCTTGTAACTTGTCTACTTCTAATAAAGATAAACTTTTGCCTTGCTCTGCAATTAAAGGAATAAACATTACAATTAAACCCGTTAGTAAACCTAACATTAAAAGCATTGTAAAAACTACGGCAAGTGTGTTAGGAAACTTTAATTTTCTTCTTAAAAAGATAATAATTGGTCTTGCAATTAATGATAAAATACCTGCAATAATTATGTAAATTATTACAGATTGAATTGCGTATAAAAAGTAGCCAAAAAGAAAAATTCCTACTAAAATTCCTATAGCTCTTAAAATTCCGTTTGCAATTGTTTTTGAGTTCATTAGTTATATCCTTTTACAGTTCCCATACTTAATATTCTACCATTAGAAAAAGCATGATTTGTTGGTAATAGTGTTCCACTCTTTGTGGTAATCCAATCTTGCCAAGTAGCAGTATCTCCATTTATTCTTCCATTTTTTAGATACATTTTATAACTTTTAGGAACAAAATTAGAATCTAAAATCCATAAATAAGAATCTCCAGGAGTTGTTCCTCCAGAAGTGTACGTTACTCTTAAAGCATTGTTTTGGTCTATTTTTTCAATATTTCTAATAGTTCCATCATCAAATAATTTATGAGGAGCTACTAGCCAAAAAGAATCGTTATTAAAAATATCCCAAGCCTTTTTAACAATTTTAGCATCTGGATTCTTTTGAAGAATTTCATTATAAAATACTGTACTTTTTTCTTTTTCTTGAGGATGTAAATTTACACGGATTGTATCCCAAGAAACAGCTGCAACATGTTTTTCTTTATCCCATTTAAAATGTCTTCTTCCTGCAAAACTCCATTCTAAAAAACGTGTGTTTTTATACGCTTCATGTTTAATGGCTTTTAATATATTTTGTGCTAATTCATCTGCTTTTTCATTATAAGCTTTTACATCTACCATTGGTATTTCTAATCCAAATAAAGAAAGTTTATGTTTTGTAGGTAATTGTATGCCTGCACTTGTTTTTTTCCAATCAGACCAAGTTGCAGAAACACCACCTAATGGGATAATTGATGTCCACATTTTAAAAGAAGTAGGATAAAAGTTATCGTCTAAAATCCATAAATAAGAATCTCCAGGAGTTGTTCCTCCAGAAGTATAAGTTATTAATAATGCGTCTTTATCATTGTGTTTTACAATGCTTCTTTCTGTGCCTTTGTCAAAAATTTTGTGAGGTGCAATTAACCAAAAAGAATCATTATTAAAATAACTTTGAGCTTCTTTTATAATTTCTTTATTGTCAGAAAGTTTACCATCAATATAAACTTCAGACTTTTCTATTTGTTTGGTGTTTAATGTTACTTTGTATTGAGCCCAAGAAATATGAACAATGTTTTCTTGTTTATGCCAAGTATAAAAATGCTCTCCTCTAAAACTCCATTTTAAAATTTCTGTATTTTCAAATGCATCATTGTTAATTGCATTAAACATTTTTATGGCTAATGCATCCGCTTCTTTTCCCTTTTTTCCTTCAGGAAGTGATTCGTTATTAACCACATAAAAAATACCTAAAGCAACAATTAAGAGCAATAATAGAATTCCTATAAATTTAAAAAGCTTCTTCATTTTTATAAATTAAAAATTTAGAAGCTAAAATAGAATATTTAAATGAAGAAACTATTTGTTGGCTTCATAATAATCTAAAATATGTTTTGGAATCTCCATTTTTTGAGGCTTCCCTTGATCAGCAATTGGGTATTCTGCAACTTGTTTAATAGGTACAATTCCTGCCCAAACATCTAAATCATAATCTTCTGGTTCATCTGCAACACCAACATCTCTTACCTTTGCAGAAGCAGTTTCTATAGTAAATTCTACAACCAAAGTTCTGTCTAATTCCTTTTGATACATTGGTCTTAAAGAATCCCATTGATTGGGAACCATTTGATTTACAATCCATTTTAAAACTTCAGTTTTATCAGTATCATTTTCTACTTTTTTTAAGCTACCAAATAACGTTACAGATCTATAATTTACAGAATGATGCAAGCCAGATCTAGCCAAAACCAAACCATCTAAATGCATCACTGTAATAGAAGTTTCCTCACTTTCTAGTATAGACAACAACATTCTATTTCCTGTAGAACCATGAATGTAAATTTTATCATCTCTTCTTGTGTAAGCCATAGGAATTGAAATAGGCTTACCATCATAAATATAACCTACATAACATAAAAAACCGGCATCTAAAATTGAGTTGATTTTTTCTACATCATAAGTTGCCCTGTTTTGACCACGTTTTACTCTGTTTAATTTTGATTGAGGATATTCTTTCATACTATAATTCTTTAGCAAAAATTAGGTTTTCATAATTGGTTTCACCTACATAAAAATCGATACTTCCAATTTCTTTAAATCCGTATTTTTTGTAAAATTTAATTCCTTTTGTGTTTTTGTAATAAGCAGTTAACCAAATAGTTTTAAAGTTTAGTTCTGTTGCTTTTTGTAATATTTTTTCTTGCAATTGCGATCCAATTTTTAAAGAAATAAAATCGTTTAAAATATACAAACGTTGTAGTTTACAGTACTTTGTATCTGTTTTGTTTTCATGGTTTTCATTCAAACAAAGTTTTGCAAAACCAATTGGTAAATCGTTAGAAAATACAATCCAAAAAACATTGTTTTCATCATTCAATTCTTTTTTAATTTGAGCAACAGAATAATGTGTGTTGTAAAAATCTAATAGATTTTGTTTGTCTTCAATATAATCTCCATGAGATTCTGTGTAAGTAATTCTGCCTAATAAAGCAATATATGTAGCATCTGAAACAGTAGCTCTTCTTATTTCTAACATGTTATCTTTTTTCTGGTTTTATCTCTTTAAAATTCTCAGTATTTATTTTTGCAGCTACTAAATCTTTAGGTTTGTATGTTCTTTTGGTAGACATTGGGTATTTTTCATTGTATTTTGATGGACGAATTGGACGTTCTACAAAATTACCAGAACAACTTGGGCAAACGTTTTCAAAAATTTCGATTGCACAAGTTTTACAATATGTACACTCAAAAGAGCAAATCATAGCTTCTGTAGATGTGTTTGGTAAATCTTTATTACAATGTTCGCAATTGGGTCTAATTTCTAACATACAATTTTGTTTATAGATATCTTTCTTTAATTACATTGATATGCCAAATACTATGACCTAACATTATAAATGCACATGCTCTTGCAGATATTGTAGAGTTACTTGCTGTTCCTAAGTTTTTTAAATTCTTTTCAGAAATACTTTTAATTAAATTTTGTGAATATAAGCGCGTCATTTTAAATTCTTCAATTAACGCATCCATACTTTTATGATTTGCTTCTGAAGGAGCTATATAATCATCTTGTTCATAACCTGGTAAAGCAGTTTTGTCGTTTCTAGAAATGCATAAAAAACGATACATAAAAATACGTTCTGTATCAATAATATGCTGAATTACTTCTTTTATTGTCCACTTGTTTTCTGCATATCTGTATTCTAATTTGTCTTTAGGAATTGAACTAAAAAAATCAATTACCATTTTTTTATCATCTTCATATCCAGCAATTAGATCAATGTTTTCATCAACCATGTTAATGTATCTTGAGTAATATTCATTGTATTCAGTATGTTTTAAATCTTTTTTTATCATCACTTAAAATTTATATATCAAAATTACTACATTTATGGACTCTTATAATCATCCAGAATTAAAATAAATAATAGTCCAGTTTATGTTTCCTTATAAAACCAGTTTTCAATTAGATAGAAAAAGTAAACAAGCTTTGTATTTACAACTATCCAATAGGTTTATTGAGCTCATAAAAGAACGAAAATTAATTCCAGAAACAAAATTACCAGGAAGTAGAACTTTGTCAGAATTGTTAAATGTTCATAGAAAAACGGTAGTTGCTTGCTATGAAGAGTTATTGTTACAAGGTTGGGTAGAAAGTATTCCTAAAAAAGGAACATTTATCAATGCCAATTTACCAGAATTACATCAACAAGAATTTTTAAAGAAAGAAAATATAATTGCTGCCAAAACAATTGGTTTTGGTTTTTATAAGAATACATCTTTAGTAAGAAAATCTCCAGAATTTAAAGAAAAATGGATGTATTTAAATGATGGGATTTCTGATGCAAGATTAACACCAACAGAAGATTTAGCAAGAACTTACAGAAGGATTTGTAGCAGAAAAAATATTTACAAAGAAATGTCTTATGGATCTCTTTATGGTAATGAAAAATTACGAAAAACGTTGGTTGAATATTTAAACAAAACTAGAGGTTTAAATATTTCAAAAGATAATGTAATAATAACTAGAGGAAGTCAAATGGGAATTTTTTTGGCATCTAAACTTTTGCTTCAAGAAGAAGATTGTGTTGTAATTGGTCTAACAAATTATACATCTGCAGACACTAATTTTTTACAAAGAAAAGCCAATTTAATTAGAGTAACTGTTGATGATAATGGTTTGGTTACAGATGAAATTGAGCAAATCTGTAAAAAAAGAATAATAAAAGCAGTTTATGTTACCTCTCATCATCATCATCCTACTACTGTAACTTTATCTGCGGAAAGAAGAATTCATTTATTAAATTTAGCTAAAAAATACAGTTTTGCAATTATTGAAGATGATTATGATTACGATTTTAATTACAATCATTCTCCTATTTTGCCTTTGGCAAGTCATGATACCAATGGAAACGTAATTTATATTGGTTCTGTTTGTAAAACTGTGGCTCCTGTTTTTAGAATTGGCTATTTAATTGCTCCAAAACCTTTTGTAGATGAAGCAGCCAATCAACGTAGATTTATTGATAGACAAGGTGATGCTTTGTTAGAATTAACTTTTGAAGATTTTATAAAATCTGGAGATTTAGACAGACATATTAAAAAAGTGATGAAAGTTTATAAAACAAGAAGAGATTTGTTTTGCAAGATTTTAAACGAACAATTTTCTGATGTTTTCACTTTTCAAAAACCAAAAGGAGGAATGGCAGTTTGGTTAACTTTAAACAAAAAATATTCTTGGACAAACATTTCAAAAGCAGCCATAAAATATCAATTAGAAATAGGAGAGTGGCAACGTTATGACAATGCTAAAGTTGGTCATAATTCTATAAGAATAGGTTTTGCATCTTACAATGAAGAAGAAATAAAAGAGTTGCTAAAGAGGCTGTTACTAACTATAAATGAAGTGAAAAACCTGAAAATATCTTTTTAAATTTTTTTGGTAGTTCTTTAGTTATGGTAATGATTTCTTTTGTAAAAGGATGTGTAAAATTTAAAGTAGCAGCGTGTAAAAACAAGCCTTTTCCATTAAATATTTTATCATCTAAAAAGTATTCTTTATCACCCAAAATAGGATTATCAATAGAAAAAAGATGTTTTCTAAGTTGGTGTTTTCTTCCTGTAGTTGGTTGTAATTTTACCAAGTTTAAAAACTCAAAACGTTTGGAGTTAACAGTTTCTAAAACTTGATATTTAGTTTCTGCTAATTTGTTATCAATTTGCGAATTTATTACACCCTCAGATTTCATCTTACCAATTGTAATGGCAAAATATGTTTTCTGAATCTCTTTTTCTTTAAAAAGTTTTCCTAATTCTATAATTGAAGAACTCGTTTTTCCTATTAATAAAAGTCCACTTGTTGGATAATCTAATCTATGAATGGGTTGAGGTTTAACAGCATCAGAAAATGAACTTTTTTGTAGATTTTGAGCAAGTGCATTTGCAATGGTTACAAACTTGTTTCCACTAACTAAAATACCTGCAGGTTTGTAAATAATTGCCAAATAATCATCTTCAAATAAAACTTCTAACTCTAGTTTTAGTCGTTCAAAAGTTGATGAGTTTTCAGATTCAAAAAGCTCAATTTTTTCTCCACCAGAAATATATTTAGAAGTAGTTGCTAAAAGTCCATCAATAAAAATAAGTTCTTTTTTAATGGCTTTTTTAATGCCAGATTTGGTAGGTGTTTTATTAAATATACCAACACTATATTCTTGAAAACGAATTTGTTTTTCTAATTTAGGAACAATATGTGTTTCTAATAACTGCATTAAAATCCAACTGCAGTATCATCTCCTCTAGGGTCTGCACCACCTTCTAATTGTCCATTTGGTAAAACTAAAATAGCATCTACTTTACCTATAATTAAAGAATTCTTTTCATAAATTTTATATCCCAAAGATTCTAAGTTTGTTTTAGTTTCTTTTGTAAAACCATTAGGTTCCATTCTAATTATATCTGGTAACCATTGATGATGAAATCTAGGTTGATTTACAGACTCTTGCATTCCCATATTATATTCTGTAACATTTAAAATATTTTGTAAAACAGATGTAATAATTGTTGAACCTCCAGGAGTACCAACAACCATTTTTAATTTACCATTTTGCTCTACAATTGTAGGTGTCATAGAACTTAGCATTCTTTTTTCTGGTGCAATAGAATTAGCTTCAGAACCTAATAAACCATAAACATTTGGAACACCAGGTTTACTAGAAAAGTCATCCATTTCATTATTTAAGAAAAAACCAGCGCCTTTTACCAAAACTTTAGAACCATAACCTGTATTAAGTGTTGTTGTTACAGAAACTGCATTACCAAACTGATCTACAATAGAATAATGTGTAGTTTCATTACTCTCATATCCTAAAATTTTACCATGAGAAACTTCAGAAGAAGGTGTTGCTTTTTTCCAAGAAAAAGAGCTCATTCTTTTATTGATGTAATTTTTATTAGTTAAGCTATCCATTGGTACTTTTACAAAATCAATATCACCTAAAAAATTAGCTCTATCTGCATAAGATCTTCTTTCTGCTTCTGTTAAAAGCTGAATGTATTTAGTAGAATTATGATTAATTTCTGATAAGTTAAAAGGCTCTACAGATTTTAAAATTTGAGCTAAACAAATTCCACCACTTGCAGGTAATGTCATTGATGTAATAGTATAATCTTTGTAGTTAAAAGTTATAGGTTTACGCCAAATTGCTTTATACTTTTCTAAATCTTTATGAGAGATAATTCCACCTAATTCTGTAACATAATTTACAAGTAAATCTGCTGTTTTTCCTTTGTAAAATCCATTTTTTCCAAAATCACGAATTCTTTCTAAAGTTTGTGCCAATTCTTCTTGTTTTAAAACGTCTCCTTCTTTCCATTCTTTTTGAAAAAGAGTTTTAAAATTATTTACTTTTTCAAACCTTTTTGTAGCATTGTTTAAAGAATTAGCTTGTTTTTTGGTAACTATAAATCCGTTTCTAGCTAAATCTATAGAAGGCTGAACTAATTCATTAAAAGGTAAGCTACCAAATTTATTATAAACTTCTACAGCTCCAGCTACAGAACCAGGAATTCCAACAGCATGTGCACCTAAAGTACTTTTGTTTTTTATAACGTTACCAAGAGAATCTAAATACATATCTCTATGAGCAGTAATTGGTGCTTTTTCTCTAAAATCTAAAGAACCTTTAGTGCCATCATTATTTCTATACACCATAAAACCACCACCACCTATATTTCCTGCAACAGGGTAAACTACAGCTAAAGCAAAATGTGTTGCAACCATAGCATCATATGCATTACCTCCTTTTTGTAAAATATCAGAACCAATTTTAGAAGCTTCTTTTCTAGCTGAAACTACCATTGCTTTTTCTGCAATTAAGCCTGTAACTTTTTTATTTTTGGTTGCTGTTTTACAGTTAGATAATAAAAATATTACTGTAAAAAGTAAGATTAATTTTTTCATAAATTTTCTATTATTTCTTTTAATTTTTTATTTGAATGATTTACTAAATCTTTAAAAAATAAAGTAAAATCTTCTTCTAATACTTCTTTTAAATTTTTTAAATCTTCAATGGCTAAATTCATTTGAGATTTTCCTTTAGTTCTATTGTTCATACCATTTAAAACTTTTGCAATTCCTTCTTCAAATTGATAATTGAATAAGATATCATACTCAATCATATATTTGATGAATTGTTGAGACTTTAAAGGTAAATCTGGAGCTTTTTCTTTAAAAAGAGAATATATTTTATTGGTATAAATGTCTAAAGGAATTTCAGAATAAGAATTCCAATTTTTTGCCAAAAAGTAATCGTAAAAAATATCGATAATCACACCATCATAATGTCCATATCTTTCATGCAACCTACGTTTGCTTTTTCTTACAATTGGATGTGCATCTGTAAAGGTGTCTATTGCTCTATGTAAAAAAATACCCTGTTGAATTTCTTTAGAATAAGCTGTGTAATTATTACCTCTTATATGATCTGCAATAAAATTACCAATCATAATATTGGTGTTTTCTTTTGATAAAAAGAGATGTGCAAGGAAATTCATTAAAGTAAATGTAAACAAAAAACCACAACAAAAGTTGTGGTTTTTTACTTTTTATATTTACTATTTTATCATTTAGATTTTATCGAGAAACCTTTCTATGAGATTGCTTCGAAAACTCGCAATGACAATAATTAGTTATTTAACATTACTGGCATCACAAGCATTGTAACTTGTTCTCCTTCATCTGTACCATCAATAGGAGTTAAAATTCCTGCTCTGTTTGGTAAAGACATTTCAATTAAAACTTCGCTTGAACTTAAGTTGTTTAACATTTCGCTTAAAAAACGAGAGTTGAATCCAATTTGCATGTCATCACCTTGGTAATCGCAACTTAAACGTTCGTCTGCTTTGTTGGCAAAATCTAAATCTTCTGCAGAAATGTTTAATTCTGTTCCTGCCATTTTTAAACGAATTTGATGTGTAGTTTTACTAGAGAAAATAGATACACGTCTAACAGAGTTTAAAAAAGAAGCTCTATCAACCGTTAATTTATTCGGATTTTCTTTAGGAATTACTGCTTCGTAATTTGGGTATTTACCATCAATTAAACGACATACTAAAACCACATTGTCAAACGTAAATTTTGCATTAGCATCATTATACTCAATAGTAACTTCGCTATCAGAACCACTTAAAATACCTTTTAATAAGTTTAAAGGTTTTTTAGGCATGATAAATTCTGCAGTTTGATCTGCAGTAACATCAGTTCTAGAATATTTTACCAATTTATGAGCATCAGTAGCAACAAAAGTTAAACTTTGCGAACTGAATTGAAAAAACACTCCACTCATTACAGGTCTTAAATCATCATTACCAGCAGCAAAAATAGTTTTAGATATTGCTGTTCCTAAAATACTTGCTGGCACTACAGTTGTACTTGGTGATGCTAATGAAACAGCTTTTGGAAACTCATCACCTCCAAAATAAGCCATATCATATTTACCTTGATCAGAACTGATTTCAATGGTATTATCACCTTCTGTTTTAAACGTTAAAGGCTGATTAGGAAACGTTTTTAAAGTATCTAATAACAAACGTGCAGAAACAGCAATAGAACCAGTGCTTTCACTCTCTACTTCTACAACAGAACTCATGGTTGTTTCTAAATCTGATGCAGATACTTTTAATTCATTTTCAGATAATTCAAATAAGAAGTTATCTAAAATAGGTAAAGTGTTGTTGCTATTTATAACGCCACCTAAAACTTGTAATTGTTTTAATAATTGCGAACTAGATACAATAAATTTCATGTAATATTTTTTCTTAATTAGTCTTACAAATATAACCTTATTAAGTGATTTTAAAAATTATTTTATTAACAGGTTATGAGCAATTTGTTGATGAATTTAAAAACGTTATAATTATGTTAATTGAAGATGTTTAGTCTATAAAAAAACTACTTTTGTTTTAACACCAAACCTATTTTATGAAAAAACCACTTTTAGTTTTATGCTCTTTTTTGTTGATATCATTGAGTTTGTTTGCTCAAAAGCCAAATAAATTAAATTCAAATGAAATTTATGAAAAAATTCAAAAATTAAATTTTTTAGGAACAGCTTTATACATTGCTGCACATCCAGATGATGAAAACACACGTTTAATTGCATATTTGGCAAATAATGTAAAAGCAAGAACAGGTTATTTATCGTTAACAAGAGGAGATGGTGGTCAAAATTTAATAGGACCAGAAATTAGAGAATTGTTAGGGGTTATTAGAACTCAAGAGTTGTTAGCTGCAAGAAATGTTGATGGAGGAGAACAACTATTTTCTAGAGCCAATGATTTTGGGTATTCTAAACATCCAGATGAAACGTTAAAAATTTGGGACAAAGAAAAAGTTTTGAGTGATGTTGTTTGGGCAATTAGAACTTTTAAACCAGATGTAATAATTAATAGATTTGATCATAGAACACCAGGAACCACACATGGGCATCATACAAGTTCTGCAATTTTAAGTGTAGAGGCTTTTGAGTTGGCAAATGATAAAAACAAATTTAAAAATCAATTAAAATATACCAATACTTGGCAGCCAAAAAGATTGTTTCAAAATACTTCTTCTTGGTTTTTTAGAGGTAGAGAAGATGCGTTTAAAAAAGCAACAAAAGGTTTTACAAAATTAAATATTGGTGTGTATTATCCTTTAAAAGGATTGTCTAATAACGAGTTGGCATCTATTGCAAGTAGTCAGCATTTATGTCAGGGTTTTGGTAGATTAACAACTAGAGGTACACAAAACGAATATTTAGAGTTTTTAAAAGGAACTCCATTAAAAGATAAAAACTATGTTTTTTCGGGAATCAATACTACTTGGAATCGTTTAAAAAATGGTGGTGAAATTGGTGCTATTTTATATGAAATAGAAAACAATTTCAATTTTGTAAATCCTTCTAAACATTTACCAAAATTGTTAGAAGCTTATGAAAAAATTAAACGTTTAGATGATGCTCATTGGAGGAGTTTAAAACTAAAAGAAATTAAAGAAATTATAGAAGCTTGTGCTGGTTTGTATCTAGAGGTTTCTGCAACAAGTTCTAGTGGAATTCCAAACTCTGATATTGCCATAAATATTGAAGTTTTAAATAGAAGTGATATTACTTCATACTTATATTCTTACGATTATTCATACAATAACACAACAACTACAATAGAAGTTGATAAACAGTTAGAGGATAATGTAAAAATTAATTTAAAAGGTAATTTGCCTATTAAAAATAAGAATTATTCTGCTCCTTATTGGTTAGAAAAAGAAGCTAGTTTAGGAATGTATACAGTAGATAATCAGCTTTTAATTGGAAATCCAGAAACCAAAAGACCTTTGCAAGTTACTTTTAACTTAAACATTTGGGAACATGATATTTCCTTTACAAAAGATGTTGTTTATAGGTATTCTAAAAGAGATAAAGGTGAAATTTATGAACCTTTTGAAGTTTTGCCTAAAGTAACCACAAAACTAAAAGACAAAGTACTAATTTTTTCTTCAGATGAACCTAAAAAAGTATCTGTAGAAGTTAGAGCAGGAGCAAATAATACGAAAGGTAAAGTAGAATTAAATGTTCCAACAAGTTGGGAAGTAACTCCAAAAGAAATTGAATTTGATATTCAGCAAAAAAATGACAAACAAATAGTAGAATTTTTGGTGACTCCACCTAAAAATCAATCTGATGGTAAGCTAACTGTTACTGCAAATATTGATGGGAAATTGTACAAAAAAGAGTTGGTAGAAATTAACTATAATCATATTCCTAAACAATCTGTTTTGTTAAATTCTGAAGCTAAAATTGTTAGATTAAACATAAAAAAAGCAGGAAATTATATTGGTTATATAAAAGGTGCTGGAGATGTGGTTCCAGAAAGTTTACAACAAATTGGGTATACAGTTGTAGCAATTAATCCGTTAGAAATTAATGATGAAAACTTACATAAATACGATGCTGTTGTTTTAGGAATTAGAGCCTATAATGTGGTGAAAGAATTAAAGTTTAAACAAAAATTCTTGTTAGATTATGTAGAAAAAGGAGGGAATATGATTGTGCAATACAATACCAATAGAGGGGTAGATGTTGCTGCACCTTTTTCGTTAACATTGTCAAGAGATAGAGTAACAGATGAGTTTGCTGAAGTAAGTATTTTAGCTAAAAATCATGCACTTTTAAATTTTCCAAACAAAATTACAAATGATGATTTTAAGGGTTGGGTACAAGAACGTGGGTTGTATTTTCCTAATTCTTGGAGTAAAGAGTATACACCTATTTTATCTATGCATGATAAAGGAGAAACTGCTAAAAAAGGAAGTTTGTTAATTGCAAAATATGGTAAAGGAAATTATATATACACTGGTTTAAGCTTTTTTAGAGAATTACCAGCAGGTGTTTCTGGAGCCTATAAATTATTTGCAAATATGCTATCTGTAGGTAAGAGTAATGTAGAGGTAAAATCAATAATTAAGAAGTAAAAAACAAGCAAACAAGTTTAGCCCTGATTGAAACGGCATCCTTTTTATACTCAAAATAAATAAGCTTTATTGCGAGGAACGAAGCAATCTGTCTTTTAATTATAAGATTGCCACAGTTTACAAAATAGTAAATTTCGTAATGACGGTATAAAAAGATATAGTGGAAAGCAGGAAATAGCTTCAAAAAAATATTATAATGGAAGAACAAAAGAGTACTTGGAAAAAAGAATATTCATTGGTTTTAATAGCCAATGTTATTTACATTATTGCGTTTTATTTTATTACTACTTATTTTACAGTTTAATTTATGGGAATTTCAAGTAAACTACATACAATAGACTGGATAATTCTGTCTGTTACTTTAATTTTTATTGTTGCTTATGGTACTTATGTTACTAGAAAAAATAAAAATGTAACCGATTATATTAAAGGTGGAAGTGACTCTAAATGGTGGACCATTGGACTTTCTGTTATGGCAACTCAAGCAAGTGCAATTACATTTTTATCTACACCAGGTCAAGCTTTTCATAGTGGAATGGGTTTTGTGCAATTCTATTTCGGAATTCCACTAGCAATGATTATAATTTGTGTTGTTTTTATACCAATTTATCACAAATTAAAAGTGTATACAGCTTATGAGTTTTTAGAAGGAAGATTCGATTTAAAAACCAGAAGTTTAGCTGCAATTCTATTTTTAATTCAAAGAGGTTTAGCTGCTGGAATTACCATTTTTGCACCTGCAATAATATTGAGTGCAGTGTTAGATTGGGATTTGTTAACCTTAAATATTATTATTGGTTTTTTAGTAATTATTTATACAGTTTCTGGTGGTACAAAAGCAGTAAATGTTACGCAAAAACAACAAATGGTTATCATATTTATAGGAATGCTAATAGCGTTTTTTATGATTATGAGTCAATTGCCAGAAAACATTTCTTTTACAAATGCTTTAGAAATTGCAGGAGCAAGTGATAAAATGGAAGTGTTAGATTTTTCGTTTGATTTAAGTAATAGATATACAATTTGGACAGGGATTTTAGGCGGAACTTTTTTAATGCTTTCTTATTTTGGAACAGATCAAAGTCAGGTGCAGCGTTATTTATCTGGAAAATCTATTAGAGAAAGTCAGTTAGGGTTAATTTTTAACGGACTTTTAAAAGTACCAATGCAGTTTTTTATTCTGTTAATTGGTGTAATGGTTTTTGTTTTTTATCAATTTAATGCTTCTCCTTTAAATTTTAATCCAACTGCAAATGAAGAAATTTTAAAATCTGAGTTTGTAGAAGAATATAAAAAGTTAGAAAGTGAACATATAAAAATTGAAAATGATAAAAGGTTGTTGTTTTCTGATGGATTTCAGATTGAAGAAAAAGAAAGAATTCAAGAGCTAAATAAAAGAGATTTAGAATTAAAAGAATCGGCTAAAAAAATAATTAAAAAAGTTGATGAAAAATCCATAAAAAAAATAGAATCTAATGATAAAGATTATGTGTTTATTCATTTTATTTTAAACAATTTACCAAGAGGTTTAATAGGACTTTTGTTAGCCGTAATTTTATCTGCAGCTATGTCTTCTACAGCTTCAGAATTAAATGCCTTGGCAAGTACAACTGCCATAGATTTATATAAACGTAATGTAAACGAAGAAAAGAGTGAAGCTCATTTTGTAAAAGCATCTAAATGGTTTACGTTACTTTGGGGTTTAATAGCAATTTCAGTAGCTTGTGTAGCCAATTTGTTTGATAATTTAATACAGTTGGTAAATATTATTGGATCAATTTTTTACGGAAATGTGTTGGGTATTTTTTTATTGGCATTTTTCTTTAAAAAAGTAAATGGAAATTCCGTTTTTAAATCTGCTTTGATAACTCAAATATTAATATGTTCTATTTATTATTTTGGAATATTTAGATTAGAATCTCAAGGATTAGAACCAATAATTAGCTATTTATGGTTGAATTTTATTGGATGTATTTTAGTTTTATTTTTCTCTTTGTCATTTGTTTTTAAATCAATAAATAAACAAAGTAAAATTACTTTAATGATTACTTCTTTGACCATATTTAAAATTACTTTTGATATCTTTAATGATGTTTCTTTAAATATTATTCACGTAGTTTCTTTAATAATTTTATTCTTTTTTTTAGGATACTTTAATTTTGATAAAACGCTTACAAATGAAAAATAAAAATATACGTTGGGGAATAATTGGTTTGGGTAATATTGCTCAAAAATTTGCAACAGATTTAGCAACAATAAAAGATGCTGAACTAGTAGCTGTAGCTTCTAGAAGTAAAGAAAATGCAGATGAATTTGCTGTAAAATTCAACTCTAAAAAAGCTTACGGTTCTTATGATGAACTAGCTAAAGATGCTGAAGTTGATGCAGTTTATATTGCAACACCTCATAGTTTTCATAAAGAGCATACAATACTTTGTTTAAAAAATAAAAAAGCTGTTTTATGCGAAAAACCTTTTGCAATGAATTTGCAAGAAGTAGAAGAAATGTTAACAGTAGCAAAAGAAAACAACGTTTTGTTAATGGAGGCTTTATGGACCTTCTTTTTGCCTCATTATAATTATGTTTTAGAAGTTTATAAAAATGAAAAACTTGGGAAGTTAAAAAGTTTAGAAGCAGATTTTGGATTTTACAATGAATATGATACTAGTAGAAGATTGTTTAGAAAAGAAGTAGGAGGAGGTAGCTTATTAGATATTGGAATTTATCCAATTTTTGCTGCGTTATCTACTTTAGGTAACCCAAATTCTATAAAAGCAGATGCTACTTTTTTTGAAAATGGAGCAGATTCAAGTTGTGATATGATTTTTAACTATAAAACAGCTAAAGTAACTTTAAAAAGTACTTTGATAGAAAATACAGCTACAGAAGCCATTTTTAATTTTGAAAGGGGAACTATAAAGATAAATACCATGTTTCATATGCCAACAACTGTAACAATAACAGAAAATGGTAAAGAAGAAACAATAGATTTTAATTACCAAACAATTGGTTACAATTTTGAAACAGAACATTTCAATAACCTTTTAAGAAATGGAAAAAAAGAAAGTGATGTAATGACTTTTAATTTTTCCAAAATCTTAATAAAGACATTAGATACTGTGAGAGAAATTATTGATTTAAAATATTAAAAAGTAATCATTAATTATACCCTAAAGAGTATAGAAAATATTTTAATTGTCTGGCAACTTCTTCAGCATAATATTTAGTTGTAACTACTATTCCAAAGCTATTATAAGTTCCCCAATCTGCAATCATGTTTTTTTTACCACCTTTGCATAATATTATTACTTTATAATTAGAGTCAGTATCTTTTTTAACATCAATACTACTAATATCAATATCTCTAACTCTTATACTTCTTTTTCCATATTTATTAATCTGAATTAATGAATCATTTTTAAATCTTAAAGATTTATGCTCATAAGTATAACTTCTTTTTAATAAACTGTTCAGTTCTTCTATATAGGAAGAATTACTAGAATATCCATCTCCCTGTCTGTCTTCATTATCTTGACCAAATAAAAAAGAAGAACTTGTAAATAATAAAAATAGAATTAAAATATTTTTCACTTTAAAAAGTATTATGAAATCAAATATATTAAAATATTAAGAAATGATGATTTTGATTACCATAATAAAAAAAAATCTCAAGTAAACACTTGAGATTTTTTTAAACTATATTAAATTGAAAAAAATTATTGAGCTCCCCATTCTTTTAAAGATGCTTTATTCATTTTTACATATCCTTCATTTTTTGCAATTTCAGCTAATTTTAAAGATTCTTTAGCAGCAATAATTGCACCTTCTTTGTCACCTGCTTTGGCATGAATTAATGCTTGTTGTCTATAATAATAGAACTTAGGGTCTTCTTTACTCATTTCAATAGCTTTATCAATCCAAGTCATAGCTTTATTTACGTCTTTATTAGTAGTTTTAAAATAAACAGCAGCATCATAATAGGCTCTTGCATTTGGTTTACCTTTCATTACTTCATCTATAGATGCCATTACATTTTTATCAGTTGGTACATCAAATTGCATACCCACATAAACATCTTCCCAAAGGAAACCTAAAACTCCAGAATTGTTTGTTAAATCATCAAAAGTAATTGTGAAAGTTTCAACATCCATAGGCATTTTAAGAACTTTTGCAGAAGTTTTAGCAACTACTTTTGTATCATCCCATTCTTTAGGGTTTCCCCAGTTTTTTGTGTCTGAGTACAACATAATATCCCAAGATTCTTTATTTGGTACAGTGTAAACTGCGTAAGTTCCTTTTGCTACATTTTTTTCTGCAATAGTAACATCTGTGCTAAAAGTAATTTTTGTGTTTGCATTTGCACCTGTTCTCCAAGTTTTTCCATAAGGTACTAAATCACCAAAAATAGCACGTCCTTTCATACTTGGTCTAGAATATTCTACAGTAACATCAGTTAATCCTACTTTTTGTATTAAAGTAGATGAAGGACTAGGTTGAGGTGCAGAAATTTTTGCAGCTGGTTTTTTTACGGTTTTTTCTACTTTCTTTTCTACAACTTCTTTTGTTTCATTATTCTGACAACTTGTTAGAATTAATAAAGAAAATACAGTTAAAGTACTTAAAAGTTTAAATGAAATTTTTCTCATGATTGTTTAGTTTTATTTGTGTTATAAAATTACAATTTCAAATTACGGTAAACGTTAACAAAAACTTAAAATAAGGGTTTGTATCTTTGTGGCTATTATATAAAAAGATGAAGAAATATATATCTGAATTTATTGGAACTTTTTCACTAATTTTTTGTGGTACAGGAGCCATGACAATTAATGAAGTTACAGGTGGAGATGTTACACATGTTGGTATTGGAATAACTTGGGGATTAATTGTTATGGCAATGATTTATGCTTTTGGAGACATTTCTGGAGCGCATTTTAATCCTGCAGTTACCATAGCTTTTGCCTATGCAAAAAAGTTTGTTTGGAAAGAAGTACCTAAGTATATTATTGCTCAAGTTTTGGGAGCATTTGCTGCAAGTTTAGTAATGTGGTTTCTTTTTCCTGAAAGTGAATTTTTAGGTTCTACAATACCAAAAGTAGATGTTTGGCGTGCTTTTGTTTTAGAATTACTTTTAACCTTTTTCTTAATGGTTGTAATTATAAACGTTTCTACAGGTAGTAAAGAAATAGGTGTTATTGCAGGTATAGCAATTGGTGGTGTAGTATTGTTAGAAGCTCTTTTTGCAGGTCCAATTACCAATGCATCAATGAATCCTGCTCGTTCTTTAGCACCCAATATTGTTTCTGGTAATATTGAAGGATTGTGGTTGTACATTTTAGCACCAATATTAGGAGCTTTATTAGCAGTTTCTTCTTGTAAATTAGTAAAAGACGATAATTGTTGTAATGAAGGATGTTAGTGTTTTAGGTTGTGGATGGTTAGGAAAACCATTAGCAGTTTCGTTGTTAAATGAAGGTTTTAAAGTAAAAGGTTCTACAACTTCTGAAGAAAAGTTAGAGCTTTTAGAAGATAATGGAATTGAACCTTATATTGTTGATATTTCTGAGTTTGAAGAGTTTGATTCTTTTTTAAATTCTGATATTTTAATTATTGCAATTACCTCTAAAGATGTTGATGGTTTTGAAAACTTAATATCTCAAATTGAAAACTCTTCAATTCAAAAAGTAATATTTATTAGTTCTACATCAGTTTATGGTAGAGTTAATAAAGTTATGACTGAAGAAGATGAGGTTTTAAATACGCCTTTAACTGAAATTGAAAATTTATTTAGAGAAAATACTTTTTTTGAAACGACTATAGTTCGTTTTGCAGGTTTGTTTGGAGATGAAAGACAACCTTGTAATTGGTTTAAAAACGGAAGAAAAATTCCACAACCAAAAGGATTTGTAAACATGATTCATAAAGAAGATTGTATTGAAATTCTTCATGAAATTATAGATCAAAATTGTTGGAATCAAACTTTTAACGCATGCTCTAATCATCATCCAACAAGAAGAGAATTTTACACTTTAGCGAAATTAAGTAATGGTTTTGAAATGTCAGAGTTTGAAAATAATGAGGTTTATCAGTGGAAAATAATTAGCTCTAAAAAAGTACAAGAAATATTAGGTTATACTTTTATTCATGATGATTTGTTGAGTATTGGTTAGTTATAAAATTGTAAAGGTTCTGAGGTATAGAGCAATAAAGACTAAAAGTTGAAGAGTCTGTCAGTTCGAGTGATTTTCGATTTTATGAGAAAATTGTATCGAGAACTTTAATTTTTACTTACTGCAACTGAAAACTTTCAATATTTAAGAATATCTCCTTTTTCTCAAATAATTAAAAATAAAACCAAAAACGAATAAAATAATTAGAGGTAAAGCAACATTAATAAACTGCCAAAAAGTACGTTCTTTAAATGCTTTTTGTTTATCTAACATTCTAATTTTTAGTGATTTGTTTCTTAATTGTATTAAGCCAACATCATCTAATAAATAATCTACAGAATTTATAAGAAAATCTTTATTTCCAAACTGTTGATTGGTCCATTTATCTCTGTTTAAATCAAATGGCTCTCCTTTTAAAATTTGATTTTTTCCAATATCACCATCAGAAATAATTATCATTTTATTGTCTATACTATTTTCTTTATATAAGTTAGATTTAAATGGTTTTACTCTGTTTTTATATGCAGAATTAAAATCGCCTTCTAACAAAACAGCAAATAATTGATTTCCACTATTATAATCTTTTTCTAAAACTTCGTTAGCAATAGATTGTAATTCAATAAAATTAGGAGTTCCTACTTTTTGGGTTAATAAAGAACTTACTAATAAAGGAGTTTTTTTAATGTTGTTTTTTAAAGTGTCTATCTGATTTGCAAATTGCAAACGAACTGGAGAAACATTTTTTGTAATTGCATGATTTGGATTTCCGCCAACTAAAGGGTGAAAAAACCATTCTAAATTTTTAAACTGAGTTTGATTGCCAACATTACCAGTAGCTAAAGGTATTTGAGCAGAATACAAGTCTTTTATTAAAGTTGTGTTTATTCTAACTCCGTAAGAAAACAACAAATCTGTTAAATTTAAATCTCTAGGATAAGCCAACATTTTACCATTATTAAACAAACTATCTTGGTCTGCTTGTACATTGTCTAACATCCATAAAGTTTTACCTCCATTTGCAATATATTGGTCTAAAGTAAATTTTTCTTTGGCAGTAAATTTTTGTGTTGGTTTAGCAATAATAGCCAAATCTAAAGTAGTTAAACCTTGTAACGTTTCTTGCGGATTTGTAGCTACAGAGTCTAAAGTAAATTTTGCTAAATGATATTTTTTAGCAATTTCACTTAAAAAACTAAACTGATAAATGTCTTGCAATTCGCCATTTCCTGTTATAACTGCAACACTTTTTTTCTTTTTTTGAGTGATAGAATTTATGGCATTAGAAAAACTATATTCTAAATTTTCTATAGCTTTTTGTAACTGTTCATCTTGAGATGAAACAATAGCATTTGGTAATAAAGGTACGTTTGCTAATTTATTACCATAAGTTATTTCTGCCCAAGGAAAAATAATTGCTTCAGATAGTTTTCCTTCTTCTTCAACTGTTAACTGACTTGGTAACATTCCTCTTTTAATCAAGTCTTCTCTTTGATTATCTGGAGTTTCAAAATTAATTTTAATGTTTGAGTTTTCTGCAGCTAATTCTTCTAAATACTGTCTTGTTTCTGCTTGTAATCTTTTAAATTCTGATGGAAAATCTCCTTCTAAATAAACAGATATAAAAAGATTTTTGTCAATGTTAGAAACAATGTTTTTTGTGGTTTCAGAAAGTGTGTAACGTTTGTCTGCAGTTAAATCAAAACGTTTGTAAAAATATTGATTGATAAAGTTTAAAACAATCAATAAAATAAGTGAAATTGCTATGTTTTTTATTTTTTTACTCATTGTCTAAACGCATTTTTGTGATGAATAAAAAGAATAAAGTAACACTTAAAAAATAAACTATATCTCTTGTGTCAATTACACCTCTAGATATACTTTTAAAATGCTCGTTAATCCCTATTTTTTTGATGATTAAGTCATTTCCTAAAGAGTTAGAAATGGCATCAAAACCATAGTATAAAAAGAATGTTATAAAAACTCCTAAAATAAAAGCAACAATTTGATTTTTAGATAAAGTAGAGGTAAATAAACCTACTGCTGTATAAGTTGATGCTAAAAAAAGCAAACCAATATAAGAACCAATTGTGCTTCCAAAATCTAAATTTCCTTCAGGATTTCCTAAGCTATAAACTGTATAAACATAAGTTAAAGTAGGAATTAAAGCAACAATTACTAATAAAAGTGAGGCCCAAAATTTACCTAAAACAATTTGCCAATCTGTAATTGGTTTTGTTTTTAAAAGTTCTATGGTTCCGTTATTAAATTCGTCTGCAAAAGATTTCATTGTAATAGCAGGAATCAAAAATAAAAACACCCAAGGAGCTAAAAAGAAAAACGGATTTAAATCTGCAAATCCAGCATTTAAGATGTTAAAATCATCTTTAAAAATCCAGAGAAATAAACCGTTAATTAGCAAAAAGACAGCAATAACCAAATAGGCTATTGGGCTTGCAAAAAACGAGTTGAATTCTTTTTTTAGTATTGCTAGCATTTAATTTTTAATTTCAAGTTTAAAAATTCTATTATTTTCAAATCCTTCTTCTCTTCTTTCTGGTTGAAAAACAAAACTATGTTTCTCTAACAACGCAATTGAAGCAATATTATTTTTGTGAGTAAAAGCTTCTATAGTTTTTAAGTTTAATTTATCAAAACCAAAATTTAATACTTCTTGTAAAGCTTCACTCATAAAGCCTCTTTCTTGAAAATCTGGATGCAATTCATACCCAACTTCAGCATAATTTTCATCAACTCCAAAATGTCTTAAACCAATTGTACCAAGTACAAGGTTGTTTTGTTTAGATTCAATTACCCAAAAAATACCATTATTATTTGCAACTAAATTAGAAATCATATCTATAAAAGCTCTTGCTTCTGCAAGATTTTTAGGAGTGTTTCTTGTAATAAATTGGTTTACTTCTTTGTTGGTTCTTAAACCAAAAATAGCTTTTGTATCATTAAGATTTAATTGTCTTAAAATTAACCTTTTAGTTTCTAATATGGGAAAAGGAGAGAAGTTCATAGGTTATAAAAAAAGAGCTATTCCAATTGTTGACTGAATTCCAGAATGAGTTTGTTTAGTTGTATTGCTATTTTGATTATTGTCAGATTTGTAGGTTTCATTAAAATAATCAAGATTAAACTCAAAAGCAATAATATCATTTAAAAAGTAAGCTAAACCTCCACCTATTCTAGCTGAATTTATTTTTGTAGAAACTTTTTCATAATAAGAAGTATTTGGATCTACAATATAGTTTTGATAACTATTAAAAAAAGAACCTAAACCTAAACTTGCATTTAAAAATGGTTTTAAGTTGCCTTCTAAAAGATAATATTTTGCGAAAGGAGAAATAGTGTAAAAACCATTACTTTCATTTCCTTTTACTTTTGTAGAAGAAAGTCTAAAATTTAAACCCAAAACAAAATTATCAGATATAAAATAACCAACTTGTGGGCTAAAACTAAAACTGTTTGTAGGGTCACTTGTGTAGGTACTAGAATAGTTAGAACTTGTACTAGTTGTTGTATACTTAGACGAATTAAAACTAAAATTACTGTTTGCACCAACAAAAACTTTTCCTTTTTCAGTTTGGGCGCTAATTGTAATTGTAAAAAGAATAATAATTAATAATGTAATTTTTTTCATAAACGAATTTTAAATAAGGGTAATTTTTTTATCTACGCTCCAAGCTAAAGGTCTGTCATTAAAAAACACTTTGGTTTTTGCCCAAACATTTTTAAATAAATCAGAGTTTCTGTAGTTTTCTAAATCTTCTTCTTTTTCCCAATAAGAATAAGTAAAAAATATTTCTGGATTATTTTTATCTTGATATAATTCTAACAAACTACATCCTTTAGAAGCTTTTATAAATGCTTTTTTTTCTTCAAACATCGACAAAAATGCTGAAATGTGTTCTTTATGAAAACTCATTTTTACAATTCTAACAAACATATTTCTTAAGAGATTGGTGTAAAGTCTGGTTGAGAATCGTTTATAAAATCTATAGTTATAGAGTCTCTATAGCTTAAACCTAAAAGTGTAGAAGCACCACCAACAGTATCTAAATTGCTTCTGTAAATTGCTATTTCTAAATACCCTGCAGAATTAAAAAGCGCAAGTTTGCTACCATCATATTGTATACTGTCATGAGCACTATCACCAGCAACCTCATTGTATTTGCTAAATATTTTAGAAAAAGAATAACGTCTTGCATTTGCTTTAAAACGACGCCCTTTTCCAATTTCTTGAAACATTTTCTTGCTTATATTACTAATTACATTTCCATAATTATCTATATAAACAATGCCTCCAACTATTTGGTTTTGTGCTTGATTAACTTTAGGCTGAATTTCGATCATCTTTTTATAGGTTTGAATTTCTTTGCCTATAACAGTAAAATTACCACCTCTAGCAATAAAACAAGCCACTTGTACAAAAACATCTAAAACAGGGAAACTACTTTCAATTCTATCATGAATATTAATTTCAAAAATTTTAGTAGGTTTAATTTCTGAAGCTATCATAGAAATGATTCCATTATCTGGACAAACAAAAAAATGATTGTCTAATTCTAAAACAATATGCTTGTTGTCTGCACTTAATTCAGAATCTACACCAACTATATGTATGGTTTTATCTGGAAAACTTTTGTACGAGTTTTTTAAAATATAAGCAGTTTCTGTAATGTTAAAAGGAGATATTTCATGAGTAATATCTACAATTTTAGCATCAGGTAGTTCAGAGTAAATAGCTCCTTTAACAGCACCTACAAAGTGGTCTTTTGTTCCAAAATCGGTTGTTAATGTAATTAGAGACATTAAATTATTGCTGTTAATTAATTGTGTAAAAGTTGTTAACTATTTTACGCAAATCTAATCATTTTAGAAAATTTATTCGCTATTTTTAGTTGAAATAAAATTGTAAATAACTAATAAAAATTAATCATTTGAACGAACGCATTATAGAGCTTACAGAAATCAATCCAAAAGATTTTTTTGGAGCACATAATAGTACAATAGAACAATTAAAAAGATATTTTCCAAAAATTAAAATTGTAGCAAGAGGATCTAAACTTAAAATATATGGAGAATCAGATATTTTAGATGAGTTTGAAATCCGTTTAGAACGCTTAATTAAATATTTTAATAAGTACAATAAGTTAGATGAGAATAGTATTGAAAGAATATTAACATCTAATGGAAATGAAGAAAAAACTACAGCTGCAAAAAATGCAAAAGAAGTTTTGGTTCATGGAGTTAATGGTAGGCTTATAAAAGCACAAACTCAAAACCAACGTAAAATGGTTTCTTTAATGGCAAAAAACGATATGTTATTTGCTGTTGGTCCTGCAGGAACAGGAAAAACTTATACAGCAGTTGCTTTAGCTGTAAAAGCATTGAAAGAAAAAGAAGTTAGAAGAATTATTTTAACAAGACCTGCAGTAGAATCTGGAGAAAATTTAGGATTTCTTCCTGGAGATTTAAAAGAAAAGTTAGACCCATATATGCAACCTTTGTATGATGCTTTAAGAGATATGATACCACATGAAAGGTTAGAATCTCATTTAGAAAAAGGAGTAATTCAAATTGCACCTTTGGCGTTTATGAGGGGTAGAACTTTAGATAGTGCATTTGTAATTTTAGATGAAGCCCAAAACACTACTCATAATCAAATGAAAATGTTTTTAACAAGAATGGGTAAAAGTGCTAAATTTATAATTACTGGAGATCCAGGTCAAATAGATTTACCAAGAAAACAAGTTTCTGGTTTAAAAGAGTCTTTATTGGCTTTAAAAGATATTGATGGAATTGCTCAAGTATTTTTAGATGATAAAGATGTTGTAAGACACAAATTAGTAAAGAAAATAATTACTGCTTATAAAAGTATAGAAACAGAATGATAAAAATAGACGAAAGCAAATTAGGACTACAAGATTATTTTTATATCGGGTATTTGTATCTTATTATTTTAGGAATTGTAAGTGATGCAATTTTCTACGGAATTTTTGGAGTTTCCTATTTAAATTACACAACTATATTAGATGCATTAATTTCTCCTATTAGTTTATTAACTAATAATTGGAAGCTTTCGTTGTTTTTAGGAATTATGTTTTGGTTAATGTATTTATATTTTACAAAATGGATGTTTAAATTTTATGCCTATTTAAGAGTTAAAAAATGGTATCAAAAAATTTATAATATCGAAAAATGGGATAAGAAATATGCTATATTAAAAAAGAAAGAAAGTATTATTCCAGGAATGATGTTTATCTTTTTTCTACTATTTGTTTCTATGAGAACAGGTATGGCACTAGGTACAAAGAGTAAATATGCTAACAAAGAAATAATACCAAATTACACGCTTGTATTTAAAGACAATACTAAATTAAATGTAAGAAAAGTTGGCCAAAATTCAGCGTATTTCTTCTATTTTATCCCTGGAGAACAAGTAATTACTGCAACTCCAATAGCAGATAATTTAAAACAAATAAAAGTTTTAAAAAACAAAAAGAAATAAATTAGGAAAGTTTATTTTTGCAGCCACAACAACATAACAAATAATGAATACAATTAACGATACAAACTTACAGTTTCCAAAACAAAAGTCTGTTTATAAAGGTAAAGTAAGAGAAGTTTATAATATAGATGATGAACTTTTAGTAATGATTGCAACAGATAGACTATCTGCATTCGATGTAATTTTGCCACGTCAAATTCCATTTAAAGGTCAAATTTTAAATCAGATTGCAACAAAAATGATGAATGACACTGCAGATATTGTTCCTAATTGGTTAATTGCAAATCCAGATGAAAATGTAGCAGTTGGTCATTTATGTGATCCTTTTAAAGTAGAAATGGTTATTAGAGGTTATGTTTCTGGACATGCAGCTCGTGAATATAAAGCAGGTAAAAGAGTTTTATGTGGGGTTGAAATGGCAGAAGGATTGAAAGAAAATGATAAATTTCCTTCACCTATAATTACACCATCTACAAAAGCAGATAATGGAGAGCATGATGAAGATATTTCTAGAGAAGATATATTAGCAAAAGGAATTGTTTCTGAAGAAGATTATATTGTTTTAGAAAAGTATACAAGAGCTCTATTTGAAAGAGGTACTGAAATTGCTGCAAAAAGAGGTTTGATTTTAGTTGATACTAAATATGAGTTTGGTAAAACAAAAGAAGGTAAAATTGTTTTAATTGATGAAATTCATACACCAGATTCTTCTCGTTATTTTTATGCTGATGGATATCAAGAAAGACAAGATAAAGGAGAAGCTCAAAAACAATTATCTAAAGAGTTTGTACGTCAATGGTTGATAGAAAACGGTTTTCAAGGTAAAGACGGACAACAAATACCAGAAATGTCTGATGAAAAAATCATCGAAATTTCTAACAGATATATAGAGTTATATGAACAAATTACAGGAGAAACTTTTGTAAAAGCAGCTACTGATAATGTTTTAAATAGAATTGAAATGAATGTAAATTCTTTTTTGAATCAATAATTAATGGTTTCTAAAAAAGCTGAGAAAAAAAGAATAAAAAAAATAAGAAAGAAAAATAAAAGAATATATAAACTTTTATTTTTTATTGGTTTTATATTTCTTTTTCTTCAATATTTGCTTTTTACCAAAACAAGTATTGATTTTACAATAATTTTAGGTGTAATTTTAGTCTCAGGTTTAATTGGTTTTTTTTATGATTATAAGAGATATGTTTTTACCTATAAATTAGAGGGGTATTTAAGTTATATTTTATCATTTTTACAAAATGCATTATTTTTAGGCGGATTAATTGGGTTATTATTTTTGTCAATAAACTTTTTTTTACCCGATCATACTAAAACTAAAAAAGAATATAAAATAATTGATAGGTATTCAGTTAGAGGTAGAAAATATCATAGAAGTGAAAGAAAACCAGTTTTTATAATAGAATTTAATAAAAAAGAAAAAAACATACAATACAGCCATAGCTACTTAAAAGAGATGGATAGCTTTAAATCGATAACAATAGAATCTCAAATAGGTTTTTTTGGATTTGAAATAATTAAAAATAAAACTTTAAATAAGTAGTTAATTTAAATTAACAAAAACTAATTATAATGATTATAGAACCAAGAACAAGAGGATTTATCTGTTTAACTTCACATCCAACAGGTTGTGAGCAAAACGTGATAGATCAAATAGAATATGTAAAATCTAAAGGAGCAATTAATGGCGCAAAAAAAGTGTTAGTTATTGGTTCTTCTACAGGTTTTGGATTGGCTTCAAGAATTTCTAGTGCATTTGGTTCAGATGCAGCTACAATTGGAGTATTCTTTGATAAACCAGCATCAGAAGGAAGACCAGGTTCTCCTGGGTTTTACAATACTGCAGCTTTTGAAAAACATGCAAATGCAGCAGGTTTATATGCAAAAAGTATTAATGGTGATGCTTTTTCTAACGAAGTTAAAGAACAAGTAATTAACTTAATTAAAGATGATTTAGGTCAGGTAGATTTAGTAATTTATAGTTTAGCTTCACCTGTAAGAACACATCCAGAAACAGGAAAAAGATACAAATCTGTATTAAAACCAATTGGTGGAGATTTTTCTAATAAAACAGTAGATTTTCATACAGGTAAGGTTACAGATATTTCTATAAAACCTGCAGAAGGAGATGATGTTGCAAACACTGTAACTGTAATGGGTGGTGAAGATTGGAAAATGTGGATGGACGCTTTAAATGAAGCTAACGTTTTATCTGAAGGTGTTAAAACAGTGGCTTATTCTTATATAGGGCCAGAAGTTACAAAACCAGTTTATAGAAATGGAACAATTGGTGCTGCTAAAGATCATTTAGAAGCTACTGCGTTTACAATTTCAGACGATTTAAAAGCTATTGGTGGAGAAGCTTATGTTTCTGTTAATAAAGCTTTAGTTACACAAGCTAGTTCTGCTATTCCTGTAATTCCTTTATACATTTCTTTATTATATAAAATAATGAAAGCCAAAGGAATTCATGAAGGTTGTATAGAGCAAATTCAACGTTTATATAGTGAGCGTTTATTTGGTGGTTCTTTAGACTTAGATGATAAAGGAAGAATAAGAATTGATGATTGGGAAATGAGAGAAGATGTGCAAGCTGAAGTTACTAAGCTTTGGGAAACTGCATCAACTGAAAATTTATCTGAAATAGGAGATTTAGAAGGTTATAGTAATGATTTTTATAATTTATTCGGATTTAAAGTTCCTGGTGTAGATTATGAAGCAGATGTTAACGAAGTTGTAACAATACCTAGTATTCAATAAGAAAATAATTACGCTTTAGCGGATATTTAAATATAAACCTCACAAATTAATTTATGTGAGGTTTTCTTTTTTTATCTTGTAAAAAAAATAATTTGATGAAGGCAGTAACCGTAAAACAATTAAAAGACGAACTTTCTCATAAGTCTGCAAATGATTTAAAAGAATTGTGTTTACATCTAGCAAGATTTAAGAAAGAGAATAAAGAATTATTAACCTATTTGTTGTTTGAGTCTCATGATGAAGAATCTTACATTCAGTCTGTTAAAGACCAAATGGATGAGCTTTTTACAGAGATAAATACCAAAAGTTTTTTTTATATAAGAAAGAGTATGCGTAAAATTTTAACGTTGACTAAAAAATACATTCGTTACTCTAAAAAGAAAGAAACAGAAGCAGAGTTACTGTTGTATTATTGTAAAAAGTTAAAAGCATTTAGACCATCAATTAAAAGAAGTGCGCGTTTGCAAAATGTTTTTGATAGTCAAGTTAAATTGATAAAAAAAGCAATTGATAAATTGCATGAAGATTTACAATATGATTATCAACTAGAATTAGATGATTTATTAGATCAATAAAAAAAGGGTTTCAACATAATTGAAACCCTTTTTATTTGTCTTTTTTTAGATGTTATTTTTTTTGTTCAGCTAATAATTTCTTTTGATATTTTCCTTGAACAACATCAACAATAACTAAAATTGCCAACACAAAATAGAAAGTTGTTTTACTCATTGGTACAATTTCTTCTCCAAATAGTTTTATATGTGCAAGGTGTCCACCTTCAGTAACTAACATAATTCCTACTATAAAAAGAATAAAAAGACCTAATACCTCATACATTCTGTTTTTTGCTAAAAAAGTAGAAATTCTATCAGCTAAAAACAACATTAGTAAACCACTTATAACAATTGCAATAGCCATTACAATAAAAGCAGTTGTTGGGTTTTCTATTTCGCTCGTTAAACCAATTGCAGCTAAAATAGAATCGAAAGAAAAAACCAAATTCATTAAAACAATACTAGTAATTACTGCATTAGAAGATTTAGATCTTTTAGAATCTCCTTCTACATCATTTTCTAAATCTTTAGTACCAATCATATGCCAAATTTCTTTAATTGCTGTGTAAATGATAAATCCACCACCTACTAATACAATAATACTGTGTCCATTAAAAGCAAATTTTACTACATCTTTTATACCTCCAGATAAAAAAGAAAATGGTTCTTGAAAATAATCAATGATAGATACCAATAAGAATAACAAAACAATTCTTAATACAATAGCAATAAGAATTCCATTTTTTCTAACTTTTTTTTGATCAGCTTCTGGCGCTTTTTTAGATTCTAAAGAAATGTATAATAGGTTGTCAAACCCAAGAACAGCTTGTAATAAGACAAGCATTATTAATGTAAAAATTACTTCTAGCATGTTTTTTTATTTAATTTTTAAATGAAGTTTCAAATATATTAAAGAAATTAAATGAATATCAACTTTTTAAAATAAATACTTCCATAAAATTCTTAAACTTACAAAGGCAATTAAAATAGCGGTTGCCTTTTTTAATTGAATAGGAGTAAAATAATTGTTACTTAATCTATTACCTATTTGACCACCAATAAAAACTGTTATTAATAAAATTGTAGTTAAATTCCAATCGATTACAAATTCGGGGTTAGAATATTGTCCTAACAAACCAGCAGTAGAGTTTACTAAAATAAATAAACTTGCAGTAGCCGCTATTTTTTTAGGTGTGTCCCAATTTGTAAGATGAAGCAGAGGTGCTAAAAAGATACCACCACCAATACCAATCATTCCAGAAACAAACCCTATAAAACCACCAAATCCAACATTCTTTAAAGTATTGTTTTTGAATATATTTTCTTTAGTTGGGGTTATTCTTTTAGAAATCCACATGGTAATTGCAGCAAATAATAACGTAAAACCTAACAGTATAAAAAACAATTGCTGACTAATTCTTAAAAAACCACCTATATAAGCTAAAGGAATACTAGCTAAAATTAAGGGTAATATTTTTTTCCAATTTATTCTTTTTTGTTGATGAAATAAAAAGACATTGCTGGTAACTACAACAATATTACATAATAATGCTGTAGCTCTTATTTGTGTAAATATTATCCCAGAAAGAGCAAGAATTGCTAAATAGCTAGAGCCACCACCAAATCCTACAGAAGAATAAAGTATTGCTATTATAAAAAACAATACAACTATATACCAATTAAGTATTAAAGATTCTAAGATTAAAGAAAAACTCATATTAGCAAAAGTATATTTTTAATACTTCTTCCCATAGTTTTAAAGGGATTTATACTTAAATCATTGATTTTTAATTAAATATTTTTGCTAAATTGATATATTTATGCTAATTTTATATACATGAAAATAAATATATGCCCAAACTGTAATTCTGAACGTAATATTAAGAGTGGAATTGTTAATAATAGACAGCGTTATAAATGTAAAGATTGTTCTTATTATTTTACTGTAAATAAGTTAGGTAAAAAGATAGATGATTACTATGTAAATAAAGCACTACAATTATATTTAGAAGGTCTTTCTTATCGTGAAATTGAACGTATTTTAGGGGTGTCTCATGTAAGTATAATTAACTGGGTAAAAAAGTATAATATAAAAAGACCTTATAATGGGAATTACCATTCTACTTATAAGATTTTAAATGCTGTAGAATTGTCAAATTATTTTAAAGACACCAGTAATCTTACAGGAGCAGGTTTGGTTGTAACTGAGTTAGGAGATAAGTTTATGCTTATAAAATGGGAAAGATTTAAAGAATAAATATATAAAATTACCAAATTAGTATACTGTTTTTTTTTGTATTAAGATTTAGTTAGAATTTAGTAGGGCACACAAAACTATTTTTAAACTAACCTTAAAACATTTAAAAATGAAAAAAACTTCAAGAATATTACTATTAGGTTTATTTTTTCTTTCCTTACAAGTAATGTATTCTCAAGGTTCTCCAGATTATAAAGGAGGACTAAAAATTAAATTTGATGAAGAAGGTAAAAAATATCTTCGTTTAATTTCTTGGGCTCAAGTACAAGCAGCTTATAATAATGATGCAGCTGCAACTTCAAGTAAAACTAGTTTTAATTTAAGAAGAGCAAGAGTTCTTATGTTCTCTAAAATTAATGACGATTTTTTAATAGTAACTCACTTTGGACTTAATAGTTTAAACTCAAATACTCTTTCTCCAACAGGTAAAGGTACAGGGTCCCAATTATTTTTACATGCTGCTTGGGCACAATATAACTTAGATAAAAATCATTCTATTGGTGGTGGTTTGCATTATTTTAATGGTATTTCTAGGTTAAATAATCAAAGTACTTTAAATATGATGACTCTTGATAATAACCGTCAATCTTGGGCTACAATTGGTTTAACAGATCAGTTTGCAAGACATATTGGTATCTTTATGAAAGGTAAATTTGGTAAGCTTCAATATAGAGTTGCAATTAATGATGCAATAACTAATGGGTTAGATGCTAGAGTACCTGCTGCAAATGGAGAAATAGCTTATGCTGGTAAAAACTTATTAGGATCTAAAGATGCAGGAAAAGCTTATGCAGGTTATTTTGATTATCATTTTTTAGATCAAGAATCTAACTTTTTACCATATAAAGTAGGTACTTATTTAGGAGGAAAAAAAGTTTTCAATGTTGGAGCTGGTTTTTTCTTACATCCTAATGGATCAGCTTTAATGGAAAATGGTAACCTTGTTGGTCAAGATGTTTCAATTTTTGCTGTTGATGCTTTTTATGATGCTCCTTTAGGAGAAGATGGAAGTGCTATAACTGCTTATGCAACTTTTCAATCTAACGATTATGGAGAAAACTATTTATACAGTGCTTATGGTACTGGTAGTATGGTTTACGCTCATGTTGGTTATGTGTTTGCAGGAGACAATACTAAAACAAGATACCAACCTTATGCATCTTATGGTAGCAATAGTTACGATGCAGTTTCAGACAATAGAAACATTTTAGGATTAGGAATTAATGCATTTATGAGTGGTCATAATTCAAAATTAACATTAGAATATAAAAGTCAAGATTATGTAACTTCTACAAGTACTTTAACATTACAAGCAATGATCTATCTATAAAAACAAAAAATTATGTCGAATAATAAAGAACAAATGAAAAAATATTGGAAAGAAAACCTAAAGTATCTAGCAATACTGCTATCGATTTGGTTTTTAGTTTCCTATGTGTTTGGTATTCTGTTAGTAGAACAGTTAAACACTATAAAAATGGGTGGATTTAAACTAGGCTTTTGGTTTGCTCAACAAGGATCTCTCTATGTGTTTGTAGTTCTCATATTTGTTTATATGAAACTTATGAATAAACTAGATAAAAAATACGGAGTAGACGAATAAACTAACTAACAAAATAATTAAAATATTATGGGAATATTAACATGGACGTGGATTTTAGTCGGAATATCTTTTGCATTATACATTGGTATCGCAATTTGGGCTAGAGCAGGATCGTCAAAAGAATTTTATGTAGCTGGTGGAGGAGTGCCTCCAATTATTAATGGTATGGCTACAGCTGCAGATTGGATGTCTGCTGCATCATTTATCTCTTTAGCAGGAATTGTGTCTTTTGGAGGATATGATGGATCTGTTTATTTAATGGGATGGACTGGAGGTTATGTACTTTTAGCATTATTACTAGCTCCTTATTTAAGAAAATTTGGAAAGTTTACTGTACCAGATTTTATTGGAGATAGATATTACTCTAATGTTGCACGTATTGTAGCTGTTATTGCAGCTTTAATAGTTTCTTTTACTTATGTAGCTGGTCAAATGCGTGGAGTAGGTATTGTATTTTCTAGATATTTAGAAGTAGATATTAATACAGGAGTTTATATTGGTATGGCAATTGTATTATTTTATGCTGTATTAGGAGGTATGAAAGGTATTACGTATACGCAAGTAGCACAATATTGTGTATTAATTTTTGCTTTTATGGTGCCTGCAATATTTATTTCTATTCAAATGACAGGGAATCCTATACCACAACTTGGTTTTGGTGGTACTGGAGAAGATGGAATATATTTATTAGATAAGTTAGATGGTCTTCATAGAGAACTTGGTTTTGCAGAGTATACATCTGGAGGAAAATCTATGATGGATGTATTTGCTATAACATTGGCATTAATGGCAGGAACAGCAGGTTTACCTCACGTTATTGTAAGGTTTTTTACAGTTCCAAATGTAAGAGATGCTCGTAAGTCTGCAGGTTGGGCATTATTATTTATAGCAATTTTATATACAACAGTTCCTGCTGTAGCAGTTTTTGCTAGAGTTAATTTAATTGAAACTGTAAGCGATAAGAAATATGAAGAAATGCCAGAGTGGTTTGGTAACTGGGAAAAAACGGGTCTATTAAATTTTGAAGACAAAAATAAAGATGGTGTAATTCAATATTTAGCAGATGCCGATAAAAACGAATTAAAGATAGATAGAGATATTATGGTATTGGCAAATCCAGAAATAGCAAAATTACCAAATTGGGTTATTGCGCTTGTAGGTGCTGGTGGTTTAGCTGCTGCATTATCTACAGCTGCAGGATTACTTTTAGTAATTGCTTCTTCTGTTTCTCATGATTTATTAAAGAAAATATTTATCCCTAAAATTAGTGAAAAAGGCGAGTTAATTGCTGCTCGTATAAGTGCTGCTGTTGCAGTATGTGTAGCAGGTTACTTTGGTATAAATCCTCCAGGATTTGTCGCCGCTGTTGTTGCGTTAGCTTTTGGTTTAGCTGCAGCATCTTTCTTTCCAGCAATTGTGTTAGGAATCTTTGATAAGCGAATGAACAAAGAAGGTGCTATTGCAGGAATGGTAGTTGGTTTAGGATTAATGTTTTTCTACATGGCTAAATATAAATTAGGTTGGTTTGGAGAAAAACCACCAGCAAGTGAATGGTGGTTTGGTATATCACCAGAAGGATTTGGAACTATTGCAATGTTTGTGAATTTTATAATTTCAGCTGTAGTTTCAAGATTAACACCTGCACCACCAGAAAATGTTCAAGATTTGGTTGAGAATATTAGAATACCATCTGGAGCAGGAGATGCTGTTGATCATTAAAAAGGTTTTATTGAAAAAGTAAAGCTTATTATTACTAAAGCAGTGCCATTTTATAATGGCGCTGTTTTTTTTATTATATTTATAGTATATATGAAAAAAAGACACGAACAAAAATTAGTAGTACTCTCTTTGGTGCTGTTGTTAATTTTTAATCTTCCATTTATATTTATTTTTAATATTGAAGGACAAATATTGGGTATTCCAACTTTATATTTCTCAATATTTTCTATTTGGTTAGTTTCAATATTAATTTCTTACACTGTTTTAAAAAGACATTATGAGTAATTATTTATTGATATTTATTATCATTTCTTATTTGTCAATTCTTTTTTACATTGCTTTTTTAGCAGAAAAGAAGTCAAAAAGTATTTGGGTAAATAACCCCTATGTTTACACATTATCTTTAGCGGTTTATTGTTCAGCTTGGACCTATTATGGAAGTGTAGGTGTAGCAGCAAATTCAGGAATTAGTTTTCTTGCTATTTATTTAGGGCCTGTTATTGCATCGCCTTTATGGATATTGGTTTTAAGAAAAATCATTAAAATATCTAAGCAACAAAAAATTTCTTCAATTGCAGATTTTATTTCTTTAAGGTATGGAAATCATCGTTTTTTAGGGGCTTTAGTTACTATTGTTTGTTTTTTAGGAATTGTACCTTACATAGCTTTACAGTTAAAAGCAGTTTCTGAAACTTTTGAAATTATGACAGATGATACTAGTTATGTTTCTACAAATATTTTTGACGACTCTACTTTTTACATCGCTGGTTTATTAGCAATTTTTGCTACTTTTTTTGGAACACAAAAAACAGATGCATCAGAAAAGCACAGAGGTATTGTTACTTCTGTAGCTTTTGAGTCAATTTTAAAGTTAGTTTTCTTCTTAATTATTGGTGTTTATGTAACCTATATTCTTTTTGATGGTAGTCAGGATATTTACAGTAAAATTTCAACTACAGAAGATTTTAAAAATCTAACAACAATAAGTGGTTTTGAAAGTGGACTCAATTGGATGTTTATGATTATGTTATCATTCATCGCAATTTTTCTTTTGCCAAGGCAATTTCAAGTTTCTGTACTAGAAAATAATAGAGAAAAACATTTAAAAAAGGCTATTTGGTTATTTCCATTGTACTTATTATTATTTAATGTTTTTGTAATATATATTGCTTGGGCAGGTAAGTTAACTTTTGGAAATACTGTGAATGCAGAGTATTATACTTTGTTGTTGCCTTTGCAAAATGGCAATGTGTTTTTGGCTTTATTGGTTTTTCTTGGAGGTTTTTCTGCGGTTATTTCTATGGTAGTTGTTTCTACATTAGCTCTATCTACTATGATTAGTAATAACTTAATTATTCCTTACGGATTTTTAGAGAAATTCATAAAAAATCATCCTCAAAAAAATGCAAAATACATTCTAAGAATTAGAAGGGTTTCAATTTTCTTAATAATCATTTTTGCATATTTGTTTTATGTTAATTTCTCAATTGAATTGTCTCTTTTTTCAATCGGATTAATATCATTTGTAATTATAGCACAATTAGCACCTTCATTTTTTATTGGTTTGTATTGGAATCGAGGTTCTTCTAAAGCTGCAATAATTGGTATTATAGTTGGGTTTTTAATAACAGCTTATACTTTAATTTTGCCCTTTACAATAGAAGCTTTTACAGGTTCTTCTAATTTTACTGAAAATGGAATTTTTAACCTGTCATTTACCAAACCTTATGCATTGTTTGGTATCGATTTTTTATCTCCACCAGCTCATGCATTTTTTTGGAGCTTGTCTTTAAACATACTAGTTTACTTAGTAGTTTCTCTTATTTTTAAAGGAAATTATAGAGAACGTAATTATGCAGAAATGTATGTAGACAGTATGAGCTACTCTACTTTGCAAGATGGAGCTTTAGTATGGAAAGGAGAAGCTTATGTTGCCGATATTAAAAATATTCTGATTAAATTTTTAGGAGAAGAAAGAGCTCAAAGAGCTTTAAATATTTTCTTTACTAAGTACAAATTACCCCAAGACACTCAATTAGCAGATGCAAGGTTAATTAATTTTTCAGAAAAACTGCTTACAGGTAGTATTGGTAGTTCTTCTGCAAAAATATTAATAGATAATGTAGTTAAAGAGGAAGAAATTAGTTTGGTTGAGGTTTTAAAAATTTTAGAAGAATCTAAAGAGAATATTGCCAATAATAAGTTGTTAAAAGAAAAATCTCATGAGCTATTAACATTATCTAATCAGTTAAAAACGGCAAATCAAAACTTAATAGTTAAAGATTTACAAAAAGATGAGTTTTTAGATACAGTTGCACACGAACTAAAAACCCCAATTACGGGTATTAGAGCAGCAACAGAACTAATTTTAGATGATGAAGAAATGGATGCTGAAATTAAAACTCAATTTCTTAAAAATATTTTACAAGATTCAGATAGGTTGTCAAGATTGATTCATAATATTCTAGATTTTGAAAAATTATCTGCGGGTAGAAATCATTTAGATTTAGGGAAAAATTCAATTAATTTAACAATAGAAAAAGCTGTTGTTGGTATACAGCAAATAGCAAATAGAAAAGAAATAAAAATCTCTATTCCAGTTACAGAGACTGTAAATTTTTATTATGATGAAGATAGAATTTTACAAGTATTAACTAATTTATTGTCTAATGCAATTAAATTTATTCCTAAAAAAACAGGTCTTATAAAAGTATCTGTTAAAAAACATAAAAAATATTGTTATGTTTATGTAGAAGATAATGGAATAGGTATTCCAAAAAGTGATATGGATTTTATTTTTGATAAATTCTATCAGTCTAGTAATCAGAACACTATAAAACCTGAGGGTAGTGGTTTAGGTTTGGCAATTAGTAAACAAATTGTAGAAATGCATCAAGGAACAATTTGGATAGAAAAATCAAATAAAATGGGCACAATTTTTGGATTTAAACTACCTTTTAACTAAATTGTACACGAAAACAATGAAGAAGAAGATTTTAATTGTAGATGATGAGCCAAATATTGTAATGACTTTAGAATATACCTTTAAAAAAAAGGGATTAGAAGTGTTAATTGCAAGAGATGGTAGTGAAGCTTTACAAATTTTAGAACATCAAATTCCAGATGTTATTTTGTTAGATATTATGATGCCAAATGTAGACGGATATCAAACATTAAAATTTATAAAAGACAACCCTAAGTTAAGTAATATTAAGGTTGCTTTTTTAACAGCAAAAAATAAAACAACAGATATAGAAAAAGGTTTAAAGCTAGGTGCAGATAAGTATTTAACCAAACCGTTTTCTATCAAAAAAATAGTTTCAGAAATATTTGAACTAATTAATTAAATAGTTTTGTGTGCAAACAAACCTTGTTTAATTAAAGTTTAAAAAAATGAAATTTCAAATAAATCCTTTAATTTCAGATATTTTTATAAGTATCTACATTGTTGGTACACTGTATTTTCGAATTAAAATTCAAAACGAATATCCAATAAATCCTTTATTTTCAATTCTTATAGGATTCTTATTTATTCTTTTTATTTGGGCGTTGATAAAAGTAAAAATATTAAACCCTAATTGGTTTGGCTTATTTAATGTTAATAAGGCAAGATCATGAACTATCAAGCCTTTTATAAAGAAAGTATAGATAACCCTCAAAGTTTTTGGAAAGCTCAATCAGATAAAATAGATTGGTTTAAAAAGCCAAAAAATATTTTGTCAAAAAATAATAAAGATTACCATCAATGGTTTGAAGGAGGAGAACTTAACTTAAGTTATTTATGTATTGATAAACATATAAATGATGGTTTTGGAAATCAAAATGCTATTATTTATGATTCTCCTGTAACCAATACAAAACAACATATAACTTATTATGATTTACATAATGAAGTTTCTAAACTTGCAGGAGGTTTACAAAATTTAGGGCTTTCTAAAGGAGATACAGTTATCATATATATGCCAATGATTCCACAAGCAATTTATGCAATGTTAGCTTGTGTTAGAATTGGTGTAATTCACTCTGTTGTTTTTGGCGGTTTTGCTCCTCATGAATTGGCAATAAGAATAGACGATTGCAAGCCTAAAGCCATAATAACAGCTTCAAGTGGAATAGAAATTAAAAAGATTATACCCTATAAACCTTTTGTAGATGAGGCAATAACTCAATCTACACACAAACCAAATAATGTTATTTTGTTTGATAGAAATTTAGGGATAGAAATACCTAAAAAAGATTATGATATAGATTATGAAAAATTGGTAAAAGAATCACTTTCTATTGAACCAATTTCTTTAGAATCTACTCATCCTTCTTATATTTTATATACATCAGGTACAACAGGAAAACCTAAAGGAATTATAAGAGATACAGGGGGTTATGCAACTGCTTTAAAATTTTCTATGCAATATGTATATGGTGTAGATGAAGGCGATGTTTTTTGGGCTGCTAGTGATGTTGGTTGGGTTGTAGGGCATAGTTATATTGTTTATGCACCTTTATTACACAGAAATACCACAATTCTTTTTGAAGGAAAACCAATTAAAACTCCAGATGCTTCTACTTTTTGGAGAGTTATAAGCGAGCATAAGGTAAAAGTAATGTTTACTGCACCTACTGCAATAAGGGCTATTAAAAAAGAAGATCCAAATGGAGAATTCTTAAACAAGTTTGATATGTCTTCTTTAAAATATCAATTTTTAGCAGGAGAACGTTGTGATGTTGCTACTTTAAATTGGACACAACAAAAATTAAAAGTTCCAGTAATAGACCATTGGTGGCAAACAGAAAGTGGATGGCCAATGTTGGCAAATATGGTTGGTGTTGGTTTGCAAGATGTAAAACCAGGTTCAGCAAGTTTTCCTGTAAGTGGTTATGATATTCAAATTTTAAATGAAAAAGGAGAAAAAGTTTTAGATGGTGCAGAAGGCTTTGTAACTGTTAAGTTGCCTTTGCCTCCAGGAACATTAATGAGTCTTTGGGGTAATGAAGAAAGATTTAAAAAAGGATATTTAGATAAATTTCCTGGGTACTATTTTTCTGGAGATGGTGGTTATAAAGATGAAGATGGTTATGTATTTATAACTGGAAGAGTAGATGATATTATAAATGTAGCAGGTCATAGATTATCTACTGCAGAAATGGAAGAAATTGTTGCCTCTCATAAAGATGTTGCAGAATGTGCAGTTTTTGGTATTCATTGTGATTTAAAAGGTCAAAAACCTTTTGGGTTGGTGGTTTTAAAATCAGGAGAAACTCAAGAAGATTCAGTTATTCAAAAAGAAATAATAGCAGAAGTTCGTAAAGAAATTGGAGCAGTAGCCTCTTTTAGAGATGTAATTGTAGTAAATCGTTTGCCAAAAACTAGAAGTGGAAAAATTCTTCGTAAATTATTACGGAATATAGCAGACGATCAACAATATAATATTCCATCAACTATAGATGATGTAAGTATTATAGACGAAATAAAATCAAAATATATAGCCAACCAAGTTGGTATTCATAAATAAAATAAAAACAAAAAATTTAGTCATGAGTAATTATCACATAAAACATTTAGAAGAATATTATAAGGTTTATAGAAAATCGATTAGAGAACCAGAAACTTTTTGGGAAGAAATAGCAGAAGAGCATTTTGTCTGGAGAAAAAAATGGGATAAAGTTTTAGATTGGGATTTTTCTAAACCAGAAGTAAAATGGTTTCAAGGTGCTAAATTAAATATTACAGAAAATTGTATTGATAGACATTTAACTACAAAAGGAGATAAAACTGCTATTTTATTCGAGCCAAATGACCCTAATGAAGCTGCAGAACATATTACATATAATCAATTGCATGAAAGAGTAAATCAATTTGCAAATGTTTTAAAAGAACAAGGTATAAAAAAAGGAGACAGAGTATGTATTTATGTACCTATGATTCCAGAATTAGCAATAGCAACTTTAGCTTGTGCAAGAATTGGAGCAATACACTCTGTCGTTTTTGCTGGTTTTTCTTCAACAGCATTGGCAACAAGAATTAATGATTCTGATTGTAAAATGGTAATTACTTCTGATGGTTCTTATAGAGGTAAAAAAACTATTGATTTAAAAGGAATTGTAGATGAAGCATTAGAGTCTTGTTCTTGTGTAGAAACTGTTTTAGTCGCTAAAAGAATCAATTCTGATATCAACATGAAAGAAGGTCGTGATAAATGGTTACAACCTTTATTAGATAAAGCTTCTAAAGAATGTGTAGCAGAAATTATGGATGCAGAAGATCCGTTATTTATTTTATATACATCTGGTTCTACAGGAATGCCAAAAGGAATGGTTCATACAACTGCAGGTTATATGGTTTATACAGCTTACACATTTAAAAATGCGTTTCAATACAGAGATAATGAAGTGTATTGGTGTACTGCAGATATTGGTTGGATTACAGGTCATTCATACATTGTTTATGGTCCGTTAGCAAATGGAGCAACAACAGTTATGTTTGAAGGAGTACCAAGTTATCCAGATTTTGGAAGATTTTGGGAAATTGTAGAAAAACACAAAGTAAATCAGTTTTATACAGCTCCAACCGCAATTAGAGCTCTTGCAAAACACGGAACAGAATTGGTAGATAAATACGATTTAACATCATTAAAAGTATTGGGTTCTGTAGGTGAACCAATTAATGAAGAAGCGTGGCACTGGTATAATGACAATGTTGGTAAGAAAAGAAGCCCGATTATAGATACTTGGTGGCAAACAGAAACAGGAGGAATGATGATTACACCAATTCCTTATGTTACACCAACAAAACCAACTTATGCAACATTGCCTTTTATTGGTATTCAACCTTCTTTAATGGATGAAAATGGAGCTGAATTAAAAGGAAATCAGGTAGAAGGAAGATTATGCATTAAATTCCCTTGGCCAAGTATGGCAAGAACTATTTGGGGAAATCACCAAAGATATAAAGAAACCTATTTTTCTGCTTTTGATAATATGTATTTTACAGGTGATGGAGCTCTTAGAGATGAGGTTGGTTATTACAGAATTACGGGTAGAGTAGATGATGTAATAATTGTTTCTGGTCATAACTTAGGAACTGCTCCAATTGAAGATGCAATTAATGAGCATCCAGCAGTAGCAGAATCTGCAATTGTAGGTTTCCCTCATGACATCAAAGGAAGTGCATTGTATGGTTATGTAATCTTAAAAGATACAGGAGAAAGCAGAAATCAAGATAATTTAAGAAAAGAAATCAATCAAATAATTACAGAACATATTGGGCCAATTGCAAAATTAGATAAAATTCAATTTTCAGAAGGATTGCCAAAAACACGTTCTGGTAAAATTATGAGAAGAATTTTAAGAAAAATTGCCTCTAATGATATGGGTAATTTAGGTGATACTAGTACACTTTTAAATCCTGAAGTTGTGCAAAGTATTATCGATAATAGATTGTAGTAATAATTTAATAGTTAATTTAAAGCGTCTTTTTTATAAAAGGCGCTTTTCTGTTTATAAAAGTCCTCTTCTTTCTTTATTTTGAAGCAGTTGATTTAATGATAAATTTGGGTTTTCTTTTTTAAGAATTACTATAAGTTTTACAAATAAAATAGCAGTTATATAAGCGTCTCCAGATGCAGTATGTCTATCATGCAAAGGGATGTTAAATTTTTCTGCTAATTGGTCTAAACTAAAGTGATTTTGTGTAGTAACTTTTTTTGTTTTTTTATACAGTTGCCCAGTATCTAAAACTTTGTTTTTTAGCTTAGGTAGATTCAATCTTATTAAAGCATTATTTATCATGGTAATATCAAAAGCTGCATGATGTGCAACTAAAATAGCATTTTTTATATGTTCTAAAAACTGAATTATAGCTTCTTTTTCTTCAATTTTATTTTCTTTTTTATCACTAAGTAAACCATGAATTTTTACAGTTTCTGTATTAAAAAAATCTTGATTTAAATAGTTTTCTAAATTGTCATTTACTTTAATGGTATTATTAATAACAGCTATTGTTCCTATAGATAAAATTCTATCATTTTTAGTGTCTAATCCTGTTGTTTCAGTATCAAAAATTACAAAACGAATTTCTTCTAAATTTGTATTTTGTTCTTCTTTAAAATAATTTAAATAAGAGTCCCAAAAAGGAGGATATGTTTTTCTTTTAAACCACTTCATATTACATAAATTGAGATAGTTTAAATCTTGTTTGTATTAAATCTTGAACATCTTTAACTGCTTTAAAGCAACTTTTTAATTGCAAACGATTTGCTTTAGATAAAGTTTCTAAATTTATAAATCTACCAGAATCATTGTTTAAAAGTCCTTGTTCTGTTCTGTATCTTAATAAGCTTTTAAATGCATTACTGCAGGCAATATAAATGTCTTTATTTTGAGATTCTAACTCAGCTAATTTTTCATATCGTAAAATAGTATTGTTGTCTACATCTATGTTTTTAGATAAAATTAATAATCTAGCAGCATCTACAAGTGGCATCATAGCTCTTGCTTTTATGTCAAAATGGTTTTTATGTTCTCCATCTCTTTCAATTAAAAATTGTCTAAAAAAACTTAATGGAGGTGGATTTTTTAAGGCGTTAATTCCTAAGAAATTTAAAAATATTTCATGAGAATCTATAGATTTATAAATACCAGCTGTAATTTTTTTAACCAATTCTTCATCACCAAAAACATATTGAAAATCAAAGAAAATGGTACAAAGCATTAAATTGTCTTCACCTGGAGATTTAATCCAGCTGTTAAATTGACTTTTCCATTCATCAACAGATAAGCACCATTTTGGGTTGCTGCCCATCATATCTGCAGGACATAATTCAAAACCAACAACATGAAGTCCATTGTTTATTTTTTTAGATAATGCTAAAAAATATTCTTTAGTTTTCTGATAATCTTCTTTTGCAACATTGTTAAAAACCAATGCATTATCTTGGTCTGTAAGTAGTAACTGTTCTTCTCTTCCTTGGCTTCCAATTGCTAACCAAGCAAAAGAAGTTGGAGCAGGAGAGGGTATTTCTAATAAAGATAATTCTATAACTCGTCTAGTAATACTTTCATTTATACTAGAAATTATTTTGGTGATATATGTAATAGGAATATGTTGCTCTAAATTTCTTCTTAATATTTTTTCTGCTCTTTTTCTTATTTTTTGAAGTTGAACAAAAGTAGTAGCACGTTTTACTTCTTTTACAAGAGCAGAAGCATTATTGTCTCTGATTACAATGATATCGTGTTCAGATAAAATACCTATTAATTCTGAGTTTGGAGTTCCGTCTTTTGTTATACATAAATGAGTAATTTTATGCTTCATCATTGCAATTTGAGCTTCAGCAACTGTAATTTTTTCTGGATAAGTAATTACAGGAGAAGACATAATTTCTGAAACAGGTTTGTTTATAGAAACAATACCTGTAGCAATTTTTGTACGTAAATCTTTGTCTGTAATAATACCAATAGGTTTTTTGTTTTTTGTAATAACAATAGAGCCAACTCGCTTTTTGCTCATTATTATTGCTGCGTCTTTAATTTTAGTTTCAATAATACAACTAATAGGAGTTTTAGAGTACTCTGCAGATTGTTCTTCAAAAAAATCTTGAATATTTTTATTTACTTTAGGAATGTTAATAGGGTCAGTTTCTACATATCTAGTGTTAGAAACAAAAGTTGAAAGTAAATAGGAACTAGCTTTAGAATTTGTAGTGATAAATTTTTTAAACGATTCTGATGAAATACTGTAAACAATACTTTCTTCTATAGCTTTTGCTGAAAGTTTGTAGTTATCTTTTCTCATAAGAGCCCTTAAACCAAAAATATCGCCTTCATCACATTTGTCAACTAAGGCATCTGTATTTTCTTCGAACAAACCAATTGCACCATCTTTTACAACGTAAAATTTGTTTTCAATTGGTTTTCCTGTTATAAATAAATTGGTGTCTTTTTCTAAATAAATTACATCAATTTCTTTACAGACGGATAATAATTGTTCTGCACTTAACATGCTAAATGGAGGAAAGTTTTTTAAGAAATCATAAATACGTTCTGCAATAGTGTTCATTTTACTAAAATAATAAAAAAGTAGTTGTTTATTAGTGTGTTATACTGTGTATTTTGCTAAATACATATAGTTTTTATTTAAATTATTTATTGACTTTAAAAATGTTTTTTTAATAGTTTATAAATTATAGATTTAAAGAGGTGATATTGGTAGTTACTTAACATTTAAATTAATTTTTATCTGTATTTTTAACTTAAAATTGATATTAATAAATGAAATATAAAATAATACTTTTTACATTTTTTTTGTTGAGTACAAGTGTAGTTTTCTCTCAAACCAAAAATAGGGCTATAACTTTAATAGAAAAAACTGATTCTGAAAAGGCTATTTTTCAAAAACTAGAAATAGAGCAAGCAAAATATAGAGCAAAATATAGAATTAAAGAGATTGTTTATTATAAAATACAAAGTAAAAATAGTTTAGATACTAAACCAAAGAAACAATTACATAGCAGACATTTTTTTGATGAAAAAGGTAGACTAATTTCAATAAAATTTAATAACAGTATTCATAAGGAATTAAAAAGAGGAATAAATAATTCTAATGATGAAAGTTTAATTAAAAAAACTGAAAACAATAGCGGAGAATCTGTATTAATAAAAAATAGATTAATAATAGATGCTGCTAAAATTACTTATTATTCTAGTTTGTTAGATCATATACGGTACTTTTCAATTTTCAAAAACAAATTTAAGTTAGATAGATCAAAGAGAATAAAAAAATGGACAACATACAATATGAATAATTCTCAAAAAATTGAATACTTTTATTTTTATAATAGAAAAGGTTTTTCAAGAAAAGAAATTCATTTTAATTCTTGGGGTAACACACGTCATTCCAAAAAAAGTTATTCAAATAAAATTAGTTATTCAATTCTCAAAGAATATAATATTCATGGATTTGAAATAAAATCAAGAAGATATTTAAACGATAAGGTATTAGATTATGTGACTATTACTGAGTATAAATACTTTGAAAAATAAAAATGAATATTTAAAAAAATTGGAAAACTCTTATTAAGAGGCCTTCAAACAATTATAAAATAATTTTAGTTGAAAATTAAATATAGGCTTTATAGTTTCTTATAAGGAAATGAAAATGTATTTGTAACTTTAATTCAAGTCTTAGTATTTTTCATTTGAACTACGCAAATATGTCATATTTATTATGAATGGCATATAAATTGACAATTAATTTTTATGCAACATCTAAAAGAATCATCAAAAGATAAAAAGAAACCAAAAGTTACTTTAAAACAAGCTTTTAAAACAATTATTTGGCCAAGGAGAAACCTAGTTTTTGTTGGATTAATTTTAATTATCATTAGAAGTTTGTCTGGTTTTGTTTTGCCATTACAAAGTAAGGTTTTAATGGATGAAGTTGTGCCCAATAAAGATTATGTTCAATTGTATAATTTAATATATTTTGTAATTGGAGCCATTTTAGTTCAGGCAATTACTTCTTTTTTATTGACTAAAGTTTTGAGTATTCAAGCCCAATATTTAATATCAGAATTAAGAGCGCAAGTACAAAAGAAAGTATTGTCTTTACCTATTAGTTTTTTCGATAATACAAAATCTGGTGCTTTGGTTTCTAGAATTATGAGTGATGTTGAAGGAGTTAGGAATTTAATTGGTACAGGTTTAGTACAATTAATTGGAGGTTCTTTTACAGCAATTGTAACGTTAGTTATTTTGATAAAAATGAATGTTTGGATGACACTTTTTACGTTTATTCCATTATCTGTTTTTGGAGTTATAGCACTAAAGTCATTTAAATTTATTCGTCCAATTTTTAGAGCTAGAGGAAAAATTAATGCTGAAGTAAAAGGAAGGTTAACTGAAACTTTAGGAGGAATTCGTGTAATAAAAGCATTTAATGCAGAAGACCAAGAAGCTAAAATATTTGAAAAAGGTGTAGCAGATATTTTTCAAAATGTTAAAAAAAGTATGACTGCGAGTGCAATTATGACAAGTTCTTCAACTTTTTTAATTGGTTTGGCTACAACAGGAGTTATGGGAATTGGAGGTTATTATATGATGCAAGGAACCATGACTTTTGGAGAGTTTATTAAGTTTACATTTCTATTAGCTTTTATGATTGCACCAATAGTACAAATGAGTAATATTGGTAGTCAATTAACAGAAGCATTAGCGGGTTTAGACAGAACAGAAGAGTTAATGAATATGCATGCAGAAGAAGATAATGAAGAAAGAGACATTGTTTTAGAAGATGTAAAAGGAGAAATGATTTTTGAGGATGTTTCTTTTTCTTATGAAGAAGGAAAAGAAGTGTTGAATAATATCAATTTTAAAGTTCCTTCTGGTTCTGTAACTGCATTAGTAGGAAGTTCTGGTTCAGGTAAATCTACAATTGCAGGTTTGTCAGCAACGTTTTTAAATCCAAAATCAGGTAAAATAACGATTGATGATAAAGATATGTCTAAAGTAAAATTATCTAGTTATCGCAAACATTTAGGTGTGGTTTTACAAGATGAGTTTTTGTTTGAAGGAACTATTAGAGACAATATTTTATTTCCAAGACCAAATGCAACTGAAAAAGAATTACAAAATGCGGTTAAAGCTGCGTATGTAAATGAATTTACAGACAGGTTTGATGATGGTTTAGATACTTTAATTGGAGAAAGAGGAGTGAAATTATCAGGAGGACAAAGACAAAGATTAGCAATTGCAAGAGCAATTTTGGCAGATCCAAAAATCATTATATTAGATGAAGCAACTTCTAGTTTAGATACAGAAAGTGAGTCTTTAATTCAGAAAAGTTTATCAGAATTAGTTAAAGATAGAACTACAATTGTAATTGCACACAGATTAAGTACTATTAAGCAAGCAGATCAAATTTTAGTAATTGAAGCAGGAAATATTGCAGAAAGAGGAACTCATGACGAGTTGATTGCAGCAAAAGGAAGGTATTATGAATTATATACATACCAATCAAAAATATAAGAAAAGGAATTTATGTCATTTCGACCTTGTGGAGAAATCTTAAAATGACAATAATAAAATTTTATTTTTACTATTATTGAAAGTATTTAAAAATAAAACGACCAAAATTCTGTTATAAAGTACATATACCAAATTATGAAAAAAATACTATTGTTATTAATTGTTGTTATAGCTGTTTCTTGTAAAAAAGAGACTAAAAAGGATGTAAAAAAAGAAATTGTTGTAGAAGTTAAAAAAGAAAATTTCCCAGAAGAATTGGGAAAAGTTTTTGAAAAACATGGAGGAATTAAAGCTTGGAGAAAAGCACAAGTTCTTTCTTTTAATAAAGGAGAAGAAGTACATACTTCAGATTTACATTCACGTAAAATAGTTATTAATTCTCCAAAATATTCTTTAGGTTTCGATGGTAAAGAAGTTTGGTTAGATGAAGAAACGAAAGGAGATTATAAAGGAAACCCTAGTTTTTATTACAATCTATATTTCTATTTTTATGCAATGCCTTTTGTATTGGCAGATGATGGAATTACTTATACTAAAGTAGATGATTTATATTTTGAAGGAACAAATTATCCCGGTTATAAAATTTCTTACGCTTCAGATAAAGGAACTTCTCCAGATGATAATTATATCATTTATTACAATTCTAAAACATATCAAATGGAATGGTTGGCATATACAGTTACTTTTAGATCTAAAAAACCTTCAGATAAGTATAAAATTATAAAATACAATAAATGGGAAAATGTAAACGGTTTGGTTTTACCAAAAGAAATTACTTGGTATATAAAAGATGAAAAAGGTATGCCTACTGAACCTGCAAAACCTGCTGTAGAATTTACCTTACCTTTGGTTAGTCAAGGAAAATTATCTGATTCGTTTTTTATGAAACCAAAAGAATAAATTTATGAAACCTTTTTCATTGCTTTTTTTTGTGTTTTCTTTTTGCTTTAGTTTTTCTCAAACACAAAAAGCAGATTTAATTTTTAAAGATGGAGATACAATAAGTGGTTATGCAATGATTTTAAAGAATAATAAAATTAATTTTAGAATTTCATTAGATGATGAACCAGATAAATGGACTTTTTTAATGGTTAAAAGAATTATTTTTTATGGTTTTAATACAAAAAAAGTTTTTGAGTATATTAAATTAAATAATAAACAAATGCCAATTCTTGCTGAAGTTTTTAGAGAAGGTAAGGTAACCTTATATAAAAAGTTAGTAGTTGGAGGTTATTTTTTAGGGTATAATCCAAAAGGAGATCATAATGCAATTTATAAAAAAACAAAATCTACAACAATGTTTTTAAAAAGAGAAAATGAAGAAATTGCAACTAATTTAAGAGGTGATTTTAAGAAGAAAAGTTTAGAATATTTTAAAGACTGTAAAGAAATAATTGATTTATTTAAAGATAAAAGTTACTTAAATTACAAAATTGAAGATTTAGTAATTGAATATAATCTGTATTGCAATAATTAAATTTTTATTTGTTTAATAATATTGTTATAAACGGTACAATAATAATCATGAAACCTTGAGAGCAAAACGTTTTCGAGGTTTTTTGTGTTTTTTAAAGTAGATAAATCAAAAAGTTTAATATCATCTACTTCTTCTTTTTGAATTGATAATTCATCTAAAGAAACTTTTAATTCAGCAATATAAACATGATGATGTTCATTGTCTTGTATTCCATTTGGATGAGAAACTTGATGTATTCTGGTGCCAATTTTGATGAGGTCTTTTTCTTCTAACTGTAAACCAATTTCTTCAAAAACTTCTCTTTTTGCTGACTCTAAAATAGCTTCTCCAGCACCAATATGACCAGCAACAGAAATATCCCATAAACCAGGAAATACTTTTTTGGTCATTGCTCTTTTTTGTAGCAATATTTTTTCATCAGCAGTAAACAACCAAACATGAACTGTTGCATGAAACCAACCATTTTTATGAGCTTCAGATTTTAAAGCCGTTTTTCCTGTTGGTTTGCCTTCTGTTGTTAAAATGTCTATTAATTCATCCATAGAAAAAGGTGTGAATTTTATGAATAAAGAGTCAGGTTGTCATTTCGACTTTATTGAGAAATCTAAAAAAAAATGAGATTTCTCAACTACATTTCACTCGAAATAACAAACAAATGTCATTACAAGGAAGAATAATGAAGTAATCTCTTTTTAATGAAAAGATTGCTTCGTTCCTTGCAATGACGTTTGTCTTTTTTATTTATTCAAAATAAGAAAAAGTATCTCCGTCTTTAATGTTTAATAATGTTTCATAAATCATTTTAATAACGTTTTCTACATCCTCTCTATGTACCATTTCTACAGTAGTGTGCATATATCTTAAAGGTAGTGAAATCAATGCAGAAGCAACACCACCATTACTATAAGCAAATGCATCTGTGTCAGTTCCTGTTGCTCTAGAAAGCGCAGAACGTTGAAAAGGAATTTCTTTAGCTTCTGCAGTTTCTGTAATTAAATCGCGTAATTTCTGTTGAACAGCAGGAGCATAAGCAACAACAGGTCCTTTACCCATTTCTAAATGACCTTCTTTTTTCTTATCGATCATTGGTGTAGTTGTATCATGAGTAACATCAGTAACAATAGCTACATTTGGTTTGATAGTTTGGGTAATCATTTCAGCTCCACGTAAACCAATTTCTTCTTGTACAGAATTAGTTATGTATAAACCAAAAGGCAATTCTTTTTTGTTTTCTTTTAACAAACGAGCAACTTCTGCTATCATAAAACCACCCATTCTGTTGTCTAAAGCTCTGCAAACAAACTTGTCTCCGTTTAAAATGTGAAACTCATCTGGATACGTAATTACACAACCAACATGAATCCCTAATTTTTCTACTTCTTCTTTAGTTGCACAACCAGTATCAATAAAAATATTATCAGGTTTAGGAGCTTCTTCATTAGCTCTATTTCTAGTATGTATTGCTGGCCACCCAAAAACTCCTTTTACAATTCCGTTTTTTGTATGGATGTCTACAATTTTACTTGGTGCAATTTGATGATCTGAACCTCCATTTCTAATCACATAAATCAATCCATTATCAGAAATGTAATTCACGTACCAAGAAATCTCATCTGCATGACCTTCAATTACAACTTTATATTTTGCATCAGGATTGATAACTCCAACAGCAGATCCATAAGTGTCTGTAATAAAAGTGTCTACGTAAGGTTTTAGGTAGTCCATCCAAATTTTTTGGCCTTCCCATTCATACCCTGTTGGTGCAGCATTGTTTAAGTATTTTTCTAAAAAAGTAAGCGATTTTTTATTTAAGATTGATTCTTTTGCCATTATTTATATATTTATAAAAATTGTTTTTTTCTTGATAATTGTAAAAATAATACCATTTTTTATGAATTACGTTAAAAAAAGAACAAAAAAGTGTAACAAAAGTGCTTACTTTTACACTAATCACAAAAGTAAAAAATCACTAAAACCAAAAATATGAAGTTAGTAATTGAAAATTTAACTAAAACCTATAAAAATGGTGTTAAAGCAATAGACAATTTAAGTATAGAAATTGGAACAGGAATGTTTGGTTTATTAGGTCCTAATGGTGCAGGTAAATCATCGTTAATGAGAACTATTGCAACATTACAAACTCCAGATTCTGGTGCTATTTCTTTTGGTGATATTAATGTTTTAGAAGACAATATGTCTTTAAGAAAAGTATTAGGATATTTACCTCAATCTTTTGGAGTGTACCCAAAAATGTCTGCAGAAGATTTGTTAGATTATTTTGCTACTTTAAAAGGAATTGCTAACAAATCAGAAAGAAAAGCAATTGTAAAAGAGGTGTTAGAAATTACCAATTTATATGACGTTAGACGTAAACATGTTGCAGGTTATTCTGGAGGAATGAAGCAACGTTTTGGAATTGCACAATTACTTCTAAATAATCCAAAATTAATTATTGTTGATGAACCAACAGCAGGTTTAGACCCTGCAGAAAGACATCGTTTTTTAAATGTTTTACGAGAAGTAGGTACCAATACAACCGTTATTTTTTCTACTCATATTGTAGAAGATGTAAAAGAATTGTGTAATGAAATGGCAATTTTAAATGGTGGTAGAATTTTAAAACACACTACACCTCTAGAGGCAACCAAAGAAATTGGAAATACTATTTGGACAAAAGTAATTACTAGAGAAGAATTAGAAGAAAATGAAAAAAACTTCAACATTCTTTCTTCTAACTATAATCAAGATAATACCTTAAATATTAGAGTACATTCTGTAGAAAAACCATCAGAAGATTTTGTGGCTGCAGAACCACAGTTAGATGATGTTTATTTTATCGCTCTTAAACAAGATGAACCTGTTAATGCATAAACAGTACGATTAAACAATTTAACAGTTCAACTTTTACACATTTAAATTATGTTTTCAACTATTTTCAAACAAGAATTAAAATATTGGTTTAACAAACCAGCATTTTATATTTATATAGGTATTTTCTTAGTATTAGCTTTCTTTTTATCTGCTGCTTCTGCTGGGTTTTTCGATTCTGTAACAGCAACAACTGGTTCTTCAAGAATTGTAAATTCTCCAATTGGAGTTAATAATTTATTTGGTGCACTTACTATTTTTATTTTCTTTTTATTTCCATCTATTGTTGGAGTTTCGGTCTTTAGAGATTTTAAAAGTGAAATGCATACTATTTTATATTCTTACCCTTTTACAAAGGCAAATTACTTATTTGCAAAGTTTTTTAGTTCTATTGTAATTGTTTCAATAATTGTGTTTTCTATTGCATTAGGAATGATTATTGGATTTCGTTTTCCAGGTACAAATCCAGATATTGTAGGGTCATTAAGTATTGTAACTTATTTAAAGACTTATTTAGTTTTTATATTACCAAATGTTTTGTTGTTTGGTGCTATTGTTTTTGCAGTTGTAGCATTTACAAGAAATATAGCTGCAGGATTTATTACTGTAATAATTTTATTGTTTGGTCAGGGAGTTTTAGAAAGTTTATTGTCTGAACCAGAACATAGAACATTGGCTGCAATTTTAGACCCATTTGGTTCTGCTGCAACCAGTTATTACACTAAATACTGGACATTGTCTGAACAGAATGAAATGCAAATCCCTATAAAAGAAATGATTGTTTACAATCGTTTGTTGTGGTTAGCAATTTCAACAATTATATTTAGTTTGGTATATAAATTCTTTACATTTAGTCAGAATGCAATTTCTATTTCTTTTAAAAAACCAAAAGCAGAAAGAGTTACAAAAACTAATTTTAGCGGAATAACAAAAATAGTTTTACCCAAAGTTTCTTATGATTATTCTTTTATTCAGAATTTAAAAACAACTTGGAAATTATCGAATATCGATTTTAAATATATTGTTAAAAGTTGGGCTTTTATTTCTATTGTATTGGTTGGTGTTGTTTTAATAATAGTTGGTTTGTCAGAAATAGGAAACCTTTTTGGAACCGCAACTTTACCAGTTACATGGAAAATGTTAAGTACAGGTGGAGTTTTTGCAGCTTCTATTAATATCTGTACATTTTTATATGCTGGTATGTTAGTACATAGAGCAAAAATTGCCAAAGTAAATCACTTGGTAGATGCAACACCAATACCAAATTGGACCTTGTTGTTTTCTAAGGTAATTGCATTAATAAAAATGCAGTTGGTGTTATTGGCAGTAATTATGGTTTCTGGTATGGTTTTTCAAGCCTATAATGGCTTTTATAATTTTGAAATTGCCCATTATTTAATAGAGCTATATTTATTAAATTTCTTAAGTTATTTTATTTGGGCTTTATTGTCAATTTTTATTCAAACTTTAATTGGTAATCCATATTTAGGACTGTTTGTACTGTTAGTTATTTCTATAGGAATGCCGTTTTTGTCATTAGCAGGAATAGAATTGTCTATTTATAAATATAATCAGGGGCCTAGATTTAGTTATTCTGACATGAATGGATATGGAATTTTAACTCCATATTTAGCCTATAAAGTTTATTGGATTTTAGGAGGATTAGTGTTGTTAGTTTCTTCGTTTTTATTTTGGGTTCGTGGAATTCCAAGTTCTTTTTTAGAAAGAATTTCTATTGCAAAATCTCGATTTAAAGGAGTTGCAGCAATAAGTTTTGGTGTTTTCTTAATCGCTTTTTTAAGCTTAGGATATTCAATTTACCAAGAAACAGGAGCTAAAGGAAAGAAAACTTCTTCTAAAGAAGCAGAATTGCAAAGTGTTGCTTGGGAAAAAACATACAAAAAGTATGAAAAGTATGCGCAACCAAGAATTGTATCTGTTAAAACTGATGTAAATATATTTCCAAAAGAAAGATTGTTTGATGCTTCTGCAACTTACATTATGGTAAATAAAACAGACAAAACAATTGATACATTGTTTTTAAATCATAATTCTTTAGAATCTACATTTAAGTTTAATAGAGAAAACACATTGGTTTTAGAAGATACAATTCAGCATTTTGATATGTATCATTTTAAAGATAAAATTTTACCAGGAGACACATTACAATTAGCAATTTCTGTAAAAAGTAAAAAGAATACAACTTATAGAAGAAGGTCTCCTGTAAGAGAAAATGGAACGTTTATAAATAATTTTTCTATGTTTCCTTCTTTAGGATATAGTTCTCAAGCAGAATTAACAGACAATAAAACTAGAAAAAAGCACGATTTACCACCAAATGATTTACGTCCTCATCCTTCAGATTCAACAGCTTTAGGAGATACATATATTTCTAAAGATGCAGATTGGATAGATTTTGAAGCAACAGTTTCTACATCAAAAGATCAAATTGCAATTGCTCCAGGATATTTACAAAAAGAATGGACAGAAGGAGATAGAAAGTATTTCCATTATAAAATGGATAGTAAAATATTAAATTTTTATGCTTTTAACTCTGCAAGATATGAAGTTAAAAAAGAAATGTGGAAAGGAATTAGTTTAGAAATTTACTATCATAAAGGACATGAATTTAATTTAGATAGAATGATGAAAGGTTTAAAATCTTCTTTAGATTATAATTCTAAGAACTTTAGTCCTTATCAGCATAAACAAGCAAGAATTATAGAGTTTCCAAGAACTGGAGGTAGTTTTGCACAATCTTTTCCTAATACAATTCCTTTTTCAGAAGGTGTTGGTTTTATTGCAGATGTAGATGATAAAAATGATGATGGAGTAGATTATCCTTTTGCAATAACTGTGCATGAAGTGGCTCATCAATGGTGGGCACATCAGGTTATAGGAGCAGATGTGTTGGGAGCAACAATGTTGTCTGAAAGTTTGTCTGAATATGTGTCTTTAAAAGTGCTAGAGCATGAACATGGAAAAGCTAAAATGCGTACGTTTTTAAAGAAAGCTTTAGATGATTATTTACTCCAAAGAACTTTAGAAAGAAAGCGTGAAAATGCATTAATGTATAATGATGGTCAAGGGTATATTCGTTACCAAAAAGGTTCTTTGGTTTTTTATGCTTTGAGCGATTATATAGGTGAAGAAAAGTTAAATGGAGCTTTAAAAAAATATGTAGAAAAAGTTAAGTTTCAAGAAGCACCATATACAACATCTATAGAAATGGTAGATTTTATTAAAGAAGCAACTCCAGATTCTTTACAGTATGTTATAAAAGATATGTTTGAAACTATTACTCTTTATAGAAATAGAATTTTAGATGCAAAATCTACCAAATTAGAAAACGGAAAATACGAAGTAGAAATCGAGTTTGAAGTTTCTAAATATAGAAATGATGAAAAAGGAAAACGTTATTATGGAGAAAAAGTAGGAGATACATTGTCTTATAAAACAGAGAAAATGAAAAAACCTATTTTATCTGTTCCTTTAGCAGATTATATTGATATTGGAATTTTTACAGAAGAAGATGTTGATGGTAAAACCAAAGAGAAAGAACTGTTTTTAAAGAAATTTAAGATTACAGAAATCAATAATAAAATAACAATTATTGTAGATAAAAAGCCAACAGAAGTAGGGGTAGACCCATACAATAAATTGATTGACACACAATCTGAAGATAACAGGAGAAAATTGTAAAATAATGAAAACTAAAACTAAATTTTTTTCAGGTTTATTTTTAATTGTTGTAATTCTTCATCTTTTAGGACTTTTACAAAATGAAGCGTTAGCATTTTTTACAAAACCATTTATAACAATTTCTTTAGCAGTTGTGTATTTATCATCAGTTAAAAAAGCAAATTTTTGGTATGTTTCTGCATTATTCTTTTCTTTTTGGGGTGATACATTTTTACTTTTTAAAGATGAGTTTTTCTTATTTGGATTGGTTTCTTTTTTAATAGGACATGTTTTGTATATAAAAATATCTTCTGGTTATTTAAAATCAATATCAATATCTAAAACAATTGGCTTTTCAATTCCTTTTATAATTGCTTTTGGAAGTGTTGTAATTTTAATAAAAGATAATTTAAGTGAAATGTTGATACCTGTAATTATTTACGGAATCGTAATTTCTACTTTTGGGTTATTAACTGTTTTAAATTACAACCAAACTAAAAGCACAGAAAACTTATGGTTATTTTTAGGTGCAGTAATTTTTATTGTTTCAGATAGTTTGTTGGCAATCAATAGATTTTATGAAGCAAGAGAAATTTACGGTATAAGTGTAATGGTTACTTATATTGTTGCTCAGTATTTAATATGTAAAGCAATGATTGTAAAAGATTCATAAAAAGAATAATCTTTATATAATAAAAAAAGCAGTTACAAATGTAACTGCTTTTTGTTGTTCTAAATTAATAGATATTTTGTCTTTATTCTTGTTAATTATCAGCTATTTTAGGGGGGACTAATAATTAGGGGGATAACAAAAAATAATTTACTTCATATGTATTGATTTAGGGGAAAATTATAACTGTATTTAAAGCTTTAACTACAATTACACTACAATATTAAAAAGAATAATTCTATCTCACAAATAAAAAATAAAAAAAAATGCATTTTTTTTAAAAATTAAAAAGACTCAATTTCTATCAATATTATTATCAATGTTTTAAATGAATAAGAGATAGTTTAAATATTAAATTAGAAAATATTTATTTGAAAGACTTTAATTTAAATTCTCATAATGTTTATATTTGAAACAATATAGATTCTTCAAAATGAAAACCAAATTTATTTTTCTTTTAGCATCTTTATTCATCTTTTCTTGTGTTAAGAAACAAGAAGTAAAACTTACTTTTTTAGATGAATATGTTGTAAAAGATTCGTTAGCAATAAATAATTCAATTATTGGAGGTCTCTCTGGTATAGATTACTCAAATGGATATTATTATTTAGTAATAGATGATGCTAGAAACCCGAGGTTTTTAAAAACAAAAATAAATATCAAACAAAATAAAATTGAGTCTGTAGATTTTAAGAAGGTTATCTATTTAAATGATTCTACAGTACCCTTTTATACAAAACAGGTTTTAGACTTAGAATCCATCTTTATTGATACAGAAAATAAACAAGTTAATTTTGTAAGTGAAGGATCTATTATTAGAAGAAAAAGTCCTTCTGTATTTACAACAGATTCTTTAGGCAATTTTATAGAAAAGTACACTATACCTAATTATTTTATACCCAATGAAATAAAAAAATTAAAACATAATGGTGCTTTTGAAGGATCTTCTAAAAGTTTAGATAATAAAGGGTTTTGGGTTGCTATGGAATCTCCATTAATTGTAGATGGAGAAGAACCAACTTTTAAGAAAACATCTTCACCAATAAGAATAACGTATTTTGATAAACAAAAGAAAATAGCAACAAAACAATATGCATATTTATTAGATAGTGTTTCTAGGGTTGCTAAAGGAAACATTAATTTAAATGGATTAACAGCTATTTTAGAATTTAAAAAAGATAATTTTTTAATAGTAGAAAGAGCTTATCAAAATGGTTATGGCCCTTATGGAAATACGTTAAGAATTTTTCAAGCTACTGTAGAAGAGGGTTCTACAAATATTTTAGATGTTCAATCTTTAAAAGAATCAAAATTTACCCCACTTAAAAAAAGATTGTTATTTGATTTTAATGATGTAAAAGACCAATTAACTAAATCTATTGTAGATAATTTAGAAGGAATTACTTTTGGTCCTAAATTAGAAAACGGAAATCAATCTTTAATATTGGTTTCCGATGATAATTTTCAAGTTTATGGAGAACAATTAAATCAGTTTATTTTATTAGAAATTCAGAATTAATGAATTTATCAAAATTTAAAGAATCTAGAATAAAAAATAAGTTTTTAAAAAAGCTTTTAAAAGAATCAAGTAATAGAATTGTTTCTCAAAAAGAAATCAAATCTGTTGCAATTTTAACAACTCATACAATTGCTGATAAAATTAATCTACAAGCAGAAATAGAAACTGTTTTAGGTGTAAAGAATACTAAAATTTACAGCTTTAGAAAATTTGATAAATCTAATACTGAATCTTTTCAACATTTTTCTGAAAAAGATATAAATTGGAGTGGAGAGTTTGTAGAGCCCACTTTTCAAAACTTTTTAGAGCAGCCATTCGATTTGTTAATTGGTTATTTTGATACTAATCATTTGTATTTAGAAAAAGCTGTATATCAATCTAAAGCTACTTTTAAAGCAGGTTTTTCTAAAGTAAATTCTAAACTTTATGAAATTGAAATTTCAGAAGCAATAAACAATACTCAACCGTTTTTATCAGAGTTAAAAAGGTATCTGCAAATACTTAAAAAAATCAAAAATTAAACTTAAACAATAAAGTTGTTTATTCTTAGTATGATTTTTAATTTTAGTCATTAAATTCATCTTAAAATTGTAATTTTACCTCCTTAAATATACTAAAGAATGCAAAAATTTATTGGAACTGGAGTTGCGTTAATAACACCTTTTAAAGAAGATTTAAGTGTAGATTTTGATGCACTTATTAACTTGGTAAACTTTAATATCGAAAACGGAACAGATTATTTAGTTATCAATGGTACTACTGCAGAAAGTGCAACAATTACCAAAGAAGAAAAACAACAAATTATAGATGTTATTATTAAAACTAATAATAAACGTTTGCCTTTAGTTTTAGGTGTTGGTGGTAACAATACTGCTTTGGTTTTAGAAGAATTAAAAACAAGAGATTTTACTGGTTTAGATGGTATTCTTTCTGTAGCACCATATTACAGCAAACCAACACAAGAAGGTTTTTATCAGCATTTTAAAGCAATAGCAGAAGCAACAGATTTACCAATTATTTTATACAATGTTCCTGGTAGAACTGCTAAAAATATGGAGCCTGCAACTACTTTACGTTTAGCAAAAGACTTTACAAATATTGTAGGAGTTAAAGAAGCAGGTAATAACCAACAACAATATCATACTTTATTAAAAGATAAACCAGCAGATTTTTTAATTATTTCTGGAGATGATGATTTAGCTTTAGGAGTTGCATTGGCAGGTGGTTCTGGAGTAATATCTGTAATTGGGCAAGCATTTCCAAAGCAATTTTCTACCATGATTAATCATGGTTTACAAGGAAACAATAAAGAAGGTTATAATATTCATTATAAAATGATGGATATAATCGATTACATTTTTGAAGAAAACAATCCTGCAGGTATTAAAACTGTATTACAAGAGTTAAATATTTGTAATAATGATGTACGTTTGCCATTGGTAAAAGCAAGTACAGAACTTTCATCTAAAATTGCTAAATTTGTAACTCAATTTAAATAAAAAACTATGTTATCAGCTACAATACAAGACGCATTAAACAAACAAGTATCTATAGAAGCACAATCTTCTCAAGCATATTTAGCAATGGCTTCTTGGGCTGAAACACAAGGTTTTGAAGGTGTTTCTCAATTTATGTATGCGCATTCTGATGAAGAAAGAATGCATATGTTAAAATTGGTAAAGTTTATTAATGAAAGAGGAGGTCATGCAATAATTTCTCCTTTAGAAGCACCTCGTGTTTCGTTTAATTCTTTTAAAGAATTATTTGAAGAATTATTTAATCATGAAGTTGCAGTTTCTGCATCTATTAATGAGTTGGTAGATATTTCTTTGCAAGAAAAAGATTATGCAACTCACAATTTCCTACAATGGTACGTTTCTGAACAAATAGAAGAAGAAGCTTTAGCTAGAAATATCTTAGATAAAATTAATTTAATTGGAGATGATAAAAGTGGTTTTTATCTATTTGATAATGACATTAAGCAACTAATAGTTGCAGAAGAAGCACAAGAGTAACCTTAACAAACTTTTAGTATCTCTTTGTACTTTTTTTAAGTCTTTTTTGTTGAATATTGCAGTACACAATTTTCTGTGTAAAAAAACGTTTTATTAATCCATATTTAATTCCTAATTTTGCACGATGCAAAAAATTAAAAATTTAGCGTATTTATTGATAGTTTCACTTGTGTTATTTTCATGTGGAGAATATCAAAAAGTATTAAACAAAGGTACAGCAGAAGACCAGTATAAAATGGCTACTAAGATGTACGAAAGTAAGAAGTATAGCAAAGCTTTGCGTTTATTCGAAAAAGTTACACCAACTTATAGAGGTAAACCACAGATGGAGCGTATTTCTTTTATGATTGCACAATCAAATTTTAACGTAAAAAATTACAGTATTTCTGGTTATTATTTTGATAGATTTGCTAAAAACTATCCAAAAAGTTCTAAGAAAGAAGAAGCGTCATTTTTATCTGCATATAGTTATAAGTTGGCATCTCCTCCTTTTAGTTTAGATCCAACAGATACAAATAAAGCATTAGAATCATTTCAAAGTTTTATAAATACATATCCAGATTCAGATAAAATTGAAGAAGCTAACAAACATTATAAAGAGTTAAGATACAAGCTTCAAAAGAAATATTTTGAAATAGCGAAAACTTATTATAGAACAGCAGATTATGACTTAAGAAATTACAAAGCAGCAATACAAGCTTTTGATAATTTATTGTCAGATTATTTAGGTTCAGAGTTTAAAGAAGAAGCTTTATTGTACAGATTAAAAGCAGCTCATGATTTTGTTTTAAAAAGTACAATTAGAAGAAAACCAGAGCGTATTAAAGATGCTATTGAAGCTTACGAAAAGTTAAAAAGAAACTTCCCTGAATCTAAATACATGGAAGAAGCAAATAAAATGGTAGTTACATTAAATGCTGAAAAGAAAGAAGCAGAAGATATAATTGCAAAACAAAAAGAATTTCAAAAATCAATAAAGAAATAATTATTATTATGGATTATAAAGACACAAAAGCAGCATTAAGTACTATTACTTATAATAAAGAAGTAATAGAAGCTCCTACAGAAAATATTTATGAGGCTATTTCTATTATTGCTAAAAGAGCCACTCAAATTAATGGTGACTTAAAAAAAGAATTAGTAGATAAATTAGATGAGTTTGCTACTTATAACGATAGTTTAGAAGAAGTTTTTGAAAACAAAGAACAAATTGAAGTTTCTAAATTTTACGAAAGATTACCAAAACCAACTGCACTTGCTGTTGAAGAGTGGTTAAATGACAAAGTTTACTTTAGAACTCCAGACGCAGAATAATGTCTATTTTAAGTGGTAAAAAAATTCTATTAGGTATAACTGCTGGAATTGCCGCTTATAAAACGGCTAGTTTAGTTCGTTTATTTATAAAATTAGGCGCAGAAGTCAAAGTAGTAATGACTCCTGCGTCTAAAGATTTTATAACACCTCTCACACTTTCTACACTTTCTAAAAATCCTGTTCATTCAACTTTTTATGATAAAGAAGATGAAAATGAATTGTGGAACAATCATGTCGATTTAGGACTTTGGGCAGATTATATGGTAATTGCTCCAGCAACTGCAAATACCATGTCTAAAATGGCAAATGGTACTTGCGATAATTTGTTGTTAGCAACTTATTTATCGTCTAAATGTCCAGTATATTTTGCTCCAGCAATGGATTTAGATATGTACATTCATCCTTCTACAAAAGAAACTTTAAACAAATTACAAAGTTTTGGTAATACAATTATTCCTGCTACTTCTGGTGAGTTAGCAAGTGGTTTAATTGGTGAAGGTAGAATGGCAGAACCAGAAGATATCGTATCATTTATAGAAAATGATGTTTTATCTAAATTGCCTTTAAAAGGAAAAAAAGTATTACTTACTGCAGGACCAACCTATGAAGCAATTGATCCTGTTCGTTTTATAGGAAATCATTCTTCTGGTAAAATGGGATTTGCTATTGCAAAAGCAGCAGCAAATTTAGGAGCCGAAGTTTTTTTAATATCTGGTCCAAGTCATCAACAAATAAATCACTCTTTTGTTAAAAGAATAGATGTAGTTTCTGCAGATGAAATGTATAATGCTGCTCATAATTATTTTAAAGAAGTAGATATTGCTATACTTTCTGCAGCTGTTGCAGATTATAAACCAAAAAATGTAGCCTCTCAGAAAATAAAAAAGAAGGATGCTTCGTTAGATATTCAATTAGAACCAACAAAAGATATTTTAGCTTCTCTAGGAAAGATTAAAGAAAATCAATTTTTAGTAGGTTTTGCGTTAGAAACTAATAATGAATTACAAAACGCAAAAAGTAAGTTAGAAAGAAAGAATTTAGATGCAATTGTTTTAAATTCTTTACAAGATAAAGGTGCTGGTTTTGCAACAGACACAAATAAAATTACTATTATTGATAAAGATTTAAATGAAAAAGCATTTGAATTAAAATCTAAAGTTGAAGTTGCAAAAGATATTATGAACGAAATTGTAAATAAGATAAATGCGTAAATTAAGTTTTTTTATTCTATTAGTTTTTTCAATTTTTGTAGCTAAAGCTCAAGAATTAAACGCTTTAGTTACAGTTAATTACAATCAGGTTCAAGGTTCTAATACACAGGTTTTTAAAACGTTAGAAAAATCTTTATCAGAGTTTATAAATCAAACTAAATGGACTAATAATGTAGTAAAACCAGAAGAAAGAATAGATTGTGCTTTTACAATTATTATTTCTTCAAGAGATGCTAATACATTTAGTGCTACTTTGCAAGTGCAATCTACAAGACCAGTTTTTAATGCTTCTTATGCAACTCCTGTTTTAAACTTAAAAGACAACGATTTTAACTTTAAGTATAATGAGTTTGATCCTTTAATTTATAATAAAAACTCTTTTGATAGCAATTTAATTTCTACCATAGTTTTTTATGTGAATATCATTTTAGGTGCAGATGCAGATACGTTTCAGAAAAATGGTGGAGATACATATTTAAAAGAAGCCCATAATGTTATGTTACAAGCACAGCAAAGTGGTTTAGCTTCATGGCAAAATGTGGTTGGTAAACAAAATCGTTTTTTATTGATTGATAATTTCTTATCACCAAAACTTACAACTTATAGAACAGTTTTATACGATTATCATAGAAATGGTTTAGATAATTTTTCTAAGAATAAAAATGCTGCAAAACAAAAAATTGAAGATGCAGTAATTTCTTTAGAAAGAATTTATAATAAAACAGTTGGAAATTATTTAATTAGAACATTTTTTGATGCAAAAGCAGATGAAATTGTAAATATATATTCTGATGGACCAAATACTAGAAATAAAAATAGGTTAACAGATGTAGTTAGAAAAATTTCTCCTAACAATAATTCTAAATGGAAGAATATAAAGTAAAACTTTAATTTCTTTAATTCTTTATTCTTATTCCATTTTTCACTAATTTTATTTTTTAAAATTTAGAGAATTTGCTAACTCAACTTTCCATTAATAACTACGCTTTAATCAATCAGTTATCTATTGATTTTTCTTCAGGACTTTCTATAATTACAGGAGAAACTGGTGCAGGTAAATCTATATTATTAGGCGCTTTAGGTTTGGTTTTAGGTAATAGAGCAGATTTATCTTCATTAAAAGATACCTCTACAAAATGTATTGTAGAAGCAAAAGTGGCTATTTCTAATTATAATTTAGAAGCCTTTTTTAATGAAGTAGATTTAGACTATGAGGCAGAAACTATTATTAGAAGAGAAATTCTTCCTTCAGGTAAATCAAGAGCATTTGTTAATGATACACCAGTAACTTTAGCAGTTTTAAATCAATTAAGAACTAAATTAATTGATGTACATTCTCAACATCAAACAATGCAATTGTCTGATGTAGCATTTCAATTTTCAATTTTAGATGCTTTAGCAAAAAACAAAGCAAGAATAGAATCTTATAAAAGAGGTTTTACCAAGCTAAATCAACTAAAAAAAGAACTTGCTAGCTTAGTAGAAATACAAAAAGAAGCCAATCAACAATACGATTATAATTTGCATCTTTTTAAAGAATTAGAAGAAGCAAAAATTCAAGTTGATGAGCAAGAGGAATTAGAAGAAAAATTAGAAAAACTTAATAATATAGAAGATATAAAACTGAATTTATCTGAAGCATTAGAATTAACCATTAATGAAGAAATAGGAATTCAGAATTTATTAAATACTCTAGAAAACAGGTTGTCTAAAATTGCTGTTTTTTCTAAAGAATATCAAGAATTATCAGATAGAATAACATCGGTAAAAATAGAGGTTGATGATGTAGTTGGTGAGTTAGAAAATGCAAATGAAAATGTAGATTTTAATCCTAATGAAGCAGAAGAAATCAATGACAGATTACAGTTGTTATACAACCTTCAAAAAAAACATTATGTAAGTTCTAACAAAGAACTAATTAAAGTTTTTGAAGATTTATCAGAAAAAGTAGCACAAGTAGAATCTGCAGATGAAGTAATCAATTTAAAGCAAAAAGAAATTGATGATGTTTCAGAAAAGTTAGATAAAGTAGCAGCATTAATTTCTAATGCAAGAACAAAATCAATACCCAAATTAACCAAAGAATTACAAGTTTTACTAACAGATTTAGGTATGGAAAACGCTCGTTTTTCAATTAAAATAAATCTAAGTAAAAATTATTTTTCTAACGGAAAAGACGAATTAGAGTTCCTTTTTTCTGCAAATAAAGGTGGTAGTTTTGGTGAATTGAAAAAAGTAGCTTCAGGTGGAGAATTATCAAGAATTATGCTTTCTGTAAAAACTGTTTTATCTAAAAACACACAATTACCAACCATAATTTTCGATGAAATAGATACAGGAGTTTCTGGTGAAGTTTCTAACAAAATTGCAGCTATAATGCAACAAATGAGTAACAATATGCAAGTAATTGCTATTACACATTTACCTCAAATTGCAGCAAAAGGGGTAAACCATTACAAGGTTTATAAAAAAGAAATTAAAGGTATAACAACCACTAATTTAAAGCTTTTATCTTCTGATGAAAGAGTTCGTGAAATTGCAGAAATGTTAAGTGGAAAAGATATTTCAGACTCTGCATTAACGCACGCAAAAGAATTACTAAATTAAAGATTTTCAATTTATTTTCGTCTAAGAATGTCATTTCGAAATGAGTTTGAAAAACGATTGAGAAATCTCAAAACAAACAATCAAAACCTAATAACTACAAAATGTACAACTTATTAAAAGGATAAAAAGGAATCATTTTTGGAGCTTTAAATGAAAACTCTATTGCTTGGAAAACAGCAGAAAGAGCTCATGAAGAAGGAGCAGAATTTGTTTTAACAAATGCACCAGCTTCTATTAGAATGGGAAATTTAGATGATTTGGCCAAAAAAACAGGTTCTCAAATTATTCCTGCAGATGCAACTTCTGTTGAAGATTTAGAAAATTTAGTAGAAAAATCTATGGAGATTTTAGGAGGAAAAATCGATTTTGTTTTGCATTCAATTGGAATGTCTGTAAATGTTAGAAAAAAGAATCCTTACACAGATCCTAATTACGATTACACCAAAAAAGGTTGGGATGTTTCTGCAGTATCTTTTCATAAATTATTAAACGTTTTGTACCACAAAAATGCCATGAAAGAGTGGGGAAGTATAGTTGCATTAACATATATGGCTGCACAAAGAGTTTTTCCAGATTACAATGATATGGCAGATAATAAAGCATATTTAGAGTCTATTGCACGTAGTTTTGGATACTTTTTTGGAAGAGATCATAAAGTTCGTGTCAACACAATTTCGCAATCTCCAACTGCTACAACTGCAGGAAATGGTGTAAAAGGTTTTGACGGATTTATCAATTATTCAGAAAAAATGAGTCCTTTAGGAAATGCATCTGCTTTAGAATGTGCAGATTATACAATTACCTTGTTTTCAGATTTAACAAAAAAAGTTACGTTGCAAAATTTATTTCACGATGGTGGTTTTTCAAATATGGGCGTAAGTACTGCAGTTATGGAAAAATTTGAGTAGTATTTTTCGAAGCTATTTCCTGCTTTCCACTATATCTTTTTATTCTTGTCATTGCGAAGTTTGCTTTTTTGTAAACTGAGGCAATCTCTAAAAACGAAAGAGATTACTTCGCAAGCTCGTAATGACGCTTATTTAAAAAGTAATAAAAAGGATGCCGTTTCAATCAGGGCTAAACTTGTTTGCCAACTTTTTTTTAATAGAATAGAAAATAGCATTTTAAATATTTACATTTGATAACTGAAAACTGATAATTTGAAAATAAATTTCTCCATAATTGTTCCCGTTTACAATCGTCCAAATGAAATAGACGAATTATTAGAAAGTCTTACAAAACAAGATTTTTCTAATGATTTTGAGGTTTTAATTATAGAAGATGGTTCTACAGAAAAAAGCGAATCGATTGTAGAGAAATATCAATCTCAATTAAATTTAAAATACTTTTTTAAAGAAAACAGTGGAGCAGGAGCAAGCCGTAATTTCGGAATGCAAAAAGCTACTGGTAACTATTTTATCATTTTAGATTCTGATGTAATTGTTCCAAAACAATATTTATCAGAAGTTCAAAAAGCTTTAGAAAACAATTTTACAGATGCTTTTGGAGGTCCAGATGCAGCTCATAAAAGTTTTACAGCTCTACAAAAAGCCATAAATTATTCTATGACTTCTGTTTTAACAACTGGTGGAATTCGAGGAAAAAAACAAGCTGTTGGTAAATTTCAACCTCGTAGTTTTAATTTGGGTTTATCTAAAGAAGCATTTCATAAAACACAAGGTTTTTCTAAAATGAAAAACGGAGAAGATATCGATTTAACGTTTCGTCTTTGGGAAAATAAATGTGAAACGCAACTTATTGAAAAAGCATTTGTATATCATAAAAGAAGAAGTACTATTCAGCAATTTTTTAAACAAACTTTTGGTTTCGGAACTGCAAGACCAATTTTAAACAAAAAATACCCAGAAACAGCAAAACCAACCTATTGGTTTCCTTCTTTATTTATAATAGGAATTGATGTTGCAATAATTTTAGCAGTTTTTGGCTATAATCAATTACTCTATTTTTACGGCTTTTATTTCTTGCTAATATTCTTAGATTCTTTAGTTCAGAATAAGAATTTGTATGTAGCTTTTTTAAGTATGTTTACTTCTTTAACCCAGTTTTTAGGTTATGGATTAGGCTTTTTAGAATCAAAATTATATCCTAAGAAAAATAGATGATTAAAAATCTAATGTCATTTCGACCTTGTGGAGAAATCTAAAAAAAATATTAAGATTTCTCAACTTCATTTTTACTTCATAATCTACTTTCAATTTCATTAATGTTAGAAATAACAAATTTAAATTTTATTGAAATTACCTGTCACCTTGAGCGCAGTCGAAAGGTCTTTATATTTTTATGTAAACAAAGTTTTATCTAAAAAACTCTTTAGATTTTTCCCAATAAACATCCATTTCAGTTAAAGACATGTCAGCAAGTTGTTTGCCTTCTTTTTTAGCAAATTTTTCTAAAAACTGAAAACGATTAATGAACTTTTTATTCGTTTTTTCTAAAGCATTTTCTGGATTTACGTTTATAAAGCGTGCATAATTAATCATAGAAAATAAAATATCTCCAAATTCTTTTTCAATGTTTTCTGTATTTCCTTTTTTAATTTCTTCGTTTAATTCGCTCAGTTCTTCTTGTACTTTTTCCCAAACTTGTTCAGGTTTTTCCCAATCAAAACCAACTCCAGCAACTTTTTCTTGAATTCTGCTTGCTTTTACTACAGCAGGTAAACTTTTTGGAACACCTTCTAAAACAGAAGATTTTCCTTCTTTCAATTTTAATTGTTCCCAATTACGTTTTACATCTGCTTCACTTTCAACCACAACATCACCATAAATATGTGGGTGTCTTTCAATAAGTTTATCGCAAATAGAATTGGCAACATCAGCAATATCAAAAGCATTTTTTTCGCTTCCAATTTTAGCATAAAAAACGATGTGCAAAAGCACATCGCCTAATTCTTTTTTTATTTCTGGTAAATCATTGTCTAGAATAGCATCAGCAAGTTCATACGTTTCTTCTATAGTAAGATGACGTAGGCTTTCTAAAGTTTGTTTTTTATCCCAAGGACACTTCTCTCGAAGATCGTCCATAATATCTAACAATCTATTGATAGCAGCTAACTGATCTTTTCTAGAATTCATTATGATTCTGCTTCAGTTTCTTCTGTAGTAGCTTCAACTTTAGTAAAATCCATTCCTGCTTTTACTAAAACATTAAACCATTGTATTACTTTTTTAATGTTAGAAGCATACACTCTTTCTTCATCATAACTTGGTAAAACTTCAGCAAAAAATGCTGTTAATTTTTTACTACTTTCTTTATGAGAAATAGCTTCTTTACCTGCTGTTTTTTCAAACATAGCAGTAAAAATATCTAATAATGGCACGTCTTCTTCATACGTATAAATTGCAATGTTTTCTAACAAGCTAACGTTTTGAGTTGCATTAATTGCTAAACGTTTGTTATCAATTAAAGATTCTGCAATTACTGCGTTTTTAGTTTGAGATATTACTTGAAATAAACCAGGTTTACCTGTTACAGCTATAATTTTACTAAATTCCATGTTCTATATTTTTGTGTCTTTTTTAGACTATTTACCTTTTTTTGCATTTGGGAAACGCATTCTATAATCTGCTCTAATTTTCCCTTTAGAAATGTTTTCTAATTTCTTTTTAATCAATCTTTTTTTCAAAGAAGAAAGTTTATCCGTAAATAAAATTCCATCAATATGATCATATTCATGCTGAAAAACTCTTGCTGCTAAACCATTTAAAGTTTCTGTATGTTTAACAAAGTTTTCATCTTGATATTCTATTGTAATTTCTGGTTGACGAAAAACGTCTTCTCTAACATCAGGAATACTTAAACATCCTTCATTAAAAGCCCATTCATCACCATCTTCACTTAAAATTTTAGCATTAATAAATACTTTATTAAAGCTTTCTAATGCTTTTCTGTTTTCGTCAGATAATTCTTCATCATCTGCAAAAGGAGAAGCATCAATTAAAAACAAACGAATTGCTTTACCAATTTGAGGAGCTGCTAAACCAACACCAGAAGCGTTGTACATAGTTTCTCTCATGTTTTCAATTAGGGTTTCTAACCCTGGATAATCAGCATCAATTTCTACTGCAACTTTTCTCAAAACTGGGTCTCCGTAAGCAACTATAGGTAAAATCATTTCTTGTTTTTTTAGCTCTGCAAAAGTACAAAGTTTGTTACTTTGAATAAAATTATTTGTTGTATAAATACGACTGTAAAATAATAGTAGCACTTATTTCATCTACTAGAGCTTTATTTTGACGTTGTTTCTTCTTTAAACCACCATCTAGCATAGTCTGAAAAGCCATTTTAGAAGTAAAACGTTCATCTACTCTTTGTATTGGAATGTTTGGAAGTTGGTTTTTTAGCTTTTGTAAAAACGGAAGTATTAAAGTTTCACTTTCACTATCTGTATTATTCATTTGTTTTGGTTTTCCTACTAAAAACAATTCTACCTTATTTTTAGAGGTATAATCTTTTAAAAAAGGAATTAACTCATTGGTATTAACAGTTGTTAAACCAGAGGCTATTATCTGAAGTTCATCAGTTACTGCAATACCTGTTCTTTTTTGTCCAAAATCGATGGCAAGAATTCTACTCAAATTATTTTTTTTTGCAAAAATAAATGTTCTTCAGTAATAAACGCCTAATAATTAAAATAATATAAAATTTTAAGGAAATTATTGATTATAAATATTGCTTAAAATGACGATTGTATTTTAAACAAGTACTAGTAATTTGTTTAAAAAACGTATATTAGCTTAAGTTTTTAATGATAGAATTATATTTGTATTAAAGTAAATATTTAAGATGAAAGAAATTAGAGAAATCATAGAGGCTGCTTGGGAAAACAGGGAGTTGCTAAAAGAAGAAGAGACTATTAGTGTAATTAGAAAAGTTGTAGATTTATTAGATATTGGAGAGCTAAGAGTGGCTGAACCAGTAGATGGTGGTTGGCAGGTTAATGAATGGGTTAAAAAAGCTGTAGTTTTATATTTCCCGATTCAAAAAATGGAAACTTTAGAATCTGGTATTTTTGAATATCATGATAAAATTCCATTAAAAAGATATTATGCAGAAAGAGGAATTAGAGTAGTACCTAATGCAGTTGCAAGACATGGGGCATATATTTCACCTGGTACTATATTAATGCCAAGTTATGTAAATATTGGAGCTCATGTTGATGAGGGTACAATGGTTGATACTTGGGCAACAGTTGGTTCTTGTGCGCAAATTGGTAAAAATGTACATTTATCTGGAGGAGTTGGTATTGGTGGTGTTTTAGAACCATTACAAGCTGCACCTGTAATTATTGAAGATGGAGCTTTTATAGGATCTAGATGTATAGTTGTAGAAGGTGTAAGAGTAGAAAAAGAGGCTGTTTTAGGTGCAAATGTTGTTTTAACAATGAGTACTAAAATTATAGATGTTACAGGAGATGAACCTGTAGAAATGAAAGGTGTTGTGCCAGCAAGATCTGTAGTTATACCTGGAAGTTATACAAAAAAGTTTGCAGCTGGAGAATATAATGTACCTTGTGCATTAATTATTGGAAAAAGAAAAGAAAGTACAAATAAAAAAACATCTTTAAACGACGCTTTACGTGAGTATGATGTAGCCGTTTAAGAAGTAAATGCTATGACAAAAATTACTGCGATTATACCTACTTTAAATGAAGAAGTTCATATTGCTGATGCTATAAAATCTGTAGGTTTTGCAGATGAAATTATTGTTATAGATTCTTACAGTACAGATAAAACTATAGAAATTGCTGAACAATTTAATGTAAAAATCATCAAACGAAAGTTTGATGATTTTTCAACACAGAAAAACTTTGCAATTGAGCAAGCTAATTATGATTGGATTTATATATTAGATGCAGATGAAAGGGTAACATCTGAAGTTGAAAAGGAAATTCTTAATGCTATAAATGAACCAAATGGGAATGTTGGTTTTTATGTTAGAAGAACTTTTTATTTTGCTGGAAAGAAGATAAATTATTCTGGTTGGCAAAGAGATAAAGTTGTTAGATTGTTTTTAAAAGAACATTGCAAATATAAAGGAGTAGTTCATGAAACAGTTGAAGCTAAAGGTAACTTAGGTTTTTTTAAAGGTAAAATTGATCATTATGGCTATAAAAATTACAATCATTTTATTTCCAAAATACATCAATATGGAGAATTAAAAGCAAAAGAATTGTATGTAAAGGGTAAAAGAGTAAGTGCCTATCATATATTAGTAAAACCTTCTTTTAGAGTTTTTTCTCACTTTGTTCTAAAAGGGGGGTTTTTGGATGGTTATACAGGATTAATTCTTTCAATAACACAAGGTTATGCAGTTTTAACTAGGTATGTTAAGTTGTGGATACTCAATAATGATAACTAATATATTTTTTGTATTTTTGGTTTAAAGAACTTTTATAAAAATTCCTTGCTATGGAACAATTATTTAACTTTATTTTTTTTTAAGCTTTTTTAAGGCTTAAAATTTATTATTTCATAATTATCTAAATATTTTTAATGTTTGGTAATGTTCTATGATCAGTTTATTGTTAAAGGTATAAATAAAGGCGTAAACCGAAAAGCCTTAAATAGAGTAGGTAATATTTTAAAATTTTATTATTGTTATGAAAAACAAGCAAACAAGCAAACAAGCAAACAAGCAAACAAGCTAGTTAAATTTCTTACTTTCTTATTAATTACGTTTTTGTTTTATAATTGTGAAAGTGAAGTTGTGGATGAAAATGAGTTTTTAGCACCAGGTAGTTTTGTAAATGAATTAACACAAAATGAAGATGATTTTGGAGGAGGAGGATCTGGAGGAAATGTAGGATATACCTCCACTACTGGTATTTGGACCACGGATTATGTATATAATAGTGGTTGGAGAGTTAATAAACATCCAAGAATTGTTGCCGATGTAAATGGAGATGGAAAGGGAGATATTGTAGCTTTCGATAATAACAATGTTAAAGTTTCTTTATCTAATGGTTCAAATTTTTTATCTGATCAGGTTTGGTATTCTGGTAATTATTGTGAAAATCATAATTATAGAACTTATTTGAATCCAAGAACTGTAGCTGATGTAAATGGAGATGGTAAAGAAGATCTTGTGATTTTTGGTGATGATAATGTTTTTGTTTCGCTATCTGATGGTACTAAATTCTTGCCAGGTCAAACTTGGTGTAATGGGTATGGTGTTGGGAGTTATTTAATTCAAAATTGGAGAGTAGATAAAAATCCAAGGGTAATGGCCGATGTAAATGGTGATAATAAAGCAGATATTATTGGATTTGGAAATAACGCAGTTTATGTCTCGTTATCAACTGGAAGTAGTTTTCAAAACGGAACAATATGGAATACCGGTTTTGTTCAAAATCAAAATTGGAAAGTAGATAAACACCCAAGAACTGTTGCAGATGTAAATGGAGATGGAAAAGCAGATATTGTAGCTTTTGGTTCAAATGATGTATGGGTTTCTTTGTCTAATGGAAGTAGTTTTAATCAAGACCAGATATGGAAGTCTTCAGAATATGTTGAAAATCAAAACTGGAAGGTTTATAAAAACCCAAGGATGTTATCTGATGTTAATGGAGATGGTAAGGCTGATATAGTAGCTTATGGGGATTATGATGTTTGGGTTGCTTTATCAAATGGTAATGGATTTGGAAATGGTCAGGTCTGGTATAATGGTTATGGCTATGGAGGAGGTTTTTTCGGAGCTATAACAGCAAGAAAATGGGAAGTTAATAAAAACCCAAGGTTAGCAGAAGATGTGGATGGTGATGGTAAGGGAGATATTATTGGTTTTGGAGATAATGATGTTTGGGTTACAACATCTAAGTTTTAAATTTAATAATATTTAATATTTTTTAATCGTCCAATGGCTTAGTCTTGGACGATTTTCTATAGAAGAAATAATTTCTAACACATCTTTTTAATTTATAAGTAAATAAAGAAAGTATCTGCCAAAAAGGACGAATAATTTCTCTGATTGCTTTTTTCCAAAGAATCATATTATTCTGCTGTATTGTACTACCACCCATTTTTTTATCTATACTAACTACATATTGTTTATTAGTAGAATATAATTTTACTCTATGCTTGTAAACATCTTGTTTCATTACATCAATAGGGGCATAATAATTACTTAAATTATCTGATAATTTTTTGGCAGCATTTTTACCAATAATTTGCCCTATCATTAATACAGGAGGCATTAAATAGGTGGTAATCAATGTATTTTTTTCTAAAGGATAAAATCCTTTTTTACCAGAAATATCTAAGAAATCATCAGTAGTAATTTGATTTAAAAGAGCTTCTAAGTCTTTAAAAAAATCGTCATGAATTTGCGCATCATCTTCTAAAACAATCGAAAAATCTTCTGGTTGTTTTGATAAAAAATTCCATAATTTAAAATGCGTTAAACAAATACCAATTTCGCCATCATTAGGATAAGGAAAATGTGCTAAAATATTGTGTTTGCTTTTTTCTTTTTTAAGTAAATTTTTGTCTAATTCTTTACCATAAATTGCAGGAATTCTTGTTATGGGAATATTCAATTTTTTAAATTGATTTTCCATAAAATTCTTACGTTTAATACTTTTGTCTAAGTTTATGTAGTATACTTTATAAGACTTCATATTTTTATCCAGTTTTCGCAAGCAATTTCATTTTCTTTATTCACAAACCACTGTTTAGGTGCAATTACGGTCTTTGTTTTGTTTTTGTTTAACCAAGCACCCCACCAAGAAAAACTACTGTTAGCAGTAATATTATTGCTGCAGATACTCATTAAATACATATCTTCATGAGGTATAGATTTAACATCTACAAAAATAGCATTCTCAATTGGTAAGTTTTCTTTTGTCCATAATATATCATCAGAAAACACAAAAAAAGAAGTGTTAATGTATTCACTTTTTATAATTTCTATGGCTTTTTTATAGTAATCTAAATTACAAGTTCCATGAACGCTATTTGCTTTTTTATCTGAAATATAATCGCCTCTTCTAATATGTAATGAACAACTATTTTTAGATGTTAAAATTAGATTGGCTATTTTATTTGTTTGTTCTGATAAAGGTTGATTTATTTTAAACTCTTTTAATAAAGTTTCTCTAATTTCTTTAAAATATTTTTCTGTTTGAAAATACCCTTTTAAATATTCGTTTCCTTTTAAAGATTTTAGCTCTTTTTCAAATAACAAACTTTTTTCTTTTTTAGACTTTTTTAAACCTATCTTTCCTAAAAAAGTTGAAAATGAATCTGCTAAATTTAAATCAATTTTATACTTATCTAATTGATAACCACCATGCAGCTTGTATTTTTTAAATTTTGAAATATCTAACGTAACATTATGTCCTTTTAAAGACAATGCTCTTGCATAAGCATATTGAAACATTTGATTTCCTAATCCACCAACTATTCTTACAATTATCATTCTTAGTATTAATTTGAGAAAAAAATTTACTCAAAAACAAAAGTACGAATGTTATCACAATATTCTTTTATCAATTTGATGTTTAAAAGACAAGAAAACTTTAAATTTGCCTCACTTTTAAAAATATGAAATATACAGAAGCAATTTCTTTAGAAATATTTAGTGTAATATCTAAAGCCTCAAAACAATTACAAATAGAAAGTTATGTAATTGGTGGTTTTGTGCGCGATTATTTCTTAAAAAGAGGAACTGCCAAAGATATAGATGTAGTTGCAGTTGGTAGTGGAATTGATTTAGCATTAAAAGTTTCAAAATTATTGCCTAACAAACCAAAAGTTCAGGTTTTTAAAACTTATGGAACTGCAATGTTACGTTATAATGATATAGAAATTGAATTTGTTGGTGCTAGAAAAGAATCTTATTCTGAAGATAGTAGAAATCCTGATGTTACAGAAGGAACTTTACAAGATGATCAAAACAGAAGAGATTTAACTATAAATGCTTTAGCATTAAGTTTAAATGAAACTAATTTTGGCGAATTATTAGATCCGTTTAACGGAATAGAAGATTTGCAAAATAAAGTTATTAGAACACCATTAGATCCAGATATTACCTATTCTGATGATCCTTTAAGAATGATGCGTGCAATACGTTTTACTACGCAATTAAATTTTAATATTAACAACGAATCATTAGAGGCAATTACAAGAAACTCGTATCGATTAAAAATTATAACTAGAGAAAGAATTGTAGATGAATTGAACAAAATTTTAGCATCTCCTAAACCTTCTATTGGATTTTTATTGTTAGAAAAAACAAAATTATTGCCGCAAATTTTACCAGAATTGATAGCTTTAAAAGGAGTAGAAGAAGTAGAAGGGCAGAAGCATAAAGATAATTTTTACCATACTTTCGAGGTTGTAGATAATATTGCAAAACATACAGATGATGTTTGGTTAAGATGGGCTGCATTATTGCACGATATTGGAAAAGCACCTACAAAAAGATTTTCTAAAAAAGTAGGTTGGACATTTCATTCGCATGAATTTGTGGGTTCTAAAATGGTGTATAAAATCTTTAAGAGATTAAAAATGCCGTTAAATAACAAGATGAAATTTGTGCAAAAAATGGTGTTATTAAGTTCTAGACCTATTGTTTTAGCTTCGGATGTAAATGATTCTGCTGTAAGACGTTTGGTTTTTGATGCTGGTGATGATATTAATGCATTAATGACATTGTGCGAGGCAGATATTACCACTAAAAATCCGAGAAAATTTAAACGTTATCATCAAAATTTCGATTTAGTTAGAAAAAAAATAAAAGAAGTAGAAGAACGAGATCGTGTTCGTAATTTTCAGCCACCTGTTACTGGCGAAGAAATTATGCAAGCTTTTAATTTAAAACCTTGTAGAGAAATTGGTCAAATTAAAGAAGCGATTAAAGAAGCAATTTTAGATGGTAAAATACCTAATGAACACCAAGCTTCTTATGACTTTATGCTTGAAAAAGGGAAATCTTTAGGCTTAACAATTTCTCAATAAAAAGCTTATGAAATTATTTACAGAACTTAGAACAGTAGTTTTAGAGTTAAGATTGCTTTTTTTTAAAAGTAAACAAGAGTTGGTAATTGTTACAGGTTCTGATAGTTCACATTTTAAAAGCTTATACCAACTTTTAGTTAGTTTAAATCTGTATGAAAAAAATACCAAAGTTTTAATTTACGATTTGGGAATAACAGCTCAAGAAAGTGAAATTTTAAAAAATGATTTTTCTAATTTTGAGCTAAGAAAATTTGACTATTCTAAATACCCATCTTATTTTAATATTAAAATAAACGCAGGAGAATATGCTTGGAAACCTGTAATTATTAATGATGTTTTAAATGAATGTAAAACATCTGTTTGTTGGTTAGATGGAGGTAATAAAGTAACAAAACCACTAATTTTACTTAGAAAAGTGATAGAATTTTACGGATTTTATTCCCCTTTTTCTAAAGGGATAATTTCTGATTGGACTCACCCAAAATCATTAAAGTATTTAGACGTTTTAAATGATAAGAATTTATTGAAACAGAAGAATTTAAATGGTGCTTGTGTTGCTGTTGATTATAATAATATAAAAGCTAGACAGGTAATTAAAAATTGGAGCGATGCTGCAAAAACTAAAGATTGTATTGCTCCACAAGGAAGCAGCAGAGAGAATCACAGACAAGATCAAGCAATTTTATCTGTTTTAGTTTATAAACATCTATTTGATATTGGCAAAAAAATGACGTACAGAAAATTTGGTTTTAAAACACATCAAGATATAGATTAGTTAGATCTATATTTTAACCTAAACTTTGCATAGAAACTAACTTAAAGTATTCACCTTTTTTAGTTAATAAATCGTCGTGTTTTCCTTGCTCTACAATTTTCCCTTTTTTCATTACTACAATTATATCTGCTTTTTGAATGGTAGATAATCTGTGCGCAATTACTAAAGATGTTCTGTTTTGCATCATTTTTTCTAAAGCCACTTGTACCAATTGTTCAGATTCTGTGTCTAAGGCAGAAGTAGCTTCGTCTAAAATCATTATTGGTGGATTTTTTAAAACAGCTCTGGCAATAGATAAACGTTGTTTTTGTCCACCTGAAAGAGAGTTTCCACTATCACCAATATTTGTTTTAAGTTTTTCTGGTAAATCCTTAATAAATTCCATAGCATTTGCAATTTCTGCAGCCTCTATAACTTCGGTTTCTGATGCATTTTCTGAACCTAATTTGATATTATTTTCAACAGAATCGTTAAACAAAATAGATTCTTGCGTAACAATACCCATTAAACCTCTTAAAGATTTTTTAGTAACATCTTTTATGCTGATGCCATCTACTAAAATATCACCTTTATTAACATCGTAAAAACGGGTAATTAAATTGGCTAATGTAGATTTTCCACTTCCAGATTGTCCTACTAAAGCAACAGTTTCTCCCTTTTTAACGGTTAAAGAAAAATCATTTAAAACATAATCATCTTTATATTTAAAAGAGATGTTTTTAAACTCAATATTACTTTCAAAATTTTCTTTTACAATAGCATTAGGTTTGTCTTTTATACTGTTTTCAGTATTTAAAACTTGCATAATTCTTTCTGCAGAAGCTTCTCCTTTTTGAATATTATAATATGAAGTAGTAATTAATTTAATAGGATTTAGAACTGTATAAAATAAAACAATATATCCCATAAATTCATCTGGTTGTAAAGAACTTGTATTAGATAAGACTTCTTTACCTCCAAACCACAAAATAGCAATAATTGTAGCAGAACCTAAAAACTCACTCATTGGTGAGGCCAATGTTTGTCTATGAAAAACACTTGTCATTAAGTTTCTAAAAGTAGTGGTAGAATTGTTAAATTTAGTTTCAATTATTTTTTCAGAATTAAAGCCTTTTATTACTCTTAAACCAGTAAGTGTTTCTTCTATAAAAGATAAAAATGTACCCGTTTCTTTTTGAGCTTTAACAGAGTTTGCTTTTAATTTTTTACTTATAGATGATATTATAAAACCAGATACAGGCAGTAAAATAAAGACAAATAAAGTTAATTTAACACTCATAAAAAGCATAATTGCAATAGCAATAATTACTGTTAAAGGTTCTCTAACAATTGTTTCTATAGATGTTAAAATAGAGATTTCTACTTCTTGTACATCTGCTGTCATACGTGCAATAATGTCTCCTTTTCTTTTTTCGGTGAAATAAGAAATTGGTAATTCTACAATTTTATGATAAAGTTTGTCTCTTAAGTCTTTTACTACACCAGTTCTTAAAAATGTTATAACATAAGAAGCTAAGTATCTAAAAAAGTTTTTTAGAAAGAATAAAGATATTGCAAGTAAACAAATAAATAAAAGTGTATTTATTTGACCATCATTCTCAATTTTTTGAGAAATAAAATAATAAAAACTTTCTTTTAAAAAAGTTCCAACTTTTGTGATGCCCTCGTAATTTGGTTTGGCAACAACGTTTTTATCAGTGCCAAATAAAATACCTAAAACAGGAATAAAAGCTAAAACTGATAAGACATTAAAAAGAGCATAGAAAATATTAAATACTATATTTAGTATTGTAAATTTTCTATACTTCTTTTCATATTTTAAAATGTCTTTAAAATGATTCATTAACTCAGTTTCATTTCTTTAATGATTCTCTGAATTTTAGCATCTAATTCTTTTTCTACAGAAACAGCATTACTTTTATTATCTAAAGAAGCGTTAACACTAAAATAAAATTTAATTTTTGGTTCTGTACCACTTGGTCTTGCTGCAATTCTTGTACCTGAAGCAGTTTGATAAATTAATACATTAGATTTTGGTAAATCTATGTTGGTAACTTCGCCAGTTATTAAATTTTTTCTTGTTGAAGCTTCATAATCAGAAAGCGTTTCAATTTTTTCTCCATCAATTTCTGTTAAAGGATTGTTTCTCATATCACTTAACATTTGCTGTATTTCTGCAGCTCCATCCATTCCTTTTTTAACAATAGAAATTAAGTGTTCTTTATAGAAATTGTTTCTTAGGTATATGTTTAATAATTCTTCATAAAAAGAGCTACCATTTTGTTTAGCATATGCAGCAACTTCACAAGCTAATAAAGTAGCAGTAACTGCATCTTTATCTCTTACAAAATCTCCAATCATGTATCCAAAACTTTCTTCTCCACCACCTATAAAATCCATAGATTCGTGGTCTCTAATCATTTTAGCAATCCATTTAAAACCAGTTAAACCAACTTTAGTAGCTACACCATAGCTAGCAGCAGATTTATTAACTAATTCTGTAGAAACTATTGTTGAACCAACAAATTGGTTTCCATTTATTTTACCTTCTTCTTTCCATTTTTTTAACAAGAATTCAGTCATAACAACCATAGTTTGGTTACCATTCATTAATTTCATGTTACCATCTAAATCTCTAATTGCAACACCTAATCTATCACAATCTGGGTCAGTACCAATTACAATATCTGCTCCAATTTTATTTGCTAAATCAGTAGCCATTTTTAATGCTTCTGGTTCTTCTGGATTTGGAGATTTTACAGTAGGAAAGTCTCCATTTGGTTCTCTTTGTTCTTCTACAATATGAACATCAGAATATCCAGCTTTAGCTAATGCATCTGGTACAGAAACAATAGATGTTCCATGTAATGAAGTAAAAACTATTTTTAAATTATCTCTATTTATATCATTAGACAAACAACCATTTTTAACAGAACCATCAATAAAAGCATCATCAACATCTTTACCAATTACTTCTATTAATTCTTCTTTAGCATTAAAGTTTATTTCAGAAAAATCTAAATCATTTACTTTACTTATAATTCCGCTATCATGAGGAGGCACAATTTGTCCACCATCTGCCCAATATACTTTATAACCATTATATTCTGGTGGGTTATGAGAAGCTGTTAATACAATTCCTGCATCACAATTTAAATGACGAACCGCAAAAGATAGTTCTGGAGTTGCACGTAAATCTTCAAAAAGAAAAACTTTTATATTGTTAGCAGATAAAACATCAGCAACAACTTTAGCAAACTTTTTACTGTTGTGTCTACAATCAAAAGCAATAACAACGCTTAATTGCTCTTTTTTTACGTTTTCTATTAAATAATTAGATAAACCTTGAGTTGCTCTACCTAATGTGTATTTATTAATTCTGTTAGTACCTGCACCCATTACACCTCTCATTCCTCCAGTACCAAACTCCATATTTTTATAGAATCTGTCTGTTAAGGCATCAGGGTTGCCATTTATTAATTCTTGAATTTCTGTTTGAGTTTCAGTGTCAAAAGTTGGTGTTAACCAAAGTTTTGCTTTGTCTAAAATGTCTTTCATGGGATTTTTTTTTATATAAAGTTAAACTTAATATTATATATACAAATATACGTTTAGAAATTTAGTTTTTCCCTTATTGAGTAGTGTTTTTCATCACTTTTAGATTTTATAATTAGTTCTCCTATAAAACCAGACAAAAATAATAAAGTTCCTAATATCATAGAGGTTAATGCTATGTAAAACCAAGGGTTATCTGTAACAAGTATTGTTTTTATTCCTTTGTATACATTGTAAAGTTTATAAGCACCAATATAAAATGCAGAAGTAGTTCCAAATATAAACATTAGTGTTCCCCAAAGGCCAAAAAAATGCATTGGTCTTTTTCCAAATTTAGTAAGAAATGAAATAGTTATTAAATCTAAAAAACCATTTATAAACCTATCTATACCAAATTTAGTTTCACCATACTTTCTTGCTTGGTGTTGTACTACTTTTTCTCCTATTTTATGAAAGCCTTCATTTTTAGCTAAAACAGGAATGTATCTGTGCATTTCGCCACTAACTTTAACAGTTTTAATAACTTCATTTTTATAAGCTTTTAACCCACAATTAAAGTCGTGAAGTTTTAAACCAGAAGTTTTTCTTGCAGCAGCATTAAATAGTTTTGATGGAATATTTTTGGTTACAATATTGTCATAACGTTTCTTTTTCCAACCAGAAATTAAATCAAAACCTTCATCTACAATTAAACTATATAAATCAGGAATTTCTTCTGGATTGTCTTGTAAATCAGCATCCATAGTTATAACAACTCTTCCTTGGGCTAATTCAAAACCAGCATCTAAAGCTTGTGATTTTCCGTAGTTTTTTTGAAAACGAATTCCTTTTACTTCAGAATTGTGTTCAGATAATTCTTCTATTACTTTCCAAGAATTATCTGTACTTCCATCATCTATAAAAATAACTTCATATAAATAACGATTGGATTGCATAACTTTTGCAATCCAATCGTATAATTCTTGTAAAGATTCATCTTCGTTAAGAAGTGGTATTACTACCGAAATATCCATATTTACTTGTTGTAATGTAATAAGTTTATGTCTTATAAACTATTTATTTAGTATTGCTCTTCTTCAGATTTTTTCATAATTGCTGCTACAATTGCTGAAATTACAAAACCTAAAAACGCAGACATAGCTAATATCATTGCTGATAAAATTCCTGGACTTTGAAATTTAGCAGCCATTTCTGTTGCTCCTTCAATTTGTTCTTCAGACATTCCTGCATCTAACCAAGCTTGTTGTTGTACTTCCATAGCTTGTTGTTGAAAAGTAGGGTCTATAAAGTTCATGAAAATTAAAGTGTAAACAATAGCAATAATTGCACTAATCATTGTTATTCCCATTCCGATTTTAACTCCTTGTCCCCAAGAAATAAAACCTCCATTACCTTCTTTATATTTTTTTATTCCTAGTATTATAAGAGCAGTCATTGCAATAAAACCACCAAGACTTTGTACCCATTGTAATTCTATTAAACTCCCAGAAGCAAAAAGGACTAAGTGTATTATTGTGCTAATTACACCTAGATATAGTCCATAATTTAAAATAATACTTTTACTGCTTGCTTGATTTTCCATTTTTTCTAAATTTAGTTAGTTATACAAATATATTGATTTCATTTTTGATAGTTTTTACTTTTTATAAAAGATTGTAAACTATTAGAACAAATCATTAGTATACAGGTTGTTGAAAATGTTACATAAAAATAATACTTTTTTTGTTTTTTTAAATAAAAATAGATTGTAAATTTGCAGCGGCAAGTCCTACACAACTAGCTCCCTTTGAATCCCCCAGGGTGGGAACACAGCAAGGGTATTAGGTTGTAGCAGTGTGATGTAGGTAGCTTGCCTTTTTTTATGCACTAAAGTTTCGTTTTTTAGTGACTTTAATTAATTACTTCAATTTTAGATTTCTTCATTTCCTTTTTAGATATTTGTAAATCAATTGAAAATTAAAGAATTATAAGATTGATTAAGAATTTGTTTCTTTTTTTCAATCATTTACTATTTTAATCATTAAATCTTTTAATAAAAAATGTCTAAAGTTGTATTAATTACTGGTGCTTCTTCTGGAATTGGAAAATCTGTTGCTACTTTTTTATCTGAAAAAGGTTATAAAGTATATGGAACAAGTAGAAACCCAAAAAACATAGAAAACTTTTCTTTTGAATTGATTGCACTTGATGTATTAAAAGTAGAAACAATTAATGCTGCTGTTAAATTAATAATTGAAAAAGAAGGAAAGCTAGATGTTTTAGTAAACAATGCAGGTATGGGAATTACTGGCCCAATAGAAGATACACCAACTGATGAAATGAGAGTGGTTTTTAATACCAATCTGTTTGGAGCTATTGATGTTATGAAGGCTGTTTTACCACAAATGCGTAAGCAAAAATCGGGTACAATTATTAATGTTACTTCTATAGCTGGTTATATGGGATTGCCTTATAGAGGATTGTATTCTGCCACAAAAGGAGCTTTAGAATTGGTTACAGAGGCAGTAAGTATGGAGGTAAAGAATTTTGGAATTAACGTTGTTAATGTAGCTCCTGGAGATTTTGCAACCAATATTGCTGCAGGTAGATATCATACGCCTGTTTTTGAAAACTCTGCATATAAAAAGAATTATCAAATGAACTTAGATTTAATGGATGCTCATGTAGATGGAGGTATGGATCCTTTAGAAATGGCAAAAGGAGTTTATAAGGTAATTAATTCTAAAAAACCTAAAATTCATTATAAAGTAGGTGGTTTTATGGAGAAGTTTTCTATAGTTTTAAAAAGAATTTTACCAGACAGAGCTTACGAGAGATTATTAATGAATCATTATAAATTATAAAATTTAGAATATTTTTTATTGTTTATAAATGATTATAAATAATGTACATAAAATTCTAATTGAGTAACTATCTTTGCATTAGGGATTGAAGCGTTTGTTTGAGCTCTTTTGTGAAGAATGAATAAAAAGCGAGTGCGTAAAGCCCGACCTTTAGGGAATGCCCAAAATTAATAGAAACAATTACAACTAAATAAGTACAAATGAAATTTTTTATTGACACTGCCAATTTAGAGCAAATTAAAGAAGCGCAAGCTTTAGGAATTTTAGACGGAGTTACAACAAACCCATCTTTAATGGCTAAAGAAGGAATTACTGGAGAAGAAAACATTATTAATCACTATAAAGAAATCTGTGAGTTAGTAGATGGAGATGTTTCTGCAGAAGTAATTTCTACAGATTTTGAAGGAATGGTAAGAGAAGGTGAAGCTTTGGCTGCTTTAAATCCGCAAATTGTAGTAAAATTACCTATGATTAAAGATGGTGTAAAAGCATGTAAATATTTTTCTTCTAAAGGAATTAAAACGAACGTAACATTAGTGTTTTCTGTAGGACAAGCTTTATTAGCTGCTAAAGCAGGTGCAACTTATGTATCTCCTTTTTTAGGTCGTTTAGATGATATATCTACAGATGGATTAAATTTAATTTCTGAAATTAGATTAGTTTTTGATAACTATAAATTTGAAACAGAAATTTTAGCAGCATCTGTAAGAAATACAATGCATATTGTTAATTGTGCAAAATTAGGTTCTGATGTAATGACAGGTCCTTTAAGTGCAATAGAAGGATTATTAAAACACCCTTTAACGGATAGTGGTTTGGCTAAATTTTTAGCAGATTACCAAAAAGGGAACTAACCAACACAGGTGGTTTTTGTTTTAAAAAGTCAGAAAGTGAAAAATATTTTACTTTCTGACTTTTTTATGCTTTAAAACTTAAGGTCTTTGTAACTTTGCAGCTTTGTAACTTAAAAAAAATGTTTCCAAAAAAAGAACTTGCACAAATAGTAATTGCAGCATGTCATCAATTTAATATTGATACAGTTGTAATATCTCCTGGTTCACGAAATGCGCCATTAACGGTTGGTTTTTCTAATCATCCAGAAATTGAAGCATTGAGTGTTGTAGATGAACGATGTGCCGCTTTTTTTGCTCTAGGAATTGCTCAACAAAAACAAAAACCAGTTGCAATAGTTTGTACATCTGGTTCTGCTTTGTTAAATTATTATCCTGCAATTGCAGAGGCTTTTTATAGCAAAATACCATTAGTTGTAATTTCTGCAGACAGACCAAAACATTTAATTGATATTGGAGATGGACAAACAATTCGTCAAGAAAACGTGTTTGAAAATCATATTTTATTTTCTGCAAATCTAGTTGAGGAATCAGAATTTAAAACTAAAAATTTAGAACTTGTTACAGAAGCATTACATGTTTCTAGTTCGCAAAAAGGACCAGTTCATATAAATGTTCCTTTTGATGAACCTTTGTATGAAACTGTAGATAATTTAGATACTGATATTACCAACAAAGTAAAGCAATCTGTTGATAAAGTTATTTCATCATTTTCACTTATAAAAGACGACACAGATTATAAAAAACTAGCTTCTATTTGGAATTCATCTGTAAAGAAGATGATTTTAGTTGGAGTTAATTATCCTGATAAAGATTTATTACAATTAATAAATGTTTTTGCTGAAGACGATTCTGTATTAATTTTTACAGAAACAACTTCTAATTTGCATCATAAAAAAGTTGTAAACTCTATAGATCAGTTAATTTTTTCATTAGATGATAAGCAGTTTAAAGATTTAAAACCAGATGTGTTAATTACTTTTGGAGGAATGATTGTTTCTAAGAAAATAAAACAATTTTTAAGAAAGTATCAACCCAAACATCATTGGAATATTGATGAGCAAAAAGCTACAAATACTTTCTTTTGTTTGTCTGAATTTATACAATTAAAACCAGTAAACTTCTTTTCAGAATTTAGTAAATCAATCGTTAAAAAAGATAGTAATTATCAACAAAAATGGTTGCAATTAAGAGATGAAAAAAGAGAAAAACATCAACAATATTTATCAGAAGTTGCACACTCAGATTTTAAAACATTTGAACAAGTTTTAGAAAGTATTCCTAACAATAGTCAGTTGCAAATTAGTAATAGTGCTGTTATAAGATATGCTCAATTATTTACTATTAATGCTACTAAAACAGTATTTTGTAATAGAGGTACAAGTGGAATTGATGGTAGTACAAGTACAGCAATTGGAGCTGCGTTTGCATCTAAAAATCAAACCGTTTTTATTACAGGAGATTTAAGTTTCTTCTATGATTCTAATGCACTTTGGAATAAAAACATTCCTGCTAATTTTAGAATTATATTGATAAATAATTCTGGAGGAGGAATTTTTAAAATCATTCCAGGACCTAAGTCTACAAATGCAACAAAATATTTTGAAACTCCACACAGTTTAACAGCAGAACATTTGTGTAAAATGTATGGCTTTAAATATTTAAAAGCGTATACTACAGAAACAGTAAAAAAACAATTAGAAGGTTTTTATGAAGCTTCAGAAAAACCAAAAATTTTAGAAATTTTCACACCAAGTGATGATAATGATTTAATATTAACATCATATTTTAAATATATACAATAATGGATTCACAAGAAGAGTATAAAGAAGGAGATATCAATTTACAAGAAGGAGAAAAAGTACAATTGATAATTGAAACTGAAACACGTTTAGGATATACTGTTTTAATTAATGATGAATATGATGGTTTGCTTTTTAGAAGTGAAGTTTTTCAGGATTTAGAAGAAGACATGGAAGTTGTTGGTTATGTAAAACAAATTCGTGAAGATGGCAAAATAGATGTTTCTCTTAGACCACAAGGGTTTAGAAATGTTATTGATGGAGATGTTGAAAAAGTACTAGAGAAACTTAAAAATAGTAGAGAAGGTTTTTTATTGTTAACAGATAAAAGTTCACCAGATTCTATTCGTTTTCATATGAAAATGAGTAAAAAAGCCTTTAAAAAAGCAGTTGGTAATTTATACAGACAAAAACTGATTACTATTGAACCTGATAGAATTGTATTAGTTAAATAAAGAAGTATTCAGCTTTCAGTAGCTGTTTCCAGTCAAACTGTTAACTGTTACTGAAAACAGCTAACTCTTTTTACATTCCTCCTAAGCGTAAAACATTTTCATAAAAAGCGTCAGAATTTGGGTCAGAAGGATCCATTTTACCATATCCAATTTTATATTGTTTTAAAGCTTTTTTATACATTTTTCCACTTTCATAATATCTACCAATATAATAATCACCTAAAGGAGAGGAAGGAAAAAGTTTTAGAATCATTTTACCAAATTCTCGTAATTGATCTCCATTTTCTTTTTCAATAATAATACTTTCTACAGCATAAATATCTTTTTCTCTAATACCTAAATTAGTACCAAAAAGAAACTCAATTTCTAAGTACTTATTTTCTAAATATGCAATTGCGTCTATAGGAGATAAGTCTTTAATATTCTTTTCATATTCTTCTTTTGAAATGGCAGAATAGATTTCAAAAACTTTGGTGATTGCTCTAGGTATTGCTTCACTCATAGCAGAAATACTGCTAGAAGTATTAATTGTGTCATTTACAATGTTAAAGTTCTTTAGTTTAAGAGAAGATAAACCTGTTTGTAGTTCTCCAATTTTAGTTTGCTTTTTTGTTGAAAAAGAAGAAGAATTGTTAGAATAAAAATAAAATGTGTTGTCTTCTTTTAAAAACTTAGATAGGTTATAATCTTGAAATTGCTGACCAATAAAATCTGAAAAAGTTGGATTAATACAAATATATGTATTGATAAAAGGAACATTTTCTTTTAAATAATGACTTATTAAATTGGCAGATGTACCTTCTCCAATTAAAGAAATAAAAGGTGAAGTTCTGTAGTTACTTTCCATATAAAAAATAACTTCATCTCTAACAAATTGATAAAAAGCGTTGTTGCTTGCAGTTAATTTTCCGTTGTTAACATTAAAGTAAGTATCTTTTTTTCTAGAATTTTTCATAGAGATACCAACAACTATTTGTTTAGGAGCTTTGTCTTTTGCTGCAAATAAAACAGAATTACCCACATAAGCATCAAACAAATATTCTGCATCAAAAACTAAAGCTAAAGGATAATTTTTTTTAGTGTCTTCTTCATAACCTTCAGGCAAATAAATTTTTAAACTTCTTGTAGTTTCTAAAATGTCTGACACCAAATTTTTCTCAATTAGTTTTTGTGAAAAACCACAAATGCAAAACAGCATAAATATTAGTGAGAACGATTTCTTTATCATAAATTTGAATCTTTTATTTTTGTAACCAATTATTTTGTTCTTCTAAAAGAACGTCCAAAATACAAAATTATGATACAACCCGAGTGGAAAACTGTTAAAGAATACGAAGATATAACGTATAAAAAATGTAATGGTGTTGCTAGAATAGCATTTAATAGACCAAATGTTAGAAACGCTTTTAGGCCAAAAACAACATCAGAATTGTATGATGCTTTTTATGATGCAGGAGAAGATACATCTATTGGTGTAGTGTTGCTTTCTGCTGAAGGACCAAGTACAAAAGACGGAGTGTATTCGTTTTGTTCTGGAGGAGATCAAAAAGCAAGAGGACATCAAGGTTATGTTGGTGATGATGGGTATCATCGATTAAATATTTTAGAAGTTCAACGTTTAATTCGCTTTATGCCAAAAGCAGTTATTTGCGTAGTTCCTGGATGGGCAGTTGGTGGTGGACATAGTTTACATGTTGTTTGCGATTTAACTTTAGCATCTAAAGAACATGCTATTTTTAAACAAACAGATGCAGATGTAACTTCGTTTGATGGAGGGTATGGTTCTGCATATTTAGCAAAAATGGTAGGTCAGAAAAAAGCTAGAGAAATTTTCTTTTTAGGAAGAAACTATTCTGCTCAAGAAGCTTATGAAATGGGAATGGTAAATGCTGTAATTCCTCATGATGAATTAGAAGATACTGCTTATGAATGGGCACAAGAAATATTAGCTAAAAGTCCTACTTCTATTAAAATGTTAAAATTTGCAATGAATTTAACTGATGATGGAATGGTTGGACAACAAGTTTTTGCAGGAGAAGCAACACGTTTAGCGTATATGACTGATGAAGCAAAAGAAGGAAGAGATGCTTTTTTAGAAAAGAGAAAGCCTAATTTTCCTAAAAAATGGATACCATAAATTTAATTATCAATTTGTCAGGTTTAGCGCAGTTAAAACCTACTTTATAAATTATAATCATTTAATTTTTGAATAAAAACAAATGAAATCACAAGTAGTAACTTTTTTAATAAAATGTCCAGATCAAAAAGGATTGGTAGCTAAAATAACCAGTTTTTTTTATGATAAAGGATTCAATATTTTAAGTTGTCAGCAATATGTAAATTCTATTGAAGATACTTATTTTATGAGAATTCGTTTAAATGCAGATGGAACAGATATTTCTAAAAAAGAATTAGAAAAAAGCTTTTTAAAATTAGCAGAACCTTTACAATTTAATTGGTCTGTTAATTATGGAGATAAAAAACAAAATGTAGCCATAATGGTTTCTCATACAAGTCATAATTTATACGATTTGTTAGAGCGTTATAAAGAAGGCAGGTTAGAGTGTAATGTAAAAATGATTATAAGTAATCATGATAAATTAAGACATATTGCAGATATGTTTGATGTGCCTTTTTATCATTTACCTGTTACTAAAGAAACTAAGCAAGAACAAGAAGCTCAAGTTAAACAATTACTAGATGTTAATGAAATTGATTTGGTAATTATGGCAAGGTATATGCAGATTTTATCATCAGATTTTATCAATCATTACCCAGAAAGAATTATCAATATTCATCATTCATTTTTACCTGCTTTTCAAGGAGCAAATCCTTATAAAAAAGCATATGAAAGAGGGGTAAAGTTAATTGGAGCTACAGCTCATTATGCAACAGAAGATTTAGATGAAGGTCCAATTATTGAGCAAGATGTAAAACCAGTTACTCATGAAAGTACACCAACTACATTAAAAAGAATTGGTGCAGATATTGAAAAGTTGGTGTTGGCAAGAGCTGTAAAAAACCATTTGAATAACCAGATTATAGTTTCTGGTAATAGAGCTATTGTTTTTCCAGAAGCAGGAGAATAATTCAGTTTTCTGTAATCACTTAACAATCTGTTATATTAAGTAATTGGTTTTTAATTTTTCAATTAAATAAAAATGAAAATAATCTGTATTGGGCGCAATTACGCAAAACATATAGAAGAGTTGGCTAATGAAAGACCAGAAAATCCTGTTGTTTTTTTAAAGCCAGATTCTGCTATTTTGCCTAGAAAAAATCCATTTTTTATTCCACCTTTTTCTGATGATGTACATTATGAGGTAGAGGTTTTAGTGAAGATTAATAAAGTAGGTAAACATATTGATGTAAAATTTGCTCATAAATATTATGATGAAATTGGTTTAGGAATCGATTTTACAGCAAGAGATGTGCAAGCTAAATGTAAAGAAAAAGGGCTGCCTTGGGAAAAAGCAAAAGCTTTTGATGGAAGTGCAGTTGTTGGTGAATTTTATCCAAAAGAAGAATTCGATTTAAAAAACTTACAGTTTCAATTATATAAGAATAATGAAGTAGTTCAAGATGGAAACACAAATGCTATGTTGTGGAAAACTGACGAATTGATTTCTTATGTTTCTAAATATTTCACACTTAAAAAAGGAGACATTATTTTTACAGGAACACCAGCAGGAGTTGGTAAAGTTGTAGAAAATGATACTTTAAAAGGAATTATTGAAGGAAAAGAAGCGTTTAATATTAGAGTGAAATAAATATAATGACTATTTTATTAATAGTAGGTTCAATTTTTATTGCTAAGTTTTTTTTTAGTTTAAAAAATCAAAAGAAAACTTTAGTTTTCTTAAATACTTTTTTAGGTGTTTTTGTTTTTTTGTTTGTCTATTTTTTGTCAACAATATTAATAACTTTTTTATCATCTACATTAATAGATAAATTTTACTTTTCAAATGAAATATTAATTAACTGCTTTTCAATTCCTTTATCTTTTCTAGTTTCAGGTATTCACTATAAAATTTTAGAAAACAAACTAAGAATCAAAACTAAAGAAATTGTTGAAATCGGAAATAAATAATTAACATTTCAGATTCTAAATAAAGAAGTTAAATATTCTATCTTGCAAAGCATTAAAAAATATATAGTTTAGATATGAAAAAAAACTACTCCCTAATATGCTTGTTTTTTATAGTAACTCACTTAACATTTTCACAGTCAGTTGTTAATATTCCAGATTCTAATTTTAAAAATTATTTGTTAGAGCATTCAAGTATCAATACCAATAATGATTCTGAAATTCAAATTTCTGAAGCACAAAGTTTTACTGGTAAAATTGATATTAAAGGTTCAGGGAAACTAGAGAGTCAAAAAGTAAAAGATTTAACAGGTTTAGAAGCATTTACTACTTTAACAGCCATAGATTGTTCTTTTAATGGATTAACTCAAATAGATGTATCAAAAAATATAGAATTAATAGATTTACATTGCCATAACAATGAACTATCAAGTATAGATGTTACTAAAAACATTAATTTAGAAGAGTTAGAGTGTTTTAATAATAAAATTACAAGTTTAGATGTTACTAAAAATGTAGAATTAGTAAAATTATGGTGTACTAATAACTTACTAACTAATATAGATGTTACTCAAAATACTAGATTAAGACTTTTTGAAATAGAAGAAAATCAATTTACAAGTTTAGATGTAACAAAGAATATTCAATTAACAACATTGGTAATTAGTAGAAACAATTTTACAAGTATAGATATTTCTAATAATACCCAATTATTAACTTTTTATGCAAGAGCAAACGATTTAAAGAGTATCGATATTTCTAAAAATTTTAAATTAGACGACATTGTACTTGTAGGTAATGATTTGTCATTCTTAGATATGTCTAAACACTCAAATACAACTCGTTTATTGGCTTATGCAAATGCAAATTTAACTTGTGTAAAAGTTGAAGATGAAAGTGTAACTCCACCAACTTGTAGTTCTACAAAAAGAAATGGTTGGTGTTTAGATGATAATGTAATTTATAGTGAAACTTGTTCAACAACTAATATAAATAATAACGAGTTTTCAAAAGGTATTACATTATTTCCAAATCCAGTAAATGATATTTTACAAATTTCTATCCAATCTAAAGAAAAGATAAAAATAATTGAAATTTATAATAGTCTTGGAAAAATGATATTAAAAACTAATAAAGATAATATCAATACCTCTAAACTATCTAAAGGTGTTTATTGGTTAAGAATTGAAAGTATATCTAATAAAATTGCAATACGTAGTATTTTAAAATAAATGAAAGCAGAAATCATAACTATAGGAGATGAAATTTTAATTGGTCAAATAGTAGACACCAATTCTCAATTTATTGGTCAACAATTAAATAAAATTGGAGTTTCTGTATATCAAATAACTTCTATTCAAGATGATAAACAACATATTTTAAATGCACTAAAAGAAGCACAAGAAAGAGTAGATATTGTTATAATAACAGGCGGTTTAGGACCTACAAAAGATGATATCACAAAAAAAACAATTGCAGAATATTTTAATGACAATAAGTTAATAGAATACCCAGAAGTTATAGAACATATAAAAGGACTTTTTAAAAAAATCAATCATCCATTTAAAGAAGTTCAACGTTATCAAGCACAATTACCATCCAAAGCAACTTATTTGCAAAATAATTTTGGTACAGCTCCAGGAATGTGGTTTTACGAAAACGAAACTGTCTTTGTGTCACTTCCAGGTGTACCTTATGAAATGAAAGGTTTAATAACTAATCAAGTTTTACCAAGAATTCAAAAACAATTTAAATTGCCATTTATCATCCATAAAACAATTATGACTTATGGACAAGGAGAAAGCACAATAGCAGAAAGAATTGAAGAATTTGAAGATAATTTACCATCACATATAAAGTTAGCCTATTTACCTTCATTTGGTAAAGTAAGACTACGTTTATCCGCCAAAGGCGATAATAAAGCAACATTAGAAAAAGAGTTAACAGAAAAAGTTGCAGAAGTGTATGCGTTAATACCAGAAATCATTACAGGTTTAGACGATGACAATTCTATAGAAAAAAGAGTAGGAGAGTTGCTTAAAGAAAACAATAAAACTATTGCCACTGCAGAAAGTTTAACAGGAGGTAAAATTGCAGCTAGTTTAGTTTCTGTTCCAGGTTCATCAGCATATTTTAAAGGAAGTATTGTAAGCTATTCTAAAGAAACAAAAATTAACCTATTAAATGTCTCTAAAGAAACTATAAAAAAACATTCTGTTGTAAGTAAAGAGGTAGCTTTAGAAATGGCAAAAGGAGCAAAAGAGCAATTAAAAACTAATTTTGCTATTGCAGTAACTGGTAATGCAGGACCAACTTTAGATGATACAGATAAAAGTGTAGGTGTAGTTTTTATTGCATTTGTGTCTGATAATAAAGAGATTGTACAAGAATTTAATTTTGGACAACCAAGAGAAAAAGTAATTAATAGAACTGTAAGTAAATCATTAGAAATTTTACAAAAAGAAATTCTTTAAAAATATGCAAAATAGTTTTGTTCATAATTAGAATTAATTGTAGATTTGCACCTCGTTTAGAGATAACACTATAAATACTGTCGAAAAGATGTCTAGAGTTTGTGAATTAACAGGAAAAAAAGCAATGGTTGGGAACAACGTTTCTCACGCTTTAAATAGAACAAAGAGAAAGTTTGACGCTAATCTAATGACCAAGCGTTTTTACATTCCAGAAGAAGATAAATGGATTACTTTAAAAGTATCTGCATCTGCTTTAAAAAATATTAACAAGAAAGGAATTTCTGCAGTTATAAAAGAAGCAAGAGCAAACGGATTTTTAACTAAATAATAAGGCTCAAGCAATTTAAAATTTTATACAATGGCAAAAAAAGGTAACAGAGTTCAGGTAATTTTAGAATGTACAGAGCACAAGGCTTCTGGTCAAGCAGGTACTTCTAGATATATTACAACTAAGAACAAGAAGAACACTCCAGATAGAATGGAAATTAAAAAATTCAATCCTATCTTAAAGAAAATGACTGTTCACAAAGAAATTAAATAATTAAACTATCTAGAACTCAGAACAGAGCACATAGATTAAAACATTTAGACAATGGCAAAGAAATCAGTAGCATCGTTACAAACAGGATCAAAAAGATTAAGTAAAGCTATAAAAATGGTAAAGTCTCCAAAAACAGGAGCTTACATGTTTGTAGAAAAAATTATGGATCCTTCTAAAGTAAATGACTTTTTAGCAAAAAAGTAATATTTACTACATAAAACACTCAAAGCTACTTTCTTATTTAGAGAGTAGCTTTTTTTATGCATTAGAATTCCTTATTTTTGGGCGTTACCTAAAGGTCGCGCTTTCAGCAGTCGCTTTTTTCAAAGAGCTCCAACAAAGCTTCAATCGCTAACGCAGGCTTTTTTAATGACAAATTGACCAAACCTAAGAATTGGCATACTTTTTAAGGTATATCAATTAGATTATAAAAACAGAATATGAGTTTTTTCAAAAAAATATTTTCGAAAGAAAAAAAAGAAACTTTAGACAAAGGATTAGAAAAATCTAAACAAAGTTTCTTTGGTAAACTAACCAAAGCAGTTGCAGGTAAATCTAAAGTAGATGATGATGTTTTAGATAACTTAGAAGAAGTATTAGTAGCTTCTGATGTTGGTGTAGATACAACACTTAAAGTTATAGATAGAATAGAAGAAAGAGTTGCTAAAGACAAATACATTGGTACAGACGAATTAAACAGAATTCTTAGAGAAGAAATTGCAGGTTTATTATCTGAAACCAATGTTGGTAATGAAACCGAATTTACTATTCCAGAAATACCAAAAGATAAAGAAGGTAATAAAATGCCTTATGTTTTAATGGTTGTTGGTGTAAATGGAGTTGGTAAAACTACCACTATTGGTAAGTTAGCTTCTCAATTTAAAAAGCAAGGATTAAAAGTTGTTTTAGGAGCCGCAGATACTTTTAGAGCAGCAGCTATAGACCAATTACAGGTTTGGGCAGACAGAACAGATGTGCCAATTATAAGACAAGAAATGGGTTCAGATCCTGCATCTGTTGCTTATGATACTTTAAAATCTGCAGTAAACCAAAATGCAGATGTGGTAATTATAGATACTGCAGGTCGTTTACACAATAAAGTTAATTTAATGAATGAGTTAACTAAAATTAAACGAGTTATGCAAAAAGTGGTAGATGATGCACCTCATGATGTTTTATTAGTTTTAGATGGTTCTACAGGACAAAATGCATTTGAACAAGCAAAACAGTTTACAAAAGCTACAGAAGTTACATCTTTAGCAGTTACAAAATTAGATGGTACAGCCAAAGGTGGAGTTGTAATTGGTATTTCAGATCAATTTAAAATACCAGTAAAATATATTGGAGTAGGTGAAGGAATAGATGATTTACAAGTATTTAATAAACATGAGTTTGTAGATTCATTTTTTAAGTAACTAATTCATGATCAGTATAATGAATTAGCATATCTTTGCGCTAACAAAAAACAAAATAAACTATTAAAATAAGTAAAATGGGAAAACCGACTATCGGATTTATCGGTCTTGGTCTAATGGGGGCTAACATGGTAGAGAATCTTCAAAAAAGAGGATATACTTTAAATGTTATGGATCTTAATAAAGAAGCAGTTGCAACAGTTGTGGCTCGTGGAAATGCTAAAGAAGCTAACTCTCCAAAAGAATTAGCAGAAAATAGCGATATAATTATGTTCTGTTTAACAACTTCTGCTGTAGTAGAAAAGATTGTTTATGGAGAAGAAGGTGTTTTAGCAGGTATTAAAGAAGGAGCAGTTTTAGTTGATTTTGGAACTTCAATTCCAGCATCTACTCAAAAAATTGGTAAAGATCTTGCAGAAAAAGGAGCTGGTATGATTGACGCTCCATTAGGACGTACTCCAGCACATGCTAAAGATGGTTTGTTAAACATTATGGCAGCTGGTAATAAAGAAACTTTTGAAAAAGTAAAACCAGTTCTTGATGATCAAGGAGAAAATGTTTTCTATTTAGGAGCTTTAGGTGCTGGTCATACAACTAAGTTAATTAATAACTTTATGGGTATGACAACTGTAGTTGCAATGTCTCAAGCTTTTGCAGCAGCAAAACTTGCAGGTGTAGATGGACAACAATTATTTGATATTATGTCTTCAGGACCATCAAATTCACCTTTTATGCAATTTTGTAAAAACTACGCTGTAGATAATGTAAGTGATTTAGGTTTTTCTATTGCAAATGCAAATAAAGATTTAGGTTATTTTGTTCAAATGGTAGATGATTTAGGTTCTGTATCTGATATTGCAAAAGCAACTTCTGGTAATCTTCAAACTGCATTAGATGCAGGAATGGGGAGTGGAAATGTTCCAGAAATTTTCGATTATTTCGTAAATTTAAAAAAATAATAAACGAAGTAATTTATTAACTTCAAAAATAAAAAACTCCTTTCTAATTTTAGAAAGGAGTTTTTTTTATATTAAATTAAAGGTAATAATTATTTTTTCCAATAATAATCAAAACAAATAGGACAAATTGAGTGACTAAAGTTTTTTGGAATATTCTCTACCCATTTAGGAACCCAATCCCAAACATCTATTTCATTAGCACGTTGAGTACATCTACAATTACTACACTGTGTTACATAACCAGAATTTGCAACATATCTTTTATTTAAAGCATCATAAGCTTTTCTGTTTTGACTGTTCATGGGTAAATTAACAGTTAATGTATTAGTAACTATTAATCCTTTACCGTTTTTTAATGGATATGTATTCTGATGAAATTGTCTATATTCTTGTATACTAGAACATTCGTATTCATGTTTCCAAGGTTTTTTTGTTTTTAAAACATTAATATAATTTTCAGCATAAAAATTTTTTATTTTTTCTCCATCAATAGCGTTAATTATAGAAGAACCAATAAGTTTGTCGTTCATATAAGAATCACTAACCCCATTTTCTTTTGCAAAATTAACCCAACCAGGATTTACATAAATTAGTTCTAAATCTTCTGAAAGGCCATAAATAGTATATTTACTTTGTTCTAATGTTTCAAAATCTATTCCTTCTAATTTAGATTTAAAATTATCTATAAATCGTATCATAATCTTAGAGTTTTATAATTGATATTTTGCTGTATGTAAGCTTTCTATCTCTGCCTAAGATAAAATTAAATTAGTTTAGAAACAATAAAAATTAGTTGATAACTTGGTTAATTTTTGCCCATAAATCATTATCAAAACTAGACAATGCAAAGTTTGAATTATTTGCAGATTCTCCCATTCTTACAATAACTAAATCTTTACTTGGTATAATATATATTTTCTGATCGTTTTTACCCAAAGCACAAAACATATCTGAAGGTGCATTCGGAATTAAACTACCTTTAATTTCTGTTTGATTATTTGGTAATAAATAGTTTTCTTTACCATTTAACCACCATAAATAACCATAAGCATTATTTATATTTTGAGAGGTATTTGTAGCTTCATTTAAAAATTCTTCTGATACAATTTGTTCATTATTCCACTTACCTTTAGCAGAAATTAATAAACCAAAACGTGTCATACTTCTTGTATTACTCCAATAAACATTCAAGTTGTTTAGTTGTAACCAAGCACCAGACATTCCAATTTTGTCTTTTAAATTTTTATTAAAGTAAGTATTCCATGTAGAACCATTTGCATTAGCAATTACATCTTGTAGTTTAACATATACATTATGATAAGCCCATCTTTGTTCTGCATCTGTTATGTATTTTAAATTTGAAGGAGAAACATCGTCACCTAAAGAATTATCTAAACCAGAATTCATAGAAAGTAAATTTTTACAAGTAATTAAATTTTCTTTTTCTAAAGTTAAACTTGTCCAACCATTTCCTAAATAATCTGAAACTTTATCATTTATATTTAAAATTTCTTTGTCTTGTGCAATTCCTATAATTGTAGAAGTTAAAGTCTTGCCAGCACTTGCCCAATACCAGCTAGAAGAAGATGTATGATTGTTAAAGTATTTTTCTATAACAATTTTTCCTTTGTAAAGAACCATAAAACTTTTAGTGTTTTTGTCTTCTAAAAAATCAAGTAAAGGTTGAAGTTGATTTTCATTCCATTTTAAATCAGATATAGATGTCGTTTCCCAAATAGTTGAATTTATTTGAGGAAAATAGATGGTTTCTAAATCAGGTTTGGGTTCAATTAACTCTTCATTATCCTTTGAAGAACAATTAAATAATAATAAAATCAAAAAAAGATAATGGAAAGATTTCATAGAATTTATTTTTTAGACTGTAATAAAGATAAAAAGTTTAAAGTTATGCTAACATAAATTCATAAACAATCATTATGTATATTTGCAGCCTAAAAATATAAGCAATAATGCGTACTAAAACCATCAAAAAAAATAAAATTAACGTTGTTACTCTTGGTTGTTCTAAGAATATTTATGATTCTGAAGTTTTAATGGGACAATTAAAAGCTAATGGAAAAGAAGTGGTGCATGAAGATGAAAATGATGATGGAAATATTGTGGTTATCAATACTTGTGGATTTATAGGAAAAGCAAAAGAAGAAAGTATAGATACTATTTTACATTATGCACAAAGAAAAGAAGCTGGTGAAGTAGATAAGGTTTATGTTTCTGGTTGTTTAAGTGAACGTTATAAACCAGATTTAGAAAAAGAAATTACTAATGTAGATCAATATTTTGGAACTCATGATTTACCAAATCTTTTAAAAGTTTTAGAAGCAGATTATAAACATGAGTTAATTGGAGAGCGTTTAACAACAACTCCAAAACATTATGCTTATTTAAAAATTGCAGAAGGTTGTGATAGACCTTGTTCTTTTTGTGCAATTCCTTTAATGAGAGGTAAGCATGTTTCTACACCAATTGAAGAAATTGTTATTGAAGCTACAAAATTAGCTGAAAAAGGAATTAAAGAAGTAATGTTAATTGCACAAGATTTAACTTATTATGGTTTAGATATCTATAAAAAAAGAGCATTAGCAGACTTATTAGAAGCTTTAGTTAAGGTAGATGGAATTGAGTGGATTCGTTTGCATTATGCTTTTCCATCTGGTTTTCCAATGGATGTTTTAGAAGTTATGAAACGTGAGCCAAAGGTTTGTAATTATTTAGATATTCCTTTACAACACATTAATACAGAGTTGTTAAAGTCTATGAAAAGAGGAACAACTCATGAAAAAACAACTGCATTAATTCATAAATTTAGAGAAGCAGTGCCAGAAATGGCAATTAGAACCACTTTAATTGTAGGTTATCCTGGAGAAACAGAAGAAATGTTTCAAGAGTTAAAAGATTGGGTAGAAGAAATGCGCTTTGAACGCTTAGGTGCATTTGAGTATTCTCATGAAGAAAATACGGGTGCTTATGTTTTAGAAGATGATGTGCCAGCAGATGTAAAGTTTAAACGTGTAAACGAAATTATGGAAGTTCAATCTCAAATTTCTTGGGAATTGAATCAGGAAAAAATTGGTAAAACATTTAGATGTTTGTTTGATAGAAAAGATGGAGAATATTTTTATGGAAGAACAGAATTTGATTCTCCAGATGTAGATAATGATGTAATTGTAGATGCTAAAGAGCATTATATTAAAATTGGTGAATTTATTGATATAAAAATCCATGATGCTGGAGATTATGATTTGTATGGAACACCAACAGTTAAACAAGAAAAACCAGTAAGTTTAAATCAAAAAAGAAAATAAAAAGATAAAAATCCTACTTAGTGTAGGATTTTTTTATTGAAACATTCGCTATGAAAAAAACTTATTTTAATTGGAGTTCTGGTAAAGATTCTGCTTTAGCATTACACAAAATGCTACAAAATAAAGAGCATAACTTAGACTTATTAGTTACTACAACAAATAAAAATTTTGATAGAGTTTCTATGCATGGTCTTAGAAAAGAATTGCTTTTTAAACAAGCAGATTCAATTGGTATAAAGCTAAACACAATTGAGTTTCCTGCAGATGTTACTATGGATTTGTATTCTGAAATTATGAAAACATCCATGAATAGTTTGGTAGAAAAAAAATATACACATGCTGTTTTTGGAGATATTTTTCTTGAAGATTTAAAAGCATACAGAGATTCTAAATTAGCAGAAGTAAATATAAAAGGAGTGTATCCTCTTTGGAAAAAAGATACAAAAACGCTAATTAAAGAGTTTTTAGATTTAGGTTTTAAAGCAATTACGGTTTGTGTTAATGCTAAGTTATTGGGTAAAGAATTTGTAGGTAGAGTTATAGATGAAAAATTTATAAATGATTTACCTGAGAATGTAGATGTTTGTGGAGAAAATGGAGAATTCCATACTTTTGTGTACGATGGCCCAATCTTTAATTACCCTATAGATTTTTCTTTAGGAGAAAAAGTTTTAAAAACGTACACTTTACATGATAAAGAAGAAGATAATTGTCATCAACAAAAAGAAGAAAACGTAAATCACGATAACAGTTTCTGGTATTGTGATTTATTATCTAAATAAAAAAAGCGATTTTTTCAAATCGCTTTTTTTATACTTTTATTTCAATTTATTAGAATTTAATAAGAAAACAGAATTAGCAACAAATAACTTTCCATTTTCCCAAAACGATCTAAATAACGGATTGTCTACCATATAAATAACACTTCCTCTTCCTAATTTTTCCTCACCATATAATAATGATTCAGGTACCTTTTTAATGGCTTTACTACCTGCATAACCAGAAACATTTTTAGTGTCTTTTTCAAAATAGGCAACATTATTTCCTTTTTTTAAATATTCAAAAGAAGAACCACTTAATTTTAAAGAAAAATATTCTTTATTGTATCCAAACCCTAAAGGATGAGTAGTATCTACTTTACTTTTAAATACACTACCTGTAATTAAATTGGCTACATCTTTACGTTCTCTTTCTGCAAAAGGAGTAAGGTTTGCATTTTCTGATAAAGAATTTGTTTTTTTCTTTTTTAAAGCAAATTCTTTTGAGTCTGCAAAACTATTTAAAGCACCTCCAATTGCAATTAAAGTTCCTCCAGATCGTGTCCATTTTTTTAATTTTTCTAAAGTAGATTTTGTTAAAACAGAACCATAATAACCATTAGGTATTATAATTACATCATATTTAGAATAATCAAAATAACCAAAACTATCTGAATTTACGTTTGTAATTGGGTATTGCAATTGCGTTTCAAAGAAATGCCAAATTTCTCCAAAACTTAAAGAAGAAGTTCCTTTGCCAGATAAAACTGCAATTTTTTGTTTGTTAATTGGTTTTACAGAATAAGAACCAAAATCTACACCAGAACTTACAAAACCTGTTGCAACAGCATTTAATTTTCTTTGATGTTTGTTAGCAATCTTAATTAACTTTTCATCAAAAGAAGATTCATTGTTATCATTTCTTAAAATAATTAAAGTTCCTCTTTCGTAAGAATTTCCTTCTATAGAAAAAGGTTTTTCAGAAAAACGAGGAGTAATATTTGCTTGCAATAAAGCTCCTAAAAAAGTTGCATCTTTTAAACTATTCCACTTAGAAATGTATGCATAAGCAGATTTATCAATAGAATTTGAATTTGATTTAGAATTTTTGCTTGCAGAAGAACCTACTTTAGTTTTAGAAGCTATGGCTTTAAAACCATGTGCATAAGGTAAAGACCAAGCTGTAATATCATATGTTAAAGAGTCAACTAGTTTTGCTTTAGGTTCAAATAAAGCTTTTACCATTTTACCTTTTGGCTGATTGGTATGAATTACTATATCTTTAGAAGAAATATTCATTTTTCCTTCTTTTTGTGTATTGTAAATATATCCTTTTACACTTCCTCCTTTTGCATTTTCATATTTAATTTCATGAGTATCTAACAATGCTTTTAAACGATTTGTTTTATCTTCATTTTCATTCTTTAAAACATAACTTTTATAATTTAAACTACTATTATTAAAGAACTTTTTAAATTCGCTGTTTAATTTTTCAGCATTATTAGAAGATATTTCTACTGTAGACAATCCTGTTGTTAAATGATGATTAGCTCTGTCTTTTAAAGTTAAAACTTCACCTTCATCTGTATTAATACCTAACCCTGCTCGTCCATGACCAGCTTGCTCGTAAGTCATACCAATTGCACCCATATAAGTTGGGTATGTATCACCATAACTAGGGTATAACAAATCAAAACTTTCTTTTGTAAAATATAACCAACCTTCTTTGTCAAAATATTTTGCGTGATTTTTTCCTATCTGAGTTTGAAAATCACGTTGCCAATCTGTAATTATTTCATGAAAAGGTTCTGCAGCAGGTGCAAAATAATAAGGACTGTTAATTCCTTGTTCATGAAAATCTACATGAATATGTGGCATCCATTTGTTGTAAATATTAATTCTTTGAGCAGATTCTACTTGAGTAACCCAAGCCCAATCTCTGTTTAAATCAAATAAATAATGATTTGGTCTTCCCCCAGGCCAAGGTTCATCATGTTCTTTAGCATCTTGATTGATATTGTAAGGAGTACTTTTTACTTGATTGTACCAATTTACATAACGATCTCTACCATCAGGATTTATACATGGATCTAAAATAACAACTGTATTTTTTAACCAATCTTTTTTCTTAGTAACCAATTCATACAAAGTTAACATTGCTGCTTCTGTACTAGAAGCTTCATTACCATGTACATTGTAACTTAACCAAACAATAGCTTTTTTATTATTAGCATTACCACTAATTATACCTGTTTGTGAAAGGTTGTTTTTTCTAATTTTTTCTAAATTATCTATATTTTCTTGAGAAGAGATATAGCTAACATACAAAGGTCTATGTTCATTAGTTTCTCCGTATTTTTCTAATTTTACATTAGATAAAGTTTTGGTAACATATTTAAAGTAATCTACTACTTTATGATGTCTTGTAAATCTTGATCCAATTTCATAACCCAGATATTCTGATGGAGATTGTATTGTTTGAGAAAAAACGCTTCCAATAGTTAAGAAAGCTATAATTAAAAGTAATTTAATTTTCATAAAGTAGAATTTAATTATCAAAAATAAGGAATATATTTTTCTAAAATCTTTAGAAATTATCTTAATGGTGTTAAAACTTTGTTAGATTTATTTTAGAGTTACGACAACGATTAAATATTTGTATTTTTATCAAAAATTTATCTTAATTTATGAATTGTACATCAGATTCTGATTGTTGCCTAAAGAGTTATTTTTAATCTTATGAAAGTAACTCAAATACCTTTTAAAAACACAGGTTTTTTCTCTAAAACAATGATAGATTATTTAGGGAAAAAAGAATCTATACAACCTTTTTATAATAATTTTCCAGATATTTCTGGATTTCATAATCAGATAGAAGAGAAGCAAAAGTCATTTCGTCTTCAATCTAGATTGGTATTAGTTGAAGCCTTAAAAAAGCAATATAAAGGATTTCAAGTTTCAGAAAAAATAACAGAAAACATAACTCTTTTAAAACAACAAAATACTTTTACAGTTACAACTGGTCATCAACTAAATTTATTTACAGGGCCTCTGTATTTTTTATATAAAATACTGTCTACTATAAATTTATGTGAAGAATTGTCTGATAAATTTACAGATCAAAATTTTGTACCTGTTTATTGGATGGCAACAGAAGATCATGATTTTGATGAGATAAATTATTTTAATTTTGATGGTAAAAAAGTACAATGGAATAGAGAAGATGGTGGTGCAGTTGGAAGATTTTCTACAGACGGTTTAGAAAATGTTTTTGAGGTGTTTTCTAATCATTTAGGAAACTCTAAAAATGCAGTATTTATTAAGAAGTTATTTTCTGATGGATATTTAAAACATCAAAACTTAGCTGATGCAACTCGTTATATTGCCAATGAATTGTTTAAAGAATATGGTTTGATAATTATTGATGGTGATGATTCTGAATTAAAACAATTATTCAATCCTATTGTAAAAGACGAGTTAGAAAATAAAACTTCTTTTAAAGCTGTTTCTAAAACTATTAAAGAATTAGAAGAGCATTATAAAATTCAGGTAAACCCAAGAGAAATAAATTTGTTTTATTTAGGTGATAACTTTAGAGAACGAATACTTTTTGAAGATGGATTATACAAAGTAAATAACACAGAAATTACTTTTACTAAAGCTGATATTTTGAAGGAAGTAGAAGATAATCCAAAAGCGTTTTCGCCAAATGTAATTATGAGACCTTTGTATCAAGAAGTGATTTTACCAAATCTTTGTTATTTAGGTGGAGGAGGAGAGATGGCTTACTGGTTAGAATTGAAAGATTATTTTGAAGAAGTAAATATCCCTTTTCCAATATTATTATTAAGAAATTCTGTTCAAGTTGTTTCTGAGAAACAAGTAAAAAAACTTAAAAAGTTAAATATTTCATTAGAAGAAATGTTTTTGAATCAAAATGATTTGTTATCAAAAAAAGTTATAGAAAACTCTGCTTTAGATTTAGATTTTAAAGAGAAGATTCAAAATTTAAAAAATCAATTTTTAGAATTAAAAGATGTAGCAAAACAAACCGATGTTTCTTTTGAAAATGCTGTAAATGCCCAAGAAAGAAAGCAAATTAAAGGTTTAGAAAACTTACAAAAACGCTTGTTAAAAGCCGAGAAAAAGAGACAAAAAGATTTAGTTGAAAGAATTATTGAGTTGCAAAATGTAATTTTGCCAAATCAAAGTTTAGAAGAACGTCAACGTAATTTTTCTGAGTATTATTTAGAGTACGGACCATCATTTATTACAGCCTTAAAAGGTGCTTTAAAACCTTTGCAATTAGAATTTACAGTATTAGAATTATAATGAAAGACAAAGGTTTACATCCAAAGAATAAATTTAATAAAGGCTATAATTTTGAGCAGTTAGTTAAAGATAATCCTGCTTTAAAAGAATATGTTGCAACAAATTCTTATGGAAATATTAGTATAGATTTTTCGAATCCAAAAGCTGTAAAAGAACTGAATAAAGGACTGTTGTTTTCTTATGAGAATATTTCTGTTTGGGATTTTTCTGATGAAAATTTATGTCCACCAATTCCTGGTCGTTTAGATTATATTCATCATTTATCAGATTTACTTTCATCCGAAGAAAATATTAAAATTTTAGATATTGGTACAGGAGCAACTTGTATTTATCCGCTTTTAGGAGTTGCAGAATACAATTGGAATTTTGTAGCTACAGACATAGATTTAGACTCATTAGATTATGCACAAGATATAATAGATGATAATAATTTTGATAGTAATATAGAGTTACGTCAACAATTTAATGAACAACAAATTTTAAAAGGAGTTTTAGAAGAAAATGATTCTTTTTCTGCAACTATGTGTAATCCTCCTTTTTATAAATCTGCAGAAGAGGCAAAAGGAGCAAACAAAAGAAAAACTAGAAATTTAGGGAACAATGCAGTAAGAAACTTTTCTGGAAATAATAATGAATTATGGTATGTTGGAGGAGAAAAAGCTTTTCTACATAATTATTTATACGAAAGTTCTTTATATAAAACTGCAAGTAAGTGGTTTACAAGTTTGGTTTCTAAAAAAGAAAATGTAGAAAGTTTAGAAAAATCTTCTAAAAAATTAGGTGTAAATGAATTTAAAGTGATTCCTATGCATCAAGGAAATAAAGTAACTCGTATTGTTTGCTGGAAGTTTTAATTAAAAACGATGTCTTTAATATTATATTTTTTACAAACAAAATGTAATATGGTATACACTAACATGTGTACAAAAACCAAGCAAATAAAAGCATAAAGAGGAACACCTAAAAATTGATAAGGCCAATAATAGGTCCAAACACCAAGATAAATCGTAATAACCTCACCAAAAGCTGGTAATATTAAAGCTAAAATTACAGCTAAAATTATTTTATTTTTTTGAGATTGTTCTTTCAATAACGGAATTAAATTACGTTCTAATTTGTATAAATAATGAAAGGCAAGCATCCATGCAAATGGTAACCACAAAGGTAATTCTCTTGTTACTTCATGATATTTCCAATAACCATTTGTTACACCCCAAGTTTCACCAACTATTCCTCCAAACCCAGTTAATAACATTCCAACCAATAACAACCAATTTTTATTTGTTTTTGGTTTAATGATTTCTTTATAAATATTATGGATGATTTTTAAAATCAATAAACCTGCAATTAGTAAATCATTTTGTTTTAAATAACCTATTAAAAAGCCAGCAACTACAAGTTTAAATATAGCTTTTAAAATTTCTTTAGAGAATGTATTTTTGTTAGTTATCAAACTTTTTCGTTTTTAATTTTCTGATACTTTTTCTCATAAATATTATACGTAATGTAAAATGTAAGTAAAAAGTAAATACAAAAAATAGTAAGAAATTTAAATGCAAATTTTAAAGATAAAAAACCATCTAAACTTTCTAAAATCTGAAAAACAAAACTAAAAGGAATAGCAAAATATAAACTTTGCATTAAAGCATATTTAAGTCTATTGTTTCTTTTTGGTTCCCAATAATTAATTAGATTTTCTTTCTTTTTTTTATCGTTTTCTAAAGCATTCATAATTTATTTATAATAAGTTCAAATATAAAAAAACCGAAGCTAAAAGCTTCGGTTTTTGATTTGTAATTTTAATATTCTACAAATTAGGAATTATTAATTCTTGACCTGGATGAATTACATCTGGGTTTTTTAAAATATTAGTATTTGCTTCAAATACTGCAGTATATTTAGATGCTTTACCATAGTATTGTTTAGCTATTTTTCCTAAAGTTTCTCCACTTGCAACAGTATGTCTTGCATAAACAGACTCATCTTCTACTTTTATATCTGCCATGATATCTGTTGGATTATCTCCTCCCACTTTTTTAATTTCATCCCAAATTAAATCTTTTTCATAAGGAGTTTTTGCAGTTCCCCATACTTTTAATTGACCACCTTCTTCTTTTACATCACCATTTTGGATATTTAATTGTTCTCCTAAATCTAATACGCTTTGATATTTTGCTTTCATGTTAATTTTTATATTAAGTTATAGATTAAAAATACAAAAAAAGTTAATTATAAAAATGGGTTTTCGATTAAATGATTGTTAGAATAGTTAAACTAACATGTTTAACCGAAGAAGAACAAAATATTTGTGCAATAGAAAATAAGAATTAAAATATCCAGTATTTAATAATATTATATAATAAAGAAAGGTAATATTATAGTCATAAAAAAAACCGAAACAATATGTTTCGGTTTTTTTTTATATTTTTCTGAAATAATTCCAGAGGTTTTTTTATAAATGAATTACTTCATCATAAGCATCAGCAACAGCTTCCATTACAGCTTCACTCATAGTTGGGTGAGGATGTATTGCTTTTAATACTTCATGACCTGTAGTTTCTAATTTACGTCCTAATACTGCTTCTGCAATCATATCAGTAACACCAGCACCAATCATATGGCAACCTAACCATTCACCATATTTAGCATCAAAAATTACTTTTACAAAACCATCTGGTGTACCAGCAGCTTTTGCTTTACCAGAGGCAGAGAAAGGAAATTTACCTACTTTTAATTCGTAACCAGCTTCTTTAGCTTTAGCTTCAGTTAAACCTACAGATGCAATTTCTGGAGTTGCATATGTACATCCAGGTACGTTTCCATAATCTATAGCTTCTGTATGTAAACCTGCTAATTTTTCTACACAAGTAATTCCTTCTGCAGAAGCAACGTGTGCTAAAGCTTGACCAGGAACAACATCTCCAATAGCATAATAACCAGGTATGTTAGTTTGGTACCAATCGTTAACTAAGATTTTATCTCTATCAACAATAATACCTACATCTTCTAAACCAATGTTTTCAATGTTAGATTTGATACCTACTGCAGATAATAAAATATCAGCAGTTAAAGTTTCTTCTCCTTTTTTAGTTTTTACAGTTGCAACAACTCCTTCTCCAGAAGTATCAACAGATTCTACAGCAGAATTTGTCATTACTTTAATTCCAGATTTTTTTACAGAACGTTCAAATTGCTTAGAAACATCAATATCTTCTACAGGAACTAAATTTGGCATATATTCTACAATAGTAACTTCTGTTCCCATTGAGTTATAAAAATGAGCAAATTCTACACCAATTGCTCCAGAACCTACAACAATCATAGATTTTGGTTGTTTTGGTAAACTCATTGCTTGTCTATACCCAATTACTTTTTTACCATCTTGTGGTAAGTTTGGTAATTCTCTAGAACGAGCACCAGTTGCAATAATAATATTATCTGCAGCATATTCTGTTACAGTACCATCTGCAGCAGTAACATCTACTTTTTTACCAGTTTTAATTTTTCCAAAACCGTCAATAATATCTATTTTGTTTTTCTTCATTAAGAAAGCAACACCTTTGCTCATTCCTTCTGCAACACCACGACTTCTCTTAATTACGGCATCAAAATCTTTATCAATTGCTTCTGCTTTTAAGCCATATTCATCAACATGTTTTAAATAATCATAAACTTGAGCAGATTTTAATAAAGCTTTAGTTGGGATACACCCCCAGTTTAAACAGATTCCACCTAAGTTTTCTTTTTCTACAATGGCAACTTTAAACCCTAATTGCGAAGCTCTAATACCTGTTACATATCCTCCAGGACCACTTCCAATAATAATGATGTCGTATTTCATAATTGTATTTTATCTATGTAATGTTGTTTGTTAGTGCAAATTTAATGATAATTCGTTTATTTTATTAAGAATTATCATAGTATTTTACATTCTTTCAGGAACATTTATTCCTAACAATGAAAAAGCAGATTTTATGGTTTTTGCAACTTTGTCTGCTAATTGTACTCTAAAGATTTTTTTATCTTGATTTTCTTCTCCTAATATTGATACATTTTGATAAAAAGAATTGAATTCTTTTACCAAATCATATGTATAGTTTGCAATAATTGCTGGCGAATAATTAGCGGCAGCTTGTTGTACAGTTTCAGGATATAACTCTAATTGTTTTAATAATTCTTTTTCTTTTTCATGTAATTCAATTGTAACTGATTTAGAATAATCAAAATCTGCTTTTCTAATGATAGATTGTATTCTAGCATAAGTATATTGAATAAAAGGACCCGTGTTTCCTTGGAAATCTACTGAAGATTTTGGATCGAATAAGATTCTCTTTTTTGGATCTACTTTTAAGATGAAGTATTTTAAAGCTCCTAAACCTATTGTTTTATAAAGTTCTTCTTTTTCTTCATCAGAATAACCATCTAGTTTTCCTAATTCTTCAGAAATTGTTCTTGCAGTATCTGTCATTTCAACCATTAAATCATCTGCATCTACAACAGTACCTTCTCTAGATTTCATTTTTCCAGATGGTAAATCTACCATTCCGTAACTTAAATGGTGTAATTGTTTTGCCCAATCAAACCCTAATTTCTTTAAAATTAAGAATAATACTTGAAAGTGATAATCTTGTTCATTACCAACTGTATACACCATTCCTCCTACATCTTCGTAATCTTTTACACGTTGAATTGCTGTACCAATATCTTGTGTCATATAAACTGCAGTTCCATCAGATCGTAAAACAATTTTTTCGTCTAAACCTTCTTCAGTTAAATCGCACCAAACAGAACCATCTTCTTTTTTATAAAAAACACCTTTTTCTAAACCTTGAGCAACAACATCTTTTCCTAATAAATAGGTGTTACTTTCAAAATAAAGGTTGTCAAAATCAACTCCCATATTTCTGTAAGTAACATCAAAACCATCATAAACCCATTGGTTCATGGTTTTCCAAAGTGTAACTACTTTTTCATCTCCAGCTTCCCAATTACGTAGCATTTGTTGAGCTTCTAATAATAAAGGAGCTTCTTTTTTTGCTTCTTCTTCTGTTTTACCTTCAGAGATTAATTTAGCAATTTCTTTTTTGTATTCTTGATCGAATTTTACATAATAATTACCAACCAATTTATCTCCTTTTAAGCCTGTAGATTCTGGAGTTTCTCCATTACCAAATTTTTCCCAAGCCAACATAGATTTACAAATATGAATTCCTCTATCATTAATAATCTGAGTTTTGTAAACTTTTTTACCTGCAGCTTTTATAATTTCTGCAACAGAATATCCTAATAAATTGTTACGAACGTGCCCTAAATGTAAAGGTTTGTTTGTGTTAGGAGAGGAGTATTCAACCATAATTGCTTTGTCATCCGCCTTTGGCGATACAAAACCATAAGTTTCATTTTTATTAATTGAGCTGAATAATTTTGTATAAAAACTATCATCAATCACCAAGTTTAAAAAACCTTTTACAACATTAAAATTAGTAATTTCTGTAATATTTTCTACTAAATATTTACCTAAGTCTTCACCAATTTGAACTGGGTTTCCTTTTTTATATCTTAACAAAGGAAAAACAACTACTGTGATATCACCATCAAATTCTTTTCTGGTTGCTTGAAATTCTACTGAAGGAATTTCTATGTTGTATAAAGCTAAAAAACCTTCTTTTACTTTGGTTTCTATACTGTTTTGAATGCTCATAAAATCTTGAAAATTGAAATGCAAAATTACATATTTTTATTTGTTTTTTAGAATGATTTTTGGCGAAGAATAATTGTATTTTTGTTCTATGGAAAAACGTTTAGAGCAACTGCCAAAATTAGCTGAAGAAGTTAGAAAAGAAAATCTAAAATATTTTGCTAATCTTAAGAAAAGAACACCTAAAAATTTAGATTATGTAATGCAAGAATTGCATGATGATGAATTTAAAAAAACGGATTGTTTAGCGTGTGGAAATTGTTGTAAAACTACAAGCCCTATTTTTACAGATAAAGATGTAGAGCGTATTTCTAAATATTTAAAAATGAAAGTAGCTGCTTTTACAAAGCAATATTTAGAAAGAGATGAAGATGATTTTATGGTTTTAAAAACGGCTCCATGTTCTTTTTTAGACGAATCTGATAATACTTGTTTTATATATGATGTAAGACCTAAAGCTTGTGCAGAATATCCTCATACAAACAGAAAGAAATTTATTGGTATAACAGATTTAACTGTAGTAAATACTTCTATTTGTCCTGCAACATTTTCTATTATAGAAGCTTTAAAAAAACGAATTCCTTTAAAGTCTAATAAAAAAATTAGAAGAAAGTAGTTAAGGAAAGAATTCTTATAATATAATTTTATTGTTGCTTATAATTATTAATAAGAATATAAAACAGTAAACTATTTTATTATTTAAACTAATTGATAAAAAAAGCCATCTTTTAAAAGATGGCTTTTTTATTAAAAACTTTAAAAGATTATTATTTTAAATTTTAAGATTTAATATAAAGAAGTTTATTTGAATTGAGTAAATAGTAGCATAAATGTGTTATGCTTTTAAGAATTACTACTACTGTCAATAAATTGCAACAAATGTTTTAATCTTAGTTGAATTAGTTTTATTGATATTATAGGTTAAAAATTAGTTTTATCAAAAAATTTGAATAATTATAATATGAGAGTAGTTTTTAATAAAAAAATAGCATTATTGATTTTTATTTTTTGCTTGCAAACATCATTTTTTAATGCACAAGATAATATTCCTAAGATACAATTTCCACAAGGCGAAATTACTTCAGTAGTATTAGAGGCTAAAATTGATAGTATTATTAATGTATTAACGTTAGAAGAAAAAGTTGCAATGACGCATGCTCAATCTAAATTTAGTACAAAAGGAGTAGAAAGATTAGGAATACCAGAAGTTTGGATGTCTGATGGACCTCATGGAGTAAGAGAAGAAATTAGTTGGGATGCATGGGAAAATGCGGGTTGGACAAATGATGCCATTACAGCTTTTCCTGCATTAACTTGTTTGGCAGCAACATTTAATCCTGAATTATCTGGAGAATATGGTTTTAATTTAGGAGAGGAAGCTAGATACAGAGAAAAAGATGTGCTTTTAGGACCAGGGGTTAATATTTATAGAACACCATTTAATGGAAGAAATTTTGAGTATTTAGGTGAAGATCCTTTTTTAGCATCAACAATGGTTGTTCCTTATATTAAAGGTGTGCAAAAAAACGGTATTGCTGCTTGTGTAAAACATTTTGCTTTAAACAATCAAGAGCATTTAAGAGATAAAATAAATGTAGAAGTAAGTGATAGAGCTTTATATGAAATTTATTTACCAGCTTTTAAAGCTGCTGTTCAAGAGGGAAAAGTTTGGGCTTTAATGGGAGCTTATAATAAATTTAGAGGCCAATATACAACTCATAATAAGATTTTAAATAAAATTTTAAAAACAGATTGGGGTTATGATGGTGTTGTAATTAGCGATTGGAGTTCTGTTCACTCTACTAAAGAAGCAGCATTATATGGTGTTGATATGGAAATGGGAACAGGAACAGATGGTTTAGGTACAACTACAAATAATCATTATCAACATTATTATTTAGCCAACCCATTTTTAAAAGCTTTAAAAAAGGGTGAATTGAGTGAAGATTTAGTTAATGATAAAGTTAGAAGAATTTTAAGATTAATTTATAGAACAAGTCTTAATCCTAATAGAGCTTTAGGAAAAATGAATAATAAAGAACATCATAAAGTTGCAAGAAAAATTGCTACTGAAGGTATTGTTTTATTAAAAAATGAAGATAATTTCTTTCCTATAAAAGATAAAAAAGGATTAACTATTGCAGTAATAGGAGAAAATGCAACAAGAAATATGACTCAAGGTGGAGGGTCTTCTCAATTAAAACCTTTATTCGAAGTTTCTCCTTTAGAAGGTTTAAGGGCTAGATATAAAAATGCAAAAATTATTCACACAATGGGATTCGAATCTGGTGCTTCTGTTTATGATGAAGTAGTTCCTGCTAGTTTAAATCAAGATTCTTTATACGTAAAAGCTATTGAAGTTGCTAAAAAAGCAGATATCGTTTTATTTGTTGGTGGCTTAAACAAGAGTCATCACCAAGATAGTGAAGGAGATGATAGAGAAGTTTTTGCTTTACCTTTTGGTCAAGAAAAATTAATAAACGGAATTCAAGAAGTTAATAAAAATTTAGGGTTTTTATTGTTAACTGGTAATGCAGTAGAAATGAATTGGTTGCCAAAAACAAAAGGAGTTATTCAAACTTGGTATTTGGGTAGTATGGCAGGTCATGCTATTGCAGATATTGTGAGTGGAGATGTAAATCCATCAGGTAAATTACCTTTTTCTTTTCCTAAAAAGTTAGAAGACAATGCTGCACATTCTTTTGGGAAATTATCTTATCCAGGTATTGATGAAAATCAATATTATAAAGAAGATATTTTGGTAGGATATAGATGGTTTGATACTAGAAAAATTGAACCACAGTTTGCTTTTGGTTATGGTTTGTCATACTCAAGTTTTAAAATTTCAGATGTAAAAATAAATCAAAAAAAATATTCTGAAAATGATAAAATTAAAGTAACCTTCAATGTTTCAAATACAGGGAATAGAGAAGGAGCAGAGGTGGTTCAAGTTTATGTAGGTAAATACAAATCTAAGGTAAAAAGAGCTTTAAAGGAATTAAAAGGTTTTACAAAAGTAAACTTAGAAAAAGGACTACAAAAAACTGCTTCTGTAACTCTTAATGTTTCAGATTTAGCTTATTATAATACAGAAATTTCAAGTTGGTCTTTAGAAAAAGGTACTTATTATATATATGTTGGTAACGCCTCTAATAATATTACAAAAAAAATTAAATTTAGTATTTTATAATTGTGTAGTTAATTAAGGTAAGAAGCAGTGTAAATTATTTACACTGTTTTTTTAATTTTTATAAAATGAAAAATAAAATATTAATTGCAATTTTAATTAGTTGTTTTTTTTCTTGTAGCTCAAAAAATACTTTTGATAAAGTAGAAAAGTTTAGTGAAAAATGGATTTTAAATAATGTAGATAGTTTATTAGAGAAAAAAACATATTTTTCTAGTAATGGTTTAAAACTACCTTATCGATTATTTTCACCTAAAAGTATTAAAAATAAGAATGTTCCATTGGTAATATTTTTGCATGGTAGAGGAGAAAGAGGTACAGAAAATGGAGAAAGAATATATAGAAATGCAGGTTTTATAATGAATGAAAACTCCTTAATAACACCTCAATCTCAAAAACAATACCCTTGTTATATTTTAATACCACAATGTTCTAATAAAACAGAAAATGAAGAATGGGCAAAATGGATTGGAAATTCTCCTGAAGCTCCCTTTAAAGGTTTAACTAAAGAAGGTGCTTATTTAATGAGCCCAACTCCTTCTAGTTCTGGTGAAGCAACTTTAGAATTGATAGAAAAGTTAAGAAAAGAATTACCAATTGATAATTCTAGAATATACATTACAGGTTTATCTATGGGAGGTTTTGGAACTTGGGAGTTTATTTCAAGAAAGCCACATTTATTTGCAGCAGCAATACCTATGGCAGGATATTCAGATTCAAATCAATTAGAAAAAATTAAAGAAATTCCTATTTGGATATTTCACGGAAATAAAGATAAATGGAATCCTGTTGAAGGATCTAGAAATATGTATAATCTTCTTAAAGAAGTCAATAAAAATGCAAAATATACAGAATATAATTTGGGTCATGGAGACACTTTTAAAAAAGCATTTTTAGAACCAGAATTAATTACTTGGATGTTTTCAAAAACCAAAATAAAATAATTTATGTTAAAAAAAATAGTACTTATTGCTCTAGCAATATTAATTTTTGGATGTACAAAAAACAATAAAGAAAATAAATCACAAGTGAATAACATAGCAACTTTAGAATATGAAGTTAAAGCCACTTTAGGGGAAGGTGCAATTTGGAATTACAAAACACAAGAATTGTATTGGGTAGATATTGAAGGAAAACAATTAAATATTTACAACCCTAAAACGAAAAAAAATAGAGTTCTAGCAACTACTTCAAGAATTGGAACTGTTGTACCTTTTTCTGAAAAAGAAGCAATTGTAGCTTTAGAAGATGGTGTTCATAAAATAAATTTAGAAACGGGCAAAAGTTCTTTGTTTACAGATATGAAAAGTGAATTGCCTGAAAGTAGATTAAATGATGGTAAATGTGATCCTGCAGGAAGATTTTGGGTAGGTTCTATGCATTTTAATCAAATAAAAGGTAAAGCAAATTTATATACCATTAATTCTGAAAATGAATTGCAAAAAAAGATTGATAGTGTTACCATTTCTAACGGAATAGTTTGGAAGTCAGATAAAAAAACAATGTATTATATAGATACTCCTACATCTTCAATTAAATCATACGAATACGATAATAAAACTGGAGAAATTTCTAATGAAAAAATTGCTGTTCAAATTCCAGAATCTCTTGGCTTTCCAGATGGAATGACAATTGACAATGAAAATATGCTTTGGGTAGGTATGTGGAATGGTAATGCAGTTATTCGTTTTAATCCAAATACAGGTAAAGTGATATCTAAAATAATTGTACCAGCACATAATGTTACTTCTTGTGCTTTTGGGGGTGAAAACTTAGATGAATTATTTATAACAACTGCACGAGTTGATATGACAGAAGGTGAATTAAAAAAATACCCTTTAGCAGGTTCTATATTTAAATTTAAAACTTCTGTAAAAGGAGTAAAAAGTAATTTTTATAAAGAAAATAAACCAACCAAATAAAACACACAATGAAAAAAATAATCTTTTTACTAGTTCTAATAATTACACTTATAAGTTGTAAAGAAAATAAGACCTCTTTTGTAAAAGATGCAACTCACGAAGTAAAGATTGAAGCACTTCTTTCTAAAATGACTTTAGAAGAAAAAATTGGTCAAACAAATCTTAGAGGAGTATCTAGTAGAGCAAAATCATTACCTAGTAATATAAAAGAATCTGTAAGAAAAGGAAATGTTGGTGCATTTTTAAACATCATGAATTTAGAATATGTAGATGAATTACAAAGAATTGCAGTTGAAGAAAGTCCTAATGGAATTCCATTAATTTTTGGTAGAGATGTAATACATGGTTTTAAAACAATGTTTCCAATTCCATTAGGTTTAGCTGCAACTTGGGATGCACAAATAGTAGAAAAATCTTCAGAAATTGCCGCTTTTGAAGCTTCTGCTTATGGAATAAGATGGACGTTTGCACCAATGTTAGATATTGCTAGAGATAGCAGATGGGGTAGAATTGCAGAGTCTCCAGGAGAAGATCCATATTTAGCAACAATTTTAGGAGCTGCTTATGTTAAAGGTTTTCAAGGTGATGATTTAAGTAATCCTTATAGAATTGCAGCTTCTGCAAAACATTATATAGCTTATGGAGCAGCCATTGGAGGTAGAGATTATAATACAGTAAATATGAGCGAGCCTTTATTAAGAAATGTGTATTTACCACCTTTTAAATCTGCTATAGACGCTGGTTCTGCAACAGTAATGAGTTCATTTAATGAAATAAATGGAATACCTGCAACAGGAAACCAATTTTTATTAAAAGACGTTTTAAGAGGGGAGTTAAAATTTGACGGTTTTGTTGTAAGTGATTGGGATTCTGTAATTGAAATGGTGGCTCATGGTTATGCAAGTGATGAAAAACATGCTGGAGAATTAGCAGCTAAAGCTGGTTTAGATATGGAAATGACTAGTACAGCATATGAAGATCATCTTAAAAAATTAATAGAAGAAAAGAAAGTAACAATTGAAGAATTAAACGATTTTGTTCGTAATATTTTAAGAGTGAAATTTAGGTTGGGGTTATTTGAAAATCCTTACAGAAATAAAGAACATACTGGGAAATTTTACTCAAAAAACCATTTAAAAGAAGCTAAAAAAGCAGCTATAGAAAGTACTGTTTTATTAAAAAATAAAAATTCAATTTTACCACTTTCAGAAAAAACAAAAGTGGCAATTATTGGACCTTTGGCAAATGCACCTCATGAGCAATTAGGTACTTGGGCTTTTGATGGTGAAAAAGAGCATACTAACACACCTTTGCATGCATATAAAAAGGCAAATACTAATTTTACATTTGCTAAAGGATTGGATTATAGTAGAGATAAATCTAAAAAAGGATTTAAAGAAGCTATAGAAGTTGCTAAAAAATCTGATGTTATTTTATTTTTTGGAGGAGAAGAAGCTATTTTATCAGGAGAAGCTCACAGTAGAGCAAATATTGATTTACCTGGAGCTCAAGAAGAATTAATTAAAGTATTAGCTAAAACCGGAAAACCAATTGTTTTGGTAATTATGGCAGGTAGACCTATAACAATAACCAACATTATTGATAAAATTGATGTGGTTTTAATGGGCTGGCATCCAGGAACAATGGGAGGAGAAGCGTTATATGAAATTATAAACGGCATAAGTTCACCAGAAGGTAGATTACCTGTTTCTTGGCCAAAAACTGCAGGACAGTTGCCATATTTTTATAATCATAAAAATACTGGAAGACCAGCAGATAGTAGCAATTTTGTTCATATTGATAAAATTCCAATTGCTGCATGGCAAAGTTCTTTAGGAAATGATTCTCATTATTTAGATGCTGGTTTTACACCTCATTTTCCTTTTGGTTATGGTTTAACTTATACAACATTTAGTTATTCAAACATTTCAATTTCAAAAGAAAGTATCAAATTTAATGAAGATTTAAATGTTAAAGTAAACGTAACAAATACTGGAAAAAAAGCAGGAAAAGAAACTGTTCAGTTATACATTCAAGATGTTGTTGGTAGTATTACAAGACCTGTAAAAGAATTGAAAAGATTTCAGCATGTTTTCTTAAAGAGTGGAGAATCTAAAGAAATTACGTTTAAAATATCTTCTAAAGATTTAGAATTTGTAAATCATAAATTAATAAAAACTGCTGAAGCTGGTAAATTTAATCTTTGGGTTGGACCAAATTCTGTAGAAGGTTTAAAAGAAACTTTTTTTATTAAAAACTAAATTTAAATGATAGATTTTTCTTTAATAACTGCAGTATTTTTAGGAATAGCTATTTTGTTATTTTTAATTTTAAGATTAAAAATACCTGCTTTTATTGCACTATTAATTGCAAGTATTTCTGTAGGTATATTTTCTGGAATGAATCCTTTAGATATAGTAAACACCATAAAAACTGGTATGGGTAATACCTTAAGTTTTGTTGCAACAGTTGTTGGTTTAGGTGCAATGTTTGGTGCTATTTTAGAGCATTCAGGAGGTGCAGAAGCTTTGGCAAATTATCTATTACATAAGTTTGGAGAAAAAAATGCTTCTTGGTCATTAATGATTACCGGTTTTTTTATAGCAATTCCTGTTTTTTTTGATGTTGCTTTCATCATTTTGGTGCCTTTAATTTATTCTTTACAGCGTAAAACTAAAAAATCTCTACTCTTATATGCTATTCCTTTATTAGCAGGATTAGCAATAACGCATTCGTTTATACCACCTACACCTGGACCTGTTGCAGTAGCAGATATTTTAAAAGCTGATTTGGGTTGGGTTATATTATTGGGTTTTATTGTTGGTATTCCTTCTGCAATTATTAGTGGGCCTTTATTTGCAAAATATATCTCTAAAAAAATATTTGTAGAAGCACCAGTTATTAATAAAAAACATCAATATAAAAAATACCCAGCAATAAGTCTAATATTGGCTATTATAGGAATTCCAATTGTATTAATAGTAAGTAACACTGTTTTAAACAGCCCTTTATTTGAAGAAGGTACAATTCCTGTTCAAATAAAGAATTGGTTACAAATGATTGGACATCCATTTTCAGCTTTAATTATTGCCAATTTAATTGCTTGGTATTTATTAGGAATTAGAAGAGGTTATCATAAAGAGACATTATTAAAGATTACAACTAAATCTATGGAAGCTGCTGGTATTATTATTTTGTTAACGGGTGCAGGAGGTGTTTTTAAACAAGTTTTAATTAATACAGGTACAGGCACAATGTTAGCAAATTATTTTGCAGACAAAGGTTTTAGTATTCTTGTTTTTGCTTTTTTAGCAGCTGTTGTTGTTAGAGTATTACAAGGTTCTGCAACAGTAGCTATGATTACTGCTGCAGGTATAACTGCCCCTTTATTAGCTGTAGATATAACAGAAATTGATAAAGCTTTATTAGTAATATCTATAGCTTCAGGAGCTTCTATAATGTCTCACGTTAATGATAGTGGCTTTTGGCTAGTAAGTAAATATTTAGGCATTAATGAGAAACAAACTTTTAAAAGTTGGTCTGTAATGACCACTTTATTGTCTGTTGTTGGTTTCACTACTGTTATGATACTTTCTTTTATATTTTAATTATTAATTTTAAAATATTGTACTTCATCATTATTTTTTCCAATAATGATATAATTTTCATTGTTGATTTTCATTTCAGACATTTCTTTTACATCACCTGTAGCAAAAAAACCGCTTTCTAAAACAGAAACTGCATTAAAAGTACCATTTCCATTCCCTTTTAAGAATAATCCATAACTGGCATCGTTTCTTGGTGTTTCTACCTCAGAATTATGTAGGTTTCCAGCAATTAAAGCATCTAAATTTCCATCTTTATCATAATCGTTTACCAATATTTTTTGAATACTTGAAAATTGTGATTCAACAGGAAGCTTATGAATTTTAAAAGTCCCTCCTTTATTCTCTAAATAGATACTGGCAAAAGATTTTACTTGATAATGTAAAGCGTTTTCTAGATTCTTTTTTCCGTAAACATCTATTAAAGTTGCTTGCGAAAAACCTTCGTAATTTTTAAATTTACTTTTAATTCCAGGTATTTGTTGAGAAGAACATTCTCTTCCACGAAGTGGATATTGCTTACCTTCATTATAATAACTTAATACAATATCACTTTTATTGTTTTTATCAAAATCATTAACATAAATATCAAAAGTTTCGTTTTCTGTTGCTTTGTATTTATAATTTAAACCATTATTTCCAAGAATATAATCTATATCACCATCATTATCAAAATCTCCTTGATTAATACTCCACCACCAACCAGTAGTGTCTTTTGATAAGCCCATTTTTTTAGAAACATCTTCAAATGTTCCTTTATTATTTTTAAATACTTTGATAGACATCCATTCTCCAACAATAATAATATCTTGCCAAGAATCATTATTAAAATCTGTAATTACAGCACTTGTAGCCATTCCTAAATCTGAAAATAAAGTAGAAGAGGTGTTTTCTAATTTTATATTTGAAAAGGTAGATTTATTTTCTAAAAGATAACTTGTAGCAGCTAAAGGATATTTACCAGGGACTTGTCTTCCTAAAACAAAAATATCTTGTTTTCCATCTTTATTAAAGTCAATTTGATATACTTTAGATCCGCTTGAAGTAAGTTTTGGTAAAGATTTATTTGATTTTATAAAATTGCCTTTACCACTATTAATGTAAAGTCTATCTTGCAACATAGATGAGTTTTTAACATACTCATAACCACCACTTACAACATATAAATCTTTATCTCCATCTAAATCTACATCAAAAAATAAAGATCCTAAATCTTCTGAAAGTTTGTCTTTTTCTATAGACGGAATTTTAGTTTCAACAAAATTTCCGTTTTCTTGTAAAAATAATTTAGAAGGATTACCAAAAGAACCGCCTAAAAAATAATCATCTAATCCATCATTGTTTACATCTGTTACTGTTAAAGTTGGCCCTAATGTAGACATTTTATGAGGCAATAAAACTTGTTTGTCAAAATCGTTAAAATCGTTTTCTTTATGTTTAGGTTTTAGAAAACTGTATACTTCAGAAAATAAAGTATTCTTCTTTTTGAGTTCTTTTTTTTGTTGATTTTTATCTGAATCTGTATAATTAATTGTTAATAATTGATTCGTAGAAACTTTATTTAAAACTTGAGTTTTACCATCTTGCCAAATAATTTTTAGACTATCAATTGTTGTATTATTATTTAACCCAAAATGAATTTCTGGAGCAACAGAAGATTGAAAACCTCTAGTTAGGGTTAATTCTTGCATTTGTTTTTTTCCATCAGAAAAAACATAAGCTCTACTACCTAAACCAAATTTATTAGCATTTTTCCCATTTAATCTTAGTTTTAAATAATTACTGTTTTTAGAACTATTGTTGTTAAAAATAGTTGCCTTTTCATCAATGTTATTTACAATTATTTCTAGATCTCCATCATTATCTAAGTCTGCATAAACTGCTCCGTTTGAAAAACCTTTATGTTCTAATCCCCATTGTTTACCTACATTTTTAAAATCTAAATTTCCATTATTTTTAAACATAAAGTTGTCTATTTTTTCACTAGGAATCATTTTAGTTTTTTCTAGATAAGAATATTTATCATATTCTTTTTTACCAATTTTTTTAAAAAAATCTTTGTTATTAACCTCTCTTCTTGTACCGTTTGTAACAAACAAATCTTTAAATCCATCATTGTCAAAATCTGCAAATAATGGTCCCCAACTCCAATCAGTAGAAGAGGTGCCTGTTAATCTTGAGATATTTGAAAACTTTGGAATTCCATCATTAATCAGTCCAGAATTTAACTGTAAGCAATTGTGCATATATTGATAATGAAAACCGTAGAAAACAGTTTCAAAAAACAATTTAGGATTCATACTAGCCATATTTGCTTTTTGACGACGATTGTTGTTAGAATCCATATCTACTTGAAAAATGTCTAAAAAACCATCGTTATTTATATCTGAAATATCTATCCCCATTCCGTAAAAAGAAGTTTGAGAAGTAGCTTTTTTTACTACCTCTTTAAAAGTACCATCTTGATTATTGATATATAAAAAATCAGGAATGCTGTAATCATTAGAAACATATAAATCTTGCCAACCATCATTATTAATATCAGATGCTGTAATACCTAATGAAAAGCTATAATTTTTAACACCAGCTTGTTCAGTAACATCTGTAAATACTGTACCATCATTTCTAAAAAGTTTATCTGTTTCATTATCAGAAGCATTTTTCATTCTGTTTTTATAAATCATATTTGAAGTAGAAGGGTGTGCTATTGGGTAATTAGCTATGTAAAGATCTAAATCGCCATCATTATCATAATCAAAAAAAGTTGATTGGACAGAGTTTGCAGTATGATCTATCCCATATTTTTTTGCTTTTTCTGTAAAGGTATTATCTCTATTATTAATAAAAAGTTGATTGTTTTTTACACCATTTTTGCCAGCAACAGAGCAATATACATCTAAATAACCATCGTTATTTACATCTGCCATTGTTGCACCTGTATACCATCTTTTATCACCAGAAATGTTAGCTTTTTCAGTAATATCTTCAAATTGTAAATTTCCTTTGTTTAAGTATAATTTATTTTTTACTTGATTTCCTGTAAAAAATAAATCTAACAATCCATCATTATTTATGTCTCCAACAGAAACACCACCTCCCATATATATAGAAGTGTATTTAAAATAATTTAATGAATCTGTTTCTTTTAAATTATTACTAAAATGAATATTTGTTTTTTCTGATGTTACTTTGTTGAAAACAGTTTCTTTATTTTTCTGATCTTTATTATTAGAACAATTTATAAATAACGAAATGATAAATATTATGATGATTGACTTATTCATAATTATGCATAATTGATAGTGTTTTGTAAAAATAAATAAAGCAGTATGAGATTAAACACATACTGCTTTATTTTTTTGTAATCAAAATTGGGTGTTGTATGATTAGTATCCTGGGTTTTGATCAGCAACAGTTAATTCACTGTTTTTGTCAATTTCTGTAATTGGAATAGGAAACAAATCATTTGTAGAAGAATATCCAGTACCAGCTAGTTCTGTACTAGCTTTTCCCCAACGAACTAAATCCCAAAAACGTTGTCCTTCATGTGCTAATTCTAAATATTTTTCGTTTACAATTGCTTCAAATAAAGCATTTCCAGATGTTGTTACATCTATATCAACTAATCCAGCTCTATTTCTTACTTTATTTAATTCAGCTCTAGCAGCAGCATCTTGCCCACCAGCTTTATTATATGCTTCAGCTGCTAGTAATAATACTTCTGCATATCTAAACAATCTAAAGTTTGTACTGTAATTTAATTCTCTAACTCCTCCAGAACTTGTATCTTCAGATTTTGTTGCGTATTTAATTCTAATAGCACCTTCATAATCCCATATTACACCACCAGAAGCAGCAGTTGCGTCAACTTTACCTCCTGCTGCAATTAGTTCATTTTCAGTCATAAGTGTTGCCGCTTTTCTCTTAACATCTCCTGCAGTATCAAATGCAGTAGCTAATTTATTTGTAGGTAAATTAAAACCCCATCCATTTATTAAACCAGTCCCAGTTAAATCGAAAATTCCATCACCTCTAGGTCCCATTAATTGAATATGTAAATTACTTTCATTTCTTCCACCCCAAGCAATATTACCCCAATCTCTTGCAGTAGTTGATACAAAACCAATTTCGAATAATGATTCTTTACCAAATTCATTACTAATGCTCCAAACATCTCCTGGATCTGTTTCTAAATCATGAGAAGGGTTGTTAATTACACTTTGAAAATATGGAATTGCTTCAGAATATTTTTCTTGAAAAACCAATACTTTACCCATTAACGCTTGAGCAGTACCTTTAGAAACTCTAAAGTTATCTGACAAAGCGCTTTTTTCTGGCAAAGAAGCAATTGCATCTGTTAAGTCTAATTTAATTTGTGCATATACATCTGCTCTAGAAGATTTTGCAATACCAAATTCTTCTGCACCAGTTGGTACTGTTAAACGTAAAGGAATGTCTCCAAACATAGTAGTTAACTCCATATAAGACCAAGCTCTCATAAATTTTGCTTCTGCTAATGCTTTATCTTTATTGCTTAAACTAGAGTCTTTGATGTTTTCAATAACAAGGTTAGATAATGCTATTGTTCTATAAAAAAGATCCCATACACTTGCTATTGATACATTAGATGATGATACATTTGCATAATCATCTATGTTTTGTAATTGACCTTGATCTTCAGAGTTTCCACCTGCAGCATTAGAATCATCACCAGGTAATAGTTTTACTAAAAATGCACTGTGCCAGTCTCTACCATAATTATATTGCATTAAGTCATAAATACCTATAATTGCTGTTTCTACATTATCTTCTTCTAGAAAATATGTTTCTAAATCTTCGACGTTAAGTCTAGGGTTTACTGTAAAGTCTTCACTACAAGAGTAAACTCCTAAGAAAAGAATTAAAATAATTGATAAAAATATTTTTTTCATAATAAGTTATATTGTTTTTATTAAAAGTCTAGAGATAATCCAAATATTGCTTTGGCAGCAGTAGGATAAAATCCTCTATCAACTCCAATACTATTATAGTTAAAGTTACCAATTTCTGGATCTAAACCTTTATATCCAGTAAAAGTAAAATAGTCATCTAAAGAAATATAAACTCTTAAGTTTTTTGCATGAATTCTTTTAGTAACATGTTCTGGTAAAGTATATCCTAATTGAATTTGTTTAATTCTCATAAAAGAACCATCTTCTACCATTAAATCTGTTTGATAAGACCCAATAACACTACCTGCTCCAGGATATTTTGCTACATCTCCAGGATTTTGCCATCTGTCAGTAAAGAAATGTACTGGTTTATTTGTGATTGCTCTAGATGGTTGGTGGTATGTAGATATAATATCATTACCAATAGTTCCTTGAAATTGAATATTAAAATCGAACGCTTTATAACCTAAGCTAATATTACCACCAAATAACACATCTGGATGAGGTGAACCTATATTAGTTTTATCTGCATTTGTAATAGTATTATCTTTATTGGTATCTACAATAATTACTTCACCAGTATTAGTGTCAATTCCGTTAGTTTTATATCCATAAAAATACCAAGAAGGTTGTCCTTCTGTAAATCTAGTAATTCCATCTGCATTTTGTGGTGCTCCAGCTCCATTAAGAGAAGTTCCTTCTGGTACAAAAAGAATTTCTGTAACATTATTTTGTAAAGTAGATAAGTTTGCATTTATGTTATAACTAAGTCCGCTTTCAGAAGTATCACCATAACCAACTTCAAATTCAAAACCTTTATTTTCAATAGTACCAGCATTAAATTCGTTAGAAACAAAACCAGCAGAACCAGGTGTAATTAAACTTCCATTATTTACAATTGCATCTCTAGTAGTTTTCTTGTAGTAATCCATAGAAAAATTTAATCTATTATCTAAAGCTCTTACATCTACACCAAAATCTAATTGTTCTGAAGTTTCCCAAACTAAATTAAGATTAGAATATCCAGTAATTTGTGAACCAGTATTACCTAAATAATCAATTCCTAATCCATTTATAGTAGATGTAATGTATGTTTTATCAGAATTACCACTTAAGTTACTTCTACTACCATTTTGTCCCCAACTAGCTCTAAGTTTTAAGTAATTAATTTTAGAATCTTCTTTCCAAAAACCTTCATTTGAAACTACCCAACCAGCTGAAAAAGCAGGGAAAGTACCAACTTTGTTTGCTGTAGGGAACTTGTCTGATTTATCTCTTCTTAACGAAGCTTCAAATAAGTATTTATTATCATAATCATATGAAAATCTTCCAAACATAGATACCATATTATCTGGCCAAGGATCTATTTGGTTAATTTGGGTATTAAAATCTGGTAAATCAAAATCAAAACCAGTAAAATTAGCTATTGAAGTAGATCCACTTCTAGAGATAATAGTTTTGACTCTAGTGTTTTCTGCAGAATAACCTGCTAATAATTTAAAATTATGATTTCCAACTTCTTTTTCATAAGAAGCAAAGTTTTCCCATAACCATCTTTTTGATTCTACAATACCTTGAGAACCAGTATAAGCAGTATTTGCAGCTTCAGAAGTAACATAATATGGGTTAATTGTATTTCTAGTATCCCATTCATTTTCATCATAACCAAATCTAGATGTAAAAGAAAAACCTTTAAAAGGCTTTACCTTTAAATAAGCCGAAGTTAATAATTGATAAGAATCAACAACTGTTCTATTAATTTCATTTGCATATGCAACTGGGTTTATAACTTCTCCTGTAGAATAACTAGGGTAACCATAAACATTACCATTTTGGTCTGTTAATAATGGTACTCCATTATTAGTGGCTCTATCTTTAACAGATTGTGGCACTTGTCCATTAGGATATACAACAGGTGTTAAAGGATCTAATATTAATGCATTTTGAATAACACCTCTTGTATCACTATTTTCTGGGATTCCTCTTTTATCTGAAGATGAGTAAGTTGTATTTACACCAACTTCTAACCACTTAGTAACATCTGCTTTTAAATTTACTCTAAAAGTACTTCTTTTAAAAGAATCATTTGCACCAGTAATAATACCTTCTTGATTTAAATGAGATGCAGAAGTATAATAAGAAAAATGTTCTGTAGCTCCAGATATGTTTATGTCATTTCTATGCATTAATGCATTAGAAAATGTTTCATCAATCCAGTTTGTATTATATCCATTATCAACTACGCTAGAAATTCCAGCTTCATTCATGTATTGAACAAATTGAGAAGCATTCATTAATTCCATTTTAGTTTTTAATGATTGCACTCCTAATTGAGAATTAAAAGAAATTTTTAAACCTCCTTTTTTCCCTTTTTTAGTAGTAACAATTACAACACCATTTGCACCTTCTGTACCATAAATTGCAGCAGAAGCAGCATCTTTTAAAATTTCTATGTTAGCAATATCAGATGGAGCTAAATCTGCAATAGATGAAGTTTTCATACCATCTACAATAAATAAAGGTTCTGAGTTTCCACTAGATCCTGCACCACGAATTCTAATTTTTGCACCAGAACCAGGTGAACCAGAAGAAGATGAAACTGTTACACCAGATGTTCTACCTTGTAAAACAGCTTCTACTCTTTGATTAGAAGAGCTTTTAATTTGTTTAGAATCGATACTTGAAATAGAACCAGTTACTAAACTTTTCTTTTTACTACCATAACCAACAACTACAATTTCGTCTAGAGATTCTAAATTATCTTGTAAAACTACATCGATTTTAGTTTTATCACCTACAAGTATTGTTTGCGAATACATACCTAAGTAAGAAAATACTAATTCATTTTTTGGAGATACACCATCTAAGGTATAATTACCATCAAAATCTGTGTTTGCTCCTTTAGTTGTTCCTTTAATAACAACTGATACTCCTGGTAAACTATTTCCTGAGGAATCTTTTACTTTACCAGTAATTGTTTTGTTTTGCGAAAAAACATTCTGCATGCATAATAGTAGACATGCAATAATCGTGACTTTAAATTTTATCATCATTCATATTAATTGGTTAATTAAATATTTTTAGATTAACAACATGTAATTCAAAAGGCTTAATTAAGTTTTTTTCAGTATTAATACTAATAGAATTAACATAATAATTACTATTAATATCTCATACAGAAGTTTTTTAGTTAAGTTGTTTTGTTTCATATATTGTTATACTTGTTTCAAATGTAAATGAACAATCTCTTTTTTTTTAACACATAAAAAACAGAGATTAAAACTATTGAAGCTAATTAACTTTAATTTAACAGTTATGCTACATTTAATTCATTTGGCGCAACAAAAGTTTTATTAGTCAAATTTTAGTGTTCTTTACTTGTCTCTATTTCAGAAGGTAAGACTCCAAAGTGAGCTTTAAAACATTTAGAGAAATAGGATGGAGATGAGAATCCTACGTTAAAACATGCTTCACTTATATTAGCACTACCAGCTTCTAAAATTTGTTTTGCTCTTTCTAATCTTATTCTTCTAATAAACTCATTAACTGTTTGACCTGTTAAAGTTTTAATTTTTCTGTACAACTGACTTCTACTTAATTTTAATTGTGAAGCTAATTCTTCTACACTTAAATTTGAGTCAGAAATATTATCATTAATGTAATCAAGTAATTTTTGAATAAATTCTTTATCAATAGAACTGGAGTTTACAATGTTTTCTGTACCGCTGATTGCACTAAAATATTTATCAAATATTAGTTGTCTACTAGTAATTAACTGAGAAATTCTTAGTTTTAATAATTTTAAATCAAAAGGTTTTACCATGTAAGCATCAGCTCCATTTTCTATTCCTTCAATTCTGTTTTCTATTGTTGTTCTAGCAGTAAGCATTAATAATGGTATATGACTAGTGGAAGCATTTAGTTTTATGGCTTTACAAAATTCGAATCCATCCATTTCTGGCATAACAACATCAGTAATTATAACATCAGGTAATATTTCTTTAGCTATTTTAATTCCGTCTTTTCCTTGAGTAGCTGTATAAACTTTATAATCTGTACTTAATTCAGATTTTAAATAATCTACTAATTCAACATTATCTTCAACAACTAATACTGTTTTTGTTCTAGTAGTATCATCATTTTCTTTTGAAATTGTATTTAATTTAGATGATTTAATAAGAATAAAATCTTCTTTAGAAGTGTCTCTTTTTTCTTCTTCTAAAATTATTTGATCACTATCATAATGATCATTTCCTATAGGAAACAATAACCTGAAAGTTGTACCAGAACCAACTTTACTTTCTACTCTTATATCTCCTTTATGAAGTTGCATAAAATTTTTAACAACTTCTAATCCTATACCAGTGCCACCTATATAAGATTTATTTTGATTTTCTACTTGATAAAAACGCTCAAAAATCTTTTCTACTTCTTCTTTTTTAAGACCAGACCCAGTATCAGAAATGATTATTTCGATAGCTTTTACAGGTTTATTTTTGTTTAATAAGGGCAATACATAAAGTTTGTCATTTGAGAAAAGTTCTATGTTTATTGCTCCTCCTTTAGGAGTTGCTTTTATTGCATTTGATAAAAGATTAAAAATGATTTTTTCAAGCATTTTTTGATCTGCCCAAATTGGTATGTCTGGAATATCAGAATCTACACTAATAAGAATATTTTTATTATTTGCTTCTTCTTGAAAATAGCTAGCTATATTTTGAGTAAATTTAATTAGGTTAATTTCTTTTGCTCTAACAATCATTTTATTAAACTCTAATTTTCTTAAATCCATTAATTCATTTATTAATCGATAAAGTCTATTGGTGTTTTTATAAATTATAGCATGTTTGTTTTTAACTCCTTGTGGTAAGTTTAGGTCTTTGTTATTAATAATATCTTTAATAGGATTTATGATTAATGTTAACGGAGTTCTAAACTCATGAGAAATGTTTGTAAAAAATTGAAGTTTCTTTTTATTTAATTCGTCGTTTTGTGTTTGTTGTAAACGTTCGTTCTTAATTATTTCTTTTTCTTTTATTCTTTTTTGAGTTAAGTTGTTTAGTAAATAGATGCAAAAAAGAAAGGCAATAACATAAATTAATATGGCAATATTTGTTTTCCACCAAGGTGGAAGGATGGTAATTTTTAATTCTAGAGGAGTTTCATTCCAAAAACCATCATTGTTAGAAGCCTTTAGTTTAAAAATATATTCTCCCTGATCTAAATTGGTATAAGTTGCATTTCTTTTATGACCAACATAATTCCAACTTGTTTCATAACCATCTAAATAATAAGCATAATTATTTTTCTCAGGTCTTGTATAATTTAAACCTGTATATTCTATGGTAAATACAGATTGAGTATGAGACAAGTTAATATGTTGAGTTTCTGATATTACTTTTTTTAACGGAGTGTTTTTTGTTTTTGGAGTAATTTGTTCGTTAAATAATTTAAAACCAGTTAAGTGTAAAGAAGGAATGCTGGTATTCTTTTTTATTTCATTTGGGTTAAAAAAATCTAAGCCTTTAAAATTACCAAAATATAATATACCGTTTTCATCTTTTAAAGAAGCTCCAATATTATAATCATTAGATAATAAACCATCTTTAGATGTGTAATTTGTAATTTTTTGTTCTTTAACTTCTATTTTGGTTAAACCAGAATTACCACTAACCCAAATATTTTTATCATTATCTTCAATAATTGTGGCAATATTTTCTTCTTCTAAACCATTAGATTTGTTATACCAAGTAAAAGTGTCTTCTTTTTTATTATATCTACAGAGTCCAGAACCTCTTGTACCAATCCAAATATTATTATCAGAAGATTCATAAATATATAAGATGTTGCTAATACTAGAAATATCTCCATATTCTTTTTGCATTCTTTCTTTTAAGGATTCTACTTTAAATTCTTTATTTCCTAAGTCTTTAATTTTGAATAAACCATTTGCTGTTCCTACCCATATGAAATCTTCAGAATCTACAAAAACAAGCATTATTTTACTTCCTAAAGATTTTTCTTTTAAAAATTCTTTAGAATTGTGCTTGGTAAATTTAGTTGTTTTTGGATTGTATGAATGAATACCTTCAAAAAAGGTAGCCATCCAAATTATTCCATTTGAGTCTTCAGAGAAACTCCTTATTGTGTTAGAGTTAAATTTATTAGAAGTATTAGTTTTATTGTAATTAATAAACTTTTTAGAACCATTTTTTAATAGAAAAATTCCATTATCCCAACTTCCTGCCCATAAATTATTTTGCGAGTCTAAAAATAACCCAACAATATAATCAGAATCTAAACCAGAATACACTGAGTTTTCGTTTTTATTAATGTGAATTATTTTTGAAGTTTTAGGATTGTAAACATCAATTCCACCACCATCTGTAGAAATCCACAAATTTCCAGTTTTGTCTTTTACAATACCTGTAACTGAAGGAATTTTTAAAGAGTTTTTATTATTTGGTAAACTTTTTATGTCTTGAAATTTATCAAAAAGGTGATCACTAACAGCAATACCACTGTTGTAATAACCTAACCAAACTCTGTCATTATTATCTATAAATAATTCCCAAATAGAGTTATGCAATAAACTATTTTCATCTTTTCTACTGTATTTATAATTTTTAATTATATGATCTTCCTTATCAAGGTGAAAAAGGCCATCATTTTCAGTACCAATCATCATTGTGTTATCTGATAATTGGATAATTTTCATAATCTTTTTTGATGTAAAATTTAGTTTCTTTAAACTAATGATATTATTGTTCCTGTCATCAGTTAATTTACATTTATAAATGCCTTCTTCTCTTTGAAAACCAACCCATAAATTATCTTGATTATCAATAAATAAGTTTTCTATAGCAGCATCAATAGTTTTTTTATTATCAGTAAATAATCTTGTGTGAATTAATTTATTATGAATAAAATCTATTTCTTTTAATCCAATATTTGTACCTACAAAAGTTTTACCCTGTTTTGTGTGAAGTATGCTTTGAATACTGATATCTGGAGAATCAGAGCTTAGTATTTTATCAAATTCAAATGTATTTGGGTTTAATTTTAAAAGACCTTTATTATCTGTACCTATCAATATATTTCCAAAAGAATCTTCTTCAATTACAATAACAATTTCTTTATAGTTATTCTCATTATTTAGTTTAATTCTTTTAAATTGATTTAAGTCTTTATTATATAAGTTTAACCCGTTTTCTGTACCAACCCATAATCTCTTCTTACTATCAATAAAAGTAGATTGAACAAGATTACTGCTAATTGAGTTTTCATCTTCAAAATCAAATTTATAAGAAGTATAATCTATACCATCAAATTTATACAAACCTGTTCCTACTGTTCCAATCCAAATAAAACCAGAATTATCTTGTACAATACAAGAAACCCCAACTTTTGGAATACCTTCTATTATGTTTACAAAATTGTGTTCTTTATTTTGGTTTTGCGAAAAAAGTTGTGAGCTTAATAATAGTAAGATTAGAACAAAGTTTTTTTTCATAAAATTTAAATTTTAGATATAATATTTACTATTTATTCCAGATAGATTCTATCTCTTCAAGAGATTTCCCTTTTGTTTCGGGTATAAATTTATAGGTAAAAAAGATGATTATAATTATAAAAAATGAGAAAATAAAGTATGGTAATGATCCATTCCAAAAAGAATTATTATTTACTTCACTAACTGTAACCATGGGAAAAGATTGAGATACTAAATAGTTTCCTGCCCATTGAACAGCTACTGCAACAGACATAGCAACACTTCTTATTTTATTTGGAAACATTTCTGATAATACAACCCAAACTACGGGTCCCATAGAAAGTGCAAAAGAACCAATAAAAATTAAAACTCCTAAAAGAGAAAAGATTCCTATAGACTGTTGTTGAATGGTTATTCCTAAAATTAAAAAACCAGTTAACATTCCAATACTTCCAATATAAATAAGTGGTTTTCTTCCAAATTTATCTACTGTAACCATTGCTATTAAAGTAAATATTAAATTAACAAAAGCTAATAATACTTGTTGTTTTAAAATATCATTCTTTCCAAAACCTAATGATTTTTCAAAAATATCTGCACCATAATATAATACAGCATTTATTCCTGTAAATTGCTGTAATAATGAAAATACAGATCCAATAATTATAATAGTAATTATAGCTTTAGAAAAATAATTTACTTTTCCTTTTGATGTTTCTTTGGCTAAAGAGTTTTTTATTTCTTCAACTTCAACTAGAGCTCTTTCTTCTCCATGAATTTTGGTTAATACAGACAATGCTTCATCATTTTTTCCTTTTAATAACAACCATCTAGGGCTTTTAGGAACTAAAAATAATGCAAATAAAAATAAACCACTTGGTATTAATTCAGACCAAAACATTCTTCTCCACCCAAAAGATAAGTTTTCTAATTCAGTTAAATTATTACCAATAAAATAGGTTACTAAAAACACTGCAAAAAAACCAATTACAATTGCTAGTTGGTAGTAAGTTACAAGTTTACCTCTTTTTTCAGCGGGAGCAATTTCAGCTATATACATTGGTGCATTCATAGAGGCAATACCAATTCCTAAACCACCAATAATTCTAAATACAACTAATAAACTAACAGATTCTTCTAAAAAACTAGGCAGTCCAGAACCCCATGCAGATAAGGTAAATAATATTGCAGAAATAATTAATGAATGTTTTCTACCAATTTTTATACTTAAAGGACCTGCAATTATTGCTCCAAACAAACAACCTAATAGTGCACTTCCAACCACCCAACCTTTAATAGCTGCATCTAATTGAAAATATTTTGTTAGGTAAAATTGAGCGCCGTTTATAACACCAGTATCGTACCCAAAAAGGAGGCCTCCTAAAGCAGTAATTGAAGTAATTAATAATAAAAATTTTACATTATTCATTAGAGATATATTTTAATTTATTTTTTTATAATAAACGCTAAATATAAACCTACAATGTAATATTGAATGCAACATAATTAACATCTAATAAAAGAAATGTTGTTTTATGGTAGTAAATAAGTTTCAAAATCGTTTTTGATATAGAAAAATTGAATTTAATTAAATTTTTACATTTTTTACTTTTACGATAAAAAAAATCATAAAATTTTATTTTAATTAAATCTTGTTTGGCACGAAGCTTGCTTAATAATAAATGAAAGCAACTTTGTAAACTGTTTTCATGTGTAAATTATTTGAATTAGTAGATTTAAAAAAGCCATCTTATTTAAGATGGCTTTTTAATTGAAAATAAGTAGTATTTAGTTTTGTGGAGCAGCTTGATTGCCCCCATTTTCTATCTCTATATTTTGTGTACTCTTTAAAAAAGTTAAATTATTAAAAATTACTTTTTCATTTCTAATGTCTAAATCACCATCTTCATATACATAAAGGCCTCTTCTTTTTCTTTCTCCATTTTTATAGAGCCCAATAAAGAAATCTTTTTCATTCCAAAATTTAAAAGCAATAAAGTGCGATTTACCTTCTTTCCAATAACCAGTGTGTAAATCACCATTTTTCCAAATATAGGTTCCAAATCCATTATCACAATCTCCTTGAACACAACCTGTTGTTGAGTATCTTACAGGTCCTAAATGTGTTTTAGATTTATTAGATTTAAATACATAATAACCATGTTCGTTAGAAGTTATTTTACCTTCTTTATAAAGGCCTAAAAAAAAGTCTCCTTCTTTCCAAAATTTTGCTCCAAAATAGTGTTGCTTCCCATTTTTCCAACTGCCTGCATACAAATCTCCATCTTCCCAAATATATACTCCCCAACCATCTTCACAATCTCCAGAAACACATCCTTTTTCATTGTAATAAACTCTATTGTTTCTGTTTTCTTTATCACCATCATCCCATGCATAAATACCATGACCTGGTTTTCTTTCTCCATTTTTATAAAGTCCAAACCAAAAATCTCCACCTTTCCAAAAATTCATTCCGAAATAATGTTTTTTTCCATTTTTCCAAAAGCCACTATACATATCTCCATCTTCCCAAACATAAGTTCCAAAACCATCTTCACAATTTCCAGAAACACAAAGGGCATTTGAAGTAATTGATGTAAAAAATAAAAATAAAATAACAATAGAAGCTTTCATATATAGAAGTATTTTGGTCTAAAAATATAAAATTTAATGTAATATTGAAATATTAAAACATTAATAAATGTATTAATAAGGTTGTTTTAAATCAATAAAAATAATGTTTTAGTATAGATTTGTAGATAAAAAGGTGTTAATCAAATGTTTTTTGCTATTAAGCAAACTTAATAGATTTTGATGGATTTATTTTAGTGATAATATAAGAAGGAATTATCAACATTAAGAAACACATAATTAGTGTTCCTATATTTAATAATAGTATATACGTAAAAGAAATGTAAACAGGCATTGTAGTTACATAATAGGTTTCTGGATCTAAAGTAATTACTTTAAAGTAGTATTGAATAAAAATAATAGATAACCCAATTATATTTCCCCACATAAGACCTTTTAAAATTAGATATGCAGCATTGTATAAAAAGATTTTTCTAATACTAGTGTTATTACTTCCTAAGGCTTTTAAAATACCAATCATTTGTACACGTTCTAAAATTAAAACCAGTAGAGCAGTAATCATGTTAATACCAGCAACCAATATCATTATAGCAATGATAAACCAAACATTGTTGTCAAAAAGCTGAATCCATTCAAAAACAGTAGGATATGTTTCTAAAATTGTTTTACTATTTAAAGTGGCTCCTATATTACTATAAATTTCTTCTCCTTTAGTTTCTATATTATCAAAACTATCTAAGATAACTTCAAAACCACCAATTTCATTTTCTGTCCATTTATTAAGCTTTTGAACTTCTCTTATGTCACCAACCATTACACTTTTATCAAATTCTGCAAAACCAGAATTGTAAACACCTACAATTGTATATTTTCTATTTGTAGTTAATTTACTAGTTGCAGTTTTTAAAAAAGTAGCTAAAATTGTATCGTTTAATTTTAATTGTAAGCGATTAAGAATTGTTTGAGATAATAAAACTTCTTTAGTTCTAGATAAATTAAAGTTTGGTACCCTTCCTTCAATTAAATATTCATTAAAAAAAGTCCAATCATAATCTTTAGACACTCCTTTAAAAACAATACCTTCAAAATCTGTTTTAGTTCTTAAAATACCACCTTTATTAGCAAAAACCTGAATGTTTTTAATGCCATCAATATTTTTAAATTTTGGGTAAAAATCTTGGTTTTTATTTATTGAAACTGTAGATACATCTGAGTTGTTGGCATCATAATTGATAATTTGTACATGACCCTTAAAACCAGCCATTTTATCTCTAATTTTATATTGCAAACCAGCACCAGTTGCAACAGCAATTAACATAATAATAATTCCTAACGCAATTGCAGTAATTGCAATTTTTATTATTGGCGATGAAATGCTATTTTTATACTTTTTGCCAGCAATAATGCGTTTTGCAATAAATAACTCGTAATTCAAATTGATGATAAATTTTAACCTTCGTAAAAGTACATATTTATTCTTATTTCTGATGCTGAATTTTCAGCTGATTTCTTGTGCTCAAAATTCTAAAACATCTATAAAAAAAGTGTTGAAACAAGAATTGGTAATAAAAACAGGTGCAGAAAATACACATTTGTATTTAAATTTATTAAAAGGAAAAAATATTGCAATTGTTTGTAATCAAACTTCAGTAATTAAGAATACACATTTAGTAGATAGTTTACTTTCTTTAGGAGTTAAAGTAAAAAAAGTGTTTTCACCAGAACATGGTTTTAGAGGAAAAGCAGATGCAGCAGCTCATGTTGCAGATGCTGTTGATACTAAAACAGGATTACCTATTTTATCTTTACATGGAAAAAGTAAAAAACCATCTGCAAAACAATTAGAAAATATTGATGTAGTGATTTTTGATATACAAGATGTAGGAGTTCGTTTTTACACCTATATTTCTACATTGCATTATGTTATGGAAGCCTGTGCTGAAAATGGAATTGAAGTTATTGTTTTAGATAGACCAAATCCTAATGGACATTATGTAGATGGCCCCATGTTAGAAACCAAACATGCAAGTTTTGTAGGTAAACATCCTGTACCTGTTGTTTATGGAATGACAATTGGAGAATATGGGCAAATGATTAATGGTGAAAAATGGTTAAAAAACGGAACTCAATGTAAATTAACAGTAATTCCGTTAGAAAATTATACGCATGATTCTGAGTACAGTTTAGCAATTAGACCTTCACCAAATTTACCAAATGATAAGAGTATAAATTTGTATCCTAGTTTAGGTTTTTTTGAAGGAACCATAATTAATGCAGGTAGAGGTACAGAGTTTCAGTTTCAAAGATATGGGGCGTCATTTTTTCCAAAAAGTGATTTTTCTTATACTCCAAAAGCAAATTTTGGTGCAAAATATCCAAAACAAAAGGGCAAACTTTGTTATGGTGTAGATTTAAGAGCTACTAAAAAATTAAGTGCTATAAATTTAGAATGGCTAATAGATGCTTATAACAAAACCCCAAAAACAGAAAGATTCTTTGGTAAAACATTTACAATTCATGCAGGAAATACCAAATTGCAAAAACAAATAGAACAAGGTTTAACTGCTAAAGAAATTAGAAAAACTTGGAGTAAAGATTTGAAGAGGTTTAAAAAGAAAAGGGAACAGTATTTGATATATGAATAGAAACTAATTCTATGAAAAAGTTAATTGTTTTTTTATCAATTTTGTCTTTATTTTCTTGTTCAACGAGAATTAATGAAAAAGATTTACAAGGGATTTGGTACTATAATTTTAAAGAAAATGACAACAATAACTTAAGTGAAGTTGTAATAAGAAAAGATTCTATAACCTTAATTGATTATTTATATTTTATAAAAAAAGGAACATATAAATTAAAAAATGATTCTATAATTATTAATCTAAAAAATGAAGTTTTAAGAAAAAAAATAAATGTTACAGATTCTTCTCTAATTTTAAATACAACTTCTTTTAGAGGTGCGTATAAAGATGATAATATAAATTATAAAGAATACAATTTAGTTAATTTAAACTCCGTTAGAAAATTTACTGCTGAAGACTTATCAGAACATCAAGGAAGTTTTTTGTTGGTAAAAGAAAACGATTCTGTAAAAATAAGATTATGGAATAAGTACGTTTCATTTGAAGAATATATTGACTCAACTCCAATTCACTTTGAAAAAATTGGTCATGTTGCTTTACTTGGTGATAATTTTAGTTTACGTGATTTAAAAACTGTGTTTTTGGAAATGTATTACTATAATTTTGGAGGTTTAAGATTAGTAACTAATACTGACTTTCATAATTATAATTATGATGTTTTTTTTATTAGAACTGATGTTTGGCAAACAGAGGCTAGTAAATATATTTTAGATAATAGAATTGAAAAAAGAGAAATTCCTTCTTTACCAGATAATTTTTCAAAAGAACAATTTATTGAAGTAAATTCCCCTTTTTTATTAGAAATAAATTCAAAACAAGATATTTCAAAGCTAGATAGATTAAAAGCTAATTCTACGTATTTAATTTCCATTAATATAGAATTATCAATTGAAAACTATTTAATTTTATGGCAAAAAATTAACAGAATAAGAAAAGAAAAAAATTTAAAAATTAGAACAGAAATTATTGAATTTCTTTGAAATTAGTAGGTATTATAAAATCTTGAAGATTTTATTACATAATTATAAAACCCGAAGTATAACTTCGGGTTTTATAATTTATATTCTTCTAGATTTTAAAATTAAATTCTTAGAATCTTTATCTGTTTTTAGTTTTTGATACCAAATTCTGGCATTATCCTTATCGTTTAATTTATTATAAGCTGTAAAATATAAGAAGTTATAAAAACCTTTATTTTCAGGAGAAATTTTATCTTCTTTAAAATCATCATTTAAATTTTTTACTGTTTTTTCATAGTCTCCTTTAATTAAATATTTATAGGCATCTGTAAATAAACCTATTCTTTGAGAATTCTTCTTTTTGTCTCCTTCTTTCTTGTATAACTTATTCGTTATTTTAAGATATTTATTAGCTAGTTTCAAAAAATCATTTTTTACTTCTTTGTCCACATATATTGAGTAATCAAAATATTTTTCAGCAATTTTAAGTGCATTATCTCCAGATTCTTTTTTTAAATAATTTAAGTATTCTTGTTGCAAAAGTTTATTACCGTAAGTATATTTTTTTAATACTCTCATTACTTTTTCTTTATTCATATAGCTTTTTGTTTGCAAAACAATTTCGCCATTAGGGTCTAGTATAAAAACTTGAGGTATAGATCTTATACTAAATTTAGAAGATAGATTTCTTTCTACATCAATGTCAATTTTTAAAGGAACAAAATTAGCCATTAAAGCTTGTACTTCAGAGTTACTCCAAGATTCAGAATCCATTTTTTTACAAGGACCACACCAAGTTGCCCAAAAATCTACAAGTATAAATTTATTGGTAGCAATTGCTATTTTTTGAGCATCTTCAAAAGATGTCATCCATTGTGAAGCTTTAGCATTGTTTGTAAATAATAATAAAAAGATAAAAGGTAAAATAAGTTTTTTCATAGCATTATATTTTTTTTGTAAATATATTGCTTTAGAAGCAAAAATCATTCCAAATTTGTAGGTTTTCTAGAGCCTTGAAAAGGTTGTTTTAACAACTCTTTTAAAGAGGAGTTTTGTTCTTCATCAAAAAAAGTATCAACTCCATACACTATTTTTTCTCTATCCATTTCCATGTAGGTTCCAAAAATACGATCCCAAATAGAAAAAATATTTCCGTAATTAGAATCTGTATAAGGTAACATATAATGGTGGTGTATTTTATGCATATCTGGAGACACAATAAAATAACTTAAAAACTTATCTACTTTTGGTGATATTTTTAAGTTTGCATGTGTAAATTGAGTGAAAATTAATGACATAGATTGGTATAACATTACAATGGCTATTGGAGTTCCAACCACAAAAACGCCTAATAAAGTAAATGAAAAACGAATAACACTTTCTATTGGGTGATGTCTGTTTGCAGTTGTTGTATCTACTTTATGATCTGTATGATGCACTAAATGAACCATCCACAAAGGCGGAATTTTGTGTTCTACATAATGTGCTAAATATGCACCAAAAAAGTCTAAAAATAAAACGCCTAAAACCATATACAACCACAAAGGCATTTCTGGTAACCAATTAATGATTCCAAAGTTATTTGCTTGTACCCAATCTGCAGTTTTTAGTAATAAAAAAGCCAATCCTAAGTTAATTAAAACCGTAGTTAATGTAAAAAATAAATTAGGAATTGCATGTTTCCATTTGTTATATTTAAACTTAAATAATGGGAAAAATCCTTCAATAATCCAAAAGAAAGTAATACCTCCAACAATTATGGCACTTCTGTGTTCTCTTGGGATGTTTTCGAAATAATTAAATATGGTTTCCAAATTGATTTTATTTTTTTACTAAAATAGTAAAAATAGTATAACCTTAAATTGAAAGCTCTTTTAGAGAGCTATCCGTTTAAAAATGTGTAATTTTGCAGACTAGAAACAACTACATAATTCAATTCTAGAAACACATGTACAAATCTATTGTAAGACCAATTTTCTTTTTATTCGACCCAGAAAAAATTCATTATTTTACATTTTCACTAGTAAAAACACTTTGTAAAATTCCTTTTTTAGCTTCAATTTTTAGAAGTCTTTATGTAGTTGAAGATAAAAAGTTAGAACGAACTTTGTTTGGAATTACATTTAAAAACCCAGTTGGTTTAGCTGCAGGATTTGATAAAAATGCGGTTTTATATAATGAATTGGCAAACTTTGGTTTTGGTTTTATAGAAATAGGAACTGTAACTCCAAAAGGACAAGCAGGAAATCCGAAGAAAAGATTGTTTCGTTTAAAAGATGATCAAGGAATTATTAATAGAATGGGTTTTAATAATGAAGGATTAGAAGCTGCTATAAAAAACTTAAAGAAAAACAAAGGGAAAGTTGTTATTGGTGGTAACTTAGGTAAAAATACTTCTACTTTACCAGAAAATTATACTGAAGATTATTGTACGGTTTTTAAAGCTTTACATCCATATGTAGATTATTTTGTACTGAATGTTAGTTGCCCAAATGTTGGTAGTCATGCAAAATTAAATGATAAAGATTATTTGGTTGAATTAATTTCTGCTTGTCAAGAACTAAACAAACAAGAAGCAAAACAAAAGCCAATTTTATTAAAAATTGCTCCAGATTTAAATAATATTCAATTAGATGAAATTATTGAACTGGTTGCAGAAACTAAAATTGATGGTGTAATTGCTTCAAATACATCTACAAATAGAGATAATTTAAAAGCATCAAAAGAACGTTTAAATGAAATTGGTAATGGAGGTGTAAGTGGTCAACCTGTTAAAAATCAGAGTACAAAAGTAATTAAATATCTAGCAGATAAAAGTAATAAATCCTTTCCTATTATTGGAGTAGGAGGTATTCACTCAGAACAAGATGCTTTAGAAAAAATAAATGCAGGTGCAGATTTAGTACAAGTTTATACAGGTTTTATTTACGAAGGACCAAAATTAATAAAGCGAATTAATAAAGCTATTTTACAACAATCTTAATTGAATGTTTGAAACGCTTTTTTCTTTTGCAATAGCAACAATAGTTTTAGCAATTTCTCCAGGACCAGACAATATATTTGTTTTAACACAAAGTATTGTAAATGGTAAAAAATTTGGTTTGGCTACTGTTTTAGGGTTAATGTCTGGTTGTATTATTCATACAACTCTAGTTGCTTTTGGGGTTTCTGCTATTTTAAAAGAAAATGAAAGTATTTTCTTTTTTATCAAAATGTTAGGAGCTGCTTATCTGTTGTATTTGGCTTTTAAAATCTATAAAAGTGATGCAGAAATAGTTTTGTCTAACAAAGCAGATACATCAACTTCAGTTTTACAATTGTTTAAAAAAGGATTTATAATGAATGTTTTAAATCCTAAAGTAACACTCTTTTTTTTAGCGTTTTTTCCTCAGTTTTTATTTTCAGAAAACTTATCAAATGTAATTCAATTTTATGTGTTGGGAGCAATATTTATAGCAACTACATTTTTAGTTTTTGGCACACTTGCATTATTAGCAGGTAGTGTTTCTAACTATTTAAAAATACATTCTAAAATTGGTGTTTATTTAAAATGGGGACAAATAATTGTATTTGTTTTTATTGCAATTATGATTTTGATATAAAAAGCAACTTTTTTAACTCTTAATGAATTGTTAAAGAAAATTGTTGTGATATTGATATTCTTATATTTGTTAGATATCCAAACTTAATTCAAATGAAAAAAATCTTTTTATTATTCTTGTTGACATCTTTTACAATGATTGGTCAACAAGTAGATTTATCTTATTATTTACCCAAAGGAAATTACAATTCTCAAATACCAACACCAAAAAGTATTATTGGTCATGAAGTAGGAGAGTGGCACATTACTCATGATAAATTAGTAGAATATATGAAAGCTATTGCAGCTTCATCTAATAGAATTTCTATAGAAAGTAGAGGTACCACTTATGAAGGAAGACCTTTGTTGTTATTAACAATTACATCTCCAAATAATCATCAAAATTTAGATAAAATAAGACAAACTCATATTGATGCTACCAATGATGGTTCTGTAGATGTTTCTAACAACCCTATAGTTGTTTATCAAGGTTTTTCTATTCATGGAAATGAACCAAGTGGTTCTAATGCAGCTTTAGCTGCTGTGTATTATTTAGCTGCTTCAGAATCTTCAGAGGTAAAAGAATTATTAGATAATGCAGTAATATTATTTGACCCTTCTTTAAATCCAGATGGATTGCAACGTTTTGCTTATTGGGCTAATACAAACAAAAGTAAAAACATAAATCCTGATCCTAATGATAGGGAATATACAGAGATTTGGCCTCGTGGAAGAACCAACCATTACCAGTTTGATATGAACAGAGATTGGTTGCCAGTTCAATTACCAGAAAGTAAAGCAAGAATTGCTAGTTTTCATAAATGGTTGCCAAATATTTTAACAGATCATCATGAAATGGGAAGTAATTCTAGTTTCTTTTTTCAACCAGGAATTCCTAGTAGAACAAATCCTTTAACACCGCAAATGAATCAAGATTTAACTAAAGAAATTGCAACTTATCATGCAAAGGCTTTAGACAAAATAGGTTCTTTATATTACTCAGAAGAAAGTTTTGACGATTTTTATTACGGAAAAGGTTCTACGTTTCCAGATATTAATGGAAGTATTGGAATTTTGTTTGAACAAGGAAGTTCTAGAGGTCATGCTCAAGAAACAGTAAATGGTGTTTTAACGTTTCCGTTTACAATTAGAAATCAATTTACAGCTGCATTATCTACACTAGAAGCAGCAAAAAAAATGAGAGTAAAAATCTTAAAATACCAACAAGATTTTTACAAAGAGTCTAGAAACACAGGTTCTAAAAAAGCAATTGTTTTTGGTGATGAAAAAGATGGAGCAAAAAGTTTTCATTTAGCTGAGGTTTTAAAACGTCATCAGGTTAAAATTCATGAAGTAAAATCAGATTTTACTCAAGGAGGAAAAACATACAAAAAAGGGTTTAGTTATGTGGTACCTATGAATCAGAAAAATCAACGTTTGGTAAAAGCGATGTTTGATGTAAGAACAAAGTTTAAAGACAGTTTGTTTTACGATGTTTCTGCTTGGACATTTAACCATGCTTTTGGTGTTGATTATGCAGAAAATGTGTCGATTTCTAAAGCAGGAAATGAAATTACAGATTTAAAAATGCATACTGGTAAAGCTTCTCATAAAAGCGATTATGGTTATTTATTGTCTTGGAATGAATTTTATACTCCTAAAGCTTTAAATGCTATTTTACAAAAAGGAATTCGTGCAAAAGTATCCATGAAAAATTTTAAAAATGGAGGTAATTCTTATGAATATGGAACCATTTTTATCCCAGTTCAAAATCAAAAATTGAATGCTATTGAATTGTATCAGTTTTTAGATAAAACAGCAAAAGATTCTCATTTAAAAATTACAGCAGTTTCTACAGGATTAAATGAAGGAATTGATTTAGGTAGTAGAAATTTTGCAGCAATAAAAAAACCTAAAGTTGCAATGTTGGTTGGTAATGGAATTGCAGGTAATGATTCTGGAGAAATTTGGCATTTGTTTGACCAACGTTTTGATATGCGTTTAACACGAATTGACATGAGTTATTTTACTAGAATAGATATTAGTAAATACACACATATCATTATTCCAAGTAGTAATTTAGACAAAGCTGCAAGAGAAAAATTAAGAACTTGGACTAAAAATGGAGGTATTATAGTGGGGTATAAAAATACTGCGAAATGGTTGTCTTCAAATAAATTTATAAATATTGAATTTGATAAAACTAAAATTGATACAATTAATGGTGTATCTTTTGAAAACAAGTCTTTAAAATCTGGAGCACAATATATAGGAGGTGCCATTTTTGAAGCAAAACAAGATCGTTCTCATCCAATAAATTTTGGTTATAAAAATGATAAAATTGCTTTGTTTAGAAACTCTACCTTGTTTATGAAGGCAGATAAGAAAAGTTATAATAATCCTATACAGTACACTTCTAATCCATTATTAAGCGGTTATATTTCTAAAGAAAATGCCAAAATAATAAAAAACACAGTTCCATTTAAGGTACAAAGATTGGGTAGAGGTAGAGTAATTGTATTTACAGATAATACTAATTTTAGAGGATTTTGGTTTGGTACAAACAAGCTTTTAATGAATTCAATTTTCTTTGGAGATAAGATGTAGTTGTTGGTTTTGAAGCCTTTACGAAATTTGAAGGTTTCACATTTTAAAATAATAAAGTTGCAAAGTTTAAGGGTTTTTACTCTCTTACTTTGCAACTTTTTTTAGTATTGTTAATAGTAAAGGTGTAACAAAACAACTAGTTATACGTCTTATTTATGTAACCAATTAAATATATAAATGAGTTTTTTTAGAGTATTATTTGCAATTATTTTTCCCCCATTATCTGTAATAGATAAAGGTTGTGGATCTTTCTTTATCATTTTTTTACTAACCCTTTGTGGATGGATTCCTGGAGTAATTGGAGCGTTAGTAATTTTAAATAATCCTAAGAGTTAATTTATTTGTTCTCCGTTTTTAATGTCTTTAGAAGCTTGTAATAGAACTACATTTCCATCAGTATTATAAACGCCTAAAACTAAAACTTCGCTTTTAAAATTGGCAATTTGTCTTGGTTTAAAATTTACAATTGCAGAAACTTGTTTGTTAACTAAATCTTCTTTAGAGTATAAATCTGTTATTTGAGCACTCGACTTTTTTATACCTAAAGCACCAAAATCAATCTTTAGTTGATAAGCAGGTTTTCTAGCTTTAGGAAAATCATTGACTTCAATAATGGTACCTATTCTAATATCAACTTTTAAAAAGTCTTCGAAAGTAATTTCGTTTTTCATATTATTTCCAACCTTCTCTTTTCATTAAGTTTTCTATGTGATAATAATGATGTCTACAATGCCATGCATAAATACCTATGTTTTCTTTTAAACCAACTTCTTCATTAGTTGCTGGATGTATAAAAGATTTATTTAATTGCTCTTCTGTTAAACCTCTTAATAAATAAACCCATTTAGAGTGCAGTGCTTTTAATGCGTCTATAGATAAAAATATTGGCATCGATTTAGAATCGTGTAATTCTGCCCAACGTTCTTCATAATACGCTTTTATAACAGGTTTGTCTTCTGTTAAAGCCCATTTAAAACGCGTATATGAGTTTTGATGACTGTCATAACAATGATGAATAACTTGTCTTATTGTCCAGCCATTTTCTCTATAAGGTGTATCTAATTGTTTGTCAGATAATTCTCTAACTAAATATTCTAATTCTTGAGGAAAACGTTCTATTAACGAAATCCAATCTTCAATATTTTTCTTAGTAATATTTTCTGGTATATCTGCTTGTCCTATTGGATATCTTAATTCTTCTAAATTCATTATTTCTTTGTAATTTTTTTCAACATTCTTTTAGAACTTTTGTTTTCTGGGTTTATATTTAATGCTTTTTTATAACTAATAACCGCATTTACAGTGTCTTTAGATTTTAAATAAGCATCCCCTAAACTATCAAAAGTATTTGAACTTTTTGGGTATAAAACAGTATTAATTTTAAAAATTTCTATGGCTTTATCAAACTCCTTATTTTTAATGTATTTATATCCTATTCTATTTAACCTATATTCTTTAACCACTTCATTTAAAGAGTCTTTTTCTTTAATTAATTTGTAAGCATATAAAGCTTTGTTAAACTCGTTGTTTTCAATATATTCAAAAGGCGTTTTTTCTCCTTTGGCTAATTTTTTATAATAATATTTTACACCTTCATGTTCAGTTTTAGGAGCCAATTCTATATGCATTTCTGGTTTGCTAACAAAAAGCATTTTTTCATTTAGTTCTTTCATATAAAAAGTACTATCGTTTACTTTTAGCAGTTTTAAATCATCATTTCCTCTCCATTTAGCAAATAATGTTTGTTCTTTAAAATAGATTTCTATAACTTCATTTGCATTAAATAAATATCTTCCTTCAGTAGATTTTATAAAGGCATCACTATTTTTTTGAGATGTGCAACTTGCAAATAAAACGAGTAAAAATAAAGGAGCTATAAGGTTTTTCATAGTTGATAAGTTAATTTGATTCTTTATTTTAGACGACTAATTTATACGATTTGTTACAATTTACAGCTAATTTTTAAACTATTATTTAAAGTTAGGGTCTAAGAATAAATATTTATTTATGAAACATTTTTCCTTTAGTTACATTTTATTATGTGTTTTGTTTTTCAATTGTTCATCATCACCAACAATTATAGAAGAAATTATTGAAGAACCTATTCTGCCTACAAAACCTAATATTTTATTGATTATAGCAGATGATATAAGTAAAGATGTAGTACCAAATTATACAGAAGGAATTGTTAAAGCAAATATGCCAACTTTATCATCTTTACAAACCACTGGTATTACGTTTGATAACACTTGGTCTTATGCTGTTTGTACACCAACAAGAGCTTCTATTTTTACAGGTAAATATGGTATTAATACTGGTGTGATTAAGGTAGATGATCCTATTTCTACTTCAGAAACGTCTTTACAGCAACATATAAATAATAATTTAAATGATGCTTATGCAACTGCCATTATTGGGAAATGGCATTTATCTAGAACTACAACAGACCCAATAACTATGGGTGTAGATTATTATGCTGGTATTTTAACAGGTGGAATTGGAAATTATTATAGTTGGCCTTTAGTAGAAAATGGAGTAAGCTCAACTTCTACAGAATATGCAACTTCTAAACTAACAAATTTGGCTATAAATTGGATGGCAGCTCAAACCAAGCCTTGGTTTTTATGGGTTGCTTATAATGCACCACACACACCTTTTCATTTGGCTCCAGAACATTTACATAATCAAGGAAGTTTACCAACTGATGATGCTTCTATAAACGCAAATCCATTACCATATTATATTTCTGCTATTGAAGCTTTAGATTCTGAAATGGGAAGACTTTTAAATAGTATGACAACAGAAGAAAGAGAAAATACAATTGTAATATTTGTTGGTGATAATGGTGGCCCCAATAGAGTTATTCAAACACCTTATAGTAGAACAACTGCAAAAGGTTCTTTATATCAAGGTGGAATTAATGTGCCTATGGTTGTTTCTGGAGCAGGAGTAAATAGAATGGGAGTAAGAGAAACAGCACTAATAAACACAACAGATTTATATACTACAATAGGTAATATTGCAGGTGTAAATATAACAGACTTAAATAATAGCCAAAGCTTTTATGGATTGCTTACTGATGAAAACTCAACAAATAGAGATTTTGTGTATTCTGAAAAAGAAGACGCTTATACTGTTAGAAATGCAACTTATAAATACATTAAGTTTGATGATGGTTCAGAAGAATTGTATCATTTAATAAATGATGCTTATGAAAAAGATAATTTATTAGAAACTACTTTGAGTATAGGTGCTGAAAATGCTAAAGTTGCTTTAATTGCTGAAGCTGATAGAATTAGGAATTAGGTATGTATTCTTTTCTAAATTCTTATTTATTACAGATTTATTTACAATATATAGTTGTTAAAAAAAAACTGGCTAAGTAATGACTTAGCCAGTTTAAATATTATTAAATAAGTTATTACTTACTTAAGTTTAAAATTAATAATGAGATCTTTCTATTACAACTCTTCCTGTAAATATTTCACCTCCAGTTCTAATTTTAACAACGTAAATTCCTTCACGTAACCATCTGCTACCCATAGTAACACTTTGTTCTCTTCTGCAGTCTCTAACATATCTACGTTGTAACAATCTACCATGTAAATTATAAAGTAAAACCTCAGCTTTATTTTCGAAATTTTCTAGTTTTACTTTAAAGTAACCTGTAGATGGGTTTGGATATATATTAACATCTGTTACTGGTTCTGGCTCAACATATACTTCAGTAGCACAAGTAGCTTCACAACCTCCTAATACATCTCCGTGTTTTAAATGCCCTTTTACAGCATTTTTACTTACACTTATTAATTTATCATCATTGTGATTACTCGAATGAGAATTATGTTTATAAGATTTAGAATGTTTATGTGCATGGTGACAAATTAGAACTTTACCATTAAAACGTCCATGTCTGTCTTTAGCTCTTGCATCAATAACACAAACTTCAACAGAATCTGTAGATTGGCAACCGTTAGAATTTGTAACGACAACAGTATAGGTTGTTGTAACCTCTGGTGATACTTTTGGATGTTTGTCTGTAGAAAATACATCTCCACTTTCATCTGTCCATTCATAAGTAAATCCAGATCCACCACTTACTTCAGTTTTTAAATAAACGCTTTCTTGATATCCTAAGTAAACAGTGTTTTCTTTTTGACCATAAACAGTATTGAAGTTTTCAATACTAATAGAAGGTGTTTCTCCTAAAACAGTAATAGTAACAGGTACTGTAGTTGTATTGCCACTTTGGTCTGTTACAGAAACTTGTACTGTGTTATCTCCTAAATTATCACATCCAAAAGAACTAATATCTAAAGAAGTACTTGCTATACTACAGTTGTCAGTTGTAAATACTGTTCCTTCTGGTACAGGTAATTGTTCACAATCAGAAATATCGAAATTAAATTCTCCTTTTTTCTTCTTTCCTTTAGAATTTATGTAATAAAAAGTACCACTTAATCCATAATTACCGTTTTCTAAATTAGCTTTATCACCTAATTGGAAACCATATTTAGAATACTTTTGAGTGATTTCTGTTTCAGAGCCTGCATTAGTTCCTGCACCTGTTAATTTACTTCCAGTTCCTAACTCAAAATATGTCCAATCTTTATAGCTGTAACCTATTTTTCTTTTAGAACCTTTGTATTTTCTTTTTAATTGAGACCAATCTGTCCAATTTTTTGGGTTTACTAAATTTAAAGTTACTTGCCAAATATCTGTAGCATCTTCTGGGTTTATTAGGTTACCAGTAACTACCATAGATCCATCAAGGTTTTTAATAACTGTTCCTTGATTGGTATCAAAAGAAAAACAAGCATTGTCTTTGTGATGACCATGGTTAGAACTTTTACAGCTGTATTTATACTTATTTCCATGTTTGTATTTATAACTAGAATGTTTATAGTCATTTAAACACATTGCATGTTCATTAGCATTAGAAACAATACAACTATCACCTCTTTCAACATCATCTTCAGTCATTATTAATACATCTTCTGGAGTAATACTTGCATTTCCGAAAGCATCTAATTCTACAGATATATTTTGTGTACCAACAATTGGAGCTATGTTATCTATAACTGTAACTGTAGCTTGATTGCTATTAACATTTCCGTTAACATCTGTAACTGTTAAAGTTACAATGTTCTCTCCTAAATTAGCACAATTAAATGTTGTTGTGTCTAAAGCAATAGAAGCAATTCCACAAGCATCAGAAGAATCATTGTCTATCATGTCTGTAGTAATAGAAGTACTTCCATTTTCATCTAAAAACACATCTATATTTTGTGTAATTACATTTGGTATAACACTATCTATTACTGTAACATTAGCTGTTGTAGAAGTTGTATTTCCACTAGTATCTCTTACTGTTAATGTAACTGTATTTGTTGTATTAACATTTGCACAACTAAATTCTGAGATATCAATAGAAGTAGTAAATGAACAATTATCAAAAGAGCCATTATCTATATCATTTGCAGTAATTGAAGCACTTCCATTTGCATCTAATTGAACAGTTATGTCTTGAGCAATAGCAGCAGGTGGAATATTATCACTTACTGTAACAGTAGCTGTATTTGAAGTACTGTTACCATTAACATCTACAACAGTTAAAGTAACTATATTTGATCCAACATTAGAACAATCAAAACTATCTTTACTTAAAGAATAGCTTGCAATAGCACAATTGTCAAAAGAACCATTGTCTATAAATTGTGGTGTTATAGAAACATTTCCATTTGTATTTAATAAAAGTGCAATGTCTTGTGTAATTACAGTAGGAGCAATATTATCATTAACAGTTACATTTGCAGTTAAAGAAGCTGAGTTTCCATTAACATCTGTTGCTGTTAAAATAACTTCGTTATTACCAACATTTGCACAAGTAAAAGAGTCAACATTTAAAGCAAGTGTTGTAATTCCACAAGCATCAGAAGTTCCATTGTTAATCATATCTGTAGTTATTGATGCAGTTCCGTTAACATCTAAATCTATAACAACATTTTGTGTTGAAACTGTTGGAGGTGTAATATCATTAACAGTTACATTTGCAGTTAAAGAAGCAGAATTACCATTAACATCTGTTACAGTTAAAGAAACTGTATTGTTTCCAACATTTGCACATGAAAAAGAATCCATGTCTAAACTATAAGATTCAATTCCACAGGCATCATTAGATCCATTATCTATCATATCTGGAGTAATTGAAGCATTACCATTTGCGTCTAAATCTATAGAAATATCTTGAGTGACTACTGTTGGTGAAATCGTATCTTTAACAGTAACAGTTGCTGTTGATGAAGCAACATTACCATTTACATCAGTAGCTGTTAAAGTAACTGTATTGTTACCAACATTAGAGCAATTAAAACTGTCTAAGTCTAAAGAATAAGATGCAATTTCGCAATTGTCAAAAGAAGCATTGTTTATCATATCTGATGTAATTGAAGCATTTCCGTTTGCATCTAATTCTATAACAATATCTTGAGTAATTACTGTAGGTAGAATATTGTCTTCAACTGTTACTGTTGCAGTTGCAGTATTACCTTTATTATATAAAGCTAATATTTCTGCATTTGTTAAGGTTTTATTAAAGATCATTGCCTCATCTACATGAGCATCTAAAGAACCTATCTGAGAGTTTGAGTTATTAATAAAATGTCTAGCTCCAAATAGTATTTCAGCATTATTAGCACTCCAAGTTGTATAATTGTTTGAAGTGTATGAACCAAAAGCTACCCCATTTCTATAAAAAGAAACTTTAACTTGAGAAGAGTTTATTTGTTCATATGTTATTGCAACCATAACTTTTTCACTTGGAACAGATTCTGCGTATCCTGGATTTAGAGCTTGAGTTCTTCTAAAATAAGAACTACCGTTCATCCATCTATTAGCTTGTTGTTCTGCATAAATTATTCCGTCAAAATTATCAACTGAAATAGCATCAATAGTAATAGCTGAACCAGATCTAACATTTAAATTATCTAAAGAAACAAATGAAACTAATGTTTTGTTTCCAATTGTTGGTCCATTATAAGATGATGTTCTTGCCATACCACCATTATTTACATCTAATTCTCCATTAGAAATAGATGCGTTTCCAGAAACAATAAGATCTCCCCAATTACCAGTTAGATCTTGAAGTTCTGTTCCAGAATTAAAGTTCCAATGACCAATTAAATTAGAAGGAATAGTTCTTCCATTTCCAGCAGCATCATTAACCGTTAATGTTACAATGTTTTGTCCTATGTCATTGCAGGTAAAGTTTGATTTATCTAAAGTCATGTTTACAATTTCACAATTGTCAAATGAACCATTATCAATACTTTCTGGAGTTATTGAAGCTGTACCATTTGCATCTAATTGAACTGTAATGTCTTGTGTAATTGCAGTTGGAATAATATCATCTATAACCGTAACTATTGCCTGACTACTCGTTGAATTTCCATTAAAATCTGTTGCAGTAACTGTTACAGTATTTTGACCTAGATTATCACAAGTAAAATCTGAATTACTAATTGAAATATTACTTATACCACAGTTATCTGTTATTTGTGTTATAACAGAATAAGAAGAATTTTCTATTTTATTAATATTAAAATTACCAACAAATGATCCTGAAGCATCAGAAGTGCCTAATTGCTCTAAAGTAATAAATGCTGCTTCAGATTGAGAAACTGTAAAAGTTGCACTTTCTTGAGTTGCAACATTTGGTGAGGCAAATTGTTGGCTAAAAGCAGTACCAATAGAAACTAGAACAGTATTTCCTCCACTAGGATTGGAATTAACTTTATTGTCAAAAGTTATTTCATATTGACCAGGAGTTAAGTTAATAGCTGTTTTAGTTCTAATTATAGAATTTACTGAACCAGCTAAATCTAATTCTTGACTTCCATTTCCAGGAATAAAGTCAGCAACATCTACGTTACCAGTTAATACATCCCAATTTACTAATGAAGATAGATTTCCTCCTGAAGATTGGTTGTTAAAGTTTTCAGTATATATAGAAGTTGAAGAAGGCAAAGTAGCAATACTTGCATTACCTGAAGCATCTAAATAAACACTTACATTTTGAGTATCAATAATTGGAGGTGTATTTTCTGTTACAGTAACAATTGCTGTTGCAGAAGAAGTATTAGAATTTGTATCAGTTACTGTTAAAGTTACTGTGTTTTGACCAATATTGTTACAGTTAAAATTAGTTTTATCTAAGGCTAATGTTGAAATTCCACAAGTAGCTGATGAACCATTATCTATGTCATTCGTAGAAATTGATGCATTTCCTTGGGCATCAAGTTCAATTGAAATGTTTGATGTTATTACATCTATAGCACAATTATTTACTGTTATATCAAAAAGTTGATTTATAATACCTCTTGGATCTTGATGATGATTTTTATCTTCACCTTGAATATTTAAAGAAGCAGTACCAACGTCAGAAACAGAAGGTGTTCCAATTAGAGTTGCAGTTCCATCTCCATTATCTGTAAGTGTTAACCAATTAGGAACTGTAATTCCTAAGATAGTTATTTCATCACCATATACAATATCTGCATCTGAAATACTAATTGTATAATTATATTGTACGCCTACATCTGCAGAATTAACTGGAGTAGAAGTAAAAATAGGTGGCGTATTTATTAATTGACTAACTTCATGTCTTGTAACATCTCCATAGCTATCAGTAGCATAAAAATAAACATGTTTATGTCCCCAATCACTTGCTTGGGTATTCCATGTAAATGTTCCGCTTGTAGGGTTTGTAGCCATACCATTTAAGTTGCCAAAAGATGCATTATTGTAAAGTGCAATTGGCATACCCATCATATCTTTACCTTTTATATCTGTAAAACTAACTACATCTAAAGGATCAGGATCTGAAGCTTGAACAGTATATGTTATGACGTCTCCAGGTGTATATACATTATGTATTCCTTCAGCAGGAGTAGGCGGTACATCAAATTGTGGTTTTAAACTCACTAAAATTGTTACAGAGGTACTTACTTGAGCTCCAACATTATCTTGTGCAAGAAAGTTTATAACATTTGTTCCTAAATTTGAAGCTGTTGGTGTCCAACTAAAGTTGGCAGTTATAGAACTTATATTTTGGTTATTTAAAACGATATTAGCTCCAGGAGGAACACCAATAGATTGTAAACTAACTGTTGCACCAGGATCAGTGTCATCTGCTTTTACTGAAAAATTTACAGGAACACCAGGAGAAACCTGATATGTAAAACCATTATTAGGTGTTACTGTGTAATCAAAAACTGGAGGGTTTGATTGTTGAACAATTTTTATGATAAAATCGTTAATAACTTTTGTTTGCCCATCTTCTACAACAATGGCAGCATTCCATAAACTATTTATAGCTCTACCTTGAGTATTAAATGTTATTATACCAGTGTTCGCGTCAATGGAAATTCCAGAAGGTTGCCCTCCATTAATTTCTGAAGATGTTGCCAATCTATATGTTAATGTATCTCCATCTGGGTCTGAAGCTGGTACTTGAAATGTAGCTGTTGTTGAACCGGTTTGCATATTAATTATTGGCGCCATTGTTGTAACAGGAGATTCATTACCAGACCCAACATTAACTATTGTTTCACTTCTCCAAGAAGAACCACTATTGTTAGAGAGTTGACCGATTTTACAACATCCTCCAAAATAGGCCAAAAAATTACCTGAATTTGCATACGTATGTGTAAAAGTTGTTTCCCCATAATACCAATTTTCTGAGGTATTTACTGCAGTAATTACTACAGAAAAAGGAGTGTTTTGTCCATCACCAAAATACAGTCTATCTCCATATCCAGTTTGTCCAATAGTCCAATTACCATAATTAGCCCATGCTTGACTAATTTTGAATTCAACAGTGTTTCCACTTACAACTCGCCAACTAATAGTTCCATGTCTAAAATGACTAGCCATAGCTGAACTAGTAAAAAATAAAAAACCACATATAATGAGCAGTTTTTTAAGATTAATAATAAAGTTTAGTTTTGTTTTCATAATAATTAAGTTTGGGTTAGTAATATTTGTTATTAGTTTTTTTTGGACATAATTATCCCATTAAAATCGAGTTTTGTTTTTTTCAAATCAAGATTAGATGTCAATTAAAGAATAATTGATTGTTTAAATTTTAAAAAAAAGTTATAAGAAAGGTATATTCATATTGGAGGAATTATAAGAATATAGGGATAACTTGGGTTAGTAATTAGTTAGTTTGATAGTTTAAAAGTATAATAAAAATTGAATGAAAACAATTTTCATATTAAAATCGGGTATTTCTACTTGGTTTTACAAATTAATACTTATTGTAAGTCTTAATTATAAATTACCAATAATGTAAATTTCTAAAAATAATAAGTAAATTCCTAAAAAAAGCAGGGTGGTTTTTCCTACCCCTAAACGTTAACTTATTGGTTTTGTTTAGGTTATTGTGGTGGGTATTCTTTAAAAGATATAGATGGTAGTTGAGTTATTTATCTTTTAAACTAATAAAAATTTGGCTATGTATTATTTAGTTTTTAATATAACATGTATAAAATTATCGTGATTTTTTAATTAGGATTTATAATCTGATATTAATTTTTGTATAACTTCTGAAGTCAATTCGTAACCTTTTAATTGTGGCCAACCTTCCCAAACTACAATTCCTTTTGGGTTTATAATTATACAATGTGGTATTCCTCTAATTTTTAATTTATCACTAATAGTTCCTTTTGTATCTATTGCACTAAAGTATTCTATTTTAGCTTTTTTAAATCTCTTAACTTTTGATCTTGATTCTTTACTTATACCAATAACAACTAAATCTTCTGAAAATTCTTTCTGAAAATTATTCATTTCTGGAATACCTCGTACACAAGGACCACACCAAGTTGCCCAAAAATCTATTAATATAAATTTATCTTTAGTTGTTGGTACGTTTGATAACCATTTTTCGACTACTAGTTCTGGTGCTTTTTTGTTAATAAAAGATTTAGCCCATAGTTGTTTTTTTTGAGCGTAAGAATTGATATATAATAATGAGATTACAATTAAAATTATTTTTTTCATAGAGTGTATGTATAAAAAAATCCTAAACTAAAGTTTAGGATTTTTATTTTAAGATTCTGTTTCAGTGCTAGTTTCAGGTTTTTTTTCGCCTTTTTCTATTTTAATAGTAAGTTTATTTTCTTTTTCATCTAAATCCATTATAATAGTATCACCTTCAGAAAGTTTAGAATTTACAATCTCTTCAGCTAAAGCATCTTCAATGTATTTCTGTATAGCTCTTTTAAGAGGTCTTGCTCCATATTTTTTATCAAAACCTTTGTCTGCTATATAATCTTTAGCTTTTTCGCTTAAATTTAAAGTATAACCTAAGTCTGAGATTCTGTTTAGTAGCTTGTCTAATTCAATATCTATAATAGAATGTATGTCTTCTCTTTCTAAAGCATTAAATACTATTACATCATCAATTCTGTTTAAAAACTCTGGTGCAAAAGATTTTTTTAAGGCTCCTTCAATAACAGATTTTGCATGGGCATCTGCTTGTTCTTTTTTTGAAGAGGTTCCAAAACCAACACCACCACCAAAATCTTTTAATTGACGAGCACCAATGTTAGAAGTCATTATAATAATGGTATTTCTAAAATCGATTTTTCTTCCTAAACTATCTGTAATATAGCCATCATCTAAAATTTGTAAAAGCATATTAAATACATCTGGATGTGCTTTTTCAATTTCATCTAAAAGAACTACAGAGTAAGGTTTTCTTCTTACTTTTTCTGTTAATTGTCCACCTTCTTCATAACCTACATAACCAGGAGGAGCACCAATTAATCTAGAAATTGCAAATTTCTCCATGTACTCACTCATATCAATTCTAATTAAAGAATCATCAGAGTCAAATAATTCACGTGCTAAAACTTTTGCTAATTGTGTTTTTCCAACACCAGTTTGTCCTAAGAAAATAAAAGAACCAATTGGTTTGTTAGGGTCTTTTAAACCAACTCTATTTCTTTGAATAGCTTTTACAACTTTAGTAACTGCTTCGTTTTGACCAATAACTTTACCTTTAATAAGTTGAGGTAATTCGTGTAATTTATGGCTTTCTGCTTCAGCAACTCTATTTACAGGAATACCTGTCATCATAGAAACTACTTCAGCAACATTGTCTTCTGTAACAATTTCTCTATTTAATTTAGAAGCTTCTTCCCATTGATTTTGAGCAGAACTTAAAGCAGCTTCCATGTTTTTTTCATCATCACGTAATTTAGCTGCTTCTTCATATTTTTGCCCATTTACAGCATTAGTTTTACGTTCTTTTATAATTTCTAGTTGAGCTTCTAGTTCTAAAACTTGTTGAGGAACTACAATATTAGTAATATGAATTCTAGAACCAGCCTCATCTAAAGCATCTATAGCTTTGTCTGGTAAAAATCTATCTGTCATATATCTATTTGTTAATTTTACACAAGCTTCAATAGCATCGTCAGTAAAATCTACATTATGATGTTCTTCATATTTTGCCTTAATATTATGTAAAATTTGTATTGTTTCTTCTACACTTGTTGGCTCAACAATTACCTTTTGAAAACGACGTTCTAAAGCGCCATCTTTTTCAATATTTGTTCTAAATTCGTCAAGAGTTGTTGCTCCAATACATTGTATTTCTCCTCTTGCAAGAGCAGGTTTTAACATATTAGAAGCATCTAAAGAACCTGTTGCTCCACCAGCACCAACAATGGTGTGAATTTCATCAATAAAAAGAATAATATCATCATTCTTTTCAAGTTCATTCATTAGAGCTTTCATTCTTTCCTCAAATTGTCCACGGTATTTAGTGCCAGCAACTAAACTTGCTAAATCTAAAGAAACAATTCTTTTATCAAATAAAATTCTAGAAACTTTTCTTTCTACAATTCTTAATGCTAAACCTTCTGCAATGGCAGATTTACCTACACCAGGTTCTCCAATTAACATTGGATTGTTTTTCTTTCTTCTACTTAAAATTTGAGAAACCCTTTCAATTTCTTTTTGTCTTCCAACAACAGGATCTAATTTTCCATTTTCAGCCAAATTTGTTAAATCTCTACCAAAATTATCTAATACAGGAGTTTTAGATTTTTTTACATTTTTTCCTTTTTGAGGTTGATCAAAAGGGTTCTTTTTTTCTGAAGCAAATTCATCATCAGAAGGTGTTTCAGCTATAGGATTTGTTGGTAATTCAGCGTCAGTATCATCTACATGTAATTGTTTGTATAAAGTTTTAGCTTCTTCATAATTTACATGATATTTTTGAATTAATTTTGTTGTAGGATCATTTTCGTTTCTTAAAATACACAGTAATAAATGAGCTGTATCTATAGAATCACTTTGATATAATTTAGCTTCTAAAAAAGTTGTTTTTAGAGCTTTTTCTGCTTGCCTAGTTAAACGTAAACTTGGTTTGTCGTTGTTTTCAATAAAAGTAGGATTAGCAGGGTTTAATTGCTCTAGTTTAGTGCGTAATAAACCTAAGTCAATATCAAAAGCTGTTAATATTTCTATTGCTTTACCTTCTCCTTTTCTTATTAAACCAAGTAAAAGATGCTCTGTTCCAATAAATTCTTGCCCTAAACGTAGTGCTTCTTCTTTACTGAAAGTAATAACATCTCTAACTTTTGGTGAAAAATTATCATCCATATTTCTTTATGTCTTTAATTGATGTATTGTAAAATTAGTCCTTTTTTTTGTGGTTAATTACAAAAAATATGCCAATGGTAAATAAATGACATTTAGTCTATCATACCAAGGTAGAAAACTCTTAGAAATCAAACAAATAAAATAGTGTTAAAAATTATCAAAAAATGTTAATAACTAAGCGCAATTAGAAGCGTTAAAACCTTTGTAAAAAGAGGAAGAAATAGTATCTTGCCTTGTTTTAAAAAAATGAAGTAAAATTAATCAAAATATATATATGGCAGACGGAGAAAAGTTGATTCCGATTAACATTGAAGAGCAGATGAAATCTGCATACATTGATTACTCGATGTCAGTGATTGTATCAAGAGCATTACCTGATGTAAGAGATGGTTTAAAACCAGTTCATAGAAGAGTTTTGTATGGTATGCATGAATTAGGAATTAAAGCAACTGGTTCGTATAAAAAATCCGCAAGAATTGTTGGAGAAGTTTTAGGTAAGTATCACCCACATGGAGATACTTCTGTTTATGACTCTATGGTACGTATGGCTCAAGATTGGAGTGTACGTTATATGATGGTAGATGGCCAAGGTAACTTTGGTTCTGTAGATGGAGATTCTCCTGCAGCAATGCGTTATACTGAGGTTAGAATGCAAAAAATATCAGAAGAAATGTTAGCTGATATTGAAAAAGATACTGTAGATCATCGTTTAAACTTTGATGATACTTTGCAAGAGCCAACAGTTTTACCAACTCGTATTCCTAATTTATTAGTAAACGGAGCTTCTGGTATTGCAGTAGGTATGGCAACAAATATGGCACCTCACAATTTAACAGAAGTTATTAATGGTACTGTAGCTTATATTGAAAATAGAGATATTGAGATTGACGAATTAATGCAGCATATTTCTGCTCCAGATTTTCCTACAGGAGGTATTATTTATGGTTATGATGGTGTAAGAGATGCTTTTCATACAGGTCGTGGACGTATTGTAATGCGTGCTAAAGCCGTTATTGAAGAGGTTAAAGGACGTGAGTGCATTATTGTTACAGAAATTCCTTACCAAGTAAATAAAGCAGATATGATTAAGAAAACTGCTGAATTGGTAAATGATAAGAAAATTGAAGGTATTGCAAATATTAGAGACGAATCTGATAGAAACGGAATGCGTATCGTTTATATTTTAAAACGTGATGCAATTCCTAACATTGTTTTAAATAAATTATTTAAATACACACAATTACAAACTTCTTTTAGTGTAAATAACATTGCACTTGTAAACGGAAGACCAGAGCAATTAAACTTAAAACAATTAATTCATTATTTTGTTGAACACAGACATGAAGTTGTTGTTAGAAGAACAGAATTTGAATTAAAAAAAGCTGAAGCAAGAGCACATATTTTAGAAGGGTTAATTATTGCTTCTGATAATATTGATGAAGTTATAAAGCTAATTAGAGCTTCTTCTAATGCAGATGAAGCTAGAGAAAGTTTAATTGAGCGTTTTGAATTAACAGAAATTCAAGCAAAAGCAATTGTAGAAATGCGATTGCGTCAATTAACAGGATTAGAACAAGATAAGTTAAGAGCTGAATATGATGCAATTATTGCAACAATTGCAGATTTAAAAGATATCTTATCTAACGAACCAAGACGTTACCAAATTATTACAGATGAATTACTTCACATTAAAGAAAAATATGGTGATGAGCGTAATTCTACTATAGAATATGCTGGTGGAGATATGCGTATTGAAGATATGATTCCTAATACAAAAGTAGTAGTTACTATTTCTAATGCAGGATATTTAAAACGTACAAATCTTGAAGAATATAAAGTTCAAAATAGAGGAGGTAGAGGTCAAAAAGGAGCAACTACCAGAAACGAAGATTTCTTAGAGCATTTATTTGTGGGTACTAACCATCAATATATGATGTTCTTTACTCAAAAAGGAAAAGTATTCTGGATGAGAGTTTATGAAATACCTGAAGGTGGTAAAAATACCAAAGGTAGAGCAATGCAAAACTTAATCAATATAGAACAAGATGATAAAGTAAAAGCATTCTTAGTAACTCAAGATTTAAAAGACCAAGATTATATTAATAGTCATTATGTAATTATGGCTACTAAAAAAGGTCAAGTTAAAAAGACTTCTTTAGAACAATATTCTCGTCCAAGAACAAATGGAATAAACGCAATAACAATTAAAGAAGGTGATGAGCTTTTAGAAGCAAAATTAACTACTGGAGATAGCCAAGTAATGTTAGCTTTAAAATCTGGTAAATCTATTCGTTTTGAAGAGGCTAAAACTAGGCCTATGGGTAGAACAGCTTCAGGTGTTAGAGGTATTACTTTGCAACATGAAAATGATGAAGTAATTGGTATGGTTGCTGTTAATGATATGGAAAGTAACATTTTAGTAGTTTCTGAAAAAGGATATGGAAAGCGTTCTAGTTTAGAAGATTACAGAATTACAAACAGAGGTGGTAAAGGAGTTAAAACTTTAAATATCTCTGAAAAAACAGGTGATTTAGTTGCAATTAAAAACGTTGATGATTCTAACGATTTAATGATAATTAATAAATCTGGAATTGTTATTAGAATGGCTGTAGAAGATTTAAGAGTTATGGGACGAGCTACTCAAGGAGTACGTTTAATTAACATTAAAGATGATGATAGCATTGCTGCAGTTGCTAAAGTGGTTCATGAAGAAGAAAATGTTGAAAATGATGAAGAAAATGATAACAATGGCACGAATATTGACAATGATGTAAATGAAAATCAAGAATAACAAATATTAATATAAGTAAAATGAAAAAACAATTATTAGCGTTAACTATAGGTTTATTATCTGTAGCCTCTTTTGCGCAAAAAAATGAATTAAAAGCTGTTGAAAAGGCCCTAAAAAAAGGTCAATTTAAAGAAGCTAAAGCTACTATAGCAACTTTAGAAGGCTCTGAAGATTCAATAGAACCAAAATATAAAGCAAAATATTACTTTTTAAAAGGTCAAGCTTATGGAAAATCGAATATAAATAAAGCAGCAGATGCTTACCAAGATTTATTTGATTATGAAAAAGAATCAGGTAAACTTAAATATACAAAGTTAGCTCAACCTAAATTAAATGATTTAATTCAGTTTGTTTCTAAAAAAGCAATTGAGCAATATGGAAATAAGAATTATAAACAAGCAACTAATAACTTTTATTTAACTTATAAATTAAGTCCTGCAGATACAGCATTTTTATACAATGCTGCTATGAGTTCTGCAGCTGCAAAAGATTATAATCTTTCTTTAAAATATTATAAACAATTACAAGATATTAATTATACAGGTATTACTACTCAATATTTTGCAGTAAATAAGGCTACAAATAAAGTTGAAAATTTAGGTTCTAAAGCAAATAGAGATGCTATGATTAAGTTTGGTAAATATAATAAACCAACTGAAAAAAACTCTAAATCTAAAAAATCTGAGATTATTAAAAATATAGGGTATAACTATGTAAATCTTGGTAAACCAGAATTAGCAGTTGAAGCTTTGGCTGAAGCTAGAAAAAGTGATCCTAAAAATATCAATCTTTTATTAAATGAAGCTCAAATGTATATTGAGCTTAAGCAAATGGATAAATTTGCAGTTTTAATGGAAGAAGCTGTAAAAATAGACCCTACAAACCCTAACTTATTTTTTAATTTAGGTGTTGTAAACGCTAATGAAAACAAGATTGAAGAAGCAATTGGTTTTTATAAAAAAGCTATTGAATTAGATCCAGATTATGGTGATGCTTATTTAAATTTAGGAGTTGTAATTTTAAATAAAAGAATTGCTGTTGTTAATGAAATGAATGAAAATTTATCTAATGATAAAAAATATACTGAATTAGAGGGTGTATTAAAAACTATCTGTAAAGATGCATTACCTTATATTGTTAAGGCTGATGAAATTAAAAGAACTGAAGGAACTGTAGGTACTTTATTAAATATCTATGATACTTTAGAAATGGAAAGTGAAGCAGATGCTTTAAGACCAATTTATAAAGAAATGAGAGGTCAATAATTATTAGACTTTATAAAAATAAAAAAATCCGAAACTATTTAGTTTCGGATTTTTTTTATCTCTTAAATCATTTTTTTTATGATTCTTAATTTGTGTGTATGTTTTTGAATATCTGCATTAAATATTCCACTATGATCTAAAGTATCAATTCTTACTTTACCATGTGCATGTATAATATGATAATCATTTAGAATAATCCCTACATGTATTATTTCACCTTCTTCATTATCAAAAAACGCTAAATCTCCAGCTTCACTTTCTTCAATAAAACTAAGAACTTCACCTTGGGTCGCTTGCTCTTTAGCATCTCTTAAAAGGTGGTATCCACATAGTTTATATACCATTTGAGTAAAACCAGAACAATCTATACCAAAAGGAGTTTTTCCTCCCCATAAAAAAGGAGTATTTAAGTAGTTAAAAGCTGTTTGTAAAATTTCTTTTTTAGATTTTTTTTCAGATAAAACTGCACCTTCATAAAAATACGTTTCTTCATTAATTTGAAGTTTTCCTTGATTGTAAAAAGGTAAACTAGCACCAATAGGTATTGTAGTTAATTCGTTTTTATTGTTTGTTATAAAATCTAAGATTTCTCCTGAATAAAAAGGTTTTTTAGCAATTAAGTTCGAAAATGTGTTTTCAGTAATTTTAATAAATTGTTTATTATTTATAAAACCTTCATAATTATCAAAAGTTAAACGAATTTTACTCCATTCTTTATCTTCTTCAATTATTTCAAAAGTTTCACCAAACAAAACCTGACTTACCATTTCTGATAAGTCTGAAGCTGTTGCTCTTAAAGAGACAATACTTAAATTACAAATGCCATAGAGCATAAAACTTTGTTATTTTATTAAGGTTATATTTTTTCTAATACTAAAGCACTTGCACCACCACCACCATTACAAATAGCTGCAGCTCCAATTTTAGAATTATTTTGTTTTAAAATTGATGTTAAAGCAATTACAATTCTTGCTCCAGAAACACCTAAAGGATGTCCAAGAGATACTGCACCACCATTTACATTTACTTTGTCATCAGTAATTCCTAAAATTTTCATATTTGCTAAACCTACTACAGAAAATGCTTCATTTAATTCAAAGAAATCTACATCATTTATAGATAAGTTTGCTTTTGCTAATGCTTTTGGTAAAGCTTTGGCAGGTGCAGTAGTAAACCATTCTGGTTCATGTGCAGCATCAGCAAAACTTTTTATTTTAGCAATAGGAGTAATGTTTAATTCTTTAGCTTTATCTGCAGACATTAAAACTAATGCAGCACCTCCATCATTTATAGTAGAAGCGTTTGCAGCAGTTACTGTTCCTTCTTTGGTAAAAGCAGCTCTTAAAGCTGGTATTTTTTCCATTTTTACATTCTTGTATTCTTCATCTTCAGAAAAAACAATAGGTTCTCCACGTCTTTGAGGTATTTCTACAGGAACAATTTCATCAGTATATTTCCCTTCAGCCCATGCTTTTGCTGAACGATTATAAGATTGAATTGCAAAATTATCTTGATCTTCTCTAGAAAATTCATATTCGCTAGCACATTTATCAGCGCAAACACCCATAGCTACATTATCATAAGCATCTACTAAGCCATCTTTTTGCATTCCATCCTCTAATGTAATAGGTCCAAATTTTGCACCTTTTCTTGCATGTTGATAGTGAGGAATTGAACTCATATTTTCCATACCACCAGCAACTACAACATCTGCATCACCTAACATAATAGTTTGAGCAGCAAGCATAATAGATTTCATACCTGAGGCACAAACTTTATTTACGGTAGTACATGGTACAGTGTCAGGAATTCCAGCATAAATTGCAGCTTGTCTAGCAGGTGCTTGACCTAAACCAGCAGAAACTACATTACCCATATAAACTTCTTCTACAAGATTAGCTTTTAAATTAATTTTTTCTAAAGCTCCTTTAATTGCTATAGCTCCTAATTTAGGAGCAGGAATAGAAGACAAACTTCCCATAAAGCTTCCTATTGGAGTTCTTGCAACAGATACAATTACTACTTCTTTCATAAATAAATTGAATTTAATTTTATATGGTTTGTTGTGCTAAATTAACTATTTTTAATCAATTTAAGTTTTAATATTCAACATGAATTTTAGGTCTTGGATATTTTATGGTAAGTTTGTTATAAGAAGATAAGAAGTATGAGTAATATAGTAAATAAATTGTACCAAAATAACACCATTATTTATAAGGTGATTTTGTTTTTAGTAGCCACAATAGCTATTGTTTATTTATTTCCAAAAGGAAGCCATTTTAAATACGATTTTAGCAATGGACAGCTTTGGAAATATGATAATTTATATGCTCCTTTTGATTTTGCAATTCAAAAAACAGAAGAAGAAATAAAAATTGAAATTAAAGAGATTGAGGCGAACTCAAAATCTTATTTTGTTCAAGATTTTAAAATAGAAAATACTGTAAAAGCCAATTTTAAAAGAAGGTTTTCTCTTATAAAAGAATCAGATTCACTAAGCATTACTCAAATTAATAATTTATCAAAAGTTGGAGAATCGATAATCAACACAGTTTATAAAAATGGATTTTTAGAAGTTGTAAGTCAAGACAGAGTATTAAACAAAAATGAAATTATTGCCATAAGAAAAGGAAATGAAGTTGAAGATATAGTTTTTAAAAAATTGTTTACCTCTAAAGAGGTTCTAGAACTTATTAGAAATAACTTAAACAAAGTTGGGGTTTCTTATGGAAGAAAGACCTTATTAGAATTACTAACTAAAATTATTAAACCTAATGTATCTTATGATAGTAGTTTTACAGAAAAAGTAATAGACAATGAAATAAAGAATATTTCTTATACCAAAGGTAAAGTTGCATCTGGAAAACTAATTATTTTAAAAGGTGATATTGTAGAAGGAAAAAAATTAGCAGTTTTAAACTCTTTAAAAAGTGAATCTGAATCTCAGGTTTGGACAGAGTCTAACTATAATTGGATTATTTTAGGATATACAATATTAGTATCATTAGCGTTATTAATGCTCTTATTATTTTTGAAAAAATATAGAGTAGAAATTTTTGATAATAATAATAAGGTTACATTTATTTTCTTCAATGTATTTTCAATGATATTTATTCAAACATTGGTAATAAAATACAATTCAGATTATTTATATGTAGTACCATTAAGTATTTTACCAATTGTATTAAAAGCTTTTTTTGATGCACGTTTAGGCCTTTTTACTCATGTTTTAACTGTTTTGCTATTAGGATATATTGTACCAGATAGTTTTGAGTTTATTTACCTACATATTATTGCAGGTATTGTTACAATACTTACAGTGTCAGAATTATACAAAAGAGCCAATTTATTTATTTCAGTTGCTCAAATTACATTAATTTATATGTTAACGTATTTTGCTTTTTCAATTATAAAAGAAGGAAATGCTTCTCAAATAAATTGGACTTATTTTATGCTTTTCGCTGCAAACGGATTATTATCCTTTTTATCTATTATTCTTATTTATATGTATGAAAAAGTTTTTGGATTAGTTTCTGATGTTACATTGTTAGAACTTTCTAATACAAATACAAAACTTTTAAGAGAACTTAATGAAAAAGCTCCAGGAACATTTCAGCATTCAATGCAAGTAGCAAATTTAGCAGAAGCAGCTGCTAATGAAATTGGTGCAAATTCAATGTTAGTTAGAACAGGTGCTTTATATCATGATATTGGTAAGATGATAAATCCTCAATATTTTATAGAAAATCAATCTACAGGAGTGAATCCTCATAATGATTTATCTCCTAGAGATAGTTCTAAAATAATCACAGATCATGTTATAAAAGGAGTAGAGCTTGCTAAAAAGAATAAGCTTCCAGATAGAATTATAGATTTTATTAGAACACATCATGGTACTAGTTCTACTTATTATTTTTATATGAAGGAAAAAGAATTAAACCCAGATTCTGACGTTGATATTAAGAAATTTCAATATCAAGGCCCAATACCTTTTTCAAAAGAAACAGCAATTTTAATGATGTGTGATGCATCTGAGGCAGCATCAAAAAGTTTAACAAAACCAACTGCTTTATCAATTAGTAATTTAATTGATAAAATAATGGAAAAACAAATGACTGATAATCAGTTCTTAAATTCAGATATTACGTTTAGAGAAATAGAAATAATTAAGAAAGTAATTAAGAAAAAATTGATGAATATTTATCATTTACGAGTGGAATATCCTGAGTAAAAAAATAATTAAAAAAAAGTGCAAAAAAGTCTTGTTATATTGTAAATCTAGTCTTAAATTTGCACTCGCAATTTTCCTTTCAAGCTTTGTTTTGAAGTCGAAAGGAGAGGTGGCAGAGTGGTAATGCAGCAGATTGCTAATCTGTCGACCTTTTTGGTCGCCAGGGTTCGAGTCCCTGTCTCTCCGCAAGAAAATTGCACACGGGGTGTAGCGTAGCCCGGTCATCGCGCCTCGTTTGGGACGAGGAGGTCGCAGGTTCGAATCCTGCCACCCCGACAAAGTTGTCGTAGCAACATAAAAACTACGGGCTCTTAGCTCAGCTGGATAGAGCACCTCCCTTCTAAGGAGGCGGTCAAAGGTTCGAATCCTTTAGGGCTCACTTAAACCTTCACAGAAATGTGGAGGTTTTTTGTTTTTTATAGGTTTTAATGTAAAAAAAGGAGCAAGTTTTATTAAAAACTTGCTCCTTTTTTTTGATAAGAAAATGTTGATTTATTCTCTATATATTTTTTCGTATAAATCTTTATAAATTTCTTTTATAATTTTACGTTTCATTTTCATTGTAGGAGTTAAATGGCCATCTTCTATAGACCAAACTTCAGGAGTAAGCTCAAAACGTTTTATTTGTTCCCATTTACCAAAGTTTTTATTACATTTATCTACTTCTTGTTGAATACGTTTTATAACAATATCTGATTTTGCTATTTCTTCATTACTAGTGCCAATATTTAAGTGTTTATGTTGAATCCATTCTTTCATAAATTCAAAATTTGGTTGAATAAATGCTGCTGGCATTTTTTCTCCTTCACCAATAACCATTGCTTGTTCTATAAATAAAGATTGTTTTAACTCTCCCTCTAATAATGGAGGAACTACATATTTACCACCAGAAGTTTTGAACATTTCTTTTGTTCTTCCTGTAATTTTTAAAAATCCTTCACTATCAATTTCTCCTTTATCTCCTGTATAAAAGTATCCATCTTTTAAAACATTAGCGGTTCTTTCTGGGTCTTTATAATATCCTTGCATAATGTTTGGACCTTTGGCTAATATTTCTCCATTTTCTGCAATTTTTACTTCTACACCATCAATTACTTTACCAACAGTTCCAATTTTAAAACCTTTATTTCTTTGATCGTTAACAGATAGTACAGGAGATGTTTCTGTTAAACCATAACCCTCCATAATAGGCATACCTGCTGCTGCAAAAACTCTTGTTAGTCTTGGTTGTAAAGCAGCACTTCCAGAAACCATTAATTTTAATTCTCCACCTAAAGCAGCTTGCCATTTCGAAAAAATTAGTTTTCTTGCTAAACCTAATTGCTTTTCATACCACCAACCATTAGCTCCATTTGGCTCATATTTTAATCCTAAATTTACAGCCCAAAAGAATAATGCTTTTTTAATACCTGTTAAAGTTTCTCCTTTTAAAATTATTTTGTCATAAATTTTCTCATATAATCTAGGAACAGCTGTCATTACATGAGGTTTTATTTCTTGAGCATTTTCAGAAAGTTTTTCTATAGACTCAGCAAAATAAATAGATACACCACAGTATTGATATAGATATAAAATCATACGTTCAAAAATGTGGCAAACTGGTAAAAAACTTAATCCTTTAGAATTTCCATTATCTAGAGGTACTCGTTTTTCAGAACTTAAAACATTTGTAACTATATTCTTATGAGAAAGCATTACACCTTTTGGTTTACCAGTAGTACCAGATGTATAAATTAATGTAGCTAAATCATCTTCTTTAACATTGTTTTTTCTGTCTTCAACAACATTTTGTAAACTTTCATCTTTACCTAATTCTAAAATCTCATTCCAACTTTTTTCACCTTTAATGTCATCAAAAGTAAAAACATCTATTAGTTTAGTATTTTTCTTAATTAGATTTACTTTGTTTAGAACTTCTTCATCAGAAACAATACAGTAAATAGATTCAGAATGATTTAAAACATATTCATAATCAACTTCTGATATTGTTGGGTAAATAGGAACATTTTGTGCACCTGTTTGTAAAATTCCTATATCACAAATATTCCATTCAGTTCTATTGGTAGAGGAAATTACTGCAATTTTATCATTCGGTTTTACACCTAATTTAATTAACCCTCTACTTATTTGATTTGATTGATTAATATACTCTTGAGTAGTAATTGATTGCCAAGAACCACTAGATTTAGATATAAATGCTTTTTCTAAATTATAGTTTTCTAATTGATAATAAGGAAAATCGAATAATCGAGTAATTTCTATTGCCATACTTGTTTTAAATTTGAAGAAGGCAAAATATGAATTTTAGATTGATTTAACAAATACTTATTAAAAGAGTTTTTTATTATGAATATTATAAATTTATTTAGGTATTATATATTTTATGATAAAGATTGTTGTATTTCTTTAGAATTACTTTTCTTCTCATTTTCATTGTTGGTGTTAGGTGTCCATCATCAATAGTCCATTCATTAGGTGTAATTTCAAATTTTTTGATTTGTTCCCATTTACCAAAATTTGAATTATAGAAATCTATTTCTTTTTGAATCCTATTAATCAGTGTTTTATCAGTTGAAACATTGTTAATTTTGTAATTATGTCTTTTTGCCCACTCATTTACAAAGTCAAAATTTACTTGTATTAATGCAGCTGGCATTTTTTGAGATTCACCAATAACCATAATTTGTTCTATAAACCTAGATTGTTTAAACTCACTTTCTAAAGCAGCAGGTGCAATATATTTACCTCCAGATGTTTTAAATATTTCTTTTTTTCTATCAGTAATTTTTAAAAAACCTTCCTCATCAAGTTCACCAATATCACCTGTATGAAGATATCCATCTATTATAGTCTTGTCAGTCAATTCTTGATTTTTATAATATCCAATCATAATATTATCTCCTTTCATCAATATTTCACCATCATTTGCAATTTTAATTTCTACACCTTTCACAGGTTTACCAACTGTACCAATTTTTAAATTAAAATTTCTTAAATCGTTAATAGAACCAGATGGAGAAGATTCTGTCATACCATATCCTTCAAAAATTGGAATTTTAGCAGCAGTAAAAATTCGAATAAGTTTTGGTTGTAAAGGAGCACTTCCAGAAACCATAAATTCTAAGTTGTTTCCTAAAGCTTTTCTCCATTTAGAAAAAATTAATTTATTAGCAATTTTTAATTTAAAGTGATACCAATTTCCGTTTTTATGATAAGGTTCATAGATTTCACCTAACTGAAGTGCCCAAAAGAAAAGTACTTTTTTTATGCCTTTTAAATTACTTCCTTTGTCTACAATTTTATCAAAAATCTTCTCTAGTAATCTTGGTACAACAGCTAAATAATTGGGTTTTACTTCTCTAATATTATCTCCAATTTTTTCTAAACTTTCTGCAAAATAAATTTCAGCGCTTCTATATTGATTAAAATATGAAGATGCTCTTTCAAAAATGTGGCAAACAGGTAAATAGCTTAAAATTTTAATTACTTCAGAATTTATATCTGGTAATGAATTTTTAGCGCTAAAAACAGCAGAAATAATATTTTTATGACTTAACATTACTCCCTTAGGAGTGCCAGTTGTACCTGAAGTATATATTATAGTAGCTAAATTTTCTGTTTTTACATTATTTTTTAGGTTTTCTATTTCTGATTGATAATTTTTTTCTTGTCCTATTTTTAAAAAAGTATCCCAACCATAATTTGAGTTTAATTCTTCTAGCAAAAAAATGTGTTTTAATTTTGTTTTTGAAGCTATTGACTTTACTTTATTATAAATTTCTATAGAAGAAACAAAACAACATTTTGAATCAGAATGATTTAAAATATATTCGTAATCTTTTTCTGAAAGAGTAGCGTATAAAGGTATATTTTGTGCTCCTATTTGCAGTACACCTATATCTAAAATATGCCAATTGGGGTTATTGTTTTCTGTTATTACAGCTACTTTGTCATTTGGTTTTATACCTAATTCTAAAAGTGAGGCACTTACTTTATTTGCTGTATTAATGTATTGTTTAGAAGAAATAGCATGCCAAATATTATTTTTTTTATAATTAAAACATTTATCTAAAGGATTGTGTTTTAATTGAAAATAAGGAATATCGAAAAGTCTTGTAATTGTATTTGGCATATTAGTTTTGTATTGCTACAATATACTAATAAAGAATTTTCTAAAAAAAAAGGTTAGGGTTTTACACTAACCTTCTTCAATAAATCAAAATTAATTGATCGTGGGGAATTTTTTTATAGAGAAAAAAAACTAGCCTTAAGAAAGGCTAGCTTTGTTTGGTTTTAGTTAGCCCCTAATCTAACCTTTTCCATTATGGCTGCAATTTATAATATATTAGATAAAATAAAATACGTATAAATACCTGTTTTTAGTCAATCAAATATTTAGTAAAGCTTTTTCCATTGATTTTAGTGTATTTAGAGTCAATTTCATAAGCAACTTTCATGTTAGAAATATCAAAATCTCCAGATACTTTCATGTATTTGATGTTTAAATCTTCTTCAAAATTTGCATTTTTAAAAGAAACTCCGTCATTAAAATTTGTGTATTTAAATATTGCAGAATCTTTAAAAGTAGTATTAGAAAAACTTACATTATTATTAAATTTAGCATATTTAAAAGTAGCTAATTCATCAAAATTGGTGTTAGAAAAACTTATGTTTTTATCAAACTTTGCATATTTAAAAGTAGTATCATCATTAAAAGTACTACCAGAGAAATCAGAATCTCTTTCAAACCTAGAGTATTTAAACATTGCTTTGCGTTCAAAATTACAGTCCTTAAAAATAGCAATGTCTTCAAAACTTGCGGTAAATGTATAACCACTTCTTTCATCAGGAATGTAAGCTAAAACATCATCTTGAAAAGTACAATTTATAAAAGAAACTTTAGTTTCAATTAGTTTTTTTACTTCGTTAGAAGAGCCGTTATTATTCCAATTAAACCAACTATTTTTTTTCTTTCTTGGAAGTTTTTCTATTGCTTCATCCATATAAGTAAAATCTAAAACACCAACTATAGTGGCATTTTTTATTGAAATAGATTTTCCAGATTTTATATCATTCATAATTGTTTTTGCTTCTATTTTTTTTTGAGCAAAAGAAACACTAGTAATTAGAAATAAGCTAAAAGCTAATAATGTAATTTTATTTTTCATTTTATATGTTTTTTAGTTTGACTACATTATAATGACATTATGGTTTTAAAGTTGTGACACTTTTTAGTCTCAATTTTTAAAAAATAGTTATTAAACAGTTGAAATTTAACTGTTTTTTGTCATCATAAATTATAATTTTTCACACTTTGTTTAGCAGAATTACTTTTCTGTTGTTTATAATGTAAAACACTCATATTATGATTTTTATCAGAGTTTTTTAGTTGTTTAAAAGCTACTTTTAGAGAAGCTTATTAGGGAGCAGTATTTTTAAATAAACATATTATGGAAGTATTACAAGAAGTAAAACCCCGTGTATATAAATTTGGGGATAAACAAGCTGATGGAAACAGCACAATGAAAAACTTATTAGGAGGTAAAGGAGCTAATTTAGCTGAAATGAGTTCTATAGGAATTCCTGTTCCTCCTGGATTTACAATAACAACAGAAGTTTGTACAGAGTACAATTCTTTAGGTGAAGAAACAGCTATAAACTTGATACAAAAAGAGGTTGAAGAGTCTGTAGCTAATATTGAAAATTTAATGGGAACAATATTCGGAGATAAAGAAAATCCACTTTTGGTTTCTGTACGTTCTGGAGCAAGAGTTTCTATGCCAGGAATGATGGATACTGTTTTAAATTTAGGAATGAATGATGAAGTTGTTTTAGGTTTAGCAAAGAAAACCAAAAATGAACAGTTTGCTTGGGATTCTTATCGTCGTTTTATACAAATGTATGGTGGTGTTGTTTTAGGTATGAAACCTGCTTCTAAAGAAGATATTGATCCTTTTGAAGAAATAATGGAGAATCTTAAAGAAAAAAGAAAAATTGAGTTAGATACAGAGTTTACAATTCAAGATTTAAAAGATTTAGTGTTCGATTTTAAAGCTGCTGTTAAAAAAAGAACGGGTCTAGATTTTCCAACAAATCCTTGGGACCAACTTTGGGGTGCAGTTATCGCTGTTTTTAATAGTTGGAATGGTGATAGAGCTATTTATTATAGAAAAATGAATGGTTATCCTTCAGAATGGGGAACAGCTGTAAACGTACAAGCCATGGTTTATGGTAATATGGGAGAAAATTCTGGTACAGGAGTTTGTTTTACAAGAGATGCAGGTACAGGAGAAAATGTTTTTAATGGAGAGTATTTAATTAACGCTCAAGGAGAAGATGTTGTTGCAGGAGTAAGAACTCCCCAACAAATTACTAAATTAGGTTCTCAAAGATGGGCAGAATTAGCAAAAGTAGAAGAAGAAGAAAGAATAGAAAAATATCCTTCTTTAGAAGAATTAATGCCTTCAATTTTTAATGAATTAAATTCATATCAAGATATATTAGAAAAGCACTACAGAGATATGCAAGATATGGAGTTTACTATGCAAGATGGTAAACTTTGGATATTACAAACCAGAAATGGTAAACGTACTGGTGCAGCAATGGTAAAAATTGCAATGGATTTACTAAAAGAAGGTATGATTGATGAAAAAGAAGCTTTATTATTAGTAGAACCAAATAAATTAGATGAATTATTACATCCAATATTTGATTCTAAAGCATTAAAAAATGCAAATGTAATTGCTCAAGGTTTGCCAGCTTCTCCTGGAGCTGCTACTGGTAAAATAGTGTTTTTTGCTGATGAAGCAGATAAATACAAGAGTAGTATTTTAGTAAGAATAGAAACTTCTCCTGAAGATTTAGAAGGAATGAATATTGCAAAAGGAATTTTAACAGCAAGAGGAGGAATGACATCTCATGCTGCTGTGGTTGCTAGAGGAATGGGAAAATGTTGTATTTCTGGTGCAGGAGCATTAAAAATAAATTATAAAACAAGAACCTTAACTGTAGATGGACATGAATATCATGATGGAGATTGGATATCATTAAATGGTTCTACAGGTAATATTATTGAAGGTAAAGTTGCAACAATGGAGCCAGAATTAAGTGGTGAATTTGCAGAATTAATGAAACTGTCAGACAAGTATTCAATAATGAAAGTAAGAACCAATGCAGATAGCCCTAAAGATGCAAAAGTTGCTAGAAGTTTTGGTGCGCAAGGTATTGGTTTAACAAGAACTGAACATATGTTTTTTGAATTAGACAGAATTAAAGCTATGAGAGAAATGATTTTAGCTGAAACTGTTAAAGGAAGAAAACAAGCTTTAGAAGATTTATTACCTATGCAACGTGAAGATTTTGAAGGAATTTTTGAAGCAATGGAAGGTTATGCAGTAACTATTCGTTTGTTAGATCCACCACTGCATGAGTTTGTGCCTCATCAATTAGCTACTCAAAAAGATTTAGCAGAAGAAATGCATATTTCTTTACAAGCCGTTAAAAATAAAGTAGCAGAATTAGAAGAATTTAATCCTATGTTAGGGCATAGAGGTTGTAGATTAGGAAATACATACCCAGAGATTACAGAAATGCAAACTCGTGCAATTATTGAAGCTGCATTAAATTTAAAAGAAAGAGGTATTATATGTAAACCAGAAATTATGGTTCCATTAATTGGTACTGTAAACGAATTTGAGTTTCAAGAAAAAATAATTAGAACAACAGCAGCTACTATTTTTAAAGAAAGAAATAATACTGTAGATTATTTAGTTGGAACAATGATAGAAATTCCTAGAGCAGCTTTAATGGCAGATATTATTGCAGAAAAAGCAGATTTTTTCTCTTTTGGTACAAATGATTTAACGCAAATGACATTTGGTTATTCTAGAGATGATGCAGGTAAGTTTTTACCTACTTATTTAGAAAAAGGAATTTTAAAAGTAGATCCTTTTGAAGTTTTAGATCAAGAAGGAGTAGGGCAATTAGTAAAAATTGGAACAGAAAGAGGTAGGTCTACAAAACCAAATTTAAAAGTTGGTATCTGTGGTGAACATGGAGGAGAACCTAGTTCTGTAGAATTTTGTTATAGTGTTGGTATGGATTATGTAAGTTGTTCTCCATATAGAGTGCCAATTGCAAGATTGGTTTCTGCTCAAGCAACTTTAAGGTCAATAAAATAATTTTTTTAGAAATAGATTAAAAAAAATCCAGAAGTTTAAAGCTTCTGGATTTTTTAATTTTATTTATTTTCTGTTGTTCCTATATTAGATTTACCTTTAAAAGTACCAGCAAAGAGTAGTCCTCCAATAATTCCCATTAAAATAAATGCAACTTGTTCAAATAAGTTTCCAGAACCTGCTGCAGAAGAATGTAAAAACGAATTACTTAATCCCATAAACGATTTGCTTCCTGGTACAAGTAAAATAATTCCTTGAGTTAAATATACAGTTCTAGGAGTTTTTGAAATTATACCAAATAAACGACTTAAACCAACTACAGCTAAAGTTCCTATAAATGTACTTACCATTATTCCGTATTCAGAAAGAATTAACGTAATATAAAATGCTGAAGCACCTGTTAAAAGTCCTAGTAAACGTTCTTTTTTTCTAACTTGAAATATAGGGAAAAGTGTTAAAGAAAATACAGGGACAGCACAAAACATTGTCCATTTAGGTAAATCTGAAACATGATTAGATAAATTAATATCTATTAAAGAAGACATAAGTCCTAAACCTAGTAATACCCCAAAAAACTGTTTAAATAATGAAATAATTGAATCAAAAAGTTTAGCTCCTCCAGAAACAAGATTTTTTGATGTAATTTCTTCTAAAGCAGTTGTAATTGCTAAACCTGGAATAAAAATTATGATGGATGCTAAAATTGTTAATCCAATATTTAAATCAGGAAAAACTATTGCTAAAAGACAACTTATAATAGTTACTATTAAAGCACTAAAAGCTTCAAAAATGTTTTCTAAATATTTAGATTTTGTAGATAAAAATAATAAAAGATAAATTAAGGCACCTAAAAGTAAAGAAAATCCAAAAGAAACCAAATTTGTTCCTATTAATAGACTAAAACTTCCTGCAGAAAAAGCATAAGCTAAAATAAGAGAGAAGTGATTTACCTTTTTTGTTTTAGCATGAATTTTATTTAATTCTTCATCTATAGAATCTCTATTAATTTTTGAAGCGATTACTTTGTTTGTTAGTTCAGAAATTCTTGATAAAGCCCCTAAGTTTAATACTCCAGGAGGAATACATTCTATATAATTATAAGACTCTTCATCATCATAAAATGCATAATTTATCCAAGTAGGAAAATCCATAAAACTTCCCTTTAGACCTTGTGTTTTAGCTACTCTAGTTAGATAAGATTGAATTCTATAAGATGGAATTCCGTAAATATGAAGTGCTTTCCCCAATTCAACGATAAAACGATATTTCTTTGGAACTTTCATAAAAAAAGTAATAAAATGTTTCTATTATTTGAGCAAAAAAAAGAGGACTTTTTAAAGCCCTCTTTTAAATTTAATTTAAATCGACTTTATTTTGTTAACCAGTTTTTAGCATTTACAAATGCTTCTAACCACGGAGTTACTTCATCTTGCCTATTAGAAGGGTAATTTGCCCAATTCCATTGAAAAGTAGAGCGCTCTATATGTGGCATAGTTACTAAATGTCTACCAGTTTTATCACACATCATAGCTGTGTTAAAATCTGATCCATTTGGGTTATTTGGATATCCTTCATAACCATATTTAGCAACAATATTGTAGTTTTCTTCAGTTTCTGGTAAATTAAATTTTCCTTCTCCATGAGAAATCCAAACACCTAATTCTGTTCCTGCTAAAGATGATAACATTACAGAGTTATTTTCTTGGATTTTTACAGAAGTAAATGAACTTTCATGTTTTTTAGAATCGTTATGAACCATTTTTCCATGAACTTCATGTTCAGGATTTATAAGGTCTAATTCCATCCAAAGTTGACAACCATTACAAATACCAACAGATAAAGTATCTTCTCTTTTAAAGAAGTTTTTTAAAGCTGTATTTGCTTTTTCATTGTATTTAAATGCTCCTGCCCAACCTTTTGCAGATCCTAAAACATCAGAATTAGAAAAACCACCAACAGCACCAATAAACTGAATGTCTTCTAAAGTTTCACGACCAGAAATTAAATCGGTCATGTGTACATCTTTAACATCAAAACCAGCTAAATACATAGCATTAGCCATTTCACGTTCTGAATTTGAACCTTTTTCTCTGATGATTGCAGCTTTTGGCTTCTCAACTTCGCTCGAAATGACAGGTAGTTTTCCTGTAAAGTTTTTAGGGAACGTGTATTGTAAAGGTTGCTTTTTATAATTATCAAATCTGTCTTGAGCTAAATTGTTAGCAGTTTGTTTTTGATCTAATAAGAAAGAAGTTTTATACCAAACATCTCTTAGTTCTGTAACATCAAAAGAGAAATTATCTTCATTATTTTTGATGTTTACTTTTCCTGAATTATTTGCAGTTCCAATATTGAAAAACTCAATATTATTATCAGCTAAAACACTTTCTACTGAAGCATCTGCTTGAAAAACAATTCCTGAGTTTTCAGCGAATAAAACTTTAATTGAATCTTCTTCGTTTAATGAAGAAATATCAAAATCTGCTCCTAAATTTACATCAGCAAAACACATTTCTAACAAAGTAGTAATGAATCCACCAGAAGCAATATCATGTCCTGCAGTAATTTTATTAGCTTTAATTAATTCTTGAATTGTATTAAAAGTGTTTTTTACAAAAGCAGTATTTGTAACATCTGGAGCTTCATTTCCAATGGCATTTAATGCTTGATTGAAAGAGCTTCCCCCTAATTTAAAATCATCTTGAGAAATATTGATGTAGTAAATGTTACCACCATCAACTTGTAAAACAGGCTCTACAACTTTACTAATTTCATTACAGTTTCCAGCTGCAGAAATAATTACAGTTCCTGGAGAAATTACATCTCCATCAGGATATTTTTGTTTCATTGATAAAGAATCTTTTCCTGTTGGAACATTGATTCCTAAATCAATAGAAAATTCTGAAACGGCTTTTACAGCTTTATATAAACGCGCATCTTCACCTTCATTTTTACAAGGCCACATCCAGTTTGCAGACAATGAAATTGAAGCTAAATTATCTTTTAAAGGTGCCCAAATAATATTAGTTAAACTTTCTGTAATTGCATTTCTACTTCCAGCCTCTGGATTGATTAATGCAGAAATAGGAGAATGTCCAATTGAAGTTGCTATACCTTCTTTACCATTATAATCTAAAGCCATTACACCCAAGTTATTTAACGGAATTTGTAATGGACCTACACATTGTTGTTTGGCAACTTTACCACCAACACATCTGTCTACTTTATTTGTTAACCAATCTTTACAAGCCACAGCTTCTAACTGTAAAACTTGCTCTAAATAGATTTTTAAATTTTTGGTTTTATAACGAGGATTCTTATATTTTCTAACAACAGTTTTGTCTGTCATTATTGTTTTTGGAGATGAACCAAACATGTCTTCTAAAGCTAAATCCATAGGTTTTTCACCTGTAGTTTTAGACTCGAAAGTAAATCTGTCATTTCCTGTGACTTCACCAACATCGTATATAGGAGAACGTTCTCTGTCAGCAATTTTATGTAAAGTTTCTAAATGTTTATCAGCAATTACTAATCCCATTCTTTCTTGAGATTCGTTACCAATAATTTCTTTTGCAGATAGAGTAGGGTCACCAACTGGTAAATTATCTAGATCAATTTTTCCACCTGTATCTTCTACCAATTCAGATAAACAATTTAAGTGTCCACCTGCACCATGATCGTGAATAGAAACAATAAAGTTTTCATCACTTTCTACCATTCCACGAACTGCATTTGCAGCACGTTTTTGCATTTCTGGATTTGAACGTTGAACAGCATTTAATTCAATTCCTGAAGCAAATTCACCTGTGTCAGCAGATGAAACAGCAGCACCACCCATTCCAATTCTATAGTTTTCTCCACCAAGAATTACAATTTTATCTCCATCTTTTGGCGTATCTTTTAAGGCTTGTTCTGCTTTTCCATAACCAATTCCTCCAGCTTGCATAATTACTTTATCGAAACCTAATTTTCTTGCAGCAGCATCACTAGAAGCAGCATTTTCTTCGTGCTCAAAAGTTAATACAGAACCAACAATTAAAGGTTGACCAAATTTGTTTCCAAAATCTGATGCTCCATTTGAGGCTTTAATTAAAATATCCATTGGAGTTTGGTATAACCAATCTCTTGCTTCAAATTTTTGCTCCCAAGGACGTTTTTCTTCTAAACGAGAATATGAAGTCATGTAAACAGCTGTTCCTGCTAAAGGTAAAGAACCTTTACCACCAGCAAGTCTATCTCTAATTTCTCCTCCAGAACCAGTTGCAGCTCCATTAAAAGGCTCTACAGTAGTTGGAAAGTTATGAGTTTCTGCTTTTAATGAAATTACAGATTCAAATTCTTTAGTTTCATAAAAATCTGGTTTGTCTGCACTTTTTGGTGCAAATTGTTCCACCTTAGGTCCTTTTACAAACGCAACATTGTCTTTATATGCAGAAACAATATCGTTAGGATTTTGTTTTGATGTTTCTTTAATTAATTTAAATAAAGAAGTTGGCATTTCTTCTCCATCAATTACAAAAGTTCCATTAAATATTTTATGACGACAGTGTTCTGAGTTTACTTGACTAAAGCCAAAAACCTCAGAATCAGTTAGTTTTCTTCCTGTTTTTTCTGCAACACCTTCTAAATAAGCAACTTCTTCATCACTTAAAGATAATCCTTCTTGATTATTGTATGTAGCTATGTCATCAATCTCTAAAATAGCTTCTGGTTGAATATCAATAGAAAATGATTCTTGATTTAATTCATTGAATTTTTCTGAAATCATAGGGTCAAAGTCAGAAAAATCTTTCGTAGAAGCAGTAAATTCTTCAATTCTAATAATGTCTGAAATCCCCATGTTTTGAGTGATTTCTACAGCATTTGTACTCCAAGGAGTAATCATTGCTGCTCTAGGACCTACAAAAAAAGCATCTAAAGTTGTTTGGTCTATTTTTGGTTGATTACCAAATAACCAAGTTAGTTTAGAAATAGTTTCTGTAGTTAATTCTTTTGTTGTTTGAACAGCGAAAACTTTGCTGTTTTTGTTTCCAAAGAAATGAATCATTTTTAGGTTTTGTTTGCGTGTTGTTGTAAAAATGCAAAAATACCCTTTTTCAAATTAAAAATTAAGATTAATCTTATTGAAATTTAATAGTTATTCACGTGTTTATTAACCAAAAAAAAAGGCACTTAATTTATTAAGTGCCTGTTGTAATAAATAGATTAAAAAATAATTATTTTCTAATTAATTTTTTAGCAATTGATTGATTTGTAGAGTTAATTTTTAATAAATAAACCCCTTTGGCTAATTTAGAAACATCAATACTATTGTTTTTGGTATTTACTTTTTCTGTTTTAATTAATTTTCCTAAAACATTATATACATTAATATTTAATTCTGTATTTAATTTAAAATATACTTTATTTCCATTTACTGGATTTGGATAAATTTTAAAATTAATAAATTCAGAATTTTTTAAACTTGCAGTATTAGAATATTTACCTATACCATCATAAGTTTCAATTTCAAATTCATCCCATTCACTTGATGTAAATGTTGTATTTGGGCTTGTAATGGTTAATTTTCTTCTTAATGTCATGTCTTCATAGTTTTTTGCAGTAACATTTAATACCCCAATAATATCTACAAGAACATCATTTTTAAATAATCCTACTGGGTCATTTCCATTAAAGTTGATTGGAGCTCCATAGTTAGAACCTAGAGGAGCTACCATATCTGCTTCATTTACTAAAGTTGAATCATCAGCATCAGGATGGATGATTACAAATACATCATTTACATTAATAGTACCACTAAGAGCTAGTTCATTTACCCAAGAACCAGCACCATTTGATTGTTTTTTAATACTGTAACTAGATAAATCTATTGCGTTATCTGTTAAGTTTACAATTTCAATAGCTTTATTATTAGTTTTTCCTTCTACATATTCTGAAAAGAATAATTCTGAAGTACTACTGCTTCCATCTGTAGTTGTAGCATTTACTGCTGTAGATTTTGAAGATTTATTATTTTCAGAATCTTTTGCTAATACCTCTATACTATAGGTAGTAGAGTTTGTTAGATTGGAAGTTGAATATGTTGTAGTAGCTGTAGATCCGTCTAAACTACCATCAACATAAACATCATAACCAACCACTGCTGCATTATCTGTTGAAGCAGTCCAATTAACTTTAAAACTTGTACCTGTAATATTTGTTATTGTAATATTTGTTGGTACTGATGGAGCTGTTGTATCTTGTAAAGTAGTAGCGTTAACTGCACTAGATTGATTTGATTTGTTGTTTGCAGCATCTTTAGCGGAAACAGTAATTGCAATTGTAGTGTTTGGATTTAAGTTGTTAATTTTATAAGAAGTTGTATTAGAATTTCCGTTTAAAACTCCATCAACATAAATATCATATCCTACAACTGCTGTATCATCTGTAGAAGCAGACCAAGAAACATCTACAGTGGTAATTGTAGGGTTACTAGTTGAAATATTTGTAGGAACAGTAGGTGCTTGATTGTCATTAGAAGTATATATACCCCAAAAATCTTCTGCTTCTGGACCTCCCCAGATTCTTGTAGCTAAATAAGCATTGTCTATAAAAGGATTTCTGTTTCCTTGAGCATAAGTTTGGTTAGAATCATGATACGTATTTCTTTGTCTTTCAAAGTCAGAAACAGGATCTTCAGCATTCCATTCTAGAAACAAATCAATCATATCATCTGGAGTAGAAGCAGTGCTTCCAATACCTACATTATTTGGTTTACACTGATTACCATAGCGTAAATACATATACATCATCATTCTTGCAATATCACCTTTCCATTCATCACCAGGATACCATCCACCAGAAACATTACCAGCATTACCAGAACCATCTGCAAATTTTAAACTTCCTCTTTGGCTATTGAAACTAACATCTGAAGGTCTTAAGTGATGTGCATCTGCACCTGGACCAGAAGTACCTAAATTGGGGTTTCCTAAAGATTTGGCATACGTATGTTCTCTGTTCCAATCACCTTGACCACCACCATTTTGATTAACACCTCTTGTTCTTGCTGTGGTTCCAGAAGTTGAATATCCATAAATTAATAGAACTTCTGAACTATTTTCTGGGTTTAAGTCTGTTTTTTGTAATGCACTCCAACCATAAGATAATGTGTTGGTGTGAGCATTTATGGTTTTTGTAGCTAAATTATCTTTTAAAATTAAACCTGTAGCAGTTAAATCTACATCATTATAATAAGATTCTTGAGCTGATACTAATACTGTTAAAAATAAAGATAAGAATAGTAATTTTTTTTTCATATTGAGTTGAGTTTTTAGGGGGAATAAAAATTAATTTTTGATGAACTTTGTTGAATAAATTTTATTTTCAATTTCAAATTTAAGAATATAAATTCCTTTTTATAAATTATTTAAATTAATTTCTTTATTGAACTTTTGAATTGAAATAATTTGTTTTCCAAGAGCATTTATAATACTAATATTATTGATTTTTAAGTTAGAATTATTTTGAATGAATAATTTATTTTGAGCAGGGTTTGGATAAAATTGTACTTTATTGTCAATGTAATTATCAGTGGAAAGTACAATTGCACTATGTTTACCAAAATCATCTACTATGTTTTTAGAGTAAATATCCCATTCATTATCAATATCAAAAGCAGTGTTAGGTTGTGAAACTCCTTTTTTTCTTCTTAAAGTTTTATCTTTTGCAAAGTTTGTTGAGCCACCATTGTAAGTACCAATAATATCTATTAATACTCCATTTTTAAATAAACCTACAGGGTCATTACCGTTAAAGTTTATAGGAGCTCCAAAATTTGTGTTTCCATCATGAACTCTTATATAATCTGCATTATCAATTAAAAATTTCCCTGCTATGGCAACATTAGGATCTGAAGTAGAAGAAGATTCTCCTGAAGCTTCATTTGCAATAGCATAAACATCTTGAGTTTTTATAATACCAGTTAATTGGAGTTCCCACTCCCAATCTGCTCCATTTAAACCACCATTAGATTGCCTTTGAATACTATAGGCACTTAAATTTATATCTGCATTAGTTAAGTTTACAATTTCTAAAGCTTTAATATTAGAAGAACCTTCAATATATTCTGAAAAGAATAATTCATTAGCTGTTGTTGTAGAACCATTTGTAGTTGTTGCATTTACACTGGTACTTAAATCAGATTTATTGTCTTTTGCATCTTTTGCTAAAATTTGTACACTATATGTTGTAGAATTGGTAAGGTTTGCAACAGTATAAGTAGTTTCTGAAGTAGTGTATAAATTTGTTCCATCTATATAAATATCATAACCAGTTACAGCAGTATTATCTGTAGAAGCATCCCAAGAAATTTTAAAAGATTCACCTGTTTCATTACTAATTATAATATTTGTAGGTATTGTTGGTGCCTCAGAATCTGCTAAAGTTGTTGCGTTTATAGCAACACTTTGTGCTGATAAATTATTAGCAATATCTTTTGCTAATACAGTAAAAGCATAATTAGTATCAGAATTTAAACCTGTTACTTTGGTGTTTGTTGTAGTTGTATTTACAATTAAATATCCATCAACAAAAACATCATAACTAGTAGTTTTTGTATTATCTGTAGAAGCATCCCAAGAAATATCTACAGAAAAAGTTGTAATGTTTGTAATTGAAATATTTGTTGGAATAGAAGGTGCTTCTGTATCATTATTTGTATAAATTCCCCATGTATCTTCTGCTTTTGTACCTCCCCAAATTCTTGTTGCTAAAATAGGGTTATCTATAAAAGGATTTCTATTTCCTTGCGCATTTTGATTTGATGTATTTTCATGATACGTATTTCTTTGTCTTTCAAAATCTGAAACAGGATCTTCTACATTCCATTGTAAAAATAAATCTATCATATCATCTGGAGTAGAAGCGTTGTTACCAATACCAATATTAGTCATTAAACATCTGTCTCCATATCTTACATACATATACATCATCATTCTAGCAACATCTCCTTTCCATTCATCTCCAGGATACCAACCTCCATTAGCTTGTGCTCCAGAATTTCCAGAACCAGAAGTAAATTTTCTATTATTTCTTGAAGAGTTTCTTTGAGTATCTGCAGGTCTTAAATGATGTGCATCTGAACCAGGACCAGAGTCTGATAAAGGAGGAACACCTAAAGATTGAGAAAAAACATGCTCTCTATTCCAATCACCAACAGAACCGCTATTGCTATTAATACCACGTTCTCTATCATTAGTAGCATCTGAATCTGTACCGTTTTCGAAACCATAAATTAATAAAACTTCTTGAGCATTATTAGGGTTAACATCAGTTGCTTTGCTTGCATCCCAAATTTGGTCATAAGATAAAAATTGAGAATGAGTACTAATAATTTTAGTAGCTAATTCGTCTTTTAAAGTTAAACCAGTTAAGTTTAGGTCAACATCACTATAATAGTTTTGTTGCGCAAACGCATTTGTAGTAATAATAATTACCAATAAAGAGAGTAATCTTTTCATCATAACAATAAATTATAAGTTGAAACGATTTCTTTTTCAATATCATTAAACTCTTATACTAGCAATTATATATAAAAGTTTATTTTCTTTCTAATAAAGCCATATAAAATCCGTCAAAACCAGAAATATGGGCTAATACTTTTTTATCTGAAACAAAGGTAAACTCTTTTCCGAATTCTGATGTTAAGAAAGTATTAACTTGATCTTGATTTTCTGAAGGTAAAATAGAACATGTTGCATACACTAATTTTCCTCCTGGTTTTACCATTTTAGAATATTGTTGTAAAACTTCTTGTTGTACTTTTTTAATATTATCTATAAATTCTGGTTGTAATTTCCATTTAGAATCTGGATTTCTACGAATAACACCTAAACCAGAACAAGGAGCATCAATTAAAACTCTATCTGCTTTTCCATGTAATTTTTTAATAGGTTTTGTAGAATCTATTACACGCATATCTATATTATGTGCTTTATTTCTTTTTGCTCTAACTTTTAATTTACGTAGTTTACTTTCGTAAATATCCATAGCTATAACCTGACCTTTATTTTGCATTAAAGCAGAAAGATGTAATGTTTTACCACCAGCTCCAGCACAAGTATCTACAACTTTCATACCTGGTTTTACATCACAATAAGCAGCAACTAATTGAGAGGAAGCATCTTGAACTTCGAAATAACCATTATGAAAAGCTTCTGTTCTAAAAACATTGGCTCTTTCTGGTAAAACTAAAGCGTCTGGATGATTTGGTACAAACTCTGTAATTACATTTTCTGACCTTAATTTCTTTTGAAGAACTTCTCTAGAAATATTTAGAGTATTTGTTCTTAAAATTACTTTAGCTTGTTGGTTTAATGCAGCGATTTCTTTAGTCCAAACTTCTTCACCTAATTCTGAAGCACAAAGTTCATCCATCCAATCTGGAATTGATTCTCTAAATTTTCTAGTTTTAGATAATTCTGCAAAACGACCTTTTATTCTTCTTTCTGGTACATCACCAATTTGATTCCAATCTGGTAATGCAATTCCTCTTAAAATACACCAAACAGAAAATAATCTCCAAATATTATCTCTATCAAATGGAGCTTTTACTTCAGCAATTTCTGCATATAGTCTATTCCATCTTACGATATCATAAATAGTTTCAGCAACAAATTTACGATCTCTTGCACCCCAACGTTTATCTCTTTTTAAGGCTTTTTCTACAGCTTTATCTGCATAAACACCTTCATTAAATATATCTCTAATGCTATCAATAACAGCAAATGTTAAGTTTCTGTGTAGTCTCATTTTTTATTATAATGGGGAGCAAATGTACGAAATCTACCTTTGTTTTTTGCTTAAGTAGATTTTATTTAAAGTTATAATTATATTCAATAATTTAAAGGATATACTTTAAATTTTTTCCTTTTTTATACACTATTACAAAGCTTGCATAAATTATAGCAAGTATTAACAATATAATAATATTATTATCTACAGGTAGTCCTGGGGGTGGAGGTGGGGGAGCAGGAGGAGGTACTATTTGTAATAAAGCCATTTTTATAATAAAGTTTTCCTACTTGTTGTTTATTTTGCTTCTTTTGGTTAAAAACTTTAAGAAAAGGGAGGTTTGAGTAAATATTTAAAAAACTCAAACCTTTCTTTTTCTATATTCGTTTTTTTATTCTATTACTATTTTTTTAGAACTATTACCTTTATCCGTATTTAGTTTTACAATGTAAATACCTGTTGGTAACTGCCTATCTATTTTTAATTTTAGTTGTTCTTTTTGTTCATTAATTTTCCAATTTTTAATTTTTCTGCCTAAGATAGAATATATTGCTACTTGATTTATTTGAATACTTGCCGTTTTCTGAATTACTAATTGTTTATTTTCATTGTCTGAATAAATATTAGTGTACCCGTTTATAATTGTGTCTTCTAAATTTAAAGCTATACTAGGTTTAAATGTTAATACAAATCTATCTGAATAAGTACCAGGTTCAAGATTAAAGTTAGCTGTTCCATTTATAATCTCTTGTGATATTCCAGTTACTTTATCTTGTATGTATACTTCTTGATTTATATTTTTCATTTCATCAACTTTTATCGTTACATTTCCTGAATACCCCATAATAATTTCTAAAGGAACTTCTAAATTTTCTGAAATGGCTGGTACTCCAGAAATCACATATTTTTTATCATCATATGGAAATTTCCAATAGAAATCTGTTGTTCCAATATCATAAATTTCTGCATCATAACCTTTATCATATCTAAAAGAAGTGAATTGACTAAAAGATATACCAATTTGTCTATGATATATTTCTTTTTCTGAACCTTCTTTAAAATTCATTCCAATTTTTAATACAGGTAAATTACTGAAGCTATTTGGGGTAGTTTTTTTGTTGTTTTTTAAGAAAATAGAACCTGTACCTGGTAGTGTTTCAGAACCTTCAACAACATATTGTCTTTGGCTATTGTTAAATTCAATAGTTCCTCCATTTTGATCATCTCCTTGTACAAAGAATCCTTGTCCAATAGCAATATAAGGTAAAGGTTCTGTGTAGTTAATTGTTTCATCACCTAAATTTGGAGCACAACTTACTATTCCATCTACATCATATAAATTTAAATAATCTATTCGTATTTCACTTGTGTCATCAGAGGCTAATGAAATTTTACTACCTAACTCAACACATAAATCAATTATTTTAATATTGAAGTTATCTACACTACCTGTTGAAGGCAATGCTATCTCTTTTTTTATTATATCATTTTCTTTTATGATGATATTTTTTGTTGAAATAGCACTATATTTAATTCTAAGGTTATCAACTCCAGTAGATATTTTATTAAAAGTAATTTCTTCTAAATTTGCATTTAAAACAACAACATCTATAGCTTCAGAAACAGAATCAACAGTAGTATTTGTAGTTGAAGCTTCTGTAGCTGGTAATTGATTTAAATAATCAATTTTAATTGCATTAGTATCTAAAGATTCTAGAGTAATATTACTTCCTTGAGTAACGGATTCTGAAATTTCAAATACAGAAAACTCTCCATTACTTGTAGCAGGAAGTACATAATCTCCTATAATTGTTTGATTTTCTTTTATTCTTATAGTTTTAGAAACTGTAGAGCTGTATCTAATTCTTAAAACTTTAAAATTTGATGAAATTTCATTAAATACAATACTAGAATTAGATGCATTTAATTGAATAACATCATAATTATTAGAAACTGATTCTATTGTTCCTGCTGTAATTGTTGCATCTTCTGCTTCTAAATTTAAATCGGTATCTATGGTGTTACCAGTAAAAGAACCCCTAGCATTAACACCCATATTAATTGTTCTAGTAGCATAACCTCCAATATAACCTGCAAAATTATGACCTTCAGAACCAGTTTCACTAGCAATTTCACCAGCATGTTCCCAGAAGTATAAAGTTCCAGAAATAGAGTTTAAATTATCTTCTATAAATTCTTTAACACTTATTGAAGAAGCAAAAGGGTTTGCAACTAAATAAGACTCATTTTGTCCTACAAAAGTAGTAGTTATACCATCTTTAGGAATTCCTAAATAGGTGTAGTTTTGAGGCCTTCCAGGACCTTTAAAAATAAATCCATCAGCATTAGGAATAGATCCATTATTAAATTTCTGCGACCAAGAAGATCTAGTACCTCCATTAGAAGCGTAAGTGTAAATCCAATAGTGAGCTAATGATATTGGGTCTGAAATATTTCCATCATAACCACTAATCCAATTAATGTTTTTAGCAATATTAGTATTAATTATTCCATCATGATTAACAGGTGTTGTTCCGTCTTTAAGGATATCTGCAACTGTGTATGTTAGAGAACCTGAACCACTTTTTACAGGAGAACCAATATAATTATATCTATATTTACTTGGTACTGTAGAGTTTTGATCAATTAATAATCTACCAGTACCTGTTACTAAACTAGCAGAAGTATGAGTTTGAATTAATTGAGCAGCACTATTTCTGTTTGCTGTATCAGTATCATAATCTGTATCTTCTGGGTCTGGGTTAAATGGGTCTGAGTCAATTAAACGAATATCACCATTTAGTAGAATATCATTTGTTACAACTAAAAGATTATCTGTAACAGAAAGTTTTTTTAAAGCATTAACTGTTAGTTTTCTAGCACTTAATCTTGCTGTTGTATGATTATAATCTTCATCTATAACAACAAAACGTGATCTATCTGGGTAACCATTATTCCAGCTACCTCCAGAAGCTGAAACTCTTGTAGTAATATTAACTCTGTGTAATCCTAACAATGTATTTGCTTCTGTGTTAGAGTTTTCAATTTCGGAAATTAATGGATCATGTGGATGCCTTTCAGCTCCACCAGCAGCTAATAATCTATAAGGGTTTAATGCATCATCTATAAAAGCAACCCATTCACTCTCAGTATAAGTCTTATTTGTAGTTAATGTTTCATCTATTCTAACATATGAAGTATTATCAGAAAAATCTGAAATAACATCATATCTATTAGCCCAAGAAGTGTTATCTGTTGTTTTAGATAATGTTATAATATCATTAGCACCATCAATATCTGTTAAAGCATTGTTATTAAATATTGTTGCTGTTCCTCTTAAATTTGAAATAACATTACTTGTATTTCTAAATAGTACTGATTCTCCAGCATTTATAGATGAAGTAATTGTAAAAGTAACATCTGGTGTAATATCTGTTTGTTCTCCAGCTTTATCTTTATATAATTGAATTTTAACAACATTAGCAGGAATACTATTTGTACTATGAATATTTGTTATTTCTATCCACTTTTCTGTACCTAATTGATAAATTTGTGTAATCATAGGAATTCCGTTTGCACCAGAATCTCTATAATCTACATCACCTATTGTAGTGGCATCATCATCTATATCTCCTAGACTATCTTTGTTAGGTGTGTTTATATCATCATTTACATTATAACCATCATTTACATTTCCGTTTTCAAAAATATCGTATAAACCATCACCATCTGTGTCAATTCCACTTAACGTGTCTGGTCTAGAGCCATTTTCTTCAATATCAGAAATACCATCTTCATCAGAATCTGAATCTATATAATCTGGGGTATCAGCTCCATCTGTATTTTCAGGGTTCAAACCTACAAAACCTCCAATTTCGTAATTATCATCTAAACCATTATTGTTAGTATCTGTAATTCCTGTTCCAGTACCACTTGGAGCTATATAACCTGTAGTTGGTTGCCCTTCAATATTGTCTGGAATTCCATCATTATCTGCATCTATATCTAAGAAATCAGGTATAGTGTCTCCATCAGTTGTAGTTGGTGAATTACCTGTACCTGCTGATGCTGGTATACCATTAGTATTTGTAGTTGTACCAACTGTTCCATCTGCTTTACCATCTCTATCTGCATCTGTACCTCCAGCTTCTATGACATCTGGAATACCGTCATTGTCTGAGTCTAAGTCTAAAGAATTAGGAATACCATCTCCATCATTATCACAAGATGTACTAGTAACACTAATTTCGTCTACTAATAATGTGTTATAAGGGGCATCTGCACTATTATTATATATTTCAATTGTAACATTAGTTGTAGTTGATGTAAAAAGGAATTGATAACGGACCCAAGATAATGATATTGTACCTGTATTTATTGTTCCTAAAATATTACCTAAACCATCTTTTACTTGCATTCTAACATCAGGATAAGCACTTGCTGGTTGACCAGATTCTTCTGCTGCAGCAGCTACGTATAGAGAATATGTATATGGATTATTAGCAAGTAAAGTAATATTTTCTTGATAAATTAAAACAGGTGCTGATCCTATAGGGTTATCTAAAGCTAGATATTTACCATTAGCATTTCCAGTAGCATCTAAACCTGTACTAGATTGGAACCAAGATTCACCTGGAAAGTCTGCACTTGTACCAACTCTAGTATTTTGAATATTTATAACATTTGAATGTGTTGTTACTGGACTACCTGTCCCTGTACCGAAACTTTCAAGAGATGCATTAGTACAACTATTTTCATCTGTATCTAATATACCATCATTATCATCATCTAAGTCGCACGCATTTCCTATACCATCTCCATCTGTATCTACAAATGATGAACTAGCAGGATTACAAGGGTCACATTCTGAAGATTGTACAGAGGCGTTTCTAGAGCTTACATCTGACTGACCAGTTGTTCCATTACCTGCTGTTCCTGGACCTACAGGAATACCATTTGTATTAACAGTTCTATTAATTCCATCATTATCATCTAAATCTGAAATTGAAATACCTCCATTTCCTTCAACTGCATCAGGACAACCATCATTGTCTGAATCAGTATCTAAATGATTAGGTATACCATCACCATCAGCATCTAAACTTGCCATAGTTCCATTTGCATTAAGAGAAGAACCATTTGCTGTTGCAAAATCTGGGTCTTTATAGTTTATGGTACCATCGTTGTCTGAATCTGCACCTGGATCTGCGGTCAAACATGGTGGTTTTAAGTTTGTATTTAAAGAATTTACTATTACATTAATTGTTCCTGAAGATCCGTTATAGTTTGCAGAAGTTACTGTTTCAACAATTGTTCCATCTAAAGTAATTTGATATTGACCTGGGCTTTCAAATCCATCTGAAGCAGTATCATTAATAGTAAACACATACGTTCCTGTTGTAAAAATATTAACAGTTTCGTTAACAGTAGATTGATCAGGATTTGCTGTAGAGTATTGATTGGTTGTTACTGTATTACCACCTATAGTTAAAGTCCATGAAACTTCTTCAGGCCAATTATCAAATGTAATATTAACTCCAATAACTGCTTTTGCTGTAGTATTTACATTTGAAGTACATAATTCTTGAGCATCTGTTATACCGTCATTATCATCATCTAAGTCATCTATATCTGCAATTGTATCACCATCAGAATCTGTTATACCAATAAAATCTCTATAATCTACATCTCCACCAGTGCTAATATCACCATCTACATCTCCTAAATTGGCTGCATTTGGAGGTGAATGATTATCATTTACTGTAGCACCTTGTATACCAGAATCATTATTTTCATCAAAAATATCATATAAACCATCACCATCAGAATCGCTTCCAGAAAGTACATTATTTGCAGGCTCTCCATTTTCTGCTATATCTAAAGTTCCATCATTATCTGAATCTGCATCTAAATAATCTGGAGTAGAATCACTATCAGTATCTTCAGGGTTTATACCTATGAATTCACTATTTTCATAATTATCATCTAAACCATTATTATTAGAATCTGTCATTGATCCTGCAACTCCACTTGGAGTAATAAAACCACTGGTAGATTGTCCTTCTACGTTATCTGGAATTCCATCATTATCTGAATCAATATCTAAATAATCTGGTAATGTATCTCCATCAGCTGAATCTGAATTAGTTGGAGTTGTAATACCTGAACCTGCAGTTGTAGGAATACCATTTGAACCTGTATTGTTTGCATTGTTATCATCATCATCTGCTCTTCCATCTCTGTTAGAATCTGTACCTCCAGATTCGATTACATCAGGAATACCATCGTTATCAGAATCTAAATCTAAGTGATTAGGAGTTCCATCACCATCATTATCATATACATCTGGTATTCCATCAGAATTTAAATCTATGTAACTTGTTGTAGAACCATCACCAGTTCCTCCTACTGTATCGTTAGTATCTATATAGTTAGGAATACCATCACCATCTGCATCACCATCTGGATTGTTTCCATTACTTTCTGTTAGGTCTAAAATACCATCATTATCATCATCTAAGTCTACACTATCTGCAACACCATCACCATCACTATCTGGAAAATCTCTATAATCTAAATTTCCTGTCCCAGGGAAATCGTTATCTTCATCACCAAAAGCATCATCTAATGAAGTTGTGTCTGTTATTTTGTCTCCAACTCCAATTCCATCATTAGTCTCGATACCAACACCATCATTTACAGTAGATCCATCAATAGTAGAATCATCATTATCATCAAAGTTATCGTCTAAACCATCGTTATCAACATCTGTTCCTGCCAATGAGTTATTTGAATCTCCATTTTCTGCAATGTCTAAAATACCATCATTATCAGCATCTGTATCAATATAATCTGGATAATCTAAACCATCAGTATTAACAGGGTTTAATCCAATTATAGCATCATTTTCGTAGTTGTCATCAACACCATTATTATTAGCATCAGTAATACCATTAATAATATGTGATCCAACTCCACTAGGGGCAATGTAATCATTAGAAGTTTGACCTTCTATATTATCAGGGATACCATCATTATCTGCATCTATATCTAGATAATCTGGTAAAGTATCTCCATCTGCAGTTGCAGTTGGTGTATTACCTGTTCCTCCTGTAGTAGAAATTGGAACACCTTTAGATAAACCTGTAGTACCTACAGAACCATCAGCTCTACCATCTCTGTCTATATCAGCTCCACCAGATTCAATTACGTCAGGAATTCCATCGTTATCTGAATCTAGATCTAGTGAATTAGGAATACCGTCTTTATCTGAGTCGCAAAACAAATAGGTTAAAATTTGAGCTTCTATAATTTCAATTCTATTATTAGCTCTTGTAGGCATATCTATTTGTATATACCTTGTAGTGTTAGTAAGTGAATAGTTATATTCTGTATTTGCATTACCTGTAATTGATGTATAATCTATGGTTTGAAGGTTGGTTCCACCACCTATATTAGCATTAGAGTTTGATAGTTGCGCAATTCTAATACTTCTTGCAGAAGTATTATTATTTCTCCATAAAGTAAATCTAATAGTAGTGTTTACTGGTATTTCTTCACCTAAATCTATAACAATATATTCACCAACCTCATTAAGAATAACTCCATTGTCAGGTGTAAAATTATTGTCATTAATTAAATTAAAATCACTTGTACCATTAGATTCGCCAATACCATTAACAGCTGTAGTAGGGATAGTTACACAACCTAAACTATTTTCTACTGTATCTAAAATACCATCATTGTCATCATCTAGATCATCTACGTCAGGGATAGTGTCTCCATCTGAATCTGTTCCAACTACGTCTCTATAATCTACATCTCCTCCAGTTAGACTTATATCTCCATCTGTATCTATAAAATTGTCAGTTTGTGTATTGTCAAAATTACCATTTGGATCTATAAAAGTTAAGTCTGTACTCCCTAACTCTACAAGATTATTTAGACCATTACTACCAAATGTACCTGTTGATTTTCCATTACCATCATTTGGTAAAATTATTGCAGTTGATTCTACTACATCAAAAATACCATCGTTATCTGAGTCTAAATCTAAATAATCTGGAATATCAGTACTGTCTGTATTTTGGGGAGTTAAACCTAAAGAACCTGATCCATCAGAACTACCATTTGGTGTTGTATCAAATGCATCATCTAGACCATCATTATCACTATCAGAACCTGAAGGAGCAACGTAATCTTTTGTGGTTTGTGCTTCTATAATATCTGGGATACCGTCATTATCTGAATCTAAATCATAAACATTTGGTATACCATCATTATCCGTATCAATAGCACATGAACCACTTAATACAGTAATATTATCTATGGCAATATCATCGGAAAGCATATCCCAATTAAAAGAAATTGAACCATCTAATGATTCTGAAGCTAATGTAACTGTTATAGTAGTAAATGTCCAATTATTATAAGGTGAATGATCTATATATTGTGATCCTTGACCTGAAGGTGAAGAAATTACAAAATTTGCACCATTTGATGCAGTAACAAGTGCGTCACCACCTTGGCCTGTTGCATTATCACTATTATTAGAACCTCCTTCTGGTGTAGCTATGGTAATATAGTTAACACCACCAATACTCACTTTCATAGTTGATATTGAACTACCAGGTGAACAACCACTTACTCCATTATTCCAGCCAACGTCGAAAGAGAAACTTGTTAGTTTTGATGCTGGACAAGCAATTTGGCTCAATGATGCAGTAACACAATTATTATCTACAAAAGGATACCCATTAGTAGAATAATCGACGTTATTACTAGTCCAACTTGATGTATCTGTTGCAAAATCTGGATTAGTATATGTAAGTGGAGCAACTCCATATTCTACAGTGTCTAAAATTCCATCATTATCATCATCTATATCAAAATAATCTGCTATACCATCATTATCATTGTCTGGTCCATCTCTATAATCTAAATTTCCTCTACCTGGATTGAAATCGCCATCTGCATCATTGTATGCAGTTTCTAAATTGGTTGTGTTGGTTACTTTATCATTAGCACCTAAACCATCGTTTACAGTATAACCAGTACCAGTATCATTGTTATCATCAAAAGCATCATCCAAACCATCTCCATCTGTATCTATTCCTGAAGCAACATTCTGTAGGTCTCCGTTTTCGCTTATATCCAGTGTTAGGTCATTATCTGAATCTAAGTCTAAATAATCTGGGTTGTCTGTACCATCTGTATTAACTGGGTTTAAACCTATAATTGCACCACTTTCATAGGTGTCATCTACACCATTATTATTGGCGTCTGTTATACCTGTTCCAATACCACTTGGAGGTGTGTATCCTAAAGAAGTTTGTCCTTCAATATTATCTGGAATTCCATCATTATCTGCATCAATATCTCTAAAGTCGGGTACAGCATCTCCATCTGTGTTTACTAAAGATAGACCAGTACCTGCAGAAACAGGAATACCTTGTGTTAAGGTAGTTGTACCTTGAGCACCGTCTGCTAAACCATCTCTATTTGCATCTGTACCACCTACTTCAATAACATCTGGAATACCATCGTTATCTGAATCTAAATCTTGGTAATCTGGAATACCATCTTCATCTGTGTCTGTTGCATTTGTACAAGGTAAAGTGAAACTTGGATAACTGATATTATCTATTTCTAAGTCACCACCATCTCTTAAAAATGTAATTAAAAGGTATTTTGCATCACTACCTAATACATATTCTTGGGTATACCAATCATTATTAGTAGAGAATGAAAATGATTGAGTGTTTGTCCAAGGGCCAGAAGTAGAGGTAGATTGTTGAACCTGCATTATATTATTAGCATCGTTATCTGTTTTTCTAGAAATGATGAATATACTTTGACCAATTGCAATATCATTACCACTTCTAAGTGTAACTCTCATACTTGAGTTATTATCTTTAAATTCTGCAAAACTATTATTAACACCATCTACAGCTCTTGTTGGGTTATTAACGTCGACAGCAATTTCAGTAGCCGAAGATGCATTAGCACCAGTTACAGAAATATTTGTACAACCTTCATCTGTATCTTTGATACCATCATTATCATCATCTAAATCATCAATATCAGAAATTCCATCACCATCAGCATCATCTATTACATTAATAACTGCTACCGCAGAATTACAGTTTTCTGGTGTTTTACCAGATTCACAAATTTTATAAACTACAGTATAAGTACCTAAAGGAACTGCAGCTGTTACGGTTATTTCACCTGTATTAGTATTTAAAACAATACCTGCATTGGATGAGCTTGTTTGGGTAAGTGTTACTTGTCCAGAACCTGGACCAATAGTTGGAGCAAAAACACCATTTAAATAGTCGTTAGCAACAACATTAGCTATAGCTGTACCACCTACACCTTGTTTAACAGTACCTGAGTCTTTTTGAGGTTGTATACTTTGTAAACCACATAATTCTACATTATTTGGTATTACACATTCAAAAGTAGAACCATCACCAGTAGTTAAACCTCCTGTACTACCATTGGTAATATGACCTGCAAAACAGATACTACCTAGAGCTCTGTTAAAATAAGTAATGGCATGTCCACCAATACTTATAGAAGAAGGGTCGTCTGAACCTTTTGTAAAAGATAAAGGTATAATTGGATATTCAAATACTTGATTAGTTCCATCAGCCAAAGAATTTAAATTATTTTGACCCCAAGCCATAATAAATGGAAAACCATTAGAATAAGCATCTGCTTCTACTACTACTGCAGCACCAGACCATTCTTCTGAAGTATGTGAGGAAGATAAAAGTACAACTCCTGTTAAATCAGTAGTTGCATCTTTTTTTATTGCAGTCCATGTAGCTACATCACCTGTAGATTCGTTTATTAATTTACCATCTGTATTAGCACCTACACCGTACACTTTTTTGTCTGTTCCCAAAGCTAAAAGTCCTGATGTTGTACCATTGTCATAAATAACAGTTATATATTTAGGTGCAGTTCCTCCTGGTAAAGCATTCATTTGAGTAGCATATTGTCTATCTGAAGCTGCAAGACCATCTCCTATAGATACACCTCTACCCCAAGCCCAAATTGTACCATCTTCTTTTAACGCATAACCAGCATTTTTTGTACCTGTCACTTGTTTTACTCCTGTTAAAGGAGTGTTTAAAGATGTTTGTACTTGTTGCCATACAGTCATATCTGTATTAGAATTACCAGTAACAGCCTGATTGTTAGTTGCGTTTGAGTTAGTTGTAGCTACCCAAACAGTACCGTTATTTAATGTTACAAAAACAGCATCACTAGTTGCATGAATATCAAAAATTTCACTAGAATTAAAAGCTTGTCCACTTGGGCCTGATAAATCGACAACATCAAAAGCTCTTCCAATAGTAAAATCATCAGCAATTACTTCATTTTCTTGTCCCCAGACATATAAATTTGTTGTAGTAGCTAAAAAAGCTTGTCCTCCAGAATTACCAGATACAGCAAAATGAATAATTGAACCAGTATAATTGTAACCATTTGCAGGTGTTATTTCAGTAACTGAAGTTGCATCACCATTTCCATCAGGTCCCATGTCTTCTCCCCAAGCAACTACACCTGTAGCAATTTTTGCCATACTTTGGTGGTAAGATGTGATGATAACATCTGAATTGGGATCAAATACTCCATCTGTACCTACAATTGGACATTCTTGAGCGTTACTATAAGATAGAAAAAAGATAAAAAATAGGGGAGTAAGTAATTTAAAACGAAAAATTTCCCCAAAAAATTTCGTTTTATTTACGCTGTTTTTCATAGTGGAGGCATATTGAGTAACAAAAATAAAAACTTTATTAATAAATTATTATATTTTTAACACTAATTGTTCTGAAAACACATGTATTAGGTATAAAATACTTAATTTTATATAAAAAATAATTATAAGAGTAAATTATATAAAAAAATAGTTTTTATTTATTTTCGTTATTTATAAATTATAAAATTGAATTTAAGTTATCCAATTACATACATTAATGGTATAAGTGTTCAAAGAGCAACGCTTTTGTATACAGAGTTGGGTATAAAAACTTGCAACGATTTACTTAATTTTTTTCCTTTTAGATATATTGATAAAACAGCTTTTTATGCTATAAAAGACTTGCAACCTAATTCTTCTGAAGTTCAAATTGTGGGTAAAATTACACGTGTTAAATCTGTTGCTCAAAAAAGAGGAAGTAGGTTAGTGGCTACTTTTCAAGATGCATCTGGAAGTATGGAATTGGTTTGGTTTAAAGGACAAAAATGGATAAAAGATGCACTTAAAATTAATGAACCTTATGTTATTTATGGTAAATTAAACCATTATAATGGCAATTTTAGCATTCCACATCCAGAAATGGAATTGGTTAATGAATACAAGAAAAAGTTGCAAACCAAAATGCAACCAGTTTATCCATCAACAGAAAAATTAACAAATTCTGGTGTTTCTAACAAATTGATGAGAACTTATGTTCAGAATTTATTACAACAGTTTTTTGATGTAATAGAAGAAAGTTTATCAAAAGAAATTATTTCTGATTTTAAGTTAATGTCTAAAAGAGAAGCATTGTTAAATGCTCATTTTCCTAAAAGTCAAGAAAATTTAGCAAGAGCCCAAAACCGTTTAAAGTTTGAAGAACTTTTTTTTATTCAATTACAGTTGTTAAGAAAAAAACTCATTAACAAAACAAAAATTAAAGGTTATGTATTTGAAAATGTAGCTGAAAATTTTAATTCATTTTATAAAAACCATCTTCCTTTTAGTCTAACAAATGCTCAAAAAAGAGTGTTAAAAGAAATTAGAAAAGACGTTGCTTCTGGTGCTCATATGAATCGTTTATTACAAGGTGATGTTGGTTCTGGAAAAACAATAGTAGCATTGTTAACAATGTTATTAGCAATTGATAATGGATTTCAGGCAACTATTATGGCTCCAACAGAAATTTTAGCAACTCAACATTATCATGCAATTTCAGAATTAGTTAAAGACATGAATATTAATGTTGATTTACTTACTGGTTCTGTAAAAACAAAAAAACGTAAAGAAATTCATCAAAATTTAGAAGATGGAACTTTACATATTTTAATAGGTACACATGCTTTGTTAGAAGACAAAGTACAATTTAAAAACCTTGGTATAGCAATAATAGACGAACAGCATAGATTTGGTGTTGCTCAAAGATCTAAGTTATGGAGTAAAAATGAGATTCCACCACATATTTTGGTAATGACAGCTACACCAATACCTAGAACTCTAGCAATGTCTGTTTATGGCGATTTAGATATTTCTGTAATTGATGAATTACCTCCAGGAAGAAAAGAAGTAAAAACTGTACATCGTTTTGACGGTAATAGGTTGTCAGTTTTTAAATTTATGAGAGATGAAATTGAAAAAGGAAGACAAGTTTATATTGTATATCCTTTAATTCAAGAATCTGAAGCCATGGATTATAAAGATTTAATGGATGGATATGAAAGTGTTTCTCGCGAATTTCCTTCACCAAAATACCAGATAAGCATTGTACATGGTAAAATGAAACCTGCAGATAAAGAGTATGAAATGCAACGTTTTGTTAAGGGAGAAACTCAAATTATGGTAGCAACTACTGTTATAGAAGTTGGTGTAAATGTACCCAATGCAAGTGTAATGATTATTGAAAGTTCTGAACGATTTGGATTATCTCAGTTACATCAATTAAGAGGTAGAGTTGGTAGAGGAGCAGACCAAAGTTATTGTATTTTGTTATCTAGTTACAAACTTTCTGAAGAAGGAAAAACACGTTTAAAAACAATGGTAGATACTACTGATGGATTTAAAATTGCAGAAGTAGATTTAAAATTACGTGGTCCAGGAAATTTAATGGGAACACAACAAAGTGGTGTTTTAAATTTAAAAATTGCTGATGTTGTAAAAGATACTCAAATTTTAGTTGCTGCAAGAAACAAAGCTGTTGATGTATTACAAGAAGATTCTAATTTATCTAAACCAGAAAACGCAGCCATAAAAAAAACCTATTTAGAATTGTCTAAAAACTCTAAAATTTGGAGCAATATTAGTTAATTTTATTAGTTGTTTTTTATGTCAAAAAAAATATTTTGAATTTAGATGAATCATTTCTATTTTTACAAAACCCCAACTTGTGTTCATTGAGAAAATATTTAAAAAAAATAAACCTAATTTTAATAGGAATTTTAAGCCTATTGTTTTTTACCTGTAATACACCAGAGTATAAAAAACAAAAGCAGATATCTACAACTACTTTTAAAGAAAATCAAAGTAAAAATACTGCAATTTCTTTAGAATACTATTCTGAAAATATTACCAAAAAAGTTAACCATAAACTAGATTCTTTATTAAAAAGAATTAATAAAAGACACGATTTTCATGGAGCAATATTGGTAGCAAAAAACAAGAAGATTGTTTATAGAAATCAAATAGGTTATGCAGATTTTAGAAAAAAATAAGCCTAAAAGAAGAGTCAGCTTTTCAATTAGCATCAGTAAGTAAACAGTTTACAGCTGCAGCAATTATGATTTTGTTTGAAAGAAATAAAATTAAAATTACAGATACTATTAATGCATATTTTCCAGATTTCCCTTACAAGAATATTACTATTAAAAACCTTTTAAATCATACTGCAGGTTTGCCAAAATATTTTTGGGTAGCAGAACATAAATGGAAAAAGAATAAAGCACCTACAAATAGTGAAATGATGCAACTTTTAACTGCTACTAAAGTTAATCGTTTTTTTAAACCAGGACGTAATTTTGATTATTCTAATACAGCATATTTTGTGTTGGCTTCTATAATAGAAAAGGTTTCTGGGACTTCTTTTAGCAATTTTTTGGATAAAAATATATTTGAACCTTTGGGAATGAAAAATACGTATGTTTATAGTTATCAAAATGATGTTGTTAAAAAAAATCAATTAACAGGCTATAGATTATATAGGGGTTGGAAACATATTAAAATAGGTAATAATGTTAATGATGCTGTTGTTGGTGATAAAAATGTTTATTCCACAATTGACGATCTTTTTAGATGGACAAACGGCTTAAATACAGGAAAATTACTAACAAAAGAATCTTTAGAATTAATGTATTCTAAAGGAGAAACTATATATGGAAGAAAAGTGCCTTATGGTTTAGGTTTTCGAATTGATAAAAATGAGAAAAATATTTACCATTATGGAAAATGGAATGGATTTAGTACTGGTTTAAGCAACTATATAGAAGATGATTTAGTTGTTATTGTTCTAGAACATACTAGTTATAATGCCATTAAATCATTAAATCGTAAAATAAAGAAAATTGTTACCAAGCATTTAGATGTTTAATTAAAATTTTGCAATAACTTTATTAGGATTTCCAGATGTAAAAACATCAATAGATATTTTTTAAAACAACTTTTACTGTTATTTATTACAATTCTAATAGTTTCTTAGCAGCATTAAAAGGAGTCGTTTTTCCGTTTTCTAAATTATGTATTTCTGCTGAAAGCGCTTTTTTAATTATCGGGTTTTGATAAAAATTATCTTTTAATTGTTGCTCTATTGTAGATAATAGCCAATATTTATTTTGTTCGTTTCTTTTAGAATTGAAATAATTGTTTTCTTTAGTTAATAAAATATATTCTGAAATCATTTTTTCAATTTCTGAAATACCAATGTTTTTTAAAGCGCTTGCAGTTAAAACTTTTGGTTGCCATTTACTTTCTTTTAAAGGGTATAAATGCAATGCTCTGTTAAATTCTACTTTTGCAATTTTTGCGTTCTTTTCATTTTCTCCATCAGCTTTGTTAATTACAATAGCATCAGCCATTTCTATAATTCCACGTTTTATTCCTTGTAATTCATCACCAGCACCCGCTAATTTTAAAAGTAAAAAGAAATCTACCATAGAATGTACAACAGTTTCAGACTGACCAACACCAACAGTTTCTATTATTACAGTATCAAAACCAGCAGCTTCACATAAAATAATAGATTCACGAGTTTTTTGAGCAACTCCACCCAAAGAAGTACCAGAAGGAGAAGGCCTTATAAAAGCATTCTTATCAGTTACTAATTGTTCCATTCTTGTTTTATCACCTAAAATAGAACCTTTATTTACAGAACTACTAGGGTCTACAGCTAATACTGCCACCTTTTTATTTAAAGAAGTTAAATGTTTACCAAAAGCTTCAATAAAAGTGCTTTTACCTACACCAGGAACCCCTGTAATTCCTATTCTTACAGATTTATTTGCATAAGGTAAACAACGTTCTAAAATTTCGTTTGCTTTTTCTTGATGTTTAGTATTGGTGCTCTCTACTAAAGTAATTGCACGACTTAAATAAGTAATATTACCTTCTAATATTTTACTTACAAAAACAGCAACAGAATTTTGTTTGGCTCTATTTAGTTTTATTCTTTCTGCACTTGTTTTACTGGTTGTTTCTGGTTGAGAAACTCCATCTTTTTCATGTAAAGCAGATTGTTTTTTATCCATTGTAAAAGTTAATATGTAAATTTAAAGATAATTAATTTATAAATTTTGCAACGTAAAGAAAAAAGTATCGTCTTTAGAGCAAGAAAGTTTCAATGAGATCAACCAAACAATTACATCAACCAATCATTGATCAATGCAAAAACAACAATAGCAAAGCACAAATGCAATTGTATAATTTGTATTGTAAATCTATGTTTGTAATAGCATTTAGGTATGTAAAAGACAGGTTTATTGCAGAAGATGTAATGCAAGATGCTTTTATTAAAGCTTTTAAAAATATAGATAAATATAAAAATGAAGTTGCTTTTGGAGCTTGGTTAAAACGTATTGTAATCAATCAAAGTATAGATCAATTAAAGAAAAATAAATTAGAATTGGTTTCTATAAATGATGAGATTTTAACAAAATCAAATGATGATGATTGGAAAGTTGATACAGATATTAGTATAGATGGTATTGTAAATAGTATTAATAATTTAAAAGAAAAATATAGATTGGTATTAACCTTGTACTTATTAGAAGGTTATGATCATCAAGAAATATCTGAAATTTTAAAGATTACAGAAACAACATCTAGAACACATTTATTAAGAGGAAAAAGATTATTAAAAGAACAATTAAAAAATACGAGTTATGCAGAAGGATATTAAAGAATTGTTGAAGAATTATAAGGATGAAAGTGTTGAATTATCATCTAATCATGCAAATAAATTTGAAGATTTATTGCAAAAAGAAATGCATCCACAAAATTCAAAAAATAAAAATTTTAAATGGTTTTCTATAGCTGCTTCAATAGTGTTGTTAGTTAGTTTAGGTGTTAAGTTTTATCCAACAAAAACTATAGAAGTAGATCCTCTAACAACCTCAAAAGAAATTAGTTTAGGAAGTATTTCTCCAGAGTTTCAAACCATAGAAAAATATTATAAAAACAGTATCAATATAGAAATTAGTCAATTAGAAATGACAGATGATAATAAAGATATTGTTGATGGTTATTTAATTAAAATAGCCGAACTCACAAAAGAGTACAAATCATTAACCAAAGAGCTCAATATAAAAGGTGTTAATGATGCAACCATAGATGCATTGATTAGTAATTTACAATTACGCTTACAGCTGTTAAAACGCTTGAAAAAGCAATTAAAACAACTTAAAAATTTAAACGATAAACAGAATGAAACACAAATTATATAAAAACTTATGTACACTTTTTACACTATGTTTTATAGGATCATTATCAGCACAAAAATTTGATAAAAAATTTACAGAAAGATTTAATGTAAATAAAGATGTAGAGGTAGTAATTAATGCTTCTAATACAGATATAAATGTATCTACTTGGAACAAGAATGAGGTAGAAGTAAAGGCTTTTATTGAAGTAGAAGGGTTGTCAAAAGAAGATGCAGAAAAGTATTTTAAAAACTGGAACTTTGAAGCTTTAGGTAATAAAACTAAGGTAAAAATAACATCGAAAGGAAATAATTCTTTCCATTTTAAAAACGATTTTGTTTTTTTTAATGACAATGATTTTTCTTTTCCTGATATTCAAATTCATGATATTCAATTACCAGATGTAGAAACAATTGTAATACCAGAAATGGATTTTGATTTCGATTTTGAAAACATTTTTGAAGATTTAGATGATTTTGATGACAATATTGAAAAAAATGGTAAATATTCTTTTCAATGGAATGATGGTGTGGATAAAATAAATATCAAATCTAAAAAAGAATGGGAAGCTTTTAAGAAAACAAAAAAGTACAAAGAGCTTAGAGAGAAAATGAAGTCTAAAAGAATTAAATCTAGAAAAAGCTTTTTACTTTCTAGAGATAAAATGAAAAAAGAACTTGCCAAAGCTAGAGTTGAAATAAAAAAAATAGATAAAGAAAAAATAAAAAAAGAGTTAGCAAAAGCTAAGAAACATATTATGGAAATGAAATTGAATTACAATTCAAAATCTAACAACATAATTATAAATGGTAAGAAAATAAAAATAACAAAAAGGTTAGAAATAAGAGTACCAAAAAAAGCTACTTTTAATTTAAATACACGTCATTGTAAAGTAAAATTGCCAAATACAGTTGCTTCTGGTAACGTAAAATATGGTGGTTTTAATGCAGGTTTTTTAAACGGAGGAAAATTAACAATAGATTATTCTAAAGTTTCTATAAACGATTTAAATGGATGTACATTATTTTTAAACAATGTAACTGATGCTAAAATAGCATCAGTTACTAATACAAAAATGACTAACAATTCTTCTGGAGTAAAGATTATAAATATTAATGAAAATGTAAAATTGTCTAATAAATTTGGAGAGTTAACTATTCAAAATATTGTACCCAATTATCAAACATTTAATTTAATGTTAGACTATACAGAAGCTTTTGTTAACACTGCAGGTGTTAAAAAAGATTTGATTATCAATATTGGAGATAAATCTCCACTTTTTCCAAATAAAGCAGCTTTAAAATTTGATATTTTAAATCCAAATAAAAAAGACATCAATGGTAATTATATTATAAAAACTAAAGATGGTACCTTTATAATTGAAGGAAAGTACAGTCAAATTTCATTAAAAGAATAATAATTATTGATAAAAAACTACTTTTATTTTTTACCAAACTTCTAACAAATTCCATTTCGTCATTCTTTTTAAAGTGACTATATTTATCGCCCGTAAATAGTCAATTTTTTTAATGGAACTCTACAAAGAAAATCAACTTAAAGTATACAACTCTTTAACCAAAACAAAAGAGGATTTTAAAACTATAACAGACGGCTACGTAGGTATGTACGTTTGTGGTCCTACTGTTTATAGCAATGCACATTTAGGTAATGTAAGAACCTTTATGTTTTTTGATGTTGTGTACAGATACTTATTACATTTAGGATATAAAGTACGTTATGTACGTAATATTACAGATGCAGGTCATTTAGAAAACGATGCTGAACAAGGTGAAGATAAGATTGCCAAAAAAGCACGTTTAGAACAAATAGAACCAATGGAAGTTGTACAACGTTACACTGTAGATTTTCATGATGTACTAAAAAATTACAATTTTTTACCACCAAGTATAGAGCCAACAGCCACAGGTCATATTGTTGAACAAATAGAAATGATTAAAGAAATCATTGAAAAAGGTTTTGCTTATGAAGTAAATGGTTCTGTATATTTTGATGTACATGAGTACAATAAAAAAGAAAATTACGGAATTCTTTCTGGTAGAAAAGTTGAAGACTTATTAAATAATACAAGAACTTTAGACGGACAATCAGACAAGAAAAATCCGCAAGATTTTGCACTTTGGAAAAAAGCAGATGACAGACATATTATGCGTTGGCCTTCTCCTTGGTCTGATGGTTTTCCTGGGTGGCATTTAGAATGTTCTGTAATGAGTACAAAATATTTAGGCGAAAGTTTTGACATACATGGAGGAGGAATGGATTTAAAATTTCCTCATCATGAATGTGAAATTGCACAATCTAAAACTTGTAGTGGTGTAACTCCTGTAAATTATTGGATGCATACTAATATGCTTTCTTTAAATGGCCAAAGAATGGCAAAATCTACAGGAAACTACATTTTACCAAACGAAATTTTAACAGGAGAAAATACTATTTTACCAAAAGCATTTTCGGCAAGTGTTGTTCGTTTCTTTAATATGCAAGCTAATTATAGAAGCATTTTAGATTTTTCTGGAGAAGCTTTAGAAGCCTCAGAAAAAGGACATGCTAAATTAATGGAGGCTGTTAATTTCTTAGACAAAATTGAAGCTAGTAAAACATCTACATTTGATGTTAAAAACTGGAAAAAAGATTGTTATGCAGCAATGAATGACGATTTTAACACACCAATTTTAGTGGCGCATTTATTTGATGCTGTAAAAGTTATCAACCAAATAAAAGAACAAAAAGCTAGTTTAACTGCAGATGATTTAGCAGAGTTTAAACAAACAATTAATGCATTTGTTTTTGATGTTTTAGGATTGATGAATGAAAATTCTCAAGATAATTCTGAAAAAATAAATGGAGTAGTAGAGTTGTTAATTAAACTTAGAAAGGAAGCAAGAGAAAATAAAGATTGGGCTTTATCAGACCAGATTAGAGACGAATTAATAGCTTTAGGTATTCAGTTAAAAGATGGTAGAGAAGGCACAACTTTCTCAATAAATTAAGTTGAAAAAAATACTATCATATCCATTTATATTGTTGGTACGTTTTTATCAAGTAGCAATATCACCATTTACACCTGCTACTTGTAGATATAGTCCTACATGTTCACATTATACAATAGAGGCTTTGCATAAACATGGTCTTTTTTCTGGAGGATGGTTAGCATTAAAAAGAATTTTTAGTTGTCATCCTTGGGGAGGAAGTGGTTATGATCCTGTTCCAGAAAAAAAAGAATAAAAAATAATGTCATTACAAGGAAGAATGACGAAGTAATCTGTTTTTAATTATAGATTGCTTCATTACATTCGCAATGACTATAAAAAATAAAAAAATATATGAGTTTTTTAGCAATTACTTGGGATCCATCATTAGGAATCGATTTAGGTTTTTTTACTGTTCGTTGGTACAGTTTAATGTTTGTTGCCGCTTTTTTATTGGGTTTAAGACTCATGAAAAAAATCTATATAGAAGATAAAATTCCTGTAGAAAAATTAGACGTAATTTTTATGTACGTATTTGTATCTATGTTAATAGGTATGCGTTTAGGAGATGTGTTTTTTTACAGTTGGGATTATTACCAAGATCACTTACTAGAAATAATTCTTCCTTTTAAACAAGTTAATGGTACTTGGAAGTTTACAGGTTTTACTGGTTTTGCTAGTCATGGTGCTGCAATAGCAATACCAATTGCAATGTATTTTTATGCAAAAAAACATTTACAAAAACCATGGTTATTTATTTTAGATAGATTAGCAATTATGGTAGCTTTAGCTGGTTTTTTTATTCGTTTTGGTAATTTCTTTAATTCAGAAATTTATGGAAAAGAAACAGGTTCTAGCTTTGGAGTAATTTTTAAAGCTGCAGGAGAAACAGTACCAAGACATCCAACACAATTATATGAAGCTTTTAGCTATTTAATATTGTTTTTTGTAATGTGGTATTTGTATTGGAAAACCGACAAAAAGCAACAAACAGGATTTCTTTTTGGCTTATTTATGGTAGTTCTTTGGTCTTTACGATTCTTTATAGAATTTTTAAAAGAAGCTCAAGTACAAGGTAGAGAAGACTGGGTTCTTAATTCTTTAAATACAGGTCAAGTATTAAGTATTCCTTTAGTATTAATAGGATTATGGTTAATGTTTAAAAAAGCAAAATAATATAGATTATATGGAAAAATTAAAACAACGTTGGGGAATTGAAAGTAATTTAGCTATCATTCTTATTTTTTGTGCTTTTGCAGTAAATGGTTCTTTTGCAGCTTGGGTTGCAAAACCAATTACTAATTTTATAGGTTTAAATCCTGAAAATATTTCTGGTTGGATTTATTGGCCACTAAGAATTTTATTGATATTTCCTGTGTATCAATTAACTTTGCCTATAGTTGGTTGGTTATTTGGACAGTTTAAATTCTTTTGGGCTTTCGAAAAAAAGTTTTTAAGTAGATTAGGTTTAGGTTTTTTATTTAAAGGAGAAAACTAGAACTTTATAATTTCTTCTACTTTTTCTTTTTTAATAACATAGCTATAAAACCACATTATAGTAAAAGTTGGTATTACATCAGAAAAAGGAATTGCTTCTTCTATTAAACTTACAATTCCTGCAATTTTACCTTCTTTTCCTTTATACATTTTTGTCATTAAATAGGCAGATAATGGCGCCCAAACTATATCTGTAAAAGGAATAAACCCAATAGCATCTAAAACAATGCTTAATATTAATTTTTTGTATTTTTTATTCATGTAATGTTTTAATTACTCTAAATTAATCAAAATTCTTGCCAAATAATATTTATTTAAAGGTGAAATGAATATGTTTGTTAAAAGTAAATTATTCTTTAATGAATTTTAATAGTTTTAAAAATAAAATAGAGAATTTAAAATATGCCAAATTAGGAGGATTAGATGCTCAATTTAAATTAGCACCTAAAATGCGATTAAAATATGATGCAGATAAAATAAGAGCAAAAAACCCAAAAAGAGCAGCAGTTTTAGCATTGTTTTATCCTAATAAAAATAACGAAACTTGTTTTCTTCTTACTTTAAGAGCTAGTTATAAAGGCACACATTCTGCTCAAATTAGTTTTCCTGGTGGTAAAATTGATAAAACTGATTTAAGTCTTAAAAATACTGCTTTAAGAGAAACTTTTGAAGAAGTTGGAATTGTAGAATCTTCAATTTCTGTTATAAAAGAATTGACAGATGTTTATATACCACCAAGTAATTTTTTAGCAACACCCTTTTTGGGTTATGTTTCTCAAAAACCTACATTCAATTTAAATTATGAAGTAGATAAAACCATTGAAGTTTTATTAAAAGACCTTTTAAACGATTGTAATTTATCTTCAACAAATATGAATACCTCTTATATGAGTAATGTTGAGGTACCTTGCTTTAAATTAAATGATTACATTGTTTGGGGAGCTACAGCAATGATGCTTTCAGAAATTAAAGAACTATTAAAGTAGCATAATTCTTAATTGTTTTTGTAAATTTGCGATTACCCAACTTAAAAAATAATTATAATGTCCTTATTTAAAAGGAATACATTTGGTCATATTTTGTTCTTAAAAAAAATGATCATTAGAATTTTTGGACTTATATCTCATGGTAGATACCGTAAATTCAATAATTTACACATTGAAGGTTCAGAAATTTTAAGAAACTTACCAGAAAAAAATGTATTATTTATTTCTAACCATCAAACTTATTTTGCAGATGTAGCTGCAATGTTTCATGTTTTTAATGCTTCATTAAAAGGGAGAGATGATACAATTAAAAATGTAGGTTATATATGGAATCCTAAATTAAATATATATTTTGTTGCTGCAGGAGAAACAATGAGAGCAGGATTACTACCAAAGATTTTTGCTTATGCAGGATCTGTTTCTATAGATAGAACATGGAGAAGTGCAGGTAAAAATGTTAACAGGCAAGTAAAAAATTCTGATATTTCAAATATTGGTAAAGCTATAGATGATGGTTGGGTAATTACCTTTCCTCAAGGTACAACTACTCCTTTTAGACCAATTAGAAGAGGTACTGCTCATATTATTAAAACATACAAACCTGTTGTTGTTCCTATTGTAATTGATGGTTTTAGACGTTCTTTTGATAAAAAAGGATTGAATATTAAAAAGCGTAATGTTTTACAATCTATGGTTATAAAAGAGCCTTTAGAAATAGATTATGAAAATGAAGAAATTGCTGATATTGTCACTAAAATTGAATTTGCTATTGAACAGCATCCTTCTTTTTTAAAGGTTTTATCTCCTAAAGAAGCAGAAGATTATATTAAAGAAGAAGAAGAACTTAATAAGAAAAGAGAATTTTGGAGTAAATAATAATTCGATAAATATATACTAAAAAAAGCATCCTATATGGATGCTTTTTTTATTTAAATGTAACGTAATATTTAGTGTTATTTTTAATTTTATTAGTAACAGTAGTTAAAGTAATAATTACGTGATCTGATTTTGCTAATAATTTTGGTCTTTTACTCTTTTTCCCATTCCAAATGGTAATACTCTTATTAGGTCTTATAAATAATTCATCTTCAATTGATATAAGATTACTTTTATTCTTGAATTCAAGTTTAATATTTTTAATAAATGTATGCTTATAGTTTCCTAAAGAATTTTCTTTATTTACAGAAAATTTAAAATTCTTGCTCTTCCAAGTATTGTATCTATTGGGTAATTATAGGTAACAGAATCTTTAGAAGAGAGGTTATTAAATTCTTTAAAACTTGCTACATATCTTCTTATATTGATACTTAAGTCAATTTTTAAAGAATCTAAATGAGTGTTTTTTATAAAACTATTATTTGATTGTGAAAAAACAGAATAATTACAAAACAAAATTAGTATCAGAATTTTTGTTTTGTTTTTTATTAGAAAGTTATGCATTCTTTAAAATTTATTTTATTACTAAGTTATACATTTTATATTACTATAGCATAACAAAAAAGGTCTCACAAAATTGTGAGACCTTTTTTATTTATTTAACTAACTAAAGTTTAGTTTTTTACTTTGTTTTTAAACTCGTCAAATTTCTTAGACTCTTTCTTTGGCCAACTATTGTTAGAAGTATCTACATCTGCAGTTTCCATATCTGGATCTACTTTAATACTTTTAATTTCTTTAGTTGAAGCAAAAACTCTTTTTACTGTTTTGTCATTTTTCATCCAAATCTGAGCAGGAAAAGTTTGTTTTTCAGTAGAACCATCAGCATAAGTTAATTCTACAATTAAAGGCATAATTAAACCACCTGGTTTTTCAAATTCTACAGAGTAAATGTAAGAAGGAACTTCTTTACCTTCAGCATATTTATCCATTGCTTTAGGGTTTGCATCTTCTTTTTTGTCAGTGATGTAAACTAAATCTCCTAAACCATCAAAATATTGTTTGTATTGTTCTTTTAATTTAGCAACTCTCTCACTTGGTTTATCAGTTAAATAAAGAGGCTTTACTGCTTTAATACCAATATCATTTACATCTGTTGTGTAGAACCAACCTCTCCAAAACCAATCTAAATCCATACCAGAAGCATCTTCCATAGATCTAAAGAAATCTGCAGGAGTTGGGTGTTTAAACATCCAACGTTTAGAATAAGTTCTAAACGCATGGTCAAACAATTCTGGTCCCATAATTGTTTTTCTTAAGATATATAAACCAGCTGCTGGTTTTGTATATGCATTTGGTCCAAATTGTTTAACATAATCTCCTTGAGACATAATTGGAGAAATATTACTTTGGTCTCCACTCATATATCTAGTAATGTTTTTTGCAGGATTACCAGCAAATAATACTGGATCATAAACATCTTCAGCTAAAATTTCAACAAAAGAGTTTAAACCTTCATCCATCCATGTCCATTGTCTTTCATCAGAATTTACAATCATTGGGAAGAAGTTGTGTCCAACTTCGTGTACAATAACACCAATCATTCCTTTTTTAGTTCTATCAGAATATGTTCCATCAGGATTTGGACGACCAAAATTGAAACAAATCATTGGGTATTCCATTCCTTGTCTTTCTGAGTGAACAGAAATTGCTTTAGGATAAGGATAATCAAAAGTAAGTTTAGAATACTCAATTAAAGTAGTAGCAACAGCTCTTGTAGAGTGCTCTTCCCATAAAGGGTTACCTTCTTTAGGGTATAATGAAACTGCCATAACAGTTTTACCATTTACATTGGTAGCCATAGCATCCCAAATGTATTTTCTAGAAGATGCAAATGCAAAATCTCTAACTCTTTTAGCTTTAAATTTCCAAGTTTTTGTTTTAGAAGTACGTCCTTTTTCTGCTTTTTCAGCTTCTGCTTGAGTAACAATCATAACTGGTTTATCAAAAGTAGTTCTCGCTTTTTCCCAACGTTTACGTTGTGTTTTAGTTAAAACATTTTTCTCGTTTTGTAAAACTCCTGTTGCATCTACAATATGATCTGCAGGTACTGTTAAGTTAACTTCATAGTCTCCAAATTCTAAAGCCCATTCAGAACGACCCCAGAATTGCATATTTTGCCAACCTTCTACATTGTTATAAACAGCTAATCTTGGAAAAAACTGTGCAATTGTATAATTGTTGTTTCCATCAGGAAAAGATTCTAATCCAGAACGACCACCATCTTTATTTATATCGTTAATTTTGTAGTTCCACTTAATTCTAAATTTAAATGTTTCTCCAGAAGCTAAAGGATTAGGTAAATTAATACGCATCATAGTTCTGTTAATAAAGTGAGATAATGGTTTACCTTCACTTTCAACTTTTTCTATATTAAAACCAAATCCTTTACCTTCTTTCATATACGTATTTTGAAAGTTTTTAGGAGTAATAAAAGCAGAAGCACCTGTAGATTTTGCTAAAGGAGTTTTAGAATCATCTGCTCTCATATTTTGGTCTAACTGAACCCATAAGTAATCTAATTGATCTTTAGAGTTGTTGTGATAAGTAATAGTCTCATCACCATAAATCTTATTTGTACTTTCTTCTAAACGAATGTCCATAACATAATCAACTTTTTGTTGAGTATATTGACTTCCTGGAGCTCCAGAAGCAGTATGCTGATCATTTGGAGTAGCCAAAACATCTTTTAGTTGCCTAAACTTGTTTTGGTCAATGTGTCCTTGTTGTACTTCTTTTTTGTTCTTTTTTTCTTGTGCAAAATTACTAGCAACAACAAAGAATAAAGAAAATACTAATAAAAATATTTTTTTCATTATTATAGATTTGAATTAATTACCGATAAAATTAGTGATTAGAATATTAATAAGTTAAAGAATGTTAAAAATTTAACAAACCTTTATCAAAAAATGGAAAGTATTGAATAAAAAAAAGCGATATCAAACGATATCGCTTTTTTTTAGTACTAAAAGGTTTACCCTTTTACTTTATTTTTAAATTTTTCAAATTTATTTTTTTGTTGTTTTGGCCAACTATTATTAGAAGTATCTACATCTGCAGTTTCTAAATCTGGATCTATAGTTATATTTGAAATTTCTTTAGTAGATGAAAATACTTTAGAAATTTCTTTGTCATTGTATCTCCATATTTGAGCTGGATACGTTTTTCTTTCTTTAGAACCATCTTTATAAGTAAACTCAACTATAATTGGCATAACTAAACCACCTGGTTTATTATAGGTTATTTCATAGTGATATTTTGAGTGTTTTTTTGCAAAACCTAAACCTTTAGAAGTATCTTCTATAAATTCTACATCATTTTCATTTTCTTTCATAGAAAACTTTTTTACACCTTTAATACCTATGTCTGTAACATCAGTAGTATAAAACCATCCTCTCCAAAACCAGTCTAAATCTATACCAGAAGCATCTTCCATAGTTCTAAAGAAATCAGCAGGAGTAGGGTGTTTAAACATCCATCTTTGAGAATATGTTTTAAAAGCATGGTCAAATAATTCTTTACCCATTATAGTTTCTCTTAAAATCCATAATGCAGTAGCAGGTTTACCATAAGCATTGTTACCAAAACTGTAAACATTATCTCCTTTAGACATTATTGGCGCAATTTTAGACTGATCTCCAGACATATATTTAACAATGTTTTTTGGTAATCCTCTACGTAAAGGATAATCTTCTTCATATTCCATCATTGCCAACATTTGCATGTAAGAATTTAAACCTTCATCCATCCAAGTCCATTGTCTTTCATCAGAGTTAACAATCATTGGAAAAAAGTTGTGACCAACTTCATGTATAGTTACACCAATTGTTCTGTATTTTTGTCTGTCAGAATATCCACCATCTTCTAAATCTGGTCTTCCAGGATTGAAACAAATTTGTGGGTATTCCATACCCATTTGTCCATCTACAGAAATTGCTTTATGGTAAGGATAATCAAATGTATATTTAGAATAAGTTTTTAAAGTTTGTACTACAGATCTTGTAGAATGGTCTCCATATAAAGGGTTTGCTTCTTTAGAATATAAAGAATAAGCCATTACAGTTCTTCCATTAATATCTACAGCTTGTGCATCCCAAATAAATTTTCTTGATGAAGCAAAAGCATAATCTCTAACGTTTTTAGCTACAAATTTCCAAGTTTTAGTTTTTTTAGATTTACTTTTTTCAATTTTAGTAGCTTCTTTTTGAGTTCTAATAATTACAGGTTTATCAAAAGTTTTTCTAGCAATTGCTAATCTTTTTGATTCTTTTTTGGTTAAAACTTCTTTTTCGTTTTGCAATACACCTGTTGCACCTAACATATGATCATCTGGAGTTGTAATGTTTACAGTATAATCTCCAAATTCTAAAGCAAATTCACTTCTTCCCCAAAATTGGTCATTTTGCCATCCTTCTACATTGTCATACACACATAATCTTGGAAAAAACTGTGCAATTACATAGTTGTTGTTTCCATTTTCTGTAAAATGCTCATAACCAGATCTTCCTCCTTGTGTTCTGTGGTTGTTAATATTATACCACCAATCAATTTTAAAAGAAAAAGTTTCACCAGATTTTAATGGTTTTGGTAAGTTAATTCTCATCATTGTTTGGTTAATGGTATGAGATAAGTTACTTCCATCTGTATTTTTTACACTTGTAATTTTAAAACCACCATCAAAAGAATTGTCAGGAAAAACTCTTTTAAACCAACGTTTATTAAGTTTTTTAGGGACTTTGTTAGTACTAATATCTGGAGTTTTAGAGTCTTTAGCTCTCATATTTTGGTCTAATTGTACCCATAAATATGTTAATTGGTCTTTAGAATTATTATGGTAAACAATTGTTTCTTTACCAGTAATTCTTTGATTTTCATCATCTAAAACAATATCCATTACATAATCAACTTTTTGTTGAGTATAATTGATACCAGGAGCTCCAGATGCTGTATGCTGACTGTTTGGAGTTGCTAAAAGATCTTTAAGTTGTTTAAACTTGTTTTGGTTTGTGTGACCTTGTTGAGTAATTCTTTTTTCTTGAGCAAAAGCAGCTGCACCAATAAAAAAGATACTTAAAAAAAGTAGCTTAATTTTTTTCATTTGTAGGTATTTGAATTAGCCTACAAATTAAGGATAACTAGTTAAAAAAGTTAAAAAGAGTTAAAATTTTAACAAACCTTTATCATTTTTCGCATCTAACAAGATACTTTTATGCTTTTTTTTCACTTTAGATTTTACTAAATTTTGTTGATCTGGAAAATGAGTGGTTAAAATTTTGTTTGTAATCTCTATAGAATTTAATGTATTTATATCTTCTATTTCTAAATAGAAATAAACCAAATCACCATCATATTCTTTACCTATATAATTAAACTTTTTAGAAATGTCATCTATTTTAAAATGAAGTTTTTTATTTAAGTATTTAATGAAGTAATCATCATTATTTTTCAATTCATTTTTTGTGGTAAGCTGTAAATTAATTTTATAATCTTTGTTTAGAGCCTCTTCAATATCATCCATAAATACATTGATAGTAATTTGAACAGATTTTAATTCACTTCTATATTCTATTTGTGTTAAACTCAAGTAATACTTATGAGCCATGGTAAAAGAAAGAAGAGGAATAATAAGAAGAATTAAATATGCTTTTTTAAATTTCATAAGTACTTAAAAACAATTATTGCGCCAAATTACTCTTTTTTTATGATTTTTAAATATGTAACACTTTCTTTCTGTAGAATTTTAATAATTTCTAAGAGGTTATTTTCTTTATGAAGTTTTTCTATTCCTAAAGGGTTACAGTATTCTAAAAAATGAAAATAATTTTCTACGGGTATTTTTAGTTTTTCGAAGAAAAATTTTTCTCCAAGTTCTGAAAATAATTTATAAGGAAATGCTTTTTTTCGATCCAATTTTTTCCGCAAAGCCCATAATCTTTCTGAGTATTTAAAAGGCATACCAATTGCTGTTCCTGCACCAACAAATGTAGAGTTTGGGTCTGTATTTACTAGGTGAGGTCTTACTCTTTTATCTATATAATCATCACCCTCTACAATTTTCATATTTACATTAGAAAAATCCATTACATCTCTTAAAATAGAATCTTTTCTGTTATTGGGTACATCTTTTAAATCGATACCTAATCTGCCCGTTAAATTGTGTTTTTTTAATTCGAATTCATCTAAAACATACGTATTTAGTTTTAGGGTAATAGTTAAAGGTTGTGAAGCTAGTATATTTTTTGTAACAATAAATTTTTTTGTAATGTGTTGTATAGAAGAAATTTGTAGAGAATCTCCTTCAGAAACAAACATTCTAAAATTACCTTCATCTGAAGAAAAAGTTCCTTGGTTTGTATCTATGTTAATAATGTTAGCATTTTTTACAATTCCTAAAGAATCTATTAATTTACCAGAAAGTAACGTTTTTCTTTCTTGTGATAAACTAATAAATGAAATACAACATAAAAAGAGTAGAAGTAGTTTTTTTGCCATTCAGTAATTTTATTGTTTTGATAAATACAAACCTTCATTAATTATTTTTTTAGGATAGAGCTTGCTTTCTTCCATTAACAATTTAGTCAGTTTTATTTTGTCTTCATTTTTAAAGATATTAATTATATTTTTATCAATACAATCATTTAAAAATTCGTTGATATATTCTCTTTTAATTTTTAAATCTGTGATAAAAAAATCATCAGTAAAATGTTTTCTAATTTTTTCTAACTGTCTATCTTCTTCAGACATTTTTTTTAACTGCTTTAGTCTTCTATTATTACCATTAATACTATTAATTAAATTGTCTAAACTAACAACACCTCCAGATCTAATTTTAATAATTGCTTTATCTTCTTTTGGTTTTGTATTAGCATAAGGTAAATTAAGTGTTTTGGCAGATACAACAGGACCTTGATAGGTAATTATTTCTGGGTCTTGATAAAAAATGCTTCTTTGTTTTTCTAAAACCATTTCTTTTAAAACTATGGTTTTTTCTTCTAAGTTAACTTTAAGAGCTTTGTTATTAATAATTTTAGAAGTAATTATTACCAATTTATTTTTTAAGTTTAAATGTGAAAATAATAAACTATCACCAAGTTTTACAGGTATTTCAAATTCTCCTTTATCATTAGTAATTGTACCTATTTTAGTGTTTTTATTAATTACATGAACATCTACAATAGTAGTTTTACCTACAACAGTTTTACCTATTAAATAAGTGTCTTTTTTTTGAGCATTTGTTGTAAATAAACAAAACAATAAAGTATATAATACTAGTATTTTTTTCATCTCTACAAAGTAAGTAGAAGTGCCTCTTAAAACTGTATTAATAGAATTGTAAACTTCTGTTAAAATAAAAAAGGCATCATTATAAATGATGCCTTTTTTTAAGATTTTTTTGTGATTTTACTTTTCTAATATTACTGTTAGTGTTGCTTTTATGTTATAAGAATCTCCACCATCAGTTTCTGTTTCATCTAATTCACCAACTAGTTTTATGTAACTATCTGTAAACTCTACAACATTTAAAACTGTAGGAAAATCATTATCTTCAATTAAAGTTAAAGTGTTTCCTTTTAAAGACCAATCAATAGCTTCTATAGGATATAAATTTGTGTCTATTTTTTCTTCTTCAGTTTCAGATTGTCCTAAAAAATTTGCAGTAGCAACCAAATTATAAGAACCATTTAAATTTAATTTGTTTGGGTTTTCAGAAAAAGTATATGTTAAATCGATATCTTTTGCTATAGTAGAATAAGTTGCAGTTAATGTTTGTCCTTGACTGGTAATAGTCATGCTACCGTTTTCAATACTTTGTTGTTTTAAATTCCAAGTTCCAATTAAATCTGCGCTTGTAATATTAATGTTTGCATCGTCATTAGATTCACAAGAAGTTAAAAAAGTAACAATTGTGAGAAGTAATAAAATTTTTGTTTTCATAGTTTTCGTTTTAATCAAAAATACAAAAAACAACTTATAAATTAGTATTTTTGGTTTATGAAAAAAATGATTATTGCAAGTACATCTACAGTTCATGGAAGTAAATATTTAACTTATTTATTACCAACTTTAAAAAACCATTTTAAAGATGTAAAAGAACTTTTGTTTATTCCTTATGCAAGACCAGGTGGAATTACTTATAAGGAATATACTGCTATCGCAAATAAAGCTTTTTCTACTATTGATATTGATGTTAAGGGAATTCATGAATTTAAAAATCCTATTGAAGCTATTAAGCAGGCAGAAGCTATTTTTACAGGTGGAGGAAATACTTTTGAGTTGGTTAATCAGTTATATAAAAACGATGTTTTAAATGTTTTAAAAGAAGTTTTAGAGGCTGGAACCCCATATTTAGGTACAAGTGCTGGAAGTAATATTTGTGGTGTTAATATGATGAATACCAATGATATGCCAATTGTGTATCCACCAAGTTTTAAAACTTTATCAGCAATTCCTTTTAATATTAATGCACATTATTTAGACCCAATTGAAGGTTCTACTCATATGGGTGAAACACGAGAAACACGTATAAAAGAGTTTCATATTTTTAATGATATTTCTGTTTTAGGATTGCGTGAAGGAAGTTGGCTTGAAGTAACCAATAATACAATTATTTTACAAGGTGGATTAACTGCTCGTTTATTTCAGCAAAATAAAAAACCAATAGAATTAGAAAGTGGAGTAGAAGTGAAGCTTTAAAATTTTCGTTTAAAATAATTGCTTTTTCTTTTTCTAGAATCTCTTGATTTAGTTTTGTTTAAATATTTTACAAAAAAGAAAACTGCAATTAAAAAAGCAACCCAAATCAAAATTAATAATTTACATAATCAACAATTTCCAATCCATAACCAATCATACCAACACGTTTAGATTGTTGAGTATTTGTAATTAGTTTTAATTTTCTGATGTTTAAATCATGTAAAATTTGAGCACCAATACCAAAATCTTTGTTATCCATTTTAATTTCTGGAGCTTTAATATTTCCTTTAGCTTGATTTTCCTTTAAAATAGACAATCTACTTAATAAGTTTTGAGATTGATTTTGTTGATTTACAAATATGATTGCACCTTTACCTTCAGTGTTAATTACTTGAAACATTTTATCAAGTTTCTTATCTGCATCATTGGTTAAAGTACCAAGAATATCATTGTTTACTAAAGTAGAGTTTACTCTAGTTAAAATTGGCTCATCTTTAGACCAAGAACCTTTAGATAAAGCAATATGAACCTGATTATTTGTTGTTTGTTGATAAGCTCTTAACCTAAACTCTCCAAATCTTGTTTTAATATCAAAGTCTTCTTTTATTTCAATTAAAGAATCGTGTTCCATTCTATAAGCCACCAAATCTTCTATAGAAACAATTTTAATATCAAACTTTTTAGCCACTTCTAAAAGTTGTGGTAAACGTGCCATTGTTCCATCTTCATTCATAATTTCTACAATAACACCAGCAGGTTGTAAACCCGCTAATCTTGCAAAATCTATAGCAGCTTCTGTGTGTCCTGTTCTTCTTAAAACACCACCATCTTTAGCTTTTAAAGGAAATATATGACCAGGTCTAGCTAAATCAAAAGGTTTTGTGCCTTTTTCTATTAACGCTTTAATTGTTAACGCTCTATCTGAAGCAGAAATACCAGTAGTAACACCTTTACCACGTAAATCTACAGAAACTGTAAAAGCAGTTTCCATAGGATCTGTGTTGTTGTTTACCATCATTCCTAATTCTAACTCTTTACAACGTGTTTCTGTTAAAGGAGCACAAATTAATCCTCTTCCATGAGTTGCCATGAAATTTATCATTTCTGGAGTAACTTTTTCAGCTGCAGCTAAAAAATCACCTTCATTTTCTCTATTTTCATCATCTACAACAATTATTACTTTACCATTTCTAATGTCTTCTATAGCTTCAGAAATTAAATTTAATTGTGTTTTGTTTTGATTATTTTGAGCTGTCATATTGATTATGCTTCTTTTTTTGAAAATATTTTTTTAAAGAAATTAGAGATGGGTTGTATAATTGCATCTACATTAAAAATTCCTTTGTCTTTTGTGGCTCTTCTGGTTAATAAAATACCAATTGGAACCATTATCATTGCTGCTATCCAAGATCCTAAAAATGATGTAATAGAACTTTCTTCAGCTAAATTTTTACCAAATGTATTGCTAAAGAAATAAGTTACATAAATAGCTATTGCAAGTATCATTGGTAGTCCAAAACCTCCTTTTCTAATAATAGAACCTAAAGGAGCTCCTATAAAAAAGAGAATTAAACAAGATAAAGAAAATGCAATTCTATTGTAATATTCAGTATCAAAAAAGTTTAAGTTTTTTCGTTTCCATTTTATGGAGGCAATGTTGTTTTTTAAAGAACTTTTAGCTCTTCCTATTTTTGTAGAGGCAGTATTTAAAATACTAATTTTATTTTTTAAAGTAAAGTTTTCTAAAATATCTGGATTAATATCTTTTGTTTTTACAGAATCTGGATATTGATAAAGATCTTTTGAAGAAACTGTAGCTAATAAATTTTTAGATTTTAGTAATAAAACTTCATCATAGCTTTTCTTTAAACTAGGAATTGTGTCTCCTAATTGGCTTAAGCTTAGCATCATATAGTTTTTTGTGTGTTTAGTTTCATCTAAACCTTTATCACCAGAAACATCAGAAATATCTATATTAAATTCGTATTCTTTAAAAGTGGCACTTGATGCTGCCATTTTCTTTTTCTTAATTAATGTATTGGCAGATTTTGTGTGTTCTTCATAATAATAACCATTATATAAAATAAAGGTCATATATCTACTTCCTTCTTCAGAAATAATTTTTCCTCTTTCTGCAGTAATTACTTTTTGATTTCCTTTATTGCCAGATAAATCATAGATTAAAACTTTTTTTAGTAAGTTTTCTTCTTCACCATATTTTTCTTCAAATTTAATTTGATAACCTGGTATGTCACTATTAAAACTACCAGGAACTAAAGCCATTGCAGGTTTTTTCTTTTTAATATTTAAGTATAAGTTTTTTTGTTTTAGAACAGCATAAGGATATATGTTGTTTAAAAACAAGAAATTTATTCCGCTTAATAAAATGGTTAAAAAAACTAAAGGTCTTACCAATCTTTGAAGAGAAATACCTGCAGATTTTGCAGCAGCAAACTCGTAGTTTTCACCTAAATTACCCAATGCCATAATAGAAGATAACAGCACTCCAATAGGTAATGCTTGAGGTGTAATAATTAAGGTAGTATAGTATAAAAATTTTAAGATAAAAGGTAAGCTAATTCCTTTACCAGCTATGTTTTCGAAGGTTTGCCATAAAACTTGCATCACCAAAACAAAAAGCACAATTAGAAATGTAGCTACAAAAGGAACTAAAAACGTTTTTAAGATGTATCTATCTAAAATTTTCATCTTGGCAAAAGTAGTTTCTTAAGATGAAAGAAGCTACTAATTTTCTGTTAATTGGAAAAAAATTAATCTATTGTAAAATTAAGCTTTTTGTATTTAGCTTCATCAAAAGAGAAAATATTGTTTGAAAAGGTTTGATTACTTTTAAATGTATTTATAGTAAAAGTTGTTTTAGAACCATTACCACCAGTTTGTATTAACTTGTAAATATGTTTCGTTTTTGCATCTATTGCTAGTTCTACTTTAACTATGTCAGAATTACTATCTATAGGATTTAAGCTAATAAATTGAATTTTTCTACCTTTTAAATTTGTAAGTTTTCCCATTTCAAAATTATAACCTTCTTTGTAAAAAGTTAGTAGTTTAGATGGATAAATAAAACCATCATCTTCACCCATATCACCTTCAGTTATATTAATTTCTTTTTCTTCATTATTAATTACATACAGTTTTTTTCCATCAAAAATAAATTGATTTCCTAAGTAATCTAAATTATATTTTTCTCCTTGTAAAGTAATTTTACCTCTAATTGGAGGTTCATCACCTTCCATAATACCAGCATCTTCATTACTTAAAGTTTGACTAAAACTTATTGACATATTTTTATAGGCACCCATTTTAGTTGAAACTTCATCTAAAAGAGATTTTGCTTTTTCTGAACTTTGAGAAAAAGTTATCGATGTAAATAATATAGTTAAAAATAAAACTGTTATTTTTTTCATTTCTATGTGTTCTTTTCGTTTTCTAATAATTGTTCTAATGCTATAAAATCTGGTACTAATACTTGTCTTGCTTTACTACCTTCAAAACCACCAACAATACCTGCAGCTTCTAATTGATCTATTAATCTTCCTGCTCTATTGTAACCTAATTTTAATTTTCTTTGCAATAAAGATGCAGATCCTTGTTGAGCTGTAACAATAATTTCTGCAGCTTCTTTAAAGAGTTTATCTCTATCTGCAATGTCTATATCAATACTTGTGCCACTTTCATCATCTACATATTCTGGTAACATATGAGCTTCTGCATAGGCTCTTTGAGAACCAATAAAGTCTGTAATTTTTTCTACTTCTGGTGTGTCAACAAAAGCACATTGAATTCTGTTAATATCATTTCCTGCAGTGTATAACATATCTCCTCTACCAATTAATTGGTCTGCACCTCCAGCATCTAAAATGGTTCTAGAATCTATTTTAGATGTTACTCTAAAAGCAACTCTAGCAGGAAAATTTGCTTTTATAATACCTGTAATTACGTTTACAGAAGGTCTTTGAGTGGCAACAATTAAATGAATTCCAATAGCTCTTGCTAATTGCGCTAAACGTGCAATAGGAGTTTCTACTTCTTTACCTGCAGTCATAATTAAATCTGCAAATTCATCAATAACTAAAACTATATAAGGTAAAAATTGATGTCCATCATTAGGGTTTAACTTACGTTGTTTAAATTTAGCATTGTATTCTTTAATATTACGAACCATTGCATTTTTAAGCAAATCGTAACGATTGTCCATTTCTATACACAATGAGTTTAAAGTATGTACAACTTTTGTAGTATCTGTAATAATAGCATCTTCACTATCTGGTAATTTTGCAAGATAATGGCGTTCAATTTTATTGAATAATGTTAACTCTACTTTCTTTGGGTCTACTAAAATAAACTTTACTTCAGCAGGATGTTTCTTATATAAAAGAGATGTTAAAACTGCATTTAAACCTACAGATTTTCCTTGACCTGTTGCACCTGCCATTAAAAGGTGTGGCATTTTTGCTAAATCTACTACAAAGGTTTCATTAGAAATTGTTTTTCCTAAAGCAACTGGTAACTCCATTGTAGATTCTTGAAATTTCTTTGATGAAATTACAGAATGCATAGAAACTATGGTAGATTTTTTATTTGGTACTTCAATACCAATAGTACCTTTTCCAGGAATTGGAGCAATAATTCTAATTCCTAAGGCAGATAAAGAAAGTGCTATATCATCTTCTAAGTTTTTAATCTTAGAAATTCTAATTCCAGCTTCTGGTACAATTTCATATAAAGTAATGGTAGGACCAACAGTTGCTTTAATTTCTGCAATACCAATTTTGTAGTTTTTTAAAGTTTCTACAATTCTATCTTTATTTGCTTCTAATTCTACAGGGTCAATTGAAATTGATTCATTGTATTGTTTAAGAAGATTAAAAGTTGGGAATTTAAAGTTACCTAGTTCTAGAGTAGGATCAAACTCACCAAAATCTTTTACTAATTGATTAGATAAATTTTCTGTAGAATGTTCTTCTTCTTTAGTTTCTTCAACATCAATTACAACCTCTTTTTCTTCGTCTTTTGGTAATTCAGTTTTTAAGACAGGTGTTAATTCTTTGTCTATTTTTAAAGTAATTTCTTCATTTTTATCTGTTACATCAGAATGTTTAGAAATGGTAGGTTTTAAATTTTCTAAAGATAATTCTACTGCAGATTTTACTTTTTTCTCAGGTTTTAAAGGTATTGAATCTGAAGTTTCATCTTTTATTTCATTGGTTTCTTGAGATTCTTCAACTATTGTAGAATTTTCTAGTTCTTCTAATTCTTGAGCTTTTCTTTTTTCTCTATTTCTTTTGTAATTTTCTATATATTTATCAAAAGTAACTTTATAACGTACAACTATATAAGTTATAAAAAAGAATCCTAAAAGAATTACCAAACCTGTTTTACCAATAAAGGCTTGTAAATATTCATTTAATTCAGAACCAACAATTCCAGATAAAAGTGCATATTTTTTATTTATAAAACCAAAAGAAATAGAAACCAATAACATTGCTATAAGACCCCAATTCCATGAAATAATAATTGAAGAGAATTTCTTTTTTATTAAAATATAAACTCCTGTAAAAAATACTCTAAAAGCAATAATAAATGCCCCTATACCAAAACCTTTATAAATAAAAAAGTGACTTAAATTAGCTCCAATTTTACCTAGTAAATTTTTGCTTTTAACAGTTTTATCTATTAATTTACTAAGCGTACTTTGGTCTTCTTGCCAATTAAAGAAAAAAGAAATAAAAGCAATACAAAGAAAAAGTGAAAATAAAATTAAGAAGGTTCCTAAAATTGTTTGTGCTTGTCTAGTTTTTAGAAAAGCAAAAATACTCGGTTTTTTTTCCGAATTTTTCACTGTAGATTTTGTACTTGTTTTTCTTTTTGCCATTAATGCTTTAAGTAAGTTTTAAGGGTAAATATACATATTTGCCTAAAATAATAAAGTTATTTTAGGAATGTAAATAAATCCTGCAATAATTAAAGAGGTAAAAGCAGCAAAACTAGGAGCTCCTGCAGCTATATCTTTTATGAAACCAATTTTTTCATGATATTCTGGATGAATAAAATCTGCCACTTTTTCTACAGCAGTATTTAATGCCTCTGCAACTAATACCAATCCAATTGCCAAGAATTGAAACATCCATTCTACATTAGAAATATCAAAATAAAAGCCTAAAATAGTAGCAATTACAGCTACAAAAAGTTGGGCCTTAATACTATCTTCTGTAGTCATTAAAAGCCACATACCTCTCAAAGCAAATTTAAAACTACGAAGTCTTCCTCTTAAAAAACTATCATTAGGGTTCTTCATAAATTAAATTGCGTTTAAAGCATCAGTATAATTAGGTTCGTTAACAATTTCAGAAACTTGTTCTGTATAAACTACGTTTCCTTTTTCGTTAATAATAACAATTGCTCTAGAATGTAAATGAGCTAAAGGTCCGTTTGCAATTTCTAATTGATAAGATTTTGCAAAGTTTCCGTCAGCAAAATCAGACAACATAACAACGTTTTCTATACCTTCTGCACCACAAAAACGATTTTGAGCAAAAGGTAAATCTTTAGAAATACATAAAACAACCGTGTTTTCTAAATTAGCTGCTTTTTTATTAAATTCTCTAACAGATGTAGCACAAGTTCCAGTATCTACACTTGGAAAAATATTTAAAATAATATTTTTACCAGAATAATCTGATAAACTTTTTTGAGATAAATCTACAGCAGTTAGTTTAAAATCTGGAGCTTGAGTTCCTATTTTAGGTAAGTTTCCAATTGTATTAAATGCATTTCCTTTTAATGTAATATCTGCCATGTCGTGTTTTTTATTTGAAATTCAAAAGTAACTATTTTTATTCAAAAAACTTAATCAGAAAATGGATTACTTCAGCATAAAATGTCTTGTATTAATACTTATCTTCGCAGTCAGAAAAATGAATTTTAAATTGAATATTTCTCAATATACATCAGAATTTAAGTACAATTGGAAACTAGCTGCACCAGTAATGTTGGGTATGTTAGGACATACTTTTGTGAGTTTTATTGATAATATTATGGTTGGACAATTAGGAACCGCAGAATTAGCTGCAGTTTCTTTAGGTAATAGTTTTATGTTTATTGCCATGTCTATTGGAATCGGTTTTTCTACAGCAATTACACCTTTAATAGCAGAAGCAGATTCTTCTAATAATTTACAACAGGCAAGATCTACATATAAACATGGTTTGTTTTTATGCTCTACTTTGGGAATCGTATTATTTCTGGGAATTTTTTTTTCTAAACCATTAATGTATTTAATGAAACAGCCAAAAGAGGTGGTTGAGTTGGCAATTCCATATTTAGATTTAGTAGCTTTTTCTTTAATACCTTTAGTTACTTTTCAGGCAATTAAACAGTTTAGTGATGGTATGTCTATGACAAAATACCCAATGTATGCAACGTTAATAGCCAACATTGTAAATATAGTTTTAAATTATATTTTAATCTTCGGAAAATTTGGTTTTCCAGAAATGGGAATTGTAGGTGCAGCTTATGGTACATTAGCTTCACGTGTTATAATGGTTATTTATTTATGGCTAACTTTAAGATTAAAAGAACGTTCTGCTAGAATAGTTAAAGATATTAAAATCTTTGTTTTTGACATTTTAATGATAAAGAAAATAATTAATTTAGGTTCTTTAAGTGCAATGCAAATGTTTTTTGAGGTAGCAATATTTACTGCAGCTATTTGGCTAAGTGGTTTGTTGGGTAAAAATCCGCAAGCGGCAAATCAAATTGCTTTAAATTTAGCATCTATGACATTTATGGTGGCAATGGGTTTAAGTGTTGCATCTATGATTAGAGTAGGAAATCAAAAAGGTCTAGAAAATTATAAAGAACTTCGTAGAATTGCTTTTTCAATTTTTTTACTAGGAACAATATTTGCAACTTTTTTTGCAATTCTATTTTTTATATTTCATAAAAGCTTACCAAATATCTATGTAGATTTAAGTGATACTGTAAATTATAATGATAATATAGAAGTAATTACTATTGCGTCTAAATTGTTAATTGCAGCTGCATTTTTTCAACTTTCAGATAGTATACAAGTAGTTGTATTAGGAGCTTTACGTGGTTTGCAAGATGTTAAAATACCTACAATACTTACTTTTATTTCATACTGGGTTGTGGGGTTTCCTATTTCTTATTTTTTAGGAACAGAAGAAATGTATGGTAGTTTTGGCATATGGTTAGGTTTGCTAGCAGGTTTAACTACAGCATCTATTTTATTATTTATTAGATTTAATTATTTAACTTTAAAACTTATTGAAAAAAAACATGAACTTACCTAAATTTTTATTAGCAGATAATAGTAATTTTCCTGAAGATATTTTTGTATTGCATACAGAATTTCCTCGTTTTTTAATTAATTTAAAAGATGATGAAATTGAATGGTTTGAAGATCTAACAGGAGAAAGTGAAGAAGATATTGCAACAGAATTAGCAGACTTAATGGATAAAGCTGGTGCATTTTATGATGAAGAAATGAAAGGTTTTGAATAGTAGTTTTTAAGAGCTTTATTCTTTTAAAATATTTTGATTAATTATTTTTATAAGTTCTACTTTTAGTAAACTTAAGGTATTTAAATAATTATTATGAATTAAAACACAATCTTCAATTTTATTTTGAAGGTTGTGTTTTTTATTTAAATCGATATTATTTCTAAGTAAAAGGTTAGCATATTCTTTCTCTAAATTTCCCTTTTTATGATCTAATAAATAGATGTTGTTAATTGTTTGGTTGAATTTTATTTTGATTTTATTTACTTTATTAGTGTCTACTTTTATTTTATCTAATAATGCATTAAACCTTAAATTGACAGAAGAATGAGCACAACCTAATCTTTTTTGTCTTAAATTAATATTGCACAGTTTTACTCTTATAAAAACATCTTTACCATCAACACATTTTTTGATAGGAAGTTTTGTTATTGAATTTGTTTTTACTTTTTCATGATACATTTCACATTTAAAAATCTCAAATTCGTTAAGCTCTTTTTTTATTTGGTTTAAAATCAATACAAACAATTTTATCAAAAATATTGATTTTTACAAGTTTGTTAACACGTGGAAATACTTGATTTTTAAAACAAAAAAACCTCAAAACAGATTGTGCTTTGAGGTTTAAAGTATTATTTATTTGAATGATTATTTTACATCCATTAATTCTACATCAAAAATTAAAGTAGCATCTGGTGGAATTACACCTCCTGCACCTGCAGAACCATAAGCTAAATTACTTGGTATAACAAAACGTGCTTTATCACCAACTTGTAATAATTGAATTCCTTCATCCCAACCAGAAATTACCTGACCAACACCAACATTAAAATCGATTGGTTGTTTTCTTTTGTAAGAAGAATCAAAAACAGTTCCGTCTAATAATTGTCCTTTATAGTGTACAGATACTCCAGCTCCTTTTGTAGCTTTTTTACCTGTTCCTTTTTGTAAAATTTGGTAACGTAAACCGCTAGCAGTTTCTTCATATCCTGCTGCAACTTTATCTAACATTTCTTTTTGAGCAGCTTTAGCCTCTGCTTCACGTTGTTCTCTAGCTCCTTCAAAAGTTCTAAAAGCTTCAACTGCATTAAAAGCTTCTGCTTCTGCACCAACTCTTATAATTTCTACAGACATATCATCTCCTTGTGCAACAGCATCAACAACATCTTGTCCTTCTATTACAGACCCAAAAACTGTATGTTTATTATCTAACCATGGAGTAGGAACGTGGGTAATGTAAAACTGACTTCCATTAGTTGCAGGACCAGAATTTGCCATAGCTAATTTTCCTGGAGCATCATGTTTTAAATCTGGATGAAATTCATCATCAAATTTATAACCTGGGTTTCCTGTTCCTGTTCCTTGAGGACACCCACCTTGAATCATAAAATCTGGAATTACTCTATGGAATTTTAATCCATCATAATAAGGATTTCCTTGTTCTTTAGCAGAGTTTTCTAAATTTCCTTCAGCTAAAGCAACAAAGTTACCAACTGTTCCAGGTGCTTTTTCGCTTTCTAATTGTACTAAAATATCACCTTTTGGAGTAGTGAATTTTGCATAAATTCCGTTATTCATTTTTTATTATTTAATAATTCTTATTTTCTATTATTTGTTGAAACAAGTTCAATTTATTTTTTTGCATTTAAAATAGATATACCATATGAAATACCTATGTTTATGTTTGTTGAATTTACGTTTCCAAATGGAGACCACATTTGTCCTCCAGCAATGTTAAAAGAAAAGTCATCAGTTAGGTGATAATTTATACCTGCAGTAGGTCTAATTAATACACCTTCTCCAGAATCTACTCTTCCTCCACCAGCTACACCAGCTGCAGCTTCAGCAAAAAGTGAAAGTTTTTCGTTTGCAAATCTGTTAGACTTTAACCCTAAACCAAAAATACCATGAGCATAACCACCTGATTTTCCTTTATATGCAAAAGAAGCTTCTCCTGCTAAATAAAACCTGTTAGTAATATCGTAATTTACTTTTAAAGCTATTAATTGTAAGTTACTTGCAGGAATTCCAAATTTAGCTACATCAAAATAAGTTTGATTTTGAGCACTTAACTGTATTCCTTGAGTTTTTATTTTGTGTTGTTTTTCTTCTGTAAAAGGATGTGTAACTCCACCACTTAAGCCATAGTATTTTAAACTAAAACCTGTAGTTAAAGCTTCAAAACTTGCAATACCTCCAAGAGATTTATGTAAACCTCCATGAGCACTAATTCCAAATTTATCAGTTAATTTAACATCAAAACCTACATTTGGATACATAGTTAAACCACCTTCAGGGTAAATTCTTCCACCTGCAGCACCAATACCAAACTTTCCAAAAAAGTTTATATGTTTTGTTTCAATAAAGTTTTTTCCTGCTCCAAAAAAAACATCCATAAATCCAGCAGTTAATCCTCCATACATAGCATCTACATGCGCATAAATAAAAGTATTACTGTTAATATATTTTTGGTACTCAAATCCTAAGACAGATAAAGTATGGTCAATAGGTTTATAAGATGGAGTTGTACTAGCATCTGTTCTTGAGTTTCCAAAGGGAAAGAAGTAATCGAAAGTTATTTGCTGTACAGACTTTACAGCAGGTCTTTTCCAAAATTCATCTTTAGATTTATTGTTTACAATAAAAGTTTTTTGAGCATCTGCGTAAGAACTAGTTCTTAATAAACTTGGTATTTCTACAAAAAAGGAAACATTATCATTTTTTTGAATTCCTGTAAAAAAGTTTACATAGGTATATTGTACACCAAATGCGAACTTCTTCTTTTTGTATTGTAAACCTATATTAGGGATTAGTATACCACCACCATTAACAAGAGTTCTATAACCACCACCACCACCAAAGTGAACATTAGCATCAAAAAATAAGTTTTTATAAAGCGGTAAATTAACACCTAAATTAACTCCTAAAGTAAATAATCCACCCTGATCACCAGTTATTGCACCATGAAATCCTGCACCTGTATATAGCCAATCATTTATAGGAATATTATAATTTAAACCTACAAAACCCATTTTTGGTTCTAAATCATAAGAAACTTTATTTACAGGTTGATTTACCACCAAGTAACTTAAACGAATGCTATTGTGCATTTCTTTAGGTTCAAAATCTGAAAGACTATAAGTTTGAGAAAAACTTTGTAATCCTAAAAGTGTAAAAAGTACTAAGAGTAATTTTTTCATTTGTTTAGTTTTTAAACTCGCTTGTAAAATGCAATTTTACAGTTGGATATTTACTTTGTGTCATTTGAATAGTAAAAGCAGAGTCTGCCAAAAATACAAGTTGTCCTTGTTTGTCTTTTGCTAAAAAACGTTGTTTAACACGTTTAAATTCTTTAAATTCTTCGTTTTTAATATCTTCTGGTTCTACCCAACAAGCTTTGTGAACTTGTAAATTTTCGTAAGTACATTTAGCTCCATATTCATGTTCTAAACGATATTGAATAACTTCATATTGTAAAGCACCAACAGTACCTATTACTCTACGTCCATTCATATCTAAAGTAAATAATTGAGCAACACCTTCGTCCATTAATTGATCTAAACCTTTATATAATTGTTTAGATTTCATTGGGTCTGCGTTATTTACATATCTAAAATGTTCTGGAGAAAAACTTGGAATTCCTTTAAAATTCAATTGTTCTCCTTCTGTTAATGTATCACCAATTTTAAAATTACCTGTATCATGTATACCTACAATATCTCCAGGAAAAGATTCATCTACAATTTCTTTCTTTTCTGCAAAAAAAGCATTTGGACTAGAAAATTTAACTTTTTTACCATTTCTAACATGTAAATATGGTGAGTTACGTTTAAAAGTACCAGATACAATTTTTATAAAGGCTAATCTATCTCTATGTTTAGGATCCATGTTTGCATGAATTTTAAACACAAAACCAGTCATTTTATTTTCTTTAGAATCAACTAAACGTTCTTCTGCTTTTTTAGGTTGTGGAGAAGGAGCAATTTCTATAAATGCATCTAACAATTCTTTAACTCCAAAATTATTTAAAGCAGAACCAAAAAATACGGGTTGTAATTTTCCTTCTAAATATTCTTGTTGATTAAACTCAGGATAAACTTCACTGATTAACTCTATTTCTTCACGTAAAGTTTCTGCAGCAGTTTCACCAACAATAGTATCTAATTCAGGATTTGATAAATCATTAAATTGTACTCCTTCAGAAATTGTAGTTTTATTATCACCCGAAAAAAGATTTAATTTCTTTTCCCAAATGTTATAAATTCCTTTAAAATCATAACCCATACCAATAGGAAAACTCATTGGAGTTACTGTTAATCCTAATTTTTGTTCAACTTCATCTAATAAATCAAAAGCATCTTTTCCTTCTCTATCCAACTTGTTGATAAATACCAACATTGGTATGCTTCTCATTCTACAAACTTCTACTAACTTTTCGGTTTGCGGCTCTACACCTTTTGCAACATCAATAACAACAATTACACTATCTACAGCTGTTAAGGTTCTAAAAGTATCTTCTGCAAAATCTTTATGACCTGGTGTATCTAAGATATTAATCTTTTTATCTTTATAAATAAAAGCAAGAACAGAAGTAGCTACAGAAATTCCACGTTGACGTTCAATTTCCATAAAATCGGAAGTTGCACCTTTTTTTATTTTATTATTTTTAACAGCACCTGCTTCTTGTATTGCACCACCAAACAGTAATAATTTTTCTGTTAATGTGGTTTTACCAGCATCTGGATGTGATATAATACCAAAGGTTCTTCTACGTTCTATTTCTTCTAAAAAACTCATCTACAAAATTTGAGGTGCAAAGATAGTCTTTACTTAGAGAAATATCAATCTAAAATTTCTACAGTCATATGAATGTCATTAGTAGGCCATTCATCTACACCAACTTTTACTCTAGAAATTTTATCCATAGTGTCAAAACCAGAAATAACTTCTCCAAAAACTGTGTGTTCATTATTTAAATGATGTGCTCCTTTTCTACTATGAACAATGTAAAATTCAAACGGATTTGATAATTTATTAGGGTTGTCTTCCCAATGTCTTGTGGCTGCTAAAGCTCCGTATTTGTGTTTTCTATTTTTTCTAAACTCTGGTTTTATTAAATAGTTTCCATACAATCTTCTTTGTGTTTTTGTATATGTTTCATCAGAATTTCCTCCTTGAATTACAAAGTTTTTAGCAACTCTATAAATTTCTGTAGTATTAAAATATTTAATTTTAGTTAAGAAAATAAAATTTGCTCTATGAATAGGTGTGTCATCATACAAACGTAACTTAATGTTACCAAATTTAGTTTTTATAATAACTTTAGATTCTTTGTTTTTCTTTTCATATTCTGTAAAAAAAGCTTCAACGTTTTTACTATTTAGGCTATCCCAACGTTTTTTTACTTTTTTAACCTGTTTTTCTTTTATTGTTTTTAATGTTTTTTCAGAGGTGTTTTTTTCTGACTTTTTATTGTCACAACCAATATGAATTATTGATAATAAAATAATTATAAAAAAGCTTCTTAATTTCATAGTTTAAAAACATAATTGTAAATTACAAAGGTAATTGATTTTGTTACATCTGATAATATTGAGTTCTAATTCTTGTTAATTTTTTCGAATGAAATTATTTTTAAAAATACTTTATTTGTTAGGGGTAGTAGTATTGTTTTTTCAGTGTAAAACAGAAAAAGTAAAAGAATCCATACCTGTTAAAATACCTTCTTATAATTATAATATTTCTGATTTTCAGATTATTGGTCACCGTGGTTTTTCTGATATGTATCCAGAGAATACTTTGTTAGCTATAGAAGAAGTTTTTAAAAGAGGAGTTAAGTATTGTGAAATTGATGTAAATGTAACTTCAGACGATGTTTATGTGTTGTTTCATGATCAACCTACAATGTATAGAACTAGTAGTGGTAATAGGTATGTAGTTTCTTCTACATATAAAGAATTATTAGATTTTGATTATGGAAGTTGGAAAGGAGAACAATTTAAAAACACTAAAATTGCAACTTTAGAAGAAGCTCTTGAATTAGCAGAAAAATATGATGCTTTTTTATATTTAGACACTAAAAAATTTAGAGTAGATTTAATGGGGAAAGCTTTAGAAAAAACTAAAGTTAATCCTAAAAGATTAATGCCTGCAATTGCAAATATTAAAGAAGCTAAAGAATTTAAAAAATATTGTCCAAACTCTTCTTTTGTATATTTTGGAGGAATGCCTAAAAATCCAAATGATGATAATTGGTACAAAGAATATGTAGATTTAGGATGTACTGTTTTTGAAACTTATTACACTTTTGCTTTAGATAATAAAGAAGATTTTAAAACATTTGTTAAGAAGGTTCATGAAAATAATGCCAAAGTTTGGGTATTTACTTCAAATGATATTACTGAAATAAATAAAATTAAAGAAAATAACGTAGATGGAGTAGAATCAGATTTATCAGCTTCTGCATTTAAAGCTCTTTATGAAAATAAAAACTTAGAAATTAAGCCCTTAAAAGCAACAACTGGAAATTGGACTTTTGATAAAAATAACCTACAAAGTACAGGGGTTGGAAGCCAATTAAGACCTTTTAATTACACAGATAAAAATTATCAAAAAGTAACTTTTGGAACCACTTCATCTTTTAATATAAGTGCTATTGAAGGTAAAAATACAAGTATTATTAAAGTGCCAGCTTTTGATCCTAAAAACGGACTTTTTCTTTTTACCAATTTCACTCCATTTAAAAATGAGAATCATCATTTTAATTATTCTTTACTAATGGATTTGTACATCCCAAAAGAAAGTGAAAATAAATTTATAAGTTTATTTCAAACAAGTCCTACTAATAGTAATGATGGAGATTTTTTTATCAATAAAAAAGGAATTGGAATAGATAATGAATATCATGGAAATTTACAATCTGAAACTTGGTATAGATTAGGAATTGTTGTGAGTGAGTTTTCAATAAAAAAATATATAAATGGAAAATTTGTTGGTGAACAAGCTATTTCTTCTGGTAGATGGTCTGTTTATAACACTTTTGCTGGTGGGCAAGATCAAGGGTTTTTACTTTTTTCAGATAATGATAATGAAACTGCTCCATTATTTTTAAGTAGTTTACAACTTAGAAATTATGCAATGAGTAAAGAAGAAATAAAATTACTTGGAGATGTAAAATCAAATGGAATTGCTATAAACAATACAGGAATTTATAACTTAAAATTTGAAGGAGAACTAAAAGAAAGTATTGTAAATTGGGATGCAAAAGAGATTTATGTTTACATATCAAAAGAGCATAATAAAGATTCAGATATTAATTTGAAGGTTAGTTTTAATTTACCTTATGGAGCCAAAAGCAGTATAAATTCTGGAGATGTATTACGTTTTAAAGAAAACAAACAACAAATTATTACAGTTACTGCTCAAGATGGTCATTCTAAGTCTAATTGGAGCGTAATTTTGAAAATTGAAAATTAAAGCCATAAATTAAAAATTTCTTTGGTATTTTTACGGCATGATAGAAGAACAAGTTGTTTTAGTAGATGAAAATGATAATCCAATAGGATTAATGCCAAAAATGGAAGCACATGAAAAAGCGGTTTTACATAGAGCTTTTTCAGTATTCATATTTAATAAAAAAGGAGAATTAATGTTGCAACAAAGAGCTGCAAGTAAATACCATTCTCCTTTATTATGGACAAATACTTGCTGTTCTCACCAAAGAGATGGAGAAACAAATTTAGCAGCAGGTAAAAGAAGATTACAAGAAGAAATGGGGTTTGTAACAGAAATTAAAGAAGTGTTTTCTTTTATTTACAAAGCTCCTTTTGATAACGGATTAACAGAACATGAATTAGATCATGTTATGGTTGGTTATTATGATGATGTTCCAGAAATTAACAAAGAAGAAGTAGAAGCTTATAAGTGGATGACTTTAGAAGCTGTTAAAAATGATATGGAATTAAATCCGCAAGAATATACAGAATGGTTTAAAATTATTTTTGATAAATCTTTTGATAAATTAAAAAATGCCTAAAGTTAAAGTATACAGAAGAGCTCATTTTAATGCTGCACATAGACTGTTCAATCCAGATTGGACAGATGAAAAAAATGCTGAAATTTTTGGTAAATGTAGCAATCCAAACTATCATGGTCATAATTATGAAATGATAGTAGCTTTGTTTGGAAATGTTGATCCTGTAACAGGTTTTGTTTATGATTTAGGTGTTTTAAGAGAGTTAATTAAAAAAGAAATTGAAGAACCTTTAGATCATAAAAATTTAAATATTGAAGTGCCAGAATTTAAAAACTTAAATCCTACTGCAGAAAATATTTCTATAGTAATTTATGATAAATTAAGACCACACATTCCAGAGCATTTAGAAATAGAAGTTACTTTGTATGAAACACGAAGAAATTTTGTACGCTATTCTGGAGAATAAATTCTTTAATAAATAAACTTATATGAAGATTATTGCAATGATTCCTGCACGATATAGTGCATCTCGTTTTCCAGGAAAATTAATGAAAGATTTAGGAGGGAAACCTGTAATTCTTAGAACTTATGAAGCAGCAAAAAATACAAATTTATTTGATGAAGTATTTATTGTAACAGATTCTGATATTATTTATAAGACGATAGAAAATGCTGGAGGAAAAGCAATAATGAGTAAAAAAGAACACGAATGTGGTTCTGATAGAATTGCAGAAGCTGTAGAAAATATTGAAGCAGATATTGTAATTAATGTACAAGGAGATGAGCCATTTATTGATGAAGTTTCGCTTTCTAAATTAATAGATGTCTTTAAAAAAGATGCTAAAAAAGAAATAGATTTGGCTTCTTTAAAAGTACAAATTACTAACAAAGAAGATATTGAAAATCCTAACAATGTTAAGGTAATAACAGATGTAAATAATTTGGCAATTTACTTTTCTAGAAGTGTTATTCCTTATCATAGAGATAAAAATGTTGAAGTAAAATACTTTAAACATAAAGGTGTTTATGCCTTTAGAAAACAAGCTTTAATAGATTTTTACAATACACCAATGACACCTTTAGAAGCTGCAGAAAAAATTGAAGCTATTAGATATCAAGAAATTGGTAAAAAAATTAAAATGGTAGAAACCAGTGTAGAAGCTGTAGGTATAGATACACCAGAAGACTTAGAAAAAGCAATTCAATTTTTAAACTCGTAGTTATGCATAAAATAAGTGAAAACATTAAAGTAATAGCTTTTGATGCAGATGATACTTTGTGGGTAAATGAAACTTATTTTAGAAATGCAGAATACGAATTTGCTAAACTTTTATCTAAATACGAAACAGAAAATAAAATAGACCAAGAGTTATTTAAAACAGAAATTAAAAATTTACAACATTATGGTTATGGTGTAAAAGGTTTTGTTTTATCTATGGTAGAATGTGCTTTAGAACTTTCTAATTATCAAGTAAGTCAAAAAACTATTGAAGCAATTTTAGATATTGGAAAAAGAATGTTAGAAGAACCAATAGAATTGTTAAATGGAGTAGAAGAGGTGTTAAAATCTCTTCAAGGAAAATACAAGTTAATTGTTGCTACCAAAGGAGATTTATTAGATCAAGAACGAAAACTAGAAAAATCAAATCTGCTAAAATACTTTCATCATATAGAAGTGATGAGCGATAAAAAGGAGAAAGATTATTTAAAGTTGATTAAACATTTAGATATTCAACCATCAGAATTGTTAATGATTGGAAACTCGCTAAAATCGGATGTTTTACCATTGGTAGAAATTGGAGCAACTGCAATTCATGTTCCTTTTCATACTACTTGGGCACATGAAGAAGTACATGAAAATGAAAAATCTGATGTTGCTTATAAAACAGTTTCTAATATTAAGGATGTAATTTTATTAATATGAGGTATTTAAATATTGACAATTGGAATAGAAAACAACATTTTCAACATTTTTTATCGTTAAAAGATCCATTTTTTGGTGTAACTGTAAATGTAGATGTAACATCTTCTTATAAGTATGCAAAAGCACAAAAAGTATCATTTTTTACTTTGTATTTGCATGCCTGTTTAAAAGCATTAAACAGTGTAGAAAATTTTAAATATAGAATTAAAGAAGGTAAGGTTGTAATTCATGATATAATTCATGCGTCTGCAACAATTGCAAGAAAAGACAATACTTTTGGTTTTTCATTTATTGATTATTCTAATGATTTTCAGATTTTTAATCAGAATTTATTAAAAGAAAAAGAAAGAATTTTAAATTCTACAGAATTGTTTTCGCCTAAATATTCAGAAGCTTGTATGTATTGTTCTGCTTTACCATGGTTTTCATTTACAAGCCAATCAGAACCTGTTTCTGGACAAAAAAACGACAGTATACCAAGGTTAGCATTTGGAAAAACTTTTAAAGAAAATGATAAATTAATGATGCCAGTTGGTATTTCTGTAAATCATGCTTTGGTAGATGGATATCATATTGGTTTATTTTTTAAAGAATTTCAGATACAATTAGATAAAAACACCTAAATTTGCAACATTAAAATTTATAATAAGTTATGGCAAGTATTAAAAACTTAAAAAAAGATATTAATTATGTTTTAGGAGATGTTATTGAATATGCATTAGACGTATCTATATTAAAGAATGCACCAGAAAAAGGTGATGCTATTATTGATGAAGCAATTGATATTTTTGACAATTTAGTTTCTAAAGTAAATAACAATAAGGTAGAAAACAAAAAAGCTCACTTTAAAGCAATTAACGTTGAGTTAGAAGAAAAAGCTAAAGGTTTAGTAGAAAAGATTAATAGTTTATAATCTTAACATTCTTTTAAACAAAATTTAAGACCATCATTTTTTAATGATGGTTTTTTTTTATTAAATTTGAAAGGAAATTTATACTAAATATATATTAGTATACGTTTTATTAGTATAATTTAATTATAAAAAATGGCTAGAGCAATGTTTGAGTACACCAAAACCGTACTTAAAAAAGTGAGTTTTAATTCAGATTTGTTTTATAAAGAAGTAGAGAAAGCTTTAAATAGGTTGTTACCTTATGAAATAGATGAGTTAACAATTTGGTTAAGACAATTTACAGCAAATAAACCAGAATTATACTCATGTATGGTTTTAATTAATGAATAAAAAAAAGGAAGCAAATTTTGCTTCCTTTTTTATTTTAATTTTTAGAATTACCTTTTTTATGTCTATATTTTTTCATTAGTTTTCTTCCAAAATTTAATTCTGCTACCTGTAATTGCATTATTTTTTGATAAGAAATTATTTTTTTAATGTCATCAATAAATTTATTTTGAGCTTCATAAATTTTTTTATCTGTAGCTAACTTTAATTTAATGATTCTTTCTGCAGTTTTTTCAGAAACAGAATTTATATCTCCATTTTCTTTAACTGTGTTTTTTATTTCGGTTCTAATTATATTTCTTAATTTATGTTGCTTTTCTGAGTAAGCATTATAAATAGGCCAAAATTTTTCTGCTTCTGTAGAAGTTAAATTTAATTGTTCTGTTAAATAAGCAATTTTAAGTGCTTTAATTTTTTCTCTACTTTTTTTGCCTTGTGCATTTACTGTACAAATACAGAATAAGGTAATCGTTATTAAAGTGATTATTTTTTTCATAATCTTCAGTTTAATTTAATTCGTTTAAAATAGAAGTATTATCAATAGAATTAATATAATCTTCTATGTTTTCATCTTCAAGTGTTGCAAAAGAAAAATCAATTTCACTTAAAAGATCGTCATTATATACAAAAGCAATATCATTTGTGCTAATTGTATTAGAATCTAACCAGATTTCAATATCATTATCAGATAAAGAATCTAATGTAAGTTCATCTGTCTTGTTAAATATAAAAGAATTTAACCCAATAAATAAAATAATAGAAGCTGCAGCTGCAATAGGTATTAATTTTAATACACGACTTTTAAAAGATATTACTTTAGGTTTTTTCTCTATTGTATTTACTTTTGTTAAAATAGCATCTTCTAAATTTGAAAAATAAGAATCAGGTGTTTTAAAACCACTTTCTTTTTTCAAATTTTCTTCAGCTAATTTTATTTCAATATTATCTTCAATTAAATTAAAGTAATTATCAGGAGTAGAAAATCCATTTTCTTTTCCCAAAATTGAGTTTAAATATGCTTCGCTATTTTTTATTTGTTCTTCCATTATACTTTTTAGACCTTTTATTTTTAAAAAGGTTTAATTAGTTTCTTGTTTTATATAGTTTTCTATTTTCTTAACTGCGTGAAAATAAGAGGCTTTTAAGGCTCCAACAGATGTTTCTAGTATTTCTGACATTTCATTGTATTTTAAATCATCAAAATATTTCATGTTAAAAACAATTTGTTGTTTTTGAGGTAAAGTTGCAATTGCTTTTTGTAAAATTAATTGAATTTTATCTCCATTAAAAAAATCATCACTATTTAAGTTTGATGTAATTTCATGTTGATATTCTGTAATATCTACATTTCTTTGTTTTGCACGTTTGTTTATAAAAGTGATAGACTCATTAGTTGCAATTCTATACATCCATGAAAACAACTTACTTTCTTGATTAAAATTTTCTATATTTTTAAAAACTTTAATAAAAGTGTTTTGTAAAACATCATCTGCATCATCATGAGAAATTACAATTTTACGTATATGCCAATACAAGCGTTCTTTATAAAGAGTAATTAACTCTCTAAACGCTTTTTCTTTTGTTTGAACATTTTTTAATTGTTCTATTAAAAGAGCTTCATCTATCAACTATATATAGTTTGTAGCTTTAAGACTAAAAAAACTTAAAAAGGTTTAACCAATATTTTTAACTCTAGATCTTGCATAACCAAAAAGTCTTTTTTGTTTAATGGTTTCTGCAATACCTTCTGGTAACATTTCTTCCCAACCTTCTTCTCCTTTTGTTATCATTTTTAAAACAGTTCTAGAAAAAATATCTAATATTTCTTTATCAGTAATATCGATATCAATAAGTCTTCCATTACTATTAAAGAATTTGTAAAGTTCTTTCATTCTTGGATGAACTCTAAGGTTTTCACTTGTAATGTACTCGTTAGTTTTTTGATCATGGAAAGGATACATGTACACTTTTAAATCTTTGTAAAATAATTTTCCAAAAGCTTCTAAAATACCACCACTTAAGTTTCTGTAGTATTTTTCGTCAAAAATTTGAATTAGGTTTTGAGCTCCCATTGCAAGTGCCATTCTTTCTTTGGTAAACTCGCTAAAATACTCAACCAATTTATAGTATTCTTGGAAACTTGTAATCATTACATTCTGTCCTAAAGAACAAAGTAATTCTGCTCTGTCTAAGAAATCTCTTTCATTAATTTTTCCTTCAGAAGTTAAGTTACTCAGTGTAATTTCAAAAATAATTTGGGTTTTATCTGGGTTAACTTTCTTTTCTGCAAAAAACATTTCTTTAGATTTCTCATACATATCCATGTTAACTTTGGTAACAGGTCTAAAACTACCACGTAAAGCTAAAATGTTTTTTTTGTAAAGAACTTGTGCTGGTAAAAGGTTGTTTCCATCAGAACCAAACATTACAGCATTGGTCATACCATTTTTTAGTAACTGTAAACTCATTAACCTATTATCTACATACATAAAACGTGGACCAGAGAAATTAATCATATCAATTTCTAATTGGTCACTTCCAAGATTATCGTAAAAAGATTTTACTAAATCTTTTGGGTTGTCATTTAAATAAAAAGCTCCATATATAAGGTTTACACCTAAAACACCTAAAGTTTCTTGTTGCAAACGAGCATCAGTTTCTTTAAAACGTAAATGTAAAATTATTTCATTATAACCTTCTAAAGGGTCTAATTGAAAACGAATACCTACCCAACCATGACCTTTAAATTTTTTAGCAAAATCTATAGTAGTTACAGTATTAGCATAGCTAAAAAATAATTTATTAGGATGCTTTTGTCTACTTAAACGATCTTCCATTAAATCCATTTCATGCACTAACATTTTATGTAAACGAGGTTGTGTTACATAACGTCTGTCATCTTCAATTCCGTAAATGGCATCAGAAAAATCTTTATCATAAGCACTCATTGCTTTTGCAATTGTACCAGATGCTCCACCAGATCTAAAAAAATTACGAGCAGTTTCTTGTCCAGCTCCAATTTCAGAAAAAGTTCCGTAAATATCTGAGTTTAAGTTAATTCTAAGTGCTTTGCTTTTAGTAGTAGGTACACTACTAATCTTTTGATCTCCTTTTAAAGATATTGCCATAAATAAGATTTTAAGGTTTAAAACAAATGTACTAAAATAGACTGCTATCAGTCAATTTTTATGCTATTTTTGTTGCAATGAACTTTACCAAGAAAGAACTTAATATTACCTTTTTAGGAACTGGTACTTCTCAAGGAATACCAATGATTGCAAATAACGACCCTGTTTGTTTATCTAATGATTTAAAAGATAAACGTTTAAGGTCTTCAATTTTAATTTCTTGGGATAATGTATCTTATACTGTAGACTGTGGTTTAGATTTTAGACAGCAAATGCTGAGAGAAAATATTCAGTCTTTAAATGGCGTTTTTTTTACGCATGAACATGCAGATCATATTGGTGGAATAGATGATTTAAGACCTTTTTGTTATCAAATAGGAGAGATGCCAATTTACCTAAATGAAAGAACTCTTAGAAGTTTAGAAAAAAGATTTGAATACATTTTTAGTGAAGAATTTAAGTATCCAGGAGCACCAACAGTTTTGCCCCATATAATAGACAGAACTCCTTTTGTTGTTAATAATCTTAAAGTAATACCAATAGAAGTTTTTCATGGAAAATTACCAATTACAGCTTTTAGGTTTCAAGATGTAGCTTATTTAACTGATGTTAAAACGATTGCTAAAGAAGAAAAAGAAAAACTAACAAACTTAGATGTTTTAATAGTAAATGCTTTACGAATTGATGAGCACCCTACACACTTTAATTTACAAGAAGCATTAGATTTAGTAGAAGAGTTAAAACCAAAAAAAACTTATTTTACACACATAAGTCATAAATTAGGTTTTCATAAAGAAGTATCTAAGGTCTTACCAAATAACGTTTTTTTAGCTTATGATGGGTTAAAAATTAAAGTTTAGATTTTTATAAACTGTTTTTTAATGTATATTTGTTTGAAGTGCTTGTTATAAAAAGAATTACCCTTTTTTAATAAGGTCTAACTAAACAAGAAAAATAGAAATGGCAGAAAAACAAGAAAACAGCAAAAATGCAGTTGACAATCAAAAAGAAGTTGATAGAATTGCAGCAGTAAGAGAGCTTATCTTTGGTGAAAATATGAAAGAATACAGCAGTGAATTTGCTGATGTATATAACAAGATAAAATCTCTTAAAGAATCTACTGATAAAAACTTAAACGAAGCAGTAACTAATCTTGAAAATAAATTATCTGACCTAGAAAGTTTAATGGATCATAAATTTCAAGATTTAAATGATGATTTAGACAAAAGACTTGCGGATTTAGATGATGAAAAAGCAGATAGAAGAAAACTAGGAAAAGCTCTAGAAAAAATTGCATTGATGTTGCAAGAATAGATGAAAAAACAACCTGCAGATAACAATAAAGACAATCGTTTTGAGTTGCTCAGAGATCTTTTACTAGCTGAAGATAGAGAAAAGTTTGATTCATTAAGTCAAGAAATAATTCTTAGAGAAAAACTGTCTAATAGTGTTTCTCCTATTATTGATGAAAAAATCTTAGAACTTCGTGAAAGGTTTCCAGAATATTTTGGAGATACAATTACAGAAACTATTAAAGTTCAAATTAGAGACTCTCAAGACGAAGTTGTAGAAGCCTTATACCCAATTATGGGTAAAATGGTTAAGAAATTTATTGTTGCAGAAATTACCAAATTATCAGACAGTATTAATAAAACAATAAAAGAAAAATTCTCTTTACAACAAATCTTAAAACGTTTTATAAAAGGGAAAAGAAATGATGCAGGTATTGTTTTAGAAGAAGTTTTCGAATTTGTAATTGAAGAGGTTTTTGTAATAGAAAAAGAATCTGGTTTACTTTCTGGTAGTTATTCTAGAGGTAATATTGCAGATAAAGATATGATTTCTGGCATGTTAACTGCAATTAAATCTTTTGCAGAAGATGCTTTTTCTAAAGAAGGACAAGATTTGGAAAACATAAAATTCGAAACTTTTCAATTATCAATTAGAAATTTTAAAACTATTTATATTGCTACTGCTACTTCTGGTGTTTTAACAGAAGAACTCAAAGAAGAATTTTCTGATAAAATTAGTAATTTAGCAGAAAGTATTTTAAGAGACCGTTCTTATTTATCTGATGAAGAACGATTAAATAAATTGATACTTCAAGAATTAATTAAAGCGTAAAAAAAATCAACAATAAATAATGATTGCAAAAAAAGTACTACTTGTTGGTAACTTTGGCGTTGGTAAAACTTCTTTAATAAGAAGGTTTGTATTAAATGAATTTTCTGAAGATTACATTAGTACCATAGGCGTAAGAGTTAGTAAAAAAGTAGTAGAATATAAAAACGAAACAATTAAATTAATGATTTGGGATGTTGCTGGTACAAGTGGCAATGAAAAAATACCCAAAGCTTATTTTTTGGGTTCTCATGGAGCAATGTTTGTTTTTGATGTAAGTAGAGAAGAAACTTTTTTAAACATTGAAGAAAATTTAAAAATGGTAAAAGATTTATCTGGTTTAGATGCTATTACTGTTGTTGGAAATAAAAAAGATTTAGTATCTGAAGAAGAATTACAAAAAGTAATTGAGCAAGTTTCTGTAGATATAGATTTAATTACAAGTGCTAAAGAAGATGAAAATGTAGAAGACGCATTTATGCAATTAACCTCACAAACTTTAAAATAATAGTATTTGATACCTGCAAAAATAGAAGATGTTTTTTTACAATTAACTACTGATAATACAGGAGTAATTACAAACATTGTTGCAGGTAAATTTTCCCAAAATGAATTCATAATTCAAGAATCTATTTATAATTCTTGCCCTTTTTTAGAAGGTACTTTAGAAGCCTTACCACTAAACGAATCTTTTCTTTTAGAAGGAATGGTAATAGCTTCTGATAATAAAGAGTACAATGTTGATTTAGAGCTTTTTAAAAACAATAATTCTATAAATGTTCTAATTCATAATAGAACAAATGTTTACAAATATGTAGATCAATTAAATCAAAATAGAAACGATATTTTCTTTATTAAAAGAGAAATTGCAGAAAAAAATAAAGAGCTAGATAGATTAAGAAAGATTGCAGACAAAGCAAATGAAGAAAAGACTCGTTTTTTAGCAATGATGAGTCACGAAATTAGAAATCCTTTAAACTCTATTTTAGGATATGCAGAAATGATTTCAGCAGAAAAATTAAATAAAAATGTAACTCAATACATTAAAAACCTATCTGCTTCTGGTAAAAATTTAAAAGTTATTGTAGATGATATATTAGATTTATCTAGAATTGAAGCAGGTAAATTAGATTTAGTTTCCGAAAATATTTCAATAAAAGAAATCGTTCAAAATTGTATAAATGATTTTCAATATTTAAAAACAAATGATGCTGTAAATCTTGTTTTTTCTGTAGATGAAACTATACCTGAATTTGTAGTTGGAGATTCTGTAAGACTGAATCAAATTTTAGCAAACTTAATAAGTAACGCTATAAAATTTACAAACAAAGGAAGTATAACTTTAAATGCTAAATCAATTTCTGAAACTGAAAATGATATAAACATTGTTTTTGAGGTTATAGATACAGGAAGAGGAATGTCTGAAGAACAATGCTTAAAAATATTTGAAGAATACCAACAAAACGAGTTAAATGATAATAGAATTCATGGTGGTGCAGGTTTAGGTTTGGCAATTGTTAATCGTTTGGTAAAAGCAATGTTTGGTAAAATAGCTGTAAAAAGTGAATTAAAAATAGGTTCTACTTTTAAAGTAGAAATACCTTTTCCTAAAGTTATTTTAGAAAATACAGAAAGTAAATTAGATGTTAATAATGAGGGAATTAGCCTAAAAAATAAAAACATTTTAGTTGTAGATGATGATTTAATGAATCAAACAATAGTTACACACATTTTAAATAAAGAAAGTGTTTTTAGTACAGTTGTTGGTGATGGTTTAGATGCTCATATAAAATTACAAGAATCTTCTTTTGATGCTGTTTTGTTAGATATTAATATGCCAAATATGACAGGAGAGGAGTTAATGAAAAAAAGAAAAACATTTTTAAAACTGAATTCAGAAACGCCTTTTTTAGTGCTAACAGCAAATACTTCTAATGAAGATATAGAACGTTATTTAGAGTTGGGTTTTTCTGCAGTTATATCTAAACCTTTTAAAATTCAAGATTTTATTCAGAAAATTAAAAGTGTTTTATAATCGTTTTATTTTAAAAATCAGAATCAAACTCTTTGTCAATTGCTTCATAAATTCCATTCTTAATTTTTAAAAGAATTTCATCAATTATTGAGTTTAAGTTTAAAAGTGTAATTTTTTCGTAATGAAAATATTCATCACTAAGATGCTCAAATAAATCTTCTATTCTATGTTCTCCTAAAACAGAATATTTATCATTTTCACTCCATATTTGAACCTGAAAGTATTCTTTTAAAAGTGCATCAGTTTTCCATTTTTTACAACTGTTCCAGTTTATGCACCAATACAAATTAGATTCATTAACTTTAATTGTAAAATTTTTATCAGATTTCTCCTTATTTAAATTTTCTACAATTAATTGAATTCCATTTGTAATTTGTGAAATAAAACTTAACGAATCCTTCATAATAGAATTTTAATACCAACGTTTCTTTTTCTTTTTAGAAGCTTCAGATTTTCTTCCTTTTTTATGTTTGCTAATTGTATTAGGTTGTTTCTTTTTGTGTTTTGGTTTAGTAATTGGGTAAGGATGTTCATCAATTACTTTAATTGTTTTTTCAATTAAAGATTCTATCGTTTTTATGTACCCATTTTCATCTGGAGAACAAAAAGAAAAAGCAATTCCAGATTTTCCAGCTCTACCAGTTCTACCAATTCTATGAACATAGGTTTCTGGTATGTTTGGTATGTCAAAATTTATAATTGCATCAACATTTATAATATCAATTCCTCTAGAAGCAACATCTGTAGCAATTAAAATATTTGCTTTTTTATTTTTAAAATCTTCTATGGCTTTATTTCTAATAGCCTGTGTTTTTTCTCCATGAATACTAGCAACTTTATAACCGTTTTTTATTAAAGTTTGCTCTAATTTATCAACTCCAAATTTAGTACGTCTAAAAATAATTATTTTTCCATTTATGGTATTTCTCAATAAATGCAAACATAAGTCTGTTTTATTTTTTTTAGGTAAATAATATAATAATTGACCAATGTTTTTAGCAGTAGTTTCTTCTGGATTTATTTCTACTTTAACAGGATTTTTTAAAGTAGTTTTAGCTAATTCGTTTATTTTTTCTGGTATGGTTGCAGAAAAAAGTAAGGTTTGTTTTTTCTTCGGACATAAAGCTTCAATTTTTTTAACATCGTTAATAAAACCCATATCTAACATTAAATCTGCTTCATCTAATACAAAAATTTCAACAGCACTTATGTCTAAATTACCTTGTAGTTGTAAATCAATTAATCTACCAGGAGTAGCAATTAAAATATCTACACCATCTGCTAATGCTTTTTTTTGAGGATCTAAAGCAACACCTCCAAAAACAGCATACGTAGATAAGTTTAAGTATTTGCTATAGCTTTCAAAGTTTTTTAAAATTTGAATTGCCAATTCACGAGTAGGAGTAACCACTAAAGATTTAATTTTTTTGCTATCATCTTTGGCGGTTTGTTTTTCATTTAATAGCTGAATAATTGGCAATGCAAAAGCAGCCGTTTTTCCTGTACCAGTTTGTGCAGAAACAATTACATTTTTTTTAGCTAAAACTAAGGGTATTGTTTTTTCTTGAACTAAAGTTGGTCTATGAAAACGTTCTTCAGCAACTGCTTTTAAAATAGATTTATGTAATGGTAATTCAGAAAACTGCATGTATTATTTTTTTACAAAGGTAGTTTAAATGAATCTATAATTTTATTGTGATTTTAAGTTGTTTCTTAATATTTAATATAATAATAAATCATGTATTCAATATTTCTAAAAATTAAAACCAATCTCTTAAAATATTACTAAAAAAGTATATAAGTTTTAGTTATGAACGTGAGTTCATTATCTTTGCGCCGAATTATTTTTCAAAATTCTATAGTAATTTTTTTATTAAAAAATGCCAAGACCAAAAAAGAAAAGAAAGGTTAATCATCCTCCAAAAATGCTGGGTTTTAAACCTTTTGGAATAAAGTTTAAAGACGAAGAACATATTGTAATGCAATATGAAGAATATGAGGCTGTTAAGTTGGTTGTGTACAATAACCTACCTCATAACATAGCAGCAGAACAAATGGAAGTTTCTAGACCAACACTAACAAGAATTTATAATAGTGCATTGTCTAAAATAGGGCAGGGTTTTGTAGAAGGAAAATCTATATTAATAAAAGGAGGAAACTATGAATTTGAAAAAGATTGGTACAAATGTAAAACATGTTATAAATTAATTGATGGGGTTAAAGACCCAGCAATTTGTGGAGATTGTCCTGCGTTTATAAAAAATGAGTTAATAAATTTAAATGAATAAAAGTGTAGTAAATACACTAAGAAAAAAACTAATTACGGTTTTTCGCTCTTAAGAGCGTTTTATAATTAATAATTATGACAAATAATATATCCTTAGAAAATCAATATAAAAGAACAAGATTGTTCGAAAAAGAGAATGTAAATTATTTAGTACATGTTTTAAAAAGATTTAATACGGTTCCAAAAATTAACAACATTAATATTATTACTTCTAATGATAAACCAGAGATATTTAAAATAGTACCCAATAAATCAATCGTAATTGGTTCATTGTATTTAAAAAATCCTGTTTTGGCATTGGTATATTTAAGATATGGTATAGAATGGCAGTTATGGTATAAAGCTTTAAATAATAAAGAAGATACAGTTTTGTGCGATTTAGCTGCGTTAAAAGTAACTCGTATTTTTTACAAATTATTACCAAAAGAAGATAAAGAAAAGCTAGAAGAAGTACATTTTTATTTAATAGATAAAATTAGAAAAGAAGAAGATGTAAACACTGCACAATTAGATAAGTATAAAGAATTAGAAAGCTTTCATGGTTTAAAAAACCAAATCAAAACTTTTAAAGATTCTTGGAAACCTATTTTAGAAAATTTAGCAAAACCAACAGAATACTTATTAATGGATGGTGGAGATTTAAGGTTAAATATTGACGAAATATTTTTGCTTAACAAATATGGTTGCAGACCTTTTCCAAGACCAGAAGCCTTTACATTTGCATCATCTACAGCAACAAGTGTATCTAATTATTCTTTTGATAAAGCAGATAAAGTAAGAAGCATTTTAATAAAAAATAGCTTAAAATATGGTTTTACAGATACAACTATAGATTTTGCAGAATCATTAAAAGACAACCTAAGAACTGCATTTGATTTAAAAGAAAAAAACGAAATAATATTTTCTCCTTCAGGTACAGATTCTTCTTTACAAATTGCAGCAATAACTCAAATTATAACTAAAAAAGAAATTACCCATGTTTTAGTAGCATCAGATGAAACAGGTAGTGGTGTACCAGCAGCATTAAAAGGTTGTCATTTCGAAAATACAACAGCACTTAATTTTCCAATAAAAAAAGGAGATAGAATTAAAGGTTTTAAAGATGTAGAATTAATTAAAATTCCTTTTAGAGATGAAACAGGAAAATTAAAATCTACAGCTCAATTAGATTCAGAAGTTTATACAGCCATAACTGAAACTAATAAATTAGGCAGACAAGTTGTTTTGCATGTAATGGATCATTCAAAATTAGGATATCAATCTCCAAGTGAAGAAATGATGCAAAAATTAGATGCATTAAACAACCTATCTATGCAAGTTATAATAGATGCAGCTCAATTAAGATTAGACCCTTCAGATGTAAGAAAATACCTTTCTAAAGGTTATATTATGAGCATTACAGGTAGTAAATACTTTACAGGGCCTCCTTATTCTGGAGCCTTAATTTTTCCAGAAAGTGTAAGCAAACTTGTACATGCAACTAAAAATAAATTGCCAGAAGGATTAACAGCCTATTTTAACCATTCTGATTGGCCTACAAATTGGTCTTGTGCTAAAGAACTTTCAGAAGGTTTTAACTATGGTTCTTATATGCGTTGGAAAGCAGCTTTGGTAGAAATGGATAGGTATTTTAAAACACCAGTTTTATACAGAAATATGGGTATAGAAATGTTCTGTAATTTTGTAGAAGATTCTATAAAAGATGCAGCTTTTTTAGAACCTATTTATGGCAATGATACAAGAGCAAATACTTTTAAAGACGAAGAATTTAGTATGAGAAATATTCGTACAATATTTCCTTTTTTCATTCTTAAAAACAAAGAAGCGTTGCCTGTAGATAAAGTTAAAAAACTATATGTATTGTTAAATTCAGACTTGTCTCAACAATTTAAAAACCACTCTATAGAAACCATTAGATTGGCAGCACAAAAATGTCATATAGGGCAAGCAGTAAATGTAAAATACAACCATTTGCAAAGCGCTATTTTAAGAATAAGTTTAGGAGCAAGAGTAATATCAGAAAGTTGGGTAAATAGAGACATTAGTATCTATTTTAGAAACATAGAATTGCAATTAAACCAAATAACAGTAATTATTAAGAAAATAGATTTAATACTAAATAACTCAGATTTGTTAGATTAATCTTAAATTATAAATTACAAACAAAAAGCATCCATAAATATTGGATGCTTTTTTGTTGCTGTTTTATTTTTTTTGTAGCTATTTCCTGCTATCCACACTCGCTTTTTTTATTCTGAAAAACAAATAAAAAAGAGCTCAAACAATTGTTCCTATCAGGGCTAAACTTGTTTGCTAGCTTTTTGTAAGATTTTTTTTTTTGATTATTTCGCTAACGGTCTTGTGTATGAAACGTAGCGTATAAATAAACGCTAACTTTTCGGATTTAACACGAGCCGAATTTTTTATTTTTATGTTTAAGTTCCTTTTATAAATATAACCAAATAAAAAATTTGGCGTACTTTGTAAATAAGCGAAAACTTCTCAGAAAGCCTGTAATAGCTATGTTTTATACACGTTGTTGTAAGTAGTGCTTTTTTCATTCAGCTTGTTTTACCGATGTTTCTTATTTAGTTCAAATGTGAGCGTTGGCAAGACATACTCTTTTGCAATTTTTGGATTGTGTGTTGGCTGGTGCGAATTGCAAATGTGTATGGCTTTTAGCGTTGGACTCTTTTTTCTATTAACTTGATTATTTCCTTAAATTCCTTTTTATTCATTTCGTTTAGAGATGCCATAAACTTTTCAATTCGTTCTTTTGATTTGTAATCCAAATTAAGTCCATTCCATAGGTTAACTTCCTTTTCCAAACTCTCGGTAAATAATTCAGATTTATTTTCTTTTTCGATACTCAATAATTTCGCAAATCGACAAAACTGTCCATTGTCAAATTGAACGTCTAAAATCAGATTGTATTTTCCTTTTGTTAAAGTCTTTTGTCTGTCAATAGCTTCAATTCTTCCATCTCCTAAAGTTTCAAGAAAGACTCTTTCGTTAATTTCAAAACTGTCATTTTCAATCTCTGAAATAGATTTAGTGTTTTTTGTGTTTATTGTCTTATTGAAATTTGCTCTGCTTTTGGAAATTTCAAGTAAGCGAATTGAAATTGCATCAATATAATCAAGGTCTTGAACGTTTTTCCATTTTGAAGGAATAATAGATTGTCCGTGTAAAGCACCAATTAAACCACCTGCAAATGCAGCAATACTATCTGTGTCAGTTCCAATTGAATTAACAGCTTGCTCAATTCCTTTTAAGGGTTCTTTAGAATACTTACAAGCTAAATAAATACCTGCAATTACAGTAGAAGTTCCTGAACCTTTTGTCTCGTTTTTATAACAGCCAAGTTTAGATAAAGCATCAAAATCAGATGAATTATTCGTAATCAATTTATAAGTTGTTCTTAAATACTCTTGTGTTTCATCAACAATAGATTTAAATAAAATTCTAAAAGGTTCTTTAGAGTTTTTATTCCATTCAGTTTCCCAGCTTTTTAATTTTGGACTATCTAAAAAATCGATTGAGAATTTTTGGTGAATATCTTTTCCTAATTCGGTGAGAAAGTTTTTATAGTTAAAATTTTCGGGATTAAATCTCAAAATAGTGTCAACAGAATATCCATAAAGCATTGCTCCTAAAATCGCTCTTGGATGTCCGTGAGTTATTATGCTATTTCCAAAGATTTCTTCTTTGATTTTTTCTTGCTCTCCGAAATTTGCCAATGCAATTGGCAGTATTCTCATTGCTGCACCATTTGCACCACTTTCTCTATAATCGATTGTAGTTTTACCTGCTTTAAATGTGAAAAAGTTATTATTCCATTTAGCTGTTTTTCTTTCTATCTTTCGAGCTGCATTTTTTATAGTTCTTCCTGCTCCTCTTGAATAAAGTAACCAATCTGGCAATTCTTTTTTTGCAAAATATTGTTGGTCGACAAAACCATCTTTGTTGATTGAACGAGCGACTGAAAGTAAGAGTTGCGTATCATCAGAATACGAACCTGAATTAAGTTTATCTACATAACCGTAAAATCTACCACCAACATTTTTTTCCCAATCGTGAAACGAATTAATGTAATCAGTTCCAAATTTTTTCTTCAAAGTGGTTTGACTTTTTTCAAATTCAGTCATCCAGCCTAAAGCGTCTCCAATAGCTGCGAGCTTTAAGCTACCTTTATATTTTGTTTCTGCTTTCATATTGAACGATTTGGTAAAAATATTTCTTTATTAACTATAAATTTACTTGTGTCAAAAGAAGACATTGCAGCTTTAGCTTCTGCCATTTTTTCTTCTGATTCAAAACAAACAGCTAAAATACTATCTGATGAAATTTTATCTTTCACTAATATTTCTGCTTGAACATCAGTTGGATATTTTGAGTGAGCTGAATTTCTGGAAATAGTGCGAATACCATTGTAAGAATTTATGTTTAATTGTTCTGTGAAAAGCATTTTGAATTTATCTAAATCTCCCGAAATTCCGTATTGTCTTTTAGCTGCATTTGAAGCTGCATTTGTGATTGCGAATAGAGTTTCACTATCGTAAATATGTTTAGGGTTTATTTTAATTACACACCAATTTATAGTAAAATCCTCTTTAGTTTTTTGTCTAAATTTTGAAAATAAAAAGGTATTTGGACCTGAAAGGGAAAGGTTAATATAATTTTTATCATCATATCTTACGTCATCTGTAAATTGAACATAATCTAAAATGTCAAATTGCTCAATGTCTAAATTTTCCAATTTAGCTCTACTCATTAATTCATTATTTTCTAAAATACTGAATAAATTTATGGTTGGCGTAAAATGAATTAAACACTCGATTTCTCTTTGTTTTATTTCATTCTGAAATTCTATATGGTTTGGTTTTAAACTCATAGTTGTTTTTTAAAAAGGTAAGTCATTATCATAAGTTCTTTTAGAAGAACTTTTTGGACTTATATCTTCTAATAAACTTGCGTTTATTTCTTTCAAATACCTTGACGGATTTAGCTTGTCACTTGAAAATAGATAAAGTTTGTTTCTTGCTCTTGTCATACAAGTATAAAGTAACCTTCGCTCTGTTGAAATATGAAATTCATCATCTGCTTCAATAAAACCTGGTGGATAAGGTATAATGTCATCATTGAGGTCAAGGATAATTACATTGTTAAATTCAAGTCCTTTTACTGATGACATTGTGCATATTTTAATGCTATCACTTCCATAATTTACTGCAAGATTAGATTTTACTAATTCTGTAGAAAAACCATTTGCATCTAAAAAAGCTTTTATTTGTTTTACTCCACTTGTTGACCTATGTAAAACAACCGTACTTTTAAGATTACTACTGTTTTTTAGTATTGTTAGTTGGTCATCAAGATGATTTAATTGCTCGTCAAAATCTGAATAATAAGCAATTTTCGGTTTTTCTCCACCTGTTAATGCAGTTTCTACTGTTGTAAATTCAGATTGGTCTTTCTCGTTTGAAAGCAGAGAAAGTGCAGCTTTAGCAATATGAACAGTATTTCTGTAATTCTTCTTAAATTCAATTGTTCTACCACCTCTTACGTTAATACCAACTTCACTCCAAACGAAACCACTTTTGAAAATACGTTGTGCTGCATCAGCAATTATTGATAAACTGTTTGTTTCTGTATCTACTAAACTTGAAATAGTTAAAATTTGTGCTTTATTTAAATCTTGTGCTTCATCAATTATTATATGAGTGTATGGCGGAATAAAACTACTATCATTTTGTATCTTTTTTAATGCAAGAATTGCATAGTCATCAAAATCTACTTGACCTCTGTTTTTCAATTCCTGATTATATTTTTCGTAAACTACCCAAATAACTTCTTTATCTACTTTTGTAACACGGTCAGAAGTTCCTCTACCAGTTCTCGCAGCTTCAAGATATTCTGATTTGTTATTGAACAATTTACCTTTCATCCAAGAAATTTCTTCTTGAAAAAATTCTGCACTTTTATCTAAAATGTTAGATGTACTTGAAGATAGTCCGCTGATTATGTCTTCTATATATTCAATTTGAGTCCATTGCATAACAGTCTGGTTGTACTGTATTCCTGCAAAATGATAAGCCCAACTGTGAAAATTTATAATTTGGACATTTAGTCCATCTGCTGTTTTAGGTTTGAGTTCATCACTATCTTTTTGATACCCACCATTTATATATGGTTTAATAGCTTTGATATACGCAGCAAGTGTTTTATTGTATGTAAATATTACAATTTTAGTTTCCTTAAAAAGATTAGCTTGTGTTTCAAGTAAATGTTTTGCTCTATAAAGTGCGACTGTGGTTTTTCCACTTCCAGCAACTCCTTTAATCTGAATTGGATTTGTTGGTGGTAAGAATAGTACTTTTTTCTGTTCTCCTTTCAGAGTAATTTTTTTCAGCATTTCATTTCTATTTAGAGCTTTAGAAAAAAGCAGTTACTCTTCTTTTTTCATACAATTCAGCAATTTATTACATTTTCAGTTTACTTCTTTACGGATTCCCACAATCTGATTCGAGCGTTGGCAAGAAACAGCTCTTTTATTTTTTTCAGCGTTGGCTTTTCGCGTTGGCAAAAAAATAAATGTGCTGTTTGCGCGTTGGCTTTTTTTAGTTCAAATGTTCAATTTTAGCACGATTTTCGCATTACTTACAACTTACGCTGATATACGTTCGTTTCAATGACTTATATCAGGCGTTAGCGAAGTTCGTGTTTTTATTTTAAAAAGTCAATAAATAGAATTTCCATTTTGGATTAATAGATCCTATTTTATTAAGTTTTTTAAACTATATAACACTTATATTTAATCATTACTATTAAAAAAGTCAATTAAAATTTTTGCAAGTTCTTTTGGCTTGTCTTCTTGAATAAAATGATTTGCATCTATAGTATAATGCTTTTTATTCTTTGCACCAAGTATGTTTTTTTGTAAAATACTATCTTTTCTAATCCACATTAAATCTTTATGATTTCCCCAAATAGTTATAAATGGTTTCGAAAAATTATTAAGCTTTTTATTAAGTAATTTATTAATCATTGCTTCTTTGTTTTCTTCTTTTAAAGGAATTAGAGAAGGAAATTTTCTTACAGATATAAAGTCTGTACTATCTTTAAATGGTTTGTTGTAAATGGTTTTAATAGAATCTTTGAGTTTTGTGTTGCTTCCCCAATCCATAATGTTACCAGGTAAAAAAGAAGGATCATTTTTAGCATAATTAACAAAACCTAAAAAGCTTGTTGGTATGTTTTCATTTCCTTCAAATAAATAGCTATAAGAAACTGCAACTTTGTTAAAAAGTGTTGGTTTTTCGGCTACAATTCTTAAAGAAATCATGCCACCCCAATCATGTGCAAATAAATTTATTTTAGATAGGTTTAGGTTTTTAATAAAGTTATTCATCCACTTTGTGTGGTTGGTATAAGTTACAATTTCTTTATTTTTTGGTTTGTCAGAAAAACCAAATCCAACCAAATCAGGAATAATTACTCTGTAATTTTGTGCTACTAAAAGAGGAGCAATGTTTCTATAAACAAAAGAACTGTTAGGTTCTCCATGTAATAAAAGCACTGTTTCTTTTTCTGGGTTTCCTAAATCTAGATATGCCATTTTGTAATGATCATCTACAGCAATATATTTAAAATGCTTTTTGTCTGAAAAATTAACTTTAGCTTCTTTTTTATTTTGAAAACAAGAAGTAAATATTATACATAATAATACATAGGTAATAAGTTCTTTAGTTTTCATTGTTAGCAGATTAAGTTCTAATTTTAATAACGAAGTTACTTTTTTTGTTGCTATTAATCTATGATTAAATAGGTGTTTTTTAAAACAAAAAAACCTCACAAAAATTGTGAGGTTTGGTATCTGTTAAAAGTAATTTAAATTACTTTTTAGCTTCAGGTATTTTAATGCCTAAGTGTTTAATAACTAAATCTGTAATATCATATTTGTTATCTATATACGCAAATTGGTTACCTGTTAAAGTTAAAACTTGTGTGTAGTTTCCTGCTTTAGAAACAGCAGTAATAGCATCGCTTAATTTTTTATATAAAGGACGCATTAATTCGTTCTTTTTTAATTGCATTAACTTATTTCCATTTTGTTGATATTGTTTAATATCAGCCTCCATTTGTGTAAGTTCTGCTATTTCAGTTTTTTTAGCTAAAGCGCCTAAAGTCTTTTCGTTTTTCTTATAAGCTTCAACTTTAGTTTGATATAATTTTAATTTAATAGAAAAAGAAGAATCTAATTTTGCTCCATAATCTTGAGATCTTTTAAGAACAATTTTTGTTTCTGGCATTAAACCAACAATATATTCGCTATCAATGGTACCAACTTTAGATTGTGCAATAGAAACGATGCTAAAAAAAGCAATACAAATAAATATAATTTTAGATTTCATGTTTTTTGTTTTATGTGTGACAAAGATATAAAAGTGAATGAATTACAAAAGTTTGTTACTGTTTAGTTTTGTTAATTTTATCAGAAATGTTGGCAATAATAGTCTCTATTTCTGTTTGGTAATTAAACCATAAGGTATTTTGGTCTTTTTTAAACCAAGTTCCTTGTCTTTTTGCAAATCTTCTGGTGTTTTTTTTAATTTCTGAAATTGCAAATTCTTTGGTAAAATCTCCATCAAAATAAGAAAACAATTCTCTGTAACCTACAGTTTGTAATGCGTTTAAATTTTTATGTTTATGCAATAACTTAGCTTCTTCTAATAAACCATTTGCAATCATAATATCTACTCGCATATTAATTCTGTTGTAAATAATTTCTCTCTCTGCATCTAAACCAATTTTTATAGAATGGAAATTTCTTGGTGCTTTTGGTTTGTTTTTAAAAGTTGAGTAGGGTGTACCAGAACCTATACAAATTTCTAAGGCTCTAATTACTCTTTGAGGGTTGTCTATTGCAATTGTATTGTAGGTTTCTAAATCTAATTCTTTAAGTTTATTTTGAAGCGATTCTAAGCCTTCTTTTTCTAATTTACTATTTAAATCTTCTCTTATTTTTGCATTTACTTTCGGAAAATAATCTAATCCTTTTAAAACAGCATCTACATACAAACCACTTCCACCAACCATTATTTGAACTGGGTTTTCTTTAAAAAGTTCTTCTAATTTATTGAGTGCATCTTTTTCAAAAGAACCAACATTGTAATCTTCTAAAATACTTCTGTTTTGTATAAAGTGATGTTTTGCAGCTGCCAGTTCATCATCTTCAGGAACAGCAGTTCCTATTTTCATTTCTTTATAAAATTGCCTTGAATCGCAAGAAATTATATCACTTTTAAAATGATTTGCTAGTTTAATACTTAAGGCAGTTTTACCTATGGCAGTAGGACCAACAATGGTAATTAAAAAGTTTTTAGAGATCATTTATTTTAATTTGTTTCCACAATTATAACAAAATTGAGAAGCGTCTTTGTGGTTTTCTGCAGAACAACTTTTACAAGATTGTGTGTTGGTATCTACAGAATTTAAATTTGTTTTTGTCATTTCAGAAGTTACAATTCCTGTAGGAATTGCAATAATACCATAACCTAAAATCATAATAATACTTGCAATAAGTTGCCCTAAAGGTGTGTTAGGAGCAATGTCTCCATAACCAACAGTTGTTAGGGTTACAATTGCCCAATATACACTTCTTGGTATGCTTGTAAATCCGTTTTCTTCTCCTTCTATCATGTACATTACAGTACCTAAAATTATACATAAAATAAGAACAAAAAATAAGAAAACTGCAATTTTTGCTTTACTAGCTTTTAAAGCTTTCATTAAATTATTAGACTCACCTATATATCTTGCCAATTTTAAGATTCTAAAAACTCTTAGTAAACGTAAAGCTCTTAATGCTGCAAGATGATGAGAACCAATAAAAAATAACGACAAGTATTTAGGTATTGTAGACAGGAAATCTATAACACCATAAAAGCTAAAAATATATTTTAATGGTTTTTTTATAGAAATGATTCTGATAAAATATTCAATAGAAAATAGAATTGTAATAACCCACTCAGAAATGTTAAGAAAATCGTGATATTTTTTGTCAAAACTCTCTACGCTTTCTAGCATTACCAATAAAATACTAGCAAGTATTGCAATTAATAAAACTACATCAAATAACTTACCTGCTTTGGTATCTGCTTCATAAATAATTTCATGAAGTCTATGTTTCCAAGAATTGTTTTTTTGATTATTTGTTTCCAAAATACTAAGTTGATAATTACAAATATAAAGCTATTAATTGCGTTATAAAAAATAAGCTCTTGTTATAATTAACAAGAGCTTATTTTTAAGTGATATACATGTTTAATTATTTTTTATAAATATAAAATCTCCACCTTCATCACCAGTTCTACTAATTGGTGCATATTGAGGTTTGTTATCTCCAGAAGTATTATTAATTACAGGATCTTCTATCATGTTAAATAATTGACCAGCAGATAAATATGTTTTGGTATTTTCTCTTAATCTTTTTAACAAGTACTTCATAAATACACTTTTATTAGGTACTGTTGTTAATGTACCACTTGTAATTGCTCTTCTACTTGGTAAAGAATATTTAGTTTTTACAGCATTTGAAGCTTTGCTATAATTTCTGTTTGTAGATAAAATACTACCACTAAAACAAGCATCTGCAATTAATAAAGTATGTTTAGAGTTAATAGATTTTATGTAAGAAACAATACTTGTGTTTAAAATTACATTTCCTTCAAATTCCATTTCTGCATCAGCAGGCATCCAATAACCTTTTTCACTTGCTTCATCATAGTTACCATGACCAGCATAGAAAATTACTAAATTGTCATTTTTACCAACGTTTTTTCTTAGTGTGTATAACTGTTTTATAATTTGATTTTCTGTAGGATTTTTTAAAACAGTAACATTTTGTTGGCTAAAATTGTATTTAGAAATTAATAAACTAGCTAAAGCATCTGCATCTTTAGTTGGTTCTCCATTTAAATCTACAATACTTTCGTCTTTGTACTCACTAACACCAATAATTAAAGCATGGTATTTACCAAAACCAATATCTAGTTTGTCTATTTTATTATCTGTAATTATAGTATTGTCTATAATTGGAGAGTTTCTTTTAATAACAAATGTTTTAGTAGAAGAAGCTTGTTTTAAATCTGTAGCTTTTACTATTAAATCGTTTTTACCATATTTTAAAGGTACGTTTGCAATAAAAGTACCATCTTCTGCAACGTTTGCTTCTATACCATTTACTGTTATTTCGTATATACCATCAGAATCTGTTGCTTTTCCTTTAACTTGAATTCTTTTAGTTTTTACAATTTTAAAACCTCTTTTAGCTTCTACATTAGGAGAAGTAATTACAACAACAGGTGGATTGTTAAAGTTAGAAGATTGGTATTTAATATCTAAATAATCTACAGCTATTTTTTTATCATAATAAATACTATATCCAAATTTACTTCCAAAGAAACCTTCAAAAGGAGTTTCATTTACATATTGATCATTGATGTAAAAACGTAATAAATTACCAGATTTTACAATTTTAACTTTGTTAGATTCTCCTATGCCAGTTTTAATAGCAGAAGATTCTGTAAAAGGAATAATTTTTTTGTAAACATCGTTGTCAAACTTTCTGTAGATATAACTTCCATTACCAGAGAATAAGAATGAATATTCGTTTGAAGAATTTTTTCTTCCAAAAGTAATACCATAAAGTCCGTCTGTAGATTTTGTAACTCTACTTAAAGCAGTTTCAATAATAAAATCTTTTTCTGTATTTATAGTTACATCTCTACTAATAAAAATTCCTCCTTCTTTTTTCTTGTGTAGTAATAGTTTGCTATTTGCAATAGCTACAGAATAATCATCAGAATCTTCTAAATTCCAACCATTTTTATTGCCATCAAAATTATCATAAACAGGAAGTGTTAATTTTTTATTGGTTACAATATTTGTGTTGTTATTACTTTTTACTTTATAAATTTTTAAATAATCTATAGCTATTTCTTGATCTGAATAAACTACATAACCAATTTTATCTCCGTAAAAAGGTTCAAAATCTGTTTTAGTTATGTATCTATTATTTATGTAGTATTTGTAATATTCTCCATCTCTTCTAACTTTTAAAATGTTAGAAGCTCCATTGTTTTGATTAATATTAGAAGATTTTGTCCATTTTACAATTATTTCTTCTTTATTATTTACGGTTCTAGAAATTTTATAATACCCTGTACTTGCTATAAAAAATCTAAAACTATTATTATCATCTAGTCCCCAAGTTAAACCATAAGAGTTGTTGGTTACACCACTAATTTTGTCAATTTTAGTTTCTATTTCAAAATCTTTAGAGCTATCAAATTTCTTAGAAATGTAAGTAGACCAACCCTTTTCTTTTCTTTTATGTTGTATATGATATTTTCCGTTCTTAAATCTAAAATGGATTTTTTCATCATTTTGAGTTGCCCATTCATTGGTATTACCAACATTAAAATCATCACTAAAAACTAAATCTCCCTTAAACTTAGTGTTATTATTAAAAATGTTATTGTTGTTTGGACCATTGTCTAAATAAGAAATATAAATATGATCTACAGCAATTTTTTGAGGGTCAAAAATTGAGAATCCATAACGTTTACCATACACTTTCATATATGAACCTGTGTAAACTAAAGAGTTATTTATGTAATAATAAAACTTGCTACCTCTTTTTTCCATTTTTAAAAGGTTGGTAGAGTAGTTTTCTTTTTTAATTGCAGAAGATTTAGTCCACTCAACAAGTGTATTTAACTTTCCATTTTCATATTTATCTATAGAATAACTACCAAGTGCATTTATTAAAAATTGATGTTGATTGTCTCCATCTTGTCTTCCGAAAACAATACCAAAACCATTGTTTTTTATACCAGATATTTTTTGAATAGAGGCTTCTACTTTAAAATCTCTTGTGGCATCAAAATCAAAACCTTTAGTGGTTGTCCAACCTTTATTTCCTGTATATTGAAAGTAATATTTACTATTTTTAATTTCTAACTTAGTTAAATCTTCATCTGCAATTGCCCAACCATTTTTGTTAGAATAAAAACTATCATAAAGTATGGTTTTAGTGGTTTTGTCTTTATTGTTGCTGTTGTTATTATTGTTGTTAGATTTACTATCTGTATAGGCCATACTTAAATAGCCAATAGATATTTTTTGTTTTCCATAAACAATAAATCCTGTTCTGTCTCCATAAAATTCATAAGAATAGGATGTATACACTAGATTACTGTTAATGTAATATTTTAATTTACTGCCATCTTTTTCTACTTTTAAATAGTTTACAGCTCCATCTCCAGTTTTAATATGGCTAGATTCTGTCCAATCTTTTGTAAAAGACTGTGTGCCATCTTTTATATGTTTAATAACATAAGAACCATTACCAGATATAAAAAACATGTTTTGATTATTAGAGTCTTCTCTTCCAAAAATTAACCCAAAACCGTTGTTTTGTATACCTGCTAATTTTTTAATTTGTGCGCTAATTTTAAAATTTCTTGAAGTATTTATTTTATTTACTAAAGTAGAAGACCAACCACCACTGGCTCTTTTATGATCAAAAATATAATCTCCATTTCTGATTTCTAAAGAAACGTCACCATCTTCTTTTGTTGGCCAATTGTTGTTGTTGTTATTAAAGCCTTCAAAAAGAATTGTTTTATTTGATGTAAATGTGTTGTTATTTGTATTATTATTTATTTGCTTAACTTTTATAAAATCTATAGAAACTTTTTGGTTTCTATATAAATTTAAAGCCATTTGTTTACCCACAAATCTTTTAAATGAAGTACTATAAACATTAGAGTTGTTTATATAAAAAGTAACTGTACTTCCTCTTTTAGAAACTGTTAATTGGTTAACGCTATAATTTCCTTTTTTTATTTTATCAGATTTTGTCCACTCTTTAATGTTGGTGTAAGTACTGCTTTCGTTTTTTGCTACTCTAAAATAACCATTTGCAGTGTAAGCAAACTCTTTATAGTTGTTAGAATCTTTATAATCATATAAAAATGAGATTCCGTAATTATCTACACCAGAAATTTTTTGAATAGAAATATCCATATCAAAATCTTTTGAGGTGTCAAGATTAAAAGTAGATGTAGAAACTTTCCAAGATTCTTTTGATCTTTTGTGTTCAAAATAATATCTACCATTAAAAACACTTAATGATCTGTTATCATTACTACCAGTTGGCCACGTACCTTTATTATCGAAGTTTTCTTGATAAACGTATTGGTCACTATTTTGGCTAAAGAGGCTAGTGGTAATAAATAAAAATAAAAAAAGTATACTTTTTAGCGTTTTCATAATTTTGTTATTGGTGATTCATTTCTATAAAAATAGGGACAACTTTAGCAGAAGAACTTTTAGAAGTTGCATTAAATGATACTTTGTTTTGGCTAAAAGAAACATCTGTTCCTTTAAACATTTTAGTACTTAATGCTTTTTTTACTCTAGAGACAAAATCTCCAGAACCGTATTTAGCTTTACTAACAATATCATTTATATTTAATTTTTCTTTACTATATAATACACAAAGAATATCTCTACCAGGTTTGTTATCAAACTCTATAAAATAATCTTCACTTGGTAATGCAATTTCACTATTTGTGTAATTAAAATAGTCACTAAAATTTTCAAAAGGGTATAATTTATTTACAGATTTGTCTCCAGATCCATACCCAATTAAATAAACATAACCTCTTTGTTTGCTTTTTAAGTAAATTCTAAACTGTGTACCAGAAGTGTAGGTATTATTAACTTTATAAGTAGTTTTAGTTGCTTTTACGATATTAAAATTTCTTGTTGCACCATCTGCTAAAACAATAGGCATATTTTTACCATTACTTAATTTTAAAGTTAGTTCTCCACCTAATTTACTAACTGTAGTAGTGTTGTTGTAATTATTATTATTATTATTATTATTATTATTATTATTATTATTATTATTATTATTATTATTATTATTATTATTATTATTTGAATCGTTGTTATTACTGCTTTTATCTACTAAAACATAAGCTGTTTTTACTTGTTTTTTAAAGTCTTCATACCTAATCCAGAAAAAACCATTTTTACCAAAACGTGTTCCCCAAGAGTTCATAACCTCAAAAGAACCACCAGCTTTATAATTATCATAACCAACAACAACCATTGCATGACCAGATTTACCTGTACTAGGTATCCACACATTGTTCATATCTGTTTTTAAACTAGAAAAACGGAATAAACCAATAACAACAGGGTTTTTTTGAGAGATTGCTTTTTTAACTTTGCTCACTAAATTATATGGGTTGTTCCATTTTGCAAGTCTTTCAAAATTTAAAATTTTATGATCTTTTGCTCTACTGTTTACATAATTAGAAGGTGTTTTTAAACAAGTTCTATAATCGTATGGAAAATCTGTTAATTTAGCAGCACCATTACTATTCATAACCTTCATAGCATTTTCTATATAAGCACCTTCGCATTTTGCATTATATCTTATTTGATTGTATACATAAGCAGGAGAAAATGTATTCTGATTTATTTTAGATGTATTGTATTTCCAACCATTTTTTATTGCATTTGCAATGGTTCTTGCTCCATATGCACTTGCCCAACCAACACAAGAACCTTGTCTACCTTGGTTTCCAGGAGTAGGAGCATACCCTTTTAAACTATAAGAAGATGGCATTGAAGTAAAACTTCTTGTAATTATAGGAACAGATTGTGGAATTTCATTATATAAGTTTTCATCAAATTTTAAACCTGTACCAAATTCTTCTTGAGAAAATAATAAACAAGAAAAAAATAAACAAACTAAGAATGTAGATAAATTTTTCATTTTAAGTGTTTTAGAGTTACAAAGCAAAAATCTGTCTAAATATAGAAAAAAAAAATACGTCATTTGACGTATTTTTTATTCAAACATTTAAAAAGTTATATTTTTTCTAAAATTATATCTCCTTTTTCAGATAAAATTATTTGTTTGTAAAACTCTTTTAAAGCAAAATAGTCTTCACTAGAAAAGATACTTTTACTGATATGAATTCTACTAGAAATATTAATAATGTTATTTCTTTGTACAATGTTAAGTGTAAATTTACCTCCTTTATTTGGTAATGATATTGCTTTCTTTTTAGGTAAACTTACAATTTTATAATTGTCTGGTATTTCTAGGTTTAAGTAATAGTTTTTATATCTAGAATATGCAAAATCAACAGGATAATTTCTTTCTTTTAATTTAAACGGATTATTAGAAACTCTATCAAAAATAAAAGGATTTATTCTTATTTTATTTCCTAGTTCCTCATTCATTTCAATTCTAATCTTAAATAGTTCATTTAATGTTTTATCTAAATTTGTAAGATTTTTTACATTATAATCTTCAACTTCTACATCTATATTTTTTGCTTCAAAATCTTCTAGATAATCATCTTCACTTCTTGAAGATATTTTTTTACGTTGGTTACTAGCAAAATATCCACTTTTATTAATTATTAAATTTCCTTCAAAAACCCCTTCTTGAGTTAAATTTAATTTAGCAACCACATTAACTAAAGATTTATATTTAGGTTTTAGAAGCACCCAAGTACTTTTTTCTTTAAAGTTTATTTCTCTTGCTTCTCCATTTAAAGTTCTTACAGGTAATTCACCAAAAGGTAAAAACTTATCAGTTGCATCTAAAAAGTATTCTTTGTCATCAATAACAGTTTTAACAATTACATAATTATAATCGTATATAACAGGGAAAATTTTTGTTGGAATTCCGTTGTTTCTTGTAGATAAAACTACAAGATTAGCATCTAAATTAGCAGCTTTTAAACTATTATATAAAGACAGGTTTATTTCTCCAATATCTCCTGTTTTTTCTTGAAAAGCTTGTTTGATTTTGGCATCTTCATTGGTCCAAAATTTTCCATTCCAAGAATAATGATTTTGTATGAAACTAAATATTTTTTTAGCTTTTTCAAGTTTATTTTCTGTTAATAAAATTGCTTCTGGAATCGATTTTTTAAAGAAACTCTTTTTTGATGTTTGATTGTTGAAAAAACTTTCTTTTAAACTTTTGTCTGCTTGTTTCCAGGTTGTTGTATAATTTTTTACTTCACCTCTATAACTAGTTCTCGATTTTAAATCAAAAGAAATACGAGACATATAATTTTTCTTACTTAGCATATAATCTTCCTCTTTAAAGGCAGGTATATTATACATTCCATAAGAGTATACTGCACAAGCTCCATTTCCTATTCCAGGTACATAGACACATTTTTTATCTACTGAGGGCTCGTTTTTATCTAATTTTAAGTACCCTATTTTTTTTACATTGTACTGATAGTTTCCTAAGATAGAAACATCTAATTCACTTTTTATTTTGGGTATATCAGATTGAAAAACCCAATCGTCTATACTTAAATAAGGAGATGTAATACTATATTTATATTCTATAACACTTCCTTTTTTTATATTAGGTAACGTAAATTTTTTACTTTTCCAGTTTTTATTTTCGGTAATAGAAAATATATCTTTTTCTAAAACTGTTGAAATATCCATTGTACCTAAGTCTGTTAAATTATAGGTTTTTGCACTTATATCTTTAACTCTTTGGTCTTTATATATACCTATTACAATATTTGCTAAATCAAAAGAAGCTTTGTCTAATATTTTAATTCTATAATAATAATCTGTTCTTGGTATTTCGTTATTGGCTTTATCTGGATAACGATTTGCATGTTCATATAAAACTACTGCAGTTGCAGTAGAATCTTTATCATAAACTGTCATTTTTAATTCATCTAAAGTGGTTAATCCCATTTTAGTTGATTTCTTTTTTTGAGCAATAATAAAACTAGTTGAAAGTAGGAGTAGGAGGGCAATCTTTTTCATTAATAAAGTAACTTTTTTTAAAAGCTAATTTACTTATAAATATAGGTTTACTGAAATTAAATAAGAATTTTTTATACTTATAAACGTATAATTTTTTGAACCTTATTTTTATTGATATAGTTCTTGATGATATTTTTAGATTGTATTTTATTTTCTACAGGAGTTAATACAGTTTTTAAAATATCTAATTTTTTTTCTTGAAAATTTAAGTTGGTATATCCATAACCAAAAACTTCATTTTGTTCAACTAAAATTACAGCATGTTCTTCTACTTCTCTCCCTTTTTCTATAATTATAAAATCTTCATTATTAAAGTCTTGTGTAGTGGTTTTAGCTTTCTTTTTAAAGTTGAATTTTGGTGATAATACATCTAACTCTACAGCATATTTTAATCTCGTAAAAAGCTCATTACCAGTTTCATCATAAGAAATAGATTCTGCTCTTTCTTGAATTTTAATAGCCCTTTTTGTAACCTTTAAAAAAAGTTTATTTACTTCAGATTTTATATTATTTCCTCTTCCTAAAAAGATAACTTTTCCATTTGTATCATGAACATAATAAACACCTTGTACTGTAGGAATATCATCTAACAAAGTTCTTAATTTTTGTTTATGATTTCTTTTGTCAAAGTATTTTATAGAACTTTGAATTATAGTTTTATTGGTATCTTTTTCTAGTAATAATTTAAAGAGTTGTACTGTTGCTAAAGCATCTCCAGAAGCTCTATGTCTATCTGACATAGGAATTCCTAAAGATTTTGTAAGTTTTCCTAAGCTGTAAGATGGTTGGTCTAAGATTAATTTTTGACTTAACTCTACTGTACATAAAGTATTTCTGTGGTATTGATAACCTAATCTGTCAAATTCGGTACTTAGTATTCTGTAATCAAAAGCAGTATTATGTGCTACTAATATACAATCTTTGGTAATTTCTATAATTCGTTTTGCAACTTCATAAAATTTAGGAGCATTTTTAAGCATTTTATTGTTAATACCAGTAAGTCTTACAACAAATTCTTGTATTGGTTTTTCAGGATTTACCAAGCTTATAAATTGATCTACAGTAGAATGACCGTCAAATTTGTAGATAGCAATTTCTGTAATTCCTTCTTCATTAAATTTACCTCCTGTTGTTTCTATATCTAAAATTGCGTACAAATTCTTTTTCTTTAACCTAAATTTAAGGATTATAATTTCTATGACCAAATATTGAGCTACCAACTCTTACCATTGTGCTACCATTTTTTATTGCTAGCTTAAAATCTCCACTCATTCCCATAGATAATACTTTAAGTGAAGTGTTTTTAACTTTTAATTCTGTAAATAATTTTTTTAATGATAAAAACTCTTCTTGTAATTGTTGTTGGTTGTCTGTAAATGTAGCCATTCCCATAAAACCAACAATTTTAACGTTTTCAAATGTATTTATTATATCACTATTTAAAGTATTGATAATTTCATCATGTGAAAATCCAAATTTTGTATCTTCTTTGGCAATTTTTACTTGTAAAAGACAATCAATAACTCTATTGTGTTTTTTTGCCTGTTTATTTATTTCTTTTAAAGTTGATAATTTATCAACTCCATGAATTAAATCTACAAAATGAGCCATGTATTTTACCTTATTACTTTGTAAATGACCAATCATATGCCATTTAATATCTTTTGGTAAGGCATCATATTTTTCAACCATTTCCTGAATTTTATTCTCACCAAAAATTCGTTGACCAGCATTATATGCTTCTTGTATGTCTACAATAGGTTTGGTTTTAGAAACAGCAACTAATGTTACTTCTTCAGGAAGTTGTTGATTTATATATATTAAATTTTGGGCAATGTTACTCATTAACGTAAAAGTTCTAGAATTTGTTTTGCCAATTCTAATCCAATTCTGTCTTGAGCTTCTAAAGTAGCTGCACCAATATGAGGTGTTAAAGACAATTCTGGATTCATTAATAATTGAATTTCTGGTGAAGGTTCGCTTTCAAAAACGTCTAAACCTGCATACTGTACTTTTCCACTTTCAATTCCATTTATTAAATCTACTTCATTTAATAAACCACCTCTTGCAGTATTTATAATACCAACACCATCTTTCATTTTTTCTATTTCTGAAGATGTAATAATATATTCTTCTAATGCAGGAGTGTGTAAAGAAATAAAATCTGATTCTTTTAATATTTCATCAATTTCTATTGTATGAATTGTAAAAGTAGATTTTTGTCCGTTAAAAAACTCTAATGTTATAGGAGCACTTTCTACTTCTTCATCAGTAGCTAAAACTTTCATACCTAAACCAATAGCAATTTTTGCAACTTCTTGACCAATTTTGCCAAAGCCAATAATACCTATGGTTTTACCTCTTAATTCAATTCCTTGAGCATATGCTTTTTTTAATTCTTTAAAGTGAGAATCTCCTTCTAAAGGCATTTCTCTGTTAGAAGAATGTAAAAACCTTACCATTCCAAATAAATGTGCAAAAACTAATTCTGCAACAGAACTAGAAGATGCATCTGGAGTATTAATTACATGCAAACCATTATCTTCTGCATATTCTACATCAATATTGTCTAAACCAACTCCTCCACGTCCAATTAACTTTAAACTAGGGCAAGCTTCTATTAATTCTTGTCTAACTTGTGTTGCACTTCTAACTAAAATTGCATCAACATTATTTTCATTGATATAATTTTCTAATTGATTTTGAGCTACTTTTACAGTTAATACTTCAAAACCACCTTTTTCTAAAGCTTCTTTACCGCTTTCAGAAATTCCATCATTTGCTAATATCTTCATCTAAATTATTTCGAAAATTTACTATTTTTAAGATTGAGTTCTTTCTAATTCTTGCATTACATCTACTAATGCTTGTACGCTATAAAGTGGTAAAGCATTGTACATACTTGCTCTATAACCACCAACACTTCTATGACCATTTAAACCACTAATACCTGCATCTGCCCACATTTTATTAAAAGTTTCTGTGAGTCTTTCATCAGTTAAAACAAAAGTTGCATTCATTTTACTTCTGTCTTCTTTGGCTACAATTCCTTTAAATAAAGGATTTCTGTCAATTTCAGCATATAAAAGTGCTGCTTTTTTATTATTTACTTCTTCAATAAATTTAACACCACCTAAATCTTTTAACCATTGTAAAGTTAACATAGAAACATACACAGCAAAAACAGAAGGTGTATTAAACATGCTGTCTTTATCTAAATGAATTTGGTAGTTTAACATAGAAGGAATGTGTCTTTCTACTTTTCCTAAAATATCTTCTTTAATAATAACCAAAGTTGTTCCTGCAGGTCCCATGTTTTTTTGAGCACCAGCATAGATTAAGTCGAACTTTTCAAAGTCTAGTTGACGAGAAAAAATATCTGAACTCATATCACAAATTAGAGGAACATTAGTTTCTGGAAATTCATTAATTTGAGTACCTGCAACAGTATTATTACTTGTACAGTGAAAATAATCTACATCTTCTGGAACTGAATATCCTTTAGGAATATAGTTATAACCTTTGTCTTTAGAAGATGCAACTTCTACCATTTCTCCAAAAGCTTTTGCTTCTTTAACAGCTTTATCAGACCAAGTACCTGTATTTAAATAAGCTGCTTTTTTATTTAATAAATTGTAAGCAACCATTAAAAACTCCATACTTGCACCACCTTGTAAAAACAAAGCTTTGTATCCTTTACCTTCTAAACCTAATAATTCTAAAGCTAAAGAACGTGCTTTTTCCATTACTGCAACAAAAGGTTTACTTCTGTGAGAAATTTCTATTAATGATAAATTATCATCATTAAAATTTAAGATTGCTTCAGATGCTTTTTTAAGTACTTCCTCTGGTAAAATACAAGGACCAGCACTAAAATTATGTTTTTTCATTTTATTGAATTTCAAATTTTTTTGAGATTGTCATTTCAACTTTATGGAGAAATCTGATAGATTTTTCTACTCCTTTACATTTCGTTCAAAATGACAACTTTATTAATTTATATTTTAGATAAAAACTCTAAAGTGTTTACACCATCTGCAAAGTCGTTTAACTTTGGATGTTGAGTTTGCCCAAAAGCAACTTCATTTTCTATAAAGTCTTTGGCAACAATACACTGAATTTTTTCTCTATCTTGATGTAATTTTATTTTTAAATCTATTTCGTTATCATAATATTCATAAAAAACGGAGGCAATAGGAGAGGAGTAGCTTTCATCTTCTTTTATCATTAAAAAACCGTTTTCTAATAAATCAAATTCGCTCATTAAATACACTGCTTTATTATAATCGTAATTATTAGCATATTTAGCATTATTAATAATGTCTTTTTTAGCATACATTCCTGTAAAAAAAGTATCAAAATTATAATCTTTAGGAACATATAATTTAGAAACACTTCTACAACCTAAACCAAAATATTGAAAAACATCATCAGATAATTTTACAAAATCCTCTTCTGTTTCTTTACCAGTAATTACTGCTACAGAATTTCTGCTTTTTCTTATAATATTTGGTTTGTCTTTAAAATAATACTCAAAATAACGTGCTGTATTATCACTTCCTGTAGCAATTACTGCGTCGAAATTAGACAACTTTTCTTCTGTAAAAGTGATTTTTCCTTTAAAATCTTCCTCAACATACTCTAAATATTTAGCTAAAAAGGGTAAAATGTGCTTATCGTTAGAAGATTGTTTTACTAAAACTGAATGACCAGAGATTAAAACAGATAAAAAGTCGTGAAAACCAACTAAAGGAACGTTACCTGCTAAAATTATAGCAACTTTTTTACCACTAATAGTATCTGAATTTATGTTTTTTGTAAATTCAGTTAAATTGCTTTCAGTTAGAGATTTACTCCAACTTTGTAAAGAAAATAAGATATTATCTTTGGTAAACCATGAGTTATTTTCTTGTGCAATTTTAATTTGATGTAAAAAACCATCAAAAAATAAATCATTATGCTCAATATTATCTATTTTATTTATATTATCGATAGAAAACTGGCTTAAAAAGTGTCCTAATTTTGCGAATGCAGTAATTCTGTTTTGAATACTAATCATTTATTTTGGTTGTAAATAATTTTGGCTTTATTTTTGCAACTGCAAAGGTACAAAAACAGAACAGAAAACTATGGCAATAATAATAACAGATGAATGTATAAATTGTGGGGCTTGTGAACCAGAATGTCCTAACACTGCAATTTACGAAGGAGCAGACGATTGGAAGTATGCAGATGGTACAGATTTAAGTGGTGATGTAGTATTACCAAGTGGAAAATCTGTTAATGCAGATGAAGATCAAGAACCAGTTTCTGACGAACTTTATTACATTGTACCAGATAAGTGTACAGAGTGTAAAGGTTTTCATGAAGAGCCACAATGTGCAGCAGTATGTCCTGTAGATTGTTGTGTTCCTGATGATGACGTTGTAGAAACAGAAGAAGAATTGTTAGCAAAACAAAGTTTTATGCATAACGAATAATAAGAATATCTTAATATAGATTCTATTTAGAAGAAACCTCGAATTTATTCGAGGTTTTTTTATGAATAAAAGGCTATATTTGCACTCGCAAAATTTATTTACATGAAAGCCGGAATTGTAGGATTACCAAACGTAGGAAAATCAACTTTATTTAACTGTTTATCAAATGCAAAAGCACAAAGTGCAAACTTTCCTTTTTGTACAATTGAACCAAATTTAGGTGTAGTTAATGTACCTGATACTCGTTTAGAGAAATTAGAAGAATTGGTTAATCCAGAAAAAGTTTTACCTGCAACAGTAGAGATTGTAGATATTGCTGGATTGGTAAAAGGAGCAAGTAAAGGAGAAGGTTTAGGAAATCAGTTTTTAGCAAATATTAGAGAAACAGATGCTATTTTACATGTTTTACGTTGTTTTGATAATGATAATATAATTCATGTTGATAATTCTATTGATCCTGTTAGAGATAAAGAAACAATTGATATTGAATTACAATTAAAAGATTTAGAAACGGTTCAAAAACGTTTAGAAAGAGTTAAAAGAACTGCAAAAACAGGAAATAAAGAAGCACAAGCAGAATTAGCTGTTTTATTAAAAGTTGAAGAAACTTTATTGCAAGGAACTTCTGTTAGAGCTTTAGATTTTTCTGAAAAAGAAATTGAATTTGTACAATCTTTACAATTTATTACCTCTAAACCAGTGTTATATGTTTGTAATGTTGATGAAAATTCTGCAGTTTCTGGAAACGAATATGTAGAAAAAGTAAGAGAAGCTGTAAAAGAAGAAGATGCAGAAGTTATAGTTTTAGCAGTTGGTACAGAAGCAGATATTACTGAATTAGAAGATTATGAAGAGCGTCAAATGTTTTTAGAAGACATTGGTTTAGAAGAAGCTGGTGTTTCTAGATTGGTACGTTCTGCGTATAAATTATTAAACTTACAAACGTATTTTACAGCAGGAGTAAAAGAAGTTAGAGCTTGGACCATTCCTATTGGTTCTACAGCACCACAAGCTGCAGGAGTAATTCATACAGATTTTGAAAAAGGTTTTATTAGAGCAGAAACAATTTCTTATGAAGATTATGTAACTTTTGGAAGTGAAGCAAAAGTTAAAGAAGCTGGTAAAATGAGAGTAGAAGGTAAGGAGTATGTTGTAAAAGATGGAGATGTAATGCACTTTAGATTTAACGTGTAATTATTTAAAAAATAAATTAAAAAAAATCCCAATAAGAAATTATTGGGATTTTTTTATTAATTCTTTTAACCAATCATTTGGAATTATATCTATAGTTAAGTTTATGCGTTCTTCATTTACGTTGTTTAATACTTCATGAGGTTTTGTTAAATCTAAATACCAACATTCACCAGGTTTCATATTAACAGGAGTTTTATTTAAATTAAAAACCATTTTATCATTATTTAAAATAGGTATTGTTAGTCTAATTACCGATTTTTCTACCTCTAAACCTAAAGTAGGATCTGTATGTTCTTTAACTTCAGAATTTGGTGCAAGTCTTAATAATCTAACCAAAGTAACTGATGTGTGTTTCTGAAATTTTTCAATGATACTTTTTAAATATGGAGATTTTTCTAAAGAATTAGTATTTAGCCATTTAGTCCAAGAACCATCTGCATAATCTTTAGCTGGAGGTGGAAAAGGCAAAGAAGTATCTACTAAATGAGCAGGCGCTCTTAATTGTATTACTTTATAATATTCAAATTGTTCTGTAGCTAAAGCTTTTGTTTCCGTAAGCATTTTAGTAACATTAAATTTAAATGGTAATTGAACTCTATCTTTTATGTCTATTTGATATGTTTTTGTTTCGAACATACTTCTTTTATTTAAGAGGTTAAAATATTGTCTGTTCGAATGTATAAAATTGATAGAAGTCTGAAATGAGTAGAAATACGTGATTTTTAATCAAACCTTACTTTGATAATTTCATCATTTTTAATTCCATAAACTTTAGTCATTAAATAAATCAAATCTAGATATATTTCGTTAAAATCTGAAATTTGATCTGCCTTGTAATATTTTGAATAGTTAGGAGATATATTTCCCTCTTTGTCTTTTTCATTTGGTTTTACAAAGTTTAATTTTAAAATATTGTCAATTTTTACAGTATTTAGTTTTGCTTTTTCATTTAAAAATTCATTACTCACACATTCACAGAAGATTTCTTTACTTTTTTTAAATCCCATAAATTGTATGTAATAATTATTAAAATCTATAACCAAATAATTTAAATCAGGATTATTAATTAATATTCTTAATAATTCTGTTTTTAATGATTCTTTTTCTGTTTCCCAGTTAAATTGATTATTAATCTCTTTAATGGGATTTTTCTTTTTCAAAAAAAATAATACTCCAATAAAAAATAATACTCCTATTCCTATAAAAACCTTAATCATAATATCAATTTTTAAACTTTCAAGTTATAATGTATGCAAAATTTGTGTGCTTAATTCAATTTGTTGTCCTAATTCCCTTTTATTCTTAACCACAACTCAGATAACAATTTTTTAGCATCTTGTTTATCTTTTGGTTCTTCAATAAAATGAGGAATTCCTTTAGAATCTATTTCAATTTTATATTTGAATACAAAGTTTTGTGCATTGGGTTTTATACTTAAAGTACCAAAGCGTAAATCATTAAAATAAAGTGTGTTTTTTATTTTATTTATGGTGTACCATCCTTTAGAAATGGCAATCATTCTTTGTGTTTTTTTGTGATTTATTAAATTTCCTAACAAATGATGATTTTTAGGATACCTAGAAAATTGAATCGGATTTTTATCAAAAAATGAAGAATGACCAATTAAAAAAGCATCTTTGGTTTCTACATTAGCAGTCCAAAGAATGGTGTTTAAAGGACTTGGTTTTGTCTTTATATTGAGATATTCAACGTTTTGAGAATTTAATTCTTTTGTAAAAGTTTGATATGAAATACCCTTTAAAATTAAGGTGATAACTAGATAAGAACTACTTATAATTAATCCTAGATTATTGTATAATTGCCTTTTTTTGGTTGTTCTTTTTTGAAACATTGCTAATATCAAAAAAACAAGAAAAGGCAATGTGTATAAAGGATCTATAACAAATGCACTTTTAAAAGCCAAACGAATATCTAATGGCCAAAATAATTGTGTTCCCCAAGTTGTATGTGCATCTAAAATAGGATGTGTAATAAATGCCCAAAAGAAAAGCCAAGACCAATCTTTAAAGTTTTTATGCTTTTCATATTTGGTTACAATAAATGCTAAAATAGGAGCAAAGAGTACAGAAAATAAAATAGAATGTGTAAATCCTCTATGAACTTCTAAAGCTGAAACTGTATCTGTAAAATGAGTTGCTAAAACGTCTAAATCTGGAATTGTACCTGCAATTGCACCATATAACATGGCTTTATTGCCAATTTTTTTTCCTAAAATGGCTTCTCCAACAGCTGCACCTAAAACTATTTGCGTTAATGAATCCAAATTTGAGTTTTTTAATAGCTTTTTCTAAATTTCTTTTCTACAGAAAAATTAATCAAGTTCATAAAGTTTTCATGAACTCCTAAAGTAATATCTAGTTGTAATTGATTGATAAATTTAAGGATTAAATCTGACTGAAATTGTAAATCTGGAATAGAAACATATTTTTCGAACAAACCTCCTATACTTTTGTAATATAACTGCTCAAAAGCATTTAAGTTTTCTGGTTTGTTTGTAACGTACTCGTAAGAATTAATGTTAAAAGACTCTAATACATCACCCACATAATTTTTGTGTAAAATCTGTTTAGGATTTACAATATTTAGTTCTTTAATACTTGGAGTTAAAAATGCGTGCAATATTGCTTTTGAAACAAAATCTACAGGAACAATGTTTAAACCACTTTCTTTATCAACCCAAATTCTAAAACTTTCTTTTGCTTTTTTTGCATATTTAGCTAAAAATATGGCCCAAGAATAAAAAACATCAAACTTTGGAGTTTCATAAAAAGGCATGTCAATTAAACGCCCACAAATAATACTTGGTCTTAAAATTTGAGATTTAATTCCTAATTTTTCACAGGTTTCTTTTACAAATTTTTCGCTTTCGTATTTAGACTGTTCATAAGGATTTCTAAAATCTGTAACAGTATAGTCTTCTATACTGTCATTTACTTTATTGTCTTGAATTCCAAATGAATATGCAGTACTTATATAAAGAAAACGATTGACATTTTTTGGTAATTCGTTTAATAATTGTTGGGTAACTAAATAATTTTGAGTGTGTACTTTTTCTTTAGAATCGTTTGTGTTTAATAAGTTAGTAGATCCTGCACAATGTATTACTGTATCAAATTGATATTTACTTAAAGTTTCTTTTGAAATAGAAGCCAAATCACTAGAAATAACAGTGATTTTTTCTAAACATGCTTCTAAAGTAAATTGATTTAAAAATTCTGGACGAGATTCATCTTTTAAAATTGCAATTAAACGTTCTTGAGCCGTTTTTTCGCTATCTCTAATGATTACAAAAAGATGATTTACTGATTTTTCAACAATAGCTTTGTGCAGCCATTCAAAAATAATATGACTTCCAACAATTCCTGTTCCTCCAGTTAATAAACAATTCATTCTTTAAATTTTAGTAAAATTTCAACAGGCGAAATTAGTTCTTTAAAACAAAGAAACCTCACAAAGCGTGAGGTTTTAACAGTTTTATATAAAATTGTATAATTATCCTTTGTAAAAAGGTAGTTTAACTATTGTAGCAGGAATCGCTTTTTTACGAACCTGAATATGAATTTGAGTACCAGATTTAGATAAAACTCTTGGTACATAACCCAAACCAATTCCTTTTTGTAAACAAGGGCTCATAGTTCCTGATGTAACGTTTCCAATTACTTTTCCATTACCATCAACAATATCATAACCTTGTCTTGGTATTCCTCTTTCATCAAATTCAAAAGCAACCAAACGTCTTTCTGGTTTTTGTTCTTTTTCTTTAGCTAAAGCATCAGCATTTACAAAATCTTTTGTAAATTTAGTTATCCAACTTAAACCAGCTTCTATAGGAGATGTTGTGTCGTCAATATCATTTCCATACAAACAATAACCCATTTCTAAACGCAAAGTATCTCTAGCTGCTAAACCAATAGGTTTGATGCCAAAATCTGCTCCAGCCTCAAAAACTTTGTTCCAAATTTGTTTAACTTCTGAGTTTTTACAGTAGATTTCAAATCCGCCAGAACCAGTATAACCAGTTGCAGATATAATTACATTTTCAATTCCTGCAAAGTCACTAATTTTAAATTTATAAAAAGGAATTTCTGTCAAATCTAAAGAAGACAAAGATTGCATTGCTTCAACTGCTTTTGGTCCTTGAATTGCCAACAAAGAATAATCTTCAGACAAGTCTCTTAGTTCTGCACCAAAATCAGCATTATATTTAGAAATCCAATTCCAATCTTTTTCAATATTAGAAGCGTTTACAACAAGTAAATATGTGTTTTCTTTAATTCTGTAACAAATTAAATCGTCTACAATTCCGTTTTCTTCATTTGGGAAACAACTGTATTGAGCATCACCAATTTCTAATTTAGAAGCATCATTAGAAGTTACTTTTTGAATCAATGCCAAAGCATTTTCTCCAGATACTAAAAACTCACCCATATGACTTACGTCAAAAACACCAACACCATTTCTAACTGTTAAATGTTCTGCTGTAACACCTTCATATTGTACAGGCATATTGTAACCAGCAAAAGGAACCATTTTAGCTCCTAAAGCAACGTGAATATCATTTAATGCAATATTTTTCATACGCTTCTCAATCGATTTAGTTGTTTGATAAAAAATTTCTCAAATGTATAGAAAATTGTAGAATTAGAAACCTAAAAAAGAACTTTAGTACCTACTATTTTTTGTGTTTTAATAAAATACAGCAATTTCAAATACATTTTTTTACGATTCGTCACAAAATTTTTAAAATATAATAGAATCGTTGTTTCTTTAAATATTGATGAATTGAAATTCTAAATACTATGAAACTTAAAAACCTGTTCCTATTTGTTTTTTTTATTTTGATGAGTTCAGTTATTTCTGCTCAAACTTCTGTTATTAATGATGCTAATTTTGAACTTTATTTAGAAACTCACGATGCAAATGGAAATTATGTAGGACCTAATAGCCCTAATAATATGGGAAACAATATTGTTGGAGATAATTTAGTTCTGACTTCAAGAATAAATGCGGTTACTAAATTAGAAATTAATGGTAAATCTGGTGTTTATAAAATTGATGATTTTACTGGTATTGATAAGTTTGCCTCTTTGCAAACTTTTATTGTATCTAATCATTCTTTTTCATCAATAAATTTAAGTGGTAATACTCAATTAATTATTTTAGAAATTATAAATAGTCATATAACAACATTAGATATCACGAATAATGTTTTGCTAACCCGTTTAAATATGTCTGGGCATATATTATCTACAATAGATCTAACAAAAAATGTATTATTAACTGATTTAAACCTATCAGTATTACCTGATCGTTTAAATACAAACTTTAAATCTATAGATCTTTCAAAGAATATAAAATTAACTAATTTAAATTTGCATAATGCTTTTATAAATTATTTAGATGTAAGTCAGAATACATTATTAACGGATTTAAATTTAGGTATGACTCTTGGGATAGAATCTGATGCTATAAATTCTAATTCTAATTTTCAATCTCAACCAGATCATTTAGATCTTAGCAATAATGTACTTTTAGAAAATCTAATAATACGTTCTAGACTCTATTTTTCTATAAATCTTTCAAAGAATATTGCTTTAAAAAACCTTGAAGCAACATTTCTCTATTATGTATATTATTTAGATCTCTCAAACAATGTAAATCTTGAAGAAGCTGTATTAAAGGATAATTATTATAGAGGGGTAAATTTAAAAAATGGCACTAATTCTAAGATTGTAAAATTAGATTTAGGTAATAGTATTGGTAATACTCTTTCTTGTTTAGAAGTTGATGATGTTTCTTATAGTACTACCAATTGGGTAGGAGTAAACTATACAATTCCTAATGATATAACTTTTTCTACAGATTGTAACACTACAGTAATTGAAAGTTATTATCCACATTTTGAAAACTATTTAGAAACTCATAACGCTGCTGGTGATGTGGTAAACTTAGGAGATCCTACTAGTATGGGAAATGGAATAGCCAATGACAAAAAAGTGTTTACCTCAAGAATTAGTGGCGTTACCTCTTTAGATGTAAGTGATATTAATATTATAAACCTTGGTGGAATACAAGATTTTACAAGTTTAATCACTTTAGATGTTTCTAGTACAAGTATAAATTATATAGATCTTTCTAAAAACACAGAGTTATCAACACTGACATGTAGTGGTAATACTAATTTAAAAGAATTAAATCTATCTAAAAACACAAAACTTACTTGGGTAAATATTACTGGCAATAGTAGTTTAACTAAATTAGATATTTCAAATAGTACAGCTTTACTTAGTCTTGATGTTAATGGAAATAAACTTAGTACTCTTGATATTTCTAACAATACAGAGTTGTTTCAACTTTATGTTTCTAATAATGAATTATTAAATCTTAATATACATAATAATAGAAAGCTTGTTATTTTACATTCAGAATCAAATCAATTAACAAGTTTTGATATCTCCAACAATCCAAAAATTACTGACTTAAGATTAGGTTCAAACCAACTTACCTATTTAAATCTAAAAAATCAGAATAGGAGTAAATTTGCATATATGAAGGCAGACCAAAATCCTTTATTAACCTGCATAGAAGTAGATAATTTAGGTTTTTGGAATTCTGTAAATACTCCTGCTGTTATAGATGCAGGAGCCAGTTTTAGTAACTTCTGTTCATCAACAAACACTTATGTGCCTGATGAAAATTTTGAAAACTACTTAGAAACTCATAATGCTGCAGGAGCTGTTGTTGCTATTGGCGATGGAACTAGTATGGGTAATGGAATTGCAAATGATAATTTTGTAACTACATCTAAAGTAAACTCAGTAACTAATTTAGATGTTTCTGGTTTGTCTATTACATCTTTAACAGGTATCAAAAGTTTTACAGCATTACAAACATTAAATGCTTCTAACAATTTGTTGACTGTGATAGATTTAAAAAACAACCTTAGTTTATCAAATCTTAATTTAAGTGCTAATCAATTACAAATTATTGATTTAAATAAAAATATTAATCTTACTTCATTACAACTTCAAAATAATTCTTTTAAATCACTTCATTTTATTATAAATAAAGCCTTAACATTATTAAATGTTTCTAATAATAAGTTAATAACACTAAATGTAAAAAACGAAAATAATGCTACTATAACTTCATTTAATGCACTAAATAATCCTAATTTGTTATGTGTTTTGGTAGATAATACAGCTTATAGTGATTTAAATTGGACACAAAAAGATGATGCAAGTTCGTATAATTCTGAATCTTGTGATGCTACTTTAACCTATGTTCCCGATATAGAATTTGAGAATTATTTAGAATCCAATGGTTTAGGAAACAATATTGCTAATGATCATTATGTTGAGACTTCTAAATTAACACCTATCATAAATTTAAGTATTAATGGCATTAACATTCAAGATCTTACAGGAATTGAAAAGTTTCCTAATTTAAAAATATTAATTGTTAATGGGAATCAACTAAATTCCTTAGATATTTCAAAAAATACAGCTTTAACTCATCTAATTGCAAGTGACAATCAACTAACTTCTTTAGATGTTTCACAAAACACAGAACTATTATTCTTAGCATTACAAAATAATAAACTTTCTTCTTTAGATGTTTCAAATAATTCAGCATTAACGACTTTGCATGTACATAACAACCAATTAACATCTTTAGATGTTAGAAATGGAAATAATGTATCGCTATCTAGTTTTAATGCAACTACTAATACAAATTTATTATGTATAGAAGTAGATGATGTAAGTTATAGTACTACAAATTGGACAAATATTGATGGAGCAAGTAGTTTTAGTACAAATTGTGCTAAAAGTTGGAGTGGAGCTGTAGATGCTAATTGGCAAAATGCTTCTAATTGGATTTCTGGTTCTATACCAACATCTAACAGTAATGTAACAATTTTAAATCAAGGAAATCCCCCAATTATTTCCTCAGTAGTTACCATTAACGATTTGAATATAAATGCTGGAGCAACAACAACAATTGCTGTAGGTAAATCATTAACCGTTAATGGTAATTTTATAAACAATGGTAATTTAATAGTCAATTCTACTGCAACAAATAGCGGGACATTAATAGTAAAAGGTACTTCTACAGGGAATGTTACTTATAAAAGAGGAGGTTTATTGGCTAATAAATGGAGTGTTATTTCTGCACCAGTTGCAAATCAAAAAGTAAAAGATTTTGCTACAAATGTTTCTAATGATATTCGTAAAAATAATGATGCTGTAAAAAAATATGCCATTGCAAGGTATAATGATGAAAATGTTAGTGGTAAATGGGAGTACTTTAATGAAAATGTGGCAGATAACATTGTATTTATTTCTGGTGAAGGTTACTCAATTTCTAGAGGTTCAAATGGTGAAGTTTCTTTTACTGGTTCCTTATTGGTTGATGATGTTGTAAAAACAGTACTACCAAACAAATGGAACTTAATAGGGAATCCGTTTACTGCATTTTTACCAATGAATAAGAATAGTAATTCAAATTTTATAAATGAGAATTTTACAAAACTAAATGATGCTAATAAAGGCATTTATTTATGGGATAATTCTCAAAATAAATATGCAGTTTCCACTTTAATAGATGAAACTCAAAGAGCTTTAGCACCTGGGCAAGGTTTTTTTATAAGACCAAAAGAAGGCGTAAATAATATAACTTTTAAAGAAAACCAAAGAATAATTCAAACTTCATCTAATAATGAATTTAATAAATCAAATTCTGGTTCACCAAGTATTGAGTTACTTTTAAGTGATAAAATTTACACTGTAAAAACAGCAATTAAATTTTTTGATAATGCAACAAGAGGTTTTGATCCTGGATATGATATAGGTAACTTTAATTCGAGTTTTGATGTGTTTACAAAGTTAGTTTCTGGAGATAATAAAGAGTACTTTACAATACAATCTTTAAAAACGAATGATTTTAATGATTTAGAAATTCCAATTGGAGTGAATGCAAAAGCGAATACAGAATTAAGTTTTGCTTTAAACCTTATAAATATTCCTAATTCAGTAACATTAACTTTAGAAGATAGAGTTAATAATGAATTTTTTACTTTTAATTCTGAAACATCAAAATTTACAAGGACTATAAGTAGTGATTTAAACGGTTTTGGACAATTTTATTTACACATTACTGAAGCAAAATCTTTAGGAATTGCTACAGATGAAAAGAATGGAGTTCAAATCTATTTAAGAAATAACAATATCTTAGCAGTTAAAGGATTAAGTCTAAATAAAAACGATTTGCATATATATGATTTACATGGAAAAAGAGTATTTAATTCTAAGTTATTAAAACAAAATAATTCAGAAATTCAGATTCCTCAATTAAGTAAAGGAGTATATTTAGTGAAAATTAAAAATAAGTTAGGAATGACTGATAAAAAAATAGTTATAAAATAAAGGAGTATTAATGAAATTTATAAAAGTTTTATTTATTGTTTTTATAACAAACTCTCTTTTTGGTCAGAACCCAAATGATAGCTTAAAAACCCTTTTTCATAAACATTATGATAAGGCAAAAACTTATATCGTAAAAAATCCTGAAAAAGCTATATATCATTATGAAGAAGCACAAGAAATCTTAGAAAAAATTTTACGAGACAAGGAACTAAAATCTACCTTTTCGTTTATAAAAAAAGTAGATACTAATAAACCATCATTTTCTAAAGATTCACTTTCTCAACACATTATTAGTAATGAGAGTTCTTTTAATAAGCAAGAAGTTTATGATGCTTATAAAAACGTAATACAAAAAATGTCTTTTAATAATGTAAAAGACAGTCAGTTAAAATACCAACATGAGCTTGTAAAATATGCTGAAAAACAAAACGATACTTCATCTATAATCTATTATACAATACAATTAGCAGATTTATATACCAACTTAATGTCTGAAGAAAATGCTGAAAAATATTTTTTAAAAGCTAAAAACCTGATTGATAATAGTAAATATAAAGATTCGATTGTACTTGTAAAATGGAATCAAAGATTTGCTTCATTAAAAAATACTTTTTTAGATTTTAACAATGCAATAAAGTATTCTAAAATAGCTTTAAATCATATAAAATCTAATGATAATGACTCTAAAGGAATTTCTTATAACGAATTGGGTTATGCTTATTTTCATTCTGGACAAAAAAAACTAGCTTCAGAAAGCTATGATAAAGCAATTATAGCGTGGGAAAAAATAAATGATAAACAAAGTTTAGCTTTAGCTTATATAAATAAAGCAAAAGAATTAATGGTTTTAAAAAAGCATAATGCAGCAATTTTGTTATTAAACAAAAGTATTCAATATGCAATAGATCATAATATTTCATGGATTTATGAATCTGGAAATAGACGTTTAGCTGAAGAATATAGTGCTATTGGTAATTATAAAAAGGCTTTTTTATCAGAAAGGGTTAGTAAATATTTAAGCTATTTCAATATTAAAAAAAGTAAGCAAGAAAATGCTTTAAAAATTGAAGTGGAATATGAAACTATTGAGAAAAACAAATTGTTAGCGAAACAAAAGTTTGAATTATTATCAATTGAAAAAGCAAAAGAAAAAGAAACTTTTATTAAAAATGTAATTTTTGGAGTTTCTATTTTATTATTTGTTGGTTTATTTATTTTTTATAAAAACGCAAAAAAATTATCCAAGCAAAAAGATGAAATAAATAATAAAAATCTTCATTTAGAAAAAAGTTTAAAACAAAATGAAGTACTTTTAAAGGAAGTACACCATAGAGTAAAAAATAACTTAACAATTTTATCGGGCTTATTTTATCTACAAGAAAAAGAAACAAAAAATAATGAGGATGAAAACTTTTTAAAAGAATGTCAGAATCGAATTAACTCTATGGCTATGGTACATCAAAAACTGTATCAAACAGGAGATATGAGTAGGATTAATTTTGGTCTGTATTGTAAAGAACTAATATCAACTTTGTCAAATAGTTTTTTTTCTAAAGAAGTAGATGTTAATTGCATAGTTACTCATAATAATGTTTTTTTAAATATAGATAAAGCCATCCCCTTAGCCTTGTTAATTACTGAATTAGTTACAAATTCTTTTAAATATGCTTTTAAAAATAAAACAGAAGGCGAAATAGGCATTATTTTAAATGAAAATTTAAATAAGTTAACAGTAGAGGTTTATGATACAGGTGATGGTTTAAAAAATAACTTCTCATTTAACAATTCTAAGTCACTGGGAATGAGACTTGTAAATATTTTAGCAAAACAACTTTTTGCCACCTTAGAATATAAGAATAAAAAAAAGTCATCTTTCTTCATTATATTTGATTTGTAAAAATCAAAAATTAAATTGAATATTCTTATAGTAGAAGATGAACTCATCATTTCTGAAATGATGTCTATAATGCTCCAAGAGTTAAATTATAACATTCTTGGTATGGCTAGAAATTATAATGAAGCTGTTCATTTTTTGCAACATAATAAGTTAGATATTGTTTTAATTGATATAAATTTAGGTAGTGGAAAAAATGGTATAGAACTAGCTAATTATATAAACAAAACTTTAAACATTCCTTTTGTTTTTATAACTTCTAATGCAGACGTTTCTACTGTAAATTTAGCTAAAAAAGAACAGCCTTTTGGTTATTTACAAAAGCCTTTTAATAAAGATGATTTGTATGCTGTAGTAGAGATTGCACGTTTAAATTATCAAAGAAAATCTTTTCATCAAAATAAAAATTATCAAGATAAAAACCATTTATTTATAAAAGATGGTACAGCTTTAGTTAAAATTTTTTATGCTGATTTACTTTTTATAAAATCAGATGGTAATTATTTAGAAATTCATACAAAAAATAAAAAATACCTGATTAGAAATTCTTTAAAAGAAATTAGAAAAGACTTACCAATAAAACTTTTTTTAAATACTCATAGATCTTATATTGTTAATTGTAATAAAATAGAAAGTATAGGTACTAATTTTTTATTTATTGAAGATATAAAAATACCTTTGGTTAAAAATTATAGAGAAGATTTAATAAATAGTTTAAATGCTAAATAAGAATATATAAAATGAGTAAAGAACAACCCAATAATCCACTTCATGGTGTAAAATTAGCAACTATTTTAGAAGAATTATATTTAGAATATGGTTGGGAAGAATTAGGTTATTCTCTTGGAATTAAAGCTTTTTTAAACAATCCTACTTATAAATCTAGTTTAAAATTTTTAAGAACTACACCTTGGGCTAGAGAAAAGGTAGAAAAGTTTTATATTAAAAATATGATTGATTAAAACCTTCTTATTTATTTTGTAATTCTAATTGCTCTTTATAGTTTTTAATTCTTGCGTAAGCAGTTCCATCAACTAATAAAATAACTATCATCATTGCAATTGTTGTAATACTAATTGCTCTCCAAAGAGGTTTATCTATAAAAATAATGAATAAAGCAGCTACAATTATTATAATTGGAATTGCTTTAAAAACTACAGTATTGTATTCTTTTAAAGTGCTTTCTGATCGTTCAATTTCTGATTTTATAAATTCAGATTTATTTTTATTGTAAGCAATTTCAAATTCTGTAATTCTTGCTTTATTAGTAAAAAATAATCCCAAACCAATTATTAAAAGTAAACCTCCAGCTACTAAAGTTGGTACTATGTAAGCTCTTGCTATAACTGTTTTTCCTAATTGCCAAAAACCTAAGCTAGCAGCCATAAAAGCTACACCAAAAAGAATAAAAAAAGGTGTTGAAAAAAGTTCTGCTTTTGCCCAATCTGTTGCTGTATTTAATATATTCATAATTTTAATTCATTTTATATAATTCTCTATATTTAGTAGGACTTATACCTTCTTTCTTTTTAAATAATCTTGAAAAATAAGCTGGATATTCAAAACCCAATTCATAAGCTACTTCTGAAACACTTTTATTCGGTTTTAATAAAATATTTTTAGCAATATCTATTAAGTTTAAATGAATGTGTTCCATCGTTGTTTTACCAGTTTCTTTTTTTAATGTATCACTTAAATAACGTTGAGAAACCAATAATTTATTTGCTACTTGTTCTATATTAGGAATACCTTTTTCTTGTAGTTCTTTTGATTCAAAATAATTTATAATAACTTTATTAAACTTTTCTAATAAGTCATTAGAAACTTCTTTTCTATTGATAAATTGTCTTTCGTAAAATCGATTGGCATATTTTAATAAGGCGCTTAACTGAGAAATAATAATTTCTTTACTAAATGCATCTTGATTATTTTGGTATTCGATTTCAATATTTGTTACAATAGATTCTATTTGTTTTTCTTCTTTAGGAGAAAGATGAAGTGCTTCATTTACAGAATAAGAAAAGAAACCATAATTTTTTATTTGTTGAGCTAATTCTGTACCTTTTAAAAAATCTTCGTGAAAATTTATAGAAAATCCTTCTTGTTCAAAAACAACACTTTTATCCCATTGCAAAACTTGTCTTGGTGCAATAAAAAATAAAACTCCATTTGTAAAGTCATATTTTGTGCGTCCATAATTTAAGTTTCCTTCAACAAATTTTTTAAAACTAATGGTATAGCAATTATTAGTAATTGGCGGCGAACTTTCTCTTGGACATGGTAAAAAACCATTGCCTTTTGAGTTAAAAACACTTAACATAGGATGTTCTGGTCTTGGTAAACCTAAATAATCAAAATAAGAAACTAAAGTTTTAAAGTGTTGCATATTGCTAATTTATAAATTCCATTTAATTCCTGTTTCTTTTTCTGATAGATCCCATAATTTTTTTGAAATCATTTTATCTTTTGCATGAGGTTTTAACTCATGAGCACCTACAGGACCTGTCCAATTATTTCTTCCTGTAGGACCATAAAATCCGCTTTCATCTAAATCAGCTTCTGTAGCACACATCAACTGAGGATAAGCACCTTTTTCTGCAGATTGTGTTAATGGAGATAATTTCATTAAATTAAAGATAAATTTCATTAAAAAACTACCACTTGTATTTATCAAATTAGTTCTTGATGACCCAGGGTGACAAGCATATGCTTTTACATTTGTATTACCAGACTTTTTTAATCTGCTTTGTAATTCGTAAATAGACATAATTTGGGCTAATTTACTTTGGCTATAAGCGTTGTTTGGAGTGTAATCATTATCCCAATTTAAATCATCAAACTTTATAGTTTTAATTCCCATATCATATCCTAAACTACCTACTGTTACAATGCGTCCTTTAGATTTTTCTATTAAAGGAAAAAGTAAAGCTTGCAGCGTAAAATTTCCATAGAAGTTAGTTCCCATTTGACTTTCCCAACCATCTACAGTAAGTGTTTGTTTAGGTACTTGTGCAATTGCAGCATTGCAAATTAGTGCATCAATTTTTGAAACTGTTTTTAGTACTTCTTCAGCTGCATTTTTTACAGAACCTTGTTCTGATAAATCCATTTTTATTGTTAGAACATCAATTGAGTTGCCAAGTTCTTGTTTTAAAGTTAAAATGGTGTCTTGAGATTTTTTAAGGTTTCTATTTAACATCACCACTTTAGCCCCTTTAGAGAGTAATATTTTTGCTGCCTCAAAACCTGTTCCACTAGTAGTTCCTGTAATTACAAAAGTTTTACCATTTAAGTTCTCTATTCTATTAGGAGTCCAACCGTTTTTACCAAATTGATTTGTTTTCATTATTGCCAAATGTTATAATTATAAGGCAAAGTTCGGTTAGAAGTATGGTAGTTATTTATACAGAATTTCGAAACTTGTATACTTTTTGGTAAAATGCATACAAAATTTACTAAAAAAGTAATTTAATTTGAAATAATTTTCAAAACCAATTCTTTTGTTAGAGGTTGTCCGTTTGCAATTTTTTTAATGTTTTCAAATGTAAAAACAAAATCACAACCATTTTTATAATCAGAACAACCATAGGCAGTTTTTCCTTTTAAAATAGTTCCTTTTTTACATTTTGGACATGAAATCTTATCGCTTTCATTTGTGTTTTCTGGAGACTTCTCGACTGCGCTCGAAGTGACACTTAACTTAGGTTCCAGCTTTAAAGCAAAATTATCATCAAAACGAATTAACCCCTCAACTTTACCAGAATCAGTTTGAAAACCTTTTAAATTGGTTGTACATCCTTTGTCTATCAATCTTATAATCTGATTTTCAGAAACTTTCTTTCCATGAATTTCAAACGGAATTTTTAAATTGCAATTGTTCTTATATTCAGAACAACCAAAAGCAGAAGAACCTTTTAAAATATGTCCTTTTTTACATTTAGGACAAGTTTTTCCTGCTACTTGTTTTTTTGATTTGGTTTTCTGTTTTGTTGAGTTCTCGACTGCGCTCGAACTGACATTATTGGAAGATATTCTTTTTTTAATTTTATTAGAACGTACTTCATAGACCAACTCATCAACCATTTTTTTCATGTTGTTGATAAATGTACCTGCATTAAAATCTCCTCTTTCAATTTCTTTCAAACGTTTTTCCCAACGTCCAGTAAGTTCTGCAGATTTTAATAATTCGTTATCAATAATATTAATTAAATCGATACCAGTTTGTGTAGGCAAAACCAGTTTTTTCTTACGTTCTATATATTTTCTTCTAAATAAAGTTTCAATAATACTTGCTCTGGTTGATGGCCTTCCAATTCCGTTTTCTTTCATCAACTCTCGCATTTCATCATCATCAACTTGTTTACCAGCTGTTTCCATAGCTCGTAAAAGTGAAGCTTCTGTATAATTTCTTGGAGGTTTCGTTTCTTTTTCTAAAAAAGAAGGTTCATGTGCTCCCTTTTCACCTTTAATAAAATTGGGTAACAAGTTTTTATTTTGAGATTTCTCGGTTTCACTCGAAATGACATTAGAACTATTTTTGTCATTTCGACCTTGTGGAGAAATCTCTTTTTCTTGTGATTTTTTTTCAAAAACAATTCTCCAGCCTTTATTGATAATTTCTTTACCAGTTGTTTTAAAAGGTACGTCTGCTGCTTTTCCTATTACAGAAGTGTTTGAAACATCAGAATCAGGATAAAAAACGGCTATAAATCTACGAGTGATAATATCATAAACTTGTTGCTGATTGTATTGCAAGTTTCCTTGAATTCCTGTAGGAATTATTGCATGGTGATCTGTTACTTTTTTATCGTCAAAAACACGCTTTGTTTTCTTAATTTTCTGACCTAAAAGTGGTTGTGTTAAAGTTGAGTATTTAGTTAATTTTGATAAAATTCCTGCAATTTTTGGATACAAATCATTAGGTAAAAATGTAGTATCAACTCTAGGGTATGTAACTACTTTCATCTCATACAATTTCTGTACAATTTTTAGTGTTTCATCTGCAGAAAACCCAAATTTATTATTACAATATACTTGTAAACCTGTTAAATCAAAGAGTTTTGGAGCATATTCTTTTCCTTTCTTTTTAGTAACAGAAACTATTTCGAATTCAGATTGCGCAACTTTATCTGCTAAAACTTGTCCATCTTCTTGTTTTAAAAAACGCCCATCTTCATAATTAAAAAGTGTATTTCTGTATGTGGTTTGTAATTCCCAATAAGGTTGAGGTTTAAAATCTCTAATTTCCTTAAATCGATTTACCAACATTGCTAGGGTAGGAGTTTGTACTCTACCAACAGATAAAACTTGTTTAAAACCTCCAAATTTTACGGTGTATAAACGAGTTGCATTTAAACCCAACAACCAATCTCCAATAGCTCTAGAGTAACCTGCATAATACAAGTTGTCATAATCTTCTGCAGGTTTTAGGTTTTCAAATCCGTCTTTTATAGCTTCTTCTGTAAGTGATGAAATCCATAAACGCTGTACTTTCCCTTTATAATTACATTGGTTAATTACCCATCTTTGAATCAATTCTCCTTCTGTTCCAGCATCCCCACAATTTATAATAACGTCTGCTTTTTCGAATAAAGATTTTACAATATTAAATTGCTTTTTAATTCCTGCATCTCCTGTAACTTTTGTGTCAAATCGTTCTGGAAGCATTGGTAGATTGTTTAAATCCCAACTTTTCCAATGAGGTTTGTAATCTTTAGGCTCTAAAAGAGTGCATAAATGCCCAAAAGTGTACGTTACTGCATAGCCATTACCTTCATAAAAACCATCACGTTTTGTTTTGGCTCCTAGAATATTAGCAATTTCTCTTGCAACACTTGGTTTTTCGGCAATACAGACTTTCAATATTTTTAAGTTTTAAGAAGTCGAAAGTAAGAAAATTAAAAATAAAAAGATATAAAAAGCAAAGCCATAATATTTAAATTTTCTAGCATCAATTAATTTTTGTTCAAACCCGTATTTTTCAAAACGTTCAATTTCAGTATCGTTAAAATCTTTTGTTGGTGATAATCTTGTTCCTAAATTAAAAGGCATAAAAAAGAAACTTAATTTTTCAGAAGTAGTTAAGTCTGCTTTTTTTCTATTTCTTTTATTTTTTTCTTCTTGATTCATCATACAATATTGAATAAAATCAATTGAATGTGTTTTTCACAATATCAATTTTTCATTTTATTTTTTGTTTTAAAAAAACATGAAAGGTTTACACTTTATTTTAATTTTGAAAGCTTTTTTTTAACATCTTCCCAAGAAACTTTTTTCTTTTTATTTAATTCGTTAACCTCTTGTTGAATCTCATTCTTTTGAAAATCACTTAAGTCATCCCAAGAATCTGTTTTTTCTTTTTTAGTCATATTTAAAGGTAATAAAAAAATTATTTCACCAAAGCCAATTGAATTCGTTTTCTAACCACATCAACTTCTAAAACTTTTACAACAATTTGTTGTTGTAAACTTACAATGGCATTAACGTCTTTTACAAAAGTATCTGATAAATTAGAAACATGAATTAAGCCACTTTCTTTGATGCCAACATCTACAAAACAACCAAAATTGGTGATATTATTTACAATTCCTGGTAGTAATTGACCAATTCTTAAATCGGAAATTGTTTTAATGTTTTTATCAAAAGAAAATACTTTTGCCTTTTTTCTTGGATCTATTCCTGGTTTTTCTAATTCTTTAACAATATCTTCTAAAGTTGGTAAACCAACAGTTTCTGTAATATAATTTTTAAGATTTATTTTCTGAATTAACGCTGAATTTCCAATAAATTCTGATACTTTTTTATTGTTGTCTTTGGCAATTTTATCTACCAAAGCATAACTTTCTGGATGCACAGCAGAATCATCTAAAGGATTTTTTCCGTTTTTAATTCTTAAAAAACCTGCAGCTTGTTCAAAAGCTTTTCCTCCTAAACGTTGTACTTTTTTAATGTCTTTTCTAGATAAAAAAGAACCATTTTCGTTTCTGTAATTCACAATGTTTTCTGCTAATTTTGGCCCAATTCCAGAAACATAACTCAACAAAGATTCACTAGCAGTGTTAATATTTACACCAATAGTATTTACACAACTTTCTACAGTTGTATCTAAAGATTTTTTAAGTTTTGTTTGATCTACATCATGCTGATATTGTCCAACTCCAATTGATTTTGCATCAATCTTTACCAATTCAGCTAAAGGATCTTGTAATCTTCTTCCTATTGAAACTGCTCCACGAACTGTAACATCGTAATTTGGGAATTCATCTCTCGCAATTTTTGAAGCAGAATAAATAGAAGCTCCAGCTTCACTTACCACAAAAACATCTACTTTATTTTTAAACTGAATTTTCTTGATTAATTGTTCTGTTTCTCTAGATGCAGTTCCATTTCCTATAGCAATGGCTTCAATTTTATGAGCTTCAGCCAAAGAACTTATTTTTTTAATAGCATCAAAAGATTGATTTTGAGGAGCATGAGGAAAAACTGTCTCATTGTGTTCTAAATCTCCTTGTTCATTTAAGCAAACAATTTTACAACCCGATCTAAAACCAGGATCAATTGCTAAAACTCGTTTTTCACCTAAAGGTGAACCTAACAATAATTGTTTTAAATTTTTAGAGAAAACCAATATTGCAGCTTCATCTGCTTTTTCTTTAGCAATAGATAAAGTTTCGTTTGATAAAGAAGGGAATAATAATCGTTTGAAAGCATCTTTTATAGCTAATTGAATTTGCTCTGAACACTCATTTTGAGAACGAATAATTCTGTCTTCCATTTTTTGAAGTGCTCTTTCAGTATCGATTTCTAATTTAACACGAATAAAGCCTTCTTTTTCTGCTCTTAATATTGCTAAAAATCTATGAGAAGGAATTCTATTTAAAGATTCACTCCAATCAAAATAATCTTTAAATTTTTGTGCTTTTTCATCGTCTTTTTTTGTTTTAATTACTACAGATGAAATTTGTGCAAAACGCTCTAGTTGATAACGAATGTTATTTCTTATGTCTGTACGTTCATTAATCCATTCTGCAATTATAAAACCTGCACCTTCTAAGGCATTTTCTATAGTTTCAACCTCATTGGAAGTGTATTTTGAAGCAGTATATTCTAAGTCATTAACACGTTGACTCATTATCATTTTTGCCAACGGTTCTAGCCCTTGTAAACGAGCAGTTTCTGCTTTGGTTTTTCGTTTCTTCTTAAAAGGTAAATACAAGTCTTCTAAAGCAATTAAATCTTTAGAATTGTTTACTTTTTGAGCTAACTCTGGTGTTAATACATTTTGTTCTTCTAAAGCCTTTAAAATTGCTTTTTTACGTTTATCTAATGTTTCAAAAAGTTCTTTAAATTTTACAATTTCACCAATTTCAATTTCATCTAAATTACCTGTCATTTCCTTTCTATATCTTGCTATAAAAGGAATTGTAGCGTCTTCATTTAAAAGAGAAATAGTGTTTTCTACAGATTTTGATGAAAGTTGTGTTTGGTGTGTTATATATTGGAGTAATTGCATTTATTTTTGAATTTTATCTAAAAAAGAAACCTCATAAAAATGAATTTATGAGGTTGTAAATATACTTTTATTTTGTGTTTGGGTAGGATGAAAATAAAACTTCTCGATACAATTTTTCTTCCTTCGTCAAAAAATCACTCGAAATGACAGCATATTTTTATTGTTAAGTTCTGAAACTCACGTAATGTCACATCGAGTGAAATTCTTTTTTCTAGAATTTTGTATCGAGATGTTTTCTAAGAAACAACTTTCTCAAAAGCCAATCTTTTTGCGTTGTAACTGGTGTAGATAATTCCACAATATTTGTAACCCAGTTTTTTGATTAATGATTGCATTCCAAGATTATCTTCATGTGTATCAATCTTTAAACTTTGAATGTTTTTATCTTTTAATTGCTGATGAAATTCATCAAACAAAAAAGTAGCTAAACCTAATTTTCTGAATTCTTTTTTAATAGCCATTCTATGAATTACACCATAAATTTCATCTTCAGAAACAAGCCATTTTCCGTCAAAAATTTCTTTATATGTAGGTTCTTTTCTTAATGTAAACATTGATGTTGCTATCACTTTGTTTTCATCATTAACAACCACATAACTTTCACCTTTTTTAATGTCATTTTCTACTTGTTCAGCATTTGGATATCCATTTTGCCATTGATCAATATTTAAAGATGCTAAATACGTTTTAGCATCATTAATTATGATTTCAATTTGTGGAATATCATCAAAAGTAGAAAGTCTGATTTTCATCAAAAAAAGATTATATCATTTTAAAATCTAACAACAATTCTCCATTTACAGAACATTGTAAATGATCTCCTTTAAAAATTTCACCTTTACCAAGAGCAGGAGTTCCTGTAAAAATTAAATCACCTGGTTGTAAGGTCATGTATTCAGAAATAAACACAATAATATCAGCAAAATCGTTAATCATGTATGCTGTATTACTTTTTTGTTTTTCTTCTCCGTTAATTTTTAAGTCGAAATCTATATCTTCTAAATTATAATCAGAAACTGGTTTAAAACTAGAAATTGGTGCTGCACCATCAAATCCTTTTGCAAATTCCCAAGGGTGTTTTGTTTCTCTTGCATTTTTAAGAATATCAGTAGCAGTATAATCGATACCAACAGCAATTTCTGAAATGTAAGAGTTTGCCTCTTCTTTAGAAATGTTTTTACCTTCTTTACCAATTTTAACCACTAATTCTACTTCGTAAATCAATTCGTTAGTAATGCTACTTGGGTATTCAACATCACAGTTTACTGCCAAACTAGATTCTGGTTTTGAAAAAATAAATTTTTTGCCTTTCTTTTTTTCTTCAATGTCTTTTAAATCAGTAACGTAGTTGCTACCTATTCCTAATATTTTCATGTTTAATTGTGTTTTTGTTTGTTAAGTAAAAGTAAAAAAAATCCACCAAAAAATAAGCTTTTTTTGATGGATTTAAAGTGTTATTAACATTTGTATTTATGCTTCTACTTTTTCGGTTTTAGCAATTTTTTTATTTGAAAATTCTACAACTTCTTGGTTGTTTAAAATATCTTCTATAGTTTGCCTTTTTCTAATTAAATAATCTTTTCCTTTATGTACCATAACTTCTGCAGGTAAATAACGAGAGTTATAATTAGAAGCCATAGAGAAACAATATGCACCAGCATTGTGGAAACGTAAAATATCCTCTTCAGAAATTTCTGCTATTCTTCTGTTAGATGCAAACGTATCTGTTTCACAAATATACCCTACAACAGAATAATACCTGTCTCTTCCATTAGGATTTGAAGCATTTGTAATGTGATGATAAGAATCGTACATCATTGGTCTTACCAAATGGTTAAAACCAGAATCTACATGTGCAAACACAGTAGAAGTTGTTTGTTTAACAACATTAACTTTAGCTAAGAAAGAACCCGCTTCTGAAACTAAGAATTTACCAGGTTCAAACATTAATGTAATGTCTTTTCCATATTCTACACAAAACTCATTAAATCTTGCTGATAATTGCACTCCTAGTTGTTCAATATCTGTAGAAATATCACCTTCTTTATAAGGTACTTTAAATCCACTACCAAAATCAATAAAATCTATGTTTTCAAATTGTCTTGCAACATCAAACAAGATATCAGAAGCACGTAAAAAAGTATCGATATCTAAAATATCAGACCCAGTGTGCATATGAATTCCGTTTATATTCATACCAGTGTTTTCTACAACACGTTTAATGTGAGGCACTTGGTGAATTGAAATTCCGAATTTAGAATCTATATGACCTACAGAAATTTTAGAATTTCCACCAGCCATAATATGTGGGTTTATACGTACACACACAGGTGTATTTGGATGTTTTTGACCAAATTGTTCTAAAATAGAAAGGTTATCAATATTAATTTGAACCCCTAATTTTGCAACCTCTTCAATTTCAGATAAAGAAACTCCATTTGGTGTAAAAATTATATCATGAGGTTCTATACCAGTAGTTAAACACAATTGTACTTCTTGAAAAGAAACAGTATCTAAGCCAGAACCTAAATTTTTAAAGAATTTTAAAATATTTACGTTAGAAAGAGCTTTTACAGCATAGTTTAATTTCAAATTTTTAACGCTACTAAAAGCATTTGTTAATCTGTTATATTGAGATTCTATTTTATCTGTATCATATACATATAAAGGACTTCCGTATTTATTTGCTAATTCTACTAATTGTGTATTTTCCACTTTGTCTTATTTTTATTCAGACTTCAAATGTAGTAAATTAACTGACTTAAAAAACCACATGTTTAAAAATACAACATATTGTTTTATTTTGTGATTTTTAATAGATTTTTAACATCTTTTTGTAGTTGAAATCCTGTTAATAACTAATTAACAGAGGTGTTTTAATTTTGATAGTTAAATGTTATTTTAGCGAGGCTTCAAACCTACTAACAGTAAGAGATTTCATGAGTAAAGAAACAAAATATACAGAAGATAATATTCGTTCATTAGATTGGAAAGAGCATATTAGAATGCGTCCAGGAATGTACATTGGTAAATTGGGTGATGGATCTTCTGCAGATGATGGTATTTATATTTTAGTAAAAGAGGTTTTAGACAATTCCATTGATGAATATGTAATGGGAGCAGGTAAAACCATTGAAATTTCTATACAAGGAAGCAAAGTTACTGTTAGAGATTATGGACGTGGAATACCTTTAGGTAAAGTAGTTGACGTAGTTTCTAAAATGAACACTGGAGGTAAATACGACTCTAAAGCGTTTAAAAAATCTGTAGGTTTAAATGGAGTTGGTACAAAAGCAGTAAATGCACTTTCTTCTTATTTTAGAGTAGAATCTTCTAGAGAAGGAAAATCTGCTTCAGCAGAATTTTCTCAAGGGAACTTAGAAAATGAAGAATTTTTAGAAGAATCTTCTAGAAGAAAAGGAACTAAAGTTTCTTTTATTCCTGATGAAAGTATTTTTAAAAACTACAAATTCAGGAATGAATATGTAGCAAAAATGCTTAAGAATTATGTTTATCTAAATCCTGGATTAACTATTATTTTTAATGGAGAAAAGTTTTTCTCGGAAAATGGGTTAAAAGATTTATTAGAAGATAACAATAATCAAGATGATATGTTGTATCCAATAATTCATTTAAAAGGAGATGATATTGAGGTGGCTATTACTCATAGTAAAACACAATATTCAGAAGAATATCATTCTTTTGTAAACGGACAACATACCACACAAGGAGGAACACATCAAGCAGCTTTTAGAGAATCTGTAGTAAAAACAATTAGAGATTTCTTTGGGAAAAATTTTGAAGCTTCTGATGTTCGTAAATCTATAATTTCTGCAATTGCAATTAAGGTAATGGAACCTGTTTTTGAAAGTCAAACAAAAACAAAATTAGGTTCTACAGAAATGGGAGGAGATTTACCAACTGTAAGAACTTATATAAATGATTTTGTAAAAACAAAATTAGATAACTACCTGCATAGAAATACAGAAGTTGCAGATAAGTTACTTAAAAAGATTGTTCAGGCAGAAAAAGAACGTAAAGAACTTTCTGGAATTAGAAAATTAGCAAGAGATAGAGCCAAAAAAGCAAGTTTACACAATAAGAAATTACGCGATTGTAGAATTCATTTAGGTGATATTAAAAAAGAGAATTACTTAGAAACTACGTTGTTTATTACAGAGGGAGATTCTGCTTCTGGTTCTATAACAAAATCTAGAAATGTAAATACACAAGCCGTTTTTAGTTTAAAAGGAAAGCCTTTAAACTCTTATGGATTAAGTAAGAAAATTGTGTATGAAAATGAAGAATTTAATTTATTGCAAGCAGCTTTAAATATAGAAGATGGTTTAGAAGATTTACGTTATAACAATATTGTAATTGCAACTGATGCCGATGTTGATGGAATGCACATTCGTTTGTTATTAATAACATTCTTTTTACAGTTTTTTCCTGAATTGATAAAAGAAGGGCATTTGTATATTTTAGAAACGCCACTTTTTAGAGTAAGAAATAAAAAACAAACTTTTTACTGTTATTCTGATGAAGAAAAAAGAGAAGCTATAGAAAAATTAAGAGGAAAACCAGAAATAACTCGATTTAAAGGTTTGGGTGAGATTTCGCCAAATGAATTTGTGCATTTTATTGGAAATGATATTCGTTTAGACCCTGTAATGTTAGACAAAGAAATGTCTATAGAACAAATGTTGCAGTTTTATATGGGAAAAAATACACCAGACAGACAGAAATTTATTATTGAGAACTTAAAAGTAGAACTAGATTATGTTGAAGAAGAAGTATAACACAAAATTAATTAAGAATATATTTTCTGTTTTATTTTTAGCTTTTAGTCTGTTTTGGTTATTTCAAATTGATTGGAGTGATTTATCAAGTAAAAAGAATTCTGGTGCTTTTTTTGGAGTATTAGCAGGAATAATGATAATTATTTCATTACAGATTAAAAATAAAGATAAAAAAGATTCTGATTAAAAAGAATAGTTGGCAAATATGCATGCGTTAAGGATTGAAGTGGCATCCTTTTTAGTTGTCAGTTTGAGTGAATTTGTGAAGAATGAACAAATTTGTATCGAGAACAAAACTAAAAAGATATAACGTAAAGCCTGTTAAAACGCCAAAAAATAAAAAATAAACTCTTAAACGAATAAACGTTTTTTTAAATGAGTGAAGAAATAAACGAAAACGAACACGAAGAAGAATTGATAAATGAGGGCGAAAATCCTCAAGGAGAAACCATTACCAAAGTTACAGGAATGTACAAAGAGTGGTTTTTAGATTATGCTTCGTATGTAATTTTAGAAAGAGCAGTACCTTCTTTAGAAGACGGATTAAAACCTGTGCAGCGTAGAATTATGCATTCTATGAAAGATTTAGATGATGGGCGTTACAATAAAGTAGCAAATATTGTGGGACATACCATGCAATATCATCCTCATGGAGATGCATCTATTGCTGATGCAATGGTACAAATTGGTCAGAAAGAATTGCTGATTGATATGCAAGGAAACTGGGGTAATATCTTAACAGGAGATAGAGCTGCTGCTTCTAGATATATTGAGGCACGTTTATCTAAATTTGCTTTGGATGTTGTTTTTAATCCGAAAACTACAGAATGGAAATTGTCTTATGATGGTAGAAGAAAAGAACCAATAGATTTACCTGTTAAGTTTCCGCTTTTATTAGCACAAGGTGCAGAAGGTATTGCTGTAGGTTTATCAACTAAAATATTGCCACACAACTTTAATGAACTAATTGATGCTTCTATAAAATATTTAAAAGGTAGAAGCTTTAAGATTGTTCCTGATTTTTTAACAGGTGGAATTGCAGATTTTACCAATTATAATGATGGAAAAAGAGGAGGGAAGGTTAGAGTAAGAGCAAAAATTTCTCAACTAGATAAAAAAACGTTGGTTATTAATGAGATTCCGTTTTCTACAACAACATCGTCTTTAATTGATAGTATTTTAAAAGCCAATGATAAAGGTAAAATTAAGATAAAAAAGATTGAAGATAATACAGCTGCAGAAGTAGAAATTTTAGTGCATTTACCACCAAATGTTTCTCCTGATAAATCTATTGATGCATTATACGCTTTTACAAATTGCGAAACTTCGATTTCTCCTTTATGTTGTACAATTGAAGAAAATACACCCGTATTTTTAGGGGTTTCTCAGTTACTAAAACACTCTACAGATTTAACAGTAGAATTGTTAAAAAGAGAGTTAGAAATTCAGTTAAACGAATTAGAAGAACAATGGCATTTTTCTTCTTTAGAAAGAATTTTTATAGAAAACAGAATTTATAGAGATATAGAAGAAGAAGAAACTTGGGAAGGAGTAATTGAAGCTATAGATAAAGGTTTACAACCGCATATTAAACATTTAAAACGTGCAATTACAGAAGAAGATATTACACGTTTAACAGAAATCAGAATTAAGAAAATATCAAAATTTGATATTGATAAGGCTAAACAATTTATTGAAAGTTTAGAAGATAAAATTGCAGGAGTTAAACATCATTTAGCCAACCTAATTGAGTTTGCAGTTGATTATTTTAAAACTCTAAAAACAAAATACGGAAAAGGAAAAGAACGTAAAACAGAAATTAGAATTTTTGATGATATTGTAGCTTCTAAAGTTGCCATGAATAATGCAAAATTGTATGTAAATAGAGAGGAAGGTTTTATTGGAACTTCTTTAAGAAGAGATGAATTTGTTTGTGATTGTTCTGATATTGATGATATTATTGTCTTTAGAAAAGATGGTAAAATGATGGTAACAAAAATAGACTCTAAAACTTTTGTAGGTAAAGATATTATACATGTTGCTGTCTTTAAAAAGAAAGACAAAAGAACGGTTTATAATTTTATGTATAAAGATGGTACTAAAGGACCTTCTTATATGAAACGTTTTAATGTTACTGCTGTTACACGTGATAAAGAATACGATTTAACTAATGGTAGCAAAGGTTCTAAGGTATTGTATTTTACTGCAAACCCTAATGGAGAAGCAGAAGTTGTAACCATTAATTTACGATCTGTTGGTTCTGTTAAAAAGTTAAAATGGGATATAGATTTTGCAGATTTAGCTGTAAAAGGAAGAGGTGTTAGAGGTAATACTATTTCTAAATTTCCTATTAGAAAAGTAGAATTTAAATCTGCTGGAGTATCCACTTTAAAACCTCGTAAAATTTGGTTTGATGATGCTGTACAACGTTTAAATGTTGACCAAAGAGGGGAGTTGTTAGGAGAATTTAGAGCAGAAGATAAATTACTTATTGTTACTCAAAGTGGAAAAGCAAAAGCTGTAAAACCAGATTTAGCAATGCATTTTGAAGATGATATGATTGTGCTAGAAAAGTGGAAACCAAACAAACCATTATCTGCAATTTATTTTGATGGAGAAAAAGAACGTTATTATGTAAAACGTTTTTTAATTGAGACTCCAGAAAAAGAAGAAACTTTTATTTCTGAACACGCCAAATCTAAATTAGAAATTATAGCTACAGATTATAGACCAATTGCAGAGGTACAATACTCTAAAAGAAGTTTAGAAAATGAAGAGCTTAATTTTGAAGATTTTATTGCAGTAAAAGGTATTAAGGCTCAAGGAAATCAATTAACGGTTGATAAAATTAAGAACGTTAATTTATTAGAATCACTGCCTTATGAAGAACCAGAAGAAAAAATTGAAGAAGTAGAGGTTGTAGATGAAGAAATTGTTGAAGAAAAATTACCAATTGATATACCAACTATAGAAAAATCATCAACTTTAGAAATACAAGATAAAGAAGATAAAAAGAAAGCACTTTTGAAGAAGGCAATTCAGAAAAAAAAGGAGAATACTGATGATGATACTCAACAGAGTTTGTTTTAGAATAATTAAATACAATTTATAAATTGAAGTTACAATATTATCTCTCTCTATCTGATTTTTTAGAATATCAACTTTATACTTCATCAAAATCTCAATTACATAAAAAGAAAAGATTTCGTTCTAGAGTTTCAATACCAATTTTATATTTTTTAATTGGTCTTTTTTTAAGTTATCAAAATAATGATATCACTATAGTTTTTGTTTTTTCAATAGTGTCAATTCTATGGTTTTTATTCTACCCAGTGTATTCTAAATGGAGATATAAAAAGTATTTTTTTAAATATATTAAAGAAAATTATAAAAATAGAATCAATAAAGAAGTAGAGCTTATATTTAAAGGAAACCATATTTATGGTAAAGATGTTTCATCTGAAACTAAAATTAATTCTTCTGAAATTAAAGAATTGATAGAAATTAAATCGCATTTTTTTATAAAATTTAAAACTGATATTTCATTAATAATTCCAAAACATTGTATTCAAAATCAAGAAGAATTTAAAAAAATATTTTCAGATTTAAAAGTTGGTTATATTAATGAAATAACATGGAAGTGGAAATAATACAATTATTATGAACAAAATAGGATTAATTGGAGGTATTACACCAGAATCTACCATTTTATATTACCGTATTTTAAACGAATTGAATGCAAATTCTTTAGGAAAACCTCATTCTGCTAAAGTTGTTATTAATTCTTTTGATTTTGGAGAAATATCTAAATTACAAAAGGAATCTAATTGGGGGCAATTAAATGTTCTTATGGCAAATGCTGCCAAAGATTTAGAAAACGCAGGTGCAACTTGTATACTTATTTGTGCAAATACTATGCATTTGTGTATAGAGGCTGTAAAAAATGTAGTTAAAATTCCTGTAATTCATATTGCAGAAGCTACATCTAAAAGTATTCTTAAAAAGCAACTGAAAAAAGTAATTTTATTGGGTACAAAATATACAATGGAAAAAGATTTCTTTGTAACTATTTTAAATTCTTTTGGTATTGAAGCTGTAATACCTGAGTTAGAAGATAGAAACGAAATTCATAGAATTATTTATGATGAATTAGCAGCTGGAGAAATAAAAAAATCTTCTAAAGAACAATACCTTTCAATAATAGATAAATTATTAAAAAATGGAGCAGAAGGTGTAATTTTAGGTTGTACAGAAATTCCTTTATTAATAAAGCAAGAAGATGTTTCTGTTCCTGTATTTGATACCACTAAAATTCATGCAACTGCAGCTTTTAATCTTGTAACTAAATAAACTACACTTTTTATAGTATCGATTATTTTTTTATCTTTAGAATATTATAATTTAAAGCTAAATATTGTGTATCACTATATAAAGATTATTTAATGAGATTTAGAATTACCCTACTATTTCTTTTTTGTCAATTTGTAGTCTTTTCTCAAGAAGAAATTTATTTTTTTAAAGATGCTGATAACGTTCTTTCTCTTGCAGATGTTAAGAAGGAAAAGTTTTCCGTCTTAAAAGACGATATTAGAGAAGGTTATGATAATGCAACTTATTGGTTTAAAGTTCCTGCAGATAATACAGACTCTGTTTATATTTTTAAATTTCTTTATGATAGGTATCATGAAGCAGATTTATACCAAGATACTTTAAAGTTAGATAGAATAACAAATCAAAGGTATTTGAGTTATCAATTTTCAAGAAAATATGATTTATATGTAAAAGTAAAACCAAAACTACATTCCTATATACCTATTGAAGTTAAAAAGTTAGGAGCTTCTTTTTATAAAGACAAAAAAAACCTTTTATTTAATGGTTTTTATTATGGCTTTTCCTTTTTAATAATTTTATACAATCTAATTTTTTTCTTTTTATTTAAAGATAAAGTTTTTATTTATTATTCATTTTTTCAAGCAACTTTATGTTTTGGTATTTTTACCATGGATGGAATGTTGAATTTTTATAACATATTTGGAAATTTAAATGAATTTTTAATGGTTGCAAATTACCTTTTAATGGCTTTCTTTTCATCTAAATTTGCAGTAAGTTATTTGTTTTTAGATACTTATTTTCCTAGATTAAAAAGACTCACTTTTATTTTTGGAGTAAGCATAGTTGTAACTGCTATATTATATTTAATATTTAAAAACTATTATTATTTATTGGGTTTAAATTTATTTGTTTTCTCTTTAATAACTCTTTATTGGATTTGTGGTATTTTATTATTTAATAAAAATTTCTATACAAAAATTGTTGTCATTGCTGATGCAATAATACTAATTTCTGCTATCGATTTTTTTGTATTAAAATTTTTAGGAATTTCTATAATAAATATTGATGCTGTAAGTATTAAAATTGGTGCTTTTATTGAAATGATTATTCTTTCTATTGCGGTTTTATATAGAATGGATGTTTTAATTAAAGAAAATAGTTTTATGAAAGATGAAATTATTAAATATTCTGAAAATCTAACTAACAAATCTAATTCAGCAGAAGAAAATAAAAGACGTTTTATAGATGATTTAAGTTTAAGAGAAAAAGAAATTTTTGATTTAATTGTACTATCTAAAACAAATAAAGAAATAGCAAATGAATTAAATATTTCTATTAATACAGTTAAATTTCATGTAAAAAATATATATGAAAAACTAAATATAAAAAGTAGAAAAGAAGCAGTATTGCTTGAAAAAGTATAATAACAATAGGGAGTTTAGGTAAAACTACCCATAAACTACCCTAGGTAAAACTCTTAATATAGAGGATTATATTTATTTTTGATAAAAAGTTAAAACATTATAATTCCTCCAATTTTTTTATCAATAACCTTCAGTATTTTTAATATTGAAGGTTTTTTTATTTCATTTTTTCAAAGAAAGTTAATTGGTAATTAGGTAACAAATTAGGTTTTGTAATTTTAATGATATCCTTTAAAACTAAATCTGGTCTTGTAGGTGCTAATTCATAATATATAATTCCACCAGTTTCCCCTTTTTTGGTTGAAGGTGTAAATATTTGATCTTTTTTGAATGCCTCAAATTGGCTGTAAAGTTTGTTGCTTTTTAACATTTGTTCTTTTGATGAAAAGTAACCAGGAGCTATCCAAAAATTAGCTTCTTTAGCTTTGTCAAAAACACTCTCAAAACTTAAAGAAAGACTACCTTTTCCTTTAGAGTTTTTCCATAGATAATCTAGATTGCTATCTTTTAAATATTGAGCAACAAAACTTTCACCAGCAGGTAAATTCCAAATGTCTTTACTCATAATTGCACCAGAAAGAATGGTAGGTTTTTGTTCAGATTTTAAAGCAATATTTTTGGCATCGTTATAATTAGATTCAATTACCTTAAAAATACTATCTGCTTGTTTTTCTTTATCAAACAAAACTCCAAAAAACTTAACCCATTCAGCTCTACCTAAAGGAGTTTCTTCTAACCAATCTCCATTATAAATAACATTAATTCCAGATTTTTTTAAAGTGGTTAAAGTTTTATCTGCAGATGAAACACTATATCCTACAACCAATTCTGGATTTAAGTCCAATAAAATTTCAGTATTTAAAGAAGATTCTTTTCCAATTTCTTTAATCTTACCAGAATCTATGAGTTTTCGTGTTTTTTTTGAAGAAACATATTTAGAATAAGGAAAACCAACAATAGCCTTTTCTTCATTTAACAACTCTACCATTGGTATATGAGTAGTAGAGGTAACAACTATTTGCTTTATAGGAACTTTAATACTTAGTTGAGTTTCTTTAATGTTTTTTTTTGAATTTTTTTGATAAATGGAGTATTTAGTAACTTCTTTAGAATTCTGATATGCAGATTTTATAATTAGTTTTTTAATTCCGTTTTCATTAATAATATCAAATCCTTTTGCATATTTAATACTACTTTCGGTCTTATTTATACTTACAGTTTTAGCTACTTCTTTTTTACAAGAAATTAAAGTAAAGATTAAAATGGCATAAATAATTTTTAAATTTTTCATTAAGAATATATCTGATTTTCTTGTTCTTGAACTCTTATAAAAGTAGTTCTTTTTGTTAATTCTTTAAGTCTACTTGCACCAACATATGTACAGGTAGATCTAATTCCTCCTAAAATATCTATAATTGTATCTTCAACTTTTCCTCTATAAGGAACTTCAACAGTTTTCCCTTCAGAAGCTCTATATTCTGCAACACCGCCAACATGTTTGTTCATAGCAGTTTCAGAACTCATTCCGTAAAAAATCTTATATTTTTTTCCGTCTTTTTCAATTAAGTTTCCTCCACTTTCTTTATGACCTGCAAGCATACCTCCTAACATTACAAAATCGGCACTACCTCCAAATGCTTTTGCAATATCTCCAGGTGTTTTACATCCACCATCAGAAATTATTTGACCTCCCATACCATGAGCAGCATCTGCACATTCTATAATTGCAGATAATTGAGGATAACCAACACCAGTTTTAACACGAGTTGTACAAACAGAACCAGGTCCAATACCAACTTTAATAATATCTGCTCCTGCTAATAATAATTCTTCTACCATTTCACCAGTAACTACATTACCAGCAATTATTACTTTGTTTGGATGATTCTTTCGCATTTTCTGAACAAAATTTACAAAATGTTCAGAATATCCATTGGCAACATCAATACATATAAAATTAATAGATGGAAATTCTGTTAAAATTTGTTTTACTTTATTAGAGTCATTTTTTCCTGTACCAGTACTAACTGCTAAATTTCTTAGAATTTTTTCATCAGCTTTACTTGCAAAATCTCTCCATTCTTCTATAGTATAATGTTTGTGTATTGCAGTAAACATATTATGTTTACCTAGAGCTTTTGCAATTTCAAAAGTACCAACAGTATCCATATTAGCAGCCATAATTGGTATTCCTTTCCAAACTATATTGCTGTGTAAAAAGGTAAATTCTCTTTCTAAATTTACTTGCGACCTCGATTTTAGAGTAGATCGTTTTGGACGAATCATAACATCTTTAAAACCTAATTTTAAATCATTTTCTATTCTCATATATTTTAAAAATAATTAGAGTTTAAAGATATTAAAATTGTGTACGATTTTATTAGATTGTTAATAAGAATGCATATATATTTGTACCGATATTGGTTTTAATGTAATAATCAAATTGCATTAAATTAAAAGGGAATCTGGTTAAAAACCAGAACTGTACCCGCAACTGTAAGCTATAACGCTTGTAACTAATTCTTTAACCACTGTTTTTTTAAATGGGAAGGTTTGTTACAAGACGCAAGTCAGGAAACCTGCCAGATATTTAAATTTTTAAAAACTTTCGGGATAAAAGTTATTTAAGGTATGGTAAAAAAATATGTAACCTTTTTATGTTTTTTAATTTCTGTGAATTTAGTTGCACAGAAAGATTCTGTTGTTGTAAAATTAGATGAAATTTTCTTGCCAATTTCTAAAGTAAAAGATTTCTCTAAAGGGTATTTTAAAACTAAAATTTCAGATAGTTTAATAGGTAGAAATATAAACTCTTTAACAGATATTTTAAAGTTTAATTCGTTCATTTATTTTAAAGAAAATGGATTGGGTATGGTTTCATCTCCTTCTTTTAGAGGAACCAATGCTTCTCAAACTGCTGTAATTTGGAACGGAATAAATATTAATTCTCAGTTAAATGGTCAAACAGATTTTAATACGATTTCTTCAAATTCTTTTGATAATATTACAGTAAGAAGTGGTGGAGGAAGTGTGCTCTTTGGAAGTGGTGCTATAGGAGGTACTGTTTATTTAAATAATACAATTGAATTTTTAAAGCAACAAAATCATCAAATTCTATTAAATTATGGAAGTTTTAATACTTCTCATTTTAGTTATAACTTTAAGAAAGCCAACGCTAAAAGTTATTTAAAATTAGGTGTAGGTTATAATAATTCTGATAATGATTTTGAATATTTAAATTCAAACTTAATTAATGAAAACGGCTCTTTTTACAATTATAATTTTGATGTTAATTTTGGTTATAAATTAAATAGTAATAATGAGTTAAAAATATTCTCAAACTCATTTTTTTCAGATAGAAATTTATCAAGAACTTTAAATGCGCCATCTAACGATTCTTATAAAGATATTAGTCTTAAAAACCTTGTAGATTGGGTTCATTATTTTTCGCCTAAAGAATCTTTGAATACTAGGTTTGCATATATTTTTGATGAGTATAAGTTCTTTGATGATTATACAAACGAAGCTATTTTTTCTATAGGATCTGCAAAAAGAAAGATTTTAAAACTAGATTATAATAACTCCATATCTAGAAAAATTCAATTAAATGGAATTTTAGGTTTTGAAACAACAAAAGCAGAAGGTACAAGTTTTTCGACTAATAAAAGAGATGTTTTTTCTGCGATATTTTCTTACAATCATTTGTTATCAAAAAAATTAAGTTACGGTCTTCAGTTTAGAAAAGAGTTTTTAAAAGAGTTTAATTCTCCTCTGTTATATTCATTAGGAATTGAACAAAAAATAAATAAACATTACATCATATCTTTTAATACTTCTAAGAATTTTAGAATACCCACGTTTAATGATTTGTATTGGCAACCTGGAGGCAATTTAGATCTTAAACCAGAAAAATCTTATCAGTTTGAAATTGGAAATTCTCTAACTTTTAAAAACCTATCTGTTAGCTTAAATGGATTTTATATTAAATCATCAGATTTAATTCAATGGGTACCAAACCAAACAGGAAACTGGAGTCCTTTAAATGTAAACAGTGCAAAAAATATTGGTTTAGAACTAGCGTTAAACTTCAAGAAATCTTTAGGTGATCATAACTTTAGCTTACAATCAAATTACTCGTATACTAATGCTAAAGATTTAAAAACTAATAAAAGATTAATTTCTGTACCTATTAATAGGGCAAACTTTTTATTCGATTATTCTTTTAAAGAATTTAAAATTTATTATCAACACTTATTTAATGGAAATGTAGAGTATTTAGTTAATACAATACCATCATTTTCAGTAGCAAATTTGGGAGTAAATTATCAATTACCTTTTCTAAAAAACAAACCTATAATTGGTTTTAAAATAAATAATATCTACAATAAATATTATCAGAATACCTTAAGCAGGCCTATGCCTGGGGTGAATTATCAAATAACAACAAATTTTAATTTTTAAAAGTAATGAATATCAAAAAAACAATTTTTTTAGTAGCACTTTCAGGTGTATTATTTGCATCATGTAGTAAAAACGATGAACCAGAATTACCAAAAGGTGATTATGATAATGGAATTTTAGTATCTAATGAAGGAGCTTTTTCTGGAGGAACAGGAACAGTAAATTATATTTCAAACGACTATTTAACAGAAGAAGAAGCAATTTACAATAAAGTTAACAGTGCTAATATAGGTACAGTATTACAATCTATTGGTTTTAATGGAGATGATGCATATTTAATAGCAAATGTTGCTAATAAAATTTCTGTTGCAGATAGATATACTATGAAAAAAATAACAGAAATTAGTTCTGATTTAAATAACCCAAGATATATTGCTTTTGCAAATGGTAAAGGTTATGTAACTAACTGGGGTGCTGGTTCTGATACTACAGACGATTTTATAGCTGTAATAGATTTATCAACAAATACAGTTACTTCTACAATTTCTGTTTCTGAAGGACCAGAGCAAATAATTGCTAATGGTAATACTTTATATGTTTCGCATAAAGGAGGTTGGGGAACAGGTAGTTCTGTATCTGTTATAAATGCAGAAACAGATGCATTTGTTAAAAATATTTCTGTAGGTACTTTACCAGATGAAATGTTTATTGATAATAGTGGAAGATTAGTAGTTTCTTGCGAAGGAAAAGCGGTTACATCTTGGAATCCTACAGAGGTTTTAGGTAGTTTAGTACGTATTAATACTTCTTCAAATGAAATTGAATCTACAATTAATTTTAATACTGAATTTCATCCAAATAGTATGAGTTTTAGTGATGGATCAATTTATTTATCTACTTCTTCTAAAATTTATAAAATGGAAGAAAATTCAACTCAAATTCCAACTACTGAAGTTATTACAACAACAGTTTATGGTTTTTCTGTAAATGATGGAAAAATTTATGTAACAGATGCTAAAGATTACCAATCTAATGGTAGTTTAAAAATATTTGATGCATCTACAAACTTAGAATTAAAAGAATTTACTGTTGGTTTAATACCTGGTAAAGTTTATTTCAATTAAAAGTAAAATTTATTTTAAGGGAATATTGTTAGTATAAAGAAAATTAAAAGGCTCTCATTTGAGAGCCTTTTTTATTATAATAATTTTTTAACTTCATTTTTAATAAATGAAATTGCTGTATCTGTTGGTGGTAATGTATTAGAATATTCTATAATTACATTTTCTCTAAATTTATTTGCATTTTCAGAAGTTTCAGCCACTTGCTTTAATTTGTTTATAATGGCATTTTTTGTTGCTAAAACTGCTGTCCAAGAATCATCAGAAATATAAATTTGCTGTACCATATTATGCTCAAATTCTTGTTCTATACTTGCTATTAAAAGCTGTAAGTAATCGTTTGTATTTTCTGATATTGGTTTTACTCTAACCAATATTTTTATCGGATTTATACGTTCACAAAACAATAACATTCGCTCATAAGCTTGTAATTTAATAGGCAAAGATTCTTTTTTTCTATCAGCTAAAAGTGTTAGTTTTTTTTCTGAATTTTGTTGTTTTATAAACCCATTAAACATGTAAAAGGCAACTAAACCTGTAACTATTGCAGGTAATATATAAGCAATACTTTCTATTAATTTGTCTTCCATATATTAGAGTAAATTTAGTGTGTACAAATATAAAATTCCTAAAAAAATAGCCAACCCAAAACTCAATAAAGTTCCTATTAAAATGTATTCTGTTAACTTTCTGTCTTTAGATGATGTTAAATCTCCAAATCTAAATACAGATTTTGCTGCCAGAAAAAAACCAATTGCTTCCCAATGATTTGTAATTACAAATGTAAATACAAATAAACGCTCCAAAATTCCTATATAACGTCCTGCTTTTGCTAAAGAATCATCATTTTCTTTTTTACTTTCAGGGTTCCATTGTGTAATAATTATTTTTATAATAATTGCAGAAGCAGAACTAACTAATAGTAAAAAAATGATTAATAATAGGTTTTTATCAGTAACTAAATTTTCAATTGAAATTTTTGAATTTGTGTAAATTGTAGTTGCAACAAAAAGCATGAAAACATGTAATATTTGATCTATTAAAAACCAAAATCGTTTTGTTTTCTTCTTTTGAAAGTATAATTTAAGAATATCAATTAAATAATGAGAAACGATAATTAAGAAAAATCCTAACCAATATTCTTTAAGATTAAATTGAAGTATTATGGCTAAAAATATTGCATGTAAACCAATATGATAGTAAAGTTTAGAAGATTTTATCTTTTTTTCTTCTTTGTTTTTTACCCATTTTTCTGGTTGAAAAACAAAATCACCTAAAATATGTGCTAATAAAAATTTTAAAAAAAGAATCATATTTAGTTGATGAATTTTTGTTTTACTAATTGTCTGTATAATTTTTCTAATTGCAAAATTTCATCTAAACCTGCTCTTTTTCTTCGTTCACTTGCACTACTTTCAGAAATATTTAATTCTTTAGCAATCATTTTTTGTGAAGTATTTGGGCTATTCAAATACTTTAAAACAAATGTAGCCGAATTTACAGTCCAATTATCCATAATTAATAAAGCCAAAGCTAAACTTGTGTTTAGTATTGTGTCAAATTCTTGGTTTGTAGAAGCTATTGCTAAACGTTGTTTTTTTAGTAAAACGTCAAAAGCTTTACCACTGTTTATAAAAGCTTCTCCACTTGCTTCTGTTATATTATTGTAATTGTCATTTTTAGAGCCAATTCCTATTGCAATTCTAACATCTAAGTTTTTAACTTTCTTTAAAACTGTTTTTAATTTAAAGGCAAACAATAATGCATCTTCAATTTTTTCTATTTCTATTTGAAAACTATCGCCTCTATAAATTTCCCAAGTTTTAGTAGTTTTACCAACAGAGTTTAGTACCTCTTTTAATAAAGGTATCCATATATTGGAATCTATATTTCTAGAATTGATAATATCACCTGTTATTATACTGGTCATTTGTATTGTTTTTACAAATATATAAAAATATTCGGGTTTTAAGCCGAATTTATAAATATTCGGGTTTTAAGACGAATTTTTAAGTATTCGGGTTTTAAGACGAATTTTTAATGGATAACTTGTGAATAAAAAAAAATGAATTTTAATATATAAGCACATAGATTTGTTAATTTCACGTTTTAAAATTCTTTCAAAATATACAATTGAATACTTACTTAAATACTTTAAACGAAGCTCAAAAACAAGCGGTTATACAAAAAGACGGACCTATGATTATTATTGCAGGTGCAGGTTCTGGTAAAACACGTGTGTTAACTTATAGAATTGCACATTTAATGCAACAAGGTGTAGATGCTTTTAATATTTTGTCGCTAACTTTTACTAATAAAGCAGCAAGAGAAATGAAAGAAAGAATTGCTGGAGTAGTAGGTGTAAGTGAAGCCAAAAATCTTTGGATGGGAACTTTTCACTCGGTTTTTGCTCGTATTTTACGTTCTGAAGCAGATAAATTAGGTTTTCCAACCAATTTTACTATTTATGATACACAAGATTCTGTTAGATTAATATCTGCAATTATTAAAGAAAAGAATTTAAACAAAGAGCAATACAAAGCAAAACAGATTTTAGGTAGAATTTCATCTTTTAAAAACAGTTTAATTACAGTTAGAGCTTATTTTAATAATTCTGATTTGCAAGAAGCAGATTTACATGCAAGCAGACCAGAAGTTGGTAATATTTATAAAGAATATGTAGATAGGTGTTTTAAAGCAGGAGCAATGGATTTTGATGATTTGTTGTTAAGAACCAATGAATTATTAGTTCGTTTTCCTGAGTCTTTGGCAAAATATCAAGATAGATTTAGGTATATTATGGTTGATGAGTATCAAGATACAAATCACTCACAATATTTAATTGTAAAAGCTTTAGCAGATCGTTTTCAAAACATTTGTGTTGTAGGAGATGATAGCCAAAGTATTTATAGTTTTAGGGGAGCAAATATTCAGAATATATTAAATTTTCAGAAAGATTATCCTGATGTTAAAACATTTAAACTAGAACAAAATTATAGATCTACAAGTAATATTGTAAATGCTGCAAACTCTGTAATAGAAAGAAATAAAACCAAGTTAGATAAAGAAGTTTGGACAAGTAATGATGCTGGAGAAGCAATAAATGTTATGCGTACAATTTCTGATGGAGAAGAAGGTCGTTTTGTAGCACAATCTATTTGGGAAAACCAAATGAATCATCAATTAACACCCGATGATTTTTGTGTATTATACAGAACAAATTCGCAATCTAGAGCTATAGAAGATGCTTTACGTAAAAAAGGAATTGACTATAAAATTTATGGTGGAATTTCATTTTATCAAAGAAAAGAAATCAAAGATATTTTATCTTACTTACGTATTTTAATCAACCCAAATGATGAAGAAGCATTAAAAAGAATTATCAATTATCCTGCACGTGGAATTGGTGCAACAACTATTGATAAGCTAACAATAGCTGCAAATCATTATAAAAAATCAATTTTTGATATTTTAAAATATATTGATAAAATCGATTTAAAAATAAACTCTGGAACTAAAAATAAGTTACAGAATTTTATGAACATGATTTTACGTTTGCAAATAGAATCGCAAACAAACAACGCATTTGAAATTGCAGAAACAGTTGTAAAACAAACGCAATTAATAAAAGATTTAGAAAAAGACGGAACCCCAGAAAGTGTAAGTAAAGTAGAAAATGTTCAAGAACTTTTAAACGGAATTAAAGACTTTATTACAGATAAAATAGAACAAGGAGAAGATGCTTCTTTAACATCGTTTTTAGAAGATGTTGCTCTTGCAACAGATTTTGACGCTAAAAAAGATGATGAAAAACCAAGTGTTTCTTTAATGACCATTCATCAATCTAAAGGATTGGAGTATTTATATGTGTATGTAGTAGGTTTGGAAGAAAACCTATTTCCTTCTGCAATGAGTATGAACACAAGAAGTGAATTAGAAGAAGAAAGAAGACTTTTTTATGTAGCATTAACAAGAGCCGAAAAAGTAGCATATTTAACGTATGCACAAACACGTTATAGATGGGGAAAATTAGTAGATTCTGAACCAAGTAGGTTTTTAGAAGAAATTGATGATAAATACCTACATTACATAACACCAAAAGTACCAGAAAGAGCCGTAAATAGTTTTATAGATAAAAGTATTTTTGATGATGCTCCAAAAGGAATTCGTTTTCAAAAACCGATTCAGCGTAAAAAAATGGAACGTGATTTAAAGAAAAAGAAAGAAATTATCATTCCTAAAAACTTAAAAAAAGTTTCGCAAGCAACATCAAAAGCTAATTTATTTGATGGTAAAATAGTAGTAGGTAATATTGTAGAACATAATAGATTTGGTACAGGAGAAGTAATAGCTTTAGAAGGAAATGGGCCAAATAAAAAAGCAGAAATTAAATTTGGAACTGTAGGTAAAAAGAAGCTTTTACTTCAATTTGCAAAATTAAAAGTGATTGGTTAAAAATCATCTTAATTACTCAAAATAAAATGTTATTTTGCAACGTTAAAAAAATAGACATTAGTTTGTCTGGTCTAATGCAGTTTAGACCTTAATTATTAAATTAATTTTTAATAATTACGAACACACTTCAAAAATAAATAAATGACATTCGATTTAGAATACAATTCAGAAAGACCGTTAATGATTATACCAGAATATGGTAGACATATACAAAAATTAGTAGACCATTGTGTTGCTTTAGAAACAAAAGAAGAGCGAGATAAAATGGCAAAAGCTATAGTAGATGTTATGGGTAATTTACAACCACATTTACGAGATGTTCCAGATTTTAAACACAAACTTTGGGATCAATTATACATCATGTCTGAGTTTAAATTAGATGCAGAATCTCCTTATCCTCAGCCATCAAGAGAAGAATTGCAAGAAAAACCAAGTGGTTTAGCATATCCAAAATCAGCATCAAGATATCGTTATTATGGTAACAATATTCAAACAATGATAGATATAGCCTTGAGTTGGGAAGATGGAGATAAAAAAGAAGCATTGGTTTTTACCATTGCAAATCATATGAAAAAATGCTACTTAAACTGGAACAAAGATACAGTAGATGATGCTGTAATTTTTAACCACTTATATGATTTGTCAGATGGGAAATTAGATTTAAGAAATTCTGAAGAAAAACTTTCTGAAAGTAAAAACCTTTTAAGAAAAAGAAATTCTCAAGGCCAGAATCATTCTAAAAATCATAAAAAACCACATCATAATCACCAAAATAAAAACAAAAACAGAAAAAGATATTAGTCTATGGCATCATTTAAAATTGAAGGAGGACATAAATTAAACGGAACAATAACTCCTCAAGGAGCAAAAAATGAAGTTTTACAAATACTTTGTGCGGTTTTATTAACTCCAGAAAGAGTAGTAGTAAACAACGTTCCAGATATTATAGATGTAAATAAATTAATTTTTATACTTGGTGAATTAGGTGTAAAAGTTGAAAAGCTAGGTAGTAATTCTTATGCTTTTCAAGCAGATGAAGTTAATTTAGAATATTTAGAATCAGCAGATTTTAAGAGAGATGGAAGCTCATTACGTGGTTCTATTATGATTGTAGGACCGTTATTAGCTCGTTTTGGAAGAGGTTATATACCTAGACCAGGAGGAGATAAAATTGGTCGTAGACGTTTAGACACACACTTTGAAGGTTTTATTAGATTAGGTGCAAAATTTAGATACAATAAAGAAGAACATTTTTACGGAGTTGAAGCAGAAGAACTTCATGGAGTAGAAATGTTGTTAGATGAAGCTTCTGTTACAGGTACTGCTAATATATTAATGGCATCTGTTTTAGCAACTGGAACCACTAAAATTTACAATGCAGCCTGTGAACCTTATATTCAACAATTGTCAAAAATGTTGAATTCTATGGGAGCAAAAATTTCGGGAGTTGGTTCTAACTTATTAGTAATAGAAGGAGTAGATTCTCTTGGTGGATGTGAACACAATGTGTTGCCAGATATGATTGAAATTGGTTCTTGGATTGGTGTTGCAGTTATGACACAATCTGAATTAACAATAAAAAATGTATCTTGGGATAATTTAGGACAAATTCCAAATGTTTTTAGAAAATTAGGAATTACATTAGAGAAAAAAGGTGATGATATTTACATTCCAGAACAAGAATCTTATGAAATTCAAAATTATATAGATGGTTCTGTTTTAACAGTTGCAGATGCACCTTGGCCTGGGTTTACTCCAGATTTATTAAGTATAGTTTTAGTAATAGCTACACAAGCAAAAGGAACTGTTTTAATTCATCAAAAAATGTTTGAAAGCCGTTTGTTTTTTGTTGACAAATTAATAGATATGGGAGCAAAAGTTATTCTTTGTGATCCTCATAGAGCAACTGTAATTGGTCATGATTTTAAGTCGCAATTAAAAGCAACTAAAATGACATCACCAGATATTAGAGCTGGTATTTCTTTATTAATAGCAGCTTTATCTGCAAAAGGAACAAGTATTATAAATAATATTGAGCAAATAGATAGAGGTTATGAAAACATTGAAGCTCGTTTAAAATCTATTGGTGCAAAAATTGAAAGAATTGAAGATTAAATAAATTTGATTTATTTAATAATAGCTATGAAAAAGTTGAATTAATTTTTTTTTAATTTAACTTTTAAAATATGATTAGAAATTTATGGAATGAAGAATGGAAAGACATTCAATTTGATGAAAAAATTTCAGAAAAAGAAAAGTTTAAAATATCTAACTACGGAAGAGTTATAAATTTTAAAAATAAAAATAAGCATTTTTTAAAAAAAGAATGTTTAACAAATGGTTATGTGTCAATATCTTTAAAGCAAAAAGTAAACGGAAAAACAACAGCTAGATATGTACATAAATTAGTAGCAGAACATTTTATTAAAAAAGATAATGATGATCAAAAGTTTGTTATTCATTTGAATTATGACAAAAAAGATAATCATATCAAAAATTTAAAATGGGTAACAAAACGTGAAAAAGAATTACATCAATTTAGTAACCCTAATTGGAAAGAAATAGTAGAAAAAAGAAGTAGAAATATTGGGAAACTAACAGAAGGAAAGGTAAGAATTATTAAGCGACAACTTAAAAATAATAGAACAAGAATAACAATGATTGCCAAAAGATTTGGGGTTTCAGATATGCAAATTCATAGAATAAAATCAGGTGAGAATTGGTCTCATGTAAAAATTTAGAAGTTTTAATAGTGTCAATTTGACACTATTTTTTTGTTGGCAACATTTTTGCCTATAAATTGTATACAATTTAACGATTACAAGATAATGAGTAAGAAAGATAATATAAAAGAAGAAGAAATTATAAACGAACAAGAAGCTGTACAAACTGAAGATAATCAAGAGGTTGAAAAAGAAGAGGTAAAAGAAGAGCCTACAGCAGAAGAGTTAGTACAAGTAGAAAAAGACAAGTTTTTACGTTTATTTGCTGAGTTCGAAAATTATAAAAAAAGAACATCTAGAGAAAGAGTAGAATTATTTAAGACAGCAGGTCAAGAAGTAATGACATCTTTACTGCCAGTTGTTGATGATTTTGAGCGTGCTTTGTCACATATAGAAGAAGACAAAGAAGCAGAAGAATTAAGAAAAGGAGTTTTATTAATTTATAATAAATTTTACAACACTTTAGAGCAAAAAGGTTTATCAAGAATTGAAACAAAGCAAGGAGATACTTTTGATGCAGAAATTCATGAAGCAATTACCCAAATACCTGCACCATCAGAAGATTTAAAAGGTAAAGTTATTGATTGTGTTGAAAAAGGATACAAATTAGGAGATAAAATTATTCGTTACCCAAAAGTGGTAATAGGACAGTAAATAATTACAATTAACATTTTACAATTACCATTGATCATTGATTACTGTTAATTGATAATTGAAATAAAAATGGCAAAACAAGACTTTTACGAAATATTAGGTATTTCTAAATCTGCTACTCAATCAGAAATTAAGAAAGCATATAGAAAAATGGCAATTAAGTATCATCCAGATAAAAATCCAGATGATAAAACTGCTGAAGAAAACTTTAAAAAAGCAGCTGAAGCTTATGAGGTTTTAAGCGACGAAAACAAAAAAGCACGTTATGATCAATATGGTCATGCAGCTTTTGATGGCCCTCAAGGTGGAGGCGGTTTTGGTGGTGGAGGTATGAATATGGATGACATATTCAGCCAATTTGGAGACATCTTTGGAGGAGGTGGTTTTGGAGGTGGCTTTGGTGGTTTTGGTGGTGGAGGCCAACGTCAAGCCAGAGTTAAAGGAAGTAATATGCGTATTCGTGTTAAGCTTACTTTAGAAGAAATTGCTACAGGTATAGAAAAGAAAGTAAAAGTTAGAAGAAAAGTTCAAGCAGAAGGAGTAACGTATAAAACATGCTCTACTTGTAATGGTTCTGGACAACAAATGCGTGTTACTAATACAATATTAGGTAGAATGCAAACTGCAACAACTTGTGGTACTTGTTCTGGAGCTGGAGAAATTATAAATAGTAAACCTAATGGAGCAGATGCTCAAGGTTTAATAACAAAAGAAGAAACAGTATCTATTAATATTCCTGCAGGTGTAACAGAAGGCGTGCAATTAAAAGTAGGAGGAAAAGGAAATGAAGCTCCAGGTAAGAATTCTATTGCTGGAGATTTATTAGTTTTAATTGAAGAAATTCAACATAATACTTTAAAAAGAGAAGGTACAAATATTCATTATGATTTATATGTAAACTTTTCTGAAGCTGTTTTAGGAGTTAGTAAAGAAGTAGAAACTGTTACAGGAAAAGTTAAGATTAAAATAGACTCAGGTACCCAATCTGGTAAAATTTTAAGATTAAAAGGAAAAGGTTTACCTAGTATTGAACGATATGGAAATGGTGACTTTTTAATACATATTAATGTATGGACACCTCAAGAATTAAATAAAGAACAAAAGCAGTTTTTTGAGAAAATGGCTGATAATGAAAACTTTAAGCCAAGTCCAAACAAATCTGACAAGTCATTTTTTGAAAAAGTAAAAGATATGTTTTCTTAAACATATGTTAAGATATAATAAAAAAAAGCCATTTTTTTATGGAATTATTTTTTTATAAGGCTTTTTAATATATATTTGCAGTGTTGCTGATTTATCAGCAACACTTTTTCTTTTTCATAGCAATTTTTCCCACTCAAATTTTGAGTGGGTTTTTTTATGACAAAGAAGTTAAATAAATTATAGGAAATGCAGACTTATCTTATCGACTTATTTTAATAAGTAGGAAAGTCCGGACACCAAAGAGTATCATAGCGGATAACATCCGTCCAACGTAAGTTGAGGACAAGTGCAACAGAAAGCAAGTACAGTTAGGCTGTAGTGAAACCAGGTAAACTCTATGAGGTGCAATGCCATGTATATTAGAACTTGAGAGCTACTCGCTCGATTCTAAAGGGTAGGCAGATAGATTCTAAAAGTAATTTTAGAACTAGATAAATGATAAGAACCTTTTAAGGGACAGAATTCGGCTTATTAGTCTGCTACTATAATTTTATGAACCTTTCATTATTTTATTGTATTACCCTCTTTTTGTTGAATTTAATTCAACAATTTTTTAAATAATTTTTTTTTATTCATTAATTAGAGCAATCTATTATTTATCTTTTAAAATTAAGATAAAAAATGTAAGTTTGTCAGACTAAAATTAACAAAAAACGTTTACTGTAATTTTTTATTTTTTTTAAATTTAAAAGATTCTGTAATTAAAGATTTCCTACATGAGTATTTATAAAGATTACCTTAAGCAAATAGAAGACCGAAAAGGTCAAGGGCTACACCCACAGCCAATTGATAGTGCTGAATTAACAAGCGCTCTTATTGATCAGATAAAAGATGTAGATAATGAATATAGAGAAGCATCTCTTAAATTCTTTATTTATAATGTTTTACCAGGAACAACTAGTGCTGCAGGTGTTAAAGCTAAGTATTTAAAAGAAATTATTTTAGGAGAAGAACTAGTAAAAGAAATTACTCCTGCTTTTGCTTTTGAGCAATTATCTCATATGAAAGGTGGTCCTTCTGTTGAAGCTTTGTTAGACTTAGCTCTAGGTAGTGATATTGCTATCGCAAATGAAGCAGCTAAAGTATTAAAAACACAAGTTTTCTTATACGAAGCAGATACAGAGAAATTAGAAAAAGCATACAAAGCAGGTAATGCTATTGCTAAAGAATTAATAGAGAGTTATGCTCAAGCAGAATTCTTTACAAAATTACCAGAAGTTGAAGAAGAAATAGAAATTGTAACTTTTGTTGCTGGTATTGGTGATATTTCTACAGATTTATTATCTCCAGGTGCTGATGCACACTCAAGATCAGATCGTGAATTACATGGTCAGTGTATGTTTGAGCATAATAAAGAAATGCAACAAGAATTATTAGCATTAAAAGAAAAGCATCCTAATAAACGTGTAATGTTAATTGCAGACAAAGGAACAATGGGAGTTGGATCTTCAAGAATGTCTGGTGTAAATAACGTGGCTTTATGGACAGGTATTTCTTCAAGCCCATATGTACCGTTTATTAATATAGCTCCAGTTATTGCTGGTACTAATGGTATTGCTCCAATTTTCTTAACAACTGTTGGAGTTACTGGTGGTATTGGAATTGATTTAAAAAACTGGGTTAAGCAAAAAGATGCAGATGGAAATACAATTGTTGATGAAGAAGGAGAACCAATCTTAAAAGAAGAATATTCTGTTGCAACAGGTACAGTTTTAACTATTAATACAAAAGAGAAAAAATTATATAATGGAGACAAAGAGTTAAAAGATATCTCTACAGCTTTAACACCACCTAAAATGGAGTTTATTAAAGCAGGAGGTTCTTATGCTGTTGTTTTCGGTAAAAAATTACAAACATTTGCTTGTAAAGTTTTAGGAATAGATGTTCCTCAAGTTTATGCTGCTTCTAAAGAAGTGTCAATTGAAGGACAAGGTTTAACAGCTGTTGAGAAAATTTTTAACAGAAATGCTGTTGGAACTACACCAGGTAAAACATTACATGCTGGCTCTAATGTAAGAGTAGAAGTAAATATTGTAGGATCTCAAGATACTACAGGTTTAATGACTTCTCAAGAATTAGAAATGATGGCAGCAACAGTTATTTCTCCAATAGTAGATTGTGGATATCAATCAGGATGTCATACAGCTTCTGTTTGGGATGATAAGTCTAAAGCTAACATTCCTAGGTTAATGAAGTTTATGAACGACTTTGGATTAGTTACTGCACGTGATCCTAAAGGAGAATATCATGCAATGACAGATGTAATTCATAAGGTATTAAATGATTTAGCTGTTGATGATTGGGATGTAATTATAGGTGGAGATTCTCACACACGTATGGCAAAAGGAGTTGCTTTTGGAGCAGATTCAGGAACAGTAGCATTAGCATTGGCTACAGGGGAGGCAACAATGCCTATACCAGAATCTGTAAAGGTTACTTTTAAAGGTGAAATGAAACCTTATATGGATTTTCGTGATGTAGTTCATGCAACTCAAGAACAAATGTTAAATCAGTTTGATGGAGAAAATGTATTCCAAGGAAAGATTATTGAAGTTCATATTGGAACTTTAACTTCTGATCAAGCATTTACTTTTACAGATTGGACTGCAGAAATGAAAGCAAAAGCATCTATTTGTATTTCTGAAGATGAAACTTTAATTGAATCATTAGAAATTTCTAGAGATCGTATTCAAATTATGATCGATAAAGGAATGGATAACCCAAAACAAGATCTTAAAGGTTTAGTTAATAAAGCAAATGATAGAATTATAGAAATTAAAACAGGTACTAAATCTGCTTTAAAACCTGATTCTGATGCTAAATATTATGCTGATGTTGTTATTGATTTAGACAAGATTATTGAGCCAATGATTGCTGATCCTGATGTATATAATGAAGATGTATCTAAACGATATACACATGATTGTATAAATCCATTATCTTTTTACGGAGGAACTAAAAAAGTAGATTTAGGATTTATTGGATCTTGTATGATTCATAAAGGAGATATGCAAATTTTAGCTCAAATGTTAAAGAATATTGAGAAGCAACAAGGTGAAGTTGTATTTAATGCACCTTTAGTAGTTGCACCTCCAACATATAACATTGTAGATGAGTTAAAAGCAGAAGGAGATTGGGATGTTTTAGTAAAATATTCTGGATTTGAATTTGATGATAATGCACCAAAAGGTTTAGCACGTACTAAGTATGAAAACATGTTATACTTAGAGCGTCCTGGATGTAACTTATGTATGGGAAATCAAGAAAAAGCAGAAGCAGGAGATACAGTAATGGCTACTTCTACACGTTTATTCCAAGGAAGGGTAGTTAGAGATACAGACGAGAAAAAAGGTGAATCTTTATTATCTTCTACACCAGTTGTAGTATTATCTACTATATTAGGAAGAACTCCAACTATAGAAGAATATCAAGCAGCTGTTGAAGGAATTGTTTTAACTAAATTTAAGCCTTCAACTAAAAAGTTAGTAAGTTAATTAATGGATTTTTAAAAATAATTCAAAATCCCGAGTTTTTAACTCGGGATTTTTTTATTAAATATGAATACTATAGATTTTAACAAAGCTCTAAATCAAATTTCAAATGCATCTTTAAAGGTTATAGATGCAAATATTTCTATAGAAAAATATTGTTCTATAAGCTTATCTTTAAATAATAAAGATTTATTAAAATTTGATAATTCTTCTTCTAAAGATTGGGAAAATTATCTTGAATCTTTTTTTGCAAAAAATAAAGTTAATGTTGCTTTTGGAGGGTATTTAGAAAAAAGAAACATTTATGATAGAAGTGATTATTTTAAAAATGAAGCCAAACAAAACCAAAGAAACATTCATTTAGGAATAGATTTGTGGTGTTATAAAAATACAAAAGTATTAGCTGTTTTAGATGGTGAAATTCATAGCTTCAAAAACAATAATAATTATGGAGATTATGGACCCACTATTATTTTAAAACATCAAATTAATAATTTAACTTTTTATACTTTATATGGTCATTTATCAAAATCATCTTTAGAGAATATTAATGTAGGTAATAAAGTAAATAAAGGAGAAACTATTGGTTTTCTGGGAGATGCAACTGTAAATGGTGATTATGCTCCACATTTACATTTTCAGATTATTAAAGATTTAGAAGGTAATTTTGGAGATTACCCAGGAGTTTCATCTCAAGAAAACATTAATTTCTATAAAAATAATTGCCCTGACCCAAACTTATTACTAAAATTAAATTCTATTTAATTGTAAGTATAAAAGAGTTTTAAAGACTTATATAGTGTTTTAAAATTCTATAAAAATGAAGTCATTCTGGTTTTTTGATAATGTAAATTTATTCAATCTTCTTTGTCCACATAAATTTAAAGAATACAAGCAATGTCACACTTTTGATACCTATAAAAAAAGTGATTATGTATATTTTGAAGAAGATGCAGCCAACAAAATTTATTTAATTGAAAAAGGGAAAGTAAAATTAGGGTATTACAATGAAGATGGTACAGAAGTAGTAAAAGCTATTTTAATAAAAGGAGAATTATTTGGAGAAAAAGCTATTTTAGGTGAAGAAAAAAGAAATGAATTTGCTCAATCTGTAGATTCTAAAACTTCTATTTGTCCTATTGGAGTAGATACCATGCATGACTTAATGAGAGATAATAAAACATTTAGTTTAAAAATTTATAAATTTTTAGGACTTCGCTTTAAAAAGTTAGAACGAAGATTACAATTAATTTTATTTAAAGATACAAAAACAAGATTCTTAGAATTTATGAAGGAGTTGTGTGAAGAATATGGACATGACTGTGATAAAACTGGAGATAAAGTAATAGAACATCCTTATACTCAAAAAGATATAGCATCTTTAATTGGTACATCTAGATCTAATTTAAATGTTTTAATGAATGAATTAAAAGAAGAAAAAATCATCAGTTTTAACAGAAAAGAATTAAGATTACTTCAAAAAATTGCATAAGTGTTCGCTAGCTAACATTTTATAACATATTAAGCAAATAACTTTGTCATCAACATTAACATAAAAAATAATAAGATGAAAAAAGTTTTAAATTTAGCAACCGCATTTATAATAGCAATTTTATTTGTTGCTTGTAATGATGACAACAACACAGCAGCAACAACTGGTGATTTAACAATTGATTTAACAGGTTTAGAAGAATTAGGTTCTGACTATGTTTATGAAGGATGGTTAATTGTAGATGGAAACCCTGTAAGTACAGGAACTTTTACAAGTGTATCTTTTCCACAAACTTACACTGTAGATATTAATGATTTACAAACAGCCACAAAGTTTGTTTTATCTATTGAACCTGCAGGAGAAACAGGTGCTGCAGCTTTAGCGCCAGCTGCAACAAAAATTTTAGCTGGAGATTTTTCTGGAAGTTCAGCAAATGTATCCTCAACTGGTATTGTTGGAGATTTTAGCAATTCTTGGGGTAAATATATTTTAGCAACACCTACAGATACAGATGATACTAATGAAGCAAGTGGAGTATGGTTTTTAGACAATTCTAATGCACCAACTTTAGCTGCAGGTTTAAGTTTACCAACTTTAACAGATGGATGGAAATATGAAGGTTGGGTAGTTATAAATGGTACACCAGTAAGTACAGGTACTTTTACTGCTGTAAATGCTGCAGATGATAATGCTGCTACTTCACCTTATAAAGGAACAACTGGTAATGGACCTGGTTATCCTGGAGAAGATTATGTTATGGGTACAGCTGCTGGAGTTAATTTTCCAACAGATTTAAAAGGTGCTACTGTTGTAATTTCTGTAGAGCCAAGTCCAGATAATAGTGCAGCTCCATTTACTCTAAAACCTTTAGCACATGTTGTACCTGCCAATGCAATGAATCATACAGTTTTAAATATGGAAGCAGGACCAAATAAAGTTTTAACAGGAAGTGTAACTAGATAACAGAAAAAATATAATCTACTGTTATGTTAATGGTTGATATATTGAAGGGCAATTATGAAAATAATTGCTCTTTTCTGTAAATAAAAATGCCCAATTTAGTAAAAACTAAAATCGGGCACCAACTAACCAACAAGTTGTATTGTTTATTTTTTATTAATTATTATAGGCATTCTATAAACTTCTCCTTTTTTAATGTTTTTAACATTAATTTTTTTATAGTTTAATTTGTTTTTAGCGTATTTATTAAAGTCAGATAATTTAGAATTTACAGAGATAACAACTACTTCATTAGAGTTGTTAATAATAAATGAAATTTCTGCAGAATAAGATTTATCTACATTTAAAGGAATTTTATTTCCTAATAAAGAAACAAGTTCTGTTCTAAGAGAATTTTTTGTAGATTCTGGGTTTTTTTCTGTTGCAGCAGTAGAAAATACTGTTGTTAAACTAATTGCAATTACTGTAATAATGGTTTTTAAGATTTTCATAATAAGTGTTTTAGGTTAAATGTATATAGTAAAGACGATAGTTTTTAAAATGAGTTACAGTAATAGAATCACTTTAATATAACCTTAACGTTATTTAACTGAAATTATGAATTTTTAAGAAGAATTAAGAGTTATTTAGTAGCTCTTTTAATTGCAGATAATAATATTTGGCAGCCTTTTTTTATTTCTTCATCAGAAATTGTTAGTGGAGGAGTTATCCTAACAGCTTTGTCTTCAAATAGTAGAAAAAATAAAATTAATCCTTTATCTAAGCAATCTAATACAACCTTAGCTGTTAATTCTGAAGATTCTAATATTGCTGCTAACATTAAACCTTTTCCTCTAATTTCTTTAATTGCAGGATGTTTTAAATGTTTTCTAATTAATGCTTCTTTTCGTAAAGATTCTTTAATATAATTAGACTTCATAATTTCTTTAACTGTAGCTACAGCAGCAGCAGCAATTACAGGATGTCCTGCAAAAGTAGATATATGACCAAGTTTAGGATTGTCTTTTAATAAAGACATATTTTCTGAAGATGCAATAAAAGCTCCAATTGGCATACCACCACCTAAACCTTTACCTGTAATAATAATATCTGGAATTACATTATAGTTTTCAAAACCCCAAAAAGTACCAGTTCTACCTATTCCTGTTTGAATTTCATCTAAAATTAATAAAGCTCCAACTTCTTTACAGCGTTTTTTTACTTTTAATAAATAATCATTTTTAGGTTCAATAAAACCAGCTCCACCTTGTATTGTTTCTAAAATTACAGCAGCAGTTTTATGAGTAATTTTATTAATATCATTTTCATTATTATACTCAATAAATTTAGAACCAGGAATTAAAGGTCTAAAAGCAGAATTTTGTTTTTCAACACCAGAAACACTCATAGATCCCATTGTGTTTCCATGATAAGAACTTTTTGCAGCGATTATTTCAAATCTATTTGTAACTCTTTTAGCAAGTTTTAAAGCACCTTCTGTAGCTTCTGTACCAGAATTTGTAATGTAAACTGAGTTTAATTTAGTAGGTGAATATTCGGCTAATAATTTACATAATTCTACTTGTGGTTGCTGAATAAACTCACCATAAACCATTACATGAGCATAAGAATCTAATTGATTTTTTATAGCTTCTGTAACTTTATTATGATTATGACCAAGACTATTGGCAGAAACACCAGCAACAAAATCTAAATATTCTTTACCAGAAGTATCGTAAATATAACTGCCTTTAGCACTTGAAATTTCTATAGCAAGTGGGTGAGGAGAAGTTTGTGCTTGATATTTAAAGAAATCTTTTTTCAAGATTATTGCTTTTTAGAAGAGAAACTTGGTTTTGGTAATTTCTTATTTTCTATAGTTTTCTTTTTTTTATCTAGTATTACAGCAGATTTTTTAATTCGTTTATCTTTTTTTGGCGGAGAATTGTTTTTATCGTCTTTTATAAAAATGTCTTCCATTTTTTTAGGTTGTTCATTTTCTCTCCAAATAAATCCTTTTAATTGTCTAACATCATCTGGTAATTTTGATGGAGGGTAAGTGTTTCCATCAGATTTTTTTAGATACATTATAGTTTCTATCTGACCTTGATTTAAAGTAAATTCTATATTACTTGATATTTCTTTTGTAATTGTTTCTAAAACTTGTGTTTCTTCATTTCTATTAAAATAAACAGATTCTGCATTTCCTTTTACTAAAAGTAAGCGTAATTTGTTTTCTTTAAATTTTCCAAACATGTTTCTTCCTTTAATTTGGTTAAAATCTTTGTTAGAAACTGTATCTTTTGTAACAATAAAAGCGTTGTTTAGTACTTTTAAAGAATCTAATTTTTCTGTTTTTACATTAGATAATAAGTGAATTGTATCTCCAGTAATTTGATTTTGGTCAGACCAAATAACTGGGTTTTTAAACATTTTAGTTAAACCTGTTTCTTGATTTGTGTGTATAGAATCGCATTTTCCTTGTAAATCCGATTTAAAAATTTTAACATTATGAAATGTTCTTACAATTCTTTTTTCTGGTTTACCTGTTACTAATATTGTATCTCCATGAATAAACATAGAATCTTTATCAATTATAGAAATAGCAACTGCTTTTTTAATGATATATAATGAGTCTTTTAACTCAAAAATTTCAGCATAATTTCCTTTGGTAATAAAATTTTGAACAGTGTCTATAACTCTAATGTTATTTGTTGCAGAAGCAAACCCTTTTCTTTTATCATAATACAAACTATCACCTTCTACAGTTCTTTCTTTTAAGTATAGTTTTGCATTTTTAACAAAATGAGACACATCAGTTTTTGTATTATAAAAACCTCTTTCGCAATAAATTTTATTATCGTTTTTAGTATTTGTTATGGTAGATGGTCCATATAAATAAGTTAAACCAGAGTTTGTGTAATAATCTAAATGATTAGATTCTAAATGATGTTCTGGGTTAACAACTGTAACTCTTGTAGTTGCTGTAAACTTTTTATTCTCTAAATAAAAATTTCCATTTTTACTTTTTAATGTGTTGGTTTGGTCTTTTATTGTAGCATAACTTTTATAATACAGTTTTTGATTTAATCTATCAAAATGCAGTGTATCTGTAGTTAAAGTCATTGTTGGGTCTGTTAAAACAACATCTCCCCAAGATAAAGCTTGTTTAGTATTTGCATTATAATCGGCATAATTACTGGTTTGTGTTATTGTATCACCTTGTTTTATAACAACTTTACCAATAGCTTTAAAGAAGTTTTTTTCTTTGAAAAAAAATGCTTTTTGGCAATTAAGTTTTATACCATCATGTTTAATTCTTACATCTCCTAATAAAATAGTTGCTCCAGGATATTTTTCTTCATCTGCAAATTGAATTTCAGAATTTTCTATGGTAATTTTTCTTGTTTGAGATAAAACAAAAGTAGAAGTTAGTATAAAAAAGAGAATTACTATTCTTTTCAAGATGATGTGTTTTCTGCAAAAATAATGAAAAGATTATGGCTACCTATTAAAGAAAAGTGAAAATTAATTTAAATAAGGATCTTGTTGTTTAAGTAAATATCTTTCTAACTTTTTAGCTTTAGGAAATAGTATATTATTTTCTATATGAATATGTTTGTAAAGTTCTTCTTCAAATTGTTGTAATTTTAAGTACAATACTTTAAAAGAAATACATGCATCTTTAGGAATATAATAGTTGTTTGTTAGTTGAGATATTTTATTAAATGTTTTACCCACTTCTTCATGTTCATCTTCTAAAGAGTCTATTGGATCATTAAGAGGAGAATTTTTAATGTCTATTTGTAAATTTTTATTTTTTGCATCTATAAGCTTTTTAACATAAGGAAAAAGAGTACTTTCTTCGTTTTTCATATGTTCTAAAATACTGTCTGTAACTTCTTGTATTAACTTATTTACTTCTTTCAATTCTTTATATTCAGAAGCATATATATTAGCAACTTTATTTCCATAATCTTTTAAAAATAGAATATTATCTTCTTTATATTCATGATGAATATTAATTAAAAAATCAATTAAAAAGTCTAATTTCCAAGAATTGTAATCTTTTAAATAATAGAGGTTTTGGTTAACTGAATTCAATTCGGTAACAATGTTTTTTAACTTAATATTCTTTTCTTCACATGCTTTAGATAAAAGCATATTACCATGAAAAGTAAAATCTATATTATGTTTTCTAAAAATGGTAGCTGTATTAATATTTTCAGATACAATTGTAGCAATACTTTTTTTTAATAAATCTTTCATAACAATAAGATTTAGCGTTTATTACAAATTTGGAACAGATTTATTGTAAAAAGAATGACTTTTGTCACTATTTTGAATTATTTAAAACAAAAGTGATGTTACTTTAAGAATATCGAAATGAAAATGTGAAATAGTTTGATTAATATTATAAAAATTAAAATTTTTAACAAAAAATGTATTAATTTTATAAAATATGTAATTTTTGTACGCTATAATTTTTAGTTCTCGTATTTTGCAAAAAAATATATTTCAATGAATTCACCTTTTGAACTTTCTAAAGAAGAAATGCAATCTTATGGATATAAAATTGTAGATATTATTGTAAACCATTTTACAAATGAAGAAAATAAAAAGCCTGTAACTAAGGCTTCTAGAGAAGAAATGGATTCTATTTTTTTAAGTGAAGCACCAGAAAAAGGTACTTCTGCAGATGAAGTTTTAGATTTTGTAACAAATAATGTATTACCAAATAGTAATATATCTTCTCACCCAAAATCGTTTTCTTTTGTTCCAGGACCAAGTAATTTTATTAGTGCTATGGCAGATTCTTTGGCAACAGGTTTTAATATCTTTTCTGGAGGATGGATAGTTTCTCCTGCAGCAGCAGAATTAGAAATTGTTACTTTAAACTGGTTGCTAAAAATGTTTAATTTTCCTGTTGCAGAAGGAGGTGGAATTTTTACAAGTGGTGGTTCTATGGCAAATTTAACAGCTTTAGTTACTGCAAGAAGAGTAAAATGTGGTGAAGATTTTTCTAATGCAGTAATTTATTTGTCAGATCAAGCACATTCATCAAATATAAAAGCAATCACTGTTCTTGGCTTTAAAAAAGATCAGGTTAAAATTTTGCCTACAGATTTAGAGTTTAAGTTTAGTATAAATAAACTTAAAAATGAAATAGCTAAAGACAAGCTAGAAGGAAAAAAACCTTTTTGTATCATAGCTTCTGCAGGTACAACAAATACAGGAACTGTAGATCCATTAGATACTCTTGCAGATATTTGTGAGAAAGAAAATTTATGGTTTCATATTGATGGTGCTTATGGTGCTGCAGCAATTTTATCTAAAAAAGGTAGTAGAACTTTAAGAGGAATAGAGCGTGCAGATTCTTTAACTGTAGATCCTCATAAATGGTTTTTTCAACCATATGAAATTGGATGTTTATTAGTAAAAGATTCATCTTGGTTAAGTGGTACTTTTAGTGAAAAACCTGAGTATTTAAGAGATATAGAAGGTAATGAATCTGAAATTAACTTTTATGATTATGGTATTCAATTAACTAGAAGGTTTAGAGCGCTAAAATTTTATATGTCTATAAAAACTTTTGGTTTAGAAGCATTTAAAAAAGCCATTACTTATAATATTGATTTAGCAGATAAAACAGAAGAAATACTAAGAAAAAGTACAGATTGGGAAATAGTTTCTCCAGCAACTTTAGCTATTATTAATTTTAGATATAATCCTTTAGATAAAAATTTATCAGAAAAAGAATTAGATACATTAAATCAAGAAATTTCTACAAGAGTTGTAGACTCTAAAGAAGCTTTTTTAGTTACTACAATTTTACAAAATCAAGTTGTAATAAGAATGTGTTTAATTAATCCTAGAACTACTTTAAAGCATATACAAGATACTTTAAAAGAGTGTGATGACTTTGCTAAGGAGATTCTTTTAGAGTGGAAAAAGTAGGTTTAATATTATAATAATAAATACCTAAGATACCAATTGGCATTAGAGTTGAAACAGAAATTAGTATAACAAAATAATCATCTATCATAGATAATTGTTGCCAACTACAAAAACCTTTGTAAAAAATTAATATTTCTGATAAAATAAAACCTAAAAGGTAAATACTTGTCCATTTTTTAGATAATTGTATCAATCTATATTGATAAAAAAAAGCAAGCAAGCTTGTACTAGTAATACCAAGAAAAATAAGGTGTAAATAACCAATTACAAAATCTTTAATTTGTAGAGTTAATTCAGAAAAGTAAGGTATTGAAGTTAAAAATTGTAATACTACTTTAGCAATAAAGAGTAAGTACACAAATTTTAGTAATTTAACTATAAAGGGGGTAAATACGTTTAAAATTATTTTTTTGTAATTGTTAATTATAAGTTGCAATTTAATTAAAGCAATTACTTGATAAACAACACCTAATGTAGATAATAGATAAATTAATTTTGGAGGTTTTATCCATAAAAAAGATAAAAAGACAGTTAAAATGCAACTAATAAGAATATACTTATAAAATGGAAAAGTATAGTCTTTATGAATTTGTATTCCTTTTTTTTCTAAAAAATAAAAAAACAAACCAAAAAGGCAGAATAAAAACCACCCATTATATTGAAAGTGTAAATAAAAATATATTGCATTTTTATACCAATGAGATGAGTTGCCTAAAGTATTCATAATACCACCTAATGCCCAAGGACCTACACTAGAAACAACCATAAATATTAATGAAGTATTTATAAATTTAAAAGAAATACTTTCTTTGTTACTGCTATTATTTTTTCTAAAAAAAATAAAAAACCAATAAGAACAAATTAAAAAAAGTGTTGAAAAAATTATCGAATAAAGCGCATAACCAGTAATAGGAAAACTAATTAACATTCCTATAATTGTTACTTGGGTTGCTATAAAAAGTTTTGAATATTTCTTTTTAGCTTCCTCTTTAATAAATAAGTGAAATATTAATGTAGTTAAACCAATATATACCCAACCTAAAAGTGCTATGTGAGAATGGGTATGTACTATGTATTTATAATTAGCATTAATGCTGGTTGTAGAAAATAGCCTAAGAATTATACCAAGTAAAGAAGCAACAATAAAATAAGTAAGCGCAACTATACTTTGTGTTTTGGCTTTTATCATAAAGAATTTATAAAATCATTATTTTTAATATATTCATTTGCCATTTCTAAAATTGTATGATTTTTAAGTTTATGAATCAATTGTTTTTTAAAAGGAGCATATAATTCATGTACAACACATGGATTATCTTCATCACATTCTAATTGACCTAAAAAGCATTGCTCTAATTTACTGGTAGTATCAATACAGTTTATAATGTCAAAAATATTTTTTTTACAATTTTCTTCAGTCAAATAAAATCCACCATTAGGGCCTTTAACTGATGTTAAAATATTATTTTTTGTTAATTCTTGTAAAGTTTTAGCTAAAAAAGGAGCAGGTATTTCTAACTTATCAGCAACAAGTTTAGAACCAATTTTATTTTCTTTTGAGGCTTTAATGGTAAGATATAAAACAGCCCTTATAGCGTATTTACTAGATTTTGATAACATTTTTATTTACAAAAATAAAAATAATTATAGTTTTTATTATGATAAAAATCATAATTTAAAACCTAAGTGTATATTAATTTTGAATAAAAGATAAATAGGTCTTTTATTTTAAAATTAAATTATATAAAAATGATTATTACAGAAAACAATACTGTTGCAGAAGTTGTAACAAATAATATAAAAACTGCAGATATTTTTAAAAAACATGGAATAGATTTTTGCTGTGGAGGAGGAGTATCAATTAAAAAAGCTTGTGAAAAAAATAATGTTGTGTTTTCTGATTTAGAAAAAGAGTTATTAAATGTAAATAATAAAGTATCAATTGCTAATAATTATGATAGTTGGAAATTAGATTTTTTAGTAGATCATATAGAAAATATTCATCATAAATATGTAGAAGAAAATACATCAATAGTATTACAATATGCAGCAAAAGTAGCTAAAGTACATGGACATCATTATGTAGAAGTTGTTCGTATAAACGATCTTTTTATAGAGGTTGCTAATGAATTAACAACGCATATGAAAAAAGAAGAATTAATTTTGTTTCCTTTTATAAAACAGTTGATAAAAGCTGAAGAAAAAGGTGAAAAAGTAAATTTACCTCATTTTGGTACAGTGAATAATCCTATAGCAATGATGGAAGATGAACATGAAAATGCAGGAGATATTTTTAAAGAAATTAAAAAATTATCTAATAATTTTACGCCACCAGAAGGTGCTTGTAACACGTTTAAAGCTTTGTATTCTAAATTAGAAGAATTTGAACAAGATTTACACCAACATATTCATTTAGAAAATAATATATTATTTCCTAAAGCAGTTTTACTAGAGAAACAAAATAGACAATAAGACATTTAGAAAGCCCCAAAGTTAGTGAAGAATTGGATGTTAATGTTTTATTAGCATCCAATTTTTAATAATAATAAATAGCTATTATACTTTTCATTAATGATAATAATCATGTTTTTCAGGGTATATTAAGAATACATTGCAAGCTTATTTAAAATGAATTAAATATTTAAATTAAAAGATGAAAAACGCACATTCATTTCATATTCCAGTTATGGGAATTGGATTTACAATAGATTCTCCTCTAAAAGTAGCTCAATATGGTATAGATTCTGTTATTTCTTTAGTAGATGATATTCTAGTTGAAAAAATGAGAAAAGTTTATAGTGAAAAATTTGAACTTCCTTATAAAGAAATTACAGATAAAGTTGAAGACTTTAGAGCTAAAAGAATTACTTCTTACTTAAATTTATTACACGAACAAACAGAAGAAAAATTTAATCAATTAAAGAATATTACTTCAGAAAAAAGTAAAGCTTTTAAAGATTACATTCATATGTTACCAGAATATTCTTCAATAAAAAAAGAGTTTAATAAGCTTACAGAAGAAGGTGTAGATTTTAGTAAAATAAAAGATTGGGCAAATAAAAATTTATCAATGGGTAGTATTGATGTTAATATTATGACCAAGATTGATAAAGGAAATTACCTTAATAAAGAGTTGTTGCCTATAGAGTTTAATGATGCTCATGCAGCATTAAGAGGTTTTTCTGAAAGTAAATTAGCATCATCTCTTGTACTTTCTGCAGGTATGAATCCAAGATTGTATTCTTACATGAGTAATTTTAATGATTTTTTTCCTGACGCTAAAGGATACATAAAAAAGAAAATTATTTTAAAAGTAAGCGATTATAGATCTGCATTTATCCAAGGAAAATTTTTAGCTAAAAAAGGTTTATGGGTTTCAGAATATAGAATAGAATCTGGATTAAATTGTGGTGGACATGCTTTTGCTACTGAAGGTTTTTTAATGGGACCTGTTTTAAAAGAATTTAAAGAAAACAAAGAAGTTTTAAAAAATCAAACACAAACTTTATTGATTGATGCTTTAAAAGAAGCTAATAAAGTTATACCAGAAAACGATTTAACACTTAAAATTACAACTCAAGGAGGTGTAGGTACAGATGAAGAACATACTTTTTTAATGAAAGAATATGAATTAGATTCTGTAGGTTGGGGTAGCCCATTTTTATTAGTACCAGAAGCAACAAGTGTAGACGAAAAAACTTTAGATCAATTAGTAAAAGCTAAAGAAAAAGATTTGTATTTAAGTAATAGTTCTCCATTAGGGGTACTTTTTAACACGTTAAAAGGAAATACAAAAGATGTACAAAGACAAATGTTAATAGATAAGGGTAGACCAGGTACTTCATGCCCAAATAAATTTATAGCATTAAATACAGAGTTTAAAGAATCTGGTTTATGTACAGCTTCTAGAGAATATCAGCATTTAAAATTAAAAGAAATAGATGTTTTAGAACTTACAGCAGAAGAAAAAGAAAAGCAAGTAAATAAAGTAACAGAGAAATCTTGTATTTGTGTAGGTTTAGGAACATCAACTTTACTTTTAAACAATGTAAGTACTAAAAAAACAGGAGATGGAGTTTCTGTTTGTCCAGGCCCAAATATGGCTTATTATGATAAAATTGTTAGTTTACGAGGTATAACAGATCATATTTATGGAAGAGACAATATGATTACCAGAACTGATAGACCTAATGTTTTTATAAAAGAATTATCTCTTTACATAACTCATTTACAAGATAAAGTAGATGAATTAAAGACGAATTTTGATAAAAAGCAATTAAGATCTTTAACTAAATTTAAAAAGAATTTAGAGGCAGGAATTAATTATTATAATGATTTGTTTTTAGAGAAAAAGGAAGCTTTTATTACTCAAAAAAATGAACTTTTAAATGCTCTTAAATTAGAACATAATAAATTGTTATTAATTGGTGTAGAAATAGAAGGTCTTAAATAACAAGTATTATAAAACATAAAAAAAACCTCTTTCAAATATTTGAAAGAGGTTTTTTTTTAATATTTATCTAGAATTATGATCTAGTAATTGTTTGTTTTCTATCTGGACCAACAGATACAATAGATACTGGAACACCTGTTTCTTTTTCAATAAAAGCAACATAGTCTAGTAAATTTTGTGGTAATTGATCTTCTGAAGTCATTTTTGTTAAATCATCTTCCCATCCTTTAAATTCAGAATAATTTACAGAAACGTTTTCTGGTTCTATATTATATGGTAAATGATTAATTTCTTCTCCTTTATAAGTGTAAGAAGTACAAACTTTTAATGTATCAAATCCAGATAAAACATCACCTTTCATCATCATTAATTGTGTAACACCATTAACATCTACAGCATATTTTAAAGCAACTAAATCTAACCAACCACATCTTCTTGGTCTACCAGTTGTAGCTCCAAACTCATGACCAACTTTAGCCATAGTAGCTCCATCCTCATCAAATAATTCAGTAGGGAAAGGTCCAGAACCAACACGTGTTGTATAAGCTTTAAAGATTCCAAAAACTTCACCAATTCTGTTAGGAGCAACTCCTAAACCAGTACAAGCACCAGCAGCTGTTGTGTTAGATGAAGTAACAAAAGGATACGTTCCAAAATCAATATCTAATAAAGAACCTTGAGCTCCTTCTGCTAATATTGTTTTCTTTTCTTTAATAGCATTGTTTAAAAACTCTTCACTATCTATAAAAGCTAAAGTTCTTAATTTTTCAATTCCTTTACAAAATTCTGCTTCTAATTCTTTTAAATCATATTCTATTTGAACATCAAAGAATTCTAACATTTTAATATGCTTTTCTGTTAAAGCATCATATTTTTCTTTCCAGTTGTCTAATTCTAAATCACCAACTCTCATTCCGTTTCTACCAGTTTTGTCCATATAAGTTGGACCAATACCTTTTAATGTAGAACCAATTTTAGCTTTTCCTTTAGATGTTTCTGAAGCAGCATCTAAAAGCCTGTGTGTTGGTAAAATTAAATGTGCTTTTCTAGAAATTAATAATTTAGATGTATAATCAATTTCATGTTTATCTAAATTTTCTAATTCTTTTTGAAAAATAACAGGGTCTATTACAACTCCATTACCAACTACATTTAAAGCTGTTTTATGAAAAATTCCTGAAGGAATTGTATGTAAAACATGTTTGTGTCCATCAAAAATTAAGGTATGTCCTGCATTTGGTCCTCCTTGAAAACGAGCAATAATGTCGTAATTTTTGGTAAGTACATCTACAATTTTACCTTTTCCTTCATCTCCCCATTGTAATCCTAGTAATAAATCTACAGCCATTGGTTGTGTTAATTTGTTGTTGTTTGTTGTATTGTGTTTGTTAAGATTTGTTCTTTTTTGTTCCGTAAAAATAAAGTGAATGACTATGAATATCAATATCAAAAATTTCTTCTATGCTTTTTTTGATAATTTGAATTCTTGGATCACAAAATTCTTTTACATCTCCAGTATCTGTAAAAATAACATGATCATGATTTTTATCGAAGTAACTTTTTTCATAACGAGCCATAGATTGTCCGTCAAATTGGTGTTTTCTTACCAAACCACAATCTAAAAGTAAGTCTATTGTATTATAAAGTGTAGCTCTACTAACTCTATAATTTTTGTTTTTCATTTTAATATATAAAGATTCTATATCAAAATGTTCATCAGCTGCATATATTTCTTGAAGTATAGCATAACGTTCTGGAGTTTTTCTATGCTTTTTCTCTCCTAAGTAGGCAGTGAATACTTTTTTTACTATTTCTTGATTTTCAAGAGAATTACTCATTTTATGAATGATTTTTTACAAAAAGACAAAAATACAGTTATTTCTGAATAAAATAAGACTTTTAATCAATTGATATTTACAAAGTATTAACACGTTCTACTTTTTTCATACCTTCTATTTTTTTTAGACTCTTCATTAACTTATCTAATTGCGAACTATTCTTAACGCTTATAGAGACTTTACCATCAAAAACACCTGCATTTCCTTTAATGTTTATACTGTTAATAAAAACTCCCATATTGTTAGAAATTATACGTGTAACATCATTTGCCATACCTTGATTGTCTACTCCAGACAATTGTAATATTGCTTTAAAATCTTGTTTTGTAGAATCAATCCATTTTGCGGGCATAATTCTATAAGCATAATTAGATTGTAATGATATTGCATTAGGACAGTTTTTTTTGTGAACTTTTATACCATCATTTATAGTTAAGAATCCAAAAACTTTATCACCAGCAATAGGGTTACAGCATTTAGAAAGTTTATAATCTAATTTTTGTTCTTCTACACCAAAAACTAATGCATCAAATTTTTCGGTTATTTCTTCTGTTTCTTGAACCTCTTTTTCTGCTGTTTTTCTTCTTAATTTTGTTTTAAAGAAGTTTAAAATTTTACTATTTCTTTGAGAAACAAAAGCCTTTAATTGTGTATTGTCTATTGCTCCATTTCCAATTCTAAAAAACAAATCGAAACTAGTTCTTAATTTAAAAAAGTTAACAAGCTCGTTTGTAGTTTTTTCATTAAAAGGTATTTTTAAATGACGTAATTTACGCATTAAAACAGCTTTACCTTCTTCTGCTATTAGTTTTTCTTCTTCATTTAATGCAGCCCTAATTCTTGCTTTTGCTCTTGCTGTTATTACAAAATCTAACCATCTTGCATTAGGTTTGTTTGTAGCACTTGTAATAACTTCTATTTGGTCACCACTTTTTAGTTGATGACTTAAAGGCATTAATTTACCATTTACTTTTGCACCTCTACATTTTAAACCTACATCTGTATGTATAGAAAAAGCAAAGTCTAAAGCAGTTGCATTTTTTGGTAAAGATTTTAAATCACCTTTAGGTGTAAAAACATATATTTCTTTAGAGTATAAATTAAGTTTAAAATTTTCTACAAAATCTACCGCGTTTAAATTTTGGTTTTCTAATGTTTCTTTTAATTTATTTAACCAACCTTCTAAACCATTATCTTTTGCTACACCTTGTTTGTATTTAAAATGAGCTGCATAACCTTTTTCTGCAATTTCATTCATTCTGCTAGAACGAATTTGAACTTCTACCCACTGAGAATCTGGACCTACAACAGTTATATGTAACGCTTCATAACCTGTAGATTTTGGTTGAGAAATCCAATCTCTTAAACGTGATGGATTTGGTTTAAAGTAATCTGTAACAATGGTATATATTTTCCAAGCATCAAATTTATCATCATTAGAGTTTGGTTCGTAAATTATTCTAATTGCGTATTTATCATACACTTCTTCAAAAGTTACATTTTGATTTATCATTTTTTTACGAATGGAATAAATAGACTTAAAACGTCCTTTTATTTCATAATCAAAATTCTCTTTATCTAAACCAGATTTTAATGTATTTTCAAACCTCTCTAAATAATTTTGCTGTTCTTCTTTACTTTCTTTTATTTTACTTAATATGCCATTGTAAGCTTCTGGTTCTGTATATTTTAATCCTAAATCTTCTAATTCTGTTTTTATGTTATATAAACCTAATCTATGTGCTAAAGGAGCATAAATATACAGTGTTTCAGATGCAATCTTTACTTGTTTATGAGCAGGCATAGAATCCATTGTTTGCATATTATGGAGTCTGTCTGCAATTTTTATCAAAATAACTCTAACATCATCATTTAATGTTAATAGCATTTTTCTAAAGTTTTCTGCTTGTATAGATGCGTCTTGTTCTTTATTTAAACGAGAAATTTTAGTAAGCCCATTTACAATTTTAGCAATTGTTTTACCAAAAAGATGTTCCATATCTTCTGTAGTGTATTCTGTATCTTCTACAACATCATGTAAAAGTGCAGATGCTATAGAAACTGCATCTAAACCAATTTCATAAGCTACTATTTTTGCTACAGCAATTGGGTGATAAATGTAGGGTTCACCAGATTTTCTACGTTGTTTAGAGTGTGCATCAACAGCTATTTCAAATGCTTTTCTTATTAGGTCTTTATCTTCTTTAGATAAGACTTCATAAGTACCTTTAAGCAAATCTTTATAACGATGTGCAATTTCTTTATTCTCTTCTTCTATGGTAGCTGTGTATTCCAAATCTGTCTTCAAAATTAAGTTCTATCTCGATAGTGAATTTAGGAATAAGAATTAAAATAAACAAGAAATTAAGATTCTAAATTAGTAATTCTTTGTAATAATGTTGGATGAGAAAAATGAGCAAATACAAAAGCTGGATGAGGAGTTAAATTACTCAAACTATTTTTTGATAATTTTTTAAGAGATGTTATAAGGGCTTCAGATTCAAAAGTATCTTTAGCAAAGTTATCTGCTTGATATTCAAATTTTCTAGACATATAATTCATAAACAGTCCTGTAACTTCAGAAATTGGAGAATATAGAATTCCAAATGCAATTAAACCTATATGAAAACTTGGTGTAGAAACACCTAAAGCTTCTGATAAAAGAGGAGAACTTACAAATAGAGATAAAATAAAAAGTGTAAACCCTGTAAGTAAGATTGATGAAATTAGGTTAAAAATTATATGTTTTCTTTTATAATGACCAACTTCGTGTGCTAAAACAGCAACAATTTCTTTTGTACTTAAATCATTAATTAAAGTGTCATATAATGTAATTCTTTTTTGAGCTCCAAAACCAGAGAAATAAGCATTTGCTTTTGTAGATCTTTTAGAACCATCAATTACAAAAATATTATTGATTGTAAAACCTACTTTTTTAGCATATTTTTCAATTTCAGTTTTTAATTCTCCATCTTCTAAAGGACTTTGTTTATTAAATAAAGGAACAATTAATTTAGCATGAAACATATTAATAAACAATGAAAATGCAGCAACAAGAATCCAAGCATAAATCCAGAAGTTTTTACCTGTAACCTGATAAAACCATATTACAAGGGATAAAATTCCACCACCTAATAAAACACTAATAAAAAGTCCTTTAATTTTATCTAACCAAAATATTTTTTTTGTGGATTTGTTAAAACCAAATTTTTCTTCAATAACAAAAGTGCTATAATAGGATAGAGGAGTAGATACAATTTCTGACCCTAAAATGATAACACCAAAAAATATTAAAGCTACTAAAATTGGATTGTCTGTATAGCTTCTAGCAAAAGCATCTAAATATTTAAAGCCATCAATTAAAAAGAACACTAAGGTTAAAATAGTAGTAATAAAAGAAGTTATGTTTGAAAACTTTGCACTTGTTTTTTTATAAGATTGAGACTTTTTATACGCTTCTTCATCATAAACATCTTTTAGTTTTTCTGGAATTTCATCATCAAAACATCTTTCGTTTAAAGTGTCTAATATTTTATCAATTACAAAACTGATTATTAAAATTGAAATGATGATGTAGAATAGTGTTGTTGGTTGCATTTATTTCTTGCTTTTTTTACCTGCATAAATTGCAGCCCCTATTATACCTGCATTGTTACCAAATTTTGCAACTTCTACAGGAACATCTACAATTAGATGTTCTTTAAATTTATCGAATTTTTTACTGATTCCTCCACCAATAATAAACAATTTTGGCGAGTGCAAAATTTTAACATGATTTAGAAAAATACCCACTCTTTTTGTCCATTCTTTTAGAGATAGGTTTTCTCTTTTTCTTGCAGAATCTGCTGCAAATTTTTCTATTATTTCTCCATTTGTATGATAAATTCTACCTAATTCTACATTAGGAATTAATTTACCATTATAAAAAAGTCCAGAACCTATTCCTGTTCCTAAAGTTATTACAAAAACTTTTCCTTTAACACCTTTTCCTGCTCCCAATTCTACTTCAGCATATCCTGCTAAATCAGCATCATTACTTATATAAAATTTATTGCCATCACATTCTTTTTTAAAGAGTTTGTCAACTTTAACTCCAACCCATTTTTCGCTTAAATTTCCATGATGCATGCATTGGTTATCTACAATAATTGTTGGAAAACAGCATCCAACAGGTCCTTTCCAATCAAAAAAATTAACCATTTCTTTAATTACTTCAGCAATTGCTTTTGGTTCTGCAGGTTTTGGAGTATCAATTCTGTGTCTTTCAGAAAGTAATTCTCCATTTTTTGTGTTTACGATAGCAGCTTTTATTCCAGAACCACCAATGTCAATTCCTAATACTTTCATTAATTAAATTTTAAAATTTCTTTGTCTTTTAGCTTCAAATAAAATAATTGCAGCAGAAACAGATACATTCATGGAATCTATTTGCCCTTGCATAGGTATATTTACGTTTTGAGTAGCAGTTTCTCTCCAAATTTCTGTTAAACCTGTAGCTTCTGTACCTACAACAATTGCAGAGGCGTTTTTATAATTTTCTTTATGATATTCATTAGAGTTTTGTAAAGTAGCAGCATAAATATTAATGCTATTTTCTTTTAAAAAACCAATTATTTCTTCTGATGTACCAATTGCTATTTGATTTGTAAAAACGCAACCAACACTAGATCTAATAATATTTGAGTTGTACAAATCACTTTTAGGGTTTGCTATAAATACAGCATCTGCATTAGCAGCATCTGCAGTTCTTAACAATGCACCAATGTTTCCTGGTTTTTCTACACCTTCAGCAATTAATATTAAAGGAGATTTATTTTTAAAATGAACATTTTCTATAGAGAAGTTTTTTGCTTTTGTAACCGCTATTATTCCTTCTGTAGAACCTCTGTAAGCTAATTTTTGATAAACTTCTTTAGAAATTTCTATTCTATTTACATTAGAATTAAATAAATGTAAAATATCATTTTCTGATATTATTTCTGGAAAATAAAGAATTGTGTCAAACTCATATTTTGCAGATATTGCTAATGAAATTTCACGTTTTCCTTCAATAATAAATAATCCTTGTTTTTTGCGTTCTCGAGCTTTTTCTTGCAGTTTTAGCAAGTTTTTTACATAAGAATTATGAATGCTAGTTATTTCTTTCATTTGAAGCAAATATACCTAAATGTAGGTATTGATTAATAGTATATAATAACAATATTTGTATATCTGCTAATTTATAGTATTAATTATGTTGTTATGATTATTTGAATAAAAAAATACTTTGAAAAGGAAAAAGAAAATTTAGTTAGTAGATGTTTATTGAATTTAAAAGGCTCGCATTTTGCGAGCCTTTTTTATGAGTTTTATTTGGTTTTATATTTGTTAGAGTAACGTTTCCAAAGTTTTGTTTGGTGAGTTTCTAAGCTAATTTTTCTTCCTTGTATAAAGCCATCTGTTAAAATATTGCCTCTCATATCTAATGCATCTCCTTCAGATATAAATAGAGTAGCATCTTTTCCTACTTCTAATGTTCCAACAAAATTATCAATACCTAAAATTTTAGCATTATTACCAGTTATCATCTTTAAAGCTTCTTCTTTACCAATGCCAAAAGCGGCATAAGTACCTGCATAAAAAGGTAAATTTCTTGTGTTCATACGTTCCATTTGCCCTTCCATACCAAGACCAACTGTAATACCTTTATCAATTAAAACCTTAGCGTTTTTATATGATAAATCATAATCATCATCTTCTCCATTAGGAATTCTGTGAGATCTTTCAATAATAACAGAAATATTATTTTTAATTAATAAGTCTGCAACATTTTCAGCACCTTTAGCATGCACTAAAACAATATTTTTAATGCCCAAACTTTTAAATGATTTAATAGCATCTGTAATTTCTTTTTCTCCATTAACGTGAATAAAGATTTTTTGAGAACCATTAAACAAACCTTTTGTTGCCTTAAAAGGAAGATTTTCTGTAGTAGCACTATTTGCTAAAAACCTTTTTGCATCTGAGAAAAAGGATTTGATTTTATCAACTTTTTTAGAGTAATTTTTATCAGTTTTTAATGCAGGGTCTTCACCTAACCACCAACGTCCGCGAGTTAAACTATTTGGCCAATTTATATGAATTGCATCATCTTTCTTAATAGCAGCATCTTCCCAATTCCATGCATCAAATTGCATAATTGATGAAGTTCCAGAAATTGTTCCACCTCTTGGTGTAATTTGTCCCATAAAAACACCATTAGGACGCATAGATTCTACAACTTTACTCTCTGCATTATAAGCAATTAAACTTCTAATGTGTGGCAGCATAGAACCAACTTCATCCTCATCATCTGTAGCTCTTACTGCATCTATTTCTACCAAACCTAAAGATGCATTAGCAGCTATAAAACCAGGATAAATATGTTTTCCTTTTGCATTAATAATAGTTCCTATTCTTGCAATTCTCATCATTGCAGAACCTACAAAAGTAATTTTACCATTGTCAAACATTATTAAAGAGTTTTCTATTACTTCTCCATTACCTAAATGAGCTGTAGCTCCTTCTATAGTATAGGCTGTTGTTTGTTTTTTAGCAGGAGTTTGTTGTGCGTTTATGTTTCCTAAAAAGAATAAGAAACATAGCAAACTATATATATATTGTTTTTTCATTTTGTTTGTTTTTAAGTTCTTATTCTGTATCACAATGAAAGTGTTGATTACGTTTTTTCTTAGGCATCACAGTTTTTCCTCCATTCATTTTTTCAGCAAGCATCATTTTAATAAGTTTACTTTTTTCTGTTTTAATTGCTGCTCTTTTTTCTAAATCTTTTTCAATATCAAAATAAATTGTTCCATCTATAATTGTCTTTTCTGCTTTAGCGTAAATAGATAATGGGTTATGACTCCATAAAACTACATCTGCATCTTTACCTACTTTTATAGAACCAGTTCTGTTATCTAAATGTAAAAGTTTTGCTGGATTTATAGTAACCATTTTCCAAGCTTCTAATTCGCTTAAACCACCATATTTTATTGTTTTTGCAGCTTCTTGATTCAATCTTCTAGACATTTCTCTGTCATCAGAATTTATTGCTACAGTAATTCCTTGATTGTGCATTATTGCAGCATTGTAAGGAATTGCATCTAAAACCTCATATTTATATGCCCACCAATCTGAAAAAGTAGATCCTCCAACACCATGTTCTTTCATTTTGTCTGCAACTTTATAACCTTCTAAAATGTGTGTGAATGTGTTAATATTAAAGTTGAATTTTTCTGCAACTTTCATTAGCATATTAATTTCAGATTGTACATAAGAGTGACAAGAAATAAAACGTTCTTTATTAATTATTTCTGCCAAAGTTTCCATTTCTACATCTTTTCTATATGGTTTACCGCTTTTCTTTAAAGCATCATATTCTTTTGCTCTTTGAAAATAATCTATAAAAACTTGTTCTGTTCCCATTCTTGTTTGTGGAAAACGAATGTTATTATTTGCACCCCAATTAGATTGTTTTACATTTTCTCCTAGAGCAAATTTTATAAATTTAGGCGAGTTATTATATATTAATCCCTCTGCATTTTCTCCCCATTTTAATTTGATAATTGCAGAACGACCTCCAATTGGATTTGCAGAACCATGTAATATTTGTATGGATGTTACTCCTCCTGCTAAATTTCTATAAATATTCATATCATTAGGATTAACAACATCTTCAATAGAAACTTCTGCAGTAGAATTATGACCAGCTTCGTTAACTGCAGATGTAGCAATATGCGAGTGTTCATCTATAATTCCTGCAGTTAAATATTTTCCAGTTCCGTCAATAACTTTAGCTCTTCTAGATTTTAGGTTTTTACCAATTTCAACAATTTTACCATTCTTAATTAAAACGTCTGTGTTTTCTAAGATTCCATCTTCTTCTGATGTCCAAACTGTGGCGTTTTTAATTAAAATAGTTTCTTGTTTTGGTAATGTAAAGTTTCCATAACCTACATTAGGAAAACTTACAGGTAAAACAGTAATAGCATCATTTTTTTTATTACTTGCTTTTTTCTTTTTACTGTCTTTTTTTACTTTTTTAGAAGCAGACCATTGAGATTCGTTACCAGCTTCATCATAAGCAGTTCCTTGCATTAGGTTAGAAGCGTTTATAGTTTGACCAACTAATCTTGTAAAGCCATTGTCCATTAAAGTAAGATGAATCCATCCATCTTTATATGAAAATTTAGATTTTACTTTTTTATCTCCTTTTTTTACAGAAGCACTTTGTTTTGCTCCTTTTCCAGATATTGAAAGAGTATAATTTTCATCATTTAAACTTACCATATAATCTCCAGTAATATCTTTAATGTTCATGTTGTTAATAACAATTTTATCTCCCTGAACCCAGTTTTCATATATAGTTGTTTTGCTATTAAAAACATCTCCAGAGGTAATAATAAAGTTTGCATAACTACCTGTATTTAAATTACCAATATTTGTTTTACCTAATAAATTAGCAGGAATTGTTGTTAAAGAAGCTAAGGCTTGTTCTTTACTAAAACCATATTTAATAGCTTTTTGTAAATTTTTATGGAAAGAATTAATTGACTTTAATTTATGAGTAGTTAAGGCAAAATTAATTCCGTTTTTAGCTAAAACACTTAAGTTAGATGGATCTTGGTTCCATTTACGCATATCACTTAAAGCAATTTGTTTTGCTATTAAAGGGTTACTTACATCATAAGCATTTTGAAAATTGATAGGAATTATTAAGCTAGCATTGGTGTTTTTAATTTCGTTTATTCTTTCATATTCATCACCACCACCTAAAATTGTATATTGAATATTATTTTCGTCACCAATTTTATCTGCTCTTAAAATATCTAACCAACTGCCACCTTCAAAAATTTGTAATAAATTTTTATTAGCATTTAAAGCTTCTAAAGACTTGTCTTTATTTTTTGTATTTCCTTCTTCATACCATTTAGCATCTAAATACATTTGGCGTAATAAAGCCATAGCTCCCATTTTTGAAGTAGGATAAGATTGTCTTGATAAAACACTTTTTTTAAATGATAAATATTGAGCAGAAGAGTTGTCTAAAATTCTATAAGCATCACTAGAATTTGAGTTTAAAGCTACTAACATTCCTTTTCCACGTACAATTCCATCTTGCACATGACTATTTACAGTACCAAAACCAGCTTTTAAATAATCTAAAGCTTTTTTGGAGTCAAAATGAAATGAGTTTGAAGCTTCTGTTTCTGGTCTTACATGATCATTCCAATAAAACCCTTTTCTACCAGCATCATATTGAGGTCTTCTGCTACTAGAAGAAACTTTTTTAGGTTTAGCTATCCCAAAATTAGAGTACATGTCAATAAATGAAGGATATATATTCTTTCCTTTAACATCTATAATTTCAACTCCTTTTGGTAATGAAACAGATTTTCCAACAGCTAATACCTTACCATCTTTAATTAATAAAGTTCCTTTTTTTATAATTTTTTGGGGAGTTACATAAATTGTAGCGTTTTTAAATGCTAAAATTTTGTTGTTTGTAGTTTTTACTCCTGTATTTGTTGGAAAATATTCTTGCGAGTGCAAAGAAAATGCTACAAATAGGGAGAAAAATAAGAGTAATTTTCTCATATAATAAAATATTAGTTAGTTTTAATTAACTCACAAAATAATTAGAAGGAATTTGTAAAATGTTAAAAGAAGTTATTTTAACAAAAATTTAAGGAAATTAAGTGTGTAATGAAGTTTCAAAATAACTGATTAAAAGATCTACAACATAATTGTAAGATTGCACACCTTTGTCTTGTTTGTTAGCTTTTAAATAAGCATTGTAGCCTTTTTTTACTAGTGGTTCAAAAGGATTTTTGTATTGTTGCCAATGCACATAGCTGTAATTAAAATCTTTAACAATTCCTTTATTTACAGTTTTCCAAAGTTCTTTTGATAATTTTCTATCACGTTTTCTAATTTCAGTAATACAATAAATAAAAGCCATTCTATAACTTGCATATTTAAAATAGATGTCATTATTATAATTGGCAGCTAAAAAACCTACAAAATTAGCTTCATTTTCGGCAGCAAAACCAATTTGATGTGCCATTTCATGACATGTTGTAGTTGGGTAACTAGTTTTAGGAATTTTATCGTTTACTTGTGCTTCACCTGTTAATGGATTTAGATAGCCAGAAGTACCATTATAAGATTGTAACAAACTCATTAAAGAGCTTTTAACAGATGTGTATTTGTATTGTAATTGAGGGAAATCTTTAGACAAATTATCATATCCAGAAATTGCCATTTTATACATTTCTTTTGGTTGATAGGGGTTTTCAACTTTTAAAGTGTCGTTTTTTGTAATATTAAATTGAAGAACATTTAATTTTTGTATAATCTGTTCTGTAACTTTTTGAAGTTGTTCTGTTGTATATTTTGATTGCGAGAATCCTAAGTTTTTTGCCAAGGGTTCTCTGTAATAATTTAATCCCCAAAAAATATAAAAGCAAAAATAAATAACGGATAAAACAGCAGTAAAATGAATTATTTTTGGAATAAAATTTTTAAATCTATTTTTTATCAATTTATAAAGAAATCTAATAAAAATAAAAAGCCCAAATCCTAATAAAAGGTCTCCAAAAGAAAAAGGAATCCAACCTAAAATAATTCTAAAAAATGATGAAATATAAGGGTAAATTCCATTAGAATAATATTGTTCTATAAACTTAGGATTTACTGCTACCAATTTCATTAAAAGAATTTGAACAGGCAGTAATATTGCTAAAAAAATATGTTTTTTATTCCATTTCATTGTGGTAAAAATAACAAATCAAAATAGAAGTTGACTGGTTATTAACAAGATAATAACAATTTTGTTTACAATAAATGTTTACAAATTAAAGTTAATTTTTAGAAAGGACATTCAACCTAAAAAAGTACATTTGTCATAATGGAAAAAACGACTCCTGTTACAGGCAAAAAGATAGATAAATCAAGATTAGTACAGTTAGAAAAAGGTAAAATACCTCCTCAGGCTATTGAATTAGAAGAGGCAGTTCTTGGTGCAATGATGATTGATAAAAAGGGTATTGATGACGTTATCGACGTTTTAAGTGCAGATGCTTTTTACGATCAAAAACATCAAGAAGTGTATGCTGCTATTTATGAATTATTTCAAAATTCAGAACCAATAGATCTTTTAACGGTTTCTAACTTGTTAAAAAAGAATGGTAAATTAGAATTTGTAGGTGGCGATTTTGCTTTAATTCGTTTAACTCAAAAAGTAGCTTCATCTGCACATATTGAGTTTCACGCAAGAATTATACTTCAAAAATATATTCAACGAAAATTAATTTCAATTTCTAGTGAAATTATTGAAAACGCATATGATGAAGGTACAGATGTATTTGATTTATTAGATGATGCAGAGGCAAAACTTTTTGAAGTAACTCAAGGAAATTTAAAAAAGAGTTCTGAAGATGCAGGCTCTCTTGTAAAACAAGCTTTAAAAAAGATTCAAGAAATTGGTAACCAAGAAGGAATGTCTGGGTTAGCAACAGGTTTTACCAAGTTAGATGCTTTAACTTCTGGTTGGCAACCCTCAGATTTAGTTATTATTGCAGCACGTCCAGGTATGGGAAAAACGGCATTTGTAATTTCTATGGCAAAAAATATGGCTATAGATTTTAATCATGGTGTTGCAGTTTTTTCTTTAGAGATGTCTTCTGTACAGTTAATTACACGTATGATATCTTCTGAAACTGGTTTAACTTCAGAAAAATTAAGAAAAGGAAATTTAGAACCACATGAGTGGGAACAGTTAAATGTAAAAGTTAAACGTTTGTCTGATGCTCCTATATTTATTGATGATACTCCATCTTTATCTGTATTCGATTTAAGAGCAAAAGCAAGAAGGTTAGTATCTCAGCATAATGTTAGAATTTTGGTTATTGATTATTTACAATTAATGACTGCAGGAGGAAAAGCTGGAGGAAACCGTGAACAAGAAATATCGATGATTTCTAGAAATTTAAAGGCTTTAGCAAAAGAATTATCTGTACCTGTAATTGCGCTTTCTCAATTATCTAGGGCAGTAGAAACACGTGGAGGATCTAAAAGACCATTATTGTCAGATTTACGTGAATCTGGTGCAATTGAACAAGATGCAGATATTGTGTCGTTTATTTTTAGACCAGAATATTATGGAATGACAGAATGGGATGATGATGAGCATACACCTTGTGAAGGACAAGGAGAGTTTATTGTTGCAAAGCACAGAAATGGTGGATTAGACAATATTCGTTTAAAATTTACTGGGCATTTAGCAAAATTCTCAGATTTAGAAGAAGGTTTTAGCTCAGAATTTCAATCATCTATGAATGCAGATTTCCCTGAAGATCCTTTTGGAGGTTCTAATGAAGGAGGAATTGATCCAAAAGATGCTTTTGGTGATGATGATGTTCCTTTTTAGTCGATAATCGACATTAATTAAAAAACAATAAATTATAGAAATACACAATTGCTTCATAGTAATTGTGTATTTTAGTTTTTAATATGAAAAAACTCTTTATTCTTTTATTTTTCCTATTTATTTCAAACTCAATTTTGGCATCATTTATTTATGTACCCATGAGTCATGATAATCAGAAAAACCATTTAAAAGCCTATGGAATAGTTTATTTTTCTTTAGAAGCAGGTTTAAAATCAAAATGGTTATTAAATTATGATGGTGGAGCTTTTTTAATAGAAAACAATAAAATTGTAGAAAACGAATGTAAAATACGCGGTGTTTCTTACCAAGTAATTTCTGATGCTAAATCGCAATTAATTTTACAAGAAATTTCTTCTCCGTCTTCAAATCAAGAAGCAGTAACTCTAGAAAAAGCACCAAAAATTGCAGTATACTCACCAAAAGATAAAATGCCTTGGGATGATGCTGTAACTATGGTTTTAACCTATGCAGAAATTCCTTTTGATGTTGTATATGATAAAGAAGTTTTAGAAGATAAGTTACTTATATATGAGTGGTTGCATTTACATCATGAAGATTTTACAGGTCAATATGGACGTTTTTATGGTTCGTTTAGAACTGCACCTTGGTATATAAAAGGAAAATTACGTTCAGAAAAACAAGCTAAAGAATTAGGTTTTACTAAAGTTTCTCAAGAAAAATTAGCAGTGGCTAAAAAAATTAGAGACTATGTAATTGGTGGAGGTTTTATGTTTGCAATGTGTTCTGCAACAGATAGTTTTGATATTGCTTTATCTGCAGAAGGTGTAGATATTGCAGAAGCAATGTTTGATGGTGATGCATCAGAACCTAACTATCAATCTAAAATAAATTATAATAAAACTTTTGCATTTAAAGATTATCAGTTAATTAGAAACCCTACTACTTATGAGTTTTCTACTATAGATATGACTCGAAAACGTAAAATTCCAAAAACTTCAGATTATTTTTCTTTAGTAGAGTTTTCTGCAAAATGGGATCCTGTTCCTACAATGTTAACCCAAAATCATACAACTCTAGTAAAAGGATTTATGGGACAAACAACTTCTTTTGATAGAAATACGGTTAAAACGAATGTATTAGTTTTAGGTGAAAATAAAGTTAATAGAGAAGCACGTTATATACATGGTACTAAAGGTAAAGGAATGTTTACTTTTTATGGAGGCCATGACCCTGAAGATTATAGCCATAGAGTAGGAGACCCAAAAACAGAATTAGACTTGCATCAAACTTCACCAGGATACCGTTTAATATTAAATAATGTACTATTTCCTGCAGCAAAGAAAAAGAAGCAAAAAACGTAGTTTTATATAGGAAATTATAGCGTATTTGCTTATCTTTAAAACAGTTAATTCATAAATCCTTAATTATGAAAAATTGTTATATATTATTTTATTTTTTGTTAGTTTTTGTTTCATGTCAAAAAGATATTGAACCAGTAAATGAATCTTTAGATCCAGATTTGGTTTGTGAAGATTGTGATATAAATATTGTTAAAGATTCTGATCGTTTAACACAGTATAATGAAGTTGTAACTTTCTCTAAAAGAAAGGTTAAAACTTCGAGTTCTGAAGTTTTAAAAAATACCAGTATATCATTTACTTTAAGAGCAAAATTAGCACCATTGCATGTATTGCATAAAGGTCAAGATGTTTTGTTAAATGCAAACCATGTAACTGTAAGTGGTAAAAAGGTTGCAGCTTCATATAGTTTGGTTGGAGAACCTTATTCTGGTGCAGTTGATGTTTTATTTGCACCAAAAGGAGAACCCGTAAATTTACAAGGTACTTTAGAATTACCTAATAGAGATGTGGATGCTGTATGTATATTTCAAACGAATACTTTGTTTTTAGGAGGTGGGTTTGATGTTACCGAACTTTATGGTGGTGATTACCCTTCTTTTCTTGGAAGATATAATTTAAAATATAATAATAAAACAGAGGTTCTAAGTATTAGTCAAGACAACCTTATTCACTCTAAATTTGGAAACAAATTAAGAAGTTTAAAAAATAACAAAGGTTTTATTTATGGTTCAGGTGGTGGTAATTCTGGAATTATTTTTGCAATTGATGAAGAGACAAATAACCTTATAAAACATGATAGTAATGAAACTGAAGGTTTATTTATCTTAGATACTTCTCTAGAAATTAGGTCTAATATTTATTATTTTGTAGCAACAGCTTATAATAATACAACTAAAGAATTAAAAGCATTTTCTTACATTATTTCTAAAGATACCAATAAAATGACTCTTAACTACGAAGTTAGTTTAGGAACTTTTGATTTAAATGTTGAAGCAAAACATAGTCTTGCTTTACCAAGAAAAAATGTTTTAGTTGTAAGTTTAGGAAGTGGAGGTATTGGTGTGTTTAATTTAATTAATGATGGAGTAAATACAAAAGCTGAATTAAGTCATCAACTTAAAGATGAAATATTAGACTCAACCAAACCAAATCATGTAGTTAATTCGTTTACATTTTCTTCAGATGTATTTTATGTTGCAGCTGGTGAAGCAGGAATTTATATTATTCCATATATATCAAATCTTAGTAAATTAGATGAAAACTTTTATCATATAGATTCTAAACCAGGTGTATCAATCAATAGTATTGGTAAAAGTGAAGATGAATTAGTTGTGGCTACTACAGAAGGGGTGAGTATCTATTCTATTGATAATTAAAATTTAAATTATATCCTATTATTTAATACTTATCATTTAATTTAAATAATTATTTACATTTTTATTGTCTCAATTATTAAAAATAGTACTTTTGCCACTTATTAAATAAAACAACACAATGCCTACAACACAACAATTACAAGATTTTACGCAACAAGTTCGTAGAGATATTTTACGTATGGTTCATAAAGTAAGTTCTGGTCACCCAGGAGGTTCTTTAGGATGTGCAGAGTTTATTACTTGTTTATACCAAGAAGTAATGGAATATTCTACAGATTTTGATATGGACGGAAAAAATGAAGATTTATTCTTTCTTTCTAATGGTCATATTTCACCTGTATTTTATAGTGTTTTGGCACATAGTGGATTTTTTCCTGTAGAAGAATTAAATACATTTAGATTATTAGATTCTCGTTTACAAGGACATCCTACAACTCACGAAGGTTTACCAGGAGTTAGAATAGCATCTGGATCTTTAGGACAAGGAATGTCTGTAGGTATTGGAGCTGCTCAAGCAAAAAAACTAAATGGAGATGATAAATTAGTATATACTTTACATGGTGATGGTGAATTGCAAGAAGGTCAAAACTGGGAAGCAATAATGTATGCATCAGCAAAAAAAGTAGATAATATTATTTGTACAATCGATTTAAATGAAAAACAAATTGATGGTACTACAGATGAGGTTTTAGCTATGGGAAGCTTAAGAGCTAAGTTTGAAGCTTTTGGTTGGGATGTTTTAGATGTAGAAAAAGGAAATGATATAGAAACAATTTTAGCTGGTTTAGCAGAAGCAAAAGCATTAACAGGTAAAGGAAAACCAGTTTGTATTTTATTACATACAGAAATGGGTAATGGAGTAGATTTTATGATGCACACTCATGCTTGGCATGGTAAAGCACCTAATGATGAGCAATTAGAAAATGCTTTAGCTCAAAATCCTGCAACTTTAGGAGATTACTAATTATATTCAAAAATATTAGAATTTAATATTATAAAGAGTTTTTCATTCATTTGAAAAACTCTTTTTTTATGTTTTTATTTAGAATTAATATGTAAGAATACTTCTATCTTTACAACTAATAAGTTAAAACTTTAAATCATTTAATTTTTAAATATATATATGAAAATAGGTATTGTTTGTTATCCTACATTTGGTGGAAGTGGAGTAGTAGCCACAGAATTAGGAATGGCTTTAGCAGATAAAGGTCATGAAGTTCATTTTATCACATACAATCAACCAGTTCGTTTAGATTTTATATCTCATCATTTACATTTTCATCAAGTTCTTTTAGAAGAATATCCTTTATTTCAATATCAACCCTATGAATTAGCTTTATCTAGTAAAATGGTAGAAATTGTAGAGAAACATGAATTAGAAGTTTTACATGTTCATTATGCAATACCTCATGCCTATGCTGCATATATGGCAAAACAAATGCTAAAAGAGAAAGGTATTTCTGTAAAAGTTGTTACTACTTTACATGGTACAGATATTACTTTAGTAGGTAGTCATCCAACTTATAAAACTGCAGTAGAGTTTAGTATTAATAATTCTGATGTAGTAACCTCTGTATCTAATGATTTAAAGAATACTACAAACAGACTTTTTAATATTAAAAAAGATATTAAAGTAATTTATAATTTTATTGATGTAGAAAAGTATGATATTACACATAATCAAAAATGTAATAGAATTGCAATAGCTCAACCAAACGAACGTATTTTAACTCACATAAGTAATTTTAGACCTGTAAAAAGAGTAGAAGATGTTATAAAAGTTTTCTATGAAGTTCAAAAAGAAATTCCTTCAAAATTATTATTGATAGGTGAAGGGCCAGATAGAGCAAAAGCAGAGAACTTGGTTAATAAACTAAATATAGCTGATGATGTTTTGTTTTTAGGAAACAGTTCTGAAGTAACTAAAATTTTATGTTATTCAGATATATTTTTACTACCATCTCAAACAGAAAGTTTTGGTTTAGCAGCCTTAGAAGCAATGGCAGCAAAAACGGCAGTAATATCTACAAATACTGGAGGGTTACCAGAAGTTAATATTAATGGAGAAACTGGTTTTTTAAGTGATTTGGGAGATATTAATGACATGGCAAAAAATGCAATTTCAATTTTAAAAGATGATGATACATTAAATTCTTTTAAAACAAATGCAAGGAGGCATACTAAGAGATTTTCTTTAGAAAATATATTACCAGTTTATGAAGAAATTTATAAATCTTGTTATAAAAGTAAAGTTTTATAAAAAACAAAAAGCTCAAACATAAAGTTTGAGCTTTTTAGTTTATGATTTCTTTGAAACATTATTTTCCAAAAAGTCCTCCAAGTAAACTTCCAATTCCTCCAGATTTTTTATCACCTCCTAAAAGCATTCCTGCAACATCGTCTACAACACTTCCATCACCATCTGCATCTAATACTTTTTCTAAAAAAGTTTGTTCTTGTGTAACAGGTCCAGATTGACTTGCTCCCCCTAATAAACCACCTAAAAGACCAGTTAAATCACCAGAGTTACTTATGTTTTGCTGTTGTTTTTGTTTTCCTAAAACCCCCATTAAAATAGGAGCAGCTACTTTTAAAATGTTTCCAACTGCACCAGCATCTAAACCAGATTTTTGTCCAATAACTTGTTCAACTCCTTGTTGCTTACTTCCTAAAATATGACCTAATATTCCAGCTCCATCTTGTTTTACACTTTCATCAACTCCACCACCAAATAATCCACCAAGATTATCTAAAATACTACCATCATGTTTGCTAGATAAAGCCCCCATTAATCCTTCAGCACCTTCTGGTGTAGAAGCATTTCTTTCCATAGCTTTCATTAAAACAGGTAATGCCATTGTTAAAACGCTACTTGTTTTACTAGAATCATTTCCTGTAGAACCAGAAACTCCTGATATAATTTGTTTTCCTAAATCACTATTTAATAAGTCTAAAATACCTGCCATTTTTTGTTTTTAATAATTAATATGAATGTTTTCTAATTTTATGACACAATATACAAATAAAGTCACATCACCTTATAATTATTTTTTTTACCTTTCAAAAATCTTACTAACTATAAATTATTTAATGAAAAAACTAGCATTACACTGGAAAATATTAATAGGAATGGTTCTTGGAATCATCTTTGGATTTATTATGAACTCTGTAGATGGAGGAAAAGGTTTTGTTACAGATTGGATAAAACCATTTGGTACCATTTTTATAAACTTATTAAAATTAATAGCAGTGCCATTAATTTTAGCTTCTTTAATTAAAGGAATTTCTGATTTAAAAGATATTTCTAAAATTAAAAAAATGGGGCTTAGAACTATGGTAATTTATATGATGACTACTTTAGTTGCCATAATTATAGGGTTAGGAATTGTAAATGTTGTTAAACCTGGAGCAGGAATGTCTGCAGATACTATAGAAAAAATTAAGGCTAAATACGAAACTTCTTCTGGTGTTGTAGATAAGTTAGCAAAAGCTTCTGCACAAAATGATGCAGGCCCATTACAAGCTTTGGTAGATATTTTTCCAAGTAATATTTTTACTTCTTTAGGAAATGCTAGTATGTTACAAATTATCTTTTTTGCACTTTTTGTAGGAATTTCTTTATTATTAATTCCAGAAAAAAAAGCAAAACCTTTAATGGATTTCTTTGATTCATTAAACGAAGTTGTAATGAAAATGGTAGATTTAATTATGCTTTTTGCACCTTATGCCGTATTTGCATTATTAGCCAATGTAATTATTGCTTTTGATGATACTGAGATACTTTTAAAACTGTTAGTTTATGCAATTTGTGTTGTTGCAGGATTATTATTAATGATAGGTTTTTATTTAATAATGGTAAGTGTTTACACAAAAAAATCTCCACTTTGGTTTTTAAAACAAATTAGTCCAGCACAATTATTAGCTTTTTCTACAAGTTCTAGTGCAGCAACTTTACCAGTTACAATGGAAAGAGTTGAAGAACATATTGGTGTAGATAAAGAGGTTTCTGGTTTTGTTTTACCTGTTGGAGCCACTATTAATATGGACGGAACAAGTTTGTATCAAGCAATAGCAGCAGTTTTTATTATGCAAGTTATTTGGCCAGAAGGTTTAACTTTTTCTAATCAGTTAATAATTGTAGCTACAGCTTTATTAGCTTCTATTGGTTCTGCTGCAGTACCAAGTGCAGGTATGGTTATGTTAGTAATCGTTTTAGAATCTATAGGTTTTCCTGCAGAATTATTACCAATTGGATTGGCATTAATTTTTGCAGTAGACAGACCTTTAGATATGATGAGAACTACTGTAAATGTTACTGGAGATGCAACAGTTTCTATGATTGTGGCAAAATCTTTAGGAAAACTACATGACCCTCAACCAAAAGAATGGGATGATAATTATGAAAATGTAAAATAAATTTTAAAAAAAATACTACTATGAATGTTTGTTTTTTAATGTATCCTTGGGAAAGTATAAAATCTCCAGAAAACGATACTTCTTTAACTTTAATACACGAATGTGTAAAACGTGGTCATGGAGTTGCAATTTGTACACCTTCTAATTTAACTATTAGAAATAGTGTAACCAATGCTTTTTGTACTATTCTAAATAGAGTAGATAAAATATCAAGTAATATTAAGAGTTTTTATAAATCTACTACTACAAGAGTAGAAATGTTGCCATTAGCTGGTTTCGATGTTATTTTTATGCGTGCAGAACCGCCTTTAGATCCGTTAATGTTAAACTTTTTAGACTCTGTAAAAGATGATGTTTTTATTATAAATTCAGTACAAGGATTGCGTGAAGCAAACAATAAATTGTACACTGCAGTTTTTGAAGATCCAAATAATGAAATTATTCCTGTTACACATGTTTCTAAGAATAAAGATTATTTAATTCAAATGATAGAAGAGTCTCCTTCAGATAAAATGATTTTAAAACCGTTAAATGGTTTTGGGGGTTCTGGTGTTATTTTAATAGAAAAATCTGCAATGGGAAATATTAACTCTTTGTTAGATTTTTATATTAGTAAAAGTCAAGGAGGATCAGAATACGTTATTCTTCAAGAATATATAGATGGAGCAGATAAAGGAGATGTAAGAATTTTAATTTTAAATGGAGTGCCAATTGGAGCAATGAAAAGAGTTCCAGGAGATAAAGATCATCGTTCTAATGTTTCTGCAGGGGGTACTATAGAAAAGCACAAATTAACAGCAGAAGAGAAAAAATTATGTGCTAGAATTGGACCTAAATTGGTTAAAGATGGTTTGTATTTTGTTGGTATTGATGTAATTGGAGGAAAGTTAGTGGAGGTAAATGTAATGTCTCCAGGAGGAATAACTTATATGAATAAAGTATATAAAACAAGAATTCAAGAAAAGGTAGTTAACTTTATGGAAAGTAAAGTGTTAGAAAAAGACGCTGCTTTTAGAAGAAAATCATCATTTAAAAAATTAGTAGACGAAGCTTAATATGTCTTTAAAATTACCTAAACCTTTAGTTTCTGCTTCTTGGTTGTTATCTCATTTAAATGATAAAAACCTTATTGTATTAGATTGTACAATACCTAAAGTAACAGCTAAAAAAACATTAATAGAACAAAAAAAACAAATTAAAGGCGCTCTTTTCTTTGATATAAAAAACGTGTTTTCAGATATTAAAGCACCATTTCCAAATACTGCTTTATCACCTCAAGAATTTGAGTTAAAAGCACAAGAATTAGGAATAAATAAGAGTAGTATTATAGTTTGTTATGACGATTTAGGTGTTTATTCTTCACCAAGAGTTTGGTGGCTTTTTCAATTAATGGGCTTTAAAAATATTGCAGTTTTAAATGGAGGTTTGCCAAAATGGAAAGAAGAAAAATTTCCAATAGAAAATCAACAAAAAAATAATTTATCTAAAGGTAATTTTAAAGTTGATTATCAGCCTCAGAAAATAACATATACAAAAGAAGTTTTATCTAGTTTAGAAGATAAAAATATTTTAATTGCAGATGCACGTTCTAAAGGACGTTTTTATACAACTGAACCAGAACCAAGAAAAGAAGTAAAAGGAGGACATATTCCTAATTCTGTTAGTTTTCCATTTGGTAATATTTTAAAAGATGGATTAGTAAAACCTAAAGAAGACCTGTTAAAAATATATAAAGAACTAAATCCTGATGAAAAAGAGTTAGTTTTTACTTGTGGAACAGGAATTACAGCATCAATTTTAGCTTTAGGAGCAGCAATTACAAATCAAAAATCTTATGCTGTTTATGATGGTTCTTGGACAGAATGGGGTAGTACAGAAGGTTTACCAATAAGAAATTTAATATGGAAAATATAAATTGGAGTAAAAATGAATTTTTAGCATATGTATTATTGTATGCTGCACATTGTAATTTTTTTGAATCTAAAGAAGAAGAAAATTATATTTTATCTAGAGTAAATGAAGCTACTTATCATAGAATTCATACAGAAGTTGTTATAGATTCTGATGAAGATAGCTTAAATAAAATTCAGCAATATATTTTTGATAATAATTTTGATGAAAAAGAAAAAGAGGCTTTAATAAAAGATATAAAAAATGTCTTTTTTGCAGATGGATCTGTAGATGTTTTAGAAAGGAAAGTATTTGGTATTTTAAAGAAAATTATTCGTTAAAATGGAAAAATTATCTTTAGAAAATATTATTCAAAAAATAGAAAATGAAGAAATTTTTGAAGCAGTTTCTTTAGATTATTCTTTTACAATTAAAATTGATAAATATGTACATTATGCTTGTGGTGCAGTACATGATGGACATCAATTTAGAAAAGAACTATGGGATAATTGTTTGCACACAGCATATGAACGTTGGTTTGAAGAAGATCCAGAAACCAAAGAAATGGTTAAAACACATCCTATTGTTATAGCTGGTTGTGATTCTCGTTTTGAATACGATTTAAACAGAGCTCCAGATAATGCAATTTATGAGGATGCTTGGGGTAAACAACTATGGAAAAAACCTTTATCAAAAAAAATGTACGATAAAAGCATGCAAAAACATGCAAATTTTTATAAGGTTGTGCATGCATTGATATCTAAATTAGAAGAAAAATTTGGTGTTTGTATTGTATATGATATGCATTCTTATAACTGGAAACGTTGGACAAGAGAAGTGCCAACTTGGAATTTAGGAACTTCTAATGTAGATAATAAACGATTTGGAAAAGAAATAGAATTTTGGAGAGCAATTTTAGAGAAAACACCAATGCCTAATGGTATTGTATCTACGTCTAAAATAAATGACACTTTTAAAGGAAATGGATATTTCTTAAAATACATTACCCAAAATTTTAATAACACATTGGTTTTAGCTACAGAAATAGCAAAAGTTTATTGTGATGAATTGTCGCAAATAATGTTTCCAGAAGTGGTTGCATCTGTAGAAAAGTTTTTGCAAACCGAATTAAAAAATCACGCAGATACTTTTTATAAAAACCATAAGTTGTAAATTTGCTGCCACTTTTAAGTAATCTAGATTTTATGAAGAATGATGTTTCTGTAAAAAACAAAAAGCTATTTGAAATAGACCATCAAATAGATGTTTTGGTGAAAAAAATTGAGATGCTCAATTATGTGAATCCAATTAATATTGAAAAAGAGAAAAAGAAATTTTATAAATCTAAATATTTAAAAGAACCTAAATTTAAATATCCAAAAAGAGATTTTGATAAATTTAGCTTACATAAAGAATTTTTTGCCTTAACTATTGATGATATTGAAGATGAAAAATTACGAGATTTCTATGAAGATATCATCTATTTTTATTCAGGATTAATACAATGTATAGAAACTATTGGTAAAGGTAAACGTTTTTATTACAATAGTTTACGTTCTTTTGGTACACCTACAGAGCAAGATGTAGAAAACGCAAAATTTATTCTTCATTTTGAAAGTGAAGATGATAAATCTGAAATTTTTAAGCCTAAATATTCTGCAACAGAATCTCATCAGTTTTTTAGAGAATATTCTAAAAATTATGATTTTAGTTATTCTATAAAAAACTCTAAAACTATGGGAGCTATTGCCATGGTTTCTAATAGTATTCAGGCATTGGTTTTAAATGAAAATCATGTGTTTTCAGAAAACCAAATAAATATTTTAACAAATCACGAAATTGGGGTTCATATGGTAACAACAATGAATGGTATGTTACATCCTTTAAAAGTGTTTTCTCACGGTTTTCCAAACAATGAAGAAACACAAGAAGGTTTAGCTGTTTTTAGCGAATATATGTCTGGTAATTTAACAGTAAAAAGACTAAGAGAATTAGCATACAGAGTTTTAGCAGTAGATAGTTTAGCAAAAGGATATTCGTTTTCAAGAACTTTTAGAATGCTACACAATGGTTATGATTTAAAAAAAGATGAAGCTTTTTACATTTCTGTAAGAGCACATAGAGGAGGAGGTTTTACCAAAGATTATTTGTATTTAACAGGATTAAAAAAGATTTACGATTACCATCAAAAAGGGAAAGATTTAAGTCTGTTACTAACTGGTAAAGTGTCTTTAGAATATGTTGATGATATTGCTTATATGATTGATAAAAAACACGCAATCAACTCAAAGCATATTACAGATTCTTATTCTGAAAATAAAAATACCAATAAAACTGTAGACTTTATCCTAAAGAATTTGAAGTAAATTTAGTTATTGTTTAATACTAATATTGAACATAAATTTTAAAACACAGATTAACTGAATTAGTTATTCGAAATTTTTAAGTTTAGCGTTTAAAACTTAAGTTTTAAATATTTTCTAATAATGATTTAAATTTTAAAGTAAATATATTAAAACATCAACTTTTTTCTCAAAAAGATAATAATATCAAAACTTGATAAAATATCATTAAAACTTATTTTTTACATATATGTTTTTTGTTATTTTTGATGCTTCTATAAAAACAACAACAATGCAATTAGACAATCAAATTTTTGACCTTATTCAGGAAGAAAAAGAAAGACAATTAAATGGTTTAGAGTTAATCGCTTCAGAAAACTTTGTAAGTGATGAAGTAATGAAAGCTCAAGGTTCTATTTTAACCAACAAATATGCTGAAGGATATCCTGGAAAGAGATATTATGGAGGATGTGAAGTTGTTGATGTTATAGAGCAAATTGCTATAGATAGAGCTAAAGAATTATTTGGAGCAGAATATGTAAACGTTCAACCTCACTCAGGTTCTCAGGCTAATACAGCTGTTTTTGCAGCTTGTTTAAAGCCAGGTGATACAGTTTTAGGTTTCGATTTATCTCATGGAGGTCATTTAACTCATGGTTCTCCAGTAAACTTTTCTGGTAAATTATACAATCCTGTATTTTACGGAGTTGATAAAGAAACTGGTAGAATAGATTATACTCATGTTGCTCAACAAGCTAAAGAACACAAGCCAAAATTAATTATTGCTGGTGCTTCTGCTTATTCTAGAGACATTGATTTTGCAAAATTTAGAGAAATTGCTGATGAAGTAGGTGCTATTTTAATGGCAGATATTTCTCATCCAGCAGGTTTAATTGCTAAAGGTATTTTAAACGATCCATTACCACACTGTCATATTGTTACTACAACTACTCACAAAACCTTACGTGGACCAAGAGGTGGTATGATTATGATTGGTAAAGATTTTGAAAATCCTTTCGGATTAAAATTAAAGTCTGGTAAATTAAAGAAAATGTCTACTTTAATTAATTCTTCTGTTTTTCCAGGAAATCAAGGAGGACCATTAGAGCATGTTATTGCTGCTAAAGCTGTTGCTTTTGGTGAAGCTTTAACAGATGAGTTTTTAGAATACCAATTACAAGTTAAAGAAAACGCTGCAGCAATGGCTAAAGAATTTGTTGCAAAAGGTTATAATATTATTTCTGGTGGAACAGACAACCACTGTATGTTAATAGATTTACGTAACAAAGATATTTCTGGTAAAGATGCAGAAATTGCTTTAGGTAAAGCAGATATTACAGTTAACAAAAATATGGTTCCTTTTGATGATAAATCTCCATTTGTAACTTCTGGAATTCGTATTGGAACTGCTGCAATTACAACTCGTGGTTTAGAAGAAGAAGATATGAAAGCTGTTGTAAACTTTATTGATGAAGCTATTCAGAATGCTGAAAATGAAGAGAAATTACACGAAATTGGTGAAAGAGTAGCACATATGATGAGTGCAAGAAGATTATTTGTAATGTAAATATAGACCTTACAATAGTAAGGATTCATTATAAAAAAAGCATCAAGTATTTACTTGATGCTTTTTTAGTTTAAGTATTTAAAAGCTAATCTTCACTAGCTCTTTCAATAATATTTTCTGGAAGCGATTTTTTAGCTTTTGCACCCATTTTTTTCAATTTTTCAACACTAGTAATTAAGTTTCCTCTACCATCTACAAGCTTATTCATAGCATTAGAGTATTCTTTTTTGCTATCATCTATTCTCTTACCAATACCAACTAAATCTTTTAAAAGACCATCAAACTTATCATATAAAGCACCTGCTTGTCTTGCAATTTCTATAGCATTTCTTTGTTGCTTTTCATTATTCCACATAGAATCTATAGTTCTTAAAGTTGCCAATAGAGTAGTAGGTGTAACAATTACTATATTTTTTTCGAATGCTTTATTATATAAATGGTTGTCTGCATTAATTGCAACTGCAAATGCAGGTTCTATTGGTATAAATAGTAATACAAAATCTGGAGATTCGATTCTGTAAATATCTTCGTATTTTTTTTCTGATAATTGCTCTACATGTCTTTTTAAAGATGCAACATGATCTTTTAAAAATTGTGCTTTTAAAGTTTCATCTTCTTCGTTTACAAATTGCTCATAAGCGGTTAAAGAAACTTTAGAATCTACTACCATTTTTTTGTTATCTGGTAAATGAATTACAACATCTGGTAAAATTCTTTTTCCTTCATCATTGGTAAAACTTTGCTGTACATAATACTCTCTATCTTTCTCTAAACCAGATTTTTCTAAAACTCTTTCTAGTACTAATTCACCCCAATTACCTTGTGCTTTATTATCTCCTTTTAAAGCTTTGGTAAGGTTTAAGGTTTCTTTGCTCATTTGTTGGTTTAGTTCTTTTAAGCCTAAAATTTGTTGACGTAAAGCAGCATGATAATCAATACTTTCTTTATGAGTTTTATCTACTTTGTCTTCAAAAACTTTAATTTTTTCTTGTAAAGGATTTAAAATTATTTTTAAATTTTCTTTGTTTTGTTCAGTAAATTTATTTGATTTTTCTTCTAAAATTTTGTTGGCTAAATTTTCGAATTCCTTGGTAAATTTATCTTGAAGTTTTTCTACTTCTTCTTTGTTTTCTTGAAGTTTTTCTTCAGTATTTTTATACTCGGTTTCTAAACGAGTTTTATCAGAAATTAAATTTTCTTTTTCTTTTTGTATAAATTTTAATTCGCTTTGTAGTTCTTCAGTTTTGTTTTCAGCATTTTTTATGCTTTCTTTTAATTTAGAAATTTCAAATTCTAGGGTAGATGTTACTTTTTCTGTATCACCTTTTTCTTTTTCAAACTTTAATTTCGTTAAAAGGTTGCCTATGTAAAAACCTATAACACTAAAAATCAGTGCTATAAGTAAGTAAATTATCAATTCGTTCATCATGTCAATTTAAGTTCATAAATTTATCGCTTTAAATGACAACACAAAACCTTTAAATAAGGATTTTATTAACACTTCCACTTTTACTTTTCATGAAAAGCTTAGCTAAATTTATATTATTTACCATTTTAGGGTGGAAATTAGAAAACGATTTTCCTCAAGATATTAAGAAATATGTTGTTATTGCTGCACCACACACCAGTTGGGTAGATTTTCCTATTGCAATTTTAGCAAGAATGTCTTCTGGTACAATGATTCATTTTATTGGTAAAAATTCTTTATTTAAACCTCCTTTTGGTTTTTTCTTTAAAATGTTAGGAGGTACACCAGTAGATAGGTCTAAGAGTAGCAATTTAGTAGATTCTGTTATAGATGTGTTTAATTCTAAAGAAGAATTTAAATTAGGTTTATCTCCAGAAGGAACAAGAAAAAAGGTAGAAAAGTGGAAAACAGGCTTTTACTATATAGCAAAAGGGGCTAATGTGCCAGTTGTTATGGCTACTTTAGATTTTGGTGAAAAAAAGGTTAAAGTATCTGAGCCTTATTATACTACAAACGATAAAACTAAAGATTTTGAAGTTTTTAAAGCTTTTTATATAGGTGTAAAAGGAAAAAAACCTGAATTATTTTAAGATTATAGTTTGATATGTCATAAAAATGATTAAGTTTGTACTGTGAACAAGATTTTTTAATAGAGATTAGGGGCTTTATTTTTAATGAGTTTACTTAATAGCATAAGCTATGATAGATAAGTCTCCAGTTTACTGGAGACTTTTTTTATGGGTAATTATTTTTCTGTTACTTTTTTTGCTATTCCTACAATTACTTCTGTTGCTTTTATCATAGATTCTACTGGAACATACTCAAAACGACCATGAAAGTTATGTCCACCAGCAAATATATTAGGACAAGGTAAACCTTTGTATGATAATTGAGATCCATCTGTACCTCCTCTAATTGCTTTTATTAAAGGTTTAATTTTTAAATCTTTCATAACTTCTTCTGCAATATCTACAATATGCATAACAGGAGTTATTTTTTCTTTCATATTAAAGTATTGGTCTTTTATTTCTACTTTAACTAGTTCTTGACCATGGTTTTTGTTTAAATCTTCTGCTACTTTTAGCATTAGTTTTTTTCTTCCTTCAAACAAATCTAAATCATGATCTCTTATAATATACTCTAAAACAGTTTCTTCTACATTTCCATTTAAATCATGTAAATGAAAAAAACCTTCATAACCTTCTGTTTTTTCTGGTACTTCAGATAAAGGTAAAGCAGCTATAAATTGGTTTGCAATTAGCATAGAATTAATCATTTTTCCTTTTGCATAACCAGGATGTACAATTTTACCTGTTATAGTAACTTTAGCACCAGCAGCATTAAAGTTTTCGTATTCTAATTCTCCAATTTGACTTCCATCCATTGTGTAAGCCCATTCTGCTCCAAATTTATCAACATCAAATAAATGAGCACCTTTACCAACTTCTTCATCTGGAGTAAAACAAATTCTAATTTTACCGTGTTTAATTTCTGGATTTTGAATAAGGTATTCCATTGCAGAAACAATTTCTGTAATACCTGCTTTATCATCTGCTCCTAAAAGTGTTGTACCATCTGTTGTAATAATTGTTTGACCTTTATATTGCAGTAAATCATCAAAATAATCTGGAGATAAAATAATATTTTGATCAGCATTTAAAACAATGTCTTTTCCATTATAATTTTCTACAATTTGAGGGTTTACATTAGCTCCTGTAAAATCTGGACTTGTATCTATATGTGCAATAAAACCTATTGTAGGTACTTCATAATTTAAATTACTAGGTAATGTTGCCATGATGTAACAATTGTCATCTAAATCTACATCTTGCATACCAATTTCTTTCAATTCTTCTACTAAAACCTTAGCTAAGTCCCATTGTTTTTCTGTACTAGGAAAAGCAGGATTGTTAGGATCAGATTCTGTATCTATAGTAATATATTTTATAAATCTATTTGTAATATACTGTTTATTAATCATTTTAATGTAATATTTTAATTTTTTCAATAAGGTTTATAGCCTTACATAGTCTTTCGTTTTTTAACGAATCTCCATAAACTTCTGCCTTAGCAAGTATAAAACTTTGTTCGTTTATTTTTATAAAAAAATGACAAACTTTATAATTAAATTTTCCTTTTTTGCCTTTAGATATGGTGTAAAAAGATGGTTTATTAAGTATTGTTGTTTTTTTAGATGTTATTTGAACTAAGTTTTTAGATAAATTTTCTTGTTCTTGTTTCAGCTTAAAATTCGTATCAAATTTAATGTTTTGATTGATATTAGTTATATCTAAAAGTAAAGTTTCTGTTAATTGTTTTGTAGTATCTGCTGTGTAAATAGATGATTGCAAATCATCATAATATAAATTTGTTTTCCAAGTGCTAGGAATTTCTAATGAAAATAAATTTTTAAAATCATTAACCTTTTCAAGGTTTTTAAACTTAATAGGTTTACAATTAAAGTTTTCAATAATTTTTGATTGTTTAGAGCAAGCAAAAAATAGGAGAGAAGCTCCTATTAAAGTGAATAAAACGTTCTTCATTTATTTTAAAACCATTTTTCCAATTTTGTTATTTCCAGATAACCAAGCTGTATTTCTATCTACAAATTGAATAGCATAATAACCTTCTTTAGAAACTTCTTTCCAAGAAACACCACCATCATTAGAATATGAAATTCCAGTTTTACCAACTGCAAAAACTTCTTTTCCATTAGTTTTAGGAACATATTGTACACAACTTTTATAATTAGGGTTTTGCCCATCTGCAACTAAAATCCATGATTTACCACCATCTTTTGTTATTGCTTTATTACTTGAGTTTTCTAATGGTTTAGAATAATCTCCACCAATAGCAATTCCAATGTTTTTATCATAAAAATCTATAGAATACATTCCTTGTGGTCCATTTCCTTGTATTATTGGAGTATTAAAAATTTGCCAAGTTTTACCATAATCTTCAGATTTTAAAATTCGAGATTTTTTTCCTCCAGAAGCTATCCAAACAGTGCTACCAATTGTTTTAATATTAGTATTACTTGCAGCAAAAAAGGCTTCATCTTGTACAAATTTTGGAAGATTTTCACATGGAATTTTTGTCCAAGTTTCACCTGCATTGTCAGTTAATAGAATTGAAGCACAATTATCAGTAGGATCTCCAACAGCAATTCCATGTTTATTGTCATCAAAAAAATGCATTGAATCATAAAATACTTTTTCGTGTTTTTCAGAATAAATTAAAGCAGCTTTACCACCAGAAATTTTATATAATAAAGCAGGATTTGCAACACTTAAAGCAAAAACTGCTTTTCCATTTGAAGCAATACTTCTAAAATTTGGACTTATTGTATCTTGATATTTTATAGAAATTGGTTGTAAAACAGGAGTTTCTTTGTCTGTAAAATAACCTACATCTCCATTTGATCCTGCATAAATTACTTTGTCTTTATTAATAACATGAATTGCACGAATGCTAATGTTTTCCATTTTAAATTCTTGAACCTCTACAGAGTCTATTATTCTTGGTTGATATTCTTTGTTACAGGCAGTAAAAACTAGGAAAGCAAAAAATAGTACGATTATTCTTTTCATTTTTGATACTTTTATAGCACTAAAATAAACAAATCATTTTTAGATAATGAAAAAAGCGTTGGTAATTTCTGGTGGAGGAAGTAAAGGAGCATTTGCTGGTGGTGTAGCACAATATTTAATGAAGAAAGAAAACAAAGATTACGATTTGTTTTTAGGTACTTCTACAGGAAGTTTAATGGTTTCTCATTTGGCTTTGGGTAAATTAGATGATTTAAAACAACTTTACACAAACGTAAATCAGAAAACTATTTTTAGTAATAATCCTTTTAAAATTAAAAGAGTTGCAGGCGAAAAAGTAATTAGTATTAGACACTTAAATACATTATGGAACTTTTTAAATGGAAGAAAAACTTTTGGAGAAAGTAAAAACCTAAGAAGTTTAATAAAAAGGAAAATTACTAAAGAAATGTACAATGAAATTAGAGCCAATAATAAAGATGTAGTAGTAACTGTATCTAATTTAACAGCAAATAATATTGAGTATAAGTCTATAAATGATTGTTCTTATGATGATTTTTGCGATTGGATTTGGGGTTCTTGTAACTATGTGCCTTTTATGAGTTTATTAGAAAAAAATAATTGCCAATATGCAGATGGAGGTTTTGGAGCTTTAGTACCTATTAGAGAAGCTATACTAAGAGGAGCAACAGAAATTGATGCCATTATTTTAGAAACAGAAGTAACTCAATTTAATAGATTGCCAGCAAAAAATCCGTTTTCTTTATTGTTTGATGTTTTTGATTTTATGTTAACACATGTAGAAAGACATAATATTACAATTGGTAAATTAGCAGCCAATAATAAAGACATAAAATTAAACTTGTATTATACACCCACTGTTTTAACTACAAACTCTTTAGTTTTTGATGAAAAATTAATGCGTAAATGGTGGAAATCTGGCTATAAATATGCAAAATCTAAAAGAGAAGAATTAATGAGTGAATTTAGACCAGATGTTTTAACAGATCAAGAAATAGAAAAATTTATAGAAAAATCAGATTCTAAATAAAAAACTTTTATCTAAAAAAAAATCCAGTTTAAAACTGGATTTTTTTGAGATTCTATTTTATGAAATCTACATACATATTGTTACTAGTTGGTGTTGCAAGCTTAGAATTGTAAATTTCTGTAAATTCTTGAACATCATTTTTTAACGTGTTCTTTTTACCAGTTGTTATTAGTGATATAGTTCTATCTAATAAAGGGTCAGAACGTTCTCCTAAAACACCTAAATTACCATAGTTTTCAGATAATTGAATTCCAGGTACAGTAACTCCAGGAATGAAACCTCCAGGTTCATTTTGATTGTCTTTATTAGAAATTTCTAAAACAATAGGTTGCATTGCATACTTATGATTAGAATTTAGGTTGTCTCCATTTTTTGAGCCATCTTCAGAATCATAAATAGTTATAGATCCCACTTGTTTACCAACAGTTGTAGTACCTACAATGTTTACATCTATGTAAGATCTTAAAGAGTTAATAACCAATTCTGACGCAGAAGCAGAACTACCAGAAACAATAAAGTAAACACTAGAAAGGTTTAAACTATTTAGAGGTTCTTGAATAGTAATGTTTCCATTAGAATCTGTATTTTTAATTTCGTTTGTAAAATAGTTTAAAAACCTATCAGGGTCATTTGCAGCAAGAACTTTTTGATTCCACACTTGTTTAGAGTAAACTTCATTATTAAATTGACCAGTAATTAAACTTCCTAAATAAGTTGCAGATTTTACAGAGCCACCTCCATTATATCTTAAATCTACAATAAGTTCTGTTATACCTTCAGACTTAAAAGTATTAAAAGCTGCATTTAAATGTGCATCATATGAGCTAGCAAATTGATTGTATAATAAGTATCCAATTTTTTTATTCCCTTCATTTAAAACCTTAGAAATTGAAACAGGATTTTCTGATACTTGTTCTTTAGTTAATGAAATGCTAGTTCCATTAGAAGTAGGATTACCATTATTATAATCTGCCAAACCAATATTTAAACTGATGTTATCACTAAACAATAAATTTTTATAATTACTATCTGTTATTTGAGTACCATTTACAGAATTAAAAATCATACCACGTGTAACAGAATTGTTAGCTGCACTTGTATTTGGTACAACATACCTTACGTATCCAAAAACATTAGTATCACTGTTGTTGTAACGCTTTAAGCCAAACTCCATTCCTGTAGAAAGGTTAATTCCTTGAAAAGAGTTTTCTAAAGCAACATAATCATCAACTATCCAAGAAAAACGATCAGAAACTCCTTCTTGATAGATTAAACTATAAAAAGAGTCTTCGTTAGAAGAGAAACTTCTAAAATGAGTATATAATTCATCATAAGTAGAAAAACGATTATCGGCTAAATTAGGAACATCTTTTTGCCAAAAATAGTAAGCATTAAGGCCTTTCCAGATAAAATAGTTGATATCATCAGAAATGGTTGGTTCTATATTGGTATTATCACTTTTAGAACAAGAAGCTACAAGAAATAATACAGACAATAAACTTAATTTTATAATTCTACTCATATTTAATTTGTGTTTGGTAAATCTTGGTTTATAAAAACACCATTATCAATTTCTCTTTGATTATTAATACTGTTAAATAAATATTCAAAATTGTTAGGATTACACACTGTTGTTGAGGCAGTTCCTGTTGATATATAATTTATAATATTATTTAAAATAGGATCAGAAGTTTCTCCTAAAACTCCTAAATTTAAAACATCTTCGTTATTACAGATAGTAATGTTTGGGTTAAATCCATTTTCATAAGTTTGGTCGTTATTATTTAAAAAAGTTAACACAATTGGTTGTAATGCTATTGTATGTGTATTATTTCTTAAACCAAAATCATAGTCTTCAGAATTATATAATGTAATTGAACCAGTATTATTACCTGATGTTGTATTACCTATAATATGTACATTTATATGCGCTTTTAAACTATTAATTAATAATTCTATAGCAGAAGAACCTGTAAAGTTTTCACCATTTAAAATAATATAAACATCAGAAACACTAATACTATTTATAGAGGTTGTTGCATCTAGTTTTGTAGGGAATTTGGTTAACAGTGAATCTGGTTGATTTGCTTGAAACCAAGATTGAGCTTTGGTATTCCATTTTTCTTTGATGATAATTTCATCAGTAAATTGACCAGTAATCATACTAGCAATTTTAGAAATGTTTTTTGCAAAACTACCACCACCAATATTATTTCTTAAGTCTAAAATTATTTTACTAACACTTTGATTTTTAAAGCTTAAGAACGTGTTATTTAATTCTTTAATGTAATTATTTGAAAAATCGTTATTGTAAGACAAATAAGCAACTTTATCTGTATTTATAGTCAATGTTTTTTCTAAAAAAGTAGCTGGGTAATTATAATTTTGCTTAGATAAATTTACGGTTTTTGCATTTGAAGTTATAGTTGTTCCATCAAAATTTGCCATTTCTAAAGTAAATGTATCAGCACCATTTAATAGAATATCTTGGTAATTTGTTCTTGTTAATTGAACTCCATTAACTGCATTAAAAAACTCACCTCTAACAATTGTTTTGGTAGAAGCTTCTGAGTTAGGTAATATATGGGTTACATAACCTAAAACATTTTCTGCATGATTTGGTTCTGCAATAATTCCGAATTCTAAACCATTTGTAAATGCGGTTCTTAAATCTGGAGTTCTTATTGTGTTGTAATCTTCAACTAAAACAGATTTTGTATCACCAGAAAGTAATAAACTTGAAAAAAGCGTATTGTAATCTGGAAAAGTATTTAAATAATTGTTTAATTCTATATCAGAGTTAAAACGTCTGTCAGATAAGTCTGCAATTTCATCTTGATGTAAGTAATATGCGTTTAAACCTTTCCAAACAAAATCATGAGCAATAATATTTGAAGGAACTTCGTATTCTTTAGAACAGCTAAAGAATAATAAAGAAAAAGCAATAAAATAAAGGGTTTTAAAAGATTTTTTCATCAAAAAAATAAAAATGTTTATAGTAAAACTAACGCAATATAAATAGAAATAGTATTATTTTTAAAATATCTTGTAACAAAATAAAAGATGCCTCGTCGTAATTATGTAAACCTGATAAAAAGAAATGTATTTATTAGATTTTTACAAGATAAATTAACCAAACCAAATGAACCAATCAGACTTTTTAAAAGTTGTTTTACCATTTAAAGACAAAGTCTTTCGTTTAGCAAAAAGACTCTTAGTTTCTACAGAAGAAGCTGAAGATGCTACACAAGAACTATTCTTTAAATTATGGAGAAGTAAAGAAAAAATTGCTGATTATAAGAATGTTGAAGCATTTGCTATGACAATGACTAAAAATTATTGTTATGACCGTTTAAAAAGTAAACAAGCAAGTAATTTAACTCTTGTACACAGTAATTATAAAGAAAAAGAAACGTCTTTAGATAAGAAAATAGAACATCAAGACAGTGTAAACCAAGTGCACCAATTGATAGAAAGCTTACCAGAACAACAAAAAATTATTATTCAGCTAAGAGATGTTGAACAATATGATTTTGATGAAATTTGCAAAATGGTAGATATGAAACCAACTGCAGTTAGAGTAGCATTGTCTAGAGCAAGAAAAACGATAAGAGAAGCATTAATTAAAAAACATAACTATGGAGTTAGCTAACATAGAAAAATTAGTAGAAAAATACGAAAACGCAGAAACGTCTTTGCAAGAAGAAGCAACCCTAAGAAACTATTTTACAGGAGGGAATGTAGCACCACATTTGCAAGAATATGCTTTTATGTTTAATTATTTTGCTGCAACCAAAGATGAAACGTACACAAAAACCATTCAGTTAGAACCTAAGAAATCTAAAAAGAGAAACTTAAAATGGTTATCTGTAGCTGCGTCAGTAGTCTTATTATTAAGTGTTTTTATTGGTAAAAATGAATATGATAGATACCAAGCACAAAAACAGTTTGATCAAATAAGTAAAGGCTTAATGCTTTTGTCATCTAACCTTAAAAAAGGAGAAAAAGCAGTAGCAACTTTATATACTTATGAAAATACAGTTAATAAAATATTAAAATAAACCAAGTAAAGTAAATTAGTAAAACCAAGTAAACAAAGAATAGATAATTATGAAAAAAATAACAATTTTAATAGCGTTAGTAGTTGCACCAATGGTAACAAGCGCACAATCTTTTTTTGACTCTTTAGAAGATATGGATGGAGTAGATATGGTAGTAGTAACCAAAGATGCTTTTGAGTTAATCTCTAAATTCAAAAATGTAAAAATAGATGATAATGAAGGAATGAAAGTCTTTCAAATGATTCAAGATTTAAAAGAATTTAAAATGTTTTCGGCATCAAATTCAGATATCGCAAACAAAATGGAAAAAATGGCTAATACTGCCATTAAAAAGCAAAACTTAACACAGTTAATGAGAATTAAAGATGATAATTCTCGAGTAAAAATTTATGTAAAATCTACAAAAAATAAAAACTTTGTAAGTGAAGTGTTAATGTTTATTAAAGGTATTGATAAGCATACAAAAGGACAATCTGAAGCAGTTATAGTATCATTAACGGGTAATATAGATGTTAATAAAATGTCTGAATTAGCAGATACTTTTTCTAAAGGAAAAGACAAGTAAATCAAGATTAATAGTTAGATTTATTTAAATCTAACTATTATTTTTTATCAACAATAAACAACAAATAATGAAAAATATAACTAAAGTACTTTCTTTATTATTACTTGTACTAATGGTAACTTCATGTAAAAACGAAAAATCATTACAAGGATATTTAGTAGAAAGTCAAGAAAAAACAGGTTTTATAACAGTAGATATTCCTACAAGTTTTTTACAACTAAAATCAGAAGATGTATCAGAAGATGTAAAAGCTACGTTAAAAAGTATTCGAAAAGTAAATGTTGTTGCATTACCAATTAAAGGCAATGAAGCTGCATATGAAGTAGAAAAAGGGAAGTTAAAAAGTATTTTTACAGATAACAAAGAGTATAAATCTTTAATGTCTATGAAAGCAAAAGGAATGCATGTAAACCTATATTATACTGGTGATACAGATTCTATAGACGAAGTAATTGCTTTTGGTTATGGTAAAGAAGCTGGTGTGGGTGTTGCTCGTTTGTTAGGCGAAAACATGAACCCTGCTAAAATTATAGAAATGATGAATAATGTTAAGATTGATGGAGACAATGTTGGTTTAGAACAATTTAGCGCTATTTTTAAAGGAAAATAAAATATTTATTTTGTTATTTTAAAAAGCTGTAATCTTAATTGATTACAGCTTTTTTTATATGTTTTGGTATACTTTTTGAATTTAACTGCTCATTAACAGCTACAATTTTATTATTTCTTATTTTTGATGCTTTTAGAAAATGATGTTTATGATGATTAAAAAAATGCTCTTTGTTGTTTTAACAATGATAAGTTTGGTAAGTTTTTCTCAAACCTATACTACTTACAAACCAGAAAGAGATAAAATTCACGATTTAATACACACAAAATTAAAAGTAGATTTTAATTTTAAAGACAAACAATTAAATGGTGAAGCTTGGGTTACAGTAAAACCACATTTTTATGCAACTAATAAATTAACTTTAGATGCCAAATCAATGATTATTCATAATGTTGTTCTAAACAATCAAAAATTAGATTTTAATTATGATGATTTTAAAATCATTATAGATTTACCAAAAGAATATACTAAAGAAGAAGAATTTACAGTTTATATAAAATACACTGCTCGTCCAGAAAAAGTGAAGCAAAAAGGAAGTGCAGCTATTACAGATGCAAAAGGATTGTATTTTATAAATGCAGATGGTTTTGATAAAAACAAACCAACACAAATTTGGACACAAGGAGAAACAGAAGCAAGTAGTTGTTGGTTTCCAACAATAGATAGTCCAAATCAAAAAACTACTCAAGAAATTTATATGACTGTTCCAGATAAGTTTGTTACACTTTCTAATGGAAAATTAGTGAGTCAAACCAAAAATGGAATTAACAGAACAGATTATTGGAAAATGGATCAAAAACACGCTCCTTATTTATTTTTTATGGGAGTAGGAGAGTATGAAATAGTTAAAGATTCTTATAAAAATATTCCTATTAATTATTATGTAGAAAAAGAATATGCACCTTATGCACGAGATATTTTTGGTTTAACACCAGAAATGATGAAATTCTTTTCAGAAAAATTAGGTGTAGAGTATCCTTGGAATAAATACAGTCAGATTGTTGGTAGAGATTATGTATCTGGAGCAATGGAGAATACAACAGCTGTAATTCATGGTGAAAATGCATACCAAACTCCAGGACAATTAATAGATGAAAATGTACAAGAAAACACAATTGCACACGAATTGTTTCATCATTGGTTTGGAGATTTAGTTACTTCAGAAAGTTGGTCTAACTTAACTTTAAATGAATCTTTTGCTAATTATAGTGAGTATTTGTGGAGAGAATATAAATACGGAAAATTAGATGCAGATATGCATTTGTTTAAAGATAGAGAAGCCTATAAAAATGGTTTAAATAGCGAAAAACATTTGGTGCGTTTTAATTACGATGATAAAGAAGATATGTTTGATTTAGTAAGCTATAACAAAGGTGGATCTATTTTGCATATGTTACGTAATTATTTAGGTGATGAAGCTTTTTTCTTAGGATTAAAGACGTACTTAATAGAAAATAAATACAAAGCAGCAGAAGTACATCAATTGCGTTTAGTTTTCGAAAAAATTACTGGTAAAGATTTAAACTGGTTTTTTAATCAATGGTATTACAATTCTGGTCATCCAGAAATAGAAGTTTCTTATGATTATAATACAATTCAAAAAACAGTAACCGTAAATTTATTACAATTAAATAATAATGAATTTAAGTTTCCTATAGCTATCGATATTTTTGAAAAAGGAAAAAAGTATAGACACAAAGTTTTTGTTAATGGTAAAGATGCTTCATTTAAATTTTCTTACACTAAACAGCCTACCTTAATTCAAGTAAATGCTGATGGAGTTTTATTATGTAAAATAATAGAAAATAAAGTTTTAAGTGATTATATTTTTCAGTTAAAAAATGCAGAAAATTTTACTCATAGAAGAGAAGCTTTATTAGAAGTTGCAAAAAAGCAAGAAGAAAAAATTGCCTTTAATGCTATTGCCAATGCTATGAGTGATGATTCTTATAGAATTAGAATTTTAGCTTTAGAAAATATAGATTTAATAAATAAATTTTCTAAAAAAACAGCTATTCAAAAAATAATGAAAATAGCTAATAATGATCCAAAAACATTAGTGCAAGCTGTAGCAATAGAAACTTTAGGAAAATTAACAGACCCAGAGTTAAAAGGTATTTTCGAAAAAGCTTTAGAAAGTAAATCGTATGCAGTTTTAGGAAAAGCTTTAGTTGCTATGTATTATATAGATAAACAAACAGCAGTTGTAAAATCTAAAACATTGCCAGATGAAGTTAGAAAAATATTAGCAACTCCATTAACTCGTATTTTTATTGAAGAAAACGATGAAAAAGAATTGCCATTTATAGCTAAAAGTGTATTGTCTGGTATGTATTTAAATGCAGATAAAAAAACAAAAGCTATGTATAATAAGGCTTTTACTCAAATTTCTGAAAGTAATAATACAGAAGCAATTCAAAATTTAGTAAATGATATGGTTGTTAAAGGAAACCAATTTAAGCAGTATAATTTTGATAAAGTTGTTATCAATTTAATGCGAAGAATGGTACAAGATCAAAAAACTAAAAACACACCAAATAGAGTTAAGAACACTGCTATCATAAAAGAAGCAATGGCTAAATTATTGTAAGTTTTTTTAAAAAAATTGTTGGTGTTTTATTTAATCTAAAATAGACATTGCTTTTAAACCAATTAAACTAGCTAGATTTATTAAGTTAATAGATGCTTCTTTTAAATTAATTTTTTCAATCTTTTAAAATTATTGATAATAAAATCTGCATTTTCTAAAGTTTGATCATCAGCCATAGGATTTTTAAAACCAAAAACAAAAATTCCAGCATCGTTTGCTGCTTTTACACCATTGTCAGAATCTTCAATTACGATACAGTTTTCTTTGGGAGTATTTCCTAAAATGGCAGCTTTTTCAAAAATTTCTGGATGTGGTTTAGACTCTGTTAAATCTGCACCACTAATTTTAGCAGTAAAATATTGGTTTAAATTAAATCTGTTAAAAACTCTATCTATATTAACCATAGCAGAAGAGGAGGCAAGAATTAAAGTTAAACCTTTGTTATAACAATGTTTTATTAAATCTTCTACACCTTTTACTAAATGTAAAGTTGGGTCGTTTTCAAAAAAGTTTACATAACGTGCTCTTTTATTTTTAACTAAATCTTCTGGATTTAATTCTAACTTAAAATGATTTACTAATTTTTGAAACGCATTTATTGTGGAAGAACCTGTAAGTGTTTTGTATAAATCATCAGAAACATCTACACCAATAGCATTAAAGGTTTCATAATAGGCTTTTTTATGAATTTCTTCAGAATCTATAATTACACCATCCATGTCAAAAATGACACATTTAATTTCTTTAGGTAATTTCATTTTAATCTAAAAATTTAGCTTTTAATTCAGGAGTAGGTATCATGCAACTTTCTTTTTTACCAAACCATTTGTACCTATTTTTTGCAATATAATTGTAAACAGAATTTCTAAAACCTTCTGGCAAAAGCATAAAAATACTTGTAAGACTCCAAAAACCTTTAAACTCTTTCATTATTTTTAAGGCAGCTGTAGATTTAATTTCGTAAGAAACACCTGGTTCATATAAAATTATTGAATCTATTTTAGAAGTATCTATACCTAAATAGTTTATTATTTCTTTTCCTTTTTCAGATTGTAAAGCAGCAAATAAAAACACGTTGTTTTTATCGTATTTAATAACTTTTAAAACAGAAGTATTGCATAAATTACAAACTCCATCAAATAAAATAATTTTTTTATTATTAGGTATATCAACCATTTATTGGCTTTAAGTTTAGTATTACAAAGATACTTTATCTTTTTTTTATATTTCTTGTAACATTTATTTTAATTGTACGTCTTATGTTTGTATTAAGTTAATTATTCATAATTGCTTTTAACAAAATATTAGTAAACGCAATCAATAGCTTTCGGTACTTTAGTTTAAAATTAACCAACAATGATTAGAATAGAAAAACTACACAAATCTTATCCTATAGGTAAAGATTCTTTACACGTATTAAAAGGAATAGATTTGCATATTAAAGAAGGAGAATTTGTTTCTATTATGGGATCTTCTGGTTCAGGTAAATCTACTTTATTAAATATAGTAGGTCTTTTAGATGAACATGATGAAGGAGATTATTTTTTAAATGGTCAATTAATAAAAAACTTAAACGAGAAAAAAGCAGCAATTCTTAGAAATAAATTTTTAGGATTTGTGTTTCAGTCTTTTAACTTAATATCCTATAAAACTGCTCTAGAAAACGTGGCTCTTCCTTTGTATTATAAAGGAATGAATAGAAAAGAACGTTTAAAAATAGCTTTAGAGTATTTAGATAAAGTAGGTTTAAAAGATTGGGCAAACCATTTACCAAACGAACTTTCTGGAGGTCAAAAACAACGTGTTGCAATTGCAAGAGCATTGGTAACAAAACCAAAAGTTGTTTTAGCTGATGAACCAACAGGAGCATTAGACTCTACAACTACAGATTCTGTTATGGATTTATTAAAAGACATTAATGATGAAGGAATGACAGTTTTTGTAATTACGCACGAAGAAGAAGTTGCAGAACAAACCAAAAGAGTTGTACGTTTAAAAGACGGTATTATAATTAGTGATGAGTATACAAAAGCATCTAAAGCCGTTTAATTATGTTTGATTTAGATCGTTGGAGAGAAATATTTCAAAGCATTAATAAAAACAGATTACGTTCTGTAATGTCTGGTTTTACAGTAGCTTTTGCTATTTTATTATTTACCCTACTTTTCGGTATTGTTAGTGGTTTAAGTAACTCTTTTAAAAGTGCATTTAATGATGATGCTCAAAATGCAATGTTTGTTCGTGTTTGGAAAACCTCTAAACCATACAAAGGCTTGCAAACTGGTAGAAGAGTACAACTTACCAATAAAGAATATGATTATGTAGGTGATGAGTATGCAAATAAAATTCAATATCAATCTGCAAGAATTTATAAAAGTGTTGCTATTAAATATAAGAGTAAAGCAGATAATTATCGTTTAAGAGCAGTACATCCAGATCATCAATTTTTAGAAAAAACGATTATAGATGAAGGACGTTATTTAAATGAAAGAGATATTAAAGAAAAATCTAAAGTTCTTGTAATTGGTAGATTAATTAAAGAAGATTTATTTGGTAATAAACCTGCTTTAAATAAAAGAGTAAATGTAAACGGAAGTTCTTTTTTAATTATTGGTGTTTTTTCTGATGAGGGAGGAGATAATGAAGAAAGACAAGCATACATGCCTGTTAGTACAGCACAAATGATGTATGGTAATAACGATTATATTAGTCAAATTAATTTAGGATACAATCCAAACTTAAGTTTAGATGCAGCCATAGCTTTTGGTAATAAAATGGAGCGTGATTTGCGTAAAAAAATGAACATTCATCCAGATGATCAAAGTGCACTTTCTGTAAGAAATATGGCAGAAGCTAACAAAGGTGTGGGTCAGTTTATGTTTGTTTTATATTTAATTGTTGTTTTTGTAGGTTCAGGAACTTTAATTGCAGGTATAATAGGTATTTCTAATATTATGATTTTTGTAATAAAAGAAAGAACAAAAGAATTCGGAATTAGAAAAGCTTTAGGTGCAAAACCTGGTTCTATTGTAGGTATGGTTGTACAAGAATCTGTTTTAATTACAACAATTGCAGGTTATTTAGGCTTATCATTAGGAACTTATATTTTAAGTTTTATTGGAGATAGTTTAGAAGAAGATTATTTTATTAAAGACCCAAGTGTTAGTCCTGGTATTGTAATAGGAGCAACTATTGTATTAATTATTTCAGGATTAATTGCAGGATATTTACCAGCAAAAAAAGCAGCGAATATTAAACCTATTGTAGCACTAAGAGCAGATTAATTATGAAGTTTTTATTCGATTCAGATACATGGCAAGAAATTTACGGTAGTATCCGTAAAAACAAAATAAGAACAGTAATTACTATTATTGGTGTTTTGTGGGGTATTTTCTTATTAGTAGTTTTATTAGGAGCTGCAAGAGGAATGGAAAATGGTTTTAATAAATTATTTGGAAACTTTGCAACAAACAGTGTTTTTGTTTGGACACAATCTACAGATACACCTTTTAAAGGTTTTCAAAAAGGAAGAAGATTTAGTTTAACTACGAATGATATTGAAGCTTTAACATCAGAATATTCTAAAGAAATTAAATTATTAGCACCAAGAAATCAAACAAATAACTTGGTAACTCATGAGTTTAAATCTGGTAATTTTAATGTTAGTGGAGATTATCCTGTATTAGATCAAATTCAGAAGAAAAAATTAATATATGGTCGTTTTTTAAATGAAAACGATATGTTATCATCAGCAAAAGTTGCAGTAATATCAGAAGATATGTACAAACAACTTTTTGATAAAGATGCAATGCCTATAGGTGAGTATATTAAAATTAATGCTATAAATTATAAAGTAATTGGGGTTTATGAACCATCAAATACTATAGATTTTGATGGAGATACAGCATATATTCCGTTTACAACGTTCAAAAAAGTATACAATACCGCAGATAAGATAGATTGGATGATGATTACTGCAAATGAAGGTACAGATATTGAGCAAATGGAAAGAGATATTCTTTTAACGCTTAAAAACTTACATAAAGTGCATCCAGAAGATAAAAGAGCTTTTGGAAGTGCAAACTTAGGTAAAGAAATAGGTAAAGTAACTGGGTTTTTAACAGGAATGCAATTTCTTACATGGTTTGTTGGTATTGCAACTTTAATTGCAGGAGTATTTGCAATTGGTAATATTCTTTTAATTACTGTAAAAGAAAGAACAAAAGAAATAGGAATTAGAAGAGCTTTAGGAGCTACTCCAAAAAGCATAAGGCAACAAATTATATTAGAGTCTGTGTTTTTAACAACCATTGCAGGTATGTTGGGTATCGTATTTGGAGGTTTAATTTTATATATTATTGATACTAATTTTGGTCAAGGACCAGATGCAGCATTAATAAATCCAACCGTAAATATTCCAATTATATTAATAGCATTTGTAACTTTAATTATTTTAGGAACATTAATAGGATTAATTCCTGCCCATATGGCAACAATAGTAAAACCAATAGAAGCATTAAGAGAAGAATAAATCAATCAACAAGATTATGAGCAAAAGAGCAAAAATTATTTTAATAGTAATAGCAGTATTATTTATAGCTGCACTTATTTGGTTCGGTAAAAAGAACAAAAAGAGTATTGTAGAATACGAAACTGAAACACCTTTTAAAACTACTATTGTTAAGAAAACAGTAGCAACAGGTAAGGTTACTCCATTAGAAGAAATTGATATTAAACCACAAATTACGGGTATTATTGATAAGATTATGCTTTTAGAGGGGGCCAAAGTTAAAAAAGGAGATTTAATTGCAACTGTTAGAGTTGTACCTAATGAGCAATCTTTAATTAGTGCAAAAGGAACTGTAGATAATATTAAAATTAGGTTAAGTAATGCAGAAATTTCTTATAAGAGAAACAAAAACTTATTTGAAAAAGGTGTAATTTCTAGAGCAGAATATGAAGCTGTAGAATTAACTTACAACCAAGCAAAACAAGATTTAAAAAATGCTCAAAATAATTATCAAATTATTAAAAAAGGATCTTCTGGTTCTGGAGCATCTGCAAATACAAATATTGTAGCACAAATGTCTGGTACAATTTTAGAAATTCCTGTAAAAGAAGGAGATCAAGTAATACAGTCTAACAATTTTAATGCAGGAACTACTATTGCATCTATTGCAGATATGAATAAAATGATTTTTGAAGGTAAGGTTGATGAATCTGAAGTTGGAAAATTAATTAATGGAAGTGATATAGAAGTTTCAATTGGAGCAATTGCAGGTAAGAAATTTCCAGCTAAATTAAACTTTATTGCACCTAAAGGAACTGAAGAAAATGGAGCTGTACAATTTAAAATTAAAGCAGATGTTTCTTTAGATGATAAATTCTTTATTAGAGCAGGTTACAGTGCAAATGCTGATATAGTTTTAGAAAAGAAAGACAGTGTTTTATCTATAAAAGAAGCATTATTAAAGTTTGATAAAAAAACCGAAGAGCCTTATGTAGAGGTTAAAACTGGAGAAGGAGAATTTGAAAAGAAAACTTTAAAATTAGGAACTTCTGATGGTGTAAATGTAGAAATACTTGATGGAGTTACTGCAGAAGATGAAATTAAAATATGGAATAAAGCTTCTAAAAGTGACAAGAAAAAAGAAGACTAAAAATATTTAATAATATATTTTATAAAAAGGAACTCAAAATTGAGTTCCTTTTTTTTATGTTTCTTTAGTTAAATAAAAAAGTTCTCTTTCAAAATTATATTTAAAACGTTCAACACTTTTTCTTAAAAATAAGTATGGTATTCCCATCATTAAAGAACCATGAATTAATATAAATGGAATTATAATTAAAGATTCTTTTCCTTCGTTTATACCTCCAAATATCAATGTAATTAAGAATATTGAATAAAAAATAAGTAAAATAATAAAGAAGAATACTATTAAGCCTTTAAAAGCATTAATTTCAGTATTTATATAAAGTAATTCGCCTTTTTGATTTACAGTACCTTTTGCTAAAGGGAAATTAAAATTAATATCAAAAAACTTCCTTTTTCTTTTTATTTCAAATTTTGAAAAATCTACTTTTCCTTTATATTCATTTTTGCTAGATGAAAATACATCAAAAATATCTGTTAAAGAATTTGTGCTTCCCTCATCAACTATCAAATTTAGTTTTCTTAAAAATTCACTTTTAGAAATTTTTAATTCTGTGTTTAAATAATCAATTAACTTTAATTTTATTAGTAAGTTTTTCATTAAATTTTAGTTTTCTTTTTCCAAGCAGCAATAATTTCTTTCTCTTTCATCAATACCGAATTTTCTTTTTGTTCAAATTTAGCACGTCTTTCATCAGTTAAATTATCAGAATACCACCAATTATGAGTTTCTTTTATAGAGGTTTTGGTTTCTCTAAAAGTCAATCCATTTTTAATAGAAAAATTATTACTAACTCTAGCAGAACCATAAGATAATTCATCAATAGGAATCCAAGGAACTAAATAATATACTTTATGTTCTTTCAAAAATTCGTAATCATCAATTTGTATTAAAGTAGATTCTACATCAAATATATTTTGAGTTTTGGTTACAAAATTTAACATGGTTTCCTTATTAGAAGGACCAACAGCATTATAAATTCCAGCAGCTTTTTGTTCTGCTAAACGAATCATAAATTCTGCAACATCTCTAACATCAATGTACTGTACAGGATCTTCTGTTTTACCAGGAACTAAAATTTCTCCTCCTTTTGCTAAACGTACAGGCCAATGCATAAATCTATCAGTTTTATCACCTGGACCAAACATATAAGTTGGTCTTACAATTATAGAGCGTTCTTTGCCAAAAGCTTTTATGGTTTCTTGTTCTGAATTAGCCTTCATAACACCATAACCATATTCCATTTTTAAAAATTCATCATCAATATTATCAGGCATTTTATGCAAAACTTTTTGAGATTCTTTTATGTCTGCAGTTTTATAAGGAAAATAAACACCTGTAGATGAAGTATAAACATAAAGTTGGCAATTATCTTTTAAAAGTTGAGCGGTTTTTTTTGTCCACTCAACATTTCTTCCAGAATTATCAATAACAACATCCCATTTTCTGTTTTCTAGGGCAGATAAATTATGTTCTCTATCACCAATTAAATGTTCTACCTTATTAAAAACAGCAACATTTACATTTGGTTTTGTTTTTCCTCTTGTAAAAATAGAAACTTTATGTCCTCTTGCTAATGCATATTTTATTTGATGAGGTCCCAAAAAACTTGTACCACCTAGAATTAATATTGATAAAGGCTTATCATTATTATTGTTACAAGATAATAATCCACTACTAATTATAGGGATACTTGCACTTAGTAAAATACTTTTTTTAATAAATTTTCTTCTAGAGTTAGACATGTTTTTAGTTGATTTTGATAACTTTAGCTAATATAATTAAATAAAAATATTTTTTGAGACAACCTTTTTAAAACTTTGGTAGTCTATATATTTGTAAGGCAGTAAAAACAGAATAAGAGGCTTGAAAATTATAAACTTGCATAACCAACAAAAATCGCTTATTAAAAAAGCGATTAACAACAATAGAGAAGCGCAACAACAATTGTTTGAGTTGCACTCTCCTAAAATGTTGGGAGTTTGTAGGCAATATGTAAAAGACATGCATCATGCAGAAGATTTATTATTATCTGGTTTTTTAAAGGTTTTTACCAATTTACATAAGTTTAAACACGAAGGTAGTTTTGAAGGTTGGATTCGTAGAATTATGGTAAATACTTGCATTTCTTATCTCCGTAAAAAAAACTTGGTAGATTTATCTGATGAAGATTTTGTTTTTAATGATTCTGCTACAGAAAGCTTAGAAAATACAACTGTAGAGGATATTCAAAAATTAATAGATAAGTTACCAGAAGGATACAAAATGGTGTTTAATTTATTTGCCATTGAAGGTTATAAACATTCAGAAATTGCTGAACAATTAGGTATTTCTGTAAGTACATCAAAATCGCAATTATTTAAAGCACGAAAAATATTGCAAGAAAATTATTATAAAATGAATAAAACAATTCATGAAAACAAATAAGTTAGACAATAACATAAAAGAAAAGTTACAAAACAGAACTTTTAAGCCTTCAGCTTCTGCTTGGGAACGTTTATCAATTCAATTAGATGAGCAACCACAGCAAAAGAAAAGAGGTTGGTTTTTTTATATAGGTGCAGCTGCAAGTATTTTATTATTGGTTGCTATAGGAGTTAAGATTTTTTCTTCTAATAAAGAAATATTAACTCCAAATGTTATAATAGTAGATAACCCAATAGATACTGTTTTAATAGACCATAAAATTAAAGAATTTATAAATGAAGTTCCTGTTGAAGAAGCGCTTGTAAAAGTTGAAAAAGTAGAAGAAAAGTCAATAAAAGTTAACGATAATAGAGTTATAGCAAAGAAATTAAAACAACCAGTATTAAGTAAAAAAAATACATTAGTTGCTCAAGTAGAAAAAAAAGAAACTAAAATTACGCATAGTATAAATGTGACACCAGTTAAGGATAGAGTAATAAAAATACAAAAACAAGATCCTAATAGTAGAATTAAAATTAATAGTGAAGATTTGTTATTCGCGGTAACACATTCTCCAAAGCAAGTAGAAGAATATTATGCTAATAATAATTTAACAAGAAACGATGTTTTGAAAACCATAGAAAGTGAACTCAAAAAATCGAACATTAAAGTAAATCCAAATTCAATTTTAGCAGAAGTAGAACGTACTATTGGTGAAGAAGATTTTCAAAATAACTTTATGAAATCTATTAAGAAAAGAGTCTCAAATATTGCAACTGCCCTTGCAAGTAGAAATAATTAAAACAAAAACACAATTTTAAAAACATACAAAATGAAAAGAATACTACTAATATTAGTGTTGTTTAGCACCACTATTGCCTTATCTCAAGAGAAAAAAACATTTGAAAAAGAAGTTTCAAAAATTTCTAAAAGAATAGAATACATAACAAAAACACAAAAAGATTCATTAAAATTAAAAGTAATTTCAATTGATAAGAAACTAGAAAAAGGAGAAATTACTAAAGAAACTGCAGATAACTTCAAAAAAGAAGTAGCAGCTTATCATGCAAGAAGAATTGAAAAGTTGGTTGGAGAACAAGAAAAATTATTACAATTATTAGTTCAAGATAAAACAAATGGAAAAATTGCTAGTACAGAAGAAGTAGACACTACCAAAGATGATGATGAAAGTACGTTTACTATTGGAAATAAAACTTTTCGATTTACCTTAAATGGTGATAATGATAATGAAAATGAGAATGTTATTCATAACAATTCTAAAAAGAAAAACTTTAATAGAAGAAGTAGAAGAACAACAAGTCAGTTTGTTTTTGCAATGGGGGTAAATAATGTTTTAGAATATGGACAAATAGAATCTTTAAATGATTCTGATTATAAACTTTGGCAATCTCATTTTTATGAAGTTGGTTGGACATGGAAATCTAGAATGAATAAAAATCCAGGTATTTTTTATTTTAAATATGGAGTTTCATTTCTATGGAATAACTTACGATTAGATAATAATAAATACCATGTGAAAAATGGTGATATGACAGAAATACAAACATTTCCAAATCCTTTAGATGAAAGTAGATTACGTCATGTACAAATGAATTTTCCTGTACATTTTGAGTGGGATTTATCAAAAAATAAAACTTACAGCGATAATTATGTTAAAGACAGAACAAACAAGTCAGTTAGATTTGGTGTAGGTGGTTTTGTTGGTTTTAAATTAGGAACAAGACAATATTTAGAATATAAAGATATAAATGGAGTAGATGTTAAAGAAGTTCAAAAAGACAACTATAACATGAATACTATTAATTACGGATTAAGTACGTATTTAGGATATAGATCTACAAGTTTATATGTAAAGTATGATTTAAATCCTTTGTTTAAAAATACAGAAACTAGAAACATTTCTATAGGAATTCGTTTAGATTTAAATTAAATACAATATTATAAATTTTGCTAAATGTTAAAGTTTTCTTTCTTTTTTTATAATATGATAATTAAACTTATTTATAATTTTAAATAATCAATAAAAATTCAAGAAAATACTATTTTCATAAAAATAACAATTTAAAGCCTTTTTGTTAAATTCTCAACAAAAAGGTTTTAAATTTACTTGCTTAAAATATCTAAATTAAAGCAAAAATGAAAATTGGAATTCCTAAAGAAATTAAGAATAATGAGAGTAGAGTTGGTATGACACCAGCAGGTGTATACTCTTTAATAAAAAACAACCATACTGTATATGTACAAGCCACTGCAGGAGAAGGAAGTGGTTTTTTTGATGCAGATTACATTAAAGTAGGAGCAACTATTTTACCTACAATAGAAGATGTTTACAATCAAAGTGAAATGATTGTAAAAGTAAAAGAGCCTATTGCATCTGAATATCCATTAATTAAAGAAAACCAAATTGTTTTTACATATTTCCATTTTGCATCAAGTGAGCCTTTAACTAAAGCAATGATAGAAAGTAAAGCTGTTTGTATAGCTTATGAAACTGTAGAAGATGAAGAAGGAACATTACCTTTATTAACACCTATGTCTGAAGTAGCTGGTAGAATGGCTATACAACAAGGAGCAAAATATTTAGAAAAACCAATTAAAGGAAGAGGAATTTTACTAGGAGGTGTTCCAGGAGTTGCACCAGGTAAAGTATTGGTTTTAGGAGCTGGAGTAGTAGGTGTACAGGCTGCAAAAATGGCAGCAGGTTTAGGTGCTCATGTAACAATTATGGATATAAACATGAAACGTTTACGATATGTAAATGATGTTTTACCAAATCATGTTGTTACAGCTTTTTCTAGTGAATACAGTATAAAACAACATATAAAAACTCATGATTTAATAATTGGAGGAGTATTAGTTAAAGGAGGAAAAGCTCCAAAATTAATAACAAAAGATATGTTAAAAGACATGAGACCAGGTACAGTAGTGGTAGATGTAGCTGTAGATCAAGGAGGATGTTTTGAAACAACAAAAGCAACAACTCATGAAAACCCAACTTATATTATAGATGATGTAGTACATTATTGTGTAGCAAATATGCCAGGAGCTGTACCATATACATCAACAATAGCATTAACAAATGTAACATTACCTTATATTTTAAACTTAGCCAATAACGGTTGGGAAGAAGCTTGTTCTAAAGATAAATCTCTTGCAAAAGGAGTAAATATTGTTAATGGAAAAATTGTTTATAAAGAAATTAGTGAAGCCTTTCATTTAGAGGCCTTTGAAGCTTAATTAGCTTCTTTACAAGTAAATTTAAATCATTTGATTTTGCCTCCAGGGTTGTTGTGTTTCCAATCTGGAGGTTTTTTTATTTGTAAAATAATTGCTTATCAGTAAGTTAACTGTTTGTTTTAACTTTTTTATCAAAATTATTTTAATGTAAAAAAGATGGTTCAAAATGTAAAAAAGTTATTATATTTGCAGCCTTTAAAATAAACAATAAATATTTAATTATGAATCATTACGAAACTGTTTTCATTTTGAATCCCGTTTTATCTGATACTCAGATAAAGGAGACAGTACAAAAGTTCGAAGATTATTTAGTTTCTAAAGGAGCTGAAATGATCTCAAAAGAGGACTGGGGCTTAAAAAAATTAGCTTACCCAATCCAAAAGAAAAAAAGTGGTTTTTACCATTTATTAGAGTACAAAGTTGCTGGAGAAGAAATTTCTGCGTTTGAATTAGAATTTAGAAGAGATGATAGCGTTATGCGTTACCTTTCTGTTAAATTAGACAAACATGCTGCAGCTTGGGCTAAAGTAAGAAGTGAACGTGTTAAATCTTCAAAAAAATAAAAAATGGCATCAATAGAACAACAAGCAAAAGGAGGTAAATCTGCTGACGTTAGATATTTAACGCCATTAGATATAGATACTAAAAAAGAAGCAAAATACTGTAGATTTAAAAAGAAAGATATTAAATATATCGATTATAAAGATGCAGATTTCTTAATGTATTTAGTAAACGAGCAAGGTAAAATTTTACCAAGACGTTTAACAGGAACTTCATTAAAATATCAACGTAAAGTTGCGCAAGCAATTAAAAGAGCGCGTCATTTAGCGTTAATGCCTTACGTTGGAGATATGTTAAAATAATAAAGAGGTAGAGACATGGAATTGATATTAAGACAAGACGTAGAAAATTTAGGATTTAAAGATGATGTTGTAACTGTAAAAAATGGTTATGGTAGAAACTTTTTAATCCCTACAGGACAAGCAGTTTTAGCTACTTCATCTGCAAAGAAAGTTTTAGCAGAGAACTTAAAACAACGTGCTTACAAAGAAGCAAAATTAATTGAAGATGCAAATGCAATTGCAGAAACAATTAAAGGATATGAAATTAAAATTGCATCTAAAACAGGTTCAGGAGACAAATTGTTTGGTTCTGTTAACAACATTGATTTAGCTGCAGCATTATCTAAAGCAGGTACAGAAATTGATAAGAAATTTATCAAAGTTACAGGTGGTAATGTAAAAAGATTAGGTAAATATGATGCATCTGTAAGATTACACAGATCTGTAGTTGCTGAAATTTCTTTTGAAGTAATTGCTGAATAGTAATTAACTTTTAAAATTTTTATAAAAAGCTCGTTAGAAATAACGAGCTTTTTTATTTTTGATATCGAAATAAAACAAAATGAAATATAGACAACTTACCAAAGAACAATTTGAAAGTTTGCATGAAGAATTTGCTCGTTTTTTAGCAACGCAAAGTATAGATGTAAATGAATGGACACAAATTAAAAAAGAAAATAACAAAGTTGCAGAAGATGTTATGAATGTATTTTCTGATGTTGTTTGGGATGATGTACTTACCAAGACTAAATATGTAGAACATTTCTCAAAAACTTCTGTAAACCTATTTAAATTTGATGAAATTGAAATACATAGAATTGCTATAAAAATTAATTGGGATATTAATTTATTAGAACAAAATGGATTTGAATGGTTAATGAAAAATCCAATGGATAATTCTGTAGATATTTTTAAAGGTTCTAAACCATATACCTCTGAAAGAAATTTAGAAATCTTTGATTTGTTGGAAAAGGGAAGCTCTTTATCTAAAGGAGAAATCTTCGAATATTTTAATAAATTAATCTCATAATATACTTTTTTCCATTTCCATTCGTCTACACTTTATCGCTTTTCACCTACACTTTTCATTTAGTTAAACACGTAGGTATTTTCAATGCTTTTTAATGACTTATTTTAGTGTAAAATTAAATAGTAAAACCTAACAAAATGGCTAAAAACTTAAAAGTATTGTTAATTGAAGACAATCTAATTGAAATTATGAAAATGAAAAGAACCATTTCATTTTTAAAATTAGATCATACAATGCAGGAAGCGAAAAATGGTGAAGAGGCATTAAAAATTTTAGAAGATAAATCTAAATATCCTGATATAATTTTATTAGATTTAAACATGCCTAAAATGAGTGGTATCGAGTTTTTAACTATCATAAAAGATACAGATGAATTTAAGCATATTCCAATAATTATTTTAACTACTTCTGATAACCAAAAAGATCTTTTAGAGTGTTATAGAATTGGTATTTCTGGTTATGTTTTAAAACCTTTGAAATATGATGATTATGTTAAAAAAATTGAAGCAGTTTTAAATTACTGGAGTTTAATTGAGTTAAAAAAGGTTTAAAATGAAAGGAATTGTTTTTACAGAATTTTTAGATTTAGTCGAAGAAAAATTTGGGTTAGAAATGGTTGATAAAATTATTTCTCAATCTAAATTAGAATCAGAAGGAATTTACACATCTATTGGTACATATAGTTTTTCAGAAATGCTTCAATTGCTTACAAACTTAAGTAACAATACAGGTATTTCTACAGATGATTTATTATTAGTTTATGCAGAACACTTTTTTTCTGTTATAGAAACTAGTTATCCAGGGTTATTAGCAACTTATAATGATCCTATAGAAATGTTGGCTTCCATAGAAAACCATATCCATGTAGAAGTGCAAAAAATATATCCAGATGCAGAATTGCCTACTTTTATTATAGAAAAACAAACAGAAAATTCTTTAATAATGATTTATAAATCTAGTAGAGCAATGCACCATTTTGGACTAGGTTTAATGAATAAAACTTTCGAGCATTTTAATAGTACAGCATCTATTGTTCTTGAAAAAATAAAAGAAGACGGAACAGAAGTTAAGTTTATTGTAAACAAAAACTAATGAGTCAGAACCAAGTAGAAATATTACAGCGTGCCCTAAAGCGTGAAAAAGCTGCAAGGAAATCTGCTGAAAGAATTCTTGAAGAAAAGTCAAGAGAGTTATATGAAATTTCTCAAGAATTAAAAGATCTTTTAGATGAAAAGTCTTCTACACTTAAAGGTATTTTTGAAAACATTAATGATGCCTATGTTGCCATGGATCTCTTTGGGAATGTTTTAAAGATGAACGATGTTGCTGTTGAGTTATTTGGTTATGATATAAGAAAAGAAAAATTTAATGTTACTGATATAATTTATGAAAAAGATGTAGAATATACTTATAAGTCTTTTACTAATTTATATGAAAAAGGTTTTTTTAATGATTTTACTGCTAGAATTTACACTAAAAGTAAAGATATTAGATGGATACAAATAAATGCTACAATTGTATACGATAAAAATAAAAAACCTATTGCTGCACAAGGAATAATTAGAGATATTACCAAAGATAAAGAATCTAGAAATCTAGTTATAGAAGCTAAAAATAGACTTTCTGCTTTAGTTTTAAACCTTAATAGTGGTATCATTCTAGAAGATGAAAACCGTAAAATAGTTTTATCTAATACAAAATTTTGCGAATTACTTAATGTAGATGCTCAACCACAAGATTTAATAGGAATGGATTGTGGTGTTGCCTCTGAAATGAATAAGGTTAAATTTAAAAACCCCGATTCATTTGTTATGAGAATGAATGAAATTGTTGAAAACAAAATAGCAGTTTTTGGAGATCAATTAGAAATGGTTGATGGTAAAATTCTAGAAAGAAACTATACACCAATAATTGTAGAAGGTAAAATAAATGGCTTCTTATGGACTTTTAGAGATGTTACTCTAGAAAAGAATTATAATTTAAGTATAGAGGCAGAAAAAGAAAAGTATAGTAGCATAATTGCCAACATGAATTTAGGATTAGTAGAAATTAATACTAATGAAGAAATTTTAATGGTAAATCAGAGTTTCTTAGAAATGTCTGGTTATGAAGAAGAAGATTTAATAGGTAAAGTTGAAAGAGAAGTTTTTCCTGTAGAAAACACTTCTAAAAAAGTAGATTCTAGTGATTTAAACATTAATCAAATTGGAGAATCTAGTACTTACGAAATTAAAACAAAATGTGGTAGAGGAGAATATAGACATTGGTTAGTTAGTAATGCTCCTAACTATAATATAAAGGGTGAAGTTATAGGTGCAATAGGTATTCATTTAGATATAACAGAACTTAAAAAACTACAGTTACAAAAAGAAAAAATATTAAAAGAGTTAGAAGATAGAAATCAAGAATTATATGAATATGCTCATATAGTTTCTCATGATTTAAAATCTCCATTAAGAAGTATAGATGCTTTAGTTTCTTGGATTAAATCTGATAATCAAGATAAATTTGATGATATGACTCTTCAAAATTTTGATCTCATTGAAAATACAGTAGAAACAATGGAAACATTGATTTCTAACGTGTTAGAATACTCTAGTGCAGGTGCTACAATAGCAGAAGAAGAAGAGGTTGATTTAAATAACACAGTTAACGTATTAAAAAACTTTTTATACGTTCCAGAAAATATATCAATAAATATTTTAAATAAATTACCAATTGTAAAAGGTGATAAAACCAAGTTTCAACAAGTATTTCAAAATTTTATGAGTAATGCAATTAAATTTTGTGATAAAGAAGTTGGTATAATAGATATAGATTATGTTGATGATGGAGAATACCATCAGTTTTCAATAAAAGACAATGGTATTGGAATAGAAGAAAAATATCATGATAAGATTTTTAAAGTATTCCATTCATTAAACAAAAGAAAAGATTCTACAGGTATTGGTTTATCTATAATTAAAAAAATTATAGAATTATATGGAGGTAGAATTTGGTTAGAAAGTAAACCTAATTTAGGAACAACTTTTTATTTCACATTTAAAAAAGAAGCAAAATGAAAACAGTACAATTAAGAAAAAACAAAAATTCAGATTGGGAATATTTATCAGATAAATTAGAATTAAAAGAACCTTTAGTTTTAGTTTTTGGAAATAGATTTATGTTAGAAAGTGAAACTATTTTTGAAGAAATAAAATCAATCTTTAATGATGGACATATTGTATTTGGCTCTGCTTCTGGAGACATTTCTGCACATTCTGTAACAGACGAAACTATAACAATTACAGCAATAGAATTTGAAAAAAGTAGTTTTATAATAAAAACAACTAATGTTTTAGAAGCAAATAATGATGATTCAATAAATAGTTTTAATGTAGGTAAAGAATTAATAAATCAATTACCAGAAGAAGGATTAAAACATGTTTTTGTAGTATCTGAAGGTAGTTTTATTAACGGAAGTCAATTAACTAAAGGAATGAGTGCTGCAACAGATGATAATTTAACAATAACTGGTGCATTATGTGGTGATGGAGCAAGATTTGAAAAAACAATTTCATCTTATAATGAAAACCCTAAATCTGGAGAAATAGTTGCTATTGGTTTATATGGAGAAACATTAGAAGTTACGTTTTCTATTAATGGAGGTTGGACACCTTTTGGTCCTGAAAGAGCTGTAACTAAATCTAAAGACAATATTTTGTACGAGTTAGATAACTTACCTGCATTAGATTTATATAAAAAATATTTAGGTGAAAAAGCTAAAGAATTACCAGGAGCTGCATTACTTTATCCTTTAAATGTAAAATCTATAGATGGAGAAAACTATACAGTTAGAACTATTTTAAATATAGATGAAAAAGAAAACTCAATGATTTTAGCTGGAGATATTTTTAAAGACTCTAATGTACAATTAATGATGACCAATGTAGATAACATTGTTAATGCAGCAGAAAAAGCAGCAATAAATGCAGTAGAAGCTAGAGAAAATAAACCAGAATTAGCAATTTTAGTGAGTTGTATTGGTAGAAAATTAGTTTTAGACCAAAGAGTAGAAGAAGAAGTAGAAGAAGTTATGGAAGTTGTTGGAGAAGATACAACAATTACAGGGTTATATTCTTATGGAGAAATAGCACCCTTTATAGGAGAAAATAATTGCCAATTACATAACCAAACAATGACAATTACGTTAATAAGCGAATAATGAATTCTTTACTAAAAAGACAAATAAGAAAATATCTACCAAAAGAATTACAGTCTAATACAGATTTAGAAAAATTTTTAGACGCAATAGATAGATCCTATAATACTTCAGAAGAACAATTTGGTATGCTTCAAAGAGCTACTACAATTAGTTCTGAAGAACTTTTTGGTGCAAATAAACAATTGAGAGATGAAACAATTTCTCAAAAAAGAATTATAAAAAAATTAGAAAGCGTAATAGATAAATTACAGTTTTACGATTTAGAAAACGTAAGACCAGATGAAAGTTCAGATTCATTAAAATTAGTAGATTTTATTGATAATCAAACTAAAGAAATCATTAAAATAAATCAACAAAAAGATAAATTAGTACAAAGTTTAGAACGTCAAAACCAAGAATTAAATGATTATGCCCACATGGTATCTCATGATTTAAAATCGCCTTTACAAAGTATAGAGGCTTTAACTGCATGGGTTTTAGAAGATTATTCTGGGGTTTTAGATGTATCTGGTAAAGAAACTTTACAACTAATTAGAGAAAATGTTGAGAAAATGGATACCCTTGTAAAAGGAATTTTACAATATTCTACCATAGGTAAAATAGAAAAAGAGTTATACAATATAAGTTTAGACTCTTTAGTAAATGATATTATAAAAACTTTTTCTAAACAAGAAAATATAACATTTATAATACCTAAAAAACTACCAGTTATAAAAGGTGATACTTATAGGTTAGAACAATTATTTCAACATTTAATTAGTAATGCAATAAATTTTAACAATAAAAAAGAAGTTAGTATTGAAATTGGTTTTAAAGAAGATTCTGACTATTGGAATTTTTATATAAAAGACAATGGTGTAGGTATAGAAAAAAAATACTTTGATAAAATATTTGTAGCTTTTCAAAAATTAGAAGATAATTATAAATCTTCTGGTATTGGATTATCTATTGTAAAGAAAATAATTGAAGTTTACAAAGGAGAAATATACTTAGAATCTGAACCAAATGTAGGTTCTACTTTTTATTTTAGTATAAAAAAATAATAATGGAAAAGCCAAATTTAGATTATATAAATCAACTAGCAAGAGGAGATGAATCTATTAAAAATGAGTTAATAGAAGTAATAAAAACTGAGTTTCCAGAAGAAAAAAAAGAATACCTAAATAATTTAGAAAATAAGGTATTTAAAAAAATTGAAGAAAATGTTCATACAATTAAACATAAAATTAGTATTTTAGGACTTGAAAAGAGTTATGAAGCTGCTAACGAGTTTGAACACAACCTTAGAGAACAAAGTTTAGAAGGACAAAAAGAATTTGATCAAATTTTAACAGCAATTTCAGATTATATTGAAACTATATAATTTTTATGAATTGTATTATTATTGATGATGAAAAAATGGCTAGAGTCATACTAAAAACTCTATGCAATGAATTTAAATCTATTAATATTTTAAAAGAATTTTCTAACGCAATTGATGCTATGAAATATTTGATAGAAAATAGTGTAGATTTAATTTTTTTAGATATTCATATGCCTGGTTTTAGTGGTTTAGATTTTATAAAAACCCTTAAAGACCCTCCAAAAATTATTTTTACTACTGCAGATCCTAAATTTGCAATCGAAGCTTTTGAGTATGATTTTATTGTTGATTATTTATTAAAACCAATAGAATTACCTCGTTTTACAAAAGCAATAGAAAGAGCAAAACAAAAACAATTAGTATCTACTAATACTGATCAAAAAACTACAGCTAAAAAAAATGATATAGAAAATGACTTTTATATTAATATAGATAGAAGGTTAATTAAAATTGATTTGCCAACTATTTATTTAATAGAAGCAAAAGGAGACTATATTAAAATTAAAACAGAAACTAAAGATTATACTGTTCATTCTACCCTAAAAAAGATAGAAGAAAAACTACCAGATTCATTGTTTCTAAAAATACATCGTTCTTATATTATCAACATCAAAAAAATTATTGATATTGAAGATAATAGTGTTTTAATTAAGAAAGATGTTATACCAGTAAGTAGGTCTAAAAGACCAGAATTAATGAAAAGGTTAGACTTACTGTAATTTTTAATTTTATCTAAACACTTTATACAATTCGTCTATAGTTAAAGTGTCAAAGACGAAAATCTATAATTTTTACTTTATTGAGTTCCTAATTTCGCGGCATAAATTAATTATGTCATGAAAAAAATATTACTTCTTTTATTATCAACAGTTATAACATCTTTAAGTGCACAAACTTATCAGTACTTAGGAAATTATACTTCTAATGGAACTCCTTTGTATTTAGAGAATCCAAGTGATGTTGTTTCTGTAGAGACCCAAAGAATGATAAACAATTCTCTTCCAGAAAGATACCCTGTGCCAGATTATAACCCTCAATACATAACTTCTGGTTATGATACTGATGTAAAATTAGAAAAAGATGCAGATGTATGGGTAACTTTTGTAAGTGAAGGAGCAGGTTATAAAAATGTATTAGGTTTTTATACTTATGATTTAAATAACCCAACAAATACAAAACCAAGTAAAGAAGATATTACAATTATTTTTCCAAATGTTTCAGCTCTTGGTAGTGGAGGAGGATTACAAGTAGGAGATAAAGTTAAAATTGGAACTTTTAAAAAAGGAACAGGAATAGGTTGGGTTTTATTAGCAAATGCTTGGAGCTCTACTAGTCAGTCAGTTGGTAATTCTCTTTGGAATTTGTATTCAAATCCAGATTATAATCCAGAAGCTAATCAAAGTTTAAGATATCATAATGTATTATTAGCAGATCCTAATAATGAAAGAATTATTTTAGGTTTTGAAGATATAAGAAGAGATTACAGCAGTTGTGATAACGATTTTAACGATGCTATTTTTTATGTAACAGCAAATCCATATGAAGCAATTACAACAACTAATTATGCAGAAGTAACAGAAATAAACAATGTTTCATCTGCTAATAATGGAGGTTTAGAAAGTAATGGCTCTTTAGCAAACTTAATTGCAAAAAGAAATTTTAAAAGAATTAAAGAAGGCAATAATAGTTTTCAGAAAAAATTTCAGAAAAAGTTTAATAAAACTGCATTAAAAAGTAAAAGTAATACAGTTTCTTTAATAGACTTTTTGCCAGAAACAGGTATGTACAAAACAGAAGTAGCTAATGTTTCTAGTCCAGAAGATTTATTAGGAGTAACAAATGCTCAAGAAATATTTTCTGTAGATTATTATCAAGGAGAAGAAAGAGTATCTGCAGTATTAGCTACTAAAACTATTGGTTCTATTTACGATCATTCAAAAGTTATTTGCGATAGATTAAATAGTTCTAGTTTAGAAGATGTAAGAACAGTTGAAACAAGAGGTCATCAAATTATAAGTTCTAAAATTAAAAGAGCATCAGGACAAATAGAATATACATTAAGTTTTTCTATTAAAATGGATGCAAAAGAAGATGAGTTATTTAGTTTTTGGAATATAGATCAATATCCTTCTGGAAACTACCAAAACTATCAAATTTGGGGAAGTTCTTTTTCACAAGTATTTTCAATTGCTAATTTTATAATTGATGAACATACAAATTTAAATGGATTGAATAGCACAACTGTAGAAACTGTTTTGCCTAATGTTTTTGTAAAGTCTGGTAGTTATTCTAATGGAGTAATAAACTTAAATATTGTAAATAGAACGCAAGAAACATCTGTAAAATTTGTTGGTAATATTGCAGAAACAGAAGTATCTAATCATGTTCAAGTTTCAAATAATTTTACACTTTCTGGAGATTATAATGAAGTATTATCTATACAAACAGGTGTTTTGTTTGATATTGGTTTTTCTTTAGAAACAGCATCATCACCACAAAAAGATGCACTTTATTTAGCTGACGGACCTTGGGGATTAGATTACTTAAATGATTATGTAACTGTTGCTAATTTTGAGGTCTCTACAACTAATAGAGAATATAAAGATGATTTTTATGAAGTTGATAGAAGTGTAAGTGCAGTTGGAGAAGTTAAAGGAAATGTAAATTTATTTAGACATATTTTACCTGGAGATCAAACATTAAATGTTACAGATTATGGTTTTATAAACTTTAATATTACAAATAATGAACCAGTAGAAGTTGTAATCATGTCTGAAGATGATAGAGAATGGGAAAACAGATTGCGTTATACAATTCCTAGTAATAAAGAAGAAAGAACTATGAATTTATCTTTTTCTGATTTTGTAGATGCAAATGGAAATTCAGCAGAAATTAATAATATAAAAACAGTTGTTTTTTCTATAATTGGAGACTATACAAACTATATACCTTTTCAAATTGATGTTAAAAATCTATCTTTTAGTAAAAATGATGTTTTGTCTGTAGAAACTTTTAATGAAGCAATAAATACAAAAGCTTTTAATTATCCTAATCCATTTTCTACTACAACAACAATTCAATTACCAACAATTTCTCAAACTGTAAAAATTCAAGTTTATGATACAATTGGTAGAGTAGTAGATTATCAAATTTTAAACACTAATTCATCTAATAAAATTCAATACAATGCACCTCAATTAAAAAAGGGTATGTATAAATATAGAATTATAGATGATGCAAATAATCAACATTCAGGAACTTTTATCATAAATTAATCTGTTCGTTAATAATCAATTTATGTTTAAAGGCAAAAGAGAAATCTTTTGCCTTATCTTTTATAGATAGGTTTCTTTAAGATAATCCATTTAAAACGTAACCCAAACTCAGTATAAGTAAAGCCAGTAGAACCAGAAGTTGCCACAGCTGAAGCTATATTACTTTGCAATCCGTAAATATTTAATAAAGCATATTCAGAAAATCTGTAACCAAATTTAGCATCAATTCTGTAAGTACTTAAACTATCATCATCTTCAATGTATTGTAAACCAGTTGCTGCTGTTAAACCATAAAACAATTCTTTATTTTTAGCAGCACTTTCATCTTTTATAAGGTTTACAAATACTTCTACTGCATTAAATTTACTAGGACTAAAATAAACTGTAGGTACTTGGTTTTTAAAGGAAAGGTTTTGGTAATTTATACCAGCTTTCATGGATGGTTTAGCTAAAATATTATAATATAAAGATGTAAACAATAGGTTTCTAGCATTGTCATCACTTTGAAAAGTATAATAATACTGAGTAAACCAACCTAAGTTAAAGTTTGTACTTACACTATAATTTAAGATAAGGTTATTTTGTACAATTTGTTCGTTTAATAGGGCAGCATTAAAATTTTGAATATCTCTTTTGTAACCAATTTCTAAGTTTTGAAGTTTAAAAGGTTTTGTGCTAAAAGAAATGTCTGTTAAAAGTTTTTTATAACTACTTGTTTCAGATTCTGAAGAAGTAACACCAAAATTTGCCTTTAAAGTTAAGTTATTTAATAATTGATAAGAGGCACCTAAAAGTAAATTATTAGTAGTAGCTTTTAAGCCTGTAGTTGTATTTGAAGTTGTTCTTAAATTATAATTTGCTAAAAGTTTAAATTTAATAGATAAAGGGACTTCTGTTTTAAAATCTAAAGCTTTGGCTTCATTATTTCCATTATCAAAAGAATAAGAAACTTTAGTTTCTGTTACAGGTGTATAACTTAAGTCTAATTGCTTAATAAAATTCTTAGCATCTTTTTGTTCATCATAAAAAGTTAATGTGTTTTCTGCACTTTTATAAGCTCCTTTATAATAACCTAAAGCTTTTAATACGTTAGCTTTACCAAGGTTTCCATCAAAAGAAGCACTGTCTTTTTTTAGAATTAAATTGTAATCAGCTAAACTCTTTTTAAAATCGCTTTTATAAACATTTAAAGTAGCTCTTAATGAAAGCATCCAATTATCAGGATTATCATTGTTGTCTAATAATTTTTTTATTTCAATATCAGCATCAGAAAACTTTTTAGACCAAATTAATGCTTGTATATATCGTTCTATAGTTTGATTTTTTTGAATTTTAGGAGAATCTTCTGAAATACTAGCTAAAGCTTTTTTAGAATAACTTAAAGCAGTTTTTTCATCACCTGCCAAATGATAGGATAAAGCAATTCCGTTTAATGAAGTAAGTTTATCTTTAGGGTTTTTTCCTATAATTTCATAAGTAGCTTTTGCTTTATCTGTTTGTTTAGAAATTAAATATAAGTTTGCTAAGTTTAAAAGTGTTTCTTTATCGTTTTTAAAAGTAATTAAGTTTTCTTTTAAATATTTTTCTGCTTCATCATATTTTTGATACTTAATTTTTTTATTGGCTAAACCAAGTCTCATATATTTTTTAGAAACTAATGCATTTGGATTGCCAGGTAAAACTTCTAAAGCTTTGTTTACATTAATTATAGCATTTTCGTATTCTTTTAAGTTAGATAAAGTATTTGCATACCCTAATAAGGCAGCAAAACTTTTACTGTCTTCTTTTAATAGTTTTTCATAATATACTTTAGCATCTGGATAGTTTTTACCCCACAATAAAGATTCTGCATAATTTAATTTAACTTCAAAAGAATCTGGATAATCTTTTAATAGACCAATAAATATTTTAACAGCTTTTGCTGCATTTCCATTTAAACCAACAGCTCTACCATAACAAAGTATAGCAGTTTTATTAGTTGGGTAATCTTTTAATATTTTTTTAAAAAAAACTTCTGCTTTTTGATATTTTCCTGTTTCTAGATAGGTGAAACCTTCTTTCATATCTTGACCAAAACACTGAATGCTAAACAATAAAAAGAATAGTAGGGATAAACTTATTGATTTCATATTAATTTTTTTTCAATTGCAATTTAAGGAATAGAATTATAAAGTATGTGTTATTGTTATTTTAATTGCATTTTTTTTATGATTAAAATAGATCCTTTTTATTAGCAAATTTGATTTAAGTTCATAAAAATAGACCAAAATAGTTTAAATTAATATGATAAAAATCAAATTTATAAAGAAGCTTTAGTGTTATATTTGGTTGAAGTAAATCTTGAAATTTGATAAAGTTATTTTAAATGAATTATAATTTTATCTATATTTATGTGGATTATCAAGAAAAAAATTGAACCCTAAAAAAGAATAAGAAAAAGCATGAAAGGAGTTATAAGTTTTATAAAAAAAACCATTAAGCCAGAACAACTATTTATGTTAAGTGTTTTGCTAGTTAATGGTGGAAATTACATATATAATTTAGTATTAGGTAGAGTTTTAGGTCCAGAGAAGTTTGCAGATGCAGCAATTCTTATAACTTTTTTATTAGTACTTTCTTTTGTAGCAATGACTTTTCAGCTTGTAACTGCTAAGTTTTCAGTTATTTTTGAAGATTCTGTTTTTAGTGGCTTTATATCTAAAATATATAAAAATGCATCTATAACAGGTGTTGTTTTAGGAATTGCAATTGTTGTTTTCTCATCACAATTGCAAATTTTTTTTAAAACAACTTCGTCTACAATGTTTGTTATTTTTGGTATTGGTGTGCCCTTGTATTTTTTAATGAGTGTAAATAGAGGTATTTTTCAAGGAAAACAGCAATTACTTTCTTTATCGATTACTTATCAATCAGAAATGATAAGTCGTTTAATACTAACATTTGCTTTATTATATTTATTAGATATAGACTCGTCTTTAATTATAGCAATAGGTATTTTTTGTTCTTTTGCCTTTGGATTAATTCCTTTTAAAAAGAATAGTTTTTCTCTTTTTAAACCACTAGAGTTAGAAGAAGCTAACAAAAAATTAGTAAAAAAGTTTTTTATAATAACAGCATTTTATGAGTTAACTCAAATTATTATTAATAATAGCGATATTTTATTAGTGAAGCATTATTTTGAATCTTATGAAGCTGGTTTGTATGCTTCTTTAGCATTAATTGGTAGAGTAGTTTATTTTATTGCTTGGATGTTTGTTATGTTGCTTTTACCTACTGTAGTGCAACTTAAAAAAGATGGAAAAGATACCTTGCCAATTTTATTAAAATATGTTGCTTATATAGCTTTTATAGCAACCTCTATTGTGGTAAGTTGTTTCTTTTTTCCTGATGAAATTATTAAAATATTATTTGGTAGTGAGTATTTAGGAATATCTCAATTATTATGGAAATATGCTTCTGCTACCGGTATTTTTGCAATTTCAAACATATTTGCTTATTACTATTTGTCTTTAGATAAATACGTTCCTGTAGTACTTTCTGGAATTTTTGGGATGTTACAAATAGTATTAGTCGTTCTTTTTCATGAATCTTTAGAACAAGTAGTTCATGTACAAATAATAGCTATGGTTTTATTATTAATTGTACAGTTAAGTTTTTTCTTTTTTAAAGATTCTAAAAAATCTAAAATTAAAAAAAGTACTAATTAAAGGTAAAATATCTTTAATAATTTTCCAATCATCTATACTTATTTGCATTTGAACTTTGTTCTTTAATAAAATAAAAGATAAAGACCGAAATTTATAGTAACATTAAAAAAAAAAAAAAGATGAAATTAGCAATAGTAACAGCCTACCCCCCAAGCAAAGTAACTTTAAACGAATATGCTTATCATTTAGTAAAAAGTTTTAGACTTAAAGAAAAAGTAACCGAATTAATTCTTTTAACAGATGTTACTTCAGGTGAAAAAGATATTCAATTTGAAGAAGATGGATGTAAAATAACAATAAAAGAGTGTTGGAAGTTTAACAGCTACTCTAATACAACTAAAGTTTTAAAAGCAGTAAACCAAACAAAGCCAGATGCAATCTTGTTTAACTTACAATTTATGAAGTTTGGAGACAAGAAAGTTGTAGCTGCATTAGGTTTAATGTTACCTTTATTGTGTAAAAGAAAAGGAATACCAACTATTGTTTTATTGCATAATATTTTAGAACAAGTAGATTTAGGTAGTGCAGGTTTTACCACCAATAAATTAGCTCAAAAAGTGTACAATTTTATTGGTACTACTTTAACTAAATTAATTTTAAAATCAGATTTAGTTGCAGTAACTATGGAAAAATATGTAACTACTTTAGTAGATAAATACAAAGTAGATAATGTTAAAATGATTCCTCATGGAACATTTGAAATTCCTGATAGTCCAACTCAAGAATTACCAGAAGGTCCTTTAAAAGTAATGACATTTGGTAAATTTGGTACTTATAAGAAGGTTGAGTCTATGATAGAAGCTGTAGAAATTGTAAGAAAAGAAACAGGTTTAGATTTAGAAATAGTAATTGCAGGAACAGACAATCCTAATGTACCAGGTTATTTAGCAAATGCAAAAGAAACATACAAACATGTACCTCAACTTCATTTTACAGGATATGTAGAAGAAGTAGAAGTAGAGCCTTTATTTACAGAAAGTGCTGTAGTGGTATTTCCTTACACATCTACAACAGGTAGTTCTGGAGTATTGCATCAAGCAGGTAGTTATGGTAGAGCAGTGGTTATGCCTAACTTAGGTGATTTAGCAACTTTAATTGTAGATGAAGGTTATAGAGGAGAATTTTTTGAACCAGAAAGTGTAGAAAGTTTAGCAAATGCAATTAAAGCGATTGTTACTAATAATGATTATAGAATAGAATTAGGAGAAGCTAATTATAAAGCAGCAACTGCTTTTCCAATGGAAAGAATTACAGATATTTACTTAGAAGAATTTAATAAAATTATTGATAAAAAGAAATAATTTATTCTGAAGAAATATATTTAAAAGATAATTTTTTAGCACCAGTATTAGAAATGAATCCGAATTTTTTCTGAGGATTTGTTCGCCAAGGAAGTCTCCCTAAGACTTCCTTAGGTACGTTATCAAAATCATATAAAGTCCATGACATAAAAGGAATTTCATTTTTTGTCAGGACTTTTTGTATATCTTTATAATAGTTAGCTTGTTTTTCATCTGAACTAGCAAAAGGCCTCCACATACCACCATAAGAAGAAACACCAAATTCTTGTAGTATAATAGGTTTATTTTCAATCTTTTCTTTTAACGTTAAATATTCTTTTTCAAATTCTGCAAGATTTTCATAATAATGAAAAGAAATTACATCTACTTTATCTTTTAAAATGGTAGCACTTTCTACATTAGACCAACCTATAGTAACTGGGTGATTTTTATCTATTGATTTAATTAATGAAATCATAAAATCTAACCAAGCTGTTACATTAACTTTTCCTCTAGAATCAAAATCTAAATTTGGTTCATTTTTTACATCCCAAGCTAAAACTGCTTTATGATCTTTAAAAGTATTTACAATTTTTTCTGTATGTCTGTGGTTTAAAGTCCAATCTAAAACATCATAATTACCATAAAAATCAAACAAAGTAATAACTACTTTAATATCTAATTCTAGAGCAGTATCTAATACTTTTTTAAGTTTCTCTATTTTTTTATAATTTACATTTGCTTTACCAAAATCTTCATAAGGTACAAAAATTCTAATCGAATTTAATCCTGCTTTTTTAATGATTCTAAAATCGTTTTTAATGATGTTGATGTTAAATTCCTCTCCATACATATTCCAAGGAGTTTCTTGAGGATAATAGTTAATACCTTTAATATTTGTAAATTCTATTGGTGTTTTAATTAGTTTACTTTTATATTTTTCTGAAGATTCTTTAACCATATGTCTTATACGCCAAAAACCGTCTTCTAATAATAAAACATATCTGTAAGTATTTACTTCTGTAGTTTCTAAAACTAAAACGTTGTCTTTAAAAACTTTTTTATATTCTACTGCATCATTATCTTTTAAAACTAATAATTGACCATCTTCACTAAAAAATTCTATATCTAAATTATGTTCTAAAGTTGTAGACTCTATAGTAATATTGTTTTTCTTGTTGTAGTCTAAGATATTATAAATGTTTTTTCTTGCACTTTCTGTAAAGTAGTCTTCTATACCAACTCTTGTGTTTGTTTTATATGCAATATGCTTTACATACCAAGCATCTATATAATCATTTTTTATTGCACTAATTTTTTGTTTACTTATTTCTCTTCCTTCATTCCCATCATTTTTCCAAGTAATTTTTGGTAAATATTGCTCAATTTTTTTTACTTCTGTATGCAACATTTTACTTCTGTCTGCACCCGTATTTAAAAAACTAAAAATAGAACTAACTAAAAATAATAATATTCCTATTATTATAATATAAGTTAACATTAAAGTTATTCTAAGAATTCTTTTGCTAGTTTTTTTCATAATTTAAAACCTTTAAATTCTTTTTTAATACCTGCAGACTCAATAACAAAATTATAAACATCATTTTCATAAATATTAGGATCTAAATAAAATGTGGCAAAGCCATTATTAGATTCTTTAAATAATGCGTTAATAAATTTTTTGTTTTTATATAAAGATAGTTTTACATACAATCCATCTGGAATTATTTGCCCCATAAAACTTTCTAAAGGACCTACTGTAATTGTTCTATTATTATCTTCAAAAACTACATTAAAATCTTCTATAACTTTTTTATACTTAATAGTAATGGTATTGCTTTCTGATATACCAATAAAATAAGCTTTTACAGTCCAAACATCTTCAAAATCTGGATGAACAATTTTAGCATGTGCAACTCCATTTATAGTGGTTGCAGCAGTTTTTAATATTCCTCCTTCTTTATTTTTAATATAAAATTCTATATAACTACCATCGCTTATAATATTTTGGTTTTTATCTTTTATTGTTGAAGTATAAAGCGTTGTTATTTGATTACCATCTGCATAATCATGATTTCTATGCATAAAAATTTCAAAATTTGAGGCTATAGCAGGCATAATATTTACATCAAACTCTTTTGAATTTAACCCATAAGATTCAGAAGAAATTATCATTCTTCCACTTTTATTAGGGGAAAAAATATTTTTATGACCAATTAATTTATCAGTTAAAATATTTACTTTTTCTTCAGATTTTAAGAATTGATATTTTACATCAACTTTACTGTTATCTAGTATTGGGTTATCTAAACTATCTGTTGGTATTACCACCAACATTGTATAATCTAATCCACCAGCATCTATACTTGGTGGTCCTAAATAGGTTTCTATACTAGTAGGTTGTTGTTGAGATGAAATTAAAATTTCTCCAAATGTTGTTTTTTCATAATTTATTGCTTTCCAAGATAAAACGCCTCTTTTTTTGGATAAAAAACTAGGGATTTTAAATGTTACTTTATTTTTAACTGCTTTAGATTCTATGAGAGTAGAACCATAACTATTTGTGCAATATAAACTGTATAATGTGTCTTTTTTTACATTAAATTCTAAAACAATTTCATCACCAACAATAAATTCTTTTTGTAAGGATAAAATAGAGATAGGAGATTGCTTTGTTGTTTTTTCTTGGGCAAGAAAAGAAACAACTAGAAGCTGAATTATTATTAATAAAATTCTTTTTTTAAACTTCATTATTTTGGATTTCCTACATAAATGTTTAATTCAATTCTAACATAACCAAAAAGAGGATGATCTACTTTTTGTAGTTTTCCAATTGTATGGTTGTTAATTCTATTTGGTACTATTTTAAAAGCAATATTTTTATTAGGCAAACCATTTACAAAACAAAAACTCATATCATCGCTAATAGTTCTTATACTTGGTCTTAAAGGAAAAGAGTAGTTAAATCGTAATTTTCTTTCTTGTCTTATTCCTTCTTTTAAAAACAAGTTATCTACCCAAATCATTTCTTTGTCTTTATTATAAAAAGTAAAAATTACTTGAGGAATGGTAATTTCTTGTATACCACTATTAAATAAAGTTCCGCTTATATTGTTTGGTGTAATATTAATTTCGCTTAAAACAATGTCTTTATATAAATCTGAATTTGAGGTGTTCCCAGCAGCTTGTAAATTAAATTTTGTTGGTTGCTCGCTTAATTCTATTGGTGTAAACTCATCTGGATTAAAAGTTTTAGGAATAGAATCTTTTGTTTTAGACCATGCAATACCTTCAAAATTAATTCTAAAAGCACTAATTTCTTTAGGCATTAATTTATGTTTAATTATATGTTTTGCATTATAGGTTGCTAATTCTTTATCATCATCATTGTATAATGTACCTTTTAAAACTACATCAGAGGGTACATTGTCTATATTTTGTACTTCACCAATAATTGAATAACGTTTGTTAAATTTTATCAATTTAGCAGAAACAATTTCTAAAACAGGTTGTTTTAAAACATCTTCATGATGCGTTTGTTCTGTTGTAATTCTTCTTCTTCCTTGATTAAAATAACCAGTAGTATTTTTAGAATACAATTGGTCTGGAGGTAAATCAATAGATTTTCTAGTTGGTTTTAAGTACCATTTTCGTCCTCTTTTAACTGTTGTTCTATATTCTACTTTAGATAGTTTTTCTAGCGGTGTTATCCATTTGGTTTCTACTTTTAGAGTAGCTAAACTATCTGTTTGTTTTTTTATTTCTGTAGTAATAGCATCTAATTTTGCGTAAGAACTCAACAAACCATCTGTTACAGAAATTTCTAATAAGTATTGATCTCTAGTAAGTTCATCTTCAGGATCTATGTATGTAAAACTTTTATTTAATTCTTTAAAATCTACAGCATCATAATAAGCTTTAATTACATTTTCTGGAGATCTTTGTGTGTCATTTTTTATATAAAACATATAGCAGGCGTAACCTATAGCAATTGATAATACAACTGCCCAAATATGAAATGCTTTTAAAACAGGTCTAGAAAATTTAGAATAATCATTTTGAAATTTAAAGAAATCTGGTTTTGCTTTAATTTTAGTTTTTAAACTATTCACAAATATTGATTGTACATTAAAAGTAAAAGCAATAATTACAGTTAAAAAAGGTATAATTCCCCACATTAGTTTAACCCAAGCAGGTACGTCTTCTTTTGGTAATATTGAAGAAACAGGAGGGACGTTTAATTTTTCCCAAACCATAATTCCGTTTTCTAATTGAGATAAACGTTGCCAACCACAGAAAAATAAAACAGGGTCATAAAATTTATCATTAGAAAAAATATATTTTAAGTTGTACTTTTCTGGAGTTGTTAAAAATTGTTGAAGTGACCCTATACCTGCTACACCTTTAAACTTAGAGTTTTCTAATCTTTCAATTGGTCTTGTTGTTAGTTCTGGTAAACGTCTTGCAGAATGATAATTACCATCCACACTCATTGCTTTAGTTTGTGCAGCTAACCACGCCATTTGATCTCCAAAACCTAATGTTAAATGTCTCCAATGATCATGAGAATCTTGACTCAAGAAATTAACAATAGGTAACATTTTTATTTTTTGAGGTTGAGATGGTCTAAAGTACCCCAAACTCATTGTAAAAACAACCATTCCAACATAGAGAGCAGCTAAAATTCCACCTAATAATCTATGATATATTGCACCAAATCTTTTTTGAATTAATTCTTTTAAATCACCTTCTACAAATCTGTAAATGAATTCTCCAAATATAGGAATAGACATAATAGAACCCCATAGAGTAAACCTATCTAGCGTTAAAATATTAAATGCAGTTTCTCCTAATATTAATTTAGGAATAGGAGTTGTACCACCAGTACCTAAAATAACTAACATTGTAAATGAAAGTCCAAAAAAGATATATCTTTTACTATAATATCTATAAAAAATATAAGGCAAAATAAACAGTAACAAACCCCAAGGAATGGTAAAAAACACCAAACCAGAAGAAGTTACTTCTATAAAACTATCTCTAGAACCATGAGGAATAGGTACTTGAGTTATTGGGTTTTTTTTAGAATTTAACCAGTAAGGAAAAATACAAAAAACAATAAGAAATAATGCAGAAAACCCGAAAGCTAAATTCTTTTTTAGTTGCTTAAAAAAAGTTTTTAAGAATAACATAAAAGTTACTTCTTTAAAAGAATTTACTTCTTCTCTTGCAACATCCATAATTACTGTACCAATTAATGGGAAGATAAAAAATAACATTCCAAAAATAGGAGTAACATGATGTGAGGTTACAGTAACAGAAATTAATGAAAGAGAGGTAAAAAAGAATTTATATTTACCAGTTTTTAACCATAAATAAATTTCAGGTAAAGAGTGCATTAATATAGAAACTCCAATGATGCTGGGGAGTTGTCCAAAAATATGTAAGGTTTCTACAAAAGATGATGAAAATACAGCTAAAACAGCTGCATAACCTGCAACAGTTCTATTGGCTGTAATTAATAGAGAATACCTGTAAGAACCTGTTACAAATAATATTATGGCTATAATAGCTAGAGTAAATAAACCAAATTTTACACCACCAATTAAAGATAAAGCTCCAATTGTTTGATGTACTAATGGAGGATAACTTTGTACAGTAAAACCTGTATACCATTTATAGTTCCAAGGTTCAAACCAATTAGAAGCATAATGTTCTGCAAAAAATAAATGAATTAAAGCGTCATAAGTAGTTTCTAGAGTAAAAAAGATTGTAGAACCATGAAAAGTTAAAGCAAGTAAAATTGCAGTAATTAAGTATTTATTAGATTTTTCTTTCATTAACTAATTTCTCTCTCTTTTGTAGAGTAAATATAAAGATTTTTAAGTAATATTTTTTATTTATCTATAGTTAACTACCTTTAATCGAAATTAAATGACATTTCATGTCTAATAAAAAAATAAGATACTAAAACTTAGTAAATTTAAGTATTAAAAAAAAAAAAATAAACCCCAAAAAGATGAAAGTATTAGCAATTGACGATCAGAAATTAGTATTAATCCCATTAGAAAGTAAATTAAAGGAAATGGGATATGAAGTAATTACAGAAACAGATGCTGTAAAAGGTATTGAGTTGTATGACTCTTTTGAACCAGATTTAGTAATAGTAGATATTCATATGCCTACAATTTCTGGATTAGAAGTTGTTAAACATATAAGAGAAAGTAAAAAACCTGATACACCAATTATGATTTTATCTGGTAATACAGGTGATGAAATGATAACGAAAGGTTTTGAACTAGGTGTTAATGATTATATGAAAAAACCTTTAAGTTTAACAGAGGTTATTTTAAGAACAAAAAGATTAATAGGTACTCCAGAAAATGTAGAAGCAACAACCAATTTTAAAAATACCATTATACAACAAAGATGTGTTGGTGTTGTTATACCTTGTTATAATGAAGAAGAAAGATTATCTAGTAAAGAATTTACAGATTATATTGCTAAAAACTCTGGGTATCATTTATGTTTTGTAAATGATGGAAGTAAAGATAATACTCTCCAGGTTTTAAAAGATATTCAAAAAGGAAAAGAAGACTTTATAACTGTTTATGATTGTGAGAAAAACGGTGGTAAAGCTGAAGCTGTAAGACAAGGAATGTTATATATGGCTAAACAAGAAGATTTAGATTATATAGGTTTTTTAGATGCAGATTTATCTACAGATTTAGCCGATTTTGATGATTTAGTAACTACTATAGAAAATAATGCAAATTATAAAATTGTAAGTGGTTCTAGAATTAGTAGAATGGGTGCAAATATTACTAAAGAATCTGCTAGAAAAATAATTAGTATGACTATTAATTATATTATCAGAAAAATCTTAAAAATGGATTTTAAAGACACACAATGTGGAGCTAAAATATTCCATAAAGATGTAATTGATGTTTCTTTTGGTAAAAAGTTTGTTACTCAATGGATTTTTGATGTTGAAATTTTTAGAAGAATTACACTTCATTATGGTTTAGACAAAGCAAAGCAAATGTTATGTGAGCACCCTATAAAAAGGTGGATTCATGCAGATGGTTCTAAATTATCGATGAAAGACTCTGTTAAAATTGTTTTTCAGTTAGGTCAAATTGCCGTTCATTATAGAAAAAGTAAGTACAAAAAATAATTATAAATAAATTCTTTAAGATTAATTTATAATTCTTAAAATTGCCAATATTATTATTAGAATGAAAGAGAAATCAATATATAGAATAAAAGGAAAAGTCCAAAACTATGATTGGGGTGGAGAAAGTTATATTCCTAATTTAGTTTCTCAAGAAATTAAAGAAAATGAAACCTATGCAGAATATTGGCTAGGTGCACATTTAAAAGCGCCTTCTAGCATAATTACAGCTAAAGAAGAGATCTCTTTAGATAAATTTGTAGAAAATAATCCTATAGAAAATCTTGGTAAAACTGTTGCTTCTAATTTTGGGAAATTACCCTATTTATTTAAAGTTTTAGATGTAAAAAAAATGCTTTCTATTCAGGTTCATCCATCAATAGAAGCTGCAATAATAGGGTATGAAAAAGAAAATGAATTAGGAATTTCATTAACAGCAAAAAACAGAAATTATAAAGACAAAAACCATAAACCAGAGTTAATGGTTGCTTTAAGTGATTTTTGGTTGTTGCATGGTTTTTTAGAAGCATCTAAACTAATTAAAAATTTAACAGATACTCCAGAATTAAACTTTTTGCTAGATACTTTTAAAAATGAAGGTTATTTAGGTCTTTATAAAAAAGTAATGGAGTATACTCAGAATGAGGTTAATAATGTTTTAAAACCTTTGATAGATAGAATTTACCCTAAATATTTAAATAACGAATTTGATAAATCTACACCAGAATATTGGTCTGCAAAATCTTTGGTAAATAAAGATTCTGAAGACATTGATAGAGGAATTTTTTCGATTTACTTTTTTAATATTTTAAATGTTTCTAAAGGAGAAGCTGTTTTTCAAGATGCTGGTGTGCCACATGCATATTTACAAGGTTTAAATATGGAGTTAATGGCCAATTCAGATAACGTTTTAAGAGGTGGTTTAACAAGTAAGCATATTGATGTTGAGGAGTTAATAAAAAACACAAAATTCGAAGAAACAATTCCAGAGGTTTTAAATGGAAATAAAAACCTAGCAAATGGTGAAACTGTTTTTAAAACCAAAGCTAAAGATTTTGAGTTAAGTAAAATTGAATTATCAAAAGATATTATTAATAATTCAACTTCTAGTTCTATAGAAATATTAATTGCATTAGAAGGTGAAGCAACTATTATTAATAATGACGAAACTTTAACTATAAATAAAGGAGAATCAGTATTAATTAAAGCAAATACAAATTATACTGTAAAAACTTCTACAAAAGTAGAAATTTATAAAGCAAGTGTTCCAAAAATAGAGTAGTACTAAGGTTTAATTTTTTTTAATAATGTGTCAGTTCCTAAACTAGCAATTTCGTCAATTATTGTTAAGTTTAGGAATTGATTTTTAGATACAGATGGTTTTGGATCTATAAAATAAATTGGAGTTTTTGGTTTTATATAATTAACCAAACTTGCAGCAGGATATACTTGCATTGATGTGCCTATAATTACTAAAATATCAGCCTTTTGAGTAATTTCTATTGCTTTTTCTAACATAGGTACCATTTCTCCAAACCATACTATATGTGGTCTTAGTTGATTTCCTTTTGGACATTTATCACCTAAAACAAGATTGTTATTCCAATCTAAAACTACATTTTCATCAACAATACTTCTCGCTTTTAAAAGTTCACCATGTAAATGCGTTACATTTTTGCTTCCTGCACGTTCATGCAAATCATCTACATTTTGAGTAACAATTTCTACATCAAAGTATTTTTCTAAGGCTACTAAATTATAATGTCCTTTATTTGGGCTTACTTCAAACAATTGCTTTCTTCGTTGATTGTAAAAATCTAAAACCAATTCCGGATTTGCTTTAAATCCTTCAGGAGAAGCTACTTCCATTACATCATGTCCTTCCCATAAACCGTTAGAATCTCTAAAAGTTTTTATTCCGCTTTCAGCAGAAATTCCAGCTCCTGTTAATACTACCAGTTTTTTCATTTTTTAAGTTTCAATTTTTTAATAATTACAATTAAGTTAAAAATAAGAATAAATTGATAAGTTTGTAGTTATGATTGATAAAAATTTATTAGCATATTTTGAAGGATATTTAACTGAGAAAAGGAAAAATCTATTTAAAAAGGTTTTAGAGGATAGAACAAGGCATTTTGCTGTGGTTTTAGAAGATATTTTTCAACCACACAATGCAAGTGCTGTAGTAAGAACTGCAGATATTTTTGGCGTGCAAGATGTACATGCAATTGAAAATAAGTATACCAACAAAGTATCTAGGCATGTAGCTAAAGGATCACAAAAGTGGATTACTTCTAAACGTTACAAATCTGATGGAAATAATACCAAAGAATGTTTAGATAACTTACGTAAAAAGGGGTATCAAATTGTTGCTACAACACCTCATAATGATTCTTGTTTATTGCAAGATTTTGATATCACAAAAAAATCGGCATTTGTATTTGGAGTAGAAGCAGAAGGGGTTTCAGATTATGTTAAAGAACAAGCAGATGGTTTTTTAAAAATACCAATGGTAGGTTTTACAGAGAGTTTAAATATTTCTGTTGCTGCAGCTATTATTTTGCAAGATGTTACTACTAAATTAAGAAAATCAGATGTTAATTGGCAATTAACTAAAGAAGAAAAAGATATTTTGTATTTTGATTGGGTAAAGAAAACCATTAAAAATGTAGATAAAATAGAAGCTCATTATTATAACAATTTAAAGCAAACAGATGAATCCTAAAGTTGATGAATATATTTCGAAAAAAGAACCATGGAGAAACGAACTAGAAAAACTACGTTCAGTTTTAACAGAATTACCTTTAGAAGAAACTATTAAATGGGGAGCTCCAACTTATGTTTTTAACGGAAAAAATGTTTTAGGTTTAGCAGCTTTTAAAAACTATTGTGGTTTGTGGTTTTTTCAGGGAGCCTTGTTAAAAGACAAACAAAAAGTATTTATAAATGCACAAGAAGGTAAAACTAAAGCCATGTTACAATGGCGCTTTTATACTTTAGAAGAAATCAATACAGATTTAATTAAAGCCTATGTTTTAGAGGCTATTGATAATGTAAAAGAGGGTAAAGAAATAAAACCAAATAGAAGTAAAAAAGAATTAATTATACCTACTGAATTTGCTGCTCAATTAAATTCAAATTCCGAATTAAAATCAAAATTTGAAGCATTAACAAATGGTAAACAAAGAGAGTATGCAGATTACATTTCTGAAGCAAAAAGAGATGCAACAAAAATAAAAAGGTTAGAAAAAATTATTCCAATGATTTTAAATGGAGTAGGACTACATGATAAATATAAGAATTGTTAATCAACAATTACTTTTTCTATTGTAGCAGTAGAATCGCAACGTTTAACATAAAGACTTACATTTTTTAAATCTTTTTTACCAGTAATAAAGTATTCTGCACAAGGTTTTTGTCTAGGTTTGCTTTTACCAAAATCAACATCGCCAGTGTACAAAATTGTAGATATTTTTAAAGTGTCTATATTGTGTTGTAACATCGAATTCTTAGCATTATTAGAAAATAAACGCTCTTTAATCCTAATTGTTTTAAGTGTTCTAGCATCCATTCCGTAATCAAAAGTTGCTTGTTTTTTTTGCCAAAAAAAGTAAACACCAATACAACCTATTGATAATCCTACTAAATAATATCCTATTCTTTTAATTAACATGCTAAAATTTTGAAATGCAAATGTACTTTTTTGTATTGATTATAAGAATTATAAAATCAATAAATTAATATCTCTAAAAGGAATGTCAAACCAATCTGCAACAGTTCTATTGGTTAAAATTCCGTGATAAAAATACATACCGTTTCTAAGACTTTTGTCAAAACGAGCTGCGTTTTCAAACCCACCTTCTTCTGCAATATTTAGTAAATATGGTGTAAAAATATTACTAATAGATAAAGATGCAGTTCTTGCATAACGTGCAGGAATATTTGGCACACAATAATGTACTACACCATGTTTTACAAAAGTGGGTGTAGTATGTGTAGTAACGTTAGAAGTTTCAAAACAACCACCTCTATCTATACTAACATCTATAATAACAGCACCTTCTTTCATGGTTTCTATCATTTCTTCTGTACCACATATTGGAGATCTATTTTTACCTCTTATTGCTCCAATAGCAACATCTGCACGCATTAATGCTTTTGCTATAGATTTTGGTTGTAAAGTAGAGGTATAAATAGGTGCATTTAAAGAGTGCTGTAATTTTCTTAATTTACTAAGCGAGTTGTCAAAAACTTTTACTCTAGCACCTAAGCCTAAGGCAGTTCTTGCAGCATATTCACCAACAGTTCCAGCTCCAAAAATTACAACACTAGAAGGAGGAACACCTGCAATATTTCCTAACAGCAACCCATTTCCTTTGTTTGTTCCACTCATTAATTCTGAAGCAATAAGAACAGATGCTGTACCTGCAATTTCACTTAAAGATTTAACAATAGGATATGTGTTGTGTTCATCTTTTATATAATCAAAAGCAACTGCTGTAATACGTTTTTTTGCTAAATTTTCGAAATAAGATTTATTTTGAGTTTTTAATTGTAAAGAAGAAATAAGAACTGTTTGTGGGTTCATGTAATCTATTTCTTTTTCTGTTGGTGGAGCAACTTTTAAAACTATATTACATTTAAAAGCTTCTTCTATATCATAAGATATTTTTGCACCTGCTTCAGAGTATTCTTTATCAGAATAATTAGCATTGTCACCTGCACCAGTTTCAATAACAATTCTATGTCCATGAGCACAAAGTGCAGAAACAGCATCTGGAGTTAAACACACACGTTTTTCACCTAAATAAGTTTCTTTGGGTAAGCCAATAAATAACTCACCTTTTTGCTTTTTAATTTCTAACATTTCTTCTTGCGGAAGCAACTCTTCTTTACTAAAAGGAGAAAATGAACTCATAGTTGGTTATTTAATTAGAATATTTCTTTGCTGATTGTCTAAAATGCTTAAATGAATTTCAACAGCATCTAAAGGTAGTAAATTTTCGATATTTTCTGGCCATTCTACCAAACACCAAGCATTATTATCAAAATATTCTTCAATTCCTATGTCTAAAGCTTCGTTTTCATCTTCAATTCTATAAAAATCAAAATGAAATACTTTGCCTTTATTTTTTGTATGATATTCATTTACCAATGAAAAAGTAGGAGAGGAGATGTTATCTAAAACTTCTAGTTGTTTACAGATTTCTTTTATTAAAGTGGTTTTACCAACACCCATTTGCCCATAAAACAATAAGGTTTTGTTTTTTGCTGATGAAATTACTTCTGAAGCAATTATTGATAAATCTTCTAAAGAATAGTTTTTGTTCATAAAAACAAAAATAGTGAAGAAATTAGTTTTTATATCTATAATGACCAATGATTTTAAAACGAAACAAGCAATCTTCTATAACTTGTCCAGCTCCAATATTGTGCACAATTAAATAACGTTTATTGTCTTTAGATTTTTTGTTTACAACAATACCTGTATGCGTAATTGCGCCACCTAAATTCCAACAAACAATATCACCAGGAAAAAAATCTTCAGAATTCTTAGTAATTGGTTTTACGATTCCTTTTCTTGAGAAAAATGTCATTAAATTAGGACCTCTTCTGTGATCTATATTCTTGTCTGTTTTTTTTAATCCCCAATTTTTTGGATACATATTGAAGTTATTCTTCATATCTTCATGAACTTCTTTTTGCAAGTCTATACCTAACTTTCTGTATGCTCTAATTATAACATCTGTACAAACACCTTTACCTTTTGGCACATCTCCATTAGGATAATCAATAGAAAAATAACTTGGGTCGTAAACAACTTTGTCTTTTGTTAACTCTATTGCAGCAGTAGATAGTTTATCTTCTTGAGAATAACTACTTAAAACAGATATAAAAAGAAATAATAATATATATAATTTTTTCACCTTAAAATTTGTTAACCCATAGTTATACAGAGAATACTTTTTTTTACTGTTTTACTGCGACTGAAAAATGCCTACTAAAAACTATTTAGGACTATAAACTGAACAAGGAATAATTACTTCTTCTAAAGATACACCTCCATGTTGATATGTGTTTTTATAATATTTTACAAAATGATTAAAGTTGTTTGGATAGGCAAAAAACAAATCTTCTTTAGCAAAAATAAAAGGACTGTTCATAGTAATTGTTGGTAAAAAAATGTCTTTCGGATTTCTAACAGCAAATACATTTTTTTCTTGATATGATAAACTTTTACCAGTTTTATAACGCAAGTTTGCACTAATATTTTTATCGCCAATTACTTTAGTAGGATGCTTGCAATTAATAGTTCCATGGTCTGTAGTTATAATTAACTTTTGACCTAATTTTTGTGCTTTCTGAATAATTTCAAACAAAGGTGAGTTCTTAAACCAACTTAAGGTTAAACTTCTGTAAGCTTTATCATCTCCAGCTAATTCTTTAATCACTTCCATTTCTGTCTTAGAATGAGAAAGCATATCTACAAAATTATAAACAACAGCAGTTAAATCGTTTTGTTTAGTTCCATTGTAGTTATCAGCTAAATCTTTACCATTTTTTAAATTGGTAATTTTATAATATTCATACTTAATGTCTAAGCTTAAACGTTTTATTTGTGCAGATAAAAACTCGTTTTCATACATGTTCATTCCTCCTTCATCAGTATCGTTTTTCCAAAAATTTGGATGACGTTTTTCCATTTCAGAAGGCATTAAACCAGAAAAAATAGCGTTTCTAGCATACTGTGTAGCAGTAGGTAAGATAGAAAAATAAGAATATTCTTCGTCCTTTTTGTAATAATTGTTAATTAATGGTTCTAAAATACGGTATTGATCGTAACGTAAATTATCTATAACAACCCATAATACTCCTTGATCTTTACTTAATTCTGGCACAACATAATCTTTAAATAATGTATGCGAAAAAGTAGGTTTGTCGTTTGCTGTTAAAAAGTCTTCATAGTTCTTTTTAATAAACTTAAAAAACTGACTATTAGCTTCTTGTTTCTGACTTTCTAAAATACCCAACATTCCTGGATCGCTTATATTTTCTAGTTCTAATTCCCAGTGAATTAGCTTTTTATAAAGATCTATCCATTCTTCATAAGAATTAACCATAGCCAAATCCATAGATATTTTTCTAAATTCTTGCTGATAGCTAGACGTTGTTTTTTCTGATACTAAACGAGAATGGTCTAAGTTCTTTTTTAAACTTAAAAGAATTTGACTTGGATTTACAGGTTTTATTAAATAGTCTGCAATTTTAGAGCCTATGGCTTCTTCCATTATATATTCTTCCTCGCTTTTTGTAATCATTACAACAGGCAAGTTTGCTTGTTTTTGTTTAATTTCTGCAAGTGTATCTAAACCAGTTAAACCTGGCATGTTTTCATCTAAAAATACGATGTCAAAATTTTCTTCATCAACCAAATCAATAGCATCAGCACCATTTGTACATGTAATTACTTTGTAATTTTTACGCTCTAAAAAAAGAATGTGTGGTTTTAATAATTCTATCTCATCATCTACCCATAAAATTTGCATACCGCTCATATTTGTTTTTTATTTTAACATTTAACGATAAAAGTAATTAATTGTTATGCTTAATTGCTTTTATAAATGATAAAATATTGCCAAAATCTGAATTAAATTTAGAATCTAAAAAAGTAGGGTAAAGAAATAGAATTTTATAGAAAACATTAAAATCAACTTTTATAATTTGTTATTTAGTAGCATTAATTTGTACTTTGCCATAGATTGATAAAAACTTTCTTTTGAATACAAAAAAACCGAATAAATTAAAGATTTTAAATGATCCTATTTATGGATTTATACAAATACCAAATACTTTAATTTTTGATATTATAGAGCACCCTTATTTTCAACGTTTAAGAAGAATTACTCAAATGGGTTTTTCTAATTTGGTGTATCCAGGTGCTAATCATACACGTTTTCATCATGCAATTGGTTGCATACATTTAATGCAAAAAGCAGTTAGGGTTTTAAGGCTAAAACAAGTAGCAATATCTAATGAGGAAGAAAACGCTTTATATGTTGCTATTTTGTTACACGATATTGGTCATGGAGCATTTTCTCATGCATTAGAACATAGTATTGTAAATGGCATTTCTCATGAAGAGATTTCTTTAAAATTTATGAAGAAATTAAATGCAGAATTTAATGGACAATTAGATTTAGCAATCGAAATTTTTGAAGGAAATAATCCTCGTAAATTTTTATATCAACTAATTTCTAGTCAGTTAGATATTGATAGATTAGATTATTTAAAAAGAGATAGTTTTTATACAGGTGTAACAGAAGGAAACATTTCATCAGACAGATTAATTGCAATGATGAATGTTAAAAATGACGAATTGGTAATTGAAGAAAAAGGAATTTACTCTGTAGAAAAATTCTTAATTGCAAGACGTTTAATGTATTGGCAAGTGTATTTGCATAAAACAGGTTTGGTTGCAGAAAATATGTTGGTAAATGTTTTAAAAAGAGCAAAAGAATTGGCAGATGAAGGAGTAGAACTGTATGCAAGTTCTTCTTTAAATTATTTTCTTTATAATCCTATTTCTGAAGATAATTTTAATGATAAAACTTTAGAAATGTTTGCTGCTTTAGATGATTATGATGTTTTATCTGCTATTAAAGAATGGTCTAATCATAAAGATAAAGTACTGTCATTATTGTCTAAAATGATTATCAATAGAAAGTTATTGCGAATAGAAATTCAAGAAAAAGAATTTAAAGATTCTTATATTGATAATAGAATTAAAGATGTTTCTAAAAAAATAGCACTTTCAGAAAAAGAAGCTCAGTTTTTTGTTTTCTCTAAAAAGATAAAAAACCATGCTTATCAACAAGATAAGCCTATATTTATTTTAAATAAAGAAGGAGATCTTAAAGATATTGCTAAAGCTTCAGATCAATTAAATATACAAGCACTAACAAATCCTGTAATTAAACATTTTATTTGTTATCCAAAGAGCATCTTAAATTAGCCAAATCACTATAAATTTTATATTTTTGCGTTTAATGAAATTTACAGCACAACAAATAGCAGATATTTTAGAAGGTGATATTGTAGGGAATCCTAATGAAGAAGTTTCTAAATTATCTAAAATTGAAGAAGGAGAAAAAGGTTCTTTAACCTTTCTTTCTAATCCAAAATACAATCATTATTTATATACTACAAATTCTTCTGTAGCAATTGTAAACAAAACTTTTATACCCGAAAAAGAAATAAATACTACATTAATTAAAGTAGAAAATGCATATAAATCTTTTTCTAAATTATTAGAATTTTACAACGAAGTAAAAAACAATAAAGTTGGTATAGAACAACCCAATTTTATTGCAGAATCTTCTAAAAAAGGAACTAATATATATGTAGGAGCTTTCTCTTATATTGGAGAAAATGTTGTTATTGGAGAAAATGTAAAAATTTATCCAAATACTTTTATTGGAGATAATGCTACAATTGGAGATAATACTGTAATATTTTCAGGCGTTAAAATATATTCAGAAACAGTAATAGGAAATAATTGTAAAATTCATTCAGGTGCAATTATAGGTTCTGACGGATTTGGATTTGCTCCAGATGAAAATGGAGAATACAAAGCCATTCCACAAATTGGTAATGTGCTTATAGAAGATAATGTAGATATAGGTTCTGCATGTACTATAGATAGAGCCACAATGGGATCTACCATTATTAGAAAAGGAGTAAAATTAGACAATCAAATTCAAGTTGCTCATAATGTTGAAATTGGTAAAAACACTGTTATAGCCTCTCAAACAGGTATAGCAGGTTCTACTAAAATTGGAGAAAATTGTATGATTGGAGGACAAGTTGGTATTTCTGGTCATATTAAAATAGGAAATAACGTTAAAATATTAGCACAAGCTGGTATTTCAAAAAGTATAAAAGATAATGAAATGGTAAATGGTACACCAGCTTTTAAAGTGCAAGACTTTAATAAAAGTTATGTGTACTTTAAAAATTTACCAAAAATCATATCAAAAGTTAATAATTTAGAAAAAGAGTTGAAGACTCAAAAATCTGCCATAAATGAGTAAGAAGCAAAAAACAATTCAGAAAGAAGTTAGTTTATCTGGTGTAGGAATACATACAGGTAAAACAGTAAATATGACTATTAAACCAGCACCTGTAAATCATGGTTTTGCATTTAGCAGAGTAGATTTAGAAGGAGCTCCTATTATTGCTGCAAAAGCAGAATATGTTGTAAATACTCAAAGAGGAACTAACTTAGAAAAAAATGGGGTTCAAATTCAAACTTCAGAGCATGTTTTAGCAGCAGCTGTTGGTTTAGATATAGACAATCTTTTAATAGAAATTGACTCTTCTGAGCCACCAATTATGGATGGTTCTTCTAAATATTTTGTACAAGCTTTAGAAGAAGCTGGTATAGAAGAGCAAGATGCAGAAATAGAAGAGTATGTAGTTAAAGAAATTATTTCTTATAAAGATGAAGTAACAGGTAGTGAAATTATTTTAATGCCTTCTGATGAGTATCAGGTTACAGCAATGGTAGATTTTGGTACTAAAATTTTAGGTACTCAAAATGCAAATTTAGAGCAAATTTCAGATTTTAAAGAAGAAATAGCAGCAGCAAGAACATTTAGCTTTTTGCATGAAATAGAAATGCTTTTAGAAAATGATTTAATTAAAGGTGGAGATTTAAACAATGCAATTGTATATGTTGATAAAGAATTATCAGAAAGTACAATGGCTAAATTAAAAAAAGCATTTAATAAAGAAGATATTACTGTAAAATCTAATGGTATTTTAGACAACCTAACTTTACATTGGGCAAATGAAGCAGCAAGACATAAACTATTAGATGTTGTTGGAGATTTGGCTTTAGTAGGTACAAGAATTAGAGGTAAGGTAATAGCTAATAAGCCTGGGCATTTAATTAACACTCAATTTGCTAAGAAATTGGCAAAAATAATCAAGCAAGAAAAGAGAAACAATGTTCCTCAATTCGATTTAAATCAGCCACCATTATTAGATATCCATCAAATTATGGATATTCTTCCTCATAGACCACCATTTTTATTAATTGATAGAATTTTAGAGTTATCTGATAAACATGTAGTTGGAATGAAAAACGTTACAATGAATGAAAATTTCTTTGTAGGTCACTTTCCAGGAGCACCTGTAATGCCAGGAGTTTTACAAGTAGAAGCAATGGCACAATGTGGTGGAGTATTAGTTTTAAACACAGTACCAGATCCAGAAAATTACTTAACGTATTTTATGAAAATGGATAAGGTTAAGTTTAAACAAAAAGTTTTACCAGGAGATACCATTATTTTTAAATGTGAATTAATTACACCTATTAGAAGAGGAATTTGTCATATGCAAGCCTATGCTTATGCAAATGGAAAAATTGTTGCAGAAGCAGAATTAATGGCACAAATTTCAAAAATAAAATAACTATGAATCAACCATTAGCGTATGTTCATCCACAGGCTAAAATTGCCAGAAATGTGGTAATTGAACCTTTTACCACTATTCATAATAATGTTACAATTGGTTCTGGAACATGGATTGGATCTAATGTTACTATAATGGAAGGTGCAAGAATTGGAAAAAATTGTAGAATTTTTCCAGGAGCAGTAATATCTGCAATACCTCAAGATTTAAAATATGATGATGAAGAAACTATCGTAGAAATTGGTGATAATGTTACCATTAGAGAATGTGTAACCATTAATAGAGGTACTACAGATAGAATGAAAACCAAAATTGGAAACAATTGTTTAATTATGGCTTATTGTCATGTTGCACATGATTCTTTTGTTGGTAACAATTGTATATTTTCTAACAATACAACTTTAGCAGGCCATGTAACTATTGGAGACAATGTTGTACTTGCAGGTATGGTTGCAATTCATCAATTTGCTTCTGTGGGTAATCATGCATTTGTTACAGGAGGTTCTTTGGTAAGAAAAGATGTACCTCCTTATGTAAAAGCAGCAAGAGAACCACTATCTTATGTGGGTATAAACTCTGTTGGTTTACGTAGAAGAGGTTTTTCAACAGAAAAAATTAGAGAAATTCAAAACATATATAGAATTTTATTTCAAAAAAATTATAATAATTCTCAAGCGATAGATATTATTGAAGCTGAAATGGCAGCAACTCCAGAACGTGATGAAATAGTACAATTTATCAAAGATTCGCATAGAGGAATTATGAAAGGATATTATAAAGCAAATTAAAAAAGTTAAAATGGCAACAACATCAGATATTAGAAACGGATTGTGTATTAAATATAACAACGATATTTATAAAATTGTAGAATTTTTACACGTAAAACCTGGTAAAGGTCCAGCTTTTGTTAGAACTAAATTAAAAAGTGTTACCAATGGTAAAGTAGTAGATAATACGTTTCCTGCAGGTAGAAAAATTGATGACGTTCGTGTAGAAACACATAAATTTCAATATTTATATAACGAAGGTGAAACCTATCACTTTATGAACGAGCAAGATTATTCTCAAATTCAATTAGAAAAAACGGCTTTAGACAGTCCAGATTTAATGAAAGAAGGAGAAATTGTTACCATTATTATCAATTCTGAAGATGATATGCCATTATCTGTAGATATGCCTGCAAGTGTTATTTTAGAGGTAACTCATACAGAACCAGGAGTAAAAGGTAATACAGCTACAAATGCAACAAAACCTGCAACTGTAGAAAGCGGTGCAACTGTTAATGTTCCTTTATTTATTAATGAAGGTGATAAAATTAAAGTTGAAACTACAAAAGGAACTTACCAAGAACGTATAAAAGAATAAGCTTGAAGTTTTCTAGTACCCAAACATTAGAACAAATTGCATCTCTTTTAGAAGTAGATTTTATTGGTGATAAAAATTTTGAAATTTCTGGAATCAATGAAATTCACGTAGTAGAAAAAGGTGATATTGTTTTTGTAGATCATCCTAAATATTATGATAAAGCTTTAAATTCTGCAGCAACAACTATTTTAATAAATAAAAAAGTTGATTGTCCAGAAGGAAAAGCTTTGTTAATTTCTGATGATCCTTTTCGTGATTTTAATAAAATTACAAAACATTTCAATCCTTTTATAGCTTCAAAAGTTAGTGTTTCAGAAACAGCTGTTATTGGAGAAAATACAATTATACAACCCAATGTTTTTATAGGAAACAATGTAACTATTGGTAATAATTGTGTAATACATCCTAATGTTGCTATTTATGACAATGCTGTTATAGGTAATAATGTTACTATTCATGCAAATACTGTACTTGGTGCAGATGCTTTTTATTATAAGAACAGACCAGAAGGATTTGATAAATTAATTTCTGGAGGTAGAGTTGTTTTAAAAGATAATGTAGATTTAGGAGCTTCTTGTACAATAGACAAAGGTGTAACTGGAGATACAACAATTGGAGAAGGAACAAAAATAGACAATCAAGTTCATGTTGGACATGATACAATTATTGGAAAAAAATGTTTAATAGCTTCACAAACAGGTATTGCTGGTTGTGTAATTATTGAAGATGAAGTTACAATTTGGGGACAAGTTGGTACAAATAGCGGAATTACAATAGGTAAGGGAGCTGTAATACTAGGTCAAACTGGTGTAACAAAATCTGTTTCTGGTGGAAAAAGTTATTTTGGAACACCAATTTCAGAATCAAGAGAAAAATTAAAAGAATTAGCAGAAATAAAACGTTTTTTAAAAGATAGAAAGAATTCATAAAAAAACTTTTTTTTTAAAGAATCTATAAACTATTTTTGCATAACATTAAAAAAAACAAGCAAATGAGTGTTTTAGTAAACAAAAATTCAAAAATTATCGTTCAAGGATTTACAGGAAGTGAAGGGACTTTTCACGCAGGTCAAATGATTGATTATGGAACCAATGTTGTTGGAGGTGTTACTCCTGGTAAAGGTGGTCAAGAACACTTAGGAAAGCCTGTTTTTAATACTGTAAAAGAATCTGTAGATAAAGTAGGAGCAGATACTTCTATTATTTTTGTGCCACCAGCTTTTGCTGCTGATGCAATTATGGAATCTGCAGATGCAGGAATTAAAGTAATAATTTGTATTACAGAAGGAATTCCTACTGCAGACATGGTAAAAGTTAAAGCTTATATCGACAATAAAGACTGTACTTTAGTAGGTCCTAACTGTCCAGGTGTAATTACTCCAGATGAAGCTAAAGTTGGTATTATGCCAGGATTTATCTTTAAAAAAGGTAGAGTAGGTATTGTATCAAAATCAGGTACTTTAACTTATGAAGCTGCAGATCAAGTTGTAAAACAAGGTTATGGTATTACTACTGCAATTGGTATTGGAGGAGACCCTATTATTGGAACTACAACTAAAGAAGCTGTAGAGTTATTAATGAATGATGAAGATACAGAAGCAATTGTAATGATTGGTGAAATTGGTGGTAATTTAGAAGCAGAAGCTGCTCAATGGATTAAAGCTGATGGAAACAGAAAACCTGTTGTTGGTTTTATTGCAGGTCAAACAGCACCAGCAGGTAGAACAATGGGACATGCAGGAGCTATTGTTGGAGGAGCAGATGATACTGCACAAGCAAAAATGAAAATTTTAGCAGAAAATGGAGTACACGTTGTAAGTTCGCCAGCTAAAATTGGAGAAATGATTGCAGAAGTTTTAAAATAAAAAGGATATTTTTAAAAAACTGTTAAAGTTTTATAATTATTATACATAAAATCCGTTGAATTCGTAAATTCAACGGATTTTTTATATCAACCAAAATAATAATTATGAAACAATTTAAAATACTATGTATTAGCTTTTTGTTGATTACAGCTATAAGTTGTAAAACCGATAAAGAAACAAGCTACAAAGTTACTTCACAAAATGATTCAAATGGATTAACGTTTGAAACTGTAGAAAACGATCCAACAGGGTTGCGTTTATATACATTAGACAATGGTTTAAAAGTATATTTAAGTCAAAATTCGGATGAACCAAAAATACAAACCTATATTGCAGTAAGGGCAGGTTCTAACTACGATCCTAAAGAATCTACAGGATTGGCACATTACTTAGAGCACATGGTTTTTAAAGGTACTCATAAAGTAGGTACTGCAAATTGGGAAAAAGAAAAAACGTATTTAGATAAAATTTCATCTTTATACGAGCAACACAGAGCAGAAAAAGATGCTGATAAAAAATTAGCATTGTACAAAGAAATAGATAAGGTTTCTTTAGAAGCTTCTAATTATTCTATTGCCAACGAATACGATAAAATGACGGCTTCTTTAGGAGCAACAGGTACAAATGCATATACATGGTTTGAGCAAACAGTTTACACTAATAAAATTCCTGCAAATGAATTTGAAAAATGGGTAGATTTAGAAGCAGAACGTTTTAGTACTTTGGTATTGCGTTTATTTCATACAGAGTTAGAAGCTGTTTTTGAAGAATTTAATAGAGGACAGGATAACGATTTTAGAAAACGTTATGCTGCAATGTTAGATGGTTTATTTCCAAAGCATCCTTATGGACAACAAACTACCATTGGTACAGGAGAGCATTTAAAAAATCCTTCTATGGTAGATATTCATAACTATTTTAATAAGTATTATGTGCCTAATAATATGGCTGTAATTTTAGTTGGTGATTTTGAGTTTGAACCTACTATTAAAAAGGTGAATGATACTTTTGGTAAATTTAAAAGAAAAGATTTAACCCATCCAACTTTACCAAAAGAAGATAAGATTACTGCACCTGTTGTAAATGAGGTTTTTGGACCTACATCAGAGTCCGTTTCTATTGCATTTAGATCTGCAGGAGTAAATACAGAAGAAGAAAAGTTTGTTACTTTATGTGATATGATAATGGCCAATGGTAATGCAGGTATTATCGATTTAAACTTAAATCAGAAGCAATTGGTACAAAGAGCTAGTTGTTCACCTACTTTTTTAAATGATTATGGATATCATTCTTTTACAGGTTCTCCAAAATCGGGGCAAACATTAGATGAAGTTAAAGAATTATTATTAGCACAAATAGAAAAATTAAAAAATGGTGAGTTTGAAGATTGGATGATTACTGCTGTTGTTAATGATTTAAAATTGAGTCAAACACGTCAGTATGAAAACAATTCTGCTTTGGCAGATACCTATGTAAATGCTTTTATTTACCAACAAAACTGGGTAGAAAGAGTAACGTTTTTAGACGATTTAAAGAAAATATCTAAAGAACAGTTGGTAAAATTTGCAAACGATTTTTATCAGAATAATTATGTGATTACCTACAAAAGAAAAGGTGTAGATAAAAATATTGTAAAAGTGGCTAATCCTGGTATTACTCCAGTAAACTTAAATAGAGATAAAAGTTCAGATTATATTAACGAGTTTAACAAAAAACAATCTAAACCTTTACAACCAAAATTTGTAGATTATAAAACAGCTATTAAAGAAACTACTACAGAAAACGGAATTAAAGTTTCTTATGTTTTAAATGAAAAGAATGATTTATTTGATATGAATATCATTTTTGATATGGGTAGTGATAATGATAAAAAATTATCTTTAGCTGCAGGATATTTAGAGTATGTAGGTACTGATAAATATACAAACGAAGCATTAAAAAAAGAGTTTTACAAGTTAGGGATCTCTTATTATGTAAGTACTGCAAAAGAAAAAACTTATGTAGGTTTAAACGGATTAAAAGAAAACTTACCTAAAGGATTAGAGTTGTTAGAGCATTTATGGGACAATGCCAAAGCAGATAAAGAAGCATATGCTAAATATGTAGAAAAAATCTACAAAGGGCGTCAAGATGGAAAAACCCAAAAAGGAAATATTCTTTGGAATGGTTTAATGAATTATGGTAAATATGGTGAAAACTCTCCTTTAAGAGACATCATGCAAATAGATGAATTAAAAGCTATAAATCCAGAAGATTTAGTAGCATTGGTAAAAGACATGAAAAACTACAAACAACGTGTTTTCTATTATGGAAAAGATGTTTCTACTGCTGTTTCTTCATTAAATACGCATCATAAAATATTTGGAGAATTAAAAGAATATCCTGTTGCAAAAGAATACAAAGAAACAGAAACAGGAGGTAATGTATTCTTTACTAATTATGATATGGTGCAAACCGAATTAATGTTTTTAGCAAAAGGAGCCCCTTTTAAGCCAGAAAACATGGCAGCTTCAACTTTATTCAATACGTATTTTGGTAGTGGATTATCATCTATAGTTTTTCAAGAAATTAGAGAATCTAAATCTTTAGCATATTCTGCTTTTGCTTCTTATCAAGGAGCATCAAAAAAAGACTCTCCAAATTATGTAATGGCTTATGTAGGTACACAAGCTAACAAATTAGAACAAGCTGTAGATGCAATGATGGAGTTAATGAACAATATGCCAGAGGCAGAAAAGCAGTTTAATGCAGCCAAAGAAGCAACCTTAAAAAAATTAGCAGCTCAAAGAATTACAAAGTCTAATATCTTTTGGTCTTATGAAAGATTGCAAAAATTAGGAATTGATAATGACAATAGAGAGTTAATGTACAATACCATTAAAGGAATGACTATGAAAGATTTAAAAGAGTTCTTTAATAAAAATATTAAAGGAGAGTCTTACAATGTTATGGTTATTGGTAACAAAAAAGATTTAGATGTAAAATCTTTACAAAAACTTGGAAAAATCAAGGAATTAGATATCGATTACTTATTTAATTATGTAGATAAAAAAGAGGTAAAGCTTTAATAGTTAATCCTTTTAAAAGCCTAAAACTCGTAAAGCAATTTTGTTTTACGAGTTTTTTTATTTTAGTATCTTTGTGGCCTTAAAACAACTACAAAACATGAAATTATTAGAAAATAAATCAGCAATAATTACGGGTGCTACAAGAGGTATTGGTCGTGGAATTGCAATTGAATTTGCCAAACAAGGAGCAAATGTTGCTTTTACTTACAGTTCTTCTGTAGATGCTGCCAAAGCTTTAGAAGAAGAATTAAAAGCGTTTGGTGTTTCTGCTAAAGGATATCAATCTAATGCTGCTGATTTTGATGCTGCTCAAGAATTAGCAAAAGACGTTTTAAAAGAGTTTGGTGCTATCGATATTTTAATAAACAATGCAGGTATTACAAAAGATAATTTACTAATGCGAATTTCAGAAGATGATTTCGATAAAGTTATTGAAGTAAACTTAAAATCTGTTTTTAATTTAACCAAAGCCGTAATTCGTCCAATGATGAAACAAAGAGCGGGTTCTATTATTAACATGAGTTCTGTAGTAGGAATTAAAGGAAATGCAGGTCAAACTAACTATGCAGCTTCTAAATCTGGTATTATTGGTTTTTCTAAATCAGTTGCTTTAGAGTTAGGTTCTAGAAATATTAGAAGTAACGTAGTTGCTCCTGGTTTTATAGAAACTGAAATGACAGCAAAATTAGATGAAGCAACCGTACAAAGTTGGAGAGATGGAATTCCTTTAAAAAGAGGAGGACAGCCAATTGATATTGCCAATGCTTGTGTGTTTTTAGCATCAGATATGTCTGCTTATATTACAGGACAAACATTATCTGTAGATGGAGGAATGAACTAATCATTACGTATATATACAATAAAAAAGAGCTTACTAATTAGTAAGCTCTTTTTTATTGTATTTCTTTTTAGAAATTACTGTTATTCTATATTTTTCCATGCATTTCTTAAAAATGTTAAATCGTTTTTCATTTTAGTAAATACTTCTTTTTGAGGGATGGTAATTTTGTTTTTTCCCTTTTCAGCACCTCCTAAATCATGTTCTATATGTAAAGATACAGGTACATTAATTTTATATTTTTTAAGCAAAGTAAAATATCTTTTAAAGTCTACCATTCCTTCACCTAAAGGCACATTTACGGGTTTCCACTTACCATTGACTTTTCCCCATTTAAAATCTTTAATTACAATAGAATTGATGTAAGGTTTAACCCTTTTTAACCCTAATTCCCAACTTTCTCCACCTTCAACAACAGCGTGTCTAATATCATATTGGGCACCTATATTTTTACCTTTAGTAGGTGTTAAAATAGGTAGCAAATCCCAAACAGGAGCACCTACGTGTTTTCCAGCATGGTTTTGATATCCACCAATTAAACCATATTTTTTATTGAGCTCTTCTAATGCTACTGCTTGTTGTGCATATTCTTTCTGAGCTTCTACAATGGTTTTATCTTCTGCATATTTTAACCAATCTGTTCTATAATGTGTAAAACCTAATTGGCTCGCTGTTTTTAAAACAGTATCATTTAACTTTTTATTGGCATCCCAAATATTTGTACTCATCATTACTGGTGGTAACCCAAAATTATTCATAGCTTCCACAGCTTTTGGCAAATCTTCTTCTACATTATTTGGTAATACATGTCCTTTTCTTCTAACAGTTAAATCCAACCCATTAAAACCAATGTTGGCTGCTGCTTCTGCCATATCATTGTAATTTAAAAACTGCAAATGCTTCGAAAAAAGATGCACACTCAATTCATTAGAACTTTCATTTAAGGTTGATAAGAACGGATTTTGAAAAGATAAAAATGGAATTGAGGCAAGTGCTGTAGCAGACAACTTGGTAAAATCTCTTCTTGATAGTTTTGAACTTTTTTCTGACATGATTTCCTAGTTTTAAATGAAGTAAACCAAAGATAAGGCTCTTTTCTATCTAAATCAACCTAATTTAAAGAGAATAAAATATAATTAGTTAGTATACAAGATTAAAAATACGCCTAATAAGATTCCAAATAAGGGCACTAATTTCTTGCGTTTATTTTGTTCTTTAAATAACAAACCACCTAACACAACTGCAATTAAAATTTGACTTCTTTTTATGGCAGAAAGTAACATGATTAATGCTTCAGGGTCTTCTAAAGCCTTAAAGTAAAAATAATCTGCAGCTTGCAACAAAACACCAACTGCGGGTATAGACCATCTAAAGGTAAAGGCTTTTCTTTTGGCAGGATAAGGAAACCAAGTTATGGCTAATATAATTAGCAATATAACAATGGTGTAAAAGCAAAACCAAAACTGTAATGTTTGCGGATTCAAGGTTAATTGCTGAATTAAAAACTTATCATACAAACCACTAGAAGCACCTAAAAATGTAGCGCCAATAATGGCAAAAATCCATTTGTTTCTTTTAAAATTGATGCCTTCTTTTTTTCCTATTTTAGAATATAAAAGCACAGAAAGAATAATCAAAAAGAAACCAATCCATTGCCAAAAATTAGGACTTTCTTTATAAATTACAATAGCTCCTATAAAGGTAAAAAAAGGCCCTGCAGAACGTATGGGAGTTACAATAGTTATTGGCAAATGTTTTAATGCTTGATACGCCAATACCCATGAAGATGCCATAATCATCGATTTTATAATGATAAATCCATGTGTTTTTAATGAGATGTCTTTTATCATCAAACCCATTGCTTGCATTTTCTCTGGATACCAAAGCGAACCCAAATAGAGTGGGAGTAAAAATAAAAAACCAGCAGAAATAGTTCCTAAGAGTACAGGAAACACTTCATTGCCTTGTACTGCATGTTTTTTACATAAGTTGTGTAATCCTAAAAATAATGCCGCTAAAAGTCCTAAGTACATCCACATAATGCGCGCGAAGATACTCTAATCGAAAAAATAGCAACAGAAAAAAATATGATTTTTTTCGACCCTATTAATTGAATGTATTATTGGGTTTAGTTATAGTTAAATGATTTGTTTTAAGTGTTTTACTTTAGGTTTTGAGTGTTTTTAAAACAGAAAAAAAGCCACAATATAATTGTGGCTTTCTAAAATTGAATAGAGTTTTTGTGCTTTTTGGAGTCCTTAAAAAAGATAAGTTACTCCAAAATTAAATCCAAAAGAAGAATAAGGTACTTTTTGAGATAGTTTTTTAGTACTGTCTGTATTCGTATTCGATAATTCATCTTCATACGTTGTTTTTAATACCACATCACTTGGTAAATTATCTAAAGAATAAAAGCCTTCTATGGCAACTGTACCATCTTGTAAAACAATATTTGTGTTAAACTCAGTAATTTCAGAATCTTTTCTTTTTAAGCTAATTCCAAAATATTCAGCTTCTACAAAAAGACTAAAATTTGAGTTTAAATCGTATTTATAACCTAAAGCACCAACAAATCCTAAAGGAAAATGACCATGATAATCTTCTATATAGTTTGTTTCAGAATAAGCGCCATTTGGCAGTCCTAAAGCAGTCGCTTCTGCATTAGAAAAAACCGATTTTTTATAAACAACAGCTTCAGTTTTTCCTCCTACTTTAATTAAAGCACCAAAACGTCCGTAAATGTTATTTGTAAATTTATAAACCACAGAAGTAGAAGCTCCAAAAGCACGTGCTCTGGCAATGGCGTCTATTTCAGTACCTGGAAAAGAAACTTTAGAAACAGTTTGATTTGAACCGTTTAAATACCCAATTCCAACATCCAGCCCAAACGTTTCATTAAAAAAGTAAGTTCCTCTTAGTTGAAAATTAACACCTTCTCCATAACTTCCATAAGTGTTTTTAGTTTCTGTAATATTTATCGTTTCACCTAATTTCATACCAGCACTTTCTAAAGCATACCCTGTACTTACAGAAACCTGAAATTGACCATAAGTTATTGTTGTTAAAACAAGCATACAAATGAACGTAAATAATTGTTTCATAGTTGTTTAATTTATAATGTAATTTATTTTGTTTAAAAATCACTATAAAGGTAATCTATTAAAGAGTTTAAAGGATGTTTTTAGGTTCGTTTTTAAACCGTTTTTGTGTTAAAAAAGCTAATTTAAAATCATTATAATTTAACTCTGTTAAACACTACGTATTCAACCTATTTACATCCCCAAAAAGGACTCTTTTTTAACCTTTTAAAACGACGTGTTTTATTCATTAAAAAAAGACTTTTAAAAGCTGAAAAAAATACACATCTAAATAATAAGATACTGTTTACTATTTGTAGAAGTTACAAGAAGGTTTATAACTACCTTTGCATAAAATTAAGAATAGATGTCAAAAACATTTTCAGATTTAGGTATTTCTAAAGAAACCGTAACTCGTTTAGCTAAATTAGAGATTACTCAACCTACACAGGTGCAAGAAAAAACCATTCCTTTTGCATTGTTTAAAAAGAAAGACATGGTGGTTTTAGCCAAAACAGGAACTGGTAAAACAGCGGCTTTTGGTTTGCCTATGTTGCAAAAAATAGATGTAAACAGTGCTACTGTACAAGTCTTAATTTTAGCACCTACAAGAGAGTTAGGGCGTCAAATTTATGAGAATTTAATTTCTTTTGCTTCAGAAGAACAACAAGATAAAATAGTAGCTTTATGTGGGGGAGCACCTATAAAAACACAGTTAGAAAGTCTTAAGAAGCAGCCTAATATTGTGGTAGCAACTCCGGGTCGTTTGGTAGATTTTATAGAAAGAAAAGCCATAGACATTCAAAAAATACAGTATTTTATCTTAGATGAAGCCGATGAAATGATGACTGCTTTAAAAGAAGAAGTTGCAACCATCATCAAAGAAATTCCAGAAAACAGAAGAACCTTGCTGTTTACTGCCACCATGCCAGGTACTATTAAGCAATTGGTACAAAACTACATGTCTAAACATATTGAATATATTGAAACCGATATGGATACGATGGGGCATAAAGGTATTGAGCATCAATATGTGGTAGTGGAGGCTATAGAAAAATTGAATGTTTTAATGCATTTTTTAAGTACCAAAGAAAGAGAACGTGGTATTATTTTTTGTAAAACCAAAGCTGCAGTAAATAAATTGGCAAAAAACTTAGCCATCAACAAATTTTCATCTGGTGCTATACATGGTAGCTTGTCTCAAGGAATTAGAGATCGTGTAATGGGGCAATTTAGAGAAGGCAACATCAACATATTGGTAGCTACAGATTTAGCTGCTAGGGGTATCGATGTAAAAGAAGTTTCGTATGTGGTAAATTACCATTTACCAGATAAATACGAAACCTATATTCATAGAAGTGGTAGAACTGCAAGGGCAGGAGCAAGCGGACTATCGTTAAGTGTAATACAACAAGAAGAAGTTGAAGAAATACCAGAGTTTGAAGAAGATTTAGGTTTGGTATTTACCCAATATAAAAAAGCAGATGCACAAAGTATTGAAGATAACAATACAATATTATGGGCTAAGAAAATTTTTAAAACAAAACCCAACAAAAACATATCAGAAGATGTAAAAGCCAAAGTAAAAACGGTATTTCATCATTTAACCAAAGAAGAATTGATAGATAAGGTATTGGCAAATTATTTGGCACAAACCTCTCAACCAAAAGTAATTACTAAAAAGAAGAAGTAGTATATTCATCTTGTAAAACATAGCATTATGGCAAATACCATTAAAAATCAAGCTGATATATTAGCAAAACTACAAATTAAGGCATTGAATCCGATGCAAGAAGAAGCCATAAAGGTTATAGAACAAACAGAAAATACCTTGCTTTTGTCGCCAACAGGAACCGGAAAAACTTTAGGTTTTTCATTGCCTTTGTTACAAACTTTAAATCCAAATTCTAAAGAAGTACAAGCATTGATATTGGTTCCTTCTAGAGAGTTGGCCATACAAATAGAACAAGTAATTCGTACTATGGGATCTGGGTACAAAGTCAATGCTGTTTATGGTGGTAGACCCATGTCTAAAGACAAAATAGAATTGAAACATACCCCTGCTATTTTAATAGGAACACCAGGTAGAATTGCAGATCATTTTAGCAACAATCGTTTTTCTAAAGACCATATCAAAACCTTAATTTTAGATGAGTTCGACAAGTCTTTAGAGGTTGGTTTTGAATATGAAATGCGCGGAATTATCAATCAAATTACTTCTTTAAATAAACGTATTTTAACCTCTGCAACACAAGGAGTTGAGATTCCTGATTTTGTAAATTTTAAAAATCCTAAAACGGTTAATTTCTTACAAGAAAAAAGAACCTCTCAACTAAGTTTTAAAACGGTAGTTTCTCCAAGTAAAAATAAACTGAATACCCTTTTACAGTTGATACAGCATATTGGGAATGAACCCGGAATTGTGTTCTGTAATTTTAAAGATAGTATTGCAGAAGTACATCATTTTTTAGAAAGCAAAAACATTAGTCATGCTTGTTTTTCTGGTGGAATGGAGCAAAAAGACAGAGAACGCTCTTTGATTAAGTTTAGAAACGGAACCTGTCAGTTATTAATAGCAACTGATTTGGCAGCAAGAGGGATAGATATTCCAGAAATGAAGTATATAATTCATTACGAATTGCCAAAACATCAAGAAGAATTTATTCATAGAAACGGACGAACAGCCAGAGTTAATGAAAAAGGAACTGCTTATATTTTAAGATGGGAAAAAGAATATTTACCAGCGTTTATAAAAGAAAGTAAGGGTGTTTCTATTGCTAAAAAAGCCCATTACAAGCCACAATATTGGGAAACCTTATTTATTTCTGGAGGACGAAAGGATAAAATATCAAAAGGAGATATAGCAGGCTTATTTTTAAAGCAAGGAGGCATTAAAAAAGAAGAACTGGGGGTTATTGAGCTAAAACCAGATTGTGCTTTTGTAGCCATTCCTTTGGCCTTAGCAGACGGTTTGGTTGCTAAATTAAATAACCGCCGTTTAAAGAAAAAGAAAGTAAGAGTTACGCTGTTGTAGTTTTTAATGCTTTTCAACACCCAATTGTCATTGCGAGGTTTAGCCTGTTGCGAGGTACGAAGCAAACACAATCTCTTTTACAAACTGCTTCGTCATACTTCCTACCAATGACGAATACTAATGTCATTGCGAGGAGGAACGACGTGGTAATCTCAAACACACATTGTCAATAAGAGATTTCTCTATCGTTCATGCTTCACTCATCGAAATGACAAGCAAATATTTGTCATTTCGACCTTGTGGAGAAATCTATCATAATAATCAAACACATACTGTCAATTCGAGTGAATTTAACGATTGTAATGAGTAAAATTTGTATTGAGAATAGGTTTTTAACCATTATCACAAGTTCTCGATACAATTTTTTATCAAAAATCACTCGAACTGACATGCAGGATAATACTTGCCTTTAACGTACCAATTGTCATTGCGAGGAGGAACGACGTGGCAATCTCAACAACACACACTGTCAATAATAGATTTCTCAATCGTTCATACTTCACTCATCGAAAT
>NZ_JALCZO010000049.1 GCF_023555495.1 Polaribacter sp. Z022 | reverse complement strand
AACTTGTTCATTGTACTTGGTAAACTAGTTAGATAATAAGTATAAATTCCGTTTTCATAAGAACGCATATTCTCTATATAAAGCTCTTTTAAACTCGATAAATCACCTATCTCATCTGGTAAAACAGAAATCTTATTGTTCGAGCTATATTGTGATAAATGCAACTTCTCTAAACTTGTTAAACCTCCAATTGTTGTTGGTAAAACTGTTAACTCATTACCTTGTAATTGTAACTCTATTAAACTCGTTAAACCATTTATTGTACTTGGTAAAGCCGTTAATACATTATTGTTTAAATACAATTTTTCTAAGCTTGTAATACTACCAATCTCATCTGGTAAACTTGCTAAGGTATAGGTTGGCTGATATCTAACAGGACTTGTATTTTGATATTGTAGTTTTAATTCTTTTAAGTTTGTAAA
>NZ_JALCZO010000048.1 GCF_023555495.1 Polaribacter sp. Z022 | reverse complement strand
CGTTGGCATTCATAGCCCAGTCAAATTCTGAAAAAGGAATTTAAAGTTTGAAAATCTTGATTTTTAAAGAAAAATATGGAACACTCTCTCCCTCGGAAAATTTTGCGAAAATTGAGCAAAACTTGGAGTTTAAAAAAGGTTTGAATGTATTCATAAACTGAAAATCTGTTTGGCGAGAATCTTACTCAAAATCTGAATTTAGCAAGTTTATGGAAATGAGCAAAATGCGGAGAATCTGAATTGCGGAACTTACTCAAACTCTGAATGTATAACTTGGCGGAATAATCTCTGAAAAAAAGGAAAAAGCAATAAAACTGAAAAAACTACGAAATGCCAACACCGTGCATAATCCATTGCTTGCAACATTTTTCCTTTCGGAAAAATCTCTGGCAATCCAATGTTTCAGTTATTTTTACTAACTTAGTGGTTATGATTCCGCAACGGAATCATCGCACAAACACGTTGT
>NZ_JALCZO010000047.1 GCF_023555495.1 Polaribacter sp. Z022 | reverse complement strand
ACGTTGTAAGTAATTTCGAAGAATCGCCCGAAAAAACAAATCAAATTGAAAGAAAAAAGTAACTATTAAAAAGGAATCAATAAAAATTGGAAATAAACTTGAAACTAATTATTCGGAAAACAATCCTTAATAAAGTAAACTCAATTTTAACAATAGAATAGTGGAATGAAAAAAAGTTTGAAAATATTTACACTTTTTAGCTTTATGAGTGCAAGCATTTTTTGTCAAAATGGAATGTTGCAACTTGGAAAAAATGATTTTGAATTTGAAAGTCATTATTATAAAGGTAATTTAATAATGAAAACCAAAATTAATGAATTTATAAAGGACTTAAAAAACGAAAAGCTTAATCTGAATGAATTTTTACTCGGAAATTGCATACCCTTAAATACAGAGGAAAAACTGACTGAAAAAGACTCAATTAATAAAATTACTGTAGCTCAAAGGTCTTTAGGAAACACAGTCTTATGTATTAAAAAA
>NZ_JALCZO010000046.1 GCF_023555495.1 Polaribacter sp. Z022 | reverse complement strand
CAACGTGTTTGTGTTATGAAAATTTGCGATTTTAAGATTGGCTGATTTTCCGCAGGAAAATTAAGACAAGATTAAAAAGCAACAAATTTTGTTTAAGCTAAAATTAGCAATTTTTTATACACGGTGTTGCAAAATGCGTGTTTTTTTGTTTTCCGATATTTCGATTTTCTTTTTTTTCCATTTTTTATGGTTTAACATTTGAGTAAAATTCCACAAAGAAATTCAATTCCAAAAATTTTTCAAATTCCATAATATTTATTTTTCAGAGTTTGACCAAATTCTCCTTTTTGATTTTTTTTCAAACACAATAATTTCAGAGATATTTCTATTTTTCAACATTTTAAAATTTCAAAAAAATGATAAAATTCTTTTCAGAATTTTGATTTGCGAGAGAGTGTTCCACAAATTTATTTTCCATTTTTTTCGGCTATTTTTAAATTTTTAAACTTATAGAAAAATGCTTTTTAATAGAACTTTTGTTTGCGAATTAACTTTTCGCCCAGTTTTTTGCAACGTGTTTGTGT
>NZ_JALCZO010000045.1 GCF_023555495.1 Polaribacter sp. Z022 | reverse complement strand
CAACGTGTTTGTGCAAGATTTGTTGCGTAAATTTAGCGAAAAAAATCTAATAATTACAGACTTTTACGAATGCGAGGTTTTTCGTAAGAAAAACCGAATAAGCAATAAATTTTGCACGGTGTTGGCAAATGCGTGTTTAATTTTTTTTCGCTCAATTTTCCGCAATTCTAATTTTCCTTTTTTGTTTTTAAAATTCAGGTTTTGAAAAAAAAAATCTACAATTCAGAAATTATGATTTTCCACATTTTGCTAAATTCCGCAAACTTGCTAAATTCAGAGTTTGAGTAAGAATTCCACATTTTGTTTTCCCAATTTTAGGAAATTCATTTTTTTTTATTTTCCGAGTTTGAGAAAATTCGGCGTTTAATATTTCCACAAACGTTCAAAAATTCAACACGTTTTTTTCATACAAAAGTCAGTTCGGTTTTTTGTTTTTCCTTTTTTTTGAATTAAAATTCAAGAGTTTTAAACTACATTTTTTTGTTTTCAGAATTTTAAAGCGAAAATTTTATTTAAAGAACTTTTGCTAATTTGAGGAACTTCAACCGAGTTTTTGCCAACGTG
>NZ_JALCZO010000044.1 GCF_023555495.1 Polaribacter sp. Z022 | reverse complement strand
TTAAGCACCTAATTTAGCAAATAAAAACCGAATAGAAAATCCGCGAGGATTTTCGTAAGTAGGCTAGAACTAGCAATAAATTATATACGGTGTTGTGCACTGTTTTTATTCCGTTTATTTAGTCAATTCCGTTTGTTATTTTTCTTTAAAATATATCTGTCTTTTGCGTGTCCACCTTCATAATATCCAATTCCAGATTTCGGACAATAAATAATTGTCTCAACTAAAAATCCGACAGAATCAGATAGTTTTTCAGATAGGTCGCACTCATATTCATTATTCTCCAAATAGTCGAGTAAAGAGTAACATTCAGTTTCTGCTCCTAATTTTATTAATTCATTATAAATCGGTTCGCTGTATTGTTCATTCGGCTTAATATCTTTCAATACGCTTTTGTCAAATAAAGTAGAAGAGTGAAATTCATTCGTTATTTTCCACCAATTTTTTTCTTTTTTTAGAAATTGAAAAACTCTGTCTTGTTTGTCCTTTTTGACAAAATCTAAAATGAAACTTTCAAATACTTTTTTAATGTCAGTCGAATTTTTATTCATTTTTCGGTTTTTCTCAAATAGTGCACAACGT
>NZ_JALCZO010000043.1 GCF_023555495.1 Polaribacter sp. Z022 | reverse complement strand
CTTACTTACGAAAATCCTTGCGGATTTTCTTTGTAAGTAATTATTTACTAAATTGGTTGCTTAAACCACGCAACAAACCATATATAAACACGTTGCAAAACATTGTAGAGCAAGTTTGCGGAAATTACTCAAACTTGAAAAAATGCGAATTTAACGCTGAAAAAACTGTCTGTTTTTCTTGCTTGAAAACTGAAAATAACGGAGCAGTCTCTCGCGAATGAAAAAACTGTTCTTTTGGAAAGTGAAAGCTTTCGGAAAAGTAAGTTCTTTTAAAATCTGAGTACAAAAATTGCGGAATTTTACTCTTGCGGAAAATCTAATCGGAATTACAAAATTGCCTAATAAAAACTTTTGTGGAGTTTTACTCTTGTAGCAAACCAAAACGGAATTATAAAAAGCGGAATTTTAATTCTTTAGAAAATGAAAAGGCGGAAACTAAAAAAACACAACGATTTTGCAACACTGTGTATAAAAAATTGCTACTTTTAGCTTTAACAGAGTTTGTGGCTTTTTTAAAATTGTCTTAATTTTCCTACGGAAAATTCGCCAATCTTAAAAAACGCAACTTTCCATAACACAAACACGTTGTAAGTAATTTCGAAGAATCGCCCGAAAAAACAAATCAAATTGAAAGAAAAAAGTAACTATTAAAAAGGAATCAATAAAAAT
>NZ_JALCZO010000042.1 GCF_023555495.1 Polaribacter sp. Z022 | reverse complement strand
CACAACGTGTTTGTGTATAATGAAGTTGCGATTTTAAGATTGGCTGATTTTCCGAAGGAAAATTAAGACAAGATTAAAAAAGCAACAATTTTTGATTAAGCTAAAAATAAGCAATTTTTTATACACGGTGTTGGCAGTAGTTATTTTTTCATATATTCTTCAGCTTCATAAGCATCAATAGGGAAATTCGGTTCACTCATTTTCTTATAGTAAAATTCTCCAATACTTAAATTTAGATTTATATAAATAGAATCTAAATTTTCAATTTCTTCATTTTCCCATAATTCATCGTGAAAAACATATCCCATTTTCATAGTTTCAAAATTCAGAACGATTGGATCTCCATTCATTCCACTTCCAACAATAAGTAATTTTCTCTTATAAATATTCTTATTTTCTTTTTCTATATTTTCAGTTCTTATTTCATTTACACAAGAAAAATAAATTCCGCCAAAATTCAGATACTGTAGAAAAGAAAATTGTTTGAGGAATTCAACTAATTCTGAATTCAATCCAATGTCTTTAAAAAACTCAAGATTTTTTTCATTGACTTTCACTACATTTTTAGTGTAATTATATTTAATGATTTCTAAAGATTTTTCAAATAATAATTTGTCAATTTTCATTCAAATTGTTTTCTAAATAATTCTATTATATTGATGATTTTCGTCAATTACTGCCAACGT
>NZ_JALCZO010000041.1 GCF_023555495.1 Polaribacter sp. Z022 | reverse complement strand
CCAACGTGTTTGTACAAGGTTAGTTGCGTGTTTTAAGCACTAAATTTACTAAATAATTACAGACAAAGAAAATCCGCGAGGATTTTCGTAAGTAAGGAAAAAGCAAGCAATTAATTTTGTACGGTGTTGTAAATAGTGTTTTATTTTTTTTTGTTTTTTTTCAGTTCATAATAATTTCCAAAAAACGAAATTGCAGCAAGAAAATACACAATTGCAAGAACCCATATATTTACAGAAAATCCAAAAAATGTTTCAGATTCTGTGTCAAACAATTTAGAAATAAATTTTAGACTCATAAAAATTCCACCTAATAAATTTAGATTTTTTTTATTCATAAATTAATTCAAATTTTCAATTACTAAATTTAAGAGTTTATATGCTGCAATTCCCAAACCAATTCCAATCAGCATCCAGTAAATTCTATGCTTTTTGTCAGCTTTCACAATTTGTTTTTCAACTGTTTCTCCGTTTTTAATTAATTTCAATTCAATTTCACGTTTGTCAAACTGTTCATATTTGGATTTTAGAATGAAATTTTCAGAATTCAGGATTATTTTGTGTTTAATTCCAGATAAAGAGATTTTTTTTGAAACTAATTTATCATTCAATAAAACACTTTCAGTTCCGAATACAGAATTCAAGAATTCTATTTTATTATTTCCAATATTAAATTCAGCATATTTCATTTTCGTTAATTTTTTTCACGCATTATTTACAACG
>NZ_JALCZO010000040.1 GCF_023555495.1 Polaribacter sp. Z022 | reverse complement strand
AAAGATTTTTCAAATAATAATTTGTCAATTTTCATTCAAATTGTTTTCTAAATAATTCTATTATATTGATGATTTTCGTCAATTACTGCCAACGTTGTTGTATATGGAAAGTTGCGTGTTTGCGTGCGAGGATTTTCCGTAGGAAAATCAGACGTAGTAAACTTGCAACGACCTTTATTTTAGCACAACACCAGCAATTTTTTATATACGGTGTTGTGGGTAGTTTTTATTTTTTTTCAGTCGTGGACATAAAACATATCAGTTTCTTTTCCATTATCGACCATATTAATTCCGACATTAAATAATTCCGCAAAGAGTTTTTCTTTTGTCGAGTTGTCAAATTCCGCAAACTCTATTTCCGCTGTTGGTTTTATTAATTTATCTCCAATCAGTAATTTTTCCGAAATAAGTTTGTCAATCATAAAGTTCAGTTTTTCGGAAGGAATTTCATTTTCTGATTTTTTCCAAACGAATTCTTGTCGTTCATCCAAGTCCGCTTTATCATAAACAACAATTCCGCGAATTGAATTTTCCGTTTCATTAATCCATTCCAATTTTTCCATTCCAAATATCTTGAAATAGTGTTCCAAAAATATCTTTCTATTCGATTTCATTTCGGTTTTCTCAAATTACCCACAACGTGTTTGTGCGATGATTCCGTTGCGGAATCATAACCACTAAGTTAGTAAAAATAACTGAAACATTGGATTGCCAGAGATTTTTCCGAAAG
>NZ_JALCZO010000003.1 GCF_023555495.1 Polaribacter sp. Z022 | reverse complement strand
TTTACAAACTTAAAAGAATTAAAACTACAATATCAAAATACAAGTCCTGTTAGATATCAGCCAACCTATACCTTAGCAAGTTTACCAGATGAGATAGGTAATATTACAAGCTTAGAAAAATTGTATTTAAATAATAATACATTAACAGCTTTACCAAGTACAATTACAAACTTATCAAACTTAGAATATTTTAATATTCAAAATAATAAAATTTCTGGAGTCCTAAATCTAGGTAATTCTGAAGTTTTAAAAGATTTTAGAGCAGATTATAATAATATTTCAGAATTAAAAATTGCGGTAGCTCCAACAATTTTTGGAACAAATACAAACGCTTCAGGAAACAGGTTACGTTTAAAAAGAAATGCTTTAGGATGTGTAGAAGTACCTAGTGATGAATTAGTTGCATGGAAACTATCTAATTACAATCAAGAAGGTGGTATTTTAGATAATGGAGTTGTATATTCAGATAACTGTAGTGCAGTAACTACAAACTCTATTCCAGATATAGAAAGAGAAGCATTAATAGCTTTTTATAACAATACAAAAGGAGCAAATTGGAAAAACGATTTAACTACATCATATAATGGAGTAACTTGGGTAAATGATATATTGAAGAAAAGAAATGTAGGTGCTTGGTATGGTGTTACAACTGCTATAATAAATGGACAAAAGCATGTAACAAAAATTGAGTTAAATTCAAACCAATTAGCAGGTAAAATACCATCAGAAATTAAAAATTTAACACAATTAAAAGAGCTTGAAGTAAATAGTAATGGAATATCTGAAATATCAAAAGATATAGGAGAATTAAATAATTTAGAACAACTAACTATGTCTAGTCAAATAATTAATAGTGAGTATGTTTTAAAAGAGATTCCTACAGAATTAAACAATATTACTTCTTTAAAGAGATTAGTGATAAATGGAAATATTATAGAAGGTAATTTAGATTTTTCTAATTTGGTTAATTTAGAATCTTTAAATGTTTCTTATAATCAAATTACAGGGTTAAAAATTGGAGTTTCTCCTAATGTTTTTGATGGTTCTAGAAACGTAGAAAGTAATTATTATAAAAACCATTCTTTATACAATACTTATTTAAATTGTATTGGTGTTCCTCAAAATACTATTTCAGATTGGGAGGCTACAGATTTTGCAATTAGGTATCCTAATATTGTTTGGGGGCAAGATTGTACTGCTTATAATAACGTTCCTTCAACAGAATTACAAGCATTAAAAGACATGTATAATAATTTAGAAGGAACAAATTGGACAAGCAATACAAATTGGGAGTCTGGATTAGCAAAAGTTGAAAATAATATACCTTATAATGTTACAAAATGGCATGGAGTTACAACAAAAATAGTAGATGGTGGAAAACACATTACTCAAATTAATTTAGGAAATAATAATTTAAAAGGTACTGTTTCTTCAAGTTTAGGAAATTTAAGTAAATTAGAAAGTCTTTATTTATCTTCAAATGATTTAACAGGAGTTTTACCATCAGAATTAAGTAACCTTTCTAGCTTAATAAGAGGTTATTTTCAAGATAATAGTTTGTCTGGAGATGTACCAGATTTTACGGGGATTACATCACTTAAAACATTATATATAAGTAATAATAGCTTTCAGTTTGGAGATTTTGAAGACGAATTCAATAACTATCAAAACCTAGAGAGTTTTTCATACAGTCCTCAATCTAAGGTAGGTGCTGAAGAAGAAAAAACTTTTGGCGATTCAGGTTTTACTTTAGAAGTTGATGTTAATGGAGCTAATAATGAATATCAGTGGTATAGATATGGAAGCCCAATAAATGGAGCAACTAATAAAACTTTAGAAATAACAAATGCAACAGCAGCAGATAATGGGTATTATTATTGTAAAGTAACAAATAAAATAGTATCAAATTTAATAATACAGTCAGAGAAGATTACAATGACTTATGATACTTCATTATCAGTTGAAGATGAAAATTTAGTAAATTCATTTAAATTATACCCTAATCCAGTTGAAGATGTAATTTTCATTAAGAAATCTTTAGATTCAAAAATTAATAAAATAGAGATATATAATCTTCTAGGTAAAAAAGTAAAAGTTATTAGAAATGTAAATAGTTCTATAAATGTAACTCAACTATCTAAAGGAGTTTATTTATTAAAAATAGACACTGATAAAGGGTTAGCAACAAAAAGAATTATAAAAAAGTAAGAGTCTTTAAATTTATAATAGTTTAACCGAGCATTATTAATAATGTTCGGTTATTTTTTAAATTACATAAATAGGGTGAAAACCCTTAAGTTTTAATAAATATGATTTTATATTTTTGAATTGTTAAATAATTAAAATTATTTGAATTAATTGCTATGATTACTTAACACATTTTTTTGATTTTTTGTTAGATTAAAAACCGGATGCTTTTTAAGCATCCGGTTTTTAAAATTTTATAATAAAAAATGTAAATTATTTTTCTGCTTGATTTTCCTTAGGTGGAAAAATTTTCATTGCTGGTTCTTTAAATACTTTCTTGTTTGCTATTTTCTTTTCAAAAGTTAATAACAAAGAAGGTAAAAGCAATAAGTTAGAAACCATGGCTAATAATAAAGTTATAGAAACTAAACCTCCTAATGCAATTGTACCTCCAAAACTAGAAAGAGTAAAGGTTAAAAAACCAAAGAATAATACTATAGATGTATAAAACATACTCACCCCAGTTTCACGCAATGCAGCATAAACAGATTGTTTTATTCGCCATTGATTTGCAATTAGCTCTTGTCTATATTTTGCTAAAAAATGTATGGTGTCATCAACAGAAATACCAAAAGCAATACTAAATACTAATATAGTAGATGGTTTAATTGGTATGCCTAAAAAGCCCATTAAACCTGCAGTAATTAATAGCGGTAAAATGTTTGGAATTAAAGAAATAAAAATCATTTGTGGCGATCTAAACATCCAAGCCATAAAAATTGCAATTAACAAAATTGCTAAAGATAAAGAGATAACTAAGTTTTTAATTAGATAATTTGTTCCTTTTATAAAAACTAAAGCCTTACCAGTTAAAGAAACATTATATTTTTCTGATGGAAATTCTTTAGTAATTACAGCTTTTAATCTTTCTTGAATTACATTCATTTTTTCAGTACCAATGTCTTTCATAAAAGTTGTTATTCTGGCATAACGACCTGTAGAATCTACAAAGTTTTTTAACATGCCAGCATCACTATTAGAGTTTTTTGTATAAGCAAATATGTAACTTTGTTCTTGACTAGTTGGTAATTGGTAATATTTGGGATTCCCTTTATAATATGCTTGTTTTGTATATTTTACTAGATTAGTAACAGAAACTGGTTTAGAAAGTTCAGGAAAAGTTTCTATAGCTTCATTTATTTTCTCCATCTTTTTAAGAGTAGATAATTTCATGACACCTTTTTCTTTTTTAGTATCAATTAAAAACTCTAAAGGCATTATACCTCCAAATTCAGATTCGAAGAACTTTATGTCTTTATAAAACTCTAAACTTTTTGGCATATCTTCAATAATACTACCAGAAACTTTAATTTGATAAACACCAATTATACCTCCAATTATTACAATAACAGTTGCAAAATAAATTGATATTCTTCTGTTTCTAACCATTTTCTCCATCCAGTCAACTACATTTTCAATCCACTTTTTTTCAAGATGATTTAAATGCTTTTTCTTTGGAAGTGGCATAAAACTATATAATATAGGAATTATTAGTAAAGCTAAAATAAAGATACTAATAATGTTAACTGAAGCTAAAATTCCGAATTCACGAAGTAAACTACTTTTTACAAAAACAAAGGTAGCAAAACCTGAAGCAGTAGTAATATTAGTCATTAAAGTAGCATTTCCAATTTTAGAAATTACACGTTGTAATGCTTTGGCTTGCTGACCATGTTTTTTTATTTCTTGTTGATATTTATTAATTAGAAAAACGGCATTTGGAACTCCAATTACAATAATTAATGGTGGTATTAAAGCAGATAAAACTGTAATTTCATATCTAAAAAGACCAATAAATCCAAAGGCCCAAATAACACCAATCATTACTACTAAAAGCGTTATAAAGGTTGCTCTAAAAGATCTAAAAAAGAAGAAGAAAATTAATGCAGTAATACCTAAAGCCCCTAAAACAAAGAGTAATATTTCATCTTGAATGTTTTGTGCATTTAAAGTTCTTATATAAGGCATTCCAGAAATTCTGATATCTACATCATTTTCTTTTTCAAAATTTTTAATTTCAGGGATTAACGTATCAAAAATAAAATCTCTACGTTTAGGAGTGTTAATAATTTCCTTTTTAATATATATGGCAGTCTGTAGTGTACCAGTTTCTTTATTAAAAAGTAAATTGTCGTAGAAAGGTAATTTTTCAAATAATTGCTTTTTAATCTCATTAACTTCTGCAGAAGTAGTTGGTTTTTTATCATATAAAGGTTCAAGAACAAATTTTCTCTTTTTTCTATCTGCTTTTAATTTTTGTACATCAGCTATAGAAAGTGTAAAATCTATTTCGTCTAAACTATCAAACCTTTTTACTAAATTATTCCAAGCATTAAATTTTTTGGGAGTAAAAACAGTAGAATCTTTAATACCTAAAATTACGAGGTTACCTTCTTCACCAAAAATTTTTAAAAACTGATTATATTGTAAGTTAGCTTCATGATCTTCTGGTAATAAGTTAGCTTCTGTATATGAGAATTTCATATACTTCATTTGTGATGCCAATAAACCTGTAATAATAGCAATACCAATTAAAACCAAATATCGGTTTCTTAAGATAATACCAGCGACTTTTGTCCAGAAATTCATTTAAAAAAATTTATGCAAAGGTAGTTAAATTGTAGAAGTGTTTTTAAACAAAAAAAGAGTGTTTAAAACACCCTTTTTTAAATATGATTGAGTAAAAATTATACTGTCATAATTTCTTTTTCTTTAACAGAAAGTTTTTCTTCAATAGTTTTAATATAACTATTTGTTAAGTCTTGAATGTCTGCTTCAGAGTTCTTTTTCATGTCATCAGAAATGTCTGTTTTCTTAATGTCATTGTTAGCTTCTTTACGTGCATTTCTAATTCCAACTTTAGCGTTTTCTGCTTCAGCTTTTGCTTGTTTAGCTAATCCTATTCTTCTTTCTTCTGTTAAAGGTGGTACATTAATCATAATAACGTCACCATTATTCATAGGGTTAAAACCTAAATTAGCTATTTGAATTGCCTTTTCAATTGCTTGTAACATACTTTTTTCCCAAGGCTGAATGCTAATAGTTCTAGCATCTGGAGTGTTAACATTTGCAACTTGACTTAAAGGAGTTTGAGCTCCATAATAATCTACCATTACATTAGATAACATAGATGGAGTAGCTTTACCAGCTCTAATAGTTCTTAACTCTTTAATTAAATGCTCTATAGCATTGTTCATTGCTTCTTTAGCAGAGTCTATAATAAATTCAATTTCTTCGTTCATCTTTAGTAAATTTTAAAAGATTCTAATTATTGATTATCAACAATAGTACCAATTTTTTCTCCTGAAACTAGTTTCAAAAGATTTCCATTTGTATTCATGTCAAATACTATAATTGGTAATTTATTTTCTTCACTTAATGTAAAAGCAGTCATATCCATTACTTTAAGACCTTTTTTAATTACGTCTTTAAATGTAATAGTTTCAAATTTAATAGCATCTTTATCTTTTTCTGGATCTACATTATAAATACCATCTACACGAGTTCCTTTTAAAATTGCATTAGCATCAATTTCTATTGCACGTAAAACTGCAGCAGTATCTGTAGTAAAATAAGGATTACCAGTTCCAGCACCAAAAATTACAACTCTTCCTTTTTCTAAATGTCTAATTGCTTTTCTTTTAATATAAGGTTCTGCAACTTCTTTTATTTCTAATGCTGTTTGTAAGCGTGTATGAACACCTTCATCTTCTAAAGCACTTTGTAGTGCAAGTCCATTAATACAAGTTGCTAACATACCCATGTGATCTCCTTGTACACGATCCATACCATTTGCAGCTCCAGCAACTCCTCTAAAAATATTTCCACCACCAATAACAATAGCAACTTCTATACCTTTTGCTACTACTTCTTTTATTTCTTTAGCATATTCTGATAAACGGTTTGGGTCAATTCCATATTGTCTATTGCCCATTAATGCCTCTCCACTTAATTTTAAAAGAATTCTTTTGTATTGCATAGTATGTTTTGATAAGTTTTGCAAAATTAAGTATTTTTTTTTGAGTTTCCTTTTTTTGGAAATAAAAAAACCTCGCAAAAGTGCGAGGTTTTTAATTTATAAGATATTAAGTGATTAACCTAAAGTAACTCTTTTAAAAGTACTTACAGCAACATCACCAAATGTAGCTACATATTGAGCAACATTTTTCTTTTCATCTTTAATAAAAGCTTGGTCTAAAAGACATTGCTCCATATCTAAAGTAGTATTGTCAGAAATGAATCTTTCCATTTTTCCAGGTAAAATTCTATCCCAGATTTTTTCTGGTTTTCCTTCAGCAGCTAATTGTGCTTTTGCATCTTCTTCAGCTTTAGCAATAACTTCTGGAGTTAATTGAGACATAGAAATAAATTGAGGAACATTTTTTAATGTTTTTCCTAATCTTCCTAACTCAATATTATCTTTTTCAATTACTGCAATTCTAGCTTCAGTTTCAGCAGCTACATAAGCAGGGTCAAAATCTTTGTAAGATAAAGTAGTTGCACCCATAGATGCTACTTGCATTGCTACATCTTTAGATAAAGTTTCAGCATTATCTACATTTGCAGATAAACCTACTAAAGCAGCAATTTTACCAATGTGAGTATAAGCACCAACATAAGCAGCTTCAACTTTTTCAAAAGCAGTAATGTCTAACTTTTCTCCAATTACACCAGTTTGTTCAACTAATTTATCTGCAACAGTCATTCCTCCAAAATCAGCAGCTAAAAATTCTTCTTTAGTGTTTGAGTTTAAAGCGATGTCTGCAAATTCACCAGCTAATGCAACGAATTTTTCGTTTTTACCAACAAAGTCAGTTTCACAAGCTAATACAATTGCAACACCTTCAGTTTTAGCATCGTTGATTCTTGTAACTGCAACACCTTCAGTAGATTCTCTGTCAGCTCTTTTTGCAGCAATTTTTTGACCTTTTTTACGTAAAATGTCAATTGCTTTATCAAAATCACCACCAGCTTCTACTAATGCCTTTTTACAGTCCATCATTCCAGCTCCTGTTGCTTCTCTTAATTTTTTAACATCTGCAGCACTTACTTTTACTGTTCCCATGTTACTTTATATTTTAAAAGTTATAATTATTTTGTTTCTTCTGTAGCTTTAGCTTCTTCCTTTTTAGGAGCTTCTTTAGCAACTTTTACTTTTTCTTTATCTGCTTTTCTGTCAGATAAACCTTCTGCAATTGCATCAGTAACAAAAGATAAAACTTTGTCAATAGACTTAGAAGCATCATCATTTGCTGGTATAACAAAATCTACTAATCTTGGATCAGAGTTTGTATCAACCATTGCAAAAATTGGGATATTAAGTTTTTGAGCTTCTGCTACTGCAATGTGCTCTTTTTTAATATCAACTACAAATAATGCACCTGGTAAACGAGTCATGTCAGAAATAGAACCTAAATTCTTTTCTAATTTTTCTCTTTGACGATTAATTTGTAATTTTTCTCTTTTAGATAATGCATCAAAAGATCCATCAGTCTTCATTCTATCAATCTGAGCCATTTTTTTAACAGCTTTTCTAATAGTAACAAAGTTAGTTAACATACCACCTGGCCATCTTTCTGTAATGAAAGGCATGTTTACTGCTTTTGCTTTATCAGCAACTATATCTTTTGCTTGTTTTTTTGTAGCTACAAATAAAATTTTACGTCCAGAGTTAGCAATCTTTTTTAAAGCTTCTGAAGTTTCTTCTATTTTAGCTGCAGTTTTATACAAATCAATGATGTGTACACCATTTCTTTCTGTATAAATATAAGGAGCCATGTTTGGGTTCCACTTTCTAGTTAAGTGACCAAAGTGTACTCCACTTTCTAATAATTCTTGAATGTTTACGTTTGCCATTTTTAAAATGTGTTTACTTTCTGTTTTGAAATCAATATATAAGTAGTCTTTTTAAGAGTCTTATATATTTAGATACTAAACTGTTTAATATTAATTATATGTAATAGTAACAGTTCTCGAAATATATAGCAGAATAAATTCTGTAATATATTAACGTTTCGAGAATTGGAATTTCTTACGTGCTTTCTTCTGACCAAATTTCTTACGTTCAACCATTCTAGGATCACGAGTTAATAAACCTTCTGGTTTTAAGATAGCTCTGTGCTCTTCGTTAATTGAAACTAAAGCTCTTGTAATTGCCAAACGAATTGCTTCTGCTTGACCAGTTACACCACCTCCGTAAACATTAACTTTGATATCATAAGACTCTAAGTTTTCTGTTAACATTAAAGGTTGTTGAACTTTATATTGTAACGTACCTGTAGAAAAGTAGTTTTTATAATCTTTATTGTTTACTGTAATGTTACCTTTTCCTTCAGAAAGATAAATACGAGCTACAGCAGTTTTTCTTCTACCAATTTTGTGAACTGTATCCATTATTTTAAATCGTTAAGGTTAATAGCTTTAGGTTCTTGACCTGCTTGTTTGTGCTCTGTACCTGCATATACATACAAGTTTCTGTATAAAGCGCTACCTAAAGTGTTTTTTGGTAACATTCCTTTTACTGCTTTTTCGATTAATCTTGTAGGATCTTTCTCAAACATTTCTGTTGCAGTTAACGATCTTTGTCCTCCTGGGTAACCTGTATGACGAATGTAAGATTTGTCTTTCCACTTGTTTCCAGATAAAACAATTTTTTCTGCGTTGATAATAACCACGTTATCTCCACAATCTACGTGAGGAGTAAAGTTTGGTTTGTATTTACCTCTAATTAGCTTTGCTACTTTAGAAGCTAGACGACCCAACGTTTGCCCGTCTGCATCAACTAAAACCCACTCCTTGTTTACGGTAGCGCTGTTTGCTGATACTGTTTTGTAACTTAATGTGTTCATAATTACACTATTAGTTTTTGTTTGTTAATAATAATTCTTTCCCTTTTAAAAGGAGTGCAAATGTACTTCTTTTTATTTGATTGACAAATAGTGATTTACAATTATTTTATAAAGCTTTTTAAAGTTAATTTTTTAGCATAAGAATTAACAAAACCTTAAGAAAATAGAAAGCTACTTTTGTATTGCCCAAAACTAACAATATGAAGTATTATTATTTTGTTTTAGCATTGCTTTTTAGTTCATTTTGCAGTGTTTATTCTCAAGAAATAACTAAAAGAATTTATACTACAAAAAAGTTAAAAGAAGTACCCGTTATTGATGGGGTAATAAACGAAAAAGCTTGGGATGTTGTTGGTTGGTCATCAGACTTTACTCAAAAAACTCCAGATGAAGGAAAGCCACCAACTCATCAAACAAAATTTAAAGTAATGTATGATGAAAAATATTTATACATTGCTATTGTTGCTCTAGATGACAACCCAGAGTTAATTCAACAAAGGTTAACCAGAAGAGATGGTTTTGCAGGAGATAGAGTTAATGTTATTATTGATAGTTATCATGATAAAAGAACTGCATTTGTTTTTACTACTACAGCTGCTGGAGTTAAAGGTGAAGAAATTGCAACTCAAAATGGAGATAATTGGGATGATAGTTGGAATCCAATATGGTATACAGATGCAAATGTAAATGATAAAGGTTGGGAAGCAGAAATGAAAATTCCCTTTAGCCAATTACGTTTTGGTAAAGCAAAAGAACAGATTTGGGGTTTTAACATTAATAGAACTATTTTTAGAAAACAAGAAAGATCTCTTTGGCAGAGAATTCCAAATTCGCAATCTGGATTTATTAGTGAAGCAGGAGAATTACATGGGCTAATAGATTTAAAATCTCAAAAACAATTAGAAATTCAACCTTTTACAGTTCTAAAATATGATAAATATCCTGCAGAAGCAGGAAATCCATTTAAAACAGGGAAAGATTTTAAGATAAATGGAGGTTTAGATGCAAAAATTGGAATTACAAATGACTTAACATTAGATTTAACAATTAATCCAGATTTTGGTCAGGTAGAAGCAGATCCTGGGGCAATAGCTCTAGATGGGTTTCAAATATTTTTTAGAGAACAAAGACCCTTTTTTGTAGAAAACAAAAATATTTTTGATTATAAATTTGCTAACGGTAGAGACAATCTTTTTTATAGTAGAAGAATTGGTAGAAATCCTCATAGAAGTGCAAATTTACAAACTGGCGAATTTGCAGATGAACCAGCAAATTCTACAATTTTAGGAGCTGCAAAGTTTTCTGGTAAAACACAAAATGGATGGTCAATAGGTGTTTTAGAAAGTGTTACAGCTAATGAATATGCAGAAATTAGACAAACTGATGGGGATACAAGAGAAGAAATTGTAGAACCGTTAACTAATTATTTTGTTGCTAGAGCTCAAAAGGATTTTAATGATAGGAATTCTTATGTTGGGGGTATTTTTACTGCAACCAACAGAAACTTAGATGGTAATTTTGAAGAATTACACAAAGCCGCTTATACAGGAGGAATAGATTTTAGACATAATTGGAATGATAGAAATTATTTTATAGATGGTAATATAATTGCTAGTAAAGTTATAGGTAGTAAAGAAGCAATAACTGCAACACAACAAACTTTACGACATAATTTTAATAGAGTAGATGCATCACATGTTAATGTAGATCCTGATAGAACATCTCTTACTGGAACTGGAGGTAGAATTGAGGCAGGAAAATCTGGTGGTGGAAATTGGAGATATAATGGAGGTTTTATATGGAGGTCTCCAGAGTTAGAATTGAACGATGTTGGTTTTTTACGACAAACTGATGAAATGATTCAGTTTTCAGGTATTAGATATTTATGGCAAGAACCTAAAGGAATTTATAGAGATATAAGAGCAAATTTTAATCAGTTTGCAACTTATGACTTTGATGGTAATTTTAATAGAATTCAATATGAATTAAGTGGAAATGTAAATTGGAAAAATAATTGGTGGACAGAAGTTGAATTAGGGCATAAACCAAGAATTTTTTCGAACTCTTTTTTACAAGGTGGACCTAGATGGAGGTTTTCTGCAGAAAATTATTTTGTTTTATTTTTTGGATCGGATAGAAGTAAAAAAATGAGTTTTACTTTAGGTTATGTTGGTTCTGCTGCAAAACAAAATAATTTTTCATTTCAAAGACATGTATTTAGAATGAATTATCAGCCTTTTGATGCATTAAGTGTTTCTTTAAGTACAGAATTTGAGAAAAATCCAAGTAAAACCCAATATGTAAATCAAGCAGATTATAATACTAAGACAAGATATATTTTAGGAGAAATAGATAATCAATCTTGGTCAACTACATTAAGGGTAAATTATAGTATTAATCCTAATATGTCTATTCAATTTTATGGACAACCTTTTATAGCAAGAGGAAGATATTCTAATTTTAATTATGTAAATAATGCTGTTTCTAAAGATTTATACTCAAGAGTTTCTTGGTATAACAACAATCAAATTTTAGAAAATAATGGGAATTATAATGTAGATGAAAATATTGACGGTGTTACAGACTATACTTTTGGTAAACCCGATTTTTCTTATGTGCAATTTAGAACTAATTTAGTTGCTAGGTGGGAATATATTCCTGGTTCTGAGTTGTTTTTTGTTTGGGCAAGAGGAGGAGCAAGGAGTGGAGATCCTAATAATTCTTTAACTAGAAGTTTTAGAAACCAAATATTAGATAAACCATTAGAAAATACATTTTTAATTAAAGCTACTTATAGGTTTGTTAGGTAGTAGATAATTAGCTTTAAAAAAAGTATTAATTATTTTAATACAAATACTTTTAACCCTTCATGATCAAAAGTAGAAAAATTCCCAGACTCAACTTTATTTCCAATATTAAGGTTTTCATCATAAGTTTTCCATTGATCTACGTTATTAAAATCTTTTAATGCATCTTTAAAAGAAATAAAAAGATGTTTTTCGTTTTCTATACTAAAGGCTCCAGAAGATATATAAACGTTTTGGTTTAAGGAACTTTTAACTTGATGACCTAAAAAAATTCTACCATGATTGTTTATAGTATTTGGGTTTTCATGACTAGACCAAGTTTCTTGATATTGAGAAATCCATTTAAAATCATCAAAAAAAGAATGATACCCAATAGAAGAACCACTTCTCATTATAAAATTATTAAGGGTTAAAAAGTTTACAATATTATTTATAGCTTCTGTTTTATTATTTGCTTTAAAATCTATCCAAAGAACATTAATAGGTTCTAAAATAGTTTTTCCTAAATGTTCAACATTTATCCAATTAGCTATTGAGTTTTCACTTTCATTTCTTGCATTAAACATCCATATGCCCATAGAAAAGTTTAGTTGGTCTTCTTTATCATTAAAAAAAAAATGATAATCTAAATTTAAAGGTGAAGTTCTTTTCTCAAAAGAAATTTTATTTTTAGAACAAGAAACAAATAAAAGTATAAAGATAGTATATGAAATTTTTTTAAAAGTCATTTTTGTTAAAACTTATTTCTCTAAAGATAATAAATTTGAAATAAAAAAAACCTCAACAATATGTTGAGGTTTCATAAAAAATATTTTATTTAAAACTATAATTTAACTCTCCATCCATAAGGATCATCAGCTTTATTAGTTTGAATATCTGTAATTGCTTTTTTAATTGTACTTGCAAAAGAATTTTCTAGTTCAGGTAAATCAAAGTCTGTTTCTTGAAAACCAAAACCAGCAATTGGAGAAATTACTGCTGCAGTTCCTGCTCCAAACATTTCTTTTAAACTACCACTTTGAGCTGCAGAAATAACTTCAGAAACAGAAATTTTTCTAACTTCAACATCAATATCCATGTCTTTGGCTATTTGAATTACACTTTTACGTGTAATACCGTCTAAAATTCTATCACTTGTAGGACTTGTTATTAAAGTGTCATTAATTCTAATGAAAATATTCATTGCTCCAGCTTCCTCAATATATTCGTGAGAATTATCATCTGTCCAAATAACTTGATTGTAACCTTTTTCAATAGCTAATTGAGTTGGGTAAAACTGAGCTGCGTAATTACCTCCAGCTTTAGCAAAACCAACACCACCATTTGCAGCACGTGCATACTTTTCTTCTATTAAAACTTTTACTTTTCCAGCAAAATAAGCTCCAGAAGGAGCAGTGCAAATAACTAATTTATAAGCATCAGCAGGAGAAGCATGAAAACCTAATCCAGAAGCAAACATAAAAGGTCTTATGTATAAAGAACTTCCTTCATTTGTTGGTATCCAAGCATTATCTACCTCTAATAACTTTTTTAAACCTTCCATAAAAACATCTTCAGGAATCTGAGGAATGACTAATCTTTCTGCAGATTTATTTAAACGTTTACAGTTGTCTAAAGGTCTAAATAATAAAGTGTTTCCTTCTTCATCTTTGTAGGCTTTCATTCCTTCAAAAATCGATTGTCCATAATGAAAAATCTTAGCAGCAGGATCTAAAGAAATAGGAGCGTATGGTTTAATAACTGGTGTTTGCCATTCTCCGTTTACAAAATCACATTCTAACATATGGTCAGAATATACGCTACCAAAAGGTAAGTTGTTAAAATCTACAGAGTCTATCCTCGATTTTTCTATACGTTGAATTTCTATATTAGATTTCATTTTAGTTAATTGAGTTAAAGAGCAAATGTACATAAATTATTCATCTGACAATAAAACAAATCATTGCTTTTGCTTTTAAAAAGATGTACTTTTGTTGTATTCACAATAAATTAAAAAATTATGAAATATTTGATAAAAATTTCTATGATTACCTTACTTATTTTTACGGCTTGTAAAGAATCTAAAAAAGCAGAAAAAGAAGTAGAGCAAATAAAACAAGAAGTTGTATATGATTCTTTTGGAGAAAAAATAACTTTAGACAATGCAATAACATCAGAAGAATTATTAACTAAGTTTAAAACAATGAAAGCTGGTGATACTATAAATGTAAAATTTGCTTCTAGTATAAAAGAAGTTTGTTCTAAAAAAGGATGTTGGATGAAGCTTCCTTTAAATGATGAAACAGAAACAATGGTACGTTTTAAAGACTATGGATTTTTTATGCCATTAGACTCTAAAGGAAGAGAAGTTGTTTTAAACGGTAAAGCTTTTATAAAAGAAACATCTGTAAAAGAGTTGCAACATTATGCAGAAGATGCAGGGAAATCTAAAGATGAAATAGCTAAAATTACTGAGCCAAAAGTAGAATTTACTTTTGAAGCAGATGGTGTTTTAATGAAGAAATAATGAAAAAAATAGCTATTTTATTTTTATTGATTTCAGTTTTTTCTTGTAAAAAAGAACAACCTAAAGAAATTATCATTGTAGAAAGTAAAAAAGTAAAGCAGTCAGAAATGGCTGCTTTAATGCTTAAAATGTATGATAAAAACTTAGAAAACAAAAAGCTTGTTTTAGAAGGTAAACAGCCAAAAGATTTTCCAAAAGAGTTTTTAAATATTCATACAGCTCAATTAACAGATCCTTCAGATAAAAAACCATCATTCAATGCTTTTTCAGACTTTTACTTAAATAGTTTTAAAAAAGTATATGAAACCTCTAAAGACTCTCTTGTTTTTAGGCATAACAATGCAATAAATAGTTGTATAGCTTGTCATGAAACTACTTGTGTTGGACCAATTCCTAGAATTAGAAAGTTATTAATTAAATAACCTATGAAAAGAGAAATTTTGATAACTTTAGATGGTTCTACAACCATTAATTTACCAGATTTAAACGAACAATATCATTCTAAAAATGGGTCAATTAAAGAATCTTATCATGTTTTTATAGAAAGTGGTCTAAAAAAAGTTTCTACAAACAATGTTTCTATTTTAGAAATTGGTTTTGGTACAGGTTTAAATTGTTTTATAACTTATTTAGAAGCAAAAAAAACAATTAATTATGTTGGTGTAGAAGCATATCCTGTTACAGAAGAAGAAGTAGGAAAAATGAATTTTATTTCTGTTTTAAATGCAGAAAAAGAGAAAGCAACTTTTAATGAAATTCACAATGTTTCTTGGGAGAAAAAGCATCAAATTTCAGAAGGATTTACATTAACAAAGAGGAAACAGTTTTTTGAAGATATTAATGATAGAGATGCGTTTAATTTAATATATTTTGATGCATTTGGAGCTAGAGTTCAACCTCAATTATGGACTGTAGAAATTTTTCAAACGATGTTTGATTCATTAAAAGAAAACGGTATTTTAGTAACTTACTCAGCCAAAGGAAGCGTAAGAAGAGCAATGCAAGAAGTAGGTTTTACTGTAGAGCGTTTACCTGGTCCTCCAGGAAAAAGAGAAATGTTAAGAGCTACAAAAATAACTAAGCAATAATTAGTTTTCAATTTGTCAGTTCGTGTAAATTAGTAGTGTAAAATCAAATTAACAATCCAACAATCTAATAAATATGGAATTCAAAAGAAAATTCGGAAGAAAAAAACAAACAAAACCAACAAAAGGACTTTTTTTGGTAATACTTTTAGCAGTTGTATTAATACTTTGGTTTAAAGCAGAAGATATAATGAATGCGTTATTTTAAAAACGAATTGCTAATTTTTTCAACAGCCTTAAAACCTCCACATATAACCAAATCAGAGTAACCAAAAATCCCCAAGTTGCTAACCATTCTTTGTCTTTAGGTGCTTTTCCTACATATCTGTCTATATAATCAAAATCTAATAATAAACTTAAAGAAGCAACAATAGCAGCTATAATATTAAAGCCAATTGCAACCCAAGAAGTTCCATAAATAAACGGAACTCTTATGTCAAAAAAAGACAAAATCCAAGTTATAATATAAATAGTAAAAATTGTAATAGATGCAGTAATTACAACAGCTCTAAACTTTTTTGTAACTACAATTATTTTGGTTAAAAATAAAAAGAGCATTACTAAAAAAGTAAGAATTGTTACACCAATAGCTTGCAAAGGCAACCCAGGAAAACGTTTATGAGCATAAGCACTAATTCCTCCTAAAAAGAAACCTTTAGCTAAAGCATAAATAGGTAATAAATATTTGGTAAGATTTTGTTTAAAAGAAATAACTAAGCTTATTACAATTGCAACAAACATACCAATGGTTGTGTACCATTTAACGTCTGTTCCTGCAAAGAAAATTTTCCAAGTGTAAGCAGCAGTTAATCCCACCAAACAAAGCATTGTTACAGATTTCAAAATAATGCCACTTAAAGACATTTTAGAAGTAGAATCTTTGCTATTATTCCAAAAGTAATTAGAAAAAGCTGGGTTAGATGTTTTTATACCAAGTAAACTCATAAGTCATTTTTTTAGAAGCTATTTCCTGCTTTTCGTACTCGCTTTTTTTCGTAAACTCAAAAAGAGCTCAAACAAATGCTTCAATCAGGGCTAAACTTTTTTGCTAGCTACTATACTTTGCTAAAATAGAAGTTATTTTTTAAAACTTCTACCTTTCCACTTGTACCTAAAAAATACCGATTTAAAAATAACATACAAACTAAAAAAAGGATACAAAAGACTCACTAAAATATACCATTTTAAAATTTTTATTTCATGGTTAAAAAATTGAAAAGTTGGTTTAAATAAGAATAAATCTACTATCATTTTTACAACCAAAAGAGTAAATAAAAATAATTTAGAATCAAGACTAAAAGCATAAAAAAAGGAGGCATTGGTTACTAAAACTAAGAGTCCAATTAACTTTGTATTTAAAGAATTAAAATTACTAGTTTTTGCAGCCCATCTTGTTCTTTGGTTAATCAAATCTCTCCAGCTATTTACAGGAAAAGTAGTAACAATAGCATCTTTAGACTTTAAATACAGTACACTGTTTTTATCTGCTTCAATAAATTTTTCGAACAGAAAAACATCATCTCCACTAGCCATGTTATTGTTCCCATCAAAACCATTTAATTTTATAAAATCTTCTTTTTTATAAGCAAGATTTGCACCATTACATAAAAAAGGAAAATTAATACCAAAACCACCAATAGTAGTTCCTTGCATGCTCATAAAATCGAACAACTGAAATTGTTTTAAAAAATTGTTTTCAGTTTTATAATTAACAGGTGCAACTACCATTTTAGGGTTGTTTTTTTGAATAAAGCTATCCAAAGAAATTAGCCAGTTTTTAGGTAAAATACAATCAGCATCTGTAGTAACAATCCAATTGTGTTTTGCTATTGAAATAGCAGTTGTAATTGCGTCTTTTTTTGGAGAATTAGATGTTCTTTTGTTTTTAATAATTCGAATTTTAGTTCGAGTGATTTCGTTTTTTAGCGTAATTGTATCAAGAGCTTTTTTAATAATTTCTATAGAATCATCAGTAGAATCATCATCAACTAAAATAAACTCAATTAATTCATTTGGATAATCTAATTCAGAAATAGATTTTAATAAATAAGGTAAGTTTTCAGCTTCATTTCTAAACGGAATAACAACAGAAAAAGAAGTAGTTTTTGTTTTTAAAATGTCAGTAAATTCTTCAACTTTATTAAATCCAGTTGTTAAAACAATTATCAAAATTGTATATAAAATAAAAATGATACTAATTGCCCAAATCATGATCTTAAATTGGGTTTAAAAATTAGTACAAAATAGCCTCCTATTATTGCAGGTAATACAAAATTTAAAACCCACATCATTGTAGTAATCGATAAAATTGTAAGCGGTTCAATTTTAAAAATAGAAAAAACCCAAATAGCAACAGATCCTTTTAAAACAACATCAAACAAAGAAAGCATTGGTACAATTGAAGCAATAAAATAAACAGATGTTATAGCAGAAATTGCATCTAAATAACCAATATTTAAATTAAATACTAAGGTTAAAAAGTAAAATTGATGAGAAAAAACAGCATACCTTAAAAATGACAAAAAAGCTACTTTAATGTTTAATTTTTTTGGGATTAGTTTTATAAAATTTCTAGCTTTTTCAAAAGTATAACCTTTATAATTAAACTTTTTAGCTCCATAAAAGAACGCAGAAATTATAAAAACTCCTAATAGTAAAAAACGTAAAATTCTAAAAAAATCGATTTCTACATTGTATTTTATAACAAAGAAACTAAAACCAATAATTCCAAAAAATAAGGTCATTAACATTTGATAAAAATTACCAACCAAGTTTACACCTAAAATTTGTTTTCTATATTTTTTATTAAAATACATTGCCTTAGCACCATATTCTCCAATTCTATTAGGTGTTATTAAAGAAGTAGTTAAAGAAGCTAAACTTTGAATTGCAGCAGATTTTAAGTTTGTTTTTAGGCTAAATGAAGCTAATTTACTCCATTTTAAAATTTCTAAAAACCAGTTTAAAATTGTGAAAATCAATAAAATTATGATGTTTTTAGGCGAAAAAACATTGTTTTCAATCAATTTTTGATAAAAATGAGAAAAACTTAGTTGCTCGTTTTCAATTAATTTGGTGTAAATAAAATAACCACACCCAATAACAATCGATAGTTTTATAATCAACCAAAAGAATTGTTTAGTTTTGTAAGAAAGCGAGTTGTACATTATTACAAAGAACGTTAAAATTCATGACAGAAAAAATCATTTTAGGAATTGACCCAGGAACAACCATTATGGGTTTTGGAATCATTAAAGTTGTTGGAAAAAAAATGGAATTTGTTCAAATGAATGAGTTAATGTTAAAAAAATACGATGATCATTACCTAAAATTGAAAATTATTTTTGAACGTACTATAGAACTTATAGATACTTATAATCCTGATGAAATTGCTTTAGAAGCGCCTTTTTTTGGAAAAAATGTACAATCTATGTTAAAGTTAGGTAGAGCACAAGGAGTTGCTATGGCTGCAGGTTTATCAAGAGAAATTCCGGTAACAGAATATGCACCTAGAAAAATTAAAATGGCAATAACAGGAAAAGGAACAGCAAGTAAGGAGCAAGTTGCAATGATGTTAAAATCGTTATTAAATTTAAAAACATTGCCTAAAAACTTAGATGCTACAGATGGTTTAGCAGCTGCAGTTTGTCATTTTTATAATTCTGGTAAAGTTGTTGGAGGAAAAAATTATACAGGTTGGGCTTCTTTCGTAAAGCAAAATGAGAAACGGGTTAAGAAATAAAATTTAGTTTTCAGTAACAGTAACAGTAACAGTAACAGTAGCAGTAGCAGTAGCAGTTTTATGTTGATGAATGAGATAAAGATATAATATATGAGTTTTACAGATTTATTAGCTTTTAAAAAATCATTTTCTTTAGCTATGAAGATTTTTGAAGTTTCAAAATCTTTTCCTAAAGAAGAAAAATATTCACTCACAGATCAAATAAGAAGATCTTCAAGAAGTGTTTCTGCTAATATTTCTGAAGCATATAGGAAAAGACAATATCCTAAACATTTTGCCAGTAAATTAAGCGATTCTGATGCTGAAAATTCTGAAACTTATACTTGGTTATTATTTGCCTTAAAATGTAATTATTTAGATAAAAACACTTTTGATAACTTAAGTAAAGAGAATGCTGAGGTTGGAAAACTAATAAATTTTATGATTAATAACCCAAGTAAATTTGGAGTCAAATAACTGCCAACTGAAACTGTAAACTGAAAACTATATTGTCAGGCATATATATACACATACCATTTTGTAAGCAAGCATGTTTTTATTGCGATTTTCATTTTTCTACTTCTTTAAAAAAGAAAGAGGATATGATTTCTTGTTTAATTAAAGAAATTGAAATCAGAAAAGACGAATTGCAAAATAAAACAGTAGAAACTATTTATTTTGGTGGTGGAACTCCTTCTGTTTTGTCTGTTGAGGAAATTAATTTATTGATAGATGCTGTTTATAAAAATCATACTGTAATTAAGAATCCAGAAATTACCTTAGAGGCAAATCCAGATGATTTATCAGAAGAGAAAATTATAGAGTTATCAAATTCACCAATTAACAGATTAAGTATTGGAATTCAATCTTTTTTTGAGAAAGATTTAATACTAATGAATCGTGCTCATAATGCATCAGAAGCAAAAAAATGTTTAGAAATTGCTACTCAATATTTCAACAATATTTCATTAGATTTAATTTACGGAATTCCAGATTGTACAAACAATGAATGGAGAGAAAACATTCAAATAGCATTGAGTTTTGGAATTCCTCATATTTCTAGTTACGCATTAACTGTCGAAGAAAAAACTGCTTTAGACACTTTAATTAAAAAAGGAAAAATTAAAAATGTAGATGATGAAAAAGCACAAGAACAATTTAATATTTTAATTGATGAATTAAATAAAGCAGGTTTTGTGCATTACGAATTATCTAACTTTAGTAAAGAAGGTTATTTTAGTAAAAATAATTCGTCTTACTGGTTAGGAAAATGGTATTTAGGTATTGGTCCTTCTGCACATTCTTTTAATGGAGTTCAAAGAAGTTGGAATATCAATAACAATTCTAAATACATTAAAGCTATTGGTCAAAATAAACTGCCAATAGAAAGAGAAACTTTAACCAAAAAAGATGCATACAATGAGTATGTGATGACTGGTTTAAGAACCATTTGGGGAGTCTCATTAGATAAAATTGAAAATGATTTTGGACTAAAATATAGAAATTATTTAGAGAAACAATCTCAAAAATATATCAATCAAAACTTATTGATATTAGAAAAAAACACATTAAAAACCACAAATAAAGGGAAGTTTTTGTCAGATGGAATTGCATCCGATTTATTTATGGTAAATTTGATTTAAAATTTTAATATATGAAGGCAATTGTTGAATACAATTCAAGGAAAATAGAAGTAGATATTTCTAATCCTATAGATATTTCTATTCCTATTGACATGTCTAAAGACAAAATAAATGCTTGGGGTGTAGAAGATCCTAAGATTGAAGTTGTTAAGTATGATGATTATGAAGTAAGTGTTGCAAATGGTGCAGTAGTTAATTTTAATGACATCACTTTTAATCCTCACTCTCATGTTACGCATACAGAATGTGTGGGGCATATTACCAAAGAAATGCACTCTGTAAATAAAAATTTAAAGTATTTTATTTTTTTAGCAGAGGTTGTAACCATTGCTCCATTATTTCATAATGGCGATTTTATAATAGGAGTAAAACAATTAAAAAATGCCTTAAAAAATAAGAAAAGAGATGCTATTGTAATACGTACTTTACCAAATTTAGAGGAAAAAAAGAGTATGAAATATTTTAATACGAATCCAACTTATTTATCAGAAAAAGCTGCTATTTATTTAAGAGAAAAAGGAATAAAACACTTGTTAGTTGATTTACCATCTGTAGATAAAGAAAAAGATGGAGGAAGACTTTTATCTCACAATGCTTTTTGGAATACAGATGGAGAAGTAAGAATGGATGCAACTATTACAGAATTTATATACGTACCAAATGAAGTAGAAGATGGAGAGTATTTATTAAATTTAATGATTGCTCCTTTTGAAAATGACGCTACACCAAGCAAACCTGTATTGTATGAAATTTTAAAATAGGTTTATGCATGAATTTAATATCAAGTTATTAAAAGTACTTGTATTATCTATAGTTTCATGGATGCTTTATTTTTTTATAATAAATTCAAATAAAGTAAATTCTATTTTAATAAAGATACAAAATAGTAATTCTAGTAAAGGTTTTGGGTTGTATTTAACAATAGAATTATTTAAATATTTTTTATTAATTTTTGGTGTTATTTCTTTTGGATTTGTTATTTATAAATCCTTTAAAAAATAATTATTACTATTTTTCTAAATAGCAAACTAATGCACATAGAACAACTTAGAGATTTTTGTATTGCAAAAAAAGGAGTTACAGAACATTTTCCTTTTGATGATGTTACTTTGGTTTTTAAGGTAATGAACAAAATGTTTTTACTTACAGGTTTAAACAATTGGGAAAAAGGAGAGCAAAAAATGAATGTAAAATGCGATCCAGACAAAGCTATAGAACTACGTGAAACATATGAAGGAGTTAATGCTGGTTGGCATATGAACAAACGTTTATGGAACACAGTAACTTTAAACACTAGTGATGTTTCTGATGATTTAGCAAGAGAACTTATAAACCATTCTTATGATATGGTTGTAAAAGGTTTAACAAAAAAACTACAAAAAGAGTTAGAAGAATTATAAACTTCTATAAGAAAGTGGTGTTGCTTTTTTAATCTCTTTAAACTGTCTGTTAAAGTTAGAAATGTTGTTAAAACCAGATTTAAAAGCTACTTCATTGATAGATAAATCTTTGTCAGAATTCAATAATTTACAAGCATTTTCAATTCTTATTTCTGTTAAAAAACGAATGTATGTTTTGTTGGTTCGTTTTTTAAAATATTTACAAAAAGCATTTTTGGTCATATTAGCTACACTTGCAATATCTTCTAAAGTTATTTTTTGATTTGAATTTTCTATAGTAAATTCAAAAACATTACGCATTCTTTTACCCTCTATATCAGAGTATTTTTTATGGTAAACAAACGAAGAAAGTGGTAAAGATTTAGCATTAGAAAAAACTTTTAATATTTCTAAAAACAAAATGAACCTTTCTAATTTAGAAGCATCTTTTAGTTTTAGAAAGTTTTTTATAATATCTTTTTTATGCGTTTTAATAACCAAACCTTGTAAAGCTTTAGATAAGAAATGTTTTATTTCTGTAAGCTCATTTAATTCAAAAAAAGAAGCTCCAAAAGAAGATTTAGAAAAAAATATACTCAACATTTTAGAGGTTTCTTCCGTATTTTTATCACTTTTAAAAGCATGAGGTAAATTGCTTCCAATAATAAAAATATCATTTTCAGAATAGCTAGAAATTTTATCACCTACTAATAAAGTTCCATTTCCTTTTTCAATAAAACTAATCTGAATTTCATCATGTTGATGTAATTTGTCATAAAAAACAACTTCAATATCTTCCTGATAAATTAAGGCGTTATTTTCTGGTTTCGGAATTTTAAATGGTAAAACTTTCATTTTATAAAGATCTATTTTAATCTAAAATTATTCAATAATACAAAATTATATTCTATTAAGGATAATATAATATCTAAAGTGAATAATTTAATCTTATTTTAGTATTTGTTAACTCTTTAATTTTACTTTCAATAAAAACAGAATTATGAGCATACAATGGGATGGTGTAATGCCAGCAGTGTTTACATGGTTAAAAGAGTCAAAATCTGGCTTACTTGAAATTGACTTTGATACAACTCAAAAACAGGCTGCAGGTATTTTAAAAGTTCAAGGTAAAGGTGGAAGCAGAATGAGTGGACTTGTTGGTTCTGGAACTTTGGGAGAAAATAGCTATCTAAGTACCAATCAACGTCTTTCTTTACTTAAATCTCTTTCTGAAGTTGCTAAAGAATACAATGTACCGTTAATTAGTGGAGCAGCAGCAGAAACTAAAGAAGAACTTGCCAAAATAGTAGAAGGACTTGCAACAGTTGGAGTTGATACAGTCATGGTTATGCCACCAAAAACCAAGGCAATTCCTTCTGAAAAAGAAATGTATGAGTATTATGCACTTTCAGAAACCACTGCAAAAGATGTAGGCGTAACAATTATGCCTTATAACAATCCTGATGCAGCTGGTTATCATGCGCTCTCAACAGATCTTCTTAAAAGACTTGCTGTTCTTCCTCAGGTAACTGCTCTAAAAATTTCGACTATAGATGTTTCAATAATTGAAACCTTATTGTTAGAGAATAAAGATTTAAAAATTTTGGCAGGAGTAGATACAGTCACTGTATATGCAGGACTTGCTGGAGCAAGTGGTGGTATTACAGGTGTTGGAACTATCTTTCCAAAAGCAAGTGTTACTATGCAAGAGTATGTTTTAAATGGAAAATGGGCTGAAGCAAACAAAATTTCTCAAGCTTTAAATTCATTATCATATTTAGATGCACAACCTTTGCTTATGGAATATCTAAAGCTTGCTATGGGAATTCATCATAATGATGTTGCTGGGGGGCTTCGTACTTTTGGTAAGAAATTAACGCAACAGCAAATTGATGATGTTCGTGCAAGATATATTCTGGCAAAAGAAAGGCTTGAAGTTCTGGACTTAATAGGTTAAGCCTTTCAATATTCAATAAAAGTAGTTTACAAACCAGTAAATTTGAAAAAAAACATTTAAAAAATAAGTAAATATGATTTCAGGAAAAAACTCTATTGGAAAGAAATTTTCAGCAAAAGGAACCATTACCTACACTACTTTCAATCCAGAATTGAATGAAGAAAATACAACTGTTTTTACAGAAGCAACTTCAAGCGAAATTAATGAAGCTGTGGCATTATCTTCTGAAGCATTTAAAGAATTTAGAGAAGTTTCTGGAGAAAGAAAAGCTGCTTTTTTAAATACAATTGCAGATGAAATTTTAGCTTTAGATAATTTATTGATTCAAACATATTGTTCAGAAACTGGTTTGCCAGAAGGAAGAGCAAAAGGAGAAAGAGCTAGAACTGTTGGGCAATTAAGAAGTTTTGCAAATTTAGTAGCAGAAGGTTCTTGGGTAGAAGCAACTATTGATGTTGCACAGCCAAATAGAGAACCTATGCCAAAACCTGACATCAGAAAAATGTTAATTCCTTTAGGACCAGTTGTTGTTTTTGGAGCAAGTAATTTTCCATTAGCATATTCAACAGCTGGAGGAGATACAGCAGCAGCATTAGCAGCTGGTTGTCCTGTAATTGTAAAATCCCACCCTATGCATGCAGGTACAGGAGAGTTAGTAGCATCTGCAATAATTATTGCAGCTCAAAAAACTGGTATGCCAAATGGTGTTTTTTCAAATTTAAATTCTAGTGGAATAGAGGTTGGTCAACAATTAGTTTCACATCCAGATGTAAAAGCAGTAGGGTTTACAGGAAGTATAAAAGGAGGAAGAGCTTTGTTAGATTTAGCTTCTAAAAGAGAAGAACCAATTCCTGTTTTTGCAGAAATGGGTAGTATAAACCCAGTAGTAATTTTACCAAAAGCGCTAGAAAATAGAAATGAAGCAATTGCAAAAATATATGCTAGTTCTATAACTTTAGGAACTGGTCAATTTTGTACAAATCCTGGTTTGTTATTGGGTGTAAAAAGTGATGCTTTATCTAGTTTTATAAATAATCTCTCACAAGAAATTATGGAAATGAATCCTTCTTGTATGTTGCATCCAAATATCAAAAACGGATATGTAAACAATAAAGAAAAAGTAATTTCTCAAGCAAATGTTTCTGTTACAGCTAATTTTACATCAGAAGTAGAAAACAATTATGCAGAACAAACAATTGTAAGTGTTTCTGGAGAAGAATTTTTAGCAAATCCAACCTTACATTTAGAAGTGTTTGGACCCTTTTCTATGGTTGTTCAGTGTAATAACCTATCAGAATTAGAAACTGTAATTTCTAAATTAGAAGGGCAGTTAACAGGTACAGTAATTTCTGACGATAATGAAGTTTCTGATTATCCAGCAATAATTGCTGCTCTACAAAATAGAGTAGGTCGTATTATTTTTAACGGAGTTCCTACAGGTGTTGAGGTTTGTGAATCTATGGTTCATGGAGGTCCTTATCCTGCATCTACAGATAGTAGATTTACTGCAGTAGGAATTAATTCTATTAAACGTTGGGTAAGGCCATTTAGTTATCAAGATTGGCCAAATAATTTGTTGCCAAAAGAGTTACAAGATGAAAATCCATTAGGTGTTTTTAGAATTAAAGACGGAATTAGATCAAAGTAAAATGAGTAAGCATACTTTTGTTTGTATAGATGCTCATACTTGTGGAAACCCAGTAAGAGTGATAAAAAATGGAGGTCCAAAATTGATTGGAAAATCAATGAGCGAAAAACGTCAACATTTTTTAAAAGAATATGATTGGATACGTAAAGGTTTAATGTTTGAACCAAGAGGTCATGATATGATGAGTGGTTCTATATTATATCCACCACACAATTCAGAAAACGACTTTGCTATTTTATTTATAGAAACTTCTGGATGTTTACCTATGTGTGGTCATGGCACAATTGGTACTATAACTATTGCTATTGAAGAAGGGTTAATTAGACCAAAAATCCCAGGAAAAATAAAAATGGAAGCTCCTGCAGGTTTGGTAGAAATAGTATATAAACAGACTAATAAAAAAGTAGATTGGGTAAAACTTACCAATGTTAAAAGCTATTTAGCTGCAGAAAATTTAACAATAGATTGTCCAGAATTAGGAGAAATTACTTTTGATGTTTCTTATGGTGGAAATTATTATGCAATTGTAGATCCTCAGAAAAATTTTAGTGGAATTCAAGATTTTACAGCCTCTAAAATCATACAATATTCGCAAGTAGTTAGAGATCGAATTAATGAAAAATATCCAAATTTATTTGTACATCCAGAAAACGATTCTATAAAAAATGTGAGTCATTTGTTATGGACAGGCACTCCTATAGATAAAACTTCTCATGGAAGAAATGCTGTTTTTTATGGAGATAAAGCAATAGATAGAAGCCCTTGTGGAACAGGAACCTCTGCAAGATTAGCACAATTATTTGCCAAAGGAAAATTAAAAGTGGGCGAAGAATTTATTCATGAAAGTTTTATTGGAAGTAAATTTGTTGGTTGTATAGAAAATGAAACTACCTTAGATGGTAAAATAGCAATTATACCAAGTATAAAAGGTTGGGCAAAAGTTTTTGGGCAGAATACAATTACAATAGATACCGAAGATGATCCTTATGCTTTTGGTTTTCAAGTAATCTAATAAATGAACACTCAAAAAAAGAATATTTTAGAAAATCATTGTTATACAGAACTTGTATATCAAAGAATTAATAAGAAGTTAAATACTAATTTATCAAATTTAAAAATAGAAGTTTTTCTTAAAAAAGTATTGTTTGAAACTGAAGCATCTCAATTTGAGAAAATTGGAAAGAATTTTTATGTTTCTAATACAAAACACAATATAAAAGTAACTGTAAATTCTAATACATATAGAATTATAACTGTAGATAAATTAGAAAAATAGTAAAGTTGAAATGGCAAAAAGTGTAATAATAATTGGTGGAGGAATTATAGGCTTATGTTCAGCTTATTATCTTCAAAAAGAAGGTCATAAGGTAACTGTTATTGATAAATCTGATTATTCTTCTGGAGCATCTTTTGTAAATGCAGGTTATATTACTCCTAGTCATATCATTCCATTAGCAGCACCAGGAATGATTAATAAAGGAATTAAGTGGATGTTTAATTCTGAAAGCCCATTTTACGTAAAACCAAGATTGGATTTAGATTTTTTAAAGTGGACGTGGTTGTTTAAAAGAGCCTCAACTCATAAAAAAGTTGAAAGTTCCATTAATATTATTAAAGATATTAATTTATTAAGCAGAGAATTATATGAAGAAATAAAAGCATCTAAAGACTTCGATTTTTTTTATCAACATAAAGGATTGTTGATGTGCTATCAAACAGAAAAAGCGGGTGAAGAAGAATGGAAGGTTGGTTTACGTGCAATAAAAGAAGGTTTAAAAGTTGAAAATTTATCAAAAGAACAAGTACAAAAACTAGAACCAAATTCAGGTATAAATATAAAAGGTGCAGTATATTATCATTCTGATGCACACATGACTCCAAATGAGTTTATGATGCAAATGAAAACTTATTTAAAAAAGAATGGTGTTAGCATTTTAAGCAATGAAGAAGTGTTAGAAATAACTGTTTCTAATGATAAAATATCAGAAATTAAAACCAACAACCTTCAAATTAAATCCGATGAGTTTGTAATAGCCACAGGTTCTTGGTCTCAACAATTGGTTAAGAAATTAAATGCCAAAATTCCTGTGCAAGCAGGTAAAGGTTATAGAATAAATGTAACTAAAGAAACAGGAATTAAAATACCATCAATTTTAATTGAAGCAAAAGTTGCAGTTACACCAATGAACGGATTTACACGTTTTGCAGGAACAATGGAAGTTGATAAAATAAATCATAAAGTAAACCCAGTTCGTGTAAATGCAATAGCAAAAGCTGCAGAAAAATATTATAACGGATTAAAAATAGAACAATCTGAAATTGATAATGCTGCTTGTGGTTTAAGACCATGTTCTCCTGATGGTTTACCTTATATTGGGCGTTTATCTAAAGTTAAAAACGTAACTGTAGCCACAGGTCATGCAATGATGGGGTGGAGTTTAGGTCCTGCAACTGGTAAATTGGTTTCAGAAATTATTTCTGATAAAAAGTATTCATTAAATATCTATCCTTTTTCTGTAGAAAGATTTTCTTAATTTTGAATAGATGGAAAAAAAAGAACTCAGAAAAATTTACAAACAAAAACGTAAAGAATTATCTTCAAAAGAAGTTGAAAATCTTCAAGAAAACATATATAAACAAGTTTTTGAACTCGATTTGTCTACTATAAAAACTGTCCATATTTTTCTGTCTATAGAAAGATTGTTTGAGTTAAATACAAACCCGATAATAGATTTTTTATTATTAAATAACAAACAAGTTGTAGTAAGTGTCAGTAATTTTGAAACAAACACCTTGAAGCATTTTTTGTTTGATAGAAAAACAAAATTAAAAGTAAGTTCTTTCGGAATTCCAGAACCAATAAACGGAAAAGAAATTGATGCTAAAGAAATAGACCTAGTTTTTGTACCTCTTTTAATTTCTGACGAAAAAAACTACAGAGTTGGTTATGGAAAAGGTTTTTATGATCGATTTTTAGCAGAATGTAGAACAGATGTAAAAACAATTGGATTAAATTTTTTTAAACCGATTAAAGAAATAACAGATTTAAATATGCATGATGTTGCATTAGATACTGTAATATCAGCTAATCATTAAATAAAAATTATGCGTTATAATAAAATTCCAAATTCATTATTTGTAAAAAATAGAGCAAATTTTATTGCTCAAATGAAACCGAATACTATTGCAATTTTAACATCAAATGATGTGAAACATACAAATGCAGATGATGTAATGGGTTTTGCTCAAAATAACGATTTGTTTTATTTATCAGGAATTGATCAAGAAGAAACAATATTGATTTTGTATCCTGATGCATTTAAAAAAGAAAATAGAGAAATACTATTTGTAAGAGAAACCAATGAGCATATTAAAATTTGGGATGGAGAAAAACTAACTAAAGAACAAGTTTCAGAAATTTCTGGAATAGATAGAGTAGAGTGGAATCAAGATTTTGAAATGACCTTGCAATACATGGCTTTTGAAGCTGATGGTCTTTATTTAGGACATAATGAACATCTAAAGCGTGTTACAATAGATCAAGAAACGCAACAAGATAGAATGATAAAATGGTGTAAAGAAAAATATCCTTTGCACGAATTTTATAGAGTAGCTAAAATTACTAGAGATTTACGTCCTGTAAAATCAGATGAAGAAATTGTTCAAATTCAGAAAGCTGCAGATATAAGTGTAGAAAGTTTTATACGAGTATTAAAAGCTTGTAAGCCAAATATAAAAGAATATGAATTAGAAGCAGAATTAACATATAACTTAATAAAATATGGAGCAACAAGAAACTCTTTTAAACCTATAGTTGCATCAGGTAAAAACTCATGTTCTTTACATTATAATACTAATGATGATACTTGTAATGATGGAGAATTAATATTGTTAGACTTTGGTGTTTGTTATGCAAATTACAATAGTGATACTACTCGTTGTTTACCCGTAAATGGAAAGTTTTCAGAAAGGCAAAAAGAGGTCTATAATGCAGTTTTACATTGCTTAAAAGAAGGAAGTAAGTTGTTGAAACCTGGTATTTTTCCTGCTGATTACGAAAAAGAAATGGCAACATTAGTTGAGGTTGAATTGATAAAATTAGGTTTATTAGATGCAAATGAAGTGGCAAATCAAAATCCTGAAAAACCTTTGTATAAAAAGTATTTTATGCACGGAACTGCACATTATATGGGTTTAGATGTTCATGATGTTGGTTTGTATTCAAGAAAAATGGAAAAAGGAATGGTATTTACTTGCGAACCTGGAATTTATATACCAGAAGAAGAAATTGGGTGTCGTTTAGAAAATGATTATTTAATTACTGAAGATGGAAATATTAATCTAACAGAAAAGATGCCAATTGAGATTAATGAAATTGAAGCATTAATGAATAATTAGTATTATATGAAAGGTATAGGAGGTTCAACAATTAAAAAAGAATTAGAAGCGATAAAACCAATTGCTCATTTAGTAAAACCAATTCAGAAAGAAGAATTTCAACATAGAATTAATAAAGCTTGTAAGTTAATGCAGCAACAAAATATACTTGTTCTGTATTTACATGCTGGCACAAACTTATTCTATTTTACAGGAATGAAATGGAATTCTAGCGAACGAATGGTTGGCGCTATTTTGTTTCCAAATGGTAAGCTAATTTATATTGCTCCAGAATTTGAAAAAGGAACAATTTTAGACTTTATGTTGATAAAAGGTGATGTTGTTTGTTGGGAAGAACATGAATCTCCTTATGAGTTATTTATTGCAATTTTGAATGAAAACGGAGTAACATCTGGAGTAATTTCTATGGATGAAGCCACTCCTTTTTTTATTTTCAATGGAATTCAGAAATCTACAAACTTATTTAGTTTTATTGATGCAAAACCAATTACTGCTGGTTGTAGAATGATAAAATCGGAAGCAGAAATAGCGATTATGCAGCATGCAATGAATATAACCTTAGAAGTTCAAAAAGCAGCAGCAAGAATTTTGTATGAGGGAATTTCTGTAAAAGAAGTTACTAATTTTATAAACGAAGCTCATAAAAAATATGGAGCAACTGCTGGCTCTTATTTTTGTATTGTTTTATTTGGAATAGATTCATCTTTTCCTCATGGAGTTAAATCTCCAAAAAATTTAGAAAAAAACGATGTGGTTTTAATTGATACTGGTTGTGTGGTTCATGATTACATTTCAGACATTACAAGAACATATGTTTTTGGTACAGCTAATGATGAACAAACAAGAATTTGGAATATCGAAAAACAAACACAACAAGCAGCTTTTGATGCAGCACAATTAGGAAATACTTGTGCAGATATAGATAATGCTTCTAGAATTGTTTTAGAATCTCATAATTTGGGGCCAGATTATAAATTACCAGGGTTGCCACATAGAACTGGTCATGGAATAGGTTTAGGAATTCATGAATGGCCATATATTGTTAAAAATGATTACACAGTTTTAGAACCTGGTATGACATTTAGTAATGAACCAATGATTTGTGTTCCAAATAAATTTGGAATAAGACATGAAGATCATATTTATATGACAAATCAAGGTCCAAAATGGTTTACAAACCCAATGTATTCTATTGATAACCCTTTTGGAGTATAATTTACCTAACTTTAGAAAATATTATTTAGAGTTTGGCGAAATTGTAAAAGAATATTTGTAAGTTTTATTTGCAGGAATAGTATACTCTTCATGAACCAATCTTCCCCAAGAAGTATCTCCTCCAACTCCCATTTGTTGTAAATCAATATTCCATTGAATTGTTTCTCCTAGTTTAATATCTGCCCCATGTTTTTTAGTAACTGGTACTAAACCAGAGGCAGATTTTCCTGCTTCTTCAGAATTAAAATCGATTTCTTTTTGTGTAAAAGGCCACACACTCGAATTTAATAATTGATTGCTTGTTACTTTTAAATGAATGTTTTCTGATGAAACTTGCATCCATCTAACATCTGTTTTATTTCCTGTTTCTTGTGGTCTAGAGTATCTATGAAATTGTTCATTTGTTTTTCCTGAATATATTCCAATTTTTTGTCCAGATTTACGGTCCCAATAACTTTCATTAGGTCCTTTACCATACCAAGAAACATTTTTAAAATTTTTAGATAAAGAAAGATACATACCTATTCTTGGTAAATTAGGTAAATCTTTTTTATTGGGTTTATAAGAATAATTTATTTTTAATTCACCTAATGAATTTAAAATGTAATTTACAATAACATTGGCTTCATTTTTAGGTAATTTATAGGCAACTTTAAAAGAAACACCATTAATTGTTTTAGTAGGCTTTGTAACTAAAGTAGATGTATAGTTATAACTTGCTTTTTGCCAATTTTTAGCCCAATTATCCATACCATTACCTAAATCATTGTCTGTTGGAGGTCTCCAGAAATTTGGTTTAATTGGCTTAGATATAATTTCTTGATGTTTATAGTACCAGTTTAAAATTTCTCCAGTTTTTTTATCAAGATGAATTAATGATTTATCATCATAAATTTCATGAACTGTGCTTTCTGCAATTTTTAAACCTTGTTTTAGATTAGGATTATCAATCTTGTTTTTCTTTTGAAGAATGAATTGTTCCCAAGCAATTTCATGACCTTTTGATAACATTTCAGTTTCTTTTTTTTGAACCAAATTAATTTCTAAAATATATTCATTTTCAGGGATAAATTTAGTTGGAATTTCAGGAAAATACATTTTAACTTTAGTTTGAGGTTTGATATTTAGAGCAATATCTTTTTTTAAATGATGCTCTTTACCATTAACTAAAAGTTTTAATTGAAGTGATTTATCATAAAAATTTGCAAAGAAATTTTTGTTTTCTATTTCTATAATACCGTTTTTTAAATAACTGAATTTAACTGGTTCATAAACTTTTTTAACCTCAGTTAAATGTGGGTGAGGATTTCTATAAGGGTCAACTAAACCATTATTTAAAAAATTTCCATCTGTTGGTAAATCTGGATGATAATCATGACCATAAGCTAAATAAGGTTTTCCATTTTTGTCTTTATATTCTAAACTTTGATCAACCCAATCCCAAATAAAACCACCTTGTAAATTGTTGTATTTTTCAATAATTTCCCAGTAATCTTGTAGGTTGCCAACAGAATTTCCCATAGCATGCGTATACTCAATCATGATAGAAGGTTTGTTAGATTTAGATTTTCCATGATTAATTAAGTATTCTGGTTTTGGATACATAGGACAATAAAGATCTGTATAATCTTCTTTTCCTGCGGGTTCATATTGTACTATTCTATTACTATCTTTTTCTTTTAACCATCTATAAGTAGTTTTAAAAATTTTACCAAATCCAGCTTCATTTCCTAAAGACCAAGAATAAATAGAAACATGATTTCTATCTCTATAATACATACGTTTTACACGCATTAAATGTGCAGGAAGCCAACTCATTTCATTTCCAATTTGTGTATTTTTATCTATAGCTAGAGGATGACTTTCAATATTGGCTTCATCAATAACATACAATCCATATTTATCACATAAATCTAACCAATAAGGATCATTTGGGTAATGTGAAGAACGAACAGCATTAATGTTATTTTGCTTCATTAATTGAATATCTTTTTTCATTGTTTCTTTAGTAACAACATGCCCTGTGTATGGATCTGTTTCATGCCTGTTTACCCCTCTTATATAAATTGGTTTTCCATTTATTAAAACTTGTGCATTTTTTATTTCTACACGTTTAAACCCAATTTTCTTTTTTATAAATTGATTTTTTAAAGAAATTTGTAAATCATATAAATTAGGTCTTTCTGCTGACCAAGATTTTATATTCATTATATTTTTATCTATTTTAAAATCAAATGTAGAATTTGCAGAAATGTTAATTTTTTTGGTTTCACTAAAACAATTTTCAAGATTAATTGTAATCTCTTTAGAAACTGGTTTATTCGTTTTATTTGAAATAGAAATTATTCCATTAAAAATTCCATTTTTATAAGAATTATCCAATGTGGTTTTAACGTGGAAATCGGAAATGTAAATACTAGGTCTTGAGTATAAGTAAACATCACGTTCAATTCCGCTCATTCTTAACATATCTTGACTCTCTAAATAACTTGCATCAGACCATCGAAACATTTGTAAGGCAATTAAGTTTTTGCCTTCTTTTAAATATTTGGTGATATTAAATTCTGCAGGGGTTTTACTTCCTTGAGAATAACCAACATAATTACCATTAATGTATACATACATTGCAGATTTAGAGGCTGCAAAATGGAGTATAATATTTTCAGACAGAAATTCTTTGGTTAAATTTATTTTTTTACGATAAGTACCAACAGGGTTGTAATCTTTAGGTACTTTAGGCCAATTTGTTTTAAAAGGATAACGTTCATCTAAATATATTGGTTTTCCAAAACCTTCAACTTCCCAATTTGCAGGAACAGGAATTGTTTTCCATTCAGAATCATCAAAATCTAAATTATGAAAAGTTGTAGGACGTTTTTTAGGATCCTTTACCCAATGAAAATTCCATTTTCCATTTAAATTAAAAAAGCGTTTCGAGTATTCTTTTTTATCAATATTAGAATTTTCAAAAGCAAAAAATGTAGCTCTTGGTACTAATTTGTTTTCCTCAAATATTTGATGATTATAATGGTTTTTTTGTACTGGAATTTTTTTTAAAACTTTCTTTTTACAACTAAAAAGAAAACAAAAAATTACAAAGTAAAATTGATTTAATTTCATTTTAAATATTTTGTAATTGCATAAAATCTTCATTTAATATTTTATGTAAATAGAAGATTAATTCTTCTGCATTTTCTTTTGTAAAAACTATAGGAGGTTTAATTTTTAAAACGTTGTTATCTGGTCCATCTGTACTCATTAAAATTCCATGGTTTTTCATCCTATTTGCTAAATAATCTGTTTGATTTGCTAAAGGTTTTAAGTTAGAATCTACCAATTCAATTCCTAAAAACAATCCTAGACCTCTTACTTCTCCAATAATTGGGAACTTTAAAGCAAGTTGCTTCAATTCAGATTTTAAAAACTCCCCAACTCTTAAAGCATTCTCTTGAAGTTTATCTCTTTTTACAGTTCGTAAAACTTCAGTAGCAATAGCACAAGAAACTGGGTTTCCGCCAAAGGTGTTAAAGTATTCCATTCCGTTTGCGAACTTATCTGCAACTTCTTGAGTACAAGCAACTGCAGCAACAGGATGCCCATTTCCTAAAGGTTTTCCAATAGTTACTATATCTGGAATAACATTATGCAATTGAAAGCCCCAGAAGGTTTTACCCATTCTACCAACACCAGTTTGTACTTCATCTGAAATACAAATTCCGCCAGCATTTCTAACCAATTTATAAACATCTGCTAAAAAGCCTTCAGGTAATTCTATTTGCCCTCCACAAGAAATTATTGGTTCTATAATAAAACCTCCAACATTTCTACCATTTTGTTGAATGTTCTCAATACATTTTTCTACTTCTTTTGCATAATCAGATGCTGTATTTTTTCCACGATATTTTCCTCTAAAACTATCTGGTAAAGGAAATATTTGAGTGTATTCTGGTACACCATGTCCACCTTTTCCATCAAATTTATAAGAAGAAATATCAATACACATATTAGAATTACCATGATAACCAAATTCACTTGCAATAATATCTTTTTGACCTGTTGTTGCTTTAACCATTCTTAAAGCCAATTCATTTGCTTCACTACCAGAATTTACAAAATGTAATACATTTAATTCTGGAGGTAATGTTTCTATGAGTTCTTTGGCTAATTCATTAATATTTTCATGTAAATATCTAGAGTTGGTATTAATCAAGGCCATTTGTTGCTGTCCTGCTTTTACAACATTGTAATTCTCATGCCCAACATGAGCTACATTGTTTACTGTATCTAAATATTTTCTTCCAAATTGATCCATCAAAAACTGTCCTGAACCACGAACCATTTTTATTGGAGTTTTATATTGTAAGCTTAAACCTTTTCCTAAATGTTGTTTTCTATAGTTTATGATTTCATCATTAGAAATGGCTGTGTTTTTTTCTAAAACTTCAGATTTGAAAAGTAAATTAGGATTAGGACAAACACTTTTCCAAACATTAATTTGATTGTGATAAGCAACACCAGGAAAATCATTTTTGTAGTCAAATAATGAAAGTAAAATTTGAAAATGTAAATGAGGAGTCCAATTTCCATTTCCTGGATAGTTTCCTAATTCAGCAATTTTTTGTCCTTTTAAAATAATGTCACCAATGTTATGTTTTAAAACACTTTCAATGGTGTTATGTCCATATAAAGTATAAAAGCAAAAATCTTTTTGTTGATGTTTTAAAATGATTAAACCTCCATATTCTTTATCGCCAAAATCATTAACAGCAATAACAACTTCACCATCTAAAAGTGCATGAACGGGTGTTTTTTGTGGTAACCAATAATCAATTCCTAAATGAATACTTCTACTTTCTTTACCGTAATTTCCAATTTTATCATAAGTAGTTGAGGTGTAAATTGCTCTTGGTTCTAAATATCCACCAGCAATAACTTTATTAGGAATTTCTTTTTGTAGTTGCTCAATTTTAAATTGAAATAAATCGAGATTATTAAAGTCTTGTTGGTGCCCAATCCATTTACTAGAAACGCTTAAATCTATGTGATGAATTTCGTTTTTATTAATTGTTGGAAATAAATCAGAAATTAAAAACTTGTTTTTTGAAGTCCAATTTTTAAACTTTTCTTCATTTGGATGTGCTACAAAACCACATGCAGTTCTAAAAGTGTATTCCGCAAAATCTGGATGAATTGTTTTCCATTTTTTTAAAACTTCCCAAGCAGGTTTTTCGCTTATTAATAAATATTCATTATTTGGTTCTTCAATTTTATTGATAGCCGATTTTGTGACAGAAATTACCAAACGCATTGCTATTGCATTATACAAATATTTCAATTCTATTTCTTGTAAAGGAAAACTAGCATTATATCCTTTTACAATCGGAATTGTAGCGTCTAAAACATCATAATGATTCATAATTGAATAGGCGCATGTTATTGCTAAATCATTAATAATTTGCGTGTAAATTGCATCTCCATAATCAATAGCAGCTATAACTGTTGGCTTAATGAGTTCTTTAGAAACAATAACATTATTGTCATTTGCATCATTATGTACAACAGATTTTCTTAAACAATCATAATCTGATTTTTGATTTTCAAATTGCTCTTGAAAGTATGTAATGATTTCTTTTTCTTCGGATGAAAAAAGAGAAAGATATTTTTTTGTCCAAAGAGATTGAGCAACATCCCAAACAAATTCTCTGTCAGCTTTTTTATGATTAAAACCTTGTAAAGCTGCAGTTAATTTTCCTGCTTCTATACCTAAACTATAACGTAAATTATTTAATTGAGGATTTACAGAACTCCATACTCTACCAGAAATCCACGTTAATAATCGTACATTTCTTGTGTTTTCAAAAGAATCTTTTATGGTAGAAATAGAGTTTCCATCTACATCCAAAATAACTTTTGGACTCATTATTTCATTTCCGTTTTTTGCAACAAATTGTAATAATCTTTGTTGAAAATCTAGATATTTCTCATCTTCATTTGGACGAGAAATTTTTAAAATATAACTTTCAGAAGTATTTGTTTTAATTCTGAAATTAAAATCTAATTCTCCAGGTAATTCAGAAGCAGTACCTTTGATTTTATAAGTATCAAATAGAATTTTTTCTGCTTGTTCAATAGATATTTTTATTTGATTATAATTCATTTAATCTTTTTGTAAAAGCATAATAATATGAGCAGCACTCCAACTAAAGTTATGTGCATTTAAACCTTTACCAGTTAAAGGATGATAATTTTCTCTAATAGATTTTCCTTTTCCTAATACTCCTTTAGCTCCTTTTAAAATCTGCATAGTAGCTTTATCAGCATCTTCATGAAAACCATAATTATGTAAACTTTTTACTCCAAAATAAGCTTGATCTAACCAATTTGGTCCTCGCCAATAACCTTTTAAAGGGTTAAATTTTTCGTGATCTGCGCTCATTGTTTGGAAAGGAACTTTGGTGTAGAATTTTTTAGGATTCATCATTTTATTTCTAATAGCAATTGCTTGTTCCTGGGTTGCTGCATTTGCCCAAAGAGCTGTCCAACCTTCACTTCCTTCACCTTTTATAAAAGTTTTTCCATCTAAAGAAGTATCATAAAACCAACCGTCTTTTTCATCGTAAAATTGAGATTGTATTTTAGTTTTTAAAATTTCTGCTTCATCAGATAATCTTTTTAAATCATTTTCAATATTCAATACTTTTGCTAGTTGAATTAAATATTTTTTTTCAGCATATAAATATGCATTTAAGTCTACAGATTCTTGATTAATTGAAAAAGCATTTTTACCATTTTTTAAAATTTTAGATTTGTCAAAACGAATGGCATTATCCATACCACTTTCCCATTTTGCAGCTATTAAACTTCCATCTGTAGACCCATACTCGCACAAACCATCTTTATCATGATCTCTTTTATTATACCAAAATTCATGATACAATTTTAATTTAGGATACATATGTTTTACAAAGTCTACATCTTTATCTTTTTCATAAATTTTAGCAACAGCCCATGCAGATAAAGGTGGTTTTGTATCTCTATAATTATGTCTTTCAATTAAAGTATCTCTATATACGCAATCAGCAACAAAACCATCTTTGTTTTGAAATTCAAACATTAATTTCATTTGTTTTTTTGCCAACTTTGTATTGTAAAAAGATAAACCAACTGCATGTTTCCAAGAATCCCAAGACCAAAAACCATTAAACCATTTGTAATGATAACTAGGAAACAACCCTTCGTGTTTTATTTCTCCTGCTGGAATTCTCCAATTATTTTGCAATGTTAAATTTACTTTTGCCAAAACTTCAGCATATTTTTCTTCAGAAAATTGTTCTTTTCTATTTTCAATTAAAGATTTTAATTCGTTGTTTTTTTCTGTTTTTCTTTTTTCTAAAACAGCATTAAAGGATAAGTTTTTAATTGATTTTTTTTCATCATTCCAAGAATATTCTGGGAATATAAATGTTTGAGATATTATGAACTCTTTAATTTCATTAGGTTGTAATTCTATTGAGATTGTTTTAGAAGTATATGTACTGTCTGTAGAATTTAAAAATACCTCGTTTGGAAAAATGATATAACCAATTGCTTCCGTTTTTATTGAATGTATTGTAAGTTGGTTTTTGTTAGAAGTAAAAGATAAACCATCAGCTAATACTTTTTCATTCTTAAAAGAATAATTAATGTTTTGTAAAGACTTGCTATTGTTTTTTAATGTAGATTTTATAATTACTGTATGACCAGAAGAATAGACGAGTTCTTGTTTAAATTCTATTTTATCAGATATAAAAACTTGTTCTAAATTACTGTTATAACTTTTTGTAATATGAGAATTCCATTGATTATTTTCTATAACAATATTTGTTAACGATGTACTGCTCCAAATTCCGTTTTGTTGGGTCATTAAAAAAGGACCAGAAAAACCAGTAAAATTTGCTAAAGAATCTGGAAAACTATAACCAAACCAAGCACCTTGATCTGAAAACATTAAACCAGATTTGTCAAATTTTGTTTTTGGAGTTACCTTATAATTCAGGATATTTTCACTGAGTTTTAAATAATTTGTTTTGGTGTTTTTTTGACAACTAAAAAACACTACAAAAGTTAAAAAGTAAATTAAGTTTCTCATTATCTTAAAATAAATCCATTTTTCATTGGGTCATTTGGGTCAATTACAAAAGTGTTCATTCCTGTTATATGAGCAGTCCCTTCTACTTGTGGAATTACAGCAGTAAAAGAGCCATAATCTTCTTCAGAAATTATAGATCCTTTAAAAACAGAATTGGTTATACTTTCAATAGTTATTGTTTCTCCATAATCTATTTCTTTTCTTGCTTTATGAATAGCTATTCTGCCAGAAACACCAGAACCTGTTGGGCATCTATCTACTTCTCCTTCAGCAAAAACACATACGTTTTTACTGTCATTTCCAGAAGATTGTTTCTGATTATCGATAAAAATGGTTCCATATAAAAAACTCAAATCCTTTTCAAAAGGATGCAAAATTTCTTTGTCTACTTCCATAACTGCATGCTTAATATCCATTCCTTTAGATATTAATGTTCTATATGATTCTGCATTTAAATCAAAATCAAAATTATTTTTAGCCAGATCTACATATGCATAAAAAGCGCCCCCATAAGCTAAATCATAAGTTACTTTCCCTAAACCATCTACTTCTACAGTTCTATCTAAACCAACAACAAAACTTGGTACACAATGAAAACGAACTCCAATAATTTTTCCGTTTTTTACTTTTGTAAAAGAAGTAATTCTACCACAAGGAGCATCAATTTTAAGAATATTGTCACCTTCTTTTACTTCAATCCAATTCATTTCAATAGCTAAAGTAGAAATAGCAATTATTGCATGTCCACACATAGTTGAATAACCTTCATTATGTAAAAAGATAATACCAAAATCACCCTCATCATCATTTGGAGGTAACAAAATACAACCATACATATCTGCATGTCCTCGAGGTTCAAACATTAAAGTAGTTCTTAAGTAGTCAAAATTCTCTTTACAAAATCTTCTATAATCTAAAACAGACTTACCTTTTAATTCTGGGAAACCTTCAACAATAACACGTAAAGGCTCACCACCAGTATGCATGTCTATTGTTTTTATTTGCAACCAATCTTTATTTGGTATAAAGTTAGAATTAGAAAGTATATTTTTATATGTTTTACTCATTTTTAAATTTATTATAGTAGTAATTTGCAGCAGCTAAATCTTCTAAAGCATGCCCTACAGATTTAAATAGCGTTATTTCATCTTTTGATTTTCTCCCTTGTTTTTTATTGGAACATAAATCAAATAAATCTGCTTTTATGTCTTCTTCTTTTAAGGTTCCATTTTGTAGAGGAATTACAATATCTCCACTTTCTTTTAATCCACCTTGATAAGTATCAATGTAAACAGAAGCTTTAGAAATAGTTTCATCATCTGCTTCTCTCATGTCTTTTTTATAAGCACCAACCAAATCTAAATGTTGCCCCTTTTTTAAATTTTTTCCTAAAACTAAAGGAGTTTTAGATAATGTAGCACAGGAAATAATATCGACTTCAGATATTTTTTCTTCAAAATTTTTAATAGGAATTACATTAAAATCTTCATTTTTTAACGATTCGCAAATTAGTTTTGCTTTGTCAAAATTTCGTCCCCAAATAAATACTTTTTTTATAGGTCTAACAGAAGTATGAGCTTTTATTAAATTGATTGATAAAGCACCTGTTCCAATCATTAATAATGACGAAGCATTTTCTTTGGATAAATATGAAGATGCTAATGCTGAAGCAGCAGCAGTTCTTTTTACTGTTAAACTTTTTGCTTCTAATATTGCTTTTATAGATCCTTTTATGGCATCAAAATAAATATAGGTTCCTTGAATTGATGGCATTTCAAATTGCCCATTTTCTGGACTAACAGTAACAATTTTTACACCTGCACTTTTACTGGGATTCCATGCTGGCATTAATAACAAAGTAGAATCTGCTTTTACATTCGGATTTGGGAAATCATGATGATGACGCATAGGAACAATTACTTCATCATTAGAAAAATGATGTTTAATTTCTGAAATTAACTCGTTAAAATTGGTGTTTTTTTCTATAAAATCAGCACTAATTTGTTCAATTTTATCCATTTGTTAAAAATAGGAAAAAGGCTCGAATCAATAACATTTTATCCTTTATTAGCGTAATATTACACAAGACTTGGTTAATATACTATTAATTTGAATGGTTTACATCGTTTAAATTTAGAAAATAAAATTTGAAAAAATATGAAGGCATTTAAAAGATTTACATTCTTGTTAATTGTAAGTATATCAGTAATTTCTTGTTCAACAAAAAAAGTAGAATTAAGTAAATTAACTTTTAAAGAACAGTTAAAAGTTTTGTTTCCAAAAGCAAAAATAGATTCCGTAAAAATTGCTGATCATTTTTTAAATGCATTTGAATTGACTTTGCAACAACCTTTAGACCATAATAATATTGAAGCAGGAACATTTGAACATCATATTTATATATCTCATTCAGACTATAAAAAGCCAACGGTTTTAATTACTGAAGGTTATAATGCAAGACATAGAACTTATGAGTTAAGTAAGATTTTAAAAGCAAATCAAGTAATGGTAGAATACAGGTTTTACGGTAAATCTAGACCAGATTCTATTCAATGGAAATATTTAAAAAATGATGCAGCTGTAGCGGATTATCATTCCATTGTTACTAAACTTAAAAGAATTTATAAAAGAAAATGGTTGTCTACAGGAATTAGTAAAGGAGGAGAAACAGTTATGATTTACAAGTCTAAATATCCAAACGATATTGATGTTGCTGTACCTTATGTTGCACCGTTAATAAATACTCAACAAGATATAAGAACTACTAATTTAATTAATTCAGTTGGTACCCCAGAATGCAGAGATAAAATTCAAAAATTTCAAAGATCTGTTTTAGAAAACAGAACAGTAATAATGGAATTGTTTAAAGATTATGCTTACAAAAAGAAAGTATCATTTACTGTAATGTCAATAGAAGAAGCATTAGAACATGCAGTTTTAGAATTTCCATTTTCATTTTGGCAATGGGGTAGTATATGTGATGAAATACCTGATGAAAAAGCAAGTTCAGAAGAAATATTTACCTATTTAAAACAAGTTTCTGGGTTTTATTTATTTAGCGATAAAGGGATTTATAATTATCTGCCTTCATTTTATCAGCACATGACAGAGTTAGGGTATTATGGTTACGATTTTACTCCTGTTAAAGATTTGTTACAACATGTAAAAACAACTTCTTTAGCTTCTTTTGGGCCTCAAAATATATCTTTAACTTACAATTCAAATTATATAAAAGAAGTAAGGAATTATATAGAAAATAAAGGTGATAACATCTTGTGTATTTACGGAGGTAATGATCCTTGGGGAGCTTGTGCACCAAATATCATACCCGAAGTTGATGCTTTAAAAATGGTTTTAAAAGGAGGACATCATGGAACAAGAATTAAACATTTTAATAAAGAAGATCAACAAAAAATATACAATAAACTGCAAAATTGGTTAGGCAAAGATGTAATTATTTATCCTATTGAATAAGGTGAATTCTTTGTAAATTTGTTTTTGAAACAGAAAGCAAATGATTGTACAAGGAAACATCGTAGACATACAAAACAAAAGAATTTTTAAAGGAGAAGTTGTTATAGAAAACAACAATATTTTAGAAATTCGAGAAGTAAATCACAACAAAGAAAATTACATTTTACCTGGTTTTGTAGACGCTCATATTCACATAGAAAGTTCTATGTTGGTTCCTTCTGAATTTGCTAAAATTGCTGTAAAACATGGTACAGTTGCCACAGTTTCTGATCCTCATGAAATTGCCAATGTTTTAGGTGTAAAAGGTGTTGATTTTATGATTGAAAACGGAAAAAAAGTTCCGTTAAAATTTAATTTTGGAGCACCTTCTTGTGTGCCAGCAACTTCTTTTGAAAGTGCAGGAGCAATTATTAATGCTGATGATATTAAAATAATGCTAGAAAATCCAGACATTAAATACTTGGCAGAAATGATGAATTATCCTGGTGTTTTATTTGATGATGCAGAGGTTTTAGCAAAAATTCAGCACGCAAAAAATAATAGCAAACCTATTGATGGTCATGCTCCAGGTTTAAGAGGAGATGATGTTACCAAATATATTTCTGCAGGTATTTCTACAGATCATGAATGTTTTACTTATGATGAAGCTTTAGAAAAATTGCAAAAAGGAATGAAAGTCATCATTAGAGAAGGTTCTGCAGCAAAAAACTTTGAAGCTTTAATTAGTTTATTACCAGAATATTTTGATAATATGATGTTTTGTTCAGATGATAAACATCCAGATGATTTGTTATTAGGTCATATCAATCAATTATGTGAAAGAGCAGTTGCTAAAGGAATTGACGTTTTTAAAGTACTACAAGCTGCTTGTATAAACCCTGTTAAACATTATAACTTAGATGTTGGTCTGTTGCAAAAAGGAGATTTTGCAGATTTTGTTGTGATTGATAATTTAGAAAATTTTAATGTTTTAGAAACGTATATAAATGGTGAAATAGTTGCTAAAAACGGCGAATCTTTTGTAAAACATGTAGACTTTGAAGTGTTGAATAATTTTGATACTGATAAAAAGAAAGTAGATGATTTTAGATTTGAATCTTCATCAGAAAAAATTAGAGTGATAGAAGCTTTAGATGGAGAATTGGTTACCAATCAAATTGAAGCAAATTCTTTAATTATTGATGGAAATTTAGTTTCAAATACAGCAACAGATGTTTTAAAAATGACAGTTGTAAATCGTTATCAAAATGATGAACCAGCCATTGCATTTATTAAAAATTTCGGATTGAAAGAAGGTGCCATTGCAAGTTCTGTTGGGCATGATTCTCATAATATTATTGCAGTAGGAGTTTCTGATGAAGCTATTTGTAAAGCTGTAAATTTAATCATAGAAAATAGAGGAGGAGTTTGTGCTGTTACAGAATCAAAAGAAAAAATTGTATCATTACCTGTTGCAGGAATCATGTCAGACAAACCTGCTGAAGAAATAGGAAAAGCTTATGCAGAATTAGATAAAATGGCAAAACAAATGGGTAGTAAATTAAGAGCTCCTTATATGAGTTTGTCTTTTATGGCGTTATTAGTAATTCCTTCTTTAAAACTATCTGACAAAGGTTTGTTTGATGGTAATTCATTTCAATTTACATCTTTAGAAATTTAAGTAATGGAAACAAAAATTGTTATAAAATATTGCCCTAAATGTAGATGGTTATTACGTTCTTCTTGGATGGCACAAGAATTATTAACCACTTTCGAAACCGAAATTAATGAACTTACATTGCAACCTTCATCAGTAGGTATTTTTAAAATTTATGTAAATGAAACATTAATTTGGTGCAGAAAAGAAAATGGTGGATTTCCAGAAATTAAACATTTAAAACAACTAGTAAGAGATAAAATTGCTCCTAACAAAGATTTAGGACATTCAGAAAAAAAGTAACTTTTTTTTAAAAAATATACTCAAAAACAGCATCTTCTTCATCATCAAAAATATTTTGATAACCTGTAAATTTAAAATCTAATTTCTTTAATAGTTTTTGAGAATTTTTATTTTCAGGAATCGTAAAAGCCAATACTTTTTCTTGGTTAAACTTGTTGCGTACATATTCTATAATCAATTTTGTAGCTTCAAAAGCATAACCTTTACCTCTACCTTTTGGTAAAAAACCATAACCAATATCTATAAAATTTACTTTTTCTCTTTGTAAAGCTGTAGAAGTACCAATAGCTTCATTGGTTTCTTTTAAGATTACTGTAAAAAATCCTAAACCACCCATTTTAGAATTTTCGAGTTGCATTTTTTTTAGATAAACTTCAGTTTCATCAACAGATTTTAAGTTTTTATCAGAGATAAAACGAATCCAATCAGGATCATTAAATAATTCAAAATAAAAAGGAGCATCACCTATGGTAAAATCTCTAATAATAAGTCTTTCACTTTCTAATTTCATTCGATAAAAATAAAGAGTTTTACTTTAAAAATGTACTTTTGTGATACAAAAATTATAATATGAGTTTACAACAAGATTTAGAAAACAGAAGTGGTAATCAATGCGAATTATGTGCTTCTACAAATAACTTATCAATTTACGAAGTAAAACCAAAATTAACTGGTGGAGGTGGAGTAGATGGTAGTTTATTAGCTTGTGAAACTTGTATAACTCAAGTAGAAAATCCAGAGGAAACAGATGCAAATCACTGGCGTTGTTTAAACGATTCTATGTGGTCTGAGCACAGAGCTGTAAAAGTAGTTGCTTGGAGAATGTTATCACGTTTAAGAAAAGAAGGTTGGCCACAAGATTTACTAGATATGATGTATTTAGAAGATGATGAATTACGTTTTGCTAAAGAATCTGGAGATCATTTAGACGAAAGCGAAAAAATTATTCACAGAGATGCAAATGGTGCAATTTTACAAGCAGGAGACTCTGTGGTTTTAATAAAAGATTTAAAAGTAAAGGGCTCTAGTATGGTTGCAAAACAAGGAACTGCAGTTCGTAGAATTTCTTTAGATCATGAAAATGCTAAATATATTGAAGGTAAAGTTGGTCCAACACAAATTGTAATTATTACAGATTACGTTAAAAAAATGGCTGAAAAGGAGTAATTATAGTTTGTTGTCATTTCGAAATGAGCTTTTTTAAGCGATTGAGAAATCTCAAAATAAGATTTCTCCATAAAGTCGAAATGACAATACAGTTTTAAATTTATTTGGGCGTTACCTTTCAGGTCGCGCTTTACACTATATCTTTTTTCTGAAAAAGAAAAAAGGATGCCGTTTCAATCGCTAACGCACAAGTTTGCCAACAAATAGATTACAACATTTTTTGTTGTTTACTATAAAAAGAATCGGCTTGTAATTTCATTAAATCTCGAGCCATTTTTTGTTTATAAGCATACAATTCTTCCTCTTCAGTAATATCATTATATACTTTTTTGTTAATGTTTATATCTGCTTTCAACATTTCTTCTCTTTGTTGAACTTGTTGTTGTACCCAAGTTTTTACAGCAGTTTCATTATCTTCTAATTTAAAGTCATATTCACCTTTTGGCGAAATTAATTTTGCAAAAATAGGTGATGTTTCTATAGCTAAAAACAATAGAAATATAAAGAACGATGGCAACCAAGGTAATTTACCAAGCGCATTAATTCTTGCCATTAAACCATCAAAATTTGAAATAATGGGTTGTGTTTTTGTTTCAGTTAATTTCTGATTGTTTTGTAAATCAGTAATAGCAAGTTCTTTGGCTTGTATTTTTGTAGCATTGTCTTTTTTTAACTGATTCAACTCAGCTAAAGCAGTATCGTGTTTTTCTCTTTTCTCTTTATAAACGGGGCCTTTACCCAACAGTTTTGTTCCTTTTCTACCTTCAGCTTCAGCAATATAAGTTTCATATAAAGCATTAGTTTTTGCTTCTTTGGTTGTAATTTCGGTTTTTAGAGCATCAATTTCATTATTTATTTTAGCAATTTCAGGAGTAAATTGTGCAGCAATTTGTGTTTTATTATCCAAAGTCATTTGGTTTTTTTCTGTTAATAAAACCTGATTGATTTCTTTCTCAAATAATTTTAATTCTAAAGGTTTAGAAATAACGATTGCAATAATAACAGCTAACAAAATTCTAGGAGATGCTTGTAAAAATTCTTTCCATTTATTGTCAGATTTTTTAATAGTAGAAACAATAAAACGATCTAAATTAAAAATTAATAATCCCCATATCAATCCAAAGAAAATAGCAGCATATAAGTTGTCAAATACAGTAAATAAAGCATAACTACCTGCAATAGTTGCCATAACTGCAGTGAAAAATACAGTTGCACCAATGCCTACGTATTTGTTTTGTTCTCCATCAGAACAATTATTTACAATTATTTTATCTACTCCAGAACAGGTTATAAAGAATTTTTTAAGCATTGGTTGTGTATTGGTATATAATACTAACGACTTTTTTTAGAATTTGTTACAAAAAAAGCCTCACATTGTGAGGCTTTTAACAAAATATGTTTTTAAAGTTAAAGCTTTTTAGTATTTATATAAATAGCACCAGAACCATCTTTATTCTTTTTAACATTCACAGATTTAATTTTATCTGGACTAATTTCTTTCATTTCTTTTTTACTAATTTCCTTACCATCTAAATAATATTTTACATTATTTGAGTTTTCTAATGTTGATTTATTTTGTGAGTTTTTAGTAGTATAAAGAAACTTTGTGTTTAGTTTTTTATGTTTTTCTTTTAGATCAATTTTAATACTGTCTATCCCTTTTTTTCCTTTAACAATATTAACAGAAGCTATTTCTTTTGGATCTAATACATCAAGTTCACTTTTAGAAATTAATTCTCTTTTTACATTTTTATTTATATAAGCTTTACTTTTTTTAACCTCTTTTGTAGGCTTAAATTTAATTTTTCTCTTTTTGTTTTTTGGAGGAGGAGGTACAGAAATTGTGTTTCCAGTTCTCTTTTTCCATGCTTTGTATTCCATTTTAGCTTTTAAAATTACTTCTTCAGAAGCATTTGGTGGTGGAGGTGGAGGAGGAATCAATAATTTATCTTCTCTTGATAACTCTGTTCTTAATTTGTAAAAAACTTTATTATTTTTCATTAATCTTACATAAGGATCATGAGGATGAACAGGTCTTTTTACTTTCTTTTTATCAGCTTTTGATAGTTTAAAAAATAAACCTCCTAATTTTGAATATAAGTCTGTTAATTCTTTTTGACGCTTTTCTGAACTCTTTATAAAATGTGGTTTTGCATTTCTCTTAGATTCGTAAGTTTTGTTTAGCTTTTTGTAGGTATCTAAATTATACTTCTGATCAATATTTTCAATCAAATTTTTAAATACTTTTTTATTATCATTAAGTTTTAGATTGTTTTTAGTAGTAGTTTGCGTTGAAGTTTTAAAAGAATTTTTATCTTCTTTGTTTTTTGCTTCAACTCTTTCTGCAAAGAGGAAAACAAATCCTGCTAATAACGGAATAATCGTTAGTTTTTTTAACAAGATTTTTGTGTGTGAACTTTGTTTAGTCATCATTAATAATCTTTTTTTAGTAAGTGAATAATTCAAATTACTGGCCAAGTAATATTCGTTTTTCCAAGCAGCTTTATTTAGTAATAAATGCTGGTATTGAAATGTATTTTTATGTTGATTGATTACAGTAGAATCTGCTAAAAATTCATGATTTAATTGTATTGCTTTTTTTAAGAAAATAAAAAGCGGATTTATCCAAAATACAATTTGTAAAACTTCAATGAGTAATACATCTAACGTATGTTTTTGTGTTACATGAGTTAATTCATGTGTAAATAATTCTTCCTCTATTTCTCCTTTTTTATATGCAGTTTTGTTTATGAAAATTGTTTTCCAAAAAGTGTGAGGAAGTATTTCATCATCAACCAAAACCAAAGTTGCATTTTTATGGTTTATTTTATCATTAATTCTTGTTTTTTGAATGATTTTGAATAAATTCATTCCAAAACGAATTAAAAAAAGTGCAGATATTAATAGATACACACCAGTTAACAATAGTGTATAATTAAAAGATTCTTGTATAACTATTGGAGAAATGTTATCATCTAAAACAGGTAAACTGTAATCTTGAACAGCTTCTAGCATTACTGTAGAAGATGGAACTGTAATTGTTGTTAATGGCACTAGAAATGAAAACAAAACGCTTCCTAAAAGGTAAAAACGATTAAAGTTGTGCATCTTTTCTTTTTCTAATATAAAATGATAAAAGAAAAGTAACAAAGCCAAACAACCTGTAGATTTTAATAAGTATATTATCATTTTTGTTGTTTTTTAATTTGACTATCAATAACTCTTTTTAAATCTTCTAATTCTTCTGTAGTAAGGTTGGTTTCTTTAGTAAAAAAAGATGCAAACTGACTTGCAGAATCATTAAAAAAGTTTTTAATCAACCCGTTTACATGATTCGAAAAATAATCTGTCTTTTTAATTATAGGAAAATATTCTCTAGATTTTCCAAACAATTTATAATCAATAAAACCTTTGTCTGAAATTCTTTTTAGCAAAGTTGCAACTGTTGTAGTTGCCGGTTTTGGCTCAGGAAAATCTTCTAATAATTCTTTTAAAAATGCTTTTTTACGTTTCCATAAATACTGCATTAATTGTTCTTCGGTTTTAGATAATTGCATATTATTTTTATTTTTACTCTACAAACATAGAACAAAAATTTTAATTCTACAAATGTAGAGTTAAAATTTATTCTTGTTTATTATCTTCGTTTTTTAAATTTATAATAATGAAAAAGATAATTTACCTTTTAGTAATCAGTTTATTCATTTCTTGTGCAAAGAAAGTTTTTAGTGAAAAATGGACTAAAAAAATTGCTCCAGAAGAATTTAGAGCACGTTTTGAAACAACACAAGGTAATTTTGATATTTATGCCAAAAGAAGTTGGTCTCCTAAAGGAGTTGATAGATTACATTCTTTAATAAAACACAATTATTATGTAGAAATGCCAATTTTTAGGGTTGTACCTAACTTTGTAGCTCAATTTGGTATCCATAAAGATTCATTAATTAATAAAGCTTGGAATAATTTTACTTTACAAGATGAACCTGTAATTGCCAAAAACGATTCTATGTCAATTTCTTTTGCAAGAGGAGGAGCCAATACAAGAACTACACAAATATTTATAAATCTTAAAAATAACAATCGTTTAGATACTTTAAATTATGGTGGAGCAAAAGGTTTTCCTGTAGTTGCAAAAGTTACCAAAGGATTTGAAAACGTATTAAAGTTTTATGATAAATATGGAGATAAATTAGGCTATAGACAAGATTCTATACAGAAATATGGAAACAGTTTTATTAAAAGAAAATATCCAGAAATAGATTTTATCCATAAAGCATATATCTTAAAATAAATTATTTTATTTTTTTCTGATATATATAAAAGTTAGGGTCAATACTAAATATTGAATTATTGTTTTTTAGTACTATTTTTTGCCAGTTTTCTGTTGGATAAATCCATTGAATCTTATTGTTAATTGTAACTTTTAAAGGCATTTTAAAATTAGAAACTACCTTGGTCCATCTATATTTTAATACATCTTTTTTAATTGTATACTCTAAAGTAGGAATTCTAATATCTCTTAAATATTGATTAAAAAAAGCACTTAAATCAATATTTGTTTCTTTGCATAAAAAATCTTCAATTTGTACTGTAGTAACTGTTTGATGATAAAACTCTTTGTTCATTTTTCTAAGAATTAATCGCCATTTTTCATCATTATCTATTAATTGTCTTAGTGTATGTAAAAAGTTTCCACCTTTGTTATACATATCTCCAGAACCTTCATTATTTACGTCATATTTTCCAATAATTGTTGTTTTGTTTCTAATTGATTTACGTAAACCAATTACATATTCTGAAGCAGCTTTTTTACCATAATAATAATCTAAAAATAAGCTTTCAGAATAATTTGTAAAGCTTTCATGAATCCACATGTCAGCAATATCTTTATTGGTAATATTATTAGCAAACCACTCATGTCCAGCTTCATGGATAATGATAAAATCGAATTTTAAACCCCAACCAGTTTTAGATAAATCTGTTCCTAAATACCCTTTTTTATATTGATTTCCATAAGTAACAGAACTTTGGTGTTCCATCCCTAAATAAGGAACTTCTACCAATTTAAAACCATCTTCGTAAAAAGGATATGGTCCAAACCAATGCTCAAAAGCTTTCATCATTTTAGGAGCATCTTTAAAATGTTCTTTAGCTTTTTCTACATTACCTTTAAGAACATAATAATCCATATCTAAATCTCCTTTTTCACCTTTATAAATTTCAGAAAAATGAGCATAATTACCAATATTTACATTTACTCCATAATTATTGATAGGATTGTTTACAAACCAATTGTAAGTTTTAGTTTTTCCATGATCTACAATACTTTCTAATTTTCCTTTAGAAACATCTGTTAAATGCGATGGCACTGTAACACTAATTCTCATATTTTCTACTTCATCATACATATGATCTTTACAAGGCCACCAAACACTTGCTCCTAAACCTTGGCAAGAAGTTGCTACAAAATGATTTCCGTTTTTATCTTTTTTCCATGAAAAACCTCCATCCCAAGGAGCATTTTTAGCTTCTTTTGGATAACCTTGATAATGCACAATAACAGTTTCTGTATTGCCAATTTTTTGGTTTTTTATCAGTTGAACAAAGTGTGCATTTCCATCATGAATTACTTTTAAATCTTTTCCATCTTGTGTAACTTTTGTAATTTTTAATGGAGATTGTAAATCAATTTGAAGCGATTTATATGGTTTTAAAACTTTGTATTTTATAGTGTTTTTACCAGAAATAAACTTTTTATCAGGATTTACTTCTATATCTAAATGATAATAGGTTAAATCCCACCAAATTCTTTCTGGGGTAATAGAACCTCTTAAAGTATCTTGTTTGGTAAAATTGTTTTTCTCACTCATTAATCCTTGAGAAAAAGAACTTAGAGCACATAAAGTAAGAGAGATAATAAAGATAAAACGATATTTCATAAAATATAATTTAGTAGAAAAATTCAGCTTTTTCAAAAGGAAAGAAAAAGCTGAATTGATACTTTATTTTAATTGAAAACCTTTTGCAGGTTTAGCGTTTAATAAATGTGTTACAAAATAATCCCATCTTTTACGAGTCATGTATTTTGTCATATCTCCATAACCATGTCTTTTGTTTGGAAACAAAATCATGTCGAAATCTTTATTAGCTTTAATCAAAGCTTCAACAACTAACATTGTATTTGATGGAGGTACATTATTATCCATAGAACCATGAGTAATTAAAAGTTTTCCTTTTAAATTTTTTGCAATTAATTGATTTGCTTGATTGTCATAATTGGTTGTACCATCTGCTTTTCCTTCCATATTTCCATCAACCAAAAGACCTTGCCATTTTTCTCCCCAATCAGCTTCGTAATTTCTATTGTCATGATTTCCTGCACCAGAAACAGCTACATCATAAAAATCTGGATAAGCAAAAACGGCTCTAGTAGAAGCAAAACCACCACCAGAATGTCCCCAAATACCAACTCTTTCAATATCCATTCCTTTATATCTGTTTGCTAATTGTTTGATAGCAGTAATATTGTCTGGCAAACCATTATCGCCCATATTTCCATAATAAGCATCATGAAAAGATTTAGATCGCATTGGAGTACCCATGGCATCTACAGCAACAACAACAAAACCTAATTCAGCAGCTGCTTGAAAATCTCTCCAAACAGGTCTAAAGCTATAATTACCAACAGAACCAGATTGTGGACCAGGATAAATATAGTTTAAAACAGGATATTTTTTACTTTCATCATAATGACTAGGTAAAAATAGTAAACCATAAATGTCTGTTTTTTCATCTCTAGCTTTTACAGTAAATTCAACAGGTTTTTGCCAGTTTTTAGCTTTTAATTCAGATATATCTGCAGTTTCTAAATCCATAATTTTTTCTCCCTTTCCATTTCTTAAAACAGAAATTGGAGCATTAGAAGTAGTAGAATAAATATCAACTAAAGCTGAGTAATCTTTAGAAAAAGTAACTTTATGAGTTCCTTTACTTGGTGTTAAGTTGATAAGGTTTGATCCATCAAAATTTATTTTGTAGTAATAGTTGTGATATGGATTTCCTTCTTCTTTTCCTCCTGCAGTAAAATAGATTTGTCTATTTTTTTCATCAATATTTTTTACTTGTTTTACAATCCAATCTCCAGATGTAATCTGATTTTTTAACTTTTTAGTTTTTAAATCATATAAATAAATATGGCCCCAATTTGTTTTTTCTGAATACCAAATAAATTCATTTGAATCAAATAAAACTTTCCAGTTCTCTGCATTAACACCAGATTCATAGTATGTTGCAACTTCTTCTTTATGAATAGATGTTACTTTTCCAGAAAATGCATCTGCAATTTGTAAATGAGCCACTTTATGATCTCTAGATCCAGAAACAAATGCAAATTTAGTTCCTTCTTTATTCCATTGAGCATCTAATAATTCATTACCCCAACTTGCAATATGATCTGTTGTAGAACCTCTTTGAAAATCTGCGTCCATTTTTAAACGAACCGTTTTTGGCTTGTTTCCTAAATGTATTATTACACGTTCTATTGTAAAGATTTTATCATCTCCAGGTAAAGGGTGTTTCCAAGCTTCTAATTTTGGATGACCAACATTGGTAGAAGTTAAATACATCATACCAACACCTCTTGCATCTTGTTGAAAAGTAGCAATTTTATCAGAATTAGGAGACCATTTAACAACAGCACCATCACTTTTAATCCAACCTGCATTATTAGTTGCATATCCATAATCCTGAATTCCATCAAAAGTAAGTTGAGTTTTTTTGTTGGTTTCTAAATTACGAACCCATAGGTTAAAATTGTCAATATAAGCAGCCAATTTACCATTAGGAGAAACAGTTTCATTTCTAGAAGCTTTTTTAAATTTTGACGCTTTTTTAGATAAGGTGTTTGTTTCTATTTGAAATGTAAAATTTTGACGATAAGTTCTAAACTCAAAACTTTTTAAATCATCAGCAAAAACAACATTATAAAGGGGTAAAGAATTTGCTTCTAGTTCTGTGTCTAATTCTTGAGATAAACTTTCTGCTAATTTTTCATGATTGAAAGCCAAATTTTTAGTTTTAGCTTCAACGTCTACTAAATAATATTTTTTTCCTTCTTTATTGGTAGTAGAATACACAAGTTTTTTATTGCCTATAAAATTACTTCCAGAAACTTGGTTATAAACTAATTTATATAAATCTCTGTCCATGTGTTTTGCTGCGGCTTCATATTCTGCAACTGTAAATTGTTTTTGTTCTTCTTTTGATGAACAAGAAATAATGAATGTACAAACGCAGGCAAGAGCGACTATTTTAAAGAAGGTAGTTTTCATATATAGTTTGATTTATTTAGATAGTTTAGTAAAATATTTATAAAAATATGGAATTGTTTCTATTCCTTTTAAGTAATTCCAAACTCCAAAATGTTCGTTAGGAGAGTGAATTGCATCAGAATCTAAACCAAAGCCCATTAAAATAGTTTTGCTTTTTAATTCTTGTTCAAATAAGGCAACAATAGGAATACTACCACCACTTCTTTGTGGTATAGGAGTTTTACCAAAACTTGTTTCATAAGCTTTACTTGCTGCTTTGTAACCAATATTATCAATTGGTGTTACATAACCTTGTCCTCCATGATGTGGTTTTACAACTACTTTTACAGATTTAGGAGCTATACTTTCAAAGTGATTTTTAAATAATTCTGTTATTTCTTTCCAATCTTGATTAGGAACTAAACGCATAGAAATTTTTGCAAAAGCTTTACTTGCAATTACAGTTTTTGCTCCTTCACCAGTATAACCTCCCCAAATTCCGTTTACATCTAAAGTTGGTCTAATAGAATTACGTTCGTTTGTAGAATAACCTTTTTCTCCATGAACATCATTAATTTTTAAAGCATTTTTATAATTTTCTAAAGAAAATGGTGCTTTTGCCATTTCCGCTCTTTCATTTTTTGATAATTCTTCTACTTTATCGTAAAAACCAGGTATTGTAATATGATTGTTTTCATCGTGTAAAGAAGCAATCATTTTGGTTAAAATATTAATAGGATTTGCAACAGCACCACCATATAAACCAGAGTGTAAATCTCTATTAGGACCTGTAACTTCTACCTCTACATAACTTAAACCACGTAAACCTGTTGTTATTGATGGAATGTCGTTTGCAATCATTCCTGTATCAGAAATTAGTATAACATCATTGGCTAATTTTTCTTTGTTTCTTGGTACAAACCAAGCTAAACTTTCTGAACCAACTTCTTCTTCACCTTCAATCATAAATTTTACATTACATGGTAAATTACCAGTTGATGTCATGTATTCTAAGGCTTTAACATGCATGTACATTTGTCCTTTGTCATCACAAGCACCTCTTGCAAAAATTGCTCCTTCAGGGTGAATCTCTGTTTTTTTAATTACAGGTTCAAATGGAGGAGAAGTCCATAAGTCAATAGGGTCTGCAGGTTGTACATCATAATGGCCATAAACTAAAACAGTTGGTAAGTTTTTGTCTATGATTTTTTCACCATAAATAATTGGATACCCAGGAGTTTCACATAGTTCTACTTTATCACAACCTGCTTTTTTTAAGCTATCTAAAACAAAATCTGCAGTTAATAATACATCTTTTTTGTAAGCAGAGTCTGCACTTATAGATGGAATTTTTAAAAGTTCAAAAAGTTCGTTGATAAATCGTGATTTATTGTTGTTTATGTAAGATTTTATAGTTTTCATTAATTATTTTTAAATTTCAATCAAAAATAAAAAATAATAATTAACTACTTTGTAATTTGCGATGTTTGTTTATATTTGCAGTCCAAATTGCAGGCGTGGTGGAATTGGTAGACACGCTAGACTTAGGATCTAGTGCCGCGAGGTGTGAGAGTTCGAGTCTCTCCGCCTGTACAAAAAAAGCTTCTCAATTTTTTGAGAAGCTTTTTATTTTTTAATAATTGTTTAATTCTACAAACAATCTTTTATCATTTTTACAGCTTGTTCTGCAGTTATATCTCTCTGTGGAGTTCCAAACATTTCATAACCAACCATAAATTTCTTTACAGAAGCACTTCTTAATAATGGAGGGTAAAAACTCATGTGCCAATGCCAATGTTTATTTTCATTACCATCTGTAGGTGCTTGATGAATTCCTGAAGAATATGGAAAAGATGTGTTAAAAATCTTATCATATGCTTTTGTTAATACAGCAATTGCTTCACCATATTGCAATGTTTCTTTTTCAGTCATTTCTAAAATATTAGAAATATGTCTTTTAGGTACTATCATAGCTTCAAAAGGCCAAATTGCCCAAAAAGGAACTAAAACTACAAAGCCTTCATTTTCAAAAATAATTCGCTCTTGTTTTTCTAATTCTTGTGCTAAATAATCACCTAATAAACTACTGTTATTCTTGTTGTAATAATTTAATTGTTGCGTATTTTTTTTATCAACTTCATTTGGTAATGATGATTGACTCCAAATTTGTCCATGAGGATGAGGATTGCTACATCCCATTACTGAACCTTTGTTTTCAAAAATCTGAACATAATTAATATCTGGATTTGCAGCTAATTCTGTGTATTCTTTTTGCCATGCAAAAACAACTTTTTGAATTTCTGAAGCAGACATATCTGCTAAACTTTTTGAATGATCTGGACTAAAACAGATTACTTTACAAATTCCAGTTTCACTTTGTGCTTTTAATAGCCCTTCGTTAACATTAAAAGTTGGTGAATCGTTTTGAAGTGCAGCAAAGTCGTTTGTAAAAACAAAAACATCTTTATAATCTGGGTTTACATCTCCGCTAATTCTAGTATTTCTAGCACATAAATAACAAGACTCATCATGAGTTGGTCTTTTTTCGTTATTTATTTCTTCATTTTGTCCTTGCCATGGTCTTTTAGCTCTATGTGGAGATACTAAAACCCATTCTCCTGTAAGAATATTAAATCGCTTGTGCGAATAATCTTGTAAGTTTGTATTACTCATTTTAAATTTCTTAATATTTTATTTTACAATATGTGTTCCTTCAGAAAGTTCAATAAAATATACTGAACATTCATTACCAAATTTATTTTTGTATGCTTTAGAAGCTGTTTCTGCAAAAGATTTTGCTTCTGTATTTGCTATTAAGTTAATGGTACAACCACCAAAACCACCACCCATCATTCTTGCTCCTAATATGTGTTTATTTTTTTTAGCTTGAGTAACTAAAAAATCTAGCTCATCACAACTTACCTTGTATTGGTCAGATAAACCTGCATGAGATTGATAGATTAAAGATCCTAATAACTCTAAATCGTTATTTTCTATTGCTTTAGCCGCTTTTATTGTTCTTGCGTTTTCTTGTATGATGTATAAAGCTTTCTGATAGTTAGATGGTGTAACTTTGTCTATTACAGTTTCTAAATCTGCTTCTGTTGCATCTCTTAATGCTTTAATGCCTAATAATTCTGAAATACTTTCACAAGCAGAACGTCTATCATTATAAGCACTATCTGATAAACTATGTTTAACATTAGTGTTTATCAACATTAATTGATGATCTTTAAAATCTATTTTATATGGTTTAGATTCTACTGTTCTACAATCTAAATGCAATGCATTGTCTTTTATACCAAACATACTTGCATATTGATCCATAATTCCGCAATTAACACCAACATAGTTATGTTCTGCTTTTTGAGAAATAAGGATCATTTCGTGTTTAGTTAAGCCTAAATCAAATAATTCATTTAATCCAAAAACAACACTATTTTCTAGAGCTGCAGAAGAAGACATACCTGCTCCTCCTGGTATATTACCTTTAAAAATGATGTTGAAATCTCCAATAATTTTATTTCTATTCTGTATTTCTGCAACAACACCAAAAACATAGTTTTCCCAACTACCTTCTTTAGATGGTTTTAGTTTGTCAAGCTCAAATTTAATTGTGCTATCTAAATCTAAAGCGATAGCTGTACAAGAACCAGAATCACTTTTTTGAACAGCAGCAGCAATTCCCTTATTTACAGCAGCAGGAAAAACAAAACCATCATTATAATCAGTATGTTCTCCAATAATATTGATTCTTCCAGGAGAAAAAATCAATAAAGGTTCTGTATTAAACTCTTTGATGAATGTCTCTTTTACATCCTTAATTAGTGTTGCACTCATTTTAGTATAGTTAATTGTTAATAATATTTATTTTCCATGTAATGGAATAATCTTCATTTGGTTTTAAAGATTGTAATCCTATATTGTTGTTAAAGCTATCAGAAACACCAGTTGTTGGTTCTATGGCTATTGTGTTTTTTCTTGGTGGAGTATAAGCTTGTAAGAAATTTTCTTCTACAGAAGATTCGAAATTTAGTTTATAAGTTGGCGTTATAAATTGAACTTTATCTGTGTTTAATACCCAACAATCATCTAATTGTTCGTCTTCTATATCTAAAGTAATTACAGAGTTTACTTCTTCAGTACCTGTTGTAATATTTCTATCTCCAATTATTAGTTTTTGCTTGCAATCTAAATTTATAGAGCTTTTATATAAATTATCACTAATAAAATATGGATGCCATCCTAGAGTAAATGGAAATGTTTTGTTATCAGTATTTTTTATATTAATAGATAAACTTAACATGTCATTTTTAAAAGTATACACTACTTGAATAAAATAGGTATATGGAAAACCTTTAGTTTTATTTGTTTCTTCGTATTCTAAAGTAATGCTTGCAGAATTTTTTAATTCTTCTGTCTTTATAACTTTAAAAGTTTTATTATAAACAAACCCATGTAGTGCGTTATTTTCTTCTTTTTGATTTGTTTCTAATTGAAAACTTTCATTATTAAAAGAATAAATTCCATCTTTAACTCTATTAGCAAAAGGAAATAAAATAGAGGATGCATATGTGGTTTCATAACTAAGAGGGTTTAAGTTTTGAATTATAGATTTGCCGTCTAAAGTTAATTCTTGCAAACTTGCTCCTTGGTCTAAATATATTTTTCCATAAACGTTACTTTCAGAATTTTTAATTTCTAAAATATTTGTTTGTTGATTATGTTTTATAGTATACACGATATAGTTAAATTGAGTTTCTAATTATTAATTTGTTTGGGTTTTCTATTTTCTTATTTTCTTTATTTAAAATCATTTTTGCTAAATTTTTACCCATTTCATTAAAGTCTGTTGTTATGGTTGTTATACCACCTTCTACAATTTCTTTTAATAAAGTGTCATTATAAGAAATAACACCAATATCATTAGCTAATGAAAAATTTTGCATTTTCATTTTTTTAATAATTTTCAATAAACTCTTATCATCAAGAAGAATATAAAGTTCATCTTTTTCTAATGAGTTATCCTCTATTTTTTTTAAAATTTCGTAAGGAATTAATTTTTCTTCACAAAATTTTGTAAACCCTTTTAAAATACCTTTTGGTTGTTTTAGTTCTGAAAAAACTAGCTTTAGTTTTTTGTATTTAGAAATATATTCTGAAGCATTATTTAAATTATTATAAATGGCTTTTTCAAAGTTTTGGTAAACAGAAGGAAAATCTTTTAAGTCTTTATGAATTTGATCTAAAATATAAACTTTGTCTTTAGGTAAAAGCTGAATTGTATGAATTGTATTTTGAAAATTAGCTGGCATAATTACATAACTATTATAATCGCCTGCATTGTCTCTAATTAATTTTTGAAAAATAGTTTCATTAAAATGATGAAAGTAGATATCTACTTCAATATTATGATTTAAATTTTCTAAAAAAGAGTTGTACAAATCTTCTTTAAATGAATTTAATTCATCAAATAGTAAAAATACTTTTTGATGTACATTAATGTTTTCACTAGAAACATAATATCCTTTACCAACTATAGATTGAATAATTCCTCTATTTTTTAATTCGTTAAAGGCAGTTAAAACTGTATCTCTAGAAAGTTGGTTTTTATCTTTTATAGTATTTATAGACGGAAGTTTATCACCTTTTTTAAGCTCACCTTTTTCAATAGCATTTTCTATAGTGCTAATAATTTGCTTATAAATTGGAATCCCTATTTTTTTTTTAACCTCTATCATTGTACCTACAAATATAAGTTAAAATTTACAAAAAACCTACCTAACCCTACCAGTTTGAAAAATATGTACTGAGAGGGACATACTTTTGGAACCTCAGATACATTTCTATATTTTATATGCATATATTTGATTAAAATTAATAAATAACTAAACAAATTAACGATTATGACAGCAGGTTTTGAAATGTGGGACTATATAGTCTTCATAGCTTATGCCATTTTAATTTTAGGTGTAGGATTATGGGTTTCTCGAGACAAAGAGGGGCATCAAAAGAATGCAGAAGATTACTTTTTGGCAAGTAAATCTCTACCTTGGTGGGCTATTGGTACGTCTTTAATTGCAGCAAATATTTCTGCAGAGCAATTTATTGGAATGTCTGGTTCTGGTTTTGCTTTGGGTATTGCAATTGCTTCTTATGAATGGATGGCAGCTTTAACATTAATAATAGTAGGTAAATATTTTTTACCAATCTTTATTGAAAAAGGCTTATATACAATACCTGAATTTGTTGAAAAACGTTTTTCAACAAACTTAAAAACTATTTTAGCTGTTTTTTGGTTAGGTCTTTATGTGTTTGTAAATCTTGCTTCAGTTTTATATTTAGGAGGTTTAGCAATAGAAACTATTATGGGTGTAGATATGATGTATGCCATAATAGGTCTTGCTTTATTTGCAGCAGCATATTCATTATATGGAGGTTTGTCTGCAGTTGCATGGACAGATGTAATACAAGTAGTGTTTTTAGTTTTAGGAGGTTTAGTAACTACTTATTTAGCTTTAAATACAGTTTCTGGTGGAGAAGGAATGTTAGCTGGTTTTTCTAAAGTAGTAGAAGCTGCTCCAGAGAAGTTTCATATGATTTTAGAAGAAACTAATGACAATTATGTAAACTTACCTGGTATCTGGGTGTTAGTTGGTGGTTTATGGGTTGCCAATTTATATTACTGGGGATTCAACCAATATATTATTCAAAGAACTTTAGCTGCAAAATCTTTAAAAGAATCTCAAAAAGGTATTTTATTAGCAGCATTTTTAAAACTAGTAATTCCGTTAATTGTTGTAATTCCTGGAATAGCTGCTTATGTAATGGTTAATGACCCATCTATTATGGCAAATTTAGGAGAAGTAGGTATGTTAAATATGCCTTCTGCAGAACAAGCTGATAAAGCTTACCCTTGGTTGTTACAGTTTTTACCAACAGGACTTAAAGGTGTTGCTTTTGCTGCTTTAGCTGCTGCAGTTGTTTCTTCTTTAGCTTCTATGTTAAATTCTACTTCTACTATTTTTACAATGGATATTTATAAACAATACATTAATAAAAATGCAGATGATAAAACTACTGTTAATGTAGGTAGAATTTCTGCTGCAGTTTCTTTATTGATTGCTGTTATTGTAGCTCCATTATTAGGGGGTATTGATCAAGCATTTCAATTTATACAAGAATATACAGGAATTGTGAGTCCAGGTATTTTAGCAGTTTTCTTATTAGGTTTATTCTGGAAAAAAACTACAAACAACGCTGCAATTTGGGGAGCTGTATTATCAATACCAATTGCATTAGCATTAAAATTTATTCCTATTCCAGTTTTCGAGCCTTGGATGCACCAAATGGGTATAACTACTTTATTAACAATTGTTATAATTGTTATAATGAGTAACATTCAAAATAAAGGAGCTGATGATCCTAAAGGAATTGAAATTTCTAAAGATTTATTTAAAACAACTCCGTTGTTTAATATTGGATCTATGATTGTATGTATATTACTTGCAGTTCTTTATTCTTTATTCTGGTAAAAAAACAACATTTATAAACAAAAAAACCTCCAATTTGGAGGTTTTTTTGTTTAGTATTATGTCATTATAATTTCTTTATAGTCTTCACTTTTTTCAGCATTATCAAAAAGGTGTTGTGCTTCTTTTGGAGGTGTTGTTAACTTTCTTTTTGTTAAATCAATCCAAGCTCCATAAACTTTTACAATTGCAGATAATTTACCAGCTTCGTTAAAAATTTGATGGGTAATTTTCCAGCGTTCATTGTTTTTAGATAAACCAGCTATTTTAAAATCTACAGTTATATTTTCTCCTAAATGAATTTCTTTTCTAAAAGAAGTTTCTTCTGTAAAAAGTATAGGTCCAATATTGTGTTTGGTAAAATCATTGATAGAGAAATTTTGATCTCTAAAATAACGTACTCTTAATTCTGCTGCATAATCATTGTATGCTGTGTGACGCATATGTCTGTTTGGGTCAAAATCTGCCCATTTTGTTGTAAAAGTTACTTTAAAACTCATTTTTTGGATATTTAAAAACCTGATAATAAAAAATATTATCAGGTTATAGTATTTTTAAAATTGTATTAAATTTTAGTGTTTAACTATTTTATTAGCAGAAGTTAATTTTAATTCGCTTAAAACATTTAGAGCTTCAAAAACATAAACATCTTTAGATAAATTTTTATGCCATGCAATTCTTTTGTCTGCTAAAGCAGTATCGTTTTTAAAAAGTAGTTGTTCGTATTTTGGTGATGTAAATATTAAATCTGATTTGTAATCGAAAACATATTTAAATTTTTCAGCATTTTTTTCTCGAACCTCATTTTCTTTTGCAAACATTTTATAATTTAAAGAATATGAAGTATCATCTTGATTTTCTTTTAACCATTTAGCATATTCATTAATTAATTTAAATTTAGAATCCGCTGCAATTCTTTGTTTACTATTAAAAATTACATCAGAAAAGTTTTCATAAGAATTTGTTTGAATATAATCTGCTTGCTTTACTTTATCCCAAATTAAAGCACCTTCTAAATCTCTTTCACCAAATTTCATATAACTATATCTACTTGGTATTGCAATATCAGAATATACTCCTTCAATTTGAGTAGAACCTCCATTAATTCTATAGAATTTTTGAATAGTCATTTTTAAGGCACCTAAGTTTTTATTGTATTTGGTAAATTGATTTATAGGTAAAACACTTTGTACAGTTCCTTTTCCATAAGTTTGATTTCCACCAATAATAACTGCTCTTTTATAATCTTGCATAGCAGCAGCAAATATTTCTGATGCAGATGCAGAAAATTCATTTACTAAAACTACTACAGCTCCATCCCATTGTATTTTTGGATCTATATCTTTTTTAACGATAGGATTTTCTCCTCTATATTTAATTTGAACAATAGGGCCTTGATTAATAAATAAACCACTAATTTCTATAGCTGTTTTTAAAGATCCACCTCCATTATTTCTTAAATCGACAATTAAACCAGAAACACCTTCGCTTTTTAAACGTTCAATTTCTTTTTCCATGTCTTTAGCAGAATCTCTATAGTTAGCTTCATTAAAGTTAATGTAGAATTTTGGTAAATCAATAATTCCGTATTTTTTACCATCTTTTTCTACAATACTAGATTTAACAAAAGTTTCTTCTAACTCTACTACATCTCTAATTATAGAAATTATTTTAGTAGAACCATCCATTTTTTTCTTAACAGTAAGTCTTACTTCTGTTCCTTTTTTTCCTTTTATAAATTTAATGGCATCATCTAAACGCATACCAACAATATCTAAAGGTTTTTTTCTTCCTTGAGCTACTTCTAAAATAATATCGCCAGCTTCTAATTCTCCTTGTTTCCAAGCAGGACCTCCAGAAACTAATTCAAACACATGCGTATAAATTCCTTTTTTTTGTAATCTAGCTCCAATACCTTCTAATTTTCCAGACATGTCTTGGTCAAATCTTTCTTTAATATTTGGTGCCATATAAGTTGTGTGAGGGTCAAATGCACCAACTACACTATTTAAAAAAGTAGAAAACCAATCTTCATGTTCTAACTCTTCAATTCTTACGTAAAGATCATCCATGTTTTTTAGAACCTCTAATCTTGCTTCTTTTTCTAGTTCTTTAAACTTTCTTTTTTTAAATTTTTTATCTTTTAAAATTGCAGCTTCTTGTTTTTCAATTTTATTTTGAATTCTAATTAATGTGCTTAATTTTAATTGTTTACGCCAATGATCTATAAGCTTGTTTTCGTTTTTGGCAAAAGGAATTTTATCATAATCTACATCAATTGTTTCTTTTTTATTAAAATTAAAAGGTTGTGCTAACAAGTCTCCATAATAAGATTTAGCATTTTTAATTTTACTTGTAAATCTTTCATATACTAAGTTGTAAAAAGTAACATCTTCATTTAATAATTGATTATCAATATCATATTTATATTGAGAAAAATCTTTGATGTCTTTTTGAGTAAAATACCTTTTATTAGGATCTAAACCGTTAATAAATTCATTAAAAACATATTCAGAAAAATCATCATTCATATGTTTTACAACAAAATGACTTCTAGTTAAAATATTTCTTAAAATATAAACTAAGATTTTATCTTTTTCTGGATCTGAATTGTTTATTGAATTTGTTGCTTGCGTTTGCACACTGCAAACAAGTATTAGAGATGCTAATATAAATGAGGTAATTTTTAATTTCGTCTTCATAAATCTTCTGTCGTGATTTTGTTTGTTTATTACAAGTTGTGCTTTGCTAAACTACTAAAATAATGCCAAATTTTTCTAATTACTGTTAGTGTTGTATTCTTTTAAAAAGAATTAAATGGTTTGTTTAGTATAAATTTTGGTTGTTAAACACAATGTTACGTAAAAAAGAGAAAAATTATTCTTTACAAAATGTTAAAAAGAAAACAGTTAAAATCAATTACATTTGTAATTAAAATTTAAAATATGCAAGACAAACCATTAATTTTAATTACTAATGATGATGGAATTACAGCTCCAGGATTAAGAGCTCTAATTAGAATAATGAATAAAATAGGAGAAGTTGTTGTTGTTGCACCTGATAGTCCACAAAGTGGAATGGGGCATGCAATTACAGTAGATAATGTTTTAACTTGTAATCCAATAACTATAGATGAAGGCCCACAATTAGAGTATACTTGTTCTGGTACACCTGCAGATTGTGTTAAAATGGCTGTGAATGAAATTTTAAATAGAAAACCAGATTTATGTGTTTCTGGTATTAATCATGGTTCTAATGCATCAATAAGCGTAATTTATTCAGGAACTATGAGTGCTGCTTTAGAAGCAGGAATTGAAGGTATACCTGCAATAGGATTTTCTTTGTTAGACTTTAAATGGCATGCAGATTTTAAACCAGCTGAAGAGTATATTAAAAGCATAACATTAAATGCTTTGTTAAATGGAATACCAGAAGGAATTGTTTTAAATGTAAATATTCCTAAATTAAAAAAGGAAGAAATAAAAGGTGTTAAAATTTGCAGACAAGCAAATGGATATTGGCGAGAAGATTTTGATAAACGTAAAAACCCTATGGGTAAAGAATATTATTGGCTTTCTGGCGAGTTTGTTAACAAAGACAAAGGTCAGGATACAGATATTTATGCTTTAGAAAATGGATATGTTTCTGTTGTACCAGTTCAGTTTGATATGACTGCACACCATATGATTCAAAAATTAAATTCTTGGGAACTGTAAAAAAACATATTTTAATTGGTGTTTTAGTTTCATTATTTGCCACTTTTGGAGGTGTGTTTATATATTTAGAATACATATCTAAGTTTGGTTTTTACGAAACTTTAGAGTTGATAAAAGAAGGGAAATTGTATGGAAAAGTATTGTCTTTGGCTGCAATACCAAATCTATTTGTATTCTTTATCTTTTTAAAAAAGAAACAAGACAATAAAGCTAAAGGGGTTTTATTAGCTACTATTTTAATAGCATTTACAACTCTAGTTTTAAAATTTTTCTAATATAGAAAACATGAAATATTATATTATTGCTGGTGAAGCTTCTGGAGATTTACATGGAGCAAATTTAATGAAGGAGTTGTGTAAAGAAGATACAAATGCCGACATTAGATTTTGGGGAGGAGATTTAATGAAAAATGTAGGAGGAACCTTAGTAAGTCATTATAAAGAAAGAGCATTTATGGGTTTTTTCGAAGTTTTAATGAATCTTTCTAAAGTATTAGGTTTTATAAAGTTTTGTAAAAAAGATATTTCTCAATTTAACCCAGATGTAATTATTTTTATTGATAATTCAGGGTTTAATTTACGTGTAGCAAAATGGGCTAAACAACAAGGTTTTAAAACAAATTATTACATTTCTCCACAAGTTTGGGCAAGTAGAGCAAGTAGAGTAAAAGATATTAAAAGAGATGTAGATACTATGTTTGTAATTCTTCCTTTTGAGAAAGAATTTTACAAAAAACAAGGTTATGATGTAAATTTTGTAGGTCATCCTTTAATTGATGGAATTGCTGATAGAAAACAAGTAGATGAAATAGCATTTAAAAAAGAATATAACTTATCAAACAAGCCTATTATAGCTTTGTTACCAGGAAGTAGAAAGCAAGAAATTACCAAAATGCTTTCTGTAATGTTGTCTTTAATTGATGATTTTTCTGATTATCAATTCGTAATTGCTGGAGCTCCAAGTCAAGATTTAAGTTTTTACAAAAATATTATAGGAAATAAAAAAGTAAGTTTTATAAATAATAAAACTTACGATTTATTAAGTATTTCTTATGCTGCTTTGGTTGCCTCTGGTACAGCAACTTTAGAAACAGCATTGTTTAAAGTACCACAAGTTGTTTGCTATAAAGGAGGAAATATTTCTTATCAAATAGCCAAAAGAATTATCACTTTAAAATTTATTTCTTTGGTAAATTTAATAATGGATAAAGAAGTGGTTAAAGAGTTAATTCAGAATGATTTTAATACAAAAAATTTAAAAACAGAATTAACTAAAATTTTAGATGAAGATTATAGAGAACAATTGTTTTTAGAGTATTTTGAGTTAGAATCTAAATTAGGAGGTAAAGGAGCTTCAGAAAAAGTTGCCAAACAAATTGTAAGCAAATTAAAATAGTATCAGTTTGAAAAAAATAGTGTTTTTAATGGTTGTTTTTTCTTTGGTGATGAGCTCTTGTTCATCATCTAAAACAGTTGTTAAAAATAAAAAGAAACCACCATTATCTAAAGTTGATAAAATTGTAGCTGAAGCCCTAAAATATAAAGGTGTTAGATATAGATTTGGTGGTACTACTAGAAGTGGAATGGATTGTTCTGGAATTGTATTTGTTGCTTTTGGAAGTGAAAAAGTTCACTTACCTAGAGTTTCTAGAGACATGGCTAAAAAAGGACAAAAAATTTCTTTAAATAAAGTTAAAAAAGGAGATTTATTATTTTTTAGAACTTCTAATAGAAGAAGAAGGATAAACCATGTTGGTTTGGTGGTTTCTAATATAAAAGGACACATTAGGTTTGTACACGCAACTTCATCTAAAGGAGTTATTGTTTCTTCTTTGTCAGAAAAATACTGGAAAAAAGCCTTTGTAAAAGCAACAAAAATCTTGTAATAAGCAATTAAAGTTTTTTTAGTAACTTTAACTTGCTATGAAAAGGTTATTTAATTATTTACCCTTGCACTTTGTTGTGCTTGGGATTCTTGGAATATGTTCTCAATTTTTTACTAATTTTTGGACTGTTAGTTTTCTAAAAACATTTTTAGTTTTAGGACTTCTATCAATTACTTTGTTTATTTTTAAAAACAAAGTTTTAAGAACTTTAATCGCATTTACCCTCTTCTTTTTACTTGGTGTTTCTTCTGTAGTAATAAATGATGATAGAAATTATGATTCTTTTTATGAAAATAATATACAAGACAACTCTAAAATTGTATTGCAAATTCATAAAGTTTTAAAACCAGGAAATTTCTATTTAAAATATGAAGCAAAAATTATTAATGTAGATACCGTAAAAACAAATGGTGTTATTCTTTTAAATGTTAAAAAAGATAGTGTTATAAATCCTTTTAAAGTAGATGAAAGACTACTTGTAAGTTCAGCAATTAAAGAGTTGATACCACCTTTAAATCCGCATCAATTTAATTATAAATCTTATTTAGAAAAACAAGGAATTTACCATCAATTATTTATTGATAAAAACCAATTTTTTAAATTAAATACGAAATCAAATACGCTATTTGGTTTGTCATCAAAATTTAGAAATCAGATTCAAAAATCGTTAAAGAAATATAATTTTAAGGATAATGAATTGGCAGTAATTAATGCTTTATTATTGGGGCAGAGACAAGATATTTCTAAAGAATTAATTACAGATTATCAAAGAGCTGGAGCTATTCATATTTTAGCAGTTTCTGGCTTACATGTAGGAATTATATTATTGATTTTATCGTTTATTTTTACACCATTAGAAAAATTAAAATATGGTAAATTTATAAAGACTGTAGTTATAGTTTTTCTTTTATGGATGTTTGCTTTTATTGCAGGACTTTCTGCTTCTGTGGTTAGAGCTGTTACAATGTTTACTTTTTTAGCAATAGGAATGTCTTTTAATAGAAAGAATGTTGTAGCGTTTTCGTTTGTAACTTCAATGTTTTTCTTGTTACTAATAAAACCTATGTTTTTGTTTGATGTTGGTTTTCAATTAAGTTATTTGGCTGTTTTTGGTATTTTATGGACCCAACCAAAAATTTATTCTATTTGGAAACCAAAAAATAAAATTATAGATTTCTTTTGGCAGTTATTTACTGTTTCAATTGCTGCCCAAACAGGTATTTTACCTTTAAGTATTTATTATTTTCAACAATTTCCTGGTTTGTTTTTAGCTTCTAATTTAGTAATTATTCCTTTTTTAGGAGCAATTTTAATAGGAGGTGTTTTGGTAATTGCTACTTCTTTAATAAATATACTTCCTCAGTTTTTAGCAGATTTTTATGGAACCATTATTTCTTTAATGAATGCCTTTGTTAGTTGGATATCACATCAAGAAGAATTTTTATTTAAAGAAATATTTATCTCATTTTTGATGATGATTTGTTGTTATATATTTATCATTTTAGGAGTTTATTTCTTAATTAAAAAATCGCCCCAAAAATTAGTATATTTTTTAATTTCTATATTAATATTACAGGGTGTTTTTATGGTAGAATTAAATCAAAATAAAACCAAAAATGAAATTATTGTTTTTCATAAAAGTAGATTTTCTGTAATAGGAAAAAGAATAGGAGAGCGATTACTTTTACAACATAATTTAGATAGTTTAAAGCTAAAAAAAGAAAACAGTATAAGTTCTTACAAAGTTTCAGAAGGAATTAATGAGGTAGCAGAAATAAATTTTAAAAACTATATTAAGTTTTATAACAAAGATATTTTACTAATAGATAGCCTAGGTATTTATAATGTTGTTAACTTAAACAGGCCAATAATTGTATTGCAATATTCACCTAAAATAAATCTTACAAGAATGATTAAAAAAATAAAACCATCTCAAATTATTGCAGATGGTTCTAATTATAAAAGTTATATTTTAAGATGGGAAAAAACGTGCTTAATTAATAAAATTCCTTTTTATTACACAGGTCAAAAAGGTGCTTTTATTATTAAAGAATAAATTTATAATTTACTTTCAAAAGTCTTTTCAAATTCTACCCAATTTTGGTTTTTATATTTTTCTTCAGAAAAATAAACCAATACTTTTTCCATTATAGTTTTGTCTAAATAACCTGGAATTCTGTCTAATATTTTTTCATCAACAGACATAAACAAAGTTGTAGGATAAGACATTTTTCCATTCATTAAAGTAGCTGGTAATTGGTGGTAACCACGTCTTCCTTCTTTCTGAAATTTAAAAGTATAGTTTTTATAAATGATATCTTTTTTTTCTTCACCATCAAGTTTTACGGCATAAAAATTTTTATTTATATAGTTAGAAATTGTTTTGTTAGTATAGGTGTTTAAATCCATTTTTTTACAGTAACCACACCAATCTGTGTAAACATCAATTAATATAGGTTTTGGGTTTTCTTTGTTTAAAGCAATAGCTTCTTCAAAAGACAACCATTTTACATTTTCTTGAGCATTTATAGAAAATAGAGTAAAAAATAGCGTTAAAATTAAAATTGATTTTTTCATAATAATAGAGTCGCAAAATATATGCCGAATTTACACTAAAAGAAGAAGAGAGCTTTAAAAATAAAACTCTCTTCTTTTAATAATATTATATAGAGGAGTTATTATTTTACTCCATGCATTAATTTTTTTAATAACGGATTTAGTACTATAGATACTAATCCTACAGCTACTGGTACAATAGTAAAAATTAAAAAGAATGTACTTAAAGAATATTCTTCTGTAATTTTATCAATCATTCCACCCATGGTTCCTGCAGCTTTTTGCCCTACAGCAATTGCTAAATACCAAATACCAAACATAAAACCAATCATTCTACCAGGTACAAGTTTACTTAAATATGATAAACCTACAGGAGAAATACAAAGTTCTCCCATTGTATGAAACAAGTAGGCAAATATTAAAAAGAACATACTAACAGAAGCTGTTTTTGCTCCTTGTTCTATTCCCATAGTTCCCATTACTAAAACACCAAAACCTAAACCTAAAAGAATAAGACCTAAACCATATTTCATTGCTGCACTTGGGTTGTATTTACTTTCCCACCATCTAGAAAATAAAGGAGCTAACGTAATTATAAAGAAAGAATTTAAAATACCAAACCAAGAAGCACCTACTTCTGTGGCATCTTTACTAAATTCTCTATTAACTTTCCAAACTACAATTCCCCAAAGAGTTACAAATGCCAATGCAAGAATAATGTTTGAAAAAGGTATTTTAGAATATGTTTTCTTAAATAATAAATATAAAACCCAAGTAATAATTGCTAAAGGACCAACAGTTAAAATTAAATCTATAATTTTAAATACCATTGCAGAAGATCCAGATAATGTTCTACCAGTATAATCTCTAGCAAAAATTGTCATAGATCCTAAAGATTGCTCAAAAGCAGCAAAGAAAAACACTGTAAAAATTCCAAAAACAGAAACAGCAATAATCTTATCTCTAACTACTTTTGTATATCTAGAAATTCTGGTAACAATTAAATATATAAATAAAACAAGAGCAGTAAGAATAGTTACGTTAGAACCTTCCATACTACCAACTTTAAAATCTAACATATTTACATCTCCAATTTTAGACATTGGGTCATTAAATAAGTATAAAACACCCCCAATTGAAGAAAGGATAATTAAAATTTTATCTAATCCTGTAAATGGATTTAGTTTTTCTTTTGTTTGATTTTCTTCAACAGGACTTGTTTCATTAATGTTTTGAGGGATTTCTACTTCATGAACTTTAGATGGTTTTTCTCCAATGCTACCAAATAAGTCTTTAGCTAACCAAAACTGTAACATTCCTAAGAACATAAAGATACCTGCAAGACCAAATCCCCATGACCAACCAATGTTTTCAGCTAAATAACCACACAACATCATTCCAAAAAAAGCACCAGCATTTACACCCATATAAAAGATAGTATAAGCTCCATCTTTTTTAGATTCTTTTCCTTTGTACATTTCAGAAATCATAGAAGTAACATTAGGTTTAAAAAAACCTGTACCAATTACTAATAATGCCAAACCTAAGTATAAAGAAAACTGTGTTTCAAATACCATTGAAGCATGACCTAACATCATAATAAAACAACCAATAACTACTGCCCATTTATAACCAGTAATTTTATCTGCAATCCAACCACCAACAATTGGAGTTAAATACAAAAGTGAAGCATAAGTACCAATTAATGCTAATGCATGTTCCCTAGGCCATTCCCAACCAGGGTTGTCACCTATTAAAGGTGCTGTTAAAAATAATACAAGTAAAATACGCATTCCATAAAATGAAAAACGCTCCCACATTTCTGTAAAAAATAATACGAACAATCCAGCTGGATGTCCGATAACTTTGTCTTTAAAAAGATTTTCTATGTCTCTGTTCATAAAAAGGGTTTAATAATTATATATAAATAAAAACCTCATAAATATTAATTTATGAGGTTTTTGATTTGTTTAGTGAACATTGCCCATTAATTTTTTCATTAAAGGGGAAAATAAAATAACAATTGCACCTGCTCCTAAAGAATACATTGCAATTAGTTCAAATCCATCTGTATAAATGCCTAAGGTTTCTAAACCACCAACATTTGCATCTGTACTTTCTACAGCTAATTGTTTAGATATAAAACCAACTATTTGAAAAGCAAATGCAGAAGATAAGAACCAAACACCCATCATAAAAGCAACTATGTTTTTTGGTGATAAATCTGTTATTTTAGATAAACCTACTGGAGACATAAATAATTCTCCAATAGAAATAATAAGATACATTACTAGTAAATAAGTAAAAGGAACCATTCCGTTTTCATCTGCACTAGCACCACTAATAGATAAAATATAGAAACTTGCCCCAGCTAATAATAGACCTAAACCAAATTTATATGGTGTTCTTGGGTTCATTTTATTTTTAGATAAATATCCCCATAATAAAGAGATAGGTATTGCTAGTATGATAATAAACATAGAGTTTAAAGCATTTGTTTGACTTGCTGTCATAATACCATCTAAAGCTACATTTCTTGATGCAAATAATGTAATTACACTACCTGATAATTCATGAAAACCCCAAAATAAAGTCATAAAAAAAGTAATTAATACAGCCATGATTAATTTTTTACGAGCAACTGAATCTAAACTATACATGATGTATATTAAATAAGCTAAAACAGCAAACCCGATAAATTTAAAAATACCGCTAACATAATTTTGTTGCCATGAAGAAAGTAAATAAGCAATTACTGGTACAAATAAAACAGCTATAATAGGGATTAAAGTTTTTTGAGGAATTCCTATAACTTTTTTCTCATAAATTTCAGTTGAAGGTGGCATACCTTTATCTCCAAAGACGTTCTTTTTAATTCCACTCCAAAAGAAAATTAATCCAGCCATCATTCCAATTCCTGCTAAACCAAAACCATAATGCCAACCATATTCAGCAGCTAACCAGCCACATAAAAGAGGAGCAACAAAACCACCAATATTAATTCCCATATAAAAAATGGTAAAACCAGAGTCTTTTCTAACATCTCCTTCTTTATACAAAGCACCTACAAAAGTTGAAATATTTGGTTTAAAAAAACCATTACCAACTACAATTAAAGCTAATGCAGTAAAGAATGCAATATCATGTTCTATAGCTAAAACAAAATGACCAACAGCCATTAAAATACCTCCTAAAAAAATAGAAGAACGCATTCCTAAGATTTTATCAGAAATTTGACCACCAATTACTGTAGAAGCGTATACTAAAGAACCATAAGAAGCATAAACTACAGCTGTAGCTGTATCTCTTTCAGAGATGGCTTTAAATATTTCTTGTACCATGTAAAGCGTTAGTAACGCTCTCATTCCATAGAAACTAAAACGTTCCCATAATTCTGCAAAAAATAAGTAGAACAATCCTTTTGGATGTCCAAACATTTGTGGTTCTTCTGAAGTTTTAATAGCAGTATTTGACATATATTTATCCTTTAATTTCTATTGATTTATCTGAATTCTTATTTAAATTTTCGTTGATGAAATTTGTCATTTTTGTATACAAATTTAAACGAGTATTTTTTCCTTTATAAATTCCATGAGTTCTATCTGGCACAATAAACATATCAAACTGTTTGTTGGCTTCAATTAAAGAATTTATCATTCTATAACTATTTTGAACATGCACATTGTCATCACCTGTACCATGAACTAATAAGTAATTTCCTTTTAATTTATCTGCGTAATTTACAGGAGAATTTTCGTCATAACCAGCAGGGTTTTCTTGTGGGGTTCTTAAAAAACGTTCTGTATAAACAGTGTCATAAAATCTCCAAGAAGTAACAGGAGCTACAGCAATTGCAGTTGTAAAAACATCACTTCCTTTTAATAAAGCATTAGTACTCATGTGTCCACCAAAAGACCAACCCCAAATTCCAATATTGTTTTCATCAATATAAGAACGAGTTGCTAATTTTTTTGCTGCTTCAATTTGATCTTCTGTTTCATATTTTACTAAGTTTAAATATGTAGATTTTTTAAAATCAGCGCCTTTAAAACCTGTTCCACGTCCATCTACACAAACTACAATCATCCCTTTTTGAGCTAACATATTATGCCAATAATCATTGCTACCATTCCATCTATTTCCAACTTGTTGAGAACCTGGACCAGAATATTGAAACATTAACATTGGGTATTTTTTGTTTTCATCAAAATTAGCAGGTTTAATCATCCACATATTTAAGTCGTTTCCATTAATGTTAATTGTAGAAAACTCTTTAGGACTCATTTTGTATTCAGCTAATTTTTCTTTTAAAGTAACATTGTCTTTAACCACTTTTATCATTGCTCCTTCACCAGTATAAAGTGAGTAAACAGGTGGAATTTCGGTAGAAGAATACGTATTTATAAAGTAATTTAAATTCTTACTAAAAGATGCACTGTTTTGTCCTTCTTCATTACTTAATAGTTTTTTGTTATGACCATCTAAACCAATAGAATATACGCCTCTGTTAATAGAACCGTTTTCTACAGATTGATAATAAATAGTTTTTTTACTATCATTATAACCATAATATCTTGTTACTTCCCAATTTCCTTTAGTAATTTGGTTGATTAATTTTCCACTAAAGTCATAATGATATATATGGTTGTATCCATCTTTTTCGCTAGTCCATATAAAACTATTGTCGTTTAAAAAAGTTAAGTTGTCATGAATGTCTACATAAGCTTTGTCTGTTTCGTTTAATAACAAAGTAGAACTGCTTCTTAAAGCAAAAACTTTATGTAGTTTTAAATTATTTTGATGACGATTTAAGGTTGTTGCAATTAAGATGTTTTTGTCATTAGACCATTTTATTCTTGGTATGTACTCATAATCACCTAAAGAAATTTTCTTACTGTTTTTAGCTAAAACATTATACATGTGTAATGTTACATCAGCATTTTTTTCTCCAGCTTTAGGGTATTTAAATACTAATTGATCTGGATAATTTTCTTTACCAACCATATCCATAGAAAAAGTAGGAACGTTAGTTTCATCAAATCTTAAATAAGCTAAATAAGTTCCTGTTTTATTCCATTCAAAAGCCCTAACAAAACCAAATTCTTCTTCATAAACCCAATCTGTAATTCCGTTAATTATAGAATTAAATTTTCCGTCTTTTGTAACTTGAGTAATTTTATTTGAAGCTACATTTTTAATAAAAAGATTGTTGTCTTTTGCGTAAGCTACGTTTTTATTGTCTGGCGAAAAAATAGGTTCTTGAATTTTATCTCCAATTTTAGTTAATTTTTTAGAAGCAATATCATAAGCATAAAAAGTTCCTTTAAAAGAACGTCTAAAAATCTTTTCAAAATTAGTTCCTAAAATTAGTTTAGTTTCATCATTATTAAAACTGTAAGAAGAAAAACCATCTAACCCATTTAATTCTTTACTGTTTACAATTGTTTCTACTTTTTCTAAAGTTTTATAGCTGTACTTATCTACAGTTGTAGATTTTGTTTCTTTATCATAATTTAAAACAGCATAAAAATCACCATTCATAGAATTAAGAGAATTCATTCTTTTGGCAGAAAAAGTTCCATCCCAAATTTTTTCGAGTGTAATTTCTTTGGATCCTGTTGTATAATTTGATGAGGTAGAAGTGTTTTCTTTGCAACTAATAAAAAAGATAAATGTTGCTAAAATGTAGATTTGTTTCATTCAGACTTAGTATTTAATAAAACTTTGCCAAGTTTACGGAAAAATCGGCAAAAACTTGTCTAAAAATAGAGAAATCTTGAATATATCATACTATTTTAACAGTTTCACTTATCTTTGTTCTAGATAGTTTTATACCCATATAAATGAGCAAACTTATTTCAGGATTTTCTAAGTTAACTAAAGATGAAAAAATTAGTTGGTTAACAGAAAATTACTTCCATAATAAAAAAGAAACTGTAAAAATTCTTACCCAATATTGGAATGAAGATAAAAACTTACAGAAACTTCATGATGATTTTATAGAAAATACAATTACCAATTTTTATTTGCCTTTTGGTATTGCTCCAAATTTTGTAATTAATGACAGAGCATATGTAATACCAATGGTTGTTGAAGAAAGTTCTGTAGTTGCAGCAGCTTCTTTAGTTGGAAAGTTTTGGAGTACTAGAGGCGGTTTTAAAACCAAAGTTATTGGTACTACAAAAATTGGTCAGGTTCATTTTATGTATGCAGGTACAAAAACTGAAATTGAAGAGTATTTTAATAAAAATAAAACTGAATTATTTGCTGCTACAGCTTCCATTACCAAAAATATGGAAAAACGTGGAGGTGGAATTTTAGATATAAAATTAGTAGACAAAACAGATAAGTTAGATAATTATTATCAACTACATGTAACCTTTGAAACAAAAGATTCAATGGGTGCAAATTTTATAAATTCTTGTTTAGAAGCTATTGCTAAAAAGTTTGAAAAAGAAGATATAGAAATTGTAATGAGCATACTTTCTAATTATGTTCCAGAATGTTTGGTAAGAGCAGAAGTTAGTTGTAAAATTGAAGAACTTGGTGGAGTAAACCCTCAAAAATTTGCAGAGAAATTTTATCAAGCTGTAAAGATTGCAGAAATAGAACCTTATAGAGCAGTTACACATAATAAAGGTATAATGAACGGAATTGATGCTGTTGTTTTAGCAACTGGTAATGATTTTAGAGCAATTGAAGCTGGTGCACATGCTTATGCTGCAAAATCTGGTGAATATGCTAGTTTATCTCATTGTTCTATAGATGATGGAATTTTTAAATTTTGGATTGAAATTCCGTTAGCTTTAGGTACTGTTGGAGGCTTAACTGCTTTACATCCTATGGCTAAAATGTCTTTAGAAATGTTACAAAAACCATCTGCAAGAACGTTAATGCAAATAATGGCAGCAGCAGGTTTAGCACAAAATTTTGCAGCATTAAGAGCTTTAACAACTAAAGGGATTCAGCATGGACACATGAAAATGCATTTGCAAAATATTTTAAATCAATTCAATGCAAATGATAAAGAAAAAGAAATTGTTACTGCATATTTTGAAAAAAGAACCGTTTCTCATTCTGCAGTTGTTGAAAAAATAAATTCATTAAGAGAACCAAAAATTAATTGGATAGATTTTACTGACAAAAACATTGTGAGATCAAAATTATCAAAGTTAAAAAGCGATACAAAACCTTTGTTTGGTAAAATGAATGGGCAACAAATGATTGAACATTTAAGCTTTTTATTGCAAATTTCTAATGGTAAAGTAAATGCAGATTATTTTGTTTCTGATGAAAAATCTGCCAGAAGAAAACCTTTTTTAAATACTGCAGGAGAATTGCAAGTTGGTTTTAAAGCGCCTATGTTATCTGAAGAACCTAATAAAGTAAAATTTGCAAATGTAGGTGAAGCAATGAATGATTTGTTTAACCAAATTGATGATTTCTATACTCATTTTAAAACAGCTACTTCAGAAAACCATCCGTTTTTTGGAGAATTAGATTATGAGTATTGGCAAAAATTTCATGTAAAACATTTTACACATCATTTTAAACAATTTGGGCTGGTATAATGAATTATTATTCTAATGGAAAATTATTGTTAACAGGAGAATATCTTGTTTTAGATGGAGCAAAAGCTTTGGCTGTTCCTACTAAATTTGGACAAGATTTAATTGTTGAAAAAATAAAAGAACCTGAGTTAATTTGGGGTAGTTTTACACATACAGGAGAATGTTGGTTTGAAGCAGTTTTTGATGTAAAAAAACTACGTTTAATAAGTTGTACCTATAATTCTGACAAAGAAGGAAGTGGAGAAGTAATTGCAGAAACTTTATTAGAAATTTTAAAAGAAGCTAAAAATTTAAATCCACATTTTTTAGAAGTAGAACATGGTTTTGTTGTTAAAACAGAATTGACTTTTCCAAGAAATTGGGGATTAGGAAGTTCATCTACATTAATAAATTCGATTGCTAGTTGGGCAAAAGTTGATGCTTTTAAGTTGCTATGGAATTCTTTTAAAGGAAGTGGTTATGATATTGCTTGTGCACAAAATGACACTCCAATTTTTTATCAAATAGAAAAAGATTTCTCGACTGCGCTCGAAATGACACCAATAGTTGAACAAGTAGGATTCAATCCAATTTTTAAAGAAAATTTATTTTTTTTATATCTAAATGAAAAGCAAGATTCTAAAGAAGGAATAGCAAAATTTAGAGAATCGAATCTTATTTTTGAGAAAGAAATCATAAGAATTTCAGAAATTTCTGATGAACTTTTAAAAGTTGATTCTTTAGAAGATTTTGAGAAATTAATTGTAGAACATGAGCAAATTATAAGCTCAATTATAAAATTAAAACCAGTTAAAGAAAAGTTGTTTCCAGATTATTTTGGTGTAATTAAAAGTTTAGGTGCTTGGGGTGGAGATTTTGTTTTAGTAACAGGAAATAAAGAAACACCTATGTATTTTAAGAACAAAGGATTTGAAACAATTCTACCTTATTCAGAAATGATTTTATAAACAAGTCATATCGAGTGAATTTATTGAAGAATGAAATAAATTTGTATCGAGATAATTAATTAATGAGTTCTCGATACAATTTTGAAAAAAATCAAAATTAATCGAACTGAAAATATCGAAAAAATGAGTAAAATAATAATAATTGGAGGAGGAGCAGCAGGTTATTTTACGGCCATTAATGCAAAAGAAAATAATCCAGAGTTAGACATTACAATATTAGAAAAAGGGAAAGAAGTTTTACAAAAAGTAAAAATTTCTGGAGGTGGAAGATGTAATGTTACGCATGCATGTTTTATTCCTAAAGAGTTAACAGAATTTTATCCAAGAGGAAAAAAAGAATTGTTGGGTCCTTTTCATCAATTTATGACAGGTGATACTTTTGAATGGTTTGAAGAAAGAGGAGTGCCCTTAAAAATTGAAGAAGATAATAGAGTTTTTCCAGAAGCAAATACGAGTCAAGCAATTATAGATTGTTTTCAAAATGCTGTTGATAAGTTAAATATTAAGGTGTTAACAAACTGTGGTGTAAATGAGGTTTATCAACAAGAAAATAAATGGATTGTAAACACTAAAAGTGAAGTTTTTAAAGCAGATAAAGTAATTGTTGCTGCAGGAAGTTCTAAAAAAGTATGGGAGTTGTGTAAAACATTAGATCATACAATTGTAGAACCTGTTCCGTCTTTATTTACTTTTAATATAAATGATAAAAGATTGGTAGATTTATTGGGGACTTCAGTACCTAATGCTACTGTAAAAATTGTAAACACAAAATTAGAAGCTTCAGGACCATTATTAATTACACATTGGGGAATGAGTGGACCTTCAGTTTTAAAACTTTCTGCATTTGGTGCAAGAGTTTTAGCGGATAAAAATTATCAGTATAATGTAGAGGTAAATTGGTTGTCTAGACCTACAGATAAAGTTTTAAATGTATTATTAAACTTAAAAAAGAAAGAACCTAGAAAAACCGTTATTTTAAAATCGCCTTTTTCAGAAGTTTCTAAAAGATTATGGGAGCGTTTTGTAATAGCTTCTGGTATAAAGCAAAATCAAAATTGGGCAGATTTAAAAAACATCCAAAAAGAAACTTTAGCAAATCAATTAACAAAAGGTATTTTTAATGCCAATGGTAGAACTACTTTTAAAGATGAGTTTGTAACTGCTGGAGGAATTGATTTAAAAGAAATTAATTTTAAACGTTTTGAAAGTAAAAAGCATAAAAACCTCTTTTTTGTAGGTGAAGTTTTAAATATTGATGCAGTAACTGGAGGTTTTAATTTTCAGAATGCATGGACAGGAGGCTATATTTGTGCGAAAGCAATTTCAGAATAACTAGATTAAGTAAAACTGTCAATTCGAGTGAATTTAAAAACGTAAGTTTTTAAATTTGTATCGAGAATAAGTTTTACGAAATGAAAATTCTCGATACAATTTCAATCAAAAAATCGAAATCACTAGAACTGACAAACTCATAACTAATCAAATCTAATTTATAATGGCAAGAACAGAATCAAACGAATTTGCAGTAGGAAAAAAAGCACCAGATTTTACATTAATAAATACTGTAGATGATAGTTTTGTTTCATTACAAGAAGCAAGAGGAGAAAAAGGAACTGTAATTATGTTTATATGTAATCATTGTCCGTTTGTAATTCATGTTAATTCAGCCTTAGTTAAAATGGCTAATGAGTATCAACAAAAAGGAATAAATTTTATTGCAATTAGTTCTAATGATGTTGCAAATTATCCACAAGATTCTCCAGAATTAATGCAAGAATTAGCAAAAACTGAAAATTTTCCTTTTCCATATTTGTATGATGAAACTCAAGAAGTAGCAAAAGCTTATGATGCTGCTTGTACACCAGATTTTTATGTTTTTGATACTGACTTAAAAGCTGTGTATCATGGGCAATTAGATGATTCTAGACCCGGAAATGGGAAACCAGTTACAGGAAAAGATTTAAGATTGTCTTTAGATTATTTATTAGAAAATAAATCTCCTATAGAAAACCCTAAACCTAGTTTGGGTTGTGGTATTAAATGGAAATAGATTGTTGTGATTCGCTAACGGTCTTGTACAAGATTTAGTTGCGTGTTTAAGTTATAAATTTAGTAAATAATTCCTGAGCAAAGAAAGTCCGTGAGGACTTTCGTAAATGTGCTCTTGCCAAGCAATTAATTTTGTACGTTGTTGGCATTTCGTATTTTATTTTTTCCGTTTGTAATGATTCTGTGTTATTTGGTTTAAATATCTTTTTGTTTCAATTAGTTCGAATTTCAGTTCGTTCGGAAGTTCTGTAAATAAGGAAGAGCCACCACCTAATAAAACCGGAATTGTGGTAAGTACCATTTCATCAATCAAATCCTCCTTTAAAAAACTTCTGATGGTTGTTCCTCCATCAATATATAATTTATGAAATCCATTTTTATGAATTTGGTCTAAAATTTCCGTCAAAGTTCCTTTGACTAAAAAAGCCTTTTCTTTATGGCTTTCAGGAATTTCATTTAATTTGTTACTCAAAACAAAAACTGGTTTGTTATATGGCCAAGGAACATCAAATCCGATAACAGTTTCGAATGTTGTTCGTCCCATAACCAGAGCATCAATTCCGTTGGTGAATTCCACATATCCCATATCATCATTGTCGGGATTTGGAATAGACTGTAGCCAATCAAGACCTCCATTTTTGTCTGAGATATAACCGTCTAAACTTGTTGCAATAAATACTTTGTTTTTATTATCCATAATTATCTTGTATAATTTAAAGGTGCAAAACTCTTATAATCTGCAATGAAAAAATTGTACAGAATTTACCTTTGAATTTTTTTTAAATGTTCTTTAGGGCTATAACCGCAAAATCCCTTAAAAATCTTTATAAAATGTGACTGGTCATAAAAACCTGATTGTAATCCTATTTCTGTCAAATTATAGGCTTTGTTATTTTCAATTAATTGGATAGTTTCATTAACTTTTTTTAGTTTAAAGTATTGATTTGGCGTTATTTTGTAATGCTTTTTAAATTTTTTAATAAAGTTTTTTTGAGAAATTTCAATTGATTGGTTAAAACTCTGCATAACTCCATTGTTTAAATCTTTCTTAGAAATAAACTGTTCATATTTTATTAAATCTTTATCCAATTGAATTTTACAGAAAATGTTTTCTAATTCCGATTCTAATTTTTTGAAATTAGGTGTATTACTTTCAAAAAGAAATTCATAAACTATTTCAGATAGGTATTCAAAATCTTTAGTACCTAATTTATCTAAAAGAAAACCAAAACAAAATGGCTTCAAAATTAATCCAGCAGAGTTGTATATTCCAGATATTTTTGTTTGAAATGGCTCTGTTTTTAAGCCTGAAATTATTTGATGTACATATTTATTTTTAAAACTTTCTACATTCTGACCATCAACATTAAATGTGTTTCCATAATTAAAAATAAGTTCTGTAAATAAAGCAGCATAATGATTGGATTCAATGTTTAATTCAGGTGCTTGACCAATCCAAATGAAATCTACAAATTGGTTTAGAGGTGCACTTGGTCTATATGTTTTTTCAGAAATCAAATTTAATTTTGAAGTTTTTCACTATATGAATGCCAACTTAAGACGATTATGATGTCCGTTTTAATGAGTTATAATCGGCGTTAGCCGAAGTTCTATTGTTTTTCGTTTAGAAACAAACTAAATTATTAAAGAAATGTTCTTTTATTTTTTCAACTCTTTTAAATGAATAGTTTGTATAGCTTTTGGTTCTATTGTTGTTGTATAGTTGTTACCTTTTACGTCCATAGAAACTTCAATAGATTCATTTTTATTATTATAAATTACTACAGCTAAAGAACCATCAGTGTTTTTTGCAGCAGTATAAATAAGTCCTTCTAATTCTTTGCTTTTTGAGTCAATTCTAACTGCATTTGGACGAATAAATTTACTAAAATGACTCAGTAAATAATAAAGAGGTGTATAAATAACTTCATCTGTTTCTGGGTTTATTAAAACAGGAGCACTATTAAAATTATCGTAAGGATTTGGCTTTCCTTCATTACTTAAAATCATACACCATTCTACATAACCTTGAGTTCCATGATTTACATCAGAAATAATATCATAAGCATAGGTTTCAAATGGGATAAATTTTCCTGCATAATCTGTACTTTCTCTCCAATATTGTCCTATTGGGTCTTGGGCATCAATATCAATACTAGATTCTGTATGAATAATGCCTTTATCTGGCCAATTTTGTTGCAATTTATCTAGTTCTTCTGCATAATAATTATTCTCTTTTAATTCTGAATTTGCATACCAATGAAAAGCAGTTCCCCAAGCGTATTTAGAAGCTTCAGTATCTTTATAAGTTGCATCTGCATAATTATTCATTACAGATTTGTTATGATCGTAAATAAGAATTTTAACTCCTTTATTTAAGTCATCAATATTCAAATGTCCGTCTTTTACAAATTGAGGACCTAAGTGATTTTTTAAGAAATCTCTACCTTGTTCAGGTGTAAATCCATTACTATCCCATCTTGCATCATGATTGTGTAAAGGCTCGTTTTGTGGCGTTATTGCCCAAATATTAATTCCTTGTTTTTGGTAAGCACTTACGTATTTTGATAAATATTTTGCCCAAACAGGATAGTATTTTGGAAGCAAACTACCATTTGTCATTTCTTTTGTTTCTCCAGTTTTCATCCATGAAGGAGGACTCCAAGGTGAAGCTATAATTTTAAAATCTGCACCATCTATTGTTGAGGCTTCTAAAATCATAGGTATCAAATCATAAGAAGGTTCTATAAGTTCGATGTTTTTTACTTGTTCATTTTCATCACCAGAAAAACCTTTTAAATCTTCATGAATACTAAAAGAATTTAGAGATTCATCTCCATCTTTTACATATGTATAATGATTGTTAGCATAATCGCTACTATTTATATGAGTTCTTGTTAAACTAAATCCTGCTCCTTTTGTTGGGTTAAATAAGTTGGTAAGTACTTCTTTACGAAGTTTTTTAGGTATTGTAGCTAAATTCCAAGCAGAAGATTCTGTAAATGAAGCACCAAAACCATAATATTTTTGAAATTCTTTTTGTGGATTAATTTCTAACTTTACCTTTTTTAGATTATTATTTGATCTATTTATAGAATCTAAATTGAGTATTTTTAAATTATCACCAGCATAAGAAGTTTGATAAACTTTAATAGCGTAAGCTTGTTTTTCTTTCTCTTCTTTACAGCCAATAAATAAGATAAAAATTGCTAAATATAGTAGGATTTGATTGTTAAGTTTGATGTTCATAATTGCTGCAAAATTTCTTAAAATTAGTATAGTATATCTAGTTTTAATTGTTGTTCTACTTTAATTTTTCCAGAATTTAATACTTTGTTATTTGTGTGATGATTGTTTTTTTCTCCCCATAAAAAAGCAATGTATTTAACTGAATTATTTTGAAATGTATTGTTAGAAATATCAACATTAACTATGCCCCTTGTTTTTAGTAATATGTTACTTTTCTCTTTATTTCCAGAGTTTCTAAAAGTACAATTTGTAACTTTTAATCTTCCTCCAATTGTAGATTCATCATAACCACCTCTATAATAATGAATCACATTTTTTTGGATGTTTGTAATTTCACAATTATGTAACGTAACCATATAAGCATTGTAATCTCCTTTTTGTTCAGAAGCTAAAACAATTCCGTTTTCACAGTTTTGTATTTTGGTGTTTTGAAAAGTAATATTATCAGCAAAAGAACCTTTGTGAGCTTGTATAACAGTAGAAAAACTTTGTAATGTTGAATTGTTTACAGATACATTATATGCTGCAGACATGTTTTCTTTTAAGGTTTCAAAAGCAATTTGATTTGTTGTGCTACTTAAATTTACACTTTCAAGAATTAAATTTCCATAAGGATGCATTTTAAACGCAGGAATATTTTTATCACCAGTAAAAACAATTTGAGCATTATTACTTGATTGAATAGTTATTTTTTTATCGATTTTAAGAGAAGAATTAATCGTGTAAACTTTCTCTGTTAAGTTGATGATATCACCATTTTTAGCATTTGTAATTTTAGTGTTTAAATCGTCATTTTTAGAAACATTGATTGTATTTGGTTTTACAATTGTTTTTTCTGATGAAAACCAATTTGGACCATATTTTTTGATGTCAATTTTAAATTTTTCTGCAGCTTTTATGTTTGTAATGGCACCAACATTATTTTTATTAGTTCTTAAGCTTCCAAAAAGGTCTGTTTTAATTTTATCAAAATCATAACCAATAAAAACATCATTAAAAATTTCAGATTGAGAAGCTTCAGGTACAAACAACCAATCATTTATTTGCTTCATTTTAATGTCTTGATTATTTAAAACGTTAAACTTTGTAAATGCAGTTCCGTTATTATCTAACAAGTTATTTTTAAATAAAATTCCATCCATATTATCATGATTGATAAACGGATTTTGATCTTCTTTATGATTGTAAATTAAATTATTTGCAATTACAGAACGAATTGGAGGTGCAGAACGAATTTCATATTTTGGTAAAACACCAGCACTGGCAACATTTTGACCAACACCAATTTGTATGGGCGATTTACAATCTACCCAAGTATTGTAAGCAACAACAACATCTGTAACTTGTTTATATCTATTAATTGGAGTCATATTTATACCATTCATAACCGCTAAAGGGCTTCTGAATTTTGAGCCATTTATTTTATAGAAATAGTTGTTTGTTATAAAATGACCTGTACTAACCAATCTAATTCCTCCATAAAAATCAGAATCATCATCACCAATAAAAAAATTACCATCTACAGTAGAAAAACTACCATGTCTTAAAACCAAAGAACCTTCGCATTTGTAAAAAATATTGTTTTTAAAGGTGTTAAAATTCGTTTTGTCTGATATAATTTCTACTTCACCATTACAAGCTTCAAAATAGTTGTCAGAAACATTTACAAAACCAGAACTCATAGAAGTTTTACTATCTCCAATACGAATGGTTTCTGCTCTTGGGCCACCTTTTCTAGGTCTTGGACCAAAGTAATTATTAACTATTTGATGATAATTACTAACGTTTTTATTTCCATTTTGAAAAACCCTAATTGTTTCTCCATCATTAGATTTTCCTTCAATATAACAATGGTCTAATTTGTTGTATTTACCATAAAATTCAATCCAATGATCGTTGGTTAATCTACTTGGTTTGGTAAAGTTTTTAATAATTGTATTTGTAATTCTAGTATGAAAAGCTGTAGAATCCTTACCAATTCTGTATCTAAGAATACTTATTTCTGGGCTATAACCATTTCTAAAAAACAATCCATCAACTACTAAATATTCTCCTCCTAAATGCAAATAAGATTTTCCTTCAAAAAATACGTTTCCAGAATTTTCTGCTTTTAAAATAATAGGATTTTCTTTAGTACCAATTCCGTAAAATTTAATTTGAGCGTCTTTATAAACTCCGTCTTTTAAAACAATTTCTGTTCCTGCTTTTATGTTTTTAAGAGCTTTGTTTAATTCTGATGTGTTTGTTACTATTAATGAGTTAATATTTGAATTATTCTTACAAGAAGTAATAAAGAAAAAAGTAAAAAGAAGTAAGGCAGTATTTAGGGTTTTAAAATAGATATTCATCTTTAAACGAGTTAGATGTTTATAATGGATGAAGGTACTATTTATTATTTAAGAAAGGAATTGTTTTTTAGTCATTAATACAGGTTTTTTCTTTTGATAAAATTCATATTCAAAAACGAATGTTGTTATTAATTTTTTATTTTGAAATTTTTTAATTTCCTTTAAAAGCCCATTTTTATTAACCAATTTCTCCACGATGAGGTTTTAAAGCATCTCTATAAACTTTCATATCTTTTTCATCAACAGTTATAAATGCAGCAAATAACATTGGGTTCTTTTCTTGAATATCAATTTCATGAAAAGCAAGATTTTCTATGGTTGCAAATTCTTTTAAGTGAATTGTATGATGTTTTGCTGTTTCTTGTGCATCTGGACCTCTAAAATCCCACAATAGTTTTATTTTTCTAGACATTTTTAAATATTTTACGGTTTACTGTCATTTCGACCTTGTGGAGAAATCTTAATGAGTTAAAAAATAACTTTAGAATTTTTAGACTTCAATTAATTTACTCAAAATGACAATTTTGCTTTTAATGATTGATAAAAATAAACATTTCACCCGTTTTAAAACTGATTTCTACAGTATTTTCTATGGCTTTATTTCTTGTACCAATTCTGTTTCCAAAAGTTAAATTTTCATTTTTTAATGAATATTGTAATCCTTTTGTAACTATGTTTTTAGCCTCAGGAAAAGGGACTAATGAAATTGTTTTGTCATCACAATTTAAGATTTCAGTTTTCTTATCAGCTAAAAAATATTGACTATAATCATCAAAAAAAGTAAGTTTTAATTTTTCTTTCCACTGAATAGCAGTGTGTAAGTTTCCTAAAAAATGATCGTGTTCTTTACCACTTGCTCCAAAAACATCAATGTTTTTAAAACCTTTGTCAAATAAAATTTGAAGCATTTTATCAAAATCTGTAAACTCTTGGTTTGGTGTGTGAATTACTTCAATATCTTTTGGTAAATCGTTTAAAGAATCAAAATCGCCACTAATAAAATGGGGAGTTATTTTTTTTTCTTTTAAATATTTATAAGCACCATCTGTTGCACAAATAACTTTGTAATTTGAAAGTTTAGGAAGATTTTTAGGGGGCTCTCCGTTTAAAAGTAAAAACACTTTTGATGTATTCATAAAAACAAAAATACCCATTTCAGAATAAATGAAATGGGTATTTTGTAATTGTTAGTAAGGTCTTTATTTTTCTTTTAAAATAAGACCTATAATACCTAGTCTTGCTATTAAAAAAGCAACCATTCCAAATGCAGGAGAAAGTAGCGCTATTTTTAAACCAGCTGCTAAAATTTTGTGAGAAATTCCTTCAGTTATAGAAATTGCATCAAAAGCACTAATTAAACCAATCATCATTCCTAAAAAACCCCATACTAAGGCAAAAAGGCTTATAGATTTTATAAGTTTTAAAGCTTTTCCATTAGCATCTCCTTTTAAAAATGCTTTTAAAATTAAAGTAATGCAAATTAGTAATGTAATTAAAATTGTGTACATAAATAATGGACCGCCATCACTTAAAAGATTTAAAGGTAATAATTTCATAATGAGTTTATTTTTAATGTTAATATACACCAAAAGTATTTTAAAGTTACTTTTGAAAATAAAAAAAACGATATCTTAAGAAAAGTAAACTGTAAACAACCAAATAATTACTGTTTTTAACAAAAATGACTTAATTTGGTAAACTAACCTTTGTTTTAAGAATTTCGTCGCAAATTTAAGTTAGATATTATATAAAGTTAGATATTGCTCTTTAATGAAAAATGTAAGTCCATTTATTAATTTTGTTTTACAAGCTGTTTTACACGTCTTTTTTTGGGTAGGTGTGTATTTTTTTTACACCTATTTTTTAGGCTATGGTAGTAACAATATTAAATATGTAAATTCATTTTCGGCATTTTTAATGCCAAGTACCATTATAGTTTGTTACGTTTTTTTATATTATTTAATTCCAAATTTTCTTCAAAAGAAAAAGTATTTCTATTTTATTTTATACAGTATTTATTCGTTTATAATTACAACTAGTTTTCTAATTTTATCTATACTTTATGGTTTTGTATTGTTAGAAAGTCCAGATAAAAACACAGTAATTCCGTTAACTAAAAGTTTACCCTTTATTGTTTTTGGAGTTTATATGGTTATTTTGTTTGTAATTGTAATTGGTTTAGTGGTTTATAATTATTTATCACAAATAAAAACAGAAGATTTAAAAAGCAAGTTTTTAGAAACCCAATTGCAATTAAAAGAGCAAGAATTAAAGTTTTTAAAGATGCAAATTCACCCTCATTTTTTGTTTAATTCTTTAAATACTATTTATGGTTTTGCTATTGCTAAAGCAGATGAAGCTCCAGAAATGATTTTAAAATTATCTAATTTATTAGACTATATTTTATATCAAGTAGAAAAACCAAAAGTGTTATTGTCTGAAGAATTAAATCATTTAGAAGATTATATTTCTTTAGAAAAAATGCGTTTTCACGATACTTTAAAAGTGAATTTTAAAAAAGATAAGTTAAATGAAGCTATTCAAATTCCGCCAATGTTATTAATTCCATTTGTAGAAAATAGTTTTAAACATGGAGTAATTATTGATGAGATTTTAAGTGTAAATATTAATCTTACAACAAAAAATAATTCTTTGTTTTTTGAAGTTGAAAATTCATCAACTTTAAAAGAAGAAAAGAATATTGGAATAGGATTAGAAAACATTAAAAAACGATTAGAAATGCTTTATCCAAACAAACATCAATTAGAAATATTAGAAAAAGAACATTCGTTTAAAGTACTTTTAAAAATTGAATTTTAAAAAATGAGTAAAATTAATTGTGTTATTGTTGATGATGAACCAGTTGCTAGAAAGATTTTAGAATCTTTTGTGGCTAAAATACCTAATTTAAACTTGGTGCAAAGTTGTAAAAATGCCATGGAAGCCTTTGACGTTGCAAATAAAAATAACATCGATTTGTTTTTCTTAGATATAAATATGCCAGATGTTTCTGGTTTGTCTTTAGCAAAAACTATCAATAAAAAATCTAAAATAATTTTTACAACTGCTTACAGAGAATATGCTGTAGATGGATTTGATTTACAGGCTGTAGATTATTTGCTAAAACCTATTGCTTTTGATCGTTTTTTACAAGCAATAAATAAATTTATAGAAACTAAGGTCGAAATAAATTTGCCTACAAAAAAAGAGGAAAGCATAGAAAAACCAAATTACATTTTTGTAAGATCTGAACGTAAAATGGTAAAAGTGGTTTTTGATGAAATTCTATATATAGAAAGTTTATCTGATTATATAAAAATTTATACAAACGAGCATATTTTGGTAACTAGAGAAACAATTTCTAATATAGAAATGAAGTTGCCTTCTCAACAATTTTTAAGAGTACATAGATCTTTTATTGTTAATTTAAATAAAACAGATTCATATACAAACGAGTTTGTAGAAATTGAGAAAAAAGCAATTCCTATTAGCAGAACTTATAAAGAAAATGTGCTAAAAAAGTTAACCGATATTTAGACGAAATAGTTTTATCTTTGAAGCAAATATTTAGACTTTGAATACATCAGAATTTATAGCAGCATCATCTAATAAATCAATTGAAAAAGCAAGTTTTACATGGCAAACACCAAGTAATATAGCATTGGTAAAATATTGGGGTAAAAGCAATCCTCAAATTCCAAAAAATGCTTCCATTAGTTTTACTTTAAACAATTGCCACACCATAACTACTATAGAATTTGAGCAAAAAGAAAAAACAGAAGAGGTAGAATTCGATTTGTTTTTTGAAGGAAAACAAAAAGATGCCTTTAAACCTAAAATTGCAGCATTCTTTACAAGAATAAAAGAATATTGTCCTTATATTTTTGAATATAAAATGACTATAAATTCAGAAAATTCATTTCCACACTCAAGTGGAATTGCATCTTCTGCAAGTGGTTTAAGTGCAATTGCAATGTGTTTAATGAGTTTAGAATCTGAATTAAATACAAGTTTATCTAAAGAATACATTAATAAAAAAGCTTCTTTTTTAGCAAGATTAGGATCTGGAAGTGCAAGTAGAAGCATAGAAGGACCATTAGTAGTTTGGGGAAATCACCCAGAAATTGAAGGAAGCTCAGATTTGTTTGGAGTTCAGTTTCCTTACAAAGTTCATTCGGTTTTTGAAAACTATCAAGATGCTATTTTGTTGGTAGATAAAGGCGAAAAACAAGTATCTAGCACAGTAGGTCATAATTTAATGCACAATCATCCTTATGCAGAAAATAGGTTTTTGCAAGCCAATGATAACTTGTCTAAAATATCAGAAATTCTTAAAAATGGAGATGTAAAATCATTTATAAACCTGGTAGAAAGCGAAGCTTTAACCTTGCATGCAATGATGCTTACAAGTAACCCTTATTTTATATTAATGAAACCAAATACCTTAGAAATTATTAATAGTATTTGGGAGTACAGAAATGAAAACAATAGCAATATCTGTTTTACCTTAGATGCAGGTGCAAATGTGCATGTTTTATATCCTGAAGCAGAAAAAGATACAGTTAATAATTTTATAGAAAACAAGCTTTCTAAGTACTGTCAAAAAAATCAGTATATTTGTGATACTGTGGGTTTTGGAGCTAAACAATTATAAGGTTCGCAGAAAATTATTAATAAATGAAAGTTCTATTACAGTTAGTTTCTTTAAGTTTTTTTCTATTTACAATGTCTGTTTCTTCTCAAGAAACTATTTGGTTAGATGCAGAATTAAAAGAAGTAAATCAATCAAATTCTATCTATTATAAAGTGTTTTCTAAAAACAAAAAAGAAGCAACTTATTTTTATAAAAGCGGTAAAGTTTTTAGAAAGTATAAATATAGAAATAGAAAACCAATAGGAGTTTTTTCTGAATATTATGAAACAGGAGAATTAAAAATTTCTGGGAAGTATGAAGATGGATTAGAAGAAGGAATTTGGAAAACATACTACAAAAACGGAAAAATTAAAGAAAGAGGAAAGTATAAAAACGGTGAAAAAGTGGGAATTTGGAAGGCGTTTTATAAGAATTTTTAAATCTTATTTTTAAAAGTTGTATTTTTGCATAACTATTTGAAAGAAAAATGAAAGGACCATTATTTTACGCTAAAATTCTTCTCTTTGGAGAGTATGGAATTATCAAAGATTCTAAAGGTTTAGCAATTCCGTTTAACGCATACAGAGGAGCTTTAAAAACTTCATCAGAATTATCTGGTACGCCTAAAGTTTCTAATGAAAATTTACAACGTTTTTTTCAGCATTTATCTACTTTAGATACCACTTTGGTTTCTTTTAATTTAAATGAATTAGAAAGAGATGTAAATAACGGAATGTATTTTGATTCTTCAATACCTCAAGGTTATGGAGTAGGTAGTTCTGGTGCTTTGGTTGCATCAATCTATGATAAATATGCTAATGATAAAATTACAGTTCTAGAAAACTTAACCAGAGAAAAATTATTAAAGCTTAAAGAGATATTTTCTTTAATGGAATCTTTTTTTCATGGTAAAAGTTCTGGTTTAGACCCTTTAAATAGTTATTTAAGTTTACCAATTTTAATTAATTCTAAAGACAATGTAGAGCCTGCAGGAATCCCTTCTCAAAAAGAAGGAAAAGGAGCTGTGTTCTTATTAGATTCTGAACAAATTGGAGAAACAGAGCCTATGGTAAACATCTTTATGAACAAGATGAAAAACGAAGGTTTTAGAAAAATGATTAGTGAAGAGTTTGCTACAACTACAGATGCCTGTATTGACGATTTTTTACATGGAAATGTAAAATCGTTATTTGGAAATGTAAAATCGTTATCAAAGTTAGTTTTAAAGAATTTTAAACCTATGATTCCTGATGCTTTTCATAAAGTATGGGAAAATGGAATTAAAACTAATGATTATTACTTAAAACTTTGTGGATCTGGTGGTGGAGGTTATATATTAGGCTTTACCGAAGATTATGAAAAGGCTCAAAAAAGCCTTGAGAATTATAAGCTAGAATTGGTTTATAGGTTCTAAGAATATGACTAGCTTTAAATTAAAAAGAATTATTTTTAAATTTTTTAGCTTACTTTCTGTTATAAGAGGTTATAACATTCTTGTTTTAGTTTTTGCTCAATATTTAGCTGCTATTTTTATTTTTTCACCTAAAAAATCTGCAAGAAACATTGTATTAGATGTAGACTTGTTTTTAATTGTTTTAGCAAGTGTTTGTGTAGTTGCTGCTGGGTATATAATTAATAATTTTTATGATGTTAAGGTTGATAAAATTAATAGGCCTCTAAAAGCAAATATTGATAATTACGTAAAACAATCTACTAAATTAACCTTGTATTTTGTTTTAAATGCTTTAGGTTTTCTCTTTGGGCTCTTAATTTCCGTAAAAGCAGCATTGTTTTTTTCAGTATATATTTTTGGTATTTGGTTTTATTCTCATAAGCTTAAAAAATACCCTTTAATAGGTTTAATAGTGGTAACAACTTTAACTTTGCTACCTTTTTTTGCCGTTTTTGTGTATTTTAAGAATTTTTCGAAAATTATTTTTGTGCACGCTATTTTCTTATTTTTAGTTTTAATGGTAAGAGAATTGTTAAAGGATTTACAAAATTTAAAAGGTGCAATAGTTAATGATTATGATTCTTTTCCTATTGTTTATGGAGAGAAAAGAACCAAGCAGTTTTCAATATTTTTATTACTATTAACTCTTATTCCTGTTATTATTTTATTCAATTATCCAGCAATAAGTTATATGAAATATTACTTTTATTTTGCGTTGATAGTACTTGTTTTTTTAGGAACTTATTTATGGAGTTCTACCAATACAAATCAATATAGATTAATGCATAATGTTTTGAAAGTGTTGCTTTTAATTGGTGTTTTTTCTTTAATTTTTATTGATACTTCTTTAATTGTAGAAAAAGTGATAGAGAGATTGAATTAAAGTTTTTTATGCCTATTTTTGCAAAAATTTTAAGTAATGAAATCAAATAGAAACTCGTCGAGAGGACGACAAGAAGGTAAAAAAAGTAGTCCTCTAAGTAGAAAAAGCAAACCTTTAGCTAGAAAAAGTACTAAAAAAACTTTTACTAAAATTAAAGAAACTCCAAAGTCTAACGAATCTTCAGGAATTCGTTTAAACAAATACATTGCAAATTCTGGTGTTTGTTCTCGTAGAGAAGCAGATACATATATAGAACATGGAAGTGTTGAGGTGAATGGAAAATTAGTAACTGAAATGGGTTACAAAGTTCAACCAGATGATGTTGTTCGTTTTGACGGAACTTCAATTTCTCCAGAACAAAAAAGATATATTTTACTGAATAAACCTAAGAATTACATAACTACAATGGATGATGATAGAGGTAGAAAAACAGTAATGGAATTAGTTGCAAATGCATCTAAAGAAAGAATTTATCCTGTTGGTAGGTTAGATAGAAATACAACTGGATTGTTGTTGTTTACAAACGATGGTGATTTGGCTAAAAAATTAACGCATCCTAAGCACAATGTACGTAAGTTATACCATGCTTCATTAGATAGAAAGTTAGATTTAAAAGATTTAGAAAAATTAAGAGGAGAGGTAATCATTGAAGGAAGAAAAGTATTTATTGATGCTGTTTCTTATGTAGATGGTCAGCCAAAAACGGAAGTTGGAATAGAAATTCATTCTGGAAGAAATAGAATTGTTCGTAAAATATTTGAACATGTAGGTTACAAAGTAAATAAACTTGATAGAGTAATTTTTGCTGAATTAACTAAGAAAAACTTACCAAGAGGAAGATGGAGAGAGTTAACTAATTTAGAGTTGGCAAATCTTCAGAAAATGCAATAAATAATAAAAATCCAGTTTTTAAACTGGATTTTTTTATGCTTAGAATTTAATTATCTTAGACAAGAAAATTTTAGTTTATGTTAGATAAAGAACTTCAACTTATTGATAAGTACACAAATCATTATAAAACTGTAAATCTAAAAGTTTCTGAATCTAGTGTTGGTTGGCATTTAGATCATTCCTTAAAAGTTATCAATTTAGTTAATGATACAATTAAAAAATCTAAAGAATCAGAATTTAAAAAAGAGTTTAGTGGCTTAAGTTTACTAACTTTTACATTTGGCTTTTTTCCTAGAGGAAAAGCAAGATCTCCAAAAAGAGTATTGCCTCCAGAGGTTATTTTAAAAGAGGACATAGAAAATCAATTAAAAATAGCCAAAGAACATTTAAAAAGTTTTGAGGCTTTAGATGATAATCAATTTTTTACTCATCCTTTATTTAAACAATTAAATAAAAGACAAACTCAAAAATTTTTAAAATTACACACCAATCATCACTTAAAAATTATAAAAGAAATTTTAAGGTAATTTTAGAGGTTTACTACTATAAAATCTAGAATTCTAGCTGCTAAATTTGCAGTATTAGTATCAACATCAAAAGTTGGATTTAGTTCTGCTATATCACAAGAAATTACCTTTTTACTTTTAAAAATGTGACTAAGAGTTTTAAAAACAAAATTAGGACTAAAACCTAATGGAGATGGAGCACTAACTCCTGTTGCATAAGCAGAAGAAAAGCCATCTAAATCTATTGTAACATACAAATAGTCTACTTTATTTATAAATGAATTTAGTTTGTTTTCTATATCAGAATTAAAAGAATCACATTCAAAACTATTTATAATATTAACGTTTTTATCATGAGCTATTTGAAACAATTCTTTGGTATTAGACTGTTGTTGAATTCCTAATACAAGATAATCGACATTATCATTTTCTGTTAAAATCTGGTTGAAAGGAGTCCCAGAATTGGCTTGTGTTTCAAGTGGTCTTAAATCAAAATGAGCATCAAAATTTATAATGCCAATTTTGTTTTTTTGTTTGCCTTTTAAAGCTTTTTTAATTCCATTAAAATTTGCGTAAGCAATATCATGACCACCACCAATTGCAATAGGAAAATTATTGTTTGATATTAATTTTTGAACGATTGCTGAAAGTCCTTTTTGACAATCTTCTAAGTTTTCATCCACACAAATAATATCTCCAAAATCTGTTATGTTTTTATTTTTAAAGTGAATTGGGAGTTTGCCTAACTTATTTCTAACAGATTTAGGTCCGTTTTTTGCACCTATTCTACCTTTATTTCTTCTTACTCCTTCATCACAAATATATCCAATAATTCCAATATTTGTTTCGCTATTAAATTGAATATCATCAATATGAGAAACTTTAATATCTTGATGCCAGTATTGGTTTTTTAATGCAGTTTTTCTTCCAGAAAAATTGTTTGCATCCCCTTTTGTATAGTTGATGTTTAAATCTTTTAAAATACTCATAAATTAAATGTATTTAATTTCTTCACCTTTTAAAAATACTGTTTCTATAATAGGATTTCCAAAAGAATATGGAATAAAATTGTAAGAACTGATTTCTTTAGTCAATATTAAGTTTGCTAATTTTCCTTTAGTAATAGAACCTGTTTTATTTTTAAGATTCATTGCATAAGCTCCATTAATTGTTGCTGCATTTATAGCTTCTTCTGGAGTCATTTTCATTTTTATGCAAGCTGTAGAAACTACAAAATTCATGTTTCCAGAAGGAGTGCTTCCTGGGTTGTAATCTGTTGCTAAAGCTAATGGTAAACCAGCGTTAATCATTTTTCTTGCAGGTGTATAAGGAATGCTTAAAAAATAAGAACAACTAGGCAATGCAACAGGCATAGTTTTGGTGTTTTTTAAAGCTGCTATATCTTCTGTTCTCATTTCTTCTAAATGATCTACAGATAAAGCATTGTGCTTAATACCAACTTGTACTCCATTAATTGCTGTAAATTGATTAACATGGATTTTACCTTTTAAATTATATTCTTTTCCAGCTTTTAATATTTTTTCAGTGTCTTCAATTGTAAAATATCCTGTTTCACAAAAGATGTCAATAAAATCGGCTAAGTTTTCTTCTTTTATAACAGGTAAAATATCATCAATTAGCATTTGTAAATAATCACTTTTGTTATTTTTATATTGATTAGGAACTGCATGAGCACCTAAAAAAGTTGCTTTTATTTCTATAGGATAATTCTCTTTTAATTTTTTAATGACTCTTAACATTTTAAGTTCAGAATCTTTTGTCAACCCATAACCCGATTTAATTTCTACTGCACCAGTTCCTAAATGTATAATTTCCTCTAAACGTTTTTTACTTTGATTGTAAAGCTCATTTTCTGAAGTTACTTGTAGTTTTTTGGCAGAATTAAGAATTCCACCACCTTTTTCTGCAATTTCTTTATAAGAAAGACCTTTAATTCTATCTACAAACTCATTTTCTCTATTACCAGCATAAACTATATGAGTATGAGAATCGCACCAAGAAGGGAGTATCATTTTACCTGTAGCATCAACAGTTTTATAAGTCGATTTAGGGCAATCTTTCATATCACCAAAGTCTGAAATCAACCCGTTTTCAACTAATAAAAAAGCATTTTTAATGGTTGGTAAAGTGTTCATTTCTTTGCCAGAAACAAAATCGATATTTTTTTCTCTAACTTGAATTAATTCTTTTATGTTTATAAAAAGTACATTCATTAAAATAAGTTATTTAGGTGTTTTTCTTCTACTAAGTTAGGCAATGTTACTTTAAGATTTGGTGTTCTTTCCATTTCTCTTTTAATAGCAAATATTGCTTCAGAATTTCTTGCCCAACTTCTTCTTGCAATTCCATTGTTTACATCGTAAAAAAGCATGTTTTCAATTTTTTCTTCTGCATCTTTTGTGCCATCTAATAACATTCCAAAACCGCCATTTGTAACTTCTCCCCAGCCAACTCCACCACCATTGTGAATAGAAACCCAACTTGCACCTCTAAAACTATCGCCAATAACATTATGAATTGCCATGTCTGCAGTAAATTTACTTCCATCATAAATGTTTGAAGTTTCTCTATAAGGAGAATCTGTACCACTAACATCATGATGATCTCTTCCTAAAATTACAGGTCCTATTTTACCTTTTTTAATAGCATTGTTAAAAGCTTTTGCAATGTTTATTCTTCCTTGGGCATCTGCATATAAAATTCTTGCTTGAGAACCAACTACCATTTTATTTGCTTTTGCATTTTTTATCCAAGTAATGTTGTCTTGCATTTGTAGTTTAATTTCTTCAGGAGAATTATCCATCAATTCTTGTAAAACTTCTGCTGCAATTTCATCGGTTTTATCTAAATCTTCAGAAGATCCTGAAGCACAAACCCATCTAAAAGGACCAAAACCATAATCAAAACACATGGGTCCTAAAATATCTTGAACATAAGAAGGATATTTAAAATCGATGTTATTATCTGCCATTACATCAGCTCCAGCTCTTGAAGATTCAAGTAAAAAAGCATTTCCATAATCAAAAAAGTAAGTTCCTTTTTTAGTGTGATTATTAATAGATTTTGCATGTCTTCTTAAAGATTCTTGTACTTTTTCTTTAAATGAACTTGGATTTTCTTTGATAAGAATATTTGATTCTTCAAAAGTTAATCCAATTGGATAATAACCACCAGTCCAAGGAATGTGTAAAGATGTTTGATCTGAACCAATATGAATAAAGATATTTTCTTCATCAAAACGTTCCCAAACTTCAACAACATTTCCAATGTATGCTATAGAAATAACTTCGTTGTTTTTTTGTGCTTCTTTAACTCTTGTAATTAATTCATCTATAGAATCAATAAGCAAATCTACCCAACCTTGTTGGTGTCTTTTAGTTGCTGCTTTAGGGTTTACTTCTGCAGCAATTGTAATGCAACCAGCAATATTACCCGCTTTTGGTTGAGCGCCACTCATGCCTCCTAAACCAGCAGTTAAAAATATTTTTCCTTTAGGAGATTCTTCCTTTTTTAATATTTTTCTAAATGCATTCATTACTGTAATTGTAGTTCCATGTACAATTCCTTGAGGGCCAATATACATAAATGATCCAGCTGTCATTTGTCCATATTGAGTTACACCTAATGCATTAAATTTTTCCCAATCGTTTGGTTTTGAGTAGTTAGGTATCATCATTCCATTTGTAACTACAACTCTAGGTGCATTTTTAGAAGATGGAAATAATCCCATTGGATGACCAGAATATAAATGCAATGTTTGTTCTTCTGTCATAGTTGCTAAATATTGCATTGTTAAAAGATATTGAGCCCAATTTTGAAAAACAGCACCATTACCACCATATGTAATTAATTCTTCTGGATGTTGAGCAACCTCTGGATTTAAATTGTTGCTAATCATTAACATAATTGCTGCAGCTTGCTGACTTTTTGCAGGATAATCTGAAATTGATTTTGCGTAAATATTGTAAGTTGGTTTAAATCTATACATGTAGATTCTGCCATATTCTATTAATTCTTGAGCAAACTCGTTTGCCAACTCTTGATGCCATTCTTTTGGAAAATAACGAAGAGCATTTTTTATAGCTAACTGCTTTTCTTCTTTAGATAATAGATCTACTCTTTTTGGGGCTCTATTTCCATTTTTTGGATATTCTTTTTTAACTGGAAGAATATCTGGAATTCCTTGTAGAATTTGTTCTTTAAAAGTCATAATTAAATTTATTTTACAATGAATTTTTTGTTTTTAACTAATGATATCATATTGTTTATATCATCTTTTAAAAGTCTATCATCTTCTAATTTATCAACTTTTTCTCTAATGATTTCATGATTTTTTTCGATAACTTTAGAAAAAGTATTCGGTCTTCTAAATTCTAAAGATTGAGCTGCATACATTAACTCAATGGCAAGAATTTTTTCTAAATTTTCTAAAATCTGATTGAATTTTCTCCCAGAAATACTTCCCATAGATACATGATCTTCTTGACCTAAAGAGGTTGGAATGCTATCTGCAGAAGGAGGGAAGCATAAAGATTTGTTTTCTGTAACTAAAGCAGCAGTTGTGTATTGAGGAATCATAAAACCAGAATTTAATCCGCCTTTAGCAGTTAATAATCTAGGTAATCCATATTTGCCTTCTAATAATAAAAAACATCGTCTGTCTGCAATGTTTCCTAATTCTGCAGCAGCAATAGAACAATAATCTAAAGCCATTGCTAATGGTTGTCCATGAAAATTACCTCCCGAAATTGCTTCTGTTTCACTTAAAACAATAGGATTGTCTGTTACAGAATTCATTTCAATTTCTGCTAATTCTAAAAGATGGTAATAAGCATTTCTAGAAGCGCCATGAACTTGAGGAATACATCTCATAGAATATGGGTCTTGAACACGTTCGCAATTTTCATGAGAAGTTATGTTTTGAGATTCTTTAAACAAATATTCCATTCTTTCTGCAACTTTAATATTTCCTTTAAAAGGTCTAATGCTATGCAGTTCTTTTTTAAAAGGAGAAGCACTCCCTTTGTAGCCCTCTATACTCATTGCACCAGAAACATCAGCCAAATCTAAAAGATATTCCATTTTTAGAAGTCCTGTTATGGTGTGTGCTAAAATAAATTGAGTACCATTTATCAACCCTAAACCTTCTTTAGCTCTTAATTCTAGTGGTTTTAAATGATGACTTTTTAAAACATCTTTTGCAGGTAAAATTTCATTTCCAACCCAAAAATCTCCTTCACCAATTAAAGGTAAAAAAAGATGAGAAAGTGGAGCTAGATCTCCTGAAGCACCTACAGAACCTTGTTTAGGAACTGTTGGTAATAAATCATTTTCTATAAAGTAAATTATTCTTTCAATTAATTTTAAACGAACACCTGAATAACCTTGGCAAAGTGCATGTACTTTACAAATCATCATGATTTTTGAAAGTTCTTTATCAATATTTTCACCAACTCCAACAGCGTGAGTAATTAATAAGTTTTTTTGAAGAAGATTTGTTTCTTCTGGTGAAATTTGAACATCGCATAATGGACCAAACCCTGTATTTATACCATAAACAACTTTATTGTTTTGTGTAATGGTATCAACTTTTTTTCTGCAAGAAATTATTTTTTCTTTAGCAATAGGGTCAATTTGTGCTTTTAATTTGCCATTGCTTATGTTTTTTACTTTATCTAAAGTAAGTTTATCTATTCCGTATTTAAACATTCTTTTATAATTGGTATTGAATCTTTACAAAGTTATAATTACTTTTGATGCTTTATAATACTGTTTAATTTATAAATTAATAACTATGAGTTATCAAATTGAATTAAGGCATATTCGTTATTTTTTAGCGGTTGCTGAAGAATTACATTTTAGAAAAGCAGCAGAAAAGTTATTTATTTCTCAACCTGGATTAAGTAGGCAGATTAAAATGTTTGAGGAAGAGTTAGGGGTTGTTTTGTTTGAAAGGCATAATAGAAAAGTAGTTTTAACTAAAGTAGGTGAGTATCTTAAAAATGAGTTTAGAATACAGTTAAAAACACTTTCTCATACCTTAGAAAATGCAAAATTATTACATAATGGAAAAAAAGGAGAATTAAAAATAGGTTATGTAGGTTCTGCAATGCAAGATGTTATTCCTAATTTATTATTGAACTTTGAGAAAAATCATCCAGATATATTGTTTGATTTAAAAGAGAATGATAATCAAAAACAAATTGCAGATTTATTATCTTTTTCTTCTGATATAGGATTTGTAAGATTAGAACGAGTTCCTAGAACTTTAGAGAAAAAAACCATACTAAAAGAAAATTTTTGTTTGGTTTTACCAGAGAAACACAAAATTAATTCAGAAAATTTTGAATCTTTAAAGCAATTTAAAGAAGAATCTTTTATTCTTTTCAACTCAAAATACAGTGCTTCCTATTATGAAAAAGTAATGCAAATATTTGATGATTGTAATTTTGCTCCAATTATTTCTCATAATACAATACACTCAAGCTCAATATTTAAATTGGTTGAACATAATTTTGGACTTTCAATAGTGCCAAAATCTCTTGCAAAAAAAAGAGGATACAAAATTAAGTTTATAGAGTTAAATTCAATTTCTCAAAAAACTACACTTTCAGTAATCTGGAATAAAAAAAATACAAACCCAATATTAAATGATGTTTTAGCGTTGTTGTAAAAAGAGATAAGTAAATATAGAGCACAAAAAAACCCAAACTAAAAGTTTGGGTTTTAAGTGGTACCTCCAGGAATCGAACCAGGGACACAAGGATTTTCAGTCCTTTGCTCTACCAACTGAGCTAAGGTACCATTGCCTTAGCGGATGCAAATATAATATGTTTTTTGATATCTACTAATTAAATCTTAAAAAAATGTGTTGTATTTTTGAAATTCTTTAAAATAAAAAGATGAATCTAATAATAGATGTAGGTAATACAAGAGTTAAGGCTGCTGTTTTTGAGAAAGATACAATTGTTGAGGTTGTTGTTTTTGAAAAAAGAAAAATTTTATCAGAAATAAAAAAAATTTTAAAAAAACATCAAATTGCAATCGGAATTATGTCAAATGTGGCTTCTATTTCTGAATTTAAGATAGAAAAATTAAAGAAATTACTTAATCTTAGAAGAGTATCATCAGCTACAAATGTGCCATTTTCTAATCTTTATAAAACGCCAAAAACTTTAGGAGTAGACAGAATTGCTTTGGTAGCAGGAGCCGTAATTCAATTTAAAAATAAAAATGTTTTAGTAATTGATGCTGGTACTTGTATAACTTTTGATTTTGTAAACTCTAAAGGCGAATATTTAGGAGGAGCAATTTCACCAGGTATAAATATGAGATTTAAGTCTTTAAATAAGTTTACTGCAAACTTACCTATGCTAGAGAAAAATGAAATAGAAGATTTTGTAGGAGGTAATACAAATGAAAGCATGAATTCTGGAGTTGTTAATGGCGTAATTCAAGAAATTGATGGAGTAATAAATCAATATAAAGAAAAATATACAGATTTAACAGTAGTTTTAACAGGTGGAGACACAAATTTCTTGTCAAAACAATTAAAAAGTAGCATATTTGCCAATCAAAATTTTCTCCTTCAAGGATTAAATGAAATATTGATATTTAACATAGACAAATGATTAGAAACATTTTATTAGTTTTTTTACTAATAACTTCTATTGCTGTTACAGCTCAAAGAACAAATTCATCACCTTATTCTTTTTTTGGAGCTGGTGAAGAATTTAACCCACTTACTGTAGAACAAAGTGCAATGGGAGGAATTGGAGTTGCTTTTAGCCATTACAAATATTTAAACTTTACAAATCCTGCAGCTTATGCAGATTTAAAATATACAACATATTCATTTGGTATGTTAAATAATAAGTTAACCATAGATAATGGAAACTCAAAACAATCTTCTAACTCTACAAGTTTAAGTTATTTTACATTGGCTTTTCCTTTAGGCTCTAAAGCAGGTGTTTCTGTTGGTATTCAGCCAGTGTCATCTGTTGGGTATTCATTATCTGATACTAAATTAGTTAATGGAGAAGCTACAGAAGTTACTCTTTATTCTGGTGAAGGTGGTGTAAGTAGAGTTTATGGTAGTTTAGGTTTAAAAATATTTAAAGGATTTTCTGTTGGTATAGAAGCAGGATATAGCTTTGGTAATGTAGAGAATAGTATTACAAATCAAATAGCAAATGTTTCTTTAGCTACAAAATATAAAGAGTCTACTTTAGTAAAAGGAGGTTCTGTAACTTTAGGAACCCAATACAAAAAAGAATTAAAAAATAAATTAATAGTTAGTGGTGGTGCTACTGTTAAATTAGGAAATGAATTAAATGTTACTGGAGATGATTATTTATATTCTTTAACATTTGCTAGTTCAGGAGCCGAATTTGCTAGAGATACAATTTCTCAAAATACTATTGATGGTAAATATAAATTTCCTATTAAAACAACTATTGGAGCAGGTTTAGGTAAATATGATAAATGGTATGTAGGTGTTGAGTATGAAAAGCAAGATGCTATAGAAGCATCAGGGTTTTTAAATACTACAAATGCTGCATATAAATATGGAGAATCTAATAGGTTTTCTTTAGGAGGATATTACCTTCCAAAAATAAACTCAATATCTAGTTATTGGGAAAGAGTAACTTATAGAGCTGGAATACGTTTTGAAAAATCAGGATTATCAGTAAATGGTTCAGGATTAAATACAAATTTTACTCCAGTTGACGACTTTGGCATGTCTTTTGGTCTAGGTTTACCAATGAAACAATTATCAACATTAAACTTAGGGTTTGAGTTTGGTAAAAGAGGAACAACAAATAACAACTTAATTCAAGAAAATTATTTTAACTTTAGATTAGGTTTATCATTAACAGATGTGAATTGGTTTCAAAAAAGAAAAATTGATTAACAAAAAACTAACAAAATGAAGAAAATTACGTTTTTATTAGCTGCAGTTTTATTATTTGCTTCAGCAAAAACAAATGCGCAAGAAGATGCGAAAAGAGAGTGTACAATGAAGTATAATCTTTTTAAAGGAGATTTCCAATCTAAAAAGTATGATGAGGCATATGCTAATTGGATATATTTAATGGATAACTGTAAAGATTTATCTGTAAATATCTATAAGTTTGGTTCTACATTAGCTGAAGATGTTAGAAAAGATCCTGTTTTAGCAAAAAGAGTATATGAGCAAAGGTTACAATTTTTCCCAACTAAAAATCCAGCTAAAGTTCATAGTGATTATGCAACATATTTGTCAAAAAACAAATTAGCTTCTGCAGATGAGATTTTTTCAATTTTAGAAAAAGGATATAATATTGATCCTACTAAAATGGGAGTTAAAAATTTATATGTTTATTTTCAAGGTGTAACAGATAGAAATAAAGATACAAATCCTCAAAAAGTATTTGATACTTATGATGATGTTTTAGAAAACGTAAATAAGAAATTAGAAGGGTATGCTAAGAAATTAGTTCCTTTATCAGATTCTACTAAAGTTTTAGATAAAAGACAAAAAAGTTTAAAAAGAGCTTATACTGTTAACTCTAAAGCATTAGGTACTGTAGAAAGTGGATTAGATAATATTATTTCTGAAATTGCAACTTGTGAAAGATTAGTTCCTCTTTATGAAAGAGATTTTGAAGCAAATAAATCTAACTCTGTTTGGTTAAGAAGAGCAGTATCTAGAATGTTTAAAAAAGGATGTCAAGATGAGCCAATGTATGAAACTTTAGCAAAAGCATATGCAGAAGCAGCTCCATCTCCAGATTCATATTCATTCTATGCAGGTATTTTAGAAAAGAATGGAGATACAAGTGGTGCTGTTGCAATGAGACAAAAAGCATTTGATTTAGAAACAGACCCATTAAAGAAAGCTAAGTATAAATTAAAATTTGCTCAGGCAGCTAAAAGTAGAGGTCAGTTAAGTAGAGCAAGAAGTTTAGCAAGAGAAGCTATTAGCTTTAACCCTAACTTTGGTAGAGCATACTTATTCATTGCAAACTTATATGCTTCTAAAAGTAGTATTAATGGTTGTGGTAAAAGCGAATTCGAAAAAAGAATGGTTTATGTTGCAGCTTTAAATAAAGCAAGAAGAGCAGCATCTGTAGATCCAAGTATTTCTGGTGTAGCAGGAAGATATATTAGAAGTTATAAAGGAAACGTACCAAGTAAAAAAGTAATTTTTACAGCAGGTGTTAATCCAGGAAGTAGCTATACAATTAAATGTTGGATTGGAGAAACTGTTAGAGTTCCTAATTAATATTTAGTGATTAGTTTTAAAAAAATATTACAAAAAAGCATTACTGTGTTAAGTATCACAGTAATGCTTTTTTCTTGTTCTAATAATACACAGGAAGTTAGAGATTTTTTAGCCTCAAAAAACTTACCTATAGGTTCTGCAAAAGATGCATTTCATGTATATAAAGATTCTGGTAGAATAACATCAAAGTTAATAACACCTTTATTATTAGATTTTAGTAATAGAAAGCAACACCCATATAACGAATTTCCAAAAGGAATAAAAATTATAAATTTTGAAGGAAAAGATTCTGTAACTATTACAGGTAATTTTGCCTTGTCTTATTCTAAAACATTGATTTCAGAAATAAAGGGTAATGTTGTGGTGCTAAATCATGCAGAACAATCTAGATTAGAAACAGAACAATTATTTTGGGACCAAAACACAAAGTATTTCTTTTCAGAAAAAGCATTTACTTTAAGTACTTTAAAAGATACAATTTATGGTATTGGTTTTGAATCTAAAGAAGATTTAAGCAAACATTTAGCCAAAAAAACAACTGGTAAATTAGAAACAACAGAAGAATAAATAAGATGAACAAACTTTGGAAATTTTTACAATATGGTTATTTAATAATTGCAGTAATTTGTTTAGTTGAAGGAATTGTAAGGTGGAATGAAGATAGAGAAAAAGCTTATTTATTTCTTGGTGCTTCGATTTTTATTACCTTAGTTTTTTTCTTTAAAAGACATTTTAGAAAAAAAGTAGAAAAACGAAATAATCAAAATAAATAGAACCTAAACTTCTTAATGGAAATTGAAGTTATTATAATCTTTATATCAATTCTCCTTTCCGCTTTTTTTTCGGGAATGGAAATTGCATTTGTTTCAGCAAATAAACTTCATATAGAGTTAGAGAAAAAAAGAGAAGGTTTTATACCAAAAATCTTAAATAAAATCACTCAAAAATCATCAAAATTTATTACCACAATGTTAGTAGGTAATAATATTTCTTTGGTAATTTATAGTTATTATATGGGTAGTTTTTTGGTAGGTGTTCTGCCATTAAAAAATTACAACGATTTTTCGGTACTACTTATACAAACAATTATTTCTACAATAATTATTTTAATAACAGCAGAGTTTTTACCAAAAGCTATTTTTAGAATTTATGCTAATGAAGTTTTAAAAATATTTGCTGTACCTGCCTATGTGTTTTATCTTTTGTTTCATTTCTTTTCAGAATTTATAACCCATATTTCAGATTTTTTCTTGCGTGTTTTTTTTAAAACTAATGCAGATGAAGAACAAACAGAATTTAGTAAAGAAGAATTAGGAAACTATATATCAGAACAATTAGAAACTGGTAATGATGATGATGTAGTAGATTCAGAAATTCAAATTTTTCAAAATGCTTTAGAATTTCAAAATGTAAAAGCAAGAGAAGTTATGGTTCCAAGAACCGAAATTGTTGCTGTAGAAATTCATGAAAAAGTTTCCAAATTAAAAAACATATTTATAGATGCAGGTTTGTCTAAAGTTCTTGTTTATAAAACCTCTTTAGACGATGTAATAGGCTATGTAAACGCTTTTGAATTGTTTAAAAAACCAAAAACAATCAAATCAATTTTATTGCCAGTAGAAATTGTTCCAGAATCTATGATGATTAATGATGTTTTAAACAGTTTAATGAAAAAACGTAAAAGTGTAGCTGTAGTTGTTGATGAGTATGGAGGCACATCTGGAATGATAACTGTAGAAGATATTGTAGAAGAATTATTTGGAGAAATAGAAGATGAACATGATACCCAAGTATTTTTAGAAAAAAAAGTATCAGAAAAAGAGTTTAATTTTTCTGCAAGATTAGAAGTAGATTATTTAAATGAAGAGTACGAATTAGAAATACCAAAATCTGAAGCTTATGAAACTTTAGGAGGTTTTATAATAGAGCATACAGAAAATATTCCTGAAGAAAATGAAGTAGTTGATATAGAGGGTTTTGAAATTAGAATCTTAAAAATGAGTAGTGCTAAAATTGAAGAAGTACACTTAAAAATTAAAGAAGAAGAAGATTAAAAGAAACCTATTCATTTTCAGTTAGTAAAATACACTTTCACTTACAGTTAATAAGTAAAAAATCGGTTGCAATATTAAAACCCAAATCGTATATTCGCCAACTGAAATTAAATAAATGACGTATGGCAGTTTTATCAAAAATTAGAGAACGTTCAATGTTCTTAATCATTATAATTGGTTTAGCACTTTTTGCTTTTGTATTAGATCCATCTACATTAGGTGATTTTTTTAACTCAAGTAAAGTTAACGAAATAGGTGAAATAAATGGAGAATCTATCTCAAGACAAGAATTTGCAGCAGAATTAGAAGCTTACAAGCAACAAGCTGGTAATAGAGTTTCTGAAATGCAAGCAAGTAAAACTGTTTGGGAAAACATTGTAAGAAAAAAAATATATCAAAACCAATTATCAGAAGCAGGTATTACTGTAGGTGAAGCAGATGTTTGGAACGAAGTAATAAACGCACCTTCTGTTAAAGATAGTCCTCAGTTTCAAAATGAAGCTGGTTTATTTGATGAAGGTAAATTCAAACAATTTTTAGCAGATACTAAAGAAAATGATAAAGGTATGTGGGCAGCTTGGTCTAACTACATGAATCAAATTAGAGACAATGCAGAAAGAAATACTTACAACAATTTAGTTGCTGCAGGTTTAGGTTCTTCTTTAAAAGAAGGAGAATTTCAGTATTTTTCTGATAACACAAAATTAAATTCTCAGTTTGTTTATATTCCTTATACTACAATTGCAGATAGTTTAATTACTGTTTCTAAATCTGAAATAGATGCTTACATAAAATCAAATGAAAATGATTTTAAAGTAGATGAATCTAGAGATCTATCTTATGTACAATTTAATATTGCACCTACTACAGATGATGAGAATAATATTAAAAACGAAGTTAACGGTTTAGTTGAAGATTTTAAATTAGCAACAAATGATGTTGAGTTTTTAAGCGAAAATGATTCTGATACAAATATAGACGCTAATTTTAAATTTGAAAACCAAGTTAGTAAAACTGTAGCTTCAGATATTTTTAAAGGAGCTAAAGGAGATGTTTTTGGACCCTATAAAGATCAAGGATTCTTTAAAATTTCTAAAATTACAGAAGTTTCTAAAATGCCAGATTCTGCAAAAGCAAGTCATATTTTAATTCCGTTTTTAGGAGCACAAAGAGTAGCACAAGATGTTACTAGAACAGAAGAAGAAGCTAAGAAATTAGCAGATAGTATTTTATCTGTTGTAAAAAGAAGAAAAAGTAAATTTGCAGATTTAGCAAAAGAATTTTCTTCAGATAGAGGTTCTGCAGATAAAGGTGGTTTTTATGATTGGTTTAACTATTCTAGAATGACTCCAGAATTTAGAGATTTTGTTTTTGAAGGAAAAACAGGTGATATAGATGTTGTTAAAACCCCTTTTGGATTTCATGTAATTAAAATTGATGGTCAAAAAAATAACCAAACTGTTGTGAAATTAGCTACTTACGGTAGAAAAATTATTGCTTCAGAAACTACTGAAAATGAAGTTTTTCAAAAAGCAGAGCAATTTGCTTTAGATACTTCTAAAGATAAAAAGTTCTTTGCAATTGCAAAAGAAAACAAATACGTTACAAGACCAGCAATTGGTTTAAAAGTTTTAGATGAAAATGTTCCTGGTTTAGGAAACCAAAGACAAATTGTTTCATGGGCTTTTAATAATAGTACTAAACCTGGAGACTTTAAACGTTTTGATTTAGAAGGTAGTCATGTTGTAGCATTTGTAACAGCTAAAACTGAAAAAGGATTAATGTCTGCTGCAAAAGCAACAAGTAGAGTTAAACCAATTTTAATTAAGCAAAAGAAAGCAAAATTAATTGCAGAAAAACTTAATGGAAGTACTTTACAAGATCTTGCAAAAGAAAATAATACTACTGTTAGAAACTCTAACAATGTTACTTTAAAAAGCCCAACTTTATCAGGAGCAGGTTCTGAGCCTAAAATTGTAGGAGCTATGTTTAATGCAGAATTAAATAAAGTTTATAAAAACATAGAAGGTAATAGAGGTGTGTATTCTTTTGTAGTAACAAAGAAAGATTTACCAACAGCTTTACCAAACTATGAAACTGCTAGAAAATCTATAGCTGATGCTAGAAAAAGAAAAACATATGCAATATATGAAGCTATTAAAAAAGCTTCTAAAATTGAAGATTCTAGAGCTAACTTATATGTAGGAAACTAATTTAAGTTTAAATAATAAATATTAAATCCGTTCAAGAAATTGAACGGATTTTTTTTGTTTTAAACATCTAGTTAATGTTTAAATTTAACTCAAAAAAAACCTTCTTGATTTTACTCAAAAAGGTTTTTAGTATTTATTTAAATAGGTTTTAACCATTCATAGAAATTAAAAACTCTTCATTATTCTTAGAGAACTTTATTCTTTCGTTAATAAATTCCATTGCTTCAATAGGATTCATATCTGCAAGGTATTTACGTAAAACCCACATTCTTTGTACGTTTTTATCTTCTAATAATAAATCATCACGTCTTGTAGAAGATTTAATTAAATCGATTGCAGGATAAATTCTTCTGTTAGAAATGTTTCTATCTAATTGAAGTTCCATATTACCAGTACCTTTAAATTCTTCAAAGATTACTTCATCCATTTTAGAACCTGTTTCTGTTAATGCTGTTGCAATAATAGTTAAAGAACCACCATTTTCAATGTTTCTAGCAGCTCCAAAGAAACGTTTTGGTTTGTGTAGTGCATTTGCATCAATACCACCAGAAAGTATCTTACCAGAAGCAGGAGCAACAGTGTTGTAAGCTCTAGCTAAACGTGTAATAGAATCTAAAAGAATAACAACATCATGTCCACATTCTACTAATCTTTTTGCTTTTTCTAAAACAATATTAGCAACTCGTACATGTTTATCTGCAGGCTCATCAAAAGTAGAAGCTACAACCTCACCTCTAACACTTCTTTGCATATCTGTAACTTCTTCTGGACGTTCATCAATTAATAAAACAATTTGATAAACTTCTGGATGATTTGTTGCAATTGCTTTAGCAACATCCTTTAATAACATGGTTTTACCAGTTTTAGGTTGCGCTACAATCATACCACGTTGTCCTTTTCCAATAGGAGAAAATAAATCTATAATTCTAGTAGATAAAGAACTTCCTTTTTCTGCTAAATTGAATTTTTCTTGCGGAAATAAAGGTGTAAGGTGTTCAAAAGAAACTCTATCTCTAACAATGTTAGGGTTTAATCCATTAATTTTTGAAACTCTTATTAAAGGGAAATACTTTTCACCTTCTTTTGGTGGGCGCACATTTCCTCTTACAGTATCTCCAGTTTTTAAACCAAATAATTTAATTTGAGATTGAGATACATAAATATCATCTGGAGAAGATAAATAGTTATAATCAGAAGAACGTAAAAATCCATAACCATCTGGCATCATTTCTAATACTCCTTCACTTTCAATAATTCCGTCAAATTCAAAATCAGGATCTCTATATCTATTGTTAGATTTATTACCTCTACTTACTTGAGGTTTTTTATCTCGATTTTGATTCTGATTTTTGTTTTTATTTTGTTGATTTTTATGCTGAGGCTTATTAGGCTGGTTTTTGTTTTGCTGAGGTTTATTCTGCTGAGGTTTGTTTGGTACGTTAGCAGTTTTTTCTTCAGTTTCTTTTTTTACTTCAACAGTTTCTTCAGTTGTATTTTCAGCTTTTTTAGGAGCTGTTTCTTTAGCCAAAGGTTTAGGTTGAGGTGTTTTTACCTGTTTAGGTTTTTCTACAGTTTTTTCTTCAGTAGTAACTTCTTTTTTAGCTTTAGTAGCTGTAGAAGTTTTTGAGACACGTTTTCTCTTTGGTTTTTCTGTTTTTGGTTTAGAATCTTTTTCTGAAGAAGAAGTTGTAATTTTTGTAGGGTTTGCTGCTTGGGTATCTAAAATTTGATACACTAAATCTAATTTTTTAAGTTGACTCGTCTTAGTAAGACCAATAGATTTTGCAATTACTTGTAAATCAGCAAGTGTTTTTGCTTTTAGTTCTGAGATTTCGAACATTCTTTATATGTTAAGTTAAAAGTAAATCTTATTAAATTGAATAAGACTAATTATAATTTTTTTGTTAGATTTTATATATTGTATATAGTACTATACAATTTTTCTGTGCGGTTATTATAATACAAATATATACAAATTTTTTAAGTTTTTGGTTTTCTTTTTAAAAAAGAAAGTTCTACTTTTGTATTCTTATTTTTTAAGATGATTCAGAGAATACAGAGTATTTATTTATTAATAGCAACAGCCATTTCTGGAGGTTTAATATTTGTATTTGATTTATGGAGCAATCTTAAAAATGAAATTTTTGCATTGGATTTATTTTCTAGAGAATCTATTCTTTTAAAGTTTATTCCTTTGTTATTTTTGCTTTCTGCAGCTGTATCTTTTTTAGATATATTTTTATTTAAAAATAGAAAGTTACAATTTGTAGTTGGGCGTTTAGTTATTTTGATTAATCTTTTTTTATTAGGATTATTGATTTATGTATCTCTAACTTTACCTGGAGAAGTTTCGATTTCGGAGAAAGGTATTGGGATGTTCTTACCAATTTTAGTTATTTTGCTTATTGTTTTAGCAAATAAAGCTATTAAAAAGGATGAAGATCTTGTAAAATCTGTAGATAGATTACGATAAACCTTAGATATTTATTTAGTGCGCGATAAAAAACCGAGAAATTATTCTCGGTTTTTTTTATTTAGACTCATTTTTAGTTATTAAAATTTTCATATCAGATTAATTTGTACTTTTATACGCCTAAATTTAATGAAAGCATATTTTTTAAAATATTAAAAATCAAATAATTATGATTTTCTTCTCACGGAAAACAGTGATGCTTCTCACGGAAAACAGTGAGATGAAAATTTCACTGAAAATGGGGATTGTGTAATCTTAATATCTCCTATAAATTTGTAAAGTAAAAATGAAAGAAAAGATATACGTTCACGTAGCTGATGATCATAAAATATTAATTGAAGGGATCATAGCTGTAATAAATACTGATAAAGATATAGAGATTAAAGGTTATTCTTTAACAGGACAAGAAGTAATTGATTGGTTTAGTCAAAAAGAAAATTCAGCTGATGTTTTAGTATTAGATATTACAATGCCAGTTTTAGATGGTTTTCAGGTTTTAAAACATTTTAAGAAAAAACGAATAGACCAAAAAGTAATAATATTATCTAGTTACGATGATGTTAAAATTGTTCAAGAAACTTTAAATCTTGGTTGTAAAGGATACATCTCTAAAAACAATGCAGGAGAGCATATAGTTAATGCTATAAAAGCTGTTGCTAATGGAGAACAATACTTTAGTAGTGATATACAAAGTGTTCTTTTAAAATCAATATCAGGACAAATGGTACCTCAAGGTGAGATGCCAGATAAGTTTTTATTAGATAGTTTAACAGAAAGAGAGTTAGATGTTCTTAAATTAATTACAAAAGAATATAGTACTATTGAAATGGCAGATTTAATGAATTTAAGTGTCAATACAATAGAAACATATAGAAAAAGTTTATTAAAAAAATTAAATGTAAAAAATGCAGTAGGTTTAGCAATGTATGCAGTAAAAAACAAAATAGTATAGTTCCTATCCCCAAAAAAATAACTAAAAGAGCTTTGGTTTATTCAAACCCGTCCCCTAAAAGCTTTTTAGTTTAAAGAAACACTATTTGTTGCATACATTGTAATCTACTTAAAACAATAAAATAAATATAATTTAACCCCGCCCCTAAATAACCCAAACAAAGTATTAAACACATTTCCCATTATGAAAAATTTTAACTTATTTGCATTAGTAGCGTCGTTAACTTTAGTATTCTCTTCTTGTTCAACAAACGAAACAATTTTACCAGAAGAACAATCTGTAGATTTATTAAAAACATATACAGTAAAAAGAGATGCAACAGGTGTATATTCTATAGACTATAACTTAAATAGTAATGCAACTTCAGAAAGTGTTCTTGATGATAACACCAACACTAAAAATATTTACTTATATTCGTCAGATAATCAATCTAGTAGAAAAGTAACTCAAGATTTAACAATAGATGGAACACAACTTAAAGTTGGTTTTATAGATACAAATACAGATAAATCTCATAATATTACAATTTCTGATGATAACCTTACAGTTGCAAGAAAAACAGATAATAAAAAATTAAAAGATTACAGTATTTCTAGTAATTTAGATGGTACATATACATTAGATTTTGCTGTTAATAACAAAGTTAAAGTTGATTTTGTATTTAATGAGGAAGCTAATATTTATGAAATTCATTTAGAAGAAGGAAAAGGAGGAGAAACAAATTTTTCTAGAGTTTTAGAAAAAGAAGCTGGAGAACCATTAAAGTTTGATTTTGTTAATCATATTTCTAATGTTCAGGCAAAAGGAACTTCTGAGGTGTTATTAATAAGAAAACCTCAAGGTATTATAATTTAATATAACAATATAGTTTTGAGATTAAACATTGCGTTAATAGTAGTTTTACTGTTATCAAATTATAAAATATATTCTAAAAGTAAAGGAGTTGCATTCAATGCAACTTCTTCTTTTATTGTACAAATTGATTCTTTTTCTACAAAATATCTTAACGCAAAAAAATTATATGAAAAAGAAGAATATAGTAGTTCTTTAAGATTGTCTTTATCTCTAATAGAAGGAAATAATACATTAAAAACAGAAGAAATAATTTTAGCAAATCAATTAATAGCTAAAATATTTTTTGCAACAAGAAACAATAGAAATGCTATTAAATATTATAAAAAAACACTTAATTATCTAAATAATTATTCAAAAGATAAAACTGCATTTGACAGCAAAAAAAATATTGACTTTAAATATAATGACATAATTGCTGAAAGCTATTTAGACCTAGGAAGTTCATATTATAGATTAAATAATATTAATGAATTAAAAAAAGATAAAGACAGCGCTTTACACTTTTATAATGAAGTAGATAATTTAAATGTTATTAATGATAATGTTTTTCAAGTAAAATCGAGAGCTTATACCAATTTATCTGTTATATATATGAATGATAGTCTTTATGATAAGGCTAAATATTATGCAAACAAAGCAATAAGTATTCATAAAAAACTTGGTAACAAAGTAAATCAAGCAGCTGCATTAGGAAATTTATCAAGTATAAATTTATCTGAAAGTAATTTTAAAGAAGCAAAAAGAATTTATTTTGAAGCTTTAGATTTAATTAGAAATGAAAAAAGTAATGAAGCTTTAATTGTTAGGGAAAAACTTTACTTTAACCTTGCTTACAATTTATATATTTTAAAAGATTATAAAGCTTATGATTATCAAGAGCTTTCTTATAGTTTAAAAGACACTCTGAGACAAAAAGAGTTTAAAGGCATTATTGATGAAATTAATGCTGAATACAACTTTAATGTTAAAAAAAACTTGTTACTAAAAGAAGAAGAAAATAAACGTCTTAAAGATCAAAGAATCTTTTGGGTAATAGGTATCGTTTCAATTATAATTATTCTGTCTTTATTGTTTTGGTTAAACTACTATAAATTAAAACAAAAAAATTTAGGACTTAAACTTTCTCAATCTCAATTAATTCAGAATCAAAATATTGAAAAAATAAGATCAGAATCTCAAGCAAGAATTTTAAATGCAACTATTGATGGTAAAGAATCTGAAAGAAAACAAATTGCAGAAACTTTACACGATAGTGTAAGTGCATTATTATCTTCTGCAAATCTTCACTTACAAGCTACAAGGAGTCAATTTAATGGTAAAACACCTATAGAAATAGATAAAACACAAGAAATTATTACAGAAGCTTCTCAAAAAATTAGAGATTTATCTCATACTTTGGTGTCATCAGTTTTACTAAAATTTGGTTTAGAATATGCAGTAAAAGATATAGCAGATAAATATTCTAACTCGCAAATAACTATAAATACAGAAATTGGAGAAACCAGAAGATATCATCAAAATTTTGAAATTAAAGTATATAATATTATTCAAGAGTTTGTAAATAATATTTTAAAACATAGTAATGCTAAAAGTGCTATGATAGAAATTGCAGAAATTGAAGGTAAATTATCTATTAAAATTGCTGATGATGGAATAGGTTTTGATAAAACTTTAATTACCAATAAAGATGGTTTAGGGTTAAATCAAATTGAAGCTAGAATTCAAATGATGCAGGGAGATTTCTTAATTGATTCTGTTAAAAATAACGGAACTGTAATCCATGTTTTACTACCTATTTTAGAAAAAGAAGAAATTAACCTCGTTTAGAAAGTTCTATAATTTCCATATTTTTAATCTCGCCATTATCTAATTCAAATCGTAACATAGTTCTTATTTTATGAAAACCATGATTGCCAGCAGCTCCTGGGTTTAAATGTAATAAATTAAGCTTTTTGTCATATTGAACTTTTAAAATATGAGAATGACCAGAAATAAATATTTTAGGCGGATTTAACTTTATTTCCTCTCTAATTCTCTGGTAATATTTATTAGGATAGCCACCAATATGTGTTATCCAAACCGATACTTTTTCTACTTCAAACTTGTTGTCTAAAGGAAACTCTGCTCTTGCATCAGCACCATCAATATTACCAAATACTGCACGTAAAGGTTTTAATTTTTTTAAAGTATCTGTAACTTCTAAATTACCAATATCACCAGCATGCCAAATTTCATCAGCTTGTTTTACAAACTTTAAAATTTGATTGTCAATAAAACCATGAGTGTCAGATAATAGTAAGATTTTCTTCATGTAAAGAAATAGTAAGAAAAGTTTAACGTCTCAATTATCTTCAAATGTAATCATAACAAAATAAATTCCGTAATTTTGAAGGCTACTAAAAACAAAATTTCTTGAGGTATTTTATAGAACTTTCTTATAATGGTAAAAACTATCATGGTTGGCAAATTCAACCAGATGTAATTTCTGTACAAGAAAAATTAAACAAAGCTGTAAGTACAATTTTTCAAGAAAAAATAGAAGTAGTTGGTGCAGGAAGAACAGATACAGGAGTTCATGCTTCACAAATGTTTGCTCATTTTGATATAGAAAAAGAACCCAAAGGAGATATACCACATAAGTTAAATTCTCTTTTACCACATGACATTGTTGTGTATGATTTTTTTTCTGTTGATAATGAAAAACATGCACGTTTTGATGCAAAAAGTAGAAGTTATGAATATAAAATATGGTTGGGTAGAAATCCTTTTTTATTAGATTTTTCTTGGCAAATTCATTCTCAGAATTTAGATTTAAATTTAATGAATGAAGCCGCAAAATTATTATTAGAATATACAGATTTTCAAACTTTTTCTAAAGTAAAAACAGATGTGTATACTTATAATTGTAATGTAACAGAAGCAGTTTGGAAACAAGTTGATAATGAATTGATTTTTTACATAACTGCAAATCGATTTTTAAGAAATATGGTTAGGGCCATTGTTGGTACTTTGGTAGATGTCGGTTTAGGAAAAATTTCTAAAGAAGATTTTAGAAAAATAATAGAAAGTAAAAACAGAAGTAATGCAGGTTTGTCTGTTCCAGCAAAAGGGTTATTTTTAACAAAAATAAAATATTAAATTTTGGCAGATAAAACAGGAAAAGCGTTCGATTTACAAATCTTTTTAAGATTGATGTCTTTTGCTAAACGTTATAAATTAAACTTTTTTATAGCTACTGCGTCTACGATATTATTAGCTATAGTAGCTCTTATAAACCCAATATTAATAAAAGAAACAGTAGATAAATATATTACAGAAAAAGATTCTCAAGGTCTTATAAATAATATTTTATTAATGTTTGGTATTGTACTTTTAGAAGTACTTCTTCGTTTTTCATTTATATATTTTGCAAACTGGGTTGGACAACACATTATTAGAGATATAAGAGCAAAAATATTTAGACATATATTACAGTTTAAAATGTCTTATTTTGATACTAATTCTGTAGGTAAATTAGTTACAAGGGTTGTTTCTGATATAGAAACCATTGCAGCTTTTTTTAGTAGTGGAGTATTTACAATTGTTAGTGATGTACTTCAAATGTTTGCAGTAGCAGCTCTTATGTTTTTTCTTAATTGGAAACTTGCTATTATAGCTTTAGCAGTGTTACCAATTTTAATCTATGCTACCAGAATTTTTCAACAAGCAATTAAAGCTACTTTTCAAGAAGTTAGAAATCAAGTAGCTAATTTAAATGGATTTGTACAAGAGAGAGTTACAGGAATGAAAATTGTGCAACTTTTTAATAGAGAAAGAATAGAGTATAAAAACTTTAAAGATATTAATGATAAACATAAAGAAGCATATATAAAAACCATTTGGTACTTTTCTATTTTCTTTCCAATTGCAGAAATATTATCGTCAATAGGTATTGGTTTAATAGTTTGGTTTGGAAGCAAACAAATTATAGGAGGTATTGTTGAAGGTCCAGGAACTGTAATGGCTTTTGTACAATTGGCACAAATGTTATTTAGACCTTTACGTCAAATTGCAGATAAGTTTAATCAATTACAAATGGGTATTGTTTCTGGAGAACGTGTTTTTAAAGTAATTGATACACAAAGTAGTATTGTAAAAAACGGAACTATTAAAGCAGAAAAACTAAAAGGAAATATTTCATTTAAAGATGTTAGATTTAGTTATGTAGAAAACGAAGAAGTTTTAAAAGGGATTTCTTTAGATGTAAAAAGCGGACAAACAATTGCTATTGTAGGTGCTACAGGAGCTGGAAAATCTACAATTATCAATTTAATAAATCGTTTTTATGAAATTGATAGTGGTACTATTTGTGTAGATGATATTTCTATAAATGAATATGATTTAGAAACTTTACGAAATCAGGTTGCAGTTGTTTTACAAGATGTTTTTTTATTTTCAGACTCAATTTTAAATAATATCACTTTAAAGAATCATAATATTTCTCTTGAAGAAGTTAAAGATGCTGCTAAACAAATTGGTATTCACAATTTTATAATGACACTTCCTGGAGATTATAATTATAATGTAAAAGAACGTGGAGCAATGCTTTCTTCTGGTCAAAGACAATTAATTGCTTTTCTTAGAGCTTATGTAAGTAAACCTAGCATTTTAATTTTAGACGAAGCAACTTCTTCTGTAGATTCTCATGCAGAACAAATGATTCAGTATGCAACAGAAACAATTACAAAAGGTAGAACTTCAATTGTAATTGCTCATAGATTAGCTACAATTAAACAAGCTGATAAAATTATTGTAATGGACAAAGGTTTAATTGTTGAGGAAGGAACTCATACCCAACTTCTAGAAAAAGAAAATGGTTATTACAAAAATTTATATGACAAACAATTTAGTGTAGATATAGCATCTTAAGCTAGTCTATTATTTATGTTGCTTTACCCTGTTATTGTGTTGGTTCATCTATTTTTAGCAAACGTGTAGCTATAAATTATAGTAAATTTACTACTCAATTTAAAAATCAAATCAACAAAATGAAAAAAATCGTATTAACAGTATTAGCAATTGGAACATTGGTTTTTACTTCTTGTAAATCAGAAAAAAAAGAAGTTAAAGACATTACTAAAGATGTAGAAAAAGTAGTTGTAGAAACTAAAAAAGAAGTTGTAGAAGAAACTAAAGAGGTAGTAGAAGAAGTAAAGAAAGGTTTAACTTCTGCACTAGAAGGAATTACTATTCCTAGTTTTTCTAACGAAGCAGTTTCTAAAAACTTATTAGAATACTCTCAATACGCAAAAAATTACATTGATGCTAAAGGAAACTTAGCTAAAATTACTGGTATGGCCTCAAAAGGTGCATCATTATTAAAGCAAGGAAAAGAATTAGCTTCTAAATTAGATGCAAGTGAGTTAACAAAATACAAAAGTGTTTTATCTCAAATTCAAGCAAAAATGGCACCTTCTAAATAAGTTGGTTCTATTGTATAAAAAAAGGTTCTCTATATAGAGAACCTTTTTTTATATCAAATCTTTTTTAAGTTTTTCATTAAGCTCATTATAATCTGAGTAAAGTTCAAAGCTTCCGTCTTTTATATAAGATATTTCTCCTGTTTCTTCAGAAACTAATAAACAAACAGCATCTGTTTTTTCTGATACTCCAATAGCTGCTCTGTGTCTTAATCCAAATCTTGCAGGAATTTTAGTGCTGTCAGAAATTGGTAAAACTACTCTAGTAGCTACAATAAAATTATCTCTTATAATTAATGCTCCATCATGTAAAGGACTGTTTTTATAAAAGATACTTTCTAAAATAGCTTCATTTACCAAAGCATTCATACTATCTCCAGTACTTATTAAAAAATCTAAGGCGTTTGTACGTTCAATAACTATTAAAGCTCCTGTTTTTGTTTTAGATAATTTTTTACAGGCTTCAAGAATTACTTCAGAATCTATTTCAGAACCTATTTCTGTTTGTAAAAATTTTAATTGTTTTAGAAAACTTCGTTTATTGGTAAAATTTGTAGTACCAATCATTAATAAGAATTTTCTTATTTCTTGCTGAAAAACAATGATTAAAGCCACAACACCACCACCTAAAAGGGTTCCTAAAATACCACTAAGCATTTCCATTTTTAAGGCTTCTGTAATTTTCCAAATAACAAAAACAATGGCAATACCAATAACAATATTTATGGCAACTGTACCTTTTAGTAATTTGTAAATGTAAAAGAGTAGTGTTGCCACTAATAGTATGTCTAAAACATCTAACAAAGAAAATTCAATAAAATCTAACATGTAAATTACCTGATTTTAGGCTAAAGTACTAATAAATTTGTTCATTTCAATATCAGTTATTTATTTCTGCATCAGATATTAATAATGGATATTTTTCTCGAATCAATTTTATTTTTTCTTGAATGTTTTTATCTTTTTTATTAGACTTTTTATATTCTTCTAATAGCGTTTCATAATTTTTGTTATATAGTTTTACTGATAATTTATTTCTTAAAAATGTATAAGAAGAATTTAAAATATCTAAGGTATTAATATAGGTTTCGTAATTTGTTAATCTATCTGTTTTTATAGAAATAATTGCTTTTGATGGATGATCTGAAGATGTTTTTAATTGCAATCCATTACACCAATCGCATTTTTTTTTGTTGATGTCTAAACCACCACCATTATCTATAAAATTAATGGCAATCTGTTTTAAATTTTTAAAAGGAATTGTATTTCCATCTACAAATAGAGCATTGTTTTTATTAATGTTTACTTCTAAAATATTACGTTCATTAATGTCTATTATTGGTGGAGTTTCTTGTTTTGGAGGTATTTTGCTTGATATTCCTGCATCTACACTCATAGTTGTAGTTACCAAGAAAAAGATTAATAATAAAAATGCAATGTCTGCCATAGAACCTGCATTAATTTCTGGTGATTCTTTTCTACTCATAATTTCTAGTTTTTAAAAGTTAATAAATGGTTGTAATGTTTCTTCGAGCATAATCGAGAAATCATTATTTTATTAAAGTTTAACTAGTTGAGTTTTTGGTGTTAACATAATTTTAACAAAAAGAGTGCCAAGAAAAATTAAGTACGTTATTATGAGGAAGAATGACGAAGTTATCTGAATGTTTAGAATTCTTAATTAAGAGATTGCTTCATTCTTCGCAATGACAGAAAGTTTGCAAACAAGTTTAGCCCTGATTGAAGTGGCATCCTTTTTAATTGTCAGTTCGAGTGAATTTGTGAAGAATGAACAAATTTGTATCGAGAACAAGATTAAAAAGATAAAATGGAAAGCAGGAAATAGCTTCTAAAAAGAAATTTGATTTACAATTTTTACAGCCTCAACTGCTTCTTTAACATCATGAACACGTAAAATATTTGCACCGTTTAATAAGGCAATTGTGTTTGCAGAAGTTGTTGCATTTAAGGCTTCTTGTGCAGAAATATCTAATGTTTTATATAACATAGATTTACGAGAAATTCCTGCTAATATTGGTGCATCTAAAGATTTAAAAAGACTTAGGTTTTTTAGAATCTCGAAATTATGATCGATAGTTTTTCCAAATCCAAAACCAACATCAATAATAATATCGTTTAATTTTAATTGATGTAATTTGTATATCTGTTCTGCAAAAAAAGATATAATTTCTTTAGTTACATTATTATATTCCGGGTTTTTTTGCATGTTTTGAGGCGTACCTAACATGTGCATTAAAATATAAGGTACTTGCAAGTTAGCAACAGTTTCAAACATTTTTTCGTCCATTTTTCCTCCAGAAATATCGTTTACAATTGCAGCTCCATTATTTATAGTTTCTTTAGCAATTTTACTTCTAAAAGTATCTACAGAAATTACAATTTTGGGAAAATTTTTAACTAATAAATTAATAACAGGAACTATTCTTTGCAATTCTTCTTCTTCAGAAATATGAGTTGCTCCAGGTCTAGAAGAATAAGCGCCAACATCTATAAAAGTTGCACCATCTTGCAACATTTTTTCTGTTTGAGAAAGTATGTCAGATTCGTTCTTGTATTTACCTCCGTCAAAAAAAGAATCTGGAGTAATATTTAAAATCCCCATTACTTTTGGAGAAGACAAATCTATTAATGTTTGGTTGCAATTTATTGTCATTTTAACGTACTACTTTGTTAATAATAGCTTCAACTTTTGGTGCTGTATAATTGTTCATTTTTTGCATTAAATTATCAACAGAATTTGCAACCAACAACATGTTTCTATTGGTTTGTTTTAAATAACCTTCTTCTACCATTTTGTCTAATTGCAATAAAACAGCATCAAAAAAACCATTAACATTTAAAAGACCTACAGGTTTTTGTTCTATGTGTAATTGGTTTAAAGTTAGGGCTTCAAAAAGTTCATCTAAAGTACCAAAACCACCAGGAAGTGTAATATAACCATCAATTAATTTGCTCATAATTACTTTTCGTTCGCTCATTTTTTTACAAACAATCATTTCTTCGACACCAGCATGAACAACTTCTTCTTTTTCTAATAATGTAGGAATTACTCCAATAACTTCTCCTTTATAAGAAAGAATTTCATCAGCAATTACCCCCATTAATCCTACTTTTCCTCCACCATAAACCATTCCTATCTGGTTGTTTGCAAAATAGTTCCCTAATTCTTTGGCAGCTTCCTTGTAAACAGGATTAAAGCCAATACTTGATCCACAAAAAACTGCAATTCTTTTCATTTGATAGTTGATAAATTCATGGTAAAAATAAATGAAATGCTTTGAAGATTTACTACATTTGGAAAAATACTTTTTTACAAAAATGCAAGATACCTCAAAACAATACGATGCTGTTATAGAAGAATGTAGAAGTTTATTCATTAAAAAAATGTCTGATTATGGATCTGCGTGGAGAATTTTACGTTTACCATCGTTAACAGATCAAATTTTTATAAAAGCCACAAGAATACGTCAGTTACAAGAAAATGAGGTTAGAAAAGTTGATGAAGGTGAAAAATCTGAGTTTATAGGAATCATCAATTATTCTATTATGGCGTTAATTCAGTTAGAAAATGGTGTGGTAGAAAACCCTGATTTAAATACAGAAGAAGCTACTGTTTTATATGACAAACATGCAAAAATAACCAAAGATTTAATGATGAATAAAAATCATGATTATGGAGAAGCTTGGAGAGATATGCGTGTTTCTAGTTTAACAGATTTAATTTTACAAAAATTATTGCGTGTTAAACAAATAGAAGACAATAAAGGAAAAACAATAGTTTCTGAAGGAATTGATGCGAATTACCAAGACATGATTAATTATGCTGTTTTTGCCATGATTCATTTGGGAGAATAAATTACAAAGTGTCAAAGTTTTGTCATTGAGAAAAATGAAGCAATCTCTACATTAAACTTGATAAATATTGTGATTTCATCATTTGAAAATATTCATTAGTAACAATTATCATCATAAATTATGAAAATATTAGTCCAACTTTCAAGAATAATTGTAGGAGCCTTATTCATTTTTTCGGGCTTTGTAAAATTGGTAGACCCAATAGGTTCTCAATACAAGTTTCAAGAATATTTTTCGGAATCGGTTTTAAATATGGAGTTTTTAATTCCTTATGCTTTAATTTTTTCAATCATTTTAATTGTTGCAGAAATTCTTTTAGGAGTAATGATTTTAATCGGTTACAAACCAAAAACTACAGTTTGGAGTTTGTTTATCTTAACCTTAGTTTTCTTGTTTTTAACTTGGTATTCTGCTTATTATAATAAAGTTACAGATTGTGGTTGTTTTGGTGATGCTGTAAAACTTTCTACTTGGGGAACTTTTTATAAGAACATAATTTTAATTGCTTTAATCATTATTTTGGTTATTGGAGTTAAATACATTAAACCAATTTTTGGAGGTAAAATTCCAAAATTAATAACATTAGTTTCTTTAGCAATATTTATGTTTATCGTTCAACATGTGCTAACTCATTTGCCAATTATCGATTTTAGAGCGTATGCTATTGGTAAAAATCTTGAAAAAGGAATGGAATTTCCAGAAGATGGAAGTATTCCTCCTGTTCATGATTTTATGTTAGAAGATGCACAATCAGATTTAGCACCAGAATTGTTAAAGAAAGAAAAAGTAATGTTGGTTATTATTTACAATCTTGATAAAGTTGATGAAAACGGATATCCAGCAATTAAAGAAATAACTGCAAAAGCAAAGAAAAAAGGATATACAGTTTATGGAGTTTCTGCTTCTTTTACTGACGATTTAATTCTAACAAATGAAAAGCATAATTTAGATTTAGAGTTTTTATTTTGTGATGAAACAACTTTAAAAACTATGATTAGAGCAAATCCTGGAGTTATGATTTTAAATAAAGGAACCGTAACTCAAAAGAAAAATTGGATTGATGTTGATGAAATAATACTCTAACAACTAGTTGTTTGTAAATAATTTGTAACTTTAAGCTATCAACCAAAACAAATCAAATATTATGAAATTTTTAAAATACCTTTTAGGTTTAGTAGTAGTACTAATAGTAGGTGTGCTTATTTTTGGAGCAATGCAACCAAGTGAATACGATGTTTCTCGTTCTAAAGTAATAAAAGCACCAATTTCTGCAGTTTATAATACAGTTAACGATTTAAAAACTTGGGAAAAATGGGGTCCTTGGCATGATGAAGATTCTACTATTGTAGTTTCTTATGGAGAAAAAACTGTTGGAGTAGGAGCTAGCGATTCTTGGACAAGTAAAGATGGTCCTGGAAGTATGAAAACAGTAAATGTAATTCCTAATAAATTAATAGAACAAAAAATGCAGTTTGGTGATGCTGACCCAAGTGATATAATTTGGCATTTTGAAGAAAAAGATGGAGGAACAAATATTACTTGGCAAATGAAAGAAACCAAAGCTCCATTTATGTTTAAATTAATTTCTGGTTTTATGGGAGGATGGGAAAATTTTTTCGGTCCAATGGAAGAAAAAGGATTGAATAATTTAGAAAAAGTAGTCTTAGAAGCTCAGAAATTAGCAAATTCGTTTAGAATAACACCAGTTGTAGTAAAAGATTTACCAGCTCAAAAATTTATAGGTTATTATCATAAAACAACTACAGATATGTCTAATATGACAGAACTTTTTCAAACTGATATGCCAAAGGCAGGAATGTATGCAATGAAAAATGGTTTAGAATATGGTGATTTTACTCCTGCTGCAGTTTATAACGTTTGGGATATGGAAAATAATATTGCTGAATTTTATATTGGTTTAATCTTAAAAAAAGATTTAAAACCTGGAGAAGGTATGTCTCTTGTAAATTTACCTAAAGGTGCAACTGCAACTGCTTCTAAATTTGGAAACTATGGAACAGGTGAAATGGAAATACACAATTCTTTATTGAAGTATGCAACAGATAATAAAAAAGAAATTGAGTATCCAATTTGGGAAGCTTATGTAAATGATCCTACAATGGTAAAACCACAAGATATTCAAACAGATTATTTTTACTCTTTAAAGTAGTAAAAATCAATATCAATTATAAAAGTCATTATTTAGGAATATTTATTCTTTGTAATGACTTTTTTTAGCTCTTTTATTTTCTATTTCTGTTAGTTTTAAACCTTTTTCATCTTTGTAAAATAGGTGTTTAGGGCTTCCTATAAATTGTGAAGAATAAATACCAGAATGTCCAGAAAATAAATAAGAAGTAGTACAAGCTAAAGCAATAAAAACTCCAGATTCTATTCCAAATAATTCAATTCCCATAATTGTACAAGCAATTGGAGTGTTTGTTGCACCTGCAAAAACAGCAACAAAACCCATACCTGCTAACAATGGCATTGGCATTGGAATAAACCATATTAGCACATTTCCTAAAGTAGCACCAATAAAAAATAACGGAGTAACTTCTCCTCCTTTAAAACCTGCACCTAAAGTAAAAGAAGTGAAAATTATTTTTAGTAAAAAATCATAAGAATTTAAATCGATATTAAAAGCATCTACAATGGTTGGTACACCAAGTCCAATGTATTTGGTAGTTCCCATTAAATAAACAACAATTGCTAAAATAACACCTCCAATAACGGGTCTTAAAGGTGGGTAATTAATATGTTTTTTAAATAAAGTTCCCCAAAAATGTGTAGATTTAGAAAATAACATACTTGCCAATCCAAAAATAATACCTGCCAATAAAGACCATAAAATGGTTGCTGGTGTTAATTCTGAAATAGTAGAAATGGTATAATGTGTGTGATGAGAAATATGCCAAACATCACAAAAATAATTAGCAAAAACAGCAGCTAAAAAACTAGGAATTATTGCGTCAAATTTAATTCTACCTATAACCATAACTTCTAAAGCAAAAATTGCTCCAGCTAAAGGTGTTCCAAAAACAGACGAAAAACCTGCACTAATACCAGCAACTAAAATTATTTTTCTATCTAAATTAGAAAGTTTAAAAAGTTTGGTAAACTGATCTGCAATAGCACCACCAATTTGTACTGCTGTACCCTCACGTCCTGCAGAACCACCAAATAAATGCGTTAAAATGGTTCCTATAAAAACTAAAGGAGCCATTTTAAAAGGAATTATTTTTTTAGGTTCATGGTATTCATCTACCAATAAATTATTTCCTTTAACAACACTTTTACCATATAAATGATAAGACAAACCAATAATAAAACCTGCAATTGGTAATAACCAAATAATCCATTTATTGGCTTCTCTATAATTTGTTGCCCATTCTAAAGACCATAAAAAAACAGCAGATGCACTTCCAGTAAAACCTCCAATTAGCAAACAGATGAAACTCCATTTTAAAAGAAAAAGCAAAGAAAAACTTTGCTCAAATGAAAGAAACAATCTTTTAATTTTATCCATAGTTTATGTTGTTAGGCAAAAATAAACAAATAATAGCAAAGACATAATTTATAATGAGTGTAGTATCTATTATTTTAGATGTTTATTTTTTTTGTAACTTGTTTTAAAATTTAATAAAAATGAATGAATTTGTTACTTATCAACCAGAAGAAAACTATGCAATTATTACCATTAAAAACGGTAAAGCAAATGCAATTTCTCATGAAGTTATTGATGGATTGAATTTGTGTTTAGATAAAGCAGTAGCAGAAAATAAAGTTGTAATCCTTACAGGTCAAGAAAGTGTTTTTTCTGCAGGTTTCGATTTAAAAGTGATGACAAAATCGCCAGAAACTGCTAAAGAATTGGTAACGAAAGGTTCTAACTTATCTTTAAAAATGTTGTCTTTTCCTCAACCAATAATTATTGCTTGTTCTGGTCATGCAATAGCAAAAGGCGCTTTTTTATTATTGTCTGCTGATTATAGAATTGGAGTAGAAGGCGATTTTAAAATTGGTTTAAATGAGGTAATGATTGGTATGACAATGCACAATGCAGGAATTACTATTGCAAAAGCTCGTTTATCAGAAGTGTATGTAAATAGAAGTGTTAATAATGCTGAAATTTACAATCCTAAAGATGCAGAAAAAGCTGGTTTTTTAGATTTAGTTGTGCCAGAAAATCATTTGTTACCTACAGCAATTAAAGTAGCAGGTATGTTTGCTAAACTACATAAAAAAGCACATGCTGCTACCAAACTAAAAGTTAGGCAACAGCATTTGCAAGAATTAGAAAAAGCAATCGCTTTAGATTTAAAAAGTGATATTTCTATCAATTCTTAATCTAACTGAATTAAATCGATAGCACTTTCGTTTACTTTTTTATTTAATTCTTTAACTCTTACTGAAAAGATAGTATTTAGTTTTTTTAACTCAACATCAATTTGTTTTGTGATTTCGTTTTTAAAATCGATGGCTTGTTGGGTTGGAGCATAAGTTCCTATTCTTGTTAAAGAGTTTAAATGTGCCAATTTATTATTTAATCTAATAGGAAAATTTAAAGGATCTTGTCCACTTTTAGATTTCGTTTGATATAAAGTTTCTTCAATTTTGGTCATATCTTTAACCAAAGCATCTGCATATTCTAACAATGTTTTATGCTTCTTTTTATCTTTAATAGATTTCTTTAACAAACCAACTTGAGTTCTAATTTTCTTCACATTATTTAATGCTTTATGAATCTCAGTCATCTTTTTATTGATTTCGTTAATAAAAGTAAATTGAGCTTTCATATCTGCTTCAGAAGTTTCAGAAACAGGATTTTTAATGATTTTAAATTCTTGTTTTAACTTGCTGTCATTTACAGCTAATTCAACTTTATAAGTTCCAGGTAAAGCCATTGGTCCGTTTAAAGAAGCCCACCAAAGAATCATACCTTTTACTTTTTCTGCTCCAGGATACATCATATTCCAATAAAAAATATTGTTTCCATCTTTTACTTTTAATGATGTTTCTTTTTTCTTTTTATCTGGTTTTGTAGAGTATTTTTTTATCAAATTATCATTGGCATCAAAAATTGATAAAGACACAATATCTTTTTCTCCTTTTTCTTTGATGAAATAATTAATGGCAACTCCACCTGGGTGATTTGTTCCTTGCGTTTTAGAAGTTCTTCCACGTCCACCACTTAAATTATAAGCGTCTTTAGGTTTGTATAAAACAACATCTTCTTTTAATGTAGATGGTTTAATTTGATGAAGAGGTGTTAAATCATCAATAATCCAAAGAGAACGCCCTTGAGTTGCAGCAATTAAATTGTCATCTTTAATAGCTAAATCTGTAATAGGTACAATAGGTAAGTTTTGTTTAAAAGTTTGCCAATTTTTACCATCATCAAAAGAAATGTACATTCCTCTTTCTGTACCAGCATATAACAAACCTTTTCTTTTAGGATCTGCTCTTAATGCTCTTGTAAAATCTTCATTAGCAATTCCATTAGTAATTTGTTTCCAAGATTTACCATAGTTTTCTGTTTTATATATGTATGGTTTATAATCTCCAGATTTGTATTTTGTACCTACTATATAAGCACCTCCTTTGTTAAATGGATCAACTTCTATACAATTAATCATCATCCATTCTGGCATTTTTTTAGGAGTCACATTTTTCCAGTTAGCTCCATTATCTTTAGAAAGATGCACCAAACCATCATCAGAACCTGTCCAAATTAATCCAGGTTCAAAAGCAGATTCTGTAGCAGCAAAAATAGTTCCATAATACTCAACTCCTGTATTATCTTTGGTAATTGGGCCACCAGAAGGACCTAATGTTTTAGGATCATTTCTTGTTAAATCTGGACTGATAACTTTCCAGCTTTGACCTTCATTTTCTGTTACATGTAAATGATTAGAAGCTGCATATAATTTCTTTTTATTATTAGGAGAAAAGAAGATTGGAAAATTCCATTGAAAACGATATTTAAAATCTTCAGCACCATGTCCCATTGGGTCATCTGGCCATACATTAATAGCGCGAGTTTCGTTTGTTTTATGGTTTTTTCTTGTTAATAATCCTCCATAAGATCCACCATAAACAATATCATTATTTAAAGGATCAACAGCAATGTGCGCACTTTCTCCACCTGCAGTAGATTCCCAATCAGATTCACTTATAAATCTACCAGAAGTTCTATGAGAAATTCTAATTGTAGAGTTATCTTGTTGTGCTGCTAAAATTCTATAAGGAAAATGATTATCTGTAGTAACTCTATAAAATTGCGATGTTGGTTGGTTGTACATTGTACTCCAATTTTCTCCAGCATCAAAAGATATTTGAGCTCCACCATCATCACCAATAATCATTCTTTGATTGTCTTTTGGAGCAATCCATAAATCATGATGATCTCCATGAGGTGCATTGTAAGTTTTGTATGTTTTACCACCATCTGTAGATTTGTGATAACGAACATTTAAAACATATAAAATATTTTCATCTTGTGTATCTGCATATAAACGTGAGTAATACCAAGCTCTTTGACGTAATTTTCTTTCAGAATTTATTAAACTCCAAGTTTTACCAGCATCTGTAGATTTGTAAATTCCTCCTTTTTTGTTTTCAATTAAAGCCCAAACAATATCAGAATTTACAGGAGAAACTGTAACTCCACTAATACCCCAAATTCCTTTTGGTAAACCTTTGTTTGTAGAAATATTTGTCCAAGTTTCTCCAGAATCTGTACTTTTAAAAATAGCAGAACCTTTACCTCCAGAAGATAAACTATATGGAGTTCTACGCACATCCCAAGTTGTAGCATATAATATTCTTGGATTGTTTGGATCTATAATTAAATCTACAGCTCCAGAATTTTCATCAGAAAATAATACTCTTTTCCAGGTTTCTCCACCATCAGTTGTTTTATAAACACCTCTTTCTTGGGTTGGTTTGTATAAATCTCCCATAACTGCTGCAAAAACTATATCAGAGTTTTTTGGGTGAATTCTCATTCTAGAAATGTGTCTAGAATTTTTTAATCCAATATGTTTCCACGTTTTTCCAGCATTTTCAGATTTCCAAACTCCATCACCAGAAGAAACATTTCCACGAACCGTTTTTTCTCCCATTCCAACATAAATTACATTATTGTCAGATTCTGCAACTGCAACTGCACCTACAGAACCTCCAAAAAATCCGTCAGAAATATTCTGCCAAGTGCTACCTGCATCTGTAGTTTTCCAAACACCACCACCAGTAGTTCCCATGTAAAAAAGATTCGATTTTGAAGAAACACCAGTAACAGCAGCACTTCTACCACCTCTAAAAGGACCAATATTCCTCCATTTTATTGCGCTAAAATATTCCTCAGAAACTTTGTTAGAATTTTTTTGTGCGTTAACTTTGGCGTTTGTTATAAAAAATAAGCTAATTGCCAGAAAAATAATTTTTTTCATGTGTAGTAAGTTTGGATTTTAAGACACTAAAAATAATGATTTTAAGTTAGTTTATAGATTTTAGGAAATGGATATATTGTTAAATGTTGTAGATAATAAAAAGATTAATGAGAATATTACAATCTCGGGTTCTAAAAGTGAATCTAATAGATTGTTAATACTTCAAAATTTATTTCCTGAAGTAACCATAGATAATTTATCTGATTCTGATGATTCTGTTCATATGCAACATGCACTTTCTACAAAAGATGAAGTTGTAAATATTGGTCATGCAGGTACAGCAATGCGTTTTTTAACTTCTTACTTTGCAGTAAAAGAAGGAAGAGAAACTGTTTTAACAGGTTCTGAAAGAATGCAAAACAGACCTATAGAAATTTTAGTGGATGCACTAAAAGATTTAGGAGCAAATATATCTTATGAGGATAAAGTTGGGTATCCACCAATTAGAATTAAAGGAACAACAATTACTAAAGATAAAGTTCAAATTAACGGTAATGTAAGCAGTCAGTACATATCTTCATTATTATTAATTGCTTCTAAATTAGAAAACGGTTTAGAAATAGAATTGATTGGTAAAATTACTTCTGTTCCTTACATTAATATGACATTGAGTTTATTAACTCAATTAGGAATAGAATCTAGTTTTGAAGGAAATATTATAAAGGTAAACCCTAAAAAAAATATTGATAAACAAACAGTTGTTGTAGAGTCTGATTGGTCTTCTGCAAGTTATTTTTATTCAATAATTGCTTTAGCAGATATTGGTTCAGAAATTACATTATCAGCCTATAAAGAAGAAAGTTTACAAGGAGATTCTTGTTTAGCAACTATTTACGAACATTTTGGAGTTACAACTACTTTTGGTAAAAATTCGATTACGTTAAAAAAAGTAAGAGCAACCAAAAAAGAAACTTTAGAAATCGACTTAAAAAATGCTCCAGATATTGCACAAACTATTGCTGTAACTTGTTTTGCAGAAGAAATAGCTTGTAATTTAACAGGTTTACATACTTTAAAAATTAAAGAAACAGACAGATTGGTTGCTTTGCATGATGAATTATCTAACTTAGGAGCAAATATTGCAGTTACAGATGTAAGTTTTCATTTAGAAGTTACTTCAAAAATAAATAAAAACATTGCCATTAAAACGTACAATGATCATAGAATGGCTATGGCATTTGCACCTTTAGCTTTTAAGGTACCTATTCAAATTTTAAATGCAGAAGTAGTTACAAAATCTTTCCAAAAATTTTGGGATGATATGCAACAAATTGGTATTAAAATAGATAAACTATAAATTATTTAGTCAAACACTTGACAACGCCTATTTCGATATCGTATATTTGCCGCTTTTACAAGCAAATACACATATGAAATTATCGCATTTTGAATTCGAATTACCAGAAGAATTACTAGCTCAATATCCAGCAGAACACAGAGATGAATCTCGTTTAATGGTATTGAATAGAAAAGAAGGTACAATAGAACACAAACTTTTTAAAGATGTTATAAATTACTTTGATGAAGGTGATGTTATGATGTTAAATAACACCAAGGTTTTTCCTGCAAGAATGTATGGAAACAAAGAAAAAACAGGTGCTAGAATAGAAGTTTTCTTGTTAAGAGAATTAAATGCAGAAAATAGATTGTGGGACGTTTTAGTAGATCCTGCAAGAAAGATTAGAATTGGTAATAAATTATTTTTTGGTGATGATGATAGTTTAGTAGCTGAGGTTATTGACAACACAACATCTAGAGGAAGAACTTTACGTTTCTTATTTGATGGTTCTTATGAAGAATTTAGAGCTAAATTATTAGAATTAGGAGAAACACCTTTACCTAAAGCTATTAATAGAGAAGTAGAAGAATTAGATGAAGAACGTTACCAAACTATTTATGCAAAGCATGAAGGAGCTGTAGCAGCACCAACAGCAGGTTTACACTTTTCTAAACACTTATTAAAACGTTTAGAAATTAAAGGAGTTGATTTTGCAGAAACAACTTTACATGTTGGTTTAGGAACATTTAGTCCTGTTGAGGTAGAAGATTTATCGAAACATAAAATGGATTCTGAACAAATTATTATCCCAGAAGCATCAGCAAATAAAATAAATAACGCAAAAAAAGAAAAAAGAAAAGTTTGTGCTGTAGGTACTACAGTAATGAGAACTATTGAATCTTCTGTTTCTTCTAAACAAGAATTAAATGCGTATGAAGGATGGACAAATAAATTTATTTTTCCTCCTTATGATTTTAGTATTGCTAATGCTATGATTACTAATTTTCATTCTCCAAAATCTACTTTAATGATGCAGGCAGCTGCATTTGCTGGGTACGATTTTTTAATGGAAGCGTATAAAGAAGCAATTAAAGAAGGATATAGATTTTCTACTTACGGAGATGCTATGTTAATATTATAATTCAATTTTTTATTGAAAACTTAAAACCTCGCAAGTTTCTTGTGAGGTTTTGTATTTTTGCACAAGATGGAACTAAAAAAGAAAGACATTAGAGCTTTAACCAAAGAACAATTAAGAGATTTTTTTGTAAATAATGGCGATAAAGCTTTTAGAGGAAATCAAGTTTATGAATGGCTTTGGAGCAAGTCTTTGCATACTTTTGAAGACATGACTAACATCTCTAAACAAACAAGAGAAATGTTAGAACAAAACTTTGTTATTAACCATATCAAAGTAGATTCTATGCAAAGAAGTAAAGATGGTACCATTAAAAATGGAATTAAATTGCATGATGGTTTGGTGGTAGAATCTGTTTTAATTCCTACAGAAAAAAGAACAACAGCTTGTGTTTCTAGTCAAGTTGGTTGTAGTTTAGATTGCAAGTTTTGTGCAACTGCACGTTTAAAAAGAATGCGTAATTTAAATCCAGATGAAATTTATGATCAAGTTGTAGTAATTGATAAACAAAGTCAATTATATCATAATCATAAATTAACAAATATTGTTTTTATGGGAATGGGAGAACCTCTTATGAACTATAAAAACGTATTAAAATCAATAGAAATGATTACATCACCAGAAGGTTTAGGGATGTCATCAAAAAGAATAACAGTATCAACTTCTGGAGTGCCAAAAATGATTAAAAAAATGGCTGATGAAGAAGTGAAATTTAATTTAGCTGTTTCTTTGCATTCTGCAATTGATGAAGTTAGAACATCAATTATGCCTTTTAATACTAACTTTCCTTTAAAAGATTTAAAAGAATCTTTAGAATATTGGTACGAAAAAACGAGTAGAGCAATTACTTATGAATATGTTGTTTGGGATGGAATTAATGATAGAAAAGAAGACATTAAAGCTTTAGTAGAATTTTGTAAATATGTACCATGTAAAGTTAATTTAATCGAATATAATCCTATAGATGATGGCCAATTTCAACAAGCAAGTTCATCTGCAATAAACAATTATATTTCTAACTTAGAAATGCACGATATTACTGTAAATGTAAGAAGGAGTAGAGGTAAAGATATAGATGCTGCTTGTGGTCAGCTAGCAAATAAATCTTAATACTATTCTTTTTTTAATGTTGCACTTTGTACAACAGAAATTGGAAATCCCAAAACTTCTGGAATATCTTTAGAGATACCACCAGTTGTAATTTTATTTTTTTTAGCAGAGTATAAGATTTCAAAATCTAATTCATTTTCAGAAAAAGAAATTCTAGAACTTAAAAAATTTCCTTGCACTTCAAAAAAACTATATAAAGTATTATTTGCAAAACGAGTTGGTAAAATAATTCCGTTATTTTCATCTACTTCATAAATACCTTTACTTTTATCTTTTACAATTAAGGTATAATTTCTTGGACTATTATTATACATTAAAACATAATTAAATTTGTGAGCAGAATCTGTTTTTTTAAGATGAAATTCCATAGGTATTTCTTGTTCTCCTTTAGATGAATTTATGACTAAAGTACCTTTATAAATACCCAGAGCATTTTCAGGAAAATCTATCGATTTTTTTTGTGAATAACCAGAAAAGAAAACCAAAGAGAAAAAACAGAAAATAAAAATATGTTTCATAAGAATTATTGTTTTATCAAATATAAACAATCATAAATTATTTCCTATTTTTGACGACTCATGAAACCAGTAGAACTTATAAAACTTCCTATAAAAAAAGAAATGGAACTCTTTGAAAAGAAATTCAAAGATTCTATGCTTTCTAAAGTTCCGCTTTTAAACAGAATTACCTATTATATTGTTCGTAGAAAAGGAAAACAAATGAGACCCATGTTTGTTTTTTTAGTTGCAAAAATGGTTTCTGATGGTGGTTTTGACGAAAGAACTTATAGAGGAGCTTCTGTTGTAGAATTGATTCATACTGCAACTTTGGTACATGATGATGTTGTAGATGAAAGCAATAGAAGAAGAGGCTTTTTTTCTGTGAATGCACTTTGGAAAAATAAAATTGCAGTTCTTGTTGGAGACTTTTTATTGTCTAAAGGATTGTTGTTATCTATTGATAATGAGGATTTTGATTTGTTAAAATTGATTTCTATTGCAGTTCGTGAAATGAGTGAAGGTGAATTGCTTCAAATAGAAAAGGCTCGTAAATTAGATATTACAGAAGAAGTTTATTTTGATATTATTCGTCAAAAAACAGCAACTCTTATTGCTGCTTGCTGTGGTATTGGAGCTGCATCTGTAGGTTCTAGTAACGATACCATACAACAAATGAGAAAATTTGGAGAATACATTGGTATTGCTTTTCAAATTAAAGACGATTTGTTTGATTATACTGATGATAAAATAGGGAAACCTACTGGTATTGATATTAAAGAGCAAAAAATGACTTTGCCTTTAATTTACACCTTAAATAATTGTTCTGCTAAAGAAAAAAATTGGTTGATAAATTCAATTAAGAAACATAACAAGAATAAAAAACGTGTAAAAGAAGTCATTACTTTTGTTAAAGATAATGGCGGAATTGAATATACAACTTCAATAATGCACGATTATAAAAATAGAGCTTTGGCTATTTTAGAAAATTATCCTAATTCTGAATATAAAAGTTCTTTAATAACAATGATAGATTACGTTGTAGAACGTAAAATTTAGTATTTTTGGTTACATAATTTTAAGAAGTTATAATAATTCAAATGCTATGAAAAAAATTACCTTACTTATTATTGTTTTCATTTTTTGTTTTTCTACAGTAAAAGCTCAAAGTGCTTATGATATTATTTTTACACAAAATCAAAATCAAGATTGCAGTTATTTTACCAACTATTTTAATTCTACTCCTAAAGAAATAGGTTATTCTATTCGAAGAGAGGGAGATAAATTATATTTTCAGGTAACAGATAAAGCTTGGGCAATTAAATTATTTAAAAAATCTGGAGATGGAATTGCAATAGATGTAGTTTCTAAATCTAGATATGCTTGTGATAAGGAATTAGAAAAGGTTCAAATAAAAGGAACAATTTTAAAACCTGTATACGCTCAGAAATTAATAAGAGGATTTAGACCTCATTTAAAAGATAGATACAGAACTTATGTTGGATCTGTACCAGAAGAACTAAAAGACGAAGAATTGGAGTTTAATATTCTATTCTTAAATAATAAAGTACTGTGTAGATATCAACAAATTTATAATTTAGAATCTTACCCTTGGGATTTGCTTGATATGGGAGTTTATTTAGATTCTCTTACTTATAAATCTAAAAAAATTACAAGTATCAATGATAAATTTGCAACAAAATACAAACAATTAAAATTTGTAATTCCGTTTCAAAAAAATAAATCAGAATATTTACCAAAAGATATTAAACCTCTTTATGATTCTTTAAAATTGACAGATTTTAATATAAAGAAGATTAGTATAAATGCATATTCATCTATAGAAGGAAGTGTAAAACGTAATTTAGAACTCCAAAAACAACGAGCAAATAGTATTGCAAAATCGATGCAATCTTTTCAAAAACCAGATATTACTACAGAAATTTCATCTTCAGAAAATTGGGTAGAGTTTTTAAATGATGTTTCTAAAAGTAAATACAAAAACTTGGTTGGTCTCTCAAAAAAAGAAGTAAAACAAAAAGTTGTTGGTGTAGTGTCTAAAGACTTAGAAAAATACCTAAAAAACCATAGAAAGGCTGTTATTACTTTAGATTTAGAAAGAAAAGATAAGTATAAAGATATGACAACTACTGTTTTAATTTCTACATTTAATAAACTTATTAAAGAAGAAAATGTAGAAGAAGCATTAATAGTACAAAACTCACTTTTCGAGAAAATTAAAGAAGAAAAATCACCAGAAAAGTTAAGAAAATTAAACGTACCAAAACAACTTAAGTTTGTGCCTGTTTTAAACAAAAACAGTATGTTTCAGTATTTATATAGTTTAGGATATTCTAAAATTGTGTACGATGAACTTAAAAAGTTAGAAAAATTAGATCCAAAAAATAAAAGAATTAAGTATAATTTAATTGTTGTAAAATTTATTATTTGGAAAAATAATTGGTCTCCTATTAAAAATGCAGATTTTAAAAATGAAATTTTAATTCTTAAAAAATATAAAATTGAACAAGCTTTAATTGATAGAATGTTGGTAAATTTTCATATTGTAAAAGCACAAAAAAATATGAGAGATAGACAATATGATGCAAAAGATGAATCTTTAGAATTTATAATTGATACTTATGAAAATTTTAATTTATCTAATTATGATTATTTAAGTTTGGCTCAATTTTTAACTTATTATTCAGATATAGATGATGCAATAGATTTACTAGATGATAAAGTAAGAACCATTACAATAGATGAAGACTTGTTGTTTTATTATTTAAATTTAACCATAACAGATAAATACAATGTTGCTTCTAAAAATTATAGAACAATGATGTTAAATGCCATTAATATTAATAAAGAAAGGTTTTGTAAGTTATTTAATCCTTCATCAGAAAAAGGAGTTACGTTTCAATTATTAGAAAATGAGTATTTAAGAAAAACCTATTGTGAAAACTGTAGTAAAGAGTAGTTTATAATTCTAATAACTCTTCTACAAATGCTCTTTTATTAGATAATCTTGGTATTTTATGCTGCCCACCAAGTTTGCCTTTTTTCTTTAACCAACTATAAAATAAGCCATCTTTGGCTACATGTATTTTTGGCATTGCTAAAGTTAAAGAGTTGTAACGTTTTGCTTCATAATCAGAATTGATAGACTTTAATGCGTTGTCTAAAATTTCAGTAAAATAATCCATATTATTCGGTTTTTTACTAAATTCTATAATCCACTCATGACCACCACTTTTTTTATCTTTCATAAAAATAGGACCTACAGTGTAATCAGTAATACTTGCATTTGTTTTATCACAAGTAAGTTTTAAAGCATCTTCTACATTTTCAATATTTAGTTCCTCACCAAAAACATTAATATAATGTTTGGTTCTTCCTGTAATTTTAATCCTATAAGGATCTAAAGAGGTAAAACGAATTGTATCTCCAATAGAATAACGCCATAAACCACTGTTTGTAGTAATTACTAAAGCATAATCTATTCCTTTTTTAACATCTGCTAAAGTTATTGTTTTAGAGTTTTCTCCTTTATAATCTGTCATCGGAATAAATTCATAGAAAATTCCGTAATCTAACATTAATAACAATTCTTTAGAGTTATTTCTATCTTGAATAGCAAAGAAACCTTCAGACGCATTATAGGTTTCATAATATTTAAACTCTTTTTTAGGAATCAGTTTTTTATACTGTTCTCTATATGGATTAAAGTTTACACCACCATGAAAATACACTTCTAAATTAGGCCAAACTTCTAAAATATTATTTTTTCCTGTTCTTTCTAACACACGATTTAATAACACCAGCATCCAACTTGGTACACCTACTAAACTGGTAATATCTTCATGAATAGTTTCATCAATAATAGCTTCCATTTTAGTTTCCCATTCTGCTAATAATGCAGTTTCTTGACTAGGAGCAGAGCTAAAATCTGCCCAAAAAGGTAAGTTTTCTGTAATAATTGCAGATAAATCTCCAAAATAAGAATTGTTGTCTTTGTAAATTTCAGAACTACCACCTAATTTTAAACCTTTACCAGTAAATAGCTGAGTATCTTCGTTATTATTAATGTACAAGCACAACATATCTTTACCAGCTTTCATGTGGCAATATTCTAAAGATTCCTCAGAAACAGGAATAAATTTACTTTTTGCATTGGTGGTTCCACTACTTTTTGCAAACCATTTTATGTCTGTTGGCCAAAATAAATTCTGTTCACCTTTTCTACACCTTTCAATTAAAGGCTCAAAAGTTTCGTATTTCTGAATAGGAACTTTATTAGTAAAATCTGCATGATTTTTAATAGACGAAAACTCTTTTTCTTTACCAAATTTTGTGTTTTTTGCAGTATTTAAGAGCTTTAAAAGTAGTTCGTTTTGTACATCAACAGGATATTTTAAAAACAATTCTATTTGATGTTTTCGTTTCTTTAAGAACCAAGAAATTATAGAATTGATAATTTGAAACGCCATAGAAATTCGTAAGTTTGTTTAGTTCGATTTTTAAAACGAATTAGATTTTTAAATCGCACAATAAAAATACTAAAATCTTTTATATGAACTATCAAGGAGTTTTAAAAAAAATGATGACTGAAAATGCTGATGAAATTCAGTATTATTTAGATATGAAAACCGATTTTTTAAACATCAATCAGTTGTTAAACAAAGAAATATCTATTTCTTTTGTTACTTATGAATGTTTAAATTGTGGCTTAGAAAAGAAAATTTATAGACAAGGTTTTTGTCAATCTTGTTTTTTTGAAACACCAAATGCTGGAGATTGGATTATGAGACCAGAGTTAAGTAAAGCACATTTAGGTATAGAAGACCGAGATTTAGCTTATGAAAAAGCAGCACAATTACAACCACATATTGTGTATTTAGCAAACTCAAGTAATATAAAAGTAGGTGTTACCAGAAAACAGCAAGTGCCAACACGTTGGATAGATCAAGGAGCACATGAAGCAATAGAAATTGTTGAGGTGCCAAATCGTTATTTAGCAGGAATTACAGAAGTTGCTCTTAAAAATCATGTAGCAGATAAAACCAATTGGCGTAAAATGCTAAAAAATGATATTGAAGATGCAAATTTGGTTGAGTGGCGAGATAAATTAAAAGAATTTATACCAGATGAAGCCAGAGAATATTTTATAGAAAATAATGCTGAAACACATTTAAATTTTCCTGTTGTTCAATATCCAGAAAAACCTAAAAGTTTAAATTTAATTAAAACACCAAATTATTCAGGAAAATTGGTTGGAATTAAAGGACAATACTTAATTTTTGAAGATCAAACTGTTTTTAATGTAAGAGCAAATGAAGGTTTGGTGGTTTCTTTAGAGGTTTAAATTGAACTAATGAAGGAAGTATTAAAAGTTGTTTTTTTTATTGAATGGTTTTTGATGATTGTCATAAATTCAATTATTTTTTATCAAAACATTTGGATTTATTATTCTCAAAATAAGAACAAATATAAATGGTTTCCATTTTTAAGTCCTTTTTCATTTGATTCATATGAATTATTGATTAGTTCTTTATTAACTTTCAATTGGAAGTTAGAAAATAAAAATATTAGATATAAGAAAAATGTAAATAAGTTATCAAAATTTTTAGGTTATTTATTTTTGATTATAATATTGACAGGAATAATATTTCTTTTACTTTAGATAAATTAATTATGAAAAACAATATTCTAAAAGTAGCATTAGCACAAATATCACCAGTTTGGTTAAACAAAGAAAAAACAATTGAAAAGATTGAGAAGTCAATTGTAGATGCAGCAAAAGAAAGTTGCGAACTCATTGTTTTTGGAGAAGCTTTGTTACCAGGTTATCCTTTTTGGTTAGCGTTAACAGAAGGTGCAAAATGGGATTTAAAAGTAAATAAAGAAATTCACGCTCATTATGTTCGTAATTCTATTACTATAGAAAAAGGTGAGTTAGATTCCATTTGTAAATTGGCAAAAGAAAACAAAATTGCTATTTATTTAGGAATTATGGAACGTGCACAAAATAGAGGTGGGCATAGTATTTATGCTTCTTTAGTGTACATAAATGAAGAAGGAATCATAAAATCTGTTCATAGAAAATTACAACCAACTTATGATGAACGTTTAACTTGGGCTCCTGGAGATGGAAATGGATTACAAGTTCATCCTTTAAAAGAGTTTACTGTTGGAGGTTTAAATTGTTGGGAAAATTGGATGCCTTTACCAAGAACAGCTTTGTATGGTTTAGGAGAAAATTTACACATTGCAGTTTGGCCTGGGAGCGATCATAATACAAAAGATATTACACGTTTTATTGCTAGAGAATCTCGTTCTTTTGTAATTTCTGTTTCTAGTTTAATGGCAAAATCAGATTTTAATGATAATGTTCCTCATGTAGAAAAAATACTAGAAGAATCACCAGAAATTTTAGCAAATGGAGGTTCTTGTATTGCTTCTCCAAATGGAGAATGGCTTGTAGAGCCTGTTTTGAATAAAGAAGGTTTAATTATAGAAACTTTAGATTTTAATAGAGTTTTAGAAGAAAGACAAAATTTTGATTGTGTTGGACATTATTCTAGGCCAGATGTAACTAAATTGCATGTAAATAGAGAAAGACAAAGCACAGTTTTTTATAAAGATTAAAATAAACGTATTTTCAAATAGAAAAAAACAAGAATAATGATAATAATAAAACCAGTTAGAGGTAAACATCCACAAATTCCAGAAGATTGTTACGTTGCAGAAAATGCAACAATTGTTGGCGAAGTTTCTCTAGGAAAAGAATGTAGTATTTGGTTTAATGCTGTAATTAGAGGAGATGTACATTATATAAAAATTGGAAATAAAGTAAACATACAAGATGGTGCTGTAATTCATGCAACGTATCAAAAATCTCCAACTACAATTGGTAATAACGTTTCTATAGGACATAATGCTATTGTACATGGTTGTACAATACATGATAACGTTTTGGTAGGTATGGGTGCAATTATTATGGATGATTGTGTAGTAGAATCTAACTCTATAATTGCAGCAGGAGCAGTAGTTACAAAGAATACAAAAATAGAAAGTGGAAGTATTTACGCTGGTGTACCTGCTAAAAAAGTGAAAGATATTTCTGAAGAATTAATTTCTGGAGAAATAGATAGAATAGCTAATAATTATTTAAAATATTCTAGTTGGTTTAAAGAATAATATTTGAGTATTTAATTATAAAACAAAAACCCGAACTCAATTAAGAATTCGGGCTTTTTAATTAATCAACCAAACTAATTATTTATTGTTTCTTCCTTTAGATCCTTTTTTACCTTTTGCTCCTTTTTTTCCTTTCATTTTCTTCATAGCCATTCTTTTTCTTCCTTTTTGCATTTTTTCAAACTTCTCAAATTGTTCTTTATTTAAGATGTTTTTCATTGTATTCTTCATTTTGATTTGTTTGTCTAACATTTTACTCTTCATTTCAAACATTTCATCAGAAGTAGGTCTTTTTTTATTTTCTCTGGCAGTTTTTCTTTTTTCCATAGCAGCTTTTCTTTCTGCCATATTTGCCATTATAATTGGTTTTATTTGCTTCTGTTGTTTTTCAGATAAATCTAAAGCCAATGTCATTTTTTTAACAGCTAAAGTAGTTTGTTGCTCTACTGTTAATTTTGGTCCTTTTTCTCCACGTCTTTTTTGAGCTTGTGTTGTAAATGTAAATGCAAATACTAATACTAAAATGCTTACTAAATTTTTCATATCTAAATATTTTTATGTTTTTATTTATACTTCTATGACTATGTAAAATTAAAAAGGTTTAATGTAAAATTTTGTTTAACAAGTCTTTAACATGTTTTTTGTTATAAAAATAAAAACTCGGTTTCAAAAAGAAACCGAGTTTTTTAATAAACTAATCAACCCAAAACTAGTTATCTTATAATTTTCTATTTTTCATTTTTTCTTTAGCTTTCTCTTTTCTTTTTTTAGCAATAGATTTAAATTTTGCTAACTGTTCTGCATCTAAAATTGCAGCCATTTTAGTATTCATTTCAGTTTCATTTGCTAACCTTTCACTTCTTAGTTTTTGTCTAACTTCTTTAGAAGGTTTTTGTCCAGATTCTTTTAAAGCCTTTCTTTTTTCATTCATTGCTTTTCTTTCTGCAAGTTGAGCAACTAATAATGGTTTTATTTTACTTTGTTGTGCTTCTGTTAAGTTTAAGCTTTTAGTCATTTTTTGTAACATCTTTTCAACAGATGCTTTTCCACCCTTTTTTTGTGCTTGTGTATTTAAAGTAAAAGCAAATACTAAAACTAATATTGTTATTATATTTCTCATTTAATTGTTATTGTGTTTTTATTTCAGTTCTTAGACCATTAAAAAATGAAAAGGTTTAAATTTGTTTTTTGTTTAACACCTTTTTAACAAAGTACAGATGAAAAGATTTTTGTTGTTAGTATTATTGTTGCCGTTATTTTCTGTGGCTCAAGACAGTATAAAAGTAGATATAAGTAACCCTCATGCTACAGTTTATACGCATTTGTATTTTTTACAAACAGATTCTTATGAGCCTATAAAAGCTGCTAAAACAATTTTGGGTTTGCCAGAAGAAAAAGCAATTGAAAAAGCAATAAAAATAAAACAGGTATTAGATGGTAAAGGTTTATATGTTGATGTAAATAGAATACCAACTAATACTAATTATAAAGATACTATTGGCTATTCTTCTTATTATAGATATGTATTGTTTCCACAAAGAATGCCTCAAATTTATGTAGAAAAAATTGGTGATAACTGGTATTATTCTTCAGAAACTATAGCTAAAATTGAAGGTTTATATAAAGAGGTATTTCCTTGGTATGTTCAAAAATTACAGAATATAATTCCAGTTTCTGGTCATAAAAAATTTCTTGGAATAGAATTGTGGCAGTTTGTAGCTTTATTATTAATGCTGGCTTTGTGCTTTTTTATCTTTCTAATTGTTAAAAGAATTGCTTTTTTCTTCCTTAGAAAAATTCAACATCAAATTACTAAAAACACCAATATAGAAGTTAATAAAGTGCTAAAAAAGTTAGCACATCCTATTAGCTTATTAATTACAGTTGCATTTGTAGACAAAGTTTTTCCATCGTTACAATTTGGTTTAGAGGTTAATACATGGGTTTTCTTAGCATTAAATATTGCTGTTACTGTTTTTTGGATTTATGTTTTCTTAAAACTAGTGCAAGTAATAATGCGTGTATATGCAGAATTTACAGAAAGAACTCATGGTAAACTAGATGACCAATTGGTGCCAATTTTGCATAGTTTCTTTACAGGTATTGTAATTGTTGTAGGTATTTTTAGATTGTTAATTCTTTTTGGGGTTGATGCTACAACAATGTTAGCAGGTGCAACAATTGGAGGTTTAGCATTTGCATTAGCATCTCAAGATACTGTTAAAAATTTGATTGGTACTATCATGATTTTTGTTGATAAACCTTTTCATATAGAAGATTGGATTGAGGCTGGAGAAGTTGTTGGTACTGTAGAAAAAGTTGGTTTTAGATCTACTCAAGTACGTGCTGCAGATACATCTGTATATCAAATACCAAACAGTAAATTGTCTGAATTGGTAATTAACAATAAAGGATTAAGATTGTTTAGACGTTACAACACCAATTTAGGATTACGTTATGACACACCTCCAGAATTAATTGAAGCTTTTGTTAAAGGTGTTAGAGAAATTGTAATTGCTCATCCAGAAACAAGATCAGATTCTTATAATGTAGAATTTACTGGTTTTGGTGATTCTGCTTTATTAATAATGGTAAATGTTTATTTTAAAAGTTTAGCTTGGGGTATAGAACAATCTTCTAAACACAGATTGCATATTGCCATTGTAAAATTAGCTAAAGAATTAGGTGTAGATTTTGCATTTCCATCTACAACTGTTACTATTGAACAGTTTCCAGAGAAAAAAGGATTTAGTTTAAAATACGATGTAAATCAAGAAAGAATTGATGCCGTAATTGATAAAGTGGTAAAAGAATTTTCTAAAGAAAAATTTGAAAAAGAGTAGGCTGTTTTTATCTTTTAGCTTCTTTTAAAATTTCTCTTACTGCAATGGTATAGTTTTTTACGCTTTTTGCTTTTTTAATTTTTTTGTAAGTCTTCTGTGGATTTTCAAAACTTTGAGAAAAGTATTCCCAAAAACCAAGCATTTTCATTCTAATAGGAGTAGGACCAGAAAGAGCAGCATCGTATTCTTTAAAAATACGATCATGGAATTCACTAAAAATATCGATTTTATTTTTAGGGTATTCAGTAGTATTGTTTTTAATCATACTTGGTAAAAAAGGATCTGCAATTAAACCTCTACCAATCATCCAATGATCTATAGAAGGAAAACGTTCTTGTAGTTCTTTAAAGGCTGCTACAGAAGTAATATCACCATTATAATACATTTTGTGTTTGGTGTTGTCTAAACATTTTTGAAAAGCACCTAAATCTGTTCCACCTTTGTAGAGTTGTTTTCCAATTCTTGCATGTATTGCAATGTTTTTAAGCGGATATTTATCTAAAATAGGTAAAGTATCTAAAATTTCTTCAGGATTTTCATAACCCATTCTCATTTTCATAGAAACTAAAACATCAGATTCGTTATGAACTCTATGAAGAATACTATCAATTTTTTTAGAATCATGTATTAAACCAGAACCCATTCCACGTTTTGTAACCATAGGATATGGGCAACCTAAATTCCAGTTTAATTCTTTATAACCTAACTCTCTAATGTATTTAGATACAAACAAAAATTCATCAACATCATTGGTTATAATTTGCGGAATTACTTCTAGCTCAGTATTATTTTCTAAAGCAATATCTCTTTTGTAAGAATTTTTAATTACCATTTTTCCGTTTAAACGAATGTATGGAGCATAAAAAGTATCTATGCCTCCAAAGAAATGATTGAATGCATTTCTGAATTTAAAATCTGTAAAACCTTGTAATGGTGAAGAAAGTAACGTGTGACTCATTTAAAATATTGAGTTGCAAATATAGAATAGTTTTTAAACTAAAAACAAAATTAAAATTAAGAGAAAATAAGTAATTGCAATAGTGTTTACAAGTAATAAAATAGGGTTTTTATGATGTTTCTTTTTAAGTACTATTACACTGGGTATGATAAATAAATGAGCCAAAAAAGTAAAAGGAAGAATTAAACTACCAAAACCAAAAGGGCCTCCAGTTGTAGAAATTATTATACATGTAATATAAATGAAATATAGATTACTTAACAGTATCAATATAGCCAGAGTTATGTTGAAGGTTTTAATCATTTTTAATTATCTAACCAAAATTTACCTCTTTTTTCTGCTTCTTTAATGGCTAAATTAATATCTTCAAAAATAAAATTTGGAATTGTATTACTTGTAGCTGGTGTTAAAAGAGAAACAATACCGTTTTTAGATTTTTCTGAAACTAAAACCAATATAGGAAAAGCAGGTTCTTCAGGTGTTTTATCAGCATCTTTTAAGGCTTCAATTTCTTGAAAAACTCTTAAAATTGAGTTTCCCCAATTGTATGTTAATTCTCTAAAATCTAAAATAACACAATCTGGATCAAAGTCTATTAAACCAGTAATTACTTTTTTAGAAATAAAAGTAGCATAATCTCTTCCTAAAGAACCATCAGGATACGTGCCTTTAAAAGAAGCAATTAAAACTTCAATATTATCCAATAATTTTTCTTGTGGAGAAAAATAATTACAACTAATATTTTCTGGATTAACAGATCTATTTTCTATAAGTGTGTATTTCATGTTTTTATTTAACTCAGGTTGATGTTTTTTTTAATTTGAAAATCTTTTATTTCAATAAGCTTTTCTTTTATAACCGAAAATTCGTCCATCATTTTAGCATCTAATAACCTTTTTTGTTCTTGAGCAAAAGGAGTAATATCTTCAATACTAACAATCCATTCTTTGGCAAATTTTTTCAAAATTTCTCCTTTTAAACCTAATTGAATTGCTTTTCTGGTGTGTTTGTTTCCATGAGGATCATGATCTGGATCCCATTGTAAACGAATTTCAGAATTATTTAATTTAGATTTCCAGTTTTCTTGAGTTTCATATAAATTTTCTTCAAATTTAGAATGAACAGCTTGCTTTAAAATTTCTTCAAACTTCACTTTTGGAATTGTAATAGCTAGTATTTTTTGTTGATGTTCTTTCATTGCCCAACCTGCTCTATACATCATCCATAGAAAATTAGGTTTTATCCATGTCATTCTAGAAAACTTATAATAATCGCCTCCAAAAACTTGATGTTTAATAGCATAATCTGCAATTTTTGGGTTAAAAGCTTGATAAACAATTATGTTTTTTCCTTCTTCTTGTCCAACTATATGATTACCAGTTTGGGGTAAATTAGATTCGTAATCTTTGTATTTTATAGTTTTTAAATTCATTTTGTCTAAAATAAAAAAAAACCTCATCAGTTAAGATGAGGTTTTATAATTTTTATTTCAATTTTTTAGATTACTTAGGGTCTAAAATTTTTGAAATTCTATCTACTACATCTTGTAGGTGGTAACGAGTTAAAGAGTTTCCTCTGTTAGAAGCAGCTCTTGCATCACGTTGTAAACGTTTTAATTCTCCTCTTGCTACAGATTTAATGTCAGATTGATTTACTGTAATTCCACTTTGTTTAAAGTATCCTCTGTTAGCAGCTCTTTGGTTTTTAGCCTTGTTTAATAGATAGTCTAATCTATCTAAATAAACTCTTTGTAAATTTCTTCTGTAAGTATCAATAGATTTTCCAGTATAAATTTCACTCCAAACACCTTTTCTTAAATCGCTCATCATACTAACTAAAGAGTATGCTTTGTTTCCATTAGCAGTTTCATTTTCAATCAAACGTGCCATTCTACCAGGATCTAACATGTTGTTTAAAGTTCTAGCCTGTAAAGCTCTAACTCTTTCTACAGAACCAGAAAACTCTGTTTTGCTAAAAATGTTTTTATCTAACATCCAAGTAGGTGTTTTAAATAAATTATCTACAACAAATTTTAAAGCTTCTTTTTGAGTTGCTTTATCTACATGTGTATAAACTGCTCCTTCTTGGTCTGTAGTTTTATAAAATTCATAAACACCACCAACATTTGCAGTTACATGCCCCATATATCTATTAAATTGACTTAAAACTTGTCCATACATTGTAGATAAGTTGTCATAGTTTTCACCTTTTTCAGAAGTCCATTTTTCTAAGTTTGGTAAAATTCTTTTTAAGTTTTTAATTCCGTACATAGAAGCTTTCATAGCATTGTCTCCTAAATCTTCAGTTTGAGAACTAGGATCTACAACACCACCAGCTTGTTGATGTCCAAATCTATACATTAAATCTCCTTCGTGTTTTAAAATCCAAGAGTCTAAAATTGGTTTTTCTTCTTTAGCAGTTTTCCCTAAAATTGGTCTATAACCCCAAGCAATTGCATATTTATCATAAACACCAATATTTGGCATTAATGCAACACCTTTATCTTCTGGTTGAGCTATATAATTAAAACGAGCATAATCCATAATTGATGGAGCTGTTCCATATTTTTTTGTAAAAGTTGCAGAACGTAAAGAATCTACTGGATATGCAGTAGAACTTCCCATATTATGTGGTAATCCTAAAGTATGACCTAACTCATGAGAAGACACAAACTTAATTAGTTCTCCCATAGTTTCTGTTTTAAAGTTATTGCTTCTAGCATCTGGATTTATAGCTGCTGTTTGTATAAAGAACCAATCGTGTAAAAGTGTCATTACATTATGATACCAATTGATATCTGATTCTAAAATTTCTCCAGATCTTGGATCACTAACATGAGGTCCGTTTGCATTTGGAATTGGAGAAGCTAAATAACGAATTACAGAATAACGAATGTCTTCTGGACTATAATCTGGATCTTCTTCTTTAGTTGGAGCTCTTTTTGCAATAATTGCATTTTTAAAACCTGCAGCTTCAAAAGCAACTTGCCAATCATTTACACCTTGTATAATGTATGGAACCCACTCTTCTGGAGTTGCTCTATCTACATAATACACAATTTGTTTTTTAGGCTCAACTAATTCACCTCTTTTAAATTTTTCGATATCTTCATCTTTAACTTCTAAACGATATCTATCTAAATAAGTTACAGTTTTGCTTTTTTGTGCATCTAAACCATAATCTACTTGACCTCTAGCAAACCATCCAACTCGTTCGTCAAAATAACGACGCTTCATAGGTACTTTAGGTAATAATACCATAGAGTTACTCATTTCTATAGTAATAGATCCTAAAGCTCTATTTGAAGGAGCTTTGTTTGCAAAATATGTTTTTACATGTCTTATTTCTATATTTTGAGGGTAACTACTTACTCTATCAATATAAGAACGAGTTTTATCCATTCTTGTAGCTTGATAAAATTTTCTGTAATAACTTGGTAACCCCAAAGGTTTTACATCTGTAGAAAATAATGTTGTTGCATCTATAACTGTTGCAGTAGAATCTTTACTGATAGCTTTTATAGGAAATGAAAATAAAATTGGTTCTAAATTAGAATTTACTACAGCTTCATGCACTGGTAAAACAGTATCAGCAACTACGTTATGTGAAACAACTCGTAAAAGGATGTTTTTATTTTTTCTTTCCCAACGTAAAACTTGAGTGTTGGTTTTTCCTCCACCAAATCCAATTCCGCTAGCAGTTTTAGCAATTCTGGTTACCATTAACATTTCTCTATTTATAAGAGAATCTGGTATTTCGAATAAATAAGAATTATCTTTTTGATGAACCTTAAATAAACCTTTATCAGTTTTGTGATCTTTAGTAACCACTTTACCATAAGGTTGCATAGCTCCTTTTTTAGGTTTAGGCTTTGGTTTTAGAGTTGTTTTTGTAACTTCTTTTTTCTTTTTTTTCCAAAACTGAGCATCAGTTTCAGTAGAAAAACCTAATACAAAAACAACTAGAAGTAATCTAGAAAGTATTTTTTTTGTCATAATAAATGTTTATTTGAATTGTCTTCGAAATTAAGCAAACCATAGTTGTTGGTTTCTTAAAGAAATGTTAAACAGACAATACTATTTTAACATAAAAAAGCATCCAAAAAATATTTTTGGATGCTTATATTAATACTACTTTTTCTTTTTTTTTAATTCATTCTATCTTTCCAAATTGCATGATATGCAGGATTTTCTTTTTCTCCTTTTTTTAGTTCATCTATGGCTAAATTAAAGGCATTCATAAATTCATCTCCTTTAATTATTTTATAAATAGCATCTTCTGGCCCACCAGTTAAACCATTGTATTTACCTGCTTCTTTTAATGATTTTGCTTTAGTAGAAAAATCCATTTCAAAATATTTTGCAGGTGTTTTGTAAGATACATTTGGTGCAAAAGCTACAATTTTTATAACAGGATTTAAACCTTCACTTTCTATATCAAAATCTAAATCTATGGTTACAGCAATTAATCCATCTAAATTTAATTGTTTAATAATTTTTTCGTTAGTATAATCTGCAGGAAACGTAGTTTTTATGTCTTTAATATAATCTAAAGCGCCAGTTCTTATTAATCTTTTTGTACCATATGCACCTTTTTCTATAAACGTTCCTGTAACAGTATCTAAAATTGGTTTCATTTCAGAATATGCTTTGGTGTTAGTAATATCATTTACAGACATAACATTTACACCTAAACTATTTAAATTGTTTTTAAACTTATCATATACTTTATTTACAAACGCTTGCCATGTATTATCTGTTAAACCTGGAAACCATTTTTTTACGGTTGTTTTTGTTGTTGTTATAGTTTTTGTTTGAAAACCATAAGATGTAGAAGTTGAGGTGGTTGTTTTCTTTTTGTATAAATTTCCTCTAACTACAAAAGATGAAATACCAATATTCTTCATTTTATCTAAAGGCGGATGTGTATAAGGATTACCTTTATTTAATTTAACATTATATTCTCCTTCAACCGTTTTAAATTTTGCTTTTGTATTGGTGTTTTTGTCTTTACTAAAAGAGTTTTTTATTAAATTTCCACCAGCAATATCACCTTTCACTAAAAAAGGAGTAAAATCTGAAAATGTTGCTACTTTTTGTATAACTCCTGCATCAGTATTATGGTTCATTTGGTGTTTTACCCTTGTTACAATTAAAGTGTTTTTCTTCACTAAAGGTAAAGGTGAGTTTTCAAAGTTTTTAAAAGATTCTTTAGGAATAACAATTGTATTTGTTGCTTTAGAAGGAAATAAATGTGTTTGAACTTTTAAACTCATAGCGCTTATAATCATTTCTACATAGAGTTTAGAATCTGGGTCTGCATCTCCATTTTTTAATTCGATAACTACATCTTTTGTTCCATCAATAATTATATCTCCTCCTTTTGAGATTCCGTTTACAGAAATAATTTCTAAAGCAGCTGCAGGTTCAATATTCACGTTTACTTTGCCACCATTTGAGCTAGTAACTTCTACTTTTTGAGTACCTCTTTTATCTGCAGAAAATCCTTGAAAATAAGTACCCATTCCTGCTTTTTCAAGTTTAGTTCCATTTAGTTTTACATCACCATCTGTATCTGTTAAACCAATACCTTCATAGTTTAAGAAAAATACAGAAACACCATCTCCACAAGTTTCCCAACCTGGAGTTTTTGTAGCAAAATCTAACTGACTTTTAGGAGGTAAACTAGAAGCATAAGAAATTGCTAATGCTACGTCTTTTAAGTTAGATTTTGGTTTGGCTTTAATAAGACTTCCTGTAACTTTAGAGATTAGTTTCATTGGTTTTAATTTACCAAATACGCTTTCTTTATGTATGTAACCACACTTATAGGCTTTTACTTCTTTTTTCTTTAAAAAAGATTGTGCATTTATTGATAAAAAAGCAAATAGCATTAATACTAAAATAAATTTATTTTTATTGGTTTTCATTTTTAGTTGTTTTTTAGGTTGTTAGTGATACAAAACTAAATGAGTTTCTTTTTTTTTGAAATAGGGCATTTGCCTTATTTTTTCATTATTTTTTTGGAGTATTGACCTAAGTTTGTACTAATTTGTAATAAATAAACACCAGGAGTTAGGTTAGAAATGTTTATGTTTTTAATAGCTGTTTTATTTGAGAATCTTTTAACTTCTTTACCAAAAAGAGAAAATACTTTAACAGATTGTATTTGTTGATTTTCAATTTTAAGATTTAAAATATTAGAAGTTGGATTTGGAAATATTTTGATATCTACTATAGAATTGTAATTATTTGTAGATAAGCTATTGTCTTGATTTGCTATATAGATAGAGCCAACTGTTCCTAAAACTAATTTATCATGAGAAGCTAAAATTTCGTTATATGGAACTCCTTTGTTACCACCATTAAAACCATAACCTGTAACAGTTTCAAGACCATCTGCAAAAGCTGTCCAAGTTAAACCATCATCTTCAGATTTTAACACAGTACCTCCTTGATAAGCATTGTCTTTATGTGCTCTGTATAAAACCCCTAAATTACCTTGTACAGGTTCATCCCATCTTTGATCAAAAGATATGTTTGGTTTTTTGGGACCAGTCCATTGTGTTAAATCAGTAGAAAAATAAAACCCTGTTTCAGGGAACGTTCCATTATTGGCAAAAGTCCACATACCTCCATTTCCTTTAAAAAACACGTTTTGGGCTACAGCAAGAGCAGTTCCTTTTGTCCATGTAACTGCATAATCATCAGAATAATAAGCTTCACCAGAAACAATTGCATAAATTCTTTTTAGGCCTTCATCAAACCACATGCTCATATCATTAATATTATCAAAAGGAGCATTAGGCATATGAGTAAAACTCATTCCATCTGAAGATTTATACAACCCGTTTAAATTACTTAAGCAGTAAATGTTATTATTATCATCTTCAAACATACTTTGTATATTCCATACACTGTTTACATCTGCAGTAACTTTTACCATAGAATCATCTGTTTCATTTTGAATATAAACTCCATTCCAAGTTCCACTTTTACTACTTGCTGTATATACTTTTCCGTTTTTTGCTACGTATGTGTTTCCTGCAAAAGCACCTTCTCCAGTTAATTGCTTCCAAGTTGTTCCATAATCATCTGTATAATGAGCATAACCATCTAAACAAGCAGAAATTCTTGTTCCGTTAAAAGAGATTCCTTTTGTATTTGAATAATCTAAACCATTTGTTTTTAATGATTGTGTATTGTTAGATAAATCTAATTCTACTATTGCATTTTCTTTAATATTTGTAGCAAATACTTTCCCTGTAGAAGTAATTACTACTTTTTCTGGAAAATTACCAGATTCGAATAAACTGCTCTTATTCGTAAAAGTAGTTCCACCATCAGAAGAATAAGAAAAAGACCAGGAACCATGTACAATAACAACATCATTATTGGCAACAATTTTATCTGCTCCATATAATTTACTTGAGTTAATTTTTGTCCAAGTAGCACCATCATCTGAAGATTTGTATAAATCTTTTGCATTACTAGAACCCCATAAAGCGTAAAAATTATTTTTCTCTCTATCTAAACTGATACTATTGTTTTTATTAGTATAGTTAATTGCACTACCCATTGCAGAAAAAGTTACTCCTTTATCTGTAGATTTATATAAATTTTTATCAGAACCTAAGTAAAAAATGTCATCGTTTTTCTTAACAAAAAGTTCTGCATTTACATTAGTTTTTACTAAAATGTTAGATACACTAGTATTATTACTAAATGTTGTACCATTATCTGTAGAAGATTTTAAATAAACTTTTGTATTCCATATAGTTGTGCCTTCTTTAACAATGCTAAATAATTTACCATCACTTGTTTCTGCCATTATTGTTGGGTTACCAACATTAGCATCATCTTGTTGATCTGAAGTTGAACCATTGTATTTAATAATTCCATCTCCAGTAACCCAAACATTTCCATTATTGGTTGTTAGTAGAATTCGATTTCCTTCCATACTTCTGTCTAATAATGTCCAATTACTAGCATTATCAGTACTTTTAAATACACCTTGAGATGTAAGTGCAATTAGGTTTCCATTAATATCTTCATATAAGTCATTAATTTTTTTTCCAGTTTCTGGCAAGTTCAATTTTGTCCAAGTTTGACCCTGTACTGAAATTGATACAATCGTTAACAAAATAAGTAGTAGTTTTTTCATAGTGAGTGGTTTAAATATAAAAACAGTACCCATTCTTGTTTGTTAATTCATCCTAAAAACAAATGCGAATTGGGTACTGTTTCAGTAAATATTTTATTTTTTTAGGATGTGATGAATTAACACTTCAAAAATAAAATGGATAAGAGTTTTATAAAATAGAGTGATGCACTTAAAAGACTACGTTGTTTAACGTATTTTTAAGAGGTAAGTCCGTTTTGAAAAGCAAAACGTATTAAAGAAGCCACGTTATTAACATCTAATTTTCTCATAATGTTAGTTCTATGAGTATCTACTGTTCTTGGGCTAATAAAAAGTTTTTCGCCAATTTGAATGTTGGTAAAGCCTTGAGAAATATACTTTAAAATTTCAGTTTCTCTTGTTGTAAGTTCATCTACTAATGGCGATTTTTTTTTGAATTGATGAGATGCAATTGTATCGTTAGAAAGTAATGCTTTTGTAACATCAGAATTAAAATACTCTTTGCCATTATAAATGTTTTTAATGGCCAGTAAAAGTTCATCACTTGGTATTGTTTTAAGCATATAACCTTTAACACCAAGATCTATTAAATTTTTAATAATAGAAGATTCTTGATACATAGAGAGCATTGCTATTTTTACATCTTTATAATCTTTGGCAATTATTTTTGCACATTCTATACCATCCATTATAGGCATATTTATGTCTAAAAGTGCAATATCTACCAAATGTTGTTCTATAAAATTAATAGCTTCAGCACCATTATTAACAACAGCCACAACTTGGTAATCTTCTAGATTATCAAAAGTGTTTTTTATTCCTTCTGCAATTAAAGGATGATCATCTGCAATTAGAATTCGAATTGGCATTATTGTAATGGAATTTTTATAGTTACTAAAGTACCACTTTTAGGACTTGGTTCAAAATTTACATTTCCATTTACCATATCTAATCTGCTGGTAATGTTTAACAAACCAATTCCTTTTTTATTTTTATCAGACGTAAAACCAACGCCATTATCTTCAACAATTAAAATAATAACATTATTTGCGTTAAATAATTGTACACTAACTTCTGTAGCTTTACTATGTTTAATGATGTTGTTAATGAGCTCTTGAACAATTCTGTAAATAGTTACTTCAATTTTTTGCGGCAGTCTTTCAGAAATATTAAAATGCTCTAAACTGTATTTAATTTTTGAATAAGCAAATCCGTTTTCTAATAAATCATTTAATGCCGATAAAATTCCGAGTTCTTTTAAAGCTCTTGGCATCATTTGATGAGAAATTGTTCTTAAATCTTGATTAGAAGCTTCTAAGCTTTGTAATAATTCTTGAGATTCTTTAGTTTCGAGTAGATTCATTTTAGATAAAATGTGTCTAGATTTTAAAATAACACTACCAATTTGTTGTACAACACCATCATGTAATTCTCTTGCAATTCTGCTTCTTTCATTTTCTTGTGCGTCAATTAAGGCTTTTAAACCTCTTTCTTTTTCTTTAACAACTGCCTCATTTTTTTCTTTTTCATATTTTTGAGTTAACTCTAATTCATGAACTTTTTTAACAAACTTTCTTTTAGAAAAGTAATAAACAATTTGGGTTACAGAGAGTACAATTAATAATAAAGTGAAAAACTTGAATAATTTGGTTTCATACCAAAAAGGTAAAACAGAAAATGTGTAAAAATCTGGAATAGATAAATTTCCTTGCTCGTTTTTTGCTCTTACTTTAAAAGTGTAGTTTCCATCATTTAGATTTGTATAAATTTTAAAAGGTTCTTTTGTGAAATCAGACCATTTTGTATCATAACCCTCTAAAAAGTATTGATATTTTGTTCCTTTTAAGTTGGTAAAATCTGTTGCACCTACTTCAAAACGAATATCTCTATGATTTGCCTCTAATTTGTTGTTTTTAGATTTGTTAAATTGATGTCCGCCAACTAAAAGACTATCATTTGAACCTAATATTTTTGAAATAAGAGCATTAAAAATAGTATCTTTTTTTGTGTTTACTTTTGATAAATCTAATCTTGCTAAACCATCTGAACCACCATACCAAACTACATTTTTATCAGGTTCGCTTAAAATTTCATAAGCTTGCATTTTACCAATATCTAAAAGAGGTTTTTCTAATAAATCATAAGTGCCTTTATTGTTTTTAATAGCTGCAGTTGCAATTTTATTTCTGAATGAATGCATCCAAACATTTTCGTTTTTATCAAAATTAAAAGCATAAATAAACTCATCTTTTCCACCTGCATATTTATTTCCAAAACGAGTTTCTGGAATAAAATTTTGAGAGATTTCATCAAATTTATACAATCCTTTATGAGTTGTATATAATACCTGATTATTATTAATATTGTAAACCAAATTATCTCTTAAAGAAGGCAGACCATCTTTTTCTAAAAATTGTTTGATTGTAATATTTTCAAAATTATCATTAAATGAAACTTTGTAAACTCCATCAGATACTGATGTTAACCAAAGATTTTTGTTTTTATCTTCTGCAACACCTCTTATTTCAGGAAGGTTTTTAATTGTTTTAGATGAAATAATATTGTTGTTTTTGTTTAGAAAAAGTATTTCACATCCATAAGCATGCCCCATGTATAAAACATTTGGATAATGAATAGATTTGTAAAATTTTCTAGGGCTAAAAGAGTTTATGAAAGATGACTTTCCGTTTTCAAAAGATTGGGTTTGGTTCATACCACCAAATAGGAATTTATTTCCTAAAGAAAAGTTTGCAAAGTTATCTATTTGATCATTAGGTAAATGTTTAAATTCAGGATAATGATTTTCGGTTAATAAATCTTCTTGAAAAATTTTATGCAATTTAAAAGTACCATTGCTAGCACCTATAAATATGTCGTTTTTATGGCTAGTAATTTCTTCTATAGTTCCAATTTTTGATTTGTTATGATGAAAAAAAGTAGTAGTTATAGGGTAATTTATTTTAGTGATTCCTTTATCACTACCAATCCATAAATTACCTTGATAATCTTGTTTTATTTTTTTAGAACTGTTGTTAGAAAGTCCTCCTTTTTCTGAAATTCTGTATAATGGATTAAAAGAATTATCTGTTATCAATATTCCTCCTTTTATAGTTGAAAAAGCAATTTTTTTATCACTTAAAACTCGAGCCGTAAATACCATTTTTTCTTTAAAAAAAGAGGAAGCTTTAATTTTTAAAGGAACTAGTTTATTGTTTTTTAAAGAAAAGATACCATCTCTTAATGTAACCACGTTAAGACTGTTATTTTTGGCTTTTACTATGGCTCTTATATCTGTTTTAATTGGTATTTCTGAAGAATCTAATAAAGTAAATTTATTCTTTGTTAAAGAATACAAACCTTTATTAGTGCTGATAAAAAGTTGGTTGTTATATTGAAATAAATTTTGAATATTTTCTGGAGCGTCTATAATTTCAATTACCTCATTTTTTAGTTTAATTATATTTTTATCGTTTCTAAAAAAAATATCATTTTCTATTAAAAAAATATCCCAAACATTGCCAATAACAAAATCTTTGGGTAGCTTATTAACTATCGATATAAAAATTGTTTCCCCATTTATGTTTTTGTCTAAATACCCAATGAAACTAGTTCCTCCTGTATATATTTTACCCTCCTTGTTTTTTGCAAAAGAAAGTGGAACTCCATCATTATTGGGTTTAAAACTTCTCCAACTTGTACCATTAAATTCTAAAAAGCCAACTGTGTTGGCAACATAAAGTACGCCTTTGTCATCTTGAATAAAATCAAAATTTTGAGCTTCACCATTGTAATCATTAGGTAAAAACTTGGTGGTTTTTGGTATGCCTAATTCAATAGAATTAGTAATGTTTTGCCCATAAATTTGGGAATACATTAAAAGAAAAAGAAACACCTTAAAATACGTTTTCATAAAATAAATAATACGTTTAACAAATTTTTTAGGGAATCTTAGTATTTACTAATGTACCATTTCTATAGTTTTTTTCAAAATTTACTGTTTAAACAGAACAATATATTTTTTTAATAAATAACAAAAAGCTTTATTTTTTGGTATTAAACTAGCACTTTTTTTTATTTAAGAAATACTTTTTTTGAGACTATACCTTGGTTTGTATGTATTTTTAAGATGTATATGGAAGAAGAAATATTCTTAGTGTCTATTATAATTTCTTTATTATTAATTTGATTAGAATATTTAATATGAATTGTTTTTTGTCCGATAATACTATATAATGAAACTTCTTTTATTGTATTTTGACGTAAGTTTTTAATAACTATATTTTTATGTTCACTTTGATACACAAAAAAGTTGGAATCAAAAATGTTGTTTTCTAACGATAGCGTTTCATTTTTAAAAGCAATATAAAAACGATTAGTGTAAATTCTGTTTTCTAAATTTAATTTAATAGGTTTATCTGTATTGTAATAAATATTATCAATAGCGTCAAAAATAAAAACATCTCTTGTAATGTTTTGTTTTTCATCTAACATTAAAAAGACATCATCAGCAGTATTAATTTTTAATGTAATAGGTACCAATAAATCATCAGATATTTGTTCTACACCAGCTATTACTAATTTATCACTATCTTTTTTAAATTTAAAATAAATATCAGATTCTTTAATTTCTGCCTTTTTACTATCAAAACCTATTTCTGTATCAAATGTTTTTCCTTCAGAAAAAGAAATACCTACTTGAGAATGAATATAAATTCCGTCAGTATTTTTTGCCTCAAAACCGATTTTTAAAATAGCATAATTTAAGTTGTCTTTTTGTTTTGCATTTGATTTAAAAAAATGAGAATCACCAGATTCTGTTTCAAAATATCGTTGATTATTTTTAAAATTTATTGTAGCTGCTAAACCTGAAGCTGTTTCTACAAAGAAACCTTGTGCAATAGGTATATATCTTCCTGGAGCTGTATAAGTACCTCCACCTAAACCTGCAGTACCATCTACATTTGCATCTGCAGCTGTACCCATTGTAGCATTTCTATAACTATAACCACCAATATAACCAGACTGATAATGCCCTTCATTACCTGTAGTAGATTCTTCGTTTTTGTGTTCCCAAAAATATATGGTTGCTAAATTAGAACTGTCTGAAAATAATTGGTTAGCATCTAAAGCAGAAGGATAAGGATTACCTAATAAACTTGTATTATCTGCGTCAACAGAAAAAGAAATATCACCATCATTTGGAGTTCCTACAAAAGTATAGTTTTGTGCTACACCAGGACTTTTTAATAAAAAACCTTCACCAGGATTAAAGGTTCCAGATTCTTGTTTTTGAGACCAAGAAGAACCATCACTTCCATTTAAATATCCATAAATCCAATAACTAGATAATGTTAAAGGACCTGTACTACCATCATAACCTGAAGTAAAAGTTAAATCTGGAGGTGTTGAAGTTGCAGAGGTAGCAGTTGTTCCGTCTTTCATAACTCCTTCTATTGTGTAATTAGATTCTGAAACTTCTTTTACAGGAGATGTCCAATAATTATATCTATAAACACTAGTTAAATCGCTATTTTGATCTACATACAAACTACCAGAACCAGTTATTTGTGAACTACCTGTATGAGTTTGAATTAATTGAGATGTGCCAATTAACCTTATATCTCCTTCATTATCAATTGCATTAGAAACCTGTAAACGTGTACCAGAATCTACTACTAAAACACCACCAGATTCTATTTCCACTTCTCTTACGTCTGCATTTTCGGTTAATGAAGGTGTACCATCTGCAGTACTTTTAACTAACAGTTTATAACAATCATCAGATGTGTTAGGTACATTAGAAGCACCTGCACCATTATAAGCAGTAGTTGCATCTAAAACAATAGTATCTACATATTCTATAGTAAAATAATCTCCATCTGTAAATGAAACTCCAGTTGCTGTATATGTACCAGAAGATAAAGTTAAATCATACGATGTTTTTGTTGCAAATGTTGATGAGTTACTTACTATTAATTTTAAATCATTACAACCAGAACCTGCATTTAAAGTTATATCAGATTCTTCTACAGCTATTGTAACTGTACCTAAATCATTTCTTTTACTTACTCTCCATTTTGTGTCTAATCTTTCTATATAATCTGTTGATGAAGATGAAGAAAAATCATAGGATGCACTAATTTGATCTTCTCCCCAAAATAAAAACTCATCATTATTTAAGTCAGAGGGTGTGTTGATTCTTATAATACCTGTTCCTTGAGAATCTACATGTAAAGAACCGTCTGAAGCCCTACCAATACCAGCAACATTAAAATCGAAATTACCACCTGTTGTATCTTCATCATAATAATCTTCTGAAGTTAAAGAGAAATTATATTTTGCAGATAAGTAGTTGTTTATAATTATTCTTTGTGCAGAATTTAGAACAGCATCAAACATAATTACTTCACCAATTTTACCATAAAATCTATAATTAGGTGTACTTTCATTTCTACCTGCTCCAACTCTAATTGGTTGAGTAGAATTAACAGTCATACTATGTGTACTTGTAGCATTTAATGTATTATTTATAAATAATCTTTTACCATTGGTTGTATTTTCATAAAACATGCTTTGAGCAGACCATGATCCTGTAGTAGATGTTGTAGAACCTGTTGTTTGCCAAGAACCAGAATTTCTACCTGTCCAAAAAGACCAATTGTTAGATGTTGGGTATGCATAAAGTATAAAACCTCTAGTTGGTGATCCAGAAGGATCATCTCTATTAGAAATTAGTGCTTTATGAGATCCATTAGAGCTAACATTACTTGTTGCAAATACACTAAATTCTGTAGGGTTTAGAGTTGCATCAAAAGATTTTTCAAAATAATCACTTGTACCATCAAAAGAATATGAATTATGCCCATTAACATCAGCTGTATTTAATGTAGCACCATTACCACCAGTAAAATCAAACCCATAACCAGATTGATCTGTCCAAGTAGTTCCAGAATTTACACCAATATCAGGATTTAACCATAACACTAAATTAGAACTACCATCTGTATTACCCACACCTCCAGGACCTAAATAAGTATTTGTAGAAGAGGGTAGTGTACCTGTAACTTTTACATTATCTATTGCCCACCACCAATCATAAGCACCTATATACGTAAAACGTATTTGAGCACTAGAATAACCGTTAGTTTCTGATGTTATATCTATTGTTTCTAGGTTTGATCCAGAGTAGTTTTCATCTCCAAGTTCTTTTCTAAAAACTTCTGTCCAAGAGGTTCCATCAAAAACTTCTACAACACAAGATTCTCCTCCATTATAATCTCTGTATTGATAGTCGAACTCTAATGTAATTGTTTCGTAAATTCCTGTTGAAAAAGAAGCTGTTTCTAGGGTAGCATCTTGACTATTACCACTTCCATAACCATCACTATCTAAAATAGCATAATTTCCCGAAAAATTTCCTGCAGTTATTCCTCTTGAAGTATTAAACTCCCAGATATCACCTGCTGGACTACTACCATTGTCAATATTATTCCAACCAGTAGGTAATCCACTAGTAAAATCTTCATCTATTAAAATTGTTTGCCCTGAAGTAAATATACTCCCAATAAGAAATATGGACATTAAAATTTTTCTCATTATTTCTAATATCTTGTCTCATAGTTTCTTAGAAAGATATATAGAAAATAACAAAAATTAAAACAAATTTGTATAAAACGAACTTTTGTGTGTATGAATTACAATAAAGTATAGTTAAATGGTATTGTTTAAAGTAAAATTAATAAGCTCTTTTATCATTACCCTCATAGAAATTGATAAAAGCTTGATTTACAACTCTCATTCCTCCTGGTGTAGGATAATTTCCTGTAAAATACCAATCTCCAAGGTTGTTTGGACAAGCTTTATGCAATCCTTCAATAGATTGATAAATAACTTCTACTTCAGCATTAATATCGTCTGTCTTTAACATTTCTGCAATTTTAGTAGAAATTTGTTCAGCTGTAAATGGGTTATAAATACCTTTTACATAGTTAATAATTTCTACATCAGACTTAGATTGTTGCTCTTTACATTTTTTGTAAACTTCATCAACAATATGATATTGGTTTGTATCTTTTAATAATTCTAAAGCAGCTTTAAAAGCAATAAAAGCATCTATTCTTGCCATGTCAATTCCATAACAATCTGGGTAACGAATTTGAGGAGCAGAAGAGACAACTACAATTTTTTTAGGACTTAATCTATCTAAAATTCTAATTATACTTTTCTTTAAAGTAGTACCTCTAACAATACTATCATCAATAATAACAAGGTTATCTGTAGGTTTTACAACACCATAAGTAATATCATAAACATGCTCTACTAGATCGTCTCTACTATTATCATCTGCAATAAAAGTTCTTAATTTAGCGTCTTTTATAGCAATTTTTTCAAAACGAGGTCTTTCAGATAAAATTTCTGTAACTTTTTCTGCAGATAATTGTTTTCCTCCTTTTAATATCTTTTCGGTTTTTTGCTCATTTAATAAATCTTCTGCAGCTTCAGTCATTCCATAAAAAGAAGTTTCGGCTGTATTAGGTATGTATGAAAAAACACTGTTTGAAATATCGCTATCTATAGATTTTAATATTTTAGGAAATACATATTTTCCTAAATTTTTACGTTCTTCATAAATAGAAGCATCACTTCCTCTAGAAAAGTAAATGCGTTCAAAAGAACAAGCTAAATTTTCTCTTGGTTCATTAACTTGTTTTATTGAAGTTAAACCATTTTTTTTGATAATTAAAGCATGACCTCTTTCTAATTCTTTAATTTTATCAATTTTTACATTGAAAACTGTTTGTATTACAGGTCTCTCTGATGCAACAACTACTACTTCTTCATCTTCATAAAAATAGGTTGGTCTAATTCCATTAGGATCTCTTAAAACAAATGCATCTCCATGACCTACTAAACCTGCCATTGCATAACCACCATCCCAATTTTTAGAAGAACGTTTAAGTACTTTTTTAAGATTTAAATTTTCTTCTATATAAGGAGAAGCGTTTCTTTTGTTAAATCCTTCTTTTTTAGCTTCTTGATATAATTTACCAACTTCATCTTCTAGGAAATGACCAATTTTTTCCATTACAGTAACAGTATCTGTAGCTTCTTTTGGATGTTGACCTAATTCGATTAATTCTTCTAACATTTGTTTAGAATTAGTCATATTAAAGTTTCCTGCAACAATTAAGTTTTTGTGTCTCCAATTACTTTGGCGTAAAAATGGGTGTACACTTTCTATACTATTTTTTCCAAAAGTTCCATATCTAACATGACCTAAAAACAAGTTTCCTATATATGGCATATTTTCTTCTTGCCATGCAACATCATCTTTCTTATCTGGATTTTGTTCTAAAACTCCATTTAAACGTTCGTTAATTTGAGCAAAAACATCTTGTATTGGTTGAGATTTGTTAGAACGTACTCTACTAATATACCTTGTACCTGGTTCTACATTAAACTTAACACTGGCAAAACCTGCACCATCTTGTCCACGATTGTGTTGTTTTTCCATTAATAAATACATTTTGTTAATTCCGTAGAAAGCAGATCCGTATTTATCTTTATAGAATTGTAAAGGTTTCTTTAATCTAACAAGTGCAATTCCACATTCATGTTTAATAGCATCACTCATTGTTGTAATAGTTTTTGTAGTTGTTGTTGTGTTGTTGTAATAAAAATCCGCAGTTTAAACCGCGGATTAAAATTAAGATATTTTTATATCAAATTGTGTTAATTCTTTAAAAGCCTCTAAACGAGTTGTTACTTCGTCTTTTGTAAGCTCTTCCATACGCTCTGTACCAAACTTTTCTACACAGAAAGAAGCAAGGTTAGAACCGTAAATAATTGCGTTTTTCATATTGTTAAAAGAAATGTCTTCAGTTTTTGCTAAATATCCACAAAAACCACCTGCAAATGTATCTCCTGCTCCAGTTGGATCAAAAACTTCTGCTAATGGTAATGCTGGTGCATAAAACATATTTCCTTCATTAAATAATAAAGCACCATGTTCTCCTTTTTTAATAACTACGTATTTAGGACCCATTTCATGAATTTTTTTAGCAGCATTAACTAAAGAATATTCACCTGATAATTGACGAGCTTCTTCATCATTAATAGTAATAACATCTACTCTTTTTAAAACAGTATGCAAATCATCTAATGCAATATCCATCCAAAAATTCATAGTATCTAAAACTACTAATTTTGGTCTTTTTATCATTTGATCTAAAACAGATGCTTGAGTTAAAGGATGTAAATTACCTAACATTACAATTTCTGCATCTTTTAAATTTTCAGGAACTACAGGAGTAAAAGTTTCTAAGACATTTAATTCTGTAATTAAAGTATCTCTAGAGTTCATATCATTATGATATTTACCACTCCAAAAAAAAGTTTTACCTTCTTTTACAACTTCAATTCCGTCAGTATTTATTCCTTTAGAATTCATCATTTCTAAATAAGAAGATGGAAAATCTCCACCAACTACAGAAACAACACCAGTTTTAACTCCAAATTGACTTGCTGCTAAACCTACATATGTACCAGAACCACCTAAAATTTTATCTGTTTTTCCAAACGGAGTTTCAATGGCATCAAATGCTACTGTACCAACTGCTAATAATTTGCTCATTTCTTAAATTTAATCAGTAATTTTGCAAATTAATGCAAAATAAAGTTTTTTATAAAGCGCAAAAATAAGTTTAAAAAATGACTATCAAAGAAATACAAGAAGAAATTATTGATGAGTTTTCTATGTTTGATGATTGGATGGAACGCTATGAATATATTATAGAGTTAGGGAAATCTTTGCCAATTATTAAAGAACAACATAAATTAGATGAAAATTTAATAAAAGGTTGTCAATCTAAAGTTTGGTTGTTTTCTGAATTAGAAAACGAAACAATAAAGTTTTCTGCAGATAGTGATGCTATTTTAACAAAAGGAATTGTGGCATTATTATTGCGTGTTTACTCAAATCAAAAACCGAGTGATATTTTAACTGCAAAGACAGATTTTATAGACGAAATTGGTTTAAAAGAACACTTATCACCAACAAGAGCAAATGGTTTGGTTTCTATGATTAAGCATATTAAAATGTATGCAATTGCACAACAAACAAAATTAAATAATTAAGATATTTAATAATGACAGATAAAGAATTAGAAGAAATAGGAGATAAAATTGTAAATGTTTTAAAAACAATTTACGATCCAGAAATACCAGTAGATATTTACGAATTAGGTTTAATATATGATGTTTTTGTTTCTGAAGAAAACAATGCTAAGATATTAATGACTTTAACTTCGCCAAATTGTCCTGTAGCAGAAACTTTACCAGTTGAGGTTGAAGATAAAGTTAAGACTTTAAAGGAAATTAATGAATGTGAAGTTGAAATTACATTCGATCCTACATGGACTCAAGATATGATGAGTGAAGAGGCAAAATTAGAATTAGGAATGTTATAAAATATATTTATGGCAGAAGAAATTGTAAATAGAGTAGCAAATAGTAAGCTTAAAACTTTCGATTTAGAAGAAATTTATCCCGAAGGAAAAAGAGTGCAATTTGATGTGAAAAATTGGCTTTTTCAAGAGTTAATTTTAAAAGAAAAAGATTTTAGAGATTCAGTTAAAAATCACGATTGGTCTCAATATAAAAATTCTTTTGTAGCTATTCATTGTTCTGTAGATGCAATTATACCTTCTTGGGCATTTATGTTAATTGCTTCTGAGTTAACACCTTTTGCTAACAAAGTAGTTATTGGTAATTTAGAATTGCTAGAAACCACTATTTATCAAGAACTATTAAATTTTGTCGATTTTAATGAATTTGCTAACGCACCCGTAATTATAAAAGGTTGTGCAAATAAACCCATACCAAATTCGGCTTATGCTTTTTTAATTGAAAAATTGCAACCTATAGCAAAATCAATCATGTTTGGAGAAGCATGTTCTACTGTTCCTTTGTATAAATCAAAAAAATAAATTTTTATTATGAAAAGAATCACCCTTATTTTTTTCATTTTCTTCACAACAATTTTTTTAGGCCAAGAGAAAAAGAAAAAAGATAGTATTCCTGTATGGAAAATTCATGGAAGATTTGCGTTTATATTCAATCAATCTTCATTTTCTAATTGGTCTTCTGGAGGAGAAAATACGGTTGCAGGAAATTTTAATGTAAACTACGATTTTAACTACAAAAAAAACAATGTAAACTGGGATAGTAGAATTATTACAGGTTATGGTATTAGTCATTTAAGCGAAAAAGGTTTTAGAAAAACTGATGACCGTTTTGAGTTCAACTCCTTACTAGGTATTAAAACTACAACCTATTGGTTTTTTTCATTTATAGGTAACTTTAAAACACAATACACAAAAGGTTATGATTATAAACAAGAACCCAAAACATTAGTTTCTGAGTTCCTATCTCCAGCTTATTTAACTTTTGGACCAGGTATGTTATGGAAAAAATCGGATAATTTAAACCTAAATATAGCACCTGCTACAGCAAGATTTACTTTTGTAAATGATTTTTTCTCAGGAAAATTTGGTGTTGAAGAAGGTAAAAACTCTGCTTTCAGTTTAGGTTTTAACCTATCTGGTTATTATAAATTTTACTTGATGGAAAACATTGAAATGGAAAATGTTTTAACCATGTATACAGATTATTTAGCAAATGTTGGTAATATAGATATAGATTATCAAACAAATATTCGTTTTAAAGTAAATAAACACATTAAAATGCAAATGACTTTTCATTCAATTATGGATGATAATGCCTCTAGTAGAGTTCAATTTAGACAACTCTTTGGCTTAGGTGTAAATTATAGTTTTCATGAAAAAGTGACTTATTAACAATTTTATTGTCTAATAAACAAAGTGCAAATTTGTACGATTAAAATTAAAACAAAAAAAATGAAAAAATTATCAATCTTATTTTTATTGGTATGTATTAGTGTTTCAGTAAATGCTCAAACTGCTGAAGAATTAAAAAAAGAAATAGCTCCTAAAAAAGCAAAAATTGCAAAATTACAAGGAGAAGTTAATGCTTTGCAAGCAAAAATAGATGCACTTCCAGGTTGGAGAAAAGGTGCTTTTGGTACAATAGGGGGTAACTTATCTGGTTTTAATAACTGGTATTCTAGAACAGCTCCAAATGCATCTGCAGGAAGTTTTGGTATTACTGTTAACGGTTTTGCAAACTTAATTGAAGAAGATTATTTCTGGAGAAACTCTGGAAGTATTAATTTAGGTTGGGTAAAATTAGACGATAAGGATAATCCAACAGATAGTGCAGATTTTGAAACGGCTACAGATGTATTTACTTTAACTTCTTTATATGGTAAAAGGTTAAATAAAAAATGGGCGCTTTCTGCTTTGGCAGAATACAGAACAACTTTAATAGACAACTTTAACAATCCAGGGTTTTTAGATTTTGGTGTAGGTTTTACATGGACACCTACAAGTAGGTTAGTTGTTGTTATGCATCCTGCAAACTATAATACAATTTTTAGCACAGGAAATACAGTTTTTACATCATCACCTGGAGCAAAAATAGTTGCAGATTATACTGCAAAGCATAACAATATTAGCGTAAAATCTAATTTTTCTATGTTTCAGAGTTATAAAGATGGAAATTTATCTAACTGGACTTGGACAAATTCTTTAGGATATAAAATATGGAAAGGTATTGGTTTAGGTTTTGAGTTTGGATTACGTGATAACCAACAAGAAGCTGCAAATTCTCAAGGAGTAGCTTTAACAGCTGCAGATAATAAGTTACAATCTTTTTGGTTGTTAGGTATGAATTATTCTTTTTAATAAATGTAAATAATTTTATTATAAAAACCTCGAGAAGAAATTCTTGAGGTTTTTTATTTTTGTATTTTCGAAAAAAAATAAACAGAATGACGCTATTAATTGTTTTTGCAACCATTTCTATATTCTTTTCATTTCTATGTTCTATTCTAGAAGCAGTTTTGTTAAGTATAACTCCAACTTTTATCAATTTAAAAAAGAGTGAAGGAGCTTCTTTTGCAACAGAACTAGAAAGTTTAAAAAAAGATGTTGATAAACCCTTAATTGCAATTTTAACAATAAATACTATTGCACATACTGTAGGTGCAATTTTAGTAGGTGTACAAGCAAAAGTTGCTTATGCAGAAATGTATGGTTCTGCTGCAAAAACTTTTTTTGGAGTTAGTATTACAGAAGATGTAATGGTTGGAGTTGTTTCTACAATAATGACAATTTTAATTTTAGTAGCTTCAGAAATAATACCAAAAACTATTGGTGCAACTTATTGGAAACAATTAGCTAGTTTTACTTCTACTGCTTTAAAAGTGATGATTTTTCCTTTAAAATGGACAGGTATACTATGGTTATTACAATTAACAACAAAACTAATTGGAGGTAAAGGTCATGGAAGTGTTTTAAGTAGAGAAGGATTTTTGGTAATGACAGAAATGGCTGAAAAAGATGGAGTTTTTAAGAAAAATGAAAGTAAGGTTATTAAAAATTTATTAGGTTTTAAAGAGATAAAAGTAAAAAATGTAATGACTCCTAGAACTGTATTAAAAACAGCAGATGAACAGCAATCTATACAATCTTTTTATGATGACCATAAAACGTTACGTTATTCTAGAATTCCTGTTTTTGCAGAAAATCCAGACAGTATATCTGGTTATTTCTTAAAAGATAATTTATTAGAAGCGATTATTAACGGTAAAGGAAATGAAACTTTGGCTACTATTAAAAGAGATATAATTATAACTAATAGAGATATTTCTATAGCAAATTTGTTTGATAAGCTAATTAAAGAAAAAGAACACATTGCATTGGTTGTAGATGAATATGGTTCTGTAAGTGGTTTGGTTTCTCAAGAAGATGTAATAGAAACCCTATTAGGTTTAGAAATTATGGACGAATCTGATAATATAGCAGATTTACAATCTTATGCTAGAAAATCTTGGGAGAGTAGAGCAAAAAGAATGGGAGTTATAGAAGATAAAAAAGAAGACTAACTACCAGCAAAAGGAGAACCAAAAATACCAACACTTAGTTCTGCCCAAATTAAAAATAGTATAACAATTATACCAACTATAATTAATGCTTTTTTTATTTTATTCTTCTCCTTTATATTCATAATACAAAAAGTCATTATAAGGAAAACGTTGAATATGAATTTTCTTTACTTCATCGTAAGTTTTATCTTTAAAACTTTCAAGGTTTTCTTTATTAATTGCAGATATAAAAATTGAAGCAACATCATTGTTACTCATCCAAGTTTTTTCCCAATCTTGTAATGTGTAATGTTCTTTCCCTTTTTCGGTAATTAAATCATCTTCATCAATAGTTTCATGAGAATAAGCATCAATTTTATTAAAAACCATTAAAGTAGGTTTGTCTGCACATTTAATATCTGCTAAAATGGTATTAACAGAAGCAATATGATCTTCAAAATTTGGATGTGAAATATCTACCACATGCAATAATAAATCTGCCTCTCTAACTTCATCTAAAGTAGATTTAAAAGACTCAACTAATTGCGTTGGTAATTTTCTAATAAACCCTACTGTATCAGTTAATAAAAACGGAATATTTTTAATAACAACCTTTCTTACAGTAGTATCTAGAGTTGCAAAAAGCTTGTTTTCGGCAAAAACATCACTTTTACTAATAACATTCATTAAGGTAGATTTACCTACGTTTGTATAACCAACTAAAGCAACTCTAACCATCTTTCCACGGTTTTTACGTTGCACAGCCATTTGTTTATCTATGGTTTTTAGTTTCTTTTTAAGAAGGGTAATTTTATCACGAATTATACGTCTATCTGTTTCAATTTCTGTTTCTCCAGGTCCACGCATACCAATACCTCCTTTTTGTTTATCAAGGTGAGTCCAAAGTCTTGTTAAACGTGGTAATAAATATTGACATTGAGCTAATTCTACTTGTGTTTTTGCAGAACTTGTTTGTGCTCTTTGAGCAAAAATATCTAAGATAAGATTGGTTCTATCTAAAATTTTACAATCTAATATTTTTTCTATGTTTCTTAATTGAGCAGGAGAAAGTTCGTCATCAAAAATTGCAGTACCAATATGGTTAGATTCTATATAATCTCTAACTTCTTCTAATTTACCAGCTCCTAAAAAAGTTTTAGGATTTGGTTTTTCCATTTTTTGAACAAAACGTTTTACAGCAACACCTCCAGCAGTTGTGGTTAAAAATTCTAGTTCATCTAAATATTCTGTAGATTGAATTTCATCTTGCTGTTGCGAAATTATTCCTATTAAAACAGCTTTCTCAGATTTTGCTTTACGTTCGTCTATCATAGAGTGCAAAAATACAAAGTTTTGCTTTGGTTTAAGGCAAAAAAAAACCTCAATATTTTAGAGGTTTTTAATTAATTCAAATTTAATTCAGTTACATTGTTTCTTCTTATAGCATTTTTTTATCAAATTTTAAACAATGCAAAAATAATTTTCAAATTGATAAAAAATGGAAATTAATGTTAACAAAACATATAATTTAGGTTATCTATAAGAAAGTTTTATTTTGTTATTTTTACGCAAAAAACAAATTTATGTTCTCATCTAAAAAGAGTAAAGATATTTTTACAATAGGATTTTATAATGTAGAAAACTTATTTGATACAGTAGATAATCCTAATACTTTTGATGATGATTTTACTACAGATGGAAAGAGGAATTGGAATCATAAACGTTATAATGATAAAATTAAAAAATTAGGTTCTGTAATTTCTCAATTAGGAAACGAAAAATCTTATCATGCACCTGCAATTGTTGGTTTGGTAGAAGTAGAAAATGCTAAAGTAGTAGAAGATTTAGCGAATTCTAAATATTTAAAAAAACATCATTATGATTTTGTTCATTATGATTCTCCAGATGATAGAGGTATAGATGTGGCACTTTTGTATAATAAGCAAATGTTTGAATTGTTGGGTTCAGAAAATTTTCCTTTGTATTTAGAAGATGAAGAAGGAGAGCGTGATTATACACGTGATGTTTTGGTTGTTTATGGAAATTTAAATGGAGAATTGGTTCATATTTTGGTAAATCATTGGCCATCTAGAAGAGAAGGAACAGAAGAATCTGAATACAAACGTATTGAAGCTGCAAAGTTAGCTAGAAGTATTGTAGAGGTTATACAAGCCAAAACTTATAATGCTAAAATTATGATTATGGGCGATTTTAATGACGACCCAACAAGTAAAAGTATAAAAGACTATTTAATAACTGAAGATTTTTACAACCCAATGGAATCTTTATTAGATAGAGATGAAATGGGCACTTTAACTTATGATGGTAAATGGAATTTGTTTGATCAAATAATAATTTCTAAAAACTTTTTTGAGAAAGAAGATGGCAAACATTATTTTAAACACGCTGAGGTTTTTAATAAAAAATGGCTTAAAATATTTAGAGGAAAATTAAAAGGAAGCCCTTTTAGAACTTATATTGGTCCTTGGTATCAAGGTGGTTTTTCAGACCATTTTCCTGTGTATTTGTATTTAAAAAAGGAAGATTAATCCTTTCCCATATTTTTAAAAGCGTTTTTCAGTTTTTCGTCATTAATAATATACTTCTTGTATTTTCCATCTCTATATCTGTAATAGATAAAGAAAGGCATAAATAAAAAAGAAAAGTAAAAAACACCTAAACCCATTACAATTTGTGCTTTTTCGTGTTCAGTATTTACTAAATAAATTCCTGTTATCATCCAAATTATAAAGACAACAAACATAATTTTTAACGCTAATTTCATATTGCAAAATTACAAAAGTTATATCTTTAAATTCTAATTTTCATCAAAATGAAATCAATTTTATTATTTTTGATTGGTTTGTGTTTATTAAATAAACCTCATATTCAAAAAACAAAAATGAATAAAAAAATTGTAATTGCACATAGAGGTGCTTCTGGTTATTTACCAGAACATACGTTAGAAGCCAAAGCAATGGCACATGCTATGAACCCTCAGTTTATTGAGCAAGATTTAGTGTTAAGTAAAGACAATGTGCCAATTGTAATACATGATATTTATTTAGACGATGTTACAGATGTAGCAAAAAAGTTTCCTAATAGAAAAAGAAAAGATAAGAGATATTATGTAATTGATTTTACTTTTAATGAGTTACAAACACTAAAAGTTACAGAACGATTTAATCCTAAAACAGGAAAACAAGTATATAAAAATCGTTATCCAATTTGGAAAGGAAATTTTAAGCTTCATTCTTTACAAGAAGAAATCGAATTAATTCAGGGCTTAAACGCATCAACAGGAAAAAACATAGGAATTTATCCAGAAATTAAAGACCCAGCTTTTCATCAAAAAGAAGGAAAAAAAATAACTGAAATTGTTTTGAAAATTTTGTCTAATTATGGTTACAATTCTAAAAAAGACAATTGTATTTTACAATGTTTTGATGTAAAAGAATTAGAAAGAATTCGTGTTGAATTAAAATCAGATTTATTTTTGGTGTATTTAACCGAATTTGAAAATGATGTTAAAAACCTAAGACATATTGCTACTTTTGCTGATGGAATAGGACCTTGGTACCAACAAATTTTAGATAAAAAAATTGAAGGTAAATGGCAGTTTACTTCATTAGTTTCAGATGCACATAAATTAGGTTTAAAAGTGCATCCTTATACATTTAGAGCAGATGCTTATGATGGTTTTTCTAGTTTTGAAGAAATGATGGAAACACTTTTTGTAGAAGTAAATATTGATGGAGCTTTTACAGATTTTCCAGATAAAGTTATTGCATTCTTAAATAACAAATAAGTATAAAAAAAGTATTCTAAAAAATTCTTATTTTATAAATAGTTGATGTATTTTTATAATACAATTCTATTTTATGAGTACACAACTATATGCAATCAAACATTTTAATAATTCGTTAGATCTATATTCTTCTAAAAAAAGATTAATTAGTTCTAAATGGTTTATGGAATTTGGCAAACAAGGTGCTGAGGTTTTTAATGTTGATGACAAAGTTATTTACTATATAACTAAGAAATTTGAATTTTGGAAATGGAAAATGGTGTATACCATTAAAGATGTTAATGGAAATGTGTCTGAATTAATTTCTAAAAATAATAAGAAAACTATTTTTTCTGTTGATTTAAAAGGAATTACTTACGAATTAAAAATTCATTTTAAAAAGAAAATTTCTATCTATAAAAACGCTTATAAAATTGCTGAGTTTGATGAATCTTTTATAGATAAAGAGTTTGAAGATTTAATAAAACTTCAATTATTAGATAAAAAGGATGTTGAAATTTCATTTTTATTATTTTCTTGTTTAAAAGTAGGTGAAGTAGAAACAACCTCTAAATCTGCTTTTGCAAGTCAAAAACAATTAGAACCAAATGACGATCCTTGGAGCTAGTTTTATACTCCTAAAATTTGAGGTAAAAATTGTAAAAACACAAATAGCATTGTAATTGCAATTGAAATAATTAAAGGAATCCAAATTTGTTTTTTCTTATAACTAAAATTTTTTCCTATATTTTTATTCCAATAATATTCTACTAATACTCCATAACCAATTAGATTAAAAATAATAGAAAGAAATAATATTTGAGGATATAAGTTTAATATTATGGTAATTAAAACTGTATAAGAAATTCCAAAAACGAGCACTTGCATTCTTGCTTTTTGTTTTTTTAGAACTTTTAGGTTACTCATTAATAAAATTGTACCAAATAAAGTTGAAAAAAAGATGGTAAAACCTTGAATACTTTTTTTAGAATACAAAAAAGGTTTTTCAAACTCCTCAAAGTTACTTTCGTTGTTGTTTATATTGCTTTCTTTAACAACTGTATCAGAAATTTCTTCTTCCTTTAAAGGATCTATATAAGGTTCTTCAGATTTTTCAATAAGATTTCTATCTTCTAATTCCCAAATAACAGCTTGTATTGCTTGTTCTGTGTATTTGCTTTTTTCTTTAAGAATTGTTTTTAACTCAGCATCCGTTTTTAAACGCATATTGTTAGTAAAACTATTTGTTCTCATATTATATTATTAAGAAGTAACTTCTACTAATTTATTTCTATATGCTGTTAGTAATTTAGATTTAGAAATAAAACCTTTATAAATTCCGTCTTTAACAACAGGTAAATTCCAAGCGCCACTTATTTTAAATTTATGCATTACTTTCTCTACAGAATCTGATTCATGAATAATCTCTGGAGCCGCTTTCATAAATGAGTTTATAGCTACACTTTTGTACATTTCTGTATCAAACATTACTGGCCTAATATCATCTAAAAGCACAATTCCTAAAAACTGTTTTTTGTCATTAAGTACAGGAAAAATATTTCTAGTAGATTTAGCAACTGCATTTTTTAGCATATCACCCAATAACATTTCTGGATGAACAGATTTAAAATTTGTTTCAATTAAACTGTCAATTTGCATCATCATCATTACATTTTTATCTTTATTATGTGTAATGAGTTCTCCTCTCTGAGCTAATTTATAAGTGTAAATTGAATTAGAAATAAAGTATTTAGTAATAGAGAAAGAAATGGCAGCAACTAACATTAAAGGCACAAATAAATCATAACCACCAGTAATTTCTGCTATTAAGAAAATTGCAGTAAGAGGTGCATGTAAAACACCTGCCATTAAGCCTGTCATACCAATTAATGTAAAGTTTGCTTCTGATACTTGAAAACCTAAACCAATGTTATTAATCACTTTTGCAAAAGCATTTCCTAAAGCACTTCCCATTACAAGTGTTGGAATAAAAATTCCTCCAACACCACCAGCAGCAAAGGTTGTACTCATTGCAATTGCCTTAAAAAATGTAATTAAAAGTAGTAAAAGAATTACAATCCAAATATTATTTGCGTCAAAAGAAAAAGGTGTGTTTCCAATAGCTGCAATATGATTTCCTTTTAGTAAATTATTAATTAATCCATAACCCTCACCATATAATGATGGCATTAAATAAAGGATAAGTGCAATTAGAATACTACCTAATATTAAACGCACAAATCGTTTTTTAAATTGATAAAAGAATTTTCTAATAGCAAAATAAATGAATGAGAAGTAAACAGAAACAATTCCTGTAAAGACTGCAAAAATTGCATAAAAACCAATTTCACTAATTTCAAATTTATCATTCAATTCAAAACCTAATAATACATCAGATCCTAAAAAAAGATAAGAAGTTACAATTGCTGCAACAGATGCTAATAATAAAGGTATAAGTGAAACAAATGCAATATCTAAACTAAAAACTTCTAGGGCAAAAACAATACCTGCAATAGGGGCTTTAAACATAGAAGACATTGCACCTGCAGTTGCACATCCTATTAAAAGCATTCTTGTTTTAGTGCTCATGTGAAACAGTTGTGAGGTGTAGGAAGCCAAAGCTGTACCAGCACTTACAGCAGGACCTTGCAAACCTACAGATCCACCAAAACCAACAGTTATAGGTGCAGTTAGTAATGATGCATACATGTTGTATTTTGGTATAATTCCTTTTTTCTTAGAAATGGCATAAAGCGTAGTAGAAATTCCATGGCCAATATGCTTTTTTAACCACGTTTTTTTAATAATTACTACAATTAATAATCCAATAATTGGAAAAATAAAATAAAGCGAATTCTTTGAGTTTTTTAAGAAATCTACAGATAAAAGTAATTGAATATAATGCGTTATGTTTTTTAATGTAACTGTTCCTAATCCTGCTAAAAAACCAACAAGAACACTTAGAATATATACAAACTGACGTTCAGAAATATGTCTATATCTCCAAATTAGTATCTTCTTAAATATCTTTTTACTTGATGGCATTTTGTTTTTTCTTAAAAGGATGTTGATAAAATATCTGTTCCTAAATAACCATTATCTTTATTATAATACCAAGCTCTTGTTTTTGGCATTTTAATTCCGTTTATAGTTTCCAAACCAGAAAGTAAAATGTATTCTCCACTATCTTTTGTTTTTTTAAAAAACTGATACACTTCCATAGCGTAAGTTTTTGGATCAAAATAAAAATACCAAGTATCTTTACCAACTTCTTTATTGTAAGAAACTTTTAATACTAAATAGTTTTTTCCTTTAAACTTTCTTTTTCCTACTTTTTGATGAATAATAGTTCCTTCATCCTTTAATTTCATTGGTAATCCATACAAATATGTATAATAGTTTTTATACAAATTTGCACGTTCAAAACTTAATTTATGTTCTTTTTTCTCTACTTCTGTAGGAGTTTTACCATTAAACTCAATTTTTGTATTCTTTTTAATAACAGTATATTCTGTTGTATTTATACCTCTTAATGCTTTTACATAAAAATATTCTTCTGGTAAGTTAATTTTAATTTCACTTTTTCTTGGAGTGTTTTTTGGTGTTTCCATAGTTACAAAAAGCTGCCCTTTAAAAGTTGACCAATTGTTGTTAGGATCGTGAAATTGAATAGCTTTTTTAAGTAATTCATCACCAGTTATTTCTTGAGAAAAAGATAAAAATGAATTACAAATAAAAAAAAGGAAGATAAATTTTTTCATAGTTTAAAAGTAATAAAAAATCCCGCTTTTGCGGGATTTTAAATTTTATTCTTTTTCTTGAATATTTAGTTTCAAGCTTAGTTCTGTTAGTTGCTCATCATCTATAAAAGCAGGAGCATCAATCATTACATCTCTACCAGAGTTGTTTTTTGGAAAAGCAATAAAGTCTCTAATTGTTTCTTGTCCGCCTAAAATAGCAACCAATCTATCCAATCCAAAAGCTAAACCACCATGAGGAGGTGCTCCATACTCAAAAGCATCCATTAAGAAACCAAATTGAGCCTTAGCTTCTTCTTCAGAAAAACCTAAATGCTTTAACATAGTTGCTTGTATTTTTTTATCGTGAATTCTAATAGAACCACCACCAATTTCGTTTCCGTTTAAAACTAAATCGTATGCATTTGCTTTTACAGCTCCTGGATCTGTGTCTAATAATTCTAACTGACCAGGTTTTGGAGATGTAAATGGATGGTGCATTGCATGGTAATGACCAGTTTCTTCATCTAGTTCTAATAAAGGGAAATCAATTACCCAAAGAGGAGCAAAAACTTTTGGGTCTCTTAAACCTAAACGTTCTGCTAATTCCATTCTTAAAGCAGACATTTGCGCTCTAACTTTGTTAGTATCACCAGATAAAACACATACTAAATCTCCAGGTTTTGCACCTGTAACTTCTGCCCATTTTGCTAAATCTTCTTGATCGTAGAATTTATCTACAGAAGATTTAAAAGAACCATCTTCGTTAACACGTGCATAAATCATACCTAAAGCACCAACTTGAGGACGTTTAACCCACTTAATTAAATTGTCTATTTCTTTTCTTGTGTATTTATTTCCACCAGGAACAGCAATACCAATTACCAATTCTGCAGCATTAAAAACACCAAAATCTTTATGTTGAGTAACTTCGTTTAACTCGCCAAACTCCATTCCAAAACGGATGTCTGGTTTGTCATTTCCATACAAACGCATAGCGTCATCAAACAACATTCTTGGAAACTTATCTACTTCTACACCATTTACTTCTTTTAATAAATGACGTGTTAATCCTTCAAAAATATTTAAAATATCTTCTTGTTGAACAAATGCCATTTCACAGTCTATTTGTGTAAATTCTGGTTGTCTGTCTGCACGTAAATCTTCGTCTCTAAAACATTTTACAATCTGAAAATATTTGTCCATTCCACCAACCATTAACAGTTGTTTGAAAGTTTGAGGAGATTGAGGTAAAGCATAAAACTGACCTTCATTCATTCTACTAGGAACCACAAAATCTCTAGCACCTTCTGGAGTAGATTTTATTAAATAAGGAGTTTCAACTTCTATAAATTCTTGGTCAGATAAATATTTTCTAACTTCCATTGCCACTTTATGACGGAAAATTAAACTGTCTTTTACAGGATTTCTACGGATATCTAAATATCTGTATTTCATTCTAATATCTTCTCCACCATCAGTTTCATCTTCAATAGTAAAAGGTGGAGTAACAGCTTCGTTTAAAATTTCTAATTTAGAAACCAAAACTTCTATTGCACCAGTTGCCATTTTAGAGTTTTTAGACTCACGTTCAATAACAGTACCAGATACTTGTATTACAAATTCTCTACCTAGAGATTTTGCTTTTTCCATCATTTCTTTTGGTGTACGCTCTTCATCAAAAATTAATTGGGTAATACCATATCTATCACGTAAATCTACCCAAACCATAAAACCTTTATTACGGCTTTTTTGTACCCAACCTGCTAAGGTTACTTCTGTATTTATATGCGATGCTTTTAACTCGCCACAAGAATGACTTCTATACATTTCCTTCTAAAATTTAAGCTGCAAAATTAAACAATTTCAATTGAATATTCATTTTTTGGGCGTTCATTTCTTTTTTTATGTGTTTTAACCACCTCATTTACGCTTTTTTCTCAAAGAAAAGTTGTAAAAATAGATAGCGCTTATCAAGTTTTAAAAAACACTCCAAATTCTATTAAAAAAGCAGACGACCTTATTGCTTTATACAAACAATCTATTAGACAAAAAGAGATAAATAAAGAGGTTATTGAAACAGCTTTAATAGTCTCTGAAAAAATATTTTATATAAAAGGAATTGGTATTTGTTATGATAGAAAAGGTTTAACAGCAAGGTATGAGCAAGATTATAGTAACTCTATTACAAATCATAAAAGAGGATTATCATTTTTAAAACAAACTACAGATACTTTATTAATTATAAAATGTTTAAATAATTTAGGAGTAACCTACAGAAAATTAAACCTAGAAAAAGAGGCTTTCGAAAATTATTTTAATGCATTAAAACTTTCAGAAAAAATAAAAAGTAAAAGAAGTATTTCTATTGCTTTAAATGGAATTGGAAATGTATTTATAGATACTAAGCAATATGACAAAGCTTTGTATTATTTAAGAAAGGGAATTTCAATAGAAAAAATAAGGAAAAACTTAAAAGGACAAGAGTATGGTTTTGCAAATTTAGGCGAAATATTTATTGAAAAACAAGTATACGATTCTGCTTACTTTTATATTAATAAAGCTTTAGATATTGCCATTAAACATCCAAGAAAAGAAGGTGTTGCAATAAAGTATACTTTATTTGGAAAGTTATATCAAAAACAAGGAGATTTTAAAAAATCTAACCAATATTTTTTAAAATCTATACCACAATTACAAAAGTTTAAAAATACACGTTATTTAAGTAAAAGTTATATAAATATTGGTATTAACAAGCTTTCTTTAAAACAGTTTAAAGAAGCAAAAATCTATATAAATCAAGGATTAGAAACTGCAAAACAAATCAACTCTAAAGAAAATATTTTATTGGGTTATGAAACTTTAACTAATTATTATTCAAAAACCAATCAGTTTAAAGAAGCTCTTTATGCACAAAATCTGGTTTTAGCTTTTAGAGATAGTATTTTAAATGAAGCTTCTCATAAGAGTTTTATAAGTACAGAAATAGGATATGAATCGTCTAAAAAAGATTTAAAAATTCAATCTTTAGCAAAAGAAAAAAAGAAAAGTGATGAACAAGCAAATTCAAATTTTTGGCTTTTTATTAGTAGTGTTATTATAGGTGTATTAGCAGTTATATTATTGTTGGTTTTTATGTTTTTATTAAAAAGGAATAATAATTTAGAATTGGACAAAAAAAATACTGAACTCCAAAACTATTTACTTCAAATTAAAAAGTTAAAGGTAAGTCATCAAAAAAACGATTCTTTTTCTAATAAAGAGCTTAAAGAATTTCAATTATCTAAAAGAGAAGTTGAGGTGTTAGAGTTAATTTCTAAAGGATATAGCAATGCACAAATTGCAGAAAAAATGTTTGTGTCTAACAATACAATTAAAACACATATTTCTCATATTTACAGTAAGTTAGATGTAAAAAATAGAGTGCAGGCTATCCAAAAAATATCTCAATAAAAACTTTCTTTTGTTTAAAATCACCCTTTAGGGTGATAGAAATCACCATTTCTTATGTGGTATTTTTTTGTTTCTAATTATAACTTTGAAGTAAAATCCAAAATTATATAAAAATGAAAAATTTAAAAAGAGTGCTTGTATTATTAATAACAGTAATGTTAATAAATGTATCATGTTCTAGTGATAATGACCAACAAGAGTTTTGTGAAAATTATACAGAAACAATTGAACAAGGAATACAAGATTACAGTAATGCTTATCAAGCATATTATCTAGATCCAACGACAGAAAAGTGTACCGCATTTAAACAAGAAATTCAAAATTTAAAAAATTCAATAGAAGGTTTTAAAGAATGTATTTCATCTTCAGATATGGCTGAGTATGATGAACTAATTGAAGAGCTAAATGAGCAACTAAATTTTGCTTGTAAATAGTTTTATTAACTAGGTGTAATTAATTATACATGACTCCTAATTTTATTCCTGTATTATAATTATTGGTATTTAGATTGCATTATTTTTCTTTAAAAAAAGTTTGTTTACTCTTTTTAAAGGTTAAATATGAAGGTCATACTTAGTTTTAATACAGGATTATTTTAACCTCAAAAATAATATTATGAAAAGATTATTACTCACATTTACGTTTTTAATAAGTGTAATAATAAGTTTTGCACAGACAACTAATATTCCAGATTTAAACTTTGAACATTATTTAGAAACGCATAGTAAAATAGACTTATCTCAGGTTTCAGTTGGAGATGAAAATAGTATGGGAAATGGTGTTGATGGAGATCATTTAGTTACTACAGCAAATATTAGCGCTAGAAAATCATTATATATAAGTAGACAAAATATTTCTGATTTAACAGGAATAGAAGATTTTACATCGTTAACAGATTTTTATTGTGCCTTTAATAATATTACAGTATTAAAATTACCTTCAGTTTCTGGTTTTGCAAATTTAGATATTGAAGGAAATAAAATAACAACTATTATTTTTCCTGATAGTGTAACTTCATTGGGTGAATTTACTTGTCAGAATAATGATATAACTAATATTAATTTAAATAATATTAGATATATCAATTATTTTATTGCCGATAATAATGAGCTAACATCTTTAGATTTATCGAATATAGATGTAGAAGGTTTAAATTGTTCTGGAAATCCAGATTTAGAAAATATCGATTTAAGAAATGGTGCAGATTATTCAGAAATTTATGAGTTTAGAGTAAAATACAGTCCAAAATTATCTTGTATTTATGTAGATAATGTAGCTTCAGTATCATCAATAATGAAAAATGGGGTAGATGCAGTTACAAATTTTGTAACTACAGTTGCAATGTGTAATTTATTATCAACACATACATATGTGCCAGATAATAATTTTGAACAAGCGTTAATTGATGAAGGTTTAGATAACGTTTTAGATGATTACGTGCTTACAACAAGCATAAATACAATTGGTTTTTTAGATGTTTCTAATAAAAATATTTCTGATTTAACTGGTATTGAAGATTTTGTAGGCTTAGAAACATTTATTTGTGAAAACAATCAGTTAGCAACGCTCGATCTTAGTAATAATCATATTTTAGAATTTGCTTGTAGTAATAACCAATTAACATCCTTAATATTAAATGCAGATGCAAGAGTGGTTTATTGTGATAATAACTTATTAACATCGTTAAACATACCAACAAGTTTAGCAAATTTAGATTGTAGTAATAATAATATAACATCATTAGATTTAAGTAGTACAACAGAATTAAGTATACTAAACGTTAGTAATAACAATCTAACATTTTTAGATTTTAGAAATGGTGAAAACGCACAAATAAGTAGTTCTTACGATTATAGAACTGGTTATGATTATAGTTTTGATGCAAGAAATAACCCAGATTTAACCTGTATTTTTGTGGATGGTGCAGCTTTTAGTACAACAAATTGGAAAAAAGTAGATGCGACTTCTCATTTTGTAGAAAATGAAGCAGCTTGTAATTCTTTATCAGTTTCAGAATTTTCAAATTCAACTTTTAAAATACTTTCAAATCCTGTAAAAGAAAATATCTTAATTTCTATTGATGAAAAAGTGAGTTATTTATTATCAAATACAAATGGAGAAGTCCTTAAAACTGGAATGTTAAAAGCAGGAAACAATACCATTAATGTTTCTAAATATGCTAAAGGAGTCTATTTTTTAAGAGTATATAACAATCAAAAGGCTACTACTATAAAAATAATAATTCATTAAAATTTATTCTTTTTTCATTTCTCAAGCTTACAAAAGATTTTCCCCCAATTCTTTTGTAAGTTTGTATTTATGAGTGTAATTAATATTCAAGAAAAATTTAAGTTATTTTCAGACCATTGGTCACCAAAAAAAATTGGCGAATTAAATGGTCAACAAATTTTATTAGCCAAATTAAAAGGAGAATTTGTTTTTCATAAACACGATAATGAAGACGAACTTTTTATGGTTATTAAAGGTACTTTAAATATTGAATTACGTAATAAAACCATTACTTTAAACCAAGGAGAATTTTATGTTGTACCCAAAGGAGTAGAGCATAAACCAATAGCAAAAGAAGAAGTACATGTTTTATTATTTGAACCTCTTTCTATAAAACATACAGGAGATATTATTGCAGATATAACTGTAGAAACGTACGAAAGCATTTAAAATTATGAGTAAATTATATTTAGTTCCTACTCCAATAGGTAATTTAGAAGATATCACTTTTAGAGCCATAAAAGTTTTAAAAGAAGTCGATTTTATTTTAGCTGAAGATACACGTACAAGTGGAAAACTTTTAAAGCATTTTGAAATTTCTACACAAATGCACAGTCATCATATGCATAATGAACACAAATCTGTAAAAGGTGTTGTACAAAGAATTCAAAATGGAGAAACATGTGCGTTAATATCAGATGCTGGTACACCTGCAATTTCAGATCCTGGTTTTCTATTAACCAGAGCTTGTGTAGAAAATAATATTGATGTAGAGTGTTTACCAGGTGCAACTGCTTTTGTACCTGCATTAGTAAATTCTGGTTTGCCAAATGATAAGTTTGTTTTTGAAGGTTTTTTGCCTGTTAAAAAAGGAAGACAAACTCGTTTTTTATTGTTAGCAGAAGAAAAAAGAACCATGATTTTTTATGAATCTCCACACAAATTGGTTAAAACTCTTGGGCATTTTATAGAATATTTTGGAGCAGACAGACAAGTTTCTGTGTCTAGAGAATTAACAAAAATGTTTGAAGAAACCATTAGAGGAACTGCAACAGAAGTGTTGGCTCATTATACAGCTAAACCACCAAAAGGTGAAATTGTGGTTATTGTTGAAGGGAAAAAGTAGGTAAACAAATTAGTCTTAAAGGCTATAAAAATCAGTGATATTTTGTTGAATGCGAATATCAACAAAGTAGTGTGAATAAGTAGCCGTATTTTTATAGCCTATTCGTATAAAAAACAAAAAATGATCATCCAAGAATTCAAAACCAAGTTAAAATCAAATCCAAAATCAATACTATTTGCAGAAACAATGCAGGTAATTGATGATAATTACAATTTTACTCCAACTACATTTACTAACGGAGCAATTAAAAATGAAGCAGGTACCAACTCTGGTTCTTGTAAGTTATTTGCTTTTGCGAAACTTCAAAAATTAACAAAAGAAGAAACATTATTTTGTTTTGGAGAACATTATCAATCTGTTTTAGAAGATGAAAATGGAGATTCTCATCAAAATATAAGAAACTTTATGAATTCTGGTTTCGTAAAGTTATCTTTTGAAGCAGAAGCTTTGGAATTAAAAAGTTAGCTTGTGATTTCGAAATGAGAGAAGAATGAACGATTGAGAAATCTCATATTTCACTCAGAAATTGACTATTTTTATAAAATGCAAAAGCTTTTATCAGAAATTAAAAAATGCACAATTTGCGAACCTCATTTAGATTTGGGTGCAAATCCTGTAGTTACTGGTCATAAAAATTCTAAAATTGCAATTATTGGTCAAGCTCCAGGAACAAAAGTGCATTCATCTGGAATTCCTTGGGATGATGCAAGTGGTAAACAACTTAGAATATGGCTTAATGTATCTGATGAAATCTTTTACGATGTAGAAAAATTTGCTATTGTACCAATGGGATTTTGTTATCCTGGTAAAGGTAAAAGCGGAGACAAACCACCTAGAAAAGAATGTGCTCCAAAATGGCATTTACAATTATTTGAAAAGATGCCTAATTTAGAGTTGATTATTTTAATAGGAATGTATGCTCAGGATTATTATTTAAAAGACAAAGCTAAAAGAACCCTAACAGAAACTGTAGATAATTATCCAGCTTACTTGCCAAAATATTTTACATTGCCTCATCCATCACCAAGAAATCGTTTTTGGTTAACTAAAAATCCTTGGTTTAAAAAAAATGTAATTCCTGAATTGCAGAAAAGAGTTTCAGAAATTTTGAAAAAATAATATGTCATTTCGAAATGAGAGAAGAAAGATTGAGAAATCTCTTTCAATATCATTAATAAGATTCCTCTTCCTTCGTAATTCGGAATGACATATTCATTACTGTTTTTTAGTACTTAGAACCATCGTGTTTTCCAACTTCAAAACCGTGTTTTCCTAAATATTGATTTCCAGAATCAATAGCATCTTCTTCTAAGGTTGTACCCATAGAATCATTCCATCTATTTAAATATCCAAAGAGAGAAATTACACCTAACATTTCTACTATTTCTCCTTCATCCCAATATTTATAAAGTTCGGTTTTAATTTCTGCATTTACTGCATTAGGAACCATAGAAGCAGCCAAAGAAAAGTCTAAAGCAGCTCTTTCTGCATCAGAAAAAGCAGGGTGAGTTTTATATTCCCAAATATTATCTAATTGCTCTTGTTCAGCTCCATAACGTTCAGCAGCTCTAATTGCATGCGCTTGACAATATCTACAACCAGTTGCATTACTAGAAACCCAAGCAATCATTCTTTTTAAAGCAGAAGTAACTTTTCCTTCATTAGCCATTACAGCTTTATTTAAATTGATAAATGCTTTAGAAATTGCGGGTCTACGTTGCATAGTTAATACAGAATTAGGACAAAACCCTAAAGTTTCATTAAAAAATTCTGCTAATTCTTTTGTTTCTAAATCGTGTTCTGCACCTAATGGTGTTACTAATGCCATATTTTTATGTTTAAATATTTTTTAAGAAATCTATTTTTATAACTTTACGATAAATATAATTCAAAAAATGGAAATTAAACTACATTCTTACAACTTAGAGTTAAAACATACTTTTACCATTTCTAGAGAATCTCACGATTTTCAACCTGCTATTATTGTAGAATTAATTTCTGAAGGAATTTCTGGTTTTGGAGAAGCAACTTCAAATCCATATTACAATATTACTGTAGATAATATGAAAGAAATTATTAAAGAAAATGAAGCTTTTATAAAATCTTTATCAAATGAAGAACCTTCTGTTTTTTGGGAAAAATTACAACCTATTTTTAAAGAAAATATGTTTGCATTATGTGCTTTAGATATGGCTTTTAATGATTTAAAAGCTCGTAAAAAAGGTAAGAAATTATATGAAGTTTGGAATTTAAATATCAATAACAATCCAATGACAGATTATACCATTGGAATTGATTCTATTGATAAAATGATTGCCAAAATGAAAGAACTTCCTTGGCCAATTTATAAGATTAAATTAGGTACTAAAAATGATATAGAAATTGTTACTGAATTAAGAAAACATACTGATGCTGTTTTTAGAATTGATGCTAATTGTGGGTGGACAGCAGATGAAGCAATTGAAAACTCATTTAAACTAAAAGAGTTAGGTGTAGAGTTTTTAGAACAACCTTTAAAAGCGAATGATATAGAAGGTGCTAAAAAATTATTTAAAGAATCTGCTTTACCAATAATTGCAGATGAAAGCTGTATTGTGGAAAGCGATGTAGAAAAATGTGTAGGATTGTTTCATGGAGTTAATGTAAAACTTACAAAATGTGGTGGACTTACTCCAGGAAAAAGAATGTTAGAAAAAGCTAAAGAACTAGGGTTAAAAACAATGGTAGGTTGTATGACAGAATCTTCTGTGGGTATTTCTGCAATTGCTCATTTATTACCTTTATTAAATTATGTAGATATGGATGGTGGCTTGCTATTAAAGAAAGATATTGCAACTGGTGTAGTAATTAAGAATGGTGTAATTTCTTATTCAGATAAAAACGGAATAGGGGCAACTTTACTTTAATATGCAGTTAAATCAAATTCCAAAAACTACTGTTAATATTAATGGTGAAAATCATTTGTACTTTAGTGGAACCTCTTATTTAGGAATGTCTAATTTATCAGAGTTTCACGAAATTATATTTAAAAATATTAAGAAGTGGGGGAGTTCTTTTGGTAGTTCTAGAAATGCAAACATTAAATTAGATGTTTATGAAAAAGCAGAAAGAACAATCTCTAAATTTTTAAAAAGAGAAGATTGTGTTGCTGTTTCTTCTGGAACATTAGCTGGTTTGTTAGCACTAAAAACATTAGAGAAAATTGGAACTTCTTTTTTTTACATGCCAAAAACACATCCTGCTATTTTACCCAAAAATGCTATTCCTGTTTTTGAAGAAAATAATTTAAATTCCTTACTATTAAATTCTAAAAAAGAAACAATTTGTATTGTTGTAGATGCAATTGCTACTTTAGAAACAGCTCCTTATAATTTTGATTTTTTAAAATTAATTTCAAATCAAAAAAAAGTTTACTTATTGGTTGATGAGTCTCATAGTCTTGGAGTTTTAGGAGAAAAAGGAAATGGAATTTCGGCATCAATAAATAATTCAAGTCATATAGAATTAATAGTTGTTTCTTCTTTAAATAAAGCTTTTAGTGTAAGTGGAGGTGTAATAGCAGGAAATAAAAATTTTATAAATTTAGTAAAAAAAGAATCACTTTTTATTGGTAGTGCTCCAATGAATCCTGCTTTTTTAGAAAGCTTTATAGATGCACAAGAATTATATCAAAATCAATTGAATAAATTAAAAGAAAATTGTAGTTACGTCTTTGATAAAATTAAAAATTTAGACAAATTACAAATTGATGAAAATTATCCAGTTTTTTTTGTTGATGATGAAAAGATTGCAGATAATTTACTCTCAAAAAACATTATAATAACTAGTTTTTATTACCCAACAATTATTAAGAAAGTAAATAGAATTGTTTTAAATGCAAATCATACCAAAGAACAATTAGATTTTTTATGTAAAAATTTACTTTCTAATTAAACCAATACTTCCTTTTTTTTCTATAAACCTTCCATTAATATCATTTAAAAGAATTCGATACCAATAGGTAGAAGAAGGTAAAAGTTTTCCTTGATACATTCCATCCCAACCTTGAGAAGTTGTGTTTAGTTGATATAATAAAACACCAAATCTATTGTAAATAGATACTTCAGCAATTGTAAATTGATTTGAAGTAAATCCATCAATTTTCCAAACATCATTTTTACCATCACCATTTGGAGTAAAAAATTTTGGAAAGGCTAAGATTGAAAATTGATAAGGTGTTGTACCACAACCATTTTTATCTTTCACAAATAATGTGTGTAGTCCTGTTTCTATTTTTTCAAAAAGTTTTGCTTCCTTGTAAACACCAAATTCGTCATCTAAAGCAAATTCATAATCTCCAGTTCCTAAATTATCACTAATAATTTGAATTGAGTTATTATCAGAATCATCAATTAAAACTACATCATCAATATTTATAGTAGCTATACTAGAGTTTTTAACTTCAATAAGTTTTTCTGCAGATTCACAACCAGCATCAGAAATAGCTTTTACAGTATAGTTTCCAGAAGTTAGAACTTCTTTAGAAAAAGTAGAACCAGCTATTTCAGTGTTTTCCTTTTTCCAAACATACGTGTAATTTCCTAAAGCATTTTCAGTTTCTAGGGTAACACTTCCAATGTCTTCACATAAATAATAAGTGCTTTTTACTAAGTCAAATTCAGGAATTGTACTATCTACAATAGCTTTTACTTCAGTTCTTGCTAAAGAAGAACAATTATTAACTACAGCTTCTACAAAATAAGACGTAGTTGTATTTAGAATTGGAGTTTCAAAATTATTTCCTGTAAAAATAGGTGTAATACTTGTGTTTGATGCATACCAATTTACACTTCCTTGAGAAGAGATTGCACTTAGATTAGCTTTTCCTGAACAAATTAAATCTTCAGAAATATTTGTTATAGTAGGCCTTTGGTTTACAGTAATGTTAATTGCAGTTCTTTTAGAAGTAGTACAACCATTTACAGACACAGCAGCATAATATGTTTTATTTGTAGTTAAAATTGGAGTTGTAAAATTATTACCTGTTGTTGCTAATGGAGTTCCTCCTGTTAAATTTTCGAACCACAAAATAGTTCCTTCATTTGCTGTTGCAGAAATTGTAACAGTTCCAGATTCACAGATGGTACCATTAGTTGTTGATTGTATTTCTGGAATATAAATTTTAGTACTAGCAACAATATTTAATTGAGGGTCTCCAGGAGCTCCATACTCTACAATATAACCTTGAGGGTAATAATCATTACCAGGAGGAACCCCACTAATATTGGGTAAATCATTCCATTTGCCAGGAACACCTAAATTAGGATGAGTTATATGTGCATAATGCTCATTTCCACCAAAATTATTAGGTTCACTTCCTGTTGTATGCCAATTAGCATATTCTCCAGCAGGAGAACTACCATTTCCTGATCCGTTCCAAAAAACTGTACCAGCTTCTGGTCCTGTTACCCATTTCCAAACACCTTCAGATTCTTCATCAGAACCACCAATCCAACCAGCTCCAGAAGCTTGTTCTCCAGCAAAATCTGCTTCTTCTTGGTTTGTTAATGTAGCTAAATAACCTTGTCTACCATAATAAGTTCTATTTTCGGCTGCAACTTTTGCATCTTTCCAAGTAATACCAGAAAGTGAAACAAATTCATAAAAATGATCTGTAGATGGTAAATAAAGAGCATCATCAACAGTTAATGAAAAGGATTTTTCTGAATTAATATTATTAGAAGTTGTTGTAAAAACGACATCTTTTACGGCATTTTCTAAATCTGTTAATAATATATTACTGTTTCCTAGAGAAGGAGAAAGAGTTAATTTTCCTTCTAATGTATTCCAGTTTGTAGAAATATTTGGATGAGAACCTGTTAATGATAATAGATCAAAATTTACTTGATAACCAGATGAAATTTGTATAAAAAAAGCATCTATTGTAGTATTGTCTGCATCAGTAATTGTAAAATCTGTTACAATATTTATAGAACTTCCAGGGCAAAATGCTTGATTGCCAATAGCTGTTAAAACAGGAGGTTCATCTGTTTGAGCAGAAAGAAAAGTAGGCATCATTAAAAATAAAGCCATTAAAAAACGATAAATTGAAAGTTGGTAATTGTACATTTGTTAAAATAACTTCTTATAGTTTCACTATTTTTGTAATTGATGGACAATTTACCATTTCAATTTTAAAAACACTATAACAAAAAGATCAAATATGGCTACAAATATTGTAAAAACCACTTGGAAAGAAAATATGCAATTCGAATCTGATAATCCTAGTGGATTAAATCTTTTTATGGATGCAGGCGAAGAGAGTGGAGGAAAAGGTGAAGGTTTTAGGCCAAAAGCATTAATGTTATCTTCTTTAGCAGGATGTTCTGGTTTAGATGTAGTTTCCTTATTAAAGAAAACTCGTGCAGAAGTAGCAGATTTTAAAATTGAAATTACTGCAGAATTAACAGATGAACACCCAAAATTTTATAACAAGGTAAAAGTAGATTATCATTTTTATGATGCAGAATTACAACCTAATAAAATTCAAAAAGCTGTAAACTTATCTGTAACTAAATACTGTGGTGTTATGGAAATGTTTCGTCAGTTTGCAGAAGTTGAAACTGAAATTTTCTTACACGAATTGTAAAATTTTGTAAATTCTTTTACATTTTTTGTACCTTAACTTCAAAAAGTAACTTGCTATGAGATGGACGTTAAAGTCAGCACCAGAAAAAGAAAAAGTACAAAAATTAGCAAAAGAACTTCAAATTAATTCAACAATAGCTTCAATTCTTTGTCAAAGAGGAATTGAAACTTTTGATGCTGCAAAAAAATTTTTTAGACCCAGTTTAGACGATATTCATGATCCTTTTTTACTAAAAGATATGAATTTGGCAGTTGATAGAATAGAAACTGCAATTTCAAATAACGAAAACATTTTAATTTATGGAGATTATGATGTAGATGGTACAACAGCTGTTTCTTTAGTGTCTTCTTATTTAAAAACTATTTATCCAAATGTAGCCACTTACATACCTGATAGGTATGCAGAAGGTTATGGTGTTTCTTATATGGGTATCGATTTTGCCCAAGACAATGATTTTTCTTTAATAATTGCATTAGATTGTGGTATAAAAGCTATTGACAAAGTAGCCTATGCTAAAGAAAAAAACATCGATTTTATTATTTGTGATCATCATAAACCAGGAGAGGAAATTCCGAAAGCAGTTGCAGTTTTAAATGCAAAAAGAGAAGATTGTAGCTATCCTTTTGATGAGCTTTGTGGTTGTGGAGTAGGTTTTAAATTGATACAAGCTTTAGGTGTTTCTAGAAACCAAACCATTGAAGATTTCTTACCATATTTAGATTTGGTAGCCACTGCAATTGCTGCAGATATTGTACCTATGAATGGTGAAAATAGAGTTTTGGCTTTTTATGGTTTGCAAGTTATCAACCAAAGTCCCAGAAATGGAATAAAAGCACTTATTCATCAATCTAAAAAAACTGAATTAACTATTACTGACGTAGTTTTTACAATTGCACCAAGAATTAATGCTGCAGGTAGAATGAAACATGGTAATTATGCAGTAGAACTCTTAACAGAAATGGATTTTGATTCAGCTATTGAATTTGCAGCTTCAATAGAAATTTTTAATGCAGATAGAAAAGATTTAGATAAGAAAATTACAGATGAGGCTTTAATACAGATAATTGATAATGAAGAAGAAAATAGGTTTACATCAGTTGTTTTTCAAGAAGATTGGCATAAAGGAGTCATAGGTATTGTTGCTTCTAGATTGATAGAAAAATATTACAGACCTACTTTAGTTTTTACAAAAAGTGGTGATAAATTAGCTGCATCTGCACGTTCTGTTAAAGGTTTTGATGTGTACAATGCTTTGCATGAATGTTCAGCATTTATAGAACAATTTGGTGGACATAAATATGCTGCTGGTTTAACTTTACTGACAGAGAATTATGAGAAGTTTAAACAAAAATTTGAAGAGGTTGTAAAAAATACCATAGATAAAGAATTGCTAATTCCTGAAGTATCTATAGATGCTGAGATAGATTTTTTAGAAGTTACACCTAAATTTTTTAGAATTATACAGCAAATGGCACCTTTTGGTCCACAAAATATGAGACCTGTTTTTAAAACAAGTTGTGTTAGAGATAATGGTTATGGTAAGCAAGTTGGTGCAGACAAAACACATTTAAAATTAAATGTTTTTCAAGGTGATAATAAACAAACTTTTAATTCTATTGGTTTTGGTTTAGGAGATAAAATTGAACATGTACAAAACGATTTTGATGTTGTTTATTCGTTAGATGAAAATGAGTGGAATGGAAGAAAATCGATTCAATTGTTGTTAAAGGATTTGAAGTAATTTCCTGTCATTGCGAGTTTACGAAGCAATCTTTTTTATTAAAGAAATTACTTCGTCATTTTTTCTCTTAATGATAAAAAAACTAAACATGCTGGTCAATCAAAATCATATTTCCATCTGGGTCTATAACTACAAAATTTGCAGGTCCAGTAGTAGTTTCATCTGTTTCTGTTTCTAGTTTTACTCCTTCACTTTTTAGGTGTTTCTGAATTGTTCTTACATCATTAAACTCTTCTATTTTGTTAGCGTTTTCATCCCAACCAGGGTTAAAAGTCATAATGTTGTTTTCAAACATTCCTTGAAACAAGCCAATTAATGCATTTCCATTTTTCATGATGAGGTAATTTTTTTCTATTTCTCCTGCAAAAACAGTGAAACCTAATTTTTGGTAAAATGCTTTTGATTTATGAATGTCTTTTACTGCTAAACTGTTAGAAAATGCACCTAATTTCATGTTGGTAGTTTTAAATTGATGTTTTAAAGTTAAGAAATTATTTTTGTTTTTGTTTTTTTCTGAAAGTTGACAAATAAGTTTAGCCCTGATTGAGCGGTTTGTTTGAGCTCTTTTTGAAGAATGAAAAAAAGCGAGAAGCGAAAGCAGGAAATAGCTTCATAATTTTTTAACCTATTTTTAAATAAAAAACCCACTCCTAAAATAGAAGTGGGAAAATTGCTATGAAAAAGAAATGATAAGAAATTCTTATCATATTACTTTAGACGTGAATTTTTTAAAAACCTTGCAAATTATTTTACAATTAATTTTCTAAAGACAATAAAACCATTCTTAATTCCATATAAGTAAATGATTTATCTACTTTTTCTTTGAGTTCTGTTAGGTTTTTAAATTCTACTTCTTCTATTTGATTGATGAGTTTTTTATACTTTTTTAGCGGAATTAATTCTAAAATATCTACATCTCCAGTTGGAATGTAACTTGCCAAATGACTTTCTATGGTACCTGTTGTTAAACTGCGTTCTTTGGCAATTTCTTTTATTGAAAGACCAGATTTAAAGAGTTCTAAAGTAATTTGTTTTGTAGGTTTTTTGTCTTCCTTTTTTTGTTCGTTAAATTTATTAATTCCGTTTTCTTTGCAATATTGTTCTATTACTTGTAAGATTTCTTCACCATATTTTTGAACACGAATTTTACCCATTCCTTTTACTTTTAGCATTTCTTTTTCAGAACGAGGTAAGGCATCACAAAGTGCGTACAAGGTTTCTTGTGTAAAAATTTGAAACGCAGGTATGTTTTCTGCAATTCTAATTTCATCACGTAATTCGCGTAATTTTAAAGCTAATAAAGGGTCTTTTCTGGTAGATAATTTCTTTTTCTTTTTTGGTTCTGTTTTTTGTAAAACAGCATTTGCTCTGGTTTGTAAATAAGATTTTACTTTAAAACCCTCTGTCATTTTATTTAAAGCAAAGGTTTTTTCTTCTAAGCGTTCTTGTAAAGTATCATATTGTTTAGAAAAATCTTTTTTTACTGTTTTATTATCTGAAGAAAAAGAAACTTTAGATAATGGTTGTACAATGTTTGTAATGGTTTGAGATAAAAAATAATCTACCGCTTTTGTAAAACGTTCTTGTATTTGAGAACTGTTTTCTGGGAGGATATTATCTTCAGAAATTTTATTTAACTGATTTTTAAATCCGTTAGAAACTTTCATTAAGGCAATAACTCCATCATCTTTTATGGTTTGTAAATGATCTATAACATCACCTTTTATACTTGTTTTATTTTTATAAAAAATGTCAATCATTCTAGAAGTTGGGTACAAAAGTGATTGAAAATCGAATAATTCTGCAATTAAATTTAGTTGAAATTCTTTTTCAGATTCGGTTAAAATACTTTCATCTGGATGATTTTCTTCTACACTTTCATTAAAAACACTTACAGTTTGGTCGTTAATAATTGCACTATTTGTAATGGGCGTTTTTAGAACCAAACCTTCTAAAGAAGTACATCTACTTAAAGCAACATAAGTTTGTCCGTGAGCAAATGACGCTTCTGCATCTATAATAGCTTTTTCAAAAGTTAAACCCTGACTTTTATGAATAGTAATTGCCCATGCTAATCTTAAAGGAATTTGCGAAAAAGAACCAATTACATCTTCTTTAATTTCTTTGGTTTCATCATTAATAGAATAATTTACATTGTCCCAATTTTCTCTTTCTGTAATGATTTCGTCAATTTCATTTGCACATTGTACAGTAACATTTTCTCTAGAAATATCTGTTACTATTCCTATTTTTCCGTTAAAATATCTTTTTTCTGGTGATGAGTCATTTTTGATAAACATTACTTGAGCGCCTACTTTTAATTCTAACTTTTCATCATTTGGAAATGCATTTTCATTGAATTTTCCAGAAACTTCTGCCTCAAAAAAGTAGCTTCTGTTTTTGAGTTTATTCAATTCAGAATCATTGATCAGATTCGCTCTTTTATTATGAGTAGTTAGTGTTATATAACCATCGTCTTTAGTAGGAGAGAAGGTAGGATTGTAACGTTTATTTAAAATTTTAGCAGAAGCATCAGACAAGTTATCGTTTCTTATTTCATTTAAAACAGTAATAAAATCTTCGTTTTTTTGACGATAAATATGTTTTAATTCTATTGAAACTACGTTTGCTTCTTGAAATGCTTTTGAACTGAAGAAGTACATGGTGTCATAGTAACTTCTTAGTAAACTCCATTCGTTAGGTTTTACAACTGGAGCCAATTGTTGTAAATCTCCAATCATTAAAACTTGTGCGCCACCAAAAACTTTGTTTCTATTTTTATAACGTCTCATTACTTGATCTATGCCATCTAACAAATCTGCACGAACCATAGAAATTTCGTCTATAATTACTAAATCTAACGATTTTATAATATCAATTTTAGTTTTAGAAAACTTACGTTGCTGATTTGTGTTTGCTATTTGATTTGGTAAAATAGGACCAAAAGGCATTTGAAAAAACGAGTGAATAGTAACACCTTTAGCATTAATTGCAGCTACACCTGTAGGTGCTACAATAACCATTCTTTTTAAGGATTCGTTTTTAATTTTATGTAAAAACGTAGTTTTACCTGTCCCTGCTTTTCCTGTAATAAACAGATTTCTATCTGTTTTATTTATAAAATTAAAGGCAAGTTCTAATTCAGGATTTTTTGGCATTTTACTTTTTAATGCAAGTTAAATAATTAAAAATTATTTGTCAGAAAATACAATAAATATATGATAGTTTTATATAAGTTCACAAACGTGTTTGAGTTATGGAAAGTTGCTACTTTTGAGCTCTATGATTTTCCAGAGGAAAATCAGAAGCAATGAACTATACACGTTGTAAGCCTTTGTTCGAACTATTACTTGAATTTATCCATTTCCGTAACCTAACCAATTCACTAGTAGTTGGTTAAAAGTAAAAATCACAAGAATTATTAATAAAACATAAGAATATTTAACAATCTGTTCTTTAATGGATGTTTTCACTATTCTGTCAAATTTAGTAAGAGTTTTAATTACTTTCATAATGTTCTCTTTGTTAATCCATAGAATTATAAGTAACATAATAAAATATATAATTGCGCTCGCTAATGCACCATATTCATCAAGAAAGAAAATGTCGAAAATAATTACATTAACCATTATTGGAATTAGTATAAAGGTTCCTATAAGTTTCATCTTATTAAAAAGAAGCATAATTGCACCTATAAATTCGGCTATTCCAATAAATAGCATATATCCATATGAACGCCCCATAAAAACCCAAGCTAAATCAAAATCAGGAATTTGGCTGATAGGCATTGTTTCTATTTCAGTAGGTATTAAATCAGGTGTGTAGAATTGGGCGCCAAAAACTTTTCCTAATCCATATGCAGTAAGAAAAAAGAAAACATAAAGGCGACAGACGACTTCAATAGTTTCTTTAAAATTTATTCTTTTCATAGTCTATTTGATTTAATTCATATTAGACATTTATGTGTCTATTCGTTAATATATCTATGAGACTACTTTTTTTAGGAAAAGGTTACAAGTGATAATGAAGGCTAACGTTAACACTAATAGTCATCTTTTCAATGTTTTATGTTCATATTTACAGATATTAAGCTAGAATTTCAACTAAGAAAACATCCGTTTAAATATGAATTTAAGAACGCAAAATTTTCTCCATTTTTCGTCCTTTAGCCAATTCATCAATTAGCTTTTCCATTTGTCTACATTTTTTATAGACTTCAAATTCAGCTTCAATTTCTTCAATTCTATAACCACAAACCACACCTTTAATCATATCTGCATTTGGGTGAATTGTAGCTTGTTTAAAAAACTCTCTATAGGTTACTTTATCTTCTATTAATGATTGTAGTTTTTCTTCATCAAAACCTGTAAACCATTCTAATACTGTATGGAATTCTTCTTTTGTTCTTCCATTTTTTTCTAATCTATTCCAATAAAGAGGATAAATAGATGCAAAAACCATATTAGCAACCTGCTCGTTCTTTTTGGTAGTAACTTTCATTTTTAAGAATTTAAATTTACCCTAAAGTTAGCATTTTTATTCATTTTCATAATCGTGTATAAATTTAATGTGCGGACTACTTGCCATTAAATTCGGATTTGTTCCTTCAATTCCTTCAGGAATTGGTTGATTACGTGTTTTGTAATAATTTACCCAACTCTGCATTGGTTTTCCGGTTTTATCATTAAATGTCATTGGATGCGTAAGAAATGGAATATCATTTTTTAGTAAGTTTTGAGATGAAAACATTTTATAAACTAATTCTGAACAATAATAAGAATTGTCATCCCATAAAAAAATAGCATCATAGGGTGTGTTAAGTCTTTCTATTCCATATGCTATAGCTTTAGATATGTAAGGTTGATAAATGCTATCTAATCTTGCAACTGTAGTTTGTGATTTGTTGTGTTTATTTTTATTTCTGTTTAAAAATTTTAATAAGGGAGTTTTGCAAATTCCTTCTTTGGGAATTGCTTCTATTACAAACCATTTTCCTTCATCTTTCATTGCAATTCCAATATGAGAATAGTTTTTAGACAATGATGTTGCTGTAACATCTTTAATTGCATTGTCTATTTCATCTGTTCCAGTATTTTGAAAAAGTAAATCTCCTTGTTTTAATTCAAAATTATTATTTGGGTTGTTGTTACAGCTAAATAAAATCAACGAGAATAGAAAGGTAAAAGTGTGTTTTAATGTTTTATACATGATAATTTCTTTTTTGTTATCCTTTTGATAATATTACTTTTAACTTAGAAAGCAAATTACGTGTTTTTATTAATATAGTTTTTAAAATGAAATTTGTTAGCAAACAAGTTTAGCCCTGATTGAAACGACATCCTTTTTTATTTTTCATAAAAAAGATATAGTGGAAAGCAGGTAATGGCTTCAAATAAAAAATCCTAAGCAAAAGCTCAGGATTTTAATATTTATATGGCAATATTGTTGCCTACATTTCTAATGCTTTTGTTGGGTTGTTATCCATTAATAACTCAACAGGATTTTCTAAAGCCTCTTTAACGGCTACTAAGAAACCAACAGATTCTCTACCATCTACAATTCTGTGATCGTAAGATAAAGCAACATACATAATTGGTTGAATTTTAACTTCACCATTAACAGCCATTGGTCTGTTTACAATATTATGCATTCCTAAAATTCCACTTTGTGGAGGGTTAACAATAGGAGTAGACAACATAGAACCAAATACACCACCATTGGTAATTGTAAAAGTTCCACCAGTCATTTCATCTACAGTTATTTGACCATCTCTAGCTCTTAAAGCTAAACGTTTTACTTCGCTTTCTACACCTCTAAAAGATAAGTTTTCTGCATTTCTAATAACAGGTACCATTAAACCTTTTGGTCCAGAAACTGCTATAGAAATATCTTGAAAATCGTGTTTTATTTGGAAATCTCCATCTATCATAGAGTTTACATCTGGATACAGTTTTAAAGCTCTTACAACAGCTAAAGTAAAGAAAGACATAAATCCTAAACCAACACCATGTTTTGCTTTAAAATCTTCTTTAAATTGAGAACGTAAGTCAAAAATTGGTTGCATGTTTACCTCATTAAAAGTAGTTAACATGGCAGTTTCATTTTTAACAGCTACTAAACGTTGTGCAACTTTTCTACGTAACATAGACATTTTCTTACGCTCAGTTCCTCTAGATCCGTTTGCAGGTTGAGAACCCATAGATGGTACAGCTTTTACAGCATCGTCTTTGGTAATTCTACCATCTTTACCTGTTCCTTTTACAGTAGAAGCATCAATACCTTTTTCTGCCAAAACTTTTTTAGCTGCAGGAGAAGCAGTTCCAGTTGCATAGGTATCTGCTTTTGGAGCAGCAACTTCAACTTTCTTTTCTTCTTTTGGCGCTTCTGTTTTAGCAGGAGCAGCACCTTCTGGTTTTGCAGCGTCCATATCAATTAAACAAACAACTGCACCAACTTCTACAGCATCACCTTCTTCAGCTTTTAAAGTAATTATTCCACTTTCTTCAGCAGGTAATTCTAAGGTTGCTTTGTCAGAATCCACTTCAGCAATTGGTTGATCTTTTTCTACATAATCTCCATCTTCAACTAACCAAGTTGCAATTTCTACTTCTGTAATCGATTCTCCTGGTGAAGGAACTTTCATTTCTAAAACACTCATGTTTCTTTATTTTTTGTTTAATCTGAAATTCTTTATTTTATTTGGGCGTTTAAACAGGCTTTCCACTATATCTTTTTTACTTTGTCCTCGATACAAAAATACTCAAACTGACAGTAAAAAAGGATGTCGTTTCAATCCTTAACGCATTTATTCGTTACTAAAAACACTATCAATAACTGCTTGATGTCTTTTCTTAAATCTTGTACTAGAACCTGCAGCAGGAACAGCATAATATTTACGAGAACGTACATTTAATTTCACTAAATCTAAACGCTCTAACATAAAACTCCAAGCACCCATGTTTCTAGGTTCTTCTTGTGCCCAAATGTATTCTGTAACATTTGGATATTTATCTATTACTTGTTGTAATTTTTCTAAATGTAATGGAAACAATTGCTCTATTCTAACCAAAGCAACATCTTCTCTTTTGTTTTCTTCTCTTTCTGCTAATAAATCATAATAGAATTTACCCATACAGAAAACTAATTTTTTAACTCCATTTGGGTTTAAAGTATCATCTATTACTTCTTGGAATTCTCCTGTTGCTAAATCTTCTATAGAATTTACTGCTTTAGGATGACGTAATAAACTTTTTGGAGTAAATACAATTAATGGTTTTCTATACTTACGTTTCATTTGTCTACGTAATAAGTGATAGAAATTGGCAGGAGTAGTACAGTTTGCAACTGTCATATTATCTACTGCACATAATTGTAAATAACGTTCTATTCTTGCAGATGAATGCTCAGAACCTTGTCCTTCATAACCATGAGGTAATAAAACTACAATTCCATTTTGCATTTTCCATTTATCTTCTGCAGCAGAAATATATTGGTCAAACATAATTTGTGCACCATTAGAGAAATCTCCAAATTGTGCTTCCCAAATTGTTAATGTGTTAGGATTTGCCATGGCATAACCATAATCAAAACCAAGAACACCATATTCAGATAATAACGAGTTGTAAATCGTCATTACTCCTTTATTGTTTGGATTTGTATTTAATAAGTTAATTCTTTCTTCAGAAACTTCATCACGTAAAATGGCATGTCTATGAGAAAAAGTTCCTCTTTCTACATCTTGCCCAGAAATACGAACATTATATCCTTCTTCCATTAAAGAACCATAAGCAAGGTTTTCTGCCATTCCCCAATCTAAAAGATTAGTTTCAAAAGCCATTTTTGATCTTCCTTTTAAAATTCTTTCTGCTTTTCTAACAAATTTTACATTTTCTGGAACAGTAGAAACAACTTTTGCAATATTCTTTAATTTTTCAATATCATATTTTGTGTCTTCAGCAAGTAACATTGTATCTAACTTCTGACGTTCAAAACCTTTCCAAGTAGATTCCATAAACTCTCTAACCTTAGAAGTTTCTACTTTTTTAGCTTCATCAAATTCAGTTTCAAGCATTTGTTTAAACTCAGAAGTAATTTCATTTAAAAAAGTACTATCTATAGAACCTTCTTGTAATAAAACTGAAGAATAAATTTCTTTTGGATTTTGATGTTTTGCTATAGCTTTGTATAATTTAGGCTGTGTAAAACGAGGTTCATCACCTTCATTATGACCGTATTTTCTATAACCTAATAAATCTATAAAAACATCAGATTGGAAACGCATTCTAAATTCTAAAGCCATTTCCATTGCATGACATACAGCTTCAGTATCATCTGCATTTACGTGTAAAACAGGAGATAAAGTTACTTTTGCTACATCTGTACAATAGGTACTAGAACGTGCATCTAAATAATTGGTTGTAAATCCAATTTGATTATTAACTACTATATGTATTGTTCCTCCAGTTTTATAACCATTTAATTTGGCCATTTGAGTAACCTCATAAGCAATACCTTGTCCTGCTATTGCAGCATCTCCATGAATAACAATAGGTAATATTTTACCTGAATCTCCATTGTATTTTCTATCTATTTTAGCTCTAGTAATACCTTCTGCAACAGAAGCAACCGTTTCTAAGTGAGAAGGATTTGGAACTAAGTTCATTTTAATTTCATTACCATCTCTATAGGTTTTACTTAATGTTAAACCTAAATGGTATTTAACATCACCATCTATACTTTCATCTTCAAAATCTTTTCCTTCAAATTCACTAAAAAGATCTCTAACAGGTTTTTTAAAGATATTTACTAATGTATTTAAACGACCTCTATGAGCCATACCTAATACACATTCTTTAACACCAAATTTTTCTGCAGCATCTCTAAGCATTACTGCTATACCTGGTATTAAAGTTTCACCACCTTCTAAAGAAAAACGTTTTTGACCAACATATTTAGTTTGTAAAAAACTTTCAAAAGTTACAGCCTGATTTAATTTACCTAAAATGTATTTTTTAGCCTCTGGTGTATAATTAGGGTGGTTATCATTTTGATTAATTCTATTTTGCCACCATTTTAATTTTTCTGGGCTTCGCATATACATATACTCTACACCAATAGAATCACAATAAATGCGTTTTAAATGCGTAATTATCTTAGATAATTTTACTTTTCCAAGTCCTAAAACTTCACCAGCAGAAAACTCTATATCTAAATCGTTTTCGTTTAAGCCGAAATTTTCGATATCTAAAGTAGGTTGATACTGTCTTCTATCTCTTACAGGATTTGTTTTTGTAAATAAATGTCCACGAGTTCTATATCCATTTATAAGATCAACTACTAAAAACTCTTTATGAACTTCTTCAGGAATTTCTAAAGAATCATCATCTTTTAAAGAATAATTTTCATTTGCTAAATCATACCCTTGAAAAAAGCTTCTCCAACTTGGTTCTATTGCATCTGGGTTCACCAAATATTTATCATATAAGTCAGCTATAAAGCCTGTATGTGCTGCGTTTAAAAACGAAAATTTATCCATAGTATTGTTTATGCTTTTTTAATAAGCTATCGAGATGAACAAAAATACGATATTTGTCATAAAACGTTATTTATTTGGCTAGTTTTATACAAAATTTTTTTTTTTGTTTTTTTTTAATATTTTTTCGAAAAGTGTTTGTGTATATTCTAAAAAGGTATATATTTGCACTCGCAAAACACAAATATTGTGATGCAAACTCCTCCTTAGCTCAGTTGGTTAGAGCATCTGACTGTTAATCAGAGGGTCCTTGGTTCGAGTCCAAGAGGGGGAGCAAAAAGCCTTATCATTTATGATAAGGCTTTTTTTATGCTTTAATATTTTTTATGAAAAATTAAAAGTGTTGACTTGTAAGTGTTTAGAATAAAAAAACCTCTTTGTAATATTACAAAGAGGTTTATAGTCCTAATTTATGTATTATTTATTAGATACCTAATGCTTGTCCACCACCAATTTGGATAGTTTCTGCAGTAATAAATGCAGCATCTTTACTAGCTAAGAAAGAAACAACAGAAGCTACTTCTTCAGGTTGTCCTAATCTACCTAACATAATGTTGTTAGCCCAAGAAGCAAAAACTTCTGGTTTTGTTGCTTTAATTTGAGCATGGAAAGGAGTATCAATAGTACCAGGAGATACTGCATTAACTCTAATTCCATATTCAGCTAAATCTTTAGCTAATGCTCTAGTAATTGCATGTACACCAGCTTTAGAAGTTCCATAAACTCCTGCACCAGGTCCACCAGCATTCCATCCAGCATTAGATGTATAGTTAATAATAGTTGGGTTTTCTCCTTTCTTTAAGAAAGGGATAGCAGCTCTTGAAGCAAAAAATACAGAATCAAGATTTAAAGCCATAACAAATCTATAAAATTCTGTTGTCATTTCTTCAAAACGAGATCTACCACCTAATCCTCCTGCATTGTTTACAAGAACATCAATTTTTCCATATTTTTCACCAATTGCAGTAATGTTAGAAGTTACAGCATCATCACTAGTAACATCAAAACCAATATATTCTGCAGTAATACCTTCAGCTTCTAGTTCTTCAACTCTTTTAGCTCCTTGATCATCTTCAATACCGTTTAAAACTACAGTATATCCATCTTGCCCTAATCTTTTTGCCACTTGGAATCCAATTCCACCAGTAGCACCTGTTATAACAGCTACTTTTTTACTCATTTTGTTGTTTATTTATTTTGTTGTTTTTATATTTTTATTAATCTTCTACAGATTTTATGTCTTTAGCAAAGTAATAGATTGCACCTACACCTAATGGTACAAAAATTGCAATTGCGATAAATATTGGTGTATAAGATACTTTTGCTACAATTGGTATAATGAAGTTCATTATAATTACTGAAAATACACCTACCATACCAGCAAGTCCAGCTAAAGAACCTACAGATTTACCACTGAAAAAGTCACTTGGCATTGTTTGTACATTACTAATTGCAAATTGGAAACCAAATAATACAAAGAATACAACAGCAACAAACACTTCTGCAGAATCAGCAAATAATACTGTTGCTATTAAACCAGCTAACATTATTATACCTCCAATTAAAATTGTAGTCTTTCTTCCTTTGTTAATTGAGTTTGTTTTAGCTATTATTTTTCCTGAAACATATCCTCCAGCAATACTACCAATTGCAGCACCTACATAAGGTACCCAAGCAAACATACCAACCTCTTTTACATTGAAACCATATACGTCAAATAAGTAAATTGGCATCCAACCTACAAATAACCACCAAATTGGCTCTAAGAAGAAACGTCCAATTACAACAGACCAAGATTCTTTGTAAGAAAGAATTTCTTTTAAAGTTTTTCCTTTTGTATCATCTGTTGCATTTTGATCTGCTAAACTTTGACCTTCAATTATATATTTTTGCTCTTCTTCTGTAATCCAAGGGTGTTTTTTTGGTCCTGCTTTGTTAATTAATAACCAAGGAATAATCCAAAAAATACCAAAAGAACCAACTACCATAAAAGTAGTTCTCCAACCAAAAGCAACGAATAAAGCTGCAATAAATGGTGGAGCAATTACAGAACCAATAGAGGCCCCTGCGTTAAATAATCCTTGTGCAATTGCACGTTCTTTAATAGGAAACCATTCTGCATTACTTTTTACACCCCCAGGCCAGTTACCTGCTTCAGATAAACCTAAAGTTGTTCTAAAAAATGCTAAAGAAAAGAAACCTCTAATTGTAGAGTGTAAAAATGAAGATAAACCCCATACCCCAATACTAATTACATAACCAACTCTTGTACCAACTTTGTCAAATAATTTTCCTGAGAAAAGTTGACCTAATGCATAGGCTACCATAAATATATTTAAAATGTAACTATAATGATCTTTAGTCAATTCTAATGATTGTGCTATTGAACCATCTACATTTTCATTACCCCACATTATGGCTAATGCACTTCTGTCAATATAGTTTATTACTGTGGCTAGAAATATAAGTCCAATAATAAACCACCTTAATCCTTTTACTTTCATTCTATTTGGTTTTAGATGTTTAATTTTACTTTTTAATTTGAATAATCAATTCTAAACATAAGATTTTATTTTAATATGTTTAAATAAATTGGTTTACCAAATTGGTTTACCAAAGATATGTTTTTTTCTGAAATAAATAGGTAGAATGTTAATATTTTATAAAAGCCTGTTAATAGGTTAGGTAGTTTTATATTAACACTGAATAAATTGTATTAATTTAAGGGAAGAAATATTGAAAATATTTCCATTTAAAAGACAAATAGTAAAAATATTATTAGGGAGGAGTTAAAAAGTAATAATTTTGAATAAATTACTTTAGAGGTTTTTGTTTTCAATTAAAAAACAAATGTATTAGTTACATCAATACTATATCAAGAGGGAATTTTAATTATTCTAAATTATAACAGTAATTGTATAATTCTTTAAAATGTTCTTTCATTTTTTGCTTAGCTACTTGTGGTTTTTTGTCTTTAATTGCATCAAATATTGCTTGGTGATCAAGTATTCCTCTCTTAGATAAACCAGCATCACAAACATGGTGTTTTTGAAAATTAGTAATAATTTCTGGAGTAATAATTAACATAAAAGTATTCATTGTACTATTACCACTAGCTTTAGCAATTGCTAAATGAAATAATAAATCTTCTTGTACAGCTTCTTCACCATTATTTACTTTTTCTTTATATGCTAAAAGAGCTTCTTCTAATTTTAGTAAATCATCTTCAGTTCTTCTTAAAGCGGCTAATCTAGCTGTTTTTAATTCTAATAAAATCCTAGTTTCTACTAAGTCTTTAAATTCAGGTTCATCTAATCTTAAAATATCTTCAATCATACCATTCATAGCTATAGCACCAATATTTGCTACAAATGTTCCACTTTGTGGAATAGATTTTAATAAACCGTAAAATTCTAATTTTTGAATAGATTCTCTAACATTACTTCTAGATACTTCAAACTTTTCAGATAACATTCTTTCTGAAGGTAGTTTGTCTCCTGGTTCTAAGTTTTTTAAGATAATAAGATCTCTAATTTTAGAGACGATATCTTTTTGAACGTCAGAATTTTCGGATTTAGTTAGTATCTCTAATTTCATGTTTTGTTAAATTATGTTAATTTTAATCGGCTAAGATAATTTTTTTTATTAATAGTTAATAACTTTAAAATTACACACATTATAATTGTTTAATTATAATGTGTGTAATTGTATAAAATCTATTTTAGAAACCTGGTGTTATGATGTCTATATTATCAAAAAACACTTCGTTACTACTATTAATTGCTTTTAGAGCTCTTACATAAATAACTGCTTTATTAGCAGAAGCTTTAAATGAAAAAGTAGTTGTAGTAAAATTATCTACAGTAGATGAAGATTTACTAGGATTATAATCGTTTGTAATTTGGAAGTATTTATCAACGTCTGCATGATTTACATCTGCATCAATATCATCTTCTGTAGTTATTTCTTTATTTAAAATAAATACATCAGTTGTAATACCCTCTGCTTCTGAACGAGATTGAATAGTAAATGTATATTCTACACCTGCTTCAACTTGTACTACTTGATATAATCTACGACTACTATTAGAAAGCTTAACACCTCTTGTTTTAGAACCGTTTACATAATTACCATCACTAGATGAACCAGGTTGCTCAGAACTACCATATTTTCCATCAATATATGCGTCTAAATCAGAATTATACCATCCATTAGGGTTATTTGTAGCATCAAATCTGTAAGGACTTATAATACCACCATTTAATGTGCTATTAGGAGTCATATCCCAAGAATCTGCATTGTCACTTGTATTTGACGAGTCTGATCCTGATCCGTGAATTTCACATGTTCCGTTTTGAACAATTACTTTAAAAGTTGGTTCTACACCACCAACAGGTACAGCTTTAGTGATACTTCTAGAAACACCTGCGTCATTTTTAGTTGTTAAAGTAACGTTATAAGTACCTCTTGTAGCATACGTATGTACAGGATTAACATCAGTAGATGAATTACCATCTCCAAAATCCCAGCTATGAGATACAGCTAATACAGAAGAATCTGTAAATGTTGCAGTTAAAGATGAAGTTTTAAATGTAAAATCTGGAACTGTAGATAGTACTAAACCTTCAATATTTTTTGAAACTGAAACTTTTACGCCTAAAAAATTAGTAGCAGTTAAAGTTGCTACAAAAGTATCTGCTGTTTTGTATGCATGTTTAGGATTAAAATTTGGGTCTTGAGTAGTGTCTACAGAATCCCAGTCTAAAGTATCTCCATCACCAAAATCCCATGTTAATTTATCAGCACCATCAGTTAAATTCTCGAAAGTTACTTCTGAATCAATTTTAGAGATGTTAAAATCAACTAAAATAGGAGAAACATTAGCAGAATCTACTGCTTGTAATCCATCTGAACTTTTTGTAGTTAATTTAACTTTATATAAACCACCTTTTGTATAAGTATAGTCTGGGTTTGCTTCTGTTGATGAATTTCCATCACCAAAATCCCAAAGATAAGATACAGCGTCTGTAGAATAACTTCTAAAAACAATAGACATGTTGTCATCTGCTTTAGTACTTGTTGTAAAAAGTGTACTTGGCTGAATGTTGTTTATATTTCCTGTTGGAGGAACATATTCTTCATATCCATTATCATAACATGATACTAGACCTAAAAATATGGTAGATAGTACAAGGATACTAGTACTTATTTTTTTAATTAATTTATAATTCATAATCTTAAATTTTAGAATCTATTTATTGTTTAACAATTATGTCAAAAGCATCTAATCTACCTTCAACTCCAGGAGAGTTTGTAAGTAAAATTATTACTGATTCATGATCTCCAGCTTCAAAAGTAATTGCATGTTTTTTGAAAACATCTTTAACTCTACCAACATTATTTTCTGTTCTAGTGGCAATAATGTTATCCGCTAATTTTGCTTCTGCAAGAGTAGTTGCATTAGGACTAATAATAGATACTGTTATGTCTCCATAAGCATCTACATTTAACGCACTAAAGTAAGATAATACATATTCTGCACCAGGAGTTACTTCTATTTCTTGATAACCAACTCTTGTTCCATCAGCAGGAAATTTAGCTGCTTGGTAACCATCAGGTAATATACCTAACTCAGATTTTGTGTTAATTTGAAATACACTTCCCCATTTAGAACTACTAGGAGCTCTCCAAGAATCTCTACCATCTCCAGTACCATCAAATAAAGTACCATCATCAAAACTAGGTTCTCCAATTTCTGGAACAGGAATTGTAGGTACTGCTTGAATTACAGTAACTAATTTTTCTGTATATGCAGATTTTCCAAGGTTATCTGTTACTGTTAAACCAACAGTATATGTACCAGGGTTTGGAAAAGAGAAGATTAACTCTCTGTCTTGAAAAGTTGCAGCGTCTAAATTTGCAATTTGAGTTTCTAAATCAGAAACATTTGAAGCAACTTCTTCAGTAACTTCAGATTTTGCAGTTTCTAATTGCACTTTTAAATCTGCAATTGTAGCTTCTAAAACTGCTACTTTAGCTGTATTAGATTCACAAGGAATTTTAAACTCTAGTTTAGCAATCTCTTTTTCTAACGCAACAACAGTGGCTAATTGAGCATCTATTGATTGTTGTAAGATTGGTAAATCTTTGTTTATTATTGTTACACCATCAGAAGGAGTAACAGACCAATCATATTGAGTTCCGTTTACAGCTAAGTTAGAACCAGCTTGAAAGTTAAACTCATATTTAGCCCATAATTCTACATCATTACAGTCAAACTCAGAAGAGCTTACGTCTGTTAAATTATAAAAAGGCGTTGGTGATGTAAAGTCTTCTAAATCTCCTACATCAGGTAAATCATCATTTACACAAGATGTTAGAGATACAATTATCCCCAACACAAGATATTTTAAGTTATACAAATATTTTTTCATAATTATTTGATTTTAGTATCCACTATTTTGTGAATAAAAATTAGGTAAATTGTCTATTTCTCTTTGAGGAAAAGGTAAGTATTTCTTTTCGCTAGTATAGTTTAAACTATTTTCAATTGAAAATTGTCTTAATACATTATCTGCTTCTCCAAAACGAATTAAATCATATAAACGTTGATTTTCATAAGCAAACTCAACTCTTCTTTCTTCTAATAAAGCTTGTTTAGTTAAAACAACTACTTCATCAAGACCTGCTCTTAATCTTACTTTATTATAAGCATCTATAGCTCTAGAATCTGTAGTAGAATCTCCACCTGCTAAAATTGCTTCTGAATACAATAATAGTACATCTGCATATCTTAAAACTATCCAGTCATTATCTCCAATTTCTCCATCTGTAGGAAATTTTGCAGTAAAAGTATCATTTGTAATATCTGCAGGATTATAAGATAAAGCTTTAATACTAGCATAAAATCTTACAGGTTGTAATAACGGATTCATTACATCTAAAAAGTCTAAAGTAGCAATGTTAACCCCATTAGAAGGACCTTGTAAAGTCATAGCAAAACTATGAGATTCAGAATCTGTTTCTACTTGATCATCTAAACCACTATCACTAGTAGCATAATTATCACTACTAACTAAATCATAAGCAATAGAAAATATAACTTCGTTATTACGTTCTAAACCTGGGTTATTAGACCAATCTCCATCTAAAGCTCCATCAGAAAAACTGTCAGAAATTTCATTTCCAAAAACATGACCAAAATCCATTACTAAGTTTGCATGATATTCTGCATCTGTTAATAAATCTATAGAAGAATCTAAAGGATCTGCATTAAATTCAAATTGCTTAGCATTAGATCTTTCTGTATAAATTAAGTTATAATTATAAGAAGCACTGTTTTCTACAACTGAAGCTAATAAAAGTTCTGCTTCTACATAATTAGGATTTGGTTGACTTAAATATGCTTTTGCAGCTAAACAAATAGCAGCACCTTTAGAAGGACGATAACTATTTACTTCTGCTCCATTTAAATAAGCAATTGAAGTTTTAAAATCGTTAATTATTTTTTCATAAACAACTTCTTCTGCTAATTGAGGATAGTTTAATGCTTCTTTAGTGGTTACATCTAAAACTTTATCTATATAAGGTATGTTTTGATATGCTCTTACTAAATTGAAATGACATAAAGCTCTCATAAAATATGCTTCTCCTACAGTGTATTGTTGATTTTTAGGAGCTAAAAATCTATTATCAATAATTGTATTAGCATGTTTAATTGCATGCATATTATTAGAATAATATGTAGCAACATCACCATTATTTGGGTCTACATTATAAGCACTAATTGCAGGAAAGTTTCCGTTTTCTGAATTAGCTCTTACATTGTCTGATCTTAATTCTGTTAATAAGAATTCGTTTGCTGGTACTTTTTGGTATGCATCTAAAATTCCGTTTGATAATGCTTTAAAACCATCATCTGTTTGTAACAACTCTTCTAATGAAAGTGCAGTTGGATTACTAAGGTCTAATTCTGACTCACAGCTTGTTAATAAAGCTAAGAAAGAAAAACCAACTATTATATTTTTATATATATTTTTCATAATTAATTAAAATTGAAAGTTAATTCCTGCAGAGATAGTTTTAACTACTGGACCATCTCCTCTTTGATAACCTGCTGTAAGAGGTGTATTTGCATTACTAGAAGTTTGACCTGCTGCTTCTGGGTTAAATCCTTCATATCCTTTAGCAGTAAAGAATAATAAGTTTTCTCCAGTTAAGTATAATCTTAATTTATCAAATTTATATTTTGATGTAATAGATTCTGGTAATGTATAACCTAAAGTTAAGTTTCTTAATGCAACAAAAGAAGCATCTTGAATATGATCATCTGTAAATCTTCTATGAACAGTTAAATCTCTATCAGGGAAATTAGACATTTCGTTTACTGCAGATTCACTAGCATAATAAAGTTGGTCTAAATCTGCAACTCTAACTTCTGCACCATGAGATCCTTGTAATTGGAAAGAGAAATCGAAATCATATAAAGTAAAGTCTGAATTGAAACCCCATTCAAAATCAGGATAAGGACTACCTAACTCAGTTCTATCATCATCATCAATTACACCATCGTTGTTTAAATCTTTTACATAAACATCTGCATAGTCATTGTTAAATCTATTAAAAGGATTATCTACCCATTCTAAAGGAATTTCTTTGTCATAAACCCATCCATAAAAAGATGTAATTGGTTGTCCAACTCTTGCAATAAACTCTGTAGGTCTTGTGTCTTGATCAATTCTAGAAATAATTTGTTCATTATTTCCTAAACTTTTAACTGTGTTTCTATTTAAAGAAAACTGTCCAGAAGCACTCCATCTAAAGTTTTCTTTAGACATAATTCTTGACGTTAATTCTAATTCTACACCTTCGTTTTGAACTTCACCAAGGTTTTGTAACCAGTTATCTGTACCATAAGTTGCAGAAGATGGAGCAAAAAGAAGTAAATCTTCACTTGTTCTAGTATAGTAATCTGCAGTTAAACTTACAATTCCTCTACCAAAAGTAATATCTACCCCAGGGTTAAATTCTATTAATTTTTCCCAACCTAAAGATTGATTAGCTAAAGTAATAGCTTTTACACCTGTATTTCCATTATAACTAATTGTACTAAAAGACTCTTCAAATCTGTAAAGAGATTCAAATACGTTATTTGAAATTTGGTTAGAACCAGAAATACCATAACTTGCTCTTACTTTTAAGAAAGAAATTAAGTTACTGTTAGATAAGAAATCTTCATTAGACATTACCCAACCAACAGATACTGCAGGAAAGAAACCAAATCTATTGTCAGATCCAAATCTAGTACTACCATCTGTACGTGCTGATAATTGTACTAAGTATTTTTCATCATAATTATAATCTAATCTACCAAAATAAGAAACTAATTTATCAGAACCATTATCTGTATAAGTTGTTCCTCCATCTGCAAGAGCTATGTTGTTATTAAAATCATTAGTATAACCAACAGCTTCTGTTTCTTGTCTGTAAAAATCTCTTTGAGTATACTCAAAACCTAATACAGTATTAAAGTTGTGTTTTTTATAGCTTTTATCATATTTAAGAATCGATTCAAATGCAAATTGATTTAATTCGTCTCTTCTTTCTAATCTATAAGCTTCTTGATCTCTATTTTCTTGACCATATAAATAATCTGCTTCATTACTCTTATTGTGTCTAAATACACCAGATACAGTTTGTCTAAAGTTAAGACCATCTGCTAATTTAAAATCAATATAAGAAGAAGCATTTAAACTTAATTTTCTCTTAGTTCTAGATCTTTCTAAAAAGTGAACTAAAGGATGTACATTTTTAGTAGTTGATAATGTTAAACCACCAGATGTTAAAGGACTAGCAACAGGAAGACCTGTTACTGGATCTCTAAGAATAGATCTTGGGTTATTTGGGTCTTTTGTAAATACGTGATCAAAAGCTCTAGAAAAACCATAACTACCAACACCTAAGTTTTCGAATAATTTACCAGCATCTGTAGAAGTACCAACTTCTGTAGAAAATTGAGTAACATATTTTAAATGCTCTTCATTTAAATATAATGGAACGTGACCTAATTGTCTTAATGGATCAGTAAATCTTGCAGGCAATTTATCTTGGTCATTGTAGTTTACACGTAAACTAGCACCATATTTAATTTTTTTGTTTTTTGATTTACTATCAACTTTAATTCTAGCATTGTATTTATTAAAGTTATCAGTTAAAGCAATACCTTCATCTTCAAGAAAACCTAAAGAAGCAGTATAACTTGTTAACTCTGTACCACCTCTTACAGCAAAAGAATGACTTTTAATAAAACCTCCATTAAATACTTCATCTTGTAAGTTTCTTTCTCCACCACCTAAAGAAGCAATAAATTCCATAGCTTCTAATTCTGCATAAGCTGTATCATAATCACTATTAATTCTATCATAATTTATACTAGTTGGAGAAATAGCATTAACAGTACCTTGTAAAGAATTTAATCTAGCTCTTTCTTGAGCAATTGTAGTGTTAAAGTTGTCATTATTTTCTGCATACTTATAACCCGTAAAAGTGTTGTAAGAAAATTGAGTTTTACCAGAGAAACCTTTTTTAAGAGTAACTAAGATTACACCATTTGCACCACGTGAACCATAAATTGCCACAGAAGAAGCATCTTTTAAAACACTAATAGACTTAATGTTATTGTTATCAATAGATGCTAAAATATCAGAATCTGTACCTAATACTACACCATCAACTACAATTAATGGAGAAGAAGAACCAGTTACAGAACCAGGACCTCTTAATGTAATTTTAGGGTCACCACCAGCTTCAGAAGACGTTACTTGTATTCTTAAACCTGCAACTCTACCTTTTAAAGCATCTTCTACACGAGCCACAGCTTGGTTTTGAAGATCTTCACCAGCTACTTTAGTTAATGCACTCGTTACGTTTTTCTGTTTTTGATTACCATAACCAACAACAACAATTTCGTCTAGAACATTAGAATCTTCTTCTAGTGCTACGTTAATTGTTTTTTGATTTGTAAAAGTTACGTTTTTGGTTTTAAAACCTAAATAAGAAAACTGGATTACATCTCCAGATTTTACTTTTAGTTTATAATTACCATCAAAATCAGTACTTGTTCCTTTTGTTGTACCTACAATCATAATGTTGGCACCTAAAATAGGTTCTCCATCAGCTATAGATGTAACATTTCCTTTTACTGTAACACTTTCTTGAGCATAATTAAAGGCACTAAAAAGAAGCATTGCAATAAATACTAACTTAATTTTTAAGTTCATTGTTATAGTTTTGAATTGTTTTAATTTTTTAATATTTTTTAAAAATATTATTATTCAATAACAATCAAACTTGATTGTTATTGAATAATCAACTGGTTAACCAGTCTGGTTTACCAAATATAGGTATATATTTTGGGAATTAAAAAAAAATGTTAATCATTTCATAAAATCCTAATAATAGGATAAAGTTATTTATAAACTTTTCTCTTATTATTTTTTGAAAATATATTGGGGGATATATTGAATAAAAAAATGAAATATTTTTAATTATGATTTGTCACCAAAATAAGCTGGTCCATCACCAGTTAAGAAATCTTCTCTTACAGGGCTAAAAGTGTCAATTAATTGTCCTTCTTCTAAACAAATTGCACTATGCAATAAATTTGGCTCAATATAAACTCCATCTCCAGCTTCTACAATTTGTTTTACTCCATCAATTTCAAATTCAAATTTACCAGAAACACAATATGTAGCTTGTGTGTGAAAATGTTGATGAGGAGATCCTAAAGCACCTTTTTCAAATTTAACACTTACCATCATTATTTGGTTATCGTAACCTAAGAACTTTCTTGATACTCCACCACCAAGTTCTTCCCATTCCATATCTTTTGCTATGACGTACTTTTCACTAACTCGTTTCATTTTTTTCGTTTTTTAAAATTAATTTAATTGTAATAATAAGAACCTACCCATTTGTAGTTCTTGTTGTTTATTTCTATTGAATGTTTACGCTCTTTAGAATTATCTTTATTAGAGATAATTAAAATTTTATTTTTATTGCTTTTTGTTAAAATATTAACGGCAGTATATGCTTCTGTGTCAAAAACTATTTCTAAGCTTTTAATATTAGAATAGGTGTTTAAAGCTAATTCTGATACATAGCTATAACTACCATGAGATTCTATTACAGAAGCAAAAGTTGTGTTTTGTGCAATTCTTCTTAAAATATAAGTAGGATCTTTTCTTAAATTATAATCAGGATCATTTGCTCCAATTCTACCCAAAATAATTTCATCTGAAGTATTTGTAGTTGATGTTAATGAGTAAAACTGTTTGTTATTCATCCAAGAAAAAACAATATTTTCTGAAGAAGGATTACCAGAAGCCTCTTTCCATAAATGCTGGTATCCATTCTTTTTTCCTAAACTATTTAATGTAGTATTAGATTTGTAATCTAAATTTGTAGTAATTATTTGACCTAAATAATAGTAAGGTAAATCGTATTGATTTTTCTTATTAGATTTTACTTTAAATAAATCTACAGTAAAAGGTTTTTCAAAATCAGCATCATTAATAATAGCAAATGTTCTAAGCATTTCTGTACCTGGATATGCATTTTTTTCTGAAGCACTTATAATTTGAACGTTCTTATCAGAATCATCATAAAAATGCAATACTGGATGATGTTTACTACCAATTTCATATTTACCTTTAAAGTGATTTTCACCATTTAAGGTAAGTGTGTTATGTGCTATTGTTTGTTTAGCCCAAGTTTTGTTTTCTTTTAAGTAGTTTCCACCACCTTTTTGTTCAATATTTACAAAACGAGATAAACCATAATCTTGTATTACTTCATTACCATCTTCATATAAAGAAAAAGATAATTTATCATAATGACCATGACTAGAACCTTGTGATGCATATTTGTAAACTAATTCTATACTTTCGTTTCTTAAAATTCCAACACCACCTTCTGTACCATCTTTACCATCAGATAAATTGATAGATTTTTTTTCAAAAGGTTTTTCTAAACCTTCTTTAATTCCTAATGCAATAGAAAAACCAGTATCATCTAAAACAACTCTATCTTGTTTTTTTGCAATACTTAATAATTCTGGATTTTTACCACCATAATGATAAGCAATATCTACTGCAGAAACTAAAGCAGCTGTATAATAAGACATACCTTTTTGACCATCATTTAATGGAAAAAAGTTTCCATTTGCATCTGTTAAATTAATTAGTGCATCTACAGCTTTTAATAAAACACCGTCTTTATATTCTAATATTTTTAATTCTGGTTTTACATTTTGTAATGCTTCAGCAAAAATTAAAAACGGATACATTGCATATCTTTGATAATAAGGACCTTCATTATAATATCCATCAGGAGAAAATGGTTCGTCTAAGTTTCCGTAAAAACCAAGTCTTTGACCTTTAACCTGAATTAATCCACCATCATTATCTTTCATTCCTTCTTTTAAATTGTCAACCTTTAAACCGTTTAAAGCTTTTTCTAATAAATCATCATTATCCATCACTAAAGCAATCATACCAACAGCAACATTACCCCAAGTACTGTGGTTGTGAACTCTATTAAAAAATTGAGGATTACCTTCAGAAATATAATTTGCAAAAGGAATAAATAAGTCTTTTTCTAAAATGTCTCTTTCTTCTTTACTTAAAAAGTCATAAATACAATCGTAAGCTTGTGCAGTATATACTAACCAATTTGAATCATTTAAACATTGCCAAAATAACTTACCTCTTGCATAAGATCTAGGTTTTGGATGAATTGGTAGAGTAGGGTACTGTTTAGCGTAAGCAAACAACATGTCTTTAACATATTGTGCATATTTATCATCATTTAAAATTTGATATAATACACCTGCTTTTTGAAGTAAAAAGAAGTTTTTTTTGTGAGTTTCGTGAGTATAACCTCCAGAATAATCTTTTGGAATAGGTACTTCAAAACCTTTTTCTATTTCAGCATCAATTTCTTTTTTAGTTGCAGCTAAAGTTTTATCAAAAATAGGAATGGTTCCTAAATTAGCTCTAATATCTTTTACACCTTGCTTTGTTAATATTAATTTTGGGTGAGAACTTTTTGCTGTATTAGTTTTACTATCTGTAGTCTTATTACAAGAAATTGTAACAGTTAATAACATTAAAAGTATTAATTTAAATGATATTCTTTTTTTTAATTTCATGCTAAATACTGTTGTTTTGAAGTGAATTTAAAATTGGTTAACCAGTTTGGTGTACCAAATATATGTCTATTTGTTATTTTTACAAAATATTAACATACAATTTAGTGATTTTGAGGACTAAAAGTGATTAATATCAGTTTTGTTATTCTAAAATTAAGATTTTGTAAAAATAAAAAGTAGAGATAAAAAAAAGTCCATTTAGTTAAAAATGGACTCTTTTTTTTAAGTAAATAATTCAAACTCTACTCAATAATAATCTTTCTTGAAGCTACAAGATCATTGCTCATAACTTTTAAAACATAAACACCTTTTGCAAGATTAGATACGTTTATAGTGTTGTTTTTTGTGTTTGCTGAAGAAACAACTTTTTTTCCAATTAAATTGTAAATTTCCATACCAGTAATTGTTTCGCTAGTAGAAACTGAAATAAAATCGTTTGCTGGGTTAGGGTATATGCTAATTTTAGAAGAAAAGATATCGTTTACAGAAGCAGTTGCTCCTAAATTAACTAACGATAGATTATCTACTCTAACCTCAGTATCTCCATTCATCCAACCTTTATCTTTACCTGAATCTCCATGAGATGTAGCATCATAAGGTCCTACAGCTCTAATAAAAATAGCTATACTAGTTTCTGAACCCGTGTTAAATGCTAATTGCGTCATTGAGTTTTTATCAGAATTTCCAGGAGGAGCTACAGTAGTTCTTGCAACATGGTTATTAACATTATCTGCTTCTGTTAAAGAAGCATATCCAAAACCATCTTGTTCTGCATCAGCTGCAGTTGCATAAGCAGGCGTATAACCATCTACATACGCACTTCCTTTTAAGATAATAACTTCTATATATTGGGTTGATGTTGTAGTTCCATCAGAATACCAATAATCTAAATCTAAAGTATAATCACTGTTTGCTTCTACAGCAATTTCTTGATAAATACCGTCTGACTCATGGTTGTCAAATTTTACAACATCATTACTGTCTTTTGTTGAAGACTCTGCTTGATCAGCAAGACTTTTGTTTATCCAGCCAGAACATGCACATGCTGACCCCGAATTTTTGTCAATTTTGTCAAAATTAGGATTTATAACTGTTGGTTGTGTTTGTGCAAATAAAGATGCACTTGCAACTAAAGCAATAAAAAGTAATGTTTTTTTCATAAGTAAAGATTTAAAATGTTAATAGTTAATTGGTTTACCAAATTGGTTTACCAAAAATACAAATAAAATTGAATAATAAAAATTTTATTATACTAAATTTAAATAAATGAAAGTTAGTTTGTTAAGTATTATTACAGAATACTTAGTTATATTGACTTTAAAGCAAAAAAAAACCTACAAAAATTAAATTTTGCAGGTTTGATTTTTTGTTAGTTGTGTTGTTAATACATTAACTTTTGTTTCAAATTTTCTTCAGTTTTAATTTTTCCTGAATTTAAAATTGTATTATTAGTCTCTGTATTGTTTTTTGCTCCCCAAAGTAAAGCAACCAATTTAACGCTGTTGTTTTTAAAGGTATTATCTTTTAAAGATACATTTACTATACCTCTATGGTTAATTAACAATCCATTTTTTTCAGCAGCTCCTGAGTTAGTAAATGTTGAGTTTTTTACTAATAAGTTACCACCAATTGTAGATTCATCATAACCACCTCTATAATAATCAATCACGTTTTGTTTAACGTTTGTAAACTGACAATTATCTATCGTTAAATATTCTGTATTATAATCTCCTCTGTCATTAGTTTCTTCAGACAATTCAATTCCGTTTTCACAATTAGAAATTGCCGTATTTGTAAAAGTAATTTCTTCAGAAAAAGATTGTTTATAAACTTTTAATGCATAGTTAAAATTGCTGATTTCTGAATCTATTACTTCTAAACCAAAATGATTAAACATATTCTCTTTTAAGCTAGCAAAAGCAAATTGAGTTTTTGTTCCTTTTAATGAAATGTTGTTTAAAGTTAATTTACCATAAGGATGTAAAGCTATTGCTGGTGTATTTGCAGCACCTGTATATAGAATTTCAGCTTTTCCTTTAGATTGAATAGTAATTGGTTTGTTAACTATTAAAGATTCTGATAATTTGTAAGAACCATCATTTAATTCAATTATATCTCCACTTGCTGCTTCTTTTAATTTTGAAATTAATTCTGAAACATTAGTAACTGAATGTGTTGTTGCTTCTTTAGGTTCTACAACATTAGAATACCAATCTGCACCATATTTAGTTTTGTCTAATAAATTTAAATTGATATTATCTGCACTTAAAATAGCTCCAATTTGATTTGAGTTTTTTCTAGGTTTTCCTAATAAATCGTTAGTAATAGTTTCAAAGTCGAAACCACTATATGTTTCTACATCTTTAAAACCAGATGTTGGTACAGAAATATTAGTTCCAATATCTGTTAACGTTAAATCTTTAGTAATTAAACCGTGAGCATTTTTAATTTCGACACCATTATTATCTATAATATTGCTAGCAAAAGTTACACCATCAGCTTTATCGTGTTCAATAATTGGACTTGCATCACCAACAGAATTATAAATAACATTGTTTACTACTTCTGTTCTTAAAGGTCTTGCAGATCTAATTTCTGATTTTGGCAAAACTGCTGCTTGTGCAATGTTTGTACCTACTCCAAATTGAAATGGAGAATCTGAATCTACAAAAGTATTGTAAGCAATTACAACATCTGTAACTTGGTTGTATCTGTTTAATGGTGATTTAGGAATACCATTCATAATAGCTAATGGACTTCTAAAGTTTTTACCTTTAATTTTGTAAAAAAGGTTGTTAGTTACCCAATGACCAGTGTTTATAATTCTAATACCACCAAATTGATCATTTACACCATCACCAATAAAATAATTTCCATCTACAGTTACATAGTTTCCATGTCTTGTAACTACAGAACCTTCACTTTTATAAAAGACATTATTTTTTATAATGTTAAAGTTTGTTTTACTTGAAATTATTTCAACTTCACCATTACATTCTTCAAATAAGTTATTTGCAATTGTTGTATTACTTGGAGACATAGATGTAAAACTACTTCCTAATTGTATAGTTTCTCCTCTTGCTCCACCTTTTCTTGGTCTTGGACCAAAATGATTGTTTACAATTTGATGATAGTTTCTAATACTTTGATTTCCTTTTAAATCTACTCTTACTGTTGGTCCTCCATTTGTTTTACCTGCTAAATATGAGTTTTCTAAAGTGTTGTGTTTACCATAAAATTGAACCCAAAGATTGTCTTTGTCTCTTTCTAAATTGTTAAAATCTAAGATTACACAATTTGAAACACTAGAGTGATTTGCAACATCTTTTTTACTTGTTCTAAAAGCAATTACATTTTGTGTTGGTGCATGCCCGTTTCTAAAAAATAGACCACTAACTTTTAAATAGTTTCCACTTATACTTAAGTTAGAAACGCCTTCAATAAATACTTTACCTGGAGTTTCTGCCTTTAAAATAATTGGTTCTTCTTTTGTACCTTCTCCTTTAAATGTAATTTTTGCGTCTGTGTAAGTTCCGTTTTTAATAACAATAACATCACCTGCTTTTGCTTTTTTTGTTGCTTCTACTAAAGCTGCAGTATCACTAACAAAAATTTCGTTTGTAACTTTTTGATTACAAGAAACTAATGTTAAAAATAAACTGATGATAAAAAATAAATTTTTCATAAAACGTTTTAAATGGATTAATGAGTTTTTTAAAATTGGTAAACCAATTTGGTTTACCAAATATATGTACTTAATTTGAGTTGATGAAATATTATATAAATTAATCTTTTTCTAAATTAGTATTAATCTAATAATAAACAGTTGGTTTTAAGAGTTATATTAAATAATGATAAAAATTTATTATTTAATATAGCATTTAAGAACTTTTATAATTTTTGTATCTTTTTTAAAAACTAAAAAATAGAGTCCTTTAGAAAATCCAGAAACATTCAACTTGTTTTTGTTTATTTTATTGGTAATTGAAATTTTTCTTCCAGTATTGTCATAAAATTCTATTAAATTAAAGTTTTTAGAATTCTCATTTTTAAATACAATTTCTTTAGAAGAGTTAGACATTAATAATATTCTTTCTGCCTTTGCTTTTAAAACATCAACAGAAACAATATCTTTTATTTCTTCAATGCTAAAATCTGCATATTTTAAAATTTCATCTTGTAAATCTTGTTTGTTTTTTAAACTTCTATAAATACCCCATTTTGGTCTAGCAAAATCAGCTCCATCTTGCCAGGTATCTAAAGGACTATTTTTGTAATTAAAAATAGTTTTTTTAGTTGCTACATTTTTTATTTCTATAGCATAACTACCTTTATTTCCGTAATTTATGATTTCAGTAACTTCAACCCATTTTCCTTTAAATAGATTTAAATCTACTTTATCTAAAGTTTTTTGACTTTTAGTTGAAGTGTATCTTAATTCTAATTTATCTGGTTTACCTTTTCTTAAAGTTAAAGAAATCATAGGTATTGATGCATAAGGTCCTCCAACTGCTTTAATTTGATGTATATGTGTAAAACTAGATGAAGGTTTAAAGTTTTTAGGTAATTTAAATTTCCATTTATATTCTACTGTTTCTCCAATATTAGCTTTTAAGTTTTCAGGAGAATCTTTATATGTTTTAATTTCATTTCGTTGTCTGTCAAATTTTTTACAACGATCATTATCAGGAGAAACATGAATGTGAAATAAAAAAACATCCTTTTTTAATTCCTTGTCATAAGCTTGTGTAATATGATTTCCAAAATCTGTATGATTACAATCGGGTGTTTCAATAACACTTCTATTAGGGTTTGCTAAAACTCCATTTATTAAACTGTAGGTATCAGTTTTTGCATCGGCCTTTAATACTGTTTGACCTAAAGCAAAATTAGATAAAAGTAATAAGTATAATAAAAGTGAAAATCTATTTTTCATACTGATGAGATTATTGTTTCAAGCCAATGTTTGCAATACCATTTTTCTCTTTTAATAATGGAGATTTTTTACTTGGAATAAATAGTTGTTTATCTTCCCATTTAGGACTTTTATAAAGAATATTTTCTTTTTTTGCGTTTTGACTTATTTTTATAAATCCGCTATTATGTATTAAACAATTAGAAATAATATTAGATCTACCTTTTAAACTTAAAGCAGTTTTAACTTTGTAACTATTTTCTATAATACTGTTTTTAATTGTTACTTTATGTATACCATCTGTTCTAATAATTTTTCCTTTTTCTTGATTGTAAACATTATTAAAAATAGAGTTTGTAATAATTAAATTTCCCCCAGGAATATCTGGAGAATGTGTTGTTCTAATATAATTAATCGCGTTTTCTTCAATGTCTAAAAATACAGTATTGTCTATTATAATATTGTTGGCATTAACAAAGCCCATGTTATCTTTATCATAAGATAAATTTAAACCTCTATAACTGTTAGAAAATCTAGAATTTTTAAAACTTAAAGTATCTGCAATTGTACCTTTGTAAGCTTTAAAAATACTACCACCATTTTTGTTTTTAAAATTTTGAAAAGTTACGTTTTCAGCATAGAAATTATATAAACCTTTTTCTTGTTCATCTGGAGATACTACTGCGTATTTTATTTCAGAGTTTTCTCCATCTATAATTACATCATTAATTTTTAACGTAATTCCTTCATTAATTCTAAAGAAGTAACTAAAAGATTTTTTTAAGTTTTTATTAGCAATAAGAATTGATGCTCCCCCTTTGTCTCCCTTTATGGTTATGTTTTTAGAAACTTTTATACTTTTTTCAAAAATATATTCTCCAGTTTTTAGATTTAACACAGAACCAGGAGATGCACTACTAATAGCTTTTCTTAAGTTTTCAATTCCTGGTTCTACTGTAATTTCTGATGCTTTTATAATTGGAGCAACAATTTTAGGTGTCCAACCTGGTCCTGCTCTTAATTTTAAGGCTTTTGGTAGTTTTTTAGAATCTAAATTAAATGCACCAGCATTAAAAGTTTGTCTAGGCGAATTAGTGATGTCTTTTTCGAAACTTTTACTGTTTTTATTTACAGATAGTAAATCATTATTATTTACTGTTGGAATTGGGAATGATCCTATTTTTTTCCAATCTATTTTGGTTGCAGCAAAACCTTTTAAGTTATTTGTGTTTGGTGAGTCTATATAGTTGTTGTTAAAAGTAATTCCACTAACATCATCAACAAAAATTATGTCTTCTCCTTTTTTTGTGTTGAAAATTAAATTGTTAGAAAAATTAGTAGTTAATGGAGTTAACGTTTTTTCATCATCTTTTCCTTCTCCAAATGAAATTGGACCAGAATTAATGATTGTATTGTTTTGAATATCTACATTTTTAACTTGATGATATCTGTTTAAAGGAGAATTTGGAACACCGTTCATAACTACAATTGGCCCTCTATAACCATCTCCAGTTAATCCAATTAAATAATTGTTTCTAACTATATGTCCTTGGTTTATAATTCTAATTCCACCAGTTTTAGAAACGCCATTTCCTAAAAAAACATTTCTTTCAACTAAAGCATTATTTCCATGTCTAAGAGTTAAAGTACCTTTACTTTCTATAAATAAATTGTCTCTAAAAATATTATCACAAGATTTATTAGAAACAATTTCTATTTCTCCATCACAATTAGCAAAAACATTTCTTTCTACTAACGTTTTAGAAGATTTCATAGAATTTGCACTTGTTCCAATTCTAATAGTTTCTCCTCCGTTTTTTCCTAAATCTGGTCTTGGGCCAAATATATTATTATCTATTCTATGATTGTTTTCTACGTGTTCTTCTCCTTTTAACCAAACTACAAGAGTAGTTCCTTCGCTAATTTTTCCTGTAAAATTATTGTGATCAACTCTGTTGTTTTTACCCCAAATATCTACCCAATGATCTTTATATTTTGTGTTTGTGTTAAAATATGAAATTGTAGAATTTGTTAATCTACAGTTATTTGCAAAAGTTTTAGAATCTTTTCTAAATTGAATAACAGATTTATATTCAGTGTCTCCATCTTTAAACCAAAGCCCACTAACAATAATATAATCACCATAAATATTTAAAGTAGAATTACCCGATATTATCACTTTACCAGGAGTTTCAGCTTTAATATTAATTGGGTTTCCATCTTCACCTTTTCCATAAGCATTTAACTTTACGTCTTTCCAAACACCATTTTTTAATATAATAACATCTCCTGCCTTAGCAACTTTTATAGCTTGGTTGTATTCGTTTATATTAGAAACCAAAACTTCTTGAGCAAATGTTTTTATGGATGTGATACATAATACTGCTATTAAAAGTAAAGTTATTTTTTTCATGATATTATGATATATTATTTAATGTGTATTATTATTTCAAAAAACGTACCAATTTTATTTTAATCAGTATATTTTTATTGACGTTATTAAACTGGTTAACCAGTTTGGTAAACCAAATATACGTATATTTATTAAGATATAAAAAAAGAAGATGTTTTTGGGTAGGTAAATAGGTGTAATTAAAAGAGTTGAAAAATAAAAAAAGCCTTTAGATTATTAAATCTAAAGGCTATAATTTATGTGTTTATTATTTTAAAGTTTAAAAGCTTGTTTTACTTTATTTACATAATCTAGTTTTTCCCAAGTAAACGTTTCAACTTCTTCAGAAACAGTTTCTCCCATTGGGTTTGTAAAAGTTACAGTTTTTACTTCTGGAGTTCTTCCCATATGTCCATATGCTGCTGTTTCAGAATAAATAGGAGATCTTAGTTTTAATCGTTGTTCTATAAAATAAGGACGCATATCAAAAATAGATTCTACAATTTTACTGATTTCTCCATCTGTTAAATCAACTGTAGAAGTTCCATAAGTATCTACATTAATACTCGTTGGTTTTGCAACACCAATTGCATAAGAAACTTGTACTAAAACTTCTTTACAAAGTCCTGCAGCAACTAAATTTTTAGCAATATGTCTTGTTGCATAAGCTCCAGATCTATCAACTTTACTAGGGTCTTTTCCTGAAAAAGCACCACCACCATGAGCTCCTTTACCTCCATAAGTATCAACAATAATTTTTCTTCCAGTTAAACCAGCATCTCCATGAGGTCCTCCAATTACAAAAATTCCTGTTGGATTTATATGATATGTAATTTCTGAAGTAAATAATTGTTGAAGATGAGCAGGTAATTTGGCAACTACTCTAGGAATTAAAATTTCTACAATATCTTTTTTAATTTTTGCAAGCATTACTTCTTCAGAAGCATCAAAATCATCATGTTGAGTAGAAATAACAATCGCATCAATTCTTTGAGGAACATTATCATCAGAATACTCAATAGTTACTTGGGATTTAGCATCTGGTCTTAAGTAAGAAATTTCGTTGTTTTCTCTTCTTAATTCTGCAAGTTCTATTAATAATCTGTGAGATAATTCTAATGCTAAAGGCATGTAGTTTTCTGTTTCATCAGTAGCGTAACCAAACATCATACCTTGGTCTCCTGCACCTTGATCTTCTGGTTTTGCTCTGTCAACTCCTTGGTTAATATCTGGAGATTGCTCATGAATTGCAGATAAAACTCCACAAGAATTACCATCAAACATATATTCTCCTTTTGTGTAACCAATTTTGTTAATTACATCTCTAGCAATTTTTTGTACATCTAAGTATGTTTTAGATTTTACTTCACCAGCTAATACAACTTGACCAGTAGTTACTAAAGTTTCACAAGCAACTTTACTAGATTTGTCGAAAGCTAAAAAATTATCAATTAAAGCATCAGATATTTGATCTGCAATCTTATCTGGGTGTCCTTCAGAAACGCTTTCTGAGGTAAATAAATATGACATAATAAATCTTCTTTTTAATTATTGAAAAATGAAAAGAGATTGCATTGGTCGCGAAAAGTAGTAGGAAATTACTGCTTTAGCATTTTTTTTATGAGGTTGCAATCAGTTCAAATTTTTCCTCTAAATTCTTTGCAAAGTTACACTATAAATCTAAATAACATAACTTTTTACAATAATATTTAATTATGATATCATCAATAAATAGCAACTTATAATTTCTAATTTATTTGATAAGTATTTAAAGGATGTTTTTAATAGGATTTTAATAATCTAAAAAAAATAAATTCATTTTTTCTTGGATTTTAAATTTTTCTGAACATATATTTGCATTCACAAAGTTCAATAACTTATTGAAATGTTATCAAGAAAGGTGGAGGGATTAGACCCGTTGAAGCCTTAGCAACCCTTTTCAAGAGGAAAAGAAGGTGCTAAATTCTACTTAATTTCAGATTCATTTATCAGAAATTGGATAGATAACCCAGAAACAAATACACATTCGTGTACTTGTATAATTCTTAATAACATTTTTCTAGTAAGTACATCAAAAATTTTGATGCATTTGACTTTTGGTTTAATTATTAACTAAAAATATAGAAAAATGAGCACACACAAATTAGCAACAAATGCATTACATGCAGGTCATGATGTAACTCAAAATGCAGGTACAAGAGCAGTTCCTATTTATCAAACATCTTCATATGTTTTTGATAATTCAGAGCATGCAGCAAATCTTTTTTCATTAAAAGAATTAGGATTTATTTATACACGTTTAAATAACCCAACAAATCAAATATTACAAGATCGTTTAGCAGCTGTAGAAGGTGGTATTGGAGCCGTTGTTTTTGCTTCTGGAACAGCAGCAATTTCTACAGGTTTGTTAACTTTATTAAAAGCAGGAGATCATATTGTTGCTTCTAGTAGTTTGTATGGTGGTACTTATAATTTATTAAGTGTTACTTTACCAAGATTCGGAATTACAACAACGTTTGTAGATGCTTCTAACCCAGATAATTTTGCAGATGCAGTTCAAGATAATACAAGGGCATTTTTTGTAGAGTCTTTAGGAAATCCGAAGTTAGATGTTTTAGATTTAGAAGCAATTGCAGCACATTCTAAAGCAGCAGAAGTTCCTTTTATTGTAGATAATACTGTAGCAACTCCAGCTTTATTAAACCCAATTAAACATGGGGCAAATATTGTAATTCACTCGTTAACAAAATATATTGGTGGTCAAGGAACTTCATTAGGAGGTGCAATTATAGATGCAGGAACTTTTAATTGGGCAAATGGAAAATTCCCAGAATTTACAGAACCTTCTGCTGGTTATCATGGTTTAAAATATCATGAAGCTTTAGGGGCAGCGTCTTATACTTTTAAATTAATTTTAGAAGGATTACGTGATTTTGGTGGTGCTTTAAGTCCTACTAATGCATTTAATATCATTCAAGGTTTAGAAACTTTACCTGTTAGAATTCAACAACATTCTAAAAATGCATTAGAATTAGCCAAATGGTTAGAAGCGCAAGAAGAAGTTGCTTGGGTAAATTATCCTGGTTTAGAAAGTAGTAAATACAAAGATTTGGCTGATAAATATTTACCAAATGGACAAAGTGGAATTGTAACTTTTGGACCAAAAGGTGGTTTTGAAGCAGCAAAAACAATAGCAGATAAAACAAAAGTATTTTCTTTATTAGCTAATATTGGAGATACGAAGTCATTAATTATTCATCCTTCTAGTACAACGCATCAACAATTAGATGAAAATCAGCAAGAAAGTGCTGGTGTTAGTCAAGATTTAATTAGATTGTCTGTTGGTATAGAAAATATAGAAGATTTAAAAGCAGATTTAAAAGCCGCTTTTTCAGAAATATAAATAAATGTCTCTTTGAGCGCAGTTGAAAGTTTTAAATAACTTTTCGTAAATTAAAAGTTCTCAACTGCGCTTTTAACAGACAAAAAATATTGTCAAAATTGAAAGATTTATTACAACATATTAAAATTAAAAATTTTACAACCGAGGTTGGTGTTTTAATTTCTGAACTAAATTTAAGTTATCAAGAATTTGGTCAAAAATTAGGAACTGCTCCTGTGGTTTTAATCAATCACGCATTAACTGGTAACTCAAATGTTGCAGGTGAAAAAGGTTGGTGGCAAGATATTGTTGGTAAAAATAAAGCTATCAATACAGATGTGTATACCATTTTATCCTTTAATATTCCTGGTAATGGTTTTGATGGATTTTTAATTGATAATTATAAAGATTTTATAGCCAGAGATATTGCAAGAATTTTTTTACAAGGATTGCAAGAATTAAAAATAGATAAATTATTTGCATTAATTGGAGGTTCTTTAGGTGGTGGAATTGCTTGGGAAATGATGGTTTTAAATAACAAATTAACGCAGCATTTTTTACCAATTGCAACCGATTGGAAATCTACAGATTGGTTAATTGCCAATTGTCAAATTCAAGAACAATTTTTGGTAAATTCTAGCAATCCAGTTCATGATGCAAGAATGCATGCAATGTTGTGCTATAGAACACCAGAGTCTTTTAAAGAGCGTTTTCATCGTTCTAAAAAAGAAGATTCAGATATTTTTGATGTAGAAAGTTGGTTGTTGCACCATGGTAAATCCTTGCAAGAACGCTATCAATTATCGTCTTATAAATTAATGAATCAATTATTAAAAACAATTGATGTAACAATAGGAGGTAAAAAATCAGATGAAATATTAGATAAAATTGAAGCTAATATTCATGTGATTGGTGTGGATTCAGATTTGTTTTTTACGGCTGAAGAAAATAGAGAAACACAGAAAAAAATAGCATTAACAAAAGATAATGTTACTTATAATGAAATAAATTCGGTTCATGGTCATGATGCATTTTTAATGGAATATGATCAATTACAAAAAATTATTGAACCAATTTTTAATAAAGATTACAGAGAAAAGAAGATGAAAGTTTTAAAGTTTGGAGGTAAATCTTTAGCCAATGGTAAAGGCTTAGAAAATGCTATAGAAATTATAGCAAGCAAATATAAAAGCGGTGAAAAAATTACTGTGGTTGCTTCTGCAAGAGGTAATTCTACCAACGAGTTAGAATCTATATTGCAAAATGCAGCAGCAAAAACTGCTTATAAATCAAAGTTTGAAGAGTTTAAAGAATATCAGCAAGAACCTAATAGAAAAGTAGATTTTTCTGAAGAATTTTCAAAATTAGAAACCATTTTTGAAGGAGTTTCTTTGTTGGGAGATTACAGTCAGAAAATTAAAGATGAAGTTTTAGCACAAGGAGAATTGTTATCAGTAAAACTGGTAGCAAGTTTGTTAGAAAAAGAAAACATTTCAGCTAATTCTGTAGATTCTCGTTCTTTAATTATTACCGATGAAAATTTTGGAAATGCGCAACCTATAACTGCAGTTTCTAAAGAAAATGTAGTTGCTTATTTTAAAAATAATAACAATTCTATAAATGTTGTAACAGGGTTTATTGCTTCAAATAAAAAGGGAGAAACCACAACTTTAGGAAGAAATGGTAGTAATTATACTGCAGCTTTATTAGCAAATTATTTAGATGCAGATGAGTTGCAAAATTATACACATGTAAGTGGAATTTACACTGCAAATCCAGATTTGGTTGCTGATGCTAAAAAAATTGAACAACTTTCTTATTCAGAAGCAAATGAATTGGCCAATTTTGGAGCAACTATTTTACATGCAAAAACCATTATTCCATTACTAGAGAAAAATATCAATCTTAGAATATTAAATACGTTTAATAAAGATGATAAAGGAACCTTAATTACATCAGAATCTTCAACAAAAGGAATTAAATCTATTTCTACAATAGATGATGTTGCGTTGTTAAATTTTGAAGGTAGAGGTTTACTTGGTAAAGTTGGTGTTGATGCAAGAATTTTTAAAGCTTTAAGTGATAAAAATATAAGTGTAAGTATTATTGCACAAGGTTCTTCTGAAAGAGGAATAGGGTTAATTATAGATGCAATTAATGCAGATGAAGCAGTAGCAGCTTTAGAAAAAGAGTTTGAAAATGACTTTTATGCTCAAGATGTAAATCAGATTTCTGTTGTAAACAATGTTTCAGTAATTTCTATAATAGGTCAAGATTTAAGCGAATTTCATCACCCATATAATGCCTTAATAAAAAACCAAATTATACCTGTTTTATTTAACAATACAGTTACAGGTAAAAATGTAAGTTTGGTTGTTAAAAAGAATGAGTTACATAAAGCAGTAAATGTAATTCATGGACAAGTATTTGGAGTTACAAAGAAAATTAATATTGCCATTTTTGGAAAAGGTTTAGTTGGAGGAACTTTAATAGATCAGATAATTGAAAACACACAATCTGTTTTAGAAAGAAGAAAATTACAACTAAATGTTTTTGCGGTAGCAAATTCTAAAAAAGTATTATTGAATAAAGATGGAGTTTCTAAAAATTGGAAACAAAATTTATTAGAAAATGGTGATGAAAATGCATCTGTTAATGATATCATTGCGTTTGCAAAAGAAAATCATTTCGAAAACTTAATTGCTGTAGATAATACTGCAAGTGTAAATTTTGTTGGTAATTATATTCAATTTATAGAAGCAGGTTTCGATTTAGTTTCATGTAATAAAATTGCAAATACCTTGTCTTTTGATTTTTATAAAGAAGTAAGAGCAAAATTAAAAGAATATAAAAAACAATATTTGTATGAAACTAATGTTGGTGCAGGTTTACCTTTAATTGATACCATTCGTTTATTACATGAGTCTGGAGAAAATATTACTAAAATTAGAGGTGTTTTTTCTGGAAGTTTAAGTTATTTATTTAATAATTTTTCTGTAAAAGATGCACCTTTTTCAGAAATATTAAAAGAAGCAATAGACAAAGGATTTACAGAGCCAGATCCAAGAGAAGATTTAGGAGGAAATGATGTTGCCAGAAAATTACTAATTTTGGCAAGAGAATTAGAGTTAGAAAATGAATTTGATGAGGTTGAAATTAAAAATTTAATTCCAGAAAATTTAAGAGATGGTTCTGTAGATGATTTCTTAGGGAAATTAGAATTATTGAATGATGAATATCAATCTATAAAAGAAAACCAAGAGCCAAATCATGTTTTACGTTATATTGGTGAATTAAGTGGAGATTTATCAAAAAATAAAGGAAAATTAGAAGTGAAATTAGTTTCCACAGAAGAAAGTACACCTTTAGGTTCTTTAAAAGGTTCTGATGCAATTTTTGAAATTTATACAGAATCTTATGGAGAACAACCCATTGTAATTCAAGGAGCAGGTGCAGGTGCAAGTGTAACTGCAAGAGGAGTTTTTGGAGACATATTAAGATTAGCAAAACATAACAACTAAAAAGGTTTTTAGTTTTTAGTTGTTGGTTATTAGTAAAAACCATCAACCAGAAACCATCAACCAAAAACCATAATAATGAGCAAACATTTCGAAACAGAAGCCATAAGAAGTCAAACTGAAAGAACACAGTTTTCTGAGCATTCTACACCTTTATATTTAACATCAAGTTTTGTGTTTGATGATGCAGAAGACATGCGTTCATCCTTCGCAGAAGAAAAAGAACGTAACTTATATAGTAGATTTACAAATCCTAATACAACAGAATTTGTAAATAAAGTTGTTGCTATGGAAGGTGCAGAAGCTGGTTATGCTTTTGCAACAGGAATGGCCGCTATTTTTTCTTCATTTGCAGCTTTATTAAGTGCAGGAGATCATATAGTTTCTTGTAGATCTGTTTTTGGTTCTACACATGGTATGTTTACCAATTATTTACCAAAATGGAATATTGAAACTTCTTATTTTAAGGTTGATGAGGTAGATTTGGTAGAAAGTTTAATTAAAGAAAATACCAAAGTCCTTTATATAGAAACTCCAACAAATCCAGCAGTAGATATTTTAGATTTAGATAGAATTGGTAAAATTGCAAAAAAACACAATCTTATTTTTATTGTAGATAATTGCTTTGCAACACCTTACATTCAGCAACCAATTACCTTTGGAGCAGATTTAGTAATTCATTCTGCTACAAAATTAATGGATGGTCAAGGAAGAGTTTTAGGTGGAGTTACAGTTGGTAGAGCAGATTTGTTAAGAGAAATCTATTTATTTGCTAGAAATACTGGTCCAGCAATGTCTCCTTTTAATGCTTGGGTATTGTCTAAAAGTTTAGAAACTTTATCATTAAGAGTAGAAAAACATTGCGAAAATGCATTAAAAGTCGCTGAGTTTTTAGAAGAAAATGAAAATGTAGAGTTGGTTAAATATCCTTTTCTAAAATCTCATCGTCAACATGAAGTTGCTAAAAACCAAATGAAATTGGGAGGAAACATTGTTGCCTTTGAAATTAAAGGAGGAATTGATGCTGGTAGAAAATTCTTAGACAAAATTAAAATGTGTTCTTTATCTGCCAATTTAGGAGATACCAGAACAATTGTAACACATCCATCATCTACAACTCATGGACGTTTATCGGAAGAAGATAGATTAGAAGTTGGTATTACAAATGGTTTGGTGCGTGTTTCTGTTGGTTTAGAAAATGCTAATGATATTATTGAAGATTTAAGTCAGGCTTTAAAAAAATAGTTTAATTTAACTATTGATTTTTCTTAGTGATATAGCTGTTGTACTGTTTTTAATTCTATAAATAATAATTTTATTTAAAAATACCGTAAATTGGTTAACCAATTTTGTATTTTTAAAAACTCAATTATTAAGTTATAAATTATCTTATGAAAAATGCCTACAAATTACTTTTTCTTAGTGTATTATTAATGTCTTTATCTGCCTGTGGTTCTAGCGAACCTGAAGTAGAGTTGACAGAAATTTTAGAGCTAACAAAAGTTAATGAGTTTTCTGCATATCAAGAAACACAAACTGTAAACATTACAGCAAATATGTATTGGTATACAGATGTTGAGGGAGATTGGATTTCAATTACACCAAGATATGGAACTAATAATGCAACTATAGAAATTACAGTAGCTAGAAACTCGGTTTATGAAAAACGAACAGGATCAATTACTGTAAATGGAGGAAATCTGTCAAAAACCTTAACAATTACACAAGCAGCTAGAGAAGAAAGTTCTGGAGATTTAGATCCAAATAAACCGCCTTCAGAAAATTTTGATTTATCTACATGGAAATTAAATACTCCAGAAAATAATGGAAGTGGTTTTTCTAAAACTATTTCTGTAAGTGAAATTAATAATGGTTACCAGAATAGTAAGTATTTTTATACAGCAGAAGATGGAGGTATGGTGTTTAAATGCCCAATTGATGGGTATAAAACTTCAGCAAATACAACTTACACTAGAGTAGAATTACGTGAAATGCTAAGAGGCACAGATACTAGTATAGGTACTCAAGGTGTAAATAAAAATAATTGGGTTTTTGGTACTTCTCCTACTTCAGATATTGCAGCAGCAGCTGGTTTTGATGGAGAAATGAATGCAACTCTTGCAGTAAATCATGTAACTACAACTGGTGACAGTAGTCATGTAGGTAGATTGATTATTGGTCAAATTCATGCTAATAATGATGAACCTATTCGTGTTTATTATAGAAAATTAAATGGAAATACTTTAGGTTCTATTTATTTTGCACATGAACCTACAGATGGTAATGGAGCTGAACAATGGTATGAAGTTATTGGGTCTAGAAGTAACACTGCATCAAATCCTACTGATGGAATTGCTCTTGATGAAAAATTTAGTTATTCAATTAAAGTAGTTGGTAATATTTTAACCTTCACTGTATCAAGAGAAGGAAAAGATGATGTTGTTAAAACTGTTGATATGACAAATAGTGGTTTTAATGTTGGTGGACAATACATGTATTTTAAAGCTGGTATTTATCAAGCAAATAAAACTGGAGATGCTGACGATTATGCACAGGTAACTTTTTATGCTCTTAACAAAAGTCATTCTACAAATTAATAAAAGATTTTAAATTAAAATTTCTATAGAAAGTTTATCCTACTTCTTTACTATGGTAATTGTATTTAATTGTGTAAATTTGTTTAATGCTATCTAAAAAAACAAAATACGGAATTAAGGCACTAACTTATCTAGCTAGACTAGAAGATAAAACTCCTGTACAAATAGCTACAATTTCTAAAAGTGAAAATATTTCATTAAAATTTTTAGAAAGTATACTCTTAACACTTAAAAAAAATGGTTTTTTAGCTTCAAAAAAAGGAAAAGGAGGAGGTTATTATTTATTAAAAGAACCAAACGAAATTCAAATGACAGATGTTATGAGAATTTTAGAAGGACCTATTTCTATGATACCATGTGTAAGTTTAAACTTTTATGAAAAATGCGAAGATTGTCCAGATGAGAATGCTTGTGCAGTTCATAAATTAATGGCAGAGGTTAGAGATAGTTCTTTGCAAATCTTCAGAAACACTACATTAGCAGACCTTTGTAATTGCTAGATTACTTTTTATTTTTCTACTTAATGATTAATATTAATTACTAAATCCTTTTAGTAGTTTATAATTCATAAAAATTATGCACTTTTTTTATTAATCTACTAAATCTATAGGGTTTAAGTAATTTTTAAGAAATATTCTCGACTTCGTATATAAATTTGATGTATGTTTGCATACCCTATTAAAGTAGTAGGGTAATTATTTGAATTAATTTTTTTTTATGATTTTAAACCAAATCATTTTTAGCAAAAAAACACAAAGTAAAGGTTTCGAAGAAGATAAGAAATCTGAAAAACCTTTACGTAGTGTTGTAAAAGCGTTAAGCTGGAGAGTTGTAGGAACAATAGATACATTAGTTGTTTCGTACATCTTAACAGGTGAAATTGCATTAGCAACATCTATTGCTTCTGTAGATTTTTTAACAAAATTAGTTTTATACTTTTTTCATGAAAGAATTTGGAACAAAATAAAATGGGGAAAATAATGAACCTAGATTTAGATAAAATAAACAAAGATTTAGAAGGTAAAAGTCCAGCAGAAATTATTGCTTGGGCTATTTCTTTAAGTAATAACCCAGTTATTACAACAAACTTCAGACCATATGAAGTAGCAATATTAAAAGCTGTAACAGATATACAAAAAGACATTAAAGTAATTTGGTGTGATACTGGTTATAATACAGTTCAAACCTATAAACATGCTGAAGAAATTATAGAAAAACTGAATTTAAATATTCAATTATATACTCCAAAACAAACTGCTGCACATAGAAATGTAGTTTTAGGAGTACCATCTATAGATGATCCAAAACATGTGCTTTTTACAGAGCAAGTAAAGTTAGAGCCTTTTGCAAGAGCAATGAAAGAGCATCAACCAGATGTTTGGTTTACAAACTTAAGAAAAGGACAAACAGCTTTTAGAAATAGTATAAATGTTGTTTCGCAAAGTAAAGATGGTATTATTAAAGTAAGTCCTTTTTATAATTATACAGATAAACAATTAGATGCTTATTTAGAAGAAGCAAATTTACCTAATGAGTTCACTTATTTCGATCCAACAAAAGTAGAAAGTAACCGCGAATGTGGTTTACATATTTAAAATATAAGACATGAGTCAGACAACAATACAAGTAGATGCTTTAGAAAGCGAAGCAATTTATATTTTTAGAGAAGTAGTAGCTCAGTTTGAAAAACCTGTGTTATTGTTTTCTGGAGGAAAAGACAGTATAACTTTAGTTCGTTTAGCGCAAAAAGCGTTTTACCCTGCTAAAATTCCTTTTCCTTTTATGCATATAGATACTGGTCATAACTTTCCAGAAACTATCGAGTTTAGAGATAGACTTGTAAAAGAATTGGGTGTTGAATTAATCGTAAGAAATGTTCAAGACAATATAGATTCAGGAAGAGTTAAAGAAGAAACTGGTAGATATGCAAGTAGAAATATGTTGCAAACAGAAACTTTATTAGATGCAATTGAAGAATTTGGTTTTGATGCATGTATTGGAGGAGCAAGAAGAGATGAAGAAAAAGCAAGAGCAAAAGAAAGAATTTTTTCTGTTAGAGATGATTTTGGGCAATGGGATGAAAAAAACCAACGTCCAGAAGTTTTTGATATGTTAAATGGTAAGATAGATTTAGGGCAAAATGTTCGTGTTTTTCCTATTTCTAACTGGACAGAATTAGATGTTTGGTCTTATATAGAGCAAGAAGCAATAGAAATTCCTTCAATCTATTTCGCTCATAAAAGAAAAGTTTTTGTTAGAGATGGAATGATTTGGTCTGCAGATGACGAAGTTGTTTATAGAGATAAAGAAGAAGTTGTAGAAGAAAGAATGGTTCGTTTTAGAACTGTTGGAGATATGAGTTGTACAGCTGCTGTATTATCTGAAGCAGTAGATATTGCAAAAGTGGTAGAAGAAATTAGAGATTCTTCCATATCAGAAAGAGGTGCAAGAATAGATGATAAACGTTCTGAAGCTGCAATGGAAAAAAGAAAACAACAAGGGTATTTCTAAAAATTAATTTTAAAAATTTTTAGTATTAAGCTTTTGGCAATAGCCTTTAGCTAAAATTAAAAAGATTACAAACTAAGCTAAAAGCCAAAGGCTAATAGCGAACAGCTAATAAGATGAAAGTATTAAAAATAGCAACAGCAGGTAGTGTAGATGATGGTAAAAGTACCTTAATTGGTCGTATTTTATACGATACAAAATCACTAACTGATGATAAATTAGAAGCCATAGAAGAAAAAAGTCGTCAAAGAGGATTTGATTATTTAGATTTTTCTTTAGCAACTGATGGATTAGTGGCAGAAAGAGAACAAGGAATTACAATTGATGTAGCACATATTTATTTTTCTACACCATCAAAAAGTTTCATTATTGCAGATACTCCAGGTCATATAGAATATACAAGAAATATGGTAACTGGTGCTTCTACTGCACAAGCATCTATTGTTTTAATTGATGCTAGAAACGGAGTTGTAGAACAAACGTATAGACACTTTTTTATCAATAATTTATTAAGAATTAAAGATGTAGTAATTGCAGTAAATAAAATGGATTTGGTAGATTTTTCTGAAGAAAAATTTAATGCAATTAAAGGTGAAATCGAATATTTAGCTAGTAAAAGTGGATATGAAAGTCAGAATTTAACATTCATTCCATTATCTGCTTTACAAGGTGATAATGTTGTTGATAAATCTGAAAACACTCCTTGGTATAAAGGAGAAACTTTAATGCATCATTTAGAAAGATTAGAGCCAGAAGATATTAATGAAGTATCTCAAACGCGTTTTCCTGTACAAACTGTAATTAGACCTAAAACAGAAGAATATCACGATTTTAGAGGTTATGCAGGTAAAATTTATGGAGGAGATTTATCTGTTGGAGATGAAGTAGCAATTTTACCATCGCAAACAAAGTCTAAAATTAAAGCGATTAACTTTTTTGATAAAGAGTTTAAAACAGCAAAAAGAGGTAGTTCTGTTACAATTACTTTAGAAGATAATGTAAATGTAAGTAGAGGAGATATGTTAGTAAAAGTATCTGAAGAACCAATTATAGCAAAACAATTAGAAGCTAAAATTTGTTGGATGGATAAAGAACCTTTGTTGGCTTCTCAAAAATATTATATTAAACATGGTGTAAATGATGCACAAGCAAAAATTACACAGTTAAATAGCATTATTAAAACAGATTTTTCTGGAGTAGAAGAGAATCCATCAGAATTAAAATTAAACCAAATTGGTGAGATTCAATTAAAGTTAAGCAAACCACTAGCTTTTGATTCTTACAAAGACAATAAATCAAATGGATCATTTATTTTAATTAATCCAAAAACAAATAATACAGTAGGAGTTGGTTTCATAAAATAAACCAATTCTCAACCAACAACACAACCACCACAACCAATATAATACCATGCAGAGTTTTAGAACAGAAATAGAAAATCCTGTTGTAGAAAAAGACATTATTGAATTAGCAGATAAAATTGCAGCATTCAATAATCTACAAATAGATGAAGAAAAATTTAGAAGCTTACGTTTAGCTAGAGGAGTTTACGGTCAACGTCAAGAAGGTGTACAAATGATTCGTATAAAACTTCCTTATGGTAAAGTAATGAGTAATCAATTACGTAGAATTTCTGAAGTTTCTGATGAATATTCTAGAGGAAGATTACACATTACAACACGTCAAGATATTCAAATTCATTATGTCGATTTAAATAGAACTCCAGAGTTATGGGCAGAATTAGAAAGAGATGATGTAACTTTAAGAGAAGCTTGTGGTAATGTGGTAAGAAACGTTACTGCATCAGAAACTGCAGGTATAGATGTAAACGAACCTTTTGATGTTTCTCCTTATGCAGATGCATTGTATAAGTTCTTTTTACGTAACCCAATTTGTCAAGAAATGGGACGTAAATTCAAAGTTTCTTTTTCATCTACAGATGAAGATACAGGTTTGTCTTATTTACACGATTTAGGATATATTGCTAAAATACAAGATGGTGTTAGAGGTTTTAAAGTAATGGTTGCAGGAGGGTTAGGATCTCAACCAAGACATGCAGAAACTTTATATGAGTTTTTACCTTCAGACAAAATAATTCCAGTAATGGAAGGTGTTTTAAGAATTTTTGATAGATATGGTGAGCGTAAAAGTAGAGCCAAAGCTAGAATGAAATTTTTATTAAAAGATATCGGTTTAGAGGCTTTTAGAGATTTAATAGAGCAAGAGCAAAAAGCAATAGAATTAAAAACTGTTGCAATTGATGCAGATGCATATGTACCATCAACTCCAGTTTCTGTTGAAGCACCGAAAGTTGAAATTAAAGATCAACAAGCATTTGATTTATGGAAATCAACTAATATTATTCCTCAAAAACAAGAAGGTTATGTTGCTATTGGTATTAAAGTTTTATTAGGAGATTTTTATACTGACAAAGCAAGATTGTTAGCAGATTTAGTAGATACTTATGCTGCTGGTGAAATTAGATTAACATTACGTCAGAATATTGTAATTCCTTTTGTAAAAGAAGACTTAGTTCCATTATTTTATCAAGAATTAGAAAAACTTGGTTTTGTAGAAGCAGGTTACAATAAAGCAGTAGATATTACAGCTTGTCCTGGTACAGATACTTGTAATTTAGGTATTGCAAGTAGTACAGGTATTTCTGTAGAATTAGAAAAAGTAATAGCAGCAGAATATCCTCAATATTTAAAAAACGAAGATCTTATTATTAAGATTAGTGGATGTATGAATGCTTGTGGGCAACATAATATGGCAAATATTGGTTTTCAAGGAATGACTGTTAGAACTCCAGACAAATTAGTTGCACCTGCTTTACAAGTTTTATTAGGTGGTGGAAATTTAGGAGATGGAAATGGGGTATTTGCAGACAAAGTTGTAAAAGTACCAAGTAAAAGAGGTCCTGAAGCTTTACGTAGAATATTAAATGATTTTGAAGCAAATTCAAACGGAAAACAATTTGTAGAGTATTACAAAGAAAAAGGAGAAAAATACTTTTATGATTTCTTAAACGATTTACAAGATGTATCTAATTTAACTCAAGAAGATTTTATTGATTGGGGAGAAACAGAAAAATACGTTAAAGAAATTGGTATTGGAGAATGTGCTGGTGTAGTTATAGATTTAATTGCTACGTTGTTTTTTGAAAGTGAAGAAAAGATAGATAATGCTAAAGAAGCTTTTAATAATGGAGTTTATTCAGGTTCTATTTATTATACATATCAATCTATTGTTAATTCAGCAAAAGCATCATTATTAGCAGAAAACAAGAAAACAAATACACATGCTGGTATTATTTCTCAATTCGATGAATTATTTGTTGCTACAGGAAAAATAGAATTATCAACTTCTTTTACTGATTTAATTTATCAAATTAATAAGTTTGCACCAACGAAAGAATTTGCAGAAAAATATATAAATGATGCTAACGAGTTTTTACAAAAAGTAAGAGCATACAGAGAAGCAGAAACTGCAATTGCTAATTAAACAATAAAAAATGAGTTTAAAAACACCAAAGTTAACAGTTGTTGGAGCTGGACCTGGAGATGTAGATTTAATCACGGTAAAAGCCATTAAGGTTTTAAGAGCTGCAGATGTGGTTTTGTTTGATGCTTTGGTAAATGAAGAATTGTTAGATTATATAAACCCAGATGCCGAACAAATTTTTGTAGGAAAACGAAGAGGTTGTTATAAATATCAACAAGAGCAAATAAACGAGTTAATTGTAGAAAGAGCAAAATCTAAAGGACATGTAGTTCGTTTAAAAGGTGGAGATCCTTTTATTTTTGGTAGAGGTGCAGAAGAAATGGAGTTTGCAGCAAATAACGGATTAGAAACAGCAGTTGTTCCTGGTATTTCATCATCATTAGCTGTTGCAGCTTATCAAAATATTCCATTAACAAAACGTGGTAGTGCAGAAAGTTTTTGGGTAATTACAGGTACAACAAAAGAGCATAAAATATCTAATGATATTGAATTGGCTGCAAAATCTAATGCAACTGTGGTTGTTTTAATGGGTATGAGTAAGTTGCCACAAATTGTAAAATTATTTCAAGCAGAAGGAAAAAATAATTTGCCAGTTGCAATTATTCAAAGAGGAACAACACCAAGAGAAAAAGTTGGTATTGGAACTGTTGATACTATAGAGAGTATTGTTGCAGAAAAAGATTTAAAAAACCCTGCAATTATTGTTTTAGGTGAAGTTGTAAAACATCGTCAAGCAATTCTAGATATACAAAATCAATTTGCAAATAGATTAAAAGATAAATAAATGGAGCAAAACGAATTATATCCTATTTTTTTAAAAACTAAACAATTAGAAATACTAATTGTTGGAGGAGGATTTGTTGCGCTAGAAAAATTATCTTTTTTATTAAAATCCAGTCCTAATTCTAAAGTAACAATGGTTGCTCCTTTTTTTAGAGACGAAACTTTAGAAAAAGTAAAAGGTTTTAATGTTCAATTAGTTCATGATGAATATAAAAATATTCATTTAAAAAATAAAGATATTGTAATTGCAACAACAGACAATGTTGAAGTAAATATACAAGTTTACAAAGATTGTAAAGAAAGAAATGTATTGGTAAATGTTGCTGATAATCCACCATATTGCGATTTTTATATGGGAGGTATTGTTACCAAAGGAAATGTAAAAATAGCCATTTCTACAAACGGTAAATCACCAACAACTGCCAAAAGATTACGTCAATTTTTCGAAGAAGTAATTCCGAATAATATAGACGATTTAGTAAAGAATTTAAATAAATATAGAGAAACCCTTAAAGGAGATTTTGAGGACAAAGTTGAAAAACTAAACGAGTTTACAAAAAGTTTAGTAGAAAATAAAAAATAGAAGTATAACTGTCATTTCGAGTGTTTTTTGAAGAATGAAAAAAATGTATCGAGAAATCTCAAATTGACAAATTTTAAATAAAATGATTACAACAGATATACTAATTATTGGAGCAGGACCAACAGGTTTATTCACAGTTTTTGAAGCTGGTTTATTAAAATTAAAATGCCATTTAATTGATGCATTGCCACAACCTGGTGGACAATGTTCAGAAATTTATCCAAAGAAACCAATTTATGATATTCCTGCATATCCAGAAATTTTAGCAGGAGATTTAACGCATAAATTAATGGAACAAATAAAACAATTTGAACCAGGTTTTACTTTAGGAGAAAGAGCAGATACTATAGACAAGCAAGGTGATGGTACGTTTATTGTAACAACAAATAAAGGAACAAAGCATCATGCTAAAGTTGTTGCAATTGCTGGTGGTTTAGGGTCTTTTGAACCAAGAAAACCATTAATTCCAAATATTGCAGATTTTGAAGATAAAGGTGTAGAGTATATAATTAAAGAACCAGAATTATACAGAGATAAAAAAGTAGTAATTTCTGGAGGAGGAGACTCTGCTTTAGATTGGGCAATTTTCTTATCAGATGTAGCTTCAGAAGTAACTTTAATTCATAGAAGAAATGAGTTTAGAGGAGCTTTAGATTCTGTAGAAAAAGCACAAGAATTAAAGAATTTAGGGAAAATTAATATCATAACTCCTGCAGAAGTAAAAGGTATAATAGGTACAGATAAAGTTACTGGTGTTGCTGTAGAGAAAAAAGGCGAAGACGCTTTTATAATAGATACAGATCACTTTATTCCTTTATTTGGTTTATCACCTAAATTAGGTCCAATTGCAAATTGGGGATTAGAAATAGAAAAAAATGCCATTAAAGTAAACAACGCTTTAGATTATCAAACAAATGTTCCAGGAATTTATGCAATTGGAGATGTAAATACATATCCAGGAAAATTAAAGTTAATTCTTTGTGGTTTCCACGAAGCTACTTTAATGTGTCAAAGTGCCTATAAAAGAATCTTTCCAGACAAGAAATATGTAATGAAATATACAACTGTTGGAGGTGTAGAAGGCTTTGATGGAACTAAAAAAGAAGCACCAAAAGCAGTAGTAAAGGCAATTCAGTAGTTTTTTAAGAAGCTATTTCCAGCTTTCAGCACTCGTTTTTTTGCTCCAAAAAGCAAAAAGAGCTCAAACAAATGCTTCAATCTGGGCTAAACTTGTCTGAAACTAATAGCTATTGCAATCAATTGCGAATTTAAACCTTAAAGGCTTTCTTGTTTATTTAAGAACAATCTAAGTGTAAATTTGTTAGGTTTGTATAAATTTGCAGACAGTATAAATAAAGAAAAATAGATAGATGCAAGACATCAATATTAAAATAACAGACAGAAATGGTGAAACACATGAAGTGGTAGCACCAACAGACATGGCAATGAATTTGATGGAAGTTGTTCGTTCTTACGAATTAGCAGAAGAAGGAACCATTGGTATTTGTGGTGGAATGGCTATGTGTGCTTCTTGTCAATGTTACGTTAAATCAGAACACGAATTACCAGAAATGTCAGATGATGAAGATGCTATGTTAGCAGAAGCATTTAATGTAGAAGATAATAGTAGATTAGGTTGTCAAATTCAAATGACACCTGAAATGGATGGGTTAGAAGTAGAATTAGCACCAGAAGTATAAAATGAAAGAAGTTGAACAAATTGTAACGTTAAAAAACTATAGCATGTGTTTAAGAGATGCAGTAAGTAGTTTTACTAGACAATTAATAAATAATTTGTTTGATGAAACCCATTTAAAACAAAGTGGGGCAAAAACAAAACTCGATTTTTTAAAAATTCTTGATAGATTATCAATTAAGAATGGAGAAGAATTATGGAGTGAGTTCGAAAGCTCTCATCTTTATATAAGACAAAGATTAGATTTAGATGCTTTGGCAGCAGAAAAAAATGATCCTGCAGCTAAAAGTTTAGAAGAAATATATTTAGCATATCCAGGTTTTTATGCTATTGCTGTTCATCGTTTAAGTCATCAATTGTTAAAACAAGAAATACCTGTATTACCAAGAATGATGAGTGAATTTGCTCATGGTGTAACAGGTACAGATATTCATCCAGGAGCAGAAATAGGAGATTCATTTTTTATAGATCATGCAACTGGTATTGTAATTGGAGAAACTACAGTTATTAAAAGTGATGTTCAAATTTTTCAAGGAGTTACTTTAGGAGGAATTCAAGTTAAAAAGAGTTTAGCATCAACAAAAAGACATCCAACCATAGAAAAAGGGGTTGTTATTTATGCAAATGCAACTATTTTAGGAGGAGATGTAGTAATAGGAGAAAAATCAGTTATTGGAGCCAATGTTTGTATAACAGAATCTATTCCTAAAAACTCTGTAGTTACAGTACAATCAGAAAATAATATTTTTCAAAAAAGAAATTAAAAAATATATGAAAACTAAAAGTATCATTGATTTTGTAGGAAATACACCACTTGTTGAAGCAAAAAATATTTTCAATAAAGAGGGTGTAACTTTATTATTAAAACTAGAAGGGAACAATCCTGGAGGAAGTGTTAAAGATAGAGCAGCCTATTATATGATTTCTGAAGCAATTAAAAGAAAAAATATAAGAAAAGGAGATACTTTAGTAGAAGCAACAAGTGGAAACACAGGTATTGCTTTAGCACTTATGGCAAAAGTTTTAGGTGTAAATATGGTAATTACAATGCCAGAAAACTCTACCATAGAAAGAGTAAAAACAATGCGTGCTTATGGTGCAGAAGTTATTTTAACACCTGCAGAAAATGGTATGGAAGGAGCTATTGATCATGCATTAAAATTAAAATATAAAAAAGGATATTTTCGTTTAAATCAGTTTGATAATTTCGACAACCCAAAAGCACATTATAATACTACTGGTCCAGAAATTTGGAAAGATACAGAAGGACAAGTAACTCATTTTGTTTCTGCCATGGGTACAACTGGAACTATAACAGGAGTTTCAGATTATTTAAAAGAACAAAACCAAGACATTACCATTATTGGAGCGCAACCTAAAGATGGTGCTAAGATACCTGGAATAAGAAAATGGCCAGAAGAATATTTACCTGCTATTTTTAAGCCAAAAAAAATTGACCAAGTTTTAGAAGTAAGTGAAGAAGAAGCAAGAGAAATGACAATAAGATTATCTAAAGAAGAAGGTATTTTTGCAGGTATGAGCAGTGGAGGTGCAGTTGCAACTGCTTTAAAGGTTGCCAATTCTATAGATAAAGGTGTTGTTGTAGCTATTATTTGCGATAGAGGAGACCGTTATTTATCATCAGATATCTACCAATAAATTATAAAAACAAAAAAAAAGTTCGTTAATTTGCAGCGAACTAGTTCATTATTTAATATTGTTATCAAGAAAGGTTGAGGGATTAGACCCAAGGAAACCTTGGCAACCCTTTACTTATAAAGAAGGTGCTAATTTCTACTGGAAGAAAAACAGAGAGATAACCGAAAGATTATTCACCCTTTTTCCTGATAACAAAAAAATTAATTTTCAGGAATGTCAAATATTTACAAAGCTTTAAAAGAAAGAATTTTAGTCTTAGATGGTGCTATGGGTACTATGCTACAAGCTTATAAATTCACAGAAGAAGATTTTAGAGGAGAACGCTTTAAAGACTATCCAACACCATTACAAGGTAACAACGATTTATTGTCAATAACACAGCCAGAAGCTATTAAAACCATTCATGGAAAATACTTTGAAGCTGGTGCAGATATTGTAGAAACCAATACTTTTTCTGGTACTACAATTGCAATGGCAGATTACCAAATGGAAGATTTAGTGTACGAGCTAAATTACCAATCTGCTAAAATTGCTAAAGAAGTTGCAGATGAATTTACTGCAAAAGAACCACATAAACCACGTTTTGTAGCAGGTTCTATAGGTCCAACAAATAGAACAGCAAGTATGTCTCCAGATGTAAACGACCCTGGTTATAGAGCTGTTACTTTTGATGAGTTAAGAATAGCATACAAGCAACAAATAGAAGCGTTAGTTGATGGAGGTGTAGATTTATTGCTAGTAGAAACAGTATTTGATACTTTAAATGCTAAAGCTGCCTTATTTGCAATTGAAGAAGTTAAACAAGAAAGAAATATTGAAATTCCAACAATGTTAAGTGGTACAATTACAGATGCTTCTGGTAGAACATTATCAGGGCAAACAGCTGAAGCATTTTTAATTTCTGTTTCACATATTCCTCTTTTATCTGTTGGATTTAATTGTGCTTTAGGAGCCAATTTATTACAACCTCATTTAGAAGCTATTGCAAATAAAACAGATTTTGCTATATCTGCACATCCAAATGCAGGTTTACCAAATGCTTTTGGTGAGTATGATGAAACTCCTGAAGAAATGGGAGAACAGATTGAAGAATATTTAAAGAAAAACTTAATCAATATTATAGGTGGATGTTGTGGAACATCACCAGCTCACATTAGTGTTATAGCTAATATTGCTGCTAAATATAAACCAAGACAAGCTGTCACCTTGAGCGCAGTAGAAAGGTCTCATTAAAATGATAGAAAGAAGATGAAGATAAAACAAACAAAATACATGAAATTGTCTGGTTTAGAGCCCTTAATTCTAAACGAAAATAGCAATTTTATAAATGTTGGAGAACGAACAAATGTTGCTGGTTCTCGTAAGTTTTTACGATTAATTAAAGAAGAAAAATTTGATGAAGCTTTAGATATTGCACGTCATCAAGTAGATGGTGGTGCACAAATTGTAGATATAAATATGGACGATGGTCTTCTTGATGGAAAAGAAGCAATGGTTCGTTTTTTAAACTTAATAGCTGCAGAACCAGATATTTGTAGAGTGCCAATGATGATTGATAGCTCTAAATGGGAAATTATTGAAGCAGGTTTACAAGTTGTGCAAGGTAAATGTGTTGTAAATTCAATATCTTTAAAAGAAGGAGAAGAGAAGTTTATAAGAGAAGCCCAATTAATAAAAAGATATGGAGCTGCTGTTATTGTAATGGCTTTTGATGAAGTAGGGCAAGCAGATAATTACGAACGTAGAATTGAAATTGCACAACGTTCTTATGATGTTTTAGTTAACAAAGTAGGTTTCCCATCAGAAGATATTATTTTCGATTTAAATATTTTTCCTGTAGCTACAGGAATGGAAGAACATAGAAAAAATGCTATAGATTTTATTGAAGCTACAAGATGGGTTAGAGAAAACCTAGAAAATGTTTCAGTTAGTGGAGGTGTAAGTAATGTATCTTTTTCTTTTAGAGGAAACAATACTGTACGTGAAGCAATGCACTCTGTATTTTTATATTATGCTATTCAAGCAGGTATGAATATGGGAATTGTAAATCCTGCAATGTTAGAGGTTTATGATGATATTCCTAAAGATTTATTAGAACACATAGAAGATGTTATTCTTGATAGAAGAGATGATGCAACTGAACGTTTATTAGACTTTGCAGAAACTGTAAAAGGAACTAAAAAAGAAAAAACGGTAGATTTATCTTGGAGGGAAAATCCTTTACAAGACAGAATTACACATGCTTTGGTTAAAGGAATTGATGCTTTTATTATTGAAGATGTAGAAGAAGCTAGACAAGAAGCAACTGCCCCAATAGAAGTTATTGAAGGAAATTTAATGGCGGGTATGAATGTAGTTGGAGATTTATTTGGTGCTGGTAAAATGTTCTTGCCACAGGTTGTAAAATCTGCAAGGGTAATGAAAAAAGCAGTGGCTTATTTAAATCCGTTTATAGAAGCAGAAAAAGGAGAAGAACAAAAAGCATTAGGTAAAATTTTAATGGCAACTGTAAAAGGTGATGTACATGATATTGGTAAAAATATAGTGTCTGTTGTTTTAGGTTGTAATAATTATGAAATTGTAGATTTAGGTGTAATGGTTCCACCTGAAAAAATTATTGAAGCTGCCAAAAAAGAAAATGTAGATGCTATTGGTTTAAGTGGTTTAATAACACCTTCTTTAGATGAAATGGTGTATTTAGCCAAAGAAATGGAAAATCAAAATTTTGATGTTCCATTATTAATTGGTGGCGCAACAACTTCTAAAGCACATACAGCAGTTAAAATTGATACACAATATAAAAATGCTGTAGTTCATGTAAACGATGCTTCTAGAGCTGTAACAGTTGTTGGTGATTTGTTAAATGAAAAAACATCACATGAATATGTTGCTAAATTAAAGAAAGATTATGATGAATTTAGAACTAAGTTTTTAAAACGTGGTAAAGAAAAATCATATATTTCTATTGATGAAGCTCGTAAACGTAAATATAAAATTGATTGGAAAACTTCTGAAATTGTAAAACCTAATGAAATAGGAATTCAGACGTTAGAACAATTAAGTTTAAAAGAATTAGTACCGTTTATAGATTGGAGTCCGTTTTTTAGAAGTTGGGATTTGCATGGTAAATTTCCAGCAATTTTAACAGACAAAGTTGTTGGTGAACAAGCAACTACAATGTATGAAGAAGCACAAGTAATGATTGAAGAAATTATTGCAAAACAATTGTTGAAACCTAAAGCAATCTTTGGTTTGTTTGAAGCTAATACAATTAATGAAGATGACATTTCTATTCAGAAAAAAGGAAAAGAAGTAGCTGTTTTTAGAACTTTACGTCAACAATTAAAGAAAAGAGAAGGTATTCCTAATATTGCATTATCAGATTTTGTAGCTCCTAAAGAAACAGGGAAAACAGATTATATGGGTGCTTTTTGTGTGGGTATTTTTGGAGCTCAAGAATTAGCAGATAGTTATAAAGCCAAAGAAGACGATTACAATGCAATTATGGCACAAGCTATTGCAGATCGTTTTGCAGAAGCTTTTGCAGAGTATTTACATAAGCAAATTAGAACTAAACATTGGGGTTATGCTTCAGATGAGGTTTTAACAAACGACGATTTAATTAAAGAAAGTTATAAAGGAATTCGTCCTGCTCCAGGTTATCCTGCATGTCCAGATCATTTAGAAAAAGAAACTATTTGGGATTTATTAGATGTAGAAAATCAAATAGGAGTTAAGCTTACAGAAAGTTTAGCAATGTGGCCAGCTGCTGCAGTTTCTGGATATTATTTTGCCAATAAAGAAGCCAAATATTTTGGTTTGGGTAAAATTACAGATGATCAAATTACTGATTATTCTATACGTAAAGGCATAACAAAAGAAAAGGCAAGAAAATGGTTGCATCCTAATATTGCAGATCAATAAAATATGGAGTTTATAGAATTACATTTAGGAAGTTATATTATTTCTCATGGTTATGGAAAAAGTAACAATGAGATAATAACGCATGTTCCTGCAAAGAATTTTGGTAAAAAATTAATAGCAGTTTCTAGAATTAAATCTTTAAGTGAAAAATATATTCTGACAGATTATGCAGATGGAAGATGGATTTATTGGGAATATAAAGAAGATTACGAAGATGTAAAAAAGCTACTAAGTAGGTAGCGTTAGCGATTGCAGTGACATCCTTTTTGGGTGTCAGTTCGAGTAAATTTGTGAAGAATGAACAAATTTGTATCGAGAACAAACCTAAAAAGATAAAACGAAAAGCGCGACCTGAAAGGAAACGCCCAAGAAATATAAAATGAAAGTAACAGATCATATTAAAAACGCAAACGGAAAAACTTTATTTTCTTTTGAAGTAATTCCGCCCAAGAAAGGGAAAAACATTCAAGATTTATACAATAATATAGATCCGTTAATGGAATTCAATCCACCTTTTATAGATGTAACAACATCTAGAGAAGAGTATGTTTATTTAGATAAAGGAAATGGTTTGTTAGATAAACGAATTACCAGAATGCGTCCAGGAACTGTTGGTATTTGTGCTTCTATAATGCATAAATATCAGGTAGATGCAATTCCGCATTTATTGTGTGGTGGTTTTACCAAAGAAGAAACAGAATACGTTTTGGTAGATTGTCATTATTTAGGATTAGACAATGTAATGGCTTTACGTGGAGATTCTATGAAAGACGAACCTTATTTTAAGCCTGTTAAAGGAGGAAATGCATTTGCAAGTGATTTGGTATCGCAAATTTCTGATTTAAATAGAGGGAAATATTTACATGATGATGTGCAAGTAGAACATTATTCTGACTTTTGTGTGGGTGTTGCAGGATATCCAGAAAAACATATGGAAGCTCCATCTTTAGTATCTGATTTAAGACGTTTAAAAGAAAAAGTAGATGCTGGTGCAGATTATGTGGTAACTCAAATGTTTTTTGACAATAATAAATATTTCGAGTTTGTAAAAGCAGCCAGAGAAATTGGTATTAATGTGCCTATTATTCCAGGTATTAAGCCTTTAGCAGTAAAAAGACATTTACAAATTTTGCCTCAAGTTTTTAAAATTGATTTGCCTCAAGATTTAATAGATGCTGTAGATAGTTGTAAAGATAATAAAGCCGTAAGACAAGTTGGTGTAGAGTTTGCAATACAACAATCTAAAGAGTTATTAGCTGCAGGAGTACCAGTTTTACATTATTATTCTATGGGTAAAAGTGATAACGTTCAGGCAATTGCATCTGAGTTGTTTTAGCATAAGAATAAAGAGTGTTTATAGATAAATAGTAAAAAGTAATTTTTTTGAATTAAAGAAAGTAAATAAATTGATTACTTTTGTATATCAAAATTAGAATAACAATTTAAAATATAAATAAAATGGCATTAGAAATTACAGATGCAAACTTTGACGAGGTAGTATTAAAATCTGACAAACCAGTATTAGTAGATTTTTGGGCAGCATGGTGTGGACCTTGTAGAATGGTTGGACCTATTGTTGATGAAATTCATGCAGAATACGAAGGTAAAGCTGTTGTAGGTAAAGTAGATGTAGATGCTAACCAAGAATTTGCAGCTAAATATGGTGTAAGAAACATACCAACTGTTTTAATATTTAAAAACGGAGAAGTTGTAGATAAGCAAGTAGGAGTTGCTCCTAAAAATGTTTACACAGGTAAAATAGATGCTGCTATATAAGTAGTGTTTACATTATAAATAAGATAAAGGTTTGGCTAACGTCAAACCTTTTTTTATTTTTAGAATCTAAATTTTGTTTATGAAAAATTACTCATTACTTATAGCTTGTTTTTTTATTTTAATTTCTTGTAAAAAAGAACAATCATTAAAATTAGAAAAAGGAATTTCATATGAATTGGCAAAATATAGAAAGCAACAAATTGCAGATGTAGTTTATAATTTACATTTTAAAATACCTCTACAAAAATCTGAACCAATTCCTTCTAAATTAAAAGTAAGTTTTACAGTAAATGATTTAGAAAACGATGTTTATTTAGATTTTAATGAAGAGGCAAGTAAATTGAAATCGGTAAAAATAAATGCAGAAAAATCTATTGTAAATCATCAAAAAGAACATGTAATTATAGATAAAACAAAGTTGGTTTTAGGTAGTAATACAGTTGAAATTTTATTTGATGCAGGAGAAAAATCATTAAATAGAAATGATGAGTTTTTATATACGTTATTAGTACCAGACAGAGCAAGTACATTATTTCCTTGTTTTGATCAACCTGATATTAAGGCTAATTATAATTTAAAAATAACTGTGCCTAAAGATTGGAAAGTACTAACAGGTGCTTTTGAAGATAATAGTTTTGAAACAAATGATTTTATAGAATATACTTTTGAGCCTTCAGATTTAATGAGCACATATTTGTTTTCTTTTGTAGCTGGTAAGTTTACAGAAAAAAACATGAATCCTGGTGCTTTTAACATGCGTTTTTTATTTAGAGAAAATAATAAAGAAAAAATAGAGGCAAGTGTAGATGAAGTTTTTAAAATTCATCAAAATTCTATTGATTTTTTAGAAGAATATACTGAGGTAGATTTTCCATTTGCTAAAATGGATTTTGCAGCATTACCTCCATTTCAATATGGAGGAATGGAGCATGTAGGCGCAATTCAATATAGACAATCTTCGTTGTTTTTAGATGAAAAAGCAACACAAAATAGAAAGTTAGGTAGAGCAAAATTAATTGCTCATGAAACTTCACACATGTGGTTTGGAGATTTAGTTACTATGAAATGGTTTAATGATGTTTGGATGAAAGAAGTGTTTGCCAATTTTATGGCAGATAAAATAATGAATCCAGTTTTTCCAGAGTTAAATCATGATTTAAATTTTATGATGACTCATTATCCAAGTGCTTATTCAGAAGACAGAACAAAAGGGACAAATGCAATTCGTCAAAATTTAGACAATTTAAAAAACGCAGGTTCTTTATATGGAAGAATTATTTACAATAAAGCACCTATTATGATGCGTCAATTAGAATATTTATTAGGCGAAGATTTTTTTAAAGAAGGTGTGCAAGAATATATACAAGCCTATGAGAATTCTAATGCAGATTGGAATGAATTGGTTTCTATTTTAGATAAAAAATCTCCAGAAGATATTATTGCTTGGAGTGATGTTTGGGTAAATTCTTCTGGAAGACCAATTTTTTATGAGGAGATAGAATACAATGAAAAAGGAAATGTAACAAAGTTTGTTTTACACCAAAAAGCAGAAAATGGTTCAGATAAAATTTGGACACAATCTTTTAAAATTAAGTTGATTGATAAAAGAGGTTATGAAAAAACTATTAACCTTAAAAATATGGGAAAATCTTTTGATATTTCTGATGCAGTAAAAGATTTTAAACCAGGTCAAATTTTATACAATTCAAACGGATTTGGTTATGGGGTTTTTCCTGTAAATAAAAAGGAAATAATAACTTATAAAGACATTAAAGATGAAGTTTCTAGAGCATATCAGTTTATAAATTTATATGAAAACATGCTTATTGGAAATGTTTCTCCTTTAGAAACATATAATGTTATGTTTGAAGCTATTTTACAAGAAAAAAATGAATTAATAGTAAACTATTTATCAGGAAGACTTCAAAATATTTTTTGGACTTTTTTAAATTCTGAAACTCAAGAAAAATTACAAGATAAAATTAATAGAGAATTAATTAATTTATTAGAGCAAGATTTACCTTCTAATATAAAAAGAACATTATTTAGATTGTACCAATCTGTAGCAATTTCTCAAAAAGGTAAAGAGAATTTATATTTAATTTGGAATAATGAGAAGGAAATTAATAATTTATATTTAAATGAAAACGATTTTTCTTCACTAGCTATGAAATTGGCAATTTTAAAGCATTCTAATACTCCTGAAATTTTAGAAAAGCAATTAACAAGAATTTCAAATCCAGATAGATTAGAGCGTTTTAAATGGTTATTACCATCTTTGTCTTCTAAAGAAAGTATAAGAGATGATTTTATGAAATCGCTCTTAAAAAAAGAAAACAGAGAAAAAGAATCTTGGGTACAAGCAGCTTTAAACAATATACATCATCCATTAAGGCATAAAACTTCAACTAAACATTTAAAATCTATTTTAAACAAACTAGAAGAAGTACAACTAACTGGAGATATTTTCTTTCCTAAAGGATGGTTAGCAAGTTCAATTGGTAATTATTCTTCAAAAGAAGCCAATGTAATTTTAAATCAATTTTTAGAAAACAATCCAAACTATAGTCCAATTTTATTAAAGAAGTTGTTACAAACTACAGATAATTTATCTAGAGCTCAAAAAATTAAATAACTATATGAATTTATCCGAAGTTAAATCCTCAGAAATCAAAAACCTAGATATACTTGCAAAACAAGTGGTAGAAGGTTTTATAACAGGTATGCACAAAAGCCCATTTCATGGTTTTTCTGTTGAGTTTTCTGAACATAAATTATACAACAAAGGAGAAAGTACACGTCATATAGATTGGAAATTATTTGCAAAAACAGAAAAATTATATACAAAAAAGTACGAAGAAGAAACCAATTTAAGATGTCATATCATAATTGATAATTCTGCATCAATGCATTATCCTATTGTAAAAAAACAAACAATTAATACTTTAAGTAAAGTAGGATACTCTGCAATTGCAGCTGCAGCATTAATGGAAATTTTAAAAAGACAAAGAGATGCTGTAGGTTTAAGTATTTATTCTGATACTTATGAGTATTATGCACCAGAAAAAGGAAGTGAACGTCATAGAAGTATGTTGTTACATCAATTAGAGCAATTGTTGGTTTCTACTTCTAAAGCACAAACCGAAACTTATAAATATTTACATGAAATAGCAGAAAAGGTACATAGACGATCATTAATTTTTTTGTTTACAGATATGTTTCAGGCAACAAAAGAAGAACAAGCTCTTTTTGAAGCTTTAAGGCATTTAAAATTTAACAAACATGAAGTAGTTTTATTTCATACATATGATGGTGAAACAGAATTCAATTTTAATTTTGATAATTCACCAAAAAATTTTGTTGACTTAGAAACAGGAAAAGAAATAAATGTTTACACAGAAAATATACAAGAAAAATACCAGGAATTGATAAGTAATTATTTTAATGAATTGAAAAATAAATGTTTACAATATAAAATAGATTATGTTCCTATAGATATTCGAAATGGGTATAATGAGGTGTTAACTTCATATTTAATAAGTAGAAAAAAAAATATGTAAATTTTTTCATTTTTTGTTTGCAAGTATTAAAATAGATGTTATATTTGCAACCGCTAAGAGCAACGGTCTGGTAGTTCAGCTGGTTAGAATACCTGCCTGTCACGCAGGGGGTCGCGGGTTCGAGTCCCGTCCAGACCGCAAAAAGCACTTCATTTATGAAGTGCTTTTTTTATGTTTAGTATTTACAGCTTAAATAAATTACAAAAAAAAGGTTCATTTAAAAATGAACCTTTTTTGTTTATGTTAAAGCTATAATTAAAAACCTTGAGCTATTTTGTCTAATTCATTACTATCTAGTATAGAAATATCTTTCCCTTTAAATTCAATAATTTTTTTCTTTTTCAGATCAGACAATAATCTAATTGCAGATTCTGTTGCAGTTCCAATTATATTAGCAATATCTTCTCTAGATAAGTGTACATCAATAGTGTTTTCTGCGTTTGTTCCAAATTTACTATGTAAATTTAATAACGTTTCAGCTAAACGTTGTTTAACTGTTTTTTGAGCCATATCTACAATAACATTATCAGCCTGTTTTAAGGTTTGAGCCATGTCTTTAAGAACGCTCATAGAAAAAGTAGGGTTTTTAGATAAGTCTTTTAGAATTTCTTCTTTGGGAATAAAACATACTTGCATATCATTTAAAGCAACAGCTTTTAGATTTGATGCTTCATCAGAAATTAAACTTCTTTCTCCTAATAAATCACCTTTAGTAACCAAACTAATAATTTGATTACGTCCGTTTTCGCTCATTTTAGAAACTTTGCAAATACCATCTTTAATACAAAAGACACCTTTTAGGCGCTCTCCTTCTTCAAAAAGAGCTTCTCCTTTCTTAATGGTTTTAGAAGTTTTACAATTAGACATCCTCACTAATTCCTCTCTGCTTAAGTGTTTTAGGGAATTAAATTGACGAATTATACATTGCTCACATTTACTCATAATACCATAAATATTGGAACTCAAAGATATTAAAAATGTGATAAATATCATATTTTAAAGTGTGATTCTTAATGTAAATTTGCTACAGGCAAAAGAGTAAATATGAAATCTACACAATGTTATCACTGTGGTGATTTTTGTGATGATAATTTAATAGAATTTGATACTAAAAATTTCTGTTGTAATGGTTGTAAAACTGTATATGAAATTTTTTCACAAAACGATTTAACTTGTTATTACGATTTTCAGGACAATCCTGGAGCAATCCCAAATGAAATTCAAGGAAAATTCGATTTTTTGGATAACAAGGAGATTGTAGGGAAATTATTGGATTTTAATGACGGTAATACACAGATTGTAACCCTATATATTCCTCATATACATTGTAGTTCTTGTATTTGGATTTTAGAAAACTTACATAAATTAAATCCTAAGGTTTCTTCTTCTCAAGTAGATTTTCCAAAGAAAAAAGTAAGAATTACTTACAATTCAGATTTAACATCTTTAAAAGAAATAGTGCTTTTAATGAGTTCTATTGGTTATGAACCTTATATAAGTTTAGAAGATTATGAGGGGGGTAAAAAAAGTGTGGATAGAAGTTTAATTTATAAACTTGGAATTGCAGGATTTGCTTTTGGAAATGTAATGTTTCTTTCTTTTCCAGAATATTTTCAAGTAGATGGTTTTTGGATAGAAAATTACAAAGGTATTTTTAGATGGTTAATGTTTTGCTTCTCTTTACCTGTTGTTTTTTATGCAGGAAGAGATTATTTTATATCGGCTTATAAAGGTTTACGTTCTAAATTATTAAATATAGATGTTCCTATAGCATTAGGTATTTCAGTTTTATTTATTAGAAGTTCTGTAGAAATAATTTTCGACTTAGGAACCGGTTTTTTTGATAGCTTAACAGGTTTGGTTTTCTTTTTGTTGTTAGGAAAGTTTTTTCAACAAAAAACATATGATTTTTTATCGTTTGAAAGAGATTATAAATCTTATTTCCCTATAGCTGTTACCAGAATTACAGGTGGAAATAAAGAAGAGAATGTACAGATTTATGAGGTAGAAAAAGGTGATAGATTATTGATAAGAAATCAAGAATTAATACCTGTAGATGGTATACTAATTAATGGAAATGCAGCTATAGATTATAGTTTTGTAACTGGTGAGGCAGAACCAGTGTCTAAAAAATCTGGAGATAAACTTTTTGCTGGAGGAAAACAACTTTCTGGAGTTTTGGAAATGGAAGTTTTGGCATCTGTATCACAAAGCTACTTAACTCAATTGTGGAGTAATGATGTGTTTAAAAAAGACAAGAAATCGCCATTTAAAACGATAACAGATAAGATTAGTAAAAACTTTACTATTGTAGTGTTGTTAATTGCTTTTGTGGCAACTTTTTATTGGTTATTTTTTGATGTTAGTATTGCTTTAAATGTTTTTACTTCTGTATTAATTATTGCATGTCCATGTGCAATTGCGTTGGCAGCTCCTTTTACTTTAGGTAATATGTTGCGCATTTTTGGAAAACAAAAATTCTATTTAAAAAATGCAACTGTTGTAGAGCAATTAGCTGAAATTGATACATTAATATTTGATAAAACAGGTACATTAACTACTCATAAAGAAAGTACTATTACTTATGATGGAGTAGCATTAAATCAATTAGAAAAAAGCATTTTAAAAAGTTCTTTAAGAGCATCAAACCACCCATTAAGTAGAACGTTGTATAATACTTTTAATGAAGTAGAAACAGTTGTTGTTTCTGATTTTGTTGAAGTTGTAGGTAAGGGAATAGAAGTTGAATATAAAGATGTAAAATTAAAGTTAGGATCTTCTAATTATGTAATTAATAATACAGATAAATCTACCCTAGATACTTCTGTTTATGTTAGTATTAATGGTGTTTATAAAGGTAAATTTACTTTTAAAAACTCATACAGAGAAGGAGTAAAAAAGATGTTTAATTCACTTAAAAAGGACTATAGTTTATCTGTTGTTTCTGGAGATAATGAAGGTGAAAAAGAATATTTACAACAAAAATTACCAGAAGAAACTCATTTGTTATTCAATCAAAAACCAGAAGATAAATTAGAGGTTGTTGCTAATTTACAGAAAGAAAACAAAAAAGTATGTATGATTGGAGATGGTTTAAATGACGCAGGTGCTTTGGCTCAAAGCAATGTTGGAATCGCTTTGTCAGAAAATATAAATGTGTTTTCTCCAGCATGTGATGGAATTTTAGATGCTTCAAAATTTAATAAAATTGAAGCTTATATTGGCGCTTCAAAGAAAGCAATACAAATTATAAAATACTGTTTTATACTTTCTTTATGTTATAATGTAGTAGGCTTGTATTTTGCGGTTACTGGGCAATTAATGCCAGTTATTGCAGCAATTTTAATGCCTTTAAGCTCTATAAGTATTGTAGTGTTTACTTCAATTTCAACCAATTTATTAGGAAATAAAATTAAATAAAATTATGAATGTTACCTCTTTTTTAGAAAATATTGAGTATAAAGATAATAAGCCAGCAGTTTCTATATTAATGGAAACTGATTTTTCAAAAGAAATAAGAATTGTTTTTAAAAAAGGACAAGTAATGAAAGATCATAAAGCTCCTTTTACAATTATTGTTCAGGTTATAAAAGGTAGTATAGATTTTGGTGTTAAAGAAGAATTGTTGTTACTTAATGAAGGAGATTTAATATCTTTAGAAGCTAACGTTTTGCATAATCTTAAAGCTAAAGAAGAGAGTGTAGTTAGATTAACTTTATCTAAGTTAGATTCAGTAAAAAGAGTTGAGAGTGTTTAATATATCACTTAAAAAAAATATATATTAAAAGAAGAAATAAGAATGTTTTGAAACATAAGTTTCAGTAAAAAGAAATAATTATGAGTGTACATATCGAAGCAAAAAAAGGAGAAATAGCAGAAACAGTTTTACTTCCAGGAGATCCTATGAGGGCAAAATGGATTGCAGATACTTTTTTAGAAAATGTTGTTTTGTATAATGATGTTAGAGGAATGTTAGGTTTTACAGGTACCTATAAAGGAAAGAAAATTTCTGTACAAGGAACAGGTATGGGAATCCCTTCAACATTAATTTATGCTACAGAATTAATTACAGAATATGGAGTAAAAAATCTTATTAGAGTTGGGTCTGCAGGTTCTTATCAAAAAGATGTAAAAATCAGAGATATTGTTTTAGCAATGGCAGCTTCTACAAATTCTGGTTTAAACACAATTCGTTTTAATGGAGCAGATTTTGCACCAACAGCTAGTTTTAAATTATTGCAAAAAGCTATAGAAGTAGCAAAAGAAAAAAATATTCCAATAAAAGCTGGTGGAATTTTAAGTTCTGATGAGTTTTATGCTGATGAGTTTGAAAGTTATCAAAAATGGGCAGATTATGGTGTGCTATGTGTAGAAATGGAAACATCTGGTTTGTATACAGTAGCAGCAAAACACAATGTAAATGCACTTGCTATATTAACAATTTCTGATAGTTTGGTTACTAAAGAAAGAACAACAGCAGATGAAAGAGAACAAACTTTTAAAGAAATGATTGAAATTGCTTTAGAACTAGCTTAATAGAAAAATGACAACATCTTTAGTACAAAAATATAATATTCCAGGACCAAGATATACAAGTTATCCAACTGTTCCTTATTGGAATAAAGAAGGAATTCAGAAACAAGATTGGATACAATCTTTTCAAACTTCCTTTAAAGAAAGTAATTCATCTGAAGGAATTAGTATTTACATTCATTTACCATTTTGCGAAAGTTTATGTACGTTTTGTGCTTGTCATAAACATATTACCAAAAGGCATGAAGTAGAAGAAGAATATATAGAAACCGTTTTAAAAGAATGGAAACTATATGTAGACTTAATAGATGAAACTCCGATAATTAAAGAATTACATTTAGGAGGAGGAACACCAACGTTTTTTTCAAAAGAAAACTTAGAGTATTTAATGGATGGTATTTTTTCGTTATCAAATAAACATCTAGAAGCAGAATTTAGTTTTGAAGGTCATCCTAATAACACAACAAAAGAACAATTACAAACATTGTTTAATTGTGGTTTTACAAGAGTAAGTTTTGGAGTACAAGATTATAATGAAAAAGTACAAGAAGCTATTCATAGAATTCAACCTTTTGAAGCTGTAGAACAGGTAACAAATTGGTCTAGAGAAATTGGGTATACATCTGTTAGTCACGATTTAATTTTTGGCTTACCATTTCAAACAAAAGAAAATGTAATTCATACAATTAATAAAACAAAAGAGTTACAACCAGACAGAATTTCGTTTTACAGTTATGCACATGTACCTTGGGTAAAAGGTGTTGGTCAAAGAGGTTTTAATGAAAACGATTTGCCAAAAAATGATGAAAAAAGAGAGCTTTACGAAATAGGTAAACAACTTTTTGCAGAATTAGGATATGTAGAAATTGGTATGGATCATTTTGCATTAAAAACCGATAGTTTATTTCAGGCAACTATTCATAAAACCTTGCATAGAAATTTTATGGGTTATACTGCAAATAAAACTCAATTAATGGTTGGTTTAGGGATGTCTGCAATTTCAGATTCATGGTATGCTTTTGCACAAAATGTAAAAACAGTAAAAGAATACCAGAAAATTGTTAATGAAGGAGAAATTCCAATTTTTAGAGGGCATTTATTATCAGAAGAAGATAGAGTTATTAGAAAACATATTTTAAACATCATGTGTCACTTTTCTACTTCTTGGGAAAATGAATCTATGAAAATAGATAATATAGAAATGCATTTGTCTTTATTAAAAGAAATGGAAGCAGATGGTTTAATTAAAATAAGCAAAAACTCTTTAATAGTGCCAGAAAAAGCAAGACCTTATGTAAGAAACATTTGTATGGCTTTTGATGTTCATTTATTAAAAAATAAACCCAAAACACAATTGTTTTCTATGACAATTTAAAAAAGTGAGTTTCTAAAAACATGATAAATGTCATATTTTAAGAAACTGACCAATAGTATTTTTGAGAAATTAATTATCAGGCAAGATATGAGCGTAATATACCTACTACTAACTATTAGTATAATAGTAGCAATCTTATTTTTTTTCGCATTTATATATTCTGTAAAGAGTGGTCAATATGATGATTCATATACACCTTCTGTACGAATGCTTTTTGATGATGAATTAATAACAGATAAACAAAAGAAATCAACTTTAGACTAAATTTAATATTATGGAAATGCAACAATTTTATTACGATAATAAGATCGTAAAAAAATTCATCTATGCCACTTTACTATGGGGAATTGTAGGATTCACTGTAGGATTGTTGTTGGCATTTATGTTTTTATTCCCAAATCTTACTGATGGGATTTCATGGCTTAGTTTTGGACGTTTAAGACCATTACATACCAATGCTGTGATTTTTGCCTTTGTTGGTAATGCAATTTATGCAGGTGTTTATTATTCACTTCAGCGATTGTTAAAAGCAAGAATGGCAAGTAACTTTTTAAGTAACTTCAATTTTTGGGGTTGGCAATTAATTATTGTTGCAGCAGCAATTACACTACCTTTAGGATATACATCTTCTAAAGAATATGCAGAATTAGAGTGGCCAATAGATATTGCTATTGCTCTTGTTTGGGTTGCATTTGGTGTAAATATGATTTGGACTATTTTACAAAGAAGACAACGTCATTTATATGTTGCAATTTGGTTCTATTTAGGAACTTTTGTAACTGTAGCTGTTCTTCATATTTTTAATAGTTTAGAATTACCTGTTTCTTTCTTAAAATCTTATTCTGTATACGCAGGTGTACAAGATGCCTTAGTACAATGGTGGTATGGACATAATGCAGTAGCATTTTTCTTAACTACACCTTTCTTAGGATTAATGTACTATTTTGTACCAAAAGCGGCAAACAGACCAGTTTATTCTTATAGGTTATCTATTGTTCACTTTTGGTCTCTAATATTTATTTATATCTGGGCAGGACCTCACCACTTATTATATACAGCATTACCAGAATGGGCTCAAAATTTAGGAGTTGCATTTTCTGTAATGTTAATTGCACCATCTTGGGGAGGTATGATTAATGGATTATTAACTTTACGTGGAGCTTGGGACAAAGTTAGAACAGACCCTGTTTTAAAATTCATGGTAGTTGCAATTACAGGTTATGGTATGGCAACTTTTGAAGGACCAATGTTATCTTTAAAAAATGTAAATGCAATTGCTCACTTTAGTGATTGGATTATTGCTCACGTTCACGTTGGTGCATTAGCTTGGAACGGATTCTTAACATTTGGTATGTTGTATTGGTTAATACCAAGAATGTTTAAAACAAAATTATACTCTACAGCATTAGCAAACTTTCACTTTTGGATTGGTACATTAGGTATTATTATGTATGCATTACCAATGTATGTAGCAGGTTTTGTACAAGCTTCTATGTGGAAACAATTTAATCCAGATGGGTCTTTAACTTACGGTAACTTCTTAGAAACTGTAAACGAAATTATACCTATGTATTGGATGCGTGCAATTGGAGGAACATTCTTTATTCTTGGAGCAATTGTAATGATTTATAATGTTGTTAGAACTGTTAGATCTGGTAGCGATGTTACAGATGAGTTAGCAGAAGCACCTGCATTAGCAAAAGTACCAACTTATAGAACTAAAGGAGAAGGTTATCATACTTGGTTAGAAAGAAAACCAATTAAATTAACAATTTATGCAACTGTTGCAATATTAATTGGAGGTATTGTTCAAATTATACCAACATTATTAATAGAATCTAATATACCTACAATTAGTAGTGTAAAACCATATACTCCTTTAGAGTTAGAAGGACGTGATATTTATATTAGAGAAGGTTGTGTTGGATGTCACTCTCAAATGATTAGACCTTTTAGAAGTGAGGTAGAACGTTATGGAGAATACTCTAAAGCAGGAGAATATGTTTACGATCATCCATTCTTATGGGGTTCTAAACGTACAGGTCCAGATTTACATAGAATTGGTCAGAAATATAATGATAGCTGGCACTTAAATCATATGTATGACCCACAAAGTACATCTCCAGGTTCTATTATGCCAGCATATAAATGGTTGGTAAGAAATGAACTTGATAAATCTGATACTGAAGCAAAAATGGAAGCAATGGTAACTCTTGGAGTTCCTTATACTGAAGCTGAAATAGCAAATGCTCAAAATCAGATGATAGAACAAGGAACAATTATTGAGCAAAATTTATATGCAGATCCAGATTTTGCAAAAAATTATGAAGCAGATAAAAAATATGCCAAAGAAAATGGTGAAGCTTTTGTTGAAATGAAAAACAGAGAGATTGTAGCGCTTATTGCTTATATCCAACGTTTAGGTACTGATATAAAAGTTAAAGACGAACAGAAAATCTCTAAAAAATAAGACTCATGTTAAAATTTGTAAAAAACCATATGGAAAGTATTACAGGTATAGAGATCTATCCTATGATATCATTAGTCATATTCTTTACTTTTTTTGTAGCCTTATTTTGGTGGGTTTCTACTGCAAAAAAAGATTATATAAACAAGGTAAGTAACTTACCATTTGAACAATAAAAACGAAATAAAATGAAAAAATATTTTCAATCTACAATATATGTAATCTTTGTTATTGTTACGTTTTTAGCACTAGCAAAGTCGTTCATGGTGTACGAAAACCCATTTGATATTTATGAGAATCCGTTAGTATGGTTAGCGCTTATAGGATTCATTATAGTGGTTGTTTTAAAAGAAATGGTAAATGTAATTGCTATTAATAAAGCAACAGAACTTCAAAATGAAAAATTAGGTATTGTTCCAGAAGAAAGTAATCTTTGGATTAAAAAATTAATAAAATCTTGGACAAAAGCTAAAGATATTGATGATGAAGAAGAAATTGTTTTAGATCATAATTATGATGGAATTAAAGAATTAGATAATACATTACCACCTTGGTGGGTGTATATGTTTTATGCTACAATTATTTTTGCAGTTGTTTATTTGGTAAGATTCCATGTATTAGATGGAGACAACCAAATAGTAGAATACGATAAAGCAGTAGCAGAAGCAAAAGCAGCATTAAAGAAATATAAATCTACAGCACCAGATTTAATTACTGCAGATAATGTTACTTTATTAACAGATGCTAAAGATTTAAGTAGGGGTAAAGCAGTGTTTAAATTAAACTGTGCATCTTGTCACTTAGAAGATGGTGGTGGTTCTATTGGTCCAAACTTAACAGATGAATTCTGGATCTTAGGAGGAGGAATTAAAAATGTGTTTACTACAATTTCTAATGGAGGTAGAGATGGTAAAGGTATGATTGCTTGGAACAAAACTTTAAAAGCTGCTGATATGGCTAAAGTTGCTAGTTATGTTATTTCTTTACAAGGAACAACACCAGCAAATGGTAAAGCTGCTCAAGGAGAAAAGTGGGTAGAAGAAGCCAAAGAAACCATAGTAGAAGAGTAGTTTAATTAGAAAATAAAAGGTTATGGAAACTCCCGAAAACGAAACATTTAGAGACAGTATTGGTACAATTGATAAGTCTGGTAAGCGTTCTTGGGTTTTTCCAAAAAAACCTAGTGGTAAATTTTATAACTATAGAAGTTATGTAAGTTACTTTTTGTTAATTTTCTTGCTATCTGCACCTTTTATAAAAATTAACGGAAACCAATTTTTACTTTTTAATGTTTTAGAACGTAAGTTTAATATTTTTGGTTTTCCTTTTTGGCCTCAAGATTTTCACCTTTTAGTAATTTCAATGATTATTGGAGTAGTATTTGTAATACTATTTACAGTAGTTTTTGGTAGAATTTTCTGTGGATGGATTTGTCCACAAACCATTTTTTTAGAAATGGTTTTTAGAAAAATTGAATACTGGATTGATGGAGATAGAGGTAAGCAAATACGTTTAAGTAAACAACCTTGGAATGCTGAAAAAATTAGAAAAAGACTTTTAAAATGGTTCATTTTCTTTATCATTTCTTTTATAATAGCCAATGTTTTTTTAGCATATTTAATAGGTGGAGATACTTTAATTAGTTACATAACTGGAGATCCTTTAGATAACATTAGTACTTTAATTTCATTATTAATATTTACGGGTGTTTTCTATTTTATTTTTGCGTGGTTTAGAGAACAAGTATGTATTATAGCTTGTCCTTATGGAAGACTTCAAGGAGTTTTATTAGATGATAAAACTGTAAACGTAGCTTATGATTATAAAAGAGGAGAAGGAGAAAAAGGAAGAGCTAAATTTAGAAAAAACGAAAACAGAGCAGAAGTAGGTAAAGGAGATTGTATAGATTGTAAACAATGTATCGTAGTTTGTCCTACTAACATAGATATTAGAAACGGTACTCAATTAGAATGTGTTAATTGTACTGCTTGTATTGATGAGTGTGATCATATGATGGAAAAAGTTGGTTTGCCAACTGGTTTAATCAGGTATGCTAGTGAAGATAATATAGCAAAAAACAATCCTTTTAAACTTACTGCAAGAATGAAAGGTTATTCTGCTGTTTTGTTTATTTTAGTAGGAATTTTAATAGGGATGCTTTTCTTAAGAAATGATGTAGAAGCTACTATTTTAAGATTACCAGGTCAACTATACCAACATAAAGAGAATAATATTATTAGTAATGTTTATACTTATAAAGTTATAAATAAAACAACTAAAGATATTAGTGATGTTAGTTATAAAATTTTATCTCATAAAGGTACTATTAAGTTAGTTTCAAATCACGATTTTATTGTACCTAAACAAGGTTTAGCAGAAGGTACACTATTTATAGAGCTTAATGCATCAGCTTTAAAGAAAGAAAAAGTTAAGTTAGAAATAGGTGTTTATAGTAAGGGTAAATTAATAGAAACAGCAATAACAAACTTCCTAGGACCAAGAAGTTATAAATAATAATCATTATGAAATTTAATTGGGGAACAGGAATTGTAGTTGCAATAATTGGGTTTATTAGCTTTATCATGTACTTTGTTATTACAATGAGTACAGATAATAACTATAGTCATGATTTGGTAACAGAACAATATTACCAAAAAGAACTAGAATACCAACAACAAATAGATGCAACTAAAAATGCAGCTAAACTAGAAGAAAATATTTCATTAAAGAAAACTAAAGAAGGTTTACAAGTATATTTTCCATCAGATTTTGATAAAAATGAAATTAAAGGAAAAATATTCCTATATAGACCATCTAATAAACAATTAGATTTTGAAATGCCAATTTCAATTTCTAATACATATTTGCTCGTGCCTGAGAAACGTTTGTTAGATGGTCGTTGGAATATTACTATTTCTTGGAACTATAAAAGTAAAGATTATTTATTTAAAAAAGAATTAAACCTTTAATGTTTCTTTCTGCTGTCGTTTTTGGATTATTAGGAAGCTTTCATTGTATTGGAATGTGTGGCCCAATAGCATTTATGTTGCCAATTGACAGGCAAAATTCTACAAAAGGTTTTTTCCAAATTTTAAGTTATCACTTAGGCAGATTATTAACCTATAGTTTAATTGGATTACTATTTGGTTTTTTAGGGAAAGGTTTTTATTTCTTCGGATTTCAACAACAATTATCTATAATTGTTGGTATAAGTATGATTTTAGTAATCTTATTTCCAAAACTATTTGCCAGAGTAAACTTATCTAAAAGTTTAAATAAAATTATTTTTAAAGTAAAAAATGCTTTAGGAAAAGAGCTTAAAAAGAAACGAAATGATACTTTTTTTACCATTGGTTTTTTAAACGGTTTTTTGCCTTGTGGTTTAGTATATATGGCTGTATTTGGGGCTTTAGCCACAACAAATGCATTTTCAGGTAGTTTGTATATGTTTTTGTTTGGTTTGGGTACAATACCATTAATGACTGCAGTAGTTTATTTAGGAAATTTTACCAAAGGAACATTTAGAAAAAAAATTCAGAAAGTAATACCAATTGTAGTTGTCTTAATTGGTGTATTATTTATTCTTAGAGGCTTAGGTTTGGGGATACCTTATGTATCACCAGAACCAGTTTTAGATCTTGTTACTAATAATAATGCATGTCATTAATAAACTACTATATATAAGAGGTTTATTTAATACAATAAATCATTAAATTTTAAGTTTTATTACAGTGTTAAATGTTTATAGAGTAAAGTATTTATAATTATAAAATCTATATATTTGAAGACTTTAAAATAATATCACTTTAATGAAGTTAAATTTGCTACGAATCTGTTTTTTATGTGTTTTATTTTTTTCTTTAAAAAATTACTCTCAAGAAACTTTACCTATATATCAAGATTACTTATCTGACAATGTTTATTTAGTACATCCTTCTGCAGCAGGTATTGGAAATTCTAGTAAACTACGTATGACTGCAAGACAACAATGGGCAGGTATACCCAATGCACCAGCTTTACAAACATTAAGTTTTCATACTAAATTTGGAGAGGAGTCTAAAGCAGGTTATGGATTTGTTTTGTTTAATGATAAAAACGGATTTCATTCACAAAAAGGATTACAAGGTACCTATTCTTACCACTTGCCATTAAGTTCAGGTCGTTTCTTTGAACAATTATCTTTTGGTTTGTCTTTTTCTTTTGTTCAAAATCAAGCAGATCAAAGAACTTTTGGTAATACAGATGTTGCAGCAATTATACAAAGTACAAGTTATTATAATGCAGATTTTAGTGTTGCTTATCACAGAGGTGGATTTTCTTCTTATTTTACAATAAAAAATTTATTATTAACGGCTAAAAATAATCTTAACGTACAAGAACCATTAGATTTAAGAAACTATATATTTTCTGCAGGATATTATTATGGAGAAGATAATTATATTCAGTTAGAACCTTCTATTATGGTTCAGTTAAGACAAAGTACAGGGCAAAAAATTGCTGATTTTAATTTAAAAGCTTATAAAACTTTTTCTAAAACACAAATTTGGGCAGTACTTTCATATAGAAAAAGTTTTGATACAAACTCAATAGATAATTCTCAATATATTTCTCCAATAATAGGATTAAATTTTAATAATTTAATGTTCTCTTATACGTATACTAAACAAATGAATGATATTGTTTTAACAAACACTGGTTTTCACCAAATTTCTGTAGGTATAAATTTATGGGAAAGAGTACAAAGAGGAGCAGCTTGTCCTAATATCAATTCTAATTTAGGTAGGTTTTAAAAATCTTTTTCAGTAATTTTTACAAATTTATTATCAGTTTTTGTAATTAACATTTCTAAAACTTTTTTATCCTGATTGATAAAGAAATTATGAAATACATTTTCTGCTTTTGAATTTATTAAATTATTTTTTTCTAAAATAGATTTTGTTTGTTTAGCAACAGCTTCACCAGAGTCTATAATTTGAATTTTATTTCCTACAATTTTTCTTATTTGAGGAATTAAATAAGGATAGTGTGTGCATCCTAAAACTAAACAATCTGCGTTTTGTTTTATCAAAGGAATAATGTATGAAGATAACAGATTTGTCATTTCATCCGAATTTAATTTCCCATTTTCTATTAGTTCTACCAAGCCCTTACCAATAATCTCTTTTCTAATTATTTTTTTATTGATAGTATTTGACGTTTTTTCAAATAGCTCACTATTTAAAGTACCTTTAGTAGCTAAAATACCAATAGTATTTGTTTTTGTTTGCAGTGCAGCAGGTTTAATAGCTGGTTCTATTCCAATAAAAGGAACCTTGTATTTTTCTCTTAAAACTTTAATAGCATTTGTAGTAGCAGTATTACAAGCAACAACAATTAATTTACAATTTTGATTGAGTAAAAACTCTGTATTTTTAATTGATAAATCTATAATAGATTCTTTTGTTTTATTGCCATAGGGAGCGTTTTTACTATCGGATAAATAAATTGTACTCTCTAAAGGTAAAAGTGCGTTAATTTCTTTCCAAATAGAAGTTCCTCCAACACCAGAGTCGAAAATACCAATAGGAAAATTGTTTTGTTTTACCATGTTTTGTAAAAATAAAAAAACCTACTGAAATTCAGTAGGTTTTAGTTTGTATAATTATTTAGGTTTAATTAAAATCCTAATTTAGCTTTTACTGCGTTAAATAAATCTTCTCCTTTTTTTACAAGTAATCCTTTCCCTACAGAAGAATCTAATACATATAAAACTCCTTTAGAAGCAGCTACATCTTCAATTGCTTTTTGAGCTTTTTCAATAATTGGTTGTAGTCCTTCATTTTGTCTTTTCTGCATATCTTGGTAAGCAAATCTTCTTGCTTGCTCTAATTTTGCAGCTTCACCTTGTAATTCTTTAGCTCTTTTATCGTTTGTAGCTTGTGTTTGAGTTTTAGACTCAGCAACATATTTTTTTTGTGTAGCTTCAATTTTCTTTTCCATACCTGTAATTTCATCCTGGTATGTTTTGCTTAATTTTTCCATGGTAACTTTTAAAGCTTTAGTTTGTGGCATTTCTGCAACTAGCTTTTCAAAGTTTATATGACCTACTTTTTGTGCATTTGCAACACCAGCCACCCCTAAAGTAAATACAGCAATTAATAGTAACGTTTTAAAATTTTTCATTCTTGTTTTGATTTAATTATTATTCTTGTCTTTTTTTGCTTGTTCTTTTTTCAATCTCAAGGCTTCTTTTTTCTCTCTTAAAAGCTTTCTTTTTTCTTCACGCTTTTTAAGTAACTCTGCTCTTTTTTCTGCTATTAATTTCTTTTTAGCTTCTGCTTCAGCCAATTTTTTTGCTTTAGCATCTTCTTTTTTATTTATAGCATCTTTTTGTTTTGTTGTTAATTCCTTTTTAGGAACAACCTTTTTTGTGTTCTTTAATTTAGCTTTTTTGTCTTTTAATCTTGTTCTATCTATAGTTGCTAAAACAAGGTCGCTAATATCGTATTTTTTATTTGAATATAGCATGACTAATTCACTAGATTTATCAAAAACAAAATCGTATTTTTTTCTCTTTGAAATACTTTGAATTGCATTGTAAACCTGATCTTGAATTGGCTTTACTAATTGCTTTCTAACAGAAAACATATCTCCATTAGGACCAAAGTATAAAGACTCTAATCTTCTTAACTCAACTTGCTTTAAAGTTATTTCTTCTTCTTTTTCTTCAATCAAGTCTTTTGTTAAAATAGCTTTTTCACTTGCTAAATCAGATTTTAATATTTCTATATGTCTTGCTTGTTCATCTAATTTTTTTCTCCATTTGGCAATTTTAGCATCAAGAGTATTTTGTGCTTCAAGATATTCTGGAACATTTTCTAGAATATACTCCATATCTATATAAGCAATAATTTGATTTCTTTGAGACCAAGAAATACTAACAGTAAATAAAAGAACGACTAATAAAAATATTTTTTTCATTTGTATAATGTATTTAGAAAAAACCGTGCCAAAAAACTTTTTCCTTACAAAGTTAGTGTTTTCTTAGAACTGTCTTCCAATAATAAAATGTGTTTGCCAACCAGATTTTACACTTTCTCCTGGTAATGGATCAAAACCATGAGCAAAGTCAATTCCTAATAAACCAAATGCAGGCATAAATATTCTTACACCAACTCCAGCTGAACGTTTTAAATCAAACGGATTAAATTGGTTAAAATTGTCATAAGAATTACCAGCTTCTAAGAACCCTAGTGTATAAATTGATGCAGAAGGAGAATCTGTAATAGAATATCTTAATTCTAATTGAAACTTATTATAAATAGATCCACCTTGAGCAGAAGATAATTGGTTGTTTTCATAACCTCTTAAACCAATAGTTTCTCTACCATCTAATTGAAATTGTGCAATTCCATCTCCTCCAACATAATATCTTTCAAATGGAGATAACCCTACTTCAGAATTATAGTAACCAAGGTAACCTAATTCTGCATTTGTCATTAAAACTAATTTATCAGTAAAAGATGTATACCATTTACCTTTGGCACTAAATTTATAGTATTCTAACCATTTATATTTATCAGCAAAAAAGTCATTTTTCTCAGTGTCAGTTAATCCACTTGGTTCAGAATAATCTTTTCCATTTACTAAAGAATAAGGAAAAGTTGCTTTTATACCTAAAGAAAACTCAGAACCATAAGTAGGGAAAATTAAACTTGGACCTGCAGAGTTTCTAGAAAGTGTTGCGTTATAAGATAGATTGTTTAAAGTACCATTGTTTAAAATAGCATCACCCACTCTAAAACCATAATCATTTAAATTAAAACTTTGGTAAGCTATTGTTTGAGATAATTGGAAATAATCATCTGGCCATTTTAAACGTTGCCCCAAACCAATAGAAGCTCCTAAAATTCCTAAACTTTTACTTTTATCAACATCATAAGTTGTGTAGTTTAACTGATATTGAGTAGATGAATAAATAGAGAATGATAAAGATTTTGGTTTTTTACCACCTAACCAAGGTTCTGTAAATGAAAAACTATAAGTACTATAAGTTCTACTTGTTTGTAGTCTTAATGCTAAAGTTTGACCATCTCCCATTGGTAATGGTTTGTACGCTTCTTTATTGAATATGTTTTTAATAGAAAAATTATTAAAAGATAAACCTAAAGTACCAATAAAAGAGCCACCACCATAACCACCTTGTAGTTCTATTTGGCTTCCACCTTTTTCTGCAACAGTAAAATCTATATCTGCAGTTTTGTTTTGATAATCTGGCACAACATCTGGAGAAACATTAGAATCAAAGAAACCTAATTGTCCTATTTCTCTAATAGATCTAATTATGGCACTTCTGCTAAATAAATCTCCTGGTTTTACACGTAGTTCTCTAAATAAAACATGATCGTTTGTTTTGTCATTACCAGAAACAGTTACTTTTTTAATACGTGCTTTTTCATCTTCTCTTACTCTAATTTCTACAGTAATAGAATCGTTTTTAACTTTTGTTTCTATTGCATCAACAGAAGAGAAAAGGAAACCATTGTCTTGGTATAGTGTAGAAATATCTTGAGATGTAGGTGTTCCATCTCCTTTTACACGTTCTTTTAAAACTGCACCATTATAAACATCTCCTTTTTCAATTTTTAAATATCTTTGAAGTTGTTCATCTGTATATTCTTTGTTTCCAACAAATAAGATTTCTGCAAATCTATATTGTCTACCTTCTTCTAATTCTAAATTAATATTTATTGTATTGTCATCATTCCAAGTAATTTTATCACTTAAAATACGAGCATCTCTATAACCTAATCTACTATATTTATCTAATATACTTTCTAAATCTTCTTGGTAATCTTCTTCAATATATTTAGAGCCTTTCCAGAAACGACCAATTAATTTTTCTTTGGTATTTTTCATAGCTTTTCTTAGTTTAGTACCAGAAAGCGCTTTATTACCTGTAAAAATAATGTCTTTGATTTTTATTTTTCTTCCTTTATAAATATGAATAGCCATATTAACAACGTTTGCATCAGCAGTATCTGTTTTTACATCTAAACTAACTTTAGTTTTTAAGAAACCTTTGTCTGTGTATTTTTTTGTGAAATAGTTTTTTGTGGTTACAATTAAGTTATCTGTAACCATAGCACCTACTTTTAATTCGGCATCTTTTTTTAATTCTTTTGCTTTACCTTTTTTAATTCCAGAAATTTTTACAGAGTTTAATTGTGGCAATTCTTGAACATCAAATTGAAGATAAACAGTATCTCCATCTAATTTAGCTAAGTAAACATCAACATTACTAAATTGTTTACTTTCGTAAAGTTTTTTTATAGCACTGGTAAGCTTATCTCCAGGAAGCTTAATAATTTGTCCATTTCTAAGTCCTGTAAAAACTCTTACAGTTTCTTCGCTAAACTTTTTTAACCCGGTTACAGAAATTCCTCCAAGAGTATATTCTTTACCAGTTTCAAAAGTTAGATTTTTAACAGTAGTAGTATCTTTTTTTACAATAGATAAACTGTCTTTAGTTGTTTGTGCTTTTGTGTTAAAAGTAGAAAATAATGCTGTTAGCATTATTAATGCAGAAAATAGTTTCATAAAAAATCTATTCTGTAATTTGTTCGCTTGTTTTTCCAAATCTTCGTTCTCTATTCTGGTAATCAATAATTGCATCATAAAAATGCTCTTCTCTAAAATCTGGCCAAAGTACATCTGTAAAATATAATTCGGCATATGCCAATTGCCATAATAAGAAATTACTAATGCGTTGTTCTCCACTAGTTCTTATCATTAAGTCAACGTCGGGCAAATTAAACGTATATAAATGATTATTTATAGTTTTTTCATCAATTTCTTTGATATTAAGCTCTTTATTAACAACTTTTTTAGATATGTTTTTAATAGTGTTAACAATTTCTTCTCTAGAACCATAACTTAAAGCTAAAGTTAAAGTTATTCTAGAATTATCTTTTGTTTGATTAATTACATCTGCTAAAGTATTTTGAGCTTTTTTTGGTAAACTTTCTATATTACCTATTGCATTAACTTTAACTTCATTTTTTTGAAAAGTTGGTAATTCTTTTTTTAGTGAAGATATAAGTAGTTGCATTAAACCTTCTACTTCTAATTTAGGTCTATTCCAATTTTCTGTAGAAAAAGCATAAAGTGTAATTGCTTCTACATTTATTTTTGCTGCAGCCTCAATAGATTCTCTTACAGCAGTTAATGCATTTCTATGGCCAAAAATTCTATTCATCCCTATACCTTTGGCCCAACGTCCATTACCATCCATAATAATGGCAACATGTTTAGGAGTTTTTTGTAAATCGATTTGTAGTTTTTTATCCATATTTTTTATAATCCTTTTGTATAGCAAGCAGGTCTACCAAATGTATAAATTACAGAAATTCCTGTAAACATATACCAATCATTTCCTGTTCCTTCTAAATTAATATTTGGAGATTTATTAGAAACATAATCTAAATCATCTTCAAAAGTATATCTAAATTTTGCTTCAAGAGCAAAAGCTAAAGTTCCATATAATTTTGATTTAAAACCTAATCCGAAAGGAAGAGCATATGATGTTTTATTTCCATATACAATTTGTCCAGAGGTATCATAAGACTGTACATTTGTATAGTTAAAACCAACCAGTTCTAAAAGAATATATGGTGTCCATGTTTTATCATCAGATGATAAATCATAGTCATAAAAATTATATTCTAAACCTAATGCTAACTCTTTAATATCGTTCGTAAAATTTAAAGCTCCAGTAGTTCTATTTTTTCTAAATGAAGTATCTGCATCTAAGTCATTACCAGAAATTGGTAAATAACTAAAAGTTGCTCTTAATGCAATTCTTGGATTCCAATTGTATTTGTAAAAAGCTGCACCAGCAGGTTTGTTTGGGTAAATGTATGTGTTTCTACCAATATCACCAACGTAGTTTGTGCCACCTAAAGATACACCCACTTCATGTATTTGCCCCATAATTAATGAGGTAAAACTTACAAATAAAAAAAATAAAATTCTATGTTTCATTCTAAAAAATAGCGAGCAAATATAGGGATTTCTAATTGCTTTATAAAGTTAATACTCAGTCTTTTTTGAATAACAACTTTTTTATGAAAATATTGTAAGTAACTTGTTAAAGATTGGTTTTGTTTCTAATGTCTTCTCCCCATAAAAGTTTACTTCTTAAGGTCTTTAAAAATGATTGATTTTTAGGTAAAATACTTTTTATAGTAAAGTTGTTCTTTTCTATAAATATCTTGGTGTCTTTGGGTACAGTAGTTACTCTAGAATCTAAAGAAATTAAATAACTTTTTTCTCTAGAATCTACTTCTAATTTAATTTTTGTTTCATCAGATATAACCATTGGTCTTGCATTTAAATTATGAGGAGCAATTGGTGTTATAACTATGTTTTTAGAATCTGGTAAAATTACAGGACCATTACAACTTAATGAATATCCTGTAGAACCTGTTGGGGTAGAAATAATTAAACCATCTGCCCAATAATTAGTAAGATATTCATCATTTAAAGAGGTTTTTACACCAATCATAGATGTTGTGTTTTTCTTAGCAACTGTAACTTCATTTAAAGCAAAATTAAGTTCAGAAAACTCTGGAGTTTTTGGTTCTGTTCTTACAGATAAAAGTGTTCTTTCTTGTATGGTATAATTACCATTAATTACAAGATTTAAACTCTCTTCTATTACATCTTTTGGTACAATTGCTAAAAAACCTAATCTTCCTGTATTTATTCCTAAAATGGGAATATTTAAATCTCTAATATGTGTTGCAGATCGTAAAAAAGTACCATCTCCACCAATGGTAAACATAATGTCAAAAGAATTATCTAAGTCGTTAAAACTTACAAATGATTTGTAACTATCTTTTAAAACTTTGTTTTCTATAAGTAAATTATAGAATTCATTTTCTATGTAGAAATCAATGTTATTTTTTTCTAAAACATCTAATAAAATTTTTATTTCTTTTTCAGAAGTAATAGCGTAAGATTGACCGTAAATTGCTGCTTTTTTCAAAATATTATTTTTTACTTATCACCTAAATTATAGGTTTACATTTCTAAGTATTTTTGTAAATATTCAGATCTGTTTTTTAAATCTTCTAAATATATATCATTCTCATGCATAGATATAATTTTATAATCATATCGTCTAAAAGTTTGCATGATTTCGTTTATTTCATCAGTAATTACTTTAATGGTAATTTGGGTTGTGTTTGCAGATTTTTCTGAAACATACAATCCTAACAATTTGCCTCCACTTGCTTCAATGATTTGAACAATTTCACTCATAGAATATTCATTTCTCATTTTTTCTATCACTAAAGTCTCACTTTCTTCAATCATAAATGGACTAGTAGAAAAAACATCTAAAATGTCTCTTAAATCAAAATAACCAATATAGTCGTTAAATTCGTTTAAAATAGGAATGATATTAGTGTCATTATCTGCAAAAATCTTTAGCAATTCTAAAACAGTTGCTTTTTCATCTGCAAAAAAAGAATTTAATAAATGAGCATAACTAGCCAATTCATCTTCTTTGTTTTCTATAGTTTGTATATCTTCTTCTGCAAAAGAACCTAGTAACTTATTGTTTTCTATTACTGGAAAATGAGTAATAGGATAATTTTTAAACACCTTTTGGGCATTTTTTACAGGTTCCGTTAAACGAATTGGTTTAATTTCTTCTAAAATGTAATCGTTCATATTCATGCTTTACGAATATAGGATAAATGATTTAATAAATTATCTTTGCCATCTAATTTTAGACCATGACAAAGTTAAGTGTAAATATTAATAAAATAGCAACTTTAAGAAATTCTAGAGGAGGAGATGTACCTAATCTTTTAAAAGTTGCAAAAGATATAGAAGAATTTGGTGCTCAAGGAATTACAATTCATCCAAGACCAGATGAAAGACATATTCGTTATCAAGATGCAAGAGATTTAAAAAATATTGTTACTACAGAATATAATATTGAAGGAAATCCTATTAAATCTTTTATGGATTTAGTATTAGAAGTTAAACCAACCCAGGTTACTTTAGTGCCAGATGCTGTTGATGCTATTACATCGAATGCTGGTTGGGATACTATTAAACATCAATCTTTTTTGCAAGAAGTAATTAAAGAGTTTCAAGAAAATAATATAAGAACGTCTATTTTTATTGATACAGATTTAAAATTAATTGAAGCTGCTGCAAAAACAGGGGCAGATAGAATAGAATTGTATACAGAAGATTTTGCAACTCAATTTGATTTAGGAAATAAAGAAATTGTAAAATCTTATGCAGATGCTGCTGTTTTAGCTCATGATTTAGGCTTGGGTATTAATGCAGGACATGATTTAAGTTTAGACAATATTAAATTCTTTAAACAGAATATTCCTAATTTGGCAGAAGTGTCTATAGGTCATGCTTTAATTGCAGAAAGTTTGTATTTAGGGCTAGAAAATGTTGTAAACATGTATTTACACAAACTACAATAAAATGGAAATTTTACATTCTACAATAAAAGGAGAAGGAAAACCATTGTTAATTTTACATGGTTATTTTGGAATGTCTGATAATTGGAAGTCATTAGGAAATCAGTTTGCTGAAGATTTTCAAGTTCATTTAATAGATCAAAGAAATCATGGACGTAGTTTTCATGAAGATGAATTTAATTATGAAGTTTTAGTTGAAGATTTATTTAACTATATTCAGTTTCATCAATTAGAAAAAGTTGAAATTATTGGTCATTCTATGGGAGGGAAAACTGCCATGTTGTTTGCAGTTACATATCCAGAATTGGTAGAAAAATTAATTGTAGTAGATATTTCTCCAAGAATGTATCAACCACATCATAATGCAATTTTAGCAGGTTTAAATTCGGTTGATTTTTCTATTGAAAATACAAGAACTTTAGTTGATAAAAAAATAGCCAAATTAATTCCAGATTTTGGTGTACGTCAGTTTTTATTAAAGAATGTTTTTTGGAAAGAAAAAGGACAATTAGCTTATCGTTTTAATTTAGAGTCTTTAACAGAAAACAATCCAGAAGTTGGTGAAGCGTTGCCACCTTTTACAGTTTTTGAAAAAGAAACCTTGTTTTTAAAAGGTGATAAATCTGATTATATTACAGAAAATGAAGAGCCAATTATAGAAGCTCATTTTCCAAATTCAAAAATCATAGAAATTAAAAATGCAGGTCATTGGTTACATGCAGAAAATCCGAAACAATTTTATAACGAAGTTTGCGATTTTTTAAAGTAGTATAAACTAATATGAAGAAAAAAATAGCCTTATCAATCACTTTTTTATTAGTTGTAAATTTTGTTTTTAGTCAAGATTCTAAGTATTCTTTAAATATAAATAAAGAGCGAAACTTATGGCAAGAATTTACGTATGATTTGGGTAATATTGCTGGAGGAATGGGGTATGCCTACTCTAGACCTTTGTATTGGAAAAAAGATCAATTTGCTAATTTTGGGTTAATAGCAGCAGGAACTGCAGCTCTATACACAATTGATGATAATGTAGATAATTGGGCAAATAATTGGAGAGGAGATGTGCCTCGTTGGTTAACAGATTATGGAAATGAATATGGAGGCCCAAATACAAATTTTAGATTAACAGGAGCTGTATATTTGGTTGGACTTTTTACCAAAAACCCCAAATTAAGAAGAACAGGTGTGTTGTTAATATCGTCTGCATCTGCAGCAGGATTATTGCAACAAGTTTCTAAAAGAATTATTGGTAGAGCAAGACCAAAAGCAAATGTTGGTAAAAATGTTTTTGATCCTTTGCATTTTGACAGAGTTTATAATTATGATTCTTTTCCTTCTGGCCATGTAATGTTAGGTTTTACAAATGCGTATGTTTTAGCGAAACATTTTGATAATCCTTGGATAAAAGCTGGTTTGTATACTGTAGGTTCAATTCCTGGTTTTGCAAGAATTGTAGATCGTTTTCATTGGTTGTCTGATGTTGTTTTTTCTACAGCATTAAGTATTTTTATTGTAGAAACTATTGATAGATATTTAGATAGAAAATACGATGAAAAATACAATGACAAACGAAAAAAGAAAAAAGTAGCTTGGGATTTTCAATTTACACCACAAAGTTTTGGTGTAGTTATGAATTTTTAGATTTTTCATCAATAAAAAATCTTAAAAACCAGTTTTGTAAGTATGTTTTTTACATTAACAAATAAACGAATGTATTTTAGAAATTATATCTTTGAAATGTAATTTTTTAATTATTTAAATAAATAAAATGAACATAGAAAACGCTCAAAAACAAGTTGATGATTGGATTAAAAATCATGGAGTTCGTTATTTTAATGAGCTAACAAATATGGCACAACTTACAGAAGAGGTAGGAGAGGTTGCACGAATTATTGCAAGACGTTATGGAGAACAAAGTGAAAAAGAATCTGATAAAAATAAAGATTTAGGAGAAGAATTAGCAGATGTTATGTTTGTGGTTTTATGTTTAGCAAACCAAACAGGTGTTAATTTACAAGACGCTTTTGAAAAGAAATTAGATATTAAAACAAAACGCGATCACGATCGTCATCACAATAATAAAAAATTAAAATAATGGCATTTCTAAATAAAATAAAACAACCTGAGTTTTGGTCTAACTTTGCAAAAGTAGCCATCCCTTTTTTTGTGATAGTTACAGTAATTTCTTTGCTAATAAATAGTTCTTCAGAAATATTTTCTGGAGATTTTGAAACGTTGAATAAGAATAATTTTTCTGACGGTAAATGGAAAAACTTTTTTGGGTTTAAAATTATCTTCAGTGTTTTTTATGGTTTATATATAACCAATAAAAAAATGAAGTAATATTCATTTTTAATGTTTCTTAAAAACTTTTATACCTGCTTTAATTTCTATATCTAAATGGTTTTTTCTAGGAGTTAATGGGCAAGAATATTTATCATTATAAGCACAATAAGGGTTGTATGTGTTATTAAAATTTAATGTTACAGTATTATCAGTTTTAATATCAGAAATCATTATATCCATATAACGTCCACCTCCATAAGATTCTCCTCCAGAAGTATTATCTGTAAAAGGTAAAAACAAATAATCTTTATATTTTTCGTCACGTAAATCATCTTGACTTTGGTAAATTGTTAATTGGCAATCTTTACCATTTAGAGTAAAATTTACCAAACCAAATTCTTTGTATAAAGGTTTCCTGTCTGTTGTAGTAGCCATTTCAAAAGTAGGAGCATTTTCTATTTTTGTAAAGTTTGCTTTTATTACAAAAGAAGAATCAATTTTAAAAAATTCTAATCCTTTAAAGTTTTTTAAATCTTTCTTTTTTAAAGGAGATTTAGAAGCGTCTTTATAACTTGCGTTTAACTCTTTTTGATAAGTTGTTTCTCCCATTATTTTACGTTTTCCTTGAGAGTTACAAGAAATTAAAGAAAAAATTAGAGTAGATAAAAGAAGTAGTTTTTTCATTGTTTAGTTAGGGTTAAAACCAGGAGTTATAGATTTTGGTTGATAGTTTTGCAATAATTTATTTGATAAATCTTCAAATTGATTGGTTTCTGAAAGTTGCTTTATTTTATTTGGATCAAAATTACCTTTTAAATAAATTACAGATGTTTTAGCTAAAGTAGAATTAAAAATGATTGCTTGTGTAACAACATCACCATTTTCTTTTACAGATATAATTTTTGTTTTATCAACAGTATTTGTTCTAAGTATATCTGTAAAATTATTAGCAGTTACTAAGTCCATTTCTTCAATTAAAGTATTTTGTTTGGTAGTAGAAATGTCATTAAATGTTATAAATTTAAAATCTTTTACATTGCCAAAAAGATTATTTATTTCTGGAGAAATGTTTGTTAACAAAGCCCTCATGAAATTTGGAACCTGAAAAGCAGTAACGCCTAAATCTCTTTTGTGGTCATTAAAAAAACTTTGAAAAGATTTTCCACTTCCACAAGAAATTAAAAAAATAAGACTTAAAATAACAATGTGTTTTTTATTCATAATAATTTATTTACATCTCAAAAATACAATTTTCAATTATTTTATGTAGATTTATCCCATCTTAAAAGAAATAAAATGTATCAAGTCTTAACATATATTACCAAGTTATCGTGTAAAACACGAGAAAATCGGTCTGTAAATATGTTTTGATAATATCAATATAAAATCAAACAATTATAAAAGTCCGACTTCAAAGTCGGACTTTTTTATTTTTATACAACAACTAATCATGATAAAACTATACAATAATTACATAAATACTTTTAGAGGTCTCTCTAAAGAAGTTTGGTGGTTATCTTTAATCACTTTTATAAACAGATCAGGAACAATGGTTATTCCTTTTCTATCACTTTACTTAACAAAAAGTTTAAATTTTTCGTTAACTGATGTTGGTTGGATTATGTCTTTTTTTGGTTTAGGTTCTGTAGTAGGAACTTGGATTGGAGGAAAATTAACTGATAAAATAGGTTATTACAAGGTAATGTATGTAAGCCTTTTGTTAACAGGTGTTTTATTTGTTGCACTACAATATGCAACTACTTTTTATGGTTTTTGTGCAGGTATATTTTTTGTTATGTTGGTTGCAGATTCTTTTAGACCAGCAATGTTTGTTGCCTTAAGTGCATACAGTAAGCCAGAAAACAAGACACGTTCTGTAACATTAATTCGTTTGGCAATTAATTTAGGTTTTTCTGCAGGACCAGCAATTGGTGGTTTAATAATTACTGGTATTGGTTATGAAGGTTTATTTTGGACAGATGGAATTACGTGTGTATTAGCAGCATTTTTATTGCTAAAAGTTTTGCATCCTAAAAAAGCTAAAGTACAAGATGAGGTAAAAGTAGAAAACCCTGTTTCTGCTTATGAAGACAAAGCATTTTGGATTTTCTTTATTGCCATGTTTATCTTCGGATTTGTATTCTTACAATACTTTTCTACAATGCCATTGTATTATAAAGACATCCATTTCTTATCAGAATTTGAAATAGGTTTGTTAATGGGCTTTAATGGGTTTTTTATATTTCTTTTAGAAATGCCTTTAATTAAATGGTTAGAAGACACTAAAAAATCTAAAGTAAAATTAATTACTCTTGGTTTGTTTTTAACTGCTTTAAGTTTTATCGTATTAAATTTAACTGGTTGGGTAGGTATTTTAATAATTGGAATGTTATTAATGACAATAGGAGAAATGATAGCATTTCCTTTTTCTAATGCTTTTGCAGTGGAAAGAGCAAAAAAAGGAAATCAAGGAGAATATATGGCTCTTTATAGTATTTCATTTTCATTGTCACATATTTTTAGTCATAATGTAGGTATGCAAATGGTTGATGAATTTGGTTTTGAATTTACTTGGTACACAACTACAATTTTTGCATTAGTTGGTGTTTTAATATTGATGTACCTTTTAAGAGTTCTAAAAAATGAAGAAGCATAAAAAAAATCCATCAAGTTCATTGATGGATTTTTTTAAAATTAAAAATGCTTTATTTCAATACAGTAAACTCAATTGAAGAATCTGTAAAAACTGTATGAGTTTGCGTTTTAAAGTCTTTTTCTTTGGCCTTATAGATATTGTCTACATACGTTTGCGGATTTAAATCTATTAAAGGAAACCAAGTGCTTTGTACTTGAATTTGTACTTTATGTCCTTTTTTAAAGGTGTGAAAAACGTCTTGTAATTTTATATTTACATCTGTTTTTTTGTTAGGAATAAAAGGTTCTGGTTTTTCAAAACTATTTCTAAATCTACCTCTTAAAACTTCGCTTCTCACCATTAAATGATAATTACTCATTTTTAAATGATCTTGTAATTTATCATTATTTTCTTTTGTGTCAGAAGGATGAACATCAACAACTTTAACAATCCAATCTGCAGCTGTACCAGTTGTAGCAACTTTTAATTTTGCTAAAATATCTCCAGCTAAAGTAAAGTCTTCTGTTAAAATATTTGTTTCAAAAACTAAAACATCTGGTCTTCTTGCAGCAAAACGTTGATCGTCTGTCATGTATTTTCTTGGAGTAAAAACAGTTTTAATGTCTTCAGAATATGGAACAGGACGTTTTATATCACTAATAAAACTAATTTTTGATGTTGATTTTTTTTCAGCAGTTAACTCTTGATTATCAGATAAAAACCAGTTTTCTTTCACTACTTTTTTTGGTGGCCAAGAATCATAAGATTTCCATTCTTTTTTACCAGAATCAAATACATAAGCTTCAGGTAAACCTGAGTTTTTATCACCTTTACCTTTTAAGAAATGGTTAAAGAATTTTGTTTCAATATTTTTTTGAAAATTTAAAGAAATAGAATCTCCAAAATAATAATTACCAACTGCGTTTCTTACTCCAGAACTTGCCCATCTACCATGATCCCAAGGTCCAAAAACTAAAGTGTTGTAATTGTCTTTTCCGTGTTTCTCTATTCCTTTATACGTTTCTAAAGGTCCGTATAAATCTTCAGCATCAAATTCTCCACCAACAATCATAGTTGCTACTGTACTTGGTACTTTGTTCATGTGTTGAATAATTCCTTTGCTTTTCCAAACTTCGTCATAATTAGGATGTTCTACAATTTCTTTCCAGAAAAAATCATCAATTTTATCTTTTGATGAAGTTGCATTTACATCTAACTTATCGTATTGAAAATATTCATTTAAGTTAGATAAAGGACCTTTGTCTAAGAAAAATTGATATTGATCTTTAGAGTTCATTTTAGGAAAAGAGTACCAAGCAGAATCTGTTGGAGTGTCTTTATAGGTTCCAAATAACGAAATTGCTCTAAAATAGCTTAATAAAAATGCACCATTATGATGAAAATCATCAAAGAAAAAATCTCCAATACAAGCTTGAGGAGAAGCTGCTTTTAAAGCAGGATGTGCATCTATAGCAGAAACTGTAGCATAATGACCAGGATATGATATTCCCCAAGTACCTACATTTCCATTGTTGTTTTCTACATTTTTAACCAACCAATCTATAGTGTCATACGTATCAGAAACTTCATCAGATTCATTTTCTTTTTTGTTTGGAATGTATGCGCGCATATTGTCATAAACACCTTCACTCATCCATCTTCCACGAACATCTTGATATACTACAATATTTCCTTCTTTCATTAAATGAACATTTGGTCCTATTTTGCTTTTCATTTTTCCTTCTCCATAAGGCCTAGAGCTATAAGGAGTTCTTTGCATTAAAATAGGGTATTCTTTACTTGTGTCTTTTGGTGAGTAGATTGTTGTATGTAATTTTACACCATCTCTCATAACAATATCCACTTCTTTTTTAGTGTAATTGTCTGCAACATAAGTATTTTTTTTAGGTGATTTTTCATCTGTTTTTTTATCGCAACTAACGATTAAAAAAACACTGAAAATAGCGAGAAGAATATATCTTTTCATTTGTAAAGTTGGTTTTTAAATTCAGGCTAAATCTACAAAACAAAAAAGAGTTTCAATTAAAATGAATTGTTAAAATGATTTTAGATATTTTTATGCTTGAATAAATTAAAGAAATGAGAAGTATATTATTAGTTTTATTAACAATTGCATTTGTTGGTTGTAAACCTAAAAAAGAAGAAGTAGTTAAAGAAGTTTCAGTAGAAAAAACATTTCCAAAATTAGAAAAAGACAGATATAATGTTGCTTTTTTAATTATGGATGGAACCTTTAATACAGAGTTAACAGCTCCTTTTGATATTTTTCAGCATACTATTTTTAGAGAAAATATAAAAGCAATGAATGTGTTTACGGTTGCAAATACAGATAAACACATTACTACTTTTGAAGGAATGAAAATTTTGCCAGATTATAATTATGTAAAAGATTCTTTACCAAAGATTGATATTTTGGTTGTTCCTTCTGCAGAACATCATTTAGATACAGATTTAGATGACAAAGCAATGATAGATTTTGTAAAACGCATTGATAAAGAAGCTAAATATGTAACTTCTCATTGTGATGGAGCATTTGTTTTGGCAAAAGCAGGATTGTTAAAAGGTAAAGTTTCCACTACTTTTCCTAGTGATATTGATAAAATGAGAATAATGTTTCCAGATTTAGATATCAGAAAAAAAGTGTTATTTGTACATGATGGAAAATACATTACATCTGCTGGAGGAGCAAAATCTTTTGAAGCTGCTTTGTATTTATGTGAGTTTTTATACGGAAAAGATGTTGCTAAATCTTTAGCAGGTGGTTTGGTTATTGATTGGAATGTAGATGAGGTACCTCATTTAATTGTTGAGTAATTATTGTCATTGTGTGTTTACGAAGCGATCTCAATTTTGTAAATAAATTAATGTTTTTATTTGAATCACTGAATACATATTGTCATTTCGACCTTGTGGAGAAATCTCAAAAAAAAAATTAATTATGATTTCTCAACTTCACTCTGTTTCGTTCGAAATGACATTCTAACTATTCAATATTCTTAGAGTTAGCAAATATGTTAAGATTTGATTAATTTTGTTTAGTGTTTTATTTGAATTGATGATGACCTATTGTCATTTCGACCTTGTGGAGAAATCTCACAAAAAAAATTATTAATTAAGATTTCTCAACTTCACTCTGTTTCGTTCGAAATGACATTCTAACTATTCAATCTTCTTAGAGTTAGCAAATATGTTAAGATCTGATTAATTCTATTTAGTGTTTTATTTGAATTGATGATGACCTATTGTCATTTCGACCTTGTGGAGAAATCTCACAAAAAAATATTAATTATGATTTCTCAACTGTACTCTGTTTCGTTCGAAATAACATTTAACCTTTTTATTATTTAATAGGTTTGCAAACAAGTTTAGCCCTGATTGAAACGACATCCTTTTTATTGTTAGTTCGAGCAAATTTGGGAAGAATGATCAAATTTGTATCGAGAACAAAATAAAAAGATATAGTGGAAAGCAGGAAATAGCTTCTAATCATTATAAAATAGATTTAAAGAATAAGTATTTTATTCAATTATAATTCTTGTATTTTTGCAAAATATGGAAGGCACGAATAAACATCAATTAACAGATTGGTTACCAACAACCAACAGAGAAGTAAAAATTCGAGGATGGGAAGAGTTAGATGTGATTCTTTTTAGTGGAGATGCTTATGTAGATCATCCATCTTTTGGACCTGCTGTAATTGGTAGAATTCTAGAAAGTTATGGTTTACGTGTTGCAATTGTGCCTCAACCTAGTGTAAATGATAATTTACAAGATTTTGAAAAATTAGGAAAACCTCGTTTGTTTTTTGCAGTAACTGGTGGATGCATGGATCCAATGGTTTCTAATTATACTGCAAGTAAAAGGCGTAGAGATAAAGATGCTTATACACCTAATGGTGATAAAGGTTTTAGACCAGATTATGCAACTTCTGTTTACTCTAAAATTTTAAAAGAAAAGTATCCTGAAGTGCCTGTTTTAATTGGTGGAATTGAAGCTTCTTTAAGACGTGTAACACATTATGATTATTGGTCTGATAAATTATTGCCAACCATTTTAGAAACTTCTAAAGCTGATATGTTGGTGTATGGAATGGGGGAGCAACCTTTACGTGAAATTGTAGAATTATTGCAAAAAGGGGTTCCGTTTTCGAGCTTAAAAAACATAAAACAAACTGCAATTTTTATCAATCAAAATGATGAAAAATTACCAGTTGTAAAAGATTGGGAAGATGTTGAGATTAATTCGCACGAAGCTTGTTTAGCAGATAAAAAAACATTTGCATCTAACTTTAAAGTTATTGAGCAAGAATCTAATAAATTAAAAGCACGTAGGGTTTTACAAGGAGTAGGAGAGAATACATTGGTGATTAATCCGCCTTTTCCTACAATGACAGAAAAGGAAATTGATGGTTCTTTTGATTTACCATATACTCGTTTGCCACACCCAAAATATAACAAACGTGGACCTATACCTGCGTTTGAAATGATAAAGTTTTCTATCAATATTCACAGAGGGTGTTTTGGTGGTTGTAGTTTTTGTACCATTTCTGCACATCAAGGAAAATTTATTGCAAGTAGAAGTCAAGAATCTGTTTTAAAAGAAGTTGATAAAGTGGCAAATATGCCAGATTTTAAAGGCTATTTGTCTGATATTGGTGGACCATCTGCAAACATGTATCAGATGAAAGGTAAAGTGCAAGAAATTTGTGATAAATGTGTTGCACCAAGTTGTATTTCGCCAGTGATTTGTTCTAATTTAGATACTTCTCATAAACCATTAACAGAATTGTATCAAGCAGTTGATAAGCATCCAAAAATTAAAAAATCTTTTATTGGTAGTGGTATTAGACATGATATGTTGGTGCCAGAATTCAATAAGAATGCAGATCCAAAAGAATTAGATGCGTACACAGAAGAAGTAATGACAAAACATGTTTCTGGTCGTTTAAAAGTGGCACCAGAGCATACTTCTGATCCAGTTTTAAAGTTGATGCGTAAACCATCTTTTAAATACTTTCATTTATTTAAAAAACGTTTTGATAAGATAAATATTAAGAGAAGATTGAACCTTCAATTAATTCCGTATTTTATTTCTAGTCACCCAGCAAGTGAAGTAGAAGATATGGCAAATTTAGCTGCAGAAACCAAAGATATGGGCTTTCAGTTAGAGCAAGTGCAAGGATTTACTCCAACTCCAATGACTGTTGCTACAGTTATTTATTATTCAGGATATCATCCTTATACATTAAAGCCAACAAAAACTCCGAAATCAAAAAGAGAAAGAGAAGATCAGCATCGTTTTTTCTTTTGGTATAAAAAGGAAAACAAAGATTGGATTAGAAATACTTTAAACAAAGTTGGCAGACAAGACTTATTAAAAGTATTGTTACCAGAAACTAATTCTTGGCAAAAGAATAAAAAAGCAAAAGCAGCAAAAAATACTTTTGATGATGCTGTTCCTTTTAATAGAAGAAAGAAAAAAGCAAGTAGAACTTCTTCTAAAAAGAGAAGGAGGTAGGTACTGTTGATTTTTTGAAGCTTTTTTCTGAAATTTTAGCAGAATTATGATTTAGGTTAAGATATTAACTTAACAATTAATCGTTTGTTTTTTACGTTTTTAACTTGTTCATTAAGTTGTTTAAGGTCATTGTATTTTTCCTTTGGTAATATTTCTTTTTTTATGATATAGTTAGATCTAAATTTTATTTGATTTTCTTTGCTTTGTTTTACTTCAAATAAATATTCACCATAATCATTTTTAAAATTAATATTTCCGTTTTCAAGTCCTAAAATTTTTATTTTACTTGGAAAATTTAAATAAAAAGTAAAATTATCAGAGTAACTATAATCTAAATAATAGTTAAGGTCTATGCTTTCAGTTTTGCTTTCTATTTGACTATGTTTTATTAGTTTGTCTATTGAAATGCTTACTAAACTATCATTTAAAAATAGAATAGAATTGTTTAGTTTTCCTAAACCTTTTGTTGAGTAAGAAAAAGGTTTTTTTGTTTTTATAGTTATACTCGTTAAAGAATCTATTTGTATTGCGTTTTCATTTCCTTCAAATTTAGATAAAGCATCATAAAAATTACTTGCTTCTTCATTTTTATTTAACATTGAATAAAATGAACGCAATTCTGTATATAATCCACCTGAAGCTTTAAACATATACTTTAATGTAGTTTTCTTTTCTTTAATATTAACTTGACCAGATATAATCTGATTTATATAATTAAAGTTAGGGTCCATTCCTGGAAGTTTAATAGCAGAAATATTAACAGTATCTGTTTTTGCAAACGTTAAATTTCTAGTAATAAATTTTACTTTTTTTGATTTTTTTTCTCTAAAAATAGGTTTTACTAATACTGCTTTAGTATTGTAAAGTCTTGTAGGGAGTTCATCAATTTGATATTTATATATATCTTCATGAGGGTATAAAAATTTTGCAAACCCATCTTTATTTTCATAAGCGAAAAAGATATGGTCAAATTCTCCTTTTCTAACATAATCAACATCAATTGTACCCAATAATCTACTTCTACCAAATACAGCCCAATATTCAATTTCTAAGTCTTCTAGTATTTGTCTATAAAACCTTCTAAGGCTAATTGGGTTAAATTTTTTCTCTTTAAGAAAATAACCACTGGCTTTAATTAATTCTTCACGGTTTATATCAACCATTTTAAAATTATTTAAAACTTCATTATAAAGTAGTTTAAATTTATAATATTTAGAGCTGTCTTTTGCTTGGTCTATTATTCTTCGTTTCCATCTTTTGTAATAGGTAGATCTATGATGGTCTATAGAAATAGGTTGTGTTAAAAAATTAAATTCTTGATTGTAAACATCATTCCAATTTCTTACTGTACTTTTTTTGTTTTCTAAAGTGTAATATAAATAAGGCAATTCACAAAGAGTACAATTGTGTTCGTTTTCAGTTAAACCTTTTAAGTTCTTAACAGAAAATTTTATTTGAACTAAAGTGTCATTTGTAACAACTTCTGGATCTGGAAAATTATTATATTGTTTATATCTAATAGCTAATTCTGATCCTGTTTTTATTGTATAATTAATTTTTTTACTAGGTGAGTTTAATTGTAAACTTACATAATCCATTAACTCTCCCTTTTCTAAAATTTCTGAATATGTATAAGATGTTTCAATGGTATCTCCAGGTTCTACTGCTGGTATAGGGTAGTTTATTGCACTAATCTTTTTACTTTTTGAATCTTTTTTAAAAACAAGATTGGAATCTAACTCTATAATTGAACCATCAGATTTTAAAGTTCTTATTTTAATTTTTTTGATATTATTACTCTCATATTCACTTAGTTTTAAGAAAGCAAATTTATCTACACCATTCGCATTATTTACAACTAACTTGTTGTTTACAGTAACTAGTCTTTTGTAATTTATCCATCTTTTGGTGTAAAAAACATCGGTGTTAGAATACAAATAATAAGCATCCGAATTTTTACAGATTTTTAAAAAAGGATCTTCATTATTATTTTTAAACGAAGAATTAAAACTGTAAAAAAGTAAACTAAAGATAATTATTATTAGACTATTTTTTTTGTTTTTGAAGAACAATAGGTTCATTTGTTATTTTTTTAAATGACTTTAAAATTTTATTTATTTTCTCTATATTTTCTTTATTTATAAAAAGATGATTGAAAATAAAATTATAACTACATTCAATTTCTATGTTAGAAATGAACTTTATTTTTAAATTTAGAGATATGTTTTTTCCTTTAAACGAGTGTTCTTTTGTTTTAAAGCGTTCTATAGGTTGGTCTAATTTTATTTTTACTTTTACTTTTTTGTAAAAAGGATTGTTAAGATAAGTTCCTTCAATTAAAGTTTCTCTATTTTCGGTTTCAATAATTCTTGGAAGAAAATCAATAAATAAGTATTTGTTTTGTCCGTCATTAAAAGTTTTACCACTAATAGAAATTTTTCCTTTTAAATTTAAATTTTCATCGCTTTTTATAGTAGAAATATCAGTTACAGATTGGTTGCCAAAAATTTCTTCATATAGATTTTTTTGAAAGTTATTAAAGTTTTTTTCGCTTTCACTTTTTTTGAACCTTTTTAAGAAATTGCCAGAAATACCTTTGTAATTAATGTTAAAATTACCTTTAATAAGAGATTTTTCACTGTTTAAATTTAAGTTGACATTGTAGGAAATTTCATTTTGTTTAGGAGTAAACTTATCTACATTATAAAATGTTCCTCCTTCAGAATTTATTATAAAAATAGTTCTGTCTTGTAAGCTTTGAACTGGTTGTTGTTCTATGTGAATAGGGTCAGTTGGGTCTAATAAAATTTTTTTATCTTTTAAATATGCAATACAAATAACATGATTAGCTGAACTTAAAGAAGGGAAATCACAATTGCTAATATGATTAAAAGTTGCAGCTAAAGCTACATTACTTTTAATGCCTTTGTAATTTAAAGCCTCAGATAAAAAATTTGAAAGATCTTTACAATCTCCTTGTTTATTAAGAAAAACTTCGTTTGCTGGAGTAGGAATAAACGCTCCCATTCCAACTTCTATAGCTACATATTTGAAATTTTTTTTAACATAATTATAAATAATATTCAAAATTTTATTTTGGTCATTTACATTAAAAGTTAATTCATCAATTTTTTTCTTAACAATATCATTTAATCCTTTTTTAGAAATCAAACTTTTAGTGTACCAATCGTTCATATATTTAGTAGGATTATCTTTATATGCAATGGGAGTTACTAAAGTTCTCATTAAAGGTGCTTTTATATTTTTGTAAATTCGAAAAAAAGATAACGGATCTGGTTCAATTTTTTTAGGAATTAAATTAATCTTCCAAACAGTTTCATTTATATTTTTTATAGAATCGAAATAAAAATTAGGTAAAGAATCTTTGTTTACGATATTGTGGGCAAAAGCAAATTTTTTAGGGACTTTAATCTGATATTTTAAAGAATCTACTGCATAGTAAGAAAAGAATTGTAGACTGGAAAAATACATTAACTCAGAACAAGTAATTGAGTAAGTTAGTTTTATGTCTTTATTAGGGGGTATTTGTATGGATTTTATTTTTTTACTACTTATGTAATCTAACTCAACATCATTTTCATAAATTTTTTTTAAAGGTATTTCTTTAAATTTTTTCCTTCTTTTTTCAAATATTTTAATGTTTGCGATATATTCTAATTTTGTGTCATAAAATATAGGGTAAAGTCTAGATACTTCACTTTTTTTAAAAATAATGGTAATTTCATTAACAAATGAATGGTCATCTAAAATTTTAATTTTTTCAAATTTTGATTTTACATCGATATTTTGAGAAATTCCATTGAGATAGGAAAAAATAAAAAACATCAATACTATAAAGTATAATGATTTTTTCATATTAAATATTAGCAATTTTGTTAGGGTATTCTTTTAATTGCAATATAAGAATTTTAAGTTTTTTTAGCTACGTTTAAAGAATGAAATAATATTCTTTTATTTCCTGATAGCAATCATCATATGAGGGCTAAAAGGCAGTAAATACTCATCATTTTCTGTGAGTTTTTGCAATGCTTTTAAAGTTTTAGATTTCTTTTTGTCTAACATATTCGCAAAATATTCGTTGTCTAACCATATCATACCTTCAACAGCAAAAAGATTGATGAATTTTAAGTTTTGTTCTAAAAACTCTTCTTTTAATTCTTGTGGTTTGTGATAATAAGCATCTGCCAATAAAAAAGGAAAATCTTTTGGAGCATTGTGAATTCCAGAAGTTAATTCTTCTTTGCACATTTCAAAAAAAGAATTAGCATGAATCATTCCGTTCATTAATCCTACCACTGTAGATGCAGTTGCATTTATGGCAAAACCTAAAATTATACCTCCTTTTTTTAAGACTCTTTTTGCTTCAATAATTGTTGCAATCCTATCTTCTTTTTTTTGCAAGTGATACAAAGGACCGTGTAAAATAACCAAATCAGCACTTTCGTTCTTAAAAGGTAACTTTTGAGCAATACCTTTAGTTACAGAAAAAGGATTCTTTAATTTTTGAGCTCTTTTTTCTGCAAGTTTAATATGTTTTAAAACAGGTTCTATTAAATGTACAGTATGATTTTTTTTTGCTAACCATTCAGCATATTTTCCAGTTCCTCCACCAACATCAATAATAGTAGAATTAGATTTAGAAATATGTTTTTCAATTAAATCTTTTATACGCTCAAATTCAAAAATCCCCATACCTTTTTCTAGACGAGTTTCCTCTGAAACTTTGTTGTAAAAATCGTTTAATTCTTTGCTTATTAGTTTTTTATTTTTCTCTTTCATTTCCAAGTCTATCCATTTTGCATCCGCAATTTCTACATGTATTTCCTCCCCAAAGTATTTCTTGCCAACCTTTTGGTTTTCTTATTTTAGGTTGTTCTTCATTACATTTTGGGCAATACTTTTTTTTAAAATTGACTTTAAATTTTAAGTGTTTAAAAATACTCATTAATTAAATTAACTTTTTAAGTATTTATTAAAAAAAGCAATAGTTCTTTCCCATGATAAATTTGCTGCAGCTTCATCAAACCTTGGAGTAGTATTGTTGTGGAAACCATGGTTTGCATTTGGATAAAAATGTGCTGTATGTGGTATTTTATTTGCTTTTAAAATTTTTTCATAAGCAGGCCAACCAGCATTTACTCTTTTGTCTAATTCTCCATACTGTAATAATAATGGTGCTTTAACTTTTGCAGCAAGTTCATCATTAGGTTGTCTTCCATAATAAGGAACTGCAGCACCTAAATCTGGCACTTGAACAGCCATCATGTTAGAAATCCATCCACCAAAACAAAAACCAACTACCCCAACTTTTCCATTACATTTTTTGTGTTTTTTAAGGTAGTTATAAGCAGCAATAAAATCTTCTAACATTTCCATTCTGTCTCTTTTCTTTTGCATTGCTCTACCATCATCATCATTTCCAGGATATCCTCCTAAAGGAGTTAATGCATCTGGAGCTAAACTTATAAAGCCTTCTATAGCAGTTCTTCTACCAACATCTTTTATATATGGGTTTAAACCTCTATTTTCATGTACTACAATTACTCCTGGTAGTTTCCCTTTTTTGTCTTTAGGAATTGACAGCAATCCATCAATTTTTTTTCCTCCTTTTGGAGAATCATAGGTTATCATTTTAGAATTTAACCTTGGGTCTTCTTCAGGTATAATTATAGAGTTTATATAATCTGGAGAAATAAAACTTAATAAAGCAGGCAGGGTTATTGCTCCAACAGCATATAAAGATAGTTTTTGTAAAAAGTCTTTACGTGTAATTTTATTGTGTGCATAATCATCATACAAATCAAATACTTCTTGACTAATGTCTTCTTTCTTTAGTGATGCCATAATAGTGTGTTTTAAAAAGTTAAATTATCATCACAAGATAGTTAAAAATGATGATTAATTTTTAGTTTTAAGATTCATACAATTGCATGAGTGTTAAAATTATTTATTATCCTTTTTAAATCCGTACAGATTTTGATGTATAAAGTCTTTTGGAAACTCTTCATCACCTTCAAAACCTAAATCAATTGTTCCACTATCTTCTGGAATGTAATTTGTTTTAAAAATATAATCCCATATGCTTAAGCTTATTCCATAATTCATTCCGTTTTTACCTTTTGGTAAAACATAGGCATGATGATATAAATGCATAACAGGATTGTTTAAAATGTATTTAAAAACACCATAAGTAATTTTAATATTTGCGTGATTAAAATGGCCAATTACTATGGTTATAAAATGAACAATAAAAGCTTGTTCTGGTTCAAAGCCACCTATTAACATTACACCAAAAGTTTTAAGGGGTTTGTATAAAATATTTTCCATCCAATGGTATCTTAAATGTGCTGCAAATCCCATTTCTTTAACACTGTGATGTACTTTGTGAAATCTCCATAATAAAGGGTAATTATGTAAAAGCACATGTGTAAACCATTGTACAAAATCTAAAGTGATGAAAAATACTAATAGTTGTAACCAAGGTTTCCACTCAGAAATATTAATAATAGCTAAACTTTTTGAGGTAATATTAAACTCTCCAAAAAATAAACCTAAAACTTTATAAACTCCACTAATTACAATAGAGAAAATAAAGAAGTTAAAAAACATATAAAAAGCATCCAACCAAAAGTCTTTTCTAAAAATAGCTTGATTTTTTCTCCAAGGAAATGCAATTTCTAATCCCCAAACAATAAGTGAAATAATAATTAATCCCCAAAAGTAATTTGTATAGTAAGGAACATCAAAAATTATAGATTTCCATGTCCAATCTAAAGTTCCGTTAAAAGCATTTTTAAAAGCATCTAAATAATTTTCCACTACAAGTAATTTAATATTATGTAAATATATTAATTACAAACTTTACAATCCTTTTTATCTTGAACTTCTCCCACTAAATTTCCTTCACTATTTAAAACAAAACCACAACAATCCATAAAACCTTGAGCAATTAATTTTCTTGCACGTTGAATTTGAGATTTTGTAGTTGGTAAACTTTGTTTTAATTGATTGGCTACTTCTTGTTGTTTTAATCCTTTTATATCTGATAAAAATAAAGGGTCTCTATATTTTTTAGGAAGACTTTTTAAAATTCCACGTAAACAATCTTTTTCTGTATGAATGGTTTCTGAAGTCTCTGTTTCGCTTTCAAAATTTGCAATTTCAAAAGTTTGATTTGTAGATTTCCAATAATCTAAAATGGAGTTTCTAGCAATAGTAAAACACCAAGATTTTAATTTATTTAAATCTTTTAAAGTGTGGAGTTTTGTGTGAATTTTAATAAAAGTATCCTGCAAAATATCATCAGCAATTGTATTATTTTTTACTTTGCTGATGATAAATCGTTTTAAATCTTCTGAATACGAAGTCCAAACTTGTTTAGTTGTCATTTTTAACAATTACAATTAGAACATGTACAGTTTTGGCAAGTACAATTTTTGCAATCTCCTGTGTTACAACCTACGCAATTACAAGTACAATTATTATTTTTCATGATATTGATTTTTAATATTCACTTAATAGACTTAAAGTTATTGAAAAAGATGCATTTTATATAAATTATTTTTAGAGAAAGTATATTCCTCCATTTTAATAGGTGTAAACACTTGATTTTCAGTATTTACTTTAAAAGTGTCAAATTGTAAATGTACATTTAGATAATTATAACTTTAAAAAATATTAAAAATGTCAGATGTAGTAAATCCTCAAGTAACAGATGCAGTAACTCAATCTAATGTAAAGGTGGTAGCAGAAGCACCAGCTATGGCAATGGGAAATGTGTATCAATCTTTAGCGCATTCTATTGGAATTTTAATGGAGAATGCAGTTAACCAACAACAGCAAGCTAATATATTATCTCAAGCAGTAACAACTCAATGTGTAACCACTATTTTAGCAACAAAAGATGCCAGAAACAAACAATAACTCAGGAAAAACTGTAAATAGCCAAATAATTGATGCTATTAAACAAGTTAATGGATTTTTAAAAGACAGTAGTTTTAGTTTAGATTCTATTTCTAACCAAATTACTACACAAGCTGCAAGTATTGCAATGATGAATATTGTGCAACAGCAACAACAATTACACACATTACAAAATGCAGTGACAGCTGCTGCTGCAAAAACGATGTTAAATTCTAGTCCTCAAGAGGCAATTCAGTTAATGAACGATGTAATTAAAGAAAACAATGTCACAAATTCTTTAAAAGATTTGAAGGGATTGATAGATGGTTTAAAGTCTACTGAAACAAAATAAACTTAGTTATTTAATTTTCAGTAATTATTGAAAGTTAAATAATTTATTGTATATTTGTACCATGGAATTAAATGAAGCAAAAAATAAATACATTCAAACTTGGGGAAGTTTAGCAACTTCTTGGGGTATAAATAAAACCATGGCTCAAGTACATGCTTTGTTGTTAGTTTCTACAAAACCTCTTTCTGCTGAAGACATTATGGAAACTTTAAAAATTTCTAGAGGAAATGTAAATATGAATGTTAGAGCTTTAATTGATTGGGGTATTGTTTCAAAAGAATTTGTAGTAGGTGAACGTAAAGAGTTTTTTGTTGCAGATAAAGATATTTGGGAATTGTTTAAACAAATTACCAAAGAACGAAAGAAAAGAGAAATAGAACCTGTTATAAAAGTTTTAGATGAATTACAAAAAGTTGACGATTCTACAGAAGAAGGTGAGCAATTTAAAAAAGTTTTAGGGGATTTATCTTTTGTAACAACAAAAGTAAATTCGATGTTAGAAAATGCAATTAAAGCTGATGAGCATTGGTTACTATCTAACTTTACAAAAATTATGAAAAAGTAAAAAAATTTGATTATAAACTTTCAATAATTTCTGAAAGTTTTAAGTGTTAATAGTAATGAATCTATTTAAATATCTAATTTCTTCAGTTTGGTTTGTAAACGGTTTTTACTGTAAAATTTTAAACCTAGTTCCAAGGCATCAAGAAATTGTTGAAAGAATTTTAGGTGAACAATATTCAAGAGAATTCACTTTTACAATAGGTGTATTAGAGATATTAATGATTGTATGGATTTTGAGCGGTTATAAAATTAGATTAAATGCTAAAGTTCAAATACTAATTATAATCACAATGAACTTAATTGAATTTTTTAGAGCAAAAGATTTGTTGCTTTTTGGAAATTTGAATTTAGTTTTTTCGATTTTTTTTTGCGCTCTAATTTATTATAAAGAATTCATTTTAAAACAAAGAAGTTATGCTTAAATCATTAAAAAATCATCCGTTTGCAGTAGAAGCCTTCTTTGAAAGTTCTATGGTATTTACTTTTGCAATACCAAAAGAGGAAGTAGAACCTTTAATCCCTAAATGTTTAACACTAGATACTTTGCAAGAAAAATGGGCTTTTATTGCAGTTGCAATGGTGCAAACGAAAGATTTGAAACCTAAAGGATTTCCGAATTTTATGGGCAATGATTTCTTTTTAATTGGTTATCGTGTTTTTGTGAGATATACAAATAGAAAAGGAAAAAGATTACGAGGTTTGTATATTCTGAAGTCAGAAACTGATAGCAAAAAAATGACTTTTAGAGGAAATATTTTTACTCATTATAATTATACTACTACAGATATAAATATAAATTCTGAAAAAGAAATTATAGAAATTTCTTCTAAAAAATCAAAATTTAATATTAAAGTAAATAAACTAGAAGAAGTTGAATTACCTATAAATTCACCATTTAATAATTGGAAAGAAGCTAGAAGATTTGCAGGGCCATTACCATTTACTTTTACTTATAATGATAAAACGAATGAGGTTTTAATTATTGAAGGAGTTCGTACAAATTGGAACCCAAATCCATTAAAAGTTGAAGATTATCATTTTGGCTTTATAAAAAAACTTGAATTAGATAATTGTGTTTTAGCTAATGCATTTGTTATTGAAAACGTTCCATACCAATGGAAAAAAGGAAGAATAGAATTATGGAAATAAAAAGAAAGAAGTTTCAAGGAGTTTTAAATATATTAAGTTTTAATAGGCATTTTTATGTGATTGGGCTTCTAGTTTTAATAATGATTATTTTTGTTTGTTCTACATTAGATGTATCAAAAAATCTTATTTGGATAATATCTGGAGCATTTTTTTATGGATTACTTATGCCTTTATTAGTGTCTGCTTATGTGTATGATTTCTCTGGATATTATAATTTTGTTTGGTTTAAAGAATTAGAAATTAATGATGGTTTAGAAACACAAATTGTAAATATAAATGCTGGTTTTGATGAAACAAGTTTTATCATAAAAAATAAATTTCCAAAGTCAACTTTAAATGTTTTTGATTTTTACAACTCAAAAAAACATACTGAACCTGCAATCATTAGAGCCAGAAAAGTAAGTGAGATTTATCCAAATACAGAACAGATTAAAACTAGTCAAATTCCTTTAAATGATAATTCTGCAGATGTTGTTTTTCTTTTATCAGCAGCTCACGAAATAAGAAGTAATAAAGAGAAAGTCACTTTTTTTAAAGAATGTAAAAGAGTTTGTAGAGAAAATGGTAAAGTAGTAATCGTAGAGCATTTAAGAGATATTCCAAGTTTCTTTGCGTTTTCTATTGGCTTTACGCATTTCTTTTCAAAATACATTTGGATAAAAGTTTTTAAAGAAGCTGGTTTTACTGAATTTTCTGAAAAGAAGTTCACACCATTTATGTCAATTTTTACTATCAAAAAATAGATGAATTATGATTTTACATATACAAATAATAGGTTTTATTTTAACACTTTTAGCATTTATTCATATTGGTTTTCCAAAGTATTTTAATTGGAAAGAAGAACAAGAGAACTTGAGTTTAATTAATAAACAAATGATGAGTGTGCATACATTTTTTATAGCTTTAGTTGTTTTCTTAATTGGTTTATTGTGCTTAACTTCTGCAAACGAATTGATAGAAACTAATTTAGGAAAGAAAATCTCTCTTGGATTAGGCATTTTTTGGTTTGTTAGATTAATTTTTCAATTATTTGTGTATTCTCCAAAACTATGGAAAGGGAAAAATTTTGAAACAATCATGCATATAATTTTCACTTTATTTTGGATTTATATGAGTACAGTATTTTTTATTATTTATTTCAATTAGCAACAAACCCCTTCAGATTTTCAAAACCTGAAGGGGTTAATTATTGACTTCTTTTATAAAGATGTTTGTTATTTAAAGTTTTAGGTATTTATCAAAAGCCATTGCCTTTTACATATTCCTTCTATATTGACCTCCAACTTTAAACAAAGCTTCAGTAATTTGTCCTAGAGAACAAACTTTAGTTGCTTCCATTAATTTATCAAATAAGTTTTCATTCTGAATTGCAGCTTCTTGTAAAATTGCAATTTGTTCAGCAACTTTAATTGGATTTGCTTTATTTAAACTTTCTTTGGTTTTAATTTGATTTTGTTTTTCATCTTCAGTTGCTCTAATTACTTCTGCTGGTTGTACTGTAGGTGAACCTTTAGAACTCAGAAAAGTATTTACACCTATAATTGGAAACTCTCCATTATGTTTTAATGTTTCGTAATATAAACTTTCTTCTTGTATTTTAGAGCGTTGATACATGGTTTCCATAGCTCCTAAAACACCACCTCTTTCTGTAATTCTATCAAATTCTTCTAAAACAGCAGTTTCAACTAAATCTGTTAATTCTTCAATAATAAAGGCTCCTTGAATTGGATTTTCATTCTTAGTTAAACCCAATTCTTTATTGATGATTAACTGAATTGCCATAGCTCTTCTTACAGACTCTTCTGTTGGAGTGGTAATAGCTTCATCATATGCATTTGTATGTAAAGAATTACAATTATCATTTATAGCATACAAAGCTTGAAGCGTAGTTCTAATATCATTAAAGTCTATTTCTTGAGCGTGTAAAGAACGTCCAGAAGTCTGAATGTGATATTTTAACATTTGTGCTCTTGGGTTTGCTCCATATTTATTTTTCATGGCTTTTGCCCAAATTTTACGAGCAACTCTACCAATTACAGAATATTCAGGGTCAATTCCGTTTGAAAAGAAAAACGATAAGTTTGGACCAAATTTATTAATATCCATTCCTCTGCTTAAATAATACTCAACATAAGTAAATCCGTTAGATAAAGTCAAGGCCAATTGTGTAATAGGGTTTGCTCCAGCCTCAGCAATATGATAACCAGAAATAGAAACCGAATAAAAGTTTCTTACTTGTTTTTCGATGAAGTATTCTTGAACATCTCCCATTAATCTCAATGCAAATTCAGTAGAAAATATACAGGTATTTTGTGCCTGATCTTCTTTAAGAATATCTGCTTGTACAGTTCCTCTAACTTGTGCTAAAGTGTCTTGTTTTATTTGTTGATAAACATCAGAAGGTAACACCAAATCACCAGTCAAACCCAATAAAAGTAAACCTAAACCATTATTTCCTTCAGGTAAATCGCCTTGATATGTTGGTCTTTCTAATCCTTTTGAATCGTAAATTTCTTTGAACTTCGCTTCAACATGTTTTTCAAGGTTATTTTCTTTAATATATTTCTCACAATTCTGATCTATGGCAGCATTCATAAAGAAACCTAATAACATTGGTGCAGGACCATTAATTGTCATAGAAACAGAAGTCATATGATGTGTTAAATCAAAACCAGAATACAGTTTTTTAGCATCGTCTAAACAACAAATAGAAACTCCTGCATTACCAATTTTACCATAAATATCGGGTCTTACATCTGGATCATTTCCATAAAGTGTAACAGAATCAAAAGCTGTAGATAAACGTTTTGCGTCCATTCCTAAACTTACGTAATGAAAACGTCTGTTGGTTCTTTCTGGTCCACCTTCTCCAGCAAACATTCTTGTTGGGTCTTCTCCAGTTCTTTTAAAAGGATACAAGCCAGCAGCAAAAGGGAATTCTCCAGGAACATTTTCTTGTAAATTCCAACGTAATAAATCTCCCCAAGCTTCGTATTTAGGTAAAGCTACTTTTGGTATTTGAGAGTGTGAAAGCGATTCAGAATGAGTTTCAATATTTATTTCTTTATCTCTAACCTTAAATGTATAAACCGGATTTTTATACTTGTTTACTTTTTCTTGCCAGTTTAAAATGATTTCCCAATTATGTGGGTTTAAGTTCATTTTTACTTTGTCAAATTGAGCAAAAAGTAATTTTAAAAAGTCTTTATCAATTTCAGTAACTTCTGAAGAAAGAATCTCATCTTCATTTAATCCTGTTTTTGTTAAAAAAGACTTCTCGACTGTGCTTGAAGTGACATTAGATACTGATAAAATAGTTTGAAAAATTCCATATAATTTTTGAGCAACTTTTACTTGTTCATCAACTTTTTGATTGTAATCTCTATTGTCATCAGCAATTTCAGATAAATAACGAACTCTTTTAGGTGGAATTACAAATATCTTTTCAGAAATTGCTGAGGTAATTTCCATTTTAGAAACTAAATCTGCATTGGTTTTCTCTACCAATTTATCCATAATACTTTTGTACAAAGTATTCATTCCTGGGTCGTTAAATTGAGAAGCGATTGTTCCGTAAACTGGTAAATCATCTTGATTGATATGCCACAAATTATTGTTACGCATATATTGTTTTTTTACATCTCTAACAGCATCTAAAGCACCTCTTTTGTCAAATTTATTAATGGCAACTAAATCAGCAAAATCTAGCATGTCAATTTTTTCTAATTGAGTAGCAGCACCAAATTCTGGCGTCATTACATATAAAGATGTATCTGAGTGTTCTATAATTTCTGTGTCAGATTGCCCAATACCAGAAGTTTCTAAAATAATTAAATCGAATTCTGCAGCCTTTAATACTTCTATAGCTTCATTTACATATTTAGAAAGAGCTAAGTTAGATTGACGAGTTGCTAAAGAACGCATGTAAACTCTAGGGTTATTAATTGCGTTCATTCTAATTCTATCACCTAAAAGTGCACCACCTGTTTTTCTTTTTGATGGGTCAACAGAAATTAAACCAACTGTTTTTTCTGGAAAATCGATTAAAAAACGACGTACTAATTCGTCAACTAACGAAGATTTTCCTGCTCCACCAGTTCCTGTAATTCCTAAAACCGGAATTTTTGAATATTTATTCTTTGTATGAATTTTCTCTAAAGTATCTTTTGCAACTTCAGGGAAGTTTTCTGCTGAAGATATTACTCTGGCAATTTTACCAGCTTCTTTATTGGTTAATTCGTTTATAGTTGTGTTTAGTGTATTACCAATTGCAAAATCAGAAGTTTGTACCAAATCATTTATCATTCCTTGTAAACCCAATTCTCTACCATCATCAGGAGAATATATGCGTGTAATTCCATAATCCATTAATTCTTTTATTTCTTCAGGTAGAATTACACCACCACCACCACCAAATATTTTAATATGTCCAGCACCTTTTTCTTTTAATAAATCATACATGTATTTAAAATACTCATTATGACCACCTTGATAAGATGTCATTGCAATAGCATTTACATCTTCTTGAATAGCACAATTTACAACCTCTTCTACAGATCTATCATGGCCTAAATGAATAACTTCAACACCTGTAGATTGTATAATTCTACGCATAATATTAATGGCAGCATCATGTCCATCAAAAAGAGAAGCAGCAGTTACAATTCTTACTTTATGTTTTGGTCTATATGATTTTTCTTGATTCATTCGTAATAAATGTTTTATTTTGGGCTTGCAATTTAGTAAATTAATAAAATAGTTACATATTTTTTATTTATTTAAAAATATTTTATAAAGCTAAAGTACTTTCTGTTTTTTAAATAAGTTGAGTTTTTTTCATTTTGATAAGCTTCTCTTTCAAAACTTAAATTAAGGTATGTAAGATAACTGTTTTTATAGATAAAGAATTTATAGATCCACTCTAATCCATAAATAATATAGAAAAATACAACTAATAATTCTTGTTGTTGTTTAAGATGTATGTTTTCATGATTGAGAAGTGTTTTGTTTTGCTTTAATTTTTTTGACCTTAAAAATATAAATGGATAGAGTGTAATTGCAATAAATCCTTTAGGAACAATATATTTTAAAATTAAAATCATGTAAAACACAAATTATGAGTATTCTAAATTAATTATTTTTGTCAATTAAATGGCATACTTATTGATGTTTTTGTAGGTATAAAAATCAGTTTATTATGAAAAAAAGTATTCTTTTATTGTTAAGTGTAGTGTTGTTTACTTCTTGTAGCTCTATAAAAGTTCTTACAGATTATGATTCTAAGGTAGATTTTACCAAGTATAAAACTTATGGTTTTTATAAGCCAGAAATTGATAAAGCTAAAATATCGGATTTAGATAAAAAACGAATTTTAAGAGCTATTGAAGCAGAATTATCTGCTTTAGGATTTACAAAATCTAAAAATCCAGATATGTTGGTAGGTATTTTTACAAAATCTAGAGAAAAAGTAAATATTTCTCAAAATAACGTTGGTTTTGGTTGGAATCCTTGGTTTGGTGGTATGAATAATAATATGAGTATAAATCAGCATACAGAAGGAACGCTTTTTATTGATTTTATTGATAAAGAAAAGAAAGAGTTAATTTGGCAAGGAATTGGAACAGGAGCTCTAAAGCTTCAAAATAGAGAAAAAAAAGAAGCAAGGATTAAAGAATTTGTAAAAGAGATAATTTCTAGGTTTCCTCCAGGAAAAGATAAATAAAAAGTTAAAGCGTTCTTAGGAGCGCTTTTTTTATGGAATAAAAACTATTTTTGCAATATGTATAATCAAAGAACTCCTTTAGAGGAAGATGATTTTTATTTAAACGAAAAAGGCTATAAAGTTTTTACAGAAAAATTTCACTTAAAAAGAGGATATTGTTGTAAAAGTGGTTGCAAACATTGCCCTTATGGGTATGATAAAAAAACAGATAGTTTTAAATAGTATGTGACTTTTAAGAGAAAACAGTTTCATAAGTATAGATAAATAATAAAAAATGATAAAAAGAATTTTAGTATTAGTAATTGCTCTTCAGTTTGTAGGATGTGCAGAATTACAAAAAGTGGTAAATCAGGTTACTGAGAGTGGTGTGTTAAGTCAAGAACAAATAGGTAATGGTTTAAAACAAGCTTTAGATAATGGAATTAAAAACCAGGTTTCTAAATTAACTGCAACAGATGGTTTTTATAAAAATGATTTGGTAAAAATTTTATTACCAGAAGAGTTACAAGCAGTAGATAAAGGTTTACGTAAAATAGGTTTAGGTAATTTAGCTGATGAAGGAATTAAAGTTTTAAATAGAGCTGCAGAAGATGCCGTTAAAACAGCAACTCCAATTTTTGTAAATGCAGTAAAAGATATGACTTTTACAGATGCTAAAAATATTTTATTAGGAGAGCAAAATGCTGCAACTTCTTATTTACAAGGAAAAACATCAGAAAGTTTATATGCTAGTTTTAGTCCTGTAATTAGTAACTCATTTAGTAAAGTTGGTGCAGATAAAGTGTGGAGTAACTTAATTACAAAATACAATTCTATTCCTTTTGTAAAGAAAGTAAATCCAGATTTAACTCAATATGTAACAGATCAAGCTTTAGCTGGTGTATTTACAATGATTGAAGTTGAAGAAAAAGGAATTAGAGAAAAAGTAGGATTAAGAAACACTGCTTTGTTGCAACAAGTATTTGCTTTACAGGATAAGAAATAAAGTTAAAAAATTAATATAAAAAAGAGGCTTTAATTAAAGCCTCTTTTTTTATTCTGCTATATTTTTATGAAGTGTTTTAAAATATTTGAAAGCTAATTTAAGTCTACTTCCATACCAAGAAAACATTTCTCCATCAACCAAAATAACTTTAGCCTTTTTTGTGATTTTTTCTACCTCAAAAATATGTTCTCCCTTAAAAGGATAAGGTTCAGAAGATAAAAATACAAAGTCAAGATTTCTATTAGCATCTATTTCATTTAATTGTACTTCTGGGTAACGTTCTTTGTTTTGATAAATATTTTCAAATTTATTTAGTTGTAATAAATGATTTATAAAAGTATTATTTCCAACTGCCATCCATGGATTTTTCCAAATAAAATATGTTACTTTTTTTACTTTTAAAGTTTTAGTAAAACGCCTAAAATCTTCTAATTTAGAATGGATTTCCTCTATTATTTCTGTAGCTTTATTTTCTTTAGAAAATAATAAACCATACTGTTTTATTAGATCTAAATTATCATCAATTGTATAAATGTCAGAAACGTGTGTAGGTGCAATTTTTTCACAAATTTCTACAATATCTTTACTGTTTTCTTCTTTGTTGCAGAGAATTATATCAGGTTTAAGATTTTTAATTTTATCAATATTGATGTTTTTTGTTCCTCCAACTACAGTTTTGGTTTGTTTTAAATGTTCTGGATGAATACAAAATTTTGTGATACCAATAATACAATCTTCTAATCCTAAATCTACTAAAAGTTCTGTTAAACTTGGAACAAGACAAATAATACGAATGGGAGTTTTTTTAAGAACTAAAACTCTTCCAATTTGATCTTGATATTCCATGAATAATTTAACCTAAAATTTCAGCCATTTCTTTCTGAAGTTCTTCTGCTTTTAAAGCAGCTTTTTTAGCATAATCAACATCTGTTGAAGCATATATAATTCCTCTAGAAGAATTAATTAGTAAACCAATATTTTCTGATAAACCATATTTGCAAACATCTTGTAAATTACCACCTTGTGCACCAACACCAGGAACTAATAAAAAAGAATTAGGAACAATCTTTCTAATTTCTTTAAAATATTCAGCCTTTGTTGCGCCTACAACATACATTAAATTATCAGCGTTTTTCCAATTTTTAGAAGTTTCTAAAACTTGTTTGTATAACTCTTTACCATCAACTTCTTTTGTTTGAAAATCGAAAGCACCTTCATTAGAAGTTAAGGCTAACATAATTGTGTGTTTGTTATCAAAAGCTAAAAAAGGCTCAACAGAATCTTTTCCCATATAAGGAGCAACTGTAACAGAATCAAAAGCTAAATCTTCAAAAAATGCTTTAGCATACATGGTAGAAGTGTTTCCAATATCTCCACGTTTAGCATCTGCAATTGTGTAGATTTCTGGGTAATTCTCATTCAAGTAATTAATAGTTTTTTCTAAAGATTTCCAACCTTTTAAACCATAAGCTTCATAAAAAGCAGTGTTTGGTTTATAAGCAACACATAAATGATTTGTTGCATCTATTATGGCTTTGTTAAATTCAAAAATAGGATCTTCTTCCTTTAAAAGATGAGGTGGAATTTTATTTAAATCTACATCTAAACCAATGCATAAAAATGATTTTTTCTTTTTAATTTGAGTAATAAGTTCTTGTGTTGTCATCTGTTTTGTAAAAGTTATGCAAAAGTAGTTATTTTTGTTTTTAAATATAGCTTTCAATTGTAAGTAAAAAGGCTAATTAATGACAAAGAATAAAAATAAATTTATGTTTAAAAAATTATCGTTCTTAGTTTTATTAATATTTATGAGTTGTAATTTTGAAACACCAACACAGTTTTCAGAATTAGCTTTAAACGAAAAGGTATATACCTTAAATGATACTCCTTATGCTTTTAAAGAGGTCTTAAATAAACATAAAGGGAAAAAAATATTTATAGATGTTTGGGCATCTTGGTGTAGAGATTGTTTAGAAGGGTTGCCAAAAGTAAAAGAATTACAAAAAGAAAACCCTGATGTTGTTTTTATGTTTTTATCTGTAGATGAAAGAATCAATTCATGGAAAAGAGGTGTAAAACGATATCAAATTAAAGGAGAACATTATAATTTGCCAAAAGGAATGAAGAATGGAGATTTGGTAGATTTCTTAAATTTAAGATGGATTCCTAGATATATAGTTATAGATGAGCAAGGTAAAATTTCTTTGTTTAAAGCCACAAACGCATCTGATAAAGATCTTGTAAATGCGTTAAAAAAATCTATATAAATCGTTTTAGTAACTATTTGATTTTCGTCATGTTTTTTGTTTTTTCATTTCTTAAATTTACATGAAAATTTAAATAGGGATAAAACCAATAACTTAGGTTATAAATTATAGAATTATGAGATCAAAAATAGTAGCAGGAAACTGGAAAATGAATAATGATAAGAAAGAAAGTAAAAAACTTATCAAAGAATTAAAAAAGGCATTAAAGAAAGAGAAATTAAAAAACACTCGAGTAATTGTTGCTCCTACTTTTGTAAATTTATCTTCTTCTGTAAAAGCTGCAAAAGATTCTAAAATAGAAGTTGTTGCTCAAAATATGCATCAAGCTAAAAATGGTGCTTATACAGGTGAAATTTCTGCAGATATGTTAAAAGCTATTGGTGTTGAAACTGTTATTTTAGGGCACTCAGAAAGAAGAACTTATTTTAATGAAACAGACGCTTCTTTAGCAGAAAAAGTAGATGCTATCATAGAAAATGACTTAGAAACAATCTTTTGTTTTGGAGAATTATTAGAAGATAGAAAATCTGAAAACCATTTTGCTGTTGTAGAAAGTCAGTTAAAAAATGCATTATTTCATTTAGAAGCTTCTGCTTGGAAAAGTATAGTTTTAGCTTATGAGCCAGTTTGGGCAATTGGTACAGGTGAAACTGCAAGTGCAGAACAAGCACAAGAAATGCATGCTTTTATTAGAGGTATTATAGCAAAACAATACAACCAAGAAGTTGCAGATGAAGTTTCTATATTATATGGAGGAAGTGTAAAACCTGCAAATGCAGAAGAAATATTTTCTAAACCAGATGTAGATGGTGGTTTAATTGGTGGAGCTGCTTTAAAAGTAGAAGATTTTATGGGAATTATTACTGCTATTTAAATAGAGTACTTTAAGATATTTACAATAAATTTGCATCGAGATTTAAAAATCTCGATGCATTTTTTTTTAGATTATTTTTATGGATAACATTTATATAGAATACAATTTTACAGTAACCCCAAAAGAACCTGCAACAGAAATTTTAATTGCAGAATTAGGTGGAGTTGGTTTTGAAAGCTTTGTAGAAAACGAAACAGGTGTAACTGCATACATTCAGAAGAATGATTGGAATGAAACAATTCTTACAGACATTTTTGTTTTAAATTCTGATGAATTTTCTATTGAATACAATCAAAATGAAGTTGCTCAAACAAATTGGAATGCAGAATGGGAAAAGAATTTTACACCAATTCAAGTAGATAATTTAGTAAGTATTCGTGCTCCTTTTCATGAAAACCCTAATTTAAAATACGATATAGTTATTGAACCAAAAATGAGTTTTGGTACAGGTCATCATGAAACAACTCACATGATGGTTCAGCATTTGTTAAAATTAGATTTAGCAAATAAAAAAGTTTTAGATATGGGTTGTGGTACTGGAATTTTAGCAATTTTTGCTGAAATGAAAGGTGCTAACCCAACAGATGCAATAGATATTGATAATTGGTGTTATGAAAACTCTGTAGAAAATGTTACTCGTAATAATTGTAAGAATATTTCTGTTTATGAAGGAGATTCATCTTTATTAATAAATAAAAAATACGATGTAATTATTGCCAACATCAATAGAAATATTTTGTTGATGGATATGAAAATTTATACAAATTGCCTTAATGAAAACGGAGTGTTGCTGTTAAGTGGTTTTTATCAAGAAGATATACCAATTATAGATGCTGAAGTTTCACAATATGGGTTAAAATTAGAAACTTATATTGAAAGAAATAATTGGGTTGCATTAAAATATATAAAAGAGTAAAAAATATTTTCTATTTTTATAGGATGAGTACAAAAGAAAAAAAACAAGAAGAAGTTGATGTTTTAGAACAAGAAGTTTTTCAACATGAAATAGTTTTGCATAATGATGATGTTAATACATTTGATCATGTTATAGAATCTTTAGTTACAGTTTGTGATCATAGTTTTGAACAAGCAGAACAATGTGCAACTTTGGTTCATTATAAAGGAAAATGTACTGTAAAGTCTGGAGAATTTAAAGATTTAGAACCAAGGTGTTCTAAATTGTTGCAATTAGGTCTTTCTGCAGAATTAGTATAATTATGGAAAATGTTTTTAAATATTACGAGTTCTCTGATTTTTTTATAGATAAATCTGAAGCTTTTTCTGGTAATGAAATTAGTTATACAGAACTTAATGAAACTCATTTCTTAATTTTTGAAAAAGAGAATTCAACTTATAATTTATACGTTTCAAGATTTAAACACAAAAAGGAAATTGGAATTAATTCACCAGAAATAGTAGAATTATTAGTTAAAAACTACAATAAGAGTATTCCTGCACATCGCTTAATGATTAAGCAATATCTACACTAAAGTGCAGTTCATCGAAAACTATTAAATAAAAGTTATAATTGTTTTTTATTTGTAGTGACTTATAAAGGGGTTATGGGTCATAGAAATAAGAACAAGGTGTATAAAAGGGTTTTAATAGTTTTAATTATTTTTTTGCTTCCTGCTTTAGGATATGGGCAAATTGTGCCTCCTCCAGCTCCACCACCTCCACCACCAGGTTTACCAATAGATGGTGTTTCTGGTTTATTGTTTTTAATAGGATTAATATACGGATCTAAAAAGATCATTAAAGATAGTAGTAGTTAGTTTTTATACTAAGTTTGGTTAGACAAAAAGGCCTTAAGCTATTGCTTAAGGTCTTTTTCATTATTGCAATTATATAAATAAAAAAAACTCATCTAATAATAGATGAGTTTTTGTGACCATGCTAGGATTCAAACCTAGAACCTCTTGAGCCGTAATCAAGTGCGCTATTCAGTTGCGCCACATGGCCGTAAGCGGGTGCAAATATAATAGCATTTTTTTAAATCAGAAAGACTATTGTAACTTTTTATGAATTTATTTCTTCTTTATAGCTATCTATAATTGGTTGAGCTTTTTTTAAATCGTTGTTTAGAACATATAATTGAACAGAATTTATAGGAACACCAAATCCAGCAAGTCTACCAGATTCAACACTGTCTAATACTTTGTAGTCAATTTTTGCTTCACTTAAAATTGTTTGAAGTCCTTTTATAATGATAGTTGTATCTGTTAATACTTTGGTATAATTGTCTTTCATGATTTTTCCTTTTTTTAATCTAGTGAATTTAATGTTACATAAGCTCTCCATCCAACTAAAGCAAGTTGAGCTTTTGATGCTTTAGAAATGTCCAATCCTTTTTTTGTAAAAGATGGTAAAATCAATTTGTTAATTTTTGCAAGAATTTTAAATACTTGTTTTTTCATTATATGATTAGTTATTTATCAAATTTAATGAAAATAAACAACTCAAGCTTCAATGAATGAGTTGCTTTTAGAATAGTGTGGTTTTTAAAAGGTAATTTTATTAAAACAGAATTTGAAAAATAATATCAGACATAGTTTCAATAAATTTAGTTAAAATAATAATCATAGTTTTTATAGGTATTTGGGTTAATAATATTGGGTTTTTTTTAATTGTTTTATCAATATATATGGATTGTGATATCGTTCCCAAATAAAAAAGTAGTTATTTGTCAAATTGATTTTTTATTTATAATCAATTTGATTAATATGGTTTTAATATGAAGTTAAATTTGCTTAATTTATGTTTTAAATTGTAATTAAAACAACTTATTAAGGCGTTAATGTGTAATGTGGTAAAGGAAAGTTTTTATAATAATTTAAAATCTAAAGGGATTTAAAACATTTTTTTTATCTGTTTTTATGCTTTTCATTTTTTCATTATAGTTGAAGTGATAAAAATGTATATTCGCAATAAATTATATTTCATGAATTTTTTATTAATTATAGGAGGCTTAATATTGTTGATTTTAGGCGGTAATTGGTTGTTAAAATCGGCTGTAGCTTTGTCTTTAAAATTAGATGTACCTAAAATTGTAATTGGTATGACTGTGGTTTCTTTTGCAACTTCTGCTCCAGAACTAATTGTAAGCATTAATGCAGCTTTAAGTGGTTCATCAGATTTAGCCTTAGGAAATGTAATTGGCTCTAATATTGCAAACCTTGGTTTGGTTTTAGGAATAACTTTATTGCTAGGAACTATGCATGTGCAAAAAAGTTTTTATAAAACTGATTGGCCTGTAATGATGATTGCTTCAATATTATTATATTTTTTCTTAAGTGGTGATAATGTTATTGCTAGAAATGAAGGTATTATCTTATTTTCTTTTTTGATAATATTTCTAATTTACCTTTTAAGATACCAAAAAACAGCAGTTTTAGATGAGTTACCAGAAGATGATGAACCTTTACCTTTATATAAGATTGTTTTATTTTTAGTAATTGGAGGTTTAGGTCTTTGGGGAGGATCAGAGTTACTAATAAAGGGAGCAACTTCTATGGCTTTAGAATATGGAGTAAGTGAGAGGGTAATAGGTGTTACAGTAGTTTCTATTGGTACAAGTGTGCCTGAGTTAGCAGCATCAATTATAGCGGTTTTAAAGAAAGAAAAAGCAATTTCTTTAGGGAATTTAATTGGATCTAATGTGTTTAATATATTAGCGGTATTAGGAATCACATCAATTATAACTCCTGTAGCTGTAAAAGATATTGGTATATTAGATAATGATATTTACTGGATGCTTGGAATTTCGTTTGTAGTATTACCTTTAGTATTTGTACCTAAAGGATATCGTTTAAATTGGAAAGATGGTATTGTATTATTAGCAGCTTACATTGCATTTATTTATTTTACAGTATAAGAGAGGTAATAATTTTATTGCATAAAAAAACGCTAACATATTTATGTTAGCGTTTTAATATTTATATAATACTTAAAGAATTATTTAATAGGCTTTACAGTCTTAATAATTCTAGCTGCAATTTTATATGGGTCACCATTAGAAGCTGGTCTTCTGTCTTCTAACCATCCTTTATATCCTTTTTCTACAGCGATAATTGGTATACGGATTGATGCTCCTCTATCAGAAACTCCCCAAGAGAAATCAGTAATAGCAGCAGTTTCATGTAATCCTGTTAAACGCTCATCGTTATATTCTCCATAAACTTCAATGTGTTCTTTAGTTACTGGTCTAAAAGCTTCACAGATTTCAGCATACTTTTCTTTAGAACCACATTCTCTTAAAATTGAGTTAGAGAAGTTAGCGTGCATTCCAGAACCATTCCAGTCTCCTTTAATTGGTTTTGGGTGATATTCAATATAGTAGTGGTGCTTTTCAGTTAATCTGTCTAATAAGTATCTAGCAATCCAAATTTCATCTCCTGCTTTTTTAGCTCCTTTAGCAAATAATTGGAATTCCCATTGTCCAGCAGCAACTTCTTGATTAATTCCTTCAAAGTTTAAACCAGCGTCAATACATAAATCAGCATGCTCTTCAACGATATCTCTTCCCCATGTGTTTTTACCACCAACAGAACAGTAGTACATTCCTTGTGGTCCAGGATATCCTCCAATAGGGAAACCTAAAGGTAATTGAGTTCTAGAGTCCATAATAAAATATTCTTGCTCAAACCCAAACCAGAAATCATTATCATCATCATCAATAGTAGCACGTCCATTAGATTCATGAGGTGTACCATCTGCATTGTAAACTTCAGTCATTACTAAATAACCATTAATTCTAGCAGGATCTGGGTAAATAGCAACTGGTTTTAATAAACAGTCTGAAGATCCACCTTCTGCTTGTTGAGTTGATGAACCATCAAAAGACCAATCTCCTAATTCTTCAATTGTTCCTTGAAAGTTTTCATGCTCTTCAACTTTAGTTTTGCTTCTTAGGTTTTGAGTCGGCTTGTAACCGTCTAACCATATGTACTCTAATTTAATTTTAGCCATAATATAAAAATTGTTAATGTGATGTTTCTGTTACAAATTTCAAATAAATTAGCTACATATCAAAAAAAAGAGGGGTAAAATATTAAAAATCAACTAAAAATAATTTTATCCCTAATTTTGAAAGGGTATATTTGTTTAATATTAAAAATAAGTAGAAAATATTAATAATATGTCAAGGATTAGATTCAATGCTTTGCAAGAAACACTTCATAGAAGCCCAATAAATGTGGTTCAAAATGAAAAAAGGTCATCTCTTTTTGGTAAAAATGTCTTTAACAAACATGCTATGCAACAGTATCTTACACGTTCAGCTTATGAAAGTGTAATGAATGCTATTGAGCATGGAACTAAAATAGATAGAAAAATTGCAGACCAAGTTGCAGTAAGTATGAAAGATTGGGCAATGTCTAAAGGAGCTACTCATTATACACATTGGTTTCAGCCACTTACAGGAGCAACTGCAGAAAAGCATGACGCTTTTTTTGAATCTATAAATGGTAGTTTAGCTATGGAGAAATTTGATGGAGAACAATTAGTGCAACAAGAACCAGATGCATCTAGTTTTCCACATGGAGGTATTAGAAATACATTTGAGGCAAGAGGTTATACTGCTTGGGATCCTACTTCTCCAGCATTTATTTATGAAACAACTTTATGTATACCAACAATTTTTGTAGCCTATACAGGTGAGGCTTTAGACAATAAAACACCTTTATTAAGGGCATTGCAAGCAATAGATGAGCATGCAACTGCGGTTTGTAAATATTTTGATAAAAATGCATCTAAAGTAAGTGCAACTTTAGGATGGGAGCAAGAATTTTTTTTGATTGATGATGCTTTGGCACTTTCTAGATCTGATTTACAATTAACAGGAAGAACTTTATTAGGGCATTCACCTGCTAAAGGAGAACAATTAGATGATCATTATTTTGGTACAATTCCTGCAAGAGCTATGAGTTTTATGCAAGATTTAGAACAAGAATGTATGTTGTTAGGAATTCCTGTTAAAACTAGACATAATGAAGTTGCTCCAAATCAATTTGAAGTTGCTCCAATTTTTGAAGAAGCCAATTTAGCAGTAGACCACAATACCTTATTAATGGATGTGATGCAAAAGGTTTCTCGAAGACATAAATTTAAAGTGTTATTTCATGAAAAACCATTTTCAGGAATAAATGGTTCTGGTAAACATAACAATTGGTCTTTATCTTCAGATAAAGGAATTAACTTGTTGAGTCCTGGTAAAACACCAATGAAAAATTTACAATTTCTTACTTTTTTTATCAATACTATTAAAGCAGTTCATACTTATGAGGAGTTATTACGTTCTTCTATTGCTTCTGCAAGCAATGAATATAGATTAGGAGCAAATGAAGCGCCTCCAGCAATAATATCTGTATTTATAGGTAAGCAATTATCTGCAGTTTTAGATGAGTTAGAAAACGTAACTAAAGGGAAACTTTCTCCACAAGAAAAAACAGATTTAAAACTTAATATTATTGGTAAAATTCCTGAAATATTATTAGATAATACAGATAGAAATAGAACTTCTCCTTTTGCTTTTACAGGAAATAAATTCGAGTTTAGAGCAGTTGGTTCTTGGGCTAATTGTGCAATACCTATGACTGTTTTAAATACAATAGTTGCTAAACAATTAAAAGAGTTTAAAATAGAAGTTGATGCATTAGTAGATGAAAAAGGTCTTAAGAAAGATGAAGCTGTCTTTAATATATTAAGAGAATATATTAAGGATTCTAAAGCAATTCGTTTTGATGGTGATAGTTATGGTGAAGCTTGGGAAAAGGAAGCTAAAAAAAGAGGTTTAAGTAATAATAAAACAACTCCAGATGCTTTAAAAGTAAAAATTACCAAAAGAATAGTTGATTTATTTGAAGAGTTAGAAGTAATGAATAGTGTTGAATTAAACGCTAGGTATGAAATAGATTTAGAAGCGTACACTAAAAGATTTCAAATAGAAAGTAGAGTTTTAGGAGATATTGCAAGAAACCAAGTAGTGCCAACAGCAATAATTTATCAAAACACGTTATTAGAAAATACTAAAAATTTAAAAGAAATTTTTGGAGGTGAATATAAAAATATAGCTAAAGAACAAATTGAATTAATTATGGTAATTTCTAATCATATAACTCAAATTAATGCTTTAGTAATTAAAATGGAGGAAGATAAATTAAAAGCAAAAAAACTAATTGGTCTTAAATTAGCAGAATATTATAGTAAAAAAATAAAACCTTATTTTGTAGATATTAGGTATCATTGTGATCAACTAGAAACAATGGTTGATGATAATTTATGGCCATTAACAAAATATAGAGAGTTACTGTTTACAAAGTAATCATAAAAACATCCTACTTTTCGGTAGGATTTTTTATGTAAAAGACTAAATTTGCATTTTACAACACAACAACATGAGTCAAGAAGTTTCTAAAAGATACGCACAAAGAGGTGTTTCTGCATCTAAAGAAGATGTACACAATGCTATTAAGAATATAGATAAAGGATTATTTCCAAAAGCATTTTGCAAAATTGTACCAGATTATTTAACAAACGATGATGATTATTGTTTAATAATGCATGCAGATGGTGCAGGTACAAAATCTTCTTTAGCTTACATGTATTGGAAAGAAACTGGAGACATTTCTGTTTGGAAAGGTATTGCTCAAGATGCTTTAATTATGAATATTGACGATTTATTATGTGTTGGTGCAACAGATAATATTATGTTATCTTCTACAATTGGTCGTAATAAAAGTAAAATTCCAGGAGAAGTTTTATCAGCTATTATTAACGGAACAGAAGAGTTAATAGAAGATTTAAAAGGATTTGGCGTTACCATACACTCAACAGGAGGAGAAACTGCAGATGTTGGAGACTTAGTACGTACAATTATTGTAGATTCTACAGTTACTGCACGTATGAAACGTAGTGATGTTGTAGATAATGCAAATATAAAAGCAGGTGATGTTATTGTAGGTTTAGAATCTTTTGGACAAGCAACTTATGAAACAGAATATAATGGAGGAATGGGGTCTAATGGATTAACTTCTGCAAGACATGATGTTTTTCATAAATATTTAGCAGAAAAATATCCTGAGAGTTTTGATGCTGCTGTACCTACAGATTTGGTATATTCTGGTAATACAAATTTGACTGATAAAGTTGAAAATTCACCTATAGATGCAGGTAAATTAGTGTTATCTCCAACAAGAACTTATGCCCCAATTATAAAAGAAATTTTAAATAATTTTTCTTCTGATAAAGTTCATGGAATGATTCATTGTTCTGGTGGTGCACAAACAAAAATTTTACATTTTGTAGATAATTTACACATTGTAAAAGACAATATGTTCCCAATTCCACCTTTATTTAAATTAATACAAGAACAATCTAAAACAGATTGGAAAGAAATGTATCAAGTATTTAACTGTGGTCATAGAATGGAAATTTATGTTTCTCCAGAAATAGCAGAAGACATTATTAAAATTTCTAAATCTTATAATGTAGATGCCAAAATTGTAGGTAGCGTAAAAGCTTCAGAAACTAAAAAACTGACTATTAAAAGTGAGTTTGGCGTTTTTGAATATTAAATTCTTTTTTCTTTTTTTAAAATTTATTTATTTGTTAACTTTTTTATGTTGATAAGTTTGTAGTTATTTGATATTTAGGGTTTTATGTTTTTTTACTGAAAACTTTATGACAATTATCATCTTTTTGCTTGTTCAATTTAGAGACATTTAGTTTTTCAAAAAACTAAAACTGTCTAAAAAACTATGAAACTTCAAACTGCTCTCTCACCTCAGAAAATTTATTCTAGAGATGAGGCTTTAAATGCTGCGTTAAACTATTTTAAAGGTGATGAATTGGCTGCTTCTGTATGGCTAAATAAATACGCTTTAAAAGATTCTTCAGATAATATTTATGAAAGCACTCCAGATGAAATGCATCAGAGAATTGCGTCAGAAATAGCAAGAGTAGAACAGAAATATAAAAACCCATTAACTAAAGAAGATATTTTTGAAGTAATTAAAAACTTTAAATACATTGTTCCTCAAGGAAGTCCAATGGCTGGAATTGGAAATCCTTTTCAAATAGCTTCTTTGTCTAATTGCTTTGTAATTGGTAATAATGGAGAATCTGATTCTTATGGTGGAATAATGAAAATAGACCAAGAACAAGTGCAGTTAATGAAACGAAGAGGAGGAGTTGGTCACGATTTATCTCACATTCGTCCTAAAGGATCACCAGTAAAAAATTCTGCTTTAACATCAACAGGAATTGTTCCTTTTATGGAGCGTTATTCAAATTCTACAAGAGAAGTTGCACAAGATGGTAGAAGAGGAGCTTTAATGTTGTCGGTTTCTATAAATCATCCAGATGCTGAAGATTTTATCGACGCCAAATTAGAACAAGGAAAAGTTACAGGTGCAAATGTTTCTGTTAGAATAGATGATGCTTTTATGAAAGCTGTAAAAGCAGATGGTAAATACACACAATTATATCCTACTTTTAGTAAAAAACCTCTGTACACTAAAGAAATAGAAGCAACTAAAATTTGGAAAAAAATAGTACACAATGCATGGAAATCTGCAGAACCAGGAATCTTGTTTTGGGATACTATAATTAATGAATCTGTGCCAGATTGTTATGCAGATTTAGGATATAAAACGGTTTCTACAAATCCTTGTGGAGAAATTCCTTTATGTCCTTATGATTCTTGTCGTTTATTGGCTATGAATTTATTTTCTTATGTAGAAAATCCATTTACAGAAAAAGCAGAATTTAATTTTGAATTATTCAAAAAACATATTGTAATTGCTCAAAGAATAATGGATGATATTATTGATTTAGAGTTAGAAAAAATAGATGGAATTTTAGCGAAGATTGATGCAGATCCTGAGCAAGATGATGTGAAAGCAACAGAGAAAAATTTGTGGTTAAATATTAGACAAAAAGCATACGAAGGAAGAAGAACAGGAATTGGTATTACTGCAGAAGGAGATATGTTAGCTGCATTAGGAATTCGTTATGGAAGTAAAGAAGGAAATGAATTTTCTACAGAAGTTCATAAAACTTTGGGTGTAGAAACCTATAGAGCTTCTGTAAATTTAGCAAAAGAAAGAGGTGCTTTTTCAATTTTTGATTCAGAAAGAGAAAAAGAAAATCCATTTATATTAAGATTAAAAGAAGCAGATAGTAAGTTGTATTACGAAATGTTAGAACATGGTCGTAGAAATATTGCTCTTTTAACAATAGCACCAACAGGAACCACAAGTTTAATGACTCAAACTTCATCTGGAATTGAGCCTGTGTTTATGCCTGTTTACAAACGTAGAAAAAAAGTAAATCCAAACGATAAAGATGTACGAGTAGATTTTGTTGATGAAGTTGGTGATTCTTGGGAAGAGTATGTAGTTTTTCATCATCGTTTTAAACAATGGATGGAAGTTAATAATATAGATTCTTCAAAGAATTTTACACAAGAAGAGTTAAATGAACTTGTTAAAAAATCGCCTTATTACAAAGCAACATCTAATGATATTAATTGGGTAAGTAAAGTTACTATGCAAGGTGCAATTCAAAAATGGGTAGATCACTCAATTAGTGTAACTGTAAATTTACCAAATGATGTTACAGAAGATTTAGTAGGTGAGTTGTATTTAAAAGCTTGGGAAGTAGGTTGTAAAGGAGTTACTGTTTATAGAGATGGTTCTAGATCTGGAGTGTTAATATCTACAGATGATAAAAAAGAAGAAACTGCTATAAGTTCTAATTTCCCTAAAAAAAGACCACTAGAGTTAGAGGCAGATGTAGTTCGTTTTCAAAATCAAAAAGAAAAATGGATTGCTTTTGTTGGTATTTTTGATAACAAACCTTATGAAATTTTTACAGGATTAGTAGATGATGAAGATGGAATTTTAATTCCACGTTCTGTAGAAAATGGGCTTATCATTAAAAGTAAAGATGAAAATGGTTCATCTCGTTACGATTTTCAATACAAAAATAAAAGAGGTTATAAAACTACTATTGAAGGATTGAGTCATAAGTTTAATCCTGAGTTTTGGAATTATGCCAAATTAATTTCTGGAACTTTAAGACATGGAATGCCTATTGATAAAGTTATAGAATTAATACAGAGTTTACAGTTAAATTCAGAATCTATAAATACTTGGAAAAATGGAGTGCAAAGAGCTCTAAAAAGGTATGTAGAAGATGGTACAAAAGCAAAAGGTCAAACTTGTGATAATTGCGATTCTACAGATTTAATTTATCAAGAAGGTTGTTTAACATGTCAAGAATGTGGATCTTCTAAATGTGGATAAAATATTTTAAGCGCTTAATTTTTTAAATAAAATTAGGCGTTTTTTATTTTATTAAAAATTGGTTAACCAATTTTTTTTTATCTCTATTTTTATACTTATTTTGCGTAAAATTAAATTGGTTAACCAATTTAATTGTTTTTTTATTGTAAATCCCTCAAAATAATTCATAAAAATGGTTACTCGTAATTTTCGCATTTTAATAGTTTACTGCTTTTTATCAACTTGTTTTAATGCAGTTTCTTTTGCTCAAAAGCCCGCAGATTTAATGAGTAATTGTAATCAGTGGAAAATTACTTATCCAAATGGAAGTGAAGTTAAAACATTATGTACTGAACCAAGTAATGAATATTTTTATGTAAATAATACAGGTAATGCTATAGTTTTTAGAGCACCAGTAAGAAGCGATAATGGAACAACACCAAACTCTAGTTATATACGTTCGGAATTAAGAGAACGTGAAACTGATGGATCTAAAGATATTTATTGGACTACAGAAGGTAAACATATGGTGTATGTAAAGCAAGCAATTACTCATTTACCAATAAATAAATCTCACTTAGTTGCAACTCAAATTCACGGAAATAAAGATGATGGTATAGATGATTCTATGGTGTTAAGATTAGAAGATTCTCATCTTTTTTTATCATTTAATGGAGGTAAGTTAAGAGAAGATTTAACTATTAAAACAAATTATATTTTAGGTACAAAACATGAAGTTATTTTTGTTGTAGAAGATGGTAAACATTATTGTTACTATTCTGAAGATGATAATTTATTAGCTGCCTATAATAGTGGAAATGCAGATGCTTATTTGGTAAAAGATGGAGAAAATGATTTTGTAATGGATTTAAATTATGATGAAACTTACTTTAAAATTGGAAACTATACTCAAAGTAATGCAGAAAAAGAAGGAGATGACACTGATGACCCAAATAATTACGGTGAAGTTTTAGTGTATGATTTTTCGGTAGTACATGATGAAGTAGCAGTTTCTGGTGTTTCTTTATCTCCAAGTACAGTTAATTTAACACAAAGTAGCGCTTATCAATTATCAGCAATAGTAACACCTTCTAATGCAACAAATAAAGGAGTAACATATAGTAGTTCTAATACTTCTGTTGCTACTGTTAATGAGACAGGAGTTGTAACGCCTATTTCTGTAGGAGAGGCAATAATTACAGTAACTACTAAAGAAGGAAGTTTTACAGATACAAGTGTAATTACAGTTATTGAAGATGCTTCAGGTCCAAATTTAGCTTTAAATAAATCAATAACAGGAACAGGTACACATCATTCTGATAATGCAGTAGAAAATTTAGTAGATGGATTAACATCTACAAGATGGTCAGTGTCTGGTTTTCCTCAATCAGCAATTATAGATTTAGGTAAAAAATATCCAGTAGAAAGAACAGAAGTAGTATGTTATTCAGATAGAGCCTATAAATATTCGATTTCTATTTCTGATACAGAAAATGGTACTTATACAGAAATTGTAGATAGATCTAACAATACAACAGAAGGTACAGAAGCAAGCCCTATTGTAGATGTGTTTTCTGGAGTTGAAGGTCAGTTTATAAAAATAACTGTTACAGGTGCAGAAGGTTATACAGGTTCTTGGGTTAGTTTGTTAGAATTAAGAGTTTTTGAAGCATCAACATTAAATATTGAGTCAAATATTTTAAATAATAACACAATAAGTTTATGGCCTAATCCAGTTAAAGAGAATTTAAAAATTAGTAATATTCAAGACTTTAATACTTTAAAAATATACGATCAATTAGGTAAGTTAATTGTGAGCAAATCGTTAAAAGATGAAAATATAGATGTTTCTAATTTAAAATCAGGTCTTTATATTTTTAGCTTTTCTAGTGGATTAGGAACAGTTAACAAGCGTGTCTTAAAAAAATAAAGTTTTTAAAATCTGCCATTTCTTCATGTTTTTTTATTTGGTATAGTTTTCGCATTCTATAAACTATATTAAAATAATCTATATGAAAACCTTTTTAAAAATCTTACTTACTGCAATAGCAGTAATAGTATTAGCTAATATTTTACCCGGAATTACAGTAGCTGGTTATACTTCTGCAATTATTGTAGCTGTTGTTATTTCGTTATTAAATATGTTTATACGTCCACTTATAATATTTTTTACATTACCAGCAACAATTGTAACTTTAGGTTTGTTTTTGTTTGTAATTAATGCATGTATCATTTTATTAGCAAGTAATTTGGTAAGTGGTTTTGCTGTATCTGGTTTCTTTGCAGCCCTATTATTCAGTGTTTTACTGTCAATTTTTAGGTCAGCTTTATTTTCTTTACTAAAAGAAGATAAGAAATCATTAAAATAACTGAAATAGAAGTATTTAAACATTTGTGCAATCAATTAAAATGATTAATTTTGCACTCGATTTTTTAAAGAATAAGAGAACACGAAATGAATATTACAAAAGAAAACATTGATGCGTTAAACGCAGTTGTAAAAGTAGATATCGTTGCTGATGACTATCAAGCAAAAGTAACAGAATTATTAACTGATTATCGTAAAAAGGCTGATGTACCTGGTTTTAGAAAAGGACATGTGCCAATGGGAATGATTAAAAAGCAGTATGGTAAATCTATAATGATAGATGAGGTTAACAAGCTTTTACAAGATTCTTTAAACAAATTTATAACTGAAGAAAAATTAGACATCTTAGGAAATCCTTTACCAAGAATTCAAGAAGATTTTAACTGGGATGCAGAAACTTTTTCTTTTGAGTTTGAGTTAGGTTTAGTACCAGAATTCGAAATAGATTTAAAAGGAAAAAACAAAGTAAAGCAATATAATATTGTTGCTACAGAAGAATTACTTGACGAAGAAGTTAAGAATATTCAAACTCGTTATGGAAAAATGAGTTCTTTAGATGAAGCTACAGAGCACTCTAATGTAACTGGTACTTTTGTAAACGAAGAAAATAATATCAACAAAAAATCTACTTTTTTAGTTAATGACCTTAAAGGGAAGAAAAACGAAAAGAAAGTAATAGGAGCAAAAGTTGGTGATGTAATTGAATTAGATACTAAGAAATTATTCGAAGACGATCATAAATTACAACACATTTTAGGTGTAGACCATGATGTAATTCATGATTTAGATATTAAAGTTTCTTTAACTGTAGAAGAAATTACAAAAACTGAACCTGCAGATTTAGATAAAGAATTATTTGATAAATTATTTGCAGATGGTTCTGTAAACTCTGTAACAGAATTAAGAGAAAAAATTAAAGAAGATGCAGAAAAGCAATTCTTACAACAAGGTGATCAACAATTATTAAATGCTGTAACAGAGCATTTAGTAGAAAATACTAAGTTTGATTTACCAGCAGATTTCTTAAAGAAATGGTTAGCAACAGCAGGAGAAAAAGCGTTAACAGCTGAAGAAGCTGCTGCAGAGTACGAAAAATCTGAAAAAGGTTTACGTTATCAATTAATCGAAGGTAAGATTATGAAAGATAATGATATCAAATTAGAGTATCAAGAATTGGTAGATTATGCTAAGGTATTTATCCGTCAACAAATGGCTCAGTTTGGTAACATGAATCCAGAAGAAAAAGAATTAGATGATATTGCTGGTAGAATCTTACAAAACCAAGAAGAAGCTCAAAAATTACAATCTCAATTAATCAGTCAAAAATTATTGACTTTTTACAAAGAGAACATGAAATTTAAATCAAAAGAGCTTTCTTACGAAGATTTTATAAAAGAAGTATACAAATAACAAATGTTAAGGTTATTGCGAGAAACGAAGCAACCTGTTTGTTAAAAAGAGATTATTTCAATTATTTTTCTTTCGTAAAGACCCAATATAAAAAACCTGAATTGTTAGATTCAGGTTTTTTTAGCGACTATATGTAACAAAATATTAAGAGAATAGTTCTTATATTTACAATATTAAACTTAAAACAGAATCACGAAAATGGATTACGGAAAAGAGTTCGAAAAATACGCAACAAAACATCATGGAATAAATAGTGCTTACTACAATAAAATTACTAGTAGTTTAACACCATATATTATGGAAGAACGTCAAATGAACATTACTCAAATGGATGTTTTTTCTCGTTTAATGATGGATAGAATTATTTTTTTAGGAACAGGAATTAACGATCAAGTAGCAAATGTTATTCAGGCGCAATTATTGTTTTTAGAAAGTGTAGATGCTAATAAAGATATTTCAATTTATATTAACTCTCCAGGAGGAGGTGTGTATGCAGGTTTAGGTATTTATGATACCATGCAGTTTATAAAGCCAGATGTTGCAACAATTTGTACAGGAATGGCTGCTTCTATGGGAGCTGTTTTAATGTGTGCAGGTCAAAAAGGAAAACGTTCTGCATTACCACATTCAAGAATTATGATTCACCAACCATTAGGTGGAGCACAAGGACAAGCGTCTGATATCGAAATTACTGCAAGAGAAATCTTAAAGTTAAAAGATGAATTGTATGCTATTATTGCAAACCATTCAGGACAAACAATAGAGAAAGTACACAACGATTCTGATAGAGATTATTGGATGAAAGCCGATGAAGCAAAAGCTTACGGTATGATTGATGAAGTTTTAGCAAGAAAATAAAAAACTAATTGCCAAAAGTAAAAAGCGGATTATAATGTCGAAAGAAGAAAACTTAGAGTGTTCGTTTTGCGGACGAAAGAAAGCAGAAACAGACTTGTTAATTGCAGGTATGGATGCTCATATTTGCGATAAATGTATTGAGCAAGCTCATGGTATTGTAGAAGAAGAAATTTCTGATGCAAAATCTAATAGTCTATCAAAAGATTTAATTCTAAAAAAACCAATTGAAATAAAAGACTTTTTAGATCAATATATCATTGGTCAAGATGAAACTAAAAGAGCAATGGCTGTGGCAGTTTACAATCATTACAAACGTCTTTTACAAGATAAAAATACAGAAGATGATGTAGAGATAGAAAAATCGAACATTGTTTTGGTAGGAGAAACAGGTACAGGTAAAACATTAGTTGCACGTACCATTGCAAGAATGTTAAATGTACCTTTTTCTATAGTAGATGCTACAGTTTTAACACAAGCAGGTTATGTTGGTGAAGATGTAGAAAGTATTTTAAGTAGACTTTTACAAGCTGCAGATTACGATGTAGAAAAAGCAGAAAGAGGTATTGTTTTTATTGATGAAATTGATAAAATTGCTCGTAAAGGAGACAATCCATCAATTACAAGAGATGTTTCTGGAGAAGGTGTACAACAAGCTTTATTAAAATTATTAGAAGGTTCTGTTGTAAATGTTGCGCCTAAAGGTGGAAGAAAACATCCAGAACAAAAATTTATTGAGGTAAACACAAAAGATATTTTATTTATTGCAGGAGGAGCATTTTCTGGAATAGATAGAATGATTAGCAAACGTTTAAATAGGCAAGCTGTTGGTTTTGGTGCTTCTTTAGAAGAAGATAAAATTGATGAAGAAAATTTATTGCAATATATAACTCCTATAGATTTAAAAGCATTTGGTTTAATACCAGAAATCATAGGTCGTTTGCCAGTTTTAAGCTACATGAATCCTTTAGATGCTAAAACATTAAGAGCAATTTTAACAGAACCTAAAAATTCAATAATTAAGCAATATGCAAAGTTATTTGGAATGGATGAAGTTGAATTTACAATTGAAGAAGAAGCGTTAAATTATATTGTAGACAAAGCTGTAGAGTATAAGTTAGGAGCAAGAGGATTACGTTCTTTGTGTGAAGCAATTTTTACAGACGCTATGTTTGATTTACCAAGTTCTGATCAAAAAGAATTTAATGTAACCAAAGAATATGCAGAGTCTAAATTAACAAATACAACTTTAAAGAAGTTAAAAGCAGCTTCTTAAAAATAATAAATCGTTTTAAACGAAATAAAACAAAAACCTCATTATGTATTTAATGAGGTTTTTTAATTTAGATACCTATTCTAATTCTTATATTTGTTTTCCTTTTTCAATATAACCAATTAATGATATCAAGAAGTTCTATAGACCGTATTTTCGAATCTGCAAGAGTAGAAGAAGTTATTGGTGAGTTTGTTCAACTTAAAAAAGCCGGGTCTAACTTTAAAGGATTGAGCCCTTTTACAGATGAAAAATCGCCATCATTTATGGTGTCTCCAGTAAAACAAATCTGGAAAGATTTTTCTACAGGTAAAGGTGGTAATGCAGTTTCTTTTTTAATGGAACATGAGCATTATTCATACCCAGAAGCTTTACGTTGGTTGGCTAAAAAGTACAATATAGAAATTGAAGAAACTGAGCAAACTTCAGAAGAAAAAGCTCAAATGAATGAAAGAGAAAGTATGTTTATGGTATCTAAATTTGCCAAAGACTATTTTCATGATATCATGCTGAATTCTAACAAAGGAAAAGCAATTGGTTTAAGTTATTTTAAAGAACGTGGTTTTAGAGAAGATACCATTAAAAAATTCGATTTAGGATATTGTATTGATGAATGGGATAATTTTACAAAAGCGGCTTTAGCTAAAGGATATGATTTAAAATATTTAGCTTCAACAGGATTAACAATTGTAAAAGAAAACAAACAATTTGATCGTTTTAAAGGACGTGTAATGTTTCCTATACATTCTATGTCTGGACGTATTTTAGGATTTGGAGGACGTATTTTAACTGCCGATAAAAAAGCTGCCAAATATTTAAATTCACCTGAGAGTGATATTTACCATAAGAGTAAAATTCTTTACGGAATTTATCAAGCTAAAAAAGAAATTGCGAAACAAGACAATTGTTTTTTAGTAGAAGGTTATACAGATGTTATTTCTTTTAACCAATCTGGAATAGAGAATGTTGTAGCTTCATCTGGTACAGCTTTAACATCAGATCAAATACGTTTGGTAAATAGATTAACAAAAAATATTACAGTTCTTTTTGATGGAGATGCAGCAGGAATAAGAGCTTCTATTCGTGGAATCGATTTGATTCTAGAACAAGGAATGAACGTAAAAGTTGTTCAGTTTCCAGAAGGTGAAGACCCAGATAGTTTTGCAAAAGCAAATTCTGATGCAGATTTAAAAAACTATTTAGAAGATTCTGCGCAAGATTTCATCAATTTTAAAGTATCACTTTTACTTAAAGATTCTAATAACGATCCAATTAAAAAAGCAGGAGTAATAAGAGATATTGTAACAAGTATTTCTAAAATTCCAGATGGAATTCAACGTGAAGTGTATGTGCAAGAATGCGCAAGAATCATGGATATTTCTGAACGTGTTTTGTTTAGTGAATTAGCTCAATTGTTAAAGAAAGGTATTCAAGATAAAAACAAAGCTACTAAGCAACAAAATAGATATCAGCAGCAACAAAATCAACCACCACAAGATCCAAACCAACCACCTCCAGAATATTTTATGGAAATGGAACAAGCTCAAATGGGGATAGTAAAAGGAGGTGTTGTTTCTTCAGAAAAAATAGATCAACTCTCTATTTTAGAAAAAGAAATTATTAAAAATTTAGTGCTTTATGGAAATGAAGAAGTAGATTTTGTTGAAGAAGTTACAAATGTAGATGAATATGGAAAAGAATCTGTTACTATAAGAAAATATACAAATTCTGTTTCTTCAGAAATCTATTTACATCTTCAAGAAGATGAAACAGAGTTTACAAATCCTCTTTTTCAAGAAATTTATACTGAAATGATTCATCAATTAAACCAGTCAGAAAAATTACAAATAGATAGTCTAATTAATCATAAAAACCCAGATATAAGAACAATAGTTACTTCAATTTTAATGGATGAAGAAAATCCTAATAAAAGGTTAAGTAATTGGGAAGGACAAAATATTGGAGTTAAAACTGCAGTTGAGGTTTTATCTAAAGCAATACCTGATGTAATTTTTAATTTGCGTAGAATTTTAATAGAAAGGCTGGTTAATGAGTTTTTACAAGAAGGAAAAGAGTATTCTACAGAAGAAAAAGAAGATATAATGAGTTATAATTCATTAAGAATTAGGTTGTCAGAAAAACTGAAAAGAGTAGTGTAATATTATTAAATTGTAAATTTGGGTGTTTTCCCCTATAGTGTAAAAAAGTTATTAATTAGTTTTTTTGTATATTGCACTCGCTAAAAGAGAAATCCTCATACTATGAAAAAAACATTACAATTATTAAAAATCTTACAATTGTTTCTTTTATTACCTTTTGAAATATCTAAAGGGTCTAAAAAAAGAGCCTATATGAAAATTAAGAAAATGCTTGTTGCAGCAAACTTACTGTAACAGTTTAAATTAAAAAATAAAAAAGCTTTAATCATTAGATTAAAGCTTTTTTATTTTTTAAATATTATTTAAAATTTGTTGGAATTTCACAAACAGGAATTGGTATCATTTTATGTTGATTAATTCTGTTTAATCTTGTGTAAATTTTAAAAACTTCTAATTCTCTTTCAGAAAAATCATTTTCAGTTTTACCTTCATCTTGCATTTTCATTGCCCACTCTAGCTCATCATAAGATGCACCAATTTGATCTTCATCAGTTCTACTATCTCCAAACAAACCATCTGTAGGTTGTGCAACTTGTATAGAATTTGGAACTTTTAAATAAGCAGCTAATTCATAAACTTCAGATTTCATTAAATCTGCAATCGGACTTAAATCTACACCTCCATCTCCATATTTAGTGTAAAATCCAACTCCAAAATCTTCTACTTTATTACCTGTTCCTGCAACTAAATAACCATTTATACCAGCTAAATAATATAAAGTTGTCATTCTTAACCTAGCTCTTGTATTTGCTAAAGACAAATCTACTTTGGTAGAAGATTCTGTTTCTGGAACAACATTTATAAAATCTTCGAAAGTAGAAGTTAAATTAACTCTTACATCTGATACATTATCAAAACGTTCTTTTAATTGTGAAATATGTTCTTGTGCCCTTGTTACTTGACTTTCTGCTTGGTGAATTGGCATTTCTACACATAAAGTAGGGAAACCAGTTTTTGCGCAAAGAGTAGAAGTTAAAGCAGAATCGATTCCTCCAGAAACCCCAACTACAAAGCCTTTTACTTTAGCATTTTCAGCATAATCCTTTAACCATTTTATAATGTGTTCTGCAACTTTTTCAGTTTTCATTGATAAACTATTTTAGTATTTTTATCGTTTTTATTTCTAATAGCAAGATACAAAGTTTATGAGATTTTTTATAATAGTTTTTTTTGTTTTATTTAGTTTCTTTTCTTGTAAGTTAGAGAGTAAACATACAATAGATGTTTCTAATATAAATGCAAATTTGTCTATAGATAGGTATGAAGTAGATTTTTACACTGCTTCTAAAGATAGTTTGAAAAACTTAAAAAATAAATATCCTTATTTATTTCCTAAAGAATTTACTGATAGTATAGCATTAGCTAAAATTAGTAATAAAGATGAACAAGAATTATTTTTAGAATCACAAAAAATATATAAAAATATTTCAAATTTAGAATCTCAACTTACTTCTCTATTTAAATATGTAAAATATTATAATCCCAAATTTAGGTCGCCAAAAGTTGTTACAATGCTATCTAATATAGATTATGAAAATAGAGTTATTTATGCAGATAGTTTACTATTTATTTCTTTAGATTCTTATTTAGGTTCTAAGCATAAATTTTATGCAGATTATCCAAAATATATCAAACAAAATAATACTGATAAAAATATTATTATAGATGTTGCAAATTCTATTATAAATAAACAATTGTTATCTATTTCTAATAGAAGCTTTATTAGTAAAATAATATATGAAGGAAAAAAAATGTATTTATTAGATATGTATGTTAATGGTATTTCTGATTCGATAAAGATTGGTTATTCAGAAGATAAAATGCAATGGGCTACCTTTAATGAAGAAGATATTTGGAAATATTTCATTGAAAGAAAATTATTATTTAGTACAGATACTAAATTAAATAAAAGGTTTATTGATAATGCTCCTTTTTCTAAGTTTTATTTAGAGAATGATAGTGATTCTCCAGGTAGAATAGGAGTGTGGTTAGGATGGCAAATAGTTAGATCTTTTATGCAAAATAATGATGTATCTTTGCAAGAATTATTAATAATTGACTCAGAAGAGTTATTCAATAAATCTAAATATAAGCCTAAAAAATAATGTCAGTAAAACATAACTCACAAATAAACTTTCAAGTTGGTTTAGACGAAAATAAAGTTCCAGAAGAAATTTCTTGGTCTGCTAAAGATGGAGGTATTAATAACGAAGCTTCTAAAGCTATAATGATTTCTGTTTGGGACCATAAGAAAAAAGATACTTTACGTATGGATTTATGGACAAAAGATATGCCTGTAGATGAAATGAAACAATTTTATCATCAAACATTAGTGTCTATGGCTGATACTTTTGAAAGAGCTACAGATGATCAAAAAATGAGTGCTACAATGCGTGATTTTTGCGATTACTTTGCAGAGAAATTAGAACTAAAAAAGTAAAATATTATTCTTTATCTTTTTTATGAATTCCCTTCTAAATTAATTTAGAAGGGAATTTTTTGTATTAAATTTAATAAATATATAGATAGAGCAAAAAAAAGAGACTACTTTTAAAAGTAGTCTCTTTTGCTTTATAACTATTAAAAAGGTTTTATTCTATTGAACCTGTTGGTTTAATTTCTACCCTTCTGTTTAATTGTCTTCCTCCTGCATTACTGTTAGAGAATTTAGGTCTAGATTCTCCATATCCTTTAGATTCTAATCTGTCAGATGGAATACCTTGTTTAACCATGTATTTTCTTACACTTGCAGCTCTTCTTTGAGATAAATATAAGTTATATCTATCACTGTTTCTATCATCTGTATGCCCTTCAATAACAAACTTAACATTAGGTACTTTTTTCATTAAGTTTATAATTTTATCAATTGTTGCAAAAGATATAGATTTAATTCTATCACTATTTGTATCAAAATAAATACTTGCAGCTAATAAACCAATTTGTTGGTTAATGTTATCTGGCTTAGCAGCTTCTTGTTTAGGACAACCTCTGTTTTCAACTACACCAGGAGTGTTAGGACATAAATCTTCTCCATCCATAATCCCATCTCCATCAGAATCTACGTTAAGAGGACATCCTTCGTTTGAAATAGGTCCGTATTTTAAAGGACATTTATCTTTATAGTCAGGTAATCCATCTTTGTCAGAATCTACAGCTTTACCATTACCATAAACCATTACACCTGCAGGTGTATTAGGTTCAATATCTAATTGATCCATTACACCATCCTTATCTGTATCAATAATTTTAAAATTATCACCTTTACCACCTTCATCACCCCAAATTGTAAAGATTTTCTTTTTACCTAATTTAACAGCTACACCAATACTAGAAACAAAAAATGTTTCCCAATCTTGTTTGTTAGATATTGCTGCATCTAAATGGTCTTCATAATTAAAATACATTCCTGTTCTAAACTCAAGATCTACTCTTTTGTTTATTCTTCTTTTTAAACCAAATTGAGCTGATAAATAAATTGAACTTGCTTGATTTACACTGTTTCTTGCTGGGTTTTTACCAAAGTCTACTAACGGGTTGTCAGCAGCTCCTGGAACAATTTCAAATAATTGAGAATCATATAAGTGGTAACCAACTCCAAAATAACCAGCAGCATGCCATTTACTTGCAGTAGTTTGATAAAGGTTTGTAAAACTGAAAATTAAATTTAATTCAGCTCCATATGCTTTACCTTCAAATCTCATATTATCTCTAATTACAGTATTTGGTACATACTCTAATTCGTATACGTTTGAGAAATATTGTGCTCCACCAGAAATTTTAGTAAAAGAAGCTTTTAATTCTAATCCTAATAATGGGTTAAACATTTTGTTTACATATCCATATAAACCAAAGTTCCAATAATTAGTGTCATCACTTGTGCCTAAAGAACGCATATCACCATGCATTATAAAGTTACTAAAACCACCACCTACAGCCCAACTATTGCTGTTTTCTAAATCAATTCTGTTTCCGTAAGTAATTTCGTCTGTAGTAAATTGGCTAAAGGAATTAGCTGCAAAGAATGTGCTAAAAAGAACAAATAAAAAAATTCTCCTCATTATCATATGATTTTTGTTTTATTATTTTTTGGGGGAACTCATTATTCCCGCAAAAGTATAATTTTTTTTTTAAAAACACTTTATTTTATTAATAATGTACTTGTAATCTTCATGATTATTTACAAAATCTATATCAGATACATCAATTACTAGCGTATTTAAATTTTTTTCGGTGTTTATAAAGTTTTTATAACCACTATGAATCTTTTTTAAATAAGAAGGTTCAATGTTTTGTTCATATTCTCTTCCTCTCTTTTTTATATTTTGTAAAAGTCGATCTGTATTTTGAAATAGATATATATATAAATCTGGTTTTGTAATTTCTTTATACATTAAATCGAACATTTTTCTATACAAAAGATACTCTTCTTGTTGTAATGTTACTTGTGCAAATATTAACGATTTAAAAATATAATAATCTGAAACAATAAAGTTTTTAAATAAGTCGAATTGGGCCAAATCATCGGTAAGTTGTTGATATCGATCTGCCAAAAAACTCATTTCTAATGGAAAAGCATACCTTTCTTTGTCTTTATAAAATTTTGGTAAAAAAGGATTTTCAGCAAAACGCTCTAAAACTATTTTAGCATTAAATTCATTAGAAATCATATTTGCTAAAGAGGTTTTACCAGCACCAATATTTCCTTCAATAGCTATATAGTTGTATTTTTCTGATAAAGGAATAGGTCTTATTAACTTTTCTGATGTTATGGCAATCTCTGAAGAGTCTAAACAGTTTTGCAAACAAATTGATATTTGTTTTTTCTCTATTGGGTGGATTGTTGTTTCAGCAATTTCAGACAAAGGAATTAATACAAATTTTCTTTGCAACATTTTTGGATGAGGAATCATTAGATTTTTAGAAAAAATAATTTCTTCATCAAACAATAATATATCTATGTCAATTAACCTGTTTTCATATCCTTCTTTAGATGTTCTAACTCTACCAATGTTTTTTTCAATACTTAAAAGTGTGTTTAATAAAGTTTCTGGATTTTGGTATGTAGTTACTTTTATACAAATATTATAAAAATCATTTCCATTAAAACCCCATGAAGGAGTTTTGTATATAGATGATATTTTAATAATAGAACCTATATTATTATCTATTAAATTTATAGCTTTTTGAAGGTTTTCAAGTTTGTTTCCTTGATTTGTACCTAAAGATAAATATGTTGTTTTTTGAATTTTCATTGAGAGAAACAAAGAAACAAAAAAGGATAAAAAAAACGTTTAAATTTTCTAGGGTTTTATTCACATAATTTAAGTCTTCAAAAAATGTTCTGAATTTTTATAATTAGCTACAATTTTAAAATTGTTTGTCAAAAGTATTTCCATTGAACTTAAATATATTTCCATCTACCATACCAAACCACAAATCACCTTTTTTATCTTCGAAAATTGAATATGCAAAATTATTAGTTAACCCATCTTTCTTTGTATAGTTGGTCATGTTTTTACCATCATACTTCCAGATTCCTGCATCTCTATCTCCAAACCAAATATTTCCTTTTAGATCTTCTTCTATTGCAAAAACATGTTCTAATGTACCAGGTTTAGATTTATCCCCTTTCCTAGAGCTTGTTGGATGAATTAAATTATTCTTTTCAGAAAAGTTTATTATTGTATCAGCATCTTTTAATAAAACACCAATTCCATTATTTCCAATCCAAAGTCTTCCTTTAGAATCCTCTAAAATGCTTCTTATATGAAGAGGTTCTGTATTAATATTAAGACCTAAAGTTTCATCATTTATGATAGAGAAATTAATACCATTGTAACCAAATACACCAGCATAAGTAGCAAACCAAATCATATTGTTTTTTCCTTTAGAAATATCGGTTATAAAATAGACATTGTTAGGATTTATAACTTTAGATTGTGGGAAAGCTAAATATTTTAAGTTTTGTCCATTATATTGATAAACTCCTTCTTTGTTTCCCGGATTAAACCAAAGATCGTTGTCTGTTTTTGTCCATATATTTTGTGAAAAATTATTTATTATAGGAATATTGTTTGTAATTCTAATTCCATCATAAGTACTTAAACCATGAGCAGTGTTAATCCAAATAATTCCATTTTTATCTTCTTGTATTGATCTGATTTGATTATCTGATAATCCTTCATTTACTGTAAAATATCTAAAACTATTTCCATCAAAAATTGCTACCCCTTCTTGTAAACTACCAAACCAATAAAATCCTTTACTATCTTGAAACATAGCACTAATTCCTGAAGTAAATTTTAGAGTAGTATTTTTAGGAATGTTTACATATTCTGGTTTACTAATTGTTTTTTCTGATGATTTATTTCCTACACAAGAAAAACTTAGTGTTAAAAATATTAGACAAATTAATATAGGTTTATAGTTCATTTCTAGTATTAAATGGAAGAATAAAGAGTACAGGTTTTTTATAAGTTATATTAATAAAATTTTGAAGTTTTTTATAGTAAACTAAAAAACAAACTTTTATATATGTTGTTGTAAGAGTTTTTATTCTTTTAAATCTTTATACATAATGTAAGTATCAACCAAACCAAGTTTAGAATGCTTAAATCCTTTAGGTGTTGTTCCAATTATTTTAAATCCGAATTTTTTCCATAATTCAATAGCTCCTATATTAGTACTTACCACAATATTAAATTGAATTCCTTCAAAATTATTTTCATTTGCTATTTTCAGTGAATGTTCACAGAGCTTCTTTCCAATTCCTTTTCCTTGAGCATTTGGATTTACCATATAACTACAATTTGCTATATGGTTTCCTAAATCAATTTGATTAGGTTTAATTATATATGTTCCGAGTATTTGTCCATTTTTTATAATCACATAAGTTTCCATATAATCAGCGAACCAATGCTTTTTAAAATCACTTTTTGGTGTGTTTGGATTGAAAACGTAAGTGTCTCCAGTTTCAATCACTTTTGAGAATATTTCCCAAATTTGGTCAATATCAGTTTCTGTTGCTTTTCTAATGTTCAATTGCTTTCGTTTTTTTAATACTAACAACTCATTTATATAATAATATCCTGTAAAAAAAATAGATATTATTATTTAAGTATAAATATAAAAGTGTTTTTTTTATTTTAAATGTACAAAAAAACCTATCAAGTTTTAAAACTCGATAGGTTTGATTTTATTTATAAAATAAGATTAAAATTAATCTTCTTTTTTCTCTTGTCTAGGTTTTCTGTCATCACGTCTGTTGTCACGTCCACGATTATCTCTACCTCTGTTATCTCTTCCACGATTATTATCTCTAGGTGGTCTTTCTACAAAACCTTCTGGTTTTGGTAAAATTGCTTTTCTAGAAACTTTTTCTTTACGTGTTCTTGGGTCTATTCCAAAATATTTAACATCTAAAACATCACCTAATTTTACAACGTCAGAAACATTGTTTGTACGTTCCCAAGCTAATTCACTTACGTGTAATAAAACTTCGTTTCCTGGAGCTTCTGTATATTCTACAACAGCGCCAAAGTCTAACATTTTAATTACTTTAACTTCGTAAACAGAACCTTTTTCTGGTTTAAAAAGCATAGATTCAATCTTAGCAATAACTGCTTCAATTCCTTCAGGCTTAGTACCTAAAATTTCAATTATACCTTCTTCAGTTACTGGGTCTTCTGTAATTACAATAGTAGTTTCAGTTTCTTTTTGTAATTCTTGAATATTTTTACCTCCAGGACCAATAAATGCACCAATTAATTCGTTAGGAATTCTACGGTTAATCATTTTTGGAGCATGTGCTTTAACTTCTGCATTTGGAGCTTCAATTGTATCTGTTAATTTAGATAAAATATGTAAACGACCATCTCTTGCTTGTTTTAAAGCATTCACTAAAATTTCGTAAGATAATCCTTTTACTTTAATGTCCATTTGACAAGCAGTAATACCATCTTCTGTACCAGTTACTTTAAAATCCATATCTCCTAAGTGATCCTCATCACCTAAAATATCAGATAAAACAGCATAACGTTCTCCATCAGAAATTAATCCCATTGCAATACCAGAAACAGGTTTCTTTAATTGAACACCAGCATCCATTAATGCCATTGTACCAGAACAAACAGTTGCCATAGAAGAAGAACCATTAGATTCTAATACTTCACTTACAACTCTTACTGTATAAGGGCAATCTGCAGGAATCATTCCTTTTAATGCTCTTTGTGCTAAATTTCCATGTCCAACTTCTCTACGAGATGTTCCTCTTAAAGGTCTTGCTTCTCCTGTACAAAAAGGAGGGAAGTTATAGTGTAAATAGAATGTTTCTTCACCTTCATAAGATGGCATATCTATTTGGTTAGCTTCTCTAGATGTACCTAAAGTTACTGTTGCTAATGCTTGCGTTTCTCCACGTGTAAAAATAGAAGAACCATGAGTAGATGGTAAGTAATCTACCTCACACCAAATTGGTCTAATATCTGTAGTTTTACGACCATCTAAACGTAAACCTTCTGCTAATGTTAATTCTCTAACTGCATTTTTTTGTGCTTTACTGAAATATTTTCCAATTAAACCACCAAAATCTTCTAATTCTTCTTCTGTAAAAGATGCAATAACTTCTTCTTTAACTTCAGAAAATGCTAAACCTCTTTCTGCTTTAGAAGTTCCTTTTTTAGCAATTTCATAACATTTATCGTAAGCTAAATCGTTTATTTTTTTAGCTAATTCTTCATCTTCTCTTTCTGGTTCGTACTCACGAGTTTCTTTTTTACCAAAAGCTTCTGCTAAACGAACTTGTGCAGCACATTGTACTTTAATAGCTTCATGAGCAAACTTAATTGCATCAGCCATTTCTTCTTCAGAAATTTCATCCATTTCTCCTTCAACCATCATTACAGAATCTGCAGAAGCTCCAATCATCATATCAATGTCAGATTTAGCTAATTGAGCTCTATTTGGGTTGATTATGAATTCTCCATCAACTCTAGCAACACGTGCTTCAGAAATTGGAGTTTCGAAAGGAATATCTGATAATTGTATAACTGTTGATGCAGCTAAACCTGCTAATGCATCTGGCATAACATCATCATCATGAGACATTAACTGAATCATAACTTGAGTTTCTGCGTGATAATCTTTTGGAAACAATGGACGTAAAACACGGTCTACTAAACGCATTGTTAATACTTCTCCATCACTTGGTCTTGCTTCTCTTTTAAAGAAACCTCCAGGATAACGTCCTGCAGCAGCAAATTTTTCTCTATAATCTACTGTTAGTGGTAAAAAATCAACGTCAGATTGTTTGTAGTTAGAAACTACAGTACATAATAACATTGCTTTTCCCATTTGAACAACAACTGAACCGTGTGCTTGTTTTGCTAATTTACCGGTTTCTAATGAAATGGTTCTTCCATCTCCAAGGTCTATTACCTCTCTAAATACTTTTGGAATCATAAATTTTAATTCTAAATTTTTTAATTTTTTTGTTGTTGTGTTGTTGTTTGTTGTTGCAATGGAAATTCAAAAATGCTGTTACTATTTTTGATTTTTTTATATAGATTCTGTTTGTTAGTCAGAACTAAAATACTTGTTTAAAATAAAAAAGAGGCACGTTTATAGAGCCTCTTTTCTGTAAGAATTATTTTCTAATTCCTAATTCTTTAATAATTGCACGGTATCTAGCAATATCAGTTTTCTTTAGATAATCTAATAAACTTCTACGCTTACCTACTAACATTACTAATGAACGCTCAGTGTTAAAATCTTTACGATTGTTTTTTAAGTGTCCTGTTAAGTGGTTAATTCTGTGTGTAAACAATGCAATTTGTCCTTCTGAAGAACCAGTATCATTTTTTCCTTTACCGTGTTTTTCGAAGATAGCTTCTTTAATTTCTTTTGTTAAATACATTCCAATATTATTTAAATGATTATTATGTATATCAATGATATTTTCATTGAAGCTGCAAATATATGATTATTTATTGAATAACTTTAATGATGTAGTATAAAAAAAGTCAGCAAATGCTGACTTTAAATTTATGATCTTACAGGTAAATTCTGTATTAAATCTATATATAAATTAACTTGTTTTTTTAAGTTTTTACGTTCATATATAGCATCTAAGAAACCATGTTCTAAAACAAATTCTGATTTTTGAAATCCTTCTGGTAAATCTTTACCAGTGGTATCTTTTACAACTCTTGGTCCTGCAAATGCAATTAATGCATTTGGTTCTGCAATATTAATATCGCCTAACATTGCATACGATGCTGTTGTACCACCAGTTGTTGGGTCTGTACATAAAGAAATGTAAGGTATTTTAACTTCTGCTAATTGAGCTAATTTAGATGAAGTTTTTACTAATTGCATTAAAGAAAGTGATGCTTCCATCATTCTTGCTCCACCAGATTTAGAAACCATTAAAAATGGAATCTTATTTTTTATTGAATAGTCTATTGCTCTAGCTATTTTTTCTCCAACTACAGATCCCATAGAACCTCCAATAAAAGCAAAATCCATAGCAGCAATAACTAAATCTTTTCCTAAAGATTTACCAACAGCTGTTCTAACAGCATCATTTAACTTTGTTTTTGCTTGAGCAGCTTTTAATCTGTCTGGGTATTTTTTTGTGTCTTCAAATTTTAAAGGGTCTTTAGAAGTTAATTTTTCATTTAACTCTTCAAATTTATTGTCATCAAAAAACAATTCGAAATATTCTTTAGATCCAATTCTTACATGGTAACCATCTTCTGGACTCACATATAAGTTTCTTTTTAATTCTTCTGTATCTATAATTTTTCCACTAGGAGTTTTATACCATAACCCTTTTGGAGTGTCTTTTTTATCTTCTGTAGAAGTTTGTATTCCTTTATCCGTTCTTTTAAACCAAGCCATACTAGTTAATTGTTTTAGTTTGTTTCTAAGTTTTTATTAAAAAATTTAGAATTACAAATGTAAAAGTTTTTTCTTTAAAGTATCGTTTTTGAGACTTAAAGTCATAAAAAAAGCACTTTGAGTTTAATCAAAGTGCTTTGAGATATCTTATTTAAAGATATTTTTTATAAAGTATCAACGTTGTTTAAATCTGCAAATGCTTGTTTTAAACGTGTTTTAAAAGTCTCTTCACCTTCACGTAACCATTTTCTTGGGTCATAGTGTTTTTTGTTAGGTTGGTCTGCTCCATCAGGATTACCAATTTGAGTAGCTAAATAGTCAGCTTTTCCTTGCATATAGTCTCTAATTCCTTCTGTAAAAGCAAATTGTAAATCTGTATCAATGTTCATTTTAATAACACCATAACCAATTGCTTCTCTAATTTCTTCTAAAGTAGAACCAGAACCACCATGGAATACGAAGTCTATATGATTTTCTTCAACACCATATTTCTTAGTAATAAATTCTTGAGAATTTTTTAAGATTTTTGGTGTTAATTTTACGTTTCCAGGTTTGTAAACACCATGAACGTTACCAAATGCAGCAGCAATTGTAAATTGAGGAGAAACTTTTAATAACTCTTCATAAGCATAAGCAACCTCTTCTGGTTGAGTGTATAGTTTAGAAACATCTACGTCAGAATTATCTACACCATCTTCTTCACCTCCAGTAATTCCTAATTCAATTTCTAAAGTCATACCCATTTTGCTCATACGAGCTAAATAAGTTTTACAAATTTCAATATTTTCTTCTAATGGTTCTTCAGATAAATCTATCATATGAGAACTATATAGAGGTTTACCAGTTTCTTCAAAATGTTTTTCTGAAGCGTCTAATAATCCGTCAATCCAAGGTAAAAGTTTTTTTGCACAGTGGTCTGTATGTAAAATTACAGGAACTCCATAAGCAACTGCTAATTCGTGAATATGCTTTGCACCAGCAATAGCACCAGCAATAGCTGCTTTTTGTCCTTCGTTTGATAATCCTTTACCTGCTTGAAATTGTGCACCACCATTTGAGAATTGAATAATTACAGGAGCATTTAAATCTCTTGCAGTTTCTAAAACTCCATTAATTGTGTTTGATCCAACTACGTTTACAGCTGGTAAAGCAAATCCTTTTTCTTTAGCAAGATTAAAAATATCTTGAACTTCTTTTCCAGTTGCAACACCTGGTTTTATATTATGACTCATGTTTGTTTTTTTTAATCATTTATTACTCATCAAAAGTACTAAAATTACGCCTTAAAATGTGAAAAAAAGAACGAAAACGTTATAGGCTATTTTAGTTTTAAAACGGGTAGTTAATTCCTATGTTATAAACAGCATTTGCAAAGTTGTAGTTTTTAAGCCATTTGTTGCCAGTTAAATAAGGTTCGTAAGTTTTAAAGCCAACATCAAAACGTAATATTAAAAAACTAAAATCTAGTCTTGCTCCAAAACCAGATCCTATTGCAATATCTTTTAAAGAAGAAAAGTTGTTAAATTTAGATTTTTCATCAACAAAACTAGAGCCAGTAATATCCCAAATATTACCTGCATCAATAAAAAGAGCTCCTTTTAGTTTACTAACTACATTAAATCTGTATTCTGCACTTGTTAAAAGTTTAAGACTACCTACATTAAACTCTAAACCTGTATTTCTGCTTCCAGGTCCTAACTCATAAGTTTGCCACGCTCTAATGTCATTTGAACCACCAGCAAAGTAACTTTTAGTAAAAGGAATGTCTGAATTATCATAAGGAATAATTGCACCTAAAAATGATCTAAAACCAAAAACTGAGTTTTCGCCAATGTCCCAAAATTTCTTGTATTCAATATCTGTTTTAAAGTATTGAGCCAAAGGGATTTTTGCAAATGTTTTTTTACCATTTGCACTCGTATTTTTCGAAATTAATCCTAAAATGTTTCCAGAATTTGCAACTCTTAACTTAAAGAAAGAAAAGTTATTGTCATCAAACTTTGTTTGACTATTATAAGTAAAAGAATAGGCTAAAACTGGTATTAAAAAATCGGATGTTACAATATTATACCTGTTTAAAATGTTTAAAGCAGTATTATATTCTTCTGAATTGGTGTTTTTAAAGTTGGCATCTTTAGAAACTGTATTCATAAATGATTTAGCTTCAGAAACTTGATTATTTAAGTCTGTAGAAAGGGGATAGTTTGTTGTAGTTCCATTAGCATCATCATAAGCTTTAGCAACGTTGTTTAAATTTGTAAATTCTGAACTGTAAATACTAAAGTAACTATTGATGTTTAAGTTTTGAATATACTGAGTATTTAAAACTTCTAATTGTATTGTTTTCTTTGTATTGTACTGCCACTTATAATCAGATAAAAAAGTAAATGTTTGTCTGTCTAAACCAATGTTTTTTTGAAAACTAGAACCAATAGAAAATAATGTTCTAGGAGACATTTCTTTAGGAACCAATTTGCTTAAACCAAAAGGAGCTACAAAACGAGGTATTTCTAAAGAAGCATCTGTACCAACCTCCCAACCAGGACCGCTATTAGATGTAAAATAGGAACCTAAAAAAGAGAGCTTTAATAATTCTGCACCTCTAAAAGCGTTTCTATTAGTAATTGAAAATTTTGCAGAAGAACCAATGTTTCTAATGTTAGAATGTGTTAATTCTGTTTCTAAACCTAAAGTGTATTTTTCTATAGGAGCTAAGAAAATATCCATTTTAAGTTCATTATCAGTACCAGAAATAGGTGTAAACTTAATATTGGTAGATTTAAAATTTTTAAGAGATTTTAAATGATTTCTTGTTAAGTTTCTTAAAGTGTCTTTATAAATAGAATTAGGTTTTAAGAATATAGATTGTGATAAATATTTTGGATTGTATTTTATTTTATCATGAGCTAAAAAATTGATTCCTTTATAATCTAAAGAGTCTAAATAAGGTTCTCCTTTTTTAGAAAATGAATAATCTGTAAACACATTTATTTTAGATATTTTTTGAACTTTAAATGGAGTATTTACATATTTTCCATTTTTGTCTACTAATCTACTACCTGAAATTAAAAAATCTACATTTGTTTTATAATCTGTTCTTGTAGAGTCTACATAAAAACCTAATGCAGATTCTGTAAAATGGTAAATTCCATTATTTCTGTATAATTTAAGTACTCTACTCGCTTCGTTTCTAAAAGTTTTGTCATTATACTGTTCTCCTGATTTTAAAAGTGAAGTGGTCTCAGATTTTTTGTAAATAGAGTCTAAAACTTTAGATTCTATTTTAAAGTTTATAGTGTCTAAAAGCGTAGGTTTTCCTTTTGTAACATGATACTCTACAGTTGCTTTCTTGTCTTTATATCTATTTATTTTTGAAGTAACTTTAGATTTAAAGTATCCTTGAGTTTTATAATAAGCCCACAAATTATCTTCAGTTCTTTTAACTTTTCTTGGATTTATAATTTCTGGCCCTTGGTAATTTAAAAACCAATTATTTAAACCTATAAAAGAATTAGCATATCCAATACTTTGTTTTTCAGAAAAAATAGATTTTATAAAGTTGTATGAATTAGGGTTTTTGTTACCCCATTCTTTGGCTGTTTTAGGTTTTTCGTGATTTCCAATATTGTGTAAATACAATGCAAAAGGTAAATCTAAAAATCTAGGATTGGGTTTTTGAAGTATGTATTTTTGAATATCACTACTTTTATTCCTTATACTATCAACAAAAATATAGTTTTGCGTAAGCATATGTTCATCTTCTGCAACATGTTTTGTAGAATTACATGAAACAAAAATGAGTACTAATAAAAGTGATAAAGAAAGTTTTTTCATTAATTTAGCAATACTATCAAAATCAAAAATAGTATTTTTCGACGGTTTATTTCTATTTACAAATCAATTAATGAGTATATCAAAAAATCAATTTAAATTAATAACAAGTTTATCGCAAAAAAAGTATAGACAAAAGCATAAATTATTTATTGCTGAAGGAGTTAAAGTTGTTCAAGAATTACTGAATTCTTCTTTTGATGTTGAAACGCTTTTTTGTACAGATGATTTTTCTTTAGATATTTCTGAAGAAAAAATAGTTAGAATTTCTGAAAACGATTTAAAAAAAGTTAGCAATTTAAAATCTCCTAACAAGGTGTTGGGTGTTTTTAAAATTCCAGAACAAAAAATATTGAAAAATAAAGGATTAATTATTGCTTTAGACGCAATAAATGATCCTGGAAATTTAGGAACAATTATTAGATTATGTGATTGGTTTGGTATAGATGATTTAATTTGTTCTAATGATACTGTAGATTGTTATAATCAAAAAGTAGTGCAAGCAAGTATGGGTTCTTTAACTAGGGTTTCTGTTCAATATTTAGATTTAAATAAATATTTGTCTGAAACAAATTTACCTACTTTTATTGCAGATATGGATGGTGATAATGTTTACAAAACCTCATTGCCAAATGAAGGGGTTTTAATTATGGGGAATGAAGCAAATGGAGTTTCTGATAAAATAAAAGAGTTGATAACAAATAAAATTTCTATACCAAGATTTGGTAATGTTCAAGAGACTGAAAGCCTTAATGTTGCAACTGCAACAGCAATTTTGTTGAGCGAGTTTAAAAGAGGTTAAAAACTAGATGAATAAATTTCTCAAGTTAACAGAAAAACTCTATTTAATTATATATCAATTTACAATACCTGCTGTCTTGTTTTTTACTTTTCTTTTGAAAGGAGCTTCTGGTCATAAAATTGTAATAACAAATGAAGAGATAGTATATACAATTATATTGTTGTTTTCATTTCTTTTTAGTGGTTTGTTTAAAGAAAAAGATAAATTTAGTGGTGCTTTTAAAAAAGTAATTCTTTATTCTTTATTGTTGTTTGCATTGCTTACTTTTTTAATGTCTATTTATTTTTTATACTTTACATTTACTTTCGATTATGGATTCACAGTTGAAGTGTTATTAATTTTCTTTGTTATACCTATAATATTTACATGGTGTAATTATTACTTAATAAAAAAGGTAATTCAGGAATTAAGAAAGTAAAATTTTTAAAGACTTTTAATAAAGTTTTAAAGGCGTTCTACTCAAAAGCAAATGTAAGGAAAACACCACGTGTTCCCATATAATTTACAGGAGCAGTCCATTGACTATTTACGTTGTCATCGTATTTTATTTCATTATTCATAGCAAATACTCCACGAATAGAAGGAGAAAATTTAAAAAAGTACAAGTAAATATCCATACCAATACCAACTTCATACATAAAGTTGCTTGTTTTCATTCTAAATTGTCCTGCAGAATTATCATCTTGATTGTCTTGATTGCTAGAAAAGTTATAATTATAAGAAACTCCTGCTAATAAAAACGGACGAATATTTTTGTATCTATCTGTACTAAATTTAAATAATAAAGGTACATGAAGATATGTAGAACTTACATCTCTAACACTATCTTTTGGAAGCGTTAAATGATTAAAATATATTTTTTTAGCATTGGTCATTAAACCTGGTTCTAACCTTAAATTTAAGTTTTTATGTAGTCTTAAATCTGCAATTAAACCAACATTAAAACCAGCAGTTGGAGAAACTGTAATATTTGCATTAGGAACATTTGCGTTTTCTCGTAAACTAAATTTAAAATCATTTTGATTTAATCCTAAATAAAAACCATAATGTATTTTTCTTTTATCGAAACTTGGTAAATATTCAACTCTATCTCTTTGTGCATAAAAAGCAATAGAAGTAAATAGAAAAAAACTAAAAAGTATAAATTTTTTACTCATCATTATTTACGTGCTGTATAAATTGTTGCAACTCCAAAAGTTACTGGAGTATCTTCAGTAGTTGTAAACCCATTTTTTTGTAAAATATTGTTGAAAGCTTCTCCAAATGGAAAAGAATTTGCAGATTCAGATAAGTATGAATAAGCAACTTTATCTTTAGAAAATAATTTACCAATAATAGGTAGAACAAAATTAGTGTATAGTTTGTATCCTTGTTTAAAAGGGAATTTAGTAGGGTTAGAAGTTTCTAAAATAACTAAAACTCCTGTAGGTTTTAAAACTCTTGCAATTTCTTTAATTCCTTTTGCTAAGTTTGCAAAGTTTCTAACACCAAAAGAAACTGTAATAGCATCAAAAGTATTATCATCAAAAGGCATTTCTTCAGAATCACCAACAATCATTTCTATTTTGTTAGATAAATTTGCTTTGGCAATTTTTTGTTTACCAACTTCTAACATTCCTTCAGAAATATCTAAACCAACAATTCTATCAGGATTTAAATTAGCCATCATTAAAGCTAAATCTCCTGTTCCTGTTGCAATGTCTAAAATTTGTTTTGGATTATTTTGACCAACAATCTTTACAACTTTTTTGCGCCATTTAACATCAATTCCTAAAGAGATTACTCTGTTTAAACCATCGTAATTTTCTGAAATGTTATCAAACATTTGAGCAACTTGTTCTTTTTTACCAAGTTTAGAATCTTTGTATGGATTTATTTTTTCTGCTGACATTTTCTTATCCGTTAATTGCTACAACTTCGTTAATTTGATTTGGTAACATTTCTTTTAATAAGCTTTCTATTCCGTTTTTTAAAGTTGCAGTAGAAGAAGGGCAACCACTACAAGCTCCTTGTAATACTACACTTACAATTTTATTGTCTGCATCATAAGAACGGAAAGCAATATTACCACCATCTCCAGCAACAGCAGGTTTAATGTATTCGTCTAAAATATCTACAATTTGTCCAGGAATTCCTTCTAGTTTTACCTGTGGTTCTTCAGTTTTATTAGCAGAAATGTTTCCTTCTTTATTAGGAAGTTCTTTAATAATTGTTTTTCCTGCGACTAAATATTCTCGAATAAAAGTTCTTACTTCTGCAAAAACATCATTCCATTCTACCATATCATATTTTGTAACAGAAATATAATTATCAGAAATAAATACTTCTTTTACAAACGGAAAATTAAAAATTGCTTGTGCTAATGGCGATGATTTGCTTGCTTCATCAATATTTTTATACTCTACATCTGTTTGTGTAAGAGATTTGTTACTTCCAAATTTCATTACTGATGGGTTAGGAGTAACTTCTGCATAAATTTCTATAGCTTCCTTTTTGCTAGAGTTTGTTTTTTCATTAACAACAATACCTCCGTTATTTAAAAAAGCTTCAATTTGTTCTTTAACTTCTTCTTGTACATCTGCCCACTCTAAAATATCAAAACGCTGTATTGCAATAAAGTTAGCTGTTATAAATATTTTTTTAACAAAAGGTAAATAGAATAATTGTTGTGCTAATGGAGCGTTTTTAGCTTCATCTATATTGTTATATTCATAACTACCACCATTAATTAAAATTTGATTTGTATTAAATTTTATAATAGTGTTGTTTGTTGTTTCTTGAATTGTAATTTTTACGTCTTTCATTTTACTAAAAATTGATGTGCAAAATTAAGGCAAAAAAGATAAACAGAATTGTTTTTAATATGTTAAATAAAAATTCCGCTTAAAGACAGTGTTTTACTGTTTAAGCGGAATTGAATTTTAAGTATTTTAAACTACAGATTTAAAGTAATTGTTGCTGTAATTGTTCTGTTATCTATATTTAAACTAGCTGGATCTACATTAAAACCTGAGTAGAAGTTATATAAACTAGTTTTATTATTGTTGCTGTAAGAAAAATCTAACTTAAAACTACCAAAGTTATATCCTGCACCAAAAGAGTGACCAATTAAGTTGTTTGCTTCTTCTGCCAAATTACTAGGGTCTTGTTCGTATTTATAACCACCTCTAATGCTAAATCTATCTAAACGCCATTCTGTACCAACATTAAAAGAGTGTGTGTTTCTTAATTCGTTTTGAAAAAATTGGTTTTCATCAGTAAAAACACCATTAGATAATTTCATGTTTTGATAATTTTTATTGATATAATCGAAACTTAATAAACCGCTTTTACCAAATATAAAAGCTGCACTTGCTGTTAATTTACTAGGAGTTTTTAATTTATATAATAATTCTTGAGTAGGGAAGTAACCACCAGAAGTATTATCATAAATTACATTATCATTACTAACTACAATTTCAGTGTCTCCGTAAAAACCATCATTATCTGTAATATTTGTTGATTCAACTATTTCTGAAAACCATGTAGGTGTTTGGTAAGCAACTCCAAATCTAAAATTTGGATGCGCTTTGTATATAAAACCTGCATTTGCAGAAAACCCAGTACCAGTAGTAAAGTTTTCTTGGTAGAAGTTTGCATCTAATTGGTTTCCATTACTATCACTATTAAATTCGGTTAACTGAGATTGTTGACTAAAATTTAAATCGTAAAAGTTTAAACCTAAACCTATATATAGTTTTCTTTGATGTACAGACGAAAAAGCAATATTTAATTCAGAAATTTCACCACCATAATTGTTAGAAAAACGTTGTTCGTCTGCGATGTTATAATCTAAAGTTGGTACATTGTTGTCTAAAGGAAATTCTCTAAAAGTAGCAACATTACTGTTTCCTTGAGCTAAAAAACTATTAGCAAAGTCTTTTGTTATTCTGTAGTTAAATCCGATAGCAAATTTATTCCAATCGTTATCATAAGCACTATCAAATACTAAAACTGCACCTGCATGAGAAAGGTTAAAAAACTGGTCTTGAGTTTTAAGTGAGTTTCCATAATAGTTAGAAGTAATATCTGAATTTCTAGAATTAATTGTTCCTGAAAAAGAACTGTTATTAAAAATTGCAATTCCTGCAGGATTAATGCTCATGGCAGAAACATCTCCACCTAATGCTCCAAATGCACCACCCATTGCTGTAAAACGAGCAGAACCATTTTCATCGTTTTCAGAAAATAAAACACCTAAATCTTGATAACCTAAAGATTGAGAATAAGACGTAATTGTAGCTGCGAATAAAATCGCAATAATTATATATTTTTTCATACTAATGTTTTTTTGTGAATGTTTTAAGAATTTACAACTGTTTTTTTAACCTCTTCTTCTAGATGATGAAGTAGATCTTTTGCTAGAAGAACTTCTAGTTGAAGTAGCGCTTCTATTTGATGAACTTCTAGTTGATGTATTTCTACTAGAAGTATTTCTTGAGCTATTAGAACTTCTTGAAGTAGATTTATAACTACTATTTCTGCTAGATGAATTGTTGTAACTTCTTCTTACGTTATTATTAGAAGTAGTGTTTCTACTTGAAGTACTTGTTGTTCTTCTAGATGTAGAAGTAACTGCTCTTCTTGGGCTTGTATTTGTATTTCTTTTAGTTGTGTTATACGAATTTCTATTTATAGAAGTGTAAGATCTTCTAGTTGTAGATGGGTTTGAAGATCTTCTTACAACCACAACTTGTCTGTTACTTCTTGGTGTATTATTTGTGTTTACACTTGCAATGTTTCTTCTACTACCAGAACTTCTTCTTGTAGAAGAACTACCTCTTGTGCTTCTTCTAGTTGAAGTACTAGAGCCTCTTCTTGTAGTTGTAGAACTTCTTCTAGTTGGTGTTGTTGTACTTGTTCTTCTTCTAGTTGTAGTTGTTTGGTTTCTATTTGCAGTAGTAGACCTTCTGCTAGTAGTTGTTCTGTTTCTAGAGTTATATGTGTTATTTCTTCTATAGGTAGTGTTGTTAGCAGTTCTTCTACCATAATTACTATTTCTATAATAACGGTTGTTGTATCTATTATTAAAATTTCTATATGGATTATAAAACCCGTAATAATTGTTGTAATAAAATGGAGAGTAAAAGTAAGGATTGTAAAAACCTATGTTCCAAGCATAATTATTGTGATAAGGGTGCCAATAAGGATTGTAATTCCATCTGTAACCTCTAAAATTCCAATTTCTATAACCCCAAGAATCATAGTATCCATAACCATAAAAATCATTCCAATATGGATTATTCATTAAATTAATGTTAACAACAACATCATTGTTTTCTCCTTGTCCCCAAGGTTGATTAGGGTTGTAGTTTAATGTTTCATCAATAGTTTCATCATCAACATAAATAGTGTCTATTGTATTGTAATCGTCAATATTTGTAAAAACATCATCTTTATTTATGTTGTTTAAACTATTGTATTTTTTTAAAAAATAATTTTCTTCATATTCGTCAAATTCTTCTTCATCAACAACTATTACTTTTTTCTTTTCTTTAATTGTAGTATTATCTCCATAAATACCATCATCATTAGTAGCATTTTGATATGTACCACAAGAAACAAATACTAAACTTGATACAAGTAGTATTAATAATTGATTTAAGTTGAAGTTTTTATATCGTAGTTTCATAATGAATATATTTAGATGAATACTTATTTTATTAAATAAATCTTGCTTAAAACTCTTTAAATTATAGTAATTTTGTATCGTTTTTGTAAAATAGATACGAATTTTTAACAAAATTTCACTTTAAAGGTAACAAGATTTGTGCCAAACTTTTGATTATGAGCAAACATTTAACAAAAAGAGCCGTCGATTATTCTAAATGGTATAATGAATTAGTAGTAAAAGCTGACTTAGCTGAGAATTCTGCTGTTAGAGGTTGTATGGTTATAAAACCCTATGGATTTGCAATTTGGGAAAAAATGCAAGCAGAATTAGATAGAATGTTTAAAGAAACAGGACATGAAAACGCTTATTTTCCTCTTTTTGTTCCTAAAAGCTTGTTTGAAGCTGAAGAAAAAAATGCAGAAGGTTTTGCTAAAGAATGTGCAGTAGTTACTCATTATAGATTGCAGAATGATCCTGATAATGAAGGGAAATTAAGAGTTGATCCTGAAGCTAAATTAGAAGAAGAATTAGTGGTAAGACCAACTTCTGAAGCAATAATTTGGAATACATATAAAGGGTGGATTGAATCTTATAGAGATTTGCCTTTATTAATAAACCAATGGGCAAATGTTGTTCGTTGGGAAATGCGTACTCGTTTGTTTTTACGTACTGCAGAATTTTTATGGCAAGAAGGGCACACTGCTCATTCAACAAAAGCAGAAGCAGTTGCAGAATCTAAACAAATGCAAGATGTGTATGCTGAATTTGCAGAAAATTTTATGGCTATGCCAGTTGTAAAAGGTGTAAAATCGGATAGTGAGCGTTTTGCAGGTGCAGAAGATACTTATACAATTGAAGCTTTGATGCAAGATGGAAAAGCCTTACAAGCAGGAACAAGTCATTTTTTAGGTCAAAACTTTGCAAAAGCTTTTGATGTTAAGTTTACTTCTAAAGAAGGAAAGCAAGAGTATGTTTGGGCTACTTCTTGGGGTGTTTCTACTAGATTAATTGGAGGGCTAATTATGACTCATTCAGATGATCATGGTTTAGTGTTGCCTCCAAAATTAGCGCCAATACAAGTAGTTATTGTACCAATTTATAAAGGAGAAGAACAATTAGAAGCAATTTCTGAAAAAATAGATGTAATTGTAAAAGAATTACGTAAAAAAGGAATTTCGGTAAAATTTGATACAAGAGATACCTATAGACCAGGAGCAAAATTTGCTGAATATGAATTAAAAGGGGTTCCTGTAAGAATTGCTATTGGTAAAAGAGATTTAGAAAATGGAACTTTAGAAATAGCTAGAAGAGATACTTTTGAAAAACAAACTATTAATCAAGTAGATTCTGTTTCTTTTATTGAAAACCTTTTAGAAGAAATTCAAGATAATTTGTTTTCTAAGGCTATTAATTTTAGAGAAGAGCATACTACAGTAGTAGATGATTTTAAAGAGTTTAAAAAGGCTATTAAAAATAAAGGAGGTTTTGTTTCTGCTCATTGGGATGGTACAGAAGAAACTGAAGATAGAATAAAAGAATATACAAAGGCAACTATTAGATGTATACCTAATGACGCTAAAGAAGAGTTAGGAGTCTGTGTTTTAACAGGTAAACCTTCAACAAAAAGAGTACTTTTTGCTAAGGCATATTAATTTTTTAAAAAAAAATTAATTTTTTTTAAAAAATTGTTGCAGAAGTTAAAAAACGTTGTATATTTGCACCCGCAATTGAGACATACTTTAGTTGTTATGGTCCGTTCGTCTAGGGGTTAGGACGCATGGTTTTCATCCATGTAACACGGGTTCGATTCCCGTACGGACTACAAAGTTTTAATTAAAAAAAACTAATAAATTAAGAATTATGGCAAATCATAAGTCAGCATTAAAAAGAATTAGAAGTAACGAATCTAAAAGATTACGTAACAAATATCAGCATAAAACTACACGTAATGCTGTTAGAGATTTACGTTCTTCTGAAGATAAGAAAGAAGCTGAAGGAAAATTAGGAAAAGTTATTTCTATGTTAGATAAGTTAGCTAAGAATAACATTATCCATAAAAACAAAGCAGCTAATTTAAAATCTAAATTAACTAAGCACGTTGCTGCGATGTAAGATTTTAAATTCTAAAAAAATTAAAAACTCTGAATGAAAATTCAGAGTTTTTTTTGTTTTAAACATTAATCTAAATAAGTGTTAAGAAGGTGTTTTATAAATAATAATGACACTTTGATAATAATCAGAGATTATTTTATAGAGTTGTTTAAAAGATAATGTATAAAATAATTTTACTACCAATCATAGTTTTTGTGGGCGTCTAATCTAATAAAGATAAAGAGTAATACTGTAAATCCCCAAAGAGAAGAACCGCCGTAACTAAAAAAGGGAAGAGGGATACCAACTGTTGGTAATAAGCCTATAACCATACCTATATTTACTATTACATGAAAGAATAGTATTGAAGCTACACCATAGCCATAAATTCTTCCAAATTTATTACTGTGAGTTTCAGAAAGGTAGATAATTCTGAATAACATCAACATAAAAAGTATGATTACAAAACTACTTCCAAGAAAACCCCATTCTTCACCAACAGTGCTAAAAATGTAATCTGTATGTTGTTCTGGCACAAAATCTCCTTTAGTAATATCTCCTTTTAAAAAACCTTTTCCTGTCCAACTACCAGAGCTAATTGTAAGCTCAGATTGATGAGAGTTATATCCAATGTTTTTAGTGTCTGTTTTAAGACCTAATAAAACTTCAAAACGATCTCTATGGTGTTGTTTAAAAACTTTATTATAAGTATAGTTTGTTCCAAAAATAAAAAGTGTTGTAACAACATATATTGCTAATACTTTGTGCCAATTAAATCTAATAAATCTCTTACCACCTCTATAAATTGCATATAAGAGGCCTATTGTAATTATAGTTAATAAGAAAGAAAGAATAGGTATGTAGCCAAAGAATATTGTTAAAATGAATATTAGAATAAGTAAAGAACCAAAGATGATATAGTTTAAAGTAAGACCTTCACGATTTAAAACAAAAAAGAATGCAAGGTAAATTAAAGCGGAACCAGCATCTGGTTGTAGAGTAATTAATACAGCAGGTGTAAAAATTATTATAAAAGCCTTTATTTGGTTTTTAATTAATTTTAAATTGTATTGTCTATCACTAAGTAATTTTGCTACAGCAAGGGCTGTAAACGCTTTTACAAACTCAGATGGTTGGAGTCCTAATACTCCAAAATTATACCAAGATCTTGCACCATTAATTTCTTTACCAAAAATAAATAACCCTACAAGAGATATTAAAGATAGTACATAAAAAATACTAGCAAACCTTTCGTAAAATTTAGAATTAAAAAAAAGAATGGTAATTATTAAAGGAAAAGTAAGAATTATAAATATTAATTGTTTTCCGTATTTGGTAGAAAAACTAAGTATATCAATAGATTCTTCGGTTTTAGATGCAGCATAAATATTCATCCAGCCAAAACCAACTAGAATAATGAATAAAAAAACTAAAATCCAATCGATATTGGCAAAAATATTATTTCGTTCCTGACGCAATTTCTTTAGGTTTTTGATTTAATTTAGCATAGATATCTTGCAAACTTAAGTTTAACATATTTTGTTCTCTATATTTATTTGCATTAGATATTTTTCCGTTTAAATATTTTTCAATTAATAAACTTGTAATAGGAGCAGCAATTGTAGATCCATAACCACCATTTTCTACAAATATTGCTAATGCAATTTTTGGGTTTTCTTTTGGAGCAAATGCTACCAAAATTGAGTGGTCTGGAAGTTGAACTTTATGTCCATCAATTCTAATAAAGTTTTCTGCTGTTCCAGTTTTTCCGCAAATTTCTATTCCTTTAACCTGACTCCATTTTCCTGTACCAGTTTTAAAAACTTCATGCATAGCTTCAATAACAGGAGTAAAATGTTTTTTATCTATAGTGGTTTGTTTTGCTTTTGTGTACTTAGGGTTTTCTATAGTTTTTTTGTTAACTTTTTTAAGAATATGAGGTGTGTAGAAAAATCCTTTGTTTGCAATTGCAGCTGTAAAATTAGCTAATTGAATTGGTGTTGTTAAAACTTCTCCTTGGCCAATAGCATTTGATATTGTTGTAGATCCATTCCAAGAATATTTATATCTTTTATCATAATATTTTCCATTAGGAATTAATCCAGGGCTACCTGCAGGTAAATCATAGCCTAAATAATTACCTAAACCAAAACTAGAAACGTGTCTGTGCCAATTATCTAAACCTTCTGAAGGTTTGTTGTTTTTTTCTACAATTCTTTTATATGTATTAGAAAAATAACTGTTACAAGATTTAGCTATTGCTGTTTTTAGTTTAATTGGTCTGCCAACAATTCCACAGTGACAACCCATAAAATCTGTAGATTTTTTTCCGTATTTATAACCATGATAACATTTAAAAGAACTTTGTTCATTAATTACGTTTTCTTGCAGACCAATCAATGCATTCATCATTTTAAAAGGAGATCCAGGTGCATATGCAGCTAATAAGCCTCTATCATAAGATGGTTTACTTATGGTGTCATTAAATAGTATTGTAGAATTTTTAGAACGTTTTCTACCAACTAACATATTAGGATCATAAGAAGGAGCTGTAACCAAAGCTAATATTTCTCCAGATGATGGTTCTATAGCAACAATACCACCTCTTTTTCCAGACATAAGTTTTTGAGCGTAAACTTGTAAGTCTATGTCTAAAGTTAAAGTTAAGTCTTTTCCGTTTTCAGGAAGTGTGTCGTATTTACCATTTAAATAAGAGCCAGTAACTTTATTTAGGTTGTTACGTTGTAGAAGTTTTTTTCCTTTTTTTCCTCTTAAATAATTTTCATACTCTCTTTCAATTCCGTCTTTTCCAATTAATTCTCCTGGTTGATAATATTTGTTTTTTTTAGCCAAAGTTTCATTTACTTCACCAATATAACCTAAAACATTAGCAGCTGCATTTATAGGATATTCTCTAATAATTCTTTTTTGGATAAAAAAACCTGTGTATTTGTGAAGTTTTTCTTGTAGAAAAGCAAAATCTTCTTTAGCTAATTGTTTTAAAAATACCGAAGGTAAATAAGAAGCATAATTTTTTGCTTTTTTTAATCTTTTTAAAAAATCGTTTTTATCAATTTTTAAAAGGTTACAAAACTCTAAAGTGTCTAGAGGTTGTACTTGATTTGGTTGCACCATAACATCGTAAGAAAGTTGATTGGCAACCAAAAGTTTTCCATTTCTATCATACACATAACCTCTTTCTGGATAATCATATTCGGTTTTTACTGCAGAGTTTTTTATAGGGTCGTAATTAGATCCTCTAATAATTTGTAGTTGAAAAAGTCTGCCAATAAAAATAATACCAATAATGGTTATTAAAAAATAGAGTAAAAAACTTCTTTTCATTATTCGCTTTTAGTAAAAATATAGTTTCCTAAGAAAAATAAAATCAATGTAAAAACACTAGAATATAACGTGTTTAAAAAAACCATTGATAAATTTTGAAAACTAAAATTAGCAAAAGAAAAATAGATAAGGTGATGAATTAATGTTAAAGTTACTACATAGTTAAAAACTTTTCCAAAAGATTCAGATTTTAATTTAAAGAAAGGGTAATCTGCAGGGATTTTTCTAAAATAAAGATTTACAAAGAATAGCCTGATGTAAGCTATAAAAAGAATAGAAAAAGCATGAATACCACCAGAATCTGAGAAAAAGTCAATTAAAAGACCTAATAAAAAACTAAAGAATAAAAAACGAAATCTACTTTCTTTTAACGGGTATAAAAAAACAAAAGATATGTATAAATACGGATTTATATAACCAAGAAAATTGATGTTGTTTAATATGATAACTTGAAGTATCAGTAAGAAAATAAAAAATAAAATTTGATTTATAGTTTTATTCATTCCTATTGTTTTCTAATGATAATATTTCTTCTTTGTGTAAGTTTTTAATCACTTTTACATAACCAAGGTTACTCATGTCATTAAATAATTTAACATCAACTTTATTATCTGCAGTGTTACCAGAATTAATTTTAGAGATTGTACCTATAGGAATTCCTTCAGGAAAAATAGTAGATTTACCACCAGTTTCAATTGTGTCTCCAATTTTTAATGGAGCTTGTCTTGGTATGTCATGTAATTGAACAGTGTTGTAATCGTTACTATCCCATTTTAAAGTTCCAAAATAAGAAGTGTTTCCTTTTATACGAGCGTTAATTCTACTATTTTTATTTAAAATAGATTGTACTCTAGTGTAATTGCTAGATGTGTTTTCTGTGATTCCTATAATTCCTAAACTGTTAATAACAGCCATTTCTTTGGTTATATTTTGATTTTCTCCTTTATTGATAGTTAAGAAATTAAAAACTTTAGAGTAGTTGTTGTTAATTATTTTAGCTTGTGTATAAATGTATTTTTGATGATACAAAGAGCTATCTATTACTGTAGAATCAATATCAAATCTTACAGAAATATTCTTTTCAATTAAATTTTTTAACTGTGTATTTTCTTCTGATAAAAGTAAGTTTTCAGATTTTAGATTTAAATATTCAGAAGAATTTGCAATGGTGTTAAATACGCCTCCTGTAATATTGTTGGCAGAATTTACAAATTTGCTTTTATGGAAATTAAGGTTATTAAATGTAAACGAAAGAGCAATAAACTCTAACAAAATAAAAAACAGAAAATATTTAAACTTCTGAAAAAAATAGATAATCTGTTGCATTGTTAGATTTTAAAACTATTATTTCATTAATACATTCTTATATTTTTTTAATTCTTTTAAAGCAATTCCAGTTCCACGAACTACAGCTCTTAATGGATCTTCTGCAACATAAACTGGTAAATCTGTTTTTCTAGACAAACGTTTGTCTAAACCTCTTAACATAGAGCCACCACCTGCTAAATAAATACCAGTATTATAAATGTCTGCAGCTAATTCTGGTGGAGTTTTAGATAAGGTTTCCATAACAGCATCTTCAATTCTTAAGATAGATTTATCTAATGCTTTTGCTATTTCTCTATAAGAAACTTGTACTTGTTTAGGTTTACCACTTAATAAGTCTCTTCCTTGAACCAACATTTCATCTGGTGGCGTTTCTAAATCTTCAGTTGCAGCCCCAATTTGAATTTTAATTTTTTCGGCAGTTGTTTCACCAACATGTAAGTTGTGTTGTGTACGCATGTAATACATAATATCACTTGTAAACAAATCACCAGCAACTTTTACAGATTGATCACAAACAATACCACCTAATGCAATTACAGCAATTTCTGTTGTACCACCACCTATATCAATAATCATGTTTCCTTTTGGCTCCATAATGTCTATACCAACACCAATTGCAGCAGCCATAGGTTCATAAATTAAATAGATTTCTTTTGCATTCATATGTTTTGCAGAATCACGAACAGCTCGTTTTTCTACCTCTGTAATTCCAGAAGGAATACAAATAACCATTCTTAATGCAGGAGGAAATAATTTCTTTTTGATTGATGGAATTTGCTTTACAAACTCTTTAATCATCTGTTCAGAAGCTTCAAAATCTGCAATTACTCCATCTTTTAAAGGACGAATGGTTTTGATATTTTCATGGGTTTTTCCTTGCATTAAATTAGCTTCTTTACCAATGGCAATTATGCTTCCAGAAATTCTGTTTCTTGCAACTATAGATGGACTATCAATAACCACTTTTCCATTGTGAATTATTAATGTATTTGCGGTTCCTAAATCAATCGCAATATCTTCCGTCATAAAATCGAAAAAACCCATAAAATATCTTTGTTGTTTTATTTTTGATGTATTCTTACAAACTTACTAAAATTCTGATTGTAAATTACATCTTATTTATTAATGTTTAAAATGTCTTGTACCAGTCATAACCATAGACAAATTGTTTTCATTACAATAGTCTATACTTAATTGATCTTTTATAGAACCTCCTGGTTGAATAACACTTTTTATACCAGCTTTATCTGCAATTTCTACACAATCAGGGAAAGGGAAAAATGCATCACTTGCCATAACAGAACCATTTAAATCAAAATCAAAAGAATTTGCTTTTTCAATAGCTTGGTTTAGTGCGTCAACTCTACTAGTTTGTCCTGTACCTCCTGCTAATAATTGCTTGTTTTTTACTAAAATAATTGTATTAGATTTTGTGTTTTTACACAACTTAGAAGCAAATAATAAATCATCTAACTCATTTTGAGTTGGTTTATTGTTTGTTACATAAGTTAAATCTTCTAATTTATCTGTAATACTGTCTTTGTCTTGAACTAAAGAACCATTTAAACAAGTTCTTACTGTAGTTGTTGGCAACTCAACATCTTTCTGAATTAAGATAATTCTGTTTTTCTTTCCTTTTAAAATAGATAATGCGTCTTCTGAAAAAGAAGGAGCAATTACTACTTCACAAAATAAAGAATGAATTTCTTCTGCAGTTTCTTTATCTATTTCTGTATTTGCAATTAAAATTCCACCAAAAGCAGAAACTGGATCTCCAGCTAAAGCATCTACATAAGCTTGTTTAATTGTATCTCTTTGAGCAAAACCACAAGCATTGTTGTGTTTTAAAATTGCAAAAGTTGGTGCTTCTCCTTTAAATTCTCCAATTAAATTTACAGCAGCATCTACATCTAATAAGTTATTGTAGCTTAATTCTTTACCATGAAGTTTATCAAACATAGCTTCTAAGTCACCAAAGAAATATCCTTTTTGATGTGGATTTTCTCCATAACGTAAAACTTTAGATGATTGCTCACTTGCTTTATAAACTACTTCATCTTCATTAAAATAATTAAAGATTGCAGTATCATAATGAGAAGAAATGTTAAAAGCTTTGGCAGCAAATTTCTTTCTTTGAGAAATTGTAGTTTCTCCATTATTTTCAGAAATAAGGTTTAAGAAACTATCATACTGATCCATAGAAGATACAATAAAAGTATCTTTAAAATTCTTAGCAGCTGCTCTTATTAAAGAGATTCCTCCTATGTCAATTTTTTCTACTATATCTTGTTCAGATGCTCCAGAAGCAACTGTTTTTTCAAACGGATATAAATCTACAATTACTAAATCTATTTGCGGAATATCAAATTCTGCTAATTCAGCAACATCACTTTCGTTATCTTGTCTGTTTAAAATACCTCCAAAAACTTTTGGGTGTAGCGTTTTAACTCTACCTCCAAGAATAGATGGGTAAGAAGTAACCTCGTCTACAGGGATCACGTTTATCCCTAAATCTTTAATAAACCTTTCTGTTCCTCCTGTAGAGTAAATGGTTACATTTAATTCATTTAATTTTTTCACAATTGGTTCTAAACCGTCTTTGTGAAATACCGAAATTAATGCGGATTTAATTGTTTTTGAAGTGCTCATTTAGTGTTGTCTTGTTAAGATTTGCAAATTTAATAAAAGCAAACTTAAAAAGACAACAAAAGATAATAACAAAACCATTAAATAGTTAATAACTATTCTACTTGAACTCTAGTTTTAAAATGTTCTACTAAAGTAGAGTAATCTCTAGGTGTTCTTTTGTCCTGTTTTTTTTCTAAAAACGGAAGCATCTTCAGCAATATGCTGTTCGATTGTTTTTTCATAATTAGGGGATTAAAAAGTTATTCAGCGTTTTCGATAAAATCGTTAAACCAAAAAATAAGTTTGTCTATAAAAGAAGGTTTACTTCTGTAAAGTTTAGGGATTTCGTTGTTAGGTACAACGTAGGTAGTTTCTTCTTTTTTTCTCATTACTTAGGGGATTAATGATTAATAGAATGGTTAAAAATGATTTTAATACACAACAAACATACTTAAAAATATATAGAAATACAATTTTTAGTGTAAAATTTCTGCTACTTTTTTGCAAATGTATTCTAAAAGTTGCTCGTCTTTATTTGTAAAAGTATTTGGAGTGTGAGAGTCTATATCTATTTGTCCAATGTTTTCATTGTTTACAAATATTGGAATTACAATTTCAGATTTAACCTTCCATCCACAAGAAATGTAATTATCTTGTTCAGAAACATCTTGTACAACAAAGTTTTCATTACTTATTGCAACTTGACCACAAATTCCTTTTCCAAAAGGAATAATAGTGTGTTCTGTTTCTTCACCTGTGTATTGTGCTAACTTTAGTTCGTTTTTGTCGCCATTTTTAAAATAAAAACCAACCCAATCATAGTAAGAAATTTCTTTTTCTAAATAATCACAAATAGCTTGTAATTTTTCTTCTTTACTATTGTTTGATGCAATTATAATATCTACCTGTTGTTGTAAAATATCTATATTCATTTTTGTATATTCGTTATATAAATAAGTGGCTAAAATAATTAAAAAACACTGTGAAAAAACATAAAAACATTATCATTTTTTTGATAAAATTTTTTGCAACCTATTTTTTGTTTGTTGCTCTTTATAATAACTATCTTAAAAATTCTCAACAAAAAGATGGTGATTATAAAGCTTCATCAATTACAACTGCTGTGGCAAATCAAACAGTTGATGTTCTTTCTGTATTTAATTATAATGTTAAAGCAGTTCAACATGATCAAGAAGTATCTGTAAAATTAATTATAGAAGGAGAATATACAGCAAGAGTTATAGAGGGTTGTAACTCTATAAGTTTAATAATTTTATTTGTTTCATTTATTGTTGCATTTGCAGGCTCTTTAAAAGCAACTTTGTTGTTTTCATTATTTGGTAGTGTATTTATCTATGTAGTTAATGTGTTAAGAATAGCATTTTTAACAGTTATGATTTATAAATTTCCAGACCAAATAGGTGTTTTACATGATTTAATTTTTCCGGCAATTATTTATGGTACAATATTTTTGCTTTGGGTTCTTTGGGTTAATAAATTTTCAAACTACAAACGATGAATAAATACATAAAAATATTACTAGCTTCTTTGTTGTTTATTCTGCTTTTTGTGGTAAGAAGTTTTGCTTCAGAATTATTTTATGACCCTTTAATTGAGTATTTTAAAAACGATTATCTTTATAAATATATTTATAATATTGATATTTGGCGACTTACAATAAATTTACTTTTTCGTTACACTTTAAACTCATTAATATCATTAGGTTTAATTTGGGTTTTGTTTGAAAGGAAAGATTATTTAAAGTTTTCTGGCTTCTTTTTAATGTTTGCTTTTATGATTTTAATAGTAATATTTGTACTATTACTAAGAGATGATTTTGAAAACGGATACTTGTTGCCATTTTACATTCGTAGGTTTATAATTCATCCAATTTTTTTACTTGTGCTTTTACCTGCTTTTTATTACCAAAAGTTGAGTAAAAGATAATTTAACAAAAATTTAAATTTACTTATTGTAAATTTGCATTTGTATTGAAACAATTAATTTCTAAAATATCGTCTGTATCACTAGCTCTTTTAGTGCTGTTTTCTACTTTGTCTTTTACAGTAGAAAAGCATTTTTGCGGAGAATTTTTAATGGATGTTTCTTTTACAGGTAATGCTGCAGATTGTGGTATGGAAATGGAAGCAAAGGCTTTAAAGAAAAAGAAAAACTGTTGTAAAGATGAGATTCATAATATTGAAGGTCAAGATGAATTACAACAAACTTCTTTAGAAGAATTTGATTTTGTTAAACAACAATTTTTAGTTGCTTTTTATGTTTCTTATAATGATTTGTTTATAGAAAATGAATCTCAAAAAACCTACTTTCAAGACTTATCACCACCCGATATTCCTAAAGATTATCAAGTGTTATATCAATCTTTTTTAATCTGATTTTTTTAATTATTCTTTTTTAACAAGGTTTCTTTTTTAAGAAACTTAATAGTGTAATTATTAAAGTCAAAATCAATGAAAAAAAACATATTAAGTAGTTTGTTGCTACTTATGCCATTTATCATTTTTTCTCAATCTAATTTAAGAGGAATGATTATGGATAAGAATAACCCTAAAGATAATTTAGGTGTAGAGGGAGCTTCTGTGCATTGGCTCAACACAAATATAAGTGCAATTACAAATAAAAAAGGATGGTTTTCTATACCTTATAAACCAGAATATAAAAAACTGATAGTAAATTTTGTAGGTTATAAAACCGATACAATTTTGGTGAGTAATTCATCAGAAATTCATCATTTTTTAACTTTAGAAAGTGAGTTAGATGGAGTAGTAGTAAAATCAAAAAAGAAGTCAATTTTTAGGTCTTCATTAACAACAGTAAATATGTTTACTGTAAATTCTGAAGAATTATTAAAAGCAGCATGCTGTAATTTGGCAGAAAGTTTTGAAACAAACCCTTCTATAGATGTCAGTTTTTCTGATGCGTTAACAGGTACAAAACAAATTCAAATGTTGGGTTTAACAAGTCCGTATTTGTTAATAACTCAAGAAAATATACCATCAATAAGAGGCGCTTCTCAGGTTTACGGAATGACTTTTACACCAGGAACTTGGGTAGAAAGTATTCAAATTACAAAAGGAGCAGGTTCTGTTGTAAATGGTTATGAAAGTATTTCTGGGCAAATAAATGCAGAATTAGTAAAACCATTTTCTGATAATAAATTCTTTTTAAATGCTTATTCTTCCTTAAATGGTAGGCTTGAATTAAATACTCATTTTAATAAAAAAGTTTCAGACAAATGGCATACAGGTTTGTATGTTCATGGAAATTATAGAGGTGAAAAATTTGATAATAACAATGATAGTTTTCTAGATAATCCTTTAGCAAATCAGATAAACCTAATGAATCGTTGGCAATTTACAGATGCAGAAAAAGGTTGGGTAAGTTTTATTAATCTTCGTTTTTTAAATGATGAAAAACAAACTGGACAATTAAACTTTATTCCAAAAAGTGATAAAGGAACAACAAATGCTTGGGGAAGTGAAATTGATACAAGGCGTTTTGATGCATCAGCAAAATTAGGTTATGTTTTTCCAGAAATGCCATTTCAAAGTTTAGGTTTTCAAATGGCATATAGCAATCATCAACAGAATTCTTATTTCGGATTAAAAGTGTATGATATTCAGCATGAAAGTGTGTATTCTAATTTAATATTTAATTCAATAATTGGTGATACCAGAAATAAATTTAAAACCGGAATTAGTTTTACCTATGATAAATTTGATGAGTTGGTAAATATTAATAACTATGATAGAAAAGAAAATTCTTTTGGTACTTTTTTTGAATACGCTTTTGATAATTTAAATAACTTTAGTTTTACAGCAGGATTAAGAGTTGATACACACAATTTGTTAGGAACATTTGTAACACCTCGTTTTCATTTAAGATACGTTCCTTGGGAAAACAGTGTGTTAAGAGCCTCTTTTGGAAGAGGAAAAAGAAGTGCTAATATATTTGCAGAAAATCAACAATTATTTGCAAGTTCTAGACAAATTAAAATTGATGATGTAGGAGGAAATATTTATGGTTTAAATCCTGAAATTGCATGGAATTACGGAGTTTCATTGATGCAGAAATTCAATTTATTTGATAAAAAAGGAGATGTTACTTTAGATTTTTATCAAACAGATTTTAAAAATCAAGTTATTGTAGATTGGGAAAATCCTCAAGAAATTTCATTTTATAATTTAAATGGTAAAAGTGTAGCAAATAGTTTTCAGGTTGAAGTAAATTATAATATTGCAAATCATTTTAATTTAAGAACTGCTTATAAATATTTTGATATTTCTACAGATTATAAAAGTGGAAATTTACAGAAACCAATTCAGCCCAAAAACAGATTTTTTGCAAACCTTTCTTATGAAACTCATAAAGAAGAAGGAGAGGAAAAGCAATGGAAATTTGATGTAACTTTTAATAGTATAAGTAAACAACGTTTGCCTAATACAGCAGTAAACCCTATTCAGTATCAATTACCAGAGTATTCAGAAGCTTATCAAATGTTAAATTCTCAAATTACAAGAGTTTTTTCTAATAAGTTTGAAGTATATGCAGGAGCAGAAAACATTACAAATGTTAAGCAAGAAACACCTATTTTAGCAAGTAATGATCCTTTTGGTTCAAACTTTGATAGTACTATTGTGTACTCACCAATTTTTGGAAGAGCAATGTATGTAGGTTTACGTTTTAAAATAAAATAAATCAATAGAAATAGTTTAAATAAAATAGATATAAAATGAAAAAAATAATATTCATATTCAGTTTATTTTTGATTGGTTTTTCAACACAATCACAAGAAGTAAAAAAGAAAAAAAACGCTAAAATAGCATTCGAAGTAGATGGTATTTGTGGCATGTGTAAAAAAAGAATAGAAACTGCAGCTTTAAAAACAAAAGGAGTAAAATTTGCTTTATGGAGTGTTAAAACACATCAATTAAATTTAATTATGGATGAACGTAAAACAGAGGTTTTAACAGTTCAACAAAACATTTTAAAAGTTGGTCATGATGTTTTTGATAAAGATGGTAAAAAAGTAGAAGCTACAAAAGAAGCCTATGATTCTGTGCATCCTTGTTGTAAATATAGAGATGATGAAATTGTTTTAGATCATCAAGGAGATTTAAAAAAGCAAAAGAAGAACGAAAAAAAATAGAATAAAACTTTTTTAATATAAAAATATTTAGATATTAATTACAGTATTTAAGATTTTTTTACAAACCAAAATTGTATTTCTACTCCTTGGTTTAAATCAATAATTTCATAGCTATAATTTGTGTTGAACTTTTTGTTAAAAAGTTTTATTCTATTTTGGGTTAAATTTAATCCTATAGAATCAGAATTTAAGAAATTGCTTTTTGAATTTAAAAAATTGTTTTTTCTTCCAACACCATTGTCAGTTATAGATAAATAAATCAATTTCCTTTCTTTTAAATGAAATTTGATGCTTAATTTTTTTACATTACTACTTGCAGCTAGACCATGCCAAATTGCATTTTCTACAAAAGGTTGTAAGATGATAGGAGGAAGTTGAGTTGGCTTAATTTCTTCTGTTATTTCATCAATATAAAATTCAATTTCATTGTTAAATCTATTGTTTTCAATTTCGGTATATAATTTTAAAATTTGTATTTCTTCATGTATTAACCAAGATTCAACTCTAGAACTTTTTAAAATCATTCTGATCAACTGAGCAAATCTATTAAGAAAATGTACTGCTTTAACAGTATTGTTTTCAATCATAAAATACTTTATAGAATTAAGTGCATTAAAAATAAAATGAGGATTCATTTGAGCACGTAAACCAGCTAATTTGGTTTCTGTAATTTCTGCTTCAAAATCTGACTTTAGCTGTATCATTTCATTCTTCTTGATAGCCTCATAGGTTTGCGCTAATTCTAGTGTTTTAGCTTGTAATTGTTCTTCTAAATCTAAATTCATTTTAGATTTTAGTTGTATTTTTTCTTTAGTTATTCTTAATACATCTTTTTGAATTAAACTTACTTTATGAGCTAATCCAAATCCAAAAGTTATTTGCTCAAATAAAACACCTATATAGAAAAAGATGATTGGTGTATTTAATATCCAGTACTCAGAAATTAATCGTTTAGTTTTGTATAAATAGTAGCTAAAATATAAAGACGATATTGATCCAACAATATAAACAGAAGAACCTAAAATGAGATAAAATTTTAATTTATCAGGAATTTTCCATATAACAAAAAAACCAATAATGGCAAATACTACAGTTGTAAAAGCAAAAAGATAATAAAAATAATATAGATAATGAGAATCATTATTAAGTATAGAAATAATATTTGATAAAAAAGTAAAAATCAATAGAATTACAACAAATTTTTGAATTATTTTTGTGAATTTAGGGAGGTGTTTTTTTGTGTTTAAAAATGAAATAAAAAACAAAAAATAAAATAAGTTATAAGCTATTTGTGTATTCCATCTATAATAAGGGTTTATCAATACAGATGGAACAATTTTATAAGGGTCTCTAATTAAGTTGCTTAAAAAAATTAACCAGCAAATTAAGGCATACCATAAAAAAGAATTTAGTTTAGTCTTAAAATAAAAAATTATACCATAACCTCCTAATAATAAGGATGAAGCAAATACCAAGTGCCAAAAAAACTGATATAACTGAAATTCCAATATAATTAAATTTTACTTAAAAACTCAATTCGTTTTGCTTTAGAAACTGGTACTTTTTTGTTGTTGCTTAAATGTACGTAATCATCTGCTTTAAAAAACTCTAACACATCTGTTAAGTTAACAATATAACTATTATGAACACGCATAAATAAACTTGTAGGTAGTAATTCTTCTATGTATTTTATCTTTTTTGAGATGAAAAGTTTTCTGCCATCACGCAAATAAATATGACAATAGTTTCCTTCACTTTTACAATGTATTATGTCTTTTGGATAAACATACACTATGCTTTTTGCCATTGGCAATGGAATTTTTTGAATGCGAGTAAATGTTTGTTGCTGTTTTTTTGATTGAATTTTATAACTAACTTTAAGCAAAACATTTTGTAAATCATTATCATTTATTGGTTTTAGTAAGTAATCAAGAACCTGTTCTTTTATTGCATTTATAGCATATTCATCAAAAGCTGTAACAAAAACAACTTCAAAATTTCGTAGTTTAAAATGTTGTAAAAAATCAAAACCATTTATGTTTGGCATAGAAATATCTAAGAAAACCAAATCAACTGAATTGTATTTTAAAAATTCAATAGCTTCAGTTGCTTTGGTAAATGTATTTACTATTTCTATTTTTTGACCTTGCTGATTTAGTTCCCATTCTAAACTTTTAATGGCATGCAATTCATCATCAATAATTATACATTGTAACATTTTAAATTGGTGTATATGCTAATTTAATAAATCAATTGTATAACACCACTAATTTTACCTTCTTCTTTTAATAACTTAGAAAATGTAGTAGCATCATTTTTCGAAATATAGTCCTGTTTTGCTTTATCATCCCAATCATCATAAAACATTTTTGCATTTCCGCTAAAATATAATTGAATGTTTTTTCTTGAAATTGCTAAAATGGTTAAACTACCACTAAATATTTTAACTTCATATTCCAGTTTATTTCCATAAGGAATAAAAAATGTGAGTTCGTAAAATGGTTGATTTTCATTAAACTTTGGTAATATCTTAGCATCTGAATTTCCTATTTTTCTTTCGGCAATTTTTGTTTTTTGATCAATAAGTTTTTGCAATTCAATCATTGCAGATTGATCACCTTTAACAACTCTTTGTGTTAACGTCTTAATTTTAATTTCTAAAGATTTTACATCGTTTCTTATTTGATTAGATGATTGTTTAGCACTTTTAAATTTTTTGGATTCAGATGCTTTTTTATATTGATTTCGTTGTGCTGTGTAAAACTCAAAATTACTTTTATGCATAAACAAAGTATCCTTTTCTTTTAATGGAATATTTTGTTTAACATTATGTAAAGATAATACCATTCGTAAACCTTCTTTAAATGTTGCTTCTGTATTGTATTGAAAAGCAGAAATTAAAAATTCTGAATTATTCTCGGTTTGTGCTAATTTTTCAAAACTAGAGCATTGATATGATTTTCCGTTAAAATTAAACTGAATTTTTTGCGTAAAGCATATGTTTATAAAACAAAAACTGATGATCGTTAAGACTGTTCTCATACTATTCTACAATTATTTTTTGAGATTTAAAACCCATATTAGTAGTAACTTTTAACACGTACAATCCTTTAGATAAAGTTTCAATATTTATTTGATTAGTTTGTTTTTCTTCTTTCAACAACTGTCCGTTTAACGTATAGATTTGTAATTTTTCTATTTGATAATTACTATTAATTGTTATTTTATTTTTTACGGGATTTGGAAAAATCATAACATTTAATACATTCTGTTTATCTATACTTAATGCACTTGTATTAACCTCTATAAGTTTTGTGTATTGGGGATTAGCAGCGAAAGCTGGTGAAACAAATCGTTCATAAAAATCTATTTTTTTAGTAAAAGTGTTTGTTTTATAATTATATTCAAATAAAACACCTGTGTTATTACTTCCTCCATAATAAGTCATTCCATAAAGGTTTCCATTACTTGCTAATAATAAAGTTCCTCTTGGTGAGCTACCATTTACTGTGCCATCAAAATCAATTTTCTTTGTATATGTATTTGTAGTTAGGTCAAATTCAAAAAGCGTACCTAAATCATTTACACCACCTTCTAGTGTTAATCCATACAACTTTCCATTATTTGCCTCTACTAAATCTCCATAAGGATGCTTGCCAGAGGTAGAATCAAAATTGAATTTTACTGTAAGCGTATTAAGACTAATATCATATTCAATAATAGCACCATCACTATTAGTAGCACCTATATTTGTCATTCCATATAATTTTCCGTTTGATGCTTCTATTAGACTACCACGAGCTCTACGTCCACTTGTAGCATCTAAATCTAGTTTTTTATTATAAGTATTTGTTGTAGGGTTAAATTCAAAAATTACTCCATAACCATTTTCTCCACCATCAAAAGTTAGTCCATACAAATTTCCATTAGATGTTTCCAACAGACTGCCATAAGGTTTACTTCCTGTACTATAATCAAAATCATGGAGCTTTGTAAAATTGTTAGTAGTTATATTGTATTCAAATATCACCCCTCTGCCATTTAAACCTCCTTTATTTGTAACTCCATAGAGATTACCATTATTAGCTTGAATTAAACTACCATAAGGAGTAGAACCTGTTGAGTTACTACTTACCGAATCGTAAAAATCATGAATTACTACATAATTATTTGTTGCAATATCAAATTCAAAAATAACCCCATCTTGAGTCTTTCCATAAGCTGCTGTCATACCATATAGTTTTCCGTTATTAGCTAACAGTAAACTTCCGTATGGCTGATTTCCTCCATCATCATTTAAAAACTGATGTAAATGTGTGAAATTTTCTCCATTTGAATCTGTTCTAAAAATAGTTCCTCTATCTATGTCACCTCCACCTCTTGAGAGACCGTAAAAAAAAGTGTTTTGTGAAACCGTAAACGAGCTAATAAAAAGTAGTAATTTTAATATAGTATTAGTTTTCATAATTAATTTTTTTCTTAAAAATAATTTGTTACTTAACAATTATAATTAAGAACTTTATAATTAATATGTTTGAGTGTATAAATTGAAGGTTTTAGTGTATTGATTAAAAACAAAAAAGAAATTATCATTTAAATCTTTTTTAACAACTGCAATTATGTTTACTGTAGATTCTGAAGAATTGTCAAAAGCAGCATGTTGTAATTTTACCGAAAGAATTGAAACAAACCCAACTATAGAAGGATAAACTGTTTTAGATCATGAAGGATGTTTAAAAAATAAAAGAAGAAGAACTATAATTTCATAAATAATTATATTCTAAAATAAAAAATCCGATAGAAATTCTATCGGATTTTTTTATTGAGATTTCTCCATAAAGTCGAAATGACAAGTATGTGAGAAAAATACTTTATCTGAAGCGATTCGCCATTACATCATTCCTGGCATTCCACCACCCATTGGAGGCATACCTGCAGCAGGAGCATCTTCTTTAATATCTATTAAAGCACACTCAGTAGTTAAAATCATTCCAGCAACAGAAGCAGCGTTTTCTAAAGCAACTCTTGTTACTTTTTTAGGATCAATAATTCCTGCATCTAACATGTTTACATATTGGTCAGATTTTGCATCATAACCAAAATCTTTTTTACCTTCTAAAACTTTGTTAATTACAACAGAACCTTCACCTCCAGCATTTTCTACAATAGTTCTTAAAGGAGCTTCAATTGCTTTGTTTACAATTTGCACACCAGTTGTTTCGTCTAAATTGTCTGTAGCTAATTTTTCTAAAACTTTTTTAGCTCTTACTAAAGCAACACCACCTCCAGCAACAATTCCTTCTTCAACTGCAGCTCTAGTTGCATGTAAAGCATCATCTACTCTGTCTTTCTTTTCTTTCATTTCTACTTCAGAAGCAGCACCAACATATAAAACAGCAACACCACCAGCTAATTTAGCTAAACGTTCTTGTAGTTTTTCTTTATCGTAATCAGAAGTTGTAGTTTCTATTTGAGATTTAATTTGACCAACTCTTGCTTTAATGGTATCTGCATCTCCAGATCCATTTACAATTGTTGTGTTGTCTTTATCTATAGTAATGCTTTCTGCAGTTCCTAATAAATCTAAAGTTGCGTTTTCTAAAGAAAATCCTCTTTCTTCAGAAATTACAGTTCCACCTGTTAAGATTGCGATGTCTTCTAACATTGCTTTTCTTCTGTCTCCAAAACCAGGAGCTTTTACAGCAGCAATTTTTAAACCACCTCTTAATTTGTTTACAACTAAAGTAGCTAATGCTTGTCCATCTACATCTTCAGCAATAATTAATAAAGGTCTTCCAGATTGTGAAACTGGTTCTAAAATTGGAAGAATTTCTTGTAAATTAGAAATCTTCTTATCGAATAATAAAACATAAGGATTTTCTAAATCTGCAATCATTTTATCTGCATCAGTAACAAAATAAGGAGATAAATATCCTCTATCAAATTGCATACCTTCTACAACATCAACATACGTATCAGTTCCTTTAGCTTCTTCTACAGTAATTACGCCTTCTTTACCAACTTTACTAAATGCAGTTGCAATTAAATCTCCAATTACAGAATCGTTATTTGCAGAAATAGAAGCTACTTGTTGAATTTTATCTGAAGAATTACCAACTTTTTGAGTTTGTTTTTCTAAATCAGTAACAATTGCAGTAACAGCTTTGTCTATTCCACGTTTTAAATCCATTGGATTTGCACCAGCAGCAACATTTTTTAATCCTTCTTTTACAATTGCTTGTGCTAATACAGTTGCAGTTGTAGTTCCATCTCCAGCTAAATCATTTGTTTTAGAAGCAACTTCTTTTACCATTTGAGCTCCCATGTTTTCAAGCTCATTTTCTAACTCAACTTCTTTTGCTACAGAAACACCATCTTTAGTTACAGTTGGTGCTCCAAAAGATTTAGAAATAATTACATTTCTTCCTTTAGGTCCTAATGTTACTTTTACAGCGTTTGCTAACGCATCAACTCCACGTTTTAAGCCATCTCTAGCTTCTATATCAAATTTTATGTCTTTTGCCATTTTGTTTTTTATTTAGCTTCTAGCTTCTAGCTCTAGGCTTTTAGCTAAAATAATTTGTTTTCACTTTTTTGTTTTTTACTAAAGGCAAATAGCCAAAAGCAAATAGCATTATTTAGATAATTGCTAAAATATCAGATTCACGCATCATTAAATAGTCTACACCATCTAATTTTAAATCAGTTCCTCCGTATTTACCATATAAAACAGTGTCACCAACTTTTACAGTTAAAGGTTCATCAACCTTACCATTTCCAATAGCAACAACAGTTCCTTTTTGAGGTTTTTCTTTTGCATTATCTGGTATGATTAATCCAGATGCTGTTTTAGTTTCTGCTGGAGCAGGTTCTACAAGAACTCTGTCTGCTAAAGGTTTAATGTTTAATCCCATTTTTATATATTTTTGATAATTAATTTATTGTTTACTTTCTGTTATTAGTCAGAAATTATGCCATTACATTAAAACTGACATTTTTTCTTTGTATGATTATTTAGCTATAGTTTACGCATAAAAAAATGCCAACGTGTCATTTTCGTTGGCATTTTTTTAAGTTTTATAACTAAAGGCTTATTTTAAGCTATCATTAGTTGCTGGAGTTGTATTTTCAACTGGAGTAGTTGTTTCTACACCTTCTAAAGTTTTGTTTAACTGAAAGTTGTTATCTCCACTTCTTGGAATTGCAAAATTTGCTAATAAAATTAATGCAAACATTGCTATTGCTAAAGTCCAAGTTGTTCTGTCTAAAAAGTTGTTTGTGTTTTGTACACCACCTAAAGATTGTGCTCCACCACCACCAAAAGAAGAAGATAATCCTCCACCTTTAGGGTTTTGTACCATAACAATTAAGATTAAAGCTACTGCTACAATCAAAATTAGAATTAAAAATGCTGTATAACTCATGATTTATTTTTTTGTAAAATTTGTATTCTTTTAATTTGGTCTGCAAAGAAACCACTTTTTTCTGGATATTTCAAACTTAAAATTCGATAAGCTTGTATAGCGTTTTCATACTTATTCTGTTCTAAATACACTTTGGCTAAAGTTTCTGTCATTAAAGAAGAATCTTGTTTGTTTTTAGTAACAGGAACAACCATCTTTTTATCCTTTGCTAAAGGTTTTATTTTGGGGTTGTTTTCTATGAATTTATCAATCAAAACTTCTTTTTTGATTGGTTTTTCTATTTGTTTTTCAACTTTTCTGTTGATAGGTTTTCTTGTAGATAGTTTTAACCATTCTCCAAAAGAATGACTTTCTGTAGATGAGAAAGAGATGGGTTTTCCAATTTCTAATTCTTCTTTTACAGTTTTGGTTTCTTTTGTTTCTATAGTGTTGTTAACTTCTTCAATTGGTTTTGTAGAAAGTTTTTTGTCTTTAGAATCAGAATTTTCATTTAAATTTTCTTCAGATATTTTATCTGAAATTTTTTGATGAATATCTTCTTCTTGTTTTTTAAAATCGTTAGATGTTATAAAATTGAATAAAACAGTTCTGTCTGTTGTATATGATGCAGTAACTTTTAATTCGTTATTATATTTAAAACTATCTTGATTTTTTAAGCCTTTTAAATAAAGTGCTCTAGCAGATTGAAAATAAGGAAACTCTTCTATAATAGATTTTAATTCAGCAGTTTCTAGTTGCTGAATATTTTGTTTTTGTGTTAATATGTCTGTAAATTTAGATGTTACCATTCTCCTACAGAGGCGTTAAAAATATCTTGAGTTAACCTGTCCATAATTTCATCTAAAGCTGCTTCTAAAACACTGCCTGTTAATTGAGAATTTGCACCAAAATCAGAATAAAAAGAAAATTGTTTTTCAAAGTCTTTTTTCTCATCTGTTTTGTTAACATATCTAACATTTACAGTAATTGTTAACCTGTTTTGTGCAGCAGTTTGGTTTGATGTAGCACTCATGGGTGTTACTCTATATCCTGTAATTTCTCCACTAAAATATAAATCGCCATTAGATTTTACAGTAGTTAAATTTGTTTGACGTGTAAATAAATCTAACAAGTCATTTGTAAAACGTTGGCTTAATGTAGGTTCTACTAAAGCAGCTTGATTTGGGAAAAAATCTACCTGCAAAGTTTTTGCATTTCCTGTGCTACCTCCTGTAAACGAGTATGCTCCACAAGCTATAAAAAATATTGTACTAGTTAAAAAAGTAGCTATTAATAGAATCCTTTTCATTGGGTTTATAAATCGTATTGTTTAATTTTTCGGTATAAAGTTCTTTCAGAAATTCCTAGTTCTTTAGCAGCAAGTTTACGTTTGTTGCTGTTTTTTTCTAAAGATTTTTTAATCATTTCTATTTCTTTGTCTTGTAAAGATAAAGATTCGTCTTCTTCTATTGTCTCAATAAAATCATAATCTTTTTCTTCAGAAGCATTTTGAGGAATATTTAAAACTTCAATATTGTTTTCTTGAGGAGTTTCTTTTGTTCCGTAAATTTTTTCTATTAGTTGATGGTGTTCTTCCTGAACTTCTTTTACGTTTCCGTTTTTCATTAAATCTAAAGTTAATTTCTTTAGATCGTTAATGTCATTACGCATATCAAATAAAATTTTATACATAATGTCTCTTTCAGTAGAAAAATCATTGTCTTTTTTACCACCAATTACTGCAGGTAAATTACCATTGTTATTAGGTAGGTATTGTTGTAATTTAGTGGCAGAAACTGTTCTTTCTTCTTCTATAACAGATATTTGTTCCGCTAAATTTTTTAATTGTCTAATGTTTCCTGGAAAACGATAGTTTGCTAAAATATTTACAGCATTATCATCTAACCTAATAGAAGGCATTCTGTATTTTTGAGCAAAATCTGCAGCAAATTTTCTAAATAATAAATGAATATCTTGATTACGTTCTCTTAAAGGAGGTAAATTAATTTCTACAGTACTAAGTCTGTAATATAAATCTTCTCTAAACTTTTCTTTTTCAATAGCTGCTTGCATATTAACGTTAGTTGCAGCAACAATTCTAACATTTGTTTTTTGAGTTTTTGAAGATCCTACTTTTATAAACTCTCCATTTTCTAAAACACGTAATAAACGTACTTGAGTAGTTAATGGCAATTCACCAACTTCATCTAAAAATATTGTACCACCATCTGCAACTTCAAAATATCCTTTTCTGTCTTGTGTAGCGCCTGTAAATGAACCTTTTTCATGACCAAACAATTCACTGTCAATAGTTCCTTCTGGAATTGCACCACAGTTTACAGCAATATATTTAGCGTGTTTTCTATGAGATAGAGAGTGTATAATTCTAGGTATGTTTTCTTTACCAACACCACTTTCTCCAGTAACAAGTACAGAAATATCTGTAGGAGCAACTCTAACTGCTTTTTCTAAAGCTCTGTTTAAATGAATATCGTTACCGATAATTCCAAAACGTTGTTTTAATGCTTGAATGTTTTCCATAGTTTTATTTCTCTAAATATTCAGATACTCCTTTTTCTTTGTTTTCATTTAACCATTGCCAATTCAGTTTTAAATGAATTTTATTGGTCTTAGTTAGCGTTATTTTTGCTGATGCTTTTCCTGCTTTTAATTCGTTTTTTGTTGTAACACATTGATACATCATTTGTAAAGTATCATTTTTTAGTGTTGCTATTATTTTACCATAAGTAATTGTTCCTCCAAAATATTCTGCAGTAACAATGTTTCCTTTTTGTTTATAATTAAAAACGGTTTCAGAATTTACTTTTCCATTAACTGAGTTTTCTAATAAGTAGAAAGTTTTATTATGGAAATTAAATTTACTCATCTTTAATTATTGTCAGAGTAACCAACTGCAGTTCCTTTTAAGGTTGCAGAGGTACAATCATCTATTTTTACGTTTACAAAATCTCCTAATTTATAGTGTTCTTTTGGAAATACAATTACAGTATTTTGGGTATTTCTACCTTTCCATTCATTTGGGTTTTTCTTAGAAGTACCTTCTATTAAAACTTCTTCAGTTTTTCCTAAATGTTGTTGCGTTCTATAAAGAGCATGCTTTTGTTGTAAATCTATAACCTCTGTTAAACGTCTCTTTTTAACATCAGCAGGCACATCATCGTCCATTTTTTTACCAGCTAAAGTTCCTGGTCTTTCAGAATAGGCAAACATAAAACCAAAATCGTATTTTACATATTCCATTAACTCTAAGGTATCTTTATGGTCTTGTTCTGTTTCTCCACAAAAACCTACAATCATATCTTGAGATAAAGCCATTTCTGGAATTATTTTGTAAATATTATCTACCAATTCCATATACTCTTCACGTGTATGTTGTCTGTTCATGGCTTTTAACATTGCATTACTACCACTTTGTACTGGTAAATGAATGTATTTACAAATATTTTTGTGCTTTGCCATGGTATGAATAACATCTAAACTCATGTCTTGAGGGTTAGATGTAGAAAAACGAAAACGAGTTTTTGGAAATTCTGTAGCACACATATCTAATAATTGCGAAAAATCTACAGCAGTTGCTTGTGCCATTTCAGAAGCTTTATTGAAATCTTTTTTCAATCCACCTCCATACCATAAAAAACTATCTACGTTTTGACCTAAAAGTGTAATTTCTTTAAAGTTTTGATTAACCATAGATTGAATTTCTTCTAAGATACTTTTTGGGTCACGACTTCTTTCACGTCCGCGAGTAAAAGGAACCACACAGAATGTACACATATTATCACAACCTCTAGTAATAGATACAAAAGCTGAAACTCCATTAGAGTTTAAACGAACAGGAGCAATGTCTGCATATGTTTCTTCTTTAGATAAAATTACGTTAACTGCATCTCTACCTTCATTTACTTCTTCTAAAAGATTAGGTAAATCTTTGTAAGCATCAGGTCCAACAACTAAATCAACTATTTTTTCTTCTTCTAAAAATTTTTCCTTTAAACGTTCAGCCATACAACCTAAAACGCCTACTTTCATTTTTTTATTAGATTCTCTTTTAACACGATTGTATTTTTGCAATCTCTTTCTAACAGTTGTTTCTGCTTTTTCTCTAATAGAACAGGTGTTAACTAAAACTAAATCTGCTTCTTCTAAAACTTGAGTAGTATTATAACCTTCTTTATCTAAAATAGAAGCTACAATTTCACTATCATTCATATTCATTTGACAGCCATAGCTTTCAATGAATAGTTTTTTAGAATTATCTTTTTTATTTTCGGTAACAAGAGCTTTACCTTGTATCTTTTCGTCTATGATTTTTTCTACGTGTTCCATCTTTCAATTTATCATTTGAAGGTGTGCAAAGATACAACCAAATTTGATTAAGTATGACATATTGGCAGAAAAATAATCCTATAATTCTGTTAATTCTTTATTGAAAATTGATGAAAAAATTTTTTTTCACAAAAAACTGACTACTTTTGCATTCCTAAAAAGTGCGTTTTTAAAAGCATTTTAGAGACAAAAGAAAGATAAATGGCAAAGAATTTAGTAATTGTAGAGTCACCAGCAAAAGCAAAAACCATCGAAAAATTTCTTGGAAAGGAGTTTCAAGTAGAATCTAGTTATGGTCATATTGCAGACTTACCATCCAAAGAATTGGGTATAAATGTAGAAGGAGATTTTAGTCCAAAGTATATAATTTCAGACGATAAAAAACCTGTTGTTAAGAAATTAAAAACATTAGCAAAAAAAGCAGAAACTGTTTGGTTAGCGAGTGATGAGGATCGTGAAGGAGAAGCAATTGCATGGCATTTAAAAGAACAATTAGATTTAAAAGAAGAAAATACAAAACGTATTGTTTTTCATGAAATTACTAAAAAAGCCATTTTAAAAGCAGTCGAAAATCCTAGAGATATAGACTATAATATGGTAAATGCTCAACAAGCACGTAGGGTTTTAGATAGATTGGTAGGGTATGAATTGTCTCCTGTTTTATGGCGTAAAGTAAAAGGAGGGTTGTCTGCAGGTAGAGTACAATCTGTTGCTGTTCGTTTAATTGTAGAGAGAGAAAGAAGTATATTAGATTTTAAAGCAGAAACACATTATAAAGTAGTTGCTCAGTTTTCTAATATAGAAGGAAAATCATTTAAAGCCACAATACCAAAGAATTTCGATTCTAAAAAAGAAGCAGAAGATTTCTTAAAATCGTGTGCAAATGCAGATTTTTCAATTGCTGATTTAACAAAAAAACCAGCTAAAAAATCGCCAGCAGCACCTTTTACAACATCAACTTTACAACAAGAAGCATCTAGGAAAATTGGTTTTCCTGTTGCTAAAACAATGCAAGTTGCACAACGTTTGTATGAAGCAGGTTTAATAACTTATATGAGAACAGATAGTGTTAACTTGTCTGTAGATGCTAGAAATGCTGCTGAAGAAGAAATTACAAATTATTACGGAAAAGAATATAGTAAACAACGTGTTTTTAAATCGAAAGCTAAAGGAGCTCAAGAAGCCCATGAAGCAATTAGACCTACAAACATGAAAATGCATACAATTGATACTGAATATGATCAGAATAGATTGTATGATTTAATTTGGAAAAGAACATTGGCTTCTCAAATGAGCGATGCTCAGTTAGAAAGAACAAACTTTAAAATAGAAAATAATAATAACGATAAAATCTTTACAGCCAATGGAGAGATGATAAAGTTTGAAGGTTTCTTAAAAGTTTATTTAGAAGGGAATGATAATGAAGATGAAGAGCAAGCAGGAATGTTACCAATTTTAAAAGTTGGTGAAGCATTAAACTATGCATTTATCAATGCAACACAAAGATTCACGAGTCCTCCATATAGATTTACGGAAGCATCTTTGGTAAAACAATTAGAAGAATTGGGTATTGGTAGACCATCTACATATGCACCTACAATTTCTACAGTTCAAAGAAGAGGTTATATAGAAAAAGGACAAAATGAAGGTGTAGAAAGAAATTATGAGCAAATGATTTTGTCTGATGGAACTGTAAAAAGTCAATCTTTAACAGAGAAAACAGGTTCAGATAAAAACAAATTAATACCTACAGATATAGGGAATATTGTAAATGATTTTTTAGTGGCAAATTTCTCTAATATTTTAGATTTCGGATTTACTGCTAAAGTAGAATCTTCTTTTGATGATATTTCTCATGGAGATGAAGATTGGATTGAAATGATTAAAGGTTTTTACAATAAGTTTCATGATATTGTAGAAGATGTAAAAGAAAATGCAGAAAGAGAAAGTGGTGAGCGTATTTTAGGGAAACATCCAGAAACAGGGAAAACTGTTTTAGTTCGTTTAGGAAAATTCGGACCAATAGCACAAATTGGGGCTCCAGAAGATGAAGAAAAAGTTTTTGCAAGTCTTAATAAAGATCAGCATTTAGGAACTATAACAATGGAAGAAGCATTAGAATTATTCTTGCTTCCAAAAACCTTAGGTAGTTACGAAGGTGAAGAAGTAATCGTTTCTAACGGACGTTTTGGACCTTATATTCGCTTTGGTTCTATGTTTGTTTCTCTAGCAAAAGGTGAAAATCCAATGGAAGTTGATATGCCTAGAGCAACAGAATTAATAGTTGCAAAACAAAAGGCAGATGCTCCTATTTATCATTATGAAGACTTGCCTGTACAAAAGGGAGTTGGACGTTTTGGGCCGTTTATTAAATGGAACTCAATGTTTATAAATGTTAACAAAAAGTATGATTTTGATAACCTTTCTGATGATGATATTATTGAGTTAATAGAAGTAAAAAAACAGAAAGAAATAGATAAAGTAATCCATAATTGGGAAGATGTTGGTATTAGAGTTGAAAAAGCAAGATGGGGTCGTTTTAATGTGTTAAAAGGTAAAATAAAGATAGAATTACCTAAAACAACTGCGATAGAAAAACTTTCTAAAGCAGAAGCTGTTAAGATGATTGAAGCTAAGACACCAAAGAAAAAAGCAACAAAAAGAAAAACAACTGCCAAAAAAAGGACAAAAAAGAAGTAGGGATTTCATATATTGCATTCCTATTAAAAAAAATTGATGAACCAAGACTTTTTAACCCCTGTAAAAGAATCGGTTGTAGCACATTTGGTGTTGCAGTCTAATTTGTGCTTGGGTAAAACTTTTAAAATACATACAGAGCAAGAAGGTTTTCCTGATTTAGAAGATGTTAAAATTGCAATACTAGGTGTTCAAGAAGATAGAAATTCTGAAAACAACTTTGGTTGTGGAGAGAACTTGCACTTTATCCGAAGAAAATTATACGAACTTTTTCCTGGAAATTGGGATACTCAAATAGCAGATTTAGGAAATGTTTTAAAAGGGAATTCAGTTTCAGATACTTATTTTGCAGTTTCAGAAATTATTTCGGCATTACTAAAAAAAGAGATCATTCCAATTATTATTGGTGGAGGTCAAGATATAACCTATGTTAATTATAGAGCTTATGACTCTTTAGAGCAAACTGTAAATATTGCAGCTGTAGATAGTCGTTTTGATTTAGGAAGTTTAGATGATGAACTTTCTTCACAATCATATTTAAGTAAAATAATTATGCAAGAGCCAAATAACTTGTTTAATTATAGTAATGTTGGTTATCAAACTTATTTTAACTCTCAAGAAGAAATTCAATTATTAGATAACTTGTTTTTTGATGCTCATAGATTGGGTAAAGCAAAACAATTAGAAAATATTGAACCAGTTTTTAGAAATGCAGATATTGTATCTATAGATTTAGGGTCTGTAAGACAAAGTGAAGCTCCTGCCAATAATAATGCTTCTCCAAATGGTTTTTATGGAGAAGAAATTTGCGCAATATCAAGATATGCAGGTTTAAGTGATAAAGTTACTTCATTTGGAATTTATGAATACAATTCTAAGTTAGATAACAATCATCAAACAGCACATTTAATAGCGCAAATGATATGGTATTTTATTGAAGGTGTTAATTTTAGAGTAAAAGATTATCCTTTTTCTGGAAAAGAAAATTATCAAAAATTTACAGTTTTATTAGAAGATGATGACCCATTAACTTTTTATAAAAGTAATAAATCTGGTAGATGGTGGATTGAGATAAAAATATTATCAGATAATAAATATAAAAGACATGCGTTAATACCATGTACATATAGTGATTACACTGACGCTACAAAGCAAATTATACCAGAAAAGTGGTATAAAGCTATGAGTAAATTGGTGTAATAAATATAATATTAGAATAAGAGAACGTTAAAATGCAATTTGAGTATTGTTTTTTAGCAAAAAAAATAATAGGTTTACGGACTTTTTAGTTAAGATATTTTATAATATGAAGAAAGCAGCAATATTTGCACTTTTAATAGCAGTTTTTTACAGTTGTGGCTCTAATGATAGAGGAGAATTAGTAGGAGTAAAGTCTAAGAAAAAATGGTTCTCAGAAAAACCATTTGGTACAACTTTAATTCCTGGAGGATCTTTTACAATGGGTAAGCAAGACCAAGATATAATTGGTACTATGAATGCTCCAACCAAAACAGTAACAGTTAGACCATATTATATGGATGAAACTGAAGTTACAAATAATGAGTACAAAGCATTTGTAAATTGGGTAAAAGATTCTATAGTGAGAACTAGATTAGGATATCAACAAGAATTTGCAGCTATGGTTGCAACTCCAAACCCTGATGGAACTCCATTGTCTGGTGGAATTCATGATTATGCTTTTGCTGTAGCAGATACTACAGAAGCAACAGCTTATCAAAAATACATGTACGAAAACTATTGGAGTTTAGGAGATGGTATAGATTCTATAAAACCTTTAAATAAAGAAAATGATTTAATTTGGAATCAAGAAGAATATCCTGATGCAGATTATGTAGAGGTTATGGATTCTTTATTTGTGCCAAGAGAAGAAGCAATAGATGGTGTAAGAACTTTTAATGTAAAGTTTTTAAAATATAGATACTCTTGGTTTGATAGAGATAATGCAGCAAGAAAAGGTGGAAACAGAAAAGATTTTGTTAAAACAGAAGTGTTAAATATTTATCCTGATACAACAGTTTGGGTTAAAGATTTTAATTATTCATATAATGATCCAATGCACCAAGATTATTTTTACCACCAATCTTATGGAGATTATCCAGTTGTGGGTGTAACTTGGGGACAAGCAAATGCTTTTTGTAACTGGAGAACAAAAATTAAAAATGATTACCTTAAAGGAAAGAAAAACGCAACATCAGTACCAGATTTTAGATTGCCTACAGAAGCAGAATGGGAATATGCTGCACGTGGAGGATTAGAATTTGCAACTTATCCTTGGGGTACAGGAAGTACAACTAGTGATAGAGGATGTTTTTTAGCAAACTTTAAACCAGTTAGAGGTAATTATGCAGTAGATGGCGCATTATATACTATGGAAGCAAAATCATTTAATGCAAATGATTATGGTTTATACAATATGGCTGGTAATGTTGCAGAATGGACAAACTCTGCTTATAACTTATCTTCATATCAAATGGCTTCAACTATGAATCCAAATGTAGAAGATAGAAAGAATAAAAGAAAAATAGTTAGAGGTGGATCTTGGAAAGATGTAGCATACTTTTTAGAAGTTGGTTCTAGAGATTATGAATATGCAGATACTGCAAGAAGTTACATTGGATTTAGAACTGTACAAAACTATATAGGTACTACTAACAAAAAATAATTAAGATAAAAAATTAAGAAAAAATATATTATGGCACAATCAAGAACTTATAAGAAAACAATGAACTTCTTCTACGGAATGGGAGCAGCAGTAGTAATTATTGGAGCATTATTTAAAATTCAACACATTACAATTGGTCCATTAACAGGAGGTTTAATGTTAACTATTGGTTTATTAGTAGAAGCGTTTATTTTTGCTATTTCTGCATTTGATACACCAGAAGATGATTTTGATTGGTCTAAAGTTTATCCAGAATTAGGAGAAGATAGTTTTACAGCTGAAAAGAAAGAAGAAGAAGTTGGAGCACAAGGCTTATTATCTCAAAAATTAGATAACTTATTGCAAGAAGCAAATATTGATGCTAGTTTAATGGAAAGTCTTGGTAACAGTATGAAAAATTTTCAAGGAGCTGCAGAAGGTTTGTCTGCTGCATCAGAATCTATTTCTTCTACAAATAAATATAATGAACAAGTTACTATGGCTGCAGTGCAAATGGAAACTTTAAACAATTTATATAAAGTACAAGTAGAAAATGCAAGTAAGCAATCAGAATTAAATGGTGCTGTTGTAGAAAATACTGAAAAATTAAAAGAACAAATGGAGTCTTTAGCAAAAAACTTATCTTCTTTAAACGGAGTTTATGGTGGTATGCTTTCTGCAATGTCTAAATAATAATTAGTTAAACTAATATGAATATTAACTTAAAAACTAATTAGAATGGCAGCAGGAAAAATGTCGGCAAGACAGAAAATGATAAACTTAATGTACTTAGTATTTATTGCAATGTTAGCTTTAAATATGAGTAAAGAAGTTTTATCTGCTTTCGGTTTTATGAATGAAAAGTTGACAGAAAACAACATCTCAACTACAGCAAAAAATAATGAAGCTTATGCAAATTTAGCAACTAAAGCTAATGAGCAAACTGAAAAATTTGGAGAATTAAACAAACAAGCAATTCAAATAAAAAGTTTATCTGATAATTTTTATACTTATTTAGATGAGTTAAAAGGTAAAATGACTGCTGATATTGATGATAAGCAAGATTACGAATCTATGGATAAAATGGAATTCTTAGATGAGTATTTTTTTAAAGGTGATAAATACACTGCTGAAGGTCAAGAATTCTTAGATAAAATAAATGGTTATAGAACAGATGTAACAAATGTTTTAGGAACAGATAGCAATTTTGCTTCACTTTTAACTAAAAGATTTTCTACTAATGAAGTAACTAATAGAGATGGTAAAACTATTAAATGGTTAGATTATAGATATAAAGGATTTCCTTTAATTGCATCTTTAACTAACTTAACACAAATGCAAGCTGATATTAAAAATACAGAAGCAGATATAGTTGCAGATTTATTAGGAGGTAAATTGGAAGAAGCATTATCATTAGACAATTATAAAGGAATTGTTTCGTTAGAAAAGAACGCATATTTTGCTGGTGAAAAAGTTACAGGTAAAATTGTTTTAGGACGTTATGATGCAACAATGGTTCCTGATAATGTAATTTTAAACGGTAAAGATTATAAAAACATTCAATCTGGGCAAGTTATTATAGATATGCCAGCAGGTAATGTAGGTAATCATGATATAAAAGGTAAAATTACTTTTACACAAAATGGAGAAGCAGTAGATGTACCATTTGAAAGTTCTTATTCTGTTATTCCAGAACCAAGTACAGCTGTAGTATCTGCAGATAAAATGAACGTAGTTTATAGAGGTTTAGACAATCCTATTTCAGTTTCATTACCTGGTGTAAGTGATAACAACTTAAGAGTTTCTGCTACAGGAGGTAAATTAACAGGTAGTAGAGGTAAATATAGTATTAGACCTGCAGCAGGAAATGTTGCAACTATTAATGTTAGTGCAAAATTAAGTAGTGGGAAAACTGTTAATTCTAAAGCAACTTTTAGAATTAAAGACATTCCTGCTGCAATGGGATCTGTAAGAGGTCAATATGGTACTGTAAGAATGCCAAAATCAGGTTTATCTAATGCTCCAATTGCAGCAGGATTACCAGATTTCGAATTCGATTTAAGTATTAAAGTTCAAAGCTTTAAAATTAAAGTACCAGGACAATTAACTATTTTAGTAAATGGTAGCAAATTAAGTGCTGCAGCTAAAAAGAAATTATCTAAAGCTAAAAGAGGAGATATTATTAACATTTATGGTATTAAAGCTACTGCAAATGGATATAACCTTAAAAAAGTATTACCAGTTAATATAGAATTAACAAACTAGAAGAAAAGAAGTAATTATGTTTAAAAATTGTTTAATATTATTTTTCGCTTTGATGCTAAGTGCTTCAATAAATGCGCAAGCAGGTTTATTGAACGCTAAAGATCCTTCTCAAATAGGAAAGAAAAGCAAACAGCAACTAGCAGCAGATAATGATGGTCCTATTCCTTACGGTTACGTAGATGATAGAGATGTATTATGGTCTAAAGTAGTTTGGGAATTTATAGATTTAAATCAGAAAATAAATTTACCATATTATTTTCCTATAGATACTACTAACATTTCTAATGATAGAAGATCTTTGTTTGATACTTTAATTAAAGGTATAAAACAAGGTAAAATAAAAGAAGCGTATTCAGATTCTTTCTTTACTTCTAAAATTACGCAAAATGAAATAGACTCTAGACTTTCTAGTATTAGAGAAGAAAACGGATATAGAGATACTGTAAGACTTCAAACGCAAGATGTAGAAGGTTACATGATTAAAGGAATGTGGTATTTTGATAAACGTCAAGGAGAATTAAAATACAGATTATTGGCTTTAGCACCAATGGGTAAAGATGTACAAACAATAGGAGTACAAGATATTGAAGACGAAAATTTATATGAATTATTTTGGATATTCTTTCCATCAGCAAGAGACGTTTTACACGATGCAAAAGTATTTAATCCTAAAAATGTATCGCAACCAATATCTTTTGATCACTTGTTAAACGCAAGAAGATTTAGTAGTACCATTGTTAGAGAAGAAAATATTTATGGTAATAGAGCTATTGCAGATTATGTAAGAGGTAATTCTTTATTCCAATTATTAGAAGCTAATAAAATTAAAGAAGGTATTAGAAACCGAGAAATGGATATGTGGAATTACTAATTCCTAACATTTTATAAAATATTAAAACGTTCCAATTTTTTTGGAACGTTTTTTTTTTGAAGCTATTTCCTGCTTTACGCACTCGCTTTTTTTCGTACCTCAAAAAGAGCTCAAACAAAGCTTCAATCAGGGCTATACTTATTTATAAACTATTAGAAAAATGATAAAGTACTCTCAAATTCACTTACTTTTGTAACATGAAAGTAGATTATATTATAGTTGGTTTAGGGTTAGCTGGTTTAGCTTTTGTAGAAGAATTAATTGCAGCAGAAAAAACATTTTTAGTTTTTGAAGACGACTCTCAAACTTCATCTTTAGTGGCTGGTGGAGTATACAATCCTGTAATATTAAAAAGATTTACTCCTGTTTGGAATGCTATAGAGCAACTTAAATTAGCACTTCCTTTTTATAAAAAATTAGAAGAAAAACTACAGATAAAAGTTGATGAAAAATTCATCACAAAAAAATCTTTTAAATCTATTGAAGATCAAAATAATTGGTTTGCTGCATTAGACAAACCAAAATTAGTAGATTATTTAGACCCAAAATTAGATACTCATAATTATCATGGAGTTTTAGCAGATTTCAACTTTGGAAACGTAAAACACACAGGTAGAATTGATACACAAAAATTAGTAGAAGCCTATAGAGATTATTTAAAAGGAAAAAACTTAATCCGTTTCGAAAACTTTAATTATGCAGATGTAGAATTAAAAGAAAACACAGTTAATTATCAAGACATAAACGCTTCTAAAATTGTTTTTTGCGAAGGTTTTGGAATAAAACAAAACCCGTTTTTTAATTATTTACCACTAAATGAAGCTAAAGGAGAATTGTTAACCATACATGCTCCAGAATTAAAAATAGACTTTTTACTAAAATCTACATTATTTGTATTGCCAATAGGCAATCATACTTATAAAGTAGGAGCTACTTTTAATTGGAAAGACAAAACCTCTATTCCATCTAAAGAAGGTAAAGAAGAGCTGATTGATAAATTAAAAAAGGTAATTAATGTAGATTATACAATTGTAAATCAAACTGCAGGAGTAAGACCTACTGTAAAAGATAGAAGACCATTGGTTGGTGTGCATCCAGAATATAAACAATTAGTGGTTTTAAACGGTTTAGGAACACGTGGAGTTATGATTGCTCCAACAGTTGCTAAAAACTTATACAAGCATCTAGAAAAAGGAGAAAATTTAGATGAAGAAATAAATATTACTCGGTTTTAGTTCCTTTTTTTAAACTATTTTTATCGTAAGCAACAAACATATTTATCCAAATAATTCTTGAAAGTCTCAAATTTACAGGAGCAAGAATTAATGATGCAATAATAATTGCAACAAAACTTTGAATAATAGTTAAGTCTAAAAATAATTTACAAACAATAAAAACGGCTACAAAAAGTGCAACTATAATTCCGTAATTTACATACATAGCCCCATAAAAGAAAGAAGGTTCCATCATATATTTTAAATCACATTTAGGGCAAGTGTCGTGTAATTTTGTAACCTTGCTAGGGTTAAAAGTAAAATTATGTTCATAGAAATCACCTTCATGACACCTAGGACATTTTGTATTAAAAATACTATACAACTTGCTTCCCTTTTTAAACATAATAAAATATAAATTTGTATACTTTTGCAAATATATAGTTTTCAACTTTTTTTTAAGTAACAATTATTACACAAGATGTTAAATGTACATAACTTAACAGTTTCTTTTATGGGAACTGATTTATTTTCAGGAATTACTTTTAAATTAAATAAAGGTGATAGAGTTGGTCTTATTGGTAAAAATGGGGCAGGTAAATCTACGCTATTAAAAGTGCTTTCTAAAGACATAGAAAGTAGTGGAGGTACAATGGCATTTGATAAAGATGTTCAAATAGGTTTTTTAAGACAAGATATAGATTTTGTTGAAGGACGTACAATTTTAGAAGAAGCGTATCAAGCTTTTGAAGAAATTAAAGAAATAGAATTAAAGCTCGATGAAATTAATGAGCAATTAGCAACCAGAACAGATTATGAAAGTGAAAGTTATACAGACTTAATTCATGATTTAACAGACAATACAGAACGTTATGAGTTGCTTGGTGGTTACAATTACCAAGGAGATACAGAAAAGATATTGCAAGGTTTAGGTTTTCAAAGAGAAGATTTTGACAAGCTAACTGATACTTTTTCTGGAGGATGGAGAATGCGTATTGAACTTGCAAAACTACTTCTTCAAAATAACGATATTTTATTATTGGATGAGCCTACCAATCACTTAGATATAGAATCTATTATATGGTTAGAAAATTTCTTAAAATCTTATGCAGGAGCAATTGTACTAGTTTCGCATGATAAAATGTTTTTAGATAATGTAACTAACAGAACTATAGAAATTTCTTTAGGTCAGATTTACGATTATAAAAAACCATATTCTCAATTCTTGTTATTAAGAGGAGAAATTAAAGAAAAGCAATTACAGGCTCAGAAAAATCAAGAAAAAGAAATTAGACAAAAACAGCTTTTAATTGATAAATTTAAAGCCAAGGCAAGTAAAGCTTCAATGGCACAATCTTTAATGAAACAACTAGATAAAGTTGAAAGAATTGAAGTAGATCAAGATGATAATGCTGCTATGAATGTGCGTTTTGCAATTTCTAGAGAACCTGGTAAAATTATTGTTGAAGCAGAAAATTTAAGTAAAAGTTATGGTGATAAACACGTTTTAGAAAACGTAGATTTATTAATAGAAAGAAATAGTAAAATTGCATTTGTGGGGCAAAATGGTCAAGGAAAATCTACTTTGGCAAAAATGATGGTAGGAGAAATTCCTTTTGAAGGAGATTTTAAATTGGGGCATAATGTAGAAATAGGATATTTTGCCCAAAACCAATCAGAACATTTACCACCAGAAAAAACAGTGCTTCAAATTATGGAAGATGCTGCAACAGATACTAACAGAATGCGAGTTAGAGATATGTTAGGAGCCTTTTTGTTTGGAGGAGATGCAGTAGACAAAAAAGCAAAAGTACTTTCTGGAGGAGAAAGAAATCGTTTAGCATTGTGTAAATTATTGTTGCAGCCATTTAATGTGTTAATAATGGATGAGCCAACAAACCACTTAGATATTGCCTCAAAAAACGTATTAAAAGAAGCTCTAAAACAGTTTAATGGTACCTTAATATTAGTTTCTCACGATAGAGATTTTTTACAAGGTTTAACAACAACAGTGTATGGTTTTAAAGATAAAGTAATTAAAGAATATTTGGGAGATATTGATTACTTCTTAGAACAACACAAAATAGAAAACCTTAGAGAAGCAGAAAAAAGAACAGTTGTTAAAGTTGATAAAACTTCTGATAAAAAAGAAGCTTATCAAATGTCTAGAGAACAAGAAAAGCAATTAAAAAAGTTAAAAAATAAACTGTCTAATATAGAAACTAAAATTGCAGATTTAGAAAAAGAAATTGAGAAAATTGATTTAGAATTGGCTCAAAATTATGATGAAGTTTCTGCAAGACCAAATTTCTTTGAAAAATACAAAGCTAAAAAAGCAAGCTTAGATACTTTAATGGAAGATTGGGAAACTGTAGAAGATCAAGTTTCTAATTTTAAGTTAAGTTAAAAATTTAGAATTAAAATAAATGAATGGAAATAGAAGTCTCTTTTATTTCCATTCTGTTTTTAGAACTGCATAGATAATATCATCTACCCATTCGTTATTTAAGAATAAGCTTTTCTTAAAATGTGCTTCTTTTCTTAAACCTAACCTTTCTACAAGTTTAATAGAATCTAAGTTTCTAGGATCTAAAGAAGTTATAATACGATGTTTATTTAGAGTGTTAAATAAATATGAAACCACTTCTTTTAAAGATAAAGATGCATAACCTTTACCATGATGTTTTTTTGCTAAAGTTATACCAAGTTCACACTGATTATCATCAATAAAATGAACACCAATATCTCCAATAATCTTTTTAGAAATATTATCTATAATAACTAATTGAAACCATGTTTCTGGAGTGTTAAATTCTTTTGGGTTTTTAGAAATAAAAGTTTCAATTTCTTTTTTAGATTCTGGCAACCAACCTTGATATTTGTTTGTTTCTGCATCAGATCTGTAAGAAAAAACTTCTTCAGCATCTTTTATATCAATAGGTCTAAGTGTTACTTTTTTTGTTGTAATCATTCTTTTTTTTAATCAATTTTTAATACTTATTGTTATTTCTACTTTTTTTGTTTTGCCTTATTAATTTAGCTAAGTTTTTACCTTGTTGTTTTTTTTCTGTTAAAGAAGATTCATAGTGCATTCTTTCTCTTTCCATTTTTTGAAAGTTAGCAAAAGTTTCTTCATTTATATCTCCATTTTCTAGGGCTTTTAAAATAGCACAACCTTTTTCATTAATATGATTACAATCACTAAACTTACAATCTGTAGAGATTTCTAAAATTTGTTCAAACGTCAATTCTATTCCTTCAGCATTATCAGTCATTCCAACTTCTCTCATTCCAGGGTTGTCAACTAAAATACCATTATTAAAAACAATGAGTTCTCTATGGCTGGTAACATGTTTTCCTCTGTCAATACTTTCACTAATTTCGCCAGTTTCCATTAAATTAGTTTCTGTTAAAGTATTAATTAAAGTAGATTTTCCTACACCAGAAGAACCTAAAAGACAATACGTTTTTCCTTTTAAAAATATAGATTTTAATTTTTCTAAACCTACTAAAGTGTGATTGCTTATAGGGTAAACTTCAACATTTTTTATTCTATTCTTAATAGTATTTAATAGTATGCTTAACTCGTTTTTGTTTATTAAATCAATTTTATTTAATACAATTATTGGAGTAATGTTAGAGGTGTTGCAAATAGTAATATAACGTTCTAATCGATTTATACTAAAATCTCTGTTTACAGATTGAACAATAATTCCAAAGTCTATATTAGTTGCAATAATTTGTGTCTCATTTAGTTTGCCAACAGCTTTTCTTTCCAATAAAGTTTTTCTTGGATAAACAGCATGAATTAAAGCCTTGTTTTCATCATATTGTGCTATTGCAACCCAATCACCAACAGCAGGTAAATCACTTCTATTTATAGCATTAAATCTTAAGTTTCCAATAAGTTCAGATTCTAATTCATTTGTGGCAGTTTTTACAATATATCTATCTTTATGTTCTAAAATAACTCTTCCTACACTAAATGATTCTAAGCTATTTTTTTCTTGATGCTTTTTTAAGTCGCTTGTAAAACCTAAGTCGTTTAACGTAATTGTTTTCATTTAATTAGTTTTCATTCTTAGTACTTTTTGGTTTGTACTTTCCATTATATATTCTTTAAAAACTTTAAAACCATACTTTTCATAAAAGGGTTTTCCAATTTTATTTTGGTAAAAAACTTCTACTTCTAAATTTTTATGAAATTGTTTCATATGATTTACCAAAGCAGTTCCTATTCCTTTAGCATGATGTTTAGGAGAAACAAATAAACCACCTATTTCGTTTTCTATCATAGAAATAAATCCAAGTATATTATTTGCTTCTACGTAAACCCAAGTATTAGAATTTGGTAAGTAAGTTTCTTTCATTGCTTGTTTTACCATTAATGTAAATTCTTCCGTTAAAAACGGATGAGCAATTCTTGATGATTGTTCCCAAATGTTAACTAAAGTAGGAATTTCGTTATCGTTATATTTTCTAATCATTATAGTTAGCGTATTTTTTTATTAATTCCTTTTTCATTTTTTTTAAAGGATAATTATTATAAGAAGATAGATAGCTTAGAGCAATTCCGTCAATTTCTGCAATAAAAATATAGCTTAATATTTCGCTTTTTTTAATTGATAATTGATTGAAAATACCTTTTATTGAGTTGAATAATATACTTGCTCTTAGTTTTATTTGTTCTTCTAAAATTTTGTTTGTTGTAGGATTAAACATCATATTTAAATTAAACTTAAATAAATGTTTTTCTTTTTCAATTTGACTAAATACAGAATCAATTAATTGTAACAATTGTTTTTTAGGATCTTTTGAAGGTTTAGAATTTTCATTCATTTCTATCATTTGATTTGTAGTTTGCGTAAATATTTCTATTAAAATTGCTTCTTTAGATTTAAAATGATGATATATCAATCCTTTAGAAACATTCGCTTCAATACAAATGTTAGCCATAGAAGTATTTTCAAATCCATTTTCAGCAAATAAAACTGTTGCTACTTCAATAACTTTATCTTTTTTAATACTCATTTTTTTAATTTAAAACCGACTGTTCGGTTTGTAAATGTAATCAAATAATTATTAATATTTATTTCTTAAAGAATATCTTTTTTACAATCTTATTTCTTCTTAGATAATGTTACGTTATTTGTTGGTTACCAAATTTTATCTGTTATTTTTGCGTTACTAAAACCCTACTATTGAGTAATACAAATAATTCATTTTTCGAAAGTGAAATAATCACTAAAAACCAACAAGTTTTTCTACCAATTTTAGAAGATAAAAAAGTTGAACTCTTTATTAAAAGAGAAGATTTAATTCACCCAGAAGTTTCAGGAAATAAGTTTAGAAAACTAAAATACAATATAGCTGAAGCCAAAAAACTAAAAAAGAAATCGTTACTAACATTTGGAGGTGCATTTTCTAATCATATTGCAGCAACAGCAGTTGCAGGAAAATTAACAGGCTTAAAAACCTTTGGTGTTATTAGAGGAGATGAATTAGGTTTAAATCTTAAAAAAACATTAGAAGAAAATGCAACTTTAAGAGAAGCTCATGAAAATGGAATGAAATTCCATTTTATTTCTAGAGAACTGTATAGACAAAAAACATCTTTTGGTTTTATTGAAAAAATGAAAAATAAATGGGGCGATTTTTATCTGGTTCCAGAAGGAGGAACTAACTGTTTAGCTGTAGAAGGTTGTGAAGAAATATTAACAGAAGAAGATGCTCAATTTGATTATGTTTGTTCTGCTGTTGGTACTGGAGGAACAATATCTGGTATTATAAAATCGTTAAAGAAACACCAAAAAGTATTAGGATTTCCTGCTTTAAAAGGTGGTTTTTTATCTGAAGAAATAAAGAAATATACTATTAGAAAAGACAATTGGAAATTACAAAAGAACTATCATTTTGGTGGTTATGCTAAATATAATGAAGAATTAATTACTTTTATAAATGATTTCTCATTAGAAACAGGAGTTTTATTAGACCCAATTTACACAGGTAAAATGCTTTTCGGAATTGTAGATTTAATAAAAAAAAATCACTTTGAAAAAGGAACTAAAATTTTAGCAGTTCATACAGGAGGTTTACAAGGAATTGATGGTTTTAATAAGATGTTAAGTAAGAAAGGAGAACAAATAATTAAAAGTTTATGAAGTTAAAAGTTGTTTTGTATTGTGTTAGTTTTTTTGTTTTAGCAAGTTGTGGTTCTAAAAGAAATGCAATTAAAACCAAAAAGAATCCTGGTGTTGTTTTAAATGAAGAAAAACCAATTAAACTTCCATCTGTAAACCAAAATGAAATTGTAAAGAAACTTAAAAAAAAGAATTCAAAATTAAGTCAATACAAATTAGCTTATATTAAAAAATATGCTCCAATTGCAGTAAATGAAATGCATAAAAGTAAAATTCCTGCTAGTATAACTTTAGCTCAAGGAATTTTAGAATCGGGTAGTGGTAGAAGTGAATTGGCTTCGAAATCTAACAATCATTTTGGTATAAAATGCCATACAAAATGGAAAGGCGAACGTGTTTATCATGATGATGATACTATTGGAGAATGTTTTAGAAAGTACCAATATGTAGAAACTTCTTATAAAGATCATTCAGAATTTTTAACAAAAAGAAAACGTTATGCATTTTTGTTTAATTATAAACCTAATGATTATAAGAAATGGGCTAGAGGGCTAAAAAAAGCTGGTTATGCTACAGATAAAAAGTATCCTAATAAATTAATTAAGATTATTGAAGATTATAAATTATATGAATTTGATAAGATTAAAAAGAAAAATTTTAAAGTAAAAAAAGAGAAAAATAAATACACTCCCAAAAAAACAAAACCAATTAAGGTTAAAGTTGTTTATTATACTGTTAAAAATGGAGATACCTTGTATTCTTTAGCCAAAAGATTTAATACCTCTGTTTCTAACCTAAAGAAATTGAATGGCTTAACAAGTAATGCGCTTTCTATAGGACAAAAATTATTGACCCAATAATTTATTTTATTATAAGTTTTAAAACATTTTCTACGCCAAAATTGTCATTACTATCTGTAGTATAATTTGCAATTTGTGTAATGTCTTTATGAGCATTTTGCATAGCAAAACTAAAATCTGCTTCTTGAAGCATTTCTATATCATTATGATAATCTCCAAAAGCTAAAGTTTCTTCTTTAGATATATTTAGAATTTTCTGTACTTCTTTTAACGCAAAACCTTTATTTGCTTTTTCATCTGAAAGATCTAACCAGTTTTTACCAGAAATTTTTACCAGCATTTCATTTTCAAACTCTTTTACAACAGGATAAATAAAATCTGCAGATGATACAGAATGATAGATTGCAATTTTTAAATAATCTTCTTTATCAGCAATTTCAGTTAAATCTTCAACTATCTGATAGCTATTGTAATACTCTTGAAAAAGTTTTATAAAACCTTCGTTTTTAGATTCTATAAACGCACCATTTTCTCCACACAAAACTATATGAGCATCTTTAATAGTTCTTAAAACAGGAATAATTGTTTTTATTTTTTTAGCAGAAATTGGTGTAGCAAGAATTAGATTTTCTTTTTTTTTAGCAATAGCGCCATTTTCTGCAATAACAAAAATATCATTTTTTATGCTAGACAATTTGTTAACAATACTGTTGTATTGTCTTCCACTAGCAGCACAAAAATGAATGTTTTGTTTTTTTAATTGATGAAATAATTCAAAGAATAAATCGCTTACTTCTCCTTTAGAGTTAAGTAAGGTTCCATCCATGTCAGAAACTATTAATTTTACTTTTGATAAATTCATAACTTCTGAAAATAGAAAAATTATAAGATTTTTTTAGTTGAATTCCTTTCTACTAAATCTGTTTTTACAACAATAGTTTCGGGTTTCTTTTTAACCTCAGATTTGTCTTCTAATCTATTAATAAGCATTTCTGCAGCAGTTGCTCCCATATCTTCTCCATGTTGACTAACAGTTGTCATTCTTGGACTAGAATGTCTTGCTAAAATTCCGTTAGAAAAAGAAATAACAGAAAAGTTTTCTGGTACTTTATGACCTTGTTTAATAGCAACTTTCATAGCTGCAATTGCAGAAGACTCATCTGTAGCAATAACACTATCTATTTTGTTGTTTTTTAAAATTGGTTCTAAAATAGACTCATAGTTTTTATAATCATCATCTATATTGATAATTAGATTTTTTTCTGCTTTTAAGTTATGATCTTCTAACCCTTTTAAGTAACCTAATTGTCTTCTTCTACCTATTTCTAAATTATTCATTGTAGAAATAAATGCAATATTTTTATGACCAGATTTTACCAAATAACTTACAGTACTTCTAGAACTATCAAAGTTATCTGTAACAACTTTATCACAATTTATATTATCTGCAACTCTATCAAACATTACAATTGGAGTTCCATTATCAATAACTTCTTGAAAATGTTTAAAATCTCCTTTAGAAACAGTTTCTTCTGCTAGAGATAAAATAAAACCATCTATACTGCCATTAGAAAGCATTTCTATGGTTTCTACTTCTTTGTCAAAAGATTCGTTAGAAATACAAGAAATAATTTTATAACCTCTTTCATTGGCAACTTTTTCCATTCCATTAAAAACTTGAGCAAAGAAATAGTTTAACATATTAGGAATAATAATACCTAATGTTTTTGTTTGTCTATTTTTTAAACTTAAAGCGTTAAAGTTGGGTTTGTAGTTGTTTGCTTTAGCATATTTCTGAATTTTTTCTTTAGTGCTTACACTAATTTCATAGCTGTCATTCAGAGCTTTAGATACTGTAGAAATAGAAACACTAAACTCTTTTGCAATGTCTTTTATGGTAAGTCTTTTCATTTTAATTCAAATATTAATGACTAAAATACAAAAATAGCTTAATTTTAGGGTTTAAAATTGATTATTTTACAATTTTATAATTTTTAGTTTTTCTTAGCTCATATATTAAGACTCCAAATACTATTAAATATTCTAGTGCAACAAATGCTAAATTTTCTTTCCATGGATTATTTGCATATGCCTGATAGCTAAAAACAATTGCAATTGTCCAAAATATTGGAAAACGATATTTAGTGAATATTGATAGAATTAAAGGAGTTGCTAAATACCAAGGATGAATTGTTGTTGCTGTAAAATAATAAAAACACAAGCCAAACAAAAAGGCAGTAATTAATTGTTTTAAAGAGTTGTTTTTTCTAAAGAATGTAATTATCATTAGAAATATGATAGTTAAAATAGGAGTTATTTTACCAATAATAGCAATCTCATTCCAACCTCTAAAAAGATATCCAATTTCTCTAAATATATAATAAAAGCTAGCATTAAACTCAAAATTACGAAACCATAAACCTACAGAGTTTGAATAATTAGCTATAAAGTTTGAAGAGTAAAAAGGAAGAAATAATATTATAATAGTACTTATTATTATAAGATAAAAAAGACTGATTTTTTTAATGCCTGCAAGCCAATTTTGTTCGTTTTTTACAAACCATTGTAAAAATAAAGGCAAAAACAAAAGTGGAATTAGTTTTACTGAAACTGAGCAAGCTAATAGTATTGCAGCCCAAATCCATTTATGTTGTTGTAGCTTGTATAAACTCCAAATTAAGAAAAACAACATTACAGGTTCAAAATGTAAGTTACCTGTCATTTCTATAATTATAAACGGATTTAAAGCGTACCAAAAAATATTTTTAACAGGTAAATTTAATTTCTCAAGTAATTTTTTTCCAAAATAAAGAATTCCAACATCAGCTAAAATTATTAGAATTCTTAAAACAATTACAGAACCAAAAATACTTTTACTTGCAAAAAGAGCTGCAATTAAAAAACAAAGTTGATTGATAGGAGGGTAATTTGTATAATGACTACCATTCATTTCTCCCATTCCAGAATATAAATTATTAGCATCAGAAATTGGAGAATTTCCTTGTTGAATAAATGTTTCTGGTAAAGATAAATAGGGGTTAAATCCCTCTAGAATCATTCTTCCATCCCAAATAAACCTATAAAAATCTTGTGATAAATTTGGTATAGCAAAAAGAAAAATTAGTCTAAAAAGAATTACTAAACCAATTAAGGTTGTTGTATTTATTGTTTTGCTTTTTATCAAAAAATAAGAGCATCCAAATAGAGAAAACCACAATAAAAGTAGTTTGGTAAATTCTGTTCTTTCTAAAAAGTAGGCAAATACAAAATAGAGTATTGTACTAATAGAAATTAGTAAAATATCTTTATGTTTTTTAAAAAAAGACATTAAGCTTTTGAAAAAATAGATTTAAAAAACACATAACTAAAACCTATAAAAAGCATAAAATGGAATGGAAACAAACCAAAATCTCCTCCTTGATTTCCAACTATAAAAGCACTATACATTCCAAACACAAAGTATAAAGCTAAAAGGCCTTCTAAAACTACATGAATAGATGGTTTTTTCTTAATGTATTTGTTGTTTTTCCAACCATCTTTTAAAGTACTTATATTAAATTTTGGTGTTCTAACAAATTCACTTTTTTTACCAAAATGACCTTCTAAAACAGCAATTGTATTGTGAAGAGAAAAACCCATTGCAATTGAAAAGAAAGTAAAAAATGAGCCAATATATTTTATAAATTTTATAAATCCACCTCCGTAAATATTTTTAAACATATACCAATAGCAAATAAAAAAGATAAGAGAACTAACTACAAAAAAGCTCATTACATAAAAGTAGATTTTTAGATGTGCGTATTCATTTTTAATGTATAACATTGGTATACTTAAAACAGCAACTAAAAAAATACAAGTAAACATAGAACTATTTAAAAGGTGTAATAAACTATGAATTTTAGTTTTAAAAGACACGTTTTTATTCTTTAATACACGTCTTGTCATTTTCTGAAAATTCTCAGCACCACCTTTATTCCATCTAAATTGTTGTGATCTTGCAGCACTAATTACAACAGGTAATTCAGCAGGAGTTTCTACATCTACTAAATATTTAAATTTCCAATTATTTAATTGAGCTCTGTAACTTAAATCTAAGTCTTCTGTTAGTGTGTCTCCTTCCCAATTACCTGCATCATAAATACAATCTTTTCTCCAAACACCTGCAGTACCATTAAAATTGATAAAATGCCCTTTGCTATTTCTACCCACTTGTTCTAAAGTAAAATGAGCATCTAATGCAAAAGCTTGAATTTTAGTTAATGTAGAGTAATTTCTATTAATGTGTCCCCATCTTGTTTGAACAACACCAATTTCTGGGTTTTTAAAATAAGGAACAGTTTTGTATAACCAATCTGATTTTGGTAAAAAATCTGCATCAAAAATAGCAATGAATTCACCTTTAGCAATTTCTAGTCCTTCCTTTAAAGCACCTGCTTTAAAACCTTGTCTGTTGGTTCTTCTAATATGCTGAATGTCTAATCCTGTTTTTTGAATATTAGCAATAAGTTTTGCTGTTATTTCTACAGATTCATCTGTAGAATCATCTAAAACCTGTATTTCTAATTTTTCTCTTGGATATTCTAATGTAGCAATGTTTTTAAGCAAACGTTCCATTACATACAATTCATTATAAACAGGTAATTGTATAGTAACAAATGGAATTTCTTTTGAATTAGAAAAATCGTATTTTTCTGAATCATCTACTTTTTTATTGGCTTTTAAATAATTAAAAAGTAAATTTAATTGCGCTAAAGCATACATAAAAATAAGCAATAACGATATTGAGTAAATGATAATTATAATGTATTCTAGAACCACTATTTAAAACTGTATTTAAAAATCCAACCTAATATTTTTATCCCTGCAAATATACTTCCTTTTACAGTACCAGACACTTTTGAAACACCAATTCTATTTCTATATTTCATAGGTATTTCTACATAACTTAATTTTTGTTTTAATGCCTTTAATTGCATTTCAACGGTCCATCCATAAGTTTTGTCTTCCATGTTTAAAGCTAAAAGTTTAGGATATTTTATTGCTCTAAAAGGACCTAAATCTGTAAATTTTGCCCCAAAAAACATCTTCATTAAAAAAGTAGCCAACCAATTTCCAAATATTTGTTGAGGTGTCATAGAGCCTTCTTCTCTTAGATTTTTTACACGTGCTCCAATAACAAAATCAATATCATCTTTTAAAATTGGTTCAATTAATTCAATTAATTGTTCTGGATAATCAGAGTAATCTCCATCTAAAAAAACAATTATATCTGGAATGTGATGAGGATCTAAGATTGCTTGATTTTCAATATATTCCATACCTTTTAAACAAGCATAACCATATCCTTTTCTGCTTTCTGTTAAAACAGTTGCTCCTGCTTTTTGAGCATTAATTTCTGTATTATCTGTAGAATTATTGCTTATAACAATAACTTCTTCAACAATATTTGGAATATCGTTTATTACGTTTGCAATAGAGTCTTGCTCATTATAAGCAGGTATAATTACTTTAATTAAGGGCTTTATCATTTTAAATCATTAAGACTATTTTCACTTTTAAAAGACGAAAAGTCTGTCCATTCTTTTATTTTTTTGCCATTTTTAAATTTAGAAGCTCTTATGAGCTTTCTTCTTTTGTAAATTAAGCAATATCCATTTTTTTGGTTGTTTTTTAGTTGACATTTATGGTTCACAAAACCATTATTATCATAAAATAACCACCAATTTGTTTTAATTCCTTTTTTAAAATGTCCTTCTTTTTCTTTGGATGAATCTTTGGCGTAAAAGTACCAATAATTCGTTTCTAAATTATCTAAAAAATGACCTTCTTTTTTTAAGTTTCCATTTTGATAATAAAATTTCCAATAAGCTGTTTTGTTATTGTTTATAGTCCAACCTTCTTTTTTAAGTTGTCCGTTTTTAAAATATTCTTTATGGTACTTTTTTTGACAAAAAGTAGCAAAACAAACAAATAAAAGAGAGAAACAAAATACTGTTTTTCTTAGCATTATTTTTTGTTTACTAAATCCATTAAATCAACATCATTACCTAATAATATTTCAGTAGGATTTATTCTACCTTTTTCAGGCCCGTTTTCTAATTTTAAAACTCCTCTTGGGCAAACTGCAGAACATATTCCACAACCAACACAACTAGATCTAACTATGTTTTCTCCTTTTTGAGCATAAGACCTTACATCAATTCCTTGTTCACAATAAGTAGAACAGTTTCCACAAGAAATACACTGACCTCCATTTGTAGTAATTCTAAATCTCGATTTAAAACGTTGTACCAACCCTAAATAAGCAGCTAAAGGACAACCAAATCTACACCAAACTCTGTTTCCAAAAATTGGATAAAATCCTGTTCCAATAACTCCTGCAAACCACGCACCAATTAAGAAACTATAGGTGTCTTTAATCCATTGAGATTTAATACCAATAAAAGATTCTGCTCCAGAAAAATAACAATATAAAGTAACAATTGTCATCACTAAAGAGAATACTAATACAGAGTGAATTAACCATCTTTCTAATTTCCAAGCATTCAAACTTTTGTTAGAATGTTGTCTGTAAGGGTCTCCTAAAGTTTCTGCTAAACCTCCACAACCACAAACCCAAGAACAGTACCATCTTTTTCCAAAGAAATAGACCATTACTGGTACAATTACTAGTGTTAAAATAACACCCCAAACAAGAATAAAGATTCCAATTCCTCCACTATTAGTTAAGCTTTCTAAATTCCATTCAAAGAAAAAATCGTAATCAAGTGGAAAAGCATTTTTAAAATCATATCCGGGCATATTTAGGCTTGTCATGATTTCTGGAATTAAAAAAGCAAATACTATTTGAAAAAATAAAACAGATGTTGTTCTTACAATTTGGTATTTATTATGTCTGTATTTAATATACATTCTTGCACCCATTACTAGCATAATTGTACAATACAAGAATCCGTATACAAACCATTGACTTGCATCTCCACCATTTAAAAAGTTGCTTATAGGATCTAAAATATAAGTCCAATTAACAACATAATCTGGCATAAAATACAATACTAAATAAAAGCTAACTAGATATATAAGAACTAACCAAGCAATCCAACCTCTGTTAGTGGCAGATTCTAAATAAACGCCATCGTTTTTAATACCAGGTTTTCCTAATAAAATTAAATTAGGGATGATAAACATTAGTGCTCCAATAATACCCAAACCAAAAGTTAAAAACCAAACTAAACCTGTATTTTTCTTAATAAAACCTTTACCTGCTTTTTTAGCTAAAGTATAGCTTAAAGTGTGTGGTTTTCCATAGATTTTATATTGATACTGTTCACCTTTTTTATCCCAGTTTTTTTCTGAATCATATTTTGCAATTAATTTGTCATAATGAGCATTAGATGTTTCATATGCATTTCTAACTCTGCTAGAAAATTCAAAAATGTTTAATCCTTCTTCTGTAACAATTGCTTTTTTTAGTTGCAACTTTATTACATCACTTTTATAACCTTTTTCAGTTACAAAAGCATCTAATTGAGCTTCTGTTAAACTAAAAGTACCTGTAAATATTGATGCTGTAAAAAATGATAATCCTATTAAAAAGATTACTAAACCTGTGTGTTTTATAAATTTCATAATCTTTTATGCTTTAGAAAAAATTCGTTTCCAGCTTTTCTTTTTTAGTTGAATATTAGTGTTGTTTTCAGAGTTAAATTTTGCTAAAATTTCAGCTTCATGTAATTTGTAAAACTCAGGATCAAAATTAGCATCAGCCAAATATTCTAACACATGTTCTATGTTTCTATCTTCAGTTAACCATTTGTCAAAAATTTCATGACGCATTCTAATTCCAAAAGTATTAATACCTAAAAACTTGTTAGAATCCTTATCAAAAGAAATGGTAATACATTTATTTTCTTTTGGATGTTGCCACTGAAAATAAGCTTCATTATCTTTTTTGCTTCTCTCACTAAATACCCAACCATAGGTTTGATATTCTATATCTAAAAATTTAGCAGAATTAAACCAATGACCAGGTTTGTAAGCAGTTTTGTTTCCACAAATAGTTTGTGCAACAGTTTCTCCCATCATTCTTCCTGTATACCAAACAGCTTCAATGTTTCTACGTTGACCAATGGCTTCATGTTGTTCTGCACAATCACCAATAGCGTAAATATCTTCTATATTTGTTTCTAAAAATCTATTCACTAAAACACCTCTTTTAGTTTCAATATTGCTTTCTTTTAAAAAGTTAATATTAGGTGTTACACCAGCAGTTAACCCTACAACATCACAAAATATTTCTTCACCAGTTTCTTCTATGATTACAGATTTTACACGTCCATTTTCATCAGATTTTATTTCTTTTAAATTGGTGCTTAAACGTAAATCTATATGATGTTCTTTAATGTGTTTATTAATCATTTCTGACTCTTGAGCAGGCAAAACTCCATTCCAAAAACTCTTTTCTCTAACCAAAAAAGTTACAGGAATTTTTCTGCTTCTTAACATTTCTGCCAATTCAATACCAATTAAACCACCACCAACAATTACAGCTCTTTTACAAGTTTCTTTATTAGGTGCATATTTTTCTAGATTTTCTAAATCTTGTTTATGATACAAACCCATAACTCCATCTAAATCTTGCCCTGGCCAACCAAATTTATTAGGCTTAGAACCTGTTGCAATAATCAGTTTGTCATAAGATAAATTTTCTCCATTGGTAAATTCTAAAACTTTATTTTGTGTATTTACTTTACCAACAAACCCTTCTTTTAAATCGATATTGTTTTTGCTCCAAAACCAATTTTCATAAGGTTGTGTATGTTCAAATTTCATGTGCCCCATGTATATATACATAAGAGCAGTTCTTGAAAAGAAGTATTTATTTTCAGCAGAAACTATAGTGATTTTATCTTCAGAATTTTTTCTAATATGTCTTGCTGCAGTAACACCCGAAATTCCATTTCCAATTATTACAATGTGTTTCATAGTTGATAGTTTGTTGCAAATTATGTCGAAGTTAAAGTTAAGAACTTAATTACTAATCTTAATTTAGAATTGTTATAAATAATAAAATTCAGAAAAAGTTGTAAGTTGTAAAGAATTGTTTAGACTGATGATGTATTAAAAATAAAATCCAACAAAATAATGAAACAAGCTATATCAAAAATTACTTTAACTTTTGTGTTAATATTAAGTTTAAATGCTTACAGTCAGGATAATACTGAAAACGATAAGAGTAATATTCAAACTTACACACCTTCTAAATTATTAGACAAAGGTCAATGGGATGTTAAGTTTTTTAACAATTTGTATACAGAAACAAAAGGAACATTTAATGGTGTAAAAGCAGATAAGCTAAGAGAAAATTATTTTACTTCTACTTTAGATATTTTTACAGGAATCTCTGATAATAATAGGTTAAATATTGGTTTATTGTTAGAGTATAGATCTAATACAAATGGTGGTCAAAGTGCTACTTCTGTTTTCAATTTTAATAGCGATGCAAATTCTAGAAACGGACTTTCATCATTTGCACCCGCTTTAAAATGGCAGCCTATAGAAAGTGTTGGTAATTTTTCTATTCAATCTGCATTTCATATTCCTATCATTTCAGAAGAATCAGATTCTAATGGTGTTTATTTAGACCAAACTGCATATACTTTTCAAAATAGATTTTTCTATGATTATACTTTTGATAGTGGAGATTGGCAATTGTTTACAGAGTTAAATACAGAGTATAATTTTGGAGATGATGCTAGTTTTGCTAACAAAACTTTTGTGTTAGCTCCAGGTGTTTTTATGAGTTATTTTCCGTCAGACAAATCTACAGTTTTAGGTTTTGTACAACACTTTCAACGTTTTGGAGATTTTACTCAAGATTTTACTTCTTTAGGGTTTGGAGGTAAATATCAATTAAACAGTACTTTAAACTTAGAAGTATTGTATAGTAAATTTGTTAGAGGTAATGATACAGGTTTAGGACAAAGTTTTAACATTGGTTTAAGAGCATTGTTTTAATAAAAAACTATTTTTAAAGGATTTATGAAAACAAATAAACTCCTTTTTTTATTGCTGATATGTTTTCAAGTATCCTGCAATAGTCAACAACAAAAAATAAACGGAATAAGTTTTGTTGCATCTGGTGTCCCTATAAATGAAACACATGCAACTCCAGTTGTAAAGGCACAAGGCAATTATGTTGCATTGATGCCTTTTGGTTTTATAAAAAAATTGTCATCTCCTAATGTAATTCATAACACAAAAAGGCAATGGTTTGGAGAAACTGAAGGAGGTTTAATTCAGTATGCAAAAGAATTTAGGAAAAATGACATTAAAATAATGGTGAAACCTCAAATTTGGGTTTGGAATGGAGAGTTTACTGGTTATATAGATATGGATTCTGAAGAAAATTGGAAGATTTTAGAAGATTCTTACAGGTCATTTATAATTACCTATGCTAAATCTGCTGAAAAATTAAACGCTGAAATTTTATGTATAGGAACTGAATTGGAAAAATTTGTAATGAAAAGGCCAAAATACTGGCAAAAATTAATCTTAGAAATTAAAAAAGTTTATTCAGGTAAATTAACATATGCAGCTAATTGGGATGAGTTTAAAAGAGTGCCTTTTTGGAGTGAGTTGGATTTTATAGGGGTTGATGCTTATTTTCCTTTAAGTGATAAAAAATCTCCTACAATTAAAGACCTAGAGTTAGGTTGGCAACCTCACAAAAAAGAAGTTTTAAGAATACAAAAACAATTTAATAAACCAATATTATTTACAGAATATGGTTATAGAAGTGTAGATTTTACAGGAAAAGAACCTTGGGATTCTAAAAGAATTGAAGGCAATGTAAATTTACAAGCTCAAGTAAACGGATTAAAAGCAATACATAATCAATTTTGGAAAGAAGAATGGTTTGCAGGAGGTTTTATTTGGAAATGGTTTCATGTTCATGATAAAGTAGGAGGTGATAATAACAATAGATTTACACCTCAAAATAAACCTGCAGAAAAGGTGTTAAGAGAATTGTATAAACATGACTAGAATTCGTTAAAATATGACGAATGTCCTATAAATTAACCAAATTAGAACTTAAATTTGTTTTATAACTTTTTAAATTACCAAAATGAAAAAAATAATTGTTCCTGTAGATTTTTCTCAACATTCTGAGTACGCATTAAAAACTGCAGCATTATTGGCAAATAAGCATAATGCAACAGTATATGCTTTACACATGCTTGATATACAAGAGGTTTCATTAACTGAAAGCCAAATTAATCAGCAAGAAAAAACAATGTATTTTTTAAAATTGGCAGAACAAAAATTTAAAGATTTTTTAGAAAAAGAATATTTAGAAGATGTAAATGTTGTACCTGTAATTAAGCATTATAAAGTTTTTAGTGAGGTTAATTCTATAGCAAAAGAAGTTGATGCAGATTTAATAATTATGGGTTCTCATGGAGCAACTGGTTTAAAAGAATTCTTTGTGGGTTCTAATACAGAAAAAGTTGTTAGAAATGTAGATTTACCAGTTTTGGTTATTAAAAATGAAATGACAAATGTAGATTTTGCAGATATTGTTGTAGCTACAGATTTTTCTGATGAAAGTGTACCTGCATTTAAAAAGATGTTAAAATCATTAGAGTTTTTAAATGCAAAAAAACATCTATTATATGTAAACTTGCCTAATGAAGATTTTAAAACAACTTCAGAAATGGAAACAATGGCAAATGACTTTTTAATTAAAGTAGAAGGTAATTCTCATAGATTAATTAATGTTAATTATGTTTGTGCTAGATCTATAGAAAATGGGATTCTTAATTTTTCTAATGCTCTAGGTGCAGATTTAATTTCTGTAATTACACATGGTAGAAAAGGATTATCTCATATTTTTGCAGGAAGTGTAGCAGAAGATTTAACAAATCATTCTACCTTGCCAATTATGACTTTAAAAATTTAAAAAATTACATGACTTTTAAAAAATACTTGATTGCGGTTTTTATTCCTTTTTTACTTTTTTCTTGTACAGAAGATAATGATGTAACAGTTCCAAGAAATTTACAAGAATATTTAGAAACAACGTCTGATAATGATTTTGGAGAAGTTATAGCCTGTGCTGCAAGTGTTAGTTCTAGTCTTTCTTATATTTTTTATTATCCTAAAGAAGGAGCATCAGATATAAGATATTATGAAGCAGATAGTTTAAATGTAGATTCGCAAGATTTTGCCAACTACAAAAGAAAAAATTTAGATATTTCTAATGTTTTTGGAGGGAAATTACAAAGGTTTTCTAGATCTAATACAGAAGAAAATTGGTGTTTGGTTACTTATATGTTAGATGGTAAATTACATAAATCTAATGTAATTAGGTTAAAAAACGCAACAAAACCTACTGGTTGGACAGATGTTGTAGATATAGCATATAAAAGTACTTTAGAGCCTAATTTTACATGGTCAGATTTTGGAATAACAGATAACAAAATTTATTTTGAAGTAATTTCTAAGAGTGAAGATGACACTTTTCTATCTGGTACATATACCAATAATAAGTTTTTTCAATATTATGACACTTCAAATGTTGTATTAGATATAAACGAATCTGTTACTCCAAAAACTTTAGTAGAAGACACAGAGTATCTTTTTACTATGATGGCTGTAAGTGAAGATAATTGGGTTAATTTAGTAATTCAAGAAACTTTTATCCCTAAAAATTTACAAGAGTATTTAGATGAAAACTCTTCTAAAACAATAAAAAGTTCGCTAGCTTTTGCAGCAAGTAGTAGCTCTTCTCAAAGTTTGTCTTATGTTTATTATTACCCTTTGGTAGGTGCTTCTGATATGAGATATTATGAAACAGATAATGTTTCTGTAGATGAAAATAATTTTTCTAATTATAGACGAAAAGATTTAACTGATGAAGCTGTTTACGGAGGAAAACTTAGAAGATATTCTAGGTCAGATGATGATACTGAAAGTTGGTGTATTGTAACGTATATAATTGATGAAGTATTATATAAGTCTGAACCAATTAAAATTAAAAATCAAACAAAAGCTACAGAATGGTTGTCTGATGTTACAATAGATGTTTCAGAAAGGTTAAAACCAAAATTTACTTGGACAGATGGTTCTATAAAAGAAAATGAACAATACTTACAGATATTTACAGACAGTGATAACGATTTTGTTTCTGGTACATTTACTACAGAAAAAACGTTTAAATATTACGATTCTTCAAATGTAACTGCTACCATTAATTTAGAAACTCCACCAGATTTAGTTTTAAATGAAGAATATAATTTTACAGTTTTTGGTTTAAGTTCAGATAATTGGGTAAATTTGGTAATTCAAGAATCATTTATTGCTGAGTAGTGAAATTTAAAAACAGTCTATTTTTACTTTTTTTTATTGTTTCTACTATTATTTTTTCTCAAGAAAAGGTAGTTTTAGATATTAAAATTAAAGGAGCCAAAAAGATAAAAAAGGCATTTATAACAAAGCTTTTAGAAACAAAGAAAGAATCGTCTTTAGATTCTCTTTCATTAGATAGAGATATTATTCTTTTAAAAAGATTGCCAGCAATTAGTCATGCATACTACCAAGTTTTTCATTCTCATAATAATTTTTATAACGTTTTTATAAATATTGAAGAGAATTTTACACTTATACCACAAGTAAATATTTGGACGACAACAAACAATCAGTTTTCTTATAAATTAGGTTTGTATGATTATAATTTTTTAGGAAGAAACATAACTTTTGGAGGGTTTTATCAAAACAATGGTTTTGATTCTTATGGAGTAAATTTTAAAGCCCCAAATTTGTTTTCTAAAAAATGGGGTTTGGCTCTCAATCATCAAAATTGGAAAAGTGAAGAACCTTTATATTTTGGAGATAAAACTGCAAATTATTTATATAACAATATTTCTTTTGAAGTTTTAGGTTTGTATCAAATAAACTTAAGGAATCAATTAAATTTTGGTGTAAATTTCTTTAATGAAAAATACCAATATTTATCTGGAGCAACAGACCCAGCAGTACCTCAAAACTTAGATTTAGATAAAAAACTTTTAAAACTAGTTTATACTTATGATGCTTTAGAATATTATTATCAATATATAAAAGGTTTTAAATCGGTTTTGTACACTCAGTTTGTAACATCTAACAATCCTTTTCAGAATGATTTTTATATTGCTTGGAATGATTTTTTCTATTACAAAAGAATAAAAGAAAAAGGTAATTGGGCAAACAGATTACGTTTTGGTTTGTCATCAAATGAGAAAACTCCATTTGCTCCATTTGCATTAGATAATAATGTAAACCTAAGAGGTGTGGGTATTATAGTTGATAGAGGTACAGGAAGTTTAGTTTGGAACACAGAATACAGACACACAGTTTTAGAAAATAAATGGTTAACTATACAATCAAATATATTTTCAGATATTGGTTCTTGGAGAAATCCTGGAGGAGAATTAAATGATTTTTTTGAAAGTAAAAACCTAATGGTTTATTCTGGATTAGGTTTGCGTTTTATGAGTAAAAAAATATACAATGCTACTTTTAGAATAGATTATGGTTTTAGGGTTTCTAACAACCATGGGCAATCTAAAGGCGGTTTGGTATTTGGTTTAGGTCAATATTTTTAAAGTTAATTTAATATTGGTTTCTTTTCTTTTTAAAAGAATACTTTAGTTTTGCATAAAAATAAATACAGATGAGAACTTTTGCAATTGGTGATATTCATGGAGGATTAAAAGCTTTAATTCAGGTTTTAAACAAACTAGAACTTAAAGATAAAGACAAGTTAATTTTCATGGGAGATTATGTAGATGGATGGAGTGAGTCTGCTCAGGTTGTTCAATTTTTAATTGAGTTGTCTCAAAAATTTGAATGTATTTTTATTAAAGGAAATCATGATGTTTGGTGTCAGAATTGGTTAAAAAATAATAAAGATGTTAATCCATCTTGGTACATTCATGGAGGTAAAGAAACAATGGAAAGTTATGAGACTTTTTCAGATGATGAAAAGAAACAGCATTTAATTTTCTTTGAAAACTTACCATTATATCATATTGATAACGAAAATAGGTTGTTTTTACATGCAGGTTTTACTTCTTTGCATGGAGTAACCAAAGAGAAACATCAAGAGTATTTTTATTTAGATAGATCTTTATGGGAAATGGCTTTAGCAATGAATAGAAACTTAAAAAGAAGTTCTATGTATTATCCAAAGAGATTAAATCTTTATAAAGAAATTTTTATAGGACATACACCAACTACAAATTATGAAAAGAATTTTCCTGTTAATATAGAAAACCTTTGGAATATTGATACAGGTGCTGCATTTACAGGAAGAGTTACTGCAATGAATGTTGTAACTAAAGAGTTTGTGCAAAGTGATAACTTACCTGGGTTATATCCAGATGAAAAAGGAAGAAATAAATAATAGATTCTTAATTATAAACATAAAAAAAGGTTTAAGAAACATGTTTCTTAAACCTTTTTTATTGAATTAGTTTTGCTTATTTTTTCTTTGGATGAACCAATTTCATTTCATCAATTAAATGAGTTGCACCTGCATATTTATCTACAATAAATAAAACATAACGTAAGTCTACCATAATATTTCTACAAATTTCTGGGTCGTAATTCATATCACTCATTGTTCCTTCCCAAACTCTATCAAAATTTAACCCAATTAAATTTCCTTCAGCATCAATTGCAGGACTTCCAGAGTTTCCACCTGTTGTATGGTTTGTTCCTAAAAAACAAACAGGAACTTTACCGTTTTTATCAGCATATTGTCCGTAATTTTTAGTTTTATGAAGCTCTCTTAATTTCTCTGGTACATCAAACTCATAATCTCCAGGTACATATTTTTCTATAACACCATCTAAATAACTTACAGGATTGTAATAAACAGCATCTCTAGGAGCATAACCTCTAACTTGTCCATAAGTTACTCTTAAAGTACTGTTTGCATCAGGAAAATAACGAGCATTAGGTAATGCTTCCATTAAAGCTTTCATGTATTTTTTTTGTAAAGCAACAATAGGCTCATTTTTTTTGCCAAACTCTGCATTAATTGCATTGTAAAATTCAGCAATCATTGGTTTTGCATATTTATATGCAGCATCATTATTTAAGTTTTTTAGTACTTTTTTAGCTTTACCATCAAACAATGCCAATGCTGAAGTTAAATTAGTAAATGCAGTATTGTTATAAATACTTGCGTCTGCATTTTTATTAAAAAAAGGCATTACATTTTTAAAAACACCTTTATCTACTTCAACATCATAATTTTTATGTATTCCTTTTAAAGTTCTTTCTATAGCAGCTTTAGCTTTGTTAAAACCTTTTTTGTCTTTTAATACTGCTTGCTCAAATTGATAAGCTCTAAAAGTCATTGTCATTAATTCATTAGTAACTAAAAAGACTTCTATAAAGTTTCTTCTTTTTATGTTAATTGGAGCAAAATCTTTATACAATCTATCGAACTCAGGTAAAATGTTTCCATATTTTTCTGTTAAGTTTTTTTCGGCCAAGGCTTTTGTAAAATCAGCTTCAAATTCTTGTCTTTTTTCTACAGCATTACTTTTTTGAATACCTAAATTTTCTCCAATCCATTTTTTCCAAGCATTTGCAATACGTGCTTGTTTAGAAGCATATTTAATTCTTACAGCATCACTCTCTTTCATTTTTGCATCAATAACTTTTAATGCAGCTTCTCTAATTGCAATGTTTGTAGGGTTGTATTCTTCTGTAATATGTTTTATGGCAACTGCTGGTAAATATTCATTTGTTCTTCCTGGAAAACCAAAAACCATTGTAAAATCTCCTTCTTCAACACCATCTAAAGAAATTGGTAAAAAGTGCTTTGGTGTATAAGGTTTGTTGTTTTTGCTATATTTTGCAGGACGATTATTTTCATCTGCATATATTCTAAACATCGAAAAATCTCCTGTATGTCTTGGAAAAACCCAATTATCTGTATCGCTTCCAAATTTACCAATACTTGTTGGTGGAGCACCAACTAAACGAATGTCTTCAAAACGTTCTGTAACAAATAAGTAATATTGATTTCCTTGGTAAAAAGATTTTACTTTAGTTTTTTGCCAAGATTCTTTAGCAACTGTTTTTTGTATAGCATTGCTGTTTTTTGTAATGATAGATTGTTTTTCTTTTTCAGTTAAAGCATCTGTAACACCCACAAAAACTTTATCAGTAACATCTTCAATTCTTACAATAAACTCAACATACAAACCTGGGTTTGGTAATTCTTCGTTTAAATTCATTGCCCAAAACCCATCTTTTAAATAATCGTTTTCTAATGAAGAATGTGATTGAATTTGCCCAAAACCACAATGGTGATTTGTTAAGATTAATCCTTTAGGAGAAATAATTTCTGTTGTACAACCTCCGTTAAAATGCCCAATAGCGTCTTTTAAGCTAGAATTGTTTACATCGTAAATGTCTTTTGCTGTTAATTTACTTCCTAAAGAAGTCATTTCTTGTTCGTTCATTCCTTCTAAAAGTGAAGGAATCCACATACCACCTTGTTGTGCTGAAACCTGAACAACAAAGAATAATAAAAGTATTTTTAAGTATTTCATTTTTGATAAAAATTAAGTGGTATAAAGATACACAAAGCATTAATTTTTACCTAAAATACAAGTAGTAGTTTTAACTAGATTACCTTAATTACCTCTTTAAAAAGTGTAATCATTTTTGGTTCTGCTTCACCTGCAATTGCAATGATTTCTGCAATGTCTACAGGTTGTAAGTTTTTAGGATCACATTCATCTGTTAATACAGAAATTGCAGCACAAGGTAAGTTTAATTGTTTAGCAACAATAACTTCTGGTACTGTACTCATACCAACTGCATCTGTTTCAAAAATTTGTAACATTCTATATTCTGCTCTAGTTTCTAGTTGAGGTCCTAAAACACTTGTGTAAACACCTTTGTGAAGTAAGATGTTTTGCTCTTTTGCAATTGTAGAAATTTTAGCATTCAATTCTTTAGAATATGGTTCTAACATATCAGCAAAAATATTACCAAACTTATTTGCTCCTTGAAAAGCTAATGGAGAAGTTCCTTGTAAATTAATGTGATCTTCAATCAGCATTAAATCTCCTTTTTTATAAGATAAGTTAATGGCGCCTGCAGCATTAGAAATTAGTAAGTTTTTAATTCCTAAACCATGTAATGTTCTAATTCCGTAAGTAACTTCCCAAGCATTGTAACCTTCATACAAATGAAAACGACCAGACATAACAATTACTTTTTTGCCAGATAATTCTCCGTAAATTAATTTACCAGAATGAAACTCTACAGTAGCCACAGGAAAGTTTGGAATATCTGCATAAGCAACTTCTTTTTCTATGGTTATTTCATCTACAAGTTTTCCTAAACCTGTTCCTAAAACAATCCCTATTTCTGGGTTTGTAATTCCTTTAGAGGTTAAAAATGCTATAGTTTGTTGTAATTGTTGTTGCTTGCTCATTTCTATGTTTTGTCAGTTAAAATTACTGAATGACTAATTTTTGTGTTTTCGATTTTCCATCAACATCAATTTTAACAATGTAAATACCTTTATTAAAATTAGAAACATCAATTCCTTTTTTAGAAATTTCAGATTGATGAAATACTTGTTTTCCTAAGACATTAAAAATACGAATTTCAATAGAATTCACATCGATATTTGAAACATGAATTTTATTTTTTGCAGGATTAGGAAAGATTGAAATTTTATCTATTAATAAGTTTTGAATATTTAAAACCGAACAATTATTAGGGTGAAAACTTGTAAAAGTACCTAAATCCCAAAAGTGATTGTATTCTAAACAATAAAAGAAAACTTTGTCAAATTTAGTAATGTCTTTTCCTTCTGGAATAGCAATAGTAAAAGTTTGTTGTCCATTTGCTTGTATTAAACCAAATTCTAAATGGTTTAAATTGGCAATTAAAGTAGTGGCTAAAACAGCATCTGAAACTCCATTAGATTCCACTAAATAAGCTCTAACATCTGGTCCAGGAGTTGTACTAAAATTACTGGCTAAATTAAGTGTAATTGTATTGTTTGTGTTTAGTGTTATTGAAACGTCTCCAGTAATATTGTATGAACTATCATCTGGATTGTTTCCAAAACCGTTTATGTTCTCAGAACATTGACTATTTGTGTGAATTGTAATAGCTAAAAAAAGGAAAGTAAGTAGTATTTTTTTCATGTAAATTATTTAGAATTTATAAACGTTGACATAATTTCTGGAATATCTATGATATCTTCATATACATCTATGTCGTTTTTAAATTCTAATAATTTCACTTTTTTATCTTTTAAATCTTCTAAAGTATCTTTTCTTACAGAATCTGTTCCCCAATTTTTATTTTTGAAGATGTTATGCTGTAAAGATTTCATTCCTAAAAGATAATAACCACCATCTTCTGCAGGACCTAAAACCACATCATTATTCTCTAATTTTTGAAAAGCAGTATTTATGTTTTCTGATGTTAAATCGTATAAATCGCTACCAATAATCATTACTTTTTGGTAACCAGCTTCAAATCCGTTTTTAAAAGCGTTTAACATTCTAATTCCTAAATCTTCTCCAACTTGTTGGTGTTTTTGAAAAATATTAGCATCCCAAATATCATTCTCTCTTATTTTTACAGAATAATAAACGGCTTTGTCAGCATTTACTTTTGATGCAACATTACAGGTTTTTTGAAGTAAAAATTTATAAATTTCTAAAGCAGTTTCGTTTCCAATAGTTTTAGCCAAACGTGTTTTTGCTTTTCCTAATTCTGGGTTTCTAGTAAAGACTAATAATAAGTTTTTATTCAAAATATATTTTTATTTGTCATTTCTCCACAAGGTCGAAATGACATTAGGTTTTTTTTATCACAATACAGATGATTGAAAGTGTGAATTTTTATAAAATTAATAAACCTTCTTTCCCTTCTTCAGCCACTTACTCCAATCTTTATTAAAAGTATGGACTTTTTCTGTGTTTTTTCCTAAAGTGTCAATAACCTGAAAGTTGTTGTTTTTCCATTCAAAAATACCTCCATATAAATTAAAAACATTGGTGTAGCCTTCTTTTATTAGTTTGTCTGCAACAATTTCAGAACGTATTCCTAAAGAACAATACACAACTATTTTTGCATTTTTATCTTTTGGAAGTTTGGCTATGGTATTATTGATGTTAAAATTATCATAGCCAACACAAATAGCATCTTTTAAATGACTAACTTTAAATTCTTTGGTTTCTCTAGCATCTAATAAAATAGCATTTGTTGTAGCTAAAGAATCAGCAGAAATATAAGGAACATTATTTTTATTGAATTTATTCAATAATTTGTCCAACTTCTTTTGACCAAAAGAAACAGAAGAAATTAAAAGGAAAAAGAGTACTGTTTTTTTCATACTTATTTAAAATCTTAGAATGTCATTTCAATTTTTTGGAGAAATCTAAACAACTAAAGATAATCACTAATCTAACAACATCCACCACCATCATAATGATAAGTAGATTCTGATATATAAATATCATCTCTACCCAAAGCAGCTAATTGACCCGCTGTTTTGTCGCAAATGGCAATTGGCTGATTTTTTAATAAAACATGACCTGCATTGTCATCAAAAAAGTCTTCATCACCAAAATAAATTGCCGCTTTTCCAGTAAAAATACAAGGTCCATCTGCAGGCATTGGATCTTTAATAGCTGCAACTTCAATAGATTCTATATATATTAATTCTTCAGTTGGGTAATTCTTCGGGTCTAAAATACGGTAAGGTTTTCTGGCTCTAATTTCAATCGTTCCAAAACCTGCATCTGTTAACGCTTTCACATAATCAGCAATCGATAAAGAACCACTTAAACATAGAGCTCGCAAACGTTCGTCATTACGTAATTCATCATTCATTGGTTGTTCACATGTAGGATCACTCATTACCAAACGTCCATGAGGTTTTAAAACTCTGTACATTTCAGCAATGGCTTTCTTTAAATCATCAGATTTAAAAATGTTGAATAAACAATTTTGAGCAGCAACATCAATAGAGTTACTTTCTACTGGTAAATCCATGGCATCACCTTTTCGTAAATCTACAAATTCAGATTTAAACCAATCATTTTGTTCTTCTGCTTCTATAAAGTTTTTACGAGAAGCTTCTAGCATTTCATCTACAACATCTAAACCAATTACTCCGCCTTTATTTCTGTTGAAATAGGCAAATTGTAACAATTCCATTCCACCTCCAACACCAACGTATAACATTTTTGGGTTGTTAGTTAAATCTCTAGCGTGCACAGTAGAACCACAACCATAGTTCATTTCTTGCATAATTCTAGGAATCTTTAATCCAGGTAATTCCCAAATAGGATTTGTAGTACAACATAAGCCAACATCTGGTGTTAAGGCTGCTTCTTTATACACATTGTGTGTAGTTTCTAAATAACTCATATTCTATTTCTTTGTTAAAGTGATACCACTTTAATTTTAATTAAGCAACAACACCTTGACAGCTACTTCCTGCACCAGCAGTACAACCATAACAATGTTGGTTGATGATGATGTTTCTGTCTTGTAAAATTTCTTCATTATAATCTGAAATGTGTTTTACCTTGGCGTTTACTTTTAAGTTTAACATTTGATTGAAATCACAATCATATAAATTTCCATCCCAACTTACAGAAAGTGTGTTTGTACACATTACATTTTCTACAGCTGCAGGATTGTAAGCTTCTACTAAAGAATACATATAATCTTCATAGTTTTCTGAAGCAATTAAATAATCTAAAAACCTACTAATAGGTAAATTTGTAATGGCAAATAAACTATTAAAACTGATATCAAAATCTGATTTTAAAGCTTTTTTAAAATCGTTTTCTAATGCCATTTGATCTCCTGGTAAAAATGCTCCTGAAGGATTATACACCAAATCTAATTTTAAATTAGAACCTTCCATTCCATAACCAACAGCATTTAATTCTTGTAAGGCTTTAATAGATTTGTCAAAAACTCCATCTCCACGTTGTTTGTCTGTTTTTCCACGTGTCCAATGTGGCATTGAAGAAACTACGTGCACATTGTGTTTTTTAAAGAATTCTGGTAAATCGTAGTATTTTTTATTAGCTCTAATAATAGTTAAGTTAGAACGAACAATAAAATCTTTAATTCCTGCTTTTGATGCTTCTTCTACAAACCATCTAAAATTTGGATTCATTTCTGGAGCTCCACCAGTTAAATCTAACGTATGTGCACCTGTATTTTTTATAACTTCTAAACATTGATTCATTGTTTCTAAAGTCATAATTTCTTTACGATCTGGTCCAGCATCTACATGACAATGTTCGCAAACTTGGTTGCACATATATCCTAAATTGATTTGTAAAATTTCTAACTTTTTAGGACGCAATGGAAACTGATTTGTTTCTTTAATTTTTGCTGCAAATGTTGGTAATTCTCCATCAGCAAAAATTCCGTTTGAAAGAATTTCTAATTGACGAGTAGTATTTGCAATATCGTTATTTCTAGCTTTTAGCGATTTCTTCATTCTTGTCTCCTCGAACGCAGTCGAGAGGTTTTAATTTATTATTTCGACATCCTTCGTAAACTCAGGATAAGCAATTCATAGAAAATTTCTGAAAAGAAATTCTGGTACTCTGCTTACATCTCAAGCTTATTCACTTTATTCATCATTTGTACTCCATGTACTAGAGTAGCTCCACTTTTTATGGCAGCACCTACATGAATAGCTTCCATCATTTCTTCTTTTGTAATTCCTCTTTGCAAACCATCTTTTGTATAAGCATCAATGCAATAAGGACATTGTTCTGTGTGTGCAACAGCCAAAGCAATTAAACTTTTTTCACGAGCAGATAATGCTCCTTCTTCAAATACTTTTCCATAATAATCAAAAAACTTGTTTCCAAGTTCTTCACTCCATTCTGTAATTTTGCCAAATTTTCTTAAATCAGCAGCGTCATAATAATTTTTAGACATTGTTTTTGTGTTATTTCAGATGAAAAATAAAAGTACTACTTTCCGTTTAAAGTCCAATCGTATTTTAGAAAACTAATTTTAGCTTTTTTACTGATTTCTGTATCTGAATATTTGTTTAAATATTCGATTAAAGAACTGTTTTTTGTGAAGTCATTTTTAAACCAATTAAAAATTTCTGATATCTGAATTTTCTTTTTTGATAATTTGTTTCTTGTTGTATCGTTAATGAATTCTTTCATTAATTGTTCTAATGAAGCTTCTATGTTTTCTTCTGTAAAAGCCATGTTTCCTAATTTAGGACAAGAACCAGAAGCACAATTTACCCCTACATGAATTCTTGGGTCGAACAATTTTTTACGTAAAATTTCGTGTTCAATATGATCTAAGGTATATGTTTTACCACCAACTTTAGCAAAAGGAATTTTCCAAGCAGTTTTTCCTTTTTGCTTGATGTCCATGATAGATTTTAAAGGATAATTCTCTAAAATTATTTTAATAGTATATGCATTGTATGCGTTGATCCAAAAAGCTCTTTGTTTGTTTGCTGACCAAGAATTTGCTGGAGTTGTTTTTTCTAAATAAGAAATAAAACTATCTAATTTTGTTTTATCTGTTTTAAAGGATTTGTAATCTACAATTCCGTTTTTTGTAACGTGTTTTTGCAACAACTCGTTAAAGATTGAAGTTTGAGCGTTTACTTGAGATAAAGTTAAAATTGTTACTAAAAGTATAAATGTTTTCTTCATTTTTTTTTAATTTCTAATTTTTTAGACGAAACCTTTTTTAAATGTTTACAAAAATTATTCTAAAATTTCTTCACCAGGTTTTAAGTTGAATTTTTTTCTAAAAAGAAACACAATTCCATATAGAATAGGCGTGTCTAATGCTGCAATTATTATTTTAAAAAGAAAACCGCTTATTAATAAACTTGTAAAAATATGCCAAGGAAGAATTTTAAAAGAACACAATAAAAAAACAACTGTAAAAGTATCTATAAATTGAGAGGCAAACGTTGAGAAATTATTACGTAACCATAAATGTTTACCATGGGTGAATTTTTTCCAGAAATGAAAAATTTTGATATCTATAAATTGCGCAAATAAATACGCCATCATAGATGCAAAAACAGCTAAAGGAGAAAGCCCAAATACTTGATGAAAGGTTTTATTATTTACAGGAGAATTGTTTATTGCTGGAGCAAAATCTGCTATTAAAATAATTAACATAGAGAAAAAAGATGCAAAAATTCCTGCTATAACCACTTGATTTGCTTTTTTCTTTCCATAAATTTCAGATAAAATATCTGTAATTAAAAAAGTAATTGGGTAAGGAAGAATTCCTACTGAAATTTCGAATCTATAAATACCAAAAGGTTCCCAATAAAAGAATTTTTGAAAAATTAAATTTGATGCAACTAGAGATGCAATAAATAATGCAGCAAGAATTAAATAAATGTTATCTGCTAATTGTTTGTCTTTAATTGTCATTAGGCTAAGTTAATAAATATTCTTTCAGTACAGGTAATCAATAAGTTTACAAACAAGTTTAGCCCCGATTGAAGCATTTGTTTGAGCTCTTTTTGTTTTTACAAAAAAGCGAGTGCGAAAAGCGGGATAAGCTTCCAATAAAAAAGAGTATTTTTGCAGCAACAAACAACAATTTAATTTTTTATGAAAGCATATATTTTTCCAGGTCAAGGAGCGCAATTTTCAGGAATGGGATTAGACTTGTACGAAAAGTCTGCGTTAGCGCAAGAATACTTTGAAAAAGCAAATGACATTTTAGGTTTCTCAATTACAGACATTATGTTTGAAGGAACTGCAGAACAATTAAAAGAAACGAAAGTTACGCAACCAGCTATCTTTTTACATTCTGTAATTTTAGCAAAGGTTTTGGGTGATTCTTTTCAGCCAGAAATGGTTGCAGGACACTCTTTAGGAGAATTATCTGCATTAGTTGCTAATGGAGTATTGTCTTTTGAAGATGGATTAAAATTAGTTTCTAAACGAGCTTTAGCAATGCAAAAAGCATGTGAAATTGCACCTTCTACAATGGCTGCAGTTTTAGGTTTAGCAGATGATATAGTAGAAAATACTTGTGCAGAAATTGATGGAGTAGTGGTTGCTGCAAATTACAATTGCCCAGGGCAGTTAGTTATTTCTGGAGAAATTGAAGCTGTAAAAAAAGCATGTGAAGTATTGACTGAAAAAGGAGCAAGAAGAGCATTGTTATTACCAGTTGGTGGAGCATTTCACTCACCAATGATGGAGCCTGCAAGAGAAGAATTAGCTGCAGCAATTGAAGCAACTCAATTTAGTGAACCAACTTGTGCTGTGTATCAGAACGTTGTTGCAAAGGCTGTTACAAACCCTGATGAAATTAAAGAAAACTTAATTGCACAATTAACTGCGCCAGTAAAATGGACGCAATGTGTACAAGCTATGATTGCTGATGGTGGAACTGAATTTATTGAAGTTGGACCAGGTAAAGTTTTACAAGGTTTAATGCGTAAAATAGATAGAAGTGTTGCTGCTAGTGGAGCAAGTTTAGTTGAATAAGGTGGTTTAAATCAAACTTATAAAACAAAAAAGCGAACTTTTAAAAGTTCGCTTTTTTGTTTTATTTTATAACTACAATTTCATCAAATTCATTTTTCCAAACCCCATCTTTAAGAGTTATTGCTCCATATGTATCATGCATGTATATATTTCCTATTTCGAAATTATGATCTTTTCCGTTTAAAAATTCTGGAATACAAATTTCATGACCATTAGAGTTATAAGGTTTATAACCTTCGTCACAACGATCTGAGTCGCAATTATAAAATAAAGTAATTCCTACAATTAATAATAATGCTTTTTTCATGATTTTTGTTTTTTAAAGATATTGATAATTTTTTCCTTGCCAAATATTTTCTGTTTCTAATTTTTTATCAATTTTAGAAACTATTTCAAAATTTTTAATTCGATTCCAATTAGGTGCAATTAGTAAATCTGATGGAGCTTCGCTTATAAAGCGTTCAATAACAATGTCTGGTCTTAGTAAACTTATAAATTCTGTAATAAAATCGATATAGCTTTCTGATGTAAAAAGATTAAAGTCTTCTGGATTTTGTTTGTATTGATTTGCCATTATTGACTTTTTTACAATTTGTAAATGATGTAATTTTAAAGTTTTTATAGGAAGTTTAGAAATTTCAATAGCATGATTTAGTAAATCTTCTTTTGATTCTCCTGGTAAACCTAAAATTAAATGCGCTCCTAAATGAAATCCTTTGTTTTTACAAAGTTGATAAGTTGCAATTGTATCTTCAAAAGAATGACATCTGTTTACTTTTTCTAAAGTTTTATTTAGAGTGCTTTCTACTCCAAACTCCAAAGAAATAAAATACTTTTTTGATAGAAAATCTAAATACTCTATAATTTCTTTAGAAATACAATCTGGTCTAGTACCAATTACCAATCCTATTACATTAGGAACACTTAAGGCTTCTTCATACATTTTTTTTAGCGACTCAAAATCTGAATAGGTATTTGTGTATGCTTGAAAATAGGCTAGATATTTTTGTGATTTGTATTTTTTTGAAAACCTTAAAATACCTTCTTCTAATTGTTGTTTAATTTTTTTTTGAGGCTCGCAATAATCTGGATTAAAAGTGTCGTTATTACAGTATGTGCAACCTCCATAACCTTTAGATCCATCTTTATTTGGGCATGAAAAACCAATGTCTAATGATATTTTTTGAACTCTTTCTCCGAAGTTCAATTTTATAAAAGAAGAAAAATCTAAATACCTTTTTCCTGTAAACTTCATTTAATTATAAATGATTTTGAGTTTGTAATAAAAAAAAACTCCAATGTTTTATTGGAGTTTTTTTTGTTATTTAGTTTTGAGCTTGCTGCCATTTCCAAGCAGACTCTAAAGCTTCTTCTAAACTTTTTTCTGTTTCCCAGCCTAGTTCTTTATTCGCTATAGTTGTATCTGCAAAAGCTGCTGTAATATCTCCTTCTCGTCTTCCAACAATTTTATAATTTAATTTTAAATTATTTACTTTTTCAAAAGCGTTGATAATTTCTAATACAGAGCTACCTTTTCCTGTACCAACATTAAAATACTCATAGTTTTCTTTGTTGTTTTTATTGATTAATCTCTGTAGAGCTGCAATATGTGCTTTTGCTAAATCTACCACATGAATATAATCTCTTACAGCTGTACCATCTTCTGTTTCATAATCATCACCAAAAACAGATAATTCATCACGCATTCCTGCTGCAGTTTGAGTTACAAAAGGAATTAAATTTTGTGGAACTCCTAAAGGTAATTCACCAATTTTTATAGAAGAATGGGCTCCAATTGGATTAAAGTATCTTAAAGCAATAATATTTAAATCATGTGCTTTACTAGCATCTTTTAAAATTTCTTCACCAATTTGTTTTGTGTTTCCGTAAACAGATTCAGCAGTTTTTACAGGAGCTTTTTCTGTAATTGGTAACTCATCTGCTTGACCATAAACTGTACATGAAGAAGAGAAAATGAAATTATCTAATTTTCTATCTCTCATTTCTTGCAATAAGTATACTAAAGACCCAAGATTGTTTTCATAGTAATCTAATGGTTTGTGCATGCTTTCCCCTACAGCTTTAAAGGCTGCAAAATGAATGATTCCATCAACTTTATTGTTATCAAAGAAGTTTTTTACATCATTTTTAACTCTTAAGTCTATTTGATGAAAGTCTGGTTTAGTACCAGTTATTTCAGCAATTTTATCTAATACACCAATAGAAGTGTTAGATAAGTCATCAATAATTACTACTTCAAATCCTTCGTTTTGTAATTCTACTACAGTGTGAGAACCTATAAAACCTAATCCACCAGTTACTAATATTCTTTTCATGTTATTTTATTAATTAACGAAATTTAAAATCGTTTGTGTTATAAATGTTAATTGCTCTTGGTCTAATTCAGTATGCATTGGTAAAGAAATTACTGTTTTTATTAACTCGTTAGTAACAGGGAAATCACTTTCTTTATAACGAGAATCTGCATATGCTTTTTGAGAATGTAGTGCAACTGGGTAATAAATTGCATTCGGAATTCCTTTTTCTAACAAATGTTTATGTAAAGCATCTCTTTTACCATTTGTAATTTGTAATGTGTATTGATGAAATACATGGCAGTTACAAGTATCACAAATTTCATTACAAGCATTTGTAGTTGGTGTAATAATATTTTCTGATACAGATAATGTTTTATTGTAAAAACGAGCTGCATTTCTTCTAGCTTCACAATAAGAATCTAATAAAGGGAGTTTTGCTTTTAAAACCCCTGCTTGTATAGAGTCTAACCTAGAATTTACACCTACTACATCATGGTAATAGCGAGTGTACATTCCGTGATTTACAATTCCACGAATTGTATGTGCTAATTCATCATCATTGGTAAAGATTGCTCCACCATCACCATAACATCCTAAATTTTTAGAAGGGAAAAAAGAAGTTGTTCCTACATTTCCAATAGTTCCTGCTTTCTTTTTTGTTCCGTCTTTAAAAGTGTAATCTGCACCAATTGCTTGGGCATTATCTTCAATTACAAAAAGATTATGTTCTTTTGCAATTTCCATTACTGCATCCATATTTGCTAATTGACCAAATAGGTGAACAGGAACAATTGCTTTTGTTTTAGGTGTAATTGCTTTTTTTAATGCATCAATGTCAATGTTAAAAGTTTTTGCATCAACATCGACTAAAACAGGTGTAAGTTTAAGTAAACCTATAACTTCTACAGTTGCAGCAAAAGTAAAATCGGCAGTAATAACTTCATCTCCTTGTTCTAAACCTAAACCCATCATTGCAATTTGCAAGGCATCAGTTCCGTTTGCACAAGGTATTACATGTTTAACGTTTAAGTATTTTTCTAAGTCTGCTTGAAACTCATGAACCAAAGGGCCATTTATATATGCAGATGAATTTAAAACCTGCTCAATTGAGGTGTTTACGGTTTCTTTTATTTGTTGATATTGACCTTGGAGGTCAACCATTTGAATTTTTTTCATATAAAAAATTTTGCTCATCAAAAATACAAACTTCCTTTCATTTTCTTTGTAGTTATACGTAAATAATATTTCTGTTATCTTTGAAAAAAATCAATTTTTATGAAGTTTTTAAAGCGTTCGTTAAGAATTCTATTATTTCTTGTTGTTTTAGTGTTTGTTTCTGTTTGGTTGTACTCTAAAACATACAAACCAAACTATTCAGGAGAACTAGAATTAAAAAATATTTCTAAAGAAGTTACTGTTTATTTTGATGATATTGGAGTGCCTCATATCAATGCAGAAAATCAGAAAGATGCCTATGTTGCTCTGGGGTATTTACATGCTCAAGACAGGTTGTGGCAAATGGAATTAATAAGAAGACTTGCAGCAGGAAGATTGTCTGAAATTTTTGGAAAGAAATTAATAAGAACAGATAAGTTTTTTTCTGGGTTAGGTATTGAAGAAGCATCAACAAAAACTATTTTGAACTTAGAAAAAAATTCTGAAAATTATAAAATGGTTGTTGCATATTTAAATGGTATAAATCAATATATAGCAGAAGGTAAAACCCCAATTGAGTATACTTTAGTTGGTGTTGAAAAAGAAAATTTTACAATTAAAGACATGTACAATGTTTTTGGTTATATGGCCTTTAGTTTTGCAATTGCTCATAAAACAGATCCGATATTAACAGAAGTAAAAGAAAAGTTAGGAAAAGCTTATTTTAATGAATTAATTGGTGTTGAAAACAAGAATTTAACATTAATTAAAAATGAAATAAACGAAGAAATTAAAGGTGATTTAGCTAGAGAAATGCATCGTTTATTTGAAGGTTTACCAATTTCGCCATTTATTGGTAGTAACTCTTGGGTAATAGGAGCAGATAAAACTAAAAACGGAAAAGTGATTTTTGCAAATGATCCTCATATTTCATTTGCACAACCTTCAGTCTGGTATCAGGCTCATATTAAAACTCCAAATTACGAATTGTATGGTTTTCATTTAGCTTTGGTTCCTTTTCCTTTGTTAGGTCATAATAAAGATTATGCTTACGGTTTAACAATGTTTGAAAATGATGATGTAGATTTTTATATAGAGGAAGAAAATCCAGAAAATGCTAATCAATACAAAACAGAAGTTGGTTTTGTTGATTATGATTTAGTAAAAAAGAGGATTAAAGTAAAAGATGAGCAAGATGTTGTTTATACAATAAAAGTAGGTAGACATGGCCCAATTATGAATGATATAATTGATCATTTAGATGATGAAAGGCCTATTGCAATGCAATGGATTTATACAAAATTAGAAAACAAGATATTAGATGTTGCATATGAAATTTCTCATGCCAAAAATTTGTCTGATTTTAAAAACGGAGCAAGTAAGTTGCATGCTCCTGGTTTAAATATGATGTATGGAGATGCAAAAAACAATATTGCATGGTTTGCATCTGGTAAGTTGTATAAATACAGAGATTCCTTATACACAAAAACCTATTTAAATGGAGCTTCTGGTGAAGATGAGATTTTAGAGTATTTAGATTTTAAAGACAATCCTCAATCTATTAATCCTGCTGTAAATTATGTTTATTCTGCAAACAATCAACCAGATTCTATTGTTGGAATGTTATATCCTGGGTATTATTTAAATGAAGATAGAGCAAAAAGAATTGTAAGTTTTTTAGAACCAAAAAATGATTGGACTAAAAATGATGTTGCAAAAATGATTAATGATGTTACCTCACCAAATGCACCTATTGTTGCAGCAAATTTAATTAAATCAATAAATGTTTCTGAGTTTTCTGTCAGTAAAAAAAAGGCCATAAGTATTCTTGGTGATTGGAAAGGTAATTTTGAAAAGCATGAAGTTGGACCTGTAATTTATAATAGGCTAGTATATGAATTTCAAAAAAATACTTTTGCTGATGAATTGGGTAAGGGCTATAATCAATTTGTAAACACACCTTTTGTAGAAAAAGTTTTACCAGTTCAAGCTAAAAGAAATCAATCTATTTGGTGGGATAATGTTACTACTAAAGATAAGATTGAAACAAAGCAAGAAATAGTAACTAGTTCGTTTAAGAAAGCATTTAGTTTTTTAGAAAATCAATTGGGAGAAAATGTTGATAATTGGACTTGGGATAGAGTAATTTCTGTAGAATATAAGCATGCAGTAGGTGAGGTTCCAGCTTTAAGAAAATATTTTAATGTAGGTCCATTTGTTACAACGGGAGGAGATCAGGTTATAAATAATCAAATTTATAATATAGATTCTACAGGATATTATAAGGTAAAAGCAGGTCCTTCTACAAGAAGAATTGTCGATTTTTCTGATGTAGATAATAGTTTAGCAATTATACCAACAGGTCAATCTGGTAGAGTTTTTAGTAAGCATTATAAAGATCAAGCTAAAAAGTACTTAAATGGGGAGTTTGTAAAAATGAAAATTAATCAATCAGAAATTGAAAAAAGCGAAAACATTTTAATTTTTAAACCTACAAAGGGTAATTAATTACAAGCATTCCAAATTACTTCATTTGGTGTTGGAGCAAAAACTTTAATTGATTCTTTAGAAACAGGATGTGTAAATTCTATTTTACGAGCATGTAAATGTATGCTTCCGTCTTTGTTGCTTCTGTTAAAGCCATATTTTAAATCACCTTTTATAGGACTTCCTATATTAGATAATTGTGATCTAATTTGGTGATGTCTTCCAGTTTCTAAATCAATTTCTAATAAAGAATAATTATCTAGTTTTTTTATAACAGAATAATGTAGGATGGCTTTTTTACTTCCTTCAATTTCTTTGCTGAAAGCAGTAGATTTATTGTTTTTAGGATTCTTCTTTAAGAAATTTATTAAGGTGTCTTTTTCTTTCTTTGGATGATTTTTAACAACTGCCCAATAAGTTTTATTAATTGTTTTATCTCTCAGCATTTTGTTAAGACGTTCTAAAGCTTTAGAGGTTCTTGCAAAAATTATAATTCCAGAAGTGGGTCTATCTAATCTATGAACAACTCCTAAATAGACATTTCCTGGTTTGTTGTATTTATCTTTTATATATTCTTTTACAACATCGCTTAAAGGTTTGTCTCCAGTTTTGTCACCTTGTGTAATGTCTCCTGCACGTTTATTTATAATAACAATATGATTGTCTTCAAAGAGAACTTGTAAATTTTCTTTAGTAGAATGCATGCTGATTATTTAAAATCTTTGGCAACATCTTCGTTGATATTGTCAATAAAGTTTAAAAAATCTTTACGACCTAATCCACTAGAAGATGAAGTAATAAAAGACATTGGTAAAGATTCCCAAGTGTTAAGAAGTTTCTTTTTGTAAGAAGTAATTTGTTTATTTAGTTTAGAGCTTCCTAATTTATCAGCTTTTGTAAAAACTATACAAAAAGGAATTTGATTTTCACCTAAAAACTTCATAAATTCTAAATCAATTTTTTGAGGATCGTGTCTAGAATCTATTAAAACAAAAGTACAAACTAGTTGCTCTCTTTCTTTAAAATAATTTTCAATAAAATACTGAAAAATCGTTCGCTTCTTTTTAGATACTTGAGCATATCCATATCCAGGTAAATCAACTAAAAACCACTCGTCATTAATTTTAAAATGATTAATTAGTTGTGTTTTTCCTGGTTTTCCAGAAATTTTAGCTAAATCTTTACGCTCCATCAACATATTTATTAATGAAGATTTACCCACATTAGATCTACCAATAAAAGCGTATTCAGGAATCCTGTCTTTTGGAGCTTTTGTAACATTGCTGTTACTCATTACAAACTCAGCTGATTTTATTTTCATAGTTATGCTAAGTTTTTAGAAATCAACCAATTTTGAAGAATTTCATTGAATTCTTCTGGTCTTTCCATCATAGCAGCATGACCACATTTGTCTATCCAAAACAACTCTGAGTTAGGTAATAATTTATGAAAATCATTAGCTGCTTCTGGTGGTGTAACTTTGTCTTGTTTTCCCCAAATTAAACAGGTTTGCTGTTTCATTTCAGGCAAATCTTTTGCCATGTTATGTCTAATTGCACTTTTAGCAATTGCTAATGTTCTAATAAGAGAGTTTCTATCATTAATAACTACATAAACATCATCAATTAACTCTTCTGTGGCAATTGCAGGATCATAAAAAACATCTTGTGCTTTTTTGGTTACATAACCTCTGTCTCCTCTTTTTGGGTAACTATCTCCCATTGAGTTTTCATAAAGGCCAGAACTTCCTGTAAGTACAAGTCCACTTACTTTTTCAGGGTAATGTTTTGTAAAATATAGTGCTATATGTCCTCCTAAAGAGTTTCCTAATAAAATGGCGCTTTCAATTTCTTTAAACTCCATAAATTCTTTTAAAAACTTAGCTAAGTTTTTAACATTAGTTTTTATAAGAGGAAGAGAGTATAAAGGTAATTCAGGAATTAAAACCTTATACCCGTTTTTAGAAAAATGATCATAAGTAGAGCCAAAATTACTTAGAGCTCCCATTAAACCATGTAAAATAATAATAGCAGGTCCTTCACCAGCTTCTGCATATTTAAATTTTCCTTCAGTAATTAACTCGTTAGTCATTTATTTTCAATTCGCTTAATAGCAAATGTAATTCTTTTTTATGAATTAAATAATGTTTTTAGACTTCCCTTAGTTTTAATAATTAGCAATAAGAGTGTGCAATGAATTGTTAATAAAAGCGTTATTTATTAACAAAGTGGTAAAAAGTGGTAAAAAGTGGTAAAATTTATATATTTTTGATTTCAATTAAACGTTTTTTTGAGTGATTAACCTAATAGGTACATATGAATGTAAGGCAGATGCTAAAGGGAGGATGATGTTTTCATCAGCTTTCAAAAAGCAATTGTCTTCTGTGTTACAAGAAGGTTTTGTGGTTAAAAGAGCTGTTTTTCAGCCTTGTTTAGAGTTGTATCCAATGAAGGAGTGGAATTTAATGATGGAGAAAATTAACAAGCTAAATAGGTTTAATAAAAAGAATAACGATTTTATTAGAAGGTTTACTGCTGGTGTTAAAATGGTGGAGTTAGATGCTTCTGGTAGGATTTTAATTCCAAAAGATTTATTTGAATTTGCAGGGATTAAAAAGCAAGTGGTAATGTCATCCTCAGTAAATATTATTGAGATTTGGGATAAAGAAAAGTATGAAAAAGCAATTGATGATGCGTCAGATGATTTTGCTGATTTGGCTGAAGAAGTAATGGGAAATACAAGTGTAGATGAATTATCATAATCCAGTTTTATTGCATGAAAGTATAGATGGACTCGCTATTAAAAAAGATGGGGTTTATGTTGATGTTACTTTTGGAGGTGGAGGTCATTCAAAAGAGATTTTGAATAGACTTGGTGAAAATGGAAGATTGTTTGGTTTTGATCAAGATCCTGATGCACAAGAAAATGTAATTGATGATAAGCGTTTTGTTTTAATTCCAGAAAATTTTAGATATATATCTAGGTTTTTAAGGTTTCATGGAGTTAGAAAAGTAGATGGGGTTTTGGCGGATTTAGGGGTTTCTTCTCATCAGTTTGATGAAGCTGAAAGAGGTTTTTCAACTCGTTTTGATGGTGATTTAGATATGAGAATGAATCAAAAATCTAAAACATCTGCAAAAGAAATTATCAATAATTATTCTGAAGAAAAATTAGCTGAGATTCTGTTTTTGTATGGTGAGTTGAGAAATTCAAGAAATATTGCAAAAACAATTGTAGAAAAAAGAGAAGAAGAAAAGATAGATACAAGCTTTCAGTTAAGAAAAGCTTTACAAAGATATTTGCCTAAAGCAAAGGAGCATAAAATTATAGCTCAAATATTTCAAGCAATTAGAATTGAAGTAAATGAGGAGTTGGATGTGTTAAAAGAGTTTTTAGAGCAAATGCCTAATTTGTTAAATGAAGATGGGAGGTTAAGTGTAATTTCTTATCATTCTTTAGAAGATAGGTTAGTAAAAAGATTTATAAGGACAGGATTATTTAGTGGCGAGCCTGAAAAAGATGTTTTTGGAAATAGTGATGAACCGTTACAAAAAGTTGGAAAGTTAATAGTGCCTACCCCACAGGAAATTAAGCTCAACAATAGGGCTCGCAGCGCTAAATTAAGAATAGCAACATTAAAGAAATAGAATGTCTAAAGTTAAGAAAGGGGTTTATGGATTTCTTAGAGGAAGCTTTCTAACAGATGAGTCTGCTTTTAAGAATTGGCGAATCATATTTTTTGTTGTTGGATTGCTTTTAATTATGATAACAAGTGCTCATAATGCAGATAAAAAAGTAATACGAATTTCTGAATTAAATAAAAAAAAGAGAGAATTAAGAGCTGAATATGTAGATACTGGGACGATTCTAATGAGAATGAAAATGGAATCTAATATCAGGGAAAAAGCAAAAAAAAGAGGATTGAAGCCTTTGCAATCTCCACCAAAAAAAATAAAAGTAACAATTAAAGATAAATAATATTGGCAACTCACAAAAAAAGCATACTTACAAAATTCTACTTGGTAGCTGCTTTTATGACGCTGTTTTTGCTAGTAATTGTATTTAGGGTTTTTACTATTCAATATTCAGAAGGAGATAAATACAAAAAACTTTCTACAGAATTAACAATTAGACAAGATACCATTTATGCTAATAAGGGTAATGTTTATGCTTCTGATGGTAATTTGTTAGCAACATCAATGTCAAAGTTTACAATAAGGATGGATTTGGTGGCTGTAAACAACAATCTTTTTGAGAAAAATATTACTGGTTTGTCTAGTGAGCTTTCTAAAATGTTGGGCAAGTCTCAGAAATATTATCAAGAAAAGTTAAGAAACGCTAAAAAGAGAAAGCATAGGTATTTGTTAATTGCCAGAAATATAGGTTATACAGATTATCTAAAAATGAAGCAATTCCCAATTTTTAATAAAGGAGTTTATAAAGGAGGGTTTATTGCAGAGCATAAGACTGTTAGAGCGCATCCAATAGGAAAAATAGCAGCAAGAACAATTGGTTATGATGATTATAGAGGTGGAGCAGGAATTGAGGGGGCTTTTTCAGATTTTATGGAAGGTGAAAATGGGTTGAGATGGAAGCAAAAAATTGCTAAAAATCAATGGAAGCCAATTAATGATGTAAATGAAAAAGAGCCAATTGATGGTCATGATATTATTACTACAATAGATGTAAATATTCAAGATATTACACATCATGCTTTGTTAGATAAGTTAGAGTATTTTGAGGCTGATCATGGTTGTGCAGTAGTAATGGAAACTGCAACAGGAGAAATTAAGGCTATTTCTAATTTAGGTAGAACTTCAAGTGGTGCTTATTATGAAAAAAGAAATTATGCAGTTTGGGAAAGTCATGAGCCTGGGTCAACTTTTAAATTAGCAAGTTTAATGATTGCTTTAGATGATAAAGTAATAGATACTTCAACAGTTGTTGATACAGAAAAAGGAAAAATATTTATACATAATAGAAAAGTAGAAGATTCAAGAAGGGGTGGTTATGGTAAAATTTCTGCAGGAAGAGTTTTTGAAGTTTCATCTAATGTTGGAATTGTAAAGCTAATTAAAAAGCATTATGATGATAAACCAGAAAAATTCATTTCTAAATTAGAAGATTATGGCTTTACAAAACCTGTAGGTTTTCAAATTAAAGGAGAAGGAAAACCTTATGTTCCAAATCCAAAAGAAAAATCTTGGAATAAGATTTCATTAGAATGGATGTCTTGGGGGTATGGAGTTTCAGTAACACCAATGCAAACTTTAATGTTTTATAACGCTGTTGCAAATAATGGTGTTATGGTAAAACCAAGATTTATTAAAGAATTGCGAAGACAAGATAAAACTGAGAAAATATTTGAAACACAAGTTTTAAACTCTAAAATAGCTTCAAAAGAAACTTTAAGTAAACTTAGAAAAGTAATGGAAAATGTGGTTATAAAAGGAACTGCAGATAATATTTACTCTTCTAATTTTTCTATGGCAGGTAAAACTGGAACTGCAAAAAAATACATACCAAGAACAAAAAATAAAAACGGAAAATGGGAAGGTGGTTATTATTCTACAAAACATTATGTAGCATCTTTTGCTGGTTTTTTTCCTGCTGATAAACCTAAGTATTCTTGTATAGTAGTTGTTCATGATCCTAAAAAAGAAAAAGGATATTATGGTGCAACTGTAGCTGCTCCTGTGTTTAAAGAAATAGCTCAAAAAATTTATACAACAACTCCAGTAGATAATCAGTCTGTAGAAGATAAAGTTGAGTTTTTAGCAATTAAAAATCAATTTGAAAATTTTGATAAAAAATTAAATAAAGAACATCAGAGAGTTCCAGATGTTAGAGGAATGTCTGGTATGGATGCTTTGGCTTTGTTAGAAAATATTGGGTTAAAAGTGAAGTTTTCTGGTGTTGGAAAAGTGAAATCACAATCACTTAAAAAAGGTGAGAAATTAATAAAAGGTAAAACAATTTTTTTAAAACTTTCTTAAGCTGAAAAATTTAAAAGACATATTATATAAGGTTTCAATTAATCAAGTATTTGGAAATACAAATGTTGAGGTTCAAAACATTGTTTTTGATTCAAGAAAAATTGAAAAAAATGATGTTTTTGTTGCACAAAAAGGTGTAACAGTGGATGGTCATTTATATATAGATAAAGCAATAAATTTAGGTGCTTCAGTAATAATTTGTGAAGATTTTCCTATAGAGAAGAAAGAGGGAGTTGTTTATGTTGAAGTTGCAGATGCAAACATTGCTTTGGCAATAATGGCTTCTAATTTTTATGATAATCCTTCAGAAAAATTATCATTAATAGGAGTAACAGGCACAAATGGAAAAACAACAATAGCATCATTACTGTATCAATTATTTAAAAAAGCTGGTTTTAAAGTTGGTTTATTGTCTACAGTAAAGGTTTTGGTAGATGAAACTGAATATAAATCAACACATACTACACCAGATTCTGTGGCTATAAATAGTTATTTAGATAAAATGTTAGATGCTGGTGTTGATTATTGTTTTATGGAAGTGAGCTCTCATGGAATTCATCAAAAAAGAACAGAAGGATTAACTTTTGAAGGTGGAATTTTCACCAACTTATCTCATGATCATTTAGATTATCATGAAACCTTTGCTGAATATAGAAATGTAAAAAAATCTTTTTTTGATTCATTATCAAAATCTGCTTTTGCATTAACAAATTTAGATGATAAAAATGGCAACTTTATGTTGCAAAACTGTATAGCTAATAAGCAAACTTATGCAGTTAAAACCTTGGCAGATTATAAAGCTAAAATTTTAGAAAAACAGTTTTCTGGAACATTGCTTAAAATAAATGACACAGAAGTTTGGACAAAATTAATTGGAGAATTTAACGCTTCTAATTTATTAGCCATTTATGCAGTTGCAGAATTATTGGGGTTAGAAAAATTAGAAATACTAACAATTATTAGTCAGTTAGAAAATGTTAGTGGACGTTTTGAGTATGTTATTTCTGATGACAACGTAACTGCAATTGTAGATTATGCACATACACCAGATGCGTTAAAAAATGTGCTTGAAACCATAAATGATATAAGAACAGGAAATGAAAACTTATACACTGTAGTTGGTTGTGGAGGAGATAGAGATAAAACAAAAAGACCAAAAATGGCTCATATTGCTTCGCAATTAAGCAATCAAGCAATTTTTACTTCAGATAATCCTAGATCAGAAAACCCACAAGCAATTTTAGACGAAATGGAAGTAGGGGTGTCTCCAGAAAATTATAAAAAAACGTTATCAATTTTAGATAGAAAACAAGCAATAAAAACAGCGTGTAAGTTTTCAGAAAGTGGAGATATCATATTAATTGCTGGTAAAGGACATGAAAATTATCAAGAAATAAATGGAGTAAGAACTCATTTTGATGATTTAGAAGAAGTAAGAAATTGTTTTAATCAATTAAAAAATAATTAAGAATGCTATATTATTTATTCGAATATTTAGAGAGTCAATTTAGCTTTCCTGGAGCAAGTGTTTTTCAGTTTATAACTTTTAGAGCAGCTGCAGCATTTATTTTGTCGTTATTAATTTCTTCTATTTATGGTAAGAGAATTATTAACTTTTTAAGAAAACAACAAGTTGGTGAAACAGTTAGAGATCTTGGTTTAGAAGGACAAAAACAAAAATCTGGAACACCAACAATGGGAGGTGTTATTATCATTTTAGCAACATTAATTCCAGCTTTATTGCTGGCCAAATTAGATAACATTTACATTATACTTTTAATAATTACCACAGTATGGATGGGCTTAATTGGTTTTATAGACGATTATATTAAAGTTTTCAAAAAAGACAAAGGAGGTTTAAAAGGTAAATTTAAGGTCTTAGGTCAGGTTGGTTTAGGTGTAATTGTAGGTTCTATGCTTTATTTTAATGATGGTGTTACAATAAAAGAACAGTTGCCAAAAGATCAGCAAATAGTTAATAAAGAAGGAAGAAAAATTGTTTTTGGAGAAGCACATAAATCAACAAAAACAACTGTGCCGTTTTTTAAAGACAATGAATTAGATTACTCTAAAACGTTAAGTTTTTTAGGAGATGGTTATGAAAAATATGGCTGGATTGTTTTTATACTAATAACTGTATTTATTGTTACAGGTATTTCTAATGGAGCAAATTTAACTGATGGTATAGATGGTTTAGCTGCAGGTTCTTCTGCAATTATAGTAGTTACGTTAGCGGTGTTTGCTTGGGTTTCTGGTAATATCATTTTTGCTGATTATTTAGATGTAATGTATATACCAAATTCTGGTGAAATGACTGTTTTTATTCTGGCGTTTGCAGGAGCTTTAATAGGATTTCTTTGGTACAATACATATCCAGCACAAGTGTTTATGGGAGATACAGGTAGTTTAACTATTGGAGGTATTATAGCAGTTATTGCAATTGCCATTCGAAAAGAATTATTGCTTCCAATTTTAGCAGGAATATTTGTTGTAGAAAATTTATCTGTAATAATGCAGGTTTCTTGGTTTAAGTACACAAAAAAGAAATTTGGAGAAGGAAGAAGAATATTTAAAATGTCGCCTTTGCATCACCATTATCAAAAATTAAGTTATCACGAAAGTAAGATTGTTGTTCGTTTTTGGATTGTAGGAATTTTACTTGCTGTGTTTGCAATTGTAACTCTAAAATTAAGATAAATTGAAAAGGTTAGTAATTCTTGGTGGAGGAGAAAGTGGTGTGGGTACTGCACTTTTAGGAAAGCAAAAAGGATATGAAGTTTTTGTATCTGATAAAGGAGAGATTGCTACAAAATATAAAGAAGTTCTTGTAAATAATGAAATCTCTTTCGAAGAGAAACAACATACAGAAAGCAAAATTATAAATGCAGATGTTGTTATGAAAAGCCCTGGAATTCCAGATAAAGTAGCTTTAGTAAAAAAGTTGAAAGAAAATTCAGTTCCTGTTATTTCAGAAATAGAGTTTGCAGCACAATTTACCAATGCAACTATTGTAGGAATTACTGGTTCTAATGGTAAAACAACAACAACATTATTAATGCATCATATTTTAAAAAGTGCAAATTTTAATGTTGGTGTAGCAGGAAATATAGGAGATAGTTTTGCGCAACAAGTTGCAGAACAAAATTTTGAAAACTATGTGTTAGAGTTAAGTAGTTTTCAGTTAGATGGAGTTGAAAAATTCAATAGTCATATTGCAATTTTAACCAATATAACACCAGATCATTTAGATAGATATGATTATGATTTTAATAATTACATAGAATCGAAATTTAGAATAACAAAAAATCAAAAAGCAACCGATTATTTAATTTATGATGCAGATGATGAAGCAATCAATAATTGGTTAAAAAATAATAAAACAGAAGCAAAATTAGTTCCGTTTTCAATAGAAAGAAAATTAAAATTCGGAGCCTTTTTAGAAAACAACAATATTATAATCAACATTAATAAAGATAAACTTACTATGCCATTATCAACTTTGTCAATTAAAGGAAAACACAATACTAAAAACGCTATGGCAGCAACAATGGCTGCTCAACTTTTAAAAGTTAGAAAACAAACTATTTTAGAAAGTTTAGAAAACTTTGAAGGTGCAGAACATCGTTTAGAAAATGTATTAAAGGTAAGAGGAGTTGAATATATTAACGATTCTAAAGCAACAAATGTAAATGCTACATTTTACGCATTAGAGTGTATGGATAAAACTACAATTTGGATTGTAGGTGGTGTTGATAAAGGGAATGATTATAATGATTTATTACCACTTGTAAGAGAAAAAGTTAAGGCTATAGTTTGTTTAGGTTTAGATAACGATAAAATTAAGAATACGTTTGGTAATGTGGTTGATATTATAGTTGAAACAGCAGGTGCAGAAGAAGCAGTTAAGGTTTCTCATAAGCTAGCAGAAAGAGGAGAAACAGTATTGTTGTCTCCAGCTTGTGCAAGTTTTGATTTGTTTGAAAACTATGAAGATAGAGGTAGAAAATTTAAAAAAGCGGTAAGAAATCTTTAACAAAATTAAAGAATACAAAAGTAATGAATCTAAAAACCTAGTAATCTAGGTATTTGTAAATCTAGTAATGAAAACCATTTTTCAACATATTAAAGGAGATAAAACCATTTGGGCAATAGTTGCAATTTTAGCAATATTCTCATTTATGCCAGTGTATAGTGCAAGTACAAATTTGGTTTATGTTGTTGGTAATGGTTCTACTTTAGGGCATTTGGTCAAACATATTGTTTTATTAATTATGGGTTTTGCTATAATTTATGGTGTTCATAAAATTCCTTATAGATATTTTTCTGGAGGTTCTGTTTTAATGTTACCAGTAGTTATTGTTTTGTTGATTTTTACTTTAGCTCAAGGAACAACAATTGGAGGAGCCAATGCAAGTAGATGGATTAGAATTGGAGGAGTAGGGTTTCAAACATCTACATTAGCAGGCTTGGTTTTAATGGTTTATGTTGCTAGGTATTTGGCTAAAAACAAAGAAAAGATAATTAACTTTAAAGAGAGTTTATGGCAATTATGGTTGCCAGTTTCAGTTGTTTTAATGTTAATTTTACCAGCAAACTTTTCTACAACAGCTATTATTTTTGTGATGATTTTAATGGTTGCTTTTATTGGAGGATATCCATTAAAATATATAGGTTTTATTTTAGGAGCAGGTGTTGTTGCTCTTTCCTTTTTTATTCTTATAGCCAAAGCTTTTCCAGATGCAATGCCTAATAGAGTTCAGACTTGGCAAAGTAGAATTGAAAGTTTTTCTGACAAACAAGGTAAAGAAGCATATCAAGTTGAAAAAGCAAAAATTGCTATAGCTACAGGAGGAACAATTGGTTTAGGTCCAGGAAAAAGTGTACAAAAGAATTTTTTACCACAATCTACGTCCGATTTTATTTTTGCAATCATAGTAGAAGAATATGGGTTGATAGGAGGTTTTTTAGTAGTCTCAATATATTTTATTTTATTATTTAGAATTTTTGTTGTGATAAAAAAGACAACAACAATTTTCGGAACTTTATTGGTGCTTGGTGTAGGTATTCCAATTATTTTTCAGGCAACAATAAATATGGCTGTAGCAACAAATTTATTTCCAGTTACAGGTCAAACGTTACCACTAATTAGTAGTGGAGGTACTTCTATTTGGATGACGTGTTTTGCATTAGGTATGATTCTTAGTGTAAGTGCTTCAAAAGAAGAAACAGAAGAAGATATTTTAGATGATAACCCATTAGACATACTACATGAAACAATCGATTAACATATTAATTTCTGGTGGAGGAACAGGAGGACATATCTATCCTGCAATTGCAATTGCAAATGAAATAAAATTGCGTTATCCAGATGCTAATTTCTTATTTGTAGGAGCAAAAGATAAAATGGAAATGGAAAAAGTTCCGCAAGCGGGATATGAAATTAAAGGATTATGGATTTCTGGAATTCAAAGAAAATTAACTGTAGATAATTTATCATTTCCTTTTAAAATGTTGAGTAGTTTAAGAAATGCGTCTAAAATTATTAGAAAATTTAAACCAGATGTAGCTATTGGTACAGGAGGTTTTGCAAGTGGACCAACTCTAATTGTGGCCAATTCTAAAGGGATACCAACTTTAATACAAGAACAAAATTCTTATCCAGGAATTACTAATAAATTGTTGAGTAAAAAAGCAAATAAAATTTGTGTTGCTTATGATAATTTAGATAGATTTTTTCCAGCTGATAAAATTGTGAAAACAGGAAATCCTGTTCGTCAAGATTTATTGTCTGTTCATACTAAAATAGAAGAAGGTAAATCGTTTTTTAAGGTAGATAAAACTAAACAAACAATTTTAGTTTTAGGAGGAAGTTTAGGTGCGCGAAAAATAAATCAATTAGTAGAAGAAAACTTAGAATTTTTTAAAAATCAAGAAGTACAAGTTATTTGGCAATGTGGTAAGCTGTATTTTGAAGAATATAAAAAACACAACGAATTAGAAAACATACAAGTACATCAGTTTTTAAATAGAATGGATTTAACTTACGCTGCTTCAGATATTATAATATCTAGAGCAGGAGCTAGTTCGGTTTCAGAATTATGTATAGTTGGTAAGCCAGTAATTTTTATACCTTCTCCAAATGTGGCAGAAGATCATCAAACAAAAAATGCAAAATCAATTGCAGATAAACATGGTGCAATATTGTTAAAAGAAAGTGAGTTAGAAACTTTTCCAATAATATTTGAAACCTTGTTAAAAGACAAAGGGAAACAAGAACATTTATCAGAAAATATTAATGAATTAGCATTGCCAGGAGCAACAACAGATATTGTTAATGAAGTTGAAAAATTATTAAAAAAGTGAATTTAAATACTATACATAACGTCTATTTTGTCGGAATTGGAGGCATAGGAATGAGTGCAATAGCTCGTTACTTTGCAGCTAATGGAAAAAGTGTGGCAGGTTATGATAAAACTCCTTCTCAAATTACAGCTGAGTTAGAAGGCTTAGGAGTAGAAATTCATTTTGAAGACAGTTTAAAAAGTATCCCAATTTCATTTTTAAATAAAGAAAAAACATTAGTTGTTTATACACCAGCAATTCCTAAAAATCACGTAGAATTAAATTATTTTTTAGATCATAATTTTACAGTTTTAAAAAGGTCAGAAATTTTAGGTAAAATTACTGAAACTACATTTTGTTTAGGTGTTGCAGGTACTCATGGTAAAACAACAACTTCTTCAATTTTAGGTCATATTATGGCTCAGGTAAAAGCAACGTCTTTTTTAGGAGGAATTGCAGAGAATTATAATTCGAATTTAATTTTAGGAGAAGATAAAGTTAGTGTTGTAGAGGCAGATGAATTTGATAGGTCTTTTCTTAGGTTGAGTCCTAATATTGCATGTGTAACTTCTATGGATACAGATCATTTAGATATTTATGAAAAACCAGAAGCTTTGCAAGAATCGTTTAGAGAATTTGCAAACAAGGTATCAGAAACGCTTATTGTAGCAAAAGGGGTGCCTTTAAATGGTTTAACTTATGCAATAGATGAAGAAGCAGATTATAAAGCATTCAATTTAAAAATAAAAAACGGAAAATATATTTTTGATGTTAAAACACCCTCGTCAGAAATAAAAAATATTGAATTTAATTTACCAGGACAACACAATGTTATGAATGCTTTGGCTGCATTAGCAATGGCAAATGTTTATGGAGTTTCATTAGAAAATATTAAACAAAGTTTGGCAACTTTTAAAGGTGTAAAACGTAGATTTTCGTATAAAATAAAAACAGAAGATTTTGTTTTAATTGATGATTATGCACATCATCCTACAGAAATAAATGCAGTACAAAATTCTGTTAGAGAAATGTATCCAGAAGAAAAAGTTTTGGTTGTTTTTCAGCCTCATTTATTTTCTAGAACAAGAGATTTTATTGATGATTTTGCTGAAGCTTTATCTAAGTTTGATGAAGTGTTGTTGTTAGATATATATCCTGCTAGAGAACTTCCAATAGCTGGAGTTGATTCTGATTGGCTATTGAGTAAGATAGACTGTAAGCAGAAAAAAATGACACAAAAAAATGATTTGGTAAAAGATATTAAAAATTCTTCAGCAAAAGTGTTAACAATGCTAGGTGCAGGAGATGTTGGGGTTATGGTAAATGAGGTAACTAAAGAACTTTTAAAAACTATGAAAAATGAAGTTTAAAAGGTTTTTAAAATATGTTGTTTTCCTATTGTTAATAGTAGGTTTGGGCTTTTTGTCAAGTTTTTCAATTAAAAGAAATTTAAATAAAAAGGTAGCCAAAGTAGAAGTAGAATTTGAAGCAGGAGATAATAATTTTTTAACTCATTCTATGGTTAATAAATTGTTAATACAAAATGGAACAAGTGTGAAAAACCAAGCAAAATCTGTAATAAATTTATACAGTTTGGAAAGAACCATGTCTAAAAATCCATATGTTGAAAAAGCATCTGTTTTTTTAACAATTGCTGGTACATTAAAATCAATTATAAAACAGCGTACACCTGTTGCAAGAATTATAAAAGAAAATAGTTCTTATTATGTTGATAAGCAGGGAGTAAAAGTTCCTTTGTCTACTAATTTTTCAGCAAGAGTTATGTTGGTTTCAGGCATAAAAAAGGATGCAGAAGTAGAAGAAGTTTTACCTCTAATTTCGTTTATTTTAGAAGATGATTTTTTAAAAAAAGAGGTGGTAGGAATAACCAAATTTGAGAATCAAGAATATCAAATTTCTGTAAGAAGTGGAGATTATAAAATAGATTTTGGAAAATTATCTAAAATGGATATAAAATTTAAGAAGTTAAAAGCGTTTTATAATAAAACATTTGAAGATAAAACGATTCAGAATTATAAATTGATTAATGTAAAATATCACAACCAAGTTGTGTGCACTAAATAAATCTAAAATGGAAAACAATAAAATAGCAGTTGGTTTAGATATTGGTACAACCAAAATTGTTGCCATGATTGGTCGTAAAAATGAATACGATAAGATTGAGGTTGTTGGTATTGGAAAAGCCAAAAGTTTAGGAGTAAAACGTGGTGTTGTAAGTAATATTACACAAACTATACAATCTATTCAACAAGCTGTAGATGAAGCAGAAAGTGTTTCTGGAGTTAAAATAGAAGAAGTTGTTGTAGGTATTGCTGGTCAACATATTCGTAGTTTACATCATAGTGATTATATCACAAGAAATAATGCTGATGAAGTTATTGATGAAAATGATATTGAAGATTTAGTAAATCAAGTTCATAAATTGGTTATGCTTCCTGGAGAAGAAATAATTCATGTTTTACCGCAAGAATTTAAAGTAGATTCTCAAGCAGATATTAAAGAACCAATTGGTATGTATGGTGGGCGTTTAGAAGCTAATTTTCATGTTGTAGTTGGTCAGGTTTCATCTATTAGAAATATTGGACGTTGTGTAAAAAGTGCTGGTTTAGGTTTAAATGAAATTACATTAGAGCCTTTAGCATCAGCTTCTGCTGTTTTAAGTCAAGAAGAAAAAGAAGCAGGAGTTGCTTTAATTGATATAGGTGGAGGAACAACTGATTTGGCAATTTTTAAAGACGGAATAATTAGACATACTGCAGTAATTCCTTTTGGAGGAAATGTAATTACTGATGATATAAAAGAAGGTTGTTCAATTATAGAAAAACAAGCCGAACTTTTAAAAGTAAAATTTGGTTCTGCATGGCCTGGAGAAAATAAAGAAACAGAAATAGTTTCTATTCCTGGATTAAGAGGTAGAGAACCAAAAGAAATAACATTAAAAAATTTATCTAAAATAATACACGCAAGAGTTCAAGAAATAATAGAACATGTGTATTTAGAAATAAAAAATTATGGACATGAAACTGCAAAAGGAAAATTAATTGCAGGTATTGTGTTAACTGGTGGTGGATCTCAATTAAAACATCTTCGCCAATTAGTAGAGTATATTACAGGTATGGATGCAAGAATTGGTTTTCCTAATGAGCATTTAGCAGGAGATTCAGATGAAACTTTATCAAGTCCATCTTATGCAACAGCAGTTGGTTTGTTAATGGAAGGGTTAGAAAAAGGGTTTAAAGAAGAAGAAGTAGAAGAGGTTGAAGAAGAAATTATAGAAGAAAAACCAGAAGATTCTATTAAAGAAGAGGTAGAGCCAATTCCAGAAGCAAAGCCAGTACCAAAAAAGAAGTCGTTTTTTGAAAAGTTTACAGAAGGTTTAAAAGACTTTTTAGACAACGCAGAATAAAGTTGATAAAAGAGAACAAAAAATTTAAAATTAAAATAAACAATAGATAGGTTATTATGAGCGCAGAATTTGATAACATTTCATTTGACATGCCAAAAACACAATCTAATACCATTAAAGTAATTGGTGTTGGTGGTGGTGGAAGCAATGCAGTAAACCACATGTTTACGCAAAATATTAAAGGAGTAGATTTTGTAATCTGTAATACAGATGCACAAGCTTTAGAAAACAGTCCTGTTCCTAATAAAATTCAATTAGGAGCAAACTTAACTGCTGGTTTAGGAGCTGGAGCAAATCCAGAAGTTGGAGCACAAGCAGCTAAAGAAAGTATGCAAGAAATTCAGCAAATGTTAAATACCCAAACAAAAATGGTATTTATTACTGCTGGTATGGGAGGTGGTACAGGAACTGGAGCTGCCCCAATTATTGCTAAAATTGCTAAAGATATGGATATCCTAACTGTGGGTATTGTAACTATGCCATTTGCATTTGAGGGTAGAAGACGTTCTAAACAAGCTCAAACAGGAATCGATCAACTGCGCCAAAATGTAGATTCTTTAATTGTTATTAATAATAATAAACTACGTGAAGTTTATGGAAACCTTGGTTTTAAAGCAGGTTTTTCTAAAGCAGATGAAGTTTTATCTACTGCTTCTCGTGGAATTGCAGAAGTTATTACACATCACTATAAACAGAATATAGATTTACATGATGCTAAAACTGTACTTTCTAATAGTGGAACTGCAATTATGGGTTCTGCAAAAGAAGAAGGTCAAACAAGAGCTAAAAATGCTATTGTAAAAGCATTAGATTCTCCTTTATTAAATGATAATAAAATTACAGGTGCTAAAAATGTATTGTTATTAATTGTATCTGGTACTAATGAAGTTACGTTAGATGAAATTGGAGAAATTAACGATTATATCCAAGATGAAGCTGGTTACGATGCTAATATTATAATGGGTATTGGTGAAGATGAAGAATTAGGAGAGGCAATTGCTGTAACTATTGTTGCTACAGGTTTTGCTGCAGATCAACAAAATACCATTACAAATACAGAGGTAAAAAAAGTGGTTCATACATTAGAAGATGAACAAAAAGCTACTTATGATTTTAGTGAGAAAAAAATTACGAAATCACCTACTTTAGAAGAACCTTTAACTAATAAAACAGAACAAAAAATAGTTCATGTTTTAGAAGAAGAGGAAGTTGTAGTGCCAAAAACAGATACTTTAAAATCGAATGAAGAAGTAACAAATACAAATGTTATTTTTGATAATGTAGAAGTTGAAAATATAACTGAAGACGATTTTGTAATTACAGATGTAACTCCAGTTATAGAAGAAAAGGTAATTGAAGAAGTAAAACCTACTCAATTTGAATCATTGTTTGATATGCCTTTAAATTCTACAAACGATATTAAAGCAGATGAAGAAATTCGTTTTTCTTTACAAGAAGAAACTCAAGTAAATGTTAACGAAATTGAAGTTTTTGATGCAGAAGAAATTGTTTTTGAAAGAAAAGAAGTTGAAACTCGTTATGTTTTAGAAGATTTTGATGCGCAACCAACAATTGGTAAAAGTTCTGCTTTTGTAGAAAAAAAGATTGAAAACAAAGTTGAAGAAGAAGAAATTAAGTTTGAATTAAAAACAAAATCTCCATCAGTAGATGTTAATCAAACACAAATTCAAAGCGAAGAAGTTTCTCCTTTAGATTTAACAATTACAGAACTACAAAAAAGAGCAGAAGAACGTCGTAAAAAAATGAAAGGTTTTAACTATAAGTTTAATGACCAAATGAATAAGAATATAGATGAAATAGAACGTCAACCAGCTTATAAAAGATTAGGGGTAGATTTAGATACTAATGCATCTATTAGTAATAATAAGACATCTATGAATAAAGATACAGATGAAATTATTTTAAAATCTAATAATTCTTTTTTGCACGATAATGTAGATTAAAAATTAATTAAATATTTATAAAAAAATCACATCTTTTAGGTGTGATTTTTTTTGCAATAAACACAAGAAAACAACTTAGCTATATTAATAATACCATTTATCGAAACTTTTAAGTAAATAATCTTTCCTAAGCATATTTTAAGTCTATTTAAAGCTACTTTTATAATAAAAAGTACAAAAATGAAAACAATTCTACACTCAACAGGAAAAAAAACATTATTTACATTAATAATATTATTAGGCTTTTTTGGCTACGCTCAAGAACCTTTTGAATGCGATTACAATGCGTATTTATTTCAAAAAAACGATGTTTACGCTTTAGATTTAGCTTCAGGTAGTTCTTATTTAGTAGCAGAAAATATAACTGAAGATTATATTAACGCTACAGGATACAACTCTGCTGATGGTTACATTTGGGGGTCTTTAAGATCTAGTAAAGATATAGTTAGAATTGGTAAAAACTTTAATGTAGAAAAATTTACGATTGATGAATTATCAACAACAAATAGATATGTTGGAGATATAAGTGTAGATGGTATTTATTATGTTAAAGCAGGTAGTTCAACAACTTTTTACAAAATTGATTTAAACCCAAATTCTCCAACTTATACACAATTAATAAGTGAAGAAATATTATCAAAGAATTTAAATATTCATGATTGGGCTTTTAATGCAGTAGATGGAAATTTATATACAGTAGAAAGATCATCAAATAAATTATATAGAATTGATTCTGAAACGTATGAAATTACAGATTTAGGAGAAGTACCAATTTTATCGGGTTTAAGTTATACTTATGGAGCAGTATATTTTGATGCATCAGGACGTTTTTATGTTTCTGCTAATCAAACAGGTACTGTTTATATGATTAAAAATGTTCAAGGTTTAAATGTTGGAGATTCTATGGAATCTAATCTGTTTGCATTTGGTCCTTCTAGTAGTTCTAATGATGGTGCAAGATGTCCTACAGCTCCAGTTCCTCAAGAAGATTGTATTAATGGTATTGATGATGATGGTGATGGTTTAACAGATTGTGAAGATCCTGCTTGTTCAGGTGTAGCAGCTTGTCCTGTAATAATTGTTCATGAGGTTTCTAGTGGTAGTGATGGTGGTTTAGAAAGTAACGATCGTCTTTCAGAAAAAATAAATTTAAGAAATTATTTAAGAAAAAAAACAAACTTTAATTTTGATAAAACAAAAGCTAAAAAAATAGTAAAAACAGAAAGTTATAAGAAAAAATCTACAAATGCTGCAGGTTTTAGTTTAACAGATTTAATTCCTTTAGATGCAATTACAGGAACCACTGCAGTAGAATCTTCACCTACAGATTTAATAGATTTAACAAATGCAACAGAACTTTACTCAGTAGATTATGTAAAAGATAATCAAACAGTTGCTGTAATACTTGCAACTAAAACAGAAAATGGAGTTTATGAACATACTAAGTTTATTTGCGACAGATTATTAGGAGCAGAATTACAGTCTGTTTCTACTATAGAGTTAGTAGATGATGAAGTTTTTGAAGATGTTAAGTTTATAAGATCAATCATAAAAAACACAAATGGTAATATTGAGTTTGTTCTTAGTTTTTCTGGTAGATTAATTAATAACGAGCAAAATTTTGAAATTGATAGTCACTGGAATATTGATAAATATGAAAAGGATGTAACTTATTATAATTTCCAAATTTGGGCAGATTCTGTAGATGATTTATATAGTTTAGCAACAGAAACGTTAGAATTATTTGAAGCACAAAAACCTATATCAGAATATAGTACATCAAGTCCTCCACCATTATTTGTTAAAAAAGGTGAGTATAAAAACGGGGCATTAGAATTACAATTAATAAATATTAGAAGAAGCAAAAGTATTGTTGTAGATGCTGGTTTTAAAAGAACAGAAACTTCGCAAACAGAGTATTTTAATGAGTCAATAGCTTTACAAGGAACTTATATTGAGAATTTAATTATAGATACTGGAAATATTTTTGATATAGGATTTAGAATTGAAAACGAATACAATTTAACACCAGATGATATATTTATGTCTGATGGAGTTTGGGGGAAAGATGATTCTCCAAAAGGTACAACAGTTAGTGAGTTTGTAATATCTCAAAATGATGATATTTATTCTGGAAATGGTCATAGGGTAGAAAGAAATATATCTTTAAAATCTACAACTAGCGAATACGTATCTGCTTTTAGATCTTTTACACCTAGATACACAGCTGTAGATTTATCTCAATATGATGTTTTTGAAATTGATGCAAGTGGTACAGGAGAATTAGAAATTACAATAGCAAAAGAAGGTATTGGTGAATGGGCTAATCAATTTAGAACCACAATAACTTTAAATGAAAATGAAACCCATTATGCAATTCCTTTTGCTCATTTTACATCAGCAGCTGGTGGTAAGATGGATTTATCTGACGCTTTAAACTTAGTATTTACAATGTCTTCAGATGGAACTAAAGTTGTAGATAAAGAAATGAATTTAAAAAATATTCAATTTACAGAGCAAGTATTAAGTGTTGGCACAGAAGTAATTGCAGAGAATGAAGTTGTTGTAAATCCAAATCCTTTAAATATAAGTTCAGAATTAAGCTTTTATGCAGAAACAGATGCAAACACTCATATTGAAATTTATAGTATAACAGGTGCCTTAGTAAGAAAATTTGAAGAAAATACGATGATAGGTAATAATAAGTTCCAATTAAAAAGAGATGGCTTAAAAACAGGAATGTATTTCATTAAAATTAGAAATGATTTTAGAAATTATAAAACTTTAAAACTTATAGTTGATTAAAAATTAGTTAAATAAATTTTGTTAAAAAACATCTCGTTTTTATTTAATTACGAGATGTTTTAAAAAATAAAATACCATTGTCGTAAACTATAAACACTACAAGTGTTTGTTTTTAAGGTGTTTAGTTGGTTTTTGTTTTGTAACATTTGTTTTAAAGAGTCGTCTGTAATATATAAACAACTAAACCATAAACCATGAAATATTTACAAGCAATACCAGTACAAGAAAGAGGAATTTTAACTTCTACATACAAACAAGAAATTAAAAATAGTAAAGTTTTAATAAAGACTAAATCTGTTTCTAGAGTTAAATCTATGATTTTAAATCATCATGGAAAAATTGAAAGTCAAACAGGAACGATAATACAGGTTTCTTTATTTATAGCTGCAATTATTTTATTTTCTTCTTAATAATATTTAAAGTCATTTCACTTTAAGAAAACAAATAATTAAAATAAAAACATTTTTTTTTTTTTTTTTTTTTTGATATCTCATAGCTTATGCTATGAGGTGTCTTTTTTAGGTAAAAAAAATCCCACAGAAAAACTGTGAGACTTTTAAATTTCCCCTTTTTCAATTAAAATCCGTTTCCTGGACTTTCTGGACTTGCAGCTTGTGCTGTTTTAGGATTTAATAAAATATACATTCCTAAAGCAGATAATGCAGTGTATTTTCCATAGTTACCAATTTTCTTAATAGCTTCTTTACGAGATATTTCTTTATGTGTTGAGTTATTTTTCATTTTTCTACAGATTTAAATTATTTTAAGATAATTGTTTTGCTCAAAATTCCTTTTTCGGTTTCAAGTTTTACAATATAAACACCAATTGAAATATTAGATAAATCTATATCCATTGTACCTGTTTTTTTAAATTGAGATTTAAAAACCTGTTTTCCAATGGATGAGAAAATTTGAAGATTCGAATTATAGTTATCTAAGTTTGTTATTTTTATAGTTTTACCAATATTAAAAATGCTAACTTTAGAAAGAGAATTATTAATATTTGTGCTTAAAGTTTTATTTGAAGTATGTAAATAAAATCTACCAATAGCATTTATATCATTTTCAATTATAATTTCTTCTGTTGTGTTATTGTTAGTTAAATCGATAAATTTATTTTGAATTTTGTCTTCTAGAAATAAATTTAAATTAGAAGGTAGGTTGTTGTAGCTTGCAGAAAAACGAATAATTTCTCCTTTTTTGGCAGTTACTCCAATTGGTATTACTATGTTTTCAAAATTATTATTTGGTAATGATTGAATTGTATAATTATTGTTGTTTTCGTTGTTTATTAAACGTGTAAAAACATCTAAACTAGCTCCGTTAAAATTGCCTATATCATAACCAGGGTCTAAACCTAAAGTAGCATTTTTAAAATATTTAATATCAGTAGTTACATAGTTGTTTTTATTTGATAGTTTTAAAGTTATACTAGGAGTTGATAGATTTTTTTCAAAAGTAGATGTGCTAGATACTGGTTTTATGCTTCTTTTGTTTTCATTGAATTTAATTTCTGTTTGTCCAGACTTCATAAAAACAAAGAATCCTTGTCCAGGAGGAAGAGAACGACTTGTTGCATCTACTTCAGAAACCGCAATATATTTATTCTGTGTATTATCCCACAAGTACAAGCTTTTAAAGTTATCATCTAAAGCAGTAAAGTTATCATTTAAAAAACTAGATGAAGTATTTTTATTTGCTGGGTAATAGGTTGTAAATGGGTTCCCAATAGCATTCCATTTATTATCAATTAACGTTTTTGTAAGATCGTCAACAGCTAAAGTTCCAGTAAAACTAACTTCACCATCAGTACTTCTTGAAATTGAGTAGCTCTGTCCTGCTATAAATTCTGTAACTGAAGATACATCTGCATCATAATATATCCATTTGTTTCCATCTGTTTGTGAGTCATCATAATAAGCAATTGCATATCTATTTGGATTTGGAGTTGGATTAACACGAATATCATTAGCTGTATTTTCTGCAAAAGTTTTTATAGTTTGTCCAGAAACAGGAGGAGTTACAATACTCCACTTATTAGCTAATAAACCACCTCTTTTATAAGTAATGTTTCCAGTAGAAGTACCTTCTACAAATAAAACACCACTAGTAGTTTTGTCTGAATTTAAATTTAGTATACCATTGGTTGAAAATGAGTTTTGAATAGTAAGTTCTTTGTCTTTTGGAATATTTAAAGTAGCAGTGTTTTCTAATGTAAAATCATCAATAACTAAATTATCTACATCTATTGTAACTGTTTGACCAGAAGCGATAATTGTTTTGTTTACTTGAGAGGGTACAACACCTAAACTCCAATTACTTGCTGTTGACCAATTACCAGTTATAGCAAAAGTATTAGTTGCCATTATTCCGTTTTGAAAAGTATTTGTAACACCTTGTACAAAATTTGAAGAGGTACCTGATTTTGCAAACCCATTAAGTGAACCAGATAAATTGTTAGAACTACTATCTGTAATTGTTATAATTCCAGAATTATCTGCTTCTGCTATTCCTTCATTCATTTTGTAATAAGCAGCTAGATTTGGTGTGTTTGATGGAAGTGTTTTATCTTTTTGAGCTAATATTTCTGAAGCTGATAATACTTTTGTCCATATTCTAACTTCATCTATATCTCCATTAAAAAAGTGTGCATTATTTCTTGCTCCTATTTCAATATCTGCACTACTGCTAAACATAGTACCTGATACATTATATGAACCAGCAGCTATACCATTAATATATGCATTCATTACAGAGCCATTAAAAGTTAATGCTATATGAGACCAGGTACCAGCATTAATAGCTGTTGAAGATTCAAAGTATTGGTCTGTACTACCATCTGTAGTTACTGTAAATTCTATCTTACCAGAAGAAAGTAGTATAAAGGCAAAAGCTTCTTGGTTATTTGCATATTGACTTAAATATGTTTGTGTTCCTAAAACATCTGGTTTTATCCAAGCTTCTGCAGTAAAACCTGAACTAAAATCAAAAACAGGATTATCTGCAATGGTAATTCTATCATTAGTGCCATCAAAATTAAGCGCATTATTTAGTAAAATGACTTTTACATCTCCATAAGAGGTTCCTTGGGTATTAGTAGCGTAGGCTCTGTAATAATAAGTTGTTTGACTTGTTAAACCTGTTATGTTTTCAGAAAATATACCTACTCCAGTTCCATTTGTACTTTTTGTTACTCCAGGATCTCCAATTTTAGGGTTTGTATCTGTAGATGAATATAAAATACCACGTTCTGTGACTGGACTGTATCCTTGACTGGTAATATTACCTGCTAATGATGCAGAATTGGCAGTTACTGTGGTTGCATCTGTTGTAGAAACGATTGGGATATCATTTAAAGTAGTGAAACTTTTTATAGCTCCATAGGCAGTTCCTTTACTATTAATAACATATGCTCTATAATAATAAGTGGTTCCTTTTTTTAAAATAGAAATGTTTTTGGTGAAATCTAAATTTCCAGTGCCATAGGTGTCTTTTGTTACACCTGTTTTTCCAATTTCAGGATTTGTATTTGTAAATGAGTATACAATACCTTTTTCTGTGATAGCATTTCCTTTATCATCTATACTGCTTCCACCTAAATTTGCACCATTTAAAGAAATGTTATTTGCATTATCAGTAATAATTGAAGGTAAATTATTTATGAAAATAAATGTATCTAAAAATTCTACAAAAGGATAATAATAATTTACATTAGTTATAACTACTTTGTCAATATTTGTAAATTTTGAAGCGTCCATTGTATAACTACCATCCGAAAAAATATTGGTTTCATCTACACCATTACTTATAGCACCATCGCTAGTGAAGGCTTCAATTTTTTCTATGTATGAAGCCCCAGATCCATTATAATAAAAAGAAATAAAGTCAAATTCATCAGTATTATTTTCGGCAGTAATAGTTATTGTTTCTCCACCTCCTGTTGTTGCACCTCTAAGTGAGTTTGACCCATTTTCTCCTTGATTAGTGTCTCTTTCCCAATTGCCATTAGAAACAACAAATTTTAAACCTTTTGAGATATAGGTGTTAGAACCATGAGTATCACCATCGTTCCACGTTTCATTATCAAAATCAACAATAGTTGGAGAAGCTTTATAAGTTGTAAAACTTTTTACTTTTCCATACCCTGTTCCTTCACTATTAATGGCATAGGCTCTATAATAATATGTTGTGTTTGCAGATAATCCATTTATAGTTTCAGAAAAACTTCCTAAACCAATAGTTCCGTTTGTATCTTTAATAACGTTAATTTCTCCAAACTCTGGGGTTGGATCTGTAGTAGAGTAAAGTATACCTCTTTCTATTATTGCTAAGCCATTATTGTGAGTTACATTTCCTCCCATTATTGCAGAGACATTTGTAAATTTATTTTTAGCTATTGTATTTGTTGTTAGAACAGGAATTAGACTTGAAGGATTTTGCGAAATAATAAAAGCTACATCTTCTGTACTTCTTTCACTAAAAACAAACATAGTACCATTTTGATAAGGGTTTAAATATGAATAACCTAGTTCAGTTAATCCTATAAGCTGAAAAGTGTAAATAGTATTTTTAGTAACTGCTAAAGGAGTATTAAGTATTAAATCTTGATAAGAGTAATCTGATGATGAAGTATAATTATCAATTAATGTGACAGATTGACTTACTAATTCTGTTCCGGAAATAGTTGCACCTGCATATATTTTTAAAGTACAGTTGCATGCTAAGTTATTTGTTACACCTATACTTATTATTGTTCCATCCACAGATGTTTCAAAAGATTGCCCAGTCTGAGTTCCAAGATAAGTAGCAGCAACATTATCGTTTGTAACGTTTACTTGTGAAAAAATTAGCCCAATATTAAAGAAAAACGTTATTAAAAGTATTATTTTTTTCATTACATATAAATTTATTTATTCTTAAAGTGATTTTATTTTCTGTTTTATCTTTTTATGTATTTGCCATATTGAAACTATTTTGTATGAAGCATATAGAATGTATATTACAATTGGAATTGTAATAAAAAGATAAGTTTGGGTTTCTTGCTTTATACTTAATAATAATAATATGATACAAACACTTATAGAAAAAACTATGAGGTATTTTGTAAATGTTTTAACTTTTATCCTATTTTCTTTTAAAGTATATAACAATGATTTTTTATGTATTTCTTGATGCATAGCTTTTTAATTCTGGTACAATTTTATGAAGATATTGAAATGATTTGCCCATCTTTTCAGATAGTTAAGCCTATCCTTTTAGATAGTTTATTATATACAAACCCTTTATTTCATTGGTTTTTTAGTAAATGAAACTTGTTTTTTAAAAAACTTTAAATTTTAGATGCTTTAGTAACTAATATTAGTTACTATTTTAGTTTGTAGTAAAAAGAGAAATTATAGTGTAACAAAAAACCGTAAAATAATTTTATAGTTAAAATTGTTTTACGGTTTGTTATAATAAAATTAAAGAGTTATTTTTTATGAGACAAATATCCAATAATTGCTACACTTTGAGATTCCATTATTTGTCTTGGTGTTACTACAGTATCATTAGTTACAGAAAAAGGCATTTCTAGTTTAATATCTTTTTCATTTATGTCCCAAGAAACTAGATCTAAATCAACTAGTGTTAATTTATCTTCTGGTTTAGTTGTTACTAATGTGTCAATAGCTAAAGGGATTTTAGCATCCATAAAGATATCTGCAACCAAGGGAGAGCAAGCAATCATCTCTTTTTTGTGAAACTTACTATAATATTGCACTAATGTTGTGATGGATAAGATTAAAAGGCTAGCTTTAGTTAAGCCATATTTTTTTACTAAAACTTTATATAAAGTTCCTGTATTGTAGCGTAAAGAACATAAAACAGACAGTAACCAAGCTGTTTCAAAGGAATATTTTAAAGAAGTATTGTTATAGTACTCTCTAATTACTGTATTGATTTTTGTCTCAAAATCATCAAATTTAGTTTTATTGATATGTCTACAAACATAAATGGTTTGAACACTTGGTTCTTTCATTGTATCTTTTAGACTAGCTTGATCTATACCACGTGTACCAGCTTGAACTATTCTGTCTTGGAAGTTCGGTTGTTCTAACGTAGATGCTCTATAAATATCTACATTACCCCAAATTGCTGCATGATAAATATTCTTATAGGTTTCTGGGTTTTTTCCTGGATCACACCAAGCAATTGCAAAATGTATTAAATACCAACCAATTGCTTTCAGTTTTTCTGACTGATTTTTATATTTCTGCTCTTTATTTTTCCAAATATTTTCTACTTCCTCCCAATTAAAATCTGGATATTCAAAAATTAAAATATCCCCAATTTGTATGTCTGAATGTTCTAACTCTTTCATTTTTTTAAAGTTTAAATTGAATACAATTCTAATAAATAGCATTTAAATTAGTGCTACTATTTTAGGTAGTTTTGTGTAAAAAAGAAAGTATTTACTAGGTATAGAGTATTCTTGTATTTATTTCATTTCTCTTTTTAATATCTAATTTTTCATAGATATTTCTAGTATGAAATTTTACCGTGTTTATAGAAACAAATAATTCATCAGCAATTTTTTGATTGTTAAGTCCTTTTGCTAAATACAAAAATACATCAGTTTCTCTTTCAGTAAGTTTATGTTCTTGAGCAATAATTTCAATCTTTTTTTCAAGAACATTTTCTTCTGGAGAATTTTTAGATTGTATTTTTTCTTCTAAAATTAATACTCTTGAGATATATTCTTGTAGTTGCACACTTATTAATGTGTTTTCTTTTTGGATTTTTTTAATTCTATATGCCAAAGCAAAAGAAAGTAACATGATTTCTAAAGCTCCACCAATTTCTATAGATGATAATACAAGTTGATTGGTTGGTATCCAATTGGCACCATGCATGGTTCTTATTAGTAGGCCTAACACATAAGGTATCCAAGCCAATAAGTAAAACTTTGCAACTACTAATCCCTTTCTGTAGGCAATAATAGCTACGATTATATAAGAAGGAAAAGATAATAATACTAACCATCTGCCAAATGGAGTAATCTGTTTTAATGTGAGAATAAAACTAAGAAGAGTTAATAATAAACTTAAGCAGGCAATTACCCACATAAATTTGTTTAGTAGTTTATGGTGTTCTTTTAATTCTAAGAAAATCGCCGCAAATCGACTGGAAAAAAACATACTAATTCCAGCAAAAGTGATGTAAATAGTTTTATCTAAATTTGGTTGATTTGGCCAAAAATATTGACCACTTATTTTATTAATTGCTAAAGAGGTTAAAAGCCCAAAAATTACAGTGCCAACATAATACAAATAAGCTTTATCTCTTAAAGAAAAATATAATAAGAAATTATAAATTGCCATCACCAACATTAAACCTATGAAGATGCCTAAAAGTAAACTTCTAGGATCTGTATTTACAATAAAGTTATTGATTGCTTCTGAGTTTTGGTTATCTATAAAAAGGATGTAACAATAACTAGAAACATTTGGATTAATGATTGATAGTAAAAATGAAAGCATAAATTTTTATAAGATTAAAAACAGAAAAATCTACTTTTATAGATTGGTTAATGAGGTAAAAATAAAAAATCTCACAGAAATTCTGTGAGATTTTTAATATTGTTTACTGAGTTGAAAATAAATTTAACTCAAAGCTTCTTTTATTCTTTTAATAGCTTCTCTTATTTGTAATTCTGATGCTGCATAAGAAATTCTAATACAGTTTGGTGTACCAAAAGCATCACCAGTAACTGTAGCAACATTTGCTTTTTCTAAAATAAATAAAGAAAAATCACTTGCAGTTTCAATTTTTACACCATCAATAGTTTTACCAAAGAACTCAGAAACATCAGGGAATACATAAAAAGCACCTTCAGGAACGTTTACTTTAAAACCATCAATTTCTCTTAATAAACCTATAATTATATCTCTACGAGTTTTAAACTCATCAACCATAAATTGTATTTTAGAAACAGGTGCTAATAAAGCAGTAATTGCAGCTCTTTGAGCAATACAGTTTGTACCAGAGGTAACTTGACCTTGCATTTTTGTACAAGCTTTAGCAATCCATTCTGGTGCACCAATAAAACCAATTCTCCAACCAGTCATAGCAAAAGCTTTTGCTAAACCATTAACTGTAATTGTTCTATCATACATGCTTTCAATAGCAGCAAAACTAAAAGGTTTAGTCTCGTAATTTATGTGTTCATAAATCTCATCTGATAAGATGTAAATCTGTGGGTGTTTTTCTAAAACTGCAGCCAAAGCTCTATATTCTGCTTCACTGTATATAGTTCCACTAGGGTTATTTGGAGAGTTAAAGAAAATCATTTTTGTTTTAGGAGTAATAGCAGCTTCTAATTGTTCTGGAGTAATTTTAAAATCAGTTTCAATAGAAGATGGTATTTCTACATAAGTTGCTTCACATAAAGTAGCAATTGCAGAATAACTAACCCAATAAGGAGCAGGTAATAATACTTCATCTCCTGGGTTTAATAATACTTGAGCAATGTTTGCAATAGATTGTTTTGCTCCTGTAGAAACAACAATTTGACTTGGTTTGTAGTCTAAATTATTATCACGTTTAAATTTTGTACAAACAGCTTCTTTTAAATCTGCATAACCATCTACAGGTGAATATGAATTGTAGTTTTGGTTAATTGCTTCAATAGCAGCGTCTTTAATAAATTCTGGTGTATTAAAATCTGGTTCTCCCAAACTTAAACCAATAATATCTTTGCCTTCTGCTCTTAATTCTCTTGCTTTAGCAGCCATTGCTAAAGTTTGTGATACAGGTAAACTGTTAATTCTGTCCGATAATGGATTTTTCATTTTTGTATTAGTTGTGTTGTGGTTGTTGTATTACTTATGCTACTTCTGGTTTTTGTCCTAAAACTCCTAAATGTCTAAAATGCTCTACAATTGCTTTACTCATTGTATTGTATTCGTTGTAAGGTAAATTAAACTCCTTAGCAGTTTCTTTTACAATTTTAGCTAATTTGTTATAATGTACATGAGAAATGTGTGGAAAAATATGATGTTCAACTTGATGATTTAACCCACCAGTATAGAAATTTACCAACCAGTTGCTAGGTGCAAAGTTAGAGGTTGTGTATAATTGATGGACTGCCCAAGTGTGTTCTAAATTTCCATCTTTATCTGGTAATGGCATCTCTGTATTAGGAACAATATGTGCCAATTGAAAAACCAAACTTAAAATCATTCCTGCAGTATAATGCATTACAAAAAAGCCAATTAAAACTTTCCACCAAGAAACATCTAAAACTAAAATTGGTAAAGCAATCCATAAAAAATAATAGATTATTTTAGAAATAACCAATTTAGTCCATTCTGTAGCTGGATTTGGAAATTTACCATAAGACAATTTTCTTTTTAAATAACGATGCATTTGTTTTACATCTGTTGTTATTGCCCAATTAATAGTTAATAATCCGTATAAAAAAATAGAATAATATTTTTGAAATTTATGAATATTAAACCATTTAGAGTGTTGAGAAAAACGAATAATTCTTCCAGCATCAATATCTTCATCATGACCTTCTACATTTGTAAAAGTATGGTGTAATACATTGTGTTGTACTTTCCAGTTATAAACGTTACCAGCTAAAATATAAATACTGCTTCCCATCAGTTTATTTACCCATTTTCTTTTAGAAAAAGAATCATGATTTGCATCATGCATTACATTCATACCAACACCAGCCATTCCAATTCCGGTAACAACCATTAAAAGTATCATTGTCCATTGAGGCATAGCTACTGTTAATACCAAAATAAATGGTACTAAAAAAAGCGAAAACATTATAATTGCTTTAGTGTACAATTTCCAGTTACCAGTTCTTTTTAACTTATTATCTTTAAAATAAGTATTCACTCTTTTGTTAAGAGTTCTAAAGAACTTAGCCTTATCTACCCTAGAAAAATTTATTGTTTTCATTTGTGTTATCTATAATCTACAAAAATATACAATTTGTGATATCTTTTTATGATAAACGTCAGAATTTGTTAAGAATTGTTCCAAAACAAATAACTATTTTTGCAATTCAAATATATTTATTGATGGAAATTATAAAGAAATATTTTAAAGATTTAACTGAAATTCAAATTGAACAGTTTTCTAAGTTACAAGAATTGTATAAAGATTGGAATTTAAAAATAAACGTAGTTTCTAGAAAAGATATAGATGAATTGTATTTACGTCATGTTTTACATTCTTTAGGTATTGCAAAAGTTATGCAGTTTAACCCTGGAGCTAAAGTAATGGATGTTGGTACAGGAGGTGGCTTTCCTGGGATTCCGTTAGCAATTTTATTTCCAGAAGTACAATTTCATTTAGTAGATTCTATTGGTAAAAAAATAAAAGTTGTAAATGAAGTTGTAGCTGGTTTAGGTTTAGAAAACGTAAAAACTACTCATGGTAGAGTAGAAGAAGTAAAAGATACTTATGATTTTATTGTAAGTAGAGCAGTAGCTCAAATGGAAACTTTTGTACGTTGGAATAAAGGTAAAATTGCGAAACAACAAAACCACGATTTAAAAAACGGAATTTTATACTTAAAAGGAGGTGATTTAACAGAAGAGTTAAAACTTTATACTTCTGCAACTATTTATAATTTACCAAATTATTTTGAAGAAGACTTTTTTGAAACTAAAAAAGTGGTTCATTTAGCAATGAAGTATAAAGGATAATCTTAATTATAGTTTTTAAAATATAGAGTTTTCTGTATTTGTTGTAAATTTTTCTAAAAATAACATGCCTTTATAAGAGTTTCCTTTTGGGTTTAATTTTGGGCTCCAAACAGTAATACAAAATTCATTTGGATGCACTGCAATAATACCACCACCAACACCACTTTTACCTGGTAAACCAACTCTAAAAGCAAACTCACCAGATTCGTCATAAAAACCACAAGTAAGCATAATTGCATTAATCCTTTTAGCTTCAGAAGTTGTTAAAATGTTTTCATTTTTGTTATTTGTATAAGTTTCATCTGCTAAATAGAGAAAAATTTCTGACAATTCTTTACAACTCATTTCTAAAGAACAGGTATAAAAATAAAAATCTAAAACTGCATCAACATCGTTTTTAATGTTACCAAACGATTTAATAAAGTTACAAAGTGCAATATTTCTAAAGCCAGATTTTTTTTCTGATTGTGCTACTTTTTCGGAATAATTTAAAGAAGAATTGTTAGAAATGTTTCTACAAAAAGTTAAAAAATCTTCTTTAGGGTTTTTTAAATGACTCATTAAAATATCACAAACAACAATGGCTCCTGCATTAATAAATGGGTTTCTTGGTTTTCCAAAATCTGCTTCTAATTGTAATAAAGAATTAAACGGATTTCCAGAAGGTTCTACATCTACACGATTCCAAATATTTTCTCCTATAAGTTTGTATGCTAGTGTAAGAGTTAAAATTTTAGAAATACTTTGTATTGAAAATTTCTTATTGGCATCTCCAATACCAAAACCTTCATTATTTATTGTACTTATATGAATTCCAAAATTATTTTCATCAACATTTGCAAGTTCAGGAATGTAATTAGCAACTTTACCAGGATCATCAATACTTTTTAAATCCTTATAAATGTTTGTAATAATCTTTTTATAATTCTTCATTGAAAGTTGTTTTTTAATTTATCAAAACTAATGAAAATATAAATTGAAAAAACGAATCAATATTAATAGAATTTAATGTTTTATCTCTGGTAAATCAAAAGGATGCTGAAACCCTTTTTTAGTTAAATCCACACGATATAAATTTTTGGTTGCAGTAACAAATAAAGTTTTTTTATTGATACCTCCAAATGTACAATTGGTGGTAGGTTCTGGAAATAAAATCGAATTTATTTTAACTCCTTTTTTATTAAATACTTGAACTGTTAATTTAGATGTTATGTATAAGTTTCCTTCTGTATCTAAAGCCATTCCATCTGCAAGCGATTTAACGTTTCCATCATTAGCATTTGTTAAAGTTGTAAAAACGGTTTTATTATTTATCGATCCGTCTTTTGTATTGATATCATATTTGTAAATATTATGAGAGTCAGAATCATTAACAAAAAGAGTTTTACCATCGTTAGAAATTAAAACACCATTAGGAAAAGTATAGTTATCACCATTATCAGCAATTGTTAAATTACCATTAGGGGTTATGTAGTAAATTCTTCTTTTAGATTGAAATGCAGGATTTCTTCTAGTAGGGTCAGAAAAATAGATTCCTCCTTTTTTGTCAATACATAAGTCATTAGGATTGTCAAAACGATTGTTATTATAACTAGAAAATAAAGTTTTTATTAATGTTCCATCAGTTTTTCTTTTTGCAATATTTCCTGCTCTAAAACCACAAATAACTAAATTGTTATTATTGTCAAACATTAAACCATTACAACCATCAGTATTATTATTAAAAGCTAATGTAAAAGTATTTTTAGATACAGAATATTTATATATTTTTTTAGCTGGAATATCAGAAAAGTAAATGAAATCTGAATTATCCCAAACAGGACCTTCTATAAAACGAAATTGATCTGTACTTAATTTAATTACTTCTTGTGATACGTTTGTGTAAGAAAAAGTAATTAATAATAAAAGAGTTAAAAGTTTTGTTTTCATGATGTGGTTTTTAGAATCACGAAACTAAAGTTTAAAACAAGTATTTAGGTAAAAATTTTATCTCATAATTGATTAAAATTACCTCATAAAAAAAGCACCTATAAAAAATAGGTGCTTTTTATTATATATAAGTTGTGTTTTATAAAACTTCTACAAACAAACCTTCATCTGTTTTAGAAACTTTGGCAACTTCTTTCTTGGTTAAGCCTTTAATGGTTTTATCCCATTTTTTGTTTGATAAACCAGATTGTGTTTTTAATGCTGATAAATCTATTTTTTCTGCTTTCGTGATAATTGCTAAAACAGCTTTTTCTTCATCATTCAATTCTACAGCAGGTGCTTTTTTCTCAGGTCTCATTTGAGGGAAGAATACCACTTCTTGTATAGATTGATTGTTTGTTAAGAACATAATTAATCTATCCATTCCAATTCCCATTCCAGAAGTTGGAGGCATACCATATTCTAAAGCACGCAAGAAATCATGATCTATAAACTCTGTAGCTTCATCATCTCCTTTTTGGGCTAATTTTAATTGATGTTCAAAACGTTCACGTTGGTCTATTGGGTCATTTAATTCAGAATATGCATTTGCAATTTCTTTACCACAAACCATCAACTCAAATCGTTCTGTTAATTCTGGATTGTCTCTGTGTTCTTTACAAAGAGGAGACATTTCTTTTGGATAATCTGTAATAAATGTTGGCTGAATGTAGTTTCCTTCACATTTTTCACCAAAAATTTCATCAATTAATTTTCCTTTACCCATAGTTTCATCAACAGGAATATTCATTCCTTTTGCAGCTGCTCTAATTTCATCTTCAGTTTTTCCAGTAATATCAAAACCAGTAAAATGTTTAATAGAATCTGCCATTGTTACTCTAGCATAAGGTGCCTTAAAGTCAATTTTATGCTCACCAAAAGTAGCTTCAGAAGTTCCATTTACAGCAATTGCACAATGCTCTAAAAGTTGCTCACAGAAATCCATCATCCAATTGTAATCTTTGTAAGAAACATAGATTTCCATGGCTGTAAATTCAGGATTATGAGTTCTGTCCATTCCTTCATTTCTAAAGTTTTTAGAGAATTCATAAACACCATCAAAACCACCAACAATTAGTCTTTTTAAATATAATTCATTAGCAATTCTCATATATAATGGAATGTCTAAAGAGTTGTGATGTGTAATAAAAGGTCTTGCTGCTGCACCTCCAGGAATTGGTTGTAAAACTGGAGTTTCAACTTCAAAATATCCAGCATCGTTAAAGAAAGAACGCATTGCATTAAACAATTTTGTTCTCTTAACAAATACTTCTTTTACATGCGGATTTACAACTAAATCTGCATAACGTTGTCTGTATCTTAACTCAGGATCTGTAAAAGCATCATACACTTTACCATCTTTTTCTTTTGGTAAAGGCAAAGGTTTTAAAGCTTTACTTAACAAAGTAAAATCTTTAACACGTACTGTTTTTTCTCCAACTTTAGTTGTAAACAATTCTCCTTCTATACCAACAAAATCTCCTAAATCTAATAATTTTTTAAAAACATCATTGTATTTGGTTTTGTCTTCTCCTGTACAAATTTCATCTCTGTTAAAGTACACTTGTACTCTTCCTTCACCATCTTGTAATTGTGCAAATGAAGCTTTTCCTTGTACATTAATAGACATTAATCTACCAGCTATAATTACCTTTTTACCTTCAGCATAATCGTCCTTTATTTTTGTAGAATTAGAGTCTATTGGAAATAAATCTGCAGGATAAGGATTGATGCCTAATGCACGTAATTTTACAAGCTTTTCTCTACGTACAACTTCTTGTTCTGATAATTGCATTTTAATGTCTTTGTTTACTGTTATTTATTAAAGAATGCAAAGATACAATGCTTTGTTTTAATAGACAATTGAGAATAAAATAAAAAAGTGCTATAAAATTTGCGAATATGTAAAAACGTTGTATATTTGCCAGCTGCTTTTTGTTAGGGCAGCATTAGTTGTGTTGTTTTTGGCATTTTTGTAAAAGTGTCATGGTTTTGTTAACCAATGGAAAGCTACCCTGAAATGGGTCGCTTTTTTTTTGTCCTAAACTTTTTTTTTTGAAGCTATTTCCTGCTTTTCGCACTCGCTTTTTTTAGTTTGTTCTCGATACTAATTTGCAAAAAAGCAAATTACTCGAACTTACACTAAAAAAGAGCTCAAACAATGCTTCAATCAGGGCTAAACTTGTTTGCTAACTTTTTGTATGACATTAATAAAGTTTATTTAGATCTTAAATGGGCCTATTTTTAATTTTTGTAAGAATTCAAATTGTATAAATTGGCAAGCATCTAAAGAACGAAGTGGTCTGTATGAGAAATTGAAATACAATGTAGAATTCAATAAAATTAAAATCAGTCTAGATTTTTGTTTCTTTTCATCAATGGAAAAGAAAAAGAATAAAAAGAATTCTAGCAACTACAAAATATAAGATAAAAGGTGTTGGATAACTTATATCTTTTTAACGCTCTATTTAGTCCTGTAATATGAGAATTAAAAAAACTCTCCTTTTACTTCCCAAAACTGAATTAAAAACAATACAAAATACACTGCAGCAATAGAAAACTTAATAGTTGCAGATGCTAAAAAGCCTAAGAAAGCTCCAAAAGATGCTTTTAAAGCTCTGTTTGTGTCTTTACTATCATATAACATTTCGCCTATAAATGCACCTAAAAATGCACCAATTAACATACCAAAAGGAATAGGTGAGAGCAAACCAACAATTAACCCAATTGTGGTTCCATAAACTCCATATTTTGTTCCTCCAAAACGTTTAGTACCCATTGCAGGTATAAAATAATCGAGAATCCAAATTAAAACTGCTAATCCTAATGTAATTCCTAAGAAAGTCCAATCCATAGGAATAATTTTTGTTGTGTGTAGCAGCAATAACCCAAACCAACTTGTTAAAGGTCCAGGTAAAACAGGTAAAAATGAGCCAACAATTCCTAAGCAAACTAAAATAAAGCCTAAGAGTAATAAAAATATATCCATAGTTTTTTTTAATAATTATACTAGCTTAAAGTCAATAATCGCGCCAGTTTTCTAAATATAAGACGAAATATTTAATTGTTTGTTACAAATCTTATCAACTAAAAAATTAGTTTAAACTAAATATTTAGTTATATTTGTTTTATTAAACTAAAAAATTAGTTGAAAAAATGAGCAAACAATTAACAAAAGCAGAAGAACAAATAATGCAAGTTTTGTGGGATTTGCAAGAAGCAACTGTAAAAGAAGTAATTGAAAAATTACCAGAGCCAAAACCAGCATACAATACTGTTTCTACAATTATAAGAATATTAGAAAATAAAGAATTTGTTGGGCACAAGCCTTTAGGAAGAGGTTTTATTTACCATCCTATAATAGATAAAGAAGCTTATAGTAACCAAAGTTTACACAAATTAATGAATGGTTATTTTAATGGCTCTTTTAAAAGTATGGTTTCTTTTTTTGTAAAAGAAAATAAAATGGATGTTTCTGAATTAGAATCTATTTTAAAAGAAGTGAATAAGAAAAAGTAAGTAAGCAGTTTGCAGTTGTAGTTTTCGATAAAACTTGTCATTTAGAATGAAACGTAGTGAAATTGAGAAATCGTTTAAATTCAGATTTCTCCACAAGGTCGAAATGACAAATCAAAAATAAAAATTAAAAATATGATAAATTATATTTTACAAGTAATCTTATTCCAAGTGTTATTCTTGGCTATTTATGATTTCTTTTTTAGTAAAGAAACTTTCTTTACTAAAAATAGATGGTATTTAATGGCAACTCCATTATTGTCTTTTTTAATTCCATTTATTAAAATACCAACGTTTCAAAAAGCAATTCCTCAAGAATTGATTATTCAATTACCAGAAATTGTTTTATCACCAGAAAAAGTAATTCAAGAAACAGAAATTTATCAATCTGTAAGTTATATTTCCATTTTATTTTGGATAGGAGTAATAGCTTTTTCAATCTTGTTTTTAGTTAAATTGTTTAGAATAGCTAACTTGGTTAGAAAATACGAGGTTCTTAAAAAAGATAAATTTACTCTTGTCTTTATTCCTAAACAAACAAAGGCATTTTCTTTTTTCAATTATATTTTTCTAGGAAATGAAATTTCTATTTCACAACAAAAATTAATTATAGAGCATGAGTTGGTACATAGTAAACAAAAACACTCTTTAGATTTATTGTTCTTTGAGTTTTTAAAAATAATGATGTGGTTTAATCCTATGATTTACTTCTATCAAAAAAGAATCACTTTAGTGCATGAATACATTTCTGATGCAATAGCTGCAAAATCTGAAACTAAAGAAACCTATATAAATAATTTGCTATCCAACTTTTTTCAGGTTGAAAACATTGCGTTTGTCAACCAGTTTTACAAACAAACCTTAATTAAAAAAAGAATTATTATGATGAAGAAAAATCAATCAAAAAAAATGAATCAATTAAAATACTTATTGTTGGTTCCTGTAATAGTAAGTATGCTTTTTTATACTTCATGCGCCTCTAAACAAGTAAAAAAGGAACTTTCTAATTTAGAAAAGAAGTTGAAAGAAGAGAGGGTAATTAAAGATTCCCAAATAAAAGAACTAACTCAAATCAATCAAAAATTAGGAGATTCTATTGTTAAGTTAAATGAAGATAGAAAGTTTCATTTAAAGACAGTAAATTTTTTAAAGAAAAAGATTTATAATGTTTCATCAAAAGAATATGTGGAAACTGAAGAAGTTTCATTTATGGCAATAGATAAAGCACCCACTTTTCCTGGTTGTGATTCTGGAGATAAGGCTTGTTTTTCAAAAGGAGTTCAAAAACATTTTATAAAGAATTTTGATTCAGATTTACCAAATAAGTTAGGTCTAGAATCTGGAAAGAAAAGAGTTTTTATTGGTTTTAAAATTGATAAAGAAGGGAATATTGTAAATGTAAATGCAAGAGCTCCTCATCCAAAAATTAAAGCAGAAGTTATTAGGGTAATGAATACTTTGCCACAAATGATTCCAGGAGAAAATAATGGTAAAAAAGTGGTCGTTAAATATTCAATACCATTTACTATTTTTATTGCAAAAGACACAAAATAAAATTTATGAAAAAGAAAATTTTACTTGTATTATTATTTGTAATTGTAAAAGTCGGGGCACAAACTTCGACTTTTTCTGCTATAGATAGTTTGTTTGCAAAAGGAAGATATCAATCAGCTTTAAAAGAATTAAAAGCTATAAAACCACCTACATTTTTATCAAATTATAAAACTGCAATTATTTATGAATCTATAGATAATTATAAAAAATCAGCTGAATTTTTAGAAAAGGCTTTAATTTTTAAAGATGATTATCAAACTAAAATAAAACTAGCAAAAGCTTATCAAAGATTAAAAAAATCTAATAAATCTATTGCTATTTATAAAGAATTGGTAGAGTCAGATTCATTAAATCTTATCTTAAAATATCAGTTAGGTAAATTGTATTTAGCTTCAAAAAAAGGAACCAAAGCTATTGAAACATTTAAGTATTTAATTAAAAAAGATGCTTTAAATGCTCATTATTCTTATCAATTAGGTATTGCTTATGCTTTAAATAACGATAGAAATAGAATGATTAATAGCTTTTTAGATACTTATAAAAAAGATTCTTTACACCTAAAAGCAATTATAAGACTAGCTTCAGGTTTTAGTAAATTAAAAGAAAAAGATTCTACACAGATTTTTGTTGATAAAGGATTGAAATTAAATGAACTAGAAGTAAATTTAAATAAGTTAAAAATAAATCAATTATACAGAGATAAAAAATATACAGAAGCAATTCCGTATTTATTAAAGCTAGATACAATTGTAAAAGGTGACACTTATTTTACATCTATGTTGGGCAGAAGCTATTATAATATAGATAGCTTAAATATTGCTATGAAATATTTTAAAAAATTAAGTTCTATTGATAGAGAAAATTTTAAAGCACATACTTACCAAGGACACATTTTATTAAAAAAAGAAAAATATAAAATAGCAAGTCTTAAATATAGAATTGCAACTTTTTTAGGGAAAGAAAAACGTGATGAAGAATATTATGGGTTGGCAACAGTTTATTATAAATTAAAGAACCCAAAAGATGCAATTATTAATTTTGAAAAAGCCTATAAAGAGAATAGAAATAATTATAAAGCACTGTATCAATTAGCAAAACTATCTGATGATTTTTATAAAGATAAAAAAATAGGATACAAGTATTATATAAGATATTTAGAGAGGTTTCAAGAAAGAGATAGTGTAATAACTAATTTTGTAAAAAAGAGGGTTTCAGAAATAAAAAAAGACTATTTTTTAAGAGGAGAAAAATTAGAATAAATGATTATTTTTGCAGTAACTACTAAAAGTTTGCAATGAGAATATTTATTTTATCCTTAATATTAATTTTCAATATCTTATCTACAAATGCCCAAGACAAAAAAGATATTGCTAAGGTGTATTTTAAAAGAGCAAAAATAAGTTTTAAAGAAAACGACTTTATTAAAACTGAAAAATACTTAGAGAAAACAACTTTTTATAATGAAGGAATTTTACATAAAGAAATTGCTATTTTTGGAGCTAATTTTTATTTTAAAACCAAAAAATACAAGAAAGCTAAAGAGTATTTAACTGCTTATTTTAAATTAGAAAAAAATAAAAAAACAGCAGAATATACAGACATGCTAGTTTTGTATACAGATACTTTAGACGCAATAACAAATTCTTCTAAACCAATTAAAGAAACTAAAAAAGTTATACCCGTTGTTAATCCAGAAATTATAAAAAAGCCAATTAAGGAAAAAACAAACGTAAATAAAAAAACAACTATAAAGGAGGTTGAAGATAATTCAGAAGAAGAAGAAGGATCTAACTCTGTAAATGAAAGTACTACTACAAATGAAGAGCTAGATAGTGGTTTAGTAAAAGATGTACCTTTTTTAATTATAGAAAATGTGCCCGTTTTTCCTGGTTGTTCAGGTAGTAAAACAGAACTTAGAGACTGTTTTTCTAAAAAAGTTCAGTATCATTTTTCTAGAAAATTTAATGCAGATTTGCCTAATAAATTGGGTTTGTCTGCAGGTAGAAAAAGAGTTTTAATTAATTTTACAATTAAAAGAACTGGATTTGTAGAAGATATAGTGGTTAGAGCTCCTCACCCTGCAATTAAAAATGAAGTGATAAGAGTAATGGAGCTTTTGCCAAAGATGAAGCCAGGTACTCAAAGAGGAAAAAATGTGAATGTAAAATATGGAATTCCATTTACATTGATAGTTGATGGTATTGAAGAAAAAAAAGAGTAAATGTCTTTATATTTTAGTAAATTCACGCAATAAATAGTTTTATGTTTTTGCGTTTACTTACTTTTTTATTAATTATTGTTTTTTGCACTTCGTGCGATAAATTTTCGTTTTCAAAAAATACTCAAAAAAGTACGTTAGATACAATAGTAGATTATTCATCAGTAGATACTTTTCCTTCTTTTAAAGAGTGTGATTCTATTATAGATAAGAATCAAAAATCTACTTGTTTTAGAAACACAATTCATCAAAAAATAGGAGAGGAGTTACAAAAAAATACGTTTACTATAAAAGATTCTATAGATGAAGTTATTTATGTTGATTTGTTAATTAATTCTAATGGAATTTTTTCTTTAGATTCAATACAGTCTTCATTAAAAATTAAAACAGAAATACCTAGTTTAGATAGTGTTATTAAAGCTAGTATTAAAAAGTTACCTAAGATTTTTCCTGCAAATAAAAGAGGAATTCCAGTTACTACAAAATATCAGTTGCCTATTAGAATTCAGTTAAAAGATTAATTACATTTTTGTAATAAAAAAATCCTGCAATTTGCAGGATTTTTATTTTTGAATTCGATTGAAAAATGCATTTAATTTAGCATTTCCCAAAGTTTATCTTTTAATTCTTGCAAACCTTTTTGAGCTACAGAAGAAATAAATATAGCTTCAACACCTTCTGGTAATTCAGCTTTAATTTCTTCTTTTAACTCCTCATCTAACATGTCAGATTTAGAAATAGCTAATAACCTTTCTTTATCTAATAATTCAGGATTGTGCTTTTTAAGCTCATTTAAAAGAATTCCATATTCTTTGTTAATATCATCACTATCTGCAGGTATTAAGAATAACAAAGCAGAGTTACGTTCTATATGTCTTAAAAAACGATGTCCTAAACCTTTTCCTTCTGCTGCACCTTCTATAATTCCAGGAATATCTGCCATTACAAAAGTTTTATGATTTCTATGCTCAACAATTCCTAAGTTTGGTTTAAGAGTTGTAAATGCATAATCTGCAATTTTTGGTTTTGCAGCAGTTAAAACTGATAATAAAGTAGATTTTCCTGCATTAGGAAAACCAACTAAACCAACATCTGCTAGTAATTTTAATTCTAATCTAAACCAACCATCAAAACCATCCATACCAGGTTGTGCATATCTTGGTGTTTGATTAGTTGATGATTTAAAATTCCAGTTTCCAAGTCCACCTTTTCCACCACGTAATAAAATTACTTCTTTTTGGTCTTCAGTAACTTCAACAATTACTTCATCTGTATCAGCATCTTTTATTATTGTACCTAATGGAACATCAATATAAATATCTTCTGCATCATGACCTGTACTTCTACTAGCACTTCCTGCACCACCACTTTCTGCTCTAAAATGACGTTTAAATTTTAGGTGAAATAAAGTCCACATATTTTTATTTCCTCTTAAAATAATGTGTCCTCCACGTCCTCCATCTCCACCATCAGGACCACCTTTGGTAATAAACTTTTCTCTATGCAAGTGCATAGAACCTTGGCCACCTTTACCAGAAGAAGCGTATATTTTTATGTAGTCTACGAAGTTACCTTCTGTCATTTTTTCTTGTTTTAAACATTGATTTAAATTACCTAACAGCCACAGGTTGTTCTCCTTATTAATTTACAATCTTCAGTCTTAATTATTGTTTAAGCGTGTAATTGTTAAATCGCCTTATGCAATAAATGTTTAAAGGTTATACATTTAAACAATTACACAGTTACACATTTTTAAAGTGTATCAAATACTTTAGAAATACGTTGTGTAATGTCTTCTATAGAACCTACACCATTAATTCCATAATATTTATTTTGCGCATCAAAAAAGTCTTTTAGGATGGCAGTTTTAGTATTGTATTCGTTAAAACGATTTCTGATTTTTCCTTCATCAGTATCATCTGTTCTTCCACTTGTTTTACCTCTTTCTAACAAACGAGTTACTAAAACATCTTCTGGTACTTCAAGAGCAACCATACCGTTTATTTGTTCACCTTTTTCTGCTAAAAAAGCGTCTAAAGCTTTAGCTTGAGATTCTGTTCTTGGAAAACCATCAAAAATAAAACCTTTTGCATCTGCATTTTTGTTTACTTCTGCTTTTAGCATGTTAATAGTTACTTCATCAGGAACTAAATCTCCTTCATCCATATATTTTTTAGCTAACAAACCTAGTTCTGTTTGGTTTTTAATGTTAAATCGGAATACATCTCCTGTAGAAATATGTACAAGGTTGTACATGTCTTTTAAGAATTCTGCTTGTGTTCCTTTTCCTGCTCCTGGAGGGCCAAATAATACGATGTTTTTCATTTTAGGTTTTGTTGATAGTTGATATATTGCTGGGTAATTTCTTCCAATACCATTATAATCTAATCCGTAACCAACAATAAATTTATCTTCAATACTTTTTCCGATATAATCTATTGGAAGTTCTTTTTTAAATACATCTGGTTTAAAAAATAACGTCGCAACTTTTAGTTGTTTTAAGTTTTTGTCTTTAAAGATATTATAAATTTCTTGAAGTGTGTTTCCAGTATCTATAATATCTTCTAAAATAATAACAGTTCTTCCTGTTAAATCTTCATTAATACCTACTAATTGTTTTACATTTTCGGTAGAAGTTGTACCACTATATGAAGCTAATTTTACAAAAGAAACTTCACAGTCATTATTAAATTCTCTAATAAAATCGGCAGCAAACAAGAAACATCCATTTAAAATACCTACAAAAATAGGAACTTCATCTTTTGGTAAATCTGCTTGTACTTGTGCTGCTAAATGTTTTACAACTTTAGCAATTTCTACCTCATCTATATAAGGTTTAAAGTATAAATCTTGAAGTTTAATTATGCTCATGAGAATGCAAATATAATAGTATATGTTTAATGAAAAAACCGTTTTTAAATTCTGATTGTCAGTTTAAAAACGGTTTTAAATTATTTTAAAATAAAATTAATTATTTTTTTCTTCTTTTTTTGAAGTATCAAACATTATAGGTGTTGCCACAAATAATGAAGAATAAGTACCTACTGCTACACCAATTATTAAAGCAAACATAAACCCTTTAATAGAGTCTCCTCCAAATAAGAAGATTGCTAACATTACTAATAATGTTGTTAATGATGTATTAATTGTTCTTCCTAATGTAGAGCTTAATGCTTTATCTACTACTTCACTGTATTTCCAGTTAGAGTGGATTCCTGCAAATTCTCTAATTCTATCAAAAATTACCACAGTATCATTCAGAGAGTAACCAACTACTGTTAGAATTGCTGCAATAAATGATTGTCCAATTTCCATATCAAAAGGCATAAATTTATATGTAATAGAGAATACTCCTAATACAATTAAAACATCATGGAATACTGCAATTACAGCTCCAATAGAGAAAGATACCTTTCTAAAACGTAATAAAATGTATAAGAAAACTACTAATAAAGACCCAAATACTGCATATAAAGCTGATGTTTTAATATCATCTGCAATTGTAGGTTCTACTTTAATAGAACTCATAACACCTGCTCCTTGTTTTTCGAAACCTGGTTTAAAGTTTTCGTAAGTAGTATCTCCTAAATAAGATTTTAATCCTTTGTATAAAGCATTTTGTACTTCTTCATCTACTTCTTGACCTTCTTCATCAATTTTATAAACTGTAGTTATTTTTAATTGATTAGCAGTACCATAAGTTTTTACCTCTGGAGCTGTACCAAAAGCATCTTTTAAAGTATTAGCAACTTCTGTAGCATTCATGTCTTGTTCAAAACGAACAACATAAGAACGTCCTCCTTTAAAATCTACACCTTGTTTTAATCCAATAGAGAAAATAGAAACAATACCAGCAATAATGATAGCTCCAGAAATTACATAAGCAATTTTACGTTTCTTTAAGAACTCTACATTTATGTTTTGGAACCATCCTTTAGATATAGATGTGTTAAATGTTAAGTTGTTTCCTTTATTTACAGATCTGTCAATTAATAAACGAGTAATAAATACTGCAGTAAATAAAGAAGTAGCAATACCAATCATTAATGTTAAAGCAAAACCTTTAATTGGTCCTGTACCAAAAACATATAAAATAATACCAGTTAATAATGTAGTAATATTAGCATCAATAATAGCAGATAATGCTCCTTTTACAGAGAATCCTTCTTCTACAGATTGTTTTAAACCTTTCTTTTTAAATAAACCTTCTTTAATTCTTTCGAAGATAATTACGTTGGCATCTACAGACATACCAATTGTTAAGATAATACCAGCAATACCAGGTAATGTTAACACAGCTCCAAATGAAGCTAGAATACCAAAGATGAATAAAATGTTTACAACTAAAGCAATATCAGCATAAATACCTGCTTTACCATAATATAAAATCATCCAAAGTAAAACTAAAACAATTGCTAAACCAAATGATAAGAAACTTGCATTAATAGCTTCTTTACCTAAAGAAGGTCCAACAACTTGTGCTTGAATCATTCTTGCAGCAGCTGGTAATTTACCTGCTTTTAAAACAGTTGCAATATCTTCTGCTTCTGCAATTGTCATGCTTCCACCAGAAATAGATGTTCTACCACCTGTAATAGGTAAATTAACTGAAGGAGCAGTATATACATAGTTGTCTAAAACTACAGCAACAAATTTACCTTGATTTTCGGTAGTCATTTTTGCCCATTGTTTAGTTCCAGAACTATTCATAGTCATGCTAACTTCTGGTTTGTTTAATTGGTCAAAAACTTGGGCAGCATCTAAAATTACATCACCTTCAATATTTGCTTTCCCTTTTCTGTTTCCTTTAATTGCATATAATCCAATTAATTCTGTAGTTCCATCTGAAGATTTATTAGATTTATAATCCCATAAGAATTTTACATATTTTAAATTAGTAGGTAATAAAGCTCTAACTTCTTTTCTATTTAATAAACTATTAACAGTAGCAGTATCTAAAACTTTAGCTTGCCCAACTAAAGAACTCATTTGTTGTTGAGACTGAGCTACATTTGGGTAAAAGTATGTGAAAAGGTTTTTTTGATTTACGTTAGTAGAATCTTTAGTTTCTCCTAATAAATCATCAATATCATCTTTTTTAGTAGAATCTACAGCTTTTTCAATTACTGAAGTGTCTTTTAATAATTCTGCAATTTTTGTGTTTGCAGAGAAAAAGAAGTTTTGAACTTCTGCATTTGTATAAACTTCCCAGAATTGTAATTCTGCTTTACTAGTAATTAACTTAGATACACGATCTATATCTTTTGCTCCTGGTAATTCAATTTGAATTCTACCAGAGTTTCCAATTCTTTGAATTTTTGGAGAAGCAACACCAAACTTATCAATTCTACTTCTTAAAACCTCTAAAGTAGTTATAATAGAACTGTTAATTTCTTCTTGTAAAGTTTCTTTAACAGTTTCATTTGCTTCATTAAAAGAAATTTTTTCGCTTAAAGCTTTCGTTCCAAAAATAGATGGAGCACTTAATTTTGTGTCTCCAGCAATATTTTCAAATTCTTCAAAGAATAAGTCTAAGTAATTTTCATTACTGTTTCTTTGCTTAATGTCTGCAGCGTTTAAAGCGTTGTTAAAAGCTTCATTTTTAGAGTCGTTAGATAAACTTTTTAATACCTCTTTTACAGAAACTTGTAAAATAGCATTAATACCACCTTTTAAATCTAAACCTAAATTCATTTCTTTAGATTTAACATCATCATAAGTGTAAGAAGCTATTCCTAAATCTATAACATCTTTGTTAGCTACACTGTCTAAGTATTTTCTTTCTAAAGTTACTTTTTGTCTAGCATCTTTATCAGCACCTTTAGATTCAGCATATTTTACAGCTTTGTCTTCTACATTATTTACAAAAAATGTAAATGATAATTGGTATAAACTTACCAATCCAAAAAGGATTGCAAATAATTTTATAAGTCCTTTGTTTTGCATTTTATAATTTATTTATGGGTCAAATTTTTTAAAACGAGCAAATATATAGTTTCTCGCAAAACCTGACAATAATTTTTATTGATTGTTTGTTGTTATTATGAGTTTGAAACTCATTATTTTAAAGGGATTTAAAAAACGTAAAAGATTACACTTTTTAACTAACAAAGTTAAAAGGACCTGCTCTAACTTCTGGTTCTTTACATGTAGATCTATCCTTTGTAAAAGGATTGTTTTGAGATGCTTTAAAAGTGTTTGTAAAAAGTTTATCAGCTTTGCGTTGAGTTACTTTTTTAAAGAAAGCATAATGGTTGTATGTGGTAAATCTATCTGAACTTGATTTAAATTCAAAAACAAATTTAAAATCAGAATTAGAAATGTCACTTTCATTAGTTAGCTCATAGATATCTAAATTATAACTATAAGGGTTATTATTTTCTTCTTTATTTTTTGAGCTCTTATTTATGAGTAATTTACTTTCTTTAGCAAGTTCTTTTTTAACATTATCAATATCGATATTGCTGAAATAAGAAATCTTTAAAGTACCATTTTGATTTTTTTTGATATTGATATTTACAATACCAACTTTTTGAAGCTTTTCTTTAACTTCTGTTATTGCTTCTGCAATATTTTTTTTGTCAATTTTAGAATCAACAAACTCTAAAACAATTTCTTGATTAGGTATAGAAACCTGCTCTTGAAATGCTCCAAAAGAAATAAATAGTAAGAATAAAGTACCAAAGTACCATTTTGCTCTCATTTGCCAAATATATAAAAAGATTGCTTTTTACGTCTCAAAATTGTCATCTATTTTTATCAAAATGTAAGATTATTTAATTGTGTTATGTGTAATTTTTTTATGTTTTTATGAGGTGTTTTTGTGAAGTATTAAAAATGATTATATTTATTTGATTAAATTCGTAAATAATAATACTTAATTTCAAATATGACACATTTAACAGATATAGAAATTGCTCAGGCAAAAAAACTGAATCATATTAAAAATATTGCTAAAAAATTAGAAGTTGATGAAGATAGTTTAGAAATGTATGGAAAATACAAAGCTAAACTTCCTTTAACTTTAATCGATGATAAAAAAATTGCAGCTAACAATTTGGTCTTAGTAACAGCTTTAACTCCAACACCTGCAGGAGAAGGAAAAACTACAGTTTCTATAGGTTTAACTGAAGGGTTAAATAAAATTGGGAAACAAGCTACAGTTGTTTTAAGAGAACCTTCTTTAGGGCCTGTGTTTGGAATTAAAGGTGGAGCAGCTGGTGGAGGTTATTCTCAAGTAGTTCCTATGGAAGATATTAACTTACATTTTACTGGAGATTTTAACGCTGTTGAGAAAGCTAATAATTTATTGTCTGCTTTAATTGATAACAATATACAAAGCAAAACAAATAACTTAAATCTTGACCCAAGAACCATTCTTTGGAAACGTGTTATTGATATGAATGATCGAGCTTTAAGAGATATTACTATTGGTTTAGGAGGTACTGCAAATGGTATTCCAAGACAAGATGGATTTAATATAACTCCAGCATCTGAGGTAATGGCAATTCTTTGTATGGCTTCTAACTTAGAAAATTTAAAAGAAAGATTAGGAAATATTTTTATTGGTTTTACTTTTGATAAAAAACCAATATTTGCTAGAGATTTAAAGGCAGAAAATGCGATGGCAATTTTATTAAAAGATGCTATTAAACCAAATTTAGTACAAACTTTAGAAGAAAATCCAGCAATTATTCATGGAGGTCCGTTTGCAAATATTGCACAAGGAACCAATACAATTATAGCTACTAAAATGGGTTTGTCTTTATCTAATTATGTAGTTACAGAAGCTGGTTTTGGGGCAGATTTAGGTGCTGAAAAATTTTTAAATATTAAATCTTCATTTGCAAAACTAAATCCTAAATGTGTTGTGTTGGTTGCTACAATTAGAGCTTTACGTCATCATGGAGGTGCTGCAAAAGAAGATTATAACAGACCAAATTTAGAAAGAGTTTCTATTGGTTTTAAAAATTTAGAAAAACATATAGAAAATATTAGAAAATTTAATATTGAGCCTGTTGTGTCTGTAAATTCATTTACTTCAGACTCTAAAGAAGAGGTAGAGTTTGTAATTAAAAAATGTGCAACTTTAGGTGTTAAGGCAGTGTTATCTGAAGGTTGGGCAAAAGGAGGTGAAGGAACAAAAGCGTTGGCTGAAGCAGTAGTAGATGTTGTAGAAAATAAAGCAACCCAATATAAACCCTTATATGATTGGAATTCTCCTATAAAAGATAAAATAGAAATCATAGCCAAAGAAATTTATGGAGCTTCTAATGTTGAGTATAGTAAAAAAGCGCAATTAAATTTAAGAAGAATAGATCGTCTAGGGTTTAATGATTTTGCTATTTGTATGGCAAAAACACAAAAGTCATTTTCTGATAATGCATCATTAATAGGAAGACCAGAAGGTTTTACTGTAACTGTTAGGGAAATTGAAATAGCTGCTGGTGCACAATTTGTAATTCCTATTTTAGGTAAAATGATGAGAATGCCAGGGTTACCTGCTGTACCTGCTTCTGAAAATATGACTATTGATAATGATGGAGTTATTTTTGGGTTATCTTAAAATATAAATATGAAGCCAATTGTTGTTGATATAAATATAAAAACTTCAAAAGAACGAATTTGGAACGCAATTACTAATGTCAATGAAATGAGGTATTGGTTTTTTGATAATATTCCTAATTTCAATGCAGAAATCGGTTTTAAAACGTGGTTTGTTGTTAAAAATGAAGAACGTGTTTTTTATCACCTTTGGGAAGTTGTACAAGTTGAAAACTTTAAAAGCATAAAAGTAGCTTGGACATATCCTGATTATGTTAAAGATTCCTTTAATGTAACTTTTTATATAGAAGAATTGGAAAATGATTTTATCAACTTTAAAGTAAAAGCAGAAGGAATAGAAAAATTTGAACAATTTTCGATTCCAGAGTTTACTAGAAAGAGTTGTGTTGAAGGGTGGACTTATTTTACAAGCAGATTAAAAAAATATATAGAGCAATAAAAAAAGTCCAGCTTTAAAGCTGGACTTTTTTTATTTTATAAAATCTAAAATAGGTTTTTATAATTCTAACAATCCGTTAGTTTTAGAAACACCTGCAGCAGATTCTTGCATATGAGCTTTTTCAGCATCGTTTAAGTTGATTTCTACTATGCTTTCAATTCCGTTTTTACCTAAAACAACAGGAACTCCAATACATAAATCATTTAAACCATATTCTCCTTCTAATAAAGTAGAACAAGGATAAATTTTCTTTTGATCACAAGCAATAGCTTGAACTAAACCACTAACAGCAGCTCCAGGAGCATACCAAGCAGAAGTACCTAATAAACCAGTTAATGTTGCTCCACCAACTTTAGTATCTTGTAATACTTGTTCTAATCTTTCTTCAGAAATAAATTCAGAAACAGGAACAGAATTTCTTGTTGCTAATCTTGTTAAAGGAACCATTCCTTTATCAGAGTGACCACCAATTACCATACCATCAACATCAGAAATAGGAGCACCTAAAGCTTCTGCTAATCTGTATTTAAAACGAGCAGAATCTAAGGCTCCACCCATTCCAATAATTCTATTTTTAGGTAATCCTGTAGTTTTATGAACTAAATAAGTCATAGTATCCATAGGATTAGAAACAACAATAATAATTGTATTTGGAGAATGTTCAATTAAACTAGAAGAAACAGTTTTTACAATTCCAGCATTAATACCAATAAGCTCTTCACGAGTCATACCTGGTTTACGAGGAATACCAGAAGTAATTACACAAACATCAGAACCTGCTGTTTTAGAATAATCATTTGTACTTCCTGTAATTTTTGTGTCGAAACCATTTAAAGAAGCAGTTTGCATTAAATCCATTGCTTTACCTTCAGCAAAACCTTCTTTAATGTCTAAAATAACAACTTCTGAAGCAAAGTCTTTAATTGCAATGTATTCTGCACAACTTGCACCTACTGCACCAGCTCCTACTACTGTAACTTTCATATCTTTTGTTTTTAAGTTTTATAATCAAATTGATAATTGCAAAAGTACAAAAATTAAGCAAGGTTTTAGTTTTGTATAACAAAAAAAAGACACCTATACAAGATGTCTTTTTTTGTTATATTTTTATTTATTATTATCTAATACTAATAGCAACTCCTGCAGAAAAAGTATTGTATTCTTGAAAAGCATAACTACCAAATATTTTAAAGAATCCTAAACTTAATCTAGCTCCTAATGTTGTTGTAACACCACTAGACTCAAAATCTAAATTAGATGGAACGCTTAGGTTTTTTGTTACTTTGTCGTTTGGAGCAGGGAAACCTGTGTCGTATACACCAGTAAAAGTTCCAGACATAGCATAACTAGCATTACCACTGTTGTAGCCAAAACCTCCGTAAATATTAATAATAGGGAAGTTTAAAGAAGCAATTGCTTGTACTGTATAAGCTTTTAAATTGAATTCAGTTAATGCATTTTGTACCTGAATCTCTCCAGAACTCTGATCAGCAATTCCATAATTTACATCCATAGTTGTATAGGCTGCTAAAAGAGAAATATGCAAAGGTGTTTTGTCTAGAGGTCCAAACCAATTTGTGATTTCTTTTTTAAGCCCTACACCTAACATTTTTACAGACCCATCATCTTCTCCAATATTAGTTTCAGGAACAAATCTTAACATTCCTTCAAGTTTAAAAGGAAGACCAACACTTAGTTGAACTATAGGTGCTGGAACTGCTTTTGCAGGTAAATCAGATAAAATTCCACCAGGTGAATCAAAGTTTGCAGATACATTATTTCCGTTAATTGTAGTGTTTACAGTCATAGAAGTAGTTCCACTTGGTCCTGCAAAAGTTGAAGCTGTGGTTGATGAGGAAGTTACAGAAGTTAATCCAAGTGCAGAAATATTAAATAATTCCTTTTCAGTAGGTATTGCTGCTCCACTTAGACCAATAGCTAAATCAAATCCAAAAGTTTTGTGAACTTTAGCTGTATGGTACCATCCGTTATTCATTGCATTAATAAAGCCTTCCATTCCTGGAGAAAAATAGGCTTCCATAAGTTTTTGAGAATCTGATGCATCTGCTAAAAGAATTGCTTCAAACCCTTCTTGTGCGTTTGTATTAAATGATAAGGTAAATATACTTATCAGAATTAAAATGTACTTCTTCATTTGTTTAGTGTTTAGTTAATATTTGTTTAAGTTTTTGGGTAATAATATAAGCTAATATATAAAAATATGTTAAAATATTATGGGATAAGTTGCTTTTTTGTTGGTTAAATGCTGATTTTGGTTATTAATTTTCATAAAAAAAACTCAACAATTTGTTGAGTTTTTTTTATGAAAATTAATATTTGGCTTTATGCATCAATATTAGCATATTTAGCATTACGTTCTATAAAGTCTCTACGTGGTGGAACTTCATCTCCCATTAACATAGAAAAAACTCTATCTGCTTCTGTAGCATTATCAATAACAACTTTACGTAAAGTTCTAAATTCTGGGTTCATTGTTGTGTCCCAGAGTTGTTCTGCGTTCATCTCTCCAAGACCTTTATATCTTTGAATATTAACAGATCCACCCATTTTTTGAGCAATTAAATCGCGTTGGTTATCATCCCAAGCGTATTCTCTTTTTTGTCCTTTTTTAACTAAATATAATGGAGGAGTAGCAATGTAAATATACCCTTGCTCAACCATTTCTCTCATGTATCTAAAGAAGAATGTTAATATTAAGGTAGCAATATGCGATCCATCAACATCGGCATCACACATAATAACTACTTTGTGGTAACGAATTTTAGATAGATTTAAAGCCCTTGGATCTTCTTCTGTACCAATAGAAACACCTAAAGCAGTAAACATGTTTTTGATTTCTTCGTTTTCAAAAACTTTGTGTTGCATTGCTTTTTCTACGTTCAAGATTTTTCCACGAAGTGGTAAAATTGCCTGAAAGTTTCTGTCTCTACCTTGTTTTGCTGTTCCACCTGCAGAATCTCCCTCAACTAAGAAAATTTCACATTGAGCAGGATCTGTTTCTGAACAGTCTGATAATTTACCAGGTAAACCACCAATAGACATTACAGTTTTACGTTGAACCATTTCTCTGGCTTTACGTGCTGCATGTCTAGCAGTTGCTGCTAAAATTACTTTTTGAACAATAGTTTTTGCATCATTAGGGTTTTCTTCTAAGTAATCAGTTAACATTTCTGATACTGCTTGAGATACTGCAGAAGAAACTTCTCTATTTCCAAGTTTTGTTTTTGTCTGTCCTTCAAATTGAGGTTCTCCAACTTTTACAGAAACAATTGCTGTTAACCCTTCTCTAAAATCATCACCAGCAATTTCAAACTTTACATTTTTAAGTAATCCAGACTCATCTGCATATTTTTTTAAGGTATGTGTTAAACCTCTTCTAAAACCAGATAAATGTGTACCTCCTTCATGAGTATTGATATTATTTACGTAAGAATGTAAATTTTCTGAATATGAAGTGTTGTAAACCATAGCAACTTCAACAGGAATACCATTTTTTTCTCCTTCCATAGAAATTACAGAAGCAGTTAGTTGCTCACGAGTAGAATCTAAATATTTTACAAACTCAGATAATCCTTCAGTAGAATGAAAAGTTTCAGCAATAAAGTTTCCTTCATCATCTGTATTTCTTTTATCTGTTAAGGTTATTGTAATTCCTTTATTTAAATAAGCTAACTCACGCATACGTGTAGCTAGTGTATCGTAATTGTATTCTGTAGTTTGTTGGAATATAGACTTGTCTGGTAAAAAAGTTACAATTGTACCTGTAAAATCTGTTTCTCCAATAGTTTTTACTGGGTATAAAGTTTTACCTCTTTCGTATTCTTGTTGCCAAACTTTTCCTTCTTTATGAACTGTAGCTGTTAAGTGATCTGATAATGCATTTACACAACTAACACCTACACCATGTAACCCACCAGAAACTTTGTAAGAGTCTTTATCAAATTTACCACCAGCACCAATTTTAGTCATAACAACTTGTAGAGCTGATACTCCTTCTTTTTGATGAATTCCTACAGGAATACCACGTCCATTATCTTTAGTAGTAATAGAGTTGTCTTCGTTAATTGTAACATCTATTCTGTCACAATGTCCTGCTAAAGCTTCATCAATAGAGTTGTCTACAACTTCATATACTAAGTGGTGTAAACCACGTACACCTACGTCTCCAATATACATTGACGGACGCATTCTAACGTGCTCCATACCTTCCAGCGCCTGAATACTGGAAGCGTCATAATTATGTTTTTTTTCTTCGCTCATTATCTGTCTCTAATATTTGTTTTTATAGGTTTGTTGCCTAAAAATGCAACCTACCAAATATAAATAAAAACATAGGTTTTTAAAGGTGTTTGTTAATAAAAATGAAAAATGTTAATAACTAAGAAAGTGTCTTAAAACCTCTAAAAATCATCTTATTTTATAATTTTATAAATTTTGAAATAGAAATTATAATAAAATTATTGAAAGTTGTTTATTTGTTAGATTTTGAAATTCATTTTTTTAAGAATTTAACCTAAAGGAATCGTTTTAGTAAAAAAATGAATTATTTTTTTAAACATGATGTTTGTCACTTTATGCAAAATAATATCAGCATAGTTTTGTGGCTAATTTAAGAATAAGAATAGAATGAATTTAGTAAAAAGTAGCATTAAGATTTTTGTAGTAGCAATTATTTTATTGTCATCAATTTTTGTAAGTGCACAAGAAAAAGAAAAATTTAAACCAACAATTAAATGGAATGTTAGAGCGCAATTATGGTTGCGTTATTCAGATTTAAACGAAGGTTCTTTAGTAAATGGTGAACCTACAAGTACTTATGCAGATGTTTCATTAAGAAGATTAAGAATTCCTGTTACCTCTCAATTAACTCCTAAGTTATATTTCTATTCTATTATTGGTGGAAATAATCATAATTTTAAATCTAAGAATTTTCCTATGAGAATTTTAGATTTGTATGCTGAGTATGCTTTTAGTAAGGCTTTTGAAATTGGTATTGGTAAATCTGGTTGGCAAGGTTTAAATAGATGGAATGTTCGTTCTAATAAAACATTAATGGGATTAGATTCTCCACTTTTTTCATTAAACACAGTAAATAAAACTGATGATATTGGTAGGGTTTTAGGTGTTTGGGTTAAAGGTCAGGTTGGTAAAATAGATTATCGTTTATCTTTTGGAAACCCAATTGCTGTTACTAATATTCCTTCTGGAGGAGTAGATTTTGCAAATAATAGACCAAGAATTAAAACTTCTTCTTATGTAATGTATCAATTTTTTGAGCATGAATCTAATAAATCAGCGTATCCTACTGGAACCTATTTACAAGCTAAAAAAGTTTTTAATATTGGAGCAGGTTTTCAGTTTCAAGAAAAAGCAATGAGTGATGGAGATGCTTTATTAGCAACTACTAATTTATACGATATGAAACATTGGGCTGTAGATTCTTTTTTAAATTTACCTTTAAATAATGAGGGTGCAATTACAGCTTATTTAGGTTTTTACGATTACGATTTTGGTAAAGATTACATTAGAAATGTAGGAGCAAACAATCCTACTTCAGGAGGAGGATCTGATTTTAATGGGGCAGGTGTTGCATTTCCAATGATTGGTACAGGTACCACTTGGTATACTCAATTTGGATACGCTTTTAAAAAATCTAAATTTTTAGGATATCCAATGGTAATTCAACCTAATATTGCAATTCAAAGTGCTAATTGGGATGCTTTAAATGATCAAATGACTGTTTATGATTTTACAGTAAACTTCTTAATGGATGGTAAACACGGAAGAAAAATGAGTTTTGGGTATCAACATAGACCAATTTTTGATGCAACTACCATGAATCAAAAAAATTATAAAGGAATGTTTGTAATGCAATATCAAATTTCTTTAAAATAAATTTAATTAAAATTCTCTTTTTTAAGGTTTTTTAATGTATTCATAATTTAGTGTAGATATTTTATGAATCTAACAATCCTTTTACAAAATCTTAAAAAAGAAGTTTTTATAAGATATATTCTGTCTATATTTGTCAACGTTAAAATTAAAAAATGACAAATAATAATAACAATCGTAATTTCAATAATCCTAATTTTTAGGGTAGGAAGGTTGTTGTTTAAAAATATATAAATAAAGCCTTCCAAATTTGGAAGGCTTTTTTAATTTAAAATCGAAAAGATGAGTAAAATGATGACAGTCGACGTTCTGTCGAGTATTAAAGGAGCAAAAGAGTCTGAAACTGTAAGTAAATTATTTGATGTAATTAAAAATGCAAATACATCAAATAATAATTCTTTTAATATAAATCATAATAATGCTGTGTCTTTAGATGATTTAAGAGAAGATGAAGTAATTGATAGTCCTCAAATTGAAAAGGATATTATCATTGAAAATTTTCCAAACAAAAAAAACGGATATTTAGTTGTTTCTAAAGTGATAGAAGAATAAATATGGAATCGCAAATACATCAAATTCATCAACAATTGATGAACAAAGAAATCTCTTGTACTCAGTTAGTTCAAGATAGATTAGATTTATTAAAATCAAACACTCAAAATACAGTCAATTCACTTTTAGATGTAAAAGCTTTAGAATTAGCAGCTAATGTTGATGCTAAAATTGAAAGCGGGCAAGAAATTGGTTTGTTAGAAGGAATTCCTTTCGGAATTAAAGATGTGTATATGGTTCAAGGAACATTAACAACTTCTAGTTCAGAATTGTTAAAAAACTATAAATCATCATATACTGCAACTGCAATTCAAAAATTGTTAGATGCAGGTGCAATTCCGTTAGTAAAAGAAAATTGTGATTCTTTTGGTCACGGTTCATCTTCTGAAAACACCATTTTTGGAGCAGTTAAAAATGCTATAAATCCTGAGTTAGTTGGTGGAGGTTCAAGTGGAGGTTCTGCAGTTAATGTAGCTAAAGATTACACTGTTTTTTCTATAGGAGGAGATACAGGAGGTTCAATTCGTCAACCAGCAGGTTACAATAAAGTGTATGGTTTAAAACCAACCTATGGAAGAATTTCTAGATATGGAATTATGGCGTACGCTTCTTCTACAGATTGTGTTGGTCCAATAGCAAAATCAATAGAAGATATTAGAATTGTTTTAAATGTGATGAGTGGTAAAGATGTAAAAGATCAAACTACGTATCAATCAAAAGCAATTTCTGAAGAAGCTGTTTTAAATGCAGATGAAATTAAAACTGTTGGGTACTTTAAAAACTTTATAGAAAGTGAAGCAATTGATGCTCAAGTAAAGTCAGATTTTTTAGCATCGATAGAAAAAATAAAAGCAAAAGGAATAGAAGTTAAAGAATTAGATTTCTTTGAATCTGATACGTTAGTATCTACGTATTATACATTAGCAATGGCAGAAACTGCTTCTAATTTATCTAGATTAGATGGTACAAATTACGGAGCAAGAATTGAAGGAGATAATTTAAAAGATACATATTCTATTACACGTTCAGAAAATTTTTCTGAAGAAACAAAACGTAGAATTGTTGGTGGAAACCAAGTATTATCTCAAGGTTTTTCTGATGAAATTTATTTAAAAGGATTGAATTTAAGAGATCAGATTTCAGAAAATTTTGAAAAAGATTTTAAAGAAGTAGATGTAATTTTATCACCAGTAACACCAAATTCGCCACCAAAAATTGGTGATAGTTTAAAAGATCCTTTGGCTATGTATTTGTCAGATGCTTATACAGTTGGTTTTAGTTTAGGGCAATTGCCAACCTTAACAGTACCTCAAGGAACAGAAACAGGAATTCAAATTTCTGCAGCAAAAAATAATGACGAACTTGTTTTGAAGTTTGCTAACTTCTTAAAAGACACGATATAATGGAATTATCACAATTAAATGAGCTTTTAAAACAGCACGAATTAGAGTTAGTAATCGGTCTAGAAACACACGTTAGATTAAATACAAAAACTAAACTTTTCTGTTCTTGTGCAAATCATGAAATAGAAGAGCCAAATAAAAATATTTGTTCAGTTTGTACAGGGCAAATGGGGGTTTTACCATCTATAAATAAAGAAGCTATTAAAAAAGCAATTTATTTTGGAAAAGCAGTAAAGTCTACTTTTGAAAACGAAGTAATTTCTTGGGATCGTAAACATTATGAATATCCAGACAATCCAAAGAATATTCAAATTACGCAATTTCATAATCCTGTAATTCCTGATGGACAAGTTTCTTGTTTTAGAAACGATGGTTCACAGTTTACAGTAAACTTAACACAAGTTCACATAGAGGAAGATGCTGCAAAATTGATGCACGAAAAGAAAGTTTCTTTGGTAGATTTTAATAAAGCTGGTGTTCCTTTAATAGAAATTGTAACAGAACCTTGTATTCGTCATATAGAAGATGCTTCAATCTACGCACAATATATTCAAAGAATTGTTCAGAATTTAAAAATATCGGAAGCAAACCTTGAAAAAGGAGAGTTTAAATCGGATGTTTCTGTGTCTTTACGTAAGAAAAGAAGTTATGATTTAAACCCAAGAACAGAAATCAAAAACTTAAATTCATTTAAGTTTATGGTAGATGCTTTAAAGGAAGAAATTGAAAAACAACTTAATTATTACATAGAAAATAAAGAGTTTAGACCAGATCAAACTACGGTTTTATGGGATGCAGATTTAAAGCAAACCAAAACAATGCGTAAAAAAGAATTTGAAGCTGATTATCGTTTTATTTCTGAACCAGATTTACCATTTGTAAACATAAAACAAGTTGTAGAAAGTATAGATGTAGATGTAAGTTCTTTACCTTTTGCTGTAGAATCTATTTTAATAAAAGGTGGTGTTTTACCACAAGATGCTAAGTTTTTTACCGCAGATTCGTTAAGATCTAAAACATTTGTAGAGATAAATAATGTAATTAAAGATCCTTCTTTTGTTGCAAAAACTTTAGTTAACAATTTAAAAGCAGATGAGTATGCAAATATTCATAGTGTAGAACAGTTAATTGAAATTTTCCAACTATTTAAAGATGATAAAATTACCTCTGTTTTAGTTCAAAACGGAATTACATCTTACTTAAAAGATAGAGATTTCGATTACAACAAATACTTTGAAGACAATACGATTTCTGAAGATAAAATTAAAGATGCTGTTGCCAAAGTAATTGCAGAAAACGAAGCTATTGCTGCAGATATTAAAGGAGGAAATCAAGGAAAAGCAGGAATCTTAGTAGGTAAAGTAATTCAAATTATTGGTAAAGGAGCTTCAGGAAAAGTGATTCGTGAAGAAATTTTAAAAGCTGTTAGTGATAAGCCAATTGAAGCAACTCAAAATCAATCTGCTAAAAACGATAAGCAACCAACTCAAAATAAAAAACAAAAAGTAGAAGAAGAATTACAATCGGTTCCAATTGTAATTAAAGATGAATACAGAACTCATAAAATTTCTGAATTATCTGATGATTCTATAAATGATGAAGTTACATTATCTGGTTGGGTATCTAGTGTACGTGATCATGGAGAATTAATGTTTATTGATTTAAGAGATTCTAGCAATCAAGTTTTTCAAGTTCGTTTAAGTAGAGAAACTTTTCCGAATTTAGATGAATTGGTAAAACTAAAACCAGAAACTGTAATTATGGTTACTGGTGTGGTTGTTCAAAGAAATGAAGACGATTATAATGCAGGTTTAAGAACAGGTAAAATTGAATTAGAAACTGCTGCTTTAGAAATTTTAAACTTATCTAAAACATTGCCTTTTGAGATAAAAAGAGCAATGAAAACAAACGAAACTACTCGTTTTCAATACAAGTTTTTAGACCATAGAAATGATGAAGTTCGTAAAGCAATTGTTAATCGTCATAAAGTAATTAAGTTACTACGTGATATTTTAGATGAAGAAGAGTTTTTAGAAATTGAAACACCTATTTTAACTGCAGGTACAGATGAAGGTGCAAGAGAATTTATTGTGCCAACCAGAAAACAGGCAGGTTCTTTTTATACATTACCACAAGCACCACAACAATTTAAACAAATGTTAATGGTGGGTGGTTTTGAAAAATATTTTCAAATTGCACGTTGTTTTAGAGATGAAGATTCTAGAGGAGACAGACAACCAGAGTTTACACAATTAGATATTGAAATGGCATATGCGAGTATGCAACAGATTATAGATTTAAACACTAAAATGTTTAATGAAATCGTGAAGAAAATCTATGGTAAAAAATGGATTTTACGTCCTTTCGAAGTTATAACTTACAAAGAAGCTATGGATAAATATGGTTGTGATAGACCAGATTTACGTTATGGTTTAGAAATGCAAGACATTACTGATATTGTAAAAGACACAACTTTCCAAGTATTTAGCAAACCTATTGATGATGGTGGAATTGTAAAATGTATCAAGGTTTCTGCTCAAGAGCAAGGAAACAAACGTATGTCTAAAGGTCAGATTGAAAACTTAACTGCCATTGCACAACAAAATGGTTTAGGTGGTTTGGCTTATATTATTGTAAATGAAAACGATTTACAATCGCCAATTATTAAGTTTTTAGGAGAAGAAATTGCGGCTAATATTATTAAAGCAACAGATGCACAAGTTGGAGATATTGTATTCTTTTCTGCAGCAGATTATGCAACTGCAAACAAAGCATTAGATGCTGTTCGTCAAGAATTGGGAAGAATCTTAAAATTAATCAATCCAAAAGAATTAAGACCAGCTTGGGTTGTAGATTTCCCAATGTTTGAAAAAACGGATGAAGGAAGATGGACGTTTACACACAATCCATTTTCTATGCCAGCAGTTTATGATTTAGAAAAGCATATGAATGGGAATGATGATGAAATAGGAACTATTATTGCTCAACAATACGATTTAATCTTAAATGGTTATGAAATTGGTGGAGGTTCAGTTCGTGCACACAAAGCAGAAATTCTAGAAGCAACCTATAAAAACATGGGTTATAACAAAGAAGAAATGATAAAAAGTGTTGGAACAATGTACAAAGCGTTTCAATATGGAGCACCACCTCATGGAGGAATTGCTTGGGGTGTAGATAGGTTAATGATGATTTTAGAAAAGAAAGCATCTATTAGAGAAGTAATGGCTTTTCCAAAAACTGGAACATCAGAAGATTTATTATTTAATGCACCATCAATTTTATCTGATAAAAAGGTAGAAGAAATGAATGTGAAAATTATGAGATAAGACATATAATTGTAATTTCTTAAAAAGTGTAAAAATCTCGCGAAAGCGAGATTTTTTGTTTTATATTAGCTTCTAACCCTTGTAAATGCTGAAAATGACAGATAGGTGACATTTAAATGGCGTGTAAAAAACAAGAAGTAAGCCTTAGATTTGTAGCATCAAAACAAGTAAAATGAAACAACAATCAATTAAAGAAAATTTATTGTATCATAGAAAGTTAAAAGGGTTAACTCAAGATCAACTTTCAGAAAAAACAACTGTTGGAGTTCGAACAATTCAAAGAATTGAAAAAGGAGAAGTGCAACCTCATTTACAAACTGTAAAATTGTTAGCTGTAGGATTAGATGTTGAAGTAAGTGATTTAATAGTTATAGATAATCCTAATGAAGAAAAGGTTGAAAGAAAATGGATGTTGTTATTACATGCAATTCCTTTTTTGGGATTAATTATTCCTTTTGGAAATATTATTTTTCCAACATTTCTTTGGTTGCAAAAATCTAAAGACAATAAGGTTTATGATTCACATGGTAAAGCAGTTGTAAATTTTCATAGTTCTATAACTTTGTATTTTATCCTTTCTTTAATTTTATTTTTTCCTTTTCCTGGTTATAATTTCTTCTTAACAGGTGCTATTGTTTTATTCGGAATTATAACCTCAATTTCAAATATTATTGCTGCATTAAATTCAGGGAAATATAACTATCCATTATCTATTCCCTTTTTAAAGAAATAAAATGTATTTCACTTCTTCCTCCTAAAATAAAAACCAAAGTAGGTTTAACCAAACACGTTTAAAAATGAAAAATTTAATTAAGAAATATCCAATAATATCAAAATACGTTTTTGCTATTATAATATTTTTTTTAGCTCTTTTTGTATCAGGATTACTTAATAAAGGTGTAATAAAACAATATTTTCCATATTCTTCTGCAATTTGTCTTGGTATTGCTACCTGGGTTTTATTAAAATCAGATAATAAGAAATTGAGTGATTATGGCTTAGATTTTAAAATTAAAAATTTAAAGTTTTTTCTTTTAGGAATTTTAATAGGAGCAATCGCTTTTTTATTGGTTAAATATTTAAGAGCCTTATGTTTTGGAGAAACAATTAATTTAAGTTCTACTTTCAACTATAAAAATATTTTAAACGGTTTTTATATAATGTTACCAATGGTTGCAGTAGAAGAATTTCTTTTTAGAGGATATTTATTTAAAAAAACCATAGAAGTCAGTTCTGTTTTAAAAGCAAATATTATTTTTTCATTTCTATTCATGTTAGTGCATGTTTTTGATATTGGAGTTATCAATAGCACTCCCATGATTATTTTTACGGTAATTACCATACCAATTGGTCATTTACTTTTTGCAACAGCATTTTTAAAGTCTAAATCCTTATATTTTGCAATAGGAATTCACCTAGGCAATAACTGGGGTACAAGGCATCTAGTATCAAAATTTCAAAATGGTGATAGCATATTTTATATTACTGAAAATGCTCGTTTTGATACTTGGTTATCATTTATTGCTTTTATATTATTGTGGAATTTATTTTACCTTCTCATTATATTTATCATTTGGAAATGGAATTTTAACTCAAAAATTAAAAGGTTTAAAAAAGGATAATTCATTAAACCTTTCATTTTTTAGATAAATACATAATTTTATAACACATTTTAAATAAAGTTCATATAAAATTTGCTCTTTAAAAAATCTATCTTATTTTTGTCATTCAAATGAAAGAAAATACAAACAATACATGGTGGTGGAACTCTCTTATCTAAATAAGTGAGAAGTAAACTATATGTAACAATATAATAAAAAGGCTTATCTCACGATAAGCCTTTTTTTATGATAATTTTTATCATCAGAATGAAAAAAATACAATTTAAAACAATACATAAAACGAAAATGGCAGATACAGTAACTCCTGTAGGACTGTATTTACGTTTTAGAGACAAATACGCTAACACTTTGTTGTTAGAAAGCTCAGACTATCATAGTAAAGATGAAAGTTTTTCTTTTATTGCTATAGATCCAATAGTTTCTATAAAAGCAGAAAACCATCATTTAAGTTTTTCTCATAATGGAGTTGAGTTAGAAAATATAGAAATTGGTAGAAACTTCAATTCAATTTTCGAAAAATATAGCAATACAATCGATTTAGATTGTCCTGCAGAATTAAAATCGTTTAATGGTTTGTATGGTTATACAACATATGATTCTGTGCAGTATTTCGAAAATATAGAATTAAATGTTAATGAAGCTCCATCTGCAATTCCTTTAATGCAATACAGTTTTTACAGATTTATTATCGCTATCAATCATTTTAATGATGAAATGACATTGATAGAAAATATTGAAGAAGGAACTGAATCTCATATTAAAGAAATTCAAACAATTATTGATGCACAAGCATTCAATACACAAAAATTTGAAATTATTGGAGATGAAACATCAAATATTAAAGGAGAAGAATTTATAGAGTACGTTAAGAAAGCAAAATCTCATTGTAAAAGAGGAGACGTTTTTCAACTAGTATTATCTCGTCAATTTCAACAAAAATTTAAAGGAGATGAATTTAATGTGTATAGAGCATTACGTTCTATAAATCCATCACCTTATTTATTTTATTTTGATTATGGATCGTTTAAGTTAATGGGGTCATCACCAGAAGCACAAATTAAAATTTCTGCAGGTAAAGCAACCATTAATCCTATTGCTGGTACTTTTAGAAGAACTGGTGATATGGCTAAAGACATTCAGTTGGGTAAAAAACTATCAGCAGATAAAAAAGAAACTGCAGAACATGTAATGTTGGTAGATTTGGCTAGAAACGATTTAAGTAAACATGCTGATAATGTAGAGGTAGAGGTGTTTAAAGAAGTGCAATATTTTAGCCACGTAATTCATTTGGTATCTACAGTTTCTGGAAAGTTAAAAGGAAATCCAATAGAAATTGTGGGTGATACTTTTCCTGCAGGAACCTTAAGTGGAGCTCCAAAATACAAAGCAATGGAATTAATAGACACCTATGAAAATCAATCACGTGGATTTTATGGAGGAGCAGTTGGAATTATTGGACTGGATGGTTCTGTAAATTTGGCAATTGCAATTCGTAGTTTTGTAAGTAAAAATAACGTGTTGTATTACCAAGCAGGAGCAGGAATTGTTATTCATTCTGATGAAGAAAAAGAATTACAAGAAGTAAATAATAAGTTAGCAGCGTTAAAAAAAGCGTTGATTTTAGCAGAGAATATATAAAAAATACTTTTAGCTGTTAGTGGTTAGTTTTTTTCTAATTGCTAAAAGCCAAAAGCCAAAAGCTTTTATAAATGAAAATATTAATTTTAGATAATTACGATTCGTTTACCTATAACTTAGTTCATATGGTAGAAAAAATTACAGGAGATTTTCCTGCAGTTTTTAGAAACGATGAAATCAGTATTGCAGATGTAGGAAATTACGACATTATTATGTTGTCTCCAGGTCCTGGAATTCCTGATGAAGCTGGTATTTTAAAGGAAGTAATTAAAACCTATGCAGGTGTTAAACCAATTTTTGGAGTGTGTTTAGGCTTACAAGCAATTACTGAAGTTTTTGGAGGAACCATTATCAATTTAGATGAGGTTTTTCATGGAGTAGCAACAGAAATGAAAGTTACAGATGTTTCAGCAACTATTTTTAAAGATGTTCCAGAAACGTTTTTAGCAGCTCGTTATCATTCTTGGGCAGCAACAGATAATGGATTTCCAGAAGAAATTCAAGTTACAGCAAGAGATGAAGATGGATTAATCCAAGCAATAGAACATAAAGCTTATAATATTTCTGCAGTTCAATTTCATCCAGAGTCTATTTTAACAGATGTTGGTGAGCAGTTAGTTACCAATTTTATAGAAAATGTTGCTAAAAGTAAATTGCAAACAGCTAAAAGCTAAAAGAAATGAAAGCAATTTTAAATAGATTATATAACCATGAAAGATTGTCTAAATCTGAAGCAAAACAAATCTTAAAAGATATTGCTGCAGAAAAATACAATGATGCCCATTTAGCGTCATTTATGACCGTTTTTATGATGCGTCCAATTACTGTTGATGAACTTTCTGGATTTAGAGATGCCTTAAAAGAACTATCAATAAAAGTAGATTTATCAGATTATAATACAATTGATATTGTTGGAACTGGAGGTGATGGAAAAGACACGTTTAATATCTCTACCTTAACTTCATTTATTGTTGCAGGAACTGGGCAAAAAGTAGCGAAACATGGTAATTATTCTGTGTCTTCGCAATCGGGTTCTTCAGATATGTTAGAGAGTTTTGGATATAACTTTACAAATGATGAAAACGTTTTAAGAGAACATTTAGAAAAAGCAAATATTTGTTTTTTACATGCGCCTAAATTTCATCCAGCAATGAAAGCTGTTGGTCCAACAAGAAAAGCTTTAAAGTTAAAAACGTTTTTTAATATGTTAGGGCCTTTGGTAAATCCAAGTTCGCCTAAAAATCATATGTTAGGAACTTTTAATATGGAAATTGCACGTTTGTACAATTATATTTTGCAAGATGAAGTTATTAATTACGGAATTATTCATGCTTTAGATGGGTATGATGAAATTTCGTTAACAAGCGGATTTAAGTTATTTACTAAAAATGGAGAACAGTTAATCAATCCAGAAGATTTAGGATTGAAAAAAGTGAAACAATCAGATATTTTTGGAGGAAGTTCTGTTGCAGATGCAGCAAAAATTTTTAAAACGATTATAGAAGGCAAAGGTACAGAAGCACAAAATAATGTGGTGTTAACAAATGCTGCTTTTGCGTTAACAATTGTAGATGATACAAAACCTTTTGAAACTGCTTTTGAAGAAGCAAAAGATTCACTTTTCGGATTAAAAGCAAAACAAACATTAGACAAATTAGTAAGTATATAAGATGGCTAAAAAGAAAAACAATTTAATTCTAATAGTTCCTGCTTTTTTATTAATGGGAATGGCATTAGGTATTCAAACAAAAGAACTGTTTAAACAAACAATTATTGGATTGATTGTTGGAATAATTGTTTACTTTTTTTTAAGGTTAAGGAATAAGAAATTAAACAATTAAGAATTACGAATTAGAAATTACGATGATGAAAAATCTCTTGTTAATAATTTGAGGTTTCTCCATAAAGTCGAAATGACAAATCAGTATACAAATGACAATTTTAGATAAAATAATAGCATTTAAAAAGAAAGAAATAGCTAAAATAAAAGCAGAAGTACCTGTTCAAAATTTAGTTAAAAGTCCAAGTTTTGGAAGAACTACTTTTTCATTAAAAAAGTCTTTATTAGAAGTTGGTTCTACAGGTATAATTGCAGAATACAAACGTCAATCTCCTTCTAAAGGAATTATCAATGATAAAGCAACTGTAGAAGAAGTAACAAACGGATATTTAGATGCTAATGTAGCAGCACAGTCTATTTTAACAGATACTTCTTTTTTTGGAGGAACCATGGCAGATTTAATGGAGGCAAGAGTTATCAATCAACAAAAACCAATTCTAAGAAAAGATTTTGTTGTTGATGGTTTTCAGATTGTAGAAGCCAAAGCTATTGGTGCAGATGTTGTTTTATTAATTGCTTCTTGCTTAACATCTAAAGAATTAAAAAACTACGGAAATTTAGCTACAGACTTAGGTTTAGAAGTTTTATACGAAGTACACACACAAGAAGATTTAGATAAAATTAATGATTTAGATAACAAGATTATCGGAATTAATAATAGAAACTTAAAGACTTTTGAAGTCGATTTAGAGCATTCTATTAAGTTGGCAGGTCAAATTCCTGATACTTGTATTAAGGTTTCAGAAAGCGGAATTTCTGACCCTAAAATTATAACAGGATTAAAAGAATTTGGTTTTCAAGGATTTTTAATTGGCGAAAACTTTATGAAAACAGAGAACCCTGGAGAAGCTTGTCAAGACTTTATCAATCAAATTAGGTAATATGAAACTGAAAGTTTGCGGAATGAAATATGTAGAAAATATCCAACAAGTTGCAGATTTGCAGCCTGATTATTTGGGATTTATTTTCTATGAAAAATCAAAAAGAAATTTTGAAGGAATCATTCCAGAATTTTCTAATTCAATACAAAAAACAGGTGTTTTTGTTAATGAATATATTGAGATTGTTATTTCTTTAGTAGAAGAATATCGGTTAGATGCAATTCAATTACATGGAGATGAGTCTGTTGCATATATAAAAGAATTAAATTTTCAGTTAGAGCAAAGTAGAGAATTAAAGATTGAAGAAAACAAGCAGATTAAAAAGAAGAAAAATCAACATTATATTTCTAAAAATAAAGTTGAAATCATTAAAGTTTTCGGTATAAAAGACGAGTTTAATTTTGATGTTTTAAAACCTTATTTAGAGGTTGTAGATTACTTTTTGTTTGACACAAAAGGAAAAGAAAGAGGTGGAAATGGAACTAAATTTGATTGGTCTGTTTTAGAAAATTATCCTTTTGATAAACCTTTCTTTTTAAGTGGAGGAATAGGGTTGGAAGATGTTGAGCAAGTACAAAAAATATTGAAATCTAATTTACCAATTTATGCACTAGACGTAAATAGTAAGTTTGAAATAGAACCAGGGAAAAAGAAAATAGAAGAGTTGAAAAATTTCAAAAAAGAAATTTTTGTGTAATTGTGTAAAAGTTGAAAGGTGTAAAAAGCACAACTCAACAATTACACGATTAAACAGATAAACAATTACACAATGAAAATAAAATCAAAATTTCACCCAGACAAAAATGGATATTATGGACAATTTGGAGGAGCATTCATACCAGAATTGTTATATCCAAATGTGAAAGAATTAGAAGATAATTATATTCAAATTATCCAATCTGATGAGTTTCAAGAAGAATATAAAGCATTATTAAAAGACTATGTAGGTCGTCCAAGTCCTTTGTATTTAGCAAAACGTTTGTCTGAAAAATATGGTGCTTTTATTTATTTAAAAAGAGAAGATTTAAACCATACAGGTGCTCATAAAGTAAATAATACAATTGGTCAAATTTTGGTAGCTAAGAAATTAGGAAAAACCAAAATTATAGCTGAAACAGGAGCAGGTCAGCATGGAGTTGCAACAGCAACAGTTTGTGCTTTAATGGGATTAGATTGTACCGTTTTTATGGGAGAAAAAGACATTGAGCGTCAAGCTCCAAATGTGGCTCGTATGAAAATGTTAGGAGCAAAAGTTGTTCCTGCTACAAGTGGTTCTAAAACGTTAAAAGATGCAACCAATGAAGCCATTCGTTATTGGATTCAGCATCCAGAAACGTTCTATTTAATTGGTTCTGTTGTTGGGCCTCATCCTTATCCAGATATGGTGGCTCGTTTACAAGCTGTAATCTCAGAAGAAATAAAGTGGCAATTAAAAGAGAAAACTGGTAAGGAAAATCCTGATACGATTATTGCTTGTGTTGGAGGAGGTTCTAATGCTGCTGGTGCATTTTATCATTATATGGATGATGAAGAAGTAGAATTAATTGCGGTTGAAGCTTCTGGTTTAGGCGTAAATTCAGGTGAAAGTGCTGCAACTTCTCAATTAGGAGATGTAGGAATTATACATGGATCTAAAACCATTTTAATGCAAGATGAATATGGACAAATTATTGAACCTTATTCAATTTCTGCAGGTTTAGATTATCCTGGAGTTGGACCTTTGCATGCATATTTATTCGATTCTAAAAGAGCTACTTTTATGGATGCTACAGATAAAGAAGCCTTAAATGCAGCTTATGAATTGACAAAAATTGAAGGAATAATTCCTGCATTAGAAAGTGCCCACGCGTTGGCTGTTTTATCAAAGATTAAGTTTAAAAAAGATCAAGTTGTGGTTGTTAATTTATCTGGTAGAGGAGATAAAGATTTAAGTACATATATCAAACATTTAGAAGACTAGGTTATGAATTCAATTCAAGAATTATTTCAGAAAAAAGATAAAAATTTATTGTCTATTTATTTTACTTGTGGATACCCAAAGTTAGATGATACCACAAAAGTAATTTCTGCTTTAGAAAAAAGTGCAGTAGACTTTATTGAAGTAGGTTTACCTTATTCTGATCCATTAGCAGATGGACCTACAATACAAGATAGTAGCCAAAAAGCATTAGAAAACGGAATTAATTTAGATCTTGTTTTCGAACAATTAATGGAAGTAAAGGGTTCAAATAAAACACCTTTGGTTTTAATGGGGTATTTAAATCAAATGCTAAAATATGGTGAAGATAAATTTTGTCAGAAAGTAGTAGAATGTGGTATTGATACAGTAATTCTTCCAGATTTACCAATGGTAGAATTTGAAAATCACTACAAAGATTTGTTTGAAAAATATGGTATAACTAATGTGTTTTTAATTACACCTCATACATCAGAAGAAAGAATTAGAAAAATAGATTCTTATTCTAAAGCTTTTATTTATGTAGTTGCTTCAGCTTCTATTACAGGTGCTAAAGGAGATATTTCTAATAATCAAGTTGCTTATTTTGAAAGAATAAAGAACATGAATTTACAAAGTAAGTTAATTATTGGTTTTGGTATTTCTGATAAGCAAACATTTACTACCGCTTGTAATTATGCAAATGGTACTATTATTGGTTCTGCTTTTATTAAGTACTTAGGAAAAAATGGCGTTGATAAAATAGGCGATTTTATAAAACCAATTATATCATAAAATTAAAAAAAAGCGAAACTAATAATTTTCGCTTTTTTTTAATTTTATTTTTAAAATATGAATTATGGTTAAAGGTACTAATAAGTTGTTATCATTATTACTCCTGCAGAACCTCTAACACCCCACATAGTGGCTTCAGAACCTTTAATAACTTTCACTGATTTTATGTCTTTAGGGTTAATGTATTCTAAACCTTCTAAAGTAATAGCTAACTTATTAAGTACAAACAAAGGTTGATTAGACCCTTTAAGACTGGTTACTCCTCTTACAATAATTGTATTGTCTGGTAATACTCTAACGCCAGCAACTTGACCTCTTAAATAAGAATAAATATCATTAAATCTAAACCTATTTTTGTTTTCTTTTTCAACTTTAAAAAGTTTTGAATACTTAGTTTCTTCTTTAATCCCCATTTTTTTAAATTTAACATTTATAATTCTCTTACCTGGGTAATTAATTTCTGTTAGACCATGATTACTAGAGTAGAATGTTATTTTTTGGGGAACCTTATTTAACTTAAGATTATAAAATCCTTTTTTATTAGTTTTCTTTTTTTGTTTAACATCATCAATAAAAATGACACAATCTTTTATAGGTTTATTAAGAGAATCTTTAACATAACCAGAAATTTTAATCCTCTCTTTTTTTTGAGAAAAAGTATTATTAGATACTATTAAAGTAAAAAAAATGAATAATATTTTTATTGAAGTTTTCATACAATGAGATTTGTGATATGCTAATTTAATATTTATTTTATATAAAAATCATATTTTTTGATTTTGCTTGCATATAAAAAAAGCGAAACTAATCAGTTTCGCTTTTTTTTATTTTTTTTAATTCAGTTTTAATGTTGAATTACAATCTTTTTAGAAGTACTAATATTATTTTCATCAGATAATTTAACTAAATAAATTCCATTTGTTAAACTTGATGTATTAATAGTTTGAATGTTTTTAGAAAGATTAACTGATATAAGTTTTTTTCCAATTAAATTAAAAATTTCTACTTTAGAAACTACATTGTTGTTATTTCTAATTTGTAATTGGTTATTTGCTGGAGAAGGAAATAAAGAAGTTTGTTTTAATTCGTTACTAATGGTAGATGCTGTTGTACCTTCTTTATAAAATTTTAATTCACTGATTGTGTTCCATGCACTATCTGATCTTCCATAACATTTAATCATAACATATTTCGCATTAGCTATTGTATTAGCTATAACAAAGCTTTTATAAGTTAAATCACCACTACTAACTAAGTGTCCATTTGCATCACCTTCTGTAGGAAAAGCATTTGTAAAATCTCCAGAATCTGTACCAGTTGTTGAAACCCATATTTGAAATAAGTATAATTTAGCTACAGATAATAATTGAATTTCTGCTAAATCATAAGAACCATTTAAATTAAGAATTAATGTTTCTCCTCTGTCACCAGAACTTTGTCCAGCCCAATCTGTATCTTCATCACCGTCTACTAAATGAACAGCAGCATTGTTTTTACCTGCAGAAGCATCAACTTGTTCTGCAAAGAAAGACTCTACTGTTACACCAGAAATTAGGTCGTTAGAAGTTGTAACTGGGTCTTGAGAATACGTGTTAATAGTTAATAAAAATACAAGGGCAGTTATATATGCCTTAAGTTGTTTTGTGAAGTTTAAAGTAATCATTTTTTCGATAGATTTAAGTTTTAGTTAATATATTTGGTAAACCAAAGTGGTTTACCAAATATAGGGAAATTAATTAATTTATGAAACTTTAATTTATTAGTCTGTTTATTAAAGATATAGGTTTAATTTTTTTGAGATTAATGAAAATAATGAGCAAAAAAAAACGAAACTTAATAAGTTTCACTTTTTTAAAATTTTCTAATTTACTTTAAGTAGGCTAACATCAAAAATGAGGACTTCACCTCCAGGAATTGAGCCACTTCCATTTATTCCATATCCTAAGTTAAAAGGAATTAATAAAGTTCCTTCACCACCCTCTTTAAAATAAGTGATTCCTTCTGACCATCCTGCAATTACTTGATTTAAGTTGAAAGAAACTCCATCAGAACTACTTTGGTCAAAGATTGTATCATCTAAAAAATAACCTTTATAAGCAACTGTTACATTAGAAGTATTTGTTGGTTGTTCTCCTGTTCCTTCCTTATTAATGACATAATATAAACCAGAATCACTTTTTATAGCATTAGTAATATTATTATCATTAATATATTTTAAAATTGCAGTTTCATTTTGAGAAACATAATCTGCAATTGTAAGTTTTATATCAAAAACCAATACTGCTCCTCCAGGAATTGAAGCATTACTATTACCAGCTGTACCATAGGCAAGTTCTGAAGGAATGATTAAAGTTCCTTCACCACCTTCTTTAAAAAGTTGTATTCCCTCTTTTAACCCTTCAATTATTGTGCTTAAATCTAGAATAGCAGAATTACCTTCAAAAATCAAACCTCCATCTAAATAATATCCTGCATAATCAATATTTACAACAGAGTTTTCAGTAGGTCTTTGTCCAGTTCCTTCATTTTTAATTATATAATATAAACCAGAAGTTGTTTTAGATGCATTTAAGTTTTTTTCTTCAATATAATTTAAAATATCTTCTTCATTTTGAGGTTCAAAACTGTTGTCATCATTAGAACAAGAGCTTAAAATGAATATTGAAAAAAGTAGGTAAATGTAAGATTTCATTTTTATAAGAATTAAATTTAAAGCGAATATACTTTGATTATTTTTAAATAATCTTTTCTTTTTTTAATAAGTTATATTTTGTGTTTTTTTAGAAATATTAATTTAAGTTTAAATATTTTAAATTATAATAGGTGCCTTAAAAATACTTCTTAAATTTGAAGTTTATTAAACGTTATGGTAAAAAAGTTAATTAGATATTTAAAAAGTATCTATTTTATAAAAGCAGTTTTAATTGCTTTTGCTATGGCTATTCCTGTATTAGTATCTGTTTATTTTTTCGATAGTCCTGAAATAGGTTTTAGTATTGCTTTAGGTGCAATTTTTTGTGCACCATCAGATATTAATGGTAGTTTAAAACATAAACTTTATGGTATAATAGCTTCTATAGTTTTAGTTTTTGTAATCACTTTATTAGTTGGATATTTTAGTAGTTCTTTAATATTAATTATACCTCTGCTAATTGTTTTAGTTTTTACAGTTTCTTATATTTCTGTATTTGGTTTTAGAGCTTCTTTAGTATCATTAGCAGGCTTATTATCTTTGGTTTTGGCATTTGCTTACCAAAGTGTAGAAATTTCTATTTTTCAACATTCTTTATTTATTGTTTTAGGTGGTATTTGGTATTTGTTTTTAACAATTTCTACTCAATTATTATGGCCTCAAGTTCAAACGGATTATCTTTTTGTAGAATTACTAGAAAAAACTTCAGAATTTATTAGAATTAGAGGAAAGTTGTTAGTAGAACAACATGATAGAAGTAAACTTTTAGAACAAAACTTTAAACTTCAAACTGAGTTAAATGAGCTTCACGAAACGATTAGAGAAGTTATTTTAGAAAAAAGGTTAAGCTCTGGATTTAGTAATAGAATTAGGCGTCAGCAATTAATATTTTCTAAAATAATTGAAATTTATGAATTGGCTATTTCTAATACAGTTGATTATAATAAGTTTGATGATTTATTTAACGAGCATATTGAAAAATTAGATGAATTTAAAGTTTTAATATTTGAAATTTCTGAAAGATTAATGCACATTTCTAAAGTAATTTTAAAAGAAGAAAAACTTGAAATTAATAACACTTATAAAGTATTACTTAAAAAGATTCATAATCATATAGAAATTTATAAAGTTAATGTGGGGTTGCAAGAATCTAGAGAAGGAGTAATACTCTTATTAAATTTTAAAGCATATCAAGAAAAACAATTAAATAACTTGCAAGATATTTTTAGAATATTAAACAACTATTCTAAGAATGATACAATTAGAGGAATAAAAGATGCAGAACAGTTTATAACTCCTCAAGATTATGATTTTAGAAAATTAAAATCTAACTTCAGTTTCAAAGCTCCAATTTTTAGACATTCTTTAAGATTGACCTTAACCATGTTAATTGGTTATATTGTTGGTTTAACCTTAGAGTTACAACAACCTTATTGGATTTTATTAACTATTGTGGTAATTATGAGACCAAGTTATAGTTTAACTAAAGAAAGATCTAAGAGTAGAGTAGTAGGTACTTTAATTGGAGCAGCAGTTGGAATAGGAATAATTTTTCTAACTCAAAATATAGTTGTCTATATTTTAATTGCTTCTTTATCATTAATTATAGGTTTTTCTTTGGTAAAGCAAAATTATAGAAATGGAGCTGCATTTATAACATTGTATGTAATTTTTATGTACGCAACAATTCATCCAAATATTTTAACTGTAATTGAGTTTAGAGTTTATGATACTTTAATTGGATCTACTTTAGCTTTTATTGGTAATTATTTATTTTGGCCAGCTTGGGAAGCTAAAAGTATTAAAGAATTTTTTAGTAATTCTTTAAATGGTTTTTCAGATTATTTAAAGCAAATTGATAATTTATATCATGTAAAAGGAGAAGCATCAACAGAACTAAAACTAGCAAGGAAAGAAGCTTTTTTACAAGTAGGAAACCTTAATGCAGCATATCAAAGATTAGTACAAGAACCAAAATCTAAACAGAAAAATGTAGCAACAATTTATGAGTTAATTACAATATGTAATACTTATTTATCAGCACTTTCTTCTTTAGGAATGTTTTTTAGAACTAATAAAACTGGTGAAGTTCCTGTTCAATTCGAAGTCTTTGTAAAACATATTTTGTCTAATTTAGAAAACGCTATTAATGTTTTAAATAACAAAGATGTTGAGAGTTATTTAAAAAATGATGATTTACTAAATGCAAAAAAGAATTATATAGATAATTTTCAAAGTCTTTCATCACAAAGAGATGTAGAAATTGAAAAAGGATTACCCATTTCTAAAGAAACAAAAGAACAATTACACGAAACTCAATTGGTTTTTGAAGAATTAAGATGGTTATACAACTTATCTGATAATCTTGTTAAAAAAGTGAAACAAATTTAGTTTCGTGTAAAAAATTAATTAATAAACTTTTTCTCCATTTACATAAGTAGAAATAACTTTTGTTTCAGGAATTTTATCTCCATCAATTTCCATTATATTTTGATTTAAAACCACAAAATCTGCAAATTTTCCAACTTCAATAGAGCCTTTTTCATTTTCTTCAAAATTAGAATATGCAGCCCAAACAGTCATTCCTTTTAAGGTTTCTTCTCTAGTTAAAGCATTTTCCATTTGATATCCATTTTCTGGATAATTATGAATATCTTTTCTAAAAGTAGCTGCATAAAAAGTTAAAAAAGGACTTACTTGTTCTACAGGAAAATCTGTTCCCAAGGCTATTTTACCATATTTACCTAATAAATTTTTATAAGCGTAAGCACCTTTTATTCTTTTATTTCCAACTCTATCTTCTGCCCAATACATATCTGAAGTAGCATGTGTAGGTTGAACAGAAGGTATGATGTTGTCGAATTTATCAAAATCTTCTGGAGCAATAATTTGAGCATGTTCTATTCTCCAACGTCTGTTTTTTGCGTCTTTTAAAACATCTTTGTACGTTTTTAATAACCACGTATTTGCAGAGTCTCCAATTGCATGAGTGTTCATTTGAAATTCTGAAGCTGCAATTTGTTTTGCAATTTCTTGATATCTTTCTGGTGAATAAATTAAAGCACCAAAATGATTTTCTCTGTCTGAATATGGTTTCTTCATGGCTGCACCTCTAGAGCCTAAAGCGCCATCACCATAAACTTTAAAAGAGCGTACATTTAATCTGTCTGTTTTATAAATACCTTTTTTAATATAATAATCAATTTGTTTTTGCTTGTCTGCAGAAACCATAGCATAAACACGCATTTTTAAACTTCCAACTTGTTGTAAACTATCAATTAATTCAATAACATTTTTATCTAAACCAGCATCATCTACAGTTGTTAACCCATAAGAAAAAGATATTTTTTGAGCATCTAATAATCCTTGAACGACTTCTTTTTTAGTTGAATTTGGAGTTTTGATAAAATCCATTGCTGCATCTATTAAAATACCTGTTAATTTTCCGTCTTTTTGATGAAATTCACCTCCAGTTACACTTTGTGGAAAATTTGTACTAGATAACCCAGAATAATTTAATGCGGCTTCATTAACTAATAAAGCATGACCATCTACTCTTCTAACAGCAACAGGAATTGTTGGAAATAATTGATCTAATTTTTCTTTAGTAGGAAACACCTTTACTTTCCAATCATTTTGGTCCCAACCACGACCAGTAATAAAGTTAGCACCTTTTTCTTTTTGAAAGTCTACTAACTTTTGTAATACTTCTTCATAACTTTTAGTGCCTCTTAAATTTACTTTTTGTTGTTGCATACCTAAACCGTAAAAATGACAATGAGCATCTATTAATCCTGGTACAATGGTTTTATTTTTAGCATCTATAATGTTTGATGAAGAATAATTTTTCTGAATTTCATCATTAGTGCCTACAGCAATAAATTTTCCATCTTTAATAGCAAAAGCTTCAGCTTTGTCAAAGTTATTATTAACAGTATAGGTGTTAGAGTTTAAAATTATAATATCTGCATCTTGTTTTTTACAAAAAGCAAATAAACTGATGGTTAAAAAGTATAAAAATATTTTTTTCATGACTTTAATTTAGGGTTTTACAGGTGTGTTGTTGTATAAATATTTATCCATTAAATAAATAATACTAGCCATAGAAGCGCTACCCATTTCTAATTCTCTTTTGTTTACTTTGTCAAAAGTATCTGTACTTGTATGATGATAATCAAAATAACGTTGAGAATCTGGTCTGTAGCCAACAAGTGTTACATTTTCTCCTTTTAATGGACTAATATCTGCACCAGAACCACCCTTGTCTAAATCATGCAATCCATAAGGAGATAATAATTTTTTCCAACTTTGTAACAATTTTGTATTTACAGAATTTGCATCAATAGAAAAACCTCTAGGTGTATGACCACCTGCATCAGACTCTAAACCACCAATATGATTTTCTTTATTTAATTTGGCTAATTCAGCGTATTTTTTTGCACCTCTTGTTCCATTTTCTTCATTCATAAAAAATACAACTCTTAAAGTATTTTTAGGTTTAATGTTATTTTTCTTGAATAAATAGGCAACTTCTAATGATTGAACAATTCCTGTTCCATCATCATGAGCACCTTCACCTAAGTCCCAAGAATCTAAATGACCACCAACAACCATAATATTTTCTGGAGTTTCAGTTCCTTTAATTTCCCCAACAACATTAAAAGAAGGAGCATCAGGTAAAGTTTTACAATTTTGTTTAAAGTAAAATTTTAAATTAGGATTTGTTTTTAAATCTTCACTTAAAATATTAGCAGCTCTACTACTTATTGCTGCAGTTGGTATGTATTTGTCTTTAGGTAAGTTTCTATAACTCATTGTACCTGTATGAGGATAATCATCAATACCATTTGTCATAGAACGTACAATTACGCCTTTTGCGTCAAATTCTCCACAAATTGCTGCACCTGCAACTCTTTGATCTACACAACCACCATAAGCTCTAAAAGTATTGATTAATGTATTGTCGAATGGACGATTAAAAAATACAATTTTACCTTTCATTTTGTTTCCAAGAGCTTTAGCTTCTTCTATACTTTTAACTTCAATAACTTCTGCAGTTACACCATTTTTTGGAGTTGCAATAGAAAATCCTAAAGCACAAATTGGAACATTTTTTTTATTTCCGTTTATAGAATAATTGGCAACCTCTTTTTCTCCACGAACCCAATGAGGAACCATAACAGGTTGTAACCAAACAGAATCTAAACCAACTTTTTCCATTAAGTTTTTACCCCAAATTACACTTTTAGCAGCTTGTGGAGAACCAGATAATCTACCACCAATATTTTGTGTTAAATCTCTTAACCATTCATAAGATTGACCTTGTGTAAGAGCAGTATTAAATAGCGTTTTGATGTTTGTTGAGTCAATTTTTTCTTCTGAAGAAAATGCTGTAGATTTTACTTTTTTTTCGGGCTTTTGATTACAAGCAACAATTAAAATAGAACCTAAAAGTAGGAGTGATAGTTTTTTCATATTAAGTAGATTATTAGATTTTATAAATCTACAAAAATGAATTGAGAAATTATTTTATTTGAAAATGAATATGATCATCATGTCTAACAGCTTTACAACCATGAAATCTAATTTTTGAATTATTGACTTTAAGTCTTAATTTTAGATGTGGTTCAATAAAAAGTTTACTTACTTTTTTGTTTTCTACAATTGTATTGATGAGTTTTTTTGTAGCATAATTTGAAAGCCTAACTTTTTTATTATTACTACCAAAAGTTAAATATTTAGTAAAATCATATTGCAAAAATCCTTTGTCTTTACAGATTTTGGATTGATTTATCTCTTTATTATGAGGTTCTACAAATATCCCATATCCACTATTTGATGGTTTTAGATTTGTTAACTTTTTATTGTGGTCTTCATATATAAATGAAATGTCGATTTTTTTACCATCATTATGGCTCAAGTGAGGTAGAAGAGGAAAACCATTAAAAAAAGGGAAATTAGCATCTAAATATGTAATTTTAATATTTGGTAATTCTTTACTAATTTCTTTAGAAACAGAAATTAAAACCGAGTTTAGTTTTGGTTTTACATAATTTCTATTACAAATGATTGTAAAAAAATTATGAGCTTCTAAATTATAAGTGTTTTGAATTTTAACTCGACCAAATTTAGGTGCAAGTTTTGGGATAATAAAAAATGTAGAAATTAAATAAATAAAAATAAATACCAAAAACCTTTTAAGTTTATATTTTGATTTATGCTTAGAGATACTAATTAAAGATATTAAATATATCAATCCACCTATTTGGGTTGTGATTGTTAGTAGTATAATAATTAAAAAATGAATAATTTTTTTCACTTACTTAAAAATCAAACTTATAAGTAATTCCTCCTAAAACCTGAAAACCTTGTGTATTGTAATTTGCAAAACGTTGGTACTCTGTATTTAATATGTTATTTAATTTAAGAAATGCAGAAAATTTATCATTAAAATGGTAACCACCATTTAAATTTACATCAACAAAAGCATTTATAGTTTCAATTCCTTTAAAGCTAGATGGGTATTGTGCATTATAAAGTGCATCTTGTCTTTCACTCACATAAAATATATTAGAAGAAGCAAACCATTTAGCTTTTTTATATTTGGTAGAAAAAGAAGCTTCTATAGAAGGTAAATTCCATGTTTCTAAAGCGTTTTTTAAAGTATATATATTATAGTTTCCTAAAATGCTAAAAGAAAGATTTTTAGAAAAATCATATTCTATTTCACCAAGTAGGGTAGTAGTTTTTACATCATCATAATAAATGCTAAAAGAATTTCCATATTCATAACCTTTAAATGTGTTTCCATTAATTGCATTATTGGTTCCATCAGATTTAGAAGCATTTCTTAAAAATAGTGGTTTGTCTTCTTCTGTTTTATTACTAGCCTTAAAATTAAAACTTAAACTGCTATTAATTTTACCATTTAATCCTATAAATAAAATTGATTTTTCTAACGTTTGTGTAATAAAAAGAGTAGGAGAAACATAAGGATTTTCGTCTGTAAAATTTTTGAATGTATTTGTATGCAAATCTCCTGAAAGACCTGTGTAAATATTTAAATAGTTTTTTAAAATAGGACCATGAATTAACACATCTGGTATTAAAAAGAAATTATTGGAATTATTTTCAGGATCTAAAGAGGCAATTAAATGAAGACCAGTTTTTATATTAAAATTTAGAAAAGACATTTTGTACTCTGGCTTTACTTTAAAAGTAGTTGTAGCATATTTAATAGAATTTCTATTTTCATAATTAGATTTAAATTCACCTTTTAAAAATTCTATGCTAGTTCTAATAGAAATTTCATTTAAATTCCTGAAGAAATAAGATAAAGGGAGATTTAATTTTGAATCAAAATTTGCTAAAATTTCTGAACTATTATAACGATCTGTAAAATATGTAGCACTTATTTTTCCATAATCTATATAAGAATCTTTAAAAGTGAAATGGCCAATTAGCTCAAAATAATTGTATTCTTGTTCAGGATTAATGGAATTAGTTGTTGGTTCTGAAAAAGTAATATTAGGCAAACCATACCAATTGTATAATTTTCTTTCGGAATTTAAACTTACTTTCCAATCAAAATAACGGACTTGTTGTTTGTAAAAAGCGCCAATATTATAATTTGAAAAATTACTAGCTAAAATAGAGTTGTTAACATTGTTTTCTGAAGCTAAATATTTTGCATTAAAACCAAATTCATTTTTAAAACGTGTACTATGATGCAAGTAAGTTTCAAAATATGGGGTTGTATAATTTCCAAATCCAAGTGCTAAATAATTTTTATAGATGCGTTCTTTTATACCCACATCAATACCCTTAACAGCTCCACTTTTAGGAATAAAAGTAGAAGCAACAGGAGCAGAAAAAATAGTGTATTCTAATTTTTTCTTTTCATTCTTTTTTAGCAACTTTATTTTTGGGTTCTTTTTTATTTTTTTAGCATCAGCAATTTTAGGGTTGTATTTTGTAACAATATTTACAACTTCTGTTTTTACAGTGTCTATAGGTTGTTTCTTTTTTTGAGCATAAAAGTTCAAAAAAACAAAACATGTTAAAAATAATGTGAAACCTTTTTTCATTAATTTTTATTCTTTTTAGCGTCTTTTTTATTAGTGTCTTCTTCTATAATTGGAGTTACAGAATTGTTAGTTTTGGCTTCGTTTTCTTTAATTATTTTTAATTCTTTTTCTGCTTCTTCAATTATGTCTTTAAATTGTTTAAAGTTCTTAATTATGTTTTCTAATACAAATGTTGCCTGATAAACATCTCTTAATCCGTAATAATTTTTACCCATTATTACATAACTTTTTACAGCCCAATATTTATAAGAAGAATAATTTGCAATTAGATTTTGTACAATTTTGTTAGATTCTGCAAATTCTTTTTGCTGATTCTTAAAAAATGCATTGTAGTATAATGCTTCTGCTTTTAATTGACCTGTTGCGTTTCTTTCTATTTCTGTATAGTATTCTTCTGCAGTATAAAAGTCTTCATTTTTAACAGAAGTACGAGCAATTATAATTTTAGCATCGTTTTCTAATTTAGTTTCTAATTTATCTCTTAAAAGTATTTTTTTAGCGTATTCTAAAGCAAGATCAAAAGCTTCTGTTTCATAGTACCCTTTCATTAAATTACTTTGAGCAAATAAAATGTTTTCATTTGCATAAGCTTCTTGTTCTAGTCTGTCTAAAAGAGGTAAAGCATTGTTAAATTGGTTTTTCTCTAAATATATTTGAGATAATTTACTTAAAGAATCTTCACTAAACTCATTTTGTTCTTCTTCTAAAACTACTTCATAATAGGCTATAGATTGTTCAAATTGTTTTACTTTAAATAAAATATCTGCTAAATAATAATTTGCTTTTAATTTGTGTATTCCTGTAGGGAAAGATCTTGTGTATTTGGTAAGTAAATCTATTATTTCATCGCCATTTTTAGAATCAAAATATTTTTTTTCGGCAACTGCAAAAGTAGTGTTGTCTAATTCTGCATTTGTAATATTTATAAATTTTAAAGTACTAATCCAATTTACATAATCATCTAAGTTACCTTCATCTATATAAATGTTTCTAGCATTTGCTACAGCTTCAAAAGCATCTGGAGAATTTGGGAATCTACTAGCAGTTTCTTTAAATTTTTCTAAAGCATCTAAATTTTTATTATCATTATAAAACAACAATCCTTTTCTTACCAAAACCTTTGGTAAAAATATACTGTTAGGGTGTTTTTCTATAATTCTATTATAAGCTAAATGTGCTTTTTCATTATCTTTTATTAATGTATATGTATTTGCTAATTGAAACAAAGCATCGTCTTTTAATGTTGATACATTATATTCATTTACAACATTTGTTAAGGCTTTTATTTTAGCGTTATTGTTTTCTGTAAATCCATAACTCATACCAATTTGATATTGAGCATAATCTGAATTTGAACCAGAGTTTTCTACAACTTTAGTATACGATTTAATAGCATCAGAATAATTTCTAATTGCAAAATAACTATCTCCTAAACGTATTTGTGCATCATCTTTTGTTTCTGTATCAATAGAAGAATTTTTTAAGAAATTGTAAAAAGAAGTAACAGCATTATTATAATCTTTTAATTTAAAATTACAGTAACCTAAGTTATAATCAATTAAAGTAAATTCTTCATTTTTAGAAGTTAACTCTTTTTTTAAAGTAGTAAATTTTGTTAATGCTTCTGTGTAATTATTTAATCTATAAAGGGTTTCTGCTTCCCAATATTGGGCTTTTTCTTTTACAGAAATTTCTTTGGCTTTTTTGCTTTCTATAAAAAAGGGTAAAGATTCTTTTAGTTTACGTTCATTAAATAATTGAATTCCTCTATACAATGAAATTTCAGGAATTAATTCTAAGTTAGATTTAGATTTTTTTTGATTTAAAAACTCTAAAGCACCTTTGTAATCTTGTTGATGTAAGAATGAAGAAATTACTAAATCATTTATTTCTTTGTATTCTTTAGATTTAGGATAAGCTTTTAAATAATCTTGTAAAACTTCTGCGACACTCTTAAAAGGATTACCTGCTTCATAACTTAATTTGGCGTAATTTAAAGCTGCATCTTGTTTTATTTTTTTATTAAAATCCATTTCAGAAGCAGTTTTAAATGCATTTAATGCCTCTGTTTTTTTGTCTAAATTAAGATAACATTCACCTAAATGATAGTATGCGTTTTGAGAAACGTAATTCTTTTCATCAATAATTTTATTAAAATTACTAATGGCATTTTCAAAATCGTTCTGTTTGTAATATGCAAAACCAAGTTGATAAAAATCTGTATTAATCCATTTCCCTTTTTTTCCTTTATAAGCTTTTAAGTAGGGTATAGCTTCACTATATTTTTTTAAATTGAAATAACTTTCTCCAATAATTTTAGAAATTTCTGATTTTTCTTTTCTTTTTACAGTCTTAATTAGTTCTTCACCAACTAATACACAACGTTCAAATTTTCCTGCTTGAAAACTAATATCTAGTAAATAGTAAGAAATTTCTATTCTATAAGTATCATTATCAGCAATTTTCTTTAAAGTAGATTCTGCAATTCCGTAATCTTCTAATTTATAAGCAATGTATCCATAATAATATCTAGAATCATTACCATACTTAGGGTCATTTATTAAAGGAAGAAATTGCTCTTTAGCTAAGATTAAATTATTAGTTACTAAATATGCATATCCCATTTTAAAATTAAGTTCTTTTCTATCTTCTTTAGAAAGGATATCTACATTAATTTTTAAAAACCATTTTAAAGCGTAAGCTGCTTTTTTATTCGCAAAATAATAATTAGCAACATTAAAAAAAGCTTTGTTTTTTTTACTACTGTTAGGGTTTTCTTCAATAAAAGTTAATATTTTTTTATCTGCTTTTGGCTGATTTAATCTAACAGCACAAATAGCATCATAATAAGCAGCATCAGATTTTAAGTTAGAGTTTAAAGCAGCATTTTTATTTATTGCTATAAATTTTTTCTGAGCAGCAGCATATGCCTTGTTATTAAATAACCTAGTTGCTTCATTATATTTTGTTAAAATATTTGCATCTACAATTGTTTGTTGGCTAAAACCAACAAAAGTTATTAGAAAAATGAAACAGGTAAAAAAAAGTTTTTTAAAAAAAACAAACCTCATACAATTATTTTTGATACTTAAAATGAATAACGAACATTTTTAAATTTTGTTTGATGGGGGAAGAAAAAATGTGAAAACATTTTAGACCAAAAGTAATAATTGTTTATAATTCATAGTATAAAATCGTTCAAAAATTTTAAGTTTGTAGAAACAAGTTATTTTATGGAAAAACCAATCTTACATTTAGAAAATGCAGATATTTATCAAAGAGATAATTTGGTCTTGTCTAAAGTTAACTTGTCATTACAAAAAGGAGAGTTTTATTATTTAATTGGTAAAACAGGAAGTGGTAAAAGTAGTTTAATGAAAACTCTTTATGGTGATTTAAAACTGCAAAGAGGTATAGGTAATATTGTAGATTTTGATTTAAAAAAAATTAAAGAAAAAGAAATTCCTTTTCTAAGAAGAAAAATTGGAATTGTTTTTCAAGATTTTAAATTATTAAGTGATAGAACTGTTTTTGGAAATTTAGAATTTGTTTTAAAAGCTACTGGTTGGAAAGACAAAGAAAAAATAAAAGAAAAAATAAACGAAGTTTTAGATAAAGTAGGCATGAAAGCCCAATACTATAAAAAAACTTTTGAACTTTCTGGAGGAGAACAACAACGAATTGCAATTGCTAGAGCATTATTAAATGATCCAGAATTAATTTTAGCAGATGAACCTACAGGTAATTTAGACCCAAAAACATCTTTAGAGGTTATGGAGCTTCTTAATGAAATTCATAAAAGCGGAAAAACTATTTTAATGGCTACTCATGATTATCAATTAATTGTAAAATATAAAAAGAGAACAATTAAATGTGAAGCAGGAGAGTTGTTTGAAGTTACTCAAAAAACTACAGTTTAATGCTATCCATATTAATTGCTTCCTATAACAGAAATGTGGTTCAATTAATAGAAGAACTTAATTGTCAATTAATAAATTCTAAAATAGATTTCGAAATTATTTGTTTTGATGATGCTTCAAATAGTAAAGAAAATTTAGCAAATCAAATAATTAATAATTTACCTTTTTGTAGTTTTCAATCTTTACAAAAAAATATTGGTAGAAGCGCAATTAGAAACTTATTAGCTTCTAAAGCAAAGTATAAATGGTTGTTGTTTTTAGATGCAGATGTTTTACCAACTTCATCTACTTTTATTTCTAATTATCTACAAGAAATAAAGAAAACTAAATATGCTGTTTTTTTAGGAGGAATTAAATATAGAGATATTGATAATAAGAATTTACTACGTTGGAAATTTGGTAAACAAAGTGAAGAAATTTCTATAATTGATAGAACTAAGAATCCATATAAATACTTTTTTACAGCAAATTTTTTAATAGATAAAACAACTTTTGAATCTGTTAAGTTTAACGAAGATTTGTTAGAATATGGTTATGAAGATTTATTGTTTTCTAAAGAATTATATTCTAAGAATGTAAAGATAAAACAAACTAAGAATGAAGTATTTCATTTAGGGATAGATGAAAATTTAGCCTTTCTTTCTAAAACTAAAAAAGCAATTTTAAATCTACATATTCTTTTACAAAAAGGCCTGTTAAAAGAAGAGGATACCAATCTTACAAAAGTTTATTTTAAATATAAAAGCTTTGGATTGTTTCGTTTTTTAAACTTATTTTCTGATGTTTTAGAAAAATTAGCGCTAAAAAAATCTTCAGTATTTTATTATAATTTATTTAGGCTTGTTTATTTACATCAAGTTATTAAAAATAGATAATAATTTTTCTTCTTGTTTTTCCCAAATTAATTCTGCTTTAGCATAGTTTATTTCAGTAGAAAAGTTTTTTAATAAAATATTATTAATCTGATTAGCTAATTTTTTAGGTTCTCTACTTTTAATTATTTCTCCAACTTTAAAATTTTCTACAACTCTTTTCATTTCTGGTAAATCAGACACTAAAATTGGAACTTCTGCTTGTATATAATCGAAAATTTTATTTGGTAGCGCAAATCTGTAATTTAATCCTAAATCTTCTTCTACACTAATTCCTAAATTGGCTAAAGGGGTTATTTTGTGCAATTCATCTGGAGGTAATTTTCCTAAGAAAAAAATACGATCATTTAATTTTTTTTCTTTTACTTTAAGAATCAACTCCTCATAAATGTCTCCATCACCAACAATAACTAAAATGCAATTATCTAAAAATTGCATAGTATTAATCATCATTTCTAAACCTCTTCCTAAATTAATTGCACCTTGATAGAGTATAATTTTTTTCCCTTTTTTATCAAAAGGAAAATTACTTACAATTACATTTTTTTTGATAGGAAGATTCATAATTACCTGAAATTTTGAATCATATTTTTTATCATAATATACAGCAATACTGTTACAAACTGTGTAAGAATTTTTAAGTTTTGGTAGTATAAAACTTTCTAAAGTAGACCAGATTTTTTTTACGAATGGTTTTTTTACAAGTTCTGGTATTTCAGGAAATAATTCATGACTATCATAAACTACTTTTTTATTTTGAATTTTGCTAACCAGGAAATTTGATAATAGAGTATCTAAATCATTAGAAAGTAAAATATCTTTTTTAGTGAATAAAAGAATAAAAAAAAGCCTAAAATTATATTCAGCATAGAACAAAAAACCTTTATTAAAAATTAAATTGATTCTTTTAGTGTTATATTTTCTATTTAAAACTGTGCTTTTCTTTAGTTTTCTACCAATTAACAAAACATTAAAACCATTATTATGTAAAGTATTACAAACTTTATCTACACGTTGGTCTGTAGATAAATCGTTAGTTACTGAAACAATAATTCTTTTCAATGGATTATAGTGTTTTAAGAAAACAAAATTACTTTTTTTTAAGGTCTTTTTAATTATAAACCTATAATAGGTTTTTTAAATTTTTTTATCAACTAATTTGAATTAAATATAAAGTTTTAGTTTAAAAATTACATTATTAAAAATAATTAACTTAAATTTGAATCAATAATTGCACGAAAAAGTTAAAAAATATTATTAACTTATTTCAATCCCCCAAAAATGTGTAAATGCCCATCATGTGATTCTAGTTCTAGAAGAAGGCTAGAAAGAAATTTTATTTTAAAATTAGTGCCAAAAGCAAAATATTATAAATGCTATAGGTGTAAAACAAAATTTTTAAAGGTTCCTTTTATTTTAAATTCGTTTGTAATAAAAAGAGAATTACCAAGAGATATTCAAGTAATGAACTAAAAATAAAAACCTCCAAATTTGGAGGTTTTTATTTTTTGTGGAGACGCCGAGAATCGAACTCGGGTCCAAACAAGCAGCCAAAAAGCTTTCTACATACTTAGTTCTTTCTTAATTTTCGATTTAAAGCTGATTAAGAACAATCCACTTTAAACTTATCTTTTTTAGTTTCAAAAACCTGCCAAAGCTTCAAGTTTTCTATATTTACTTTTACGATGCCCAAAAGTGAAACGCCGTAAATCAAGGCTTTTCGTGGACATAAAGCTTGCTCACCTTGTGAGCCTAGGCTAATCTTACTATAATTCAGATTATGCAGCTAAAGCGTAGTTATCTTCGCCGTTTAAAAAGTTGAAATAAGTTTTACAAGAATAATTTCATTCCTTGATATGCTTACAAATTCACTGTCCTTGCTGTCAAAACCAGTCGTCCCCAATTTGTCAAAGACAAGATTGCAAAAGTATAAAAAATACAGTTGCTTATCATTATAAATTCTAATATCTTCGAGCAAATATTATACCATTTATACTGAATTTGTTTCAGCTTCATTTAAAATATTAGAAATATGAAATTTGGCATTATTAAAGAACGTAAAAATCCACCAGATAGAAGAGTAGTTTTTTCACCAGAAAAATTACAACAATTTAAAAATCAGTTTTCTAAAGCAACAATTAAAGTTGAAAAATCTGATATTAGAATTTTTTCTGATGAAAATTACATAAATGCTGGATTAGAAGTTACTGAAAATATGTCTGATTGTGATGTTCTTTTAGGTGTAAAAGAAGTGCCAATTGATGCTTTAATTCCAAATAAAAAGTACTTTTTCTTTAGTCATACAATTAAAAAACAACCTTATAATAGAAAGTTATTATTAGCTATTTTAAATAAAAATATAGAATTGTACGATCATGAAACAATTGTAAGAGAAAATGGAATGCGTTTAATTGGTTTTGGACGTTATGCAGGAATTGTTGGTGCTTACAATGGTTTTAGAGCAATTGGATTGAAAAATAAATCGTTTAATTTACCAAAAGCTGAAACTTTATATAGTCAAAAAGAATTAATTGAAGAATTAAATACTATTAAGCTACCAAACTTAAAAATTCTTTTAACTGGAAATGGAAAAGTTGCTTATGGTGCTAAAGAGATGTTAGATGCAATGCATATTAAAGAAGTTTCTGTAGAAGAATATTTAAAAAAATCTTTTGAAGAACCTGTGTATTGTTTAGCAGATGTTTTAGATTACAATAAACGTAAAGATGGACAAGTTATAGACAATTTCGATTTTTATAATCACCCAGAAAATTATGAATCTAATTTTATGCGATTTGCAGAAGTAACAGACTTTTTTATTGCTGGTCATTTTTATGGTAATGGAGCTCCTTATTTATTTACTAGAGAAGATGCCAAAAAAGATAATTTTAATATAAAATTTGTTGCAGATATTTCTTGTGATGTTGATGGACCAGTAGCTTCTACTATAAAAGCTTCTACAATTGCAGATCCAATTTATGGCTATAACCCAATTACTGAGTCTGAAGCTGATTATAAAGATGATAATGTAATTGTTGTAATGGCTGTAGATAATTTACCATGTGAATTACCTAAAGATGCCAGTGAAGGTTTTGGAGAAATGTTTTTAGAAAATGTTATTCCTGCTTTTTTTAACAATGATAAAGATGGAGTTTTAGCAAGAGCAAAAATGACTGAAAATGGAAAGCTAACAGAAAGATTTTCTTATTTACAAGATTTTGTTGATGGAAAATAGTAATGTAGAAAATCAAAAAATACTTATTGATTTAGCTAAAATGAAAATGCCTTTTGGTAAATACAAAGGACGTTTTCTAATTGATTTACCAGAACATTATGTAGTATGGTATCATAACAAAGGTTTTCCAAAAGGTAAGTTAGGACAACAGTTAGAGTTGGTTTATGAACTAAAATTAAATGGATTAGAAGATATTATTAGAAAAATTAGGAGGAAGTTTTAGTTTTACTATTTTTTGTTTTCTTCTATTTACTTTTTAATTTTTTAATCTAATTAAAAATAAAAAAAATGAAACCAGCAGAAGCTTATATTTTAAATCAACCAGAACCTTTTAAATCTATCTTGTTGCACTTGCAAATTTTAATTGAAACTAGTTTTCCTGAAGTTGATTTACAGTTTAAATGGAAAATTCCTTTTTATTATTTAGACGAAAAACCTTTTTGTTATTTAAATCCTTCTAAAAAGAAAGGATATGTAGATGTTGCTTTTTGGGTTTCAGCTCATCTTACAAAATACAATGAGTTTTTAATTTCTGAAAATAGAAAAGTTGTAAAATCTTTACGATACAAGACTATAGAAGATATTAATGAAGAAATATTATTAACTGTTTTAGAAGAAGCACATCAATTAAAAGACAAAGGTTTTTATAAAAAAAGTTAACTATTTTGTTTTAAATTGAATTGCTATTTCGTTGTTTATAAAAATATTTAAAACCGATTTTCTCTTAGCTTTTAAAAAAGTTAAAGTTGTAATGTTTTTATCAATGCTAATTTTTGGTTTTTTAGCATAACGTTGTCCTTTAAAAGTATAGTAAATCAATAAGTTTGGATCTAATTTTTTTAATTTTAGAGTAATTTCTTTTGATTGATTTACCTTTAAAATTCCTGTTTTTTGATTTATTAAAGTAGCTTTAGAATTTAAAAAGGAGTTGCTAAATATAGGTTGATTGTAAAACTCTTTTTTAACAAATTTGCTATTATCTTTTCTCCATTTTAAGTCTTCAGAAAAGTGTGTTTTTAAAATTTTTTCTTTTGGAATATTGTAAAAATAGTCATCAAATTTTTGAATCCATTTTCCATTCATTTCGTAACCTGCAGCCCAAGTAGCATCTATAATTAACCAATTTCCATTAATTTTTACAGCGTTCCATGCATGGTTTGTATATTTTTCTGGTTTGCCAATTTTATTAGGATTTACTCTAACGTTTCCTTTTATAACTTCAGATTCTAATCCAAGAATATCACATGTTTTTTTAAAAGCTTGGGCATAATCTTCACAAACCCCAACTTTTGTTTTAAATACTTCTAAAACTAGTTCATCTTTTAAAGCTTGTAATTTTTGCTGTTTTTCATCTTCTGTAGCATAACTAAATTTATAACTTCTAGAAGGATTGTAATACTCTTTTAAATTATATCTAATGTTTTTAGATAACCAAAAAAATACTGCTCTAGCTTTATTTTTATCAGTAGTAAAATCTTTGGCAATTTTTTTTGCTAAATCTTCAACCTTAGAAAAGGTAGTGTATTCAGAAACAATGTCGTCTACTTTTGTATAGTCTTGACTATGTAGCGATGTTGTAAATAAGATTAAGAAAAATAAAAGTTGTTTCATTATAAAAAGATAAACAACTTTATAAAACAAAAATTGTGCCTTTAATATTTTATAAAAGTAAAACCCTTTAGATAATTAAAAATCTAAAGGGTTTGTACATTTATTATTGAATTGGCTATGTGCGTTAAGGATTGAGCGGTTTGTTTGAGCTCTTTTTTCATTTTTTAGAAAAAAAGCGAGTAGCGAAAGCCTGTTAAAACGCCCAAAAAATCTATTTTTTATAATTTATTAATCGTTTTTCTAATAGTAACTAAGTTTGTTAACAAACTTTCTAAATTGTCTAAATGTAACATATTTGCGCCATCAGATTTTGCATTTGCAGGGTCAAAATGAGTTTCTATAAATAAACCATCTACATTATTTACAACTCCAGCTCTTGCAATTGTTTCAATCATTTCTGGTCTACCACCAGTAACACCTGCAGATTGATTTGGTTGTTGTAAAGAATGGGTTACATCTAAAACTGTAGGAGCAAAGGCTCTCATTTCTGGAATTCCTCTAAAATCTACAATCATGTCTTGGTAACCAAACATGGTACCTCTGTCTGTGATCCACGCTTTTTCAGAACCAGCATCTTTTACTTTTTGTACAGCATGTTTCATGGCATCTGGACTCATAAATTGTCCTTTTTTTAAGTTGACAACTTTACCTGTTTTTGCAGCAGCTACTACTAAATCTGTTTGACGAACTAAAAAAGCAGGAATCTGCAAAACATCTACATATTTTGCAGCTTTTGCAGCATCTGAAACTTCGTGAATATCTGTAACAGTTGGTACGTTAAAAGTTTCTGAAACTTTGCGTAAAATTTTTAAAGCTTTTTCGTCTCCAATACCTGTAAAACTATCAATTCTACTTCTGTTTGCTTTTTTAAAACTACCTTTAAAAATATAAGGAATTTCTAATTTATCGGTAATTGAAATTACTTTTTCAGCAATCCTTAAAGCCATTTCTTCTCCTTCTATAGCACAAGGACCAGCAAGTAAAAAGAAATTATTAGAATCTGTATGTTTTATATTTGGTATAAGAGATAAATCCATTTGTAAAATTTTATGCGAAAATACGAAAAATTAAACGTTAAAAACGTTTGAATTTTAGATTCTGAATCAAGTTCAGAATGACAGTTTCAAATGTTTTCTAAACAAAGTTTAGAAGTCTCTTTTCAATTAATTAGCTATATTTAGCCTTTAAAACCAAATAAAATGAAAAAAATATTCACTATAATTTTAATGTCTGCAGTTGTTTTTTCTTGCAAAACTAATTCAGAAAAGAATACAGTAATAAAAAAAGAAGCAACTATAGATTCTGTAACTGTTAAAAAGCATTTATACACTTTGGCTGATGATGATATGGAAGGAAGAAGAACTGGTACTCCAGGAATTGAAAAGGCTGCAAAATATATTGAAAACGAATTTAAAAGAATAGGTTTAAGCACTTATGATACGTTAAATGATTATAGACAAACATTTACGTTTACAGATAGAAGATCTAAAAAAGAGATAACAACAAGTAATATTATTGGTGTATTAGAAGGAAAAAGTAAAAAAGATGAAATTGTAGTTGTTTCTGCTCATTATGATCATTTAGGAATTAGAAAAAAAGAAGGACAATTAGATAGTATTTATAATGGTGCAAATGATGATGCTTCTGGAGTTACAGGAGTGTTAACTTTGGCAGAATATTTTAAAGCAAAAGGAAATAATGAAAGAACCATTCTTTTTGTAGCATTTACAGGAGAAGAAATGGGTTTAATAGGTTCTACTCATTTTGGAAAAGGAATAGATGCTTCTAAATTTGTTGCAGGTATTAACTTAGAAATGATTGGTAAAACACCAAGTTTTGGTCCAAATACAGCTTGGTTAACAGGTTTTGAACGTTCAGACTTTGGTAAGATTGTACAAAAGAATTTAGAAGGTTCTGGTTATGCTTTACATCCTGATCCTTATGTGAAATTTAATTTATTTTTTAGGTCTGATAATGCTTCTTTAGCAAGATTAGGTGTGCCTTCTCATACTTTTTCTACTTCACCAATAGATACAGATAAAGATTACCATAAAGCTTCTGATGAAGCAGCAACTTTAAATATGACTGTGGTAACCGAAACTATTAAAGCTGTAGCAAAAGGAACAGAAAGTATTATTAGCGGAAAAGATACACCAACTAGAGTAGTTTTAGAAGAAAAAAAAGCAACTAGAACATAATGGCTTTTTCTGAGTTTTTAGCTGATAGAGTCTCTCAATTTTTTAGAGAAAAAAGCATTCATTTTCTTGCAAAAAAAATGTTTGGAGGATTGGTTTTTATGGTTGATGATAAGATGTGTGTGGGGGTAATGAAAGACCAAATTATGGCTAGAATAAATCCAGATATTTACGACGAATCTTTAAGAAAAGAAGGTTGTACAAGTATGGATTTTACCAAAAAAACAATGAAAGGCTTTGTGTATTTAAATGATGAAGCTATAGATTTAGATGAAAATTTATATTATTGGTTGCAATTGGCATTAGACTTTAATCCGTTAGCAAAAGCAAGTAAAAAAAAGAAATCCTCTAAAAATTAATTTAGAGGATTTGTTATTTTTTTAATATATTTCTAGAATTGATATCTTACAGCTAAAGCAATATTAGAGTTTAATCCGTCTAAACCACCAGCAATACCAATTTCTGGTCTATAATCAATAGATATTAATATAGGTTCATCAAAACTATATTCAATACCAATAACACCACTTCCATAAATACCAGTTCCACTTGCAGAAACCAATCCTGCACCAGCACCAGCATACCAATTAAAATTGTTTTCTAAATTCCAGACCCATTGATATAATCCTGTAGCTTTAAAATTACTGAATTCATTAGCTAAACCTAAATCAATTTCTAATCGATTATTATCACCCAATGCTTTTTGATAAGAAATTTCTGCACCAGCACCATTTCCACCACTAAAACGTAATCCAATTGCATTGTCTGATATTTCTTGGGCATTTGCAGAAAATGTTGCAGCTAAAAATAAGCTAAATACTAATAATACTTTTTTCATTTTTTAAATTTTTATTTTAAACAAAATTACATTTTTTTATTTTACTTGTATTCTTACACCTTTTGAATGACTACTAAATTCTGGTGCATACATACTTTGTATTGTTGTTATTCCATTACTAAAATTACCTGCATTATTTACTCGAACATCATATTCAAACACATAAACTCCTTTTGGTAAACGATCAAAAAAGAAATTGGTTGCAGCATCTTTAGTACTTTCATAATAACCCAAATTGTCTTGCCATTTGTATTTAGAAAGAACATTTACAGGCTCTACACCTGAAGCTCTCATGTCTTTCATATGAATGAATTCCATGTTTCTATCACTTCTTAATTCTATACGAACTGTAATTAAATCGCCAACTTTTAGTTGAGATTTATCCGTAATTTCTTTTAGTGTTTTGCCTTTATCAGAATTAACTTTTAAGAATAGTTTTTTATTTAATTTAAGAGGTGTTTCTGCAGATGTAATTTTGTCTAAATCTTCAAAATATTGCCAATACAAGCTTCCCCAAGCAATTCCATTTCCTTTTTTATTGATGGTTACATTAGCCATTTCTTTTTTAATATCATTTCCATTCCAAGAAGTTTTAAAATAGCCAGATCCAGCTTCAACTTTTACATCTTTCATTTCTAAAGGATTTATTTTCTGATTTCCTAATTGAATGTCTACCATTTCAGTAACTGAAATCCAATCGCTTCCATTTAACAATAAAGCATAAACAGCCTCTGTGGTTGCTTTGGTGGTTTTCCATCTATTAGTTTGCTTGTTTTTAAGTAACCAAACTTTTAAATTATCTATGGTTTTAGTATCGTTTTCTATTTCAGAAAAAGTTTCAATTAGTAAAGCTTGGGTTTCTATTGGTGCTTGATAATAATAGTAACCAGCTGTATTAGATTTCCAGTACATTCCTAATTCATCAGAAGTAATACTATTTTCTTTTAACGACTTTAAAATTTTGTTTGATGTTTGTTTTTTATCACTTCTAAATAAAGACAATGCAATTTGTCCTTTAGCATATAAATTGTAATCGTTCCAATATTTTTCTGTTTGATTTTGATAGTAACTAACTGCACTTTTTACATCATTATTCATTGCTAAATCAGTATAAAAACTACGCATATATAAATACTGAATGTTAAAATAATCTAAGTTGTTTTTTGCCAAATAATCTCTGTAAGCTTTTTCTCCTTTTTTCTTGGTTTTAGCTATTTCTTTGATTTCGGAAGCTCTTTCTAACAATTTATTGTATTGTTTTACCAGTTCATTATCTAAAAAGTGAACAGATTTTTTAATCATTTTTTGAGTTGAATTGTCAAAGTTTGTAACACCTAATTTTTGTAGATGACCAAAACCTGTTGCAATATGTTGAGTAATAAATGTACTTGGATATCTACTTCCTTTAAACCAAGGAAATCCACCAGAATTCATTTGAATATCTTTTAATTTATTGATGGCTTTATCTTGCTCATTTTTCATTTTATTTAAATCGAATAATAAAGCAATTCTTTTCTTTTGTTCTGTTTCTGATTGTGCATCTCTTAACCAAGGAGTTTCTTGAATAATTAAAGATTTTAATTCTTGATTTTTTTCTAAATTAGATAACAATGCATCTGAAGATTTCCAAGTATTAAATACTTCTTGAATTCTAGGGTTTGAATTTGCTACAAAACTTGCCAAAGTATTTGCATAATATCTAGAAAAGGTTTGTTCTGCACATTCATAAGGATACTCCATTAAATAAGGTAAAGACTGAATTGCATACCAAACAGGGTTAGATGTCATTTCTAACGTTAACTTATGATTTTTTAATGTTGAAGAAGTATTGTTTTTTAACTTATCTAACGTAAAAGTTTTGGTTTGATTAGAGCGAATCCACATTGGTAATGTTTCTGTAACCAACATTCTGTTAGATAAAACTGGTAAAACATTTTGTTCTCCATCAGAAAAATCACCAGCTTTTGCTACAATTTTATATTGAACAGCCTGCACAGTTTCTGGAATTGATAATTGCCAAGAAACATTTGTATTTCCTTCTTTGTCAACTGTAAAGTTTTTATTAGAATTTAAATTATCTAATTCAGTATTAATTTCTTTTCCTGTAATTGCATCATTTAAAATTAATTTTGCAAATCCACTTAAAGTGTTGTTTGTTAGATTGGTAATTTTTGCACTCAAAGTAATTTTATCTCCTTCTCTTAAAAATCTTGGTGCATTTGGAACTATCATTAACTCTTTTTGAGTAACAGTTTGTAATGTTTTTGTACTAGATTTTAACTCTTTAGTATGTGCTAAAAGTTGTAATTTCCATCTTGTTAATGCTTCTGGCATTGTAAAAGAAAAACTAACTTTACCGTCTTTATCTGTTCTTAATTGAGGAAAAAAGAAGGCTGTTTCGTTAAAGTTTTTACGTGCTTTAATACCATTTAAAGAAGTCTTTAACTCATCTTCATACTCAAAAAGATCACTTTCATCAGTTTCTGTAGATTCTATAATAGTTTCTTCAACTTCAAATGTTTTAGAATCTGCAACCATCATTTTTTGAACTCCTGCAGCTTTACCTTTTAAAGTTCTTGCTATCCTACTTGCTTTTCTTTTTTTTCTAGATGTTCCATAACCAACTACAACCACTTCATCTAATTGATTTGAATCTTCTTCTAATGCAACATCTAAATTTGTTTGATCATTTATTGTAAATAAGTTAGGTTTATATCCTAAATAACGAAAAATTAAGACGTCTCCTTTTTTAATTTTAATTGAATAATTACCATCAAAATCTGTTTCAGTTCCAAATTTAGTATCCTTAATAACTATTGAAACACCAGGTAATGGATTTCCATCATTATCTGCAACAAAACCTGTTAGTAAACCATCAAAATCTTTTCTAGATCTATTTATTTTTCTTTCAGTTTCTCTTAAATATTGTTGATACTGCCATCTGTTACCATTTAATGAAAACCCAAACCAATTATAAGAATTATAAGAATTTTCAAAAAAACCATAATGTCTTTTTCGATTATTTAAAATGTTAAACTTTGTAGTTTTAAAACTTTTATAAGCATTACTAACAGCATAAGAATAGTAAGTTGATTTAGGTTTTATTGGATTAAAATACCAATTATGAGATGTAAAAGCATCTAAAGAAGCATCATAAATAGATGCTAAAACTTCTGCAGCAATAGCATTGTTTTTATCATTTTTTATAGTGAAACTCCAAGTTTCATCTTCACCTGGTTGTAATTTATCTCTAAAAATATTAGTTTCAATATTTATTGTTTCTATTTTTTCAGGAACATTAATTAACAAGGTTCCACTATTAAAATAATTATAATTTACATAGTGGTATTTAACAGCAAAACCACCTAAATCTTCTTTTTCTACAGGTATTTTTATGGTTTTTGTATTGTTGTTTAATATAAATAAACAAGTTTCAATAATTTTATGATTTTTTTCTATTTGAACTGTTACAGAAATATCTTTTGAAGCAGAGCCAATTGTTAATTCAACTTCATCACCAATTTTATAGAGTGTTTTATCTGTATTTATAGTAAAAAGTTTATTGTCTGTTATCTTTTTTTCTTTAACGGAATAAAGTAAAAATCGTTGTTCATCTTTTACTTTTTGTCCAAATTTATCTTCACTTTCTAAAACAACTATGTATTTTCCTGAAATCCATTTGTTAGTATTTTTTAAAATTACCTCTTTAGAATTTTCGGTATTAAATTCTGTATTAAAAACTAGATTTCCTTTTATCCAATTACTTTCATCAGATTCATTTTTAGTATAAACTTCATGAGGAAACAATTTTCTAAACTCATTTTCTGAAATATCTTGATAATCTGGTATTGCCCAAGGTCTTTTTCTTAAAGGCTTTTTGGGAGCTTGTAATTTGTATATTTTGATGTTACCTTTTGCAGGCACAAACTCTTTATTTAAGTTTTTTGTATCTATTTTTAAAGTTGTTTCTTTTTTTGTTTTATCAATTTTGTCATCAATTAAAATAGTAGCAAGTAAGCTATGATAGCCAATTTTCACATCTGTTTTAGCACTTCTTGTTTCACCATTTATATCAGTTACATCTGCAGTGATTTCATAAGTAAAAACAGGTAAGTTTTCTTTTGAAACACTTTCATCAGGAATTGCTTTAAAGATAATATCGAATTCTCCTTTTTCATTTGTTATAGTTTCACCATGAGTTATTTCTTGGGCAGTAGAAATAAAATTAGGTTTTCTCCAATAAAACCAACTTGGGTATTGTACTTTTCTGTAAACTCTATAAACTACAGTGGCATCTGTAATATTTGCGCCAGAAAAAGCTTTAGCAAAACCATTTACTGTTATAGAATCGTTTAGTTTATAGCTATCTGTAATTGGTTTAAAATCTGAGTTAAATTTTGGTCTTTTATATTCTTCAACAGAAATATATATAGAATTTGTAAAAAAATCTAAATTGCTTTCTAGTATAAAATTACCTGTTAATCCATTATTTGGAATAATAAATTCTCCAGTAAATGAACCAAACTCGTTTGTTTTTAATTCTAGTTCTTTTATCTCTTGTCTGTTAACATCTTTTAAGCTAATTGTTACATTTTGATTAGTTACAATTGTAGATTTTCCTTTATGAGTTTCTATGGCAATACCTTTAAAATATATTGTTTGTCCTGGTCTATAAATGCTTCTGTCTGTAAATAAAAACGTTTTATTTTCAGCATATTTATTTCTATTTCTGTTATAAGAGTAATTTTTTGAAAGATAATAGTTGCCAAATGTTGCAATATCATTTTTAGTTTTTACAGTAATTTCTACATTATTATAATATTTTCTGTTTTTAAAAGATGCAAATCCATTTTTGTTAGTAATTAAGGTTTTATTAATGTAAGTATCCTCATGATTACTATTGTTTTTTAGGTTAATAGTAGCCTTTTTAACAGGTTTACCATTATTTCTATTTACTATTTGATAATTATGTTTGTCATTAAAACTATTTTCTATCAGAGTTAAGTTTGTTGCTTGTATAAAAGTTGTTCCGTAAATAAAACCTTCTTTTAATTCTTCATTTTCTGAGGTAACAATTAAATACTCACCATTTTCAAATTTTGGAAGAATTATTTCTGTTGTGTGTTGTAAATAGTCTTTTTCATTTCTTAACGTTGATTTCCAATTATGCGTTTTATTTAGAGAAGAAATCATTTTGATTTTTTCTTCTTGCTTATAAAGTTTGTTAAGAGCTTTTATTTGTTTAGAAGTTACTTTGTAAGCACTGAAATAAAGTTTATTAATGTTTTTATAATTTACTAATAACAAAGAATTTGTGTTAATAGGAATGTGTTTTTCTGCAGTAATAGAAAGCGATTTTTCTTCAATTTGATTCTTAAGAATTGTACAGTTTTTTGCACCTATACTTTTGGGGAATTGTTTAATTATTTTATCACAGATAGAAATTGCAAGTTTGTTTTCTGTTTTGTTTCTGTGAATTTTAGCGATTTCAAAAGCATAAATTCCGCTAACTTCATTTTTATCAAATTTGTTTTTTGATGAGTTTAAGGTTGCTAGAAATACAGTTTCTTTATTATTAAAAGTTGCATTTTGATGTACAAATTTTAATCTGTGAATATCAATATCAACCAAAGCATTTAAGTTATTTTCTTTTAAATGAAATTGAATTAATTTTTGATAGATTTTTAAAGCATGGAATTGTAAAGACAGTTTATCTTTTGTTACAAGATTTAGCTTAGAAAAAGATTTGTAATCACTTAAAAAAGAAGGATTATCAATTTTAAATCTGTAAGAAGGTCTTGTAATTGATGTTTCTGAGGATTTATAAAACTCTAAAGCATTGTTTGCTAAGAAATCGTATAAAGTGGGTCTGTATTTTTTTGTGTCTTTTTGAATATTTAATATGTCAGAAAAATCATGAATACTTGTTTTTTGTAGTAATTCTGAATTCTGTAAAGAGTTATTAAAATGACAATGAATTTCTTCAAACAAAGTATCTAAATCCCAAGTTCTAAAATCGTTATTATTTATTTTTTTATTGGTTTTAGTTCTTTTGTAAAATTTATATCTATTTTGAGTAAAATATTGCCAATATAAATTGGCTAAAACGTTTTCTAAAACATTTTTAGTAGGAAATTTACTTGTAGAAATGTGCTTTTTAAAATTATTTATAATTTTTAATTGTGCATCTTCTTCTAAAATGATAGAAAATTTACTTTTATAAAAAAGTGCTTTAATAATTTGTGGAGTGTTTTTTGCTTTCTCTGCTTTTAAATAAATATTATCTACAATTGTTAAAGCAGATTTAGGTAAGTTTTCAACTTCTAGTTTTTCAACTTCTAACCAAAGGCCTTTAAAGGTGTTTTGAGCTTTAGATAAAGAAGAGAATGCTATAATCATTAATAAAGTTGTTGTAATTTTTTTCATAATCAATAAATTTTATGCTTTTAAAGCACATGTATATCAATCTTAAAAAAGTTAATGAGTTGTTACACTGCATAAAACTATTTTTTAATTGAGTTTCGTTCTAAAGATACTTTATATTGTACAAAGCTTTTGTATTTTTACTTTTTAAAATTTTGTTAAATGAAAATTCATTTTATTGCTATTGGTGGAAGTGCAATGCACAACTTAGCAATTGCTTTACACCAAAAAGGATACCAAATTTCTGGAAGTGATGATACAATTCATGATCCTTCTAAATCTCGTTTAGAAAAGTATGGGTTATTACCTGTAGAATTTGGGTGGTTTCCAGAAAAAATATCTTCTAATTTAGATGTAATTATTTTAGGAATGCATGCTAAAAAAGACAATCCAGAATTGTTAAAAGCACAAGAATTAGGATTAAAAATTTATTCTTATCCCGAATTTTTATATGAGCAATCTAAAGATAAAACAAGAGTAGTTATTGGAGGTTCTCATGGAAAAACTACTATAACTTCTATGATTTTACATGTGTTAAAATACCATGAAAAAGAAGTAGATTATATGGTAGGAGCACAATTAGAAGGTTTTGAAACGATGGTTCATTTAACAGAAGAAAATGATTTTATTGTTTTAGAGGGTGATGAGTATTTGAGTTCGCCAATAGATATGCGTCCTAAATTTCATTTATACAAACCAAATATTGCTTTATTAAGTGGTATTGCTTGGGATCATATTAATGTTTTTCCAACTTTTGATGGTTATGTAGAGCAATTTAAAATCTTTACAGATTCTTTAACTAATGGAGGAATGATGGTTTATAATGAAGAAGATACAATTGTTAAAGATGTTGTAGAATCTTCAGAAAACCATATAAAAAAATACCCATATTCAACTCCAAAATATTTTATTGAAAATGGAATTACTTTTTTAGAAACAGAAGAAGGAGATCTGCCTTTAGAAGTTTTTGGAAAACACAATTTACAAAATTTAGCAGGTGCAAAATGGATTTGTCAACACATGGGAATTGATGAAGACGATTTTTATGAAGCAATTGCAAGTTTTGCAGGAGCAAGTAAACGTTTAGAAAAAATTGCTGAAAATGATTCTACAGTAATTTTTAAAGATTTTGCACATTCTCCTAGTAAGGTTGAAGCTACAACAAAGGCAATTAAAGAACAATATTCAGAAAGAACTGTTTTGGCATGTTTAGAACTGCATACGTATTCTAGTTTAAATGCAGAGTTTTTAGCGGAATATAAAGGAGCTTTAAATGCAGCAGATAAAGCTGTTGTTTTTTATTCTCCTCATGCAGTAAAAATTAAGCAATTAGAAGAGGTTACAGAACAACAGATAGCAAATGCATTTGAGCGAGATGATTTGATTATTTATACAAATCCAAAAGAATTTAAAGATTTTCTTTTTACTCAGGATTTAAATAACAAAGCAGTTGTTTTAATGAGTTCTGGTAATTATGGAGGATTAGATTTTGAGGAGGTTAAGAAAATATTCGTTTAAGGTAATATTTTCTAAATTTTCTTTTCATAATAAACCTAATTGTACCAAGATAATTTCTACGAATAAATAATAATAATTTCCAAATATTTGTATGTAATTTATTAAAAAAGGAATTTTTTAATTTTAATTCCAAAATTTTATAATATAGTTTTGAACTATTAGTTTTTTTAAATTTTATAATATTACTATTAAAAAAAATATTTGAAACTAAGAAATATGAATTTAATAATTTATAAAAATTCTTGTTATTTAGGCATTTTAAATTGTTTTCTTTTAACGACAATAAAAAAAGATCATAACTATTTCTAAAACTTAAACTTTTATAATAATACCCATAATCGTTATGTTGAATAGCTAAAGTAGTTAATGTAATTTGATCCTTAAAACTTAAGAAAGTATAATTATTTTGTTTGATAAAGTTTTTATTTAATGTTTCATAGCTAAAATATAAAGAAGATTTATCTCGAATTATTTTTAAATGAACTTCTACAGCAGCTAATTTATTTTTATTAAATAATCTAGGATAATGCTTTTGAAAAATTGGGCTAGCCAAACCTTTAGAAACCCTTTCATAATTTATTTTTTTTAAAAGTTCTACAGATTTTAAAAAGTCATTTTCTGATACAAGAAAATCTATATCACCAACCATTCTTTCTGCAATGTCATCATATAATCCTTCTAATAGATTTCCTGTGCCCTTTAAGAAAATAGGAGTAATGTTGTTGGCAAGTAAAAGGTCGTTAATTTCTTTAGCTTGCTCAATTATTTCCTGATTCCTTTCACGATTTAAATCTGTAATATGAATCATATAATTTACAAGTTCTTCAGGAAGATAATGAAGAAAATTAGCTTTTTTTAGATTACAATATAAAGCAGGAAAAACAAAGTGAGCAGTACTAATTTTAACAATAGATTCCCAATCTACATCTAAAGATTTTAATTTTTCTTCAACCAAAACCTTGTTTTTTTCTTCATGATTTATGGTTAAACATTTTCCTACAAAAAATAAAGTTTCTTTATAATTCATTATTAAATATTTTAGAAACTGTTTGTATCATTTCTTTGTTATTAGAATATGTTAATTGGTAACAAGTTAAAGAATCAAACCAATCTAAAAATATTTGTGCATTTTCTTTTTTTGGAGATAACCAAGAATCTGGAACCAATTGCTGAAATGCGTCTACTTTAGATATTTTTGTGCAAATTAAGTCTGAATTTTTTTCATATTTAATGAATACAAGTTCATTACAAGGTAAATGACTAAAATAATTTTTATTGTTTGGTTTTAGATAACGTACAATTTTATTTAACCTTTTAAAATTATATTCTGCAGATGTTTCTAATTCAGGATAAATGGGTAATAAGGTCTCTAAACTATTTTTCTTTATAGAAATTGCAGAAGGAAAACTATATACTTCTCTTTTTTCAACATCCATTGGTACAAAATCATCTGCTAAACAAGTAAAACCATTAGCTTGTAATAGAGCTAAAGAAGTACTTTTTCCATTTCCAGAGTCACCTAAAAAAAGGATTGATTTTTTTTCATTACTTACTGCTGAAGCGTGAAATACTCCCATCCATTCATCTTCTTCTTTTTGATGAATTTTTTGAATTAGTAACATCGAAAATTTACCTTGAAAATAATGAATGTTTTTGTTATTCCAAGCACCAATAATTTTCTGGTCAACAAAAAGAAATATAAATTTATTATTAATAAAAACATCAAATTCTACATCAAATTTATCAGAGTTATCAATTACTAAATGTGAAAACTTTGGATGTACTAATGATAGTTCTTTTTCACTTAAAAAGGATACTTTAAAAATAAGGTTATTAATTTTATAATATTTAGTGAATTCAAATACTTTAGGAATTTCTATATCTCTATAATCATTTATAATTTCTTCTAGTTTATTGTTTTTAGGTTCGTAAACTCTTTTTTCTAAGTCTAAAATAAAATCAATTGCTTTTTCTTTTGGTACAGAAAGTTTTTTAGATAAAGCTTCTGCAATTTCATTTACAGAAATACCTTTGCTTAATCTTTTTAAAATATCTGCAGTTGTATTTTCTAAAATTATATATTCATTACTGTTCTCAAACCAAACTATGGTCTTGTCATCAGCAGTTTTTGATAAAAAATTTGTTTGTGTTTTCATGAAAAATAAATGTAGCTATTTTATTGTTTAAATAAAAAAAAAACACCTCATAATTGAGGTGTTTTAATACAGTTTTTAAAGATATTTTTTAAAACCCAGAACCAGGGTCTTCTATACTTTGAGCCTGTGCTTTTTGTGGGTTTAAAATCATATAAGATTCTAAACATATATTATTAATTATTAAGTGTTATTGCATCACATCAGTATTAAACCCTACAAAAGTAAAAAGCAGTTTGTTAGTCTTGTAGAACTGTATTTAGTACTAGTTAATTTTAAAATAAAGAAGTTTTGTTTATCTTTAAAATAACATAAATAAAACAAAGAATTAATACTAGTTTATTTAGTTAAAAAAAGTATTTCATTGAATAAGTAGACTACTTCTTCCTTTGCGTTTTCTGAATTAATGTATTCGAAAGTTACTTTTACTAAATTATTAAAACTGGTGCATTTTTCTCTTATTAATTTTTCTTCAGATAAGAATTTATATCCTTTTTCTGTCTTTTCAATGGTAACCTGTTTTCCTAATGGTATATGTACTTCGCAGTTTTTAGTTTTACCATAAATATAATTTTCCTCCCAATTAGCAAACCATTTATTTTTGTATTTATTTTCAGTATTAAATATTTCTGTTAATCTATTTAAAATATTTTTTACGTTTTCTTTGGTGTTGTTAGAATATTTTCTTGAAGAGTTCCTGTTTACATTAATGTGATTATTAGACTTTGTATAGTTTCCATATTCTATTCTTATTTCATCAAATTTTTCGATAACTGATGCTAAGTTTTTACTTAAACCCATTGAGTAGTTATTTTTATTTGGGGTAGTAGCATTTGATTCTCTTAAACAATCTCCTGAAATGCATTTAAAATTTAAAATATCAGAATCTATTGTTTTTTTTTCAATAATAATTTCAGATATTTTTCCATGATAACTACCAAACTTGTCAAAACAATAAAATTCTTTTGACTTGGTATCTATAGCCCAATAAGTATTATAATCATTATACAAACTAAATTGTTTATTTATATAATCGAGATTTTTATACACTAAGTCTAAATCTTGACTTTTTGTGTTTTTAATAGAAAATAAAGAAGTTAAGATAAGTAAAAGAGTAATTTTTTTTATCATTTTAAATAAAGTATTAATTGTTATAAAAGTTTCTAGTTTTTACGCCAAAAGAATGGTGTAAATAAAATAAGTACAGTAAAAAGTTCTAAACGTCCAATTAGCATTAGAAAAGAACAAAACCATTTTGCAGCAATAGATAAATGAGCATAACTATCAACAGGACTAACAGAACCTATTGCTGGTCCAATGTTACCTAAAGAAGATGCTGCTGCACCTAAAGCAGAAATAAAATCTAATCCAAAAAAAGTAAGAACAACAGAAGACATTATAAAGATTAACATGTAAATAATAAAGAAAGAGAGAATATTAAATACAATAGATTTATTTACAGATTTTCCATCATATCTTACAGGTAGTATGGCATTAGGGTGTAAAGCTTTTTTAAACTCCAAAAAACTGTTTTTTAACATAACTATATGTCTAACAACTTTTACTCCACCACTTGTAGATCCTGCAGAACCACCTGTAAAAAATAAAGCAAAGAAAATACCAGTAGCAAAGAAACTCCACATTGTAAAGTCTGCAGTTACAAAGCCTGTGGTGGTTACTACAGATGTAACCATAAATAAAGAATGTCTTATGGCACTTTCTACTTTTCCATAAACCATTGGATGCTCAATTGTAGTTTGTAAATTTGGATCTTGAAAAAATATAATAATTACTGAAACAATTGAAGCAACACCAATAATTCCAAAGAAATAATACTTAAATTCTTCACTTTGAAAAACTCTTTGAATTTTACCTTTTAAAGCAAAGTATGTAAGTACAAAATTAGTTCCTGCAATTAACATAAATAGAATTATTATGTATTGTGCAAAAGGTAAGTTGTTATAAAAAGCAACACTACTGTTTTTTGTTGAAAAACCACCTGTACTCATTGTTGCCATAGCATGATTAATAGCATCAAACCAAGTCATACCAGCGACTTTTAATAATAAAAACTGTATTAAAGTTAAAGAAACATATATAAGATATAAACGTTTTGCAGTGTCTGTAATTCTTGGATGTAATTTATCTGCAGAAGGTCCAGGTGCTTCTGCCATAAATAATTGCATACCACCAATTCCTAAAAGAGGTAAAATAGCAATGGTTAGAACAATGATACCCATTCCACCAATCCAATGAGTTGCACTTCTCCAAAATAAAATTCCTTTTGGCATGGATTCTATATCAGTTAATATAGATGATCCTGTTGTAGAATATCCAGAAATTGTTTCAAAAAAAGCATTACTTATATCTGGTATTGCACCAGAAAGTAAGTAAGGTAACATACCTGTAATAGATAAGGTTAACCAACCTAAAGTCACAATTAAATATCCTTCTTTTTTTTGAATATTTGTGCTTTTAGGTTTATTTAAAAAATAAAGTAAAAGCCCAACTATTATAGTAACAATTCCAGATCCTAATATTCCCCATTTAGCATTTTCATCATTATAAACACTAAAAGGGTAGGCAATAAACATAAATAATCCGTTTAATATGGCTGTAATACCTAAAAAGCGAAATATTATTTTTGTGTTTAAAGTGCCCATTTTTTATTTAAATAACTTTTCAACCTCACTTATAGCTTCTGGTAAACAAAATACAATTACTTTATCTCCAACTTTAACTTGTACTTCTCCAGTAGCAATAATTGCTTTTTCATTTCTAATTATTCCACCAAAAACGGCTTCTCTAGGAAAACGTAAATCTTTAATTGGTTGTTTGGTTATTTTGTCTCCTTCTTGAACTTCAAATTCAAAAACTTCTGCATCAATATTATGTAAGTTAGCCAATGCTAAAATTTCTCCTTCTCTAATATGTCTAAAAATATTACTTGCAGCAATTAGCTTTTTATTAATTAAAGATTGAATTCCAATAGTTTGAGAGATATCAATATAATCCATGTTTTCAACCAAAGCAATAGTTTTTTTAACTCCTTTGGATTTTGCTACTAAACAAGACATTATATTGGTTTCAGAGTTATCTGTAACTGCAATAAAAGCATCCGTTTCTCTAATATTTTCTTCTTCTAAAAGTTCTAAATCTCTACCATCACCATTTATAACAAGAGTATTATTAAGTTCTTCTGCCAATAACTCTGCTTTGGTTCTGTTTTTTTCTATCAATTTAACTCTAAAATTGTCTTTACAAAGATTACGAGCAGTTTTTTTACCAATACTACTACCTCCAAGAATCATAACATTTTTAATTGTAAATTGTTTTTTACCAATTATAGGGTAGAGGTCTTTCATACTATAATTTGGTACACAAAAATATACTTGGTCATTAAGTTGATATGTAGTATCTCCTCTAGGTATTATTGTTTGAGAAACTCCCTGTCTTTTAATAGCAATCGTAATAAAATCAACATTAGGAAACTGTTGTTTTGCCTCACTAACTGTTAAATCTAAAATTGGCGAATTATATGCTAAAGGTGTTCCCATTACATTAAATACACCACTTTCAAAAGCTACAGTATCATTAAAAGAAGACTGATTTAACAACATTTTAATTTCGTTAGCAGCTAATTCTTGAGGAGAAATCATAAAGTCTAATCCAAATTTTTGGAAATCTACTTCACAATCATTTAAAAATTCAGAATTATCTATTCTAGCAATAGTTTTTTTTGCTCCTAAAGATTTACCAATAACAGAAATTGTAAAATTGGTATTTTGACTATCTGTAACTGCAATCAATAAATCAGCAGAATCTATACCTAATTCTTTTAATAATTTAATTGATGTAGCATCACCTTTTTTAGTAATAACATCTAGATGATTATTAAGATACTCAAGCTTGTCTCCATCAAAATCTATGATGTAAGTATCTTGAGATTCGTAAGATAGAAGTTTAGCTAAGTGAAAACCAACATCTCCAGCACCAGCTATAATAATTTTCATATGTAAAATATAGAATGTAAAACACAAATATATAAAGAGTTTTGATGCAAATAACAATAAAAGGAGTTTTTCAGTTTTTAGCTTGTTTTTGATTATCTTTTTTTGAAAAATTGATGATTATCTTTTTTTTTAGAGTATAGAAACTTTAATTTTACTTTTTACAATTAAAATAAACACATTTCGTGAAATTATATAATAATAGTATTTCGTCTTTTTATAAAATTAGTGCTTTTTTCTTTTTAATAGTTTTTGCTTTTTCTTCTTGCGATAAAAAAACAGCATACAAAGAAGTAGAAAAAGATAAAGGTGTTTTTCTTTCAGGAAAAATTATTCCAGACAGTCATTTTTTAGGAGATCAGAAATGTAAAGAATGTCATCAAGATCAATTTAAAAAATGGGAAGGTTCTCATCATGATAAAGCAATGCAAATTGCAGATAGTACTACCATTCTTGCAAATTTTAATAATAAAAAATTTACCAGTCAAGGTGTAACTTCTAAGTTTTACAAAAAAGGAAATGATTTTTATGTAAATACAGATGGACCAGATGGAAAAAATCACGATTATAAAATTGTGTATACTTTTGGAATTACTCCTTTACAACAATATATAGTTCAATTTCCTGACGGACATTATCAGTGCTTAAGAACTGCATGGGATTCTGTTAAAAATAAATGGTTCGATTTATACCCAGATTTTAAAGTGGTACATTCTGAGTGGCTTCATTGGTCTAGAGGAGGTCTAAATTGGAATAACATGTGTGCAGATTGTCACTCTACAAATGTTAGAAAGAATTATGATGAATCTACACACAGCTATAATACTGAATTCTCTATTATTAATGTAAATTGTGAAGCTTGCCATGGATCTGGAAAACAACATGTTTCTGATGTAGAAAAAATGGGAGAGCAGTATGTAGCAAGTGGTAGTTTTCAAATGACTACAGAAACAGAACCTAAACAATTGGTAGATCAATGTGCAAGATGCCATATGAGAAGAGAACAATTCTCTGAAGCGTTTAATTTTGAAGGTACTATGTTAGATCATTATTATCCTCAATTATTAGAAGAAAGATTGTACCAAGCAGATGGACAAATTTTAGATGAAGTTTATGTTTATGGATCTTTTACACAAAGTAAAATGTATCAAAATGATGTTACTTGTACTAATTGTCATGATGCACATTCATTAAAACTAAAGTTTGATGGAAATAAATTATGTGCTCAATGTCATGTTCCAGAAACGTATGACACTCCAAAACATCATTTTCATCCTCAAAATACAGAATCTTCAAAATGTGTAAGTTGTCATATGCCAGGGAGATATTATATGGGTAATGATTTTAGACCAGATCATAGTTTTAGAGTGCCAAGACCAGATTTAAGTGTAAAATATGGAACACCAAATGCTTGCTCTGGATGTCATAAAGACAAAGATGATGCTTGGGCAGCTAAAAATTTTACTAAATTATTTGGAGCTGTAGACTCTATACATTTTTCAGAAAAATTAGCACCTGGAATTACTATGCAACCTAATGGACATGAAGGGTTAATTGATTTAATGCATGATAAAAATCAGCCAGAAATTGTAAGAGCATCAGCTACTAAAGTTTTATCAAATTATAACGCACAAAATTTTGTTCAAGATTATATATCACTTTTAAATGATGATTCTGCTTTGGTTAGAGGAGCCAGTGTAGATGTTTTAAGTAGTGTAAATACATCAGAATATACTTCTTACTTTTTACCATTATTAGAAGATCCTAAAAGAAGTATTAGAATAAAAACATTTTTTGGATTAGGAAACGTATCCGAATCAGAAATTCCTGAAGCATATAAAGAAAGCTATAAAAAAGTTAAAAAAGAGTTTTTTACACACTTAAAAACCAATGCAGATTTTGTAGGTGCAAGAATTAAAAAAGGAAATTATTATATTAAAAAAGGAAACCTACAAAAAGGTATAGAAAGTTACGAAAGTGCTTTAGAAATAGATAATATTAACAATCAAATTAGGTTAAACTTAGCTACTTTATATTATAATAATAAACAATATGAAAAAGCAGAAGAAACTTTTTAAAGAAGTAATTAGGCAAGAGCCAGAGTTTGGGCCAGTTTATTATTCTTTAGCTTTATTATATGCAGAAATTAATAGATTAGATGATGCTATAATTCAACTAAAAAAGGCAACTAAAATTATGCCTAAAAACATTCGTGTTTACTATAATTTAGGTTTATTGTTTGACAAAAAACAAGATTATAAAAATGCCGAAAAATATGTAATTGCTGGATTAAAAGTTGAACCAACAAATGAAGGATTATTATATGTTTTGGCTTATGTTTATTCTAAATCAGATCAAAGAAATAAAGCTAAAAACATTGTACAAAAGTTAATACAATTATATCCTAATAACCAGCAATATAGAAGTTTTTTAAATCAATTATAGTTTTAGATTCATTTTCGTATTTTTATAAAAAAAGAATATGGAAAAGTTAACCATTAAATCTTGGGCTTTAGATGATAGACCAAGAGAAAAATTGGTTGCAAAAGGAAAAACATCACTTTCTGATGCAGAGTTAATTGCAATACTTATTGGTTCTGGAAATAGAGAAGAAAGTGCTGTTGGTTTGTCTAAAAGAATTCTACAATCTGTAGAAGGAAACATTAATGAACTTGCAAAATTATCTGTAGAAAAACTTACCAATTTTAAAGGAATTGGTGAAGCAAAAGCAATTGCTATAATTACAGCTTTAGAATTAGGAAAAAGAAGACAATTAGAAACTGCTTTAGAAAAACCTAAAATTACCAGTAGTAAAGATGTTTTTAATTTAATGCAACCTCTAATAGGTGATGTTGAACATGAAGAGTTTTGGGTGTTATTTTTAAATAACTCTAACAAAGTTTTAGCAAAAAAACAAATTAGTAAAGGAGGCTTAACAGCAACAGTTGTAGATGTTAGGTTGTTGTTTAAAAGAGCATTAGAGCTAACATCTGTTGCAATGGTTGTATGTCATAACCATCCTTCAGGAAAATTACAACCCAGTAATGCAGATAAACAACTAACTCAAAAAATAAAAGAAGCTGGTGTAACTTTAGATATTAAACTCTTAGATCATTTAATAATTACTGAAAAAGCGTATTTTAGCTTTGCAGATGAAGGTGTTTTGTAATTAACAAAAATCGATACTGTAAAATTTTTACACGCTAAATGTTATTAGTTTACACACATAAAGTTACTCCAAGAGTTCGTTATATATTTAAGCATATTTTTACAAGAACCTTATTAATTCCTGTAGATTTTACCTCTAAAATAGAAGAGTTTGTTGCTTTTAATGGACCTAAAATGTCATATACAAAAACGCCATTAGGAAACGAGTTTTTTGTAAAAAGCAACGATTTATTGTTTGAACAAGGTGTAAATGACATGGAAATTGTTATTCAAAAATGGGATGATATACCTTGTTTTTTTAAAACAGGACCAAAATCTGCAGTTCCTTATGATGTATTTGCAGCAAGTTTTTATTTAATTTCTAGATACGAAGAATATTTACCACATGTAAAAGATGTTCATGGACGCTATACTGCAGAACAAAGTTTGGCATATAAATATCGTTTTTTAGAAAAACCAGTAGTAGATATTTGGGCATATAAACTTTTAGAAGCCTTAAAGCAAAAGTTTCCAGATTATGAATATAAAACAAGAAAATATAAATATATTTCTACAGTTGATATTGATAATGCATACGCATATAAATATAAAAGTTTAGTAAGAAGTGTTGGTGGGTTTTTTAAAGATTTGTTTCAGTTAAAATTAATAAATGTTTGGAATCGTTTTGCAGTAACTTTTAATATAAAGAAAGATCCTTTTGATACCTTTCAAAAAATATTAGATATCAAAAAAGAAAAAGATATTAGAACTATTTTCTTTTTTTTAATAGGAGATTATACCACTTTTGATACCAACGTTTCTGCATCAAAAAATAAATACAGACTGCTTATTAAAGAAATGGTAGATTATGCAAGAGTAGGTTTGCATCCTTCGTATTTTACCATGAATAATACAGAATTATTAAAGAAAGAAAAAATAAGATTAGAGCACATAATTAATATGCCTATTCAAAGATCTAGACAACATTATCTTAGATTTAGTTTGCCAGATACATATCAAAATTTAATAGATTTAGAAGTAGAAGAAGATTATTCTATGGGGTATGCAAGCAATGTAGGTTTTAGAGCAAGTACTTGTACACCATTTTATTTTTACGATTTAGATTTTGAAATACAAACACCTTTAAAAGTATTTCCATTTGCTTTAATGGACACAACTTTAAATGATTATATGAAGCTTACTCCAAGGCAATCTTTAGGAAGAATTAGAGATTTAAAAAATGAAGTAAAAGCTGTAAATGGTACTTTTATAACACTGTTTCATAACGAAAGTTTAAGTGATTATTTAAGGTGGAAAGGATGGAAAAGGTTGTATGATTCTATGATTAAAATAGCTACTTCATAAAATGATTCAATATATAAAAAGAAAAGATTTAGATATTGAAAAATATAATGCTTGTATAGAAAATTCTGTGCAATCTAGAATTTATGCTTTTTCTTGGTATTTAGATATTGTGGCTGATAATTGGGATGTATTAGTTTTTGGTGATTATGAAGCTGTAATGCCAATTCCATGGAGCAAAAAATATGGAGTTAAATATATAACACAGCCTTTTCAATGCCAACAATTAGGTGTTTTTTCTTTGGATAATTTATCAAAAGAAACCCAAAGAAAATTTATTAATAAAATTCCAAAAAAATATTTAAAAGTTACTTTAAATTTTAATTCTAATAATCATTTTGATGATAATATGATTGAGAATAAGAATTATATTTTAAAACTAAATGAACCTTTTATTCATCAATTTAAAACTTTTTCTAAAGGAAGAAAACATGCAGTTAAAGTAGGAGAGAAGAAGGAATTGATTTTAAAAGAAACATCTATTTTATCATTAATAAAAATTCAAGAAGAGTTTTATAATTATTCAGGTTTTTCTAAAGTTAAATTAGAAAAACTTTCAGAATACGTACTAAATAATAAAAAAGGTTTTGTTTTAGGCGTTTTTAAAGATGAGGTTTTATTGGGTGGAGGTTTCTTTTTAAAATCTAATAATAGAATTACATATTTGTTTTCATCATTTACAAATGATGGAAAAAAGTTGCAAGCCTCTAGTTTTTTACTAAATAGTATCATTAAGAAATATGAGAATTCTAATTTTGTATTAGATTTTGAAGGAGGTAATATGCCAAATATTGGTTCTTTTTACAAAAGCTTTGGTGCAGAAGTAGAAACTTATTTCTCTTTTAACAGAATGTTTTTGTAAAGAATTCCAAAAAGTATAGCAGAAAGAATTCCTGTAAACCACATTAATATTGCAGAGGTTATTGCTGCACCTTTTATTCCGTATTTAGGAATTAAATAATAATTACTTATAATGTTTATAACAAGAGCTAAACTAGCTATGTAGTAATTTACATGTGCTTTTCCTATTGATGAAAGTAGGTTTCCAAACAATCCTCTAAAAATATAAATACCACTAATACCAATTATTAAAATAATAAATGTATCAGCAAATTGTACAAAATTAGCGTCTAAAAGACTTAGCGTAAATTCTGCAAAAAAGAAACTAAAAACCAATAAAAGTCCACTTATTATAAAGAAAAAAAGCATGTAACTTTTTATGTATTTTATAATATGATCTTTGTTGTAAATTTTTTCTGTAAAAGAAACAAAGTCTGTAGCTATAAACACATTGGGTAAAAACAACAAACTAAAAGGAATTAAAGAAATGTATCTGTAATTAGTTACCATTTCTGTATTTTCTAATAAATGTCCAATTAATAAAATATCAATTACAAATAACAATTGAGTTAATACATTAGATAAGCTTGCAAAAAAGCCATATTTCCAAAAAGAAAAATCTGTAATTGATAGTTTTATTTTTGATTTAAAATTGATATTAAGTTTTTTAATAAAAAGAATAGAAGTTATTAAAGGAGTAATTAAAAGCGCAATTGCATATCCCATTTCTTTAAAGAAAAAACTTAGTATAAAAACAGATAAGAGTAAAATTATACTATGTACCAATTCTGTGTAAGCAAAAGATTTGTTATTATGCTGAAGTCTAAATTGAGCTCTAACTATTTCGAATAAAAAAGAGGGAAGAATCAGAAAAGATAAAATTATTACATATAATTGCGTGTTTTCAAATTTAAATGAGATAAAAAAACTACTAATTATTATTAATAATATTAGTATTACAGATGCTATAAGGCCTTTGTTAAAAACATATAAAAATAGACTGTTTTTTTCTTCTTTACTTTTTTGTAATGCCCCATATCTTATTAAACTTTGATGAATGCCAAAACCACTAATAGGTATTAAAAAAACAATAATATTATAAGCAAAAAGTACAACACCTAATTCGTCATTAGAAATTAATTTAAGTGCTATCCAAGAAGCTATAAAAGAAAAAATTCTAGCAAAAACAGTTGCAGAAAATACGTAGTTACCAGACCTACTAAAAAAACCTAATATGTAGTTTTTTATCAATTCCATTATTTGTCAATAAAGTTTTGTAACCAAATTTCTGTAGATACAAGTTGCCAAATTTTGGTCTCATTGTTAGATTTTACAATGTCTTTAATTACTTGATTATTAAAAATATTTCTATTTTTTAATTGATTTAAAGTATCAAATACAAATTCTTTTAAATCTGTTTCTATCCAACTTTTTAAAGGAGTACTCAACCCTTTTTTTGGCATTTCCATTACTTTTTTTGAAAGATGCTTTTTAGCAATTTCCTTTAAAAGATATTTTTGTGTGTTATTCTTTATTTTATATTTCGTCGGAATTTTAAACGAAGCTTCAATAAAATTATGATCTAAAAGCGGAAATCTACCTTCTATAGAATGCGCCATTGTTGTGGCATCTAAAGCCCTCATTTGATGATTGCCAATATAAGAAGTTAAATTATAAAAACTCATAGCTTCAAATGTGTCTGTAAAATTCTTGTTAGATGCATATAAATTTTCTAGAGTAGAATTCGTATTGTATTTCTTATCTAAAAATAAATTTTCAATTTCATTATCATAAAAATTTGTATAATAATGAGAATAGTATTCACCTAAAGTGTTGCAATCTGCAATTTTTTTTCCTTTTATAATTTTTTGATGAACATTGGGTAAAATGCTAACCAATTTTTTGTTTTTACTTAATTTTTCCCAAAGAGGTATTTTTTTATAAACATCATAACCACCAAAAAGTTCATCACCTCCTAAACCACTTAAAACAACTGTAGTTTTATTCTTTTTAGCCATTTTAGCTAACATTAAATTTACAGCAATTACATGATAAGGTTCTTCGTAAGCAATTACAGCTTGTTCTATATCTTTATAGGCTTCTTTTGCATTTGCATGCTCAATAATATGATTTAATTGATGCAGTTTAGCAGTTTCTTTAGCATATTCAACTTCATCAAATCCTTTAAGGTTTTCAAAACCTAAGGTTAATATTTTAACATCAGGTTTACTTTTAGAAGCAATTACAGAAATCAAGGAAGAATCAATGCCTCCACTCATATAAGAACCAACATTTACATCAGAAATTAAACGATAATTAACAGCTTTATATAAGTTTTCTTCAATTAAATTTTTACTTTGTTTTTCGGTTAAAGAAAAATCTTGTGTTTGGGTTGGTATTTCCCAATAGCGTTCTTTTTTAAAAGAATTATTATTTAAATTTATAGTAAAATGATGTGCAGGTTCTAAGGCTAAAATATCTTGAAAAACAGTATTAGGTCTTTGTGCAGTAGTAAATCTAAAATTTTGCCATAAACTTTCCCAATTAATTTCTGGTTGATATAATTTTGATTTAATAATAGATTGAACACTACTTCCAAAAATAAAATTAGTTTCGTTTTTATAAAAGTAAAGAGGTTTTATGCCAATTCTATCTCTTGCAATAAAAACAGTATTTTTTATAGTGTCTAAAATAGCAAAAGCAAACATTCCATTAAATTTATCAAGTGCATTTTTGCCCCATTCTTTATAAGCGTTTAATATTACTTCTGTATCTGAATCTGATAAAAATTGATGACCTAAACCTTCTAATTCGTGTTTAATTTCTTTGTAGTTGTATAATTCACCATTAAAAATTATCCAAAAATTATTAGATACATCTGTTAGTGGTTGATGACTTTTTTCTGATAAATCTATTATTTTTAATTGTCTAAAACCAAAACCAACTTTAAAAGAAGTGTTGTTAGCGGTTTTTATATGATTAGGTGTTTTAACACGAGAATCATCACCAAAAAACAATTCAGACTTATTAGTAAACAACATATAACCTTCATCATCTGGTCCTCTATGTTTTAAACTTTTTGTCATTTGTTCTAAAGACAGAGCGTTTTCTTTTTTTTGATGTAAATTAATTATACCTGCAATACCACACATAAATTAGTTGTTTATAGATTTATAATACAGGTTTGTGAATTTTTGTTCAATAACGGCTTCACTAAAATTAGATTTTACATAGTTGTGCATTACATCTTTAGTAGTAGTTTTGTTTTTGTTGTAATAATAATTAAGAATTTCTTCTTCTAATTTTCTTTCATCTTTAGTAGTAATTAATTTACCAAAATTTTCTGGGAAATGTTCACTAATTCCACCAACATTAGTAGAAATAACTGGAGTTCCGCAAGCAAAAGACTCTAAAATTACACAAGGTAAATTTTCAAAATTACTAAACAAAATAAATAAGTTTGCTTCTTGTAAATGTTGAATGACTAAAGCATGTGGAATTTGATTTATAAACTCAATGTTCTTTTCTTTTATCCTTAATTCCTGGGCAAAAACTTTATATTTATCAGCATTTGCTCCTATCAATTTAAAGTGAAAATTATTAATTTTATTTTGAAGAAGAGATACAACTCTAAGTATACCAGAAACATTTTTGTGATGATCATCCATATTAGAAATATGAACTACAGAAAAAATGTCATTATTAATATTTTTAGGAAAAAAAGAAGATGTATCTACTACATTTTCTACAACATTATAAGTTCCTTTTAGTCCAAACTGAATCATAGAACTTTCTAAATCTTTAGTAACAGGGCAAATAAAAGAAGCATTTTTTGCAATTACTTTAGAAATTAATTTCTGAGTTAGAGAAATTTTATTTGAAAGTGGGTGTTTATAATCAGTCCAATGCTCTGTAATTATAAAAGGAATTTTTTTAAACCATTTTAAATAAACACTAAAAATGCCAAAAGGAAATAATTCATTTAAGTGTACAATATCTAAACTGTCTATTTTTTTTAATATTAAAAGAAACGCTTTTCTAAAGTAAAGTATTTTTTTTATTGGGTTTTTTGTAAATTTTAAATAGGCAATATGGGTTTCTATTCCATTTATAAGTTCTGTAGTAAGCTCAATATTTTTATTGCTTTTTTTATCTGTAATAATGTGTAAAACAGTTACATTATGTTTTAAAGATACAGCTTCTGCATGTCTTTGTATAAAATCGCCATTAGTAGTTAAAACCCTAGAAGGGTACCAGCCACATAAAAATAAAACGTTAAGTTTACTACTCAAGAAAGTTGGTTTAGATAATGCAAATATAACGCTCTAAAGCTTTATTTATTATTATTAATTTATACTTTTATAGCATGAATATACAACATGTTTTCTTTGACTTAGATCATACATTATGGGATTTTGAAAAAAATTCTGATTTAACTTTTAAAAAAGTATTTAACAAAAATAATATTGATACCAATTTAGAATCATTTTTAGAGGTTTATAGACCTATTAATTTTGAATTTTGGAAGCTATATCGTGAAGAAAAAGTAACTAAAGCAGAATTAAGATATGGTAGATTAAAGAAAACTTTTGATGCAATTAACTATACAATTTCTGATGGTGTTATTGATTTAATTGCAGAACAATATATAGATCATTTATCTGATTTTAATTATCTTTTTGAAGGCACTTTTGAGATTTTAGATTATTTAAAAGAAAAATATCAGTTACATATTATTACAAATGGTTTTGAAGAAATTCAAAGTAAAAAATTGCAGAATTCTAAAATAGATCATTATTTTAATAAAGTAATTACATCAGAATCTGTGGGAGTTAAGAAACCAAACCCTAAAGTTTTTACCCACGCTTTAAAATTAGCAAATGCAAATAGTGTAAATTCTATTATGATTGGAGATAATGTTGAAGCAGATATAAATGGAGCTATAAATGTGGGTATGAAAGCAATTCATTGTAATTTCGAGGATAAAGTTATAAATGATAAAAGTTTTATATCAGTATCTTCACTTTTAGAAATAAAACAATATATTTAACTTTTTAACGTTTAAAAAAAAACAATAAAATGTCCTCTAAAAAATTTTTACCACTCCTTTTTTTATTCTTCACAACAGTTTCTTGTGTAGATGATTTAGATTTTGATCAAATTAACGATTATAGTGCTACACCAGAATTTACAGCAGCATTAACTTCATTTAGAATTTTGCCTTTTCAGTTTTTTAATTCTTCAGGTATTCAAGAAACTGAGAGAACTGATATCACAGATTTTAGAATTTTTCAAAATAGTTATTTAAGAGATAAACTGGTAAAACTAGATTTTAATTTAGAAATTAAAAATGAGTATAATAGGGCATTTATCTTACAAATAGATTTTTTAAATTCTAATAATTCAATTACGCATCGTTTTCAAGAAATTAGAATTAATGCAAATACATTAGACTATAAATTTTTAGAAGAGATTGTTGTTAATACAAATCAAAATATTAAAAACACTTCTAAAGTTAGAATTACTGTACAATTAGAAGATCCATTGTTAGCAATAGATCCAAATGGAACAGAAGAATTAGAATTAAAATCATCACTAAAATTCTACCTTGATACAGATGCTTAATATTAAAAGATTTTTACCGCTATTATTTCTCTTTATTTTAAAAAATAGCATCAGTCAAAACAAACAAATTCTCTACAATTTTGCAGAGTTACCTCAAACATTATTATTAAACCCAGGAGCTGAAACAAATTATAAATTTCATATTGGTGTCCCTTTATTATCAGGCTTTTCTTCAGAATTTGGATCAACAGGGTTTACTGTTACAGATATTTTTGCCAATAATAATGTTTCTATAAACGATAAAATTGCTAATGTTTTAAATAAATTAACTACAAGAGATCATGTTAAATTTAATTTTCAACTAGAAGTTTTAAACGGAGGTTTTAGGTACAATGATGATACTTATTTTAGTTTTGGATTTTATCAAGAATTTGATGGAATATCTTATTATCCTAAAGACTTAATAACGCTTTTAAATGAAGGTAATTCAGCTTATTTAAATAAAAATTTTAACTTTTCTCAAATACGTTATAAAGTTGATGCTTTAGGTGTTTTACATTTTGGTGTAACAAAAAATGTAAATGAAAAATTTACAATAGGAGGTAGGTTTAAAGTATATTCTTCTGCTCTAAATATGGAAAGCACCAATAATACAGGAACTTTTACAACAGTAAATGGTACCAATAATATTTATAGTCACTATTTAAATAATGTAGACATAAATTTAAGAACATCTGGATTGGTTAAAGACAATGAATTTATTGACAAAACAGGCACTTATTTAGGGAATACTTTTTTTGGTTCTAATTTAGGTATTGGTTTAGATGCAGGTTTTACATATAATATTTCTAATCAAATACAATTAACAGGTAGTATTACAGATTTAGGTTTTATAAAACATAAAAAAAATATAAAAAACACTTTTATTAAGGGAAGTTATTCTTTTGATGGTATAGAATTTGGTTATGATGAAACTAATTCTACTAACTATTGGAATGAATTAGATCAAGATTTTAAAGAAAAAGTACCTTCTGGAGATAACCAAGACTTATATATTTCTTGGAGACCAACTAAGTTTAATGCATCTTTAAAATATAGCTTTGGCCAAAAAAGAAGCAAAGAATGTTATGATAATACGTATAAAGACTTTTATAGAAATGCTATGGGAGTTCAATTATACTCTGTTTTTAGACCTCTAGGGCCTCAATTAGCATTAACAGGTTTTTTCGAAAAATCACTTTCAGAAAAACTACATGCAAAATTAACTTATACAGTTGATGATTATTCTTTTTATAATATTGGTGCTGGTTTTTCTGCACAAATAGGAAAAGTTAATTTTTATGGAATGGTTGATAATATTGCCCAATTTAACGATATTGCAGCTACAAATAATATTTCTTTACAATTAGGAATTAATTTAATATTCAATTAAAATGATTAAAAAAATAGCATTTAGTTTATTGTTTTTTATAGCAATATCTACTTATAGTCAAAATGAACAAATTAGTAATTATAAGTATGTAATTGTTTCTAATAAATTCGATTTTTTAAAGCATGCAGATCAATATCAAACAAGTTCATTAACTAAGTTTCTATTAAAGAAAAAAGGCTTTACAGTATTTTTAAGTAATGAAACTTTACCAGAAGAATTAGTTGCTAATAGATGTTTGGCTTTAATTGCTAATGTTACAGAAAACTCTAGTTTATTTTCAGTAAAAACAATAATTGCCTTAAAGGATTGTTATGGGCAGACTATCTATACTTCTAAAGAAGGAAAAAGTAAAGAAAAAGATTTTAAAAAATCATACCATGAAGCTATTAGAATGGCATACAGTACTATGTCAGATTTAGAATATAAGTATGAGCCTAAAAAAGAAAACAAAATAAAAGCAACTACTGTAGTTACAAAAGTTTTGCCTGTTAAAAAAAGCATTCCTTTAGTAAAAGAAGACATTACAAAACAAGAAACTGTTTTAAATGTTGAAACCTTGTATGCGCAAACTAAACCTAATGGTTTTCAATTAGTAAATACAAAGCCAGAAATACTTTTTCAAGTATTAAATACAAATGTAAAAGATGTTTTTATAATTAAAAGTAAAAACGGTATTTTATATAAAAGTGATACAAGTTGGATTGCAGAATATTATGAAAACAATACTTTTATTGCTAAAAAATATAATATTAAATTTTAATAATCATATTTCGTTTTCCACCTTTTTTTTAAACTTTCTCTAAAATTATTTTCTCTGGCATTCATTCCTGGATCATATAATTTAGTGCCAGAAATTTCTTCGGGTAAAAATTCTTGTTCTATAAAGTTATTAGGATAACTATGAGAATATTTATAATTTTTACCATAGTCTAAGTCTTTCATTAATTTAGTTGGTGCATTTCTTAAATGAAGAGGTATAGATAAATCTCCAGTTTTTTTTACAACATCAATTGCTTGATTAATAGCCATATAAGAAGCATTACTTTTAGGCGAATTTGCTAAGTATACAGCACATTGACTTAAAATAATTCTAGATTCTGGATTTCCAATTACAGATACAGCTTGAAAAGTATTATTTGCTAAAATTAAAGCTGTGGGATTTGCGTTTCCAATATCTTCAGAAGCAGCAATTAGTAATCTTCTTGCTATAAATTTTACATCTTCTCCACCTTCTATCATTCTTGCTAGCCAATAAACTGCCCCATTAGGATCACTACCTCTAATAGATTTAATAAAAGCAGAAATTATATCATAATGTTGCTCTCCAGTTTTATCATATCTAACTGTGTTTTTCTGAATTTTTTCTAAAACTAATTCGTTCGTAATTTCAATTTCTTCTTCAGTAGAAACTAATAAATCAAAAATGTTTAATAACTTTCTAGCATCTCCACTAGATACTTGTAATAAGGCATCAGTTTCTTTTAAAATTATTTTTTTGGTTGATAAAAACTCATCTTTCTCTATAGCTCTATGAATAAGAGCAATCAAATCGTTTTTATCAAAAGAATTTAAAATATATACCTGACAACGTGAAAGTAGGGCAGGAATAACTTCAAAACTCGGGTTTTCTGTTGTAGCTCCAATAAGAGTTACCCAACCTTTTTCTACAGCTCCTAATAAAGAATCTTGTTGAGATTTACTAAATCTGTGAATCTCATCTATAAATAAAATTGGATTTTTAGCAGTAAATAAGCCTCCACTTTTCTTCGCTTTTTCTATAACTTCTCTAACATCTTTTACACCAGAACTAATAGCACTTAATGTATAAAAAGGTCTTTTAGACTCAGTTGCAATTATGTTTGCAAGTGTGGTTTTACCAATTCCAGGAGGTCCCCATAATATTAATGAAGGAATTATACCTTGTTTAATTAAATTTGTTAAAACACCATTTTTACCAACTAAATGTTGTTGACTTATATAATCATCAAGTGTTTTGGGTCTAATTCTTTCTGCCAAAGGTTCATTCATACAGTAAAAATAATAAAGATTTCTGACAGAATTTGTAAAATTCTTATTTGGTTAGATTTTTGTTATTTTTAATCTGATGGAAAATGAGAATCAATTAAAAAAATCTACATCTTTTTTACTTATTCCAATTATTTATGTAATTGCAATTTGGGTTATTTATTGGATTGAAATCAATTTTGATTTTAATTTTAACAAATTTGGAGTTTATCCAAGAACTTTTGTTGGTTTTAGAGGAGTTTTCTTAACACATTTTATACATAGTAATACCAATCACCTCTTTAATAATTCTATACCTTTATTCGTTCTCTTAAGCAGTCTCTTTTACTTTTATAAAAAAGTTGCTTATAAAGTTTTATTAATTGGAGGTTTACTAACAGGATTATTAACGTGGGTTATTGCAAGAGAATCTTTTCATATTGGTGCAAGTGGTATAGTTTATCTTCTTTTTAGTTTTATTTTTTTTAGCGGAATTATAAAAAAACACTACAGATTAGTAGCACTTTCTTTAATAATAATATTTTTATATGGAAGTATGATTTGGTATGTATTGCCTATTAAAGATGGTATGTCTTGGGAAGGACATTTATCTGGATTTTTAACAGGCTTTATCTTATCAATAATTTATAGGAAAAAAGGAATTGTTAAAGAACAGCATCATTTTCAAGAAACAGATTTTGATTTACTATTTGATGAAAATGGAAATTTTTCACCCCCAAAAGTAGAAGAAAGAGTAGAAGAGGAGTTTTAACTCATTCTTTGTCTAACAGTCTCATAAAGGAAAGCTCCACAAGCAACAGAAACATTTAAAGAAGCTATTTCACCTAATAATGGTAATTTAGCTTTAAAATCTACCATTTTTAATATAGAAGGATTAACACCTCTATGTTCAGAACCCATTACAATAGCTATTGGTTGTTTAAAATCTATATCAAAAATAGAATCTTCAGTTTTTTCAGTTGCAGCAACAGTTTTAATTTCTGATGCTTGTAATAAAAATAAAGCATCTTTAATATGGTCAACTTTACAAATAGGAATTTTAAAAGCAGCTCCAGCTGATGTTTTTATAGTTTCAGCATTTACAGGTGCACTTCCATTTTTTTGAATAATAATACCATTTACACCAGTACATTCTGCAGTTCTAATAATTGCTCCAAAATTTCTAACATCAGATAATTGATCTAAAAGTAAAAATAAAGGAGTTTTTTTGTCATCAATAGTCTTTTCAATTAACGTTTCAAGGTCATAAAATTCTACAGGAGAAATTTGTGCAACAGCACCTTGATGATTACTTCTTTTTGATAACCTATCTAATTTTTCAACGGGAACCATACTTGTAGTAAGTTTATTGCTTTTTATTAACTTATCAAGTTCATAAAAAAGACTTCCTCTTAAACCTTTTTGCAAGTATATTTTATTAATGGTAGAACCACTTTCTATAGCTTCTATAATAGCTCTAATTCCAAAAATATTTGTAGTCTCTGTAGTATTGTTGTCATTCATTTTGCAAATGTATGTTAATTTTAGAGCATAAAAAAACCACCTCGTAAAGAGGTGGTTTTATTTTGTTTATTATGATTAAGATCTATGGATTTTGATCGTCTTCAGTAATAGCATCATTTAAATTTATTTCATCTAAAGGTAATTGGAAAGTAAACCTAAAATCTCCAGCTGGAATATTATAAAATACACTTGGTATATCTAAGTGAGTAGTACCTGGGAAGTCTCTAATAAGACCTACACCCCATCTTTTCATATCTAATAAACCAAATCCTTCACCCCATAATTCAATTCTTCTATGTAATCTAATTTCATCCATTAAAGCAGAACCAGTATTACTAGATAATGTATAACTAGGATCTCTATCAGAAACTAATTTATATAATGCAGCAGCAGCAGGTACATCTAAACCTTCATTTGCGTTAGCTTCAGCTTCAATTAAATACATTTCAGCAACTCTCATAAATACATAGTCAGCTTCAAAAAATGTGTTGTCATAAAACTTGTAGTTGTAAATTTGATCAGGAAATGCAGTCTTTATTGCTCCATTATCATAACCAAACCAACCTTTACGAATATCTGTAGCAGAAATTGCATTGTATAATCTTACATCAGCAGTTCTATGATGTCCTAACTGACCTGGGTATCCAGGTGTATATCCATTTGCACCATAAAAAGCTGGAGAATAAGATTGCATTTGAGAAAAGAAAGATGCATAGTAAGAAGTAGTATCAGCATTAATATCAGCTCCAAATAACCACTCAGGGTTATTAATGTCTTGGAAACCATCCATAATTCCATTACCTGCTAAACTACCACCACCTTGAGCAATTTTAGCATATTTTATAGCGTTGATATTATCTCCTTTTAATAACATAAATCTTGCTAAAAATCCTGCAGCTACAACTTGGTTTATTGCTGTTTTATCTGTCCTTGTATATCCAGCAAGTTCATTATATCCTTCTGTATAATCTTTTTCAATTTGATCATACACTTCTTGTACTGTTAATCTACCAAAACCAGGACCGTTAATTAAATCAGCTGTTGGATCTACTAAAGGAATTCCTGCATCTGACATAGCTGGTTGTCCTTTTTGATAAATTTGAATTAATTGGTAATAACAAAAACCTCTCATTACTTTAGATCTAGCAAGAACATATTTAAGATCATCTGTTAATTTGTTTGGATCTATGCCACCAATTAAACTAATTGTTTGATTACTACCTTTAATAATTGTATAGTAGTAATTCCAAATTACAGAAGTCCAACGAGTTTCATCTATTCTAGCATTATATTTGTAATATTCATCATACCACCATCCATTATTAGAATCAATCATGTCATTAGACATAACATCCATTATTAAATCGATAGATTTTTGTCCGTAATCTGCATGACCATTATCACCTGCAACTCCAAATGTTCTTAAATTGTTTACAGTACTTACATCGAAAGAACTAGCAATGTTTAAAAGTGCCTCAGGAGATTCTTCTGCTAATTTAGCAATATCATCATCTGTTACTATGTTTTCTAAATCTGCATCAACAAATTCATCTGAACAGGCCATCATGAATACTGAAAGCACTGTTAATATTAATATTTTTTTCATTTTTTTTAAAATTAAAATTAAAATTAAAAGTTAACTGTTAATCCTAAGGTGTATGTTTTCAAAGCTGCATATCTTACAGAATTTGTACCACCTGTAGAACTTGCTCTTGGATCATAACCTTGTATATCTGATGCTTTCCATAATCCTACGTTATTAGCAACACCATATATTCTTACACTACTTAAACCAATTTTGTTAGAAATATTAGCTGGTACTGTATAACCTACTGCAATGTCATTTAAACTAATATAATCAGAGCTGATTAAAAATAAATCTGAAGTATTATAACTTGATGTACCATCAAATACTCTAGGTAATGTTCCAGTTGTATTATCTGCTCTCCAAGTTTTCCAGAAATCTTTATGGAAGTTATCTCCTACAGTACCAGTAAAACCATCATTATAAATAGAATTAAAAGCAGTACCTCCAAATTGGTATGATAATGCAATATTAAAGTCCCACGCTTTATAAGTTAATGAAGTAGAAAAACCACCATAAACATCTGGTAAAGCAGATTTACCAATTTCGAATTCAGTAGCAGTACCTCTATCTTCTGTTGTACCATTAGTTGGAGTTACTCCATCAGCTTCAAATTCTTTTGTTGTTTCCCAAATGGCATGACCCGTTGTTTCACTAACACCTACGTATTTATATGTGTAGAAATCAAAAGCACTTCCACCTTTTGTCCAACGATATATACCATTATCAATAAATTCTCTACCTGGAGCCATTTTTGTTATTTCATTTTTATATGAAGTCGCATTAAAATCTACTGTCCAAGTTAAATCTTGTTTGTTTATAATATCATAACCAATAGATAATTCAACTCCTTTATTCTGCATATCCATAACATTTTCTGGAACAGAAGGTAAACCAGTAGAGTTAGGTAAAGGTCTGTTAAAGATCAAGTCAGTAATTTTTCTAACAAAATATTCACTTTCTATTCTTAATCTATTATCAAACATGTTCAATTCAAAACCAACATTTAAGTTTTCTGAAGTTTCCCATTTTAAATCTTTATTCCCTAAATCATTTTTTTCTGGAGCAAAAGAAGATCCATCACTAACAAGAGTCCATTGGTCTAAATAAGGAGCATAGTTTCTTGTTACTGTAGTTCTATCATAATTTACAACATCATTTCCTTGTTGTCCGAAACTTGTTTTAAGTTTTAACTCAGATATCCAAGAAATGTCAGACATAAAATCTTCTTGAGAAACTCTCCAAGCAGCACCAGCTCCCCAAAAGTTACCCCATCTATTATCTGGGTGAAATACAGAAGAACCATCTCTTCTAATACTACCATTAATGAAGTATTTACCATCATAATCATATAATGCTCTAGCAAAGAAACCTTCAAGGTTATATTCAGTTGGTCCACCAGTTAAGTTACCAGCACCATCATTCTCTGCAAATAAACTTAAAGAAGTATCACTTGAGATAAATTGATCTCTTTTATCTCCTCTTATAAAAGTACCATATAATTGAGAAGTTTCATGACCTAATAAAATATCAATATTGTGAACATCTTTTATTGTTTTGTTCCAATTTAATAATTGTTGGTTTGTAAAAGTAGTACGTTTACCATATACTTCACTAATTCTACCATTAACATCTGTACTTGTTGCACTACCTACAATTTTATTAGTGTAATTTACAGTTCTATAAAAGTTGTAATCAACACCAAAGTTGTAAGTAAATGTAAAATCATTTAAGAAATTATATCTTGCATAAGCTCTAGTAGACATGTTATCTCTATCAGAGTTATTTATGTTTAACGTTTGTAATGCATGTGGGTTAGAAAAACCATTAACTGGTCTTCCAGCTACAGCATTAGGAGAAGTAACTTCTGCCCAGTCCCATTGTCTATTACCTGCATTATCTAAAGCTAATTCACCAGTATTATGATCTCTAGCAAATGTAGTATATATTGGTGCTAAATCTCTTACCCAAGCAAAGTTACCTGTAATATTATTTGTTAAAGTACCAGTTTGGAATCTATTTGCATAAGAAAAAGATAAACCTGTCTTTAAGTTTTCAGTAACATCAACATCAAAATTAGATTTAATAGTATATCTCTTAAATCCAGTGTTTACATTAAAACCTTCATTATCTTCATGCCCTAAAGAAAAGAAGTAAGAAATTTTATCTCCACCTCCAGAAACACTTAAATAAGTAGATTGAACACCACTCGCATCATTAAAAAGTTGATCTCTCCAATCAGATTCCCATAATTGGTTTCCTCCTCTAGCTTTTCCTGTTACAGGGTCTACAACAGTGTTTCTGTCTCCACCATATACGTTGTAAACTAAACCTATACCAGCACCATCAATTAAGTTTTGAGAAGCATAAGCTCCTGCATCAGCTTCTGTAGCTCCTCCAACCATTTGGTCACTCTTTATCATTGCCCAATATGCTTCATAATACTCTCCAGCATCTGTCATTACATCGTAATCTTTAATAGCTCTACTAGTAAAACTAGTTTTACTATCAAAACTTACACGTACTTTTCCTTTCTTACCTTTTTTAGTAGTAACAATAATTACACCATTTGCACCTCTGTTTCCATATAAAGCTGCAGCAGAAGCATCTTTTAAAAATGACATTGACTCAATATCATTTGGGTTAATTGAAGTAATAGACTCGTTAAAAGGAACACCATCTACTACATAAAGTGGTGCAGATGAACCTGTAAGAGTACCAACACCTCTAAATCTTACTGTTGGAGCAGCTCCTGGTTGACCAGAATTTGAATAAATTTGAACACCAGCTACTTTACCAGTTAAACCTGTTACAGCACTACCAGAAGCAACTTTTGCAAACTCTTCTGATTTTACTTGTGAGATTGATCCAGTTAAAGATTCTTTTTTCTGAGTACCATAAGCAGTAATAACAACTTCTTCTAGAATACTTGCATCTTGTTCTAATCTAACATTCATAGTACTGCTAGTTCCGATACTTTTTTCAACAGCTTTATATCCTAAATAGCTAAATATTAAAATATCTCCTTTTTTAGCTTTAATAGTATACTTACCATCAAAATCTGATTCTGTACCCTTGTTTGTACCTTTAACCAATACACTAACACCTGGTAAAGGGCCTGAATCATCTGTTACAGTACCTGAAACAGTTTTTTCTTGTGCAAAAGAAATTTGCACTACTAACGCTAGTAAAAGCGTTAAAAATCCATTAAACTTTGTCTTCATTGTATAATTATTTGAATTAATTAAAGCCAAAAGTCTTAAAATAAACTTAAATAAACAATTTTTTAACATAAAAAGAGCTGTAAAATTATTTTACAGCTCTTTTTTAATAGTTAAATTTTACTATTTACTAGTTTTTATCCCACCATAATTTAGTGTGAAGGTCATCTGGACCTTGTATGCTTATAATAGCAGAATAGTTAGCTTGATTGTTATCTTGTACAGAAGAATCATAAGCTAATCTTACTGGAATTCTTGGATCACCAGCAAACTCAGAAGGAGTTAACGCAGGTGCATCTAATCTTCTCCATTCAGACCATGCTTCTTGCCCGTTTAAATATAAAGCAATCCACTTTTCATATGCGATATCATTTATAGTAGATGATGTATGAGCAGCTAAATAAGTAGCTATGTCAGCTGCATCTACACCCCAATAAGTCATAGAGTCTGTAATTCCTTCACTAAATAAAGTTGCAGCAGTAGAACCACCAACATTCCATCCTTTTAAAGCTGCTTCTGCCATAGAAAGTTTTATTTGAGCAGAAGTATAAATTGGAGTTGGATATGTTTCATCATATATTATAGTTGCAGTTGGAAAAGAAAAATCAGGTACATTACCATTTACTTTACCATCAGGAGCTCCTACATAAGCAGCATCAGCATTACCAGGAAATAAAGGGTTTGCAGCTGTACCAGTTTTAGATGGTTCAGCATATTTAAATAATCTTGGATCTAAGTTAGTTCTTAAAGACTCCATCATTGCGTCAGATAAAATATAATCTTCTCTAGTTTTAAATCTATCATGCCAAGGGCTATCTCCAGCATCATCAGAAGTATAGTTGTATTCTATGTTTGCTGCGTTAGATTTAATATAATTTCCTGAAGCTATTACTTCTTCAAATTTTGTTTTTGCTAAAGAAGGGTTTACATCAGAAATTCTTAAAGCCATTGTCATCTTTAATGAATTAGCAAATATTCTCCAACGACTCATGTCTCCACCAAAAATAATATCACCAGAAGGTCCAGTATTAGAATTTATTAATCCTAATGCTTCTTCTATTTCAGCGAACATAGTATTATACAATTCTTCCTGAGTATCAAATTTAGGTTGTGGGTTGTCTATTCCTTGAAATGCTTCTGACCAAGGTAAAGCTCCCCAACTATCTGTCATAAATTGAAGTACAAATGCTCTTAGAATTTTAGCGGTAGCTATTTGATTATTATTGTCTCCAAATGCTTCTGCTTGAGTCATAGTAGCAGGATCTGTATTTAACTTAATGATTTCATTTAAGTTTTGTACAGAACCAGTAAAATAGTCATTGTAATTATATGTTAAAGTTGCATATCTAGATTGTGCTGGATATTGCCCTTCAGTTATCTGTTGTGTAAATAGAGTTCCAGAAATATCAGTTCCAATTTCTGATACTACTTTTTGTGCTTCTGTTAATAATTGTGAAGTAACAGCAGCAGTAGGTCCATTAGGGTTATCATTAGTGTTTCCAAAATCAACAGTTTCACAAGAGCTATAGATAAATGACACACATAATAATAATATTGCTTTTTTAAATATATTATTCATGTTATTTTTTTTTAGAAAGTTAATTTTAAATTAAGACCGTAAGATGAAGTCATTGGTAAAGTACCGTTTTCAGCCCAGTTTACTCCACCTCTTTTCTCAAGTTCAGAAGGGTCAACCCATGGTAAGTCTGAATAGATTAACCAAACATTGTTAGCTAAAAAGCTTAATTGTGCTCCAGATAATCCTACTTTTTCAACTACATCTGGTTTAAAGTTATAAGTTAATTTAACAGTTCTTAATTTTAAGTATGATGCATCATGTACGTTATTAGCATATATGTTTCCTAGATTTCCTAAATTATAGTAATCTTGTGGGTCTATGTATTTGTCTACAACTGTACCATCAGAAATTGGAACTCCATTTGCGTCTGTACCTGTTTGTAATACACCAGTAATATGAATACCACCACCATTTGCTACAGGGTCTCTTAAAGGATTTCCTTTGTCATTTAATCCTGCAGTATAATCTGTTAAACCAGAGTGATCTATATATCTTTCTGTTCTAGAGTAGTATAAACCACCTTTTTGACCATCAAAACCTAAGAATAAATCAAAGTTTTTATAAGATAAAGTAGTACTTAAACCTCCTGTAAAATCAGGTAAAAGACTTCCTAGTTTCTTATTAGCATGTCTTGCAAAATTATCAGTACTTGTAAAGATGATACTTCCATCTGTATGTCTTGCAAAATCATTTCCATAGAATAAACCATATTCTTCTCCAACACGAGCTTGTAATTTCATGTTAGAAGTATAAGTACTTATATCATAAGACTCGATACCAGGGTATATCTCAACAACTTTTTTAGTTAATGTACCAAAGTTAACTGCTAAGTCCCAGCTAAAGTTATCGCTTTTTATTACTGTACCACTTAAACCTAATTCAATACCTTTAGAAGTTGTTTTACCTGAGTTTACTGTTGTTTCAGAGTATCCAGTAGAACCATCTAAAGAGATTTCTGTTGGTAAATTTTCATCAACACGATCAAAATAAGTAATATCTAAACCAATTCTATTATTAATAAATCTTAATTCTGTACCGATTTCAAATTCTTTTCTAATACCACCTTCTAAAAGTGGATTACTTTGTTCTTCTCTAACAGATAACGTACCATTTCCTTGATATAAATCACCTGCTTCATAAGTGTTAGAAACTAAATATGGATCTGGGAAATAAGGTGCAGTAGCGTAACCAGCTCTAATTTTTGCAAATGTAATTGTTTCATTTTTGTCAAATAATTTATGAGCTAAGAAACTTGTAGAAACTCCATATGTTTGAATTCTATTATCATTAGGATTTGCAGTTGAAGACCAGTCGTATCTTAAAGATCCATCTAAATATAACATGTTTTTATAACCAAAAGAAGCTTTAGCAAACATACCTCTAGTTTTAGTTTGTTCTAATTCTGTAGTAGTTTTTAAAGGATCTGTAGAGCCAGCTAAATTGTAGAATTCTGGGATAGATAAATCTCCTTGAGTTTCTGTTTCAGAAAATCTATAAGTTTCGTTAACAATTTCACCACCAACACTAATGTTAAAATCTATTTCACCATCTGCAAATTTATCTTGATAAGTTGCCATACCAAAGTAATGTTCTTTAGCATTCGTCCAAAAATATTCAGAATAAAAAGCTGGGTCTAGTAAACTTTTAGTTGTACCTCTATCATTTCCACTATAAGAATTATATGTAGTTCTTACTTCTCCAAGAACACTGAACTTGTCATTAAATTTGTATGTACCACTAATTTTTCCAAAAGTTGAGTTTTTATAATCGTTTTTTGTGTTTTCATAAGAATGAAAATATGGCATATCCCAATATAAAGGTCTAGCATCTCTCGGTCCTCTAATGTTCCAAGATACAATTTGTCCATTTTGATCATAGTTTTTTAAACGATCTAAATCTAATTGTCTTTGCCACCATTGGTTCATGTTAGATCCAAGGTTTCCGTAATTTTGATCAGGGTTATTTAAAGTTTTTCTGTCTTGGTAGTTAATGTTTGCTGTAACAGAAAACTTTTCAGTAATATCATAAGTTGCATTAACAGAAAAATTAACTGTTTTTCTGTTAGAGTTTGGTACTATACCTCCTTGATCAATTAATGAAAGTGAAGTTCTAATATTGTAATCATCACCAGCTTTTGCAAAAGCAAAGTTTGTGTTACTTGTAATTCCAGTTTCATAAAAATCTTCTACATCACTTGTGGTAGGAGACCAAGCTCTAGTGTTTCCAAATTCATCTCCTCCAGGAATCCATGAGTCCCAGTGACGAACTTGTGTTCCATCTAATTTAGGACCCCATGATTCATCAGCCCAAAAGTCTGGATATTTGTCACCATCAAAAGAAGCCCATGAAGCAGGGTCTTGTGCAGGGTCATAACTAAATGTATTAAAAGTTTGGCTATAACCACCACCATATTCATTTTGGTAACTTGGTAATGCTGCAACTCTATTTACTGTAGTTGCTTGATCAATAGTAAAAGTTGCTTTACCAGCTTTTGCTCTTTTAGTAGTAATTATAATTACACCATTTCTACCTGCAGGACCGTAAATTGCTGTTGCAGAAGATCCTTTTAAAACAGACATGTCAGCAATGTTGTCTGTGTTAATATCACTAATTGAGTAAATTAGAATACCGTCAACAACATAAAGAGCTCCAGTTTCACCTCTCAATTTAATGTCAGAATTGTCGAAAGTAGTAGAAGAATTACCAACTATTTGTACACCTGCTACTTTACCAGCTAAAGCATTGTTAATGTCAGTTTGTTTTCCTTTTTGTAATTCTTCTCCGGCTACAGATTGTTGAGAGTAACCAAGAGATTTCTTTTCTCTCTTAATACCTTGACCAGTAATTACAATTTCTTCTAATACATTTGCATCTTCTTCTAAAGTTACATTAATGGTATTAGAACCACCTACTGTTTTTTCAACAGTTTTATAACCAATATAACTGAAGCTAAGAATATCTCCTGCTTTAGCACTAATTGAGTATTTACCATCGAAATCAGTCTCTGTACCTTTGTTTGTTCCTTTAATAACAATACTCACTCCTGGCAGTGCACCAGCAGCTTCAGATACAGTTCCAGAAACTGTTTTTTCTTGTGCAAAAGTAATTTGCACAACAAACGCCAGTAGTAGCGTTAAAACTCCTTTAAACTTTGTTTTCATTATTGAATAATTTTGAATTAATTGAAGCAAATATCAATCATTATTATTGAATATGCAATGAAAAATGTTAAAAAGAGTTAATAATGTTTAAAAAACCGTTAAGTCATTGAGTTTTTGATAATAAAGTTAAAAGAAATTTACCCATTTTATGAGTAGTTTAATGTCTTTAAAATCAATGTTTTGGTTGTTTGTTTTTGAAACGACTGAACTTAAGTTAATTTGAGAATTATTCGTTGTAAATAAATATCCAATACCTAAACCTAAAAGATCTTTTTTTGTTGAATTTGCTTTAATTCTTCCAAAATCAGAAATAGTATAGAGGTAGGATTTTTCTGAAGTTAAATATCTGTATTCAAAATTAAAAAAAGAATAGTTCTCGGTAAAGATACTTTGTTCATTGTAGCCTCTTATGCTGTTGGCTCCTCCAATTCTAAAAAGTTCATTATTTATTAAGTTTTCAGAGTTTAGGATTCCTGTTTTGTTTTTTATGAATACACTAGATCTATTGTTTATTTCAAGCAGATATGAAATTGTAGTTTCTAGTTTAAGTTGGTTTGTTTTTTTAGTATTGATGCTTCTTTTTCCAAAAGATGGAGAGAGTTCGATGAAGAATTTGTTGTTGTGAAAAAAATCATTATTAAGGCTTTTGTATTGAAAGTTTAGTCCTAAGAAATAATTACTAAAAGATGATATATTACTTGCAATAGTGTTATTAAGTTTTTTAGAGGTGTCAGTATTGTATGTAAATCCAAACTTTATCTTATTGTTAATTTCATATAATACTTTTGATGTAAGTTTAATGTTTGTGAAAGTTGAATCTTGTTTGTAGATAGAAAAAGCAAGTTGAGGGCTTATTCTAGAATTAAATATATATGGAGTGTGTGTAGATACTTTAAATTCCTGTCTTTCGTTATTTACGCTATTCCAAAATAACTCAAGTTGTTCGCCTTTGTTTAGTGTGTTTTTAAGTGTAAGGTTTATATTTCCGTTAAAAAGTAGTCCTCCATTTTCATTTGAGGCAAAATTTACATTTGCATCAAAACTGTTGTTTTGTTTTTTCTTAAGATAAAGGTATATAAATGTAGAGTCTTGAGTAAAAAGTGTTTCAGGGGGTTTAATTTCTGAAACAAATTGCAAATTTTTAGTTTTGTTAGATAGTTCTTTTAGTTTTTTTTGATTGAACTTATTGTTAGGGTTTAAGTTGTAGAAGTTTTTTATAAATGAATTTGGAAAACTTTCATAACCTTTAATGATTACCTTATTAATGTTTCTAGATTTGGAGTGTTTAATTTCTAGATCAGCATACAAGTTGTTATTGGTGATTAAAATGTTGTTTAATTTAACTTTTGAAAATGATAATCCTTTTTCGTCAAGTTTTAAAGAAATTTTATTTAAAAATGATTGAAGGTCTTTTGGTAAAATTGTTATTGTGTCTTTAGTTTTTTTTAATATTGAATTTATTAATTCTAAGTGTGGAGTTGTTGTTAGTTTAATATTTTTTATTTTGTTATTAAGGCTGAAAAAAGCAATGCTAGTTTCGTTTTTTTTATTGATACTATCTATTGTGCTTGTAAAATATCCTAAGGTTTTTAAATATTTTGAAATAATTGTTAGTTCAGATTGAAGAGAAAGTGAATCTTTGTGTGTTTTCTTGTAATCAATTTTATCTAAAACTATTATTTCGCTTTTTAATTTAGAAGTTAGTTTTAATGTTAATTCTTGAGCAGAATTGTTGGGGATATTAAATAGTAGTAATACTATATATATGTAATAAGTGTTTTTTTGTTTCAATTTAGTAGAAGATATTGATTTCAAAAGTAAATTATTTTCGTAGAAAATCCTTAAAATTCTCATGCTAAGAAAAAATAACTTACTGATATTTGAATAATTAGAAATTAATCGTACATTTGCGCACTCTTAAAAAAGAGCAAAAGTTTAATTATAAACAAAAACAGTAATAATTTAGTATGCCAACTATTCAACAATTAGTTCGTAAAGGAAGAACCAAAATAACTAAGAAGAGTAAATCGGCTGCTTTGTCGTCTTGTCCTCAAAGGCGTGGAGTTTGTACTAGAGTTTATACTACAACACCAAAGAAACCTAATTCAGCAATGCGTAAAGTTGCCAGAGTTAGATTAACAAATGGTAATGAGATAAACGCGTACATTCCAGGTGAAGGACATAACTTACAAGAGCACTCGATAGTATTAGTTAGAGGTGGAAGGGTAAAAGATTTACCAGGTGTTAAATATCACGTGGTACGTGGAGCTTTAGATACAGCAGGAGTTGAGGGAAGAACTCAACGAAGATCTAAGTATGGAGCAAAACGCCCAAAAAAGTAAAATTAGTAACTTTTTTAATGTAAAGACATGAGAAAAAGAGCAGCAAAAAAAAGAGTCTTATTACCAGATCCAAAATTTAATGATCAGTTAGTTACACGTTTTGTGAATAACTTAATGTGGAGTGGTAAGAAGTCAGTAGCGTTTAAAGTATTTTACGATGCAATGGATATCGTAGAAGAAAGAAAAGGAGAAGACGAAGAAAAATCGGCTTTAGAAATTTGGAAAGATGGTTTGTCAAATGTTATGCCTCACGTAGAAGTAAGATCTCGTAGAGTAGGTGGAGCAACATTCCAAATTCCAATGCAAATTAGACCAGATCGTAAAGTATCTATGGCTATTAAATGGATGATTTTGTACACTCGTAAGAGAAACGAAAAAACTATGGCACAGCGTTTAGCTGCTGAAATTTTAGCTGCGGCTAAAGAAGAAGGAGCTGCTGTTAAGAAAAGAGTAGATACTCATAAAATGGCGGAAGCTAATAAAGCATTCTCACACTTTAGATTTTAATAAAAATGGCTAGAGATTTAAAATTCACAAGAAATATTGGAATTGCAGCACATATTGATGCTGGTAAAACCACAACTACAGAACGTGTATTGTATTATACAGGTGTTTCTCATAAGATTGGAGAAGTGCATGATGGTGCTGCTACAATGGACTGGATGGAACAAGAGCAAGAGAGAGGTATTACAATTACTTCTGCTGCAACAACTTGTACATGGGATTTTCCAATTGAAAATGGAGCTAAAACTCCAGATACAAAAGGATACCACTTTAATATTATTGATACTCCTGGTCACGTTGATTTTACTGTAGAAGTAAATAGATCTTTACGTGTGTTAGATGGTTTAGTTTTCTTGTTTTCTGCAGTTGATGGTGTTGAGCCTCAATCAGAAACTAACTGGAGATTAGCAGATAACTATAAAGTACCTAGAATTGGTTTCGTTAATAAAATGGACCGTCAAGGATCTGACTTTTTAGGAGTTTGTCAACAAGTAAAAGATATGTTAAAGTCAAATGCGGTGCCAATCGTTTTAAATATTGGTGACGAAGATGAGTTTAAAGGTATCATTGATTTAGTGAAAAACCGTGCTATTGTATGGCATGATGAAACTCAAGGAGCTACTTTCGATATTATCGAAATTCCTGAGGATATGAAAGAAGAAGCTCGTAAATATCGTGCGCTTTTAATAGAAGAAGTTGCAAGTTATGATGAGAATCTTTTAGAAAAATTCATGGAAGATGAAGATTCAATTACAGAAGAAGAAGTGCATGCTGCATTAAGAGCTGCTGTAATGGATATGGCTATCATTCCTATGATTTGTGGATCTGCATTTAAAAATAAAGGTGTTCAGTTCTTATTAGATGCTGTTTGTCGTTATTTACCTTCTCCAGTAGATAAAGAAGGAATTGTAGGTACTAACCCAGAAACAGGTTTAGAAGAAGTTCGTAAACCAGATGTAAAGGAGCCATTTGCTGCTTTAGCGTTTAAGATTGCAACAGATCCTTTCGTAGGTCGTTTAGCTTTCTTTAGAGCTTATTCAGGTCGTTTAGATGCTGGTTCTTATGTTTTAAATAATCGTTCAAACAAAAAAGAACGTATCTCTCGTATTTATCAAATGCATGCTAATAAGCAAAATGCAATTGAATTTATTGAGGCTGGAGATATTGGTGCTGCTGTTGGATTTAAATCTATTAAAACAGGAGATACTTTAACTGCTGAGAAACACCCAATTGTATTAGAATCAATGGACTTCCCAGATCCTGTAATTGGTATTGCTGTTGAGCCTAAAACTAAAGCAGATGTTGATAGATTAGGTATAGGTTTAGGTAAGTTAGCCGAAGAAGATCCTACTTTTACAGTTCGTTCAGACGAAGCTTCTGGTCAAACTATTATTTCAGGAATGGGAGAGTTGCACTTAGATGTAATTGTAGATCGTTTAAAACGTGAATTCAAAGTTGAAGTTAACCAAGGTCAACCTCAAGTAGAGTATAAAGAAGCTATTACAGCTGCTGCTGATCACAGAGAAGTTTATAAGAAACAATCTGGTGGACGTGGTAAATTTGCAGATATTGTATTTACAATGGAGCCTGCAGATGAAGGTGTTCAAGGTTTACAGTTCGAATCTATTATTAAAGGTGGTAACGTTCCTAGAGAATTTGTTCCTTCTGTAGAAAAAGGATTTAAAGAAGCAATGAAGAATGGTCCTTTAGCTGGATACGAAATGGATTCAATGAAAGTAACTTTAAAAGATGGTTCTTTCCACGCAGTGGATTCTGATCAATTATCTTTTGAGTTAGCTGCAAAATTAGGTTATAAAGCTGCTGCTAAAGCTGCTAAAGCTAAAATTATGGAGCCATTAATGAAATTAGAAGTGTTAACTCCAGAAGAGAACATGGGAGATATCGTTGGTGATTTAAATAGAAGAAGAGGTCAAGTAAATGACATGAGTGATCGTAATGGATCTAAAGTTGTAAAAGCATTAGTGCCATTATCAGAAATGTTTGGTTATGTTACTGCTTTAAGAACTATGTCTTCTGGTAGAGCAACTTCTACAATGGAATTTTCACATTATGCAGAAACTCCTTCAAATGTATCTGAAGAAGTTATTGCAAAATCTAAAGGTTAATCGACTAAATAATATAAGATGAGTCAAAAAATTAGAATAAAATTAAAGTCTTACGATTATAATTTAGTAGATAAATCTGCTGAGAAAATCGTAAAGACGGTAAAAAGTACTGGAGCTGTAGTTAACGGTCCAATACCATTACCAACACATAAAAAGATTTTTACTGTATTACGTTCTCCACACGTAAACAAAAAATCTAGAGAGCAATTTCAATTAGCTGCTTACAAAAGATTATTAGACATTTATAGTTCTTCTTCAAAAACTATTGATGCTTTAATGAAACTTGAGTTACCAAGTGGTGTTGAAGTTGAGATTAAAGTTTAAGTAAAATATTAACTTTCGGTTTAATTTTGTTAAACCGAAAGTTTTTTATACTTTTGCAACCCGAATTAGAGTAGGGTGATGCTGTTTTTTGAGTAAAATCTCAATAATAGTAACATGTCCAGAGCGTTTCGCGAAGGAAAAACGGTAAAAACAAATTCAGTATAGAACGAGTTTTTATGCTGTTTTTTTTGAACTAAACTCAAAGGATTTAAAAGAAACATAGGTTTCAAACAAATAATTATTAATAATAGACGCGCTGGAAATATATCTATCGTCTAAAATTTTAACTAAATGTCTGGGTTAATAGGAAGAAAAATTGGAATGACCAGCTTATTTGATGAAAACGGGAAGAATATTCCTTGTACAGTAATCGAAGCAGGTCCTTGCGTTGTTACCCAAGTCAGAACCGAAGAGGTTGACGGCTACAATGCGTTGCAGCTTGGTTTCGATGACAAAAAGGCGAAGAGTTCTAACAAAGCGTTAGACGGTCACTTTAAAAAAGCTGGCACCACTGCTAAGAAAAAAGTCGTTGAATTCCAAGGATTTGAAGAGGAGTATAAATTAGGAGATTCTGTTACTGTGGATCACTTTGAAGAAGGTGAGTTTGTAGATGTATCAGGTGTTTCTAAAGGTAAAGGTTTTCAGGGGGTTGTAAAACGTCATGGATTTGCTGGTGTAGGTCAAGCTACTCATGGTCAGCATAACCGATTAAGAGCTCCAGGTTCTATTGGTGCTGCTTCTTATCCTGCAAGAGTGTTCAAAGGAATGCGTATGGCAGGTAGAATGGGAGGAGATAAAGTAAAAGTTCAAAACTTAAAAGTGTTAAAAGTAGTTGCTGAAAAGAACTTACTTGTTGTTAAGGGAGCTGTTCCTGGACACAAAAATGCTTTTGTAACTATTCAGAAATAATGAAAGTAGCAGTTTTAGATATTACAGGGAAAGATACAGGTAGAAAAGTTGAACTTTCTAAAGATGTATTTGGTATTGAGCCTAATGATCATGCAATTTATTTAGATGTAAAACAGTACTTGGCTAATCAAAGACAAGGAACTCATAAGTCTAAAGAAAGAGCTGAAATAGCTGGTTCTACAAAGAAGATAAAAAAACAAAAAGGTACTGGTACTGCAAGAGCAGGTTCTATCAAGTCTGGTGTTTTTAGAGGTGGAGGACGTATGTTCGGACCAAGACCAAGAAATTATTCTTTTAAATTGAATAAAAACTTAAAGCGTTTAGCTCGTAAGTCAGCTTTAAGTATTCAAGCAAATGATAAAAACTTAGTAGTAATTGAAGACTTTAACTTTGATACACCAAAGACTAAAAACTTTGTAGATGTTTTAAAAGCATTAGAATTAGAATCTAAGAAATCATTATTTGTGTTAAGTAATGAGAATGCAAATGTGTATTTATCATCACGTAACTTAAAAAACTCTAAAGTAGTAAAAGCTTCAGAAATTAATACTTATGGTGTTTTAAATGCTAATAAAGTTGTAGTTACTGAAGGTTCTTTAGAAGGAATTAATACAAACTTAAGTAAATAGGGATTCAAAATGAGTATTTTAATAAAACCTATTATCACGGAAAAAGCAACTAATGATAGTGAATTATTTAATCGTTTTTCATTTGTTGTAGATAAAAAAGCTAATAAATTAGAAATTAAAGATGCTGTTGAAAAAGCATATGGAGTTTCTATAACAAGCGTTAAGACTTTAAATTACCCTATTCAAAGAAATACAAAGTTTACTAAAAAAGGTTTAGTAACTGGTATTAAAAGTGGGTATAAGAAAGCTATCGTTCAGTTAGCAGAAGGAGAAAGCATTGATTTTTATAACAATCTTTAAGAAAAGACAGAATGTCAGTTAGAAAATTAAAACCAATAACACCAGGTCAGCGTTTTAGAGTTGTAAATGGGTTCGACACCATAACAACTGATAAGCCGGAGAAAAGTTTACTTGCTCCGAAAAAACGATCTGGAGGTCGAAACAGTCAGGGTAGAATGACAACTCGTAACATAGGAGGTGGTCATAAACAAAGATACCGTATTATCGATTTTAAAAGAGATAAACAAGGTGTACCCGCAACAGTTAAAACTATAGAGTACGATCCAAATCGTACAGCATTTATTGCATTACTTAGTTATGCTGATGGTGAAAAACGTTATGTAATTGCACAAAACGGTTTAAAAGTAGGTCAAACAATTGTATCAGGTAGTGATATTGCTCCAGAAATTGGGAATGCAATGCCATTAAGTGAAATTCCTTTAGGAACTACAATTTCTTGTATCGAATTACGTCCAGGTCAAGGAGCTGTTATGGCTCGTTCTGCTGGTTCTTTTGCTCAATTAATGGCAAGAGATGGTAAGTATGCTACAGTTAAGTTACCTTCTGGTGAAACAAGATTAATCTTGTTAACATGTATGGCAACAATTGGAGTTGTTTCTAATTCTGATCATCAATTATTAGTATCTGGTAAAGCAGGTAGAAGAAGATGGTTAGGTAGAAGACCAAGAGTTAACGCTGTAAGAATGAACCCTGTTGATCACCCAATGGGAGGTGGTGAAGGACGTTCTTCTGGAGGTCATCCAAGATCTAGAAACGGTATTCCTGCTAAAGGATTTAAGACTAGATCTAAGACTAAAGCTAGTAATAAGTACATTATCGAACGTAGAAAGAAATAATTAAGTTATGGCAAGATCATTAAAAAAAGGACCTTACATTCACTATAAATTAGAGAAAAAAGTGTTGGCTAATGTAGAAGCTGGTAGCAAAACTGTAATCAAAACTTGGTCTAGAGCAAGTATGATTTCTCCAGATTTTGTTGGACAAACTATTGCTGTTCATAATGGACGTCAGTTTGTACCAGTTTATGTTACAGAAAACATGGTAGGGCATAAATTAGGCGAATTTTCACCAACTCGTTCTTTTAGAGGACACGCTGGTGCAAAAAATAAAGGAAAAAAATAGTAGGAAATGGGAGTTCGTAAAAAAAATATGGCAGATCAGTTAAAAGCAGATAGAAAGCAACGTGCTTTCGCGAAGCTTACAAACTGTCCTACGTCACCAAGAAAAATGCGTTTAGTAGCAGATCAAGTAAGAGGTGTTGAAGTTGAAAAAGCTTTACAAATCTTAAAGTTCAGTCCTAAAGAAGCATCTATCAACTTAGAAAAATTGTTGTTGTCTGCAATTGCAAACTGGCAAGCTAAAAATGAGGATGCATCTATTGAAGACGCTGGGTTATTTGTAAAATCTATTTGTGTAGATAGCGCAGGAATGTTAAAAAGATTAAGACCAGCTCCACAAGGGCGTGCTCATAGAATTCGTAAGAGATCTAATCACGTTACTTTAGAGTTAGGTAGTAAAAATTTAAGTAATTAATCAAAGTAGAAATGGGACAAAAAACAAATCCAATTGGGAATCGTTTAGGAATCATCAGAGGTTGGGAATCTAACTGGTATGGTGGTAATGACTACGGAGATAAAATTGCTGAAGATGATAAGATAAGAAAGTATGTAAATGCTAGATTATCTAAAGCAAGTGTTTCTAGAGTAATTATAGAGCGTACTTTAAAACTTGTAACCGTTACTATCACTACAGCACGTCCAGGTATCATTATTGGTAAAGGAGGTCAAGAGGTAGACAAGTTAAAAGAAGAGCTTAAAAAAATTACTGGTAAAGAAGTTCAAATTAACATTTTTGAAATTAAACGTCCAGAATTAGATGCAAAATTAGTTGCAACTAGTATTGCACGTCAAATTGAAAATAGAATTTCTTATAAGAGAGCTACAAAGATGGCTATTCAAGCTACAATGCGAATGAATGCTGAAGGAATTAAAGTTCAGTTATCAGGTCGTTTAAATGGAGCAGAAATGGCACGTTCTGAGCACTATAAAGAAGGAAGAATTCCTCTTTCTACTTTTAGAGCTGATATCGATTATGCACTTGTAGAAGCTCATACTCAATACGGAAGATTAGGTATTAAAGTATGGATTATGAAGGGTGAGGTTTATGGTAAAAGAGAATTGTCTCCATTAGTTGGCTTGTCTAAAAAGCAAGGTGGTAATAAAGGAGGTGATAGATCAAAGCGTCAACCTCGTAGAAGAAAATAATTTTTAAAATTAGAAATTAAAAATGTTACAGCCAAAAAGAGTAAAATACCGTAAGGTACAGAAGGCGAAAGGGAATATGACTGGGAATTCTCAAAGAGGAAATCAACTTTCTAATGGAATGTTTGGTATTAAATCTTTAGACCAGAACTTATTAACTTCTCGTCAAATAGAAGCAGCTCGTATCGCGGCAACTCGTCATATGAAAAGAGAAGGGCAGTTATGGATTAAGATTTTTCCAGACAAGCCAATCACTAAAAAGCCTTTAGAGGTACGTATGGGTAAGGGTAAAGGAGCACCAGATCATTTTGTTGCAGTTATTAAACCAGGTAGAATTTTGTTTGAAGTTGGTGGAGTACCAATGAATGTAGCAAAAGAAGCTTTACGTTTAGCAGCTCAAAAACTTCCAGTAAAAACGAAGTTTGTAATAGCAAGAGATTTTGATATTAACGCATAATTCTAAAGAAAATGAAACAATCAGAAATTAAAGAATTATCTATAGCAGATTTACAAGAGAAGCTTGGAGCGTTGCAAAAGAATTATACTGATCTTAAGATGGCTCATGCAATCACTCCTTTGGAGAATCCATTGCAATTGAGAAGCTTAAGAAGAACTGTAGCAAGAATTGCAACAGAATTAACAAAAAGAGAATTACAATAATTCTATAGTCAGTTTTAAAGATGGAAAAAAGAAATCTTAGAAAAGAGAGAATTGGTGTTGTTTCTAGTAGCAAAATGGAGAAATCTATTGTTGTTTCTGAAACTAAAAGAGTAAAGCACCCAATGTACGGTAAGTTCGTATTAAAAACGAAAAAGTATGTTGCACACGACGAAAAGAATGATTGCAACGAAGGAGATACTGTTAGGATCATGGAAACTAGACCTATGAGTAAATCTAAACGTTGGAGATTAGTAGAAATCCTAGAAAGAGCTAAATAATATGTTACAGACAGAATCAAGATTAAAAGTAGCAGATAATACTGGAGCTAAAGAAGTTTTAGTAATTAGAGTTTTAGGAGGAACAAAAAAACGTTACGCAAGTATTGGAGACAAAATTGTTGTATCTGTTAAATCTGCAACTCCTAACGGAACTGTAAAAAAAGGTCAAGTATCTAGAGCAGTTGTTGTAAGAACTAAAAAAGAAGTTAGACGTAAAGACGGGTCTTATATTAGATTTGATGATAACGCTTGTGTACTTTTAAATCCTACAGAGGAAATGAGAGGAACTCGTGTATTCGGACCTGTTGCACGTGAGCTTCGTGAAAAACAATTCATGAAAATAGTATCATTAGCACCTGAAGTGCTTTAAATCATTATATAAGATGAAGAAGTTCAAATTAAAATCAGGAGATACTGTAAAAGTAATTGCAGGAGATCATAAAGGATCAGAAGGTAAAGTTTTACAAATTATCAAAGATAAGGATAGAGTGTTAGTTGAAGGTGTAAATTTAGTTTCTAAGCACACTAAACCAAGCGCTCAAAACCCTCAAGGTGGTATTGTAAAAAAAGAAGCTTCATTACATATTTCTAACGTTATGTTAGTAGAAGATGGTGTAGCTGTAAGAGTAGGTTATCAAGTTGATGGAGATGCTAAAACTAGAGTCTCTAAAAAAACTAAAAAATAAGAATAATCATGAGTTACGTACCAAGATTAAAAGCAGAATACAAAGAAAGAGTTATGAAAGCTCTTACTGAAGAATTCAGTTATAAGAATGTAATGCAAGTACCTAAATTAGAAAAAATAGTTGTTTCTAAAGGTGTAGGTGCTGCAATTGCAGATAAGAAATTAATAGATTATGCTGTTGAAGAGTTGACTAAAATTACAGGTCAAAAAGCTGTTTCAACAATGTCTAAAAAAGATGTTGCATCATTTAAATTACGTAAAGGAATGCCAATTGGTGTTAAAGTTACTTTACGTGGAGATAAAATGTATGAGTTTTTAGATAGATTAGTTACTGCTTCTTTACCTCGCGTAAGAGACTTTAACGGTATAAAAGCTAATGGATTTGATGGAAGAGGTAATTACAATTTAGGAATTACTGAACAAATCATCTACCCAGAAATTAATATTGATCAAGTTAAAAAAATCAGTGGTATGGATATTACTTTTGTAACATCTGCAAATACTGACAAAGAAGCTAAATCATTATTAGGAGAATTAGGTTTACCATTCAAAAAAAATTAAGAAATGGCTAAAGAATCAATGAAAGCGCGTGAGCGTAAAAGAGCAGCAGTTGTTGCAAAATATGCAGAAAAGAGAAAAGCTTTAAAAGAAGCTGGAGACTATGAAGCATTGCAAAAATTACCAAAGAATGCTTCACCAATAAGAATGCACAATAGATGTAAACTTACTGGACGTCCAAAAGGATACATGAGACAATTTGGTATATCACGTGTTACTTTTCGTGAAATGGCAAATCAAGGATTAATACCAGGAGTTAAAAAGGCTAGTTGGTAGAAATTTTAAATAAAGCTTAAAAATAAAAATAGAATGTGTATCTTTGCACGCTCTATTTTTTTTGAGTATAAGAATTTTAACTGATTATAGGTTCATTTATCACAGAGAAATCTGTAGCATAAATAGAGGTAATTGAAAACCGTAATCGCAATTTTATATTAATATGTATACAGATCCAATCGCGGATTTTCTTACTAGAGTAAGAAATGCTATCGCAGCAGGACACAGAGTAGTAGAAATTCCAGCTTCAAATTTGAAGAAGGAAATGACTAAAATTTTGTTTGATCAAGGGTATATTTTAAGTTACCAGTTCAATGACGATAAAGTTCAAGGAACTATTAAGATAGCTTTAAAATATGACAAAGACACAAAAGAGTCAGTAATTAGAAAAATTCAACGAATCAGTACACCAGGTTTACGTAAATACGTTGGCTCTTCAGAGATGCCAAGAGTATTAAACGGACTTGGAATTGCTATTGTTTCTACATCTAAAGGTGTAATGACAAACAAAAAAGCACGTCAAGAAAATGTTGGAGGAGAAGTTTTATGTTACGTTTATTAAGCCTTAGAGATGAGTAGAATTGGAAAAAACCCAGTTAGCATCGCACAAGGTGTAGATGTAAACATTAAAGACAACGTAATAACTGTAAAAGGAAAATTAGGAGAATTATCTCAAACAATTTCTGAAGGAATTACAGTTAACATTGAAGATGCAACTATTACATTAGATAGAGCATCAGAAAGTAAAGACCATAAAGCACAACATGGTTTAATGAGAGCTTTAATCAATAATATGATTGAAGGTGTTTCTAAAGGATGGACTAAAGAACTAGAATTGGTTGGAGTTGGTTATAGAGCTTCTAATCAAGGACAAAAATTAGACTTAGCTTTAGGTTTCTCTCATAATATAGTTTTAAACTTAGCTCCAGAGGTTAAAGTTGAAACAGTATCAGAGAAAGGGAAAAACCCAATCATTAAATTATCTTCTTTTGACAAACAATTAGTTGGTCAAGTTGCTGCAAAGATTCGTTCTTTCAGAACTCCAGAGCCTTACAAAGGAAAAGGAGTTAAGTTTGTTGGTGAAGTATTAAGAAGAAAAGCAGGTAAATCTGCATAATATATAGTATTATGGCATTATCAAAGCTACAAAGAAGAACTAGAATTAAGCAAAGAATCAGAAAAATTATCTCTGGTACTGCTACAAAACCAAGATTATCGGTTTATAGAAGTAACAAAGAAATTTATGCTCAACTAGTTGATGATGTAAACGGAGTAACATTAGCTTCAGTTTCATCTAGAAATAAAGAAATTAAAGCAACTACTAAATCTGAAGCAGCTACTGCAGTTGGTAAAGCAATCGCTGAAAAGGCTGTTAAAGCAGGAGTAGAAACAGTTGCTTTTGATAGAAACGGATATTTATACCACGGTAGAGTTAAAGTATTAGCTGACGCTGCAAGAGAAGCAGGTTTAAAATTTTAAGAAATTATGCAAGGATATAAAAACGTAGAAAGAGTAAAACCAAGCGGATTAGAGCTTGTAGATAGATTAGTAGGTGTACAACGTGTAACTAAAGTAACTAAAGGTGGTAGAGCTTTTGGTTTTTCTGCAATTGTTGTTGTAGGAGATGGTAATGGTGTTGTAGGTCATGGTTTAGGTAAATCAAAAGATGTTTCTTCTGCAATTGCTAAAGCAGTTGAAGATGCAAAGAAAAACTTAGTTAGAATTCCTATTTTAGATGCAACATTACCTCATGAGCAGAAAGGTAAGTTTGGTGGAGCAAAAGTTTTCATTAAGCCTGCATCTCATGGTACAGGGGTTATTGCTGGTGGTGCTGTAAGAGCAGTATTAGAAGCAGTTGGTATTCATGATGTATTATCTAAATCTCAAGGATCTTCAAATCCTCATAACGTAGTTAAAGCAACTTTTGACGCTTTATTACAATTACGTAGTGCAGCATCTATTGCTAAACAAAGAGGAATTTCTTTAGAGAAAGTATTTAACGGATAAATCTAAGAACGATGGCAAAAATAAAAGTTACACAAGTAAAAAGTCAAATCGGGCGTCTTAAGAATCAAAAGAGAACTTTAGAAGCTTTAGGTTTACGTAGAATGAATCAAACTGTAGTACACGAGGCAACTCCATCTATAGTTGGTATGGTAAATACAGTTAAACACTTAGTTTCTTTCGAAGAAATTAAATAAGATATTTAAAAAAATGAGTTTACATAATTTAACACCAGCAGAAGGTTCCATTAAAAAAGGAAAAAGAATTGCAAGAGGTGAAGGATCTGGAAAAGGTGGTACTGCTACAAGAGGTCACAATGGACAGAAATCTCGTTCTGGATATTCTAAGAAAATTGGTTTTGAAGGAGGGCAAATGCCACTTCAAAGACGTGTACCAAAGTTTGGTTTCACGAATATAAACCGTAAGGAATATCAAGGTATCAACTTAGATAAATTACAATCTTTAGTTGAAAGTGGAAAAATAACCGATACAGTTAATTTAGAAATTTTAGTTGCTAATGGTTTAGCAGGTAAAAACGACCTAGTAAAAATATTAGGTAATGGTGAATTAAAAGCTAAATTAAATATAACTGTAAATAAATTTACAGCATCAGCAAAAGCGGCTATAGAAGCTGCTGGAGGAGAAGCTGTTACTTTATAAGATCCCGTAAATATGAATTTTATTAATAGATTAAAAGACATTTTCAGTATTGAAGAATTAAAAAACAAAATTCTTCTAACTATCGGTTTAATTGCGGTTTACCGTTTTATGGCTGCTGTTCCTTTACCAGGAGTAGATCCATTACAGTTAGCTGCTTTAAAAGAAAGTGCTGATGGAGGTCTTTTAGGATTATTAAATGCATTTACAGGAGGAGCATTTGCTAGAGCGTCAGTAATGGCACTTGGTATTATGCCTTATATTTCTGCATCTATTGTAGTTCAATTAATGGGAATTGCGGTTCCATATTTACAGAAATTACAAAAAGATGGAGAAAGTGGACGTAAAAAAATTACGCAAATAACTAGATGGTTAACAATAGGTATTACGCTTGTACAAGCTCCTACTTATATTACTGCTATAAAAACTCAGTTTGGTTTAGGCCCTGAAGCTTTCTTAGTAAGTGGTGCAACTTTCTGGGTATCATCAATCATTATCTTAACTGCAGGAACAATATTTGCAATGTGGTTAGGAGAGCGTATTACAGACAAAGGAATTGGTAATGGTATTTCATTATTGATTACAGTAGGTATTATAGCTAACTTTCCAGCAGCATTTTTACAAGAATTTGTTGCAAAAACAACAAATGCTGGAGCTGGTGGAATTATGATGGTTTTAATTGAAATCATTGTTTGGTTTGTAGTAATTTTATTAACTGTGCTATTAGTAACTGCCGTTCGTAAAATAGCAGTACAATATGCCAGAAGAACAGTTGCAGGAAACATACAAAACGTTGCAGGTTCTAGAGATTATATACCTCTAAAACTTAATGCAGCAGGTGTTATGCCTATAATCTTTGCACAAGCAATTATGTTTTTACCAGTTGCTTTAGCTCAAAGATTTCCAGCAATTGCAAGCTTACAAGATATTAATGGTTTATGGTATAATGTAATATTTGCATTATTAATTATTATTTTTAGTTATTTCTATACTGCAATTACTATTCCTACGAATAAAATGGCAGAAGATTTAAAAAGAAGTGGTGGTTTTATACCAGGTATTAGACCAGGAAAAGACACAGCAGATAGATTAGATTCTGTTTTATCTAGAATTACGTTCCCTGGATCGTTATTTTTAGCAGGATTATCAATCTTACCAGCAATTGTAGTTCAGTTTGGAGTACAACAAAGTTGGGCTATGTTTTATGGAGGTACATCATTAATAATTATGGTAGGAGTTGCAATTGATACTTTGCAACAGATTAACTCGTACTTATTAAATCGTCATTATGATGGATTAATGAAAGCGGGAAATAGCAATAGAAAATCGAATAAATAATAGATATGGCTAAGCAATCAGCAATTCAACAAGATGGAACAATTACAGAAGCATTATCAAATGCAATGTTTCGTGTAGAGTTAGAGAACGGACATATTGTTACGGCTCACATTTCTGGAAAAATGCGTATGCATTATATTAAATTATTACCTGGAGATAAGGTAAAATTAGAAATGAGTCCTTACGATTTATCGAAAGCAAGAATTACTTACAGATACTAAAAAAACAAAACAGATGAAAGTTAGAGCATCAGTTAAAAAAAGAAGTGCCGACTGCAAAATAGTTCGCAGAAAAGGTAGATTATACGTGATTAATAAACAAAATCCTAGATTTAAACAAAGACAAGGGTAATGGCAAGAATAGCAGGTATTGATATTCCAAAGAATAAAAGAGGAGTTATTGCTTTAACTTACATCTTTGGTATAGGAGACAGTAGAGCTAAACAAGTTTTAGCAGCAGCAAAAGTAGATGAGAGCATTAAAGTTCAAGATTGGACAGATGATCAAATCGCAGCAATTAGAGAACAAGTAGGAACTTTCACTATTGAAGGAGAATTACGTTCTGAAGTACAGTTGAACATCAAACGTTTGATGGATATCGGTTGTCAAAGGGGAATTCGTCATAGACTTGGTCTTCCATTAAGAGGACAAAGAACTAAGAATAACTCTCGTACAAGAAAAGGTAAGAGAAAAACTGTAGCTAACAAGAAAAAATAAGTTAGATAAGTAATCAAGATCTAATAATAGATTATCTATAAAATTAGAAAACTAAGTTACTAAAACTGAAAAATTATGGCAAAAGCAAGTTCAAAAAAGCGTAAAGTAATAATAGACGCTATTGGTGAGGCACACGTAACTGCGTCTTTCAACAATATCATTATTTCTTTAACAAATAAAAAAGGTGACGTTATTTCATGGTCATCTGCAGGTAAAATGGGTTTTAGAGGTTCTAAAAAGAATACTCCATATGCAGCTCAATTAGCAGCAGAAGATTGTGCAGCAGTTGCAAAAGAAGCAGGTTTACGTAAAGTAAAAGTTTATGTAAAAGGACCAGGTAATGGTAGAGAGTCTGCAATTAGATCAATTCACAATGCAGGTATTGAAGTAACAGAAATTATTGATGTTACACCAATTCCTCATAATGGATGTCGTCCACCTAAGAGAAGAAGAGTATAATTAAATATTTTAACTTGATAGGAATAAGATTATCGAAGGAGAAAGCCTTAATTCATAATCCCTATCTATAACAAAAAAGAAATGGCAAGATATACAGGACCAAAAACTAAAATTGCTCGTAAGTTTGGTGAAGCAATTTTTGGAGATGATAAAAACTTTGAAAAAAGAAACTATCCTCCAGGACAACATGGAAACGCAAGAAGAAGAGGAAAAAAATCTGAATATGCTACTCAATTAATGGAGAAGCAAAAAGCAAAATATACTTATGGTATTTTAGAGCGTCAATTCAGTAACTTATTCAAAAAAGCACAAGCAGCTGGAGGTATTACAGGTGAAGTGTTATTACAATTATGTGAATCTCGTTTAGATAACGTAGTTTTTAGAATGGGTATTTCTAATTCTAGAAGTGGAGCTCGTCAATTAGTTTCTCATAGACATATTACTGTTAATGGAGAAATCGTTAACATACCTTCTTATAGTTTAAAAGAAGGAGATGTAGTAGCTGTAAGAGAGAAATCTAAATCATTAGTAGCTATTGAAAATGCATTGGCATCTAACAACAATGTATACGAATGGTTAACTTGGAATTCTGATACTAAAACTGGAACTTTTGTAAAAGTACCAGAAAGATTACAAATTCCAGAAACTTTCAAAGAGCAATTAATCGTAGAATTATATTCTAAGTAATAAATTAATCATATTGGTATTTAGCCAAAGGGTTTATAAGTATTTCTTCACACTAATAAACCGCGCAACTAAATAACAATTAAAACGAAGAACAATATGGCAATTTTAAATTTTCAAAAGCCTGATAAAGTAATTATGATTGAATCTACAGATTTTTCTGGTAGATTTGAGTTCAGACCATTAGAACCAGGTTTTGGTTTAACGGTTGGTAATGCTTTAAGAAGAGTGCTTTTATCATCTTTAGAAGGATTCGCAATTACATCATTAAGAGTTGATGGTGTTGAGCACGAATTCTCTACAGTTCCTGGAATTGTAGAAGACGTTACAGAAATTATTTTAAACTTAAAACAAGTACGTTTTAAGAAACAAATAGAAGAAACTGATAGAGAAACTGTTTCTATATCATTATCTGGTCAAGAGCAGTTTACTGCTGGAGATTTACAAAAATTTATCTCAGGTTTTCAAGTATTGAATCCAGATTTAGTTATTTGTAATATGGATAAATCTGTAAAGTTAAATGCAGAAATTACTATAGAAAAAGGAAGAGGATTTGTACCTGCTGAAGAAAATAAAAAAGCTTCTGCACCAATAGGAACAATTTTTACTGATTCTATTTACACACCAATTAAGAATGTTAAATATGCAATCGAAAATTATCGTGTAGAACAAAAAACGGATTATGAAAAATTAGTTTTCGATATCGATACTGATGGATCAATCAATCCTAAAGATGCATTAACTGAAGCTGCTAAAATTTTAATCCACCACTTTATGTTATTCTCTGATGAGCGTATCACTTTAGAGGCAGATGAAATTGCACAAACTGAAACATATGATGAGGAATCATTACATATGCGTCAACTATTAAAAACTAGATTAATCGATATGGATTTATCTGTTAGAGCTTTAAATTGTTTAAAAGCTGCAGAAGTAGATACATTAGGAGATTTAGTTTCTTTTAATAAAAGCGATTTAATGAAGTTTAGAAACTTTGGTAAAAAATCTTTAACTGAATTAGAAGAATTAGTTATTGTTAAAGGTTTAAGTTTCGGAATGGACTTAACAAAATACAAATTAGATAGAGATTAATCTTTCATATTTTGCTCCCCAAAATGGGTAGAGCAAGATGAAAGTAAAACAAACGTCACAATGAGACACGGAAAAAAACACAATCACTTAGGAAGAAAAACAGCGCATAGAAAAGCGATGTTAGCTAATATGGCTTGTTCTTTAATTGAGCACAAACGTATTAACACTACAGTAGCAAAAGCAAAAGCTTTAAGAGTTTTTGTTGAGCCACTAATTACTAAATCTAAAGCAGATACTACTCACAACAGACGTATTGTATTTTCTTACTTAAGAGATAAATATGCTGTTACAGAGTTATTTAAAGAGATTTCTGTAAAAGTAGGTGATAGACCAGGAGGATATATTCGTATTATCAAATTAGGAAACCGTCAAGGAGATAACGCTCCTATGGCAATGGTTGAATTAGTTGATTATAACGAAATTTATAACCCTAAAGGTAAAAAAGCTAAAAAATCAACTCGTAGAGGTAGAAGCAAAAAAGCAGCTCCACAAGTAGAGGAAGTAGCAACAGAAGAAAAATCTGAAGAATAAAAAATGAAAATTTTTTAATTTATATAAAAGGGATAAACGTTTACGTTTATCCCTTTTTTTATATTTTTGCACTAACTAATTTATAAGCAAACACAACACACTATAATAAATGAAATATCAAACGCGAAAAAAGGCTTTAGTTTTATTAGCAGATGGAACTATCTTTTATGGAAAATCGGTTGGAATAGAAGGAACTTCTACTGGAGAAATCTGTTTTAATACAGGAATGACTGGATATCAAGAAATATTTACTGATCCATCATATTTTGGTCAATTAATGGTAGCCACTAATGCACACATAGGTAACTATGGTGTAAATAATGAAGAAGTAGAATCTGATGGAATTAAAATTGCAGGTTTAATTTGTAGAAATTTTAGTTTTACTCATTCTAGAGTAGATTCTGATGGTAACTTAAAAGATTGGTTTGAAAAACATAATTTAGTTGCTATTTCTGATGTTGATACCAGAGCATTGGTATCTTATATTAGAGATAATGGAGCAATGAATGCAATTATTTCTACAGAAGTAGACAATATTGATGCATTAAAAAAACAATTAGCTCAAGTTCCTAGTATGGAAGGTTTAGAGTTAGCCTCTAAGGTTTCAACAAAAGAACCTTACTTTATTGGAGATGAAAATGCTGATATTAAAATTTCTGCATTAGATATTGGTATTAAAAAGAATATTTTAAGAAACCTTGCTAAAAGAGGTGCTTACATAAAAGTTTTTCCTTATAATTCAAGCTTTTCAGAATTAGAAGCATTTAATCCTGATGGATATTTTATATCAAATGGACCTGGAGATCCAGAACCTCTTACTGAAGCTCAAGAAGTAGCTAAAGAAATTATTTATAAAAACTTACCTTTATTTGGTATTTGTTTAGGTCATCAAGTAATAGCTTTATCTCAAGGGATTTCTACTTACAAAATGCATAATGGACACAGAGGTATTAATCACCCTGTAAAGAATTTAGTAACTGGTAAAGGAGAAATTACTTCTCAAAATCATGGATTTGCAATAAATAGAGAAGAAACAGAAGCAAATGCTAATGTAGAAATTTCTCATGTGCATTTAAATGATCATACTGTTGCAGGGATTCGTATAAAAGATAAGAATGCATTTTCTGTACAGTATCACCCAGAAGCTAGTCCAGGACCTCATGATTCAGAGTATTTATTTGATCAATTTATAGAAAACATTAAGTCATCAAAGTAATAATTTAACAGGAATTTAGAACTTGTTTAATTAGAAAACGTTTTCGTAACTAACTGATTAAAATCAGTTTTAAACGTGCTATAATTCGTAAATTAGCACTATAAATTAAGACTTAAATAAATTAAATTACAATAAAATGAGTATTATAATTAGCGTTCATGCACGTCAAATTTTTGATTCAAGAGGAAACCCAACAGTAGAAGTAGATGTAACTACAGAAAATGGAACTTTAGGTAGAGCTGCAGTTCCTTCTGGAGCTTCTACAGGAGAACATGAAGCTGTAGAATTAAGAGATGGTGGAAGTGATTACATGGGTAAAGGTGTTTTAAAAGCTGTTGATAATGTTAACAGTATAATTGCACCAGAATTATTAGGAACTTCTGTATTTGAACAAAATACAATAGATAAGTTAATGATTGACTTAGATGGTACTCCTAATAAATCTAAATTAGGAGCTAACGCTATTTTAGGAGTTTCTTTAGCTGCTGCAAAAGCTGCTGCAAATGAATTAGGAATGCCTTTATACAGATACGTAGGTGGTGTTTCTGCAAATACTTTACCAGTACCAATGATGAACATCATTAATGGTGGTTCTCACTCAGATGCTCCTATAGCATTTCAAGAATTTATGGTAATGCCTGTAAAAGCAGAAACTTTTTCTAAAGCTATGCAAATGGGATCTGAAATTTTCCATAATTTAAAGAAAGTTTTACACGATAGAAATTTATCTACTGCTGTAGGTGATGAAGGTGGTTTTGCACCAACTTTAGATGGTACAGAAGATGCAATTGAAACTATTGCTTTAGCTGTTAAAAATGCAGGTTATTCTTTTGGAGATGAAATTAAAATTGCATTAGATTGTGCTTCTGCTGAATTTTTTGTTGACGGAAAATACGATTACACAAAATTTGAAGGAGATAAAGGTGTAATTAGAACATCTAATGAACAAGCAGAATACTTAGCAGAATTAGCTAATAAATACCCAATTATCTCTATAGAAGATGGTATGGATGAAAATGATTGGGAAGGAACAAAATATCTTACAGAATTAATTGGTGATAAAGTACAATTAGTTGGTGATGATTTATTTGTTACAAATGTAGATCGTTTATCTAGAGGTATAAAAGAAGGAATTGCAAATTCTATCTTAATTAAAGTAAATCAAATTGGTTCATTAACAGAAACTATTGCAGCTGTTAATATGGCTAAAAATGCGGGTTATACTTCTGTAATGTCTCATAGATCTGGAGAAACTGAAGATAATACAATTGCTGATTTAGCTGTTGCTTTAAACTGTGGACAAATTAAAACAGGTTCTGCTTCACGTTCTGATAGAATGGCTAAGTACAATCAATTATTAAGAATTGAAGAAGAATTAGGAGAAACTGCTTATTTTCCAAAAGAAAAAGCTTTTAAAATATAAATAATTTTTCTTTTCAAATAAAAACTAAACCTCATAAGTAATTATGAGGTTTTTTTTGTGATATTCTTATATAAATTAATGTTATCTTAAAATATCTAAAAACTATTGTAAGAACCTTTCAAAATTCTGTAAAATAAAGTACCTTTGCAAAACTAAACACAACAATAAATCATCTATCATATGTCAGATACAGCTAAATTAGAAATTGGCGGTAATTCTTATGAATTTCCACTTGTAAAAGGAACAGAAAATGAAGTAGCAATTAATGTAAAAACATTAAGAGCTGCCACTAAAGGAGTAATTACTATAGATCCAGGATATAAAAATACAGGATCTTGTGAAAGTGCTATTACTTTTTTAGATGGAGAAAAGGGGATTTTACGTTACAGAGGATATTCAATTGAAGAATTAGCAGCTAAAGCTGATTTTTTAGAAGTAGCATATGCATTAATATTTGGAGACTTACCTAATAAAGAACAGTTAGATAAATTTAAAAATGATATTAAAGAGCACTCATTAGTAGATGATGATGTTAGAAAAATTTTAGAAGCTTTTCCAAAGACTGCTCATCCAATGGGAGTTCTTTCTTCTCTTACAAGCGCTTTAACTGCTTTTAATCCTGCTTTTGTTGATATCAATTCTGAAGAAGATATGTATCATGCTGTGGTTAGAATTTTAGGGAAATTCCCTGTTTTGGTAGGTTGGACAATGCGTAAGCAAAAAGGATTGCACTTAAATTACGGTAAAAAATCATTATGTTATATTGAAAACATTATGTACTTAATGTTTAAGCAGCCTAATGAAGAGTTTCAAATGAATCCAATAATTAAGAATGCATTAGATAAATTATTAATTTTACATGCAGATCATGAACAAAACTGTTCTACATCTACAGTAAGAATTGTAGGTTCTTCTCATGCAGGTTTATATGCATCTCTTTCTGCAGGTATTTCTGCACTTTGGGGGCCATTACATGGTGGTGCAAATCAAGCAGTATTGGAAATGTTAGAAGCTATTAAAGCAGATGGTGGTGATACTAAAAAATATATGGCTAAAGCAAAGGATAAAAACGATCCTTTCCGTTTAATGGGATTTGGACATAGAGTTTATAAAAACTTCGATCCAAGAGCTAGAATAATTAAAGCAGCAGCAGATGAAGTTTTAAATGATTTAGGTGTAAATGATCCTATTTTAGAAATTGCTAGAGGTTTAGAAAAAGAAGCATTAATAGATCCTTATTTTGTTGATAGAAAATTATATCCAAATGTAGATTTTTATTCAGGAATTATTTATAGAGCTATGGGAATACCTGTAGAAATGTTTACAGTAATGTTTGCTTTAGGTCGTTTACCTGGTTGGATTGCACAATGGAAAGAAATGCGTCTTAATCAAGAACCAATTGGACGTCCACGTCAAATTTATACAGGAGAAAATTTAAGACCTTTTGTAGAATTAGATAAAAGATAAAAAAATAATACTATTTTTACCAAATAATCAAAAGCTTCATAATTTATGAAGCTTTTTTTATCGAATTAAAAATATGTTACAACTTAATATACAAAACGAAACATCAAGATTAAGAGCTGTTGTTTTAGGAACAGCAAAAAGTAATGGTAGTATTCCTAAAGTAGAAGATTGTTATGACCCTAAAAGTATAGAGCATGTTTTAGCAGGTACTTACCCTAAAGAAGAAGACATGATTTTAGAAATGGATGCAGTTGCAAAAGTTTTTGAAAAATACAATGTAAAAGTTTTTAGACCTGATATAATTGAAAATTATAATCAAATATTTTCTAGAGATATTGCTTTTGTAATAGATGATATTTTTATTGAAGCAAATATACTTCCAGATAGAGAAAGAGAATACAAAGCTATAAATAATGTAATTTCTCAAATTAATACAGACAAAATAGTTGTTTTACCAGAAGAATGTCATGTAGAAGGAGGAGATGTTATGCCTTGGAATAATTATATTTTTATAGGTACTTATTCTGGTTCTGATTATGCAGATTATATTACAGCTAGAACAAATGTTGATGCTGTAATAGCAATACAAGAATTATTTCCTGAAAAAACTGTAAAATCTTTTGAATTAAGAAAATCTAATACAGATCCTAAAGAAAATGCACTTCATTTAGATTGCTGTTTTCAACCTATAGGAAAAGATAAAGCAATTCTTCATAAAAATGGATTTTTAGTTGAAAGTGAATACGAATGGTTGGTAAACTTCTTTGGTAAAGAAAACATTTTTGAAATAACTAAAGAAGAAATGTATCATATGAATAGTAATGTTTTTTCTATTTCTGAAGAAGTAATTATTTCTGAAAAGAATTTTACACGTTTAAATAACTGGCTTAGAAATAATGGATTTATAGTAGAAGAAGTACCCTATGCAGAAATAGCTAAACAAGAAGGTTTAATTAGATGTTCTACTTTGCCTTTGGTTAGGGATTAAAAGAAATGATTTATTTTCTTAACTAATAAGCGTTTTTTTATTTCTACAATTAGCATTTTTTTATAAATAAGAACTTGTAAAACAAAAAAAAACCGAGCAATATGCTCGGTTTTTTTGCTTTTAGAGAAAAAAATTATTTGTTCTCACTTTTTTTAATTTCATTTAAATATTCTTGAAAACGTTTACCATAATCAGAATTTTTAACTTTATCAGATAAAGTATTATTTACAGTGTCTAACATTTTTAAACTTGCATCATACATTTCTGTTAACGCAATATAAGGAGCTACTTCACTATCTGCATTAGTAAGTGCAAAATTAGTAGTATATAAAACACGTCTTTTAGATAGTTTTAAATAATCTTTTTCTAATTGTGCAACTAAGTCTAAATCATTCGCTTTTTTTGCGTCAAAGTCTTTTTTAACAAACTCTAAACGTTGGTTTTGAAATTGTCTTTTAACCTTGTTGTACTTATCTAATAATTCTTGGTTTTTAGAACCAGAAATTTCTGGAGTATAACCAAATTTATCAACATTATCATTAATGGTAATAACTCCTTGTTCTCCAAAAAATAATATTCTTTTATCTGTTGTATTTCCATCAAAAGTTAAATAATATAATACAGGAGATGTTACATTATCTGTTAAAGTAAATTTATCACTTCCTAATAAATTTATAGAATCTACAGAAACCAAAAGTGTATCCTTCATTTTCTGAAGATATAAGGTTCCTTTTTTAAGTCCTTTAATTTGTCCTTGAACAATCATGTTTCCTTCTTTTTTAGAAGAACAAGCTGATATTAAAATAGAAAGGACTAAAAGTGTAATAATTTTCTTCATAATTCTTAAATTTCGACTGCAAATATGCGTTTTTATTGATATAAAGTCTAATAAATAGTATAAAAATTAACTAACCCATTTCATCATTATTGCACAAAAGAATGCACCATAAGTACCTAAAGCATATCCAAGAACTGCTAATAAAACTCCAACAGGTGCTAAAGATGGATGAAAAGCACCAGCAACAACAGGAGCAGAGGCTGCACCACCAATATTTGCTTTAGAACCAACTGCTAAGAAGAAATAAGGAGCTTTTATAATTTTTGCAATTAAGAATAATAATCCTACATGAATAATCATCCAAACAAAACCAATGGCAAATAAGCTAATATTTTCTACAATAGCATTCAAATTCATTTTCATACCAATAGAAGCAACTAAAATGTAAATAAAAACAGTTCCTATTTTACTTGCACCTGCACCTTCGTAACTTTTAGCTTTTGTAAATGATAAAAAGATTCCTACTGTGGTAGCAGAAATTATCAACCAAAAGAAAGAACTACCCAAACCAAAATCTACTAAAAAAGGAACATTTTCTGCAATATATCCTCCTAAATTATCACCAATAATATGACCAATAGAAGTTACACCAAAAGCAATACCTAATAGAATTATTAAATCGTTAAAAGAAGGAACTCTAGCAGATTCTAAAGTAAATTTTTCCATCTTATTTTTAAGGTTTGTAATAGAAGAATTATCTGCTTTAAACCATCTGTCTATTGCATCAGATTTTGCAACACCTAATAATAAAAATGCCATCCAAACTTCTGCAACTAAAACATCAACAACAGCCATAATACTAAAAAGACTATCACTAACTTCCCATTGTTCTTTCATGGCTAATTGGTTTGCACCACCACCAATCCAACTTCCTGCAACTGTAGATAAACCTTTCCAAAGTTCAGTACCTTCTACTTGTACTAAAATATCTGGAGCAACAAATTTAAAGAAAACAATTGCTAAAGGACCACCAATCATAACCCCAAAAGTTGCTGTTAAAAACATGATTAATGCTTTAGGGCCCAATTTAAAGACTCCTTTTAAATCTATACTTATAGTTAATAAAACCAAAGAAGCAGGTAATAAAAATCTTGAAGAAACATAATAAAGTTTACTTCCTCCAGAAAATTGAGCATATACAGAACTATCTATATTATTAGTTGTAATATAAGCTTTTAATGAAGCTAAATCTGTTACACCCTCTAAATTGCCATATAAAGTATTTAAATGGGCAATAGTAGCTTGAACATCTATCCATTTATCAGCAATTATACCTAAAGAACTAAAAACGGATGGTATAAAATAACAAAGTAAAAGTGCAGGTATGTACTTATAAAATTTGCCAAAAGATTTTAATGTTGAAGTGTAAAAGATTCCTGCTAAAATAACACACAAAACACCAAATATAATGGTGTCGTTTGCAAATAAAGGAATATCATTATTGATTTCTGATATACTCATAAAATTAATTTTAAGTTGATTTTTTTGTAAAGTCTGTATTTAAAATAATACCTAATTGTAATCTATGAAGACTACTGTTAGAAAATTTTGTGTAAAAATAGCCTAATCTAACTTTTAGATTTTCGTTCAATTCTCTTATAAATCCTGCTCCAGTTCTATTTTGACTAAAGGCTTTTGTAGCAAATTTTATAAAGATTTCGCTAAAAGCATAAGTTTCCCATTTTTCTAATAAAGGACGATTTAAAAATAATCCATATCTTATTCTATGTTTTACTTCATCATTAAAATTTTGGCGTTTAAATCTTTGTGCTAATCTTACTCTATGTTTTACTTTTACTTTGTTCCAAGTATCTTTAATATTTAAATCTTGATAAAAACGATACTCATATAAATCTGCTAAATCAGTTTTATATGAAGAATCTGTAATAGAATAGACCAAACCACCTGTAAAATTTACTTTTTTATTAAAGCTATAATTAAGACCTACTCTATAAATTTCTTGTTGATATTCTGTTATAAACTCATAATATCTAAAGTGTGCACTTGTTGTAAGTTTTACGTTTTTAGATAATTTATGAGAACCATTATACATGTACCAAGTTCCTAATTTATTTTCATGAGAATTTTGACTCTGCATTACTAAAAAGCAAAAATGAAAACAAAAAAATATAATTATTTTTTTCATATAATATAATACTTCTTCTTCTTTAAGAAGACGAATTTAATGATTTAGTTTGAATATTAATTCATCATTAATTTGTAAATATTTTAGTTTCTTTAAATGGTGAAATTTTTATGTTTTCTGTACTGTTTTTATATGTTGCCCAATCAGATTTAAAGAAATTATTTGTTTTATCTAAAGCTTTGCTAAACTCATCTTTAAATTGATTTACTAATGTTTTTTCTGTAGAAGTTTGCTCTCCAAAACGAGAAAACACATATCTTCTTGCTGTATAAAAACGTTGATTTACATTTACTTCTGGATTCCTTGTAATTCCTTGTCTTTTATCAACTTTACCAAGATATAATGCTATTAAAGTATCTATTTTTTTAATGATTTCAGATGACTTTTTAATTTCATCTTTGTACATTTTCTTATCTTCTTTACTTAATTGAGATTTTATTTTAGCGGCAGTATTTTTACTTTCTACTAATTGTTCTACAACATTTGCCATTTTTTCTTGATAGCTTTCTAGCTCTTTACTAGCTACATATTTTTGATTGATAGCTGCATCAGTAATTTGTAACCTTGGGTCAAATTGAACTTTAATGTTTTGTTCAGAAACTGTTTCTCCAAATGTCATTTTTAATTTGTAAACACCTGGTTTTACAGAAACACCAGAAGGCTCTCTTTTAGATTTTCTTATACTTCTATAAGCTCTAGAAACTCCTTTTTCTCTTAAATACCAAGTTGTTTTATGAACTCCATTTTCTTTAGGAGTTTTCATCTTTAATGTTCTAATTAGTCTTGTACCATCAAAAATTTCTAATTTAATAGAATCGTATTTAATTTTGTTGTTCTCTTTTTTATCAACTTTTGGTTTGTTAATGTAATAAGAAATTAAAGCTCCACGTTTTCTGTTTTCTCCTTGATACATAGCATCTGCACCAAACCTGCTTCCTGTTGGTTGTTGTGATGCATGTTGATAAGCAACAGGAGGTTGAAACAATTGTAATTTTTTAGAAGTTATATTTCCGTTTGCAATAGCTCTTAAAGGTTTAATATCATCTAAAACCCAAGCAGCTCTTCCAAAAGTTCCAATAATTAAATCATTTTCTCTTGGATGAATTACTAAATCTTTGACAGGTACTGTAGGAAATCCATTGGTCCATTTTGTCCATTTTTTACCAGCATTTATTGAAATATATAAACCATCATCTGTACCTAAAAACAATAAGTTTTTATTAATTGGATCTTCAATAATGCATAATGTATAACTTTGTACATCATCTTCATTTACAATACGTTCCCAAGATTTACCATAGTTTTTGGTTCTGTATGCATAAGGAGTGTAATTAAAACGTCTGTAATCATTAGCAACTAACAAAGCTTCTCCTTTATTTTTATTAGAAGCCTTTATCTGAGTTATCCAACTGTTTTTTGGTAAACCTTTTAAGTTTTTAGAAACGTTTGTCCAATTAGCACCTCCGTTTTTTGTAATGTGTACTTGACCATCATCTGTAGCTGCCCATAAAACATCTTTTTCTAACTCTGTAGGCTCAATTACTAATATTGTACAATGGTTTTCTGCTCCAGTAGCATCCATAGTTAAACCACCACTTTCTGCTTGTTTTAATTTTTCTGGATTGTTAGTAGATAAATCTGGAGAAATTACATTCCAAGTTAAACCTTTGTCTGTAGATTTATGTACAAACTGACTACCAAAATACAATGTAGAATTATTAAATGGATCTATGTTTATTGCTGCATTCCAATTAAAACGTAGTTTTACATTTGGGTCTTTATGTGTTGGTTTTACACTATAATTATTTCCTGTTTTATAATCATATCTTACAACAGAACCTTGCTGACTCATAGACCATCCATAACGTGAATTGTCTTTATCAGGAACCACATCAAAACCATCTCCAAAACTAATTTCTTGCCAATAAGAATTTCTAATTCCTTGCGCTTTCCAAACGTAAGCAGGACCTCTCCAAGAACCATTATCTTGCATTCCACCATAAACATTATAAGGATATTCATTATCTACATTTATGTGATAAAATTGAGCAACAGGTATGTTGCCTATAAATCTCCAAGTTTTACCACCATCTTTTGTAATGTTTAAACCTCCATCATTTCCATCAATCATAAATTTTCCATTGGTTGGATGAATCCACCATGCATGATGATCTGGATGAACTCCATTGTCTACACCATAAGCAGGCATTAATTGTTTGAAAGATTTACCTCCATCTTGAGAAACATTTACATATGTAAAAACGGTATATAATCTATTTTCATTTTGTGGATCTACGTATATTTCTGAATAGTAAAAAGGACGATTACCAATTCCGGGTTTGTCATTTATTTTTTTCCATTTAAAACCACCATCTACACTTTTGTATAAAGCATTCTTTTTTGCTTCTACTAAGGCATAAATTACATCAGGATTGTTAGGAGCAATTGCTACACCAATTCTACCCAATTCTCCTTTAGGAAAACCTTCTTTTTCTGTAATTTGTTTCCAATTTTCACCACCATCATGTGTAATGTACAAACCACTTCCTTGTCCACCAGATTTAAAAAACCAAGGATCTCTTTTGTGTTCCCACATTGCAGCTATTAATTTGTTTGGATTTTTAGGGTCCATAATTAAATCTGCAGTACCAGATTTAATGTTTGTAAACAAAATTTGTTTCCAAGTTTTACCACCATCTGTAGTTTTATAAACACCACGTTCTTTGTGTTCTCCCCAAGGAGATCCAATTGCTGCAGCATAAACAATGTTTGGGTTTGATGGATCTATGATAACTCTATGAATATGTCTTGTTTTTTCTAATCCCATAGATTTCCATGTTTTACCAGCATCTAAAGATTTGTAAATACCAAAACCACCATTTAAACTATTTCTTGGGTTTCCTTCTCCAGTTCCTGCCCAAATTACACTTGGGTTAGATTGCTGAATGGCAATAGCACCAATAGAAGCAGTTAATTCGTTTTCGAAAATTGGTTTCCAAGTTGTTCCTCCAGAAGTAGATTTCCAAACACCACCAGAAGCTGTACCAACGTACATTATTTCTGGGTTTGATTCTACAACATCAATAGAAGTTACACGTCCAGACATACCTCCAGGACCAATATTTCTTGGTTTCATGTTTTTTACCAAATCCATAGAAAATTCTTGTGAAAAGAATAGAGTAGAAGTACATAAAAAAAGGAGTGTAAATAATTTTTTCATATTAAGTATTTTGTTGAGTTAAGTTTGATGCTAACAAGATACAAAATAGAAAACGCTCAATATAAATTGAGCGTTCTTTTAACAGTTTTGTTATTATAATTTTATTCTTCCTTTTTTTTAGGTTCTCTTTTTGCTTCTTTTAAAGTTTGCATTAGCATCCATTCTATTTGTCCGTTTGTAGAACGAAACTCATCTGCAGCCCATTTTTCAATGGCTTTCATCATGTCTTCATTCATACGTAATGCAAATGCTTTTTTCTTAGCCATAATTTATTGGTTGATGAAATTTACAATAGTTTCTACTAGTTTGATTGATAAAGGAAAATCTGCTTTTAAATAAGAAGATTGATTTTCTGTAATTGAATTTACTTCTTTTAAAACATGATTCATTTTTTTTATAATTACTAATTTAGAATTTGTATTAGAATTATGCAAAGTTTCTGCATCAGTTACTTTTACTTGCAAATCACTATCACCATTAATGATTAATTTTGGAATGGTTAATTTCTTAATTTCTTCTGAAGGATTGTATTGTATCCAAGAGCTTAAAAAAGACTGATTTTGTTTTGCAAAAACCGAAAGCAACATTGGGTTTACTTCTTTTATTTTACCTGTTGTAGCTAATTCTTTAAAATGAGCTTGAGTTATAGAATCTAAAAAAGGGGCTTTTTCTTGAATTTGTTTTATTATTACTTTGTCTGCACTCATGCCTGCACCAGCAACAGAAATAAATTGGTTAACGTTTTCTGAAGCTAACATAGCAACTAAAGAACCTTGACTATGACCTAGTAATATAATTTTAGAAAATCGTTTGTCATTTTTAAAATGTGCAATTGCTTTTTTAAGATCTAAAACATAGTCTATAAATTTTACTCCTTTTATTAAACTTTCTTTGTTTTTTAAATTGGCAGTACGTTTGTCATAACTGTAAAAAGCAATTCCTTTTTTATTGATACTATCTCTAAATTGTTTAATGTAATTTGCTTTAATCATTGGTTGTTGATTTCCATTTCTATCAACGTTTCCAGAACCATGAACCCAAATAATTAAAGGACTATTTTTTTTTGTAAAAGTTAAAGTGCCAGGTAACTCTATTTCATTGTTTTTAAGTAAAATTTCTTCAGATTTTACTTGAGCCAATGAAACTGCAATTCCAAAAATTGTAATTACTAAATAGCTAATTATACGAATCATGATAATTTACTTTTATAAGTTTCTAAAACTCTTTTTACTTCCTCTTTTTTTAGAGTGCCTATTAACAGTTTTTTTTCGTTTTTTAGAATTAGTTGAATGCCAACATCACCAGAAACATTTATAGCTTTTCCTCTAGATTTAGACCATCCACCTTTTAATCCCCAACCACCATATTCGCCAATTGGGTTATAAGTTCTAATATGAGCTTTAGCAATATTTTGCCAAGGAATTAGTTTCATAGAAAAATGAAAAGGGAAAAATTGATAATAAATTCCTTTTTCATCTATTCTAGTTGTTAGTTTAAAAAAGAAGATTAATGATATAGAGACTAAAATACCAACTAATGTAATTACAAATTTATTTGTAGACATATTAGATTCTTTCTCTAAATATTCTTTTGTAATTATAGCTATTGGAACAATAGTACTAAATGCTAAAAGTACAATTAACCAAGTTTGAGTAAAACGTTGCTCTTCTTTAAAAACTTTCATTTTATCTATTTTTATCTCTTTCAAAAAGAACAGCAGTCCATCCTTGATGAATTTCTATAACTCGCCATCCTTCTCTTGCATATTGATTTAATAGATCTTCAAAATTTTGAAATCTATTTCTAAAACCTAATTTTGGTTGAACTAATTTATATTCTTTCATGTTTTTTGTTTTTTTAATGACTTAAAGTACCTGTGTTTAAAACTGGTGAAGCTTCTTTGTCCCCACATAAAATAACCATTAAGTTACTAACCATTGCTGCTTTACGTTCTTCATCTAACTCAACAATATCTTTTTTGTTTAGTTCTTCTAAAGCCATTTCTACCATGCTAACAGCACCTTCAACAATTTTATGTCTTGCAGCTACAATTGCTGTGGCTTGTTGTCTTTTTAGCATAGCACTTGCTATTTCTTGAGCGTACGCTAAATAACCAATTCTTGCTTCTAAAACTTCTATTCCTGCAATAGATAAACGTTCTTCCAACTCTTTTTCTAAGGTTTCAGAAACCTCATTTACACTAGAACGTAAAGTAATATCTTCTGTATGACCTTCATCAGCAAAATTATCATAAGGATACATACTAGCTAGTTTTCTTACTGCAGCATCTGTTTGCACACGTACAAAGTTTTCATAATTATCTACATCAAAAGCTGCTTTGTAAGTGTTAGTAACTCTCCAAACTAAAATTGTAGAAATCATTACTGGGTTTCCTAATTTGTCATTTACTTTTAAACGCTCACTATCAAAGTTACTAGCTCTTAATGAGATTGTTTTTTTTCTAAACAGTGGGTTTGCCCAATACAAACCATTTTCTTTTATAGTACCTACATATTTACCAAATAGTAAAACTACTTTAGATGTGTTTGGATTTACAAGTATAAAACCAAAGAAACCTACAAAACCAATAATAATTAATGGAAAATATATTGGGGTTTCGTTAATTATAGACATTGCAATTCCGCCAAAGAATAAAACTAAAACGATAAATAACATTAAATAACCATTTGCGGGTTTAATAATTTTTTCTGCTTTCATATGTTGAATTTGTTATGATATTAAAATGATATCACAAAGATATAATTATTTTTTGTTGATTTCCAAATATTTAAAGATATATTTTATATTTTAGCTCAGAATTTATAATAATATTTACAGATGAAGATTAAATTTTTAATGATGATATCTTTTCTGTTTTTTTTTAACGTATCTGATAACAAATCAGATGATTGGGGAAAAAACGGTCATAGAGCTACTGGTCAAATTGCACAAGAATATTTAACAAAAAGAGCTAAGAAAAAAATAGACAAACTTTTAAAAGGACAAAGTTTAGCGTTTGTTTCTACTTTTGCTGATGAAATAAAGTCTGATAGAAAATATAATAAGTATTATGCATGGCATTATATTAATATGGATTTTGATGAAACTTATGAAACGGCTAAGAAAAACCCTAAAGGAGATTTAGTAACAGGAATTGAAAAATGTATTGAAGTTTTAAAAGATAAAAACAGTACAGATGAAGACAAAGAATTTCATTTAAAACTATTAGTACATTTTGTAGGAGATTTGCATCAGCCAATGCATATTGGTAGAAGAGAAGATAAAGGTGGTAATACCATACAAGTTCAATGGTTTGGAAGAGGAACAAACTTACACAGAGTTTGGGATGAAAACATGATTGAAGATTGGGATATGAGCTATATTGAGTTGGCTAATAACGCTAAAGATTTATCTAAAAAACAAGTAGAAGCTATAGAAAAAGGTTCTGTTGTAGATTGGGTAAATGAAGTACACAAACTTACAGTAGAAGTATATAAATCTGCTAAAGTTGGAGAAAACTTACGTTACAGATATTCTTATGATAATTTTGGAATTGTAAGAACTCAACTTCAAAAAGGAGGTATTCGTTTAGCTAAAATTTTAAACGAAATTTTTAGCTAAAATAGTTAATAATGATATTAGAAACCTCTTAAACTATTGTTTAAGAGGTTTTTTTAGTTAATGATTTACCAATTATTTTCTTAAGAAAAATCTTATTTGTAATTTTATTGAATGAATAAAAAATATATATACGCCTTATTCTTTTTTGCAATATTGATTTCTTGTAAAAAAGAAGAAGTTAAAAATGTAATAGAAGTAACTTCTGTAAAATCTTACACTTATAAAGAGTTAAAACCTTTGTTAACTAAAAATGATGGTAAAACTTATGTTGTTAACTTTTGGGCAACTTGGTGTGCTCCTTGTGTAAAAGAATTGCCTTATTTCGAAAAATTAAGAGAAGAATATATTGGTAAAGATGTTGAGGTAATTTTAGTTAGTTTAGATTTTCCGAAACAAATTGATAAAAGGTTGATACCGTTTATTAATAAAAAGCAGTTAAAATCTAATGTAATTGTATTAAACGATGTTAATGAAGATGTATGGATAAAAGACATAGATTCTACTTGGTCTGGTGCTTTACCAGCCACATTAATTTATAGCAAAAAAGGAAGGAAATTTTTTGAGCAATCTTTTGAATATGAAGAATTAGAAAAAGAATTACAATCATTATTATAAACCTAAAACCACAATAACATGAATTATAAAAAATCAATTTTAATATTATTAGTAGTAGCAATGGCTTCTGCGTTTACAGGCAAAATAGTAAAAGGTTATAAAGTAGGAGATGTTATAGAAGACTTTAAACTTAAAAATATTGATGATAAAATGGTTTCTTTATCAGATTATAAAAAAGCAAAAGGTTTTATTATCATTTTTACATGCAATATGTGTCCTTATTCTGTGGCTAATGAAGATAGAATTATAGCTTTAGATAAGAAATATAAAAACTTAGGTTTTCCTGTAATTGCAATTAACCCAAATGATCCTGCAGCTTCTAAAGGAGATGGTTTTAATGATATGAAAGTAAGAGCTTCTGAAAAAGGATTTACATTTCCTTACTTATTTGATGAAGGCCAGAAAGTATATCCAAAATTTGGAGCAAGTAAAACTCCTCATGTTTATATTGTTAGTAAAAAATCTATGAAAGTTGAATATATTGGTGCTATAGACAACAATTCTAGAGATGAAGGAGCAGTTACAAAAAAGTATGTAGAAACTGTTGTAGATGAATTGTTAGCAGGTAAAAAACCAAGTGTTACAGAAACTAGAGCAATTGGTTGTTCTATTAAAGTTGTTAGATAAAAATTAAGTTTTTATAATTAAAAAATCCCAAGTTAAAAACTTGGGATTTTTTTTTTGATATATTTTTTTGATTCGATAACGGTTTTGTAAGAAGTCGAGAAAAAATTAATAATTATTATAAAGTGTTAGCTCTTTTTTTCTGTTTAATAACTTTTATTCCAACTACTATTAGTGTAATAAAAAATATACTTGTTGAAATACTTTTTATAACTGAAAATATATTAGTTGTATACACTGTAGTCTCTTTCAATTTTGGATAGTTTTTAAGCATTGTAATAATTCCGATATTTTCTAAATAATCTGCAATTCCTGCAATTATAGGTATAAGACAGAGATAATTATATGGGGAATTTAATTTGTTCAATTTTTTCAAGAAATATCCCAAAAGCAAACAGTAAGAAAGTCCAAACAGTAATGGGTAAATCATATCAACAGGTATTTGATTGGTTAGATATGTCAAACGTCCATTTTCTCCAAGTGAATTGAATAAATCACTTACATAATTAAAACTATATCCTGTTGGCATCATATCCAATAATTTCATCCCATTAGAGAATCCCATTGTTTTGGGGATTGTAACAGTTAGCATAAAAGTGTATACTATATTGGTCAAGATAAAAAGGCCTAAAACTTTTTTTCCTGAAATATTCTTTTCAATGAATTTTGTTAATCGTTCCATTTTTTTTTTAATAAGTGATTATTTACACAGATATACGTTTGTTTAAATAACTTATATCAGTAGTTAATTAAGTTATTTTTTTTTAAGCTTAAAATACAAACTAAACAAATAAAGTAAGCGTCGTTTTTTACAAAACGACGACTTACCAAGTAAACTAATAAAACCAAGTATTAGTAACTATTATATTAGAGTTAGCTATTCTAATAAAATTTTATTCAGATAAAGGTTTGTGGTTGTAACTCAAAACCCTTTTTAATTTCCATTTTTCGTTTTCTAGAATCCAAACGTGGGTAAAATCTGCTATTCCTACAGTTTTAAATTCTGAATTTTGTTTTTGTAAAAAGGTATGTTTTCCTTTTTGTATGGCTCCATATAGAATACCATTTTTGTTTAATTGATGTACTTCTAAAGTACCTGTAACTAATTTTCTTTTATTATTACCAGGTTTAGAACAAAGTCCGTTTTTAATTGAATTTATAAATTCTTCTCTATTCTGAATTCCTCCTAAATCATGATAAAATTCAAAATTATCAGCAATAATTGGTTCTAGCTTTTCAACTTCACATAAGTTAAAAGTACGTTTAAAAATGATGCTATCTTTAGATTTTAGTGTTTTAAATAAGTCAGAACTTTTATCAACTTGAGCATTTAAAACAAAATTGTAAAACAACATTGCAATAAAAATGAGCACTTTTATAAGGATAGAATTTTTAAAAGGTTCTAGAAAATTATTCATTGTTGGTTGGTTTTTTAAAATCTTGTGGTTGTACTTAACAACCACAAGAAAACTAATTTTGGTTGATTGATAATTGGTTATTTTCTAGAAACGCTTCCTCCAGATGAAGATTTTTTATTTACTGATTTTGGATTTCCTTTAAAATCAATATCTCCACCACTAGTAGCTTTTGCTTCTAATTTTTCTGAAGCAAAAACATTAATATCTGCTCCACTAGTAGCTTTAGCAATTACATTTTTACTTTCTAATTCGTATGCATCTATAGATGCTCCACTAGTTGCACTAGTAGCATGGTTAATTGAACTACCCGAAATTCTAATATCAGATCCACTTGTAGAGCTTGTTTCTACACTAGTAGCATCTACAGTTATTTTTATATCTGCACCACTAGTAGCTGCAATAGAAATTTCATCAGTATTAATAACTCCTTTTCCGTAAACATCGCTTCCACTTGTAGCTCTAACTGAAGTTAAATTTTTAACTGTAACATGTACTTTTCTAGCTTTTGCTCTCCAAATACTTTTTTCTGAATACACTTTTAAAATACCATCTTCAACTTCTGTAATAATAATATCATGTAAATTTTCATCAGCTTCTACAGTAATTTTGTTTTTAGAACCTTGTGTAATATATAAGTCTATACCAGTGCTTACTTTAATTCCTGTAAACTTGCTAGAAGTCTTTCTAGTTTCTGTAATTACATTTTTATTACCATTAACTCTATTAAAAACATCTACACTACAAGAAGTAAAAATAGTTGCTATAAATAGTACTGTTATAATTTTTGATATTGAATTTTTCATAAGTTTAGTTTTTAATTAGATTGTAAAAGTCTATTAATAGACGCTTAAAATCAAAAGTTGGTTACTCAATTGTTGTTTTTTATAGTTGAGTTGTATTAAATACTTTCTTGTTCAATAATATTTTCCTCTTCAGTTTCTTCTTCACAATCTGTACATTCTAATGTTTCTGCATTCATTTTAAAATGATGATTTACCATATCTTTATCATAAATGTCTTCATCATTATCTACATTATATAAAAAGTTTCTTACTGTATAGTCAAAATAAACAGTGTTACCTTCTGGTATGTAAAATGTAATATTTACTTCTTCATCTTTCCACATATTTTTAAACTCAGACAAATAGTAAGCATCTAATACAATTGTATTGTCTATAATTTCGAATTTATATTCAACTTTTTCGGCATTTTTATTGGCGCTATTTTTGCTTTTACCTTTAGATTCTTTTTGAAGAATAAAGTAAGCTTCATTAGAATTGCTCTTTTTTACATCTACTTTTACATAATTAGAGTATACTTTTGTAACACCATCTACTTCAACTTCATATTTATGAGAACTTCTTCTTAAATTATGTCTGTAATAAATTTCATCATCATTAACCATTTTTATAGTTAGAGTGTCATTTTTAGCAATATTTAAAGTTGTTTTTTTAACAGATTGCCCATAGTTTGCATGAGATGTTCCAAAATCTAAACCAGTAAATATCATTGTTAATAAAGCAACAATCCAAATACCTAATAAAGTTAAAGATGTAGCTTTTGTAAATTGTTTTACACTGCTAGATAGTATTCTTAATCCTAAAACAAATAAAATTAAAAAAGGAATACCAATTAATAAAAACAATGCTAACGTTAATACCCATTTAGGTAAAACAGCGTCATAGAAAAATGGTGGATATTGTAAAAATTCTCCATCTACATTTAACCATTCTAAACTTCCAACAGAAAACCCACTAATGATTAGTGATAAAATAACAGCAGCAGCAACAAAGACTAGTATTGCTCCAATAAATTTACCAATTACTTTAAAAAACACAAGTATAATCTTGCCTATAGTATTGATAAAATCTTGTAGTCCGTTATTTTTTCTTGCCTTTCCCGAAAAAGTTTGGTTCATTTTTTGAGAAATTTCTGAGGCACCATCTTTTATTTTATCTGAAGCTTGGTTAGCTAAATCTTTAACGTTTTCAGAAACATTTGTAAACTCTTCTCTTATCTTTTTTTCGATATTATCTATGTTTACAGGCTCACCCTCCATTTGTAATTTTTCTGCAGTAGTTTTAGCTTCTGGCAGTAAAATCCAAAGAATAATATATAAGATGATTCCAAAACCACCACCAAAGAATAATGCTAATAATCCAAGACGAATCCAAATAGTATCTACGTTAAAATAATGAGCAACACCAGATGCAACACCACCTAAAAATTTATCTTCACCATCTCTAAATAGTTTTTTTCCAGAAGAACTATTTCTTTTATAAGAATAGCTAGAGTCGTTATAAGTTTCTTCAGCTTCAGCATAATCTTCTGGTTGTCCCATTATTTTAATGATATCATCAATATCACCTTCATTAACAACTTGTCTAGCATCTGTAATTTTTTCAGATAATAATTCACTTATTCTAGCTTCTATATCTGCAATAATTTCATTTTTTCCTTGGGGATCATCGCTTAATGATCTAGAAATAGATTCTAGATATCGTTTTAGTTTCTGATAGGCAACTTCATCTATGTGGAAGAAAAATCCGCCTAAATTTATGTTAATAGTCTTATTCATTTTTCGTTGATTTTGTGCTAATTACTTGGTTAACTGCGTTTACTAAATTGCTCCATGTTTTATCTAATTCTTTTAAAAACATGCCTCCGTTTTCTGTTAAAACGTAATACTTTCTTGGTGGTCCAGAGGTTGATTCTTCCCATCTATAAGTTAGTAAGCCTGCGTTTTTTAAACGTGTTAATAACGGATATATGGTTCCTTCAACCACAATCATTTCTGCACTTTTTAACGTACTAAGAATTTCAGAAGTATAAGCATCTCCATTTTTTAAAATAGATAAAATGCAATATTCTAAAACACCTTTTCGCATTTGTGCTTTTGTGTTTTCTATCTTCATTTATTGTGGTTTTAAATGATTATTTAATAAATTTTATTGTAAAAGGATACTTATAATTTTCTCCTTCTTTTGCTTTTAATGATGCAATTATTATCAATGCAACTTTTATTAAGCCAACAATTCCTGCTAAAGAAGCTAAGCCAATAAATCCAAAAATATTATTAGAGTCAAAATCTATATTAATGTGATTAAAACTATTAAAATTGTCTAAGTTTCTAAATACAGAACCAATAAAAACAGGAACAAAAGACATTGTTAAAATAAATATGTATAAAGAATAACTGATGTTAAAATTTACAGCTTCTTTACCTTGTTCATCTAAAAATACGCTTCTATCTTTTAAAGTTTGCCACGCAATTAATGGTGTAATTATATTTCCAAATGGAAACATAAATCCTGCAAATGCAGAAATATGTATTAAAAAGGCATTGGTGTTTTCGTTATTTTGTTTCATGATTTCTGAAATATATAATACTTTCTTATGCAAATATATATCTTAAAAAAGGTATTATGCAATACATAGTACTATAATTAACATTTTTTTAACAAATTTAAATGAGTAGATTTTTTGATTAAAAAGCTTTGTATGTATTGTAAACATTGATGTTTTTGATTCGTTTATTTTAGTTATCTTGTCAACGAAAGAAATTATGTTAAAATTTTAAAATTGATTCTAAATGAAATTTACTCCAGGTAAAGTGAACCTTTTTAACTTTATAAATCTTCCATTAGCTTATATAGGAGGTGTTAGAGTACGTTCTATTTCTAATGATAAAGTTGTTGTTTCTATAAAACACAGATGGATGAATCAAAATCCGTTTAAAAGTATTTTTTGGGCAGCTCAAGGTATGGCAGCAGAAATGCCAACAGGTGTTTTGGTAATGAAAGCAATTAAAGATTCTAACAGAAAAGTTTCTATGTTAGTAACTAAACAAGAAGCAGAGTTTTATAAAAAAGCTACAGGTAAAATTATTTTTACTTGCAATGGGGGTGATGAAATTAGAAATGCAATTAAAAAATCTATAGCAACAGGAGAAGGACAAGTAATTGTATTAACTTCTGAAGGGAAAAATAAAGATGGAGTAGTAGTTTCTAAATTCCAATTTCATTGGAGTTTAAGAGTGAAACCATAAATTATTCTTTCTTTTTATACAGTTGAGGTCTTTCTTCATTATAATCACAATCTTGAAAAATACCACATGATACATTTGTACGTGCTAAAGATTTTGTTACTTCAAATTGTTTAGAAAGAGCTTCAATTTCTGGAGATAAATATTTCATTTTTTTCTTTAATTTTTATACAAATTTATTGTTTAAAATTATACTAAAAGTAAAATTATTGTTAAAGTTTTTAAAATAATAATCATAGGTTTTAGGTTTTTTAAAACCATATTATTAGTAAACTTTTTCTGTTAAAATAACCTGAATTTAAATTTATTACGCATCTAATTTATAATGATGATGTAAAAAAGTTATTAATTAAAAAATCTTAAATTTGAGAAATAATTATAAATTAATGTAACAAAAATGTTATCAATACTTCTTATATAATGTAAACCTTAAAAAATTAATTATGTATCAAGATAGAATACCTCAAAACTCATCAAATCAAAATGCTCACGAAATAGATTATAAAATTTTTGGTGAAGAAATGCAATTTGTAGAAATTGAATTAGATCCAGAAGAAGGTGTAGTTGCAGAAGCTGGAACTTTTATGATGATGGATGATCAAATTAAAATGAATACAATTTTAGGAGATGGATCTAATCAAGAAAAAGGAATCTTAGGTAAAATATTTTCTGCTGGTAAAAGAATTTTAACAGGAGAAAGTTTATTTATGACCGTTTTTACAAATGTTGGAATAGGAAAAAAGCAAATTTCTTTTGCATCTCCTTATCCTGGTAAAATTGTACCAATAGATTTAACCGAATTTGGAGGCAAGTTTATTTGCCAAAAAGATGCTTTTTTATGTGCAGCAAAAGGAGTTTCTATAGGTATAGAATTCTCTAAAAAATTAGGTAGAGGTTTGTTTGGTGGAGAAGGTTTTATCATGCAAAAAATGGAAGGAGATGGTCTAGGTTTTATTCATGCTGGAGGAACTATGGCTAAAAAAGAATTAAAACCAGGAGAAGTTTTAAAAGTAGATACTGGTTGTATTGTTGGTTTTACACAAACTGTAGACTATGATATTGAATTTGTTGGAGGAATAAAGAACACAGTTTTTGGAGGAGAAGGGTTGTTTTTTGCAACTTTAAAAGGACCTGGAACTGTCTATGTACAATCTTTACCATTTAGTAGATTGGCAGGTAGAGTTTTGGCAATGGCTCCAAGAACAGGAAATGGAACTAAAGGAGAAGGAAGTATTTTAGGCGGAATAGGAGATTTATTAGATGGAGATAATAGATTTTAATTAAGTATGATTCTCTAAGTTTTTTAATATAGATTCATAATCTACAATACATTTATTGCATAAAGAAACCACAGACTTTAACTTACTAGTTATAAGTTTGGGGTTTTCTTTTTTTATTGCTAAATCTTCTAAAATAGTTAAATCATCTACACAATTAATACCCATTAAACCAAATGAAGATTTAAAAAAGTGGGATATTTCTCTTACTTCAGTAAAATTTAAATTTGTTATGTTATTTTCTAAAACTTTAACCTTTGGTTTTGTGTCGTTTATAAAAACAGCAATTAGTTCTATAAGAAGTTCTTTATCATCAGAAAAAAAACTTTTTATCGACGATAAATCTAATATTTTACTTTCTAAAAACCTTTTAAAATCCATATTTTTAGCTTAACTTAGAAGATATATTTAAATGTTGATTTGTTAAAAGTACAAAAGATATATTTTACACTATTATTTTAGTAAAATAGTTTGTATTTTTAGTGTTAATTGTCCTCCAGAATATGTCAAAAGAAATAAAAATTGTAATTGCAGAAGACAATTCCGTTTTAAATCTTCTTTTAAAATTAAGTTTAAAAAAAGAAGGTTATACATTGTTTTTTGCTACAGATGGAAAAGAAGCTAAAACGTTAATTGAAAAACATGATCCAAATGTAATATTAACAGATATTATGATGGATTATTTTAGCGGTTTAGAAATAATAAGTTACGTTAGAAACGAACTAAAAAGAAACACTCCAATTTTAGTTTTTTCCTCATCAGGACAAGAAGAAACAGTTTTAAAAGCATTTAGTTTAGGCGCAAATGATTTTATGAGCAAACCTCTTATACCAAACGAATTGGTTTTTAGAGTAAAGAAAATGTTACTTTAAAAAGATGTAATATGTTTCTAAAATGTTTTTACTTTATATCTATAGACAATTACATAACTGAAACTATTATTTGGAATATAGTATTTGGTTTATCTGTATTTATTTTAATTTTAATTGTTTTTCTAATTATCCTTAGAAATAAAATTAGAATTGATGCAAGAAAGTATGCTATTTACGAGAAGAAAACCGAACAAGTTTTAATAGAATATTTATATGCTGTAAATGAAGGTTTAGAGTTAAAAGATGATAAAAAAAGAAACAAACTAAAATCTGATTTATTAAATAGAAGAAAAAGAAAAATAATAACTTCTATTTTTTTAAAACTAAGGCAAGAAGTTTCTGGTGGTTTAATCATAAATATGGGAGATTTATATGAAAAATTAGGTCTTCATAAATACGATAGAATTAAACTAAATAGCAAAAAATGGAACTCTATTGCTTTAGGATTAAGAGATTTAAGGTTGTTTAGGGTAAAAGGAATTCAAAACTCTGTTTCTAAATTTATTAACCACCCAAGAGAAGAAGTAAGAAGAGAAGCTCACCTATATTTTATTGGGGTTTTAGGTTTTAAAGGATTAAAATTTTTAGATAATTTAACAAGACCTCTTTCTGAATGGGATCAAATACAATTACTAGGTCAGCTTAAAAAGTTTGATGATCAAGAAATGCCAGATATTTCTAATTGGTTAAAATCTAATAATGATTATGTAATACTTTTTTCTTTAAATATTGTTTCTCTTTTTAATAGAATTGAAACTAAAGACGAATTACTGCTTCTTTTAAATCATGAAAACGAAATTATTAGAATAAAGGCAATAGAATTACTAAGTAAATTTGAGTTTATTGAAGCAAAAAGTATTTTAATTAAAAACTATGAGAATTTAACTAAAAAAGAGAAAATCGTTTTTTGGAATTTCTTAAAAGAAATAGCAACTAAAGAAGATTCTACCTTTATTTTAAAACATATTAATGAAGAAAGTTTTGAGGTAAAAGTTATAGCATTAGAAATTTTAGTTTCAATAAATAAAAAAGAATACAAATTGTTAGAAGAAAACTCTAATGATGCTTCTTTAAATAAAATTATTCATTTTTTAAATCGTAATTATGGATATTAATTATATACTAAATACAGTTGCTCAAGTATTTTATTACTTTTTCTTAATATTTACCATATTAATAATTTCGTCATATATAATATTAGCTTTCTTTTCTACTAGAGAAACATCAGATTATATTAAAAAAAATAGCTTTCTTCAGTATAAAGATTTATTGTCATCAGACCTAGCACCATCAATATCTATTATTGCACCTGCCTATAATGAAAGTTTAAATATTATAGAAAATGTAAGGTCTTTATTGTCTATCCATTATGTAAACTTTAATGTTATTATTGTTAATGATGGGAGTAAAGATGATAGTTTAGAAAAACTTATTAAAGCTTATAGTTTAGAAAAAGTAGAGTATTTGTTAGACGAAAAAATAAAAACACAACCATTAAGACATGGTGTTTTTAAATCTTTAAATCCAGCTTTTGATAAATTAATAGTTGTAGATAAAGAAAATGGAGGAAAAGCAGATGCATTAAATGTTGGTATTAACTTTAGTGAAAATAAATACATAGCTTGTATAGATGTAGATTGTCTTTTATTAAAAGACTCTTTGCAAAAAATGATTAAACCCTTTTTAGAATATACAGATACAAAAGTTATTGCTTCTGGAGGAGTAATTAGAATAGCAAATTCTTGTAAAATTGAAGATGGAAAATTACTTGAAATTAATTTTCCTAAAAAGTGGTTAGAAAGAGCACAAATTTTAGAATATTTAAGGTCTTTTCTTTTAGGAAGAATGGCTTGGGCTAGATTAAATGGTTTGTTAGTTATTTCTGGTGCTTTCGGAATTTTTGATAAAGAAATAGCAATTAAAGTTGGTGGTTATGATACCAAAACAGTTGGAGAAGACATGGAAATTGTTGTAAGAATGAGGAAGTATATGGAAGAAACAAAGCAAAAATATAAAGTTGCTTATATACCAGATCCTTTGTGTTGGACAGAAGCTCCAGACAATTATAAAATTTTTACTTCACAAAGAAATAGATGGACTAGAGGTACAATAGAAACTTTAAAAATGCACAAAAATATTGGCTTAAATCCTAAATATGGCATTTTAGGAATGTTAAGTTTTCCTTATTGGTATATTTTTGAAAGATTAGCTCCTATAGTTGAGGTTTTAGGTATAATTTATTTTATACTACTAGTAATTTTTAGAGAACTAAATTGGGTTTTTGTGTTAGGTTTTTTTCTTGTAGCATATCTATTTTCATTAGTGTTTTCTTTTGTAGCTATATTTTCAGAAGAGTTTACTTACCATCAATACAAGAAAAAGGGTACAGGTATAGAACTTGTTTTAACTATATTTTTTGAGCCCCTAATTTTACATCCTTTTGTTTTGTATGCAGCTATGAGAGGTAATTATGATTATTATTTTAATAAAAAGAAAAAGTGGGGGGTAATGACTAGAAAAGGATTGTCTAAATAATCAAAAAATGGAACTATGAAAATATTTAGAAATAATTCAAGAACATATTTACTTTTAAATTTATCATTATTATTGGTTTTTTGTTGTATTAGTTTGTACGAAATAATAACAACTATTATAAATGGTAAAGAGAGTATTAATTTTTTTACAGCCTTTTCATTTAAATTTATAAATCACTTTTTTACGGTTTTATTAATTTTTACATTCTTTTTTCCTTTTTATTATTTATTAAATAAAGTCAAAAAAAAACTTGGTAAATTTTTTATAATATTCATCTTCATTTTATTAGTATTAATAGAATATTCATTAACAAAATATAGCCTTACCACATTATTAAATCTTGGAGCAGATTTATTAGGTTATTCTTTTGATGATATTGTACTTACTGTGAGTTCTTCAGAAAGCACATCTTTGTTGTATTACTTAGCATTTTTACTTTTTCCATTGCTTTTTGTTATTGTTCATTTTCTTAGTAAAAAAGTAATGTTAAAAAGAAAATATTTAATAGTCTTATTGGCTATTTCGTTTATAGTTATCTGTGTAAAATTTATATTTTCAAACATTTCAGAATCTAATTTTCAAAATAAAACCTATTATTTTTTAGAAGATGTAATTAAATTTAAGATTAATAAAGCAAATTTAAAAACGGATAAATTTAAAGATGATAATGAATATCCGCTTTTAAAACCATCTGATGTAACAAAAGATGTATTAGGACCATACTTTAATCACTCTAAACAAAAACCGAATATTGTTCTTATAATTGTTGAAGGTTTAGGAACTGAGTTTATAGATGGTAACAATTATAGTGGTTTTACTCCTTATTTAGATTCTTTAATACCAAAATCTTTATACTGGCAAAATTTTGTTAGTAATGCTGGACGAACCTTTGGGGCATTGCCATCTATAACAGGTTCTTTACCTTTTGGTGAAAATGGATTTTTAGAAATACCAAAAACACCTGCTCACATTTCTTTATTTAGTGTGCTAAAAGATAATAATTATACAACTTCTTTTTATGGTGGTGATAAATCTAGTTTCGATAAAAAGATAAACTATTTAGAATATAATGGTGTTGATAATGTAATTGATGAAAAGAAATATGATAGTTCTTATCCTAAGTCTGTAAACGAATCAAATGGATTTTCTTGGGGATATTCTGATAATGAAATCTTTGAAAAAGCGTTAACTGTTTTCGATGATTTAAAATTACCAAGATTAGATGTAATTGCAACTCAAACGATACATGAACCTTTTACTTTTCCTATAAAAGATATCTACTTAACTAAAGTTGATAGTATTTTAAACAACGCTAAAAATCTAAAAAGTGATAAAAATGACTTTTTAGTAAATAAAGATATTTTTGCAAGTATTTTATATGCAGACAATAGTCTTAAAAAGTTTATGGAGACTTATAAGAAAAGAAAAGAGTATAGTAATACTGTTTTTATTATTACAGGAGACCATAGGTTAATACCAATTTCTCAAAAAGATAAACTGTGTAGATTTAATGTGCCTCTATACATTTTTAGTCCAATGTTAAAAAGAGCAAGTAGAATAAAATCAATTTCTTCTCATTTTGATGTTACACCAAGTCTTCTATCATTTTTATCAAATAATTATAATGTACAATTACCAGAAAAAACTGCTTTTGTTGGCAAAGGTTTAGATACAGTAACTACATTTAGAAACATAAAAAATATTCCGTTAATGAGATATAAAGGAGGTTTAAATGATTTTCTTTATAAAGAATATTTGTATTCTGATGGAACTATATTTGAAATAAATGAAGATTTTAATATCTATAAAGTTAGTAATAACAATGTTTTAGAAGAAGCCACAAAAGCATTTAATAAATTTAAAAATATAAATGCATATGTTACAGAAAAAGATAAAATTTATCCTAAAGAATTCGTTAAATCTGTAGTAGGAAAGTACAAATTTACTGAAGAAGAATTAAAACAAATTTCTTCTTTAACAAAAGGTTTATCTTTAAATGAAATTTTTAATGTGGCTAGAGAAAATGCTTTTAATGATAAGAGAGAAATTGCAAGATTATTATGTAACTATATTTTAAGTACAGAACCAAATTATGTAGATGTTATTTTGTTAAAAGCAAGAACTTTAGGTTGGGAAAGGAAGTATGAAGATGCAGAAAAATCATTGTTAAATGCTTTAAAAAGAGCACCTTATTATTATGATGTTTATTTAGCTTCATTAGATATGTATTGGTGGTCTTCTCAAAACGAAAAAGCAATAAAAATATATGAAAAAGCTAAAAAGAATAAAGTTGATAATGATGAAATAGCATTTAAAATGGCAAGAGCTTATGAGTCTATGGGTAAAATAGAAAGCGCTCATAAAATTATTGACAGTATTCTAAAAAAACAACCTAAAAATGTTGATTTTATTAAATTTAAAAACGCATTAAAATGATAAAGAAAAGAATATTAGTTTGTAAAATATTAATGCTGATTTTATTTTGCAATTATCAATTAGAAGCACAAGAAAAAGTATTTAATGGAGATCCTGATGAATCTTTTAAAATAGCTAGAGATTTAGCATTTAATGGTAAACGTAAACAAGCACAAGATTCCTTAAGGTTAATTTTAACAAAATATCCAAACTATTTAGATATTAGAGCTTTTTTAGCGAGTACATATTCTTGGGATGGAAATTATGCACAAGCAAGAGAAGAGTTTTCTAGAGTTTTAAAACGAGATAAAAAAAGGAAAAATACTTGGGTAGCAGCTATTAATAATGAGTTATGGGCAGATAAACCATTTAAAGCATTAGAGTTGTCTAAACAAGCTATTATTAGTTTTCCAAAAGACGAAGATTTAATTCAATTAAAAGCTAAATCAGAATTTAATTCTGGAGACACTGAAGAAGCTTTTGTAACTATAAACAGTGTTTTAGAGTTAAACCCAGATAATAAAAAAGCTATTGATTATAAAGAATCTATTACCAACCTTTTAAGAAATAATGCAATAGGTGTAAGTTACTCTGTAGATATTTATAAAAACAATGATAGAGATCCTATGCATTATGCTACCATAAATTATTCTAGATCTACAAAATATGGAAGTATAACAGCAAAACTTAATTATTCTAATAGATTTAGTACAGACAATTATCAGTACGAATTAGATTTATATCCTAGAATTGTAGAAGGTATGTATGCTTATTTAAGTGCAGGTTTTTCTAATAGTCCTTTAAACCCAAGTGTTAGATATGGTGCAGAATTGTATAAATCTTTACCTAAAAGCTTTGAAGCTTCTTTAGGTATAAGAGGATTAAAATTTTCTACTACTACATTAATTTATACAGGTTCTGTAGGATGGTATACAGGTAATAGTTACTGGGTTTTTAGAACTTATGTTACTCCAAATGATGCAGGGTCAAGTAAATCTGGAAGCATAGAATATCGTAAATATGGTTCTGATGCAGATAATTATTTTAGAGTTTCAGCTGGTTTTGGAATTTCTCCAGAATTAGATAGGTTTGTAACGAATGTTGGTCAAGATGAAATTTTTCAATTAGATTCTCAAAAAATAAATTTAGGATATTATTTTTCCTCAAAAAGTAAAATAAATGCTTGGGGTTTTTCAGCTAATTTTTACAGAGAAGAAAAGCCTTTTTCTCCTGGAGATTACTTTTTATACACTTCTTTAGGAGTATCTTATAGGGTTCGATTTAAATAAAATTTTTAAAAATTGTTCGCTATTTTTTTATTTTTAAAATAGTTAGTTCACTATTTTTATTTAGGATTATAAGATGTAATTTTCCATTTATATTAATTTTTTTTAAAGCAATAGCTTCTTTATTATTAAAGTAACCATTGTCTTTTGTAAAACTTAAAATATTTTCTTTATTTCCTAATAAAATAAAGCCTTTAGAAGCATCATATCTAATAGTTTCTACTTCTGCACTATAAATATTTCCTACTCCTAAAATATCTAGAATTCCATCATTATTAATGTCAATTATTTCTGTACTTAAAGTTGGAGAAAACTGAGCTTCTTTAGGTAATTCTTGAATTTTAAATTCTCCATTTCCTTTGTTTTTTAGAATTACTGTTGCAAAATTATGTACAACATAATGATGTGCATTTTTTAATTTTTCAGAACCATAAATCTCTGGCATAGTAGAAGCAGCAAATTCTCTAAATGTTTTTACTTTATTTCCTAAAAATGGAGTTTGTTGAGTTGAGCATTCTTTACCACGAACAGGTAATAAATCACCTGTTTTAGAAACTTTACTTAAGGCAATATCAAAGCTTTTATTGTCATCAAAATAGTCTGCATAAATGTGTAAAGGCATCTCTTTAGTTGGGTGAAATTTATTGTTCTTTCCCCAATTACCAACAATATAATCTATATTTCCATCTTTATCTATATCTGATGCTATGATAGATTGAAACCAACCATTTAAAGGGGTTATTCCTTCTATTTCTTTTAGAAAAAAATTAGCGTTCTTATTTTCATAAATTGTAATTGGCATCCATTCTCCTACAACAATTAAGTCTTTATCACCATCGTTGTCAAAATCTGTAAAAACAGCATCATTTATCATTTTAAGATTGGTAATGTTATCAAACTTTTTATCTATTACGTTTGTATATTTTCCATTATTATTTTCTAAAAAGTAAGGTTTGTCAGATAATGGATATTGACCATGTTTTACATTACCACCAATAAAGATGTCAATATCTCCATCTTTGTCATAATCAGCAAAAGCAATCCCTTTAGTATTAGCTAACATTGTTGGAAGAACTCCTTTTTTAAAGTTTCCTTTACCATTGTTTATGTATACTCTATCTTGTAAAAATTTATTATTGCTTTCAATTTCATAACCACCTGATGAAACGTATAAATCTAAATCACCATCATTGTCAATATCTAAAAATGTAGCATCAGTATCTTCAAATTCTTTTTCTGAATCAAATAAAAATTTATTGGTTTCTATAAACTTTCCGCTTTTAGTTTGTACGAAAATTGCTGCTGTTTTTCCTTTTGCATTTCCAACAAAAAAATCATCTAAACCATCATTATTTATATCTGCAACACAAATTGCTGCACCTTTTTCTGATTGTTTTTGTGGAAGTAATATTTGTATTTTAAAATCGTCGAAAGTATTCTCTTTTTGAGTGTAGTTAATTCCAATATTTGATGGATTTATAGCCTCAAACAAATTACTTTCAATTTTAGATGAGGTATTACTTTTTGTTGCATTTTTAAACTCTAATATAGTATTAGTATTAATTTTTACATCTGTTAATATTTGTTGTTTTCCGTTTTTCCACTGAACAATTACACTATCAATTTTTTTATTATTTCCTATTCCAAAATTTAAGGTGTTGCCAACAGAAGATTGAAAACCTCTACTGGCATAATGTTGTTTAGTTTGTTGTAAGTTTTCTGAAAATACTGAGATTTTAGCTCCTATTCCGAAACTGTTTTTATTTGAACCTTTAAAAGAAAATGAAATATAATTATTGGTAGAATTATTTTGATAAATGGACGCTTTTTCAGCTTGATTGTTAACTATTAAATCTAAATCTCCATCATTGTCTAAATCTGCATAAACAGCTCCATTAGAATTTATTTTAGTGTTAAACCCCCAATTTTTAGTTTCGTTTTTAAATGTTAAGTTTTGTTGGTTTTTAAATATGTAATTACTTAATTTATGAGAAGGCATCATTTTTATAGCTTGCTCTAAAGAAACTTTTTTACGGTTTCTAATATTGTTTCTCATTTGATTTCTAAAATCTTGATTAGATAAATCGTGCTCTATGCCGTTTGTAATAAAAATATCATTAAATCCATCATTGTCAAAATCTGCAATTAGAGGAGCCCAACTCCAATCTGTTTTTGCAATTCCTGCCAATTGCCCAATTTCAGAAAAGGTTCCATTTCCATTATTTAACTGTAACATGTTAGACATATATTGATGATGATACCCTATGTTAACTAATTGATGAAAGTTAGAAATACTCATGGTTGCCATATTTTCTTTACCACGAATATGATCTTCTGCCATCATATCTAAAACAACTAAATCTGGTTGTAAGTCATTATTAATATCAGCAAAATCGGATCCCATACTATTAGAAGAAATATGGTTAAAATGTTTTAAAGCTTCATCTTTAAAAGTTCCATTTCCTTGATTTATGTATAAAAAATCTGGTTCTAAAAAATCATTAGCTACAAAAACATCGGGTAAATTATCGTTGTTAAAATCTCCAATAGAAGCACTTAATCCCCATGCTTTATTTAATATACCTGCTTCTTTAGTTACATTTGTAAAAGTTGTGCCATCATTTCTAAATAATTGATCAGAGTTATAATCTTCTTTTGTTTGCTGAATTCTTGGATCTATATTTATATTATTTCTAAAATCTTGACGATGATTAACTAAGTACATATCTAAATCATCATCATTATCAAAATCGAAAAAATATGCTTGAGTAGAAAAACCATAATGATCTAGATTATAGTTAGCACCTTTTTCTTTAAATGTGTTGTTTTTTTGATTGATAAAAAGTTTGTTTTTTCTATTTTGATGACTGTCAAAAGAACCAGATTTACATGCATAAATATCTAACCAACCATCATTGTTTATATCAATCATTGTTACACCAGTTGTCCAACCAATTTCATCAGAAACTTGAGCTTTTAATGTAATGTCTTCAAATTCTAAATTGCCTTTATTTAAATACAATTTATTAGAATTTTGGTTAGAAGTAAAGTAAATGTCTTCTAAACCATCATTATTAATATCACCAACAGCAACACCTCCACCATTATATATATAAGCAAAGTTTAAAAAGTTAAAGTATAAATTTTCTTTTACGGTATTTTTAAAATTTATATTTGTAATGTTATTATCTACTAAATTAAATAGAGTAGGGCTAGTGGTTTGTTTGTTTTTATTATTGCAATTATTACATAAAATTAATAGTAAAACTAAATAAAGTAGGTTTTTTTTATGCATTAACATTTTTTTAATTGCTAAATTTATTCTCTTTTTTGATGTATTCTATGAGGTTATCAATAGGTCTTTGAATAATACTTGAAGCTTTTAATTGGTGTCTTTTCAATAGATTTTCTATATATTCTTTACCATGATAAGCAATAGAACCAACAAAATGTAATGGAACTGTTTCTAATTCTTTTGAGTATTGTAATATATGATTTTTAATAAAAGTATTCATTACTTCATTAATCAAATCTTTCATAAAAACATAACTTTCATTTTCAAACACAAAAGGAGCAAAGTTTGCCAAATATTTATTAGGTGTTTTAGATTGATATAGTTTCTTTATTACTTTTTTTTCTCTTAAATCATATTTTTCTTCAAATTTGATACGCAGTTCTTCTGGCATTTGATGATAGTAATAAGCTTTTAAAAGTTCTTTACCAAAATGATTACCACTTCCTTCATCCATAACAATATAACCTAAAGAAGTAGATCTGTTAATAATTGTAGATCCATTATAATAGCAACAATTAGAGCCTGTACCTAATATACAAACAACAGCCTGTGTTTTAGTAGTAGCATAAACTGCAGCCATGGTATCTTCTTCGACAATAGTAGAAGCATTTTTGAAAAATGAATTTAAAACTAAATGTACTTTGTTTTTATTTTTAGTTGTATTACAACCAGCTCCAAAAAAATAAATTGATTTTATTGATTCTTTATGTTTTGCTAAATCTTTGTTTTCTGAAATTACTTTTTTAAGTTCTTTCTTTTTTAAAATTGCAGGATTTAACCCTTTAGTTCTAATCTTTTTAGTCTCGTTTTTTGTTAGGTTTAATAATACCCAATCGCATTTTGTAGAGCCACTTTCTGCAATTAAAATCATAATTTAATTTTTTAATAAAAGGTTATAAACCGACATTATTTTATCAAAAATAATTTGCCCTTTTTCTAGAATTTTACTTTCTAAATTTATTTCAGCAATAGTTTTTTCTTTAGTTTCTAAAGCACTGATGTGAAATTTTCCTTCAGGAAAAAAAACATGTAAACCATTAGTTTCATCTTGTAAATACAAGTCGAATTCTCCACTAATCCAATTTAAAAACTGATTGTATTTAGTTGTAGAGCTAAAAGTAGCTTGTTTGTTTAATTTATGACACGGTTTTGTATTCATAGAATTATGCTATCTTTTTAAGTAATTCTTTTTACAGAAATACAATAGTTTATTAAACGATTCAACAATAACAACCTCTACATCTTCTGTAGGAGTTTTAAGTTTTTCTATCAGTTTTTCTCCTTTAGAAATATTTTTATTTGATATTTTTTTATTAAGAATTGCATCAAGTAATAACTTAGATACCTCTGAAGTGTTTTTAGATAAAGCTGTTAAAGATTCAATAATAGGATTATGGTCTAATTGTTTAAAATCATTATGATTTTTAATCCAAATGTTTAGGTGTATTATAATTTTGTTTAAACTTTTAGCATCTCTATTTTTTACATATGAAACTACCAAATTGTTAAAAACTAGAGCATCTTCTGCATCAGCACTACAAGCATCAGCAAAAAGTGTAAAAGGTGAAAAAGTTTTATATTCTGTACCTCCTTTGTTTCTAGAATAAACTTTTAGAGGTTCGCAAATTTTAGTTAATGTTTCTAAAGAACCATTTTCTGTGTTATTACTTATGTTTCTTAAAATAACATTTTTATTTCTAAGATGTGTAATGCCTATTTCTTCTAGTTGAAAGTTAATTACTTTCAATCTTTTTCGCATATTTTTAATATCAATAACTTTTTTAGAAGACCAAAAGCGTTCTGCTATTGCTGCTGTTCTAGGCCAAATTCTAGAATCTATTGTTAATGGTGTAACAAGTTCACTCCACATTGTTGCTTCAGCACCTAAAACTCTTTTACGTTCTTCTTTGGTTAAAATAGCATTACCTATAGGGTCTACAGAATAATGTTGATCTACAGAAAGCATTCTGTCTATATAGTAACCTGCAGAAAGTACAGCTTGATATCCTTTTTTTGCAGCTTCAATTAATGTGCTTTGTTCTAATCCTTCATGTTTCCCTCTCCATGAATGAATAACCGATGTTTTTGGAGTTGAAGGCGTTAAAATTTCATCCCAACCCATTAATTTTTTTCCTAATTTATTTAAAACTTTTTCTAGCTTAATATTAAAATAAGTTTGTAAATCATGATTGGATTTTAAATTGTTTTTTTTCTTAAAATCTTGAATTTCTTTATTAGAGTCCCAATGTTTACCTTCGTTTTCATCTCCTCCTATATGAAAATATTCATCAGGGAATAGTGGAGCTATTTCTCTAAATAATGTTTCTAAGAATAAATAAGTTACTTCTTTACTAGGGTTTAAAGTGGGGTCAAAAACTCCAGAATAACGTTCAACATTATATTTGTAATTATCTTTACTACCCAATGCTGGATAAGCTGCTAATATAGCTGAAGCATGACCAGGAACATCAAATTCTGGCACAACTCTAATACCTAAGTTAGAAGCGTATTTTACAACATCTTTTATCTGTTCTTGTGTGTAAAATAAACCATCAGCTGCAATTTCTTGTAACTTAGGAAACACTTTAGATTCTACTCTAAACCCTTGGTCATCTGTTAAGTGCCAATGAAAAACATTTAATTTTACAGAAGCCATTGCATCTAAATTACGTTTTATTACAGCTACTGGTTGAAAATGACGAGCAGCATCAATCATTAGTCCTCTCCAAACAAATCTAGGTGAATCTTTTATAGAAACTCCTTCAAAATAATATTCATTTTTGTTAAAGTTTACTAATTGTAAAAGTGTTTCTAAACCTCTTAAAACCCCAACATCAGTTTTTGCATTAATTAAGATTTTATCTTTTTGAATATCTAAAGAATAACTTTCATTATTATTAATATTTAATACAGAAACAGTATCGAAATTTATTATAATTGAAGCTTTTTTTTCTTTAATAGGAAAACCTTTGTCAATAAATACTCCTGTTCTATTAGCTAATCTTCTTAAAAATTTAATTGAAGCTTTTTCAACTCTCTTTTCAGTATCTTCTCCAAAAATTCCAATAGTTAAACTTTTATCTATTTTAAAAACAGATTTGTTTTCTAAAATATGTTGAGGCCAAGGCATCAAATTATATTTTTCTGAAGGTTTAATTTGAGAGCTTATAGATTGGTGAATAACACTCATTAAAATAATTAGAACAATTTTTTTCATTAGTTAATTTTTAAATATTTTTCTACAATATATCTATTAATTCCAGCAGCTTTTACTTTTTCAGTTCCAGATTGTATTAATGTATCTCCATTAAATACAATATTAAATGAAAATTGATGATTCCTTATTGTTTCTAGTTTTGTAAAACTTAATGTTTCTGTATAATTTTGACCAATTAAAGTATAAGAACCAGCCCCACTATAAAAGTTTTTATTTCCAGATATTTCTTGATTAAAAAATGAAAAATGATTGTTATTAATAATTTTGATAAATGTTGTATTTGACAAATCTTTTAGTTTTACAGAATCGTTTTCAACAATTTCTGCATATATCATTTTCCAGGTACCTTCAATTTTATTTTTTGAGCTAAAGCTCTTTTTTTTATTACATGTAATAAAACCTACACTAATAATTATAAGTAAAAATAGTTTTTTCAATTTTAAAAATGGTATCTTTTAAATGCTTCTATTGCTGCATAATCTGTTAAACCTAAATCATTGTATTTTTTTGCAGTTAACCTGTTTCTGTCTTCAACTCTTACCCAAAACTCTCTAGAATCATCTCCTTGAAACATAACACCATCTTTTTGAGATTGATGATAAAAAATAGCATGCCTTTTTCTTAATACTTGATCTGGACTCATAGGTACTGCCATTTCAATTTCGTGAGAATCCCACTCATGCCAAGCACCTCTGTACAACCAAACCCAACAATCTTTCATATATTCTTTTTCAGATTTCATTTCTTCTAAAGCAGCAAAAAGTGCATCTAAACAAACTTTATGTGTTCCATGAGGATCTGCTAAATCTCCAGCTGCATATATTTGATGTGGTTTAACAGCATCAATAATACTCTTCATTATATCTACATCATCTTGAGAAAGATTTCCTTTTTTTATAGTTCCAGTTTCATAAAAGGGTAGGTTTAAAAAGTGAACATTTTCATCTGGTAAATCAAAATATCTAGTTGCTGCTAATGATTCACTTTTTCTAATAGAACCTTTTAATTTTCTAACATCTAAAGAATCTATAACATCATTTCCCTTTTTATTTTTAATAAACTTTATGATATCATTTATTTTTTGAGAATCTGAATTAATCTCCTTAGAAATTTCTGCAAACTTTAATGCTTCTTCATCTGAAACTGCAATGTTTCCAGAGGTTTGATAAACCACATGAACTTCATGGCCTTGTTGTACTAATCGATCAAAAGTACCTCCCATAGAAATAACATCATCATCTGGATGAGGACTAAAAATAATTACTCTTTTTCTACTAGGAGTTGCTCTTTCTGGTCTGTTAGAATCATCAGCAAAAGGTTTTCCCCCAGGCCAACCTGTAATAGTATGTTGCAGTTTATTAAACATTTTTATGTTTAAATCATAAGCTGTTCCTTCTTCTGTTAATAAACCAGACATTCCATGATCATTGTACTCTTTGTCTGTTAGTTTTAAAATTGGTTTTTTTAATAGGTTACTTAACCATGTAACAGCTTTAAGTTTTAAATCATCATTCCAAAAGCAAGATTTAACTAACCATGGTGTTTTAATACGTGTTAATTCTGATGAAGCATCTTCATCCATAACAAAAGTTGTATTATTATGCTGTTGTAGGTAAGTTGCAGGTACTAAAGAGCTAATTTCTCCTTCAATTGTTTCTTTTATTATTTTACTCTTATTTGCTCCCCATGCTAAAAGAACAATTCTTTTTGCATCTCTAACAGTACCTATACCCATAGTTATTGCTTTTCTTGGCACGTTTTCAATACCTAAAAAAGCAGGAGCTGCATCTACTCTTGTTATATGATTTAAGGTTATAATTCTTGTTCCAGAATTTAAGTGAGAACCAGGTTCATTAAAACCAATATGACCAGTTCTACCAATTCCTAAAAGTTGAAAATCTAGTCCTCCAACAGCTTTAATTTTCATCTCATAATCAATACAATATTGGTATAAATCATCAATAGAAACTGTACCATTAGGTATGTTAATATTTTCTGGTAAAATATTAACATGATTAAACAAATGTTCATGCATGAAATAAAAATAACTTTGAATGTTATTTCTATCCATAGGGAAGTATTCATCTAAATTAAATGTAATTACGTTTTCAAAACTTAAACCTTCTTCTCTATGCATTCTAACAAGTTCTTCATAAACTTTTATAGGAGATGAACCGGTTGCCAAACCTAAAACACAGTTTTTGTTTTCTTTTTGTTTTTCTTTAATTAAATCTGCAATTTCTTTAGCAACCAAGTTAGATGCTTCTAAAGAAGAATTATAAGTTACATTGTGAATTTTTTCAAATCTAGTATCTTCAAATTGACCTACAGGTTGGTGTTTTGTTTGTAATTGTTGAAGCATAATGTTTTTTTAAACTGTTTATTTTTGTTTCTATAAAAGTAGTTCTGCTATATTTTTTTTAAGAATTTATTCGACCAAAAACATAAAATAGCATACAAAAAACAGCCAGAAATATATTTCAATATCTCTGGCTGTAATAATTAACTAAATTGTTTTTTGTTAAAAGTTAGGAGCACCAGTATCCCACCATAACCTTGTACCACCATTATCTGCACCTCCTAAAAGAGAAGTTGCATTTGCAACACCTTCTGCATTTGTAGATTTTTCACTATCAACAAAAGGAATTCTTCTAATTTGGATATTTGTATCAACAGTACCACCACTTTGATTACTTACAACAGGGAAAATTTTTGGGTAACCTGTTCTTCTATACTCACTCCATGCTTCTTGTCCTTCAGGGAACATTGCAATCCATTTTTGAGTAATAATTTTTTCTAACTTTTCTTCATTAGTTGCAGCTGCATCCCAAGCAATAGTAATAGTACTCATTGCAGCAATATTATTTGACGGATTAACAGGATCTACATAATCTGAAGGTTTTGAAGTGTTATCTGCAATGTATGCTGCAGCTCCACTAGCTCCATGTTGTTGAAAAGATAACATAATACCCATTTCGTAATTAGCTTTTGCATCACCAGCTCCAGACCAACCTCTTAATGCTGCTTCTGCTTTTAAGAAAGCTACTTCAGCTGTTGTCATTAGTTGAACTTTTGGAGTATGAATACCATCATTAATAGCTGAAAAACCAATATAATCTGCTTTTTGTTCTAGTTCATCTGCATAACCACTTAACAATGGTAATCCTCCACGAACTCCTTTAACAGAACCACTTACGCTTGTAGGGGCATCAAAATAACTATTTGCTCTTGAGTCGCTATAACCTGTTAAAATAGATTCCATAGAAGCATTCATTCTTATATCTCCCCAAGAATTATCTATTACAGATAAAGGATGGTCTAAAGTACCGTTAACAAAAAATCCATCTTCATTACCAACCATTAAACCAGAAGCTTGACTTAATGCTTTTTCACCTTCAATTTTAGCTTTAGCAGGATCTACTTTAGAAATTCTGATAGCTAAACGTAATCTTAATGAGTTTGCAAGTTTTACCCATTGTTTATAATCTCCTCCATAAGATAAATCGAATGCAGTAAATCTAGGACTATCTAAATTTGCAGATAAATTTGCAACAGCAGTATCTAAATCTGTAAAAAAAGCGTTATATGCTTCTTGTTGAGAATCATATACTCCAGGGTTTGTTAAGTCTCCAAAGTTAGAATATACAATTGGACCAAATACATCAGAAACTCTGTGCATTGCAGCTACCTTTAATATTAACGCGGTTCCATATAAAGTAGGGAAATCATCTTTAGTTAAATCACTAATCGATTTTACATTATTCATTACATTAGAATAAGGTACAGACCAAATAAAATTATTCCATCCACTAACTAAACTATAGGTAGTGTTATTAGCACCTGCAACAAAAGGCCTTGGGTTTGTTAAATAACCAGAATACACATCTGCATTTAAGTTTTGTTGTAATTGATAAGACCAAGCAGGTGAGTATTGGTAAATGCTTTCAAAAATAGGCTTATACTTAGATCCAACATGTTGAAAATCTACCTCTAATTGCTCATCTGATATGTTTTTATCGTTTATATTATATTGTTCTAAATCACTACAAGAAGTAACAAAAAGTCCTAATATAACTACGCAAGAAAATAATTTATTTATATTTTTCATTTTGTTATTTTTAGAATGTTAAATTAATATTTAAACCTACACTTCTAGAAGATGGTAACCCTAATACATCAACACCTTGTAATGCATTTCCTGTACTCAAAGAAAGGTTAGGATCATGTGGAGCATCTTTGTAAAAGAAAAATAAGTTGCTTCCAACTAAAGATGCTTTAACTCTTTTAAAGAAAGAATTATCAGATAAGTTAAAGTTGTACCCAACTGCAAATTCAGCTAATCTTACATTAGTAGCACTATATACATATTCTCCAGTAAATCCATTTCTACCACCTACTTTACCATAATATTCTTGAGCAGTTAATGTTGAAGCGGTTCCATTTAAATCTACTACAGCAACAGATCCGTTTGCAGTTTCTCTTGCAGAGTTGTTACTAAAACCTTCTACAATAGCTTCTGTCATACTTATAGTTTCACCTCCAAATTTACCATCAATTAAGAAATCTAAAGTGAAGTTTTTGTATTCAAAAGAGTTATTCCAACCTAAATTAAAATCTGGGTTAGCATTACCAACTTTTGTTAATCCATCAACTAAGTTTGTATCATCAGCAATTACTGCTCCATTATCTACAATAGCAACACCATTTGCATCTCTTTTTACTACTTGTGCATAAATATCACCAAATGAACCACCTTCAACTAAATAAGAACCAAAAGTATTTACTCCTTTTGGAGATATTGTAAAGAAATCTGTAGGAATTAAACCTTGTACATTAGCGTCTGTAATAGATAATATTTCATTTTTATTTGAAGAGAAATTAAAAGTAGTTGTCCATGTAAAATCTTCTCCTTTAAATGGAGTAGCAAATACAGAAGCTTCTATACCTTTGTTTACAATATCACCAGCATTTAACCCAGCCTCACCAGAAGCTACAATAGTTGTAGATACAGGTACTCTAAAGTATTGGTTAACAGTACTTGTATGGTAGTATCCTAAGTCAAAACCAAATCTATTATCAAAGAATTTCCATTCTGTACCAATTTCATAAGAGCTTTGTCTTTCTGGTTTTGGAGTTGTACCAGGAAAAGGTCTTAAAGGGTCAGTGTTGTTAACTCCACCACCAAAATTTATTGATCTATTTGGACTAATTTGATCTGCAGCAAAACCATTACCAACTTCAGCATAAGAAACTCTAGCTTTTGCATAAGATACTTTTTCACCTAAATCAAAAAGATCGCTTAAAATACCTGTTACACCTACAGATGGGTAAAAGAAAGAATTGTTTTCTTCAGGTAATGTAGAAGTCCAATCGTTTCTAGCAGTAAGATCTACAAAAATATTATCGTTTATACCCACAGTTGCACTTGCAAATATAGAACTACCTCTAGTTTCGTAAGAATTTTCTGTAAAAGCTACAGAAGCATTAGCATTAAAGTTTTGAAAAGCAAAAACATTTGCAAATTGTAAACCACCATTTGTTCCAGAATCTCCAGAGAAGTTTTCTGTTGTAGTTCTAGTAGTACTTAAACCAACTACTCCTGTTACAGAAACTTTATCGTTAACTTTAGTGTTTATATTTGCTAAAATATCACCATATAATTGTGTGTAATCATTTTTAGTTACAATATATCTACCATTTAATGGTGCTAAAGTAGCTTCTGTTGTAGCGTAAATTTTCTTATTAAAATCTAATAAAGATTTGTCATAAGTACCTCTTGTTTGTATTGATAACCAATCGTTAATTTCAAAGTTTAAATTTAAAGAAGCTACTAATTTTTGATTATTGTCTTCAGAAGCATTTCTATTTATAATCCAATATGGATTTTGTTCAATGTCAGAAGTTCCTCTGAACCATCTTTGAGACATAATGTTTCTATTTGCATCAAACTCTTCGAAAGTTGAATAGTCAGATAAAGCTTCAGTTGTAGACTCAAAACCGTAAACACCTACTAAAGGATTAAAGTATAATCCAGAAACTGGTCTGTTTTTTATTTTTTGAGTAGAAGCCATAACACTAGCGTTTAATGTTACTTTATCTTTTAAAAATTTTGCAGTTTCTCTAACATTAAAAGTGTGTTGGTTTAATTTGTTAGTTGGTAAAATACCAGAAGCAGAAGTGTTACTATATGAAAAGTAAGTTTGTGCTTTTTCTGTTCCTCCAGATACAGAGAAAGAATTAATACTTGTAACACCTGTACTTAAAAATGAATCTATATTGTTTTGTGCATCAGGGTTAAAATCCATAGTGTAAGCAGCGTTTTCTACAGTTAAATTTGTAGAAACATCAACTTTAAAAGCTCCACTTTTACCTTTTTTAGTAGTTATTAATATAACTCCATTTAAACCAGCACTACCATATAAAGCAGATGCAGAAGCTCCTTTTAAAACTGTTAAAGATTCAACATCATCTGGGTTGATTAAAGATAATGCATCTCCACCATCTTTGTTACCACCATTAATGTCTCCAAAAGTATCTCCAGGTTGTCCAGAACTAGGGTTTGATAAAGGAATACCATCTACAACATAAAGAGGTTGGTTATTTCCAATAGATGAATTACCTCTTAAAACAACTTTTACAGAACCACCAGCTCCAGAAGCACTTTTAGTAATTGCTACACCAGAAACCTTACCAGATAAACTATTAACAGGGTTGGTTTGTTTTACTTTGTTAAGTTCATCTGCATTAATGTCTTGTGCAGAATAAGTTAATGATTTTCTTGATTTTTTTATACCAAGTGCAGTAACTACAATTTCATCTAATTGATCAGCATCATCTTCTAGGACAACATTTATTGTAGTTGTGTTACCTAAAATTGTAACTGTTTTAGCCTTCATACCTAAAAATGAAAAGCTTAAAATATCTCCAACAGAAGCTTTAATAGTATACTTACCATCAAAATCTGTTTCTGTTCCTCTTGTTGTACCTTGTACAACAACGCTTACTCCTGGTAAAGTTGTACCATCTGATTTAGATGTTACAGTACCAGAAATACTTTTTTCTTGTGCTTGTACATTTAATGTCAAAACAAAAGAAAAAACAGCAATTAGTATTGTGTAAATTTTTTTCATGTAAATGAATTAAGTTAAATTAATTTTTGATAAAAATAGATTTATATTAATGTTAAAAAGAAATTTAATATACAAACAACATTAAATGAACAATGAATGACATTGATTAACTGATTAATCGTTTTTTGATAAAAAATGTAATTTTATTTATTTTTTTAATGTCTTATATTTACATTCTTTAGTTCTAATTTTAACCCTTTTTTCATTGAAGAATTCTTTTAAAAATATCAGTTATAGTATACCTTTAAAGTATCATGTTATGTTTTGGGTTGGGTATTTTTTTTTAAATGTTATTAGATGGGGAAGCTATTATCAAGACTATTGGTATTCTTTTAAATCTAATATGGTTACTGTAACCTTAGGTATGCTATTAGCTTATTTTCATGTTTATTTTTTATTGCCCAAATTACTTTTTAAAAAAAAATTGATAAGTTATGTTTTCTTTTTTTTAATTGGGTTAACCGTTTTTTATGTTGTAAGAACTGAACTGATATTTATTTTTATTAATGAAAACGTATGGCCAGAATCTCAAACTCCTCAAAGTTCTTATGCATTTAATCATATTTTAGTTGTATCACTTATTGGAATTTATGATGTTGGTCTTGCTACAACTGTTAAGTTAACCACAGATTGGATAGTAGATAGAAAAAGAATAGAAGCTTTACAAGCAAGTCAATTAAAAACAGAACTGCAATTTTTAAAAGCACAGATTCAGCCACATTTTTTTTTTAATACATTAAATAACTTATATGCTTTAACTTTAGAGAGGTCTAATCAAGCACCAGAAGTAGTTTTAAAGCTATCAGAAATAATGGAGTATATATTATATGATGCTAAAGAACCAAAAATTAGATTGTTAAATGAAATTAATTATATTCAAAATTATATAGATTTAGAAAAATTAAGATATGGAGATAATGTAAATGTACAAGTAAATATGCAAGGAGAAATAGAAGCACATAGTGTTCCTCCTTTATTATTCTTACCATTTATTGAAAATTGTTTTAAGCATGGTACAATTGATAATAATAAATTAAATGTTATGATTGATTTTGAAGTAGTTGGAAAAAATACTTTGAAATTTACTGTTGTTAATAATTATAATTCATATTCTCAGAATAAAAAAAGCCATGGAATAGGAAATCAAAACGTTTTAAGAAGATTAGAACTCTTATATAAAGATAAGTTTACCTTAAATATTAAAACAGAAAAACAAAACTATATTGTAGAATTATCAATAGAGTTATAATTTGTATATTTAATTATGAAAATAAAATGTGTAATTATAGATGATGAGCCATTAGCAATTAAAGTTGTTGAAAATCATTTAAAAGAGTTTCAAAATTTTGAAATTATTCAAACCTTTAATAATCCAATAGACGCTTTACCATTATTAGAAGGAGGTAAAATTGATGTTCTATTTTTGGATATTAATATGCCAAAAATGAATGGTTTAGATTTTGCCAAAACATTAAACTCTAAAACTAATGTAATCATAACTACAGCTTATAGAGAATATGCTGTTGAAAGTTATGATTTAAATGTGTTAGATTATCTAGTAAAACCTATACCCTTTAATAGATTTTTAAAAGCAATTAATAAAATTACTCAAAAAGTTTATTTACAAAATGGAATAAATAAAGACGATGAATTAAATAAAGATTCTTTTATTTTCTTAAAAGTTGATAAAAAACTGGTAAAAATAAAGTTTGAAAATATTTTATATGTAGAAAGTTTAAAAGATTACATTAAAGTATTTACGACTACAGATAATTATCTGGTTCACAAGTCTCTAACGAGTGTAACAGAAGAGTTGCCTGATCATAATTTTATTAGAATTCATAGGTCATATACAATTGCTATTGACAAGGTAAAAAGTATAGAAGGTAATTTGGTAGAAATAGGCACAACTAAAATACCTATTGGTAGAAAATACGTAAATCATGCAAAACGTATCATTTTAAACATTGATTAAAAACAAAACATTTAGAATCTAAAATAATTCTGTTTGACATTAATTCTATGTCATTCGTAGAATTAATTTTTAGTTTTATTACTTCATCCGTACATTTCAAATGTATTTATAGCTAAAAATTATTTAACATATATATTTTATGTCTCAAATTGATAAAAAATTACCAACTCAAAAAAATAACACACTTGTTCCCATAATAATTATAGCAGGTTTGTTTTTTATTTTTGGTTTTGTTACTTGGATAAATGGAGCTTTGATTCCTTTTATGAAAACAATAAATGAGCTTACAGATGCTCAATCTTATTTAGTAGCATCAGCATCTTATATTTCTTTTGTTGTAATGGCATTACCAGCATCTTATATCATAAATAAAATAGGATATAAGAAAGGAATGTCTTTAGGATTAGTAATTATGGCTATTGGAGCTTTATTGTTTATTCCTGCTGCCAATGCTAGAACTTATTGGATGTTCCTAACAGCTATTTTTATTCAAGGTATTGGTATGACTTTGTTACAAACTGCTTCAAATCCTTATATAACTATTTTAGGTCCTATTGAAAGTGCTGCTAAACGTATAGCAATCATGGGAATTGCAAATAAAGTTGCTGGGGCTCTTGGTTCAGTAATTTTTGGGGCAATTTTATTATCTGGGATAAAAAGTATTCAAGATAAATTAAGTGTTGTTAGTGAAACTGAAAAAGCAAACTTGTTAGATACAATGGCAGATAGTGTTATAACTCCATATATTGTAATGGCAATAGTATTGTTTTTGTTAGGTATATTAATTAGAAAAGCTCCTTTACCAAATGTTGAGGCAGAACCAATTGAAATTGCAGAAGATGGAGAGAAAACAAAATCTAGTATATTTCAATTTCCGCATTTGTGGCTTGGGGTTTTAGCGTTGTTTCTATATGTTGGTGTAGAGGTTATTGCAGGAGATACAATCATTTCTTATGGTATATCTTTAAACATACCTGTAGAGGATGCTAAATTTTTTACTTTGTATACTTTAATGGCAATGGTTGCAACTTATGCATTAGGTGTCTTTTTAATACCTAAATATATAAGTCAATCATTTGCATTAAAAGTTAGTGCAGTTTTAGGTATTGTTTTTTCTTTTTGTATTGTAAATACAACAGGGTTTACTTCTGTGCTTTTTGTTGCTGCTCTAGGAATTGCAAATGCTTTAATTTGGCCAGCTATTTGGCCTTTAGCTTTAACTGGGTTAGGTAAATTTACAAAAACAGCATCAGCTTTATTAATTATGGCTATTTCTGGAGGAGCAATTATACCTCCTTTATATGGAGCTATAGTTGATCATAAAAAGGAAGCACTAATAACTACAGGTGTTAACGATGTAACTGCTTTAGTAGAAGCATCATCTTTTGGATATTGGATTTTATTACCTTGTTATATTATAATTCTTTATTATGCATTTTGGGGTCATAAAATTGGCTTAAAATAGATACTACAATCATGCTAAAAAAAAGGATAGAGTCTGTTGATATTTTAAGAGGTTTTACAATTACTTTAATGATTTTGGTAAATACTCCAGGAAGTTGGTCTAGTGTTTATCCTCCTTTATTGCATGCAGAATGGCATGGATTAACTCCAACAGATTTAATTTTTCCTTTCTTTTTATTCATTGTAGGTATTTCTATTTACTTTGCCTATAAAAGAAGTGAAAACTCTAAAGTTACTTATAAAAAAATAGGTATTAGAAGTTTAAAACTTTTTGGTTTAGGTTTGTTTTTAAATTTATTTATACCTCATTTTCCTTTTTTTACAGATTTTGAAACACTACGATTTCTAGGTGTTTTACAAAGAATAGGAATTGTTTTTTTTATTACAGCAGTATTATACTTAAATTTTAATTGGAAAGTATTATTCAGTCTTAGTGTTTTAGTTTTAATAGGTTATTGGTTGTTTGTTGGTTATATTCCTTTGCCAAATGGTACTTTACCAACTTTTGATAGAGCTTTAAATAATTGGTCTAATTATATTGATTTTAATATTTTAGGAAAACATATGTGGCAAGCTGATTATGACCCTGAAGGATTGTTAAGTACATTACCTTCAATTGTAACTTGTTTAATTGGAGTTCTAATAGGAAAACTTCTTGACAATTTACAAAGTATTAAAACACTCTTATTAGTAGCTTTTTCTTTATTAATTACTGGTTATATTTTTAGTATTTGGTTTCCAATAAATAAAGCAATTTGGAGTAGTAGTTTTGTTTTAGTAACTAGTGGTTGGGCAACTCTTATTCTTACAATGATTTATTATTTAAAAGATATTAAAAGGTTAAAGTTTGGGAATATTTTTAAGTATGTTGGTATGAATGCAATAACAATATACTTTTTGTCTAGTTTTATTTCAAAAAGTATGTATCTAATAAAAGTAGGAGAGAGAAGTAATATTCATAATTATTTATACAATACAATTTTTGTGAATTCTGTTTTTTCAGATAAACTATCTTCTTTTTTATATGGTATTGTTGTAGTATTATTTTATTTGATACTTGGTTATGTTATGTATAGAAAAAAAATATTTATAAAAGTTTAATTTTATAATCTTACAGCAACAATTAATCTTTAGTTACCTATTGATTTAATTCTTTCTTTTAATTCATTTCTGTTTTTTACATCTATTTTAGCATAAATATTTCTAATATGGTATTTAACTGTATTTTTAGAAATAAAAAGTTTTTCACTAATTTGAGTATTAGAATGTCCTTCACAAATTGTTTTTAAAATATCCAATTCTCTTAAAGTTAATGGTATTGATGTAAAAATATTTTCTTTAAGTAAAGAAAAATAAGGATTACTGTCTTTTTCTAAATCTTTAGAATTGTAGCTTTTGTTAGAGCTTTTAATAATGTGTTGTAGGTCTGTAATTCTTTTTTTACTCTCTTTATTTTGGCTAATCATTTTATAACTTAAAGCGTAGGTAAAAACAAGCATATCTAACCAACTAGCAATTTTTATGATTAACATTTCTCCATTAACATTCCATAATCCATAAGGAAAACCAATAAAAAAATATATTGCAAAAGGGATTAATAATAAATAACCTAAAACAAAAAATTTAGCAGAAGGTATTTTTTTGATGTAATAAATTGCAAACATCCATAAAATAGGTAAAAGAAATATTCCAAAAACATCACCAGCAGCAGCAAAAGTATAGTTATTAGTAGTAAAATAAACTGTATATAAAATGGTAATACCTATAGGGAATATTAAAAATAATTTAGAATAAAAGGGGTGTTTATTTTTAAGGTCTAAAAAATTTATAGAAAATAACATAAACCAAATAGCAGCAAATATATGTATGAGAAACTCTAACTTTAAATACAATTTGTTGCCTCTAAAATAATTGATAAAAGAGCCATCATAAAGTAAAAATATTAGCATTAAACAAGAAAGGAATAAGAGGTAGTACAAATAGCTTTTATCTTTAAAACGGATAAAAAATAATAAGTTTATAAAAATTATTACAATACAAGTACCATAATAAAAGCTGTTAATGGTTTGTTTATTAGAAATATACTGTATAAAATTTCTTTCAGGAATAATTGATAAGGGAAAGTTAGCTTCCTTAGGGAAATCTACTCTTAAGTAATAAGTTGTATTTAGGTTCTTATCAATTTTAAAAGCAGGAAATTTATAATTTAAAGCTAAATCTTTTTGTGCAATAGTGTTTCCTGTAGATGATAGATAATTTAACCTATTATTAGAATATTCATAAATATCTATTTTGTTAATATTATGAGTTGGTAAGTAGGCAATAAGTTTTTTGTAATTAGACTTGTTTATGGTTAATTTAAACCAATATATACCATTACGTACACCAAAATTATTACTTTTTGGAAATGCTTTATAAGTATTTAAAATAATATTTTTTTTGTTTTCAATATCTTTTTCTCTTAGAAATGAAATTTCGAAATCAACAATGTCAGAATTAATATTCTGTTTATTGTCAAAGTTTTCTGCATTAGTATTAAAACAAAAGAAAAGACCTATGAAAACTACAAGTAGTCTTAGGTTAGTTTTAGTATTCAATTTGTTGAGGGATTAAATGAACTAATTTTAGTAAAAAGGTTTTTATTAAAATAAAAAGATAAAGTTTAGAGGTAAATTAGCCCATTGAACTTTTAAGAATTAGAAAATCTTTTTCTCGAAGTAAAAATAATTTATACATAATATTTGGATAGTTTGGTTAAAGTAAATATAAGTAAAATTATTTTGTTCTTTTATATGATGATAATAATCAGGTGTTTATACTTGTTTTTATCATTCTGTCATTTCCAAATAAATCTTTTTTTAGCTCAATATTTTTAAAACCTTTTTGTTGTAGCATTTCAACAGTTTCTTTTCCTAAATATTGATTAATTTCAAAAAATAACAATCCATTTTTTGTTAAATGATTTTTAGCTAAATCTGCAATTTTAGAATAAAAAATTAGAGGGTTTTCATCATCAACAAACAAAGCTAAATGAGGTTCGTTTTCTAAAACATTATTTTTAATTTCAAATTTTTCTAATTCTCTTACATAAGGAGGGTTAGAAATTATAAAATCAAATTGTTGAGGTAAACACTCAGCTTTTAAAATGTCTTTCTCTAAAAACTGAACTTCTACATTGTTTAAAACCGCATTTTCTTTTGCAATTTTTAATGCTTCATTAGCTATATCAATAGCAGTAAGTTCAACATTATTTAAATTTTTGGCAATAGAAATTGGTATACATCCAGTTCCTGTACCAATATCTAAAATTTTTATAGATTTCTCAACCTCGTTCGAAATGACAGTAGTTTTTAGCTTTGCAACTTTGTAGTTTTGCAACTCAGTGACTTCATTAATAACCCACTCAACCAATTCTTCAGTTTCAGGTCTTGGTATTAATGTGTGTTTGTTAACTTTAAAAGGCAATCCATAAAATTCAGTTTCACCTAAAATATATTGTAAAGGTTCTTCATTTTTAAGTCTTCCAATTATCAAATTTAATTCAGATAAAATTTCATCAGAGATTAAAAAATCAGGTTTTAAAACAGTATCAATTCTTTGCAGATCTAACTTTTCTTCTATTAAAATAAAAAAGAATGTGTCAATTTCTGTCTTAGGATAAATGTTAGAAAGTGCTTCGTTAAAATGTGTTCTAAATTCTTTTAAAATCATAATTCTTTTTCGATATAAAAACTAATAACTCTTACAAAAGTTGAGTTATTTTCCCAATCAACACCTTTATCAAGTATAAAATTTTTAGCAGTATCAATTCTACTAATTATTAGTTTGTTATTTTCTTTTTTTAGTATTTTATTGAACTTTTTTAAATTGTTGTTTATATCTAAAAGAGAGTAGTTTAAACTTTTAATAGAGTCTAAATTACTAGTTTTTGAATGAATTGAATCAATTATGTAAATAAAACCTTTAGCTAAAACTTCATTATCATCATCAAAATGATATTGATAAAAAGGACTAAATTTCTTGCTTTTAAAAGTTAGGTTATAATAACCACAACCAACAATTACTGTATCCATTCCACTTTTTATAAGTTCATTTCTATCTAGTTCGAATTGATCATCAAAGGGATTGTAAGTTGGTTTTTCTTTACAGTTAAAAAAGAAGAATAAGCAAAAAGAGATGAGTATTATTCTTTTCATAATTCTTTTATCATCCAAACATTACAAGAATAGTGTCCAGTATTTCCCATGGGTTTGTCAAGATTAACAAAACCATTTTTTTTATATAACTTTCTTGCAGCTTCCATATATGGCATGGTTTCTAAATAACAATTATCAAAACCTAAAGTTTTAGCTTTTTTTAAACATGTTGTTATCAATTTAGAACCCAAACCTTTTCCTCTTGCAATAGGCAAAAAGTACATTTTTTGAAGCTCACAAGTAGTGCCTTCAAAGTTATCTAATTTGGCAATTCCTGCTCCACCAACAACTTTGTTTTTGTATTCAACAACATAATAGAATGATGTTGGTTTGTCAAAATTTTCAAACATTTGGTCAGTAGCTTTATCTTCATAAGCAGTACCAGTTTTTGGAGCGCCCATTTCTAAAATTACTTCTCTAATTACAATTGCCATTTGAGCATTGTCTTTAGGTTGAATTTCTCTGATGATAAAATCTTGACTTGTCATTTAATACTGTATTTTTGCAGCAAGCAATTTACCTAATTTTTTAATTAATTAAGATGAAAAACTTTTTATATTTATTACTTTTATTTTTAATAATATCTAGTTGTTCTGTTAATAAACAACCCGTTTTTATAAAGGTAGATAATGTAAAAATATCTTCTTTTAAAAGGGATACAATTCGATTAAAAGCAGAAGCCTTTTTTGAAAATCCAAATGATGTTGGAGGAGAAATTTCTACAGATGAAATTAAGGTAATTATTAATGGAGCAGAAGTTGCACAAGTTTCTTCAGAAGAGTTTAAAGTACCTGCAAGAAAGGAATTTGTAATTCCATTAGTAGTTGTAATTCCTGCAAAAAAAGTATTTGAAAATAATAAAAACGGAATCTTAGGAGGCTTATTAAACTCCATAATAAACAAATCTATAAAGGTGCAGTTTAAAGGAGATATTGAGTACAAAGTTTTTGGATTTTCTAAAGAGTATCCTGTAGATCATATTCAAGAAATTAAATTTTAATTATCAGTCATAAAAAATACATAAAACGTTGTTTGCAAATTGCTAAAAACGGAATTGGTACTTCAAGACCAAATCCGTCTGTTGGTGCTGTTGTAGTTTTAAATGATAAAATTATAGGAGAAGGTTTTACAAGTCCTTATGGTGGTAATCATGCAGAAGTAAATGCAATAAACTCTGTAAAAAATAAATTGCTTTTAAAAGAAGCAACAATTTACGTAACCTTAGAACCTTGTTCTCATTATGGAAAAACACCACCTTGTGCAGATTTAATTGTAAAACATCAATTAAAAACTGTAGTTATTGGTTGTGTAGATTCTAATAGTTTGGTTGCTGGTAAAGGAATTGAACGACTAAAAAAAGCAGGAATTAATGTTGTTGTAGGTGTGTTAGAAGAAGAATGTAAACTACATCACAAACGATTTTTTACGGTTCAAGATAAAAAACGACCATATATTGTTTTAAAATGGGCAGAAACAAATGATGGTTTTATAGCTCCTTTAACCAAAGATGAGCAAAAACCAGTTTGGATTTCTAATCCTTATTCACAACAATTGGTACATAAATATAGGAGTAAAGAGCATGCAATTTTAGTTGGTACCAATACTGTTATTGCAGATAATCCTAAATTAAATGTTAGAAGCTGGTTTGGAGAAAATCCTATAAGAATTGTTTTAGATAGAACTTTAAAAGTATCTAAAGACTTAGCTGTTTTTGATGATTCTGTAAAAACAATTGTCATCACAGAAAATAAATGTGCTGATAATAATGGTAAATTAACTTTTTTTGAAGTTATTGATTTCTCAAAAAACTTAGCATTTCAAATTTGTGAAATATTGCAAAAACATAATATTCAATCTGTTATAATTGAAGGAGGAACCCAAACAATACAAACCTTTATTGATGAAAACTTATGGGATGAAGCAAAAGTTTTTGTTGGAGCAACAATTTTTAAACAAGGTGTAAAAGCACCTATATTTAATAAAAAAAATTATAAAGAAATAAACATCAAAACAGATGTTTTAAAAATATATACAAATGATTAAAAACATCATTTTTGATTTTGGAGACATTTTTATCAATCTAGATAAACCTGCTACATTTAATGAATTAGAAAAATTAGGAGTTACAGAAATTACTGATGATATGATGGCTGTAGCTCATAAATATGAAAAAGGGTTAATTTCTACCGAAGATTTTACAGGTTATTTTTCTGAAGAATTTAATATTCCTAAAGAAAAATTGGTGTTTGCATGGAATTCTATTTTGTTAGATTTTCCGAAAGAAAGATTAGCCTTTTTAAAAGAGCTTGCAAATAGCAAAAAATACAATTTACTGCTATTAAGTAATACAAACGATATGCATATTTCTCATATTCAAGAAAATTGGGGAACTGCATTATACAATGATTTTAAAAATTGTTTTAATGTGTTTTATTTATCACATGAAATTAATCTTAAAAAACCTGACGCAAATATTTTCGAATTTGTTTTAAGAGAAAATAATTTAGTAGCAGATGAAACTTTGTTTGTAGATGATTTAAAAGAAAATACTGATGCAGCAAATAAGTTAGGAATTCATACTTGGAATTTAATTCCAGGTAAAGAAGATGTAACAGAGTTATTCACTAAACATAAAATATAAGAATTGATTTATTTAGTTTTAAGTATCCTTTTTGCAACAGGTTTATTTGTTATTTTTAAATATTTTGGTATTTATAAAGTAGATATTTTAAAAGCAATTGTTGTAAACTATATAGTTGCTTTTATCATAGGTTTTGTATTGGCAGAAAAAAGTGTTTCATTATCAGAAGTTCATCAACAGCCATGGGCTTTAGGTGCTGCATTTTTAGGAGCTTTATTTGTTTCTATCTTTTTTGTAATGGCAAAAACTGCTCAAAATAATGGCGTTTCTGTAGCTTCTGTTGCAGGTAAAATGTCTGTAGTAATACCTATTTTGTTTGGTATAGTTTTATACAATGAATCTGTAACAATTTTAAAAGTAGCAGGAATTTTAATAGCACTTACAGCTGTATATTTAGCATCTGTAAAAGAAGAAAAATCTAATTTAGATAAGGCAAGTTTATTGTTTCCAATATTACTGTTCTTTGGTTCTGGAGCCATAGATACTACATTAAAATTTGTTGAAGTAAATTACGTTCCTAAAGAAGAAGTTTCTATTTTTTCTGGAAGTTTGTTTGGTTTTGCAGCAATTTTTGGATTGATAGTTTTAGCTATAAAAACCCTAAAAAAAAGAGAAGCTTTTGGTGTTAAAAACATAATTGCTGGTATTGTTTTAGGTGTTCCTAATTATTTTTCTATTGTTTTTTTAATAAAAGCACTACAAACAGATGGGTTTGAAAGTTCAACACTTTTTACTATTAATAATGTTGGTGTTGTTATTGTTTCTACTCTGGTAGGTTTACTTTTATTTAAAGAACATTTTAGTGCAAAAAACAAAATTGGAGTAGTTTTAGCAATTATAGGAATCATCTTAGTTACTATTGCATAATATGTTAGAAGACGTTTATAAAACTATAGAAAAGCCTTCAGAAGAATCTCTTTTTAAAGTAAAAGGGAGTAAGTTTTTTGGTTATGCTTTTCCTGTTTTGTCTGAAGACGATGTAAAAGATTGTATAGAAAAAGTAAAAAAACAACATCATTCTGCACGTCATTGGTGTTATGCATATCAATTAGGAATAGAAAAAATTAGATTTAGAGCAAATGATGATGGAGAGCCAAGTAATTCTGCTGGAATGCCAATTTATGGTCAAATCCAATCTTTTGAAGTAACCAATATTTTAATAGTTTCAGTAAGGTATTTTGGAGGAACAAAATTAGGAGTAGGAGGGTTAATTTCTGCTTACAGAACTTCTGCTCAATTAGCTTTAGAGGCATCAAACATTATAGAGAAAACAATTAACATTCAATATAAATTGACTTTTAATTATGATATGATGAATGCTGTACAAAGAATTGTAAAAGAAAAACAGATAGATATTATCAATCAGAAATTAGAAATGAATTGCGAGTACATTATATCTATTAGAAAAAATGAAGCAGATGCTATTTTTAACATTTTTGATAATCTTTATAAGGTTGCTATTAAAATTATAGATTAAAAAAAAAGATGTTATACGTTAAATTTAAAATAGAAGAAACTGAAAAGTTGAATGATTTTCAAAAATTGTACAATCATTTAGTTGCTGTAAGACAACCAGAATTCGATTTTGAAGATGAGGTTCCAGAATTTGATTGGAATAACATGAGCGAAAAAGAAATGGAAGAAGCGTTTAAAAAAATAAACGAAGCTTCTGATGAGGTTGCATTAGAATTAAAGAGATATAAAAAAGTGATTCCAGAATATGCAACTTCATTTTTTAAAAAATACTTTAAAGTAGATAATGAAAAATTAGGAGATTTAGGAATTCAACAAGTAACCTCTATTTTTAATTATTTAGAATTTGGTTTTGAGGTAGATTTCAACAAAATGGAATTAAAAGATAAAAATGGAATTATAGAATTTTCTACAGGAAATTTTCCTTTTGGAGGTTTAGAACGATTTTTTATAACCCTAAAAGCTTTTAATCTAGTTCCTACTCAATGTTTTGATGGTTTTTCTATAAATGATATTCAGTGGCAATCAAATTTTGAGTTCGATTTTATTGAATTGAAAGATGAAACAGCGATTTATTTAAAGAAATTTAGAGGGTAAAAAGTTAAAACCAATTTTTAATATCCCAAACCTTTTAATAAATATTCAGGACAACGTGTTGGTCTCATGGTTTTAGAGTTCATAAAAGCTAAAACAGAACTTCCAGTGCAAATTAATTCATCATTTTGATTTACAATTTCATAATCAAACTCAATTTTAACCATTGGCTTTTTTTTCAGAATTGTTTTAATTGTTAAAACATCATCATACAAAGCAGATTTTATAAAATTAAAGTTAATAGAAATTACTGGCAGCATAATTCCGCTTATTTCCATATCTTTGTATGTAACCCCCAAAGAACGTAACCATTCAGTTCTCCCCATTTCGAAAAATTGAGCGTAATTTCCATGATAAACTACTCCCATTTGATCGGTTTCTGAATATCGTATTCTAGTTTTTGTAAATGAATGTTTCAAAATAATAATTGGATAAATTTTTTACGATGCTACATAAAAAATAATTAATAATCAATAGCAAATTCATTTTTTTATACTGTTTTTTATTCACATTTTTGTAGAACGTTAGAAATGGTACACAAAACCAATTTTTAATTCTAATTATTAACAAAAAATTTACTTAAATTAAATGACTATAACTGCTGACTCAGTTTGGAATGAATGTTTGACCTTTATAAAAGACAACATCAAACCACAAGCTTACAAAACTTGGTTCGAACCAATAAAGCCGGTAAAACTATCAGGAGAAGCATTGACAATTCAAGTACCAAGTAAATTTTTTTATGAATGGTTAGAAGAGCACTATATTAAATTATTACGTGTTGCATTGGTAAGACAATTAGGTAATGATGCTAAATTGATTTACGATGTTAAAATGGAAAACAATTATAGCAGTAATAGACCGCAAATTGTTAAAATTCCTAGTTCTAACAGAGATCCTTTAAAACCTCAAAAAGTTACTGTTCCTTTAGAGTCTAATAAAAGAGAATTAAGAAATCCATTTGTAATTCCAGGATTGCAAAAAGTTAAGATTGAATCTCAATTAAATCCTAATTATAGTTTTGTAAACTTTATAGAAGGAGATTCTAACAGGTTAGCACGTTCTGCAGGTATGGCAGTTGCTAACAAACCAGGAGGAACATCTTTTAATCCATTATTAATTTATGGAGGTGTTGGTTTAGGAAAAACACATTTAGCACATGCAATTGGTGTTGATATTAAAGACAAATATCCAGACAAAACTGTTTTATACATTTCTTCAGAGAAATTTACACAACAATTTATAGATTCTGTAAAATCAAATACAAGAAACGATTTTATTCATTTCTATCAAATGATAGATGTGTTAATAATTGATGATGTTCAATTTTTATCTGGTAAAGCAGGTACTCAAGATGTATTCTTCCATATTTTTAACCATTTACATCAAAATGGAAAACAGGTTATTTTAACTTCAGATAAAGCGCCTGTAGATATGCAAGATATAGAACAACGTTTGTTGTCTCGTTTTAAATGGGGATTATCAGCAGAATTACAAGCTCCAGATTACGAAACTAGAATTTCTATCTTACAAAATAAATTGTATAGAGATGGTGTAGAAATGCCAGAAGAAATTATAGAATATATAGCTAAGAATATTAAATCTAATGTTAGAGAATTAGAAGGTGTAATTATTTCTATGATAGCACAAGCATCTTTTAACAGAAGAGAATTTTCTATTGAATTAGCGAAACAAATTGTAGACAAGTTTGTAAAAAATACCAAGAAAGAAGTTTCTATAGATTATATTCAGAAAGAAGTTTCTAAATATTTTGATATGGATGTTGCTACTTTACAATCTAAAACTCGTAAACGTCATATTGTACAAGCAAGACAATTAGCTATGTTTTTTGCAAAACGATTAACTAAAACTTCATTGGCAAGTATTGGTAATCAAATTGGGCAAAGAGATCATGCAACTGTATTACATGCTTGTAAAACTGTAGACAACTTAACTGAAACTGACAAACAGTTTAGAAAGTATGTTGATGATTTAACAAAAAAGCTGACTTTCTAGAAATTTTATTTTCAGAAGACTTATTGGATTTTTTACGCGATTAAACTTTTTAAGAGAAGAATAGTTTCTTATTTTTAACAAAAATCATTTTATGAAAAAAGTATTAATGGTCTGTTTAGGAAATATTTGTAGATCTCCTTTAGCAGAAGGAATTTTGCAATCTAAAGTTGATGCAGATACTGTTTTTGTAGATTCTGCAGGTACTGCAGCTTATCATGTTGGTAACAAACCAGATGAACGCTCTATAGAAGTAGCAGCAAAATATGGATTAAATATTAGAAACCAACGTGCAAGAAAATTTGAGGTAAAAGATTTTGATGAATTCGATATCATTTTTGCAATGGATGAAAGTAATTATCAAAACATATTGATGCTTGCTAGAAATGAAGAAGATGAGCAAAAAGTAAAAATGATTTTAAACGAATCAAACCCAAATGAAAATTTAAGTGTTCCAGATCCATATTATGGAGGAAATCAAGGTTTTGAAAATGTATATACAATGTTAGATGAAGCTTGTAATATCATCTCTAAAAAAATATAAAAATGATTGGTAAACTCTATTTAATCCCAACTACTTTAGGAGAAACTGAACCTTTAGAAGTAATGCCTTTATCAGTTAAAAAAGTTGTTGAAGAGATTGATTATTATATAGTAGAAAACGAAAAATCTGCTAGAAGATTTATTAAGAAAATTTCTCCAAAAAAATCGCAACCATCTTTACAATTAATGTTGTTAGATAAATATGCAGAAGAAATAGAAACAAGAAAATATTTAGATATTTGTAAAGAAGGTGTAAATGTTGGTTTGTTATCTGAAGCTGGAGTACCTGCTGTTGCAGATCCTGGAGCAAGCATTGTTAAGTTAGCACATGAAAATAATATTAGAGTAGTGCCTTTAGTTGGACCATCATCTATATTAATGGCAATGATGAGTTCTGGTATGAATGGGCAAAACTTTGCTTTTAATGGATATTTACCAATTGATAAATCTGATAGAAAAAAAGCAATAAAAGATTTAGAGCGTTTGTCTAAAGATAAAAATCAATCTCAAATTTTTATTGAAACTCCTTATCGAAATGAAAAAATGCTAACAGATTTAAAAGCCACTTTAACGCCTACTACAAATTTATGTATTGCTGCAGATATTACTTTGCCTACAGAATATATAAAAACAAAAATGGTAAAAGATTGGAAAAATGAAAAGCCAGATTTACATAAAAAACCTGCAATATTTATTATTCATAAATAAGAAATAGAAATAAAAGAAAAACTCGTTATTTACTCTTTAAAAAGAATAAGTAACGAGTTTTTTTATGAGATTGTTTTTTTTAGAAGAACCTTAAACTGTAGCAAATCTATTTGCGTTTATGATTTCTACATCATAACCACCAAACTTAATTAAGTAAGATTGTATAGTTGCTCCATAAGCATCTGCAAAACTTACAGAACCATTACTTCTTAGAAATTTTTTAACGTTTCCTGCACCACTTAAATGAGCAGCAGCTAAAATTCCAGATTCTGTAATTTTAATTCCGTTTATAGTTTTACCAACAGATCGTTTAATGTCTTTTCTTAAAATCCATTTATTAACTTTACATAAAGCAATAAAAGCTTTTTCTTGTAATTCTGGATTGTTTAAAAATTCTTTTGTGTTGTAAATTTTAAATCTGTGTAAAGTAGTTTTTCCAAATTGGTATTTACCTAAATATCCTAAAGTATTTACAGCTGTGTATTTTCCTTGAGATTCTTTAAAAGCTAAAGCTTCTTTAAAACCTACAAAATCTTTTTGTAAATAAGGAATGTTGTAATCTATAAATTCTGGTAAAGTAACTTTGTTATGAGTATCTATTTTATTATCAATAGTTGTTGCATTGATAAATCCTAAAAATATAATACTTAAAATTATTAACTTTTTGATAAATTTAATTTTTCTATTTAGCGGTGCAAATTTATAATGAATTTTTGAATATACTGATAACCAATGTGTTAAAATTTATCAGAAATACAGATAATGAAATTTTATTCCACTTTTGGTGTTAATTTCTAGTGTTGGAGCAGGAATTTTTATGAAATTTACAACAGAAAATATAGATTTTAAGAATTCAGAATTAGTTTTAATTTTAGTTAGGTCTACATCTAAACTTAAGTAAAATTGTCTGTAAGGTTCTTGGGGTATTGGGTTGGTATTGTTTGTGTTTCCATAAAGCATTCCTTCAGCTCCATAACCAAGAGCAATGTTAAGCCATTTTGGAAAAGAGCTTTCTTTATTAAAAGACCAAATATTTGCAGAAAGCCAATAAGTTTGACCATTATAATCTTTTAAAGCTTGTTGCAAATAATTTTCACCTAAAGTGTTGGGTCTTTGTTTTGCAAATTCTGTTTGATGAAAAGAATATTTTAAAGTAATTCGTTGTTCTTGCCAAAGTAATTCTTGTCCAATTAATAAACCAGGACCTGCAGCATTTGCTAAAATATCGCCAGGAGAAGCTCCCCATTCTTCAGAAAAACCATCTAGAACTTCTACAGCTGTTAAAAACGCAAAACCATAAGTTGCACCGTAAATTAATTGGTTTTTTTTAGAAACTCCAGCCCAATCTAAAGCCTCCATACCAACTTTACCAACATAATAAGATGTCATAAAATGACCAATCTTGTCCATTTGTTTCCAATCATTATTATCGTTTTTAAAATGAAAACTAGAACGTGGATAATCTTTATACCAAAGTTGATTTAAAGCAATTAATGCACCACCTGCCATTACACTTTCTGTAATAATAATAGAATTACGTCTTTTCTTATTTAGTGTGTCTGATTTTTTGTAAAAAGATGAAGTTTGCGAAAAAGCAGTTAAAGAAATTAACGAAATAATTAAAAGTTGAAACTTTCTAATCATTATCTGTTTATTCTTTGTTTATTCATCCATTGATGATATTTAGCTGCATTTCTATTATGTTGAGATAATGTTCTTGCAAAAGCATGATATCCTAATTTGTCTACATTTGCACACATATAATAGTACTTGTGTTTTTGCGCATTTAAAACCCCATCTATTGCAGAAATATCTGGCATTGCAATTAGTGTAGGAGGTAAACCTCTATTTTTATAAGTATTGTAGGGAGAGTTAATTTCTAAATCTGCAGTTAAAACTCTTTTAACTACAAAGTTTTGTCCTTTTTTTTCTTTAATACAATAAATTATAGTTGGATCTGCTTGTAAAGGCCAACCTTTTTTTAATCTATTTAAATACAAACCAGCAACAATGGGTCTTTCAACTTTTTTTGCAGTTTCTTTTTGTACAATTGATGCTAGTGTTATTACTTCTTCTTTACTTAAGTTTAAAGCTTTTGCTTTTTTTAACCTGTTATCGTTCCAAAAACGTTTGTATTCTTTAAAAATTTTATTTCTAAATTTATCTGCAGAAGTATTCCAATAAAACTCGTAGCTATTTGGAATAAATATTTGTAAAACAGATTTTTTAGTGAAGTTGTTTTTCTCTAAAAAGTCTTTATTTGTAAAAGAATTTAATAAAGAAATAGAATCGGTTTCTAATTGTTGCGCAATTCTACCTGCTAATTTTTCTAAAGTATCTTGGTTGTTAAAAGATAAATTAATTGGTGTTTGATTACCAACTCTTAACATGTTAACAATGTCATTATTAGACATTCCTTCTTTTAATAAATATCTTCCAGATTTTGGTTTAGAAAAGTTTTTTTGAGCAGCAACTAATAAAAATGTATTTGGATGCTTAGATACTTCTTTAATTTTTTCTTTAATCTCAATTAAGCTATCAGTAGATTTAACGTAAAGTGAGGTTTCTTTAGTTATAGAACTACCAAATATTTTTTGATAATAATTGTTTCCAATAATACCTAAACCTAATAAAATTGTGGCTATAACTGCGAAGATAAATTTTTTACTCAATGTTTTTTAATTTAATAAGAATAGCAAAATTACTCATTTATCAGTTGCAACAAAATTTCATCTTTAAATTTTCTTTCAGATAAAATCCAATCTTTTTTAACTCCTACTTTTTCAAAATTAAATTTGTTAAAAAGAGCAATGCTTTTAGTGTTGTCTGAAGTGATGTTAGCAAATAATTGATGCAGGTTTAAATGAGAAAAAGAATAGTTTATTAAAAGTGATAAAGCTTCAGTAGCATAACCTCTTTTTTCAAAATCAGGATGAATTAAGATTCCAATTCCTGCTCTTTTATGAGTAGGGTTAAAATCGAACAAATCTATCATTCCTATTTGGTTGTTAGATTTTGTTTCTTCAATTAATAAACGTAATTGTTTTACTTCATAAATATCTAAATGTGCATTTTCTAAATATTGTTTTAGCACATATTTTGAAAAAGGAGTTTGTGTGTGACTCACTTCCCAAAAAGATTCATTGTTTTCTATTTGATAAAGAAACTGTAAATCTTCTGGTTCTAAAGCACGTAATTTAATATGTTCTCCTTTTAACTTAATCATTAAAATTAATATTTCCTTTAAAAACAAAAGTAGCAGGTCCTTTTAAAAATACATCAGAATAACTTCCATTTTCTTCAGTAAAAGAAACTTCTAAATTTCCCCCCTCAACAGGTAAAGAAATTAAATTACTATTCGTTTTTTTAGTTTTATGCATTGCAATTGCTACTGCTGTAACACCTGTACCACATGCTAAAGTTTCATTTTCTACACCTTTTTCATAAGTTCTAACTCTAAAAGTAGTATTGTTAATTTGTTGTACAAAGTTTACATTACTACCAGGTTCAGCATAAGAGTATCTAATTTCTTTTCCTTTATCAAAAACAGGGAAATTATTTAAATCGTTAACTAATTCTACATGGTGTTGGGTTCCTGTATAAGCAAAAACTGAGTTTTCATTTACTTTAATTTCATCAACATCAATCATTTTTAAAGAAACAATTCCGTTTTCAATTTCTGCAATATGTTCACCATCATAAGCTATAAACTTAGTTTTAGAATCAATAATATTAAGGTGTTTAGAAAAAGCTACAGCACATCTACCTCCATTTCCGCAAAAAGTTTGGCTACCATCTGCATTAAAATAAATCATTTTAAAATCAAATTTATCATCATTTTCAATTAAAATTACACCATCTGCACCAACACCAAAATTTCTATCACAAAGTTTAGAAATAATTGTGGTATTCTTTTTAGGAAAAGTTTTTGTTCTGTTATCAATCATCACAAAATCATTTCCAGTTCCTTGATATTTATAAAATTCTATATTCATTGTAGCAAATATAGGTATTTAAAGAGAATAAAAAGATTGTTAAAAACCGGTTAAAATCAGTTAAAACCAAGTTAAACAGATTTTTTAAAAATGTTAAAATTGTATATTTGAAATATAAATTTGAAGAATATGAAAAAAATATTAGGTTTATTAGGAATGGCCATTTTAGGAGGTGCTATTACTTTAGGTGGATATAAAATGATGTTTAATGACGAAGTTATTGTAGAAAGAACAGTTACACAACCTATTAAAACTATTACAGCAAATTACAATCCTGTATTAGATAAAATAAATACAGTAACTAATTCTGTAGATTTATCTGTAGCTGCAGAAAATACAGTTAACTCAGTTGTTCACGTAAAAAACACAGCTGTAAGAACACAATTAAGTCCTGCTGATATTTTCTTTGGAAATGGAAGTAAAGGAAGAAAATACGAGCAAGTTGGTACTGGAAGTGGTGTAATTATTTCGCAAGATGGATACATTGTTACAAATAATCATGTTATTTCTGGAGCAACAGAAATAGAAATTACATTAAATAATAGAAAAAAATATAAGGCAGAATTAATTGGTACTGATAAAGAAAATGATATTGCATTATTAAAAATAGATTCTGATGTAGATTTACCATACATTCCTTTTGCAAATTCTGATACAATTAAAATTGGAGAATGGGTTTTAGCAGTTGGTAATCCTTATAATTTAACATCTACTGTTACAGCAGGTATTGTAAGTGCAAAGGGTAGAGATTTAGAAGGTAATAAAAATATAGAATCTTTTATACAAACAGATGCAGCAGTAAATCCAGGAAATAGTGGGGGAGCATTAGTAAATACGCGAGGAGAATTGGTAGGTATTAATACTGCAATTTCTTCTAAAACAGGTTCTTTTGTTGGGTATTCTTTTGCAGTTCCTTCTAATATTACCAAAAAAATTATTGATGATTTATTAGAATTCGGTTCTGTACAAGAAGCAATATTGGGTATTAACATAGATCAAAGAGATGATAATATTGATGGTGTAAAAATTGGAGCTGTTGCAGAAGATGGTGGAGCAAAAAAATCTGGATTGAAAGAAGGAGATATCATTAAGAAAGTTAATAATGTAAAAATTTCTAAATACTCTGAATTAAGGGGGCAATTAACAGCAAAAAGACCAGGAGAATTTGTTGATGTAACTGTATATAGAGATGGAGAATTTATTACTAAAAGTGTAAAACTTAGTAAAAAGGATTCTTACATTTCTAGAAGCTTAAGAGTTGTATTAAAAGATTTAACAAAAAAAGAAATGAAAAAGTATGATATTTCTGGCGGAGCTAAAATAATTACCAATCAAAACAAAAACCTAGATTATTATGGTGTAAAAGAAGGTTATATTATAACAGAAATTAATAAAAAACCAGTTTTAAATGCAAGTGCAGCAGTTAAAGCAATTGAAGCTTCTTATGGAAGTGGGAAATCAATTTATTTAGAGGTAATTAATTTAGAAGGAGAAAGAGAGCGTTATGCTTTTAGATAAAAAAACAAACTTATTTTATTCATGAAATCCTGATAATTTATCAGGATTTTTTTTATTTACGAAACTTTTACGAAACTTTTACGAAATCGATTTCGTGTTTTGATAAAAAGACATATTTTTGTGTAAAATTTTAAATTTAGTTACAACTATGTCAACAATATTAAATTACGAAGAAGAAGTTTTATTGCAAGCCAAAAACAGAAGAGCTACTGTAGAATTTATGACTATTGTTAATGATTTATGGTATGATAAATCTATAGAATTAGTCCTTTTTAGAAATACTTTAGTAGATAAAAGAACAAGCGAAGTTTTAAATTTAATAAACTATGCAAAAGAGTTTGTTAGTAAGCCAATTTCTATTGAAGATGCTTTAGATATAGCAAAGGCAATTCAAGAAATAGATTTACCATCATCTAAGTTAGATATTGGTAAGTTAGCTTATGAATGTCATTTGTGTCCTAAAAAAGGTGCAGATAAAGTAGCTTTTGTTAAAGATAAATTAAAAGAAGCAACAGCGTCTAAAAATATTAAGCCAAAAGATGTTGTTTTATATGGTTTTGGTAGAATTGGTCGTTTATTAGCTAGAGAATTAATGTCTAAAATGGGTAAAGGTTCTCAATTAAGATTAAGAGCAATTGTTACTCGAGGAGAAATAAATGAAAAAGTTTTAAATAAAAGAGCCTCTTTATTAAGTATAGATTCTGTACATGGAGATTTTTTAGGAACAGTTCAAACAGATGTAGATAACAATGCTTTAATAATTAACGGAACAACTGTTCATATGATTTCTGCAGGAAAACCTGAAGATATTGATTATACTAAATACGGTATTAATGATGCTTTAATAATTGATAATACTGGAGCTTTTAGAGATGATGTTGCATTGGCAAGACATTTAAAAGCAAATGGAGCAAGTAAAGTTTTATTAACAGCACCTGGAAAAGGAATACCAAATATAGTTCATGGTGTTAATCATAAACAATTTAATCCAGATACAGTAGATATTTTTTCTGCAGCATCTTGTACAACAAATGCAATTACACCTGTTTTAAAAGTTTTAGAAGACAATTTTGGCATTAAAAAAGGGCATTTAGAAACAATACATGCATATACAAACGACCAAAACTTGGTAGACAATATGCATAGTAAACATAGAAGAGGTAGAGCAGCAGCTTTAAATATGGTAATTACAGAAACTGGAGCAGGAGCAGCCGTTTCTAAAGCAATACCTGCATTAAAAGGTAAACTAACTTCTAATGCAATTAGAGTTCCTGTACCAAATGGATCATTGGCAATTTTAAATTTACAATTAGGTACTAAGGTTACTAAAGAAAGAGTAAATTCTATAATTAAGAAATACGCTTTAGAGGGAGATTTAGTAGAACAAATTAAATATTCTATGGATAACGAATTGGTTTCTTCTGATATTATTGGGTCTACAGCACCTTCTATTTTTGATAGTAAATCTACTATTACAGATTTAGAAACAATTGTTATTTATGTTTGGTATGATAATGAGTATGGTTATTCTCATCAAGTAATGCGTTTGGCTAAACATATTGCAAAAGTTAGAAGATACACTTATTATTAGTAGTGTTATTATTACAATAAAAACCCGAATCAAATTAATGATTCGGGTTTTTTATTTTTCCATAATAATTTTTTACTCTTTCATAATAATTTTACTTTTTCAAAGAAATTTTTACTTTTTCATAATAATCTTACTCTTACATAACATTTTTTTCTTTTTCTAAATCATAAACTATTTTAGTTTATTGTTTTATATGTATATCTGCTGTGCAGGAGCTCCAATAATCAACTTTAAATGTTTTAACTTTTTTATTTCCCCATTTTTAAAACATTTAAATGCAATTGGTTGGTTTCGGAACTCCTGCAATTTTTGCAGATATTTTTAAAGGTCCCCCAGGAAATAGATTGTAGAGTTCTTTAATACTAGTAATTCCACTTCTTCTAATTCCTCTAAGAGATAAAGATTTTTTTGCTTTGAATTGTTCTTGAATCCAAGAGATTATGTCCCAATGAGATAGGGTTAAGACAATATCGTGTTCTCTTGCAATATATTCACCAATTCTAACATTCCACTCTTCAAAGTCGGTTAAATAACCTTCTTCATTGACATGAATTTTAGTTTGATTTATTATCTTAATCATTGTTCTAAGTTTTGGTTTATTAAATTTTTTCCTTTCATGCTCATGTTTCTTGATATAAAAGGTAATGATATCCCTTTTAAAAGTAAGTTCCAGTAAATCCATCTAGAGGCTAACTTACCCCAATGATTAATAATACTTTCTTTTAAAAGTTTTAAAGGTCCAACTTTAGCAAACGGGAATTTGCCAGTTACAGGTTCTAGGTCATAATTAAAATCTATTAATAAGGCTTTGTTTTTGCCTGTTTCAATAAAACAATTTGCATGACCATCATATTCTTTTTTTAGGGGTTTATTTTGTATATACAATAAAATGTTATCAGTTAATGTCTCTGATTGAAAATGTGCAACAGATCCGGCTTTTGATGCTTTTAAATCAGTGGCATCACCAATAACAAAAATATTTTCGTTTTCTATAGATTGTAATGTGTTAGGATGTGTTGGTACAAAATTTAATTCATCTCCTAATCCAGAACGTTCTATTACTTCATCGCCCATGTTTGTGGGCACTGTAACTAATAAATCATAAGGAACTTCTTGATCTATATAATCTATTATTTTATTGTTTTCATAATCTACTTTTTCAATTGCAAAGTCTGTAACTAAATGTATCTTTTTTTCATCTAATAAATATCCTAAAGATTTAGAACAAACTTCTTTTGTAAAGGCTCCAGATAAGGGAGTTACAAATGTTATTTTCACTTTGTCTCTTATTCCTTTTTTTTCGAAAAACGAATCTGCTAAAAAGGCAAACTCTAAAGGAGCAACAGGACATTTTATTGGCATTTCTGTAAAATGAACAACCAATCTTCCTTCTTTAAAATTTCTTAATTTATTTCTTAAAGCTAGAGCACCTTCAAAAGTGTAAAAATCGAAAATTGACTTATGCCATTCTCTACTTAGCATTCCTTCAGTTTCTCTAGGATCAATTATAGATCCAGTTGCAATTATAAGAATGTCATAAGCTAATGAGGTATCTTCTAGTTGAACTAAATTATTTTTACTATCTATTTTTTCTATTCTTTGTTGGATATAATTTACCTTTTCAGGGATAAATTTTGTACCATCTTTTTTTACTTGCTCTTCAGTATAAATATCAAAAGGTAAAAACAAAAAACCTGGTTGATAATAATGTGTTTTATTTTGATCTATAACATGAATCTTCCAATCATTGCTAGGTAACTTATCAATTAAATGGTTAGCCATCATTGTTCCAGAAGTACCTGCACCTAAAATAACTAAATCTCTCATTTTTAGTAGTTTATTTTATTTGTTTTTGTTTAGGTATTCCTGCAATCTTTGTAGAGATTGCTAAAGGATCATTTGTAAATAACCTTTTTAATTCGTTAAGATTACTTATGCCTGTATTCAAAATCGTATCTAAGGTTAATTCTTTTTCTTTTTTAAATTGTTCTTGTATCCAAGAAATTATATCCCAATGAGTTTCAGACAATTCAATGTTATGGTCTTTTGCTATTTTTTCTCCTACTTCAATATCCCATTGTTCAAAATTTGTTAAATAGCCCTCCTCGTTAAATTGGACTTTTAAATCGTTTATTGTTTTTGTATTATTATTCATAGTATGGGGATTTATAAGCTAGTTCATATGAACCTAACTTTAGAATAAAAACAAAATGTTGTTTGTTTAAAATTTGTAAAATTATTTGTTATATAAATGTTGCTTTTAGGGTTTAACTTTTGTCTAGACTTTCAGTTAAGTAAATTTATTAAGAATAAGAAGTTTGTCATATAGGCAATTTCCCTATTTTGCTTAAAAAGTTGTTTTTTATGATTCTTAATTAAATTTATTAAGTGTGCATTTATTATCTTATTTTTGAAATTATTCTTATGTATTAAAGAGCAAAGGAAAAATCATACTTTTAATGACAGTTAAGCAAAAAATACAATCACTTCGTAATGAGTTAAATACGCATAATCATAATTATTATGTGTTAGATAATGCAACAATATCAGATTTAGAATTCGATTTAAAATTAAAAGAGTTAGAAAAATTAGAAGCTGAAAATCCAGAGTTTTTTGATGCTAATTCTCCAACACAAAGAGTAGGAGGAAGTATTACAAAAAACTTTGAAACTGTTACCCATAAAAATAGAATGTATTCTTTAGATAATTCTTATTCAAAAGAAGATTTGTTAGATTGGGAAAAGAGAATTCAAAAAATTTTAGGAAGAACAGAATTAGAATATACTTGTGAGCTTAAATATGATGGAGCTTCTATTAATTTAACTTATGAAAATGGTCAGTTTGTAAAAGCGGTTACAAGAGGAGATGGTTTTCAAGGAGATGAAGTAACTGCAAACATAAAAACTATTTTATCTATTCCATTAACCTTAAAAGGAGACTTTGTTTCTGATTTTGAAATGAGAGGAGAAATCATTTTGCCTTTAAATGGTTTTATTAAAATGAATGAAGAAAGAGTTGCAAATGGCGAAGAAGAATATAGAAATCCTAGAAATACCGCAAGCGGAAGTTTAAAATTACAAGACAGTGCAGAGGTAGCAAAAAGACCATTAGATTGTTTGTTATATCAAGTAGTAACTTCAGAAAGAAAATACAAAACACATTTTGAAAGTTTAAAAAATGCAAGAAAAGTAGGTTTTAAAGTTCCAGAAACAATCACTTTAGCAAAATCTATAGATAAAGTTTTTGAATTTGTAAATCATTGGGATGAAAAACGTCACGATTTACCTTATGAAACTGACGGAATTGTAATAAAAGTTAACAATCTTCAACAACAAGAAGAGTTAGGTTATACTTCTAAAGCACCAAGATGGGCAATTGCATATAAATTTAAAGCAGAACAAGTTTCAACTATTTTAAATGAAATAACTTATCAAGTTGGTAGAACAGGAGCAATTACTCCAGTTGCAAATTTAGAGCCTGTACAATTAGCAGGTACTACAGTAAAAAGGGCTTCCTTGCATAATGCAGATCAAATAGAAAAGTTAGATATAAGAGTAAACGATACAGTTTTTGTAGAAAAAGGAGGAGAAATTATTCCAAAAATTATAGCTGTAGATTTTACAAAACGACCAAAAAACTCTGAACCTACACATTATGCAACAAATTGCCCTGAATGTAATTCAGAATTAATTAGAACAGAAGGAGATGCAAAGCATTATTGTCCAAATGAATTTGGATGTGCTCCTCAAATTACAGGAAGAATTCAACATTTTATTTCTAGAAAAGCAATGGATATTGATGGTCTTGGAGGAGAAACTGTAGATTTATTAAGAAAAGAAGGACTTATTCAAAATTATGCAGATTTATATGATTTAAAAGTAGAACAAATAATTCCTTTAGAAAGAATGGCAGAAAAATCTGCTCAAAATATGATTTCAGGAATCGAAAAATCAAAAGAAATTTCGTTTGAAAAAGTATTATTTGCTTTAGGAATTCGTTTTGTAGGAGAAACTGTAGCTAAAAAATTAGCAAAACATTTTAAATCAATAGATAATTTAATGACTGCAAATTTTGAAACCTTAATAGCTGTAGATGAAATAGGAGATAGGATTGCACAAAGCATACTTGATTTTTCATCAGATTTAGGAAACATACAATTAATAAATCGATTAAAAGATTCAGGTGTCCAATTAGAGGTGTCTGCAGAAAGTTTAGAAAACCAAACAGATAAATTACAAGGACAAATATTTGTAGTTTCTGGAGTTTTTCATCAAATGAGTAGAAACGAACTTAAAAAAGCTATAGAAGATAATGGGGGAAAAGTAAGCTCTTCAATTTCAAAAAAAACAAGTTTTATAGTTGCAGGAGATAATATGGGACCATCAAAGTTGGCAAAAGCTGAAACTTTAGGTGTTACAATAATATCAGAACAAGATTTTATAGATATGGTTTCTTAATAAAAGTAATCTAATTAATGATTTTTAAGTAAAGTTTTGAAAAAAATACTCTACATATATATAATGACAATAACTTTAATTTCTTTTTCTCAAAAAAAAGAAATTGATTCCTTACCTATCAATATTGATGACTATGTTTTTGTAAAACCTGGAGATACATTAACTGTTAATCTTAATGAATTTTCATTATTACCAAAACACAAGTTTAAATCTAAAAACGATATTCGTTATTATTTGTGGTTTCGTAGAAAAGTTTTTAAAGCTTATCCATATGCACAATTAGCATCTAAAAGATTAGATTCTTTAAACTCTAGATTAGAAAAAATAAAATCTAAATCTAAAAGAAGAAAATACACAAAATTAGTTCAAACTTATATAGAGGGAGAATTTACAGATCAAATTAAAAAGATGACCACAACAGAAGGTCGTATCTTAATAAAATTAATTCATCGACAAACAGGTAAAACTGCATTTCAAAATATTAAAACCTTAAGAAGTGGTTGGAAAGCTTTTTGGTATAATACAACTGCTAATGTTTTTAGTCTTTCTTTAAAAACTGAATATCATCCAGAAACAGAAAATGAAGATTTTTTAATAGAAGATGTATTGCAAAGAGCTTTTCAAGATGAAAAATTAACAACACAATCTTCAAAGCTTCCTTTCGATTTTACTGAAATAATTAAAAACCGAAAAGCTGAGGTTAATGTAGAGGTCTATAAAAAGATGTTTGCAAAAATTAGAAAGAAAAAGAAAGCAAAAAAGAAATTAAAGAAAAGATCATAATTTCCCTTAATTCTTAGAAAAAAATCTGTTTTCACAAACTTATTTTCTTTTTTTAAAAATCTAAATTTATATATAGCATTACTTAAAAGCAGGTTAAAATGACATTAATTATTTGTGACTATTTAATTTTAATTCACATTTTTACTTAAAATTATAATTTATATCCATCAAGTAACAACAAATTACTACGTTTTCTAAACGTATAATTTAGTGTTGTTAAAAAAGCAAAAGCCATTTATATATTTATATATCTATAATTTTTTAAAACTATCTATTCGAATAGTTATTCAATATTAAAATATTTTCGTTTCTAAGTGTTTCAATATTATTGAATTATAACTTACTTTTGTTTTAAACTTAAAAAAGATTGAGAAAAAGGTTGTGAGATTAAAAATGGGTAGTATATTTGCACCCGCTAACAAAAATATGAGGATATTTAGTTAGTGAGTTCATTGATAAATTTGAGTTGTATTATTTAGTTTTTATTAAAAAAAATAATTTTTATTAGGTTGTTAATTAAAAACTATTGTATCTTTGCAGTCCGATTTTTTCGGAAGCATAGTTCATTTTTTTTAGGGTGTTTTAGTAAGGGTATAAAAAAAGTTATTTTTTTTCTTGTCAGAATAGAAATAGTTTGTATGTTTGCAGCCGCTAAGAAATAC
>NZ_JALCZO010000039.1 GCF_023555495.1 Polaribacter sp. Z022 | reverse complement strand
GTTGTAAACAATTATGGAACTGAAAACAAAACTGATAATATTCATTATAATTATTTCATTTGGTTGTTCTGAAAGGTATCAAAAAGTTGAAGGTCAAACTTGGATTATAAAAGAAGGAATATTAAATAATAAAAAAATTGAATTTAATGACAATTCTTCAATAACAATTCTTGAAAAATATAATGACTCTTATAATTTAAACCCCAAATTATTTTTCCGTGAAAATGGGAATATCAGACTACCAGGAATTGACTCTAAAGATATTTATGGAAAATGGAGTTATATAGGAAACAATTGCATAAAGATTGAATTGGACACTTCAAAATATAATTACATTCACAGAAAAATAGATACTTCAAAAATATCAAACAAAGATTTCTTTGGGAATGAACTGAAAATGTCAAAAAAAGAAGCTCAAAAAAGAAGTTTTGAATTTTCCAATAATAACCCAATTAAAACGAATCAATTTAAAATACAAATGAATATATATGGAAATGAATTTAAGTACAATATTGAAAATGATATTTTAAAATTGGAATCTAAAACAACTAAAATTATAGCTAAAAGGGACAAATCAATTGAAAATATAGTGAATGAATATAAATAAACTGTTTACAACACCGTGTATATTTTATTGCTTTCTTTTAGCCAACTTACGAAAATCCTATCGGATTTTCTATTCAGTAATTATTTGCTAACTTTACGCTAAACCAACGCAACAAAATATACACAAACACGTT
>NZ_JALCZO010000038.1 GCF_023555495.1 Polaribacter sp. Z022 | reverse complement strand
GGCAACGTGTTTGTGTATTGAAAGTTGCGTTTTTTGTGAACGGCTATTTTCCGAAGGAAAATAGAAAGTGAGTAAAAAAGCAGCAACTTTTGTTTAAGCTAAAATTAAGCAATTTTTTATACACGGTGTTGTGTAACGTTTTTTTAAATTCCATAACTTTCATTCATACACATAATTCCATTTATTTCGGTCATTTTTTCAATTTTTTTGGTTTTAAGATTTGCTTTCCACGCACTTTTGATTTTGGAATAATATTCTAAATCAAAATCATTTTCAGTTCTCTCAATTATTGTGAAAATCCGAGAATCTGCTTTTCCATTATTTTGGCAAACACCAAATGATGTAAATTCATTTTCTTTAAAATTATTGATAAGAATGGTATCTAAAATTTGATACTTTTTTTCAGGTTTTCCAGTCTCAACAATTTTCTCAAGAATAACTATTCGTTTGTTGTCATTTACCATCTCAACAAAAACATATTCCCATCTACTTTCTTCATAATTTATGACAGAGCTAATTCCGTTTTCGTAATTTTTGAAATATTCAATTTCATTAATTTTCCTAAAGACTTTATCAAAAATCGTCTTTTTTGTTTTTTCAGAATCCGAAATTTCAGTTTCACTTTGTTCAGTTAGTGATGTTTGAGTTTCTGTTTTATTCTTTTTATCAACACAACTAAAAGTTAGAAATATTAATATGTAAGTTAGTATTTTGTTCATTTCTCAAATGTTACACAACGTGTTTGT
>NZ_JALCZO010000037.1 GCF_023555495.1 Polaribacter sp. Z022 | reverse complement strand
CACAAACACGTTGTAATTAATTCCTCAGGAAAATCTAACTTCTGAAAAAACTGAAATAATCTGAAAATTATTGTAACATAAATGGAATTAATAAAATCCAAAATAAATATACTTTATTATTGTCTTTACTTAATTGAAAGAACCATGCATTTTGCTTTCAATAAGATAAACATTTTTTTACTATTATATAAAATCCCTTTTATAAAAAAAAGAATGAAAAATAAATATGGAATTGAAAACCCTTTGGAATATTACAATGACTTTTGGACAAATAAAAAATATGGTTTTAATCAAAACTTCATTTATGGAGCAATATTGGTAATTATATCAGTAACACTTTTAACTTTTTGTATCCTTACAAATAAATTGTTTGAATTAAACTTATACTTTGAAAAATATTACATAATAATTTTAGTGATTTTTTCTTATTTAATTTGTCATTTTTTAATTTTAAAAAACGATACTTATTTAGAATATTTTGAAAAATTTGAAAATTGGTCTTTAAAAAGAAAAAGAGTGAATATTTTTTTATCTTTATTATTTATAACTTCTGTATTTACAGCTTTCGTTCTAATCTTAAAATAATAGAAAAATTGAAAAACAAGAGATTGGAAAAAAAATAAAATATCCACTCAAATGTTTCACAACTAATTACAACACCGTGTATAAAAAATTGCTTATTTTTAGCTTAACCAAAAGTTGTTGCTTTTTTAAAGTTCTTCAATTTTCCTACGGAAAATAGCCGAACATTTAAAACGCAACTTTTCATAACACAAACACGTTGGCA
>NZ_JALCZO010000036.1 GCF_023555495.1 Polaribacter sp. Z022 | reverse complement strand
AAACACGTTAGGCACAAGCAAAAACCACGATTATGAAAAGATTTGAAAACAAAGAAATTGAACTAATTAAAGAGTCTTTTGAGTTAAGAAAAAAGAATTCTGATGTTGAACACATTAATAAACTGAATGTAATAACAACAAAATTATCTTTTCCAATAAAAAATCTGACAAGTTTGCAAAGGGCAATAATTAGTGGTTGTGTTAAAGAACTTGCCATTTATCCGAATGAAGATATATTGAGAAAATCGGAATACGAAATCTTATTATCAAGAAAAGAAATTGAGCAAGATTGTTTGAAAATTGACATTGCTTCTAACATTTTGAATAAAATTAAAAAAAGAACTGAATCAAAAAGAAGATTATTTGAACAGACTTTTGAAAAAATTGACAAAATTTCTAACTCAAAACAAGTTTATTACTCAATCACAAACAACGGAAAAATATATAAAATTGGAATTGTAACGGAGAAAAATAAAGGACTGAAAACTGAATTATGTTTGACTTCTACTCTATCGAATTTTGAAATCGGAATTTTAAGCGAGAATTCTTTTATGAAGTCTGCTAAACCGACTGACTTAGTTAATTATTTAAAAGATTACGGAAAAGACAATAAACTGACTGAAAACCACAACCGATTTATAAAAATAATGGAAAATGCCAGTGCCTAACACCGTATAAAAAAAATTGCTAAATTAGTACTTAATTAAAGGTAGTTGCATTTTTGCCAACTTCTGAATTTCCTTCGGAAATTCCTCGCTGACAAAACCGCAACTTTCCTTATACAACAACGTT
>NZ_JALCZO010000035.1 GCF_023555495.1 Polaribacter sp. Z022 | reverse complement strand
CATACACAAACACGTTAGCAAACATTTGATGAAAAAATCCCGAATCATATTAATTCTATTATTTCTTTGCATAATCTCATGCAAAAAGACATCAAAAAAAATTGCCGAAAAAGTAGATGTGAATAAAATGGAAATTGACACTTCTAAACGTTATCAGAGGATAACTATTCAACAAACTAATGGAAATGAATTGACAGCTGAATTCGAAGCTTATGTAACTAAAAAAAAGGATACATTTTGGAATACTTGGAAACACTATAAAAATGGTGTTATTGACAGTACCAAAAGTAGTTTCTTTACTTTTAAAATTGAAGGAAATAAAAATGATTCAATTATGAGAGGAAAGGTTAGCTTCTTCTCACCTGCTGACAGTATTCCTGAATCAAGAATAAACTCAAGAAAAGTGACCTTCGTTTATTTACAAAAAGAAAAAGATTCTGTGTATGTTAAAGAAATTTACACTGATAAAAATACAATTGAATTCGATTATAAAAACTATGAAAACTATAGCTTTGAAGGTCACATTATGGATTTACGATTTATCAAAATGGATTCGATACCAGATAAATTGCTTTTGAACAGAAACTATTTCACAATTGACACCAAAGTTTGGACTGATAATACATTTGTAGACCTATTAAAAGAATAACGGAATAAAAAACGATTTGCTAACACTGTATAAACTTTATTGCTGCTAAATTTTTCCTTCGGAAAAATACGCAGGTACAAAGTTGTTTAATAAATTGCTTACTTTTAGCATAACAAAACCGCAACAAACCATATACAAACACGTT
>NZ_JALCZO010000034.1 GCF_023555495.1 Polaribacter sp. Z022 | reverse complement strand
ATTTTTTTTGAAAATTGCTGAATTTTTGGAATAATATTTGAAAAGTATGCTTTCAATTTTCTTTGTTTTTTAAATTACTGCCAACGTGTTTGTGTATGCTTTGTTGCGTTGGTTTAGCGTAAATTTAGCAAATAAATACTGAATAGAAAATCCGCGAGGATTTTCGTAAGTTGGCTAAAAGAAAGCAATAAAATATACACGTTGTTAGCCACAGTATTTATTCCTTTTTGATTAAAATTATCGTGTCTCTTTTCGGCAAACTATGTTCAGCAAATTGATATTTTTCGTATTTAATTTTCAGTTCTGTTTTTCCGTTTTTAGTATATAATGATTTTTCATTAAATTCAATTTCATTAGATAAATCTATTTCTTTAATTCTCTTTTCTAATATAAAATATTGCTTTTCCGTAATTTCATATTCACAACACATTCCTAAAAAACCTTCAGTTTTTTGATAAATCACAAAATTGTCTTTCTCAATTTCAATATGATTCGGTTGAATCGGATAAAGAACTATTGAAGCAACAATTCCGAAAAATATTCCGCCAAACAACCAGAGTAATAAAGTCAGAATTGGCGTAATTGCATAAAAACTAAAGTAAAATCCAATTTTTTTAAATGGCTTGAAATTCCATAAGAAGAGAATAATTCCGCTTGAATAAATTACTAACGTTATAAAATAACTCAATTTATAATTTAGACTTATTTCAATCGTACTTTTCAGAGTGAAATTCAATAAAGCAAATCCCAAAATGTAGAAATGAATCTTTGTTATTATGTTCCTGATTTGGGTTTTTGTCATATTGTGGCTAACGTGTTTGTGTAT
>NZ_JALCZO010000033.1 GCF_023555495.1 Polaribacter sp. Z022 | reverse complement strand
CCAAAAGTTGTTGCTTTTTTAAAGTTCTTCAATTTTCCTACGGAAAATAGCCGAACATTTAAAACGCAACTTTTCATAACACAAACACGTTGGCAAACATTTGAGCGAATGAACAAATCAATAATCTTTCTTCTTCTAATTTCATTTTTTTTTAGTTGTAATAAAAATTCAGAACGAATTAAAATAACTGTAAAACATTATGATAATCTGAATGTTGACGAATCGAAATGGAAAGACGTAGAATTAATCAAAGATTCCCTAATTGATTTAAAAGAAACAAAAGTTGACCTATATTTCAGCCAAAAGATTGCCAAAATACCTTATTATTTACCAACTAATGGAATTTATAAAGACTCAATAAAAGATAAAGAATGTAACATTGATTCTTTCGATGAAAGTGTAAGAAGTTTTGCATTTCTTAAATGTTATGAATATGACAGTAAGAAACGTGTCAAAAGTATGAGTGTTAGTGGTTCTGGAACAATGGGGACTTGGAATTACAAATACGACGAATTAAATAGAATTACCAATATTGAAAATTTAGGAACGATTTACACGATAAAATACGATGACAAATATGGAATTATAAAAGAAATAATCAAAGACTTACCAGGTAATCTCGAAGAGAGAATAGAATTTATGTACGAATAAAAAACGATTTGCCAACACCGTGTATAATTCATTGCTAGTACTCGCCTAATTACGAAAATTCTCGCGGATTTTCTATTCGGTTTGTATTTGCTAATTTAGTTGCTTAAACACGCAACGAAATCATACACAAAACCGTTGGCATTCATAGCCCAGTCAAATTCTGAAAAAGGAATTTAAAGTTTGAAAATCTTGATTTTTAAAGAAAAATATGGAACACTCTCTCCCT
>NZ_JALCZO010000032.1 GCF_023555495.1 Polaribacter sp. Z022 | reverse complement strand
ACACAAACACGTTGGCAGTAATTTAAAAAACAAAGAAAATTGAAAGCATACTTTTCAAATATTATTCCAAAAATTCAGCAATTTTCAAAAAAAATTAATGATTTAGCTATATTAAAAAATCAAAATTGGGTTTTAATTGATGAATCTAATGACACAAAACATGTTTTTATATTTCGGGATAATAACCAAATTTTAATCTCAAAAAATGGAAAGGTTAAAAGAGAAAATTGGGAATACATTGGAGAAAATAATTTACTAATTGATATTGATGGTGAGAGTTATTTATTCAAACATGGTTTTTTAGACGAAAACATATTTGCTTTAAAAATGGATAGTAAAGACAATTATGTTTTTTTGATTAATGAATCTAAATATGGATTTGAAATTAATAATGTATCAGACATAAATGAATTTTTAATTGAGAATTACTTGAGTCAGAACCAAAATAGTCTAAATGCTCAAATAAGTAATAATTACAAAATTAAAAAAGTAAAAAACAAAAGAGCTTTTTTTGGTCCTATATGGGAAACTTATAAAATTCGTTTCAATGATAGATTAAAAGGAGAAATCTATGTGAGTAAAACAAGTAAAAAGGCATATTTTACTGATAACATCAATTATACCTCAGAAATGAAAAGATATTATATTAATTCTGAGTACTGTATATCTGCCCTACATCAATTTTTGAAATCAGGTAAAATTTCCAAAGATGGATTAGTCGAATCACTAATATCATAATAAAAAACTACTGCCAACACCGTGTATAAAAAATTGCTTATTTTTAGCTTAATCAAAGTTTGTTACAATTTTTGTTACTTCTGATTTTCCTGCGGAAAATCCTCGAGCACAAAAATCGCAACTTTCTATAACACAAACACGTT
>NZ_JALCZO010000031.1 GCF_023555495.1 Polaribacter sp. Z022 | reverse complement strand
AACGTGTTTATATATGGTTTGTTGCGTGAATTAAGCAACTAATTTAATAAATAATTACAGACAAAGAAAATCCGCGAGGATTTTCGTAAGTAAGCAAAAAGCCAGCAATAAATTATATATGTTGTTGGCTGTAGTTTTTTTCTTTTCAGTTTAATGGATTTCCTACGCTAAAAATAATTCCAGGTTCTTTCTTTTCTGTAACATTTCCAAGTGAATCTATTTTTACCACTTCTCCCATTGGCATAAAATGATAAACGTAAATTTCATTTTTTTTAATTGTGTCAAGCACTTTTTTATTTAAATTTAAAATAGGTTTAATTTCAGTTCTTTTTCCACTTTCTGAAATATAGTAGTATTCAGGAAAGTGATAACCAAATTGCGGACTGAACTTTGTTTTCAAAATACCATTTTTTGGGATTTCATAAACTCTTTTATCATTTTCATATTTTTCTTCAATTCCTTTTTTTTGATTAAACCATATTTTGATTGTTCCTTTATAGTTTTCTGGAATTAAAGTGATAGTATTTTTAGATTTTTTACAATTAATTAATAAGGTAAAGCTCAAAAATATTATTATGTGTTTCAAATTCATTTTTTCTTTTCTAACTTGAAATTTAATTAATTGTCGGTTGCAATTATCAAATTCGGCTTTTCTCCGACTTTAATTTTTCTATAATTTACAAAAGCTCCACATTCTAAAATTGCATTAAATAAATCCGGTTTGTTTTCTTTTAAGTATTTTCCATTATCAATTTGTAAAATAGTTGGTTTTTCAGTCAATTCGTCAACGCAATCAATCCAAGCGTCCATATTCTCTCCATAATAATCTGGAAAGTTCATTTCTTCTTTAAATTCAGAGTGAAATGTTTTCCAATTCTTTATTTTTTTTCCTTTAATTCTGAATGTTTCCATTTCGGTTTTTAATTACAGCCAACGTGTTT
>NZ_JALCZO010000030.1 GCF_023555495.1 Polaribacter sp. Z022 | reverse complement strand
GCGAGTCTTAAGAAAGACTCGCTTTTTTTTATATCAAACGTACCAATAGTTTGATGAAACAATTAACTAAATTTTTATATTGTAAAGTTCTTTGAATATGTTCTATTATCAGAATTAACATATACTTTGTATTCTCCTTTTTTGTTTTCAGATAATTTGTAAGTTCTTTTTAAAAGATCATCACCTTTAATATTATCAGAAAGTATAGCTTCACCATTATAATAGATAACTACATTTAATGGTTTATTATTAAAATCTAGTTTAGAAACATAGATTAAGTTTTCTTTAGCTCTAATTACTGGTTTAAAAAGTTTTGTATTACTGTTGTTTAAAAAAGTAACCAAACCATTTTTTACATAAAACTCTTTAATAATTATTTCGAAATCTTTGTTTAATTCTGCAGTATAAACACCATTTTCTAAAGCAGAAAAATCAAAAGTTCTAGAAAAATTACCAGAAGCTGCAATTTCTTGATTGTATACAGAAACACCTTTATCGTTTTTAATAGTTAAAGATTGTCCTTTTCTTACATTCTTAAATTCTACTTTAACAGTTTTCTTAGCTTTATTATTTGTAGAATTTGTATCGTTGTTAGCGTAACTAATTAATGTTCCGAACATTAATGCTACTAATAAAATTGATTTCATATTTGTTTTCATTGTGTTGTCATTTTAATGATTAATAACACTACAAATTTATGGCAGAAGTTTGTGCCCGAAAACATCATTATTGGCATGTTTGTATGTAAAATTAACAGGATAAAATAGTATAGAATAAGGTTAATGTTAATATGGTATATATTGTTGTTAATTATCTATATTCTTATCTAAGAAGTCAATTTTAGTGCAAAAAAAAGCGAGTCTTAAGAAAGACTCGCTTTTTTTTATATCAAACGTACCAATAGTTTGATGAAACAATTAACTAAATTTTTATATTGTAAAGT
>NZ_JALCZO010000002.1 GCF_023555495.1 Polaribacter sp. Z022 | reverse complement strand
AAAAAAAAAAAAAAAAAAAAAAAACTAACCTAGTTAATATTCTTGTTTTAATATTTCTATATGTCTTTTTAGTCTTTTAATATCTAAAGCTAGAGTACCATTATAAACACCTCTAATTCTACCTTTTGTATCTATTAAAACAAAATTTTCTGTATGTATAAATTCATTTTCATCCTTTGTCTTTTTAAAATCTTCATCTGCAAAATAGGAAGTTCTTGCTATGTTATAAATTTCATCTCTATCTCCAGTTACTAAATGCCATTTATTATCAATTACATTATTCTCTATGGCATATTTCTTTATTTTTTCTAAAGAATCTACCCAAGGCATTACAGAATGAGACAATAACAAAATGTCCTTATCATTTTTATATTCTTCTTGTAACTTACTCATGTTTTTAGCTAAAATAGGACAGATACTAGGGCATGTAGTAAAGAAAAAATCTGCTACATAAATTTTACCTTCAAAATGTTTATTACTTACAATTTTTCCATTTTGATTTGTAAATTTAAAGGGTGCTACTTTATGTATTCTATTATAATTAGCAGCAGTTTTTGAAATCCATTCTGGAGTAAAATCTTCTGAATTGTAAAAAGGAAGTGTCTTAGATTTATCTATTTCTTTTGTACAAGAAAAACTTAGTATGCAAAACAAAAAAAAGAATACAGCTTTCATTTTAATTATCAACTTCATTAATTACACTTACACAATTTTTTAATCCTATTAAACCATGTCTTTCATTATTTATAGTATAAAAATTTGCTCTAATTTTTCCATTTAATTGCCACATTTTTTGACTTCCATTTTCTTTTCCGTCAATAAAATTAAAATGTTTTGCAATTTGTCCATTTTGGTGCCAATCTTTTACATATCCATGGTAAACACCTTTATTATTTAACTGATATTCAAACATTTTACTACCATCTTTAAACCAACCTAAATGAGTACCTGTTTTTATTCCATTTTTATAAAAACGTTGAAAACTTTTATTTTTATTTAAATACCAACCAAAATATTTTCCTTCTCTTTTTCCTTCAAAATATTGAGATGTAGATTTAATATTTCCATTATCATAAAAATCATTAATTACACCAGAATAAACTTTATTTTCATAAAATAAGATGCCATTTTTTAAACTAAAATTTACATCATTCTTATTTTTTGTAATTGATGGAATTTTAATTTCTTTAATTATATCAATACTTTGATTGTTATCTTTATAATTACAAGAAGCAAAAAAATAAAAGAATAATATGCTATAAATAAAAGGCTTCAAAAATTATCTTGTTATAGTTCCTGCAGTTCCAAAAAATCCATTTCCATTTAAATAAGGAGCATCAGAAGTTATGTGATAATGATATATTCCGTCAGGAAAATCTGCAGTTGCAGAAGTATGACCATGATAATCATCTAAATCTGAAGAGGTAATTGTAGAACCGTTTTCTTCTGGACCATAGACAGGAAAACCGTCAGAAAGTAATCCTAAAAAAGCACTTTTACCAAATTCTTGTGTTAAATACGTTGGCTCTATATGATAATGATATTGTGTTCCTGCTGGGTGTCCTAACCATTGATCAAAAGAATCTATTTCATTTGTTAAAGCTGCTCCTCCTGCAGCATATTGATTAAAAAATACGACTCCATTTCTAGAAATACCAATTGGTCCCATTGGAGTATTTGATTTTATTTCTGCTTCTTTTGGTGTTAATGAAATTGTAAAAGTTATATTTTGCTCTCCAATAGAATTTGGGTTTTTTCTCCAATTAGAATTTGTTCCTGTATAGGCTTCATATAAAGGATGTGAAATATCCCAATATGGACTTGTATGATTAGGCAAATCTGTTGTTGTAAAAGTTACTGTATTTCCATTTACAGAATATGTTACAGCATCAATATTATCAAACATTTTTAAAATAGGTGTAATATTATATGATGTAGTTGTTGATTCTGTAACTTCTTCTTCAGAAATAGTTGCAGAAGAACTACAAGAACTTATAAAAATAATTGAGTATAAAATAAAAATTGCTCTTCTAAAAAATTGGTTTTTTTTCAACATAAGATTAAATATTTAATTCTTAGACCTCTAAAATTTTAAATAGTTTGAAAATTTATAAAAAAAATTATCTTGGTGGTGGAGGTGGCATTTCTTCATCTCCTGGAGGGCGATTCCTATCTCCACCTCTTGGAGGTCTATTTCCTCTTTCTCCTCCTTTTAATGCACTTTTAATAATTTTATCAAATTTTATAGTTTGTTCTTTTGTACATAAAGATCTAACTTTATTAAAAAAAGTGAAAATTTCTGTTTCTTTTTTAGCTTCTAACATACCTATATTATGGGTTAAAGAATCTAAATTAAAATCTTCTTTTTTAAAAAAGTTAAATAAAACATCTTTTTGTTCTTTAATATTATGCTGTATTTCCATCATGTTATCTCTATGAATTCTATCAAATTCTAGAAATTTATCTGTTTGTTTTTCTGAAAACTGCAACTCTTCTGCTAAAAAACTTTTTTCTGGTGGACCTACACTTTTTTCATGAGGTTTATTTATCAACATAAAAATTAAAAAACCATTTAGCAGAATTAATAAAAACAATATAATAGGAAGTAATTTTGTCTTCATAAAAATTAATTTAAAATAGAATTATTTTCTGATTGTAATGAATATTCTTGTGCAAAAGCATCTATACCAGATACTGTATTTGTATTATCTACAGAGTTATTAAAAAGATAAAAAATAGTACCAAAATTTAATAACAATAAAATACATAATGTAGCCAATTGTAATTTAGGTGTAAACCAATAAAAGATAGATTTTTTTTCTGCTTTTTCTACATTGATTTGTTGTAAAACTTTATGCTTAAAAAAATGATTTACTTTCACTTCTTCAATAGAATCTAATACTTTAAAAGTATCTTCTACTTGTTGGTTTATAACTTCTTTATTTTTCATTTTACTTTGTCTTAAAACCTTATAATTGTTTAGATGCAAGTTATTTAAAAAACTTGCGCTAATTTTCTGATTTATAAAAATATTCTAATTTTTGCTGTAAACCTTTCTTAGCCCTAAACATAATTGACTCTACAGAAGAAAGACTTTTACCTGTAATTTCTACAATTTCTTGATAACTTTTCCCATCTATTTTTGCTAAAGTAAATACTACTCTTTGGCTTTCTGGCAAAGTATTTATAGCTTTAAAAATGGTTGCAGATTTTTCTTTATTTTCTAATAAAATTCCAGGATGATTAACTTCTGTAAAATAACTTGTTTTATCTAAAGGAATTTCATTTCCTAAAATTGTTTGCATAAATGCAAACCTTTTTTTTGTATTCTTTTTTCTAATAAATTCTAAACATTTATTAGTAGCAATTCTATAAATCCAAGTGGATAGTTTTGACTCTCCTTTAAACTTATTTATAGATTTAAAAACCTCTAAAAAAACTTCTTGGGCAACATCTTCTGCATCTTCTTTATTAGGAATAAAAGAGATACAAGTACCAAAAACTTTTTGCTGATAATCGTCTAAAAGTTGACTATAAGCATTTTGTTTTCCTGCTCTTAATTGATTTATAAAATTTTCTTCGCTCAATTAGATATTTTAAAAAAGTAAACTTACAAAAAAACCAGATAAACATTACATTTATCTGATTTCACTTCGAATTAGGGACAAATATTATTCTTTATCAAAAAGTACTTTGTGTATTATTCCTCCTACAACAGCTCCTGCAATTGGTGCAACCCAAAATAGCCAAGATTGAGTAAGATATTCTCCACCTGCAAAAATTGCTTGACTCATAGAACGTGCAGGATTTACGGATGTATTAGTAATTGGTATGCTAATTAAATGAATTAATGTTAAACCTAAACCAATAGCAATTGGAGCAAACCCTTTAGGAGCTCTATCATTAGTACTTCCTAAAATGATTAACAAAAAGAACATTGTTAATAAAAATTCAGCTATAAATGCAGCTTGCATAGAATATTTATCTGGAGATAATTCACCATATCCATTTGCAGCAAAACCACCAATTGTTTCAAAACCAGATTTACCAGAAATAATTAAATATAATGAAGTAGCAGCCAACATTGCTCCTACTAATTGTGCTATGATGTAAGGAACTAATTCTTTTCCAGAAAACTTACCTCCTGCCCAAAGACCAAAAGATACAGCTGGGTTAAAATGACCTCCAGAAATATGACCAACTGCATATGCCATAGTTAAGACAGTTAAACCAAATGCAAGAGAAACACCAACAAAACCAATTCCTAAATCTGGAAATCCTGCAGCAAAAATAGCACTACCACAACCTCCAAATACAAGCCAGAAAGTTCCAAATAATTCAGCAAAATATTTTTTCATAATGTAAAGTTTTTAGTTAATTAATTAGTTTACAGTACTATTAAGACACTGCATTTTTTAAAAAGTCACAACAAAATAATTTTATTAGTTTTTTTAATTACATAATTAAGAATATGTATCTTTGTACTACAATTATTTTTTATGAAATTATTACTGCTTACTTTAGGTTTATTAGCTCTTGCTGTTGCTGGAATTGCAATTAAAATTTGGGCAAAAAAAGATGGTAAATTTGCAGGTACTTGTGCTAGCCAAAACCCGATGTTAAATGAAACTGGTGAATCTTGTGGGTTTTGTGGTAAAACTCCAGATCAGTTTGATACTTGTGCTGAACCTGAACATAAAAACTAATCTATTTTTTAAATGATTTTAACTGTACTTTTCTACTCTTTTGTAGTTTTTACAGCTATACAAATTATTTATTATTTATTATTTTCTACTTTTTTATTTGGTAATAAAAAGGATAAAAAAAAATCTTTAGAATTACCTATTTCTGTAATTATTTGTGCTAAAAACGAAGCGAAAAACCTTGAAGAGTTTTTACCTTCAATCATACATCAAGATTATACAGATTTCGAAATTGTTTTAATTAATGATGCTTCTTCAGATGCTACTGAAAGTGTCATGGAATCTTTTGCCAAAAAGCATTCTAAAATTAAAATTATTAATGTAGAAAATATTGAAGCCTTTTGGGGAAACAAAAAATATGCACTTACACTTGGTATAAAAGCAGCAACTTATGAGCATCTTTTATTTACAGATGCAGATTGCAAACCTGTTTCTAAGTATTGGATAAAAGAAATGTCTCAAAATTTCACCAAAAACAAAACCATTGTTTTGGGTTATGGAAAATATAAAAAAGAAAACTCTTTAGTTAATATTTTTGTTAGGTTTGAAACTTTATTAACTGCAATTCAATATTTAAGTTATGCTAAATTAGGTTCACCTTATATGGCAGTTGGTAGAAATTTAGCTTATAAAAAAAGTGAGTTTTTTAATGTAAAAGGCTTTATAAATCATATGCATATAAAATCTGGAGATGATGATTTATTTGTACAAGATGCTGCAAACAAAGTAAATACTACAATTTCTACATCAACAAATAGTTTTACAGAGTCCTTAGCTCCTAAATCTTTTAAAGATTGGTTTAGACAAAAAAGAAGACATATTTCTACAGCAAATCATTATAAATTTAAACATCAGTTTTTTTTAGCGTTGTTTTTTATCAGTAAGGTTTTCTTTTATATAACAGCTACTACTCTATTTTTCTTTTATTCATGGAAAATAATTTTACCAATTTTTCTATCATACTATTTCATACAATTTATAGTTATTGGTTTTTCTGCTAAAAAATTAAAGGAACCAATTATAACTTATTTTTTACCATTTTTAGAAATTGGGCTTCTACTATTTCACTTATCAATATTTATCACTAATTTGGCAGCAAAACCAAATCATTGGAAATAGATAAATCTAAACTTAACTTAAACATCTTAAAAGCTAAAAGCGGCAATCAATCTGCATTTAGGTTTTTATTAAATGTTTTTTGGGCAGACGTTTATAATTATCAATTAAAGCGTACACAAAGTGAAAATGATGCAGAAGATATTACTATCCAAACATTTTCTAAAGCTTTTGATAAAATTGAAACTTTTGATGATAAATATGTTTTTAAAACATGGTTGATTACTATTTCTAAGAATCTTCATATAGATTTAATTCGAAAAAAGAATGTATCCATATCTGCAGATACTTCTAAAGAACAAGAAGAACAAGCTTATTTGGTTGTAGATGAAAGCCCTACACCAGAAGATAAAATTATAACCGAACAAAACTTAGCAAAATTATTAAGAGACATTAAGCAGTTAAAACCTAAATACCAAGAAGTTATTCAGTTACGTTATTTCCAAGAATTAAGTTATAAAGAAATTGCTGAACAAATTAACGAGCCAATGAATAATGTAAAGGTAAAATTGTTACGTGCTAAAAAACTGCTTGCAGAAATCATTAAGAAATCTTAAAAATGAAAAAATCTTTCCTTCAATCTTTAGGTCCTGGATTATTATTTGCAGGAGCAGCTATAGGTGTTTCTCATTTAGTACAAAGTACAAGAGCTGGAGCAGAATTTGGTTTTGGATTAATTTGGGCTTTGTTATTGGTTCATATTTTTAAATATCCTTTTTTTCAATTTGGACCACGTTATGCAGCAGCAACAGGAGAAACTTTGTTAGATGGTTATCGTAAATTAGGAAAAGGAGTTTTAATAGCCTACTACATACTTAATTTTGCAACCATGTTTACCATACAAGCTGCAGTAACAATAGTAACAGCAGGTTTAGCTTCCCAACTATTTGGGTTTACAAATGATTTGGTTTTATGGTCTACAATTTTAATGTTTATAAGTTTACTTTTTTTAGTAGTTGGTAAATACAAATTGTTAGATAACTTAATGAAGTACATTATTTTAACCCTAACTTTTAGTACAATTATTGCAGTTTGTGTTGCCCTTTTTAGTAATAAAAGTCCTTTTGATGTAACTCAAATTTTACCATCTGGAACTGTAGAACTAACTTTTTTAATTGCTTTTTTAGGCTGGATGCCAGCTCCATTAGATGTTTCTATTTGGCACTCTATTTGGTCTGTAGAAAAAGACAAAACAACAGTTGTAAAAACAAAAAGAAGAGATGCAGTTTTCGATTTTAACATTGGTTATATAGGTACACTCTGTTTAGGAATTTGTTTTTTACTTTTAGGTGCATTAGTAATGTATAAATCTGGAGAAACGTTTTCTAATAAAGGTGGTGTATTTGCTTCGCAACTTATAAAATTATACACTAAAAATTTAGGAGAATTTTCTCATATATTTATTGCTATTGCTGCATTTACAACCATGTTTAGTACAACTATTACAACTATGGATGCTTCACCAAGAGCTATGAATAGAACTACTAAATTATTAGTTAATAAAGAACTAAAATTTGGGTATTGGTTTTGGATTATTTTTCTTTTTATAGGAACTTTTTTAATTCTAAAATACTTTATGGATGATATGGGTATTCTTATTAAAATAGCTACTATTTTATCATTTTTAACAGCTCCTTTTTATGCAATTTTAAACTTTAAATTAATTACAGGAATACATACACCAAAAAAACATCAACCTGGTATTATTTTAAAAATTTTAAGCATAATTGGTATTATATTTTTAATTGGTTTTAGTATTTGGTATTTACTAAGTTTATAATTTTTAAATTACTTTAAACATTTTAAAGAAAATAGTTAAGTTTTTTATAAAGTTCTATCTTCAATTTATTAAGACATATTTTCATTTTTTCCTTTGTATCTTTGCATTTCAAATTCAATAGAAAATGGCATTAGATTCTGTAATACTTCCAGAAAAACCTAAAAAACCAAAATGGTTACGTGTAAAGTTACCTGTTGGAAAAAAATATACTGAATTAAGAAGTTTAGTAGATAAATATAAATTAAATACAATTTGTACTAGTGGTAGTTGTCCTAATATGGGAGAATGCTGGGGTGAAGGAACAGCAACTTTTATGATATTAGGTAATATTTGTACACGTTCTTGTGGTTTTTGTGGTGTAAAAACAGGAAGACCAGAAACTGTAGAATGGGATGAACCAGAAAAAGTTGCACGTTCTATTAAATTAATGAAAATAAAACATGCTGTAATTACATCTGTAGATAGAGACGATTTAAAAGATGGTGGTTCTATTATTTGGGCAGAAACTGTAGATGCAATTCGTAGAGCTAACCCTAATACGACTTTAGAAACTTTAATTCCAGATTTTCAAGGAAACACAAAACAAATAGATAGAATTGTAGAAGTACATCCTGAAGTAGTTTCTCATAATATGGAAACTGTAAGAAGACTCTCTAGAGAAGTTAGAATTCAAGCTAAATACGATAGAAGTTTAGAAGTATTAAGATACCTTAAAGAAAAAGGTATGCGTACCAAAAGTGGTATAATGCTTGGTTTGGGTGAAACTGAAGAAGAAGTTTTACAAACTATGAAAGACTTAAGAAATGTTGGTTTAGATGTTTTAACAATTGGTCAATATTTACAACCTACCAAAAAACATTTACCTGTTCAAGAATTTATTACTCCAGAACAGTTTAAAAAATATGAAACTTTTGGGCTAGAATTAGGTTTTATGTATGTAGAAAGTGGTGCTTTAGTAAGATCTTCTTACAAAGCGCATAAACATGCTATTTAAAAAATAAAATATTATTAAATAAAAAAACCATCTCATTTGAGATGGTTTTTTTATTTCTGGTAAACTTAAATATTAAACCAATGTTGTACTTCTTTTACCCTATAAAAATTTGGATAGTTTTGTTTTAAATTGGTTTTTATCTCTTCTTTTGAAACTTCGAAATTAGAATTAATAGTTTTTAGAATATCTAAAGCTTTATTATTGTTTTTTCTTTCTATATATAATGCTAAAAGACTATCATATGAATCTATAAATTGTGGATATTCTCTTTTAATAAATTCATAATTTTCAATAGCTGATGTAAAATCTTTTTTCAAAACATAAACATTAGCTCTCATGTAATTTAAAAAAGTATCACCTTTTACTAAAGAATCTAATTTATTAATAGCATTTAATGATTTATCATATTCTTTTTTAATAATATATTTATCAATAGATATTAATTGAATACTTGGGTCATTTGGATATTTATCTTCATAATCTTTAAGTGCTTTTTCATATTGCTCTAAAGAAATATTACTTGAAATAGAAATGTTGATTAATTTGTAAATCTTCTCTTGTTTAGAAGTATTACTAATAGATTGATATAACTTTAAAGCTTTATCATATTTACCTAAAGAATTTAATTTTTGAATTCTTTTAAGTTTAGCCATATCTTTAACAAACCTACTTTTATTTATATCATTTGTAAGAAAATTACTACCATATAAAGCACTTTTATAAATAGTTCTATAAGAATCACTAATATTTTCTCCTGAAGTAAAATTGTAGGTATCTATAATTTTAGCTTCATTATTAATACTATTTACAAGATGGTCATGATAGTTTATACCATTATCTCCGAAAAATCTAAATAATAAATGATATTTACTATCATCATCTTTATAAAATTTTACAAACTCATAACTAGATCCATTTTTCTTTTCTTCATTTAAGATTTTACCAAAATTAAAATCTCTAGAAAAACCAATATAGAAACCTTTATTAAATTCAAAAACATTTTTTTTTGATGTTTTTATTAAAAATCTCTTAGCTAAAGAATACTTATCATATAATAAATTAATGCCTTCTATATCTTCATAAACATAGGCTTCTTGTAAATCATAACCAAGTTTTTCTACTTCTTTAAAACCAATTTCTTTTTTATTCGTTTTTACTTTGTCATTTCCACAAGAAGTGATAACTAATAAAATTAATAGAAAAAAAATCTTTTTCATAAAAAAGGAAAATAAGTTTATCTTAAAACAGCATCTAAATTCTTTTCAAAAGATTGCTGTAACTTTTGCATAATTTTATCTATCTGTTTATCTGCTAAAGTTTTTGTTTCATCTTGTAATAAGAAACTAACAGCGTAAGATTTTTTACCTTCTGGTAAATTACTACCTTCATAAACATCAAATAAATCTACATCTTTTAACAACTTTCTTTCAGATTGAAAAGCTAAATTATAAACTTCATTAAATGCAATTTTAGAGTCTAATAATAATGCTAAATCTCTTTTTACTGCAGGAAACTTTGGTAAATCACTAACTTTAATGTTTTTATTACCAACAAGTTTTAAAATAGTATCCCAATTAAAATCTGCAAATAAAACTTCTTGTTTAATGCCGAATTCTTTTAAAACAGAACGTTTAACTACACCAAATTCAACAACTTTAATTTTACCTAATCCAAGAGAAATTCCTTCAGAAAAAACATCATTTTTAGATGGAGATGTTTTTACTTTATCAATTCCTAATCTATTTAATAAAGATGTAATAATTCCTTTTAAATAAAAGAAGTCTGATGTTTTATTAGCTATACTCCAACTTTCTTTAGTTCTATTTCCTGTAACAAATAAAGTTAAGTGTTTGCTTTCTTCGTATTTTTCATTGTATTTATGGTATGTTTTACCAAACTCATAAAACTGTAAAGAATTATTTTTTCTATTTATATTATAAGCAACAGACTCTAAACCACTAAATAATAAAGATTGACGTAAAACTTTTAAATCGTTACTTAACGGATTTAACATTTCTACATTGGCTTCTTCATTAATATTCTCAGATAAAGATGCATACTCTGGCTTTGTTAAAGAATTTGCCATAGTTTCATTAAAACCTAAAGATGTTAATTGATTAGCAATAATATTTTCAACCTTAGTTTCTTTATTAGAGTCAAAAGAAATTGATGTATTTAATTTATGAGAAAACTCTATGTTATTATACCCATAAACTCTTAAAATTTCTTCAATAATATCTGCTTCTCTTTGAACATCTGTTCTATAAGAAGGAATTGTTAATCCAAGACCTCCATTAGTTTCACTATTAATTTTAATTTCTAAAGAAGCTAAAATGTTTTTAATAGTTTCTTTCGGAATTTCTTGTCCTATTAACCTATAAGCGCTTTCATAAGATAAAAACACTTGAAAATCTTCAATTTTTTCTGGATAAAAATCAGAAATATCTGATGCTAATTTACCACCTGCATATTCTTCAATTAACAAAGCAGCTCTTTTTAAAGCATATTCTGTCATATTTATATCAATTCCTCTTTCAAAACGAAAAGAAGCATCAGTATTTAGTGCATGACGTTTTGCTGTTTTTCTAACAGAAACAGGATTAAAGTATGCGCTTTCTAAAAAGATAGAAGTTGTATGTTCTGTAACTCCAGATTTTAATCCTCCAAAAACACCACCAATACAAAGAGGGTTAGAATCTGCATCACAAATCATAATATCTTCTGATGATAATTCTCTTTCAACTTCATCTAAAGTTGTAAATTTTGTACCTTCTTCTAATGTTTTTACAAGAATTTTGTTTCCTTTTATTTTTTGAGCATCAAAAGCATGCAAAGGTTGTCCTAGTTCATGTAAAACATAATTTGTAATATCTACAATGTTATTTTTTGGAGCTAAACCAATAGCTTTTAATCTATTTTGAATCCATTCTGGAGAATCTTTAACTTCTACATCAGTAATGGTAATACCACAATAACGAGGCACTAAATCTTTATTCTCTACTTCTACATCTAAACGTAAAGTTCTTTCATCTACATGAAAATTACTTACAGATGGAGATATTAATTCTAATTTAGTTTCTTGCTGAATTAATCCAGCACGTAAATCTCTAGCAACACCAAAATGGCTCATTGCATCAGATCTATTTGGAGTTAATCCAATTTCAAAAACATAATCTGTTTCTATATTAAAAACTTCTGCAGCTGGTGTACCAACAGCAAGTTCTTCATCTAAAACTAGTATACCATCATGACCTTTACCTAAACCTAATTCGTCTTCAGCACAAATCATTCCATGACTTACTTCTCCTCTAATTTTCCCTTTTTTTATTTTAAAACCTTCTCCTTTATCATCATATAAAGTAGTTCCAATAGTTGCAACAGGTACTTTTTGACCTGCATCAACATTTGGTGCTCCACATACAATTTGTACAGGTTCTCCAGTTCCTAAATCTACAGTAGTTACTTTTAATCTATCTGCATTTGGGTGCTGAATACAAGTTAAAACTTTACCAACTACAACACCTTTTAAACTTCCTTTTATAGATTCTTTGGTTTCAATTCCTTCTACCTCTAATCCTAAATCAGTTAACAATTCTCCTGTTTTTACAGGTTCCCAATCTACCTGCAAAAATTGCTGTAACCAATTGTATGAAATTTTCATATTCTATTTTTCGAGTTTATAAGCTGCAAATTTAATTAAAATCTACTTTTTTATACACTTTTTTTATTTTTAAATCGAAAGTTTATTTCATATAAACCTAAAATAAATACCTTTGTTTTCTAAATTTTTATAATGTTGAAAAGAATTCCTAATTATATAAAATACATTTTTACAAATGTTTTTTTCTTATTTGTATATGTTTTAATTTTAAGAATACTTTTTTATCTGTTTTTTGCTCAACTTAATGAGGTTTCATCAACAGAAATAAATACTGCTTTTTGGTTGGGTATACGTTTTGATATTAAATTAGCTGTAATTACATTTTTTCCTTTAGCTAGTATAATATTAATAGTTAATTATAGATTTTTTAAATATAATTTTTATAAGAAATTAGCTAATGTATATTTAGTTCTTGCTTACTTAACGCTTACTTTATTTTATCTTTTTGACTTTGGTTATTATGATTATTTAAGCATTAGATTAGATGCTTCTTCTTTACGATTTTTAACTAATTTAAAAATTTCTAGTCAAGTTTTAATTGAAAGTTACCCTATTTACAAAGGCTTATTAGGTCTTTTAATTCTTTGTTATTTAACATATAGATTATCAAAATTTATCTACAATATATATACAAATCAAAAAAAAACTATTTCTAAAAAAATAAAAGCGGTCTATTTAATTAGTACAGTTTTACTTTTGTCTTACGGAATTTACAATAGTATTACTCATTACCCTTTACGTTGGAGTCAAGCTTTTTTTTCAAAAAATAATGCTGTAAACCAATTTGCTTTAAACCCTGTATTATATTTCTTTGATAGTTTTGCTTACAGAAGTGAAGGTGTTAATATGGATGAGTTTAACAAATACTATCCTGTTATTGCAGATCATTTAAATTTACCAAAAAACAAAGTTTCTTTTAACAGAAAAGTTACTTTTGATACTACTTTTACTAAAAAACCAAACATTGTAATTGTAATGATGGAATCTGTTGGTGTAAAACCAATGAGTTATTATGGAAACCCTATTAACAGTACTCCAAAAATGGATTCTATCATTAAAAAAAGTTTAAGTTTTTCTAATTTTTATGTGCATAAATCTGGAACAGCTGCTAGTGTTTTTGCAAGTGTTTCTGGACTACCAGATATAGAAAACGTAAGAACTGCTTCTAGAAATCCTTTAATTCAAGATCAACGAATTATTTTTGATCAATTTCATGGTTATGAAAAGCTATATTTTTTAGGAGGAAGTGCAAATTGGGCTAATATTAGAAGTATTTTTCAATCTAATATAAATGGTTTAAAAATATTTGAAGAAGGTAGTTATAAAACCGAAAATAGAGCTGATGTATGGGGAATTGATGATTATGAATTATTTAAAGAGTCTAATAAAGAATTAGAAATATTATCTAAAAAAGACAAACCCTTTATTGCTTATATTCAAACTGCTTCTAATCATATACCTTTTACAGTACCAGATGAAAAAGAAAGCTTTAAACCATTACAAGAAAACGAAATTTCTGAAAGTTTAATAGAAAAAGCTGGTTTTAAGTCTGTTGCTCAATTAAATGCTTTAAGATATTTAGATTTTAATATTGGTAAGTTTTTAGAAAGAGCTAAAAAAGCTGGTTATTATGAAAATACCATATTTGCTTTTTTTGGTGATCATAATACTGCTATGAAAAGAACAGAAAACTTTACAAAAGAGCACGATTTAAATATACAATTACAGCATGTTCCTTTCTTTATTCATGCTCCTAATTATGTTAAAAATGAAACCATTTCTAAGAATGGAAAGCTAATAGATCTTTTTCCAACCATAGCAAGTTTAGCTAAAGTTAATCATACTAACTATACTTTAGGTAATGATTTATTAGATTCTATTCCAGGTAAAGACGCTTCATTTGTGTATTTAAAAATTAATGGAGAACCTGCTGTAGGTTTACTACAAGACAGTTTATATTACTCTAAAACAACAATAAATAAAACTGCAGCTTTATATAATTTAAACACAAAAGATTTAAATGATATTAAAGATAAAAACCCATTAATTACTAAAAAAATGGATAGTTTGTTGAATGCATTTTATCATTCAACAAAGTATTTATACTTCAATAATAAAAAGACTAAGTAAATAGTTTCTTATCTAATTTCTTAAATAAGAAAGCGTAGATATTTGCGAATATTATTCCAATAATTATTCCTGTTAAAATGTCTATTGGAAAATGAACACCTAAATACAATCTGCTATAAGCAAATATTAAAGGCCAAAATAGTATAAAATAAATATACTTGTATTTGTCTTTTAAAAGTAAAACTACAAACACTGTAAAAAATGTTGAAGTTGTTGCATGACCAGACATAAAACTAAAACTTTGAGGTTGTATTAAAGTTCTTAATAAATGTTTAATTTCTGGATCATTGTTAGGACGCAATCTCTCAAAAGAGTCCTTTATAAAGTTTGTAAATTGATCTGAAAAAGCAACTAGTAAAATCATTGATAAAATCATGAAACCACCACGTTTCCAACCAAAAGCTTTAATTGTTAAGTAGAATATAAAAATAAACAACGGACTCCAATATAATTGGTTTGTTATTACCAACCAAATTGGATCCCATTGTTCATTTCCTAAATTATTTAGGAAAATTAATATGTTTTTATCAAGTTGAATTAAATCTTCTAACAAATTATTTTCCCATTTTTATTACTTCAATTTCAAAAATCAAATCAGATTTAGCAGGAAAAGGTCCGTATTTTTCTTCTCCATAACCTAAATAATAAGGTATAAATAACCTTACCTTCTCTCCTTCTTTCATTGTTAAAACTCCTTCTTTAAAACCTGCAATCATTGGTCTGTTAACATCGTTTAACTGACAAATAAAAGGTTTTCCTTTTTTATCGGTTGTAGATTGTATCTTTTTACCATCTGCAGTATAAAGTGTGTAATTAATAGTTAATGGTTTATGATCTACTATTTTTTTACCAGAAGTTTTTTTCAATTTTAAAATTTGAAGACCAGAAGAAGTTTTTTCTGCTTTGGCAACATCCATTTTAGTAAAAAACTTTTCTTTTTCTACTAAATACTTAGAATATCTCGCTTTTTCAGCTTCTTCCTCTGCTTTTTTTCGTTCTTTTTCTGTATCAGAAAACTTTGCCAATTGTGCATCAAATACATTAGCTGCTTTAAATTTAGAAGCTTTAGCACCTAACTTAATTACATTTACTGTTATAATAGTATCGTTTTGTACAATTTTATTTACAACAGCCATTCTTAAAGAATCTATTGCATTGCTAAGTTTTAAAGAATCTTTAAATTTTGTTTGTAATTCTTTTAATTGAAGCGAATTGATTATTGTTTTTCCAAATACAGAATGCTTACCATCTAAATGTGGTATAGCTCTATGTGTTATAAAAAACTGACTATTATTAGTAGTTGGCCCACCATTTGCCATAGAAAGAATTCCTTTATCATCATGTCTAAACATTAAATCTCCATCTTTCTTTTTAGGAAATTCATCACCAAAAACATAACCTAAATTTTTTCTTCCAGATGTAGTAAAACCACCACCTTGAATAACAAAATTATTTACAACTCTATGAAAGATAATTCCTTCATAAAAATTTTTTCCTTTTAAAGAATCTACAAGTTTGCTATTTGTTCCTTTTACTAAAGAAATAAAGTTAGCCACTGTCATTGGTGCATCTTCAGCATATAATTCAAGTAAAATATCACCTTTATTGGTAACAATTTCTGCATAAACACCATCTTCTAATCCTTTGTACTTTTCTGGTGCACAAGAATTAAAAAGAACAACAAGTATTATTAAATATTTTAGATTCTTCATTAAAAAATTATTTAATTTCTAATAACTCTACTTCAAAAACTAAAGCCATTAAAGGTTTAATTACACCTGGTCTTGGGTTTGCTCCGTAAGCTAATTCTTCTGGAATAAAGAATTTATACTTAGAACCTACATTCATTAATTGTAAACCTTCTGTCCATCCTTTTATAACTTGAGTTACACCAAATTCTGCAGGAGTTCCTTTATCAACAGAACTATCAAAAACAGTACCGTCTAAAAGTGTACCATGATAATGTACTTTAACTCTAGATGCTGTAGTTGGTTTTTTACCTTTTCCTTCTTTTAAAACAATGTATTGTAAACCACTTGCAGTAGTAACAACTCCTTCTTTAGACTTATTAGCTTCTAAAAAATCTACACCTTCTTTTTTATAAACTTGAGATTTTGCTAAAGCTTCTTTTTGTTTAGCTAATTGCTTTTTTTGAAAGTAATTTCTTATTACATTTTGAACGTCTTTATTTTCAAGTAATAAATTAGTTGAATCTAAACCGTTTCTAATTGCTTGAGTTAAAACAGCTGTATTTACTTCATCAAAACCAGTTTTTAATTGACTAGACATAGTTAAACCAATTGCATAACTAACAGAATCTATTTCTGTTTCTAAAGATTTTACTTCTTTTACTTGGTTACCACATGATACCATTGATGCAACAACTGCAATTGATAAAATACTTTTTATTATTCTCATTTTTCTATTTATTTAATATTTATTAATGTTACTGTACTTTTTATTGATTGATTAACTCCTATTTTATTTCCATCTCCAGAAATACCAAAAGCATTATAAGATGGAATGACAAATGTAATGGTTTCTCCTACTTTCATCAACTTTATTCCTGATTGAAGTGCAGAAATAAAATCTTCTTTATCTACTTTGTATGTTTTAAGGCCTAAATTTTCTTTGGTATAAATTACATTACCATTTAAATCTGTAATATTATAAGTCAAAGTTACTTCATCTTCAGCTTTTGGTGTTGGCAACACACCATCTATTTTTGTAACATACGTGTACCAAAAACCTTTGGCAGAAACCAAATAATTTGTTGTAGAATCTTTTTTAATTAAATCTAAAATTTTTTCATCTTCAACTTTATTTAATCTTTTAGATTCTTTAATAGTTTCTTTTAAAATAGTTGTAGATGGTTTGGGTTTAATTGGTTTTCTAGGTGCCACTTTAGAGCACCCCAAACAAAACACACAAACAAAAATTAAAATTTTAATTTTCATAAGAAGCTTCTAATTCATTTTTATAATTTGGTAAAAGTGACGTAAATTTAGTTACTGTTTTTGCCATTGATTCGTCAGATTTTCCACCAGCTGCATTATCATGTCCACCTCCATTAAAATGGTTTCTAGAAAATTGATTTACAGAAAAACTACCTTTAGATCTAAAAGAAATTTTCACAATACTTTGGTCTGCATCTTCAATAAAAATAGCAGCAAAAATAATTCCTTTTAAAGAAAGAGCGTAATTTACAATTCCTTCAGTATCTCCTTTCTGAAAATCGAAACGCTTTTTTTCTTCGGTAGTTAAAGTAATATACGCTGTTTTATAAGTAGGTAAAATTTGTAAATTACTTAATGCTTGTCCTAATAATAACAATCTATTATAAGAATTTGCATCATACACATTATTATGAATTTTATCATTTTCTGCTCCTTTATCTATTAAAGCTGCAATAATTCTATGTGTTGTACTTGTTGTAGATCTAAATCTAAAAGAACCAGTATCTGTCATGATACCTGTATACAAACAAGTTGCAATATCTGCATCTATTAAATCTAAATCGTTATTCATTTCTATAAATTGATATACCATTTGGCAAGTAGAACAAATAGTAACATCAGAATACATATATTTTACATCATCTGGTTGTTGATGATGATCTATCATTGCAAAATTGTTTGGATATTTTTCTAAAGTATTTTGCATATCAGAACCTACCCTGTGTAAAGCATTAAAGTCTAAAAGAAAAATAATATCAGATTCATTAATTGCTCTTTGAGATTGACTATTTTGCCAATCAAAACGATACGTTGTTTTAGAACCTGGTAACCAATGTAAGAACTCTGGATATTCATTGGGCACTACAACTGTTGCTTTGTGTCCTTTTTTATCTAAATAATGCTTTAAAGCCAAAGTTGCACCCATAGCATCTCCATCAGGATTTCTATGTCCTACAACTACAATATTTCTTGGTTTTTCAAGAAAGCTTTTTAACTCTTCAAATCCTTTTAAAATCATAAGTGGCGAATATACAATTTAATTAAAAAAATTATGTAATTTCGCGGCGAATTTGTATAACAGATTTAATTAACCTTTTAGAAATTAAAAAGTCAATAATATGGCAACAAATAGAACATTTACAATGCTTAAACCAGATGCAGTTGAAAACGGTCATACTGGTGCAATTTTAGAAAAAATTAATGCTGCAGGATTTAGAATTGTAGCTTTAAAGAAAACTCAAATGACTGTAGCTGATGCTGAAACTTTTTATGCTGTGCATAATGAGCGTCCGTTTTTTGGTGAATTGGTAGAGTTTATGACACGTGGACCAATTGTAGCTGCAATCTTAGAAAAAGAAAATGCTGTAGAAGATTTTAGAACTTTAATTGGTGCTACAAATCCTGCTGATGCTGCAGAAGGTACAATTAGAAAATTATATGCTACTTCTATGGGAGAAAATGCTGTACATGGTTCTGATTCTGACGAAAATGCAGAAATTGAAGGAAACTTTCATTTTTCTGGAAGAGAGCAATTTTAATAGGAATATTAAAAATTCTTAGTTTAAAATATTAAAAAACTCACAACTTAGGTTGTGAGTTTTTTTTGTTTTTAATAACACATAAATAAATTATCTTTACATAAAAACTGCTGCTAACAAGTTGTATGAAAAATTCTCTTCATTGAGAAAAAACTGCAAACACAAATGCTGAAGAAGAAAATGATGAAATCTTACACAAAAAAAACACTAAAAACAGGAGTATTTACTGGAATTGCTTATGCAATTGCTACTGCTGGATTAAACTACTATGATGGAGATGAGTTTGAAATTTGGAAAATTATTTTTCAAACTTTATTTTTTACTTTTTTTATGAATCTTTTTTTCTATTATAAATTCAAAAAAGAATTTGACAAAAACAATCCTGTAAAAAATGAATAGCTATTTAGAAAGTATTAGAAAACAATTTGAATATTATAAAATTCTCGGAGATAAAACTTTTGAGCAAATAACAGAAGATAAGTTGTTTTGGAAAGCAAATGAAGAAAGCAATAGCATTGCTATGATTGTAAAACATCTAAATGGAAATATGCTTTCACGTTGGACAGATTTTTTAAATTCTGATGGAGAAAAAACATGGAGAAAAAGAGATGAAGAATTTGATAATGATATAAAAACAAAAAAAGAGTTACTATCTAAATGGAATGAAGGTTGGGATTGTTTGTTTAATGCCATTATCCCATTAACTGAAAATGACCTAGAAAAAGAAGTTTACATTAGAAATATGGGGCACTCAGTTGTTGAGGCTATAAATAGACAAATTGCTCATTATTCTTATCATGTAGGACAAATTGTATTTATTGGGAAAATAATTCAAAATGAAAATTGGAATTCGCTCTCTATCCCAAAAGGAGAATCCAAAAAATACAATAAAGAGAAATTTTCTAAACCGAAAAGAAAAGAACATTTTACAAACGATTTATAAATTAATTACTAAAAATCAAATGAAAATGAATAAAATAATAATTACAATACTTTCTATTGTTATTATAGTTTTAAGTTTCCTTTATTGCAATCTAAAAAAGGAAAACAAATACTTAATGGACAGTAAAAATTTTAGTTTTGAATGGAGTGAAAATGAAGAAATATTATACAGTTATTGGAAGAATAACAACAAATTAGCGAATAAATTTATAGACAAAAACTATGATAACAACTATGAAGTTATTACAGTTCATGACATATATGGCAATAGAGTTCTCTCAAATTATGATTTAAATGAAAATGGAGTTTTTGAAAAATCTATCAATTATAATTCTTACGGAAATATAATAGGAAAATGTGTAGACAAAGACGAAGATGGAGCCTTTGAAGAGTTTAGTATTGTTTTAGAAAATAATAATGAGTTAACATTTATAGATCTTAATAATAACGGACAGTATAATAAAATAGTTTTGTTTCATAAAAAAGATAATAAAAGGACTGAAAAATTAATTGAAAACCTTTTTGAATAAACTGTTCCTAAAAAAGAATACAAACACTTCTAATATTTCATTAACAAAAAAAACTGTTTTACAATAAGAAGTTAAAATATTAAACCAACATCAATTTAGAAATAACTCCCTCTCCTATTTCTTCATTCATCATTTTAATAATCTTATCTTTTCCATAACTTAATTCTTCACGCAAAACAGAAGAAGACAATTGTATTACCAATGTTTTATTTTGTAATTTAACAGAAGTTGTATGGTTTGCAACACCTGGTCCCATCATTTTTGTCCAAGTTTCTTCTACTTTTATTTTTTGCATTCCTTTACTCAAGTTATTTTCCTTAATAAAAGACTTCATTAAATCTTGTATTGAAAATGAATCGTTTTCTCTTTTTGCCATTACAACTTAAATATTTGATATTCTTTGTTTCCTTGTTTTAAAATATTTTCTGTTCTTTCAGAATGGGTATCTGTTATAAATATTTGACCAAATTCATCATTATTTACTAAGTCAATAATTTGGGCAACTCTATTTTCATCTAACTTATCAAAAATATCATCTAGCAACAATATAGGTGTTACATTAGATTGTTTTTTTATAAACTCAAATTGTGCCAATTTTAAAGCAATTAAATACGATTTTTGTTGTCCTTGAGAACCAAATTTTTTAATAGCATAATCTCCAATTTGAAAATTTAAATCATCTTTATGTACACCAACAGTTGTGTATTGAATTATTTTATCTTTATGTAATGAACTTTGTAATAAGTCTTGCATAGAAAAATCATGCAATTGACTTTTATATTTTAAATTAACACGTTCTTTATCTCCAGATATTATTTGATACTTCTCATTAAAAATAGGAATAAACTCTTCTAAAAAACTTTTTCTAACTTCATATATTCTGCTTCCAAAATCTGTAAGTTGCTCATCGTAAACACTTAAATTTAAAGCATCAAAAGTTCTATTTGCTGCAAAATATTTTAACAAAGCATTTCTTTGACTTAATACTTTATTATAAGACAATAAATCTTTTAAATAGCCTTTGTTTTGTTGAGAAATTACACCATCAATAAATTTTCTTCTAGTATCACTTCCTTCTGTAACCAAATCTCTATCTGCAGGAGAAATTATTACCAAAGGTAATTGACCTATATGTTCAGAAAATTTTTCATAATTTTTACCATTACGTTTTAAAACTTTCTTTTGTCCTTTTTTAAGACTACAAACAATTGTCTCTTTTCTATCTTTTAAAAGGTAATCTCCTTCTATCATAAAAAAGGCTTCACCATGTCTAATATTTTGTCCAGCAACAGAATTAAAGTAACTTTTTGTAAAAGATAAGTAATAAATTGCATCAAGAACATTTGTTTTTCCAATACCATTATTACCCACAAAACAATTTATTTTTTGCTGAAAATCAAAAGATTGCGACTCTATATTTTTAAAATTAACTAAAGAAATTTTTTGTAAATACATGAATAGAATTAGATATTGAAAACGTTTTGCAAATTATTGAAAATTTACCGAATTATACGCTTTTAAAATCCAATTAAAAAAACTATTTTTGTCGCCACTAATTTTTAAGGAAATATGGCAACATACAAGAAGAAATATAAAGCAGTAGGTAAAAAACAAGAAAATCAAATTGATGAATCAGAATACGAAACAGCTGGAGTTTTAAATACTTTAGACGAAACTGCTTCTAAATCTGAACAATGGATTGAAAAAAACAGTAAACCATTATTTACGGCTTTAATAGCTGTTGTTGTTATCTTTTTAGCATATTTAGGTTATAACAAATATGTTGTAGAACCTAATGAAACAGAAGCTTCTAACGAGTTAGCTTTTCCAAGAAAATATTTTGATGAAGCTGCAACTGCAGGATCTGGAATTGACTCTTTATTAACGTTAGGTTTAGAAGGAGCTGATGGAAAATATGGTTTTTTAGATATTGCTGAATCTTTTAGTGGTACAGAAGCAGGAAACTTAGCAAACTATTATGCTGGTGTTTCTTACTTACAAATGAAAAAATATGACAAAGCAATTGAATTTTTAAGTAAATTTAATTCTGATGATGAAATGTTAGGTCCTGTATCTTTAGGAGCAATTGGAGACGCTTTTGCAGATATTAATCAGCCAAAAGATGCTTTAGATTATTATGAAAAAGCAGCTAACAAGAAAAATAATGAATTTACTACTCCATTATATTTATTTAAAGCAGGTCAAATTGCTATGGATTTAAAAGATTACAGTAAAGCTGAATCATTATTTTCTAAAATTAAAACCAACTTTTCTAAATCTGATCAAGGTAGAGATATAGAAAAATATATAGCAGCTGCTAAATATGCTAACTAAATAAAACATATGGCAACTACAAACTTATCATATTACGATAAAGCAACAATCCCAAATGCGAATTCTTTTCGATTTGGGATTGTTGTTTCAGAATGGAATCCTGAAATTACAGAAAACCTTCATAAAGGTGCAATAGAAACATTAATAGACTGTGGTGCAACTAAAGAAAACATAATTTCTTGGGATGTACCTGGTAGTTTTGAGTTAGTTTATGGTTGTAAAAAAATGATAGAATCTCAGCAAGTAGATGCTATTATTGCAATTGGAAACGTTATTCAAGGAGAAACAAAACATTTCGATTTTGTTTGTGAAGGTGTTACTCAAGGAATTGTAGATTTAAATATTAAATACGATGTTCCTGTAATTTTCTGTGTTTTAACAGACAATACCAAGCAACAATCTTTAGACAGATCTGGAGGTAAATTAGGTAATAAAGGTATAGAATGTGCAGTAGCTGCAGTAAAAATGGCTGCTCTTAAAAACATTGATACTACTACAGAAAGTATAGGTTTTTAATCTATTATTTTTTTTAATAGAATATTAAGAACACTTTTAACATCATTTTTTGAAGAATTCCTTTAATTTATTTAAATTTGGAATACTTATACAATTGGTATAATAATTGATTTCTCTAAATCATTTTTAACCAATTATTTATAAAACTATGGGATTTTTAAAACGTACACATAAAAAATTTGATTACCAACCTCGTTTTTATAAAGGAGAAGGAAATCCTTTTAAAATAGAGCATAAACTAGATCAGTTTAGAACTACTACTGGTAAAAATAAAAGCTTAAAAGGTAAGTTTAATGATGCAATGTATGATTTAAAAAATTCAGATAAAAGTGTAAACAAATCACTTTTAATTATCATCGCAATTTTAGTACTTATCTTTTTGTACATTATAGATTTCGATTTATCTATTTTCAAAAGAAATTAATGTCGGATATTATTCAACTATTACCAGATCATGTTGCTAACCAAATTGCAGCAGGAGAAGTTGTGCAAAGACCTGCTTCTGTTGTTAAAGAATTATTAGAAAATGCTATTGATGCTGGTGCAACAAACATAAAATTACTTTTAAAAGACGCTGGTAAAACTTTAATTCAGGTTATTGATGATGGTAAAGGCATGAGTGCAACTGATGCTAGAATGTGTTTTGAAAGACATGCAACTTCTAAAATACAGAAAGCAGAAGATTTATTTAATTTATGTACCAAAGGTTTTAGAGGAGAAGCTTTAGCCTCTATAGCTGCTATTGCTCATGTAGAGCTAAAAACAAAACAAGAAAACGAAGAATTAGGTACTTCTATTAAAATTGAAGGAAGTAAAATTATTTCTCAAGACTTTGTTTCTACAAGTAAAGGAACAAGTTTAGCTGTTAAAAACTTATTTTACAATATACCTGCAAGAAGAAATTTCTTAAAGTCAGATACTGTAGAAACACGTCATATTATAGATGAATTTCAAAGAGTTGCTTTAGCACATCCAACCATTGCTTTTTTATTACATCATAATAACAATGAAGTTTATCATTTAAAAAGTAGTAATCTTAGAAAACGTATTGTTGCAGTTTTTGGTGCTAAAATGAATGAAAAGTTAGTACCTATAAACGAACATACAGATATTGTTTCTATTGAAGGTTTTGTTGCAAAACCAGAGTTTTCTAAACGTAAAAGAGGAGAACAATTCTTTTTTGTGAATGATCGTTTTATAAAAAGTTCTTACTTAAATCATGCAGTTGTAAATGCATTTGATGGTTTATTAGAACAAGGTTCACATCCCTCCTACTTTTTGTATTTAACAGTTCCTGCAAATACAATAGACATTAACATTCATCCTACAAAAACAGAAATTAAGTTTGATAATGAAAAAGCATTGTATGCAATGTTAAGAGCTACTGTTAAACATAGCTTAGGACAATATAATGTTGCTCCATTATTAGATTTTAACAGGGATGCAAATCTAGATACACCTTATCATTTTAATTCAAAACCAAAATCTACTTCAGTTCCAAAAATAGCTGTAGATCCAGATTTTAATCCGTTTAAAGAAGAACAAAAAAAAGAAATTAATTTTCCCTACAAAACAGAAAAACATACAGAAAGTTGGGAATCTTTATATACTTCTACTTCAATAGAAACAGTAGAAAAACAAGAAGAATTATTTGACAATCAACAAGAAATAAAAACCCAAAAAACATTTCAAATTCAACGTAAATATTTGTTGAATTCTATTAAATCTGGTGTTGTTTTAATAAATCAATCTTTAGCACATCAACGTATTTTATATGAAGAGTTTTTAGAGAGTATTACTGTTAAAGAAGCAAATAGTCAGCAATTATTGTTTCCTGTTAAAATTTCTTTTTCTTCTGCAGAAATAGAAATGATTTACACTATTAAAACTGAGTTAGAAAACGCAGGTTTTTCTTTTGATGAGTTTACAAAAGATAGTGTAACAATAAAAGGAATTCCTGTTTCTGTAACAGAAAGTAAAATAACTATTATATTAGAAGAGTTATTAAGTGATATAGATTTAGAAGTGCCAGATGCAAGTTTTAGTCATTTTGATGTAATGGCAAAGTCATTTGCTAAAACATTATCAATAAAAACAGGCACACAACTATCTGAAAAAGAACAAGAAGGTTTGGTTAATGATTTATTTTCTTGCAAAGAACCTACTATTTCTCCTTTTGGAAAACCAACTTTTAAAACATTAACTTTAAACGAGATAGATAATTTATTTAATAGTTAATTATGAATAATAAACTAACAGAAGCAATAAAACACCTTATAATAATAAATGTAATTTTATTTGTTGCACCACAACTTTTAAAATTAGATTTTTCTAATGTGCTTGCTTTACATTATCCTAAAAATGAACATTTTGGTTTTTGGCAATATGTAACACATATGTTTATGCATGGTAGTTTTGGTCATATATTATTTAATATGTATGGTTTGTGGGCTTTTGGTACACCTTTAGAACAAATGTGGGGAAAAAATAAATTTATATTTTTCTATTTTTCTGCTGGTATTGGTGCTGGTTTAATTTATACTTTGGCAAACTATTATCAATTTAATGGAATTTATGAGCAACTGTTAGACTTTGGTTTATCAAATGCAGAAATTCAAAATATTTTAAATGTAGGAAGTTATAACGATTCTAGAATTACAATATCTAATGAAGAAATGATTAAGTTTTATAGCTTGTATCATACACCTGCTGTTGGTGCATCTGGAGCAGTTTATGGAATTTTAGTAGCTTTTGGTATGTATTTTAAAGATGCAAAGTTAGCTTTGATATTCTTTCCAGTTCCAATAGCTGCTAAATATTTTATTCCTGTAATTCTTTTAGGTGATATTTTCTTTGGTATGACTAAATATTCTATTGGAAATGTAGCACATTTTGCACATATTGGTGGTGCTTTAATAGGTTTTATCATTGCTTGGTATTGGAAAAAAAATCAATTTAAAGTACATTAATGAGTTTTATAAACGACATAAAATTACGTTATAAAAAAGGGAATATTGTAGAAAAATTAATCTACATAAATCTTGCTGTATTTATACTAACGCTATTTATAAATGTTTTTCAAGGTTTATATAAAGGAGAATTAAATTTTGTTTTTGAATGGTTTTCTTTAGATGATAGTTTTTCATCTGTTTTAACAAAACCTTGGTCCATTATTTCTTATGGTTTTTTACATGCTGATTTTATTCACATTTTAATGAATTTAATAGTTTTATACTTTATAGGAAACTTGTTTATAGAGTACTTCACTCAAAAACAACTATTAAGTTTTTATTTATTGGGAACCTTATTTGGTGGGATTTTGTTTTTATTAAGTCAAAATTATTTTCCACTATTTGATAATGAATCTTCTGTTTTAGTAGGTGCTTCTGCAGGTATTTCTGCTATTTTTATAGGTATAGCAACATACATGCCTAATTATCAATTAAAATTTAGGTTTATTGGTTTTGTAAAATTATGGCACTTAGCTGCCATTTGGGTTGGTTTAGACATTTTAGCTTTATCTGGAGGAAATGCTGGTGGAAATTTTGCACATTTAGGTGGTGCATTGTTTGGTTTTTTATATGTAAAACAAGCTTCTAATAAAGAAATTAAAATTTTTGATGGTATATCATCTTTGTTTACTTCAAAAAAGACGCCATTTAAAAAAGTGTATAAAACACCGAAGAAAAAACCAGTAAAATCAAATCAAAATACATCATTAAATCAACAACAAATTGATAGTATTTTAGATAAGATAAGTAAATCTGGTTATGATACCTTAACCAAAGCAGAAAAAGAATTTCTGTTTAAACAAGGAAGAAAATAGCAAATGAAGAAACTATCCCCCATAGATAAACTCTTATATATAATAAACTCTTTAATAGCAACTCTATTGTTATTATCTTATTTATTGCCTTATGTTTCTCCTACAACAATACCTGTATTTGCAATTTTAAGTTTATTTGTTCCTATTCTGTTATTAATAAATATTGCTTTTGTTATTTATTGGTTAATTAAGCTAAAAAAACAACTTTTACTTTCCTCATTTATATTATTAATAGGTTGGTTTACAATTACACCATTTTATAAAATTTCTAAAAAAAATACTTCATTAAATTCTGATTTGAAGATAATGAGTTATAATGTTAGAATGTTTAATCATTGGAAATGGTTAGATGAAGAAAATATAGAAAACAAAATTTCTTCTTTTATTAAAGAAAACGATCCAGATATTTTAACTGTTCAAGAAAACATGTCTAACACAAAATATATGTTGGATTTCCCTTATAAATACATTCAAAAAAAATATGCTAGAGGACGTTTTGGAATGGCTATCTACTCTAAATTACCTATTGTTAAAACGGGGTCTTTAAAACTAGAAAACACATCAAATAATATCATTTTTGCAGATATTGTTAGAAACCAAGATACAATTAGAGTTTATAATTTGCATTTACAATCGTTAAATATATCTCCAGATAAAGAAAATTTTGGTCAAGAAAACTCAGAGAAATTAATTCAAAGATTAAAAGCTGGTTTTAAACAACAAGCAGAACAAACAGAAATATTTTTAGCTCATGAAAAAAGTTGGGAAGGGAAAAAAATTGTTTGTGGCGATTTTAATAACACAGCATATTCTTGGGTTTACAATCAAATTTCTAAAAACAAAAAAGATGCTTTTATAGAAGCTGGAAAAGGATTTGGAAAAACTTTTAAATACCCTTTTCCTATGAGAATAGATTTTATTTTTACAGACGATAAAGCAGTTATTAATCAATTTAATTCTTATTCTGTAAAATACTCAGACCACTACCCTATTCTAGCTAGAGTTAATTGGACAAAATAAAATTAATAACTTCTTTTTTTTATCAAACTATAAGATCTAGCTTCAATACTTTTTTTGAATAAAAATATAATACTATAAAATAGGGCTTTAAATTTTGCTATTCGTAAAGTAAAATGACTAAACTTTAATAGTTTTTTAAATTCTCTTTTTAAATCATTCTCGTAATTTTTTAATTCATTTAAACTGTAATTATTGTTTTTTATACATTTTTCAATGTTTTTTGCAGCAATAATACCAGACATCATACCTGTACCAATTCCTTCTTTATAAAATGCATTTGCTAAACCAGCTGCATCACCAACTAATAAAAAGTTATCTCCAATAATATTATGATTTCCAAAATGAAAAGGGATAGTCCAACCTCTCCAAGGCTTAACTTTAGAAGCATTTAAAAAAATATCCTTTACATTTTTATTTGAATTAATTATTTCTTCTATTTCTTTAATTAAATTAATATCATATTTTTTAATATGATCAGAACGTCCTCCTAAACTTACATTTACTTGTCCATCAGAAAGAGGAAAAATATAAAAAAACAAAAGCATTTTTTTGTAAATTAATCTAATTTCTGCTCTATTATCTGATGGCAAATTATTTACATCTTTAAAATAAGTACTAACAAAAGTTGATGTTAAGTTTTTAAAAACTTTATTTTTTGCTAACTTTCTAGATACTATAGAATTAGCTCCATCTGCACCTACAACTAATTTTGTAAATATTTCTTTACCATCTTTTAATTTTATTAGAATACCATTTTTATCTTTTTTTAAAGTCTTTACCCCATTTCCAAAATATGTTTTTGCGTATTCTTTAGATAAATTTTTAACCAAGAAATCATCAAAATCTATACGTTTTGCATAAGAAATAACCATATTTCTATCTTTACTTTCTCTAAAATTTAAATTTAAAGTATTGCTAACATTAAGTTTAATGCGCTTACTATGAATAAACTTAGGATGATTTAAAAAATCATTAAACAGGTCTTCTCCTAAGGTTTTTAAAGATTTATATGCATAAAGTATTAAACCATCTCCACATGTTTTATCTCTTGGAAAAGTAGCTTTATCAATAATACAATGTGGTATATTTAGTTTAGATAACATAATAGAAGTAGCTGCACCAGAAGGACCAGATCCAATAATGCAAACATCTGTTTTTTCTATTTCATTCATAAATACAATTCATATTTTGTTTCTGGTAATTTTATATCATCACTTATAAACTTCTTAACAACCTTAAAATTATTCTTTTCTAATATTTTAGCAGAAGCTTTATTTACGTCTACAACATTACCAATTATCTTTTTCAAACCTATTTTTTTACAATAAGTAATTAACCCCTTACATAGTTCAGAACCATAACCTAAACCCCAAAATACTTCAAGAAAACGATACCCAATTTCATCCTCTAAATTATCTTTTACCAAGGCAACTGTACCTACAAAAGTATCATCTTCCTTTCTTATAATTGCAAAAATCCAAAAATCATTATTGGGTTTTTCATACTTCAAAATTAATTCTTTTAACTCTTTTTCATTTTCAAATAAAGACTTAGGATTTCCTGTAGCATATTGTAATACTTTAGGGTTACTTTCAAGCTCATGAAAGCCTTGTAAATCATCTAAAAGAAGTCTTCTAACTAATAAGTTTTCTGTTTCAAAAATCATGAATAATATCGTACTTTTGCATTTGCTTAACTGTCTAAGACAGTTATTTGTAAATATACAACTAGAACTTTAAAAGTTTATATAAATAATAATGAACGCAGAAAAAAAAGTTGCTTTTTACACCTTAGGATGTAAATTAAACTTCTCAGAAACTTCTACTATTGCTCGTAATTTTGTGAGCGAAGGTTTTGAACGTGTAGATTTTGAAGAAACTGCAGATGTGTATGTAATTAATACATGTTCTGTTACAGACAATGCAGATAAAAGATTTAAAACAATTGTAAAAAATGCTTTAAAGAAAAATGAGGAAGCTTTTTTAATTGCTGTAGGATGTTATGCTCAATTAAAACCAGAAGAATTAGCCAATGTAGATGGTGTTGATTTGGTTTTAGGTGCCACAGAAAAATTTAATGTAACAAGTTATATTAATGATTTAACCAAAAATAATATTGGAGAAGTACATTCTTGTGAAATTTCTGATGCTGATTTTTATGTTGGCTCTTATTCTATTGGAGATAGAACTCGTGCGTTTTTAAAAGTACAAGATGGTTGCGATTATAAATGTACTTACTGTACAATTCCTCTTGCTAGAGGTATTTCTAGAAGTGATACTTTAGAAAACGTAATCAATAACGCTAAAGAAATATCATCTAGAGGAATAAAAGAAATTGTTTTAACTGGTGTTAATATTGGCGATTATGGAAAAGGAGAATTTGGTAATAAAAAACACGAACATACTTTTTTAGAATTAGTAAAAGAGTTAGACAAAGTTGATGGAATTCATCGTTTAAGAATATCATCTATAGAACCAAATTTACTAAAAGATGAAACTATAGAATTTGTTTCTAAATCAAACTCATTTGTACCTCATTTTCATATTCCATTACAATCTGGTAGTGACAATTTATTAAAGAAAATGAAACGTAGGTATTTATCTAACACTTACACAAATAGAGTTACAAAAATTAAAGAAGTAATGCCTAATGCTTGTATAGGTGTTGATGTAATTGTTGGTTTTCCTGGTGAAACAGATGAATTATTTTTAGAAACCTACAATTATTTAAATGAAATGGACATTTCTTATTTGCATGTATTTACATACTCTGAAAGACCAAATACTGAAGCTGTGCATTTAGAAGGTGTTGTTCCTAAAAAAGTTAGAGCAAAACGTAGTAAAATGTTACGTGGTTTATCTGCTAAAAAAAGACGTTCTTTTTATGAAACTCAAATAGGAAATACGTTAACTGTTTTATTTGAAAGTGAAAATAAAGAAGGTTATATACATGGGTTTACAGAAAACTATGTAAAAGTAAAAACACCTTGGAATCCAGAATTAGTAAACACTTTACACACAGTTACATTAACTGAAATTGACGAAGATGGCTTAGTAAGATTCAATTTTTAAATAAACACTTAACATATAATTGCTATGAAATATTTCTTATTATCATTTTTTCTAATTACTCTGAGTTGTATAAAAGTGCAAAAAAAAGAGACTAAAAACAAAATTATTAAAACAGAAAAAGTAAATAAAGAAGAAGCTATAAGTAAAGAAATAAAAGAAAAAGTAATTGTAAAAACTCAAGAAGAATTAATTATTGTTCTTAAAAACCCAAAAAAAATTGCAGATGCAAAAGCATTAATTGAAAACAGTAGCTTAAAATGGCAAGAACTTGTTATAGATAATACATACTTAAAAGCTGCTTTAATTCAAGTACCTATAGATAAAAAAGACTTTTGGATAGAACGTTTAAAATCTTCTAATGAATTTACTTCTGTAGAAATTAATACATCAAAAACTATTGACAATATTAAAAACATTGCCGAAAATACTTTTGTAAAAGTGAGTAAAACACATTGTTCTGGAGATTGTGCTGTTTACGATGTAATTCTTTTTAAAAACGGAACTGTTATTTTTAACGGAATTGAAAATGTTTCAACCCTAGGAAAACAAGAATTTACAATCACAGAATCTCAAATGAATAAGATAAAAAACATGTTTGATAAAACGTCTTTTGGCACTTATTTTGATAGCTATTCTACCAAATCTGTAATGGATTATCCTAGTACTTTTATTACACATAATAAAAAGCAAATAGAAATTAAACTTTGGAAAAATGTTCCTTTAGAATTGGCATTGGCATATGAAGCATTCGAAGATATTTTGTTTGAAAAAAAATTGATTGAATAAGAATGAAAAAAACTCCAATATATTTTGTTCCTGGTTTAGCTGCAGGTCCAGAAATTTTTGAAAATTTAAACTTACCAGAAGACAAATACGAATTACATTATTTAGAATGGAAAACTCCCTTAGCATTAGAAGAAACAATTGCTAATTATGCTATGAGAATGAGTGATGATGTAAAAGATAAAAACCCTGTTTTAGTGGGGGTATCTTTTGGTGGAATTATGGTACAAGAAATGAGTAAATATATAGATGCTAAAAAAGTAATTATCATTTCTAGTGTAAAACATCATAATGAATTACCTAAGAGATTTCAAATGGTAAAATTTACAAAAGCTTATAAAGTTTTTCCTACAAAAGTTGTTTCTAATTTTGAAGATTATGCTCAATATTTCTTAGGAAAATCTTTAAAAAAGAGAGCAGATATTTATAAAAAATATTTATCGGTCAGAAATCAATTGTACTTAAATTGGTCTATTAGAAATGTTATTAAATGGGAACAAAATTTAGCAACAGAAAACATTGTTCATATTCATGGAGTTAAAGACAAAGTGTTTCCTATTAAAAATATAAAAAACTGTATTAAAATACAAGGTGCAAACCATGTAATGATTATTACAAAAGCAAAAAAAATATCGAAAATTATTGATGAAGTTTTAACTTTTTAGTTTCCAATAAATTTCATACTTTAAAAAAAAGAAAAACTGCACAATCATGAATAGATCTTTACGTATACTATCTTTACTAAGCGTACTAACAATTACGTTTTTATTTTACAACGCAATTAACAAATCTGTTTCAGACCCAAAAACAAGTACGCATAAAACTTATAAAATTAAGTCTTTAAAACTACCAGATAATTTAAATTTAGCAGGAGAAAGAGTTCCTTTAGAAATTTCTGATGTTAGAGAAAGAATGGATAGAGAGCTTTTAGTAAATACTTATTGGCAATCTAATGGTTTATTACTTATAAAAAGAGCTAATAAATACTTTCCTATTTTAGAACCTTTATTAAAAAAGTATGATTTACCAGATGATTTTAAATTTTTAGCATTGGCAGAAAGTGCTTTTATAGATGAAACCTCTTCTGTAGGTGCTGCTGGTATGTGGCATTTTATGAAAACCACAGGTAAAGAATTTGGCTTAGAAATAAATAAAAATGTAGACGAACGTTATAATATTGAAAAATCTACAAAAGTTGCTGCAGAATATTTAAAAAAATCTAGAGAACGCTTTGGTTCTTGGACACTTGCTGCTGCTGCTTATAATGCAGGAAATTACGGAATTGCTAAAAGATTAAAATCTCAAGAAGTAGATAATTATTATGATGCTTTATTACCAGATGAAACTGAAAGATATGTTTTTAGAATCATAGCCTTAAAAGAAGTAATTACAAATCCTAAGAAATATGGTTTTGTTTATGATCAAGAAGACTTATATACACTTGCTAAAACAAGAACTATAAGAGTAGATACTGCAATTTCTAATATTACAAATTTTGCTAAAAAATTCGGACTAAATTATAAAGAATTTAAAATGCATAATCCTTGGTTAAGAGAAAATAAATTGAATAATAAAAGTAGAAAGTTATACGAAATTAAAATTCCTATAAAATAATCGTTACTCAATAATATTTTTAACTCTACCTACTATTCCAGATTCTAGCTGAACTTTAATTCCATGAGGATGATTTGGAGATTTAGTTAATATTTTAGCTATTTTACCTTCTGTTAGTTCTCCTGATTTTTGATGTGGTTTTTGTACAACAGCTACAAATAAACCAATCTTAATATTTTTTCTTTGTCTTCCGTCAATCATAAAAATTAATTATAAATCTAAAATAAAAAAAGCCTATCAATTATTGATAGGCTTTTTGATAAAAAATTAACTAGTAATATATAATTATATAACTCTTACGTTTACTGCGTTTAATCCTTTTCTTCCATCTTGTAAGTCAAACTCAACTTCATCGTTTTCACGAATTTCGTCAACTAATCCTGACACATGTACAAAATGTTCTTTGTTTGTTCCTTCTTCAGTGATAAATCCAAATCCTTTAGATTCATTGAAAAATTTTACGGTACCTTTATTCATTATAAAAAATTATTGTGTTGTTAATTTAAGTACTAACAACGTTTTATTGAATTGCAAAGATAGTGCCAATAATTTTAGAATAGCATAAAATGTTGACTTTCTTTTAATTAACCTTGCTAAAACCTATGAATTAAGGACTTAACACTATTAAATTCTTCAATTATTTCATTAAAAACTTCTTTTACAGGTTTAATTTCATGAATTAAGCCTGCAATTTGACCAATTTCTAGCTCACCATTCACTAAATCTCCTTCAAACATTCCTTTTTTTGCTCTTGCTCTTCCTAATAATTTATTTAATTCTTCTTTAGATGGATTTGTTTTATATAATTCTTGTACTTCATTAAAAAATTGATTCTTAACTAATCTTACAGGTGCCAATTCTTTTAAAGTCAATTGTGTATCTCCATCTTTTACATCAACAATAACTTCTTTAAATTTTTGATGAGCAGAAGATTCTACTGTAGCAGCAAATTTACTTCCAATTTGCACACCATCTGCCCCCAAAACCATTGCTGCTAACATTCCTCTTCCAGAACCAATTCCTCCAGCTGCAATTACTGGTATTTTAACTTGTTCTGTAACCATAGGTATCAAAGTAAAAGTAGTAGTTTCTTCCCTTCCATTATGACCACCTGCTTCAAAACCTTCGCAAACAACTGCATCTACTCCAGCTGCTTCAGCTTTTAATGCAAATTTTACAGAACTAACAACATGTACAACAGTTATACCTTTTTCTTTTAAAAAAGAAGTCCAAGTTTTAGGGTTTCCTGCAGAAGTAAAAACAATCTTTACTCCTTCTTCTATTATAATATCCATTATTTTTTGAATATCAGGATATAACATTGGCACATTTACACCAAAAGGTTTGTCTGTAGCTTTTTTACATTTTTGTATATGTTCTCTTAATACTTCTGGGTACATAGAACCAGCACCAATTAAACCTAAACCACCAGCATTAGAAACAGCTGAAGCTAGTTTCCAACCAGAAACCCAAACCATTCCTCCTTGAATAATAGGAAAATCAATATTTAAAAGTTCTGTAATTTTATTTGTCATTATTCTTTAATCAATTTTAAAGTTTTTTGTTGATTATCTTTTGAAAATTTAAGAATATAAATTCCAATTTCTAAAAACGAAATATCCATAATTTTAGAGTTTAGACTTTCTTTTTCGAATACTTTTCGCCTAAAACATTAAAAATTTGAATATGAGTATTTTCTAATTCTGTGTTTTTTAAATTAATAACAAATGTGTTTTTTACAGGATTTGGAAAAATTTTGATATTTGAAAGTTCATTTTCGGATAAAGAACCTGTACTTCCAATATAGTTCTGAAGAGCTATTTCAAAATTTGGAATTCCATAACCATGTTGATTTGTAGGATTGTTATATCTATCTGCAGATTCGTAAACAGCTTGTTTTAAAAAAGTATTAAAATTAAACTCAGAAGAATTTTCTTTTCCAGAAGATTTTAATAAAAATCCTTCATTCTGATTTAAACACGCAATTAAACCTGCCATAATTGGACCAGAAAATGAAGTTCCACTAGAAGTAGTTTTTACCAATCCTGTATTATAATCTATTAAAGCTGGATTTTGACCTTGAGCTAAAATTTCTGGTTTTATTCTTCCATCAGCAGTAGGACCAAATGAACTAAATGAAGCAATTTCTTTAGTAGATTTTACAGCACCAACAGAAATTACAGATGGTGCATCAGCAGGAGCTCCAATATATTTCCATGAACTGCTACCACTATTACCTGCAGAGTTAACTAAAAGCAAACCTCTAGAAGCACCAATTTCTGCACCTCTAGAAATAAATGTAGTTTTTCCATCCATATCTGCATAAGTATGGCTATGATTTGCATTATCATAAGTAGTATATCCTAAAGATGTGTTTATTACATCTACACCTAAACTATCTGCTCTTTCTGCTGCTTCTACCCAAAGAGATTCTTCTAAAACAGTTTCTTTTTCTGAAATTTCTGTAATAAATAAATAAAATTTAGCATCTGGAGCTGTACCAACAAATTCGTTTTCTATATAACCAGCTATAGATGATAACACATGTGTTCCATGACTACTTCTTGTATAAAAATTGGTATTTCTATCTGCAAAATTATAGCCTCCTAAAATTTGGTTATTATCTCTAATTCTTTGAAAAGCAGATAATGTATTTACGTTTGGAAAACCTGCATCAATAATAGCTATGGTTTGATTGCTTCCTGTTAAACCTTGTTGATGCAAATATTCTCCTTTCAACATTTTAATTTGATTATCTGCATCACCATAATTAAAATCTGTTCGAATTTCAGAAAATTTATGATGATGATTGGGAGTAATTTTCTTTGATTTCGTTATTGATTTACTAGAATTATTTAAAGATTTATTAGCAAATTCTATGCTACTTATAAAACTATAAGTTGATAATAATTTATTAATATCACTAACTTCTCCCTGAATATGAATTGCATTTAACCATTTAGATTTTGCTAATACTGAAATAGTTGCGTCATTTTTTAATTGATTATAATAAGTTTCTTCAATAGGAACATCAATATTGTCTAGCGAAATATTTATTCTAGCTCTTCTATCTAATGCTTTTTGAGAAAGCATTGTTAAAGGGTTTTCTAAAAAAGTTGACGCACTTGGTTTATCTTTTAAAAAAACCCAAGCATCTTCTTGTGCATTTACTTTTAAAAAAGTTATTATAAATAAAAAAAGTAGTAATTTCTTCATATTTCGAAATTACTACTTTTTTACGATTTTATAAATTATAATTATGATATTACTCCAGAACCAAGTAACTCTTCATCTTTATACCAAGCAACAAACTGACCTTCTTGTATAGCAGATTGTTTATTTTCGAACTCAACATACAAACCAGATTCAACTCTATATAATATGGCATTTTCTAAAGGTTGTCTATATCTAATTCTTGCATCAACTTGCATGTTTTCTCCAACTTTTAAAGTTAAATCTTCACGAATCCAGTGTATTTCTTCATTAGAAACAAACAAAACATTTCTATACAAACCTGGGTGATTTTTACCTTCACCTGCGTAAATTACATTTTCTACAACATCAGTTTCTATAACATACAAAGCTTCTTTTGTTCCTCCAACATTTAAACCTTTACGTTGACCTTTTGTAAAATAATGTGCTCCTTGATGTTTGCCAACTACTTTTCCATCTTCTTTATTATAAGAGAATTTAGTTGAGAAATAATTTAATTCTGCTTCTTTATTTTCAAATTTTGGAGCAGATTTTGTGTATTGTTCAAAATCTGAAGGTATTGTTACAATAACACCATCTTTTGGTTGTAATTTTTGTTGTAAAAACTCAGGCAAACGAACTTTACCAATAAAACATAAACCTTGAGAATCTTTCTTTTCTGCAGTTATTAAATCTGCTTCTTTAGCAATTTCTCTAACTTCTGGTTTTGTTAATTCTCCAATTGGAAACAAAGCCTTAGTTAATTGCTCTTGAGATAATTGACATAAAAAATAAGATTGATCTTTATTATTGTCTTTTCCTCCTAATAATTTATAAACAGGTTTACCATCTATAATTTCTTCTCCTTTTCTACAATAGTGACCAGTTGCAACATAATCTGCACCTAATTGTAAAGCAATGTCCATAAAAACATCAAACTTTATTTCTCTATTACAAAGTACATCTGGATTTGGTGTTCTACCTTTAGAATATTCATCGAACATATAATCTACAATACGTTCTTTATATTGCTCGCTTAAATCTACTACTTGAAAAGGAATTCCTAATTTTTCTGCAACAATCATTGCATCATTAGAGTCTTCTAACCAAGGACATTCATTAGAAATTGTTACAGAATCATCGTGCCAATTTTTCATAAAAAGACCTATAACTTCATAACCTTGTTCTTTTAATAAATGTGCAGTAACACTACTATCTACTCCACCAGAAAGACCAACAACTACTCTTTTCATTTTATAATTTTAGAAGATGCAAAGTTACAACTTTGTAAACGATTTACTAATTGAAAGAATTGATAGATTTATTGAGGAAATTGATGAATTCTAGAATAAATTAATTTCTCTTTAGTATCGCTTTTAATTAAGGTTAATTCATTATTTGAAATAGAAAATTTATAAAACTTAAATTCTGGATTATCACCATAATTTACCATTTGAAGTTCTGGTTTATGTCCATGAATTTTATAAATTCCATATTCTTTTTTGTCAGTTTCACTTTGCAGTATATACCTATTATCCCAACTAATGTAAAGTGTTTTAGTTGAATTAATTTCTTCTGAATGGTTGTTTAAATTAACTTTTTTCAACTTCCACAAACCCATCAATTTATTACCTTCAGAAGTAGGTATTTTATCAATTCGTTCTAAAAATACGTTTACATTTTCACCTTCTTCCTCTCTACTCCAAGTCATAGTAGAGTTTTCTAATTTTACTTGAAAAGGTGCAGCATTATCTTCTAAACCATTTGTATTTTTTATCAAAAGTTGATTGCTTTTAAAACTCCAAGTTCCAACAGAATGTTGCAACCAGCCATTTCCAGAAGTTTGAGTAGAATCTGTATTAAATTTCATCCATCTAGAAATTGGTGTTATTTCTTTATTACCAACTTTAACTTTTTTAACAATCCAAAGTCCATCTATATTAGATACTTTTTGTTCTTTCTTAGAACAAGAAAAAGCCATTACAATTAAAAATAATGTTACTAATATTCTCATAATAGTGTTTTAATTTTCCTTCTTTTTATTAAAAGAACTTCTTTTTGCTTTTTTATCTTTTTCAGAAGCTATTTCACCATCTAAATAAAACTCCCACTTTCCTACTCTTTTTCCATCTTCATAATGGCCTGTTTCTTTTAAATCACCATTTAATTCAAAATACTTAGCCAATCCATTTGGTATTCCATTTTTATAAGTAATCTCTTCTATTAAAATTCCTTTGCTAGAATATTTACTAATAACTCCATGTTTTAAACCATTTTTATAAATAGCAAATTCTGTTACCTGACCATCTGGATAATAAATTAATTGCTCTCCTTCTAATTTTCCGTCTTTGTAATTTTCTTCAGACATTAAAGAACCATCTGCATAAAAATATTTCCAATTTCCTACTCGTTTTCTTCCATTTAAAACACCTTCAGTTTCAATTTTACCATTTAATGTATAAAACTGTACAAATAAAGAATCTGAATCTTGAAAAAAAGTTTTTATAATAACAGGAAATTTAGATTCTCTTATATCATAAAACTTAAAAACTCCAACTTCTTTTCCGTTTTTAAACTGACCAACATAACGTATTCTTTTGTTCGAATAATATTTTTTCCAAACACCAGTTCTTTTCTTATTTTTATCAAACTGATTTATTTTTTGAGAATTAACATCTTCACTTATAAAAAAACAAGCTAAAAAAGCTAAAACAAAAAACAGTCTTTTTATATTTATCATTTTAATAGAATTTTAAAACAAATATACATTAATAGTGCCAAAATCAAACTTACTATATATAACTGAAGAACTTAATAATCTTGGTACTGCTAAAAGAGATAACAGACAAAGAGTAGCTAATATTGTATTAGAAAATCCAGATTTATTTAAAGAGTTGGTAACCATTACTTTTGATGTTGATAACAAAACTTCTATTAAAGCATCTTGGGTATTAGAATGGATTTGTACACATCATCATTTAAATTGGATTTTACCACATTTAGACACTTTTACATCTCAGTTATATCATTTAAAATTTGATAGCGCAACAAGACCTTGTGCTAAAATTTGTGAACATTTAGCAGTTGCCTATTACTCTAAAAATGATAATGATGTAAAAAAAGCACTTACTGTAAAACATATAGATGCTATTGTAGAAGCTGGTTTTGATTGGTTAATTACTCCTCAAAAAATTGCAGTTAGAGCCTATACAATGAATGCTTTGTATTATTTTGGATTAGAAAAAGATTGGATTCATCCTGAATTAAAACACTTAATAGAAACTAAAATTATTCACGAAAGTAAAGGCTGTAAAGCTCGTGGTAAACATATTTTATTTTTGATAGAAAAACATCGAAAATCAAGATTATAAATCTGTTAAATTGACTATTTTTGCATTTCACAACACAATTAAAAAATGGAATTAACACAATTAAATGCCATCTCACCAATTGATGGACGTTACAGAGGTAAAATAACAAAATTAGCAGACTATTTTTCTGAAGAAGCTTTAATAAAATATAGAGTTAGAGTAGAAATTGAATATTTTATTGCTTTATGTGAAATTCCTTTACCACAATTAGCAGATTTTAATAAAGATTTATTTGACGATTTACGTAAAATATATACAGAATTTACTGCAGAAGATGCTCAAAAAATAAAAGATATTGAAAGCATTACAAATCATGATGTAAAAGCTGTTGAGTACTTTATTAAAGAAAAATTTGATGCTTTAGGTTTACAAAAAGATAAAGAATTTATTCATTTTGGATTGACTTCTCAAGATATAAACAATACAGCTGTTCCTTTATCTATTAAAGAAGCTATGAATGATGTTTATGTGCCTCATTATTTAGAAGTATTAGATAAATTACAAGAATTAGTTGTAGAATGGTCTGATATATCAATGCTTGCTAGAACTCATGGTCAACCAGCATCTCCTACAAGATTAGGTAAAGAAATAGAAGTTTTTGTTGTTCGTTTAAAAGAACAATTTAATTTATTAAATGACATACCAAGTGCTGCAAAATTTGGTGGTGCAACAGGTAATTATAATGCGCATAAAGTTGCGTATCCAAAAATAGATTGGAAAGAATTTGGAACTTCTTTTGTACAAGAAAAATTAGGATTACAACATTCTTTTCCAACTACTCAAATAGAACATTATGATCATATGGCTGCTTTGTTTGATACTTTAAAACGTATCAATACAATCATCATAGATTTAGATAGAGACTTCTGGACCTATGTTTCTATGGATTATTTTAAACAAAAAATTAAAAAAGGTGAAGTAGGTTCTTCTGCAATGCCACATAAAGTAAATCCTATAGATTTTGAAAATTCTGAAGGAAACTTAGGTATAGCAAATGCCATTTTTGAACACCTTTCTGCTAAATTACCTGTTTCTCGTTTACAACGTGATTTAACTGATAGTACAGTATTACGTAATGTTGGTGTACCTTTTGGACATACAATTATCTCTTTTACATCTACTTTAAAAGGTTTAAATAAATTATTAATAAACAAAGAAAAGTTTGAGCAAGATTTAGAAAATAATTGGGCTGTAGTTGCAGAAGCAATTCAAACTATTTTAAGAAGAGAAGCATATCCTAATCCTTATGAAGCTTTAAAAGGATTAACTAGAACTAACGAAAAAATCAACCAAGCATCTATTGCTAATTTTATTGATACGTTAGAAGTTTCTGATGCAATAAAAGAAGAATTAAAATACATTACTCCTGCAAATTATACTGGAATTTAATGAAAAAAATCATAGGAATACTTACAATAATTATAGTTTTAACTTCTTGTAATACAGAAATTAAAGACAATTCTAATCGTTTTAAAAAAGGAATTTTCGAAATTCCTGCTGGAGAAGGTTATGGTAAAACTACCATTACAAGAATAGACAGTTTACAAATTGAAGAATATGATAAAGTTGTAAGTATTTCTAATGATAGTGTTACCACTGAAAAAAAAGTGAAACATATAGATACTTTATACATAAAATGGAAAAATAATTTCTTTTATACTTTAAAAATGAAGTCTCCTAAAAAGAAGTTAGACAAAGACCCAATTTATGTTCAAATTACCAAAGTAACAGATAATTCTTATAGTTTTACAGCCAAAATTGGGTTTAGTAAATTTACCACAGATGGTACTATTTATAAGGTAAAATAAAATGGAAATTTTTCTTCAAGTAGATACATGGGTTGCTCTATTAACATTAACTTTCTTAGAAATTATACTAGGAATAGATAATATTATATTCATATCTATATCTGCAAATAAATTACCAGAAAACCAAGTAAGAAAAGCTACTCTTTTAGGGTTGGCTTTAGCTATGATTACTAGAATTATATTACTTTTTAGTGTTTCTTATTTAATTGCTTTAAAAGATCCTTTTTATACTATTAATACAAGTTGGCTAAAAACTGGTTTAACTGGTCAAAGTATAATTTTATTTTTAGGTGGAATATTCCTTTTATATAAAAGCACCAAAGAAATACGTGAAAAAGTAGAACACACTAATGAAGAAGAAGTAATAAAATCACCTAAAGTTGTTTCTTTTTCTAACGTAATTATTCAAATTATTTTAATTGATATCGTTTTTTCTTTTGATAGTATTTTAACTGCTGTTGGTATGACAAACGGAATTGATGGAGCTTTAATAATTATGGTAATTGCTGTAATTATTTCAATTTTAATTATGATGCTGTTTTCTAAACCTATCAGTAATTTTGTAAACAGAAATCCAACAATACAAATGTTAGCGCTTTCTTTTTTAATTTTAATTGGTTTTATGTTAATTACAGAAGGTGCACATTTATCGCATACAGAAATTTTTAACAAATCTGTAGGGGCTATTCCAAAAGGTTATTTGTACTTTGCCATCGCATTTTCATTAGGAGTTGAAATGTTAAATTTAAAAATTAGAAAAAAATAATTACTTGTTTAAAAAATTACTAAGCATATTTTTTCTTTTACTGTTGATGATACCAACATCAATAGAAATTATTCATGATTTAGAAAATCATGAACATTCTGTTTGTACTTCTGTTACAGAACACCATATACATAAACAACATTTAGATTGTGGTGAGTTTCATAAACAACTTACTATATTTTCTATGGATTTTACATCTAATTTTGATGTAATTCCTACTCATTTTTATACCTCAATTTTTGTTGATAAACCTCAAGTTATAAAAGAAGTTTGTCAGTCTACAAAACACTCTAGAGGACCACCAAATTTTACTATTTAAAATCGAATTGTCTTACAAAAGACAAGTAACATTTAGTAATTAGTAAAAATTAAAACATGAAAACATTTATAAAACTGCTATTTATAATAGCAGGATTTTCTGTGAATGCTCAAAACAGTATTTCCGGAAAAGTTACAGATATGGATAATAATGCCTTATCTGAAGTACAAATTTATGCACCAGAATTACATAAAGGTAGCACAACAAATAAAAATGGAACTTATATTTTAAACAATGTTCCTAGTGGAAAAATAAACTTAACTTTTTCATTTTTAGGATATAAAACAGTGATTAAAACTGTAAATATTACATCAGATTTAGAAGTTAATATTCAATTAAAAGAAACTCCTTTTGAAATGGATGAAATTATTGTTTCTACTCCATTTAATAAATTACAATCAGAAAATGTAATGAAAATAGAAAGGTTAACATCTAAGTCTATTAACAAACTTGGAGCTACAACTTTATCTGAAGGAATTACTAATATTCCAGGAGTTAGTCAAATTTCTACAGGGTCTTCTATTGGAAAACCTGTTATTAGGGGTTTAAGCGGAAATAGAGTTTTAGTTTACACTCAAGGAATAAGGTTAGAAAATCAACAATTTGGAGGTGAACATGGATTAGGAATTAATGATGCAGGAATTAGTAGTATTGAAGTTATAAAAGGACCAGCTTCTCTACTTTATGGTTCTGATGCTTTAGGTGGAGTTTTGTATTTAAACCCAGAAAAATTTGCCCAATTAAATTCTAGTAACATTAACTTAAATCAACGTTTTTTTAGCAACACACTTGGTACCAATACATCTTTAGGATATAAAAGTTCTAATAATAATTGGAAATTTTTAATTAGAGGAACTTATACTACTCATTCTGATTATGAAATACCAACTGAAGAAAAAGTAACAAATACTCGTTTTAATGAACAAGATTTTAAAACAGGAATTGGTTATTCTAAAAATAATTTTACATCAGAAGTTAGATATAATTACAATAAATCTAAATTGGGGTTAACAGAGGGAATTACTGAGCAAACATCTAGTAAAACGTTAACACTACCTTATCAAGAAATAGACAATCATGTTTTAAGTAGCCATAATCATTTCTTTTTTGGTAATTCTAAATTAGATATTGATTTAGGTTATACATTTAATGATAGACAAGAGTTTGAAGAACATGAAGAGCATCATGATGAAGACGAAGATGAACATGAAGAGGAACATGAGGAGGAACATGAGGAACATGAAGAAGCTGCTTTAAGAATGAAATTAAAAACATTTACTTATAATGCAAAATATCATTTTCCGAAACTAGGTAATGTAGAAATCTTAACAGGAATACAAGGTTTACATCAAACAAACACTAATTTTGGTGAAGAAATATTAATTCCAAATGCAACTGTTAAAGATTTTGGTATTTTTACAACTGCAAATTATAGTTGGAACAATAATACATTACAAGCAGGTATTAGATATGATAATAGAAATATTGATACAGAAAAACATGAAATAGAACATGAAGATGAAATACATGTTTTTGAACCTGTTAATGAAACTTACAATAGTTTTACTACTTCTTTAGGATTTAAAACTTCAATTACAAAAAACTTTACAACAAGAATTAATGTAGCTTCTGGTTTTAGAGCCCCTACTTTAGCAGAGTTAGCATCAAATGGTGTACATCATGGTACTAATAGATTTGAAAAAGGGAATAGTAATTTAAATTATGAAAAAAATACACAGTTAGATATTTCAATTGAATATAAAACAGATCATTTTGAGTTTTTTGCTAATGGTTTTTACAATCATATAAACGATTATATTTTTATAAGTCCAACTGGTGAAATTGAAGATGAAGAACCAGTTTTTTCTTACATTCAAGAGAATGCAAGATTATTTGGAGGTGAATTTGGAATGCATTTCCACCCACATCCTTTAGATTGGTTGCATTTAAAAAGTACATTTGAAACCGTAGTTGGTAAACAAGATAATGGAAATTATTTACCTTTAATTCCTGCAAATACTTGGAAAAATACTTTTAGATCAGAATTTAACATAGCTAATTGGTTGCAAAAAGGATATAGTTCTTTAACATTAGAAAGTACTTTTAAGCAAAATAATGTTGGAATCTATGAAACTGAATCACCAGGTTACAACATAATAAACTTAGGATTAGGAGGAGATATTACTTTAAAAAATATAAAGTTTAACGCTAATTTAAGCGCAAATAATATATTGAATAAAAAATATATAAATCATCTTTCTAGGTTAAAATCTGATGGAATTTTAAATCAAGGAAGAAATATTGTACTAGGAATTAATTTTAATATATAACATCAAAAAGAAGAGTTGCTAATTGCAACTCTTTTTTTTTAATGCACATATTTTGTCTTCTTAATTCTACTAATACTAAGAAAAGCAGCTAAGAAAAAAATAGCCAATGCTAATACACTAGATTGTATAGATAAAATTGAATTTAAAGCTCCAAAAGTAACCATACCAACAACTAAAGCTATTTTTTCTGTAACATCAAAAAAGCTAAAATAAGATGCATTATCTTCTGTTTTTGGTAATAATTTAGAATACGTAGACCTAGCCAATGATTGTATTGCTCCCATTACTAAACCAATTAAGCCTCCAAGAATGTAAAAATACATTTCTATATTAGGTGTATCTTTTGTGAGGTTAAAACCAATAAAACACACTAAACCCCAAATTGCTATTGTAATTTTTAATGTTTTAATATTTCCAATTTTATTAGAAAGTCTAGAAAAAATAAAAGCACCTAAAATACCAACAAATTGTACCAATAAAATTGTAGCTATTAAATTTAATGTTGCTAATCCTAAAATGGTTCCAAAAATACCTGCCATTAAAATAATAGTTTGCACACCAATACTTAATAAAAAGAATGAAATTAAAAATATTTTTAACTCTCTATAAGCAAATAATTCTTTTGCTACTTTTTGAATTTCTTTTAATCCTTTAGTAAAATAATTATCTTTAGGTAAAGATTGTTTTTCTTCATTTGGTAATTTTGCATACGTAATTTGTGCAAAACCTAACCACCATAAACCTACTAAAACAAAAGAAATTTGTGAACCAAATTGTTTATCATACATACCAAAAACTTTAGTTTCTATCAAAACCAAACATAAGAGTAACAATAAAATTGATCCTGAATAACCAAGCATAAATCCTTTAGCACTTACATTATCTTGTTGCTCTGGATGTGCAACTTCAGGCAAATAAGCATTATAAAAAACAATACTTCCCCAAAAACCAATACTAGCTAAAATTGTAAAAAGTATTCCTACCCAAAGCGTTTCTTTTCCCGTAAAAAAGAATAAACTCATTACAGACAAAGAACCCAATAAACAAAATCCTTTTAAAAATTTTTTCTTATTTCCAGCATAATCTGCAATACCAGATAACATTGGCGAAATTAAAGCTACAACTAAAAAAGAAAAAGCTAACGCATAATTATATAATGTAGTTGGCGTCCATAAAGTTCCTAAAAAAGAAATCTTTCCTTCTGCATTAGCAAAACCTTCAGAAGCAGTTAAACCTGCATAATAAATAGGAAAAACAGCAGTACTAATTACTAATGAATACACAGAATTTGCCCAATCATAAAATGCCCAAGCATTAATTAATTTTTTATCTCCAATTTTTAACATAGAATTTATTTTATAAAAAAACCGTTCAAAAAAATATTTTTTTTGAACGGTTACAATATAGGAAATCTATTCCTTTTTAATTTTTTATTTTACAATTCCTTTTGCATTATATTGAGCAGCATATTTTTTAGCTGTTGGTAAATACGTTTTTAAATCTTGTATTCTAGCTTCATTAGAAGGGTGTGTACTTAAAATTTCTGGTTGAGATTTCCCTTTAGATAAGTTACTCATTCTAACCCAAACCTCAGCAGCTTCTGTACCATTATAACCAGCCATTAACATAAAAACCAACCCTAACCTATCTGCTTCTTGTTCATGAACTCTACTAAATTTTAACATTCCTAAACCAGAACCAATACCAAATGCTGTATTCCAAATTGCTCTAGTTTTAGCATCTTTATTAGATGTACCTAATGCTACAGCAACACCTCCTAATTGTTGTAATTGCCCTTGAGACATTCTTTCTTGTCCATGTTTTGCAAAAGCATGAGCTACTTCATGCCCCATTACAGCAGCTACTCCATCTACATTTTTACAAATTGGCATTATACCTGTATAAAAAACTACCTTACCTCCTGGCATACACCAAGCATTTACAGTTTTATCTTCAATTAAATTAAATTCCCATTTGTAAGAATCTGCTTCTGTTACCATATTATTAGCTCTCATAAAACGATCTACAGCTGCAGAAATATTTTTACCAACTTCTTTAATCTGATTACTCATTGCTTTATTAGTAGACAATTTATTTTCTTCTAAAAAACCTTTGTATTGTGCAAAACTTGCTGGTAAAACTTGAGCATCACTTACAAAATTAACACGTTTTCTACCTGTAATTGGTACTGTACTACATTCTACAAAAAGGAAAGCTACAAAAACTAAAACAACTATTTTTTTCATCTATATTTATTTTTAATCACTATTTTTAAGACACAATATTATGCAAATTGTCACTATTATAATAAAATTTGCATCATATAAAACTACATATTCTAATTTTATCAAAAAAATAAAAGTAATTAGAAACTTTTATTTTGTAATTTCTTTAAATATTATTCGTCAAAAAAAAAAACATGCAATCTATTTAAATATGAAAAATATTTTCACTTTCGTAATTATTCTTTTTTTAATCAATTATTCTTGTAACTCACAAAATTCATCAATTAAAAATAAAATATATAAAATTGAAAAAACGGATGCTGAATGGAAAAAACAACTTACACCTTTAGAGTATAATGTTTTACGAGAAGCAGGAACAGAAAGAGCTTTTTCTAGTGAATTAAATCAAAATAAAAGGAAGGGAATTTATACTTGTAAAGCATGTGAAACTCCTCTATATAAATCTGAACATAAATATAATTCTGGTTCTGGATGGCCATCTTTTGATAGAGCAATTAAAGAGAATGTAGAATTAGATATAGATTATAAAATAGGGTATGCAAGAACAGAATTAAAATGCAATACTTGTGGTAGTCATTTAGGGCATTCTTTTGATGATGGACCACAAGAAACAACAGGGAAAAGACATTGTATAAATGGGGTTGCATTAAAATTTATTCCATATAAAGTAACTAAATAATAGGGTTGAAAATAGTATCTTTAAAGCCTTAAGTAGATTTTAAAGATGAAAAAAATAAAGTTTCCTAGTGCACAATCTGTTTTACTTTTAATTGCTGCTTTTGTAGCTTTGTTAACTTGGTGTATTCCTTCTGGACAATATGATAGATTAGCATATAATAAAGAAGAAAATTCATTTGTAAAAACCAGTTTAGAAAATTCTATTACTTTAGAAGCATCTCAAAAAACTTTAGATGGTTTAGGTGTTAAAATCCCTTTAGAAAAATTTACATCAGGAGCAATTTATAAAGCAATTAGTATTCCTGGAACCTATCAAAAATTAGAAGCAAGACCACAAGGTTTTAAAGAATTTATTTTAGCGCCTTTAAAAGGAATAATTGCAGTTGCAGATATTATAATTTTAGTTTTATTTATAGGAGGTTTGGTTGCCATTGTAAATTATACTGGTGCTTTTGAAGCAGGTATAACAAGACTGTCTAACTTACTTAAAGGAAAAGAATATATTTTAATTATTGCAGTAACTTCATTAATTGCATTAGGAGGAACTACATTTGGTTTAGCAGAAGAAACAATTGCCTTCTACCCTATTTTAATTCCAATTTTTATTGCAGCAAAATACGATGCAATTGTAGCTTTGGCTTGTATTTATATTGGTAGTACTATAGGTACAATGGTTTCTACTACAAATCCATTTAGTACTATAATAGCATCAAACTCTGCAGGAATAAATTGGACTACAGGTATAAATGGAAGAGTAATAATGCTTTTAACAGGATTAATAATCTGTATTGCATATATTATTAGATATGCTCAAAAAGTAAAAAAAGATCCTTCAAAATCTATTATTTATGATCAAAAAGATAGTATTGAAAAAATGTTTTCTTTTAAGACTTCTACAGAAAGCATCAACTTTACATTACAATTAAAGTTGGTCTTAACTATTTTTATTACTTGTTTTATAATAATGGTTTATGGTGTTGTAAATTTAGAATGGTGGTTTTTAGAAATGACAGGTGTTTTCTTTGTTGGTGCTGTTTTAATAGGTTTTATTTATAAAATAAATGAAACCGTTTTTGTAAATACTTTTATTAAAGGAGCTAATGAGTTATTAAGTGTTGCTTTTATAATTGGTTTAGCAAGAGGTGTTACTATTTTAATGGAAGATGGTTTAATAAGTGATACATTATTATATTATTCTAGTTCTTTTACTGATGGAATGAACAAGGGGCTTTTTATAAACTCTACAATGTTTGTGTATAGTGGATTGTCATTTTTTATTCCTTCTTCATCTGGTATGGCAGTTTTAACAATGCCTATAATGTCTCCTTTAGCAGATACTGTATCTTTAGGTAGAGAACATGTTGTAAATGCTTATCTTTTAGGAGTTGGTTTGTTTAGTTTTATAAACCCTACAGGTTTAATTTTAGCTTCATTAGCAATTGTTAATGTTGGATATAACAAATGGTTAAAATTTATAATTCCTTTGGTTATAATTTTAGCATTAGTATCTATATTATTTTTAACCATATCTGTTTATATTTAAATTACAATTCATTTATATATTATTAAATATCAATTTAAACACAATAATTTTTAAATTGGTATTTATAGTTATACTACTCTTTTAAAATTATGTATTCTGTTCTTTTATTTTTTAAATAATAAGTAGAATAAGAAATTTACCTATTGAGTTACCTTAGTATCTTATTTACATTTATAGTAGAACAAACAGCATCTATAAATGAAAAATTTCTCCCTATTATTTTTATTTATTTGTCATTGTTTTGCATACTCACAGCAATCAACAATAAAAAAGTACTCTGTACAAAGAGCAACTTTAACTTTTGTTGGATCTACTACAGTTTACACAAGTAACAATAAATACAATATTCAACAAAGTATTGGACAAACTGGAATAATTGGCATAAAAAAAGTTAAGCTAATAACAGTACAAGAAGGCTTTTTAAACAATAACATAAGTTTAAAATTAGACAATACAAATAAGGATTTCTTTAAAGAAACTTTAGACTTTGTAATATCTCCAAATCCTTTTATAGACTACATAAAAATTGATTTCGCTAAAAAAACTACCCATAATGTTTATATCAGAATTTTTGATATAAATGGAAAAGTACACGCTAATAAAAAATATAACCCAACAGACAAGATTTTAATTTCTATGAAAAATTATAGTCTAGGTACTTATTTGATTGAAATTCAAAGTGGAAAAATTTCATCAACTAATAAAATTTTAAAAGCAGAATAATTATATGTTAAAAATTAAAGCTAAATATAGATTCTTAATACTTTTTACTTTTCTTTTTTTAGAAGTAAATAGCCAACAAGTGTACTTAGAAACAGGTATAGAAAATGCTTACTTTAAAGATTATGTTAATAACAAAGGTGCAAACACCTTAAAATTAACGTATTATAAATTATTTGAGTTTTTTATAGAAAGTGGCTATAAATTAGACATTTATAAAAATCGATTAAAATGGGAATCTGGTATTAGTTATAATAAATATAAAATTATTACGGGTTTTACAACTGGTAAAGAGTGTGTTCCTTTAACATATAACTTAACTTCTTTTGGTTTAAAAACCGGATTTAATTTTGCTGTAATTAATGAACCTTTTTTTAAAATTCAAGTACACTCTCATCTTTCTCATGATTGGTTAATTACAGGTACAAATGCATACAATGATGTTGTAAATGACATTTTTAATGATAATACTTTCGATAAAACTTTTATTCGTTTTCATAAAGGTGTAAGTGTAGAATATATAATTTCAGATGAAATAGCTACTTACATAAGCTTTAGTACTGCAGATAGTTTTAGGGAATACAATCAAGACAGTAATGTAGAAGAAAAATATACTTTTCGTACAAATTCTATTTCATTTGGAATCTCATTTAGTATAAATAATTATAAAAACAGATGTCATGGAGGATTTTATTAAAAAAATTGGGCTTTATCTGTTTTTATTAACTAGTACAATTGTACTTAGTCAAACTCCTGGGTTTAATTATCAAGCATTAATTTTAAATAATGAAGAAATACAAATACCAGGAACAGATGTAACAGGAAATAGTATTCCTTTAGGTTCAGAAAATATTATTCTTCGTTTTACAATTACTAACGAAACAGGAATAGAATATGTAGAAGAACATAATATTATTACTGAAGAAAATGGAATGGTTTCTCTTATTGTTGGAGAAGGAACTCCAATAAACTTCACTTTTGGAGATATTATTTGGGATGGTAAACTAAAATATTTAAATGTAGAATTAAATATTCTTAGTAATGATGAAGGTTTTGTCTTTTTAGATTCTCAAAAGATATTATATATACCTCACAAAATTAATGGAGATAGAAATATTAAAATAGTAAATTCCTTAGAAGATCTAACACCACCTCATAATATAGGAGAATTAATTTGGCATACAAAATTCGGTAAAAATAGAAATCCTACTTTATTAATTTGGAACAACACAAATTGGGTACCTGTAAATGATGATTATGATAATTCTAATGAATTAGGACTTTTAGTTGTTACAGATGATTCTGCAAGAACTAAAAAGTTTCAAAATCCGGTTGTTGGAGATCAAGTTTGGAATAAAACATTAAAATGTATTGAAGTTTACGATGGTACAAATTGGGTTTCTATAACAACAAAAGTTTTAAACGGACTTCAACAAAAAGAGAACATCATAAAATTAGGAGGTAAATTAACAGAACCTACAAAAATTACAACCAACAATACAAACACATTAGCTATTGAGGGTTTACAAAACAGTGTTAATAATGAAGACTTAGTTGTTGTCATTGATAAAAATACAGGCGTTTTAAAAAAGAAAAACTTAATTCAAGTTTCTCAACAAAAACAAGTAGTAATTCTTGCTAAAGATGGACAACTTGAATTTACAATTCCTTTAAATTTTACAAATACAGAAAATATAGATGTATATAGAAATGGAGTTCTAATAAATTTTACAGCTATTAATAGTACAACTATAAAATTAGAACCAGAAGCTATATGTTATAAAAACGATAAAATTAGAATAGTACAATTATTCTAAACTTAATATAAACCCTTAAACCCTACAAAGTATGAGAAACAAAAAATGACGATTTATTAAAAAGTATAAACAAATTAAAAATTATAAAATGAAAAAATATATAAAATTAGTAGCTATTAGCATAATAATGATAATTAGTTATAACGTACAAGCACAACAAGTAACAGGAGATGCAACAGAAACAGATGGAACAACCAAAATAGGTAAAAAAGAAGATGTAAGTAAATCTTCTGTATTAAATGGAACCATTAGAGTTATTGACAATAAAGGAACTAAAAAATTCTTACAAGTTAAAAATGGTATAACACTGTTAACAGATACAACTACAGATGGTGGTATTATTTCTACTTGGCAATTAGGTGGTACTTTAACAGATAGTACTTACATAGATGCAACAAATAGAATATTTGCTTTAGATGGAATTAAATTATTGAGTCCTACATTAACTGCTGGTGAAGCAACAACTGCTGCTATAGCATCTACAGCTTCAGATGCAAGTTCTCATGGAGGTACTGGAACTGGTTGGACAGTTTTAATTAGAGATGAAGCTACAGGTGAAACAAAAAAATTATTAGCTACAAATTTAATTACTGCAGGTCGTGCAGAATTTTCTATAGCTGCAGATGGAAACCTTACAGTAACTGCAACAGGTTTAGCAATGGGAACCTCTATAAATAAAATTTCTGTATACAGAAATGGAGCAAAACTTAGAGCTTCTGTAGATTATTCACTTACTGCAGATGATACTATAACACTTAATGTAAGTGCTACAGCACCAAATGATTGGACTACTTATGCTGGTGATCTTATTGAAGTGCAATGGATTTACTAAATTAAAATACGAACCTACAAAAAGTTATGTTTTTATGTTTAATCATATAATTTATTTAGGAGAGTTAATTAATATACAAATTCACTCTCCTAAATTATATGTTTTTTAATCACATTAATTTTTTATTTATAAGATTAAATAAAGAACAATGTTTTATAAAGGAATCTTAAAAATTCTAATATTGATTCTGTGTGCAAATAGCATACAAATAAGTTTTGCACAAAAAGTAAGAATCATAGATAATAAAGGAACCTTAAAAACAATTATAAATAATAAAGTTACAACTTCAGAAACTGCTCCAGAAACTGCATTATTAGGTGATATTTGGTTTGACAATACAATTATAGATAAAATTAAAACCAAAATTTACGATGGTACAAATTGGAAACTAGTTAATACTAAAGTTGAGTTGTTATTAGATTTAACTAATTCTCAAAAACTAGCTTTAATTCTACCAACAGAAACAAGTACATCAGAAATAACAACTCCTACAGATGGAATGTTACTTTATAGTTCTGGAAATAACAATGCCTATTTAAGATCAGAAAATACATGGAAACCTATTGCTTATAATTCTGTAAAGAACGAACTCATTTTTGATGGTGATGATGATGCAGATTCTTCTAACGATAATTATAGATATGTATCATTAATTGTTAATGGTAATTGGAAAGTAATTCGTTACAATAAAAATGATATAAATGTAGAAGATGTTGCTACTATAAATAACAATCCTAGTCAATCCACACAACCTACAAGTTTAGCTGTTTGTGCTAGTTTAACGTATTAATTTATAAAACATTAAAATGAAAAAAAGATTACTTACATTTTTGTTTTTTACAGTTACATTGTATGTACAAGCTACATTTACATTAACAAGTTCTACAACTATAACACAAACAAATACTGATTTAGATTTATCAGGATTGGTAGGAATTTCTGGTGTTAATATTGTTCAAGTTGGTTTAGGCACAGATTCAGAATATACTATTTATAGTATTGGTAATAGACAATTAATTATTAATGGAAATCTTACTATAGATGCTTCAAAAGAAATTTTAATAATTGGTGTTTCTGCTCCAAGAAGTATTGTAAAAGTAAATGGAACTTTAAATATAGAAGATTTTGAAACTATTAATGGTTTTACATCCTATTTACAAAGAACTGCAATTAGAACAACTTTTGATAGAAATGACTGTTGTGCAAATTTTTCATTAGATGTAAGTGATTCTGGTACTTTTAATATGCAAGGTGGTGGAATTGAATGTTCATCTTCAATAAAATTTTACACAAATTCTACAGTAAATATTCAAGATGGAAGAATAGAATTATTAGCTACCCCACATCCACAATATCAAATAAGACAATTTTCTAATAACTTAACAGCAGTCAATTTTAAAATGGTAAAATATGCAATGACTATGATTGGATCTCCAATTAAATTTGATGGCTACACTCCTACTATTGCAGATGAAGGAATTAGTTTTAGCGTTAATTCTCCTAACACAGAATATACTCTAAGAGATTATTCTGGAGGTGGAAGAGGAAATAGATTAGACTTGGGTCTTTGGCAGTATAAAAAAGGGAAAATTATAAATTCTGCTAGTGGTACAAATTTAATTATACAAGAACATTTAATTGGTAATGGAAATTCTACAGGTACTTGGCAAATAACAAAAGAAATAGAACCTACAATTATAGATGATAATGGTTTACCAATACAAAATGCAAAAATGTTTATTAGAGATACCAATAACAATCAAAGAGTTAATGGTAATGGTTATACTTTTTCTGATGACAGAACTTACTTTAAAACATCAAATTCTAGTGGATTAATTTCTACAACAGAAATACTTACTGGTGTTGTTAATCATTTAAATACTGGAACCGTAGTTTTTGATAGAAGAAGTAAAAACAACAATACAGATGATGAATTTGATATTTATTTTTATCATTATAACAAAGTACTAACAAAATCTATTCAAAAATTAAAAGGAACTAGTAAATTAACTTACGATTGGACAATGTTTGAAGATACAAGTATTACAGAAAAAGATGTTGCTGTAGTTGCTGGTTATACTTCAATAGAAAATCTTGGTCAATTATATGATTATGCAAAATATTGGAAACAAATAAATCAAACCAATTTAGAAATACCAAGTATTAATAAATTACTAATGATAAACGAAAATTCTTTGTTAGATATTGGCGATTATAATTTAGTGGTAGATGCAGCAGCAAACTCAATTTTTACAGTAAACACAGATACCAAAACCATTACAATAAAATCTAACACATTAGTTACTACAAATAAATTTAAAGGCATTAAAACAACTGCAAATATTACAGTTAGCAATGGTGCTACATTAGAACATGGTTATATTGATAGTAATGGTGTAAACAAGTTTGTACATTTAAGATGGAATCAAGGAACAACAAACGATGTAGCAATAATAAATAAAGACGACCTTTCTAAAATTTATTTTTCGTCACCAGAAACTACACTTTTTAAATGTCATTTTTTAGTACCAAGTACAGTACCTACAAACGGAATTGAAATTCATGTAGATATATTATCTGAAGGTCCTAATTTATTTAAAGAAATAATACCAGAAGAAGATATAAATTATGTAAGACTAGATATTGATTTAATTGATTTAGGTACAGAACTAAATCAGCAAGAAATATTAAAAATTACAGAACGATTATTAGTAAAAATTGAAGCAATTAATAGTTCTCTTAACTATACTACCCCTCCAACTTTAATAATAAATGAAACTATAACCAATAGTTTAGGTGATGCTACTTTAGAAAACCAAGAAACTATTATATTGATTTTAAAAAGATTATTAAGTAAAGTTACAGCAACAAGACAAGCTGTAAAAACAGAATAAGCTAGTGTAACTTAAGAAATTAAGTTAGTATAATATTTTTTTGTATTTTTCAAAATATATCAATTAAGAATGACAAAAGAAGAAATAGCAGATTTACTAGAAAAAAAACATCAAATATTATTTAATTGGCTAAACAATCAACCCAAAAACAATTGGGAAAAAGGACCAGATAATAAATGGACAGTAGGACAACAAATACTGCATTTAGTAAATAGTTTACATGCTTTAAACAAAGCTTTAAGTTATCCTAGGTTTTTTCTAAAATACAAATTTGGTTTATGTAATAGAGAACCAAGAAATTATAAAACTATAGTAAATAAGTACGAAGAAAAATTACTTAAAAACACAGATAGAGCAAGAGTTTTTAATCAAAATTTAAAAAAACCTTTACTAAAAGATAGAGAGCGTTTATTAACAAAATTGCAAATTCAAAATAAAAAATTACAATATAAGCTTCATAAAATTAGCGATGTAAATTTAGATACGCTTGTTATTCCTCATCCTTTAATGGGTAAAATGACCCTTAGAGAAATTATAATGTGGACTGCTCATCATACAGAACATCATACAGAAACATTAATGATGACTTATAGCGAAAATTAAAAGGGTTTTTAATTATGAATAAAATAATATCAAAACCTCATCTTTTTTTCTTTGGATTGGTTCCAATATTTATAATCATTAGTTTATTTAGTAATGACAATGCATTTACTATCAGCATAGAAGCAACATATTTTGTTATTCCTTACTTTCCTTTTTTTATTTTCTCAGCAATTTATTTTACAATGATAGGTATCAATTATTTTTCTTTAGTTTGGGCAGATAAACCACCTAAAAAATGGCTTACTACTATTCATATTTTACTTCAAGTATTAGCTATAATTTTATTATTTACACCAAATATTTTAAGTTCTTTTAGTAAATATTCAAACTCAATAATTGTTATTTCTTTTTTAATTTTCTTGCTCTCTGCATTTATACATTTAATAAACTTCTTTACTTCTCTATTATTAAAGACAGAATAAGTAAAAAACTATTCTAATCACTTTACAAATCATCTCTAATTCTTATATTTGTGCTTCCTAAAAAAGAACACAATTTATGTTTAATAATTTAAGTGAAAAATTAGATAAAGCCTTACACACCTTAAAAGGTCATGGTAAAATTACTGAAGTAAATGTTGCAGAAACGCTAAAAGAAGTAAGAAGAGCGTTACTAAATGCCGATGTTAACTTTAAAATTGCCAAAGAATTCACTAAAAGAGTTCAAACAAAAGCCATAGGTCAAGATGTATTAACTACATTAAACCCTGGTCAATTAATGGTAAAATTAGTTAAAGATGAATTAACTGATTTAATGGGTGGAGAAACTGTAGGTGTTAACCTTGCTGGGTCTCCAACAGTAATATTAATGTCTGGTTTACAAGGTTCTGGTAAAACAACTTTTTCAGGAAAATTAGCAAACTTTTTAAAAAATAAAAAGTCTAAACAAGTATTATTAGTTGGTTGTGATGTTTATAGACCTGCAGCCATTAATCAATTACAAGTTGTTGGAGAGCAAATTGGTGTAGAAGTTTATGCAGAAGTTGGTAATAACAATCCTGTAGAAATTTCTCAGAATGCCATAAAACATGCAAAAGCTAATGGAAAAAATGTAGTTATTATTGATACAGCTGGTCGTTTAGCAGTTGATGAAGAAATGATGACAGAAATTTCTAATATTCATAAAGCTGTTACCCCACAAGAAACTTTATTTGTTGTAGATTCTATGACAGGTCAAGATGCTGTTAATACTGCAAAAGCCTTTAATGACATCTTAAATTTTGATGGAGTTGTTCTAACAAAATTAGATGGTGATACACGTGGTGGAGCTGCATTATCTATTAAATCTGTTGTAGACAAACCAATTAAATTTATTGGTACTGGAGAAAAAATGGATGCTATAGATATTTTCCATCCAGATAGAATGGCAGATCGTATTCTTGGAATGGGAGATGTTGTTTCTTTAGTAGAAAGAGCACAAGATCAATATGATGAAGAAGAAGCTAGAAAACTACAAAAGAAAATTGCTAAAAATCAATTTGGTTTTGATGACTTTTTAAGTCAGATTCAACAAATTAAAAAGATGGGAAGCATGAAAGACTTAGTTGGTATGATTCCTGGTGCTGGTAAAGCAATGAAAGATGTAGATATAGATGATGATGCTTTTAAAGGAATTGAAGCAATTATTCATTCTATGACACCATTAGAAAGAAGTACACCAACAAGTATAAATGCAAGTAGAAAGAAAAGAATAGCAAAAGGTTCTGGAACATCTATTCAAGAGGTTAATCAATTAATGAAACAATTTAACCAAATGAGCAAAATGATGAAAATGATGCAAGGTGGTGGTGGCCGAAAAATGATGCAAATGATGAAAGGAATGCAATAAAAATTAAAAAGAAAGATAAACGCACGTTTATCTTTTTTTTATTCTATAAAACAACACATAACAACAAAATGATTTTATTAGACGGAAAAAAAACTTCTGCAGAAATTAAAGAAGAAATTGCTTTAGAAGTTAGAGATTTAAAAGATAGAGGTAACAAAACACCACACTTAGCTGCAGTAATTGTAGGTAATGATGGTGCAAGTATTACTTATGTTAATGCTAAAGTAAAAGCTTGCGAAAGAGTTGGTTTTGAATCTACTTTATTAAGGTTACCAGAAGAAACAACAGAAGAAGAATTGTTAAATGAAATTGCAATTCTTAATATAGATAAAGATATAGATGGTTTTATTGTTCAACTTCCATTACCAAAACATATAGATGAACAAAAAGTATTAATGGCTATAGATCCAGATAAAGATGTAGATGGTTTTCACCCAACTAACGTTGGAAAAATGGCGTTAAACTTACCTACATTTATCTCTGCTACTCCTTTCGGAATTTTAGAATTGTTAGAAAGATATAATGTTGAAACTTCTGGAAAACATGTTGTTGTTTTAGGAAGAAGTCATATTGTAGGAAGCCCAATGAGTATTTTATTAGCGCAAAAAAGAAAAGTTGGTAATGCCACAGTAACTATGTGCCATAGTAGAACTAAAAACTTAAAAGAAATTACTTTACAAGCAGATATTGTTATTGCTGCTATTGGAATTCCTGAGTTTTTAAAAGCAGATATGGTTAAAGATAATGTAACAGTTATTGATGTAGGAATTACACGTTTACCAGATTCTAGCAAAAAAAGCGGATTTAGATTGGTTGGTGATGTTGCTTTTGAAGAGGTTGCTAAAAAATCTGATTTTATTACACCTGTTCCTGGTGGAGTTGGACCAATGACTATTGCAATGTTATTAAAAAACACTTTATTAGCTTGCCAAAGAAATAGCTAGTATTCAGTAATAAATATTTTACAATAAAACGAGTTAATTTTTAATTAGCTCGTTTTTTTTATATTGCAGAAATAACAAAATACAATTGAACGACTTTTTCTTAAAAAACAATTCTGATTTTACTCCTTTTTCATTACAACATTTACTTGTAGTTTTTTGTTGTTTTATTTTAGGAACATTATTAATTAATTGGGCTAAAAAACAATCAATTAAAAAACAAGATAGAATTGGAAATATATTTGCTTTTTCTATTTCTTTAATGGTTGTTTTTGGTACTTATATTAATGTTATTAAAGATGGTTACCATGCAGAAACAGATTTACCTCTTCATTTGTGCAATTTTATGGCTTTATTATTACCTTTTATTTCGGTTTCTAAAAAGCACATTTATTACGAAGTTTTACTGTTTTTAATACTTGCAGGCACTATGCATTCTTTAATAACACCTACAGAATATAGTTTTTTAAACTTTGCTTTTTTTAGATATTGGTATGTGCATGCAGGTTTAATTGCTTTTATGATGTATGCTACATTTGTTTATAAAATGAGACCTACTTTAAAAAGTGTTTTTAAAGCTTTTATAGGAATGCAAGCATATATGTTACTTATGTTTGTTGTAAACAGTTTTCTTGGATCAAATTATTTTTACACAAATAGAAAACCAAATGGCGCTACTTTATTAGACGTTTTTGGTGATTGGCCTAATTATATTTTTATAGTAGAATTAATTGTAATTCCTTACTTTTTAATTTTATACTTACCTTTTTATTTAACAAGAAAAAAGGTTTAATCTTCTTCTCTATTTACCAAATCTATAGAAAAAGCAGGTAAACAAATTGCTAAATAATCACAAGGTTCTTTAAAGGGATTAGAGTATTGTACTCTGGTATGTTTTTCAATTTTTATAGATTGTCCTGCTTCTAAAACAACAGTTTCTCCTTCTATTATAAATTGCTTTTTACCTTTAATTATATAAGTATATTCATCAAACTCTGGAGTTTGAAAAGGCTCACTCCAACCAGATGGTGCATTCATATGAGCAATACTTATTTGAGAATTATTATCTGTAGCATTGCCAAAATGCTCTTCTATTAATTTTCCATCTGTTGTTGGTACTATAAATGGAGCTTTCTGAATTGAATATTTTTTCTTCATACTAATTGGTTTTGCGTAAGCGATTGAAATGGCATCCTTTTTATGCTAAAAACACTTATTAAATAAAATAGCAAATTTGTATTTATTAGATAAGTGTTTTTTAGAATACTGAACTTTTACAGCATAAAAAGATATAATGGAAAGCGCGGTTTTGTTTTAAAATAAAACGAACAAAATACGCCCTAATTAAACCAAACTACAAACGATTTCATTTTAGCTAAATCAGGAATTTGTTCTTTAGATACTTTTTGAGTATTAAATTCTTTTAATCCTAATTCTTCATTGTCTATAGTAATAGTTGTGTTTAAATTGTCTAAAAACAACGTTGCAGATCTTAATGTAGATTCTACTCTATTAATGTTGTTGTTGGCATTAATTTCTGAAAAACTAGAGTTTAATGTAATGCCAGATTCTGTTTTAAAACGTACATCATGTATTTCTACACTTTTTATAGTTGATGTAGAATCTAACTGCTCTTTAGGCATTATTTTTAACAGTAACTTACCTCCTTTTTCATAAATAAAATACTCATCATCTTCTTGAAAATAATTTTCTCCTTGAGCACCTTCGCTTAAATTACTTACAATAGAATCGTTTTTAAAAATTGTATTTAATTCTTGTATGGTTGTTTTTGTTGTTAATGCTCCTACTTTTCCTTTTTCTATTTTAAATTTATTACTGTTACTACAGCTAACGATTAATAATGAAAATGCAATTAATAGTAGTGGTAAGATATTTTTTTTAATCATTTTATTGGTTTTGTTCGTTATTTAAACGTTCTTTTTTGTGATTTGTTATTTCAATACTTTTTTTAAGATTCCGAAAGCTGCTCTAATAAAAGTTGCACTTGTTAAAACTTTTACTATTGGGTTTTGTCTTGTACTTCTTCTTCTAGATGAAGTTCTAGATGCTTTTGCTTCTCTTTGTCTTTCTTTCTCTTTTTCTTTTGCTCTTTTTTCTCTTTCTTTTTTATCTGCTGCTTGTTTTATGGCTTTTTCTTCTGCTTTATTAATTTTATCAATTTTAGAATTTAGCAACTCATAAGCACTATCTCTATCTAAATTTTCATTGTATTTGTAATATAAACGAGAGTTGTTTATTACATTTTTTAATTCTTTGTCTGTAAGAATATCCATTCTACTCATTGGAGCACGTAACATGGTTCTTGCTAGTGGAGTTGGAATTCCTTTTTCGTTTAAAACAGATACAAATGCTTCTCCTATACCTAATTGTGTTAATACTTCTTTGGTATCATAATACTCAGAATCTGGATAGTTTTCTGCTGCTAACTTAATAGCTTTTCTATCTTTTGCAGTAAATGCTCTTAACGCATGTTGTACTTTTAAACCTAATTGTGCTAAAATATCTTCTGGCACATCTTTAGGGTTTTGTGTTACAAAGTACAGCCCTATACCTTTAGAACGTATTAACTTTACAATACTTTCTATCTGACTTAATAATGCTTTTGAGGCTTGCTCAAAAACTAAGTGAGCTTCATCTATAAAAATAATTAGCTCTGGTTTATCACTATCTCCTTGTTCTGGAAAAGTTTCATAAACTTCGGCTAATAGTTGCAGCATAAATGTAGAAAACAACTTTGGTTTGTCTTGTATATCTGTTAAACGTAAAACAGAAATAATTCCTTTTCCATCTTCATCTACTCTAGTTAAATCTTCTACATCAAAAGATTTTTCTCCAAAAAACAAATCGCCACCTTGTTGTTCTATTTCAATAATTTTACGCAAAATTGCACCTGTACTTGCTGTAGAAATTCTTCCATATTCATTCTGAATTTCTTCTTTACCTTCATTGGTTACAAACTGTAAAACTTTTTTAAAATCTTTTATATCTAAAAGTGGTAATTTATTGTCATCACAATATTTAAAAATAATAGCAACAATTCCACTTTGAGTTTCTGTTAAATCTAAAATTCTTGATAATAAAACAGGTCCGAATTCTGAAATAGTTGCACGTAATCTTGTTCCATCTTGTTCAGAAATTGTAAGAACTTCTATTGGGAATTTTTTAGCTGTAAAAGGAAAACCAATTTTTGTATGACGTTCGTCTATTTTTGCATGCCCAGGACTTGCTTTTGCTAAACCAGATAAATCTCCTTTAATATCCATTAATAAAACAGGAACTCCTTTATCTGATAAGTTTTCTGCTAATACTTGTAACGTTTTAGTTTTACCAGTACCTGTTGCACCAGCAATTAAACCATGTCTGTTTAAAGTTTTTAAAGGAACTTTTACAATAGCATTTGTAATAGTTTCTTCGCCTAACATGGCTGCTCCTAACTCTAAAAAATCTCCTTTGGTTTTATAACCGTTATTAATGTATTCAAAAAATTCTTCCTTCTGACTCATCCTTCTTAAATTTTGATAAAAATAATCAAAGTTTAAGAGTTGTAAAATTATTTGTTGATTTTGTTAGAAAATTGTTTTTACAAGTAAGTTTGGAAACTTGTTCTCGTAAATCATCGAGTTTTAATTCGTTATTTATGAAGTTAGTGAAGTTATCAGAAAATAAGTTAAAAACAAACTTAATTATCATTTTATAAAAAATGATAAATACAAAAACTAACTGCGTTAGTCAATCCAGTTTTTAAAGTCTTTTACACGTTCTCTACTTACAATTATTTCTGAATCATTATATGAGTTTAAGATCAGTTTTAAACGAGAATTAGAATAGGCTATTATATCTTTTATAGCGTTTATATGTACTATAAATGTTCTGTTTACTCTAAAAAATTGTTCTGGATCTAATTGTTCTTGCCAGTTTTCTAAAGAATGATCTAATAAATAATTTCTGTTTTCTATTGTGTGTATGTATGTAGATTTATTTTCGCTGTAAAAACACTCTACTTCATCTATTGGAATAATTTTAATATGCTGACCAACTTTTATAGTTAATCTCTTTTTAAATTTTCTATCAACTGGATTTACCAACAACTTTCTAATGTCTTCTATATTTACTTGAACATCTGCTTGTTTTGGTTGGTTTTCTTTAAATTTATCTACAGCAACTCTTAATTCATCTTCATCTAAAGGTTTTAGTAAATAATCTATACTATTTAATTTAAATGCTTTTAAAGCATATTCATCATAAGCAGTTGTAAAAATGATGGCAGATTTTACTTCAATTTCTTCAAAAATTTCAAAAGACAAACCATCTGAAAGTTGAATATCTAAAAAAATTAAATCTGGATGTTCATTATTTTGTAACCAGTTTAAAGATTCTTCTACAGAATGCAACATTTGCTGAACTTCTATTTTTAGTTCTGCTAACATTCTATTAAGCCTCCTTGCAGCAGGCTTTTCATCTTCAATAATTAATACATTCATCATATTACTAAATTAGTTTTTTTTTAAATTTTTCTTTTTCTTGATTCATTAAAAGCTAAAAACTATAGTCTTTTACTCATCTTTTTTTCTTCTTCTTCCATCAATTCTTTAATCTTTCTTTCTTCCCAATCATTTCCAAATCCTATAGATTTAAAACCAAAAACACCTAACCAATGAAAAAACATTCCTATTCCCCAGAAAACCCAAGTAGAATATACTCCAAAATTAGAAAAAGTATCTACAAATTGATAACCACTTTCGGTTAATCCCCAAATAATAATTCCGCTAATAAAAATATTTACAACAACGTAAACTATTAAATGAACATAAAATCCTTTAATGGCTTTTACCCTTTTTTTTGCTCTTAAAAAACTATCTTCTTGTATAAATTTATTATCCATTTTAAATTTCTTTTTTTAAATGTTCTTCCATTATTTCTTTAATCTTATTTTCTTCCCAATCTTTTGTAAAACCTAAACCTTTAAGTCCAAAAACGGATATACCATGAAAAAAAATTGCCAATCCCCATCCAAAAACAGAAAACCAAAAATAATGAAAACCAGGTACAAACATTAAGTTTGTTAATATGATAATAGGTAAAGAAAAGAATATAATTACTAAATGAATATAAAACCCTTTAATATCTTTTACCTTCTTTTTTGCTTTAATATATGCTTGTTCTTTTTTAAAGTTATAATCCATTTAATGATTTCTGTTTTGTTCTTCCATATATTTTTTAATCTTTTTCTCTTCCCAATCTTTTCCTATTCCTAATAACTTAAAACCAAAAACTGATAACCAATGAATAAGAAGACCAGAACCCCAACCATAAACAGAAAACCAAAACCAATGAAAATGAGGTTCAAATGTTAAGTTTGCATAAATAATTATAGGAATTATAATACAGTATATTGTTAAATGTACATAGAAACCTTTTATGTCTTTTACTCTTTTTTCTGCTCTTAAAAAAAGCTGCTTTTTTGTAAATTTTGTTTCCATAATTATCTTTTTCTACTTTGTTCTTCCATGTATTTTTTAATCTTTTTCTCTTCCCAATCTTTGTTAAAAAACAATTTAACTCCAAAAGTATTTAAGGCTTGAAAAACGATTCCTATTCCCCAATACAACCAAATTTTATAATTATGATAGTTTGTAAAAGCTTCTGTAAAAGTATCTCCATCATTCATATCTCCTACTATAAAAATAGCCGATAAAAATATATTTACAACAACATAGGTAGCTAAGTGTTTATAAAACTTACTTATTTTTTCTACTCTTTTACGAGCTAAAACATATTTCTGTTCTTGTGTAAATTCTCTTTCCATTATCTATAGTTTCTTTGTTTATTTTCACTATCCATCAATTCTTTAATCTTTTTATCTTCCCAGTTTTTACCTAAGAAAATATTGTAATTATTTACTTCTAAGAAATGAAATACTAATCCTAATCCCCATCCAAAAACAGGAAACCAAAACCAATAAAATTGTGGTGAAAATCTTAAGTTTATAAATATTAAAAAAGGAATTACTAAACAGTATGAAGCTAAATTTTGATAAAATTCTTTTAATTTTTCAACTCTTTCTACTGCTTTTACATAGTTACTATTTTCTAAATCTTCTGAATACATAATATTGTTCATTTTATATAAGAGAGGCAAGCTCACCTTAAATGTTTTGTTGTTATTTTCTATTTTCACTCCTTTTTGAGTGATTAATCCATACCTATCAGCAATATTTTGCAAACCAACTTTGGTACTTTTTCCTATTGCTTCTTTAGGATTGATATTGTTTTCTATAATTAAATAATTGTTTTCTTCATAAATAGATATTTCTAAAGGCTTAGAAGAAGAAACCACATTGTGTTTTACAGCATTTTCTAATAATAACTGTAAAGAAAGGGGTACAATTTTTAATTCATTATTACTTATAGTTGTTGGTATATTAAACTTTACAGCGTCTTCAAATCGCATTTCTAAAAGTTGCATATACGTTTTTGCAAAATTTAATTCTTCTTCTATTGGTACTAAATCTTTATTTCTTTGTTCTAAAACATATCTATATACCTTAGAAAGCTTAGTTGTAAATTTTTCTGCCTGATATGGGTTTTCGCCAATTAAACTTGTTAATACATTTAAACTATTAAATAAAAAATGTGGATCTAATTGATTTTTTAAAGATTCAAACTTTGCTGTTTCTGTTTTAGCTACAATTTCTTGTTTTGTAGTTTCTTTGGTCATGGCAGATTTCCAATTAATCATAAAACCTCTGGCATGTAAAAAAGTAGAAATCCCTAAAGAAAGTACTATATAAAATAAGTGAACCCACATAAAGTCTCCTTTAAAAAAGTTATCTCCACTATTATTATTTATTACTACAAAAACAATATAATCTATAAATAAAACTACAGGTACTGTATACAAAACTGTTCCTATAATTCCTGCCCAAACTCTTTCATTAGTTTGTGTAATCCAATCCCATTTTAAAGACAAGTAATTATTTATAAATCCGTTACCAAAACCAATACCAAAAGAATACATTCCAGATATTAAAAAGGTCCAAAAAAATCCTTCTAATGATGTTTGACCAAATATGAAACCGAAAACTACACCAAAAATGATCGTAATTTTTAAGCAAAGAATTGCTCCTTTTTTAACACTTCTAATTGTAAATACTTCTCGGTTTTCCATTATTATCTAATTAAATTCTAAATTTGATGACTAATTTACTAAAATCTGATTTCTAAAGATACATTTTTATCAAGAACAGTAAACTTTGCATCTTCAAATTGTGGTGGTCCAAAAGACATATTATTATTTGAAGCTCCATAATCTTCTAAAGGCATTCTATTTGAAGAAAAATCCATTTTACCATTATTATTTTTATCATGGTAACAAGTAATTGCATATACTCCTTGTGGTACGTTTTCAAAAACTACTGTTGTTTTTCCGTCTTTAATTTTGCCTTCTTTACCTTGTATTGGTTTCATCATAAAATTATCTTTATTATACAATGCAAAACCTACTTTTCCAGAATCTGAAGATACATTTACTACAGTTGCTGTAATTGTTTTGTTTTGTGCTAGAATTGAATTTGAAATAAATAACATTGTTGCTGCTAAAAGTCCTACTATAAGTTTCATAATATTTTGTTTTAATGGTTAATTATGATACAAATATGCAACTGAAGTCTAGTTTTTTAAATAAAAGAATACCGAACTGTAATTTTTTTGTACTGAATTGTAACTTTTAATCAAAACAAACATCTTTTATGCAAAAAACTTAGATTTTTTATCAATTTTAAATTATTAAAAAACGATTATTTAAGATTTATATTGATTTATTTTCAACTCAAATTCAAAATCTGTTTAAAATTCATAAAACTTTCAAAAAAGCGTTCCACTTTTAGTAATACGTTTAAAAAAATATATACTTTAGCAGTATGATTACTTCAAGAAATAAATTATGTACTACAATAGTTCCCAGCTTGCGCTTACGCAACCGACGTCGCTAATACTCTTTTTTAGCAACATTTCTATTTATTACAGTAATTAACAATTTATTTTTTTATCGTGAATTTTTCTATCAAAACTTACTTATTTTCTACAGTTATTTTAACAAATAACAAAAATAATGTACGACGCAATTTTACTATTCGCCCTTAGGGTGTTTATTATATTTAAGAATTTAGGTGAGTCCAATTCTACAGTCAAACAAAACAAACAACAATTTTATAAAATAAAAACACAATGCAATGGAAATTGTAATTGCTAATAAATCACATACTACTTACGCAGAAATTATTTGCAAAACTATAGAAGATGCTGCACAAGTAAGAGGTACTGGTATTGCAAAAAGAAAGCCTGAATATATTGCCACTAAAATGGAAAATGGTAATGCTGTTATTGCTTTAGACAATGGCAAATTTGCAGGATTTTGCTATATAGAAAAATGGGGACATGGAAAATTTGTTGCCAATTCTGGATTAATTGTTCATCCTGATTATAGAGGTGTAGGTTTAGCTAAAAAAATTAAACTTATCATTTTTGAACATTCAAGAAAAAAATATCCAGATGCAAAAGTATTTAGTATAACTACAGGCTTACCTGTAATGAAACTGAATAGTGATTTAGGTTATAAACCCGTAACTTTTTCAGAATTAACAGACGACCAAAGTTTTTGGGATGGCTGCCAAACATGTAAAAACTACGATGTTCTAACAAGAACTAACAGAAAAATGTGCTTATGTACTGGAATGTTGTTTGATCCTAAAAATAAAAGTGAAGAAGAAACAACGAAAGTAAAAGAAAACGTTTTTAAAAGATTAAAAAGAATGAAACAAAATTTGTTTCTAAAAAAGAATAAAAAATAATATCATGAAAAAATTAGTAATAGCGTATAGTGGAGGATTAGATACTTCTTATTGTGCAGTAAGTTTATCAAAAGAATATGAAGTACATGCTGTAAGTGTAAATACAGGTGGATTTACAAAAGAAGAAATTAATCATATAGAAAGTAACGCTTACAAAATGGGTGTTGCTACATATAAAAATATTGATGCAATTGCTACTTTTTACAATAAAGTAGTAAAGTATTTAATTTTTGGTAATGTATTAAAAAATGCTACCTATCCTCTATCTGTTAGTGCAGAAAGAATTATACAAGCAATAGAAATTGTAGAATATGCTAAATCTATTGGTGCAGAATATATTGCTCATGGTAGTACAGGTGCAGGAAATGACCAGGTAAGATTTGATATGATTTTTCAAACTTTAGCTCCAGGTATTAATATTATAACTCCTATTAGAGATCAAAAGTTAACAAGACAAGAAGAAATAGATTATTTAAAATCTGAAGGAATTGATATGCCTTGGGAAAAATCTAAATACTCAGTAAACAAAGGTCTTTGGGGTACAAGTGTTGGTGGTGTAGAAACTTTAGAATCTGAAAAACCATTACCAAGTGAAGCCTACCCTTCTCAATTAGAAAAAGAAGGTGAAGAAAAAGTAACTTTAACTTTTAACAAAGGAGAGTTTGTTGCTTTAAATGGTCAAGAAAATGCTCCTGAAGTTAATATTGAAAACTTAAACAACATTGCTTCTGCTTATGCAATTGGTAGAGATATTCATGTTGGAGATACTATTGTTGGTACAAAAGGAAGAGTTGGTTTTGAAGCTGCTGCTGCTTTGATTACTGTAAAAGCGCATCATTTATTAGAAAAACACAACCTTACTAAATGGCAATTACAACACAAAGAATATTTATCTAGTTTCTATGGAATGCATTTACACGAAGGTCAATATTTAGACCCAGTAATGAGAGATACTGAAGCTTTTTTACAAAGCTCACAAGAAAAAGTAACAGGAAATGTTGTAGTTACCCTAAAACCATATCACTTTTCTTTAGATGGTATTGTATCTGACCACGATTTAATGTCTAGTGCTTTTAGTACTTATGGAGAAGAAAACAAAGCTTGGTCTGCAGATGATGCTAAAGGTTTTATTAAAATTTTAGGGAATCAAAATAAAATATATCAACAAGTAAATAAATAAGTTAAATTGTGAAACTGTTAAATTTTATAGCAAATTTTTACACAATTAAACTTTTAAACAATTTTGAAGTATGAAAAAATTACAAGTAGGAATTATAGGTGGAGCTGGTTATACTGCTGGAGAATTGATAAGATTATTATTAAATCATCCTAAAACAAATATTAATTTTGTGTACAGTACTTCTAATGCTGGAAATAAATTATATAAAGTGCATCAAGATTTAATTGGATCTACAGAAATTAGTTTTTCTAGTGATATAAATACTGATGTTGATGTTTTATTTTTATGTTTAGGACATGGAAATTCTACAGCTTTTTTACAGAACAATTCGTTTTCAGAAAACACTAAAATTATAGATTTAAGTAACGATTTTAGATTAATCGCTGATAAAAATTTTGAAGGAAAAGAGTTTGTTTATGGTTTACCAGAATTAAATAAAGAAGCAATTATTTCTGCAAAAAACATTGCAAATCCTGGTTGTTTTGCTACAGCTTTACAATTAGCTATTTTACCATTAGCTGCAAACGGATTGTTAAAAGATGATATTCATATAAACGCAGTAACTGGTGCAACTGGTGCAGGAACATCTCTTTCTGCAACAACGCATTTTACTTGGAGAGACAACAATTTTTCTCATTACAAAGCTTTTAATCATCAGCATTTAGGAGAAATAAATCAGACTGTAAATCAATTACAAAATGATTTTAATTCTGAAATTAATTTTATGCCCAATAGAGGTGATTTTTCTAGAGGAATTTTTGCAACAACCTATACAAAGTTTGATGGAACTTTAGAAGAAGCTAAAAAAATATATAAAGAATTTTATAAAGATGCTGCTTTTACAATTGTTTCTGATGAAAGTATTTTTATGAAACAAGTTGTAAATACAAATAAGTGTTTGGTTCAATTAGAAAAACACGGAAATAAATTATTAATAACAAGTACAATAGATAACCTTTTAAAAGGTGCTTCTGGAGCAGCTATTCAGAATTTAAATTTAATGTACGGTTTTGAAGAAACATTAGGGTTAAATTTAAAAGCGAATTATTTTTAACAGTTACCAACTGCGTTAGCGATTGAAATGACATCCTTTTTTGAGAAACGAAAAAAAGATATAATGTAAAGCGCGACCCTTGTGGTAACGCCAACTAAAAAACTCAACAACAAACAACACAACTAATAACAAATAACAACTAGCAATTATGAAAGTAGCAATTATTGGAGCAGGAAGTTTAGGGCAATCTATAGCTAAAGGTATGCTTAAAAATCATATAGCAAGTACTTTGTATTTAACAAAACGAAATACAGATTCTCTTAATGATTTTAATGCTTATGAAGAAGTAATTATAACATCTAATAATGTAAAAGCAGTAAGAAATTCTGACATATTAATTTTTGCTGTTCAACCAAGACATTTAAAAAACATTTTAGATGAGCTACAATATAAATTTAAAAAAGGACAAATTATTATTTCTGTAATTACTGGTTTTTCATTAGCTAAAATTGAAAACATAATTGGTAGCAAACATAATATTATTAGAGCAATGCCTAATACAGCAGCATCTGTAGGGCAATCTATGACTTGTATTTCTGCTAATGAAAAAGGAAAAGAAAAAATAGAATTAGCCAAAACAATTTTTAATAGTATGGGGCTTTCTATGGTAATTCCTGAAGAGCAATTACAAGCTGCAACTGTAATTTGTGCTAGCGGAATTGCTTTTTGGATGCGTTTAATAAGAGCAACAACACAAGGTGCAATTCAATTAGGTTTTGAAGCTCATGAAGCGCATGAACTAGCAATGCAAACGTGTTTTGGAGCTGCTACCCTTTTAAAAGATTCTGGTAATCATCCTGAAGCAGAAATAGATAGAGTAACAACTCCTGGTGGTTGTACTATAGAAGGTTTAAACGAAATGGAACATCAAGGTTTAAGTTCTTCTTTAATAAAAGGAATTAACGTATCTTTTAATAAAATTAACCAAATAAAAAATTAATGCTATGCCACTATTTAATGTTTACCCCCTGTATGATGTTACACCTGTAAAAGCAAAAGGAGTTTATGTTTATGACGAAAATAAAACAGAATATTTAGATTTATATGGAGGTCATGCTGTAATTTCTATTGGTCATGCACACCCTAAATATGTTGAAGCTATTTCTCATCAAGTTAAAAAGTTAGGTTTTTATTCTAATGCAATTCAAAATCCTTTACAGCAAAAACTTGCAGATAAATTAGAAGCGCTTTCTAGTTGTAAAGATTACGAACTATTTTTATGTAATTCTGGTGCAGAAGCTAATGAAAATGCGTTAAAACTGGCATCGTTTAAAACTGGTAAAAAAAGAATAATTGCCTTTAAAAATGGATTTCATGGTAGAACGTCTGCTGCTGTAGCTGCTACAGATAATAAAAATATTATAGCTCCTATAAATGCTCAGCAAGAAGTAACTATTATAGATTTAAATGATATTGATAGTGTAAAAGCGGAATTAGAAAAAGGTGATGTTTGTGCTGTAATACTAGAGTTTATACAAGGTGTAGGTGGTTTAGACGAAGCTACTAAAGATTTTTACGAACAAGTAGATGTTCTTTGTAAAGCAAACAATACGTATTTAATTGCAGACGAAGTTCAATCTGGTTATGGTAGATCTGGTAAGTTTTTTGCTTTTCAACATTATAATGTAACTCCAGAAATTATTTCTATTGCTAAAGGAATGGGTAATGGTTTTCCAATTGGTGCTATATTAATTCACCCAAGTATAGAAGCTAAATTTGGAATGTTAGGTACTACATTTGGTGGAAATCATTTAGCATGTGCTGCAGGATTATCTGTTTTAGATGTTATTGAAGAACAAAATTTAATAGATAATGTAAATGAAATGTCTTGCTACTTCATTAAAATAGCAAAAACAATTCCTCAAATAAAAAACATTAAAGGAAGAGGCTTAATGTTAGGTTTAGAGTTTGATTTTGAAGTTGGAGATTTACGTAAAAAACTAATTTACAATTATAACATATTTACAGGAGGAGCTATGAATAAAAAACTGTTAAGAATTTTACCTCCATTAACAGTAAGAAGAGATCATATTAATCAATTTTTTGAAGCTTTAGTTGATGCTTTAGATAATTAGAAAAATAAGAAGTAAATAAATGAATACCTTATTAAATATAGAAACTAGAAATGCTGTTTTATTAACAATGGCAACACTTTTAGAAGATGAAAGAGAAGCTATTATTAATATTAATAAAAAAGATTTAGAAGCTTATACAGGTGATGATATTTCAATGTTTGATCGTTTAAAAGTAAATGATGCAAAGGTTAATGAAATGATTGCTGCTGCTACACATTTAGCATCTCAAGAAGATCCTGTTGGTGTAGAACGTTTTAGTTTTAAACATGATAATGGTATGCAAGTATATAATAAAACTGCTTCATTTGGTACTGTTTTAATTATTTATGAATCTAGACCAGATGTTACTGTAGAAGCTGCTGGTATTGCCTTTAAATCTGGAAATAAAATTCTTTTAAAAGGTGGTAAAGAATCTTTACAATCTAATTTAAAAATTGTTGAGCTTTGGCATAAAGCTTTAAAACAACACAATACATCTACAGATTGGGTAGAATATTTACAATTTAACAGAACAGAAACACAAGCATTTTTAGAAAAACCAACACAAAGAGTAGATTTAATTGTACCAAGAGGTGGTGAACGTTTAATTGCTTTTGTAAAGCAACATGCAACTTGCCCTGTTATTATTAGTGGTCGTGGAAACAACTTTGTTTATGTTTCTAAAGAAGCAGATTTAGATATTGCTATTGATATAATTTTAAACGGAAAATCAAAAATATCTGCTTGTAATGCTGTTGATAAAGTTTTAATCGATAAAAACTTATCTAATAAAGAAGATTTCATCAACAAACTAATAACTAAATTAAACGAAGTAAAAATTCAGGTTTTAGGTGATGAATTAGTTGCTAAAAATCATCAAATAGAACAAATTTCATCAAACGAAGTTTGGTATGAAGAGTTTTTAGATTATAAAATTGTAATTGGAGAAATTGCTTCTAATGAAGACGCTATTTCTAAGATTAACAAATATGCTGGAGGTCATTCTGCAGCAATTATCACAAAAAATGATGCAGAAGCAAAATTATTTATGGAAAATGTAGATTCTGCTGCAGTTTATCATAATGCTTCTACACGTTTTACAGATGGTGGTCAGTTAGGTTTAGGTGGAGAATTGGCAATTAGTACAGATAAATTACACCAACGTGGACCAATAGGTTTACAACATTTAGTTACTAATAAATGGTATGTTCATGGAAATGGACAAATAAGATAATATGCAAAAGAAGAAACGAATTTTATTAAAAGTAGGTTCTAATACACTTACAAAAGAAACCAATAATATCTCTAGAGGTAAAATTGAAGATATTGCAAATCAAATTGCAAAACTTAAAGATACTTGCGAGTTTATTATTGTAAGTTCTGGAGCTATTGCTGTTGCTAAACAATTTGTAAAATTAGAAAGTAAACAAGAAGATGTATTCGTAAAACAAGCATTGGCATCTATTGGTCAGCCACATTTAATTAGAATTTATCAAGAAATATTTAGAGAATATGGTTTGCTTAGTTCTCAGTGCCTTCTCTCCTATTCAGATTTTGAAAAGTTAGAAAGCAAAACAAATATTGTAAATACAATAAATGTATTGGTTAATAATAACTACATACCAATTATCAACGAAAATGATACAGTTGCCACTGATGAAATTAAATTTGGAGATAATGATAAATTAGCTGCTTTAACTGCTAGTTTATTAGATGTAGATTTATTAATAATTGCAACAAATACAAATGGTATTTATACCAAAGAATCTTTTAAAAATGATACACCAATAACCATTAAAGAAGTTATTAATTTTGAAGATTTAAGAAAAGAAGTTGTTAGTTCTAAATCATCACATGGTAGTGGTGGTATGGAATCTAAAATAGAAGCTGCTTCATTAGCAAAAGGAGCAAATATAGAAACATGGATCGTAAACGGATTGGAAGATAATTTTATAACCAATGCATTTGAAGATAAGATTCCGTTTACAAAAATCAAATAATACAAAATGAAGAATTACACATCCATAAATGAAATTGAAAATATAAATTCTTGGATAGAAGAAGCCAAAGAAATTAAAGAAAATCCTTTAAAAAACAAGGATTTAGGAAAAAACAAAACTTTAGGTTTGTTATTTTTTAATTCTAGTTTACGTACACGTTTAAGTACACAAAAAGCAGCTTTAAATTTAGGCATGGATCCAATAGTAATGAATGTTTCTGGTGATGCTTGGGGAATAGAATTTGGAGATGGAACTGTAATGAATGGCAATACTGCAGAACATATTAAAGAAGCTGCAGCAGTTGTTTCTCAATATTGTGATATTATTGCAGTAAGAGCATTTCCTAGTTTAACTGATAAGGAAAAAGACGAATCTGAACAAGTTTTAAATTCATTTAAACAATTTGCTTCAGTACCAATTGTAAATATGGAAAGTGCTACTGGTCATCCTTTACAAGGATTAACTGATGCCATCACAATTTCTGAATATAGTACAAAAAAGAAACCTAAAGTAGTTTTAAGTTGGGCTCCACATGTTAAAGCTTTACCTCATGCTGTAGGAAATAGTTTTGTACAAGCAATGCAAAAAATGGATGTAGAATTTGTAATTGCAAATCCAGAAGGATATGATTTAAACCCAGAAATTACTAAAGACACTCCTATTTACCACAATCAAGAAGAAGCTTTTAAAGATGCAGATTTTGTGTATACTAAAAACTGGAGTTCATATGAAACATATGGTAAAATTTTAGAAGTTGATGAAAATTGGACAATCACAAAAGATAAAATTGGTAATGCAAAATTTATGCATTGTTTACCTGTAAGAAGAAATGTAGTTGTAGAAGATGCTGTTTTAGATTCAGACAATTCTATTGTTATTCAACAAGCAAATAATAGAACTTTTGCAGCTCAATTAGTATTAAAAAAAATATTAGAAGAATTATAAAATTGTCAGTTCGAAAGGAATGATAATGAAGTTGAGAAATCGTTTTAATTTAGATTTCTCCTCAAAGTCGAAATGACAAAAGAAATAAAATGAAAGAAAAACTATCAATCATAAAAATTGGAGGAAACATTATAGAAGATGAATCTTCTTTAAATGATTTTCTAAAATTATTTTCTAACCTAGAAGGAAAGAAGATTTTAGTTCATGGAGGAGGAAAACGTGCTACTCATATAGCATCAAAATTAGGTATAGAGTCTAAAATGATAAATGGTAGACGAATTACTGATACAGAAACTCTAGAAGTAATTACAATGGTTTATGGAGGTTTAGTAAACAAAAATGTAGTTGCCAAACTACAAGCTTTAGGAACTGATGCAATTGGTTTAACAGGTGCAGATATTAATAGCATTCAATCTGATAAAAGACCTGTTAAAGAAATTGACTATGGTTTTGTAGGCGATGTTAAAAAAATTGCATCTAATTCTATTGATAAATTAATTAAAGCAGATTTTACACCTGTTTTCTGTGCAATTACACATGATGGAAATGGACAATTACTAAACACAAATGCAGATACAATTACAAGTACGATTGCTGTGGGAATGAGTGAAATTTATGAAACATCAATTTACTATTGTTTTGAGTTGAATGGTGTTTTAAAAGATTTTAATGATAAAAATTCTGTTATAAAAAACATTAATTCTAAAGATTATAAAGCTTTATTATCAGAAGGAATTATTGTTGATGGAATGATTCCTAAATTAGACAATTGTTTTGATGCCCTAAACAATGGAGTTTATAAAGTTCACATTGGTAACACATCAATGTTAACAAAAGAAAACGATAATTTTACAACAATTACATTATAAAATGAATATTGAAAAATTAACAGAAAACGCAATTTCTCTTTTAAAAAACTTAATTGAAACACAATCGTTTTCAACTGAAGAAGATAAAACTGCTCTTTTAATTGAAGCTTGGTTTAAAGAAAACAATATACCTTTTAAAAGAACAAAAAATAATATTTGGGCAACTAACAAACATTTTGATGAAAGTAAACCAACTATGTTATTAAACTCTCATCATGATACAGTACATCCAAATACTGCTTATACAAGAAACCCTTTTAAGGCTGATGTAGAAGATGGTAAATTATATGGTTTAGGTTCTAATGATGCAGGTGGATGTTTGGTTTCCTTAATAGCAACTTTTACAAATTTTTATGCACAAGAAAACTTAAAATACAATTTGGTAATTGTGGCTTCTGCAGAAGAAGAAAACTCAGGACCTGATGGTTTAAACAGCATGCTTTCTATCATTCCTCATATTGATGTAGCAATTGTTGGTGAACCAACATTAATGAATTTAGCTGTAGCAGAAAAAGGTTTGGTTGTTTTTGATGCAGATGTAGAAGGAACTCCAAGTCATGCAGCACATCCAAATGATAATAATTCTATATACAACACCATAGAAGTTTTACAATGGTTTAAAGATTTTCATTTCGAAAAGAAAACTGAAGCTTTAGGTGAAGTAAAAATGACAGTAACTCAAATTAATGCTGGTAAGCAACACAATGTTGTTCCTGCACATACAAATTTAGTTATTGATGTTCGTGTAAATGATGCGTATTCTAACCAAGAAATTGCAGATATTTTACAAGAAAAATCTCCTTGTACAACTATTACACCAAGAAGTTTACGCTTAAATTCATCATCAATTTCTACAGATCATGCTTTGGTAAAAGCAGGTATTGAAATGGGAAGAGAAACTTATGGTTCTCCTACCCTTTCTGATCAATCTGTTTTAAGTTGTCAGTCTTTAAAATTAGGACCTGGAGATAGCACTCGTTCTCATTCTGCTGATGAGTTTATTTATCTTGCAGAAATAGAAGAAGGAATAAAAATTTACATTGAATTGTTAAATCGTGTAATTATTTAATTTGATAAAAAAAATATAGTTGTCATTTCGACCTTGTGGAGAAATCTAAATTAAAAAGATTTTAAACTTGAATACATTTCGCTCAAAATGACAAACAAAAACAATAAAAAATATGAAACTTTGGGATAAAGGATTTTCAATAGACAAACAAATAGAAAACTTTACTGTTGGTAATGATAGAGAAATTGACATGCATATTGCAAAATATGACGTGCAAGCATCTTTAGCGCATGCAATTATGTTAGAATCTATTGGTATTATTACTACAGATGAATTAACAGATTTAAAAAGAGGTTTGCAAGAATTGGCTTCTGATATTGAAAATGAAACTTTTATTATTGAACCTTCTTTTGAAGATGTACATTCTAAAATTGAGTGGGAATTAACTCAAAAGTTAGGAGAAGTTGGTAAAAAAATTCATACTGCACGTTCTAGAAACGATCAAGTTTTAGTTGCTTTACAATTGTACTATAAAGAAAACATTGCTATTGTTAATGACAAAGTAGAATCTTTATTTGACACGCTTTTAAACCTTGCAGAAACTCACAAAAAAAGTTTATTACCTGGTTATACACATTTACAAGTAGCAATGCCTTCTTCTTTTGGATTATGGTTTTCTGCCTATGCAGAATTGTTAATTGACGATGTTTATGTTTTAAATGCAGTTTCTAAAATAGTAGACCAAAATCCATTAGGTTCTGCTGCTGGTTATGGTAGCTCCTTCCCTATTGATAGAGAATTAACTACCAAAGAATTAGAATTTGCAACTATGAAATATAATGTTGTAGCTGCTCAATTAAGTCGTGGTAAAAGTGAGCGTTCTATAGCTTCTGCTTTAGGAGGATTGTGTAATACAATTTCACGATTTGCAATGGATGTTTGCTTGTATATGAGCCAGAATTTTAATTTTATTTCTTTTCCAGATGAATTAACAACAGGAAGTAGCATTATGCCACACAAGAAAAACCCTGATGTTTTTGAATTGATTCGTGGAAAATGTAATAAAATTCAAGCTTTACATACAGAAATGGTAATGATTACTAATAATTTACCAACAGGATATCATAGAGATTTTCAATTATTAAAAGAAAATATAATTGCTGCTTTTGAAGATGTAAAAGACATTTTAGATATCTGTAATTACTCTATTCAACAAGTAATTGTTAAAGATATAGACTTAAATGATGAAAAATATCAATATTTATTTACTGTAGATAGCATTAATAATTTAGTAGTTGATGGTATGTCTTTTAGAGAAGCTTATCAACAAATTGGTGGTCAAGTACAAGGTGGAAATTATAAACCAGATTTAGGTAAAAAACATTCTCATGTTGGTAGTATTCATAATTTATCTTTAGATAAAATTAAAGAGAAGTTTCCTAAATAAAATAATTAACTTAATAAAAAAATCCAAATTCATAATGAATTTGGATTTTTTATTTAATTTAGTTTAAGGTTTTAAAAGTGAAAATTTACACCTACAGAAATACTCATAACATCTAGCAAATCAACTTCTTTTGTTGTTATAGCATACCATAAATAAGTTTCTACTGTACCCGCTTCTAAATAAAAATCAACTCCAGAAAAAGTTTTAGAATTGTTCATTTTCTTGTGCATTAATATGCCACCATAAACTGTAAAATGTACAGCAGTTGGCACATAATATCCTTCTGGGTATTTACTTGGTAATGTTGTAAAAGAATTTGTACCAATATCTAAAGTTGTTGTTAAACCTGCAATTGGAACTAATGTCCAATTTTGATTAATTTTTTTTCTATAAAGTGGAAATGTGTTTTTTATCGTAATTAAATGAATATTATCAGCTCTAGAAGCCCATTCAGGAACAAAACCGTATAATAGTTCTGTGTATAGAACATCATCAAATAACTTATAACCAACTCCTGCTGAAAAAAGACCGATATTACCAGCAAATTGTGTTTTTACATAATCTGGCACATACCAAGATTTTTTATCTATCGGTTTTGTTTCTTGCGAAAAAGAATTGAAACAAATTAAAAGTAATATTGATAAAATAACTATTTTTTTATTTCTCATCTCTTAAAGCTCTATTAATTCAACTTCAAAACCTTTCTCTTTTACAGATACTATATTATAAGCTTCCTCTTTAACTGCAGGAGCTGTTAAATAACTAACATCTCCTTCTATAAATTCGAAAGTGTGAGTATGACCATGTATAGATAATGGCACATTGTTATCTTTCATTAAATTTCTGTATTTATCTTCTAATTCATCATCAAATTGATCACCATTTGGTGGAATATGAGTAATTACAAAAACTTGATTATAATTAGAATTGTTTTGTAATTCTGAGGATAACCAATCAAAATCTAATTCTTTTTCACTTTCCCAAACAATGTCATCAAAAAGCACAAATTTGTTATTATTAAACTCAAAAGAATAATTATAATCACCAAACATTTTTTTATAAATAACCCCTCCATTTATATTGTAATCATGATTACCAATTACAGTTAAATATGGTTTTTTGAGATTTGTCATAACATCATGAAAAATTTCATATTCTGTTAACAAAGCTTGATCTGCAATATCTCCTCCAAAAACAACAAATAATACATCATCTCTTTTGTTAATATCATCCACCACTGATCTAAGTTGATCATAGAAAAAATGAACATCAGATATAAAAGCAAATTTAAATTCTTTAGAATCTATTGTAATATCATTCAATAAATCTAAATTTTTAACAGTTGTATTTTTATGTCTACTTTTTACATTAGCTTCATAAACACTAAACTCAAAAGGGTGCTTACATGTTGTAAAAATTATTACAAAAAACAGTAATACAATTTTTATACTTTTCATTTTTTATAATTTAAAATTATAGCAAGCAAAACTATTGAGTATAAAGAAAACAAAGAAATATAATCGTTCTTATTTTATATAAAATATCACTATTTTAAATTTTAATTTTTACTATTAAAATTATGAATTTCATTATAATTTAGTAATGTTTTAAAACTCTCTTTAATTATTTCTTAAATACTTTAAAAAAATGTAGAAATAATTTAAAAACTTTATATTTGTCAACTAATTTTTAAATAGAATTACAGTTCATGTTTTGGTATAATGAAGATATAAAACGCTTAAAAAATGATATCGAAAAATTAGATTATAATCCAAAACTAGTTTTTTACGGAAGTTCTACTTTTACTCTTTGGAATGAGCTAACATCAATTTATAGTGAGTATAATCCTATAAACTTAGGTTTTGGAGGTTCTACTTTAGCTGCTTGCACCTGGTTTTTTGATGATATTTTTAAAGATATTAAAAACATCGAATCTATTGTAATTTACGCTGGAGATAATGATTTAGGCGATGGAAGACACCCTGAAGAAGTATTATTATTTTTAGAAAATTTATTAGCTAAAATTGAAGATAAATTTGGAGAAATAAAATGTTCTGTAATTTCAATTAAACCAAGTATAGCTAGAAAAAACTTACAAGGAAGCATACATTTTACCAATAGTAAAATAAAAGAATTGCTTTCTAAAAAACAAAACCATTTTTATATAAATATCTACGACTTACTATTAGATGAAAATGGTAATCCTAATCATAAATATTTTGAAGAAGATGGTCTTCACTTTAACAATTTAGGTTATCAATTGGTTTTTAGAACTTTAAAATTAAATTCTGAAATATTTCCTGCAAAATTAGTACAAGAAATATAGACAAAGGAGTTATATTTACATAAAAACTCCTCATGAAAAGAGAATATCATAAATGGTATAGCCATAATCTTGAAAAAGATATGGAACTATTGATATTTGGATATGCAGGTGCTAAAGTTTTATTCTTTCCCCCTAGAATGGGTCGATTTTATGATTACGAAAATTGGAAAGTTATTGAAGCTTTAAAAGAAAAAATTAACAACGGAAAACTACAAGTTTTTTGTGTAGATAGTGTAGATTTAGAAACTTTTTACAACAGTTTTGTAGATCCTGGTTACAGAATACACAGACATATTCAATATGAAAAATATGTTTTAGAAGAAGTTTTACCTCTAGCTAATTTAATCAATACAAACACCAATGTAATTTCTGCTGGCTGTAGTTTAGGAGCATATCATGCAGTAAACGTAGCTTTACGTCATCCTCATTTTTTTTGCAAAGTTTTAGGAATGAGTGGTAGGTATGATTTGACAAAATCTAAAGGCTATTTTAAAGATTTATTAAGTGGTTTTCACAATGATTTTGTGTATTTCAATATGCCAAACCAGTATATGAAAAACTTAGAAGATGTAAACTTAATTAATCAAATAAGAAATATGGATATTGTTTTAACAATTGGTAAAGAAGATTCTTTTTTAGAAAGCAATTATAAACTTTCTGGTATTTTTAATGAAAAGGAAATTCCTCATCAATTAATTGAATGGAATGGTGAAGCACATAAAGCAGTATTTTGGCGAAAAATGGTTGATTTATATCTCTAATAAACCCTTTTTATAGGTATTTAATGCTCTTTCTCTTGCTTGTTTATGTTCTACTATTGGTTTAGCATATGTTAATTCGTCAAAATCTAACACCCATTTTCTTACATACAACAACTCTTTATCAAACTTTTTTAACTGAGTTTCTGGATTAAAAACTCTAAAATAAGGAGCAGCATCACAACCTGTTCCTGCAGCCCATTGCCAATTACCATTATTAGATGACAACTCATAATCTAATAACTTTTCTGCAAAATAAGCTTCTCCCCACCTCCAATCAATCAACAAATGTTTGCATAAAAAACCAGCAGTTATCATTCTTACTCTGTTGTGCATATAACCAGTGGAATTAAGTTGTCTCATTCCTGCATCAACTAAAGGATAACCTGTTTCTCCTTTACACCACAATTTAAATTCTGACTCATTGTTTCTCCAAGATATTGCATCATATTTTGCTTTAAAATTATTAACAACAACATTTGGAAAATGAAATAATACTTGCATAAAAAACTCTCTCCAAATTAATTCATTTAAAAAAGTTAAATTGCTTTCTAATGCCACTAACACAATTTTGCGAACACTTACCAAACCAAATCTTAAATATGGTGATAAATAGGATGTTTTATCTTGATATGGAAAATCTCTTACACTATCATAATTATTAAGATTGTGCAAATTAAAAGGTTTAACTTTTATTTTACTTTCTATAAATCCTAAAGACTTTATTAAGGGAAATTGGTGAGAAAATTGATGAAAATTTGAAAAATCTAGATGATAATTTTTGGTATCTCTTAATTTATCAAATTTTTGAAGCCATTTATTTTTATAAGGTGTATACACAGTATATGGTAAACCATCATTTTTAACTACTTCATTTTCTTCAAAAATAACCTGATCTTTAAAACTTAAAAATTGAATATTGTTAGATTTTAAATATTCTTTAATTTCTTTATCTCGTATTAAAGCATAAGGTTCATAGTCTTTATTTGTATAAACCGATTTAGCATTAAATTTTGATACTATTTTTTTTAAAACTTCTAACGGATTTCCTTTTTTAACCAATAAGGAAGATCCTACTTTTTTTAATTGTTGATCTATTTTAGATAATGTTTTATAAATAAATGAAACTCTTGCATCGTCTTTAGGTAAATTCTCTAAAATTTCTTCATCAAAAATAAAAATAGGAATTACCTTAAAACCAGACTTTAATGCATTACTTAAAGCAACATTATCTTCTAATCTTAAATCTCTTCTAAACCAAAATATCAGATTTTTTTTATCCATTAAACAACTTTTCTAAAGTTTTAAAACGATGCTTAAAAATAGTTTTTAATTGATTTTTTATAAAAACAACTTGTGCAAAATGTCCTAGAATACCAAAAGGAATCTTATAAGAAATCTTATCTTTCATTAACGTTTTTCCGTTTTTTAAATCTTCAAACCAATGTTCATGATGCCACATTTTATAAGGCCCAAATCTTTGTTCATCAATAAAAAAACGTTGATCTTTTACTTGTGTTATTTCTGTTACCCAATTTGTTTTTATTCCTGGTAAAACTCCTACTTTATAAGTAATTATTTGTCCTTTATATGCTTTTTTATCAACGGTACTAGTTATAGTGAATCCCATATGTTTGGGCGTTATTTCTTCTAAGTTTTGTGGAGCACTAAAAAAGTTCCATGCTTCTTGTAAAGAAACATTTAAAACTTGTTCTGTAGTAAGCGTATAAATACCCGAATGTTTTTTAAATTGAATCATTAATTATAAAATACGATGTATGCATTTAAACTTGTTGCAATAGTCATCCAAATTAAATAGGGTACAATTAATAAAGTATACCATTTTACTTTTTTTTAGATAATTAAAAGTGAAATAGCCAATTAATAACCATAATAATGTAATAACTACTAAACCTAATTCTGTTAAATGTTGATTAAAGAAAAAGTAGTTCCAACTTACGTTTAAAAACCATTGCACAGTAAATAATGTTATTAGTTTTTTATCTAAATAGTAATACTCTAAACTTAGTTTTGTCATGTAAAAAGAAAAACAAAACATTATAGAAGACCATGCTACACCAAAAACCCAATTTGCAGGTGTTCAAGGAGCTTGATTTAAAGTTTTATACCATTCAGTTTGAGGTCCATTATTCATTAATAAAACACCTAAACCTAATGCTAAAAAATTAACAACTACGAACGTTAAAAATCGCACATATTTATTCTGAAACATCTTTTTTTGTTTTAAAAGCATTAAATATTAATTGTATAGAAAACAACAAGTTAAAAGCATAAAAAACATCTTCAACAGGAATTGTAAATAATCTAAACCCTAAGTTTTCATTGTTATTATACCATACTACTGGCTCTTCAATAAAGCTTCCAGTTAATACTCCATTTACAAGTAAAAACGGAATTAAAATGACTAAAAAACTAGGCAAATATTCTTGTAGTGTATTTAATTTTGTTTTTAATCCGTAGATAATTACTATTAAAAAAAAGATGAAATTTATAGTGGTATAAAGTTTTCCAAAATTTATAAAAAGTAATATTCCAGTTAAAACAATTAAAATTACACTTGTTATTATAGTTAGATTTTTCACTAACTTAAACTTAGGAAATAAATATTTTAAAACTTCATGCGTAAACAAACATGCATAGGGTATACAAAAGAAAAACAACCATTCTTCTATTGGCATTTTAAATAAATAAACAGATAAATGATACTTAGAATTAAAGCCCCAAACTCCAATATCTGTAAATATTCCATCCCAAATTAAAAAAGGAATTGCAACAATTAAAATACTTTTAAAAGCAATTTTAAAATGTTGTATAAAATGAAATTTTTTCTCAAAAATGCTATACAACAAAGGCACACTTAAACTACCCAATGTTAAAAAGAGGTACAAGTATTTTATCATTGTCTTTTTTTAAAGTATTTAAAGGGTACAAATAACATTCCAAAACATTCTCCTTCTTCTTTTCCTAAATGTTTATGATGAATTTTATGAGCTTTTCTTAGCCCTTTTAAATATGGATTATTAGTGTTTTTAAACCATTTAAAACGTTGATGAATTAATACATCATGTATTAAAAAGTAAGCAATACCATAACATAAAATTCCTAAACCAATAAAGAATAAAAAAGTAAATTCTGTATAAGTACCATAATAAAAAAGTAAAATACTTGGAACCGCAAAAACCACGAAAAAAGCATCATTTTTTTCAAAAACACCTTGGTATTTTGGTTGATGATGGTCTTCATGTAAATACCATCCAAAACCATGCATTACATATTTGTGTGTACACCAAGTTACACACTCCATAAATAAAAAAACTGCTATAGTAATTAACACATAAATCATTAAATAATATTTAGTTTATACTTTACATAACTTCTAGCTAATAAATTAATTTTCATGTAATTAGGAATTCTAATTCTTGTATCCATAATTTTTTCTGATGGAACTTTTTTTAGTTTTTTTAATAACCTTTTATAATATCTGTAAGCTAAATAAACTCCAAATTTAGCTTCAATTGGTAATTTAAGAATTCCATTTTTAAAAGCATTTTCAAAATCTTTTTCAATTTCATCTATAATAATTTGTTTAGAATCTGCATTCAGTTCTCGTAAATTAATATTTGGAAAATAAGATCTATTTAAAACTTCATAGTCATCTTTTAAATCTCGTAAAAAATTTACTTTTTGAAAAGCTGACCCCAAACTCATAGCAGCTTCTTTTAATTCATTATACATTTTATCATCTCCATTTACAAAAACTTTTAAACACATTAACCCAACAACATCTGCAGAACCATAAATATATTCATCATATTCTGCTTTTGTTTTATAAGTTGTTTTGTACAAATCTGCTCTCATACTTTTTAGAAAAGCCTGAACCATTGTATCTGGTATTTGATATTTATTTACTGTTTGTTGAAAAGAATTTAAAATAGGGTTTAAACTAATACCTTGTTCTTTAGCAAGATAATAATCTTTTTCAAATTGATTCATCAATAATTCTTTATCAAAATCATGAAAAGTATCTACAATTTCATCTGCAAAACGCACAAAACCATAAATATTATAAATGTCCTTTCTTATAGTAGGTGCTAATAAATTTACAGCCAATGAAAATGAAGTGCTGTATTTTTTTGTAACTATTTTGCTACAATCATTAGAAACGTTGTCAAATAATTCTTTCATTTTATTTTAAATTTTTAATGATTAATTCTGAGGCTATTTTTCCTGATATTAATGCTGGAGGAACTCCAGGACCAGGAACAGTTAATTGACCTGTGAAATACAAATTATTAACTTTACTACTTTTAATTTTTGGTCTTAAAAAAGCTGTTTGAAATAAAGTATTTGCCATTCCATATGCATTTCCTTTATAAGAATTATACTGTTCTTTAAAATCGTTTACACAAAAAGACTTTTTAAACAATACACTTTCTTTTACATTTTGATTTGTTAATTTCTCAAATCTATCCATAATTTTATGGAAATAAATTTCTCTTAATTCCTCAGTATCTTCAATTCCTGGAGCTAATGGTATTAAGAAAAAACCAGCTTCTTTTCCTTCTGGTGCAGATGTTTTATCAGTTATTGATGTAAAATTAGCATAAAATAGAGGGTCTTTTGGCCATTGAGGATTGTCATATATTTCTTTAGCATGCAAATCAAAATCTGTATCAAAAAATAATGTGTGATGACTTACATTTTTTATTTTTTTATTAAAACCTACATAAAATAAAAGAGAAGAAGGCGCAAAAGTTTTTTTGTTCCAATAATCTTCAGAATATTGTTTTAAATTATCATTTAATAATGTTTCTGTATGATGATAATCTGCTCCACTTAAAACCAATTCTGTATCTACAACTTTACCATTTACTCGTAAACCTATTACATTATTAGATTTGTTTGTTATAATTTTTTCGACATTAGAATTTGTTTTAAAACTAACTCCTAAACTTTCAGCTAAGGAAACCATAGCTTCTATAACATTATACATTCCTCCTCTAGGATGCCAAGTACCCAAACCAAAATCTGCATAATTCATAAAATTATAAAAAGCAGGTGTATTACTAGGTTTTGCACCTAAAAACAAAACTGGAAATTCTAAAATTTGAATTAACTTTTTGCTTTTTATGTTTTTTCTAACTTGTTTTCTAATAGTTGAAAAAAATTGAGAAACTCTAGAAATAGTTGTAGTATTTACCAATTCTAATGGAGATACTCCTGGTTTGTAAACTAAATCTTTAATAGCAGTATCATAATTATTTTTTGCAGATTTTAGAAAAGATTTTAGATGTTTAGCACTACCCTTTTCTTCTTTTTCGAAAAGCGAGTATATATCATTTAAACTACTAGATATTTTAATAGAAGAGTTTTCTCCAAAATAAACTTCATAACCAGGATTTAATTTATCTAGAATATAATAGTCTGATGGTTTTTTATTAAAATCTGCAAAAAAACGTTCGAAAACATCTGGCATCCAATACCAAGAAGGTCCAATATCAAATGTAAAACCGTCCTTTTTATATTGTCTTGCTCTTCCTCCTAGCGTATTATTTTTTTCTAAAACAGTAACATTATAACCTGCTTTTGCCAAATAACAAGATGCAGATAATGCAGAAAAACCAGAACCAATTATGTAAATTTTTTTACTCATAAATTATTTTGTTTAACAAACATACAAAAATATTAAACAAAATAATTTTAATTTATAAAATTATATTTCTTTTAACAGTTCTGTAACAGAGTCATAAACTTTTATATTTGAAGAAAAAACATGGTTTTTAACTAATTTTGTCTTTTGGCCAATTGCTATAAGTTTATGTTTTTTTGTATTTAAAGCATTATCAAATATTTTAAAATACTCTTCTATTTTTGCATCAAAAGGCATAACAGTCATAGAAGTAATAAAACAAAATGGTTTTTCGTTTTCAATAAAATATTTTAAATTATCAAAGGGTAAACTCTGACCAAGGTAAATTGTATGATCTCCTCTTAAATTAAGTTCGTAATTTAAATACAACAATCCTATTTCATGAATTTCATTTTCTGGTAAAAACAAAACGTAGTTGTTTGTAGAATTAGATATATTATATTGTAATTTCTCTGTATTTATTTGAATTTTTTGAGATATTAAATTAGTAATAAAATGCTCATGTGCAGGTAATAATGTATCTGTTTGCCACAATAAACCAATGTGATCTAAAAACGGAACAAAAATGTCATTAAAAATTTCTCTAAAAGTTTTGTGTTGCAGCAATTTACTGTAAGTAGCATTAAATAAAGATTTATCAAACTGAAACATAGATATTTTTAAAGAATTAATAGCATCATCATTTACAAATGCAGAAAGAGCTAATTCTCTTGAATGAAGAATTAATTCATCTTCAGACATTTTTGCTATTTTAGAAATCTTAAAATCATTATTATTTAAAAAAACAATATTTAAAATTTTTTGTAAATTTTCTATTGTATAATAACGAATATTCGTTTCTGTTCTTTTTGGGATTAATAAATTATATCTTTTTTCCCAAATACGAATTGTATGCGCTTTTACACCTGAAATATTTTCGAGATCTTTAATTGTAAAACGCTGCCTTATATTGTTCAATTTATTACTCATTTAGTTAAACAAATCTATAAAAAATATATTAAATAAAAATAATTTAAAAAAAATGTAACAATTATTACTTTTACACTACTAATAAGTAACTAACTAATTTACACAAGTGCAAAAAGATTTAGAAATTAAATTTTTATCGGACTTTGAACAAAACCAAAATATAGCTCATAAAATTTGTAGAGTTTACACTACAAATCAAAGTGCTCATAATGATTTGTTTCAAGAAATAACCATTCAACTTTGGAAAAATTACCCAAAGTTTAGGGGAGATTCTAAATTTAGCACATGGATGTATAGAGTAGCTTTAAATACAGCAATTTCATTGTATAGAAAGTCTACAAGAACTGTTAAAACTCAAGATATTAGTGATTTTGCTTACAAAATAAAAGCTACTGATTATGATGATACAGAAGAAATTCAATTAAAAGCTTTATATAAAGCTATACATAAATTGAATGATATTGATAAAGCTCTTATTTTCTTGTATTTAGAAGATAAACCTTATAAAGAAATTTCTGAAACACTAGGTATTTCTTCCGTAAATGCAAGAGTTAAAATGAATAGAGCAAAAGAAAAATTAAAAAACATATTAAACCCATAAATTATGGATTTATTAGACAATTATAAAAAAGCTTGGGAAAATCAACCAGAAGACACCAACAAAGTATCTTCTATTGAAATTTACAAATTGGCCCAATCTAGATCTTCATCTATTGTAAAATGGATATTTATTATAGGAATTTTAGAATTTGTAATTCTAAACTCTCTATATTTTATTGTAGATATGGATGAAGCCATGATAGAATATAGAAAATTAGGAATAGAAAGCTTTGTTTTTTACTCTCAAATTGCAGCTTACATAATATTATTCTATTTTTTATGGATGTTTTATCAGAATTATAAAAGAATTTCTGCCATAGAATCTACAAAAACTTTAATGAAAAAGATTTTAAAGACTCGTAAAACAGTTAGAAATTATGTATTGTTTAATTTAGGGTATATAACTTTATTAATGATTGTTACTACCATTGCAAAAGTAACTACTAACTTAAATGACTATTCTAACAAACAATTACTCATATTAATTTTAGTAACTACAATAGCTACTTTATTATTTTTAGGTGTTGTTTGGTTGTTTTATCAACTTATTTATGGAATTTTATTACGAAAATTAAATAGAAATTATAAAGAATTAGCTAAATTAGACAGCACAAATTAAGCTGTATCATGAAAAAATATATTCTTCTATTATTTTTAAGTTTTTCATTAACTATAGTTTCTCAACAAAAAAAGATTTCAAACGAAGAAAAATCAGATTTTTGGGAACATGTAAGATATGGAGGTGGTTTTAGCATGAGTTTTGGTTCACAAACTACCATTGGTATTGCTCCAAGTGCTATTTATGATTTTGATAATGGCTTTTCTTTAGGTGCAGGTGTTAATTATATTTATAATGAAATAGGTTCTGTTACTACAAATGTTTATGGAGGTAGTATTATTTCTTTATACCAAATACCTAAAATAGGGATTCAACTTTCAGGTGAATTCGAGCAATCTTTTGCAAAACAAAAAAATAGTTTTGGAAATACAAACTCAACTAATTTTCCTGCTTTATATTTAGGAGCTGCATATAACAAAGGTAGATTTGCTTTTGGTTTTAGATACGATGTACTTTATGATGAAAATAAAAGTGTTTATGCATCTGCTTTTTCACCAATTGTAAGATTCTATTTTTAAAAGTTTTTCAATTCTTTTAATAACACTTCATGCATTTCATTTGTATAATCTAAATGTGTAACAATTCTTATTTTACCTTCTCCCATAGGTGTTAGTAAAATATTTTTTTCTTCCATTTTTTTTATAAAATTAGAATCACCTATTTTCTCATCAACATAAAAAATTACAATGTTTGTTTCTATAGGTTCAATTTTAGTTACATAAGGTAGCGATTCTAAAACAGCACCAATTTCTTTAGCTTTTAAATGATCTTCTGCTAATCTTTCTACATGTTTATCTAAAGCATAAATTCCTGCTGAAGCTAAATATCCAACTTGCCTCATTGCTCCTCCAAATAATTTTCTAATCCTTAAAGCCTTTGCAATATGCTCTTTAGATCCTAATAAAATAGATCCTATTGGAGCTCCCAAACCTTTAGATAAACAGATAGAAATAGTATCAAACAAAGATCCATATTGTTTTGGAGATTCATTTTTTGCTACTAAAGCATTAAATAAACGAGCTCCATCTAAATGAAATGCTAAGTTATTTTCTTTCGCAATTTTTTGTAGTTTTTCTAATTCTGAAAAATCCCAACAAGCTCCACCTCCTTTATTTGTAGTATTTTCTATACAAACTAAACTAGTAAAAGGTACATGAATATCATTTCTACCAGCAATAGCTTCTTCTAACTGTTCTGTAGTAAACATACCTCTATTACCATCAATTAATTTACAGGTTACACCTGCATTAAAAGCAGCTCCTCCTCCTTCATAATTATAAACGTGAGCAAATTTGTCACAAATTAATTTATCTCCTGGTTGTGTATGCAATTTAATAGCAGTTTGATTTGCCATGGTTCCTGAAGGAAAAAATAAAGCATCTTCCATACCAAACATTTTTGCTGCTTTTTCTTGCAGTTCTGTTGTTGTAGGGTCCATTTTAAAAACATCATCTCCTACTTTTGCATTCATCATTGCATCCAACATTCCTTTTGTTGGTTTTGTTACTGTATCTGAGATTAAGTCAATTATCATGTTTATTTCTTTTTTTAATGAGATCCTATTGGAGAACCATCAGGAATCTGAGGTGCTTTAGATTTTTTAAATGATGATGGTTTTTTAATAAAATCATCAATCATTTTCACCATTGCAATATCATATATTTTTTGAATCCCTGTCGATTTTTTATTTTTTAAAATCGATTTTATTTCTTCTAGTTTATAAAAAACAATTGCATTTACTTGTTTATACTGATTTTTATAAGCTCCTAAATAAAATAATTGTTCTAAAACCTTAGTATTTATTACATTTTGTAATTCTTGATAATAAGCATCCTTATGTATTTTTTTGATAGATTTTACAACTAACTCGTCAATCAATTCAACCAAACCAAGTTGCCTTTTATTTAAACTTTTATGTGAGATTAATCTTGAAGCTCTTTGAGGATTTAATAATAAATTCAACGTCAATTCACTTGAAGTTTCTACTGCTCCAAAAGGATCAAACTCAACACCTAAATCACTTTTAAAAGACTCTCTACTCCTTCCATAACCAATTGCTCTTGGTGGAAATAAGTTTAATTTATCTTTAGGAATTGCAATTTCATTTACAGCAATAGTTTGTAAAACTGCTTGTAAAGCAATTCTTTCTATAGAACCATCTACTCGTTTTACAACTGTTTGGTTTCCTCCTTTTACTGCATAATTATACTCTAAACCACCAATTAATTTAACTGTTGCTTCTGTTTGAAATCTATGTAAAAAATACAAAGGAACAAATACATCTTCTAAAACAGAATAAGGTTGACCTGTTTTAATATTATCTAAAGAAAAATTTGTAATTGCAGTTTTTCTGATTTTTAAAATATTATACAATTCATCATAAATATTAGCTCCATTATCCCATAAATGCGCAGAAATACTTGCACTTCCTTGAGACCTTGCATCAGCATCTGATAAATATTTTAATCCATTTGCAAAGGCGTTATCTAAAATTTTATTCAATTCAATTTCTTCATCCTTTAAAAAATCTTGATAAAAATAAGCGACAGTTACCTTATCCCAAACTCCAATTTTGGTATCATATGCATTAGAAAAATCAATTTTATTATTCTTTAAACTAAATTTTGGATGAGGATAATCCATTACTGAAGCTCTACCATTTGTGCTTGCAGCAAAATTATGTGCAAACCCTAATGTATGACCAATTTCGTGAGCAGATAATTGTCTGATTCTTGCAATTGCCATTTGAAGTGCAAATTCATCATTAACAGTGTTATTCTTATATGGAGCTTGTAATGCTTGTGCAATTAAAAAATCTTGACGAATTCTTAAACTTCCTAAACTAACATGCCCTTTAATTATTTCTCCTGTTCTTGGGTCAGAAATACTTCCTCCATAACTCCAACCTCTTGTAGAACGATGCACCCACTGCACCATATTGTAACGAATATCTAAAGGATCTGCTCCTTCTGGCAACATTTTCATTTGAAAAGCATCTTTGTAACCTATGGCTTCAAAAGCTTGGTTCCACCAACGTCCACCTTCTAATAATGCAGAACGAACTGGTTCTGGTGTTCCTCTATCTAAATAATAGATTATTGGTTCTTTTGCTTCAGAAACTTTTGCTTTTGGATTTTTCTTTTCTAAACGATGTCTATAAATAAAACGCTTTTTAATTGGTTGGTTTACTGGTGTTGCATAATCTAAATAAGACATTGGGTAACCTCCAGAACGTGGATCGAATTTTCTTGGTTTATAATTATTATCTGGTAACTCTACAAAAGAATGATGCTGATGAACAGTTACCAAACTTCCATCAGGAGTTACACTCCTAATATTATAACCTTTAGGTGAACCTTTAAATGTTAAAAGCACATCAAACTCTACGTTTTTGGGAAATGCTTTGGTTCTTTCAATATTAAAAGCAGATTTACTTTTATCTAAATTATAACTACCTTGTTTGTTTCTGGCTAAAGACCTAGAAACTCCATGTGCATCTCTTATAAAAAATGAAGTAGCATCTATTAAATAACTTCCTTTTTTGGTTTCTTTAATAACAAAACCATGCAAAACAGATTTTGCAAAAGCCTCTTTTACAGATTGTTTTTCTTCTTTGTTATTGGTAATTGCTCTAAAATTTTGATTTGGCTGAATTAATAATAACTTATTACCAGCTTTTTTAAAATACACTACCACTCCACCTCCTAATTGCCCTCTATCTAAACCAATATCATTAGAACCAATTCCTTCTGATAAAGAGCGTACATATAGAAATTCTTTGTTTACATCATCTATTTGTAAAAATATTTTGTCTTTTGTTGCATCATAGTAAAAAGTAAAATAGCCTTCGTATTTTGTAATTCCTTTATGCAATTTTTTTCCAGATTTTTCTAAAAAGAATTGTGAAAATCCATCAAATGAAACAGCTATTAAAAACAGAATTAGTAGTAATTTTTTCATGATTGTTATATTTTGTATAAATCTATGAAATAAGCATAGGTTTTAAAACACAAAATATTAAAAATTCGGTTATTTTTGTTCAACTTATGATTACACAAGACCAACTTAAAGATATTGCTAAGAGAATTGAAAAATTAAAATCTTATTTAGAAATAGATAAAAAATTAATTGAGATAGCTAATGAAGAAGAAAAAACTGCAAATCCAGATTTTTGGAACAATCCTAAAGAAGCAGAAGTAGTCTTAAAAGAATTACGTTTTAAAAAGAAATGGGTAGAAGACTATAATAAAACTATTACTTTAAATGAAGATGTAAACGTACTCTACGAATTTTATAAAGAAGGTGAAGTTGATGAAGCAGAGGTTGTTGAACAGTTTGAAATTACAAGTACTTTTTTAGAAGATTTAGAATTTAGAAATATGCTTTCTGAAGAAGGAGATTCTTTGTCTGCAACCATACAAATTACTGCAGGTGCTGGAGGTACAGAAAGTTGTGATTGGGTAGAAATGCTTTCTAGAATGTACACAATGTGGGCAGAAAAACAAGGTTTTAAACTTAAAACTCTTAATTATCAAGCAGGAGATGTTGTTGGAATTAAAACAATTACAATAGAAATTGATGGCGATTATGCTTTTGGATGGTTAAAAGGAGAAAATGGTGTGCATAGATTGGTGCGTATTTCACCTTTCGATTCTAATGCTAAACGTCATACAACTTTTGGTTCTGTTTATGTTTTTCCTGTAGCAGACGATTCTATTGAAATAGATGTAAATCCTGCAGATATTGAAATTGTAACTGCTAGATCTAGTGGTGCTGGTGGACAAAATGTAAATAAAGTAGAAACAAAAGTTCAGTTAACTCATAAGCCTACAGGAATACAAATTTCTTGTTCTAATTCTCGTTCTCAACATGATAATAGAGCTACAGCAATGAAAATGTTAAAATCTCAATTGTATGAAATTGAGTTACAAAAACAACAAGCTGCAAGAGATGATATTGAAGCAAGTAAATTAAAAAATGAATGGGGAAGTCAAATTAGAAATTATGTGATGCATCCTTATAAATTGGTAAAAGATGTTAGAACTGCCCATGAAACAGGTAATGTAGATGCTGTTATGAATGGAGATCTTAACCCTTTTTTAAAATCTTATTTAATGTTGAATGGTCAAAAAAAATAAATTAGTTTGCAAATAAGTTTAGCCCTGATTGAAATGGCATCCTTTTTTAATTTTTCTTTAAAAAAGATATAATGAAAAGCAGGAAATAGCTACAAATAAATAATATTAAAAATGATAAAAATATACCACAATCCACGTTGTTCTAAATCTAGACAAGGAGTTGCAATTTTAGAAGCATCTAAAAAAGAATTCGAAATTGTTAAATATTTAGAAGAAGTTCCAACAGAAAAAGAGCTTTTAGAAATTATTAAAATGTTAGGCATCTCTCCTATTCAATTGGTTAGAAAAACAGAAAAAATTTGGAAAGAAGAGTTTAAAGGAAAAGAATTATCTGATTCAGAAATTGTTAAAATTATGATTGAGAATCCTAAATTAATTGAAAGACCAATTGTAATTAACAACAAAAAAGCTGTTATAGGAAGACCTCCAGAAAATATAGCAACTATTATTTAAAAAAAAATCTTTTTTTCTTTAACTTTTATTTAACTAATCCTTCTTAAACTTAACAAGAAATTTGCAGTCTTAATTGAATAACCATTCAAAGACAGCATGAAGAAAATTACACTATTATTATTTTGTTTTTTAACATCAACTTTTTTACTAGCTCAAAAACCTGGTAATAAACCAGGAATTACTATTTCTGGAAAGGTAGTAGATGCTAAAACCAATCAACCTTTAGAATATGCAACAATTGTTCTAAAAAACACCAAAACCCAAAAAATATCTGGAGGTATTACCAATGAAAAAGGTACATTTAGTTTACAAATTCAAAAAGGTAATTATGAAATTAGTGTAGAATTTATTTCTTTTAAAACTATAAAACTTCCTACTCAAAGTATTACATCAAATAAAAATTTAGGAACTATAAAACTAGAAGAAGATGCTAGTAGTTTAGATGAAGTTGTAGTTATTGCAGAAAAATCTACAGTAGATATTAGATTAGATAAAAAGATTTACAATGTAGGTAAAGATATGACTGTTAAAGGTGGTACAGCATCTGATGTTTTAGATAATGTACCTTCTGTAGATGTAGATGCTGAAGGAACTGTAAGTTTACGTGGAAGCGAAAATGTACGTATATTAATAGATGGAAAACCATCTGCTTTAGTTGGTTTGTCTGGTACAGACGCTTTAAGACAATTACCTTCTGATGCTATTGAAAGAGTTGAAGTAATTACTTCTCCATCTGCAAGATATGATTCTGAAGGAACTGCAGGTATTTTAAACATTATTTTAAGAAAAGGAAAAGCATCTGGTTTTAATGGTTCTGTTAATGTAACAGTTGGTGATCCTAAAAACTATCAAGGAGCTGTAAACTTAAACTTAAGAACCAAAAAAGTAAACATTTTCTCTAATTTTGGATATAGTGACAGAGGTGGCCCAGGAGTTTGGAACTCTGATGTTACTTATTTATCTAATGGTATAATTGATAGTACTAGAATTGAAAATAGAGATAATGATAGATTTAGAAAAGGTTTTAACGGAAGTTTTGGGTTAGAATATTTTTTAAATAAAAAAAGTTCTATTACTGGTACTGTTTTTTTAAGAGATACTAATGGTAATAACATTTCTACAAATAATATAAGTTCTTATAATCCTTCTAATGTTAACTTATACAATTCTACTCGTATTCAAGATGAAGGAGAAGTTGATAAAACGTTTCAGTTTTCTTTAAATTACACCAATAATTTTAATAAAGACGGACATAAATTAACTTTAGATTTTCAACACAGTTCTAGTAAAGAAAACGAAGATGCAGATATTATAGATATAAATCCTGAAACAAATTCTACAGATGAACATTCTTTAAGAAATTTATTTCAAGCAGATTACATATTACCTATTGGAAAAAACTCTCAGTTTGAAGCTGGTTATCGTGGTAATTTCGAAGATTTAACTTCAGATTATTTAGTAATTGCAGCAAATTTAGACCCAAGATACAACCCATCTAACAACCTAGAATTTACTCAAAATGTAAATGCATTTTACACTCAATTTGGAAGTAAAATTAACAAGTTTTCATACCTTTTAGGTTTAAGAACAGAAATTACTGATATAGATATTAAGCTATTAAATACAAATGAAGATTACACAAAAAAATATACAAACCTATTTCCAACAGTAAATTTTGGCTACGAACTAACAGAAGATCAAAGCTTTACATTAGGATACAGTAAAAGATTAAGAAGACCACGTTCTAGATATCTAAATCCTTTTGAAAATAGAACTAGTGAAACTATAATATCTAAAGGAAACGTAGATTTAGACCCTACTTATACAAATTCATTCGATTTAGGGTATTTAAATAAATGGGGCAAATTCACATTAAACTCTTCAATTTACTACCAACATTCAACAAATAATATTGCAAGAGTTAATAGTCAAGAAGTAAGATTAGTTAATGGAAAAGAAACTAACATTTTAGTAAGACAACCCATTAATTTATCATCAGAAGACAGATCTGGATTTGAATTTACTGCAAATTATAATGTAAGCAGAAAAGTTCGTTTTTCTGGAAGCTTTAATTTTTATCAGTTTGAAACACAAGGAGAGTACACTTATAATGTAACAGATCCAACAACAAATGTAGTAACTCCAATTACTCAAAATTTTGACACTAAAAACAATTCTTGGTTTACACGTTTCGATGCTAAAATTACACTTCCTTGGGATATTCAATCTCAAACTAGAATATTTTATAGAGGTCCAAAAAGCGATGCTCAAAGTGATGTAAAAGGAATTTTATCTGCAAATTTAGCATTCAGTAAAGATATTTTAAAAGACAAAGCAACACTTGTTTTAAATGTAAGTGATGTATTTAATTCTAGAAAATATCAAGTTTTAAGCTATGCTCCAAGTAGAGAAAACCCTACAAATATTACAGATCAAACATTTCAAAGAAGAATACGTCAAGTATCTTTAAACTTTTCATATAGATTTAACCAAAAGAAAAATCAAAGAAAGAGAAATACAGGTCCTAGAGAAGATACAGGTGGAGATGGAGATTTTTAAACCTTAAATAATTTGGGCGTTTAAACGGGCTTTTCAATACAATCTTTTGTTCATTCTTCACAAAAGGATTTCCATTACAATCCCTAACGCATCCAATCAAACTCACAAAAAAACTCGTTCAATACTATTGAACGAGTTTTTTATAAAAATATATTTTTAAAACTACTTACCTTCAGCAGCTTTTCTTGCTTCTTTTTTTAATTTCATATTTTCCCAAATAGTTCCACCAATCCAATAAGGAACTACAAATGTTAATAAGAATATTAACAACCAAAATCCAGCTGTAAAAATAAACATAAATAAAACTAATCCTGAAAATTCTGAAAAATCTAACATTTGTATATATTGAAAAATTATATTGCAAAAATAATACTTATTTTGAAAAATAAAGCATCAAAAAAATATTTTTTTTAGTAAACTAAAAATGATATATATCAACTTTATGTAAACATAGTTTTTTGTAAATTTGTTTCTTCAAAAATTTACACAATTATATCATGAAATACAGAATTGAAAAAGACACAATGGGGCAAGTAAATGTACCTGCAGATAAGTATTGGGGTGCTCAAACAGAACGCTCTAGAAACAACTTTAAAATTGGTGCATCTGGGTCTATGCCTTTAGAAATAGTTTATGGTTTTGCATATCTAAAAAAAGCAGCTGCTTATACAAATGCAGAATTAGGTGTTTTAACAACAGAAAAAAGAGATTTAATTGCACAAGTTTGTGATGAAATTTTAGAAGGAAAGTTAGATGATCAATTTCCATTAGTAATTTGGCAAACAGGTTCTGGAACTCAATCTAACATGAATGTAAATGAAGTTATAGCTAACAGAGCTCATGAAATTGCAGGAAAAGTAATTGGTGAAGGAGAAAAAACTATACAACCAAATGATGATGTAAATAAATCTCAATCATCTAATGATACATTCCCTACAGGTATGCATATTGCTGCTTATAAAAAAATTGTAGAAAATACAATTCCTGGAATTACACAGTTAAGAGATACTTTAAAAGCAAAATCAGAAGCTTTTAATGATGTTGTAAAAATTGGTAGAACCCATTTAATGGATGCTACTCCACTTACATTAGGTCAAGAATTTTCTGGATATGTTGCACAATTAAACTTTGGTTTAAAAGCTTTAAATAACACTTTAGAGCATTTATCTCAATTAGCTTTAGGTGGTACAGCTGTTGGTACAGGGTTAAACACTCCTGCAGGTTATGATGTTTTAGTTGCTAAATATATTGCAGATTTTACTGAAATGCCTTTTGTAACTGCAGAAAACAAATTTGAAGCCTTAGCAGCTCATGATGCTTTAGTAGAAACTCATGGAGCTTTAAAACAAATTGCAGTTTCTTTAAATAAAATTGCAAATGACATTCGTTTAATGGCTTCAGGACCAAGATCTGGAATTGGAGAAATAATTATTCCTGCAAACGAACCTGGTTCTTCTATTATGCCTGGTAAAGTAAACCCAACTCAATGTGAAGCTATGACAATGGTTTGTGCACAAGTTATGGGTAATGATGTTGCTGTTACTGTTGGTGGTGCTCAAGGCCATTATGAATTAAACGTTTTTAAACCAGTTATGGCTGCTAACGTTTTACAATCTGCTCAATTAATTGGAGATGCTTGTAAATCTTTTGATGAAAATTGTGCTGTTGGAATAGAACCAAATCAAGTAAGAATTACAGAATTGGTAAACAATTCGTTAATGCTTGTTACCGCTTTAAATACTAAAATTGGATATTATAAAGCTGCAGAAATAGCTAATACTGCTCACCAAAATGGAACAACTTTAAAAGAAGAAGCTGTACGTTTAGGATATGTTACTCCAGAACAATATGATGAATGGGTAAAACCAGAAGAAATGACTGGTAGTTTAAAATAAAATTAATAACTTTATATAACTTTTAAAAGCTGCATAATTTATGCAGCTTTTTTTGGCTAAAGTAAATAATCATAAAACTAGAAAATGAATATGAATAAACACGAAAAGTTTATGAGTGAAGCTGTAAAAGCAGCTCTAAGAGGAATGAATAATAATGAAGGTGGACCTTTTGGTTGTATAGTTGTTAAAAATGGAGAAATAATTGGAAGAGGAAATAACAAAGTAACTTCTACAAACGACCCTACAGCTCATGCAGAAGTAACTGCAATTAGAGATGCATGCAAAAATATTGGTTCTTTTCAATTAGATGGTTGTATTATTTATACCTCTTGTGAGCCTTGTCCTATGTGTTTAGGAGCAATTTATTGGGCAAGACCAGATAAAGTATATTATGGTAGCAACCAACAAGATGCTGCAAATATTGGGTTTGATGATGAATTTATTTACAAAGAAATCCCTTTGCCTTATGATAAAAGAAGTATCCCTTTTGAACAAATTGGCAGGCAAATTGCTTTAGAGCCATTTAATAATTGGTCTAAAAAAGAAGATAAAACTGAGTATTAAAGCTAAGTAATAACCTTAAATACATCTTTATTTATTAAAATAATAATGATTTTAACTTTAATAAAGTACTTTTAAACAACATCAAAAGTTATATTTTAAGTCGAAAAAATTTAATTTAAACAAATTAAAAAAGCATCAAATTAATGATGCTTTTTTTTTGTTCTATTTTGAAGTAAAAAATCTTTTTATTTTAGATAAAATACCACTATCCTCTTCATTTTCATGATAACCATATCCATATTTTCCATAACCATAGCCATAACCATAGCCATATCCATAACCATAGCCATATCCATAACCGTATTTATTAGTTATTGAAAAATCATTTAAAACGTAGCTAATATTAGTTACTTCTTTATTTTTATATTTATCATCAATCATTTTCATCATTCCACGTTCAGAATAATTTTGACGAATTACATATATAATAGCATCTCCATATTTAAACAACTCTAATGCATCAGAAACTAAACCAACAGGAGGTGTGTCTATAATAACATAATCATATCTTTCTTTAAGACTTTTAATCATATTATCTGCAGTCTCATTTAAAAGAAGTTCAGATGGATTAGGTGGAATTGGTCCTGATAAAATTAAATCTAAGTTTGGTATTTTAGTTGGTAAGATTATTTCATCTAGTGTTTTTTGATTAATTAAGTGATTTACAACACCAACATCATTTGTTAAATCAAAATCATCATAAATTTTAGGTTTTCTTAAATCCAAACCAATAAGTACCGTTTTTTTACCACTTAAAGCAAAAACTGTAGCCATATTAATGGAAACCATCGTTTTTCCTTCACCACTAACAGATGAAGTTAAAATTAAAGTTTTAGATTCTTTCTCATTATGAGCATTTTTAAACAAAAATTGAATATTGGATCTTAAAGCTCTAAAAGACTCTGATACTGATGATTTAGGTCTATCAAAAACTGCTAAATTATTTTTACCTTGATTTCTACCTACAACTCCAAGTACTGGTATTGCATAATTATTTTGAATTTCTTCTGCAGTGTGAATTTTATTATCTAAAATTTCTCTTACAATTATATAGAATAATGGAAAAACAATTCCCATCATTAACCCAACTAAATAATTAAACTGTGGTTTAGGATAATTTGGTCCTTCTCCTAAATCTTTAGCTTCGTCAATTATTTTTACATCTGAAACATTAGCTGCTATTGCAGTACCTGCTTCATAACTTTTTTGTTTTAAATAATTATAATTAGCTTCTGAAATTTCAAAATTTCTTTGAAATTTCATTAAACCTTGTTCTCTAGAAGGAAACTTTTTTAATTTAGAATTTGCTACAGAGAGCCTTTTTTTAATTTTACTAATCTTATCGTTATTAATAATTTTTAAATTGGCTATGTTTTCAAATAAATTATTTTTTGCTATTATTATTTCATTATTAAGCCTTTTTAACTCAGGATAACTCTCTGTTACCCTATCTTTTAAAGCTTCTCTTAAAGTTGACTTTTGAATAAGTATACCTATTTCTTCAGCAATCTTAGGATCTTGAATATTAATTAAAGCAGGAACAGGAATTCCTTCTGAATACTGGTTATGCGTTAAAATATAAGTTCTTAATTTATTTAAATAATCATTAAACTCCAATAATTCTTTTTTCCCTTTTTCTAATTCTAAAATTTCTTGATAGACTTGAGTTCCTTCTATTGATAAATCATAAATATTATTTTCTTCTTTATAAACTCCTAATTCTTTTTCAATTCTATTTAAACTATCTTGTTCTTTAACAAATAATTCATCAATATAACTTTTTGTCTTTTTAGCATATAAAATTTTCTGTTCTTTTTTATCTTCTTCTAAAACTTGTACAGTAGCATTTAAATATTTTACTATTCTATTCTTATTAGGACCACTCATTGACAAGCTTAAAAGAGAAGCTGCATCTGTTAATGTTCTAACACTTACTCCTCTGTATGCTCCAACAGTCCCATCAAAACTTGCAAACCTTATAAAATAAATTTCTCCAATATTAAATTTTCCAATTTTTTCTAAAGAAAAATTTAAAAATGGCGTTTCAATGAAATCGTTAGCTTTATATTCTTTTGAGAAATTCATGTCATTAGAAGAATAATGACTAATAGAATTATTAGAATAAGTAATCAGTTGATTTGACCCTAAACTATTAAAGTCAAAAGATAACCTCACTTTATCTTCATCTATAATTTCTAATTTTATAAGTTTATTATATAATTGAGGTTTATCAGTTTTTAGGTTTATAGAAAAAGGAGTATGGCCATAAACATCTTCCATTCTATACCTACCTTCTTTTAGGTAATTAATATAAAAATTTAATTTTTTAACTACCTTTTCATTATGTGATCTAGACCCAATTATTACTTTTATTGTTTCAATTTCATCACTAGCTCCACCCCAATTAAAAGCAATATTTGTTCCTGTAGAAAATAGAGGGTTATTTTCTTCTTTTACAGAAATTACAGTACTTAAACTAAATCTTTTTTGTTTGTAGCCATTCATGAATTTTGCAATAATTAATGCAATTACAATGGTTACAAAAAAAAGTTTCCAATAAGACAAGACCTTAAAAACATAGCTTTTTAAATCTATATTGCTTTGAATTTCTGAAGTATTAAAATTTATTTTATTATTCATAAATATTATAAATTTCTAGCTAAGACAAAAGTTGAAGTTAATAATGTAAAAACTGATATAATTGTAGTAAAAGTTTGTAAACCTGTTGTACCTGTACCCCAAGCTTTTTGCTTTAAAGGAATAATATTAATAATATCATTAGATTTTATATAAAAAACTTCAGACTGAAAGGCATCAATATTTGTTAAATCGATTAAAAATTTTTCGGTTCCAGTTATAGAATTCCTTATAACTTCTACTTTTTTTCTATTCCCAACTAAAGTAATATCCCCAGAATTAGCAATAGCATCTATTATAGAAACTTTGTTTTGAAAAATAACTTTAGGCCCTGGATTATTTATTTCGCCAATAATAGTATACTTAATTCCTGAGAGCTTAACAGATACAAAAATATCGTCTTTGCTCTTTATAAATTTTTTTAATTCGTTTTCTATTTTTTTTCTTACTTCTAAAGTAGAATATCCCAAAACATTAATTTCACCTAAAGTAGGCATTCGAATATTTCCATAACTATCTATACTGTAATCTGAAAAATATCCTCCTCCTGAACCAAAATTTTGACCTGTATTAGAACTTGAACCTCCATTTGATTCTTTTTTAAAAATGGCAACTAAATCTTCATCATTAGATTTTATATCGATATTTAACATGTCATCAACTTGTAACTTGTAAGGGATATTATTAATTCTTTTAATATCCTTTTTTACAATGGGATCACCTTGTAAATAAATTAAATCTTTATTAGGAACACAAGAAAATAGAAAAGTTAAAGTTAAGAGTAATAAAAAGTGTTTTTTCATTTTAATTTAATCAACAATTAATACAAATATACTTTTAAAAAGTGATTTGCTATAATTTTATTTTACTTTCGTTTTTTTATTTATAATGATTTATATACTAATAGAATATTTTAAATTTATACTCAAATCGTCCAATCAACATGGAGTTCACTCTCCTTTTGTTTATAATTTACTAACTAAATGTTTTTATCAAAAAAATGATACTGTTTTTTGGAATAAATTTAAAAACATAAAACAACAATTGTTAGACAACAATGACTATATAAAAGTCACCGATTTTGGATCAGGCTCAAAAGTTTTTAAAACTAATAATCGTAAAATTGCTAAAATTGCTAAAGTTGCTGGTCTATCTAATAAAAAAGCAAAACTTTTAATAAAACTTAATAATTATTTTAAACCTAAAAACATTTTAGAAATTGGAACTTCATTAGGTTTAGGAACTTCAGCAATGAAAATTGGAAATCAAAATTCATCTATATTAACATTAGAAGGTTGTAAAAATACTAGTAATGTTGCACAAAACTTATTTAAAAAAAACAACCTAACATCTATAGAAATTAAAACTGGAGATTTTAAAGAAACATTACCAAAAGCAATAAATAATAAAATATACGATTTTATCTATTTTGATGGAAATCACACAAAAAAAGATACCCTAAATTATTTTAACTCTTGTTTAAATACAATACATAATGATAGTTTTTGGATTTTTGATGATATTTATTGGAGTAATGAAATGAAAGAAGCTTGGAATGAAATTAAAAACCACCCAAAAGTAAAAGTAACTGTAGATGTTTTTCATTGGGGAATTGTATTTTTTAGAAAAGAACAAGAAAAAGAACACTTTAAAATTAGAGTTTAATAAAATATATTTACTAGTAACTTTACTACTTAAAAACACAAAAATTATAAATGAAAATATATACAAAAACTGGAGATGATGGTACTACAGCACTTTATGGAGGTACAAGAGTAAAAAAGTATAATTTACGTATAGAAAGTTATGGTACTGTTGATGAATTAAACTCATATATAGGTTTAATTAAGGATCAAAAAATAGATAAAAACATTAAAAATACGCTATTAAAAATTCAAAATGAATTATTTACTTTAGGATCAATGCTAGCTACTCCAATTGAAAAAGAGATTCTTAAAAACGGAAAAGAAAGATTAAACATTCCAAAAATTAATAATGACCCAATTTTATTTTTAGAAAATGAAATTGATAAAATGGATGCAGAATTACCTCAAATGACCCATTTTATACTTCCAGGAGGACATCAAACTGTGTCATTTTGTCACATAGCAAGATGTATTTGTAGACGTGCAGAAAGACTTTCTGTTGAATTAAATGACCTAGAAACAATAAATATTGACATTATAAAATACTTAAACAGACTTTCTGACTTCCTTTTTACGTTGGCACGAAAATTGTCGAAAGACTTATCAGTAGAGGAAATCAAATGGATTCCTGAAAAAAAATAACAAGTTCTTTATTTTTCGATTTGAATAAATAATTAAATTTCACAAACCACATAAACAACTGATTTATAAGTGATAATAAAATTTAATATTTAGTTCATAGTAAATTTCTTAAAAAAGACTTGCATAATTGCGTAAAAAAATTATTTTTGCACAAAATTAAACGATAAGAAATGTATTGGACATTAGAATTAGCATCTTATTTAGCAGATGCACCTTGGCCAGCAACCAAAGATGAGTTAATAGATTATGCTATTAGAACTGGAGCTCCTTTAGAAGTAGTTGAAAATCTACAAGACATAGAAGATGAAGGTGATGCATATGACTCAATTATTGAGATTTGGCCTGATTATCCGACAGAAGATGATTATCTTTGGAATGAGGATGAATACTAAAACTAAATAAAAAACATAAAGTCTCTAAAGAGGCTTTTTTTTTGTTTTTTTTTAATCGGAAAAATGTTTTTTTTTCAGGTTAGAATAACTTGACTCCTAATTGAAATAACACAGTTACATAAGTAGCTGAAAAACATACATATATAAAATGAATATTTTAAATTCAGTAATTAAACTTTTTGTTGGTGATAAACAACAGAAAGATTTAAAAGGATTACAACCCGTAGTTGAAGATGTAAAAAAATTCGAAATTGCTTTTTCTAAACTATCTCATGATGAGTTAAGAGCAAAAACAATAGAATTTAAGAACAGAATTAAAGAGGCTACTAAAGAGTTTAATGATAAAATTATTGCTCTAGAAGAAGAAGCTAAATCTGCAGAAATTGATCGTCAAGAAGATATTTATACAGAAATTGACACTTTAAATGATGAAGCATATAAAGTTTCTGAAGAAACTTTAAAACAAATTATGCCAGAAGCTTTTGCAGTTGTTAAAGAAACTGCAAAACGTTTTGTAGAAAATGAAGAAATTGAAGTTACTGCTACTCCATATGACAGAGAATTATCTGCAAATAGAGACAATGTAACTTTAGAAGATGATAAAGCTTTTTGGGCAAATTCTTGGGATGCAGCAGGTAAACCAGTTACTTGGGATATGATTCATTATGATGTACAGTTAATTGGTGGTTCTGTTTTACATCAAGGTAAAGTTGCAGAAATGATGACTGGAGAAGGAAAAACATTAGTTTCTACTCTACCAGTTTATTTAAATGCATTAACAGGTAAAGGGGTTCACCTTGTAACTGTAAATGACTATTTAGCAAAACGTGATAAAGCGTGGATGGCTCCAATTTTTGAGTTCCATGGTTTTACTACAGATTGTATAGATTATCATCAACCAAATTCTGATGAAAGAAGAAAAGCATACAATGCTGATATTACTTACGGAACAAATAACGAATTTGGATTCGATTATTTACGTGATAATATGGCTAACTCTAAAGATGATTTAGTACAAAGAGCTCCAAATTACGCTATTATTGATGAAGTAGATTCTGTTTTAATTGATGATGCTAGAACACCTTTAATTATATCTGGTGCTGTTCCTCAAGGAGATAGACATGAGTTTAATGAATTAAAACCTTTAGTTGCAGATTTAGTAACTCTTCAAAAAAATCATTTAGTTAGTGTTTTAGCTGAAGCTAAAAAATTAATTAAAGAAGGTAATGATAAAGATGGAGGATTCTTATTATTAAGAGTGTACAGAGGTTTACCAAAAAACAAAGCATTAATTAAGTTTTTATCGCAAGAAGGTGTTAAGCAAATCTTGCAAAAAACTGAAAATTATTACATGCAAGATAACAACAAACTAATGCCAGAAGTAGATGAAGACTTATGGTTTGTTGTTGAAGAAAAAAATAATCAAATTGATTTAACTGATAAAGGAATTGCAGATTTATCTAAGAAAACTGATAATGAAAGTTTCTTTGTTTTACCAGATATAGGTGTAAAAATTGGAGAAATTGATGCTTCTGATACTACTTCTGAAGAAAAAGCTTCTCAAAAAGAAGAACTTTATAAAGATTTTAGTGTAAAGAGCGAACGTATTCATACAATGAATCAACTTTTAAAAGCTTATACTGTTTTTGAAAAAGATGTTGAGTATGTTGTTATGGATAATAAAGTAATGATTGTAGACGAACAAACTGGACGTATTATGGACGGTCGTCGTTATTCTGATGGATTACACCAAGCAATTGAAGCAAAAGAAAACGTAAAAATTGAAGACGCTACTCAAACTTTTGCTACAGTAACACTTCAAAATTACTTTAGAATGTATCGTAAACTGTCTGGAATGACAGGTACTGCAATTACAGAAGCTGGAGAATTATGGGAAATTTACAAATTAGATGTTGTAGAAATTCCTACTAATAGACCAATTCAAAGAGATGATAAAGAAGATTTAATTTACAAAACTGCTCGTGAAAAATACAATGCAGTTATTGAAGATATTGTAAAATTGGTAGAACAAAAAAGACCAGTTTTAGTGGGTACAACTTCTGTAGAAATATCTGAATTGTTAGGTAGAATGTTACAAATGCGTAAAATTCCTCATAACATTTTAAATGCAAAATTACACAAACGTGAAGCTGATGTTGTAGCTGAAGCAGGTAAACCTGGAGTTGTAACTATTGCAACAAATATGGCTGGTCGTGGAACAGATATTAAATTATCTGATGCTGTTAAAGATGCAGGTGGTTTAGCTATTATTGGTACAGAACGTCATGATTCTAGACGTGTAGATAGACAATTAAGAGGTCGTGCAGGAAGACAAGGTGATGTTGGTTCTTCTCAATTTTATGTTGCTTTAGATGATAATTTAATGCGTCTTTTTGGTTCTGATAGAATTGCTAAAATGATGGATAGAATGGGATTAAAAGAAGGCGAAGTAATTCAACATTCTATGATTACCAAATCTATTGAAAGAGCGCAAAAGAAAGTTGAAGAAAATAACTTTGGTATTCGTAAACGTTTGTTAGAATACGATGATATTATGAATTCTCAACGTGAGTTTGTTTACAAAAGAAGACGTCATGCATTAGATGGAAAACGTTTACAAGTAGATATTGCAAACATGATTTATGATACTTGTGAATCTATTATTAATGCAAATAAACTTGCAAAAGATTTTCAAAATTTTGAATTTGAATTAATTCGTTTTTCTTCAATGACTTCTCCTTTTTCTGAAGAAGAATTCAATAAACAAACAGAAAAAGAATTAACAGATAAATTATACGATATTGTAACAGAACATTACAAAAACAAAATTGAAAGAAATGCTATTTTAGCTTTTCCAGTAATTAAAGATGTTTTTGAAAATGAAGGAGATCGCTATGAACGAATTGTTGTTCCTTTTACAGATGGAATAAAATCTTTACAAGTTGTTACCAATTTAAAAGATGCCTATGAAAGTGAAGGAAAATCTTTAATTACAGATTTTGAGAAAAATATCACTTTAGCCATTATTGATGAAAATTGGAAAGATCATTTACGTAAAATGGATGATTTAAAACAATCTGTTCAAAATGCTTCTTACGAGCAAAAAGATCCTTTGTTAATTTACAAGTTTGAAGCTTTTGAATTGTTTAAACAAACAGTTGATAACATTAACAAAGAGGTATTATCTTTCTTATTTAAAGGAGAATTGCCTAACCAAGATTCAAATCAAATATCTGAAGCTCGTCAACAAAAAAGAGAACAATTAAGTACTAGTAAAGCAGATGTTCAAAATACAACTGAACAGGCTATATCTAATTCTAGACAGCAATCTCAAGAACCTGTTGAAACAATTGTTAGAGAACAACCAAAAATTGGTAGAAACGAAAGAGTTACAATTAAAAATGTAATGAGTGGAGAAGAAAAGGTTGTTAAATTTAAACAAGCAATTCCTTTAATTGAAAAAGGAGAATGGGTATTAATTAATAATTAAACTCATTTTTAATAAAACATAAAAACCGTTTAGAAATTCTAAACGGTTTTTTTATTTTATATATTTTAATATTAAATGAATAAAATTTTACAATTAATAGGTTGATTTTTAATTATCTTAATAGTTATTAAGCTACATTAAAATAATTAAAGTGATCATATATATCTCTGGCTCCTCTTCCTATTATAGAAAACTTTTTATTGTACTTAAGTGCAAAATTTCTTAAGTTTTTTATAGCTTCTATTCCAAATTTATCTATTTCATTTAAATTATCAATATTGATTATAATATTGTTTTGGTTGCCAATATTATATTCAAACCTATCAATAAAAGATTCTGTAGTTTGAGAATTAAGTTCTCCTGTTAAATAAAACTTATTAGATTCTTGTGTTATTTGTAAAGACATAGCATAAAATTTTAGGGTTAATATTAACTAAATATTAAAAATAAAATTCAAAAAAATCGTTAATAGTCGTCGAAAAACCAATAAGTTAAGTCGAATGATATACTTCTATAGTTAAAAGAATATTTTACGACATAAAAAACCGTTTAAAATTTCTTTTAAACGGTTTTTATTAAAAATAATATTTAATTAAAATCCTTCTCCAGGGGCTTCAATACTTTGAGCCTGTGCCTTTTGTGGATTTAATATCATATATGTACCTAATGCAGTTAATGCTGCGTATTTACCGTAATTACCAATTTTTTTAATAGCTTCTTTACGAGTAATTTCTTCTTTATTTGATTCTATTTGTTTTTTCATAATGTCTTGTATTTAAATTCTCGTATTTATTCTAAAATAATTTTCTTATTCAATTTACCTGCTTCAGTTTCTAACTGAATTACATAAATACCTTTTGCTGTATTTGGTATAGCAATATCTTTTACTCCAATTGATTCAAATGAAGAATTCATAATTTGTTTACCTAGAATATTAAATATTTTAACATTTGTTTTACCTTGTTGTAACCCTACTATTCTTAAAGTAGATTTATTTGTTTTATAAATACTTACTCCTTCTAAAGATAAATCTTTACCAACACTTAAAACACTACTTGCAGTATGTAAATAAAACCTTCCTATTCCGTCTATAGATTCAGTTAAAGTAATTTTATATTCAGAATTATCTACATTTAGTTGAGTAAATGTGTTAGTTAATCTATCTTCTAAGAAAACATTAATTTCTTTAGGCAAGTTTAATTCATCAACAGTAAATGTTAACTCTTTTCCTGAAGAAGCTCGTAAACCAATTGGAACAATTGTTGATTCCATGTCTGCTAAAGGTAGAGATTGTACTTGATAGTTTTTCCCTTGGTTGTCTTGCACTAATTGAGTAAAAACATCTAAACTATTATTTATTCCTCCAAAAACTTCTCCTTCCCAACCTGCATCAAAACCTTTAGTAACATTATTTTCATAATATAACTTTGCAAAACGATTAGTTACTCCATCATTCATTAACAGTTTAACTTGTGTTCTAGAAGATTTTTTAAAAGTATCTGTATTTGCAGTTTGATTAGATTTAGAAAAATTAACTGTAGTACCTGAATTTGCTTTTACAAAAAACCCTTGTCCAGGAGCCAAAATAAAATTATCTGCTTTAGCTGTCATAGTAATGAAATTACCTCCAGTAACACCTTGTTCCCATACCCAAATTTGAGTTTGGTCTAAATTTGTATTTTCATCCAAAAATGTTTGACTACTTATAAAAGAAGTATAAGGTACTCCTAATAAATTAAAACCATTTCCTGCAGTAGAAACAGTAACACCATTTACATCAGCTGTATTTAGAGTACCAGTAAAAGCAATTGAACCTGTACTAGCTCTTTTTACAGAATAACCAATACCAGAAGTAAATGTTCCTGCATTACTATCGTCATTTAACAAATATGTGTATTTTAATCCTGCAGCATTTGCATCATTATATGTAGCTAAACCTCTTTTTGATCCACTTGTTGCTAAATCATTATCACTAGCATATGTATTATTGTATGCTTGACCAATTACTGGAGAAGCCACCAAGTGCCATCCATTAGCATTACCAGCAACATAATTTAGAGTTCTATTATATGTAACATTACCAGTAACTGTAGAATTAGCAATAAAAGAAGTACCAGATGCCATAGTTATACTATTAGTAGTAACTGCAGAATTAGCAGTAGGATAGTTAGATAAACCTGATGGTATAGTAACATCTGTTGTAGCAGTAGGTACAATAGTGCTCCAGTTAGATGCTTTTGTCCAATCAGTATCAGTATTACCTGTCCATGTACTATTTATATCTGTAACTACAATTTTTACTTCACTTGTATTGCTTGAGTAATCTATTGTATAAATTATATCTGCATTAGAGTTAGTTACAGAAGCAAAAGTTCCACTTACTGGTCCTGATCCATCTACTATTTTAAATGTATCACCAACAGTAGGCGTATAAGATCCCCAATCTAAATGTAATTTTGCATTTGTTATAGTAAGTGTACTAGTAATTCCTGTTCCATTAGCATTTAAGATTTGATCAAATTCTGTTCCTGGAGTTAATCCATTAATTTCAAATGTGGCTGTAGAAGATCCTAAATCAAATACATTTCTGATTTCAAGATCACCTGGACTAGATCCTGGAGCAAAAGTTGCATTAGCAGTGTTTGTGAAAGTTCCAGTTAAATTTACTTCTATATCTTCTGACCCTGAACCGTCAATTCTAATATTACCATCATTATTAAAAGTTCCAGTTGTAACTCTTATACCATCATCAGTATTGTTAACACCCGTTAATGTTCCACCACTTAAGTTATTAAATGTCCCTAAAAGTTCCATTCCATGATCTCCTGAAGTAGTTAAAACAATATCTCCACTATTAGTAAAAACTGTATTAGCTTCCCCATCAATTTGTATTGCTTCATCTCCTGCATTTGTAATGTTTATTGTTCCACCAACATTATTTATAACTGAACCACCTCTGCGTACTCTAATACCATCATTACTTGTGTTTGAAACTGAAATAGTACCTGAATTAGTAAGAGTTGCTCTATTTGATGCATCATCAGTACCATCAACTTGAATAGCATAATCAGGAGAACCAACAATAGTCAAAACCCCAGAAGCACCATTTGAAAACTGTGAAGCTTGAAGTGGTGCAGTAGCTTGATCTGTTATATGCAATGCCATGTCTCCAGTACCATTGGATAAATCAATATTTAAAGTAGCATTATTATTAAAAACAGAGCCGTCGTTTATATACACTCCATCATCACCTGTAGTTAATGTAACAGTAATTGAACCTCCATTATTATTAATAGTACCTGGAGTTCCACTGTTATCATCTATTGCAATTCCATCACGATTTGTATTAGCTTCACCAAATGTTTCTATAGTAATTGTCCCTAAATTAGTAAGTGTACCTTCTTGAACATATAAACCATATTCACCTGTATTTGATATATTTACTATACCAGTAGCTGCATTATCAAATGTACCTTTAACATACAGTCCATCTGCTTCTGCTCCAGTAATATTAGAAATCGCTATTGTACCATTGTTAGTAACTGAAGCTGAACCTTGTATTTCTAAACCATCATCACCACCAGCAAAACCATCAATTGTTAATGTTACTCCTGAATTAATAGTTAAGTTTGAACTACCTCCAGCATAGACCCTTTGAACTGTTGTATTAGCTGATAGAACAACTGTTTTACCATCTAAGTCAACGTCATTACCAGCTCCAGGTAAAACATCACCAACCCAGTTTGTGGCTGTATTCCAATCACTGTCTGTCTCTCCATCAAAAACAATGGTTTGAGCATTTAATTGAAAGCAAGTTGCCATCAAAATAAATAATAGTAAAATTTTTCTCATAATAAATTGATTTGTTAATTGTTAAATAACTGGATTTAATTGGTAAACCAGTTTGGTTGACCAATGTAACAAATAAAATCAATTTATCAAAATATTAACACTTAAATTAGTTAATTATCAATAATTTGAGTAATAAAATAAATTATATACATTAAAAAAATATGTAGATATAAAAAAACCTGTTTAGTATAACTAAACAGGTTTATATATTTAATAATTTTTAAATTATCAATCGAAATCTGTATCCATTTTTAAATAATCTAAAAACTCTCTTTTAGTATCTTTGTTTTTAAATTTACCACCAAATTCAGCAGTTACAGTAGAACTTTCTATGTCTTTAATTCCTCTAGAATTTACACATAAATGTTTAGCATCAATAACACAAGCAACATCTTGTGTCCCTAATGCTTCTTGCATTGCTTGTACAACTTGCATTGTTAAACGCTCTTGCACTTGAGGCCTTTTAGAGAAATATTCTACAATTCTATTCATTTTAGAAAGTCCAATTACTTTTCCATCAGAAATATAAGCAACATGAGCTCTACCAACAATTGGTAATAAATGATGCTCGCAAGTAGAATAAACCACAATATTTTTTTCTACCAACATTTCTCCATAATTATAATTATTGTCAAATGTTGATGCTTTTGGTTTATTTTTAGGATCTAACCCCATAAATATCTCATTTACAAAAGATTTTGCTACTCTTTTAGGAGTTCCTTGTAAACTATCATCTGTTAAATCCATTCCTAAAGTGTTTAAAATATCTTTTACACTTTCTTGGATTCTTGCTATTTTTTCCTCGTCAGAAATATCAAAAGCATCTGCTCTTAATGGAGTTTTGGCAGAAGTACCAACATGGTTCTCACCTATTTCTTCTATTCTTTCGTCATTCATTTTGCTGTTCAATTCAAACATTTCAATCTTAATTTGGGTGCAAATTTACGTGTTTGCAACGTATTAAAATAGTTTTGTTATAAATTCTAACTATAAACTATTTTATTTTATTTATTAGTTCTGATAAAGAACAACTTTCTTGTTCTCCTGAAATCATATTTTTTAAAGTAAAAACTTCATTTTCTACCTTAGAAACTACAAATTCTATTTCTCTATTAGTTACATACTTCCATTGTCGTTTTTGAGCCTTATTACTTTCACCCAAATCAGGATAAAATTCAGATTTTACTCCATTTTCTCTTAAACTTTTAATAGCTTTCATTTTGATTATATCTGTTGATGCATCAAAATTTAAGAAAATAACTTTTGGTTTTGGTAAATCTACAGTTTTAAACAATCCTAATTCTTCTAAAACTAAATAAATTCTATCTAATCCAAAAGAGATACCTACACCAGAAACATCTTTTAATCCAAAAATACCAGTTAAATCATCATATCTTCCACCACCACCAATAGAACCCATTTTTACTTCTTTTGGTGCTGCAACTTCAAAAATGGCTCCTGTATAATAATTTAAACCTCTAGCTAAAGTTACATCTATTTCTAAATTAGCAGATTCTAACCCTAATTCAGTTATTGAATTTATTACAAAACGAAGCTCTTCTACTCCACTTTTACCTTCTTCAGAAGTAGATAACATACTTTCTAATGAAGCTAAATTTTCTAAATTAGAACCGTTAAAACTAAACAATGGTTGTACTTTTTTTATTGCTTCTTCAGTAATTCCTTTAGATAACATTTCTGCCTCTACTTTTTCTTGCCCAATTTTATCTAACTTATCTAAAGCTACAGTAAAATCTATTAATTTATCTTGAGCACCAATAACTTCTGCAATTCCAGAAAGAATTTTTCTGTTATTCATTTTAATAGTTGTGCCTTCTAAACCAAGTTTGGTAAAAACAGCATCGTACAATTGTACAAATTCTACTTCTTGCCAAAGAGACTTACTACCTACAACATCTGCATCACATTGAAAAAACTCTCTAAATCTTCCTTTTTGTGGTCTGTCTGCTCTCCAAACAGGTTGCACTTGGTATCTTTTAAAAGGAAACGTTATATCATTTTGGTGTTGTACAACATACCTTGCAAAAGGCACTGTTAAATCATAACGTAAAGCTTTTTCGGATATTTGAGAAGTGACTTTTACACTTTCTTTTTCTGATAATAATTTTTCATCTGCTTTTTTAAGAAAATCACCAGAGTTTAAAATCTTAAAAATAAGTCTATCTCCTTCTTCTCCATACTTTCCCATTAAAGTTGATGAATTTTCAAAACTTGGTGTTTCAATAGGTTGAAATCCAAATGTTTCAAAAGCAGTTTTAATCGTATTCATAATATACGTTCTATTGGCTACTTCTGTTGGCGAAAAATCTCTTGTTCCTTTTGGGATGCTTGGTTTCATAATATCAGTTATCATTCTTCAATTATCAGTTATCAAAGATTTCTGTTAATTGATTATTGTTAATTGCGAGCGCAAATATCGTGAAAAACTTATAAAAGTTAAGAAGATGAACAATTTTTATTTTGAAGTCTTAACACGTGTAAAGATGCATTTAATTCGAAACCTAAAAGTAGTATAATAGCATTTAACCAAACAAATAACATTAAGATTAACAATGTACCAATAGAACCATATAATTGATTGTATTGTGCAAATTTAACTACATAAATTCCGAATAAATAAAAAGTACATAAAGAAACCACTGTTGTTAATAAAGCACCTGCAGAAAAAAACTTTGTGTCTTTACCTTGCTTTGTTCCATACCTAAAAAGAAGTGAAACAATTGTAAATATCATAACCAAGAAAAGTGCATTTTTACCAATATAAAACAGGTTTAAATCGCTTGTATTTAACCAGCCTTGTTCATCTATTTTAGACAATGCTACCTGATATAATATAAGTGAAGTAATTGTTACAATTAAAAATAATGACATTAATAAAGAAACTCCTAACGAAATAAAATACGTTCTAAATACATTTCTAATATCAGTTACATGATACGAATATTCAAAACCACTAAAAATGGCATTTACACCATTTGTCATTAAAAATATTGATAATAAAAAACCAAAAGAAAGTAAACCTCCATATTGATTATTAATAATATCGCCAATTACCAAATTAACAGCATCAAAGGTTTGTGGTGGTAAAATTTCTTGAATAAATGAGAATAATCCGTCTTGAAAACCTTCTATTGGTATGTAGGGAATTAAGGTTAAAATGAATAACATAAAAGGAAAAACCGCCATAAAAAAACTAAAAGCAATACCTCCTGCTCTTGTTGTTAAAGCTCCTTCTACAATACCAATAATATACATTTCTAATACATCATATAATGACATACCTTCTAAACCTGGTACTTTAATTTTTTTCCCAAATCTAACCAAAAGATTTACTATCGGTATTTTATCTAGTTTGTCTTCAATTTCTTTTGACATTTTTTGTGGTAAAGTTTCAAAGTAGCAAAGCTACAGAGTTAAAAGTTTTAGAGTTATTTTCTTTTTGATTTTATACTTCTAATAAAACTTGATAACATTCTTTCAATTTCTCTTGATGATTCATACAAAGTATCAAAATCTTCTTTTTTAATGTATTTTAAATTAAACGCGATTTCTAATTGTGTTTGTAACTCAAAAAGTGATGCTATAGCAATATTTAGAAAACGAAGATAATCATTCACTCCTTCTCTACCATATCCTTCAGAAATATTACTTGGAATTGAAACTGCACTTCTTCTAATTTGAGAGTTTAAACCAAAAGTTTCTTCTTTAGGAAACGATTTAGATTCTGCATAAATCTCAGTTACAAAACTCATCGACTTTTGCCAAACTAATAAATCTCTAAACGTTTTCATTTTCTTTTTCTTTTTTAGAGTTACAAAGTTAAAAGTAGTTATAAAGTTGCATAATTCTTCCCTCTCCTTTTTCCTTGCAACTTTGTCACTTTGCAACTTTGTTACTTAATGATAATCCCAAACTTAACTAAAAGTCCATCAATAGAACTTCTACTAAACTTAGCTCCTTTTATCTTATTTTCTTCAGGATTAATTTCAAAATTAAACGAAGTTTCAAAATCTGATTTCTCAATATTTGTTCTACTAAAATTTGCTCTTTTTAAATCACAATTATCAAAAATTGAGTTTGACAAATTACTTTCTGTAAAATCTGCTTCTTGCAAATTACAATTAACAAATTTTGTTTTAGGCGTTTTTAATTTATAAAATGAAGAAAAATTTAATTGGCAATCTGTAAAAGAAAGTTGTAATAAAAAAGGATCGCATTCATTAAATTTTACTCCTATCATTTTACATTTAATAAAATTTACACCTTTAAAGGCAGTATTTTTTATAATTGTATTGCTAAAATTACAATCTATAAACTCACATTCTATAAATTCAATATTAGAAGCATGTATGCTTTCAAAATTGCAGTTTAAAAAAGTACAATTATCATATTCTCCTTTTATAAATTCTGTTTTGGTAAAATCTATTTTAGAATATTCTTTGCTTTCAAAATAATTATCTAGCATTTAATCTATAGCTTTTAAACTTAAATCCATGTTATAAACAGAATGTGTTAAAGCACCAGATGAAATATAATTTACACCACATTCTGCATATTTTCTAATAGTGTCTTCATTAATTCCTCCAGAAGATTCTGTTAAACAAGTATCACCAATTAAAGCAACAGCTTTACGTGTATCTTCGTAATTAAAATTATCAATTAAAATTCTGTAAACACCCTCTACAGACAAAATTTCTTTAATTTCTTCTAAACTTCTAGCTTCAACAATTATTTTTATATCAATTTTATTATCGGCTAAATATTTTTTTGTTTTTGTAATTGCTTGTGTAATTCCTCCAGCAAAATCTATATGATTATCTTTAATCATAACCATATCATACAAAGCAAACCTGTGGTTTTCTCCTCCACCAATTTTTACAGCCCATTTTTCTAATGCTCTAATTCCTGGTGTAGTTTTTCTAGTATCTAAAACTTTAGTTTTTGTGCCTTCTAATAAATTTGCAAAAAAAGCAGTTTTAGTAGCAATTGCACTCATTCTTTGCATTGCGTTTAAAACCAAACGTTCTGCCATTAAAATAGATTGCGATTTACCAGAAACATGAAAAACAACGTCTCCATATTTTACTTTTGTTCCATCTTCTATAAACGTTTCTACTTCTAAATCTGCGTCCACATATTTAAAAACTTGTTTTGCAAAATCAACTCCAGCTATAATTCCATCATCTTTTACCAACAATTTTGCTTTTCCTTTTGCATCTGCAGGAATACAAGAAAGAGAGGTATGATCTCCATCACCAATATCTTCTCTAATAGCATTTTTTATAATTAAATCTAATTCGTTTTTAAATTGTGCTTCTGTAATCATCTTTAAATTTTATTCTGATGTAAAAATATGAAACAAACTACATAATTTGTAATTTTGAAGCATGAAAATTAAACTTCTTGCCATAGGAAAAACCGATAACAAACAATTAATTATGTTAATTGATGAATATCAAAAAAGGTTAAAGCATTATATTAAGTTTGAGTTAGAAATAATTCCTGATATTAAAAATGTTAAGAATTTAAGTGAAATTCAACAAAAAGAAAAAGAAGGTCAATTAATACTTTCTAAACTTCAAAACACAGATCAATTAGTTTTGTTAGATGATAAAGGAAAACATTTTACATCTATTGAGTTTTCTCAATATTTGCAAAAGAAAATGAATTCTGGCATTAAGCAATTGGTTTTGGTAATTGGTGGTCCTTATGGTTTTTCTGAAGCTGTTTATAAAAAATCTGTTGGTAAGATTTCTTTGTCAAAAATGACATTTTCTCACCAAATGATTCGTCTTTTTATTGTAGAACAATTGTACAGAGGTTTTACAATTTTAAAGAATGAACCTTATCATCATGAGTAATTTCTCTGTGATTTTAAGTATTTATATTTACTGACCTTAAATTGATTATTTTAGCATTATGAAACTAGTATTTGCTACCAACAACCTTAATAAACTAAAAGAAGTTCAAGACATGCTTCCTAACTCAATAGAATTATTGAGTTTAAAAGACATTAATTGTTTTGATGAAATAGACGAAACAGAAACTACCTTAGAAGGAAATGCAAAATTAAAAGCAGATTATATTACAAATAAGTTTGGTTACAATTGTTTTGCTGATGATACTGGTTTAGAAGTTGATTGTTTAGATGGAAAACCAGGTGTATATTCTGCTAGATTTGCAGGAGAACCTAGTAATTCTGAAAACAATATGCATAAATTACTAGTAAATCTTGAGCATAAAGAAAACAGGAAAGCACAATTTAGAACCGCAGTTTCATTAAATATTAATGATAAAAAATTTCTATTTGAAGGAATTTGTAAAGGTGAAATTTTACGAAAAAAACAAGGTGAAAAAGGTTTTGGTTATGATCCTGTTTTTAAACCAAATGGATTTCATCAATCATTTGCAGAAATGAGTTCTGAAGAAAAAAATGCCATTTCACATAGAGGTATTGCCATTCAAAAATTAGTCGCATTTTTAAAAGATTATAAATCTTAAATGTAGTTGACTAGAAATTAACAAATGGAAAACAAATCGTACAAAAAACAATTTATTTTACTATCAGTTTTACTGGTAGTTTTATTCTTTTTAAACATAAGTTTAGGTTCGGTTTCTATTCCTTTTCAAGATATTTTTACCACTTTAACAGGTGGCATTCCATCTAAAGACAGTTGGCAAACAATTATTTTTAATTTTAGATTGCCTAAAGCAATAACAGCTATTTTAGTAGGTTCTGGTTTGTCTATTTGTGGTTTATTAATGCAAACTTTATTTAGAAATCCGTTAGCAGGTCCTTTTGTATTGGGTATTTCTTCTGGAGCAAGTTTAGGTGTGGCTATTTTAATTTTAGGATCTTCTGTTTTTGGAGGGTTCTTACTTACAAATTCAATTTCAAACTGGTCTTTACCAATAGCTGCAAGTTTAGGTGCTTTTTTAGTTTTATCTGCAGTTATTATTGCAGCAAACAAAGTTAGAAACACCATGTCTATTTTAATAATTGGTTTAATGTTTGGTTCTTTAACTTCAGCAGTAATAAGTGTTTTAGCTTATTTTTCTGAAGCAGATCAAATACAACAATATTTATTTTGGAGTTTTGGTAGTTTGGGTAATTTATCTTGGAATGAAATTAGTGTTTTCTCAATTATTTATGCAATTGGTATTTTAGGAACCATTGCAGTAATTAAACCTTTAAATAGTTTTCTTTTAGGAGAAAATTACGCTAAAAGTTTAGGGATAAATGTAAAACGCAGTAGAAATATAATTTTATTAATAACAAGTATTTTAACTGGTGTAATTACTGCTTTTTCTGGTCCTATTGCCTTTGTTGGTTTAGCAGTTCCGCATATTGCAAGAATGTTATTTTCTACCTCTAATCATAAAATATTAATTCCATCTACAGCAATTTTAGGGGCTATAGTTTTATTAATTTGCGATAGTATTGCTCAATTACCAACAAGCGAATTTACGCTACCTATAAACGCAATTACCTCATTATTTGGTGCTCCTATTGTTATTTGGCTGCTAATTAGAAAAAAAAGAATTTTTGTTTAAATGAATGTGTTTAAAAAAAATAGCATCCTTAAAACTGAAAACCTATCTATAGGTTATCAGCAAAAAAAGAACATTAAAACAGTTGCTTCAAATATTAACCTTTCTTTTGAAAAAGGAAAATTAATTACAGTTTTAGGTAAAAACGGAATTGGAAAATCTACCCTTTTAAGAACACTTTCTAAAGTACAAAAACCAATTTCTGGTTCAGTTTTTATCCATCAAAAAAATATTGAGGAACTTACTGAAAAACAACTCTCTACAAAGTTGAGTTTAGTCTTAACAGAACGTTTACCAGAAAGCCAACTAACCGTTTTTGAACTCATTGCCTTAGGAAGACAACCTTACACAAATTGGATAGATAAATTATCTGAAACTGATATTGAAAAAGTAAATAAAGCCATCCATCAAACAGAAATAGAACATCTTAAAAACAATCGTTTTTATGAGTTAAGTGATGGTCAGCTACAAAGAGTTTTAATAGCTAGAGCTTTGGCACAAGACACAGAAATTATCATTTTAGATGAACCTACAGCGCATTTAGACATGCATCATACTATCAAGATTTTTTCGTTATTAAAGAAACTTGTAAAGGAAACTGAAAAAACTGTTATTATTTCTTCTCATGAAGTAAATTTATCCATTCAAATTGCTGATGAAATTGTACTTATTACAGATAATTCTATAATATCTGGCACTCCAAATCAATTAATTGATGCTAATGCTTTTGACAATCTTTTTCCTAAAGAAATTGTTAATTTTAACAAAACTTTGCAGCAATTTATCATAAACAAAGGGTAAATTTGATTTTAATCTGGCATAATTGTCATTTATTCAACAAAAATTAAACTAACTTAATGAAAAAATTAATCTACTTTGTAGGATTAGTCCTTTTAGCATCTTGTAGTTCTAGCAAAAAAGCTTCTAAAGAAGATAAAAACATAGATTTTGCAGCTAAATATGCAGCGTCAATTACTTCAGAAAATTTAAAAACACACCTATATATTTTTGCTTCAGATGAGTTTGAAGGAAGAGATACAGGAGAACCTGGACAAAAAAAAGCCATTAAATACTTAAAGGATTTTTATGTAAATCAAGAAATTATTTCTCCAATAGGTGGTAATGATTACTATCAAGAAATTTCTGCAGAATGGTTAAATAAAAATGCAAGAAGAGGTACTTTAAAAGACTCTGAAAATGTGTTAGCTTTTATTGAAGGAACAGAAAAACCAAACGAAATTGTTGTTATTTCTGCTCACCTAGATCATGTGGGTATTGAAGATGGTAAAATTTATAATGGTGCAGACGATGATGGTTCTGGTTCAATGGCAATTTTAGAAATTGCAGAAGCATTTAAAAAAGCTGTAAAAGATGGTAAAGGACCTAAAAGATCTATCTTATTTTTACATGTTACAGGAGAAGAAAAAGGATTGTTAGGTTCTAAATTCTATACAGAAAACCCTATTTTCCCTTTAGCAAACACTGTTTGTAATTTAAATATTGATATGATTGGTAGAGTTGATGATTTACATAAAAAAGACTCTAATTACGTGTATTTAATTGGTGCAGATAAATTAAGTACAGATTTGCATAATATCTCTGAAAATGCAAATACAAAATACACAAATATAAATTTAGATTATAAATATAATGATGAAAATGATCCTAATCGTTTTTATTATAGATCTGATCATTACAATTTTGCAAAACATAATATTCCTGTTATTTTTTATTTTAATGGTACACATGAAGATTACCATAAACATACAGATACACCAGATAAAATTGAATACAATTTACTTGAAAAAAGAACGCGTTTAATTTTTTATACTGCTTGGGAAATTGCCAACAGAAAAGAAAGAATTGTTGTAGATAAAGCAACCACAGAATAAATTTTTTAATAATTTAAAAACCTAAAAAGCCACACAAATTTGTGTGGCTTTTTTTGTGCTATAATTATAAAAAGTTCTTTTTTAATTAAGATTAGTTCTAAATATTTTAAACTTTAATTTTATGACAATAGTCATCTTATTCACTAATACAAATCAATAATTTTATTCGGTTCATTGTTCCCCTTCTTTGACAAATTATTTTAAACTCTTATTAAAAACTAATTAAAAAAAAGAAAATGAAAAAATTAATTGTTGTGCTTTTAGTAGCCTTTATAGGGCAAACCCTATCTTCTCAAAACCTATCTACAGGAAAAATACATTTAGATTGTAAAATAAATGTAAATCTATCTAAAGGAAATACTTTTTCTGGAGTCTTTTACTTAGAAAACGAACAGTTTTTATTCTCTTACAACTCATTTACAGGACTTTCTCAAATATGGAACTTAAAAAGAGGTGGCTTACCTGTTTATCAAAAAAAATGGACTACTGGTTGGAGCAATTTTAATTTCTATGAATATAAAGGAGAAAATTATTTTTTCTTACAGAAAAGCTCTGAAGGTACAGCTAGAATTATAAAATTAGATTATCAAAAAATTATGACTTCTAAGTCATTAGGAGCACAAGTGTATAACAAAAAATGGAGCTCTGGTTGGACAAGCACAAAATTCTTTGTGCATAATAATTTAATTTATTTTCTTCATTACAAAAAAGGGACAGGACTTATTCGTTTAAATGCCATTACTAAAGGAGGCACTGTAGGTTCTGTTATTTATGAAAAAAAATGGAGTAAAGGTTATACCAATTTTGCAATGACAGCTACATCAAATAAGTTTTTTATTCTTTCTCAAAAAGAAAAAGATGGTCTATGTGTAATTAACAGAGTAGATGTTCCTAAACTAGAGCAAGCTGCAAAACTTGGGTTTATATCTCCTAATTTAGGTACAGAAATTTATAGAAAAAAATGGTCTTCTGGTTGGAGCAATTTTGAGTTTTTTAAGCTAAAAGGTAAAACATATTTGTTTTTTAACAAGAATAAAGGTGGTACTGTTAGAATTGAAGAATTTCTTTCTAATGGTTACTTAAGCAAACGTGTTTACGATAATAAATGGTCTAATGGTTGGTCTGAAATTGATATTTTTGATATAAATGGAAAACCGCAATTATTTCATCAAAAGAAAAGTACAGGTCAAACTAAAATTTGCGAATTAAAAATATAAAAACATTTCCCCTAACTTAATAAAAACCTCACTTTCTACTAGTTAGATTTGTGAGGTTTTTTCTTTGTTTTTACTGCAAAAAAAAATATTATTTTATGATAATAGTCAGGTAAAATATTTTAATAAACCAATACTTTTATAAAACGAAAAAATGTAATTACTTATAATCCCCCAATTAATATATAAGGAAAACCATTTTTAGTAATTTAATTATTTTACTACTAAAAAAACATTTACAATAGTAAAACAAGAATTTTTAAGAAGACAAAGTAATCATATAAGTACTTGTTTTAATAGTAAGTAGTTTTAAAAGCTTCACAATTTAGTGAAGCTTTTTTTATGAAATAAATTACAATAAATATCTGATTAACATGACAATAGTCATCTTTATCATAAGCCTAAAAATTTATTTTTAAAAATTAATAGAATTTCAGAAATAAAAACAATCTCAGTATTACAAAAAAAATTAAGCTATGAAAATTTTACACAAAACATTATTAATTCTTTTAACATTAGTAACTTTAAATTCTTGCAACAAAACTAAAGTTAGCAAAACAACAGAACCTTCAAAAAAAGAAGCATTACTTTTTAGTATAGACAACAAAAATGCGGGTCAATTTACCATTAGTAAAAAAGTACCAAAAAATTTAGAAAACAAAATATCAACAGAATTTAAAACAAGAAGTAAATCTGAAGAAGGTACAACTTGGACAGAAAACTATATAGAAGTTTCTGAAAACAAAAACGAACTATTAAGCTGTTTTATAACAGATAATGACAGTACAATTGTAAGTATAATCATAAAATCTAGTAAATTTAAAACAGCCAATAACATTGGTGTAAATTCTAGCATTACCGCATTTACAGAAGCTTACCCAGAATATGCTATTTGGTACAGCTATGTTGGAGATGTTTTTGTTATTGAAAGTAAATCATTAAATATTCAGTTTGTTTTAAATAAGGAAGACTTTATTGGTAACAAAAAAGCATTAAATACGAGTGATTTAGTTAGCTTAAAAAAAGCTGATTTTAAACCAAATGCTAAAATAAAATCTATCAATTTATTTTAAAAAAATAGGGCTTTTTCTTATTGTTTTTAACACTAAAAATGGGCAACTTGCTTAGACGTAAATCGTATAAGCATTGTACAAACGTGTAAAATCTAAAACAATAAAGCATGAAAAAAGTTACTTTTTATTTAATGATACTGCTTTTTGTAAACACATCTTTATTGTTTTCGCAAACAAATGTAAATGGAGGTATTTTTAAAGATACTATTTGGAGTTTAAGCAACAGCCCTTATATAGTAACTTCTAATATTGCACTTTATCCTGGTAATACATTAACAATAGAACCAGGTGTAATGGTTAAATTTAATCCAGAAACAAAATTAATTGTTAGAGGTAAATTAATTGCAAATGCAACTTCTGGAAATGAAATAATTTTTACGTCTAATTCTTCTTTCCCTAAAAAAGGAAGTTGGTTAGGAATTGAAATAGAAAATAATCAGAATGGTAAATTAATTGCTTCACATATTAAAGGTGAATTTGCAGATAAATTTATTCAAATAAAAGGTTCTACTTATAAAGATGAAGTAATTAAAATAGATAATTCTGAAATAGAAAACTGTAACTATGCTTTTTATGGCTACAAACAGCCACAAAATAACTTACCAAATAGAAATAAAGTTATACTAGATAACTTAAACGTAAACAACAATACATATGCCTTTATTTATGCAGAAAATTTTACAATTACAAATAGTATTTTTTCTGATGGAGAAAAAGGAATTAGTGGTGTAAACTCTTCTGCTGCAACACCAAGCATAACCAATTCAGATTTTTTTAACTTTAGTGATTGGGCTATAGATATTAATAGTGGAGAAATTACAGATTCTCACATTCATCATAATGAATTGGGTTTAAGTTTAGGGCAAAATTTAAAAGTAACCAATACAACTATTGAGTTGAATAAGATTGGTGTAAAAGTTAGTTTCGAAAATGAATATTCAAACATTTTTTCTAACAATAAAATTTGTAATAACTCTCAATATAATTTTGAGCATCAAAACAATTACCCAATTAATATTGCTGGTAATTTTTGGTGTTCTAATATAGAAACCGACATTTCTAAAACCATTTTTGATGCTTATAATGATGTATCTAGAGGCATAGTAAACTTTACTCCTATTGCAAATAATTTTTCGGTTTTAAAAACTGAAGCTTTAGCAAATACAAATGAAGAATTAACCTTCTTCCCTAACCCTGCAAAAAATGAAATATTTTTTTCGAGTAAAACCTTAAAAAGTTTCGAAATCTATTCTCTAATTGGTGCAATTGTTAAAAAAGGAGTAATAAATGACAAATTAAATATTTCAGATTTAAACAAAGGCGCATATTTAATAAGAATATTTGATGCAAAAAAAGAAGTATATTCAATAAAAAAACTAATTAAAAGTTAGTCATTTATTTAATTTTAGGTAGCTAAAACCTCACAGTATTGTGAGGTTTTTCTGTTTTAAAAACGTATTTTAAAGTATTGATTTATAAAAACAAAAAAACTAACTTCGCTCTAAGATTTAAATCATTTTATTAAAATATGTTACAAAAGTTCCTTGTACATATTAAAATACAGCATAAAAAATGAGCATAACAGAAATTATTACTTTTTACGAAAGAGATTTAAACAAAGTAATCTCTGAAATAGAACTTTATAAAAACGAAAAACAAATTTGGAAAGTAGAAAAAGAAGTTTCTAATTCAGCAGGAAATTTAGTACTTCATTTAATAGGAAACTTGCACACATTTATTGGCAAAGAATTAGGAAAAACAAACTATGTTAGAAATAGAGAACTAGAATTTTCTCAAGAAAACATATCAAAAAAAGAACTAATTAATGGTATTAAAGAAACAATAACCATGATTAAAAAGTCGCTAAATTCTCTAACAGATGATGAAATAAAAAAAGACTATCCAATTTTAAAATTTGAAAAAAAAGAATCTACAGAATTTTTATTAGTGCATTTAGCCATACATTTATCTTATCACCTAGGGCAAATTAACTATCATAGAAGACTTTTAGATGATAAATAAGCCAATAAAAAAATAATATTTCTTACCATAAATTTCATAAAAGACCTCGCATTTATTGTGAGGTTTTTCTGTTTACACCTACTTTTTTAAACATCTACTTATCTAATCACACAAAAACACCTTCCATTTAAACAATTAAAAAACAAGTATTTACACGCATTTATAAAACATCATTTAAATCTAAATTTGCTAAACACAGTTAAAACCAAAATTGTGTAAAAACCATTTAACCAAATTAGAACAAGTAAAAACTTTACTTGCTTCCCTAAAAAACTAAGAATTATGAAAAACCAAATTATCTACGCAAGTTTAGTGCTTTTACTTTTTTCTTGTAGCCCTAAAAAAAGTAAAAAAGAAGAAAAAAAAGTTAGTTATACATCTTTTACAGCAGTACCAATGCCATCATTATTAGCTTCTGGTTTAAAGTTTCCTACAGATGCAAGACGTATTAATGACTGGGTAAAAAATAGTACAGTAGTTAACAACCTAGAAACCAATGCAGATATTATTACTCATGGATGGGATCTTTGGGATGCTCTAACTTCGTTTACTAATCAAACAAATAATGGTCAAAAATTAAGAAGATTCGAAACTTGGTACACACCAGCAGACATTAAAACTGCTTTAAGAACTCAAAATACAAACAGTACTTTTAAATTACAAGATTTAAACAGATCTCATACAGGACATTTAAAAATTCCACATCAAAATACACATGGAATTTCCGAGAATAGTGCAGATGTTGTTGGTTTTGTAAAATGCGATCCTACTTCTGCAAATCATATTTACAACAATCAATTATACTATTTTGAAGTATTAAAAAGTATGATTAAACCTGGTAAAATTGCTAACATACCTGCTTTTCCTGCTTCTAGTGTTTTAATAAAACCTGTTTTTCAAGTTTTAACAGATTCTTCTTCAGTTAAAATTTCTGAAGGAAAATACAAACTTCCTGTGTGGCCTGGGTATCATAACCAAATACCAATGGAACAAGTTATTAGCAAAGGTTTTGGAACAAGTGAATGGAATAACGATATTACCATTACAACAACTGGTACAACAGATGCTGCAAATAAAGTATTTTCTGTAAATGACTTTATTCATTTTAAAATAAATGAAGCACAAGCAGAAGCTTTAAAAGGTACAAACTTTGTAACTGGTGGAACTCCAAAAGCAGGACAATATGCAATTTTAATAGGAATGCATGTAAACACAAGAGAAAATAAAAGATGGACTTGGCAAACATTTTGGTGGTCAGAAAATCCTATTGCACCACAAAGTCCTAGTTCTTCATTAATTGCTAGCAAACAACCTAGTAGTTTAGATACTGCAGCAAAACATTATGCAATGGGAGTTGCTTATAGTATGATTAGTCCTTCTCAACCAAATACTGGTGGTTCTAATGCCATTAACAGAGGAGAAACACAAAAAGAATCTATTTATGCTTTTAATCCTTATTTAGAAGCTGGTTTTAGCGAAGACACCTTTAACCTTTCTCCTTCTCCTAAAAACAGTACAACTAGAAATTATTCTGGCGCCAATGATACCATTAGAAAATATTATTCTGAAGGATACCAAAAAGTTGGTGCTTATAGAGCAACAGAAAATAAGTATGTTGGAGGTAAACTAAATAGAGCTGGTATAGAAACCAATTGTATGAGTTGCCATGGACAAGCAAGAATGTATGATGTAGCAGTAAAAGAAGATGCTTTTCAGTATTATGCTGCAGACCAATATTATGATATGGAAGCTCCTTATTTTAAAAATACAGTAGTATTAGATTTTGCTTGGAGTATTCAAGGTAATTTAATAAATAAAGAAGATAACAAGTAAAAGCACAATACTTCTAAAAATATTAAGCGCTGTTTTAGATTTTAAAACAGCGTTTTTTTTAGTTGACTAACTAAGGGAAATTGTTTTTAAAAAATTTATGACAATCATCACTTACCACTTTGTAATATTTGTTTATTTTTATAAAAAATTGCATCAATTACAGAAACACGTAATTAAGTTTACAACTTTTATTAGAGTTTTAAATTTAAAAAAACAGGTGTTTTTTCCTATTGATATTAATAAAACATAAACCAAAATACGATCACGACTGATATAATATATCAGTGTTAGTTGAGTGTATACAAAAAAACATTACAATAACATTAAAGATGAAAATACAATCGTTCGATACACTTTATTTAAGATATGGTTATACATTAAATAAAAAACTTTCTAATAATTTCTTAAGAGTTTACACTTTAAACAAAGGAGTTTATTTTGGAGCAGATATCGTCGTAAATGATAATAATACTGAATGTCAACACATCGTAAAACAATTATCAGATGCAGGATTTGCGTGTAGATTAAAAGTTTTTCAATCAATAAAAGAAGCTGAATTATTTCTATTCGAATCATTTTTTCATTCGACTCAATTAACTGAAAGGCTTCAAAAAAGATATCACAATTTTGCAAAAAATCAATCGGATATTCTAAAGGTAAAATATGAATATATCCCAGTATCATATTTATTGGAAAACGAAGACTTTAAGTCTAAAAAAAATATTATAGATAGTGTTACATCAAAATTAACTAAAGAAGGAGCACAATTAATAATTATTGAGGCAGCAGCAGGGTATGGAAAGACATGTACCTCATATGAAATAATTAATAACGTTTCATTAAACATAAAAACCCTCTCTCCTATTTTTACAGAATTATCTAGAGATCGACGAGCAGCAATATTCAAACACATATTACAAGATGTAATAGTTAACGAATTTCATTCACTTCTTGATGAAGAACTGGTAATACATGAAATACAAAATGGAAAAATCCCACTAATTATTGATGGTTTTGATGAACTTTTAAGTAAGGAGCAAGACAAGGCTAATTCAGAATTTGCACAAGTAGAAACAATGCTTTCTACAATTGGAGACTTGCTCGTAAGTAATGCAAAAATTATCATTACAGGTAGGAAAACTGCAATTTTTTCGGGAGATTCATTTAATAACTGGATAGATTCAAATCCTAATAAATTTGAAGTCAGTAGATATTTACTAAACCCTCCAAAAATTGAAGATTGGCTTGATGAATATAAGCTCAAAAAAATAAATGAAAAAGAAATTCCAATTAATCAAATATCAAACCCGGTACTTTTAGCTTTTTTACGAAGTCTTGAACAAAACATTTTTGATTCAATAGTAAAAGAACCTAATCAAATTGTTGATAGGTATTTTGATACTATATTAGATAGAGAACAAGAAAGACAACAACTTAACATTGAAGCGAAAAACCAACTTAATATTTTTAGAAAATTAACTGATGGCATGATCGAGTTTGATATTACATCAGATTCTAAAGCATGGATTAGAGAGTTAATTCTAGATAGAAATTATGAATTGCTCGAACAGATAAGAAAATCTTATTCGATAGCTCAAAGACCTAGTATGGATGAGTTAACCAATACACTCAGTAACCATGCTCTTCTTGACCGAAAAGGAAATAAAGATAACATAGGATTCATAAATGATTTTATTTTTGGAACATTTATAGGAGAAAATATAATACAACCTAATTTTAATGTCAATAAAGTTTTATCCAAACATATGATTGAATTGGCAACAACAGCATTTCAGTTTCAATCCAGAATAAATAAAGATAAACTTTATGGAATTATTTTGGGATTGAGTATTTTCAAAAAACAAGATAAATTAATTACAGAATATCTATTAAAAGGTGAAATTTCTCAAAACTTTGAAAATGCAACTTTTAACGATTTTTCAATTTCAAAAATCAATATAGGAAAAAAAGAACAATTTAAAAGATGTGTATTTGCAAATTGTTCATTTGAATTAGTTAATTTTCATAACAATGCTTTTCTAGAAACTTCTTTTGTTAATTGTGTTTTTAGTAAATGTACTTTTACTAATAATGAAACTAACGCTAATATATATCTTCTTAACTGTAATGACTATGGTTGTGGGTTTATTAACTCTATAGATAATGTCAATATTTCAATTGATGATAATAACACAAATATAGAAGAAGAAATTTTAAGAAAATTTATGGATATTGCAAAAAGACCTAGACACAGAAAAATTTCGATGATAATTAATGAAGCTATTCCCGAACAAAGAACTTCGGTTTCTAAAACTATAGACCAATTAAAATCTGAAAAATGGATTAAAGTAAATGGAGATAATGCATTTTTAACAGAAATAGGTATCCAACATGCAATTCAAATAGTTTAATTCAATGAGAGATATATTAGGTTTTGAAACCATTACAAACAAAATAGAAAAATCAATTAAATTAGAACTTGATAAATGTGGAATAATGTACCGTCTTTTTTCACGTGTAAAAAGCTATGAATCAACTAATAATAAAATTAATCAAAAGGAATACCGTAAACATCAAAAGAAAATTACTGATATTATTGGAATTAGAATAACACTTTATTTTAAGGATGATGTGGATATAGTCTATAGAATTCTAAAAGATAAACCGAATTTTGATCACGAATCAACCGACTCGCATACTGTTGATGAATTTAAACCAATAAGATGTAATCTTACGTTTAATCTAAATGAAGAGTATTTAAGCGAAGCAAAAACCATTATTGCTGAAGATTTAGATGTGATTGATACAAAATATGAAATCCAAATCAGGACTGTGCTGTCTGAAGGATGGCATGAAATTGAACATGATTTACGTTATAAATGTAAAGAAGATTGGAAAGGACATGATGACTTAAACAGAAATTTAAACGGAATTTTTGCCACACTTGAAACAAGTGAGTTCTCAATGCTTCAAATGTTTGAAAACTTGTCTTATAGACATTATAAAGAAGATAAGTTAATTCCATTAATAAAAACTAAATACCGAATAAGGTTAAAAAATGAAATCCTAAACAAAGACTTAGAATCAATAATTATAAAAGATAAAGAACTATTAAAAAAAATATTTCGAGTTAATAGGAGAAAATTTCTCACTAAGTTTTTAAATAGTAAGATTATTATTCCATTAACTCTAGAAAATTTAATAATTCTTATTAATCACTTCGAAATTAATGACGATAGAATTAGAAAGTTTGAAACTAATTTTATTAAAGGTGAGTTTGAATTATAATAGTTGTGCCAGTAACCAACAATATATAAAAAATAGAAATTTAGTCGCTTAAACAAAAAAGAAAATGAATAAATTATAGGTCAATTATAATAAGAAAAGTTAGTACTTAAAAATCCGCTACTTTTCATAAGACAAACTCATTAGCGAACTACTATAAAAACATACTCTTAAAACTATAAATAACCTCATAGAAAAAATGAGGTTTTTTTATTTTTAAAAAAGATACAAAGCATGACAATAATCACTAAAACTATGCTATAAAAAATAATACATTTACCACTTTATAAAGAAATTTCATCAACATATAATTGTTTTAAAAATGAGTAATACAATAGAAAATCCGTTAGTTAAAATAATTGGTACATGGCAAGGAAAAATGGGTGTAGATATTGCTCCAAAACCAGATGAAGATGAAAACAACCCTTATTATGAAACATTAATTATAGAACCTGTAGATTCTGAAATTGAAAATGCAGAAGAACAAGAATTATTGGCAGTTAGATACCACCAAGTAATTAGAGAAATTGCCAACGACAAAATTTCTCATAGTGAAACTGGTTATTGGTTGTGGGATAAAAATGAAAATACCATAATGAATTCCTTTTCAATACCAAGAGGTGTTGCTGTTTTAGCAGGAGGAAAAGCTACTATAGAAAACAATAAATTAAAACTAAATGTTGCTGTAACAGAAAATGACACAAAATGGGGCATTGTACAATCTCCTTTTATGCTTAAAAAAGCAAAAACATTGGCTTTTAAAAGAGAGTTTATACTATTAAACAATCAATTAAGTTACACCCAAGAAATGCTATTAGACATTTATGGCAAAACCTTTGCACATACAGACGCTAATGTACTTACTAAAGTTTAGTGTTTAAGTAACTCTGGAAACTTAGCTTTAAATCTATTTAATCTTGGTATAGAAACTGCTTTCACATAACCTTGGTTTGGGTTTCTGCGCTCAAAATCTTGGTGGTATTCTTCTGCTTTGTAAAACTTTGTATGTTTAGTTACTTCTGTAACAATATTACCATTGTAAACTTCTTTGTTTAATTTAGAAATCATGGTTTCTATAATTTTCTTTTCTGCTTCATTGCTATAAAAAGCAATAGATCTGTATTGGGTTCCATAATCTGGATGTTGCCCATTAACAGTTGTTGGGTCATGAGATCCAAAAAATACTTTAACCAAAGTTTTAAAAGAAACTTTATTTGGGTTGTAATACACAGCAACAGTTTCTGCATGTCCTGTTTTTCCTGTTCCAATAGAATTATAAGTTGGGTTTAAAGTATGGCCACCTGCATAACCAGAAACAGCTTCTTCTACTCCACTTACACTTTCAAAAACAGCTTCTACACACCAAAAACAACCACTTGCAAAATAAGCTACTTTTGTGTTTTTATTTTGTAATAATAGTTTGCTTTCTTGTTGTTTATCAATCTTTTTAGAAAAACCAAAACAAGCAATTAATACTAAAGATACACCTAAGGTTGCAGCAAATTTTAAAACTTTCATTTATAATCAATTTAATTTTTTAAATAGAAAATTGCACTAAGAATAATCAACCAAATCCTCAGCACAATTTTCAGAACTCTAATTCAAAATTATACATATAGTCGCAATAAAGTGCTACTATTTACAAGTTGTTTACAACTTTAGCATTTTGTTAAGAAACCTGCTTGTAAAAAAAGAAGCAGTTAGTTACTTTTGTTAACCAAATTAACAAACAATAAACCTTGTCTTTAAACGCAGTTAAAAGGTTTATAAAGAATTTTAAACTGCATTTTAACAGGCAAAAAAAAGATAAATGGAGCATTTTATAGTTTCTGCACGTAAATACAGACCTCAAAATTTTGAGGATGTTGTTGGGCAACAAGCCATTACAAATACGTTAGAAAATGCTATAAAAAACAATCATTTAGCACAAGCTTTATTATTTACAGGTCCTAGAGGTGTTGGTAAAACATCTTGTGCACGTATTTTAGCTAAAAAAATAAATCAGCAAGATGCAGAAGTTGCTGCAGATGAAGATTTTGCTTTTAATATTTTTGAATTAGATGCTGCTTCTAACAACTCTGTAGATGACATAAGAAGTTTAACAGACCAAGTTAGAATTCCTCCACAAACAGGAAAATACAAAGTATATATTATAGATGAGGTACACATGTTATCTCAAGCAGCTTTTAATGCTTTTTTAAAGACTTTAGAAGAACCACCTGCACATGCTATTTTTATTTTAGCAACTACAGAGAAGCATAAAATAATACCTACTATATTATCTCGTTGTCAAATTTTCGATTTTAAAAGAATTGGTGTTTTAGATGCAAAAAATTACTTAAAAGTAATTTGCGAAAAAGAAAACATTACTGCAGATGATGATGCTTTGCATATTATTGCTCAAAAAGCAGATGGTGCAATGCGTGATGCATTGTCTATTTTTGATAGAGTTGTAAGTTTTTCTGGAACCAATTTAACACGAGAAGCAGTTACAGAAAACTTAAATGTTTTAGATTACGATACGTATTTTAATATGACAGATTTAATGCTGACTAACAAAATACCACAAGTTTTAAATGCATTTAATACTGTTTTAGCAAAAGGTTTTGAAGGGCATCATTTTATAAATGGTTTAGCAAGTCATTTTAGAGATTTATTAGTTGCAAAAGACAAAGCTACTTTAGAGTTGTTAGAAGTTGGAGATTCAGCAAAAAAGAAATATTTAGAGCAAGCAACAAAGGCAAGTATTCCGTTTTTAATGCAAGCTATTAATAAAGCAAATGATTGCGATTTAAACTACAGAGCTAGTAAAAATCAACGATTGTTAGTGGAATTAACCATTATGCAAATTGCCTCTATCACTTTTGATGGAGAAAAAAAAAAGTCAGCTAATTACATAATTCCTGCTACTTTTTTTCAGGCACTTTCTCCTGCTGTTAAAGAAATTGTAAAACCAATACAACAAAAACCTGCAACTCCTCAACCAAAGGTTGAAACTCCTAAACCTAAGTTAGCAAAACCCGTTTTAAAGAATATACAAAGAAGAAATTCTTCTTTGTCTTTAAAAAGTATTCATCAGAAAAAAGTAGTTAAAAAAATTGATGAAGAAGAAAATTTTGACAATCACCCAAAAGACCCTTTTACAGAAGAAATATTACAAACTTATTGGAAAGAATATAGTACGCTATTAATTTCTAAAGGAGAACGTAGTATGGCTTCTATTGTTAGTACAGATTTACCAAAATTAGGAGATAATTTTAAAATTACCTTTACAGTTCCTAATAAACTAATGGAAGATCAGTTTAGAAAAGGAAGACCCAAATTATTAAGCTTTTTAAGAGAAAAACTTAACAATTATGGTATTGATATTGTTGTTATTTTAAATGAAAAAGTAGAAAAAAAGTTTGCTTATACTCCACAAGAAAAATACAACAAGATGAAAGAAATAAATCCTCTTTTAGACAAGTTGCGTAAAACTTTTGAGTTAGACTTATAAATCTGTTAAATATTATCTCCTAAATAAACTAGAGAACATTTTTCTTTTTTTCCTTCTAACTTTTCAAATTCAGATATCAAGTATATATTTTTACCTTTTTTAACAAAAAGTAAAACTGATTTTAATTCATTAAAATCTTTAGAAACCATTGCTTTATATTCTTCTTCGGTTTCAATTTTAACTTCATAAATTTTAGGATTGTCTCTAAAAGCTTCACTTAAATTTAGATAGTCATCATTAGGTATTAAAAAGTTACTTTTTTGTGTATCTTTTGTATTATTAATTTCTTCTGATGTTGCCAATCTATAAGAACCATGTTCTCCAAAAGATTCAGAAAAACTACTTATAGCATATTTGTTTACAGCATCACTACCTGTCATTGCTAATAAATATCCAACATCATTTAACTCTATATTATCAGTTAAATCTTCATTATAAATATCTATTCTAAAGGCTTCTAAATCTGAATTAGCTGCTTTATTTACATTTTCTTTATTAGAGTCTATTAAAATTACTCTCTTACCATTATCTTTTAAATATTTAGCAATTAACCTTGCAGGACTAGATGCTCCTATAATTAATATAGAATTGGAAGTTTTTAAGAAAACGCCAACCATTTTAGCAAATAATCTTGCAGTGGTTGCATTGAATAAAACTGTTCCTAACACAATCATAAAAACTAAAGGAGTTATATATTCTGCACCCTCTACTCCTTGTTTCATTAATTTACTTCCAAATAAAGAAGCAATACCAGCAGCAACTATACCTCTTGGTCCTACCCAACTAATAAATAATTTTTCATTAAATTTTAGTTTAGAATTTCTTGTACTTGCAAATACTGCTAATGGTCTTATTACAAACACTACAGATGCAAAAAGAGCTGCAGTTTTCCAAGTATATAACAACATTAAATCTTCAATATTTATGTTTGCTGCTAAGAGTATAAATAATATAGAAATTAGTAATACACTTAAAGATTCTTTAAAATATAAAAGCTCTTTTAAGTTGTTTAATTTTCCATTTCCTAAAACCATACCCATTACTACAACTGCTAATAAACCAGATTCATGAGCAAATATTTCTGATAGTACAAAAACTAATAATACTGCAGATAATGAAAACACATTTAATAAATAATGAGGAATCAGTTTTTTATTTATTGAAAAAGCCATAGCATGAGCAAAAGTAAACCCGAAAGTTGTACCAAAAAGTAAAATTTTACCAAACTCCATTAAAGCTGTTTTAGTAAAACCACTTCCACCACCAACACTTATAAACTCAAAAACCAATACAGCTACAAGAGCTCCAATTGGATCTATTAAAATTCCTTCCCATTTTAAAACTGTAGAAATATCCTTTTTTAAAGGAATGTTTCTTAAAATTGGTGTAATTACAGTTGGTCCTGTTACAATTATCAATCCAGAAAAAAGAAAAGAAAGATTCCAACTTAAATTAAAAATATAGTGAGCAATTATACCTGCTCCAAAAAATGTAATTGCAGAACCAAGTGTAATTAATTTTGTAATTACAGGTCCTACATTTTTAATTTCACTACGTTTTAACGTTAAGCCACCTTCAAAAAGAATAATACTAATAGCCAATGAAACAAAATAATATAAGTATTCTCCTGGAAAAAGACCTTTTTTACCATTCCAAATAGGTTCTATCCATTTACTTCCATCTTCGCTTAAAAACTCTGCAGCAATTGGACCTACAAGTAAACCAATTAAAATTAAAGGTAAAATAGCTGGAATTTTAAATTTCCATGCAAACCATTGTGCTAATATTCCTAAAATGACGATTCCTGCTAATTCTAACATATTTTATAATTGGTTGGTTTGTAAATTTAAGAATGTTTAGTGTTCATCAAAATAATTTTTAATGTTTTTTTCTTTCTTATAAACTTTCCTATCTTGCAATCTTTTTTTAACTACTAAACTTTTTATTTGCAAGAAACTCAAAAAATCCTAATTGGTATTGCATTTTCCCCAAACTTAAAAGCAAATATTTTTGAAGCTGTAAGGCTAGCTAATATGTTTGAAGCTGAATTAGTTGGTGTACATGTTGGTCCAAAATCTGAAGAAAAAAAATCGGATTTAAATATAATTTTATCTAAAGCAGAACCCTTAAAAAAACCATTTAAAAGTATTTGGAAAGAAGGAAAACCTGTAGATGTAATTTTAGAAACTTGCACACAAGAAAACATAGATTTACTTATTTTAGGAGCTATCCAAAAAGAGAATCTCTATAAATATTATGTAGGTTCTATTGCCAGAAAAATTACTAGAAAAGCACCTTGTTCTGTATTACTTTTAATAAAACCTTCTGTAGAAAGAATTCCTTGTAAACACATAGTTGTTAACGGTTTAAAAGATGATAAAACAGAAGATACAATTAAAACTGCATTTGATTTATCTAATAAATTAAACTGCAATAAATTAACAATTGTAGAAGAAGTGAGTCAAGAAGAATTACACGTAAAAGTTAATGATGACAAATCTTTACGTAAAGCTAATATTGTAAAAGAGAGGTTAAGAACTAGAGAAGATCAGCGTGTAAAACATATTTTAGAAGATATTGAAAATAAAAACATTACAGTTAATACACAACCTATTTTTGGAAAAAGAGGATACTCAATAGGTCATTATGCAAAAGTAAAAAGAGCTGACTTGCTTGTTATGAATGCTCCAAATAAATTAAGGCTTTTAGATAGAATTTTTCCTCATGATATTGAGTACATTTTATCTGAATTACCAACAGACGTTTTAATTGTAAAATAAATGGGAAAGAAAAATACTGTTAAAACGTTTATAAGCGATATTCCTCAAAACCTATTTTCTGGTTTTGTAGTTTCTTTAATTGCACTTCCTTTAGGTTTAGGGTTGGCTTTGGCTTCTGGTGCACCTCCTATTTCTGGAATTATTGCAGCCATTATTGGTGGAACTGTAGTTGCTATTATTGGTGGTTCTAATGTTACAATTACGGGTCCTGGAAATGGATTAGTAGTAGTTATTTTAGCTGCCATAACTACTTTGGGTCAAGGAGATATGCAGCAAGGTTTTTTATACACACTTGCAGCAATTGTAATCTCTGGAGTAATAATGATTATTCTAGGTTTTTTAAGAATGGGCTCTTTAGGAGACTTTTTTCCTGCATCTGCAATACAAGGTATGTTAGCTGCAATTGGAATAGGAATTTTTGCCAAACAAATTCATGTAATGTTTGGTAATTTAAATGCAAAAGGAAGTATTGTAGAACTTCTTTTTCAGGTTCCAGAAGGAATTATAAATTTAATAAAAACAGAAAATTCTAGCATGTTTTATGCAGGGTTAGTTGGTATAGGAAGTCTTTTAATCATGATTTTTTATGGTAAAATTAGAAATAGATATTTTCAGTTAATTCCAGCTCCTATGTGGATTGTGGTTTTAAGTGTAGGTCTTTATTACTACTTTGATTTGGTTTCTGCATCAGAATATCCAATAGATAAAAGTTTATTAATTGCTTTACCAGATGATATTTTATCAAACTTTACCTTTCCAGATTTTTCTATTGTTTATCAAGGTAACTTTATAAATGCAGTAATAGCCATAACTTTAATTGCAAGTATAGAAAGTTTATTAAGCATAAAAGCTGTTGATAAATTAGATCCTTTAAAAAGAAGATCTAACGTTAATAAAGATATTAGAGCCTTAGGTTTGGCAACTGTAATTAGTGGTTTTTTAGGAGGTTTAAATGTAGTTACTGTAATTGCAAGAAGTTCTGTAAATGTTAACAACAAAGGTTCTAACAGGTCTGCAAACTTTTTTCATGCTGCCTTTTTAGTAGCATTTATCTTATTATTTGCCACAGAATTACGTAAAATTCCATTGTCTGCTTTGGCTGCTATTTTAGTTTTTACAGGGTATAAATTAGCATCTCCAGAAAATATTAAAAAAGTATTTAGTATTGGTTCAGAGCAATTAATTATATTCTTAATTACGCTTTTAACAACTATTACAACTAGTTTAATTACAGGTATTATAGTTGGTATTTTGGTTACTTTCATTATTCACATCATAATTAATAAAGATGTATTTTTATTTATTAAAAATGTTTTAAAACCAAATGTTTTAATGTTTAAAGAAGATGGAAAGTATTATGTGAGTGTTAAAAACTTTTCGAGCTTTTTAAATTATACAAAACTAAAAGGAAAGTTAGATCAAATACCAGAAAACGAAGAGGCTATTATAGATTTTTCTTTATGTGATTTTGTAGACCATTCTGTAATGGAAAACATGAGTAATTATGCAGAATCTTTTACTAGAAAAGGTGGTCATTTTGAAGTTATAGGTTTAGATGATTCTAAATCTGGTAGTGAACACCCTTTTGCATTGCGTAAAATTTTACCAAAACAAATAGTTCCTAAAGAAGGAGTTTTAACCAGAAGACAAAAATCGATACAAAGTATTAGTGAAGAAATGCATTGGAAATATTATGCTTTTTCTGCTCAAGAAATGGAAGAGTTACCAACTTTTGGATATTTTAAAACTCGTAAAATAGACAAAGTTTCTAATGTACTTTCTAACGAAGATTGTACCATTTTTGATGTACAGTTTTCTGAAGGAGAAATGATTGCAAAGCAAGTTATTAAAGCAACAATGTTGCATATTCATACACTAAAACCTGTTCCTAATTTTACATTAGATAGAGAAGGTATTTTTGAATATATATTAGAATTTGCAGGGTATAATGATATAGATATCTACAATCATCCAGATTTTAGCAAACGTTTTTATTTATCTGGAAAAAATGACGAAAAAATTAGAGAGTTTTTTACAGATGAATTAATTTTGTTTTTTGAAAGTAACAAGCAATATCATATAGAAGCTACAGAAAACGGATTGTTAATTATTGGTAACGAACGTTTATCTAGTGTAAAAGAAATTAAAGCGTTGGCTTATTTTGGTATGGGGCTGCAAAAAACAATATAACAAATGTTAGGTTTACAATTTGAAACAGAAACTTCTTGGGCAGAAATTGCAAAAGACAACTTACAACAAATATTGACAGATCATGCTTTTTTAGAGCAAAAAGCAGCTTCTAACGCTGTTTCTATTATCATTAATTATTCTGAAGAAACTGAACTTGTAAAAGAAATGAGCAATATTGCCATTGAAGAAATGCAACACTTTAAAATGGTGCATTTATTAATGGTTAAAAGAGGTATGGTTTTAGGACGTGAACAAAAAAACGATTATGCTGTTAGATTGCAAAAATTCTTTCCAAAAACAAAAGACAGAACAGATGCCTTAATTCAACGTTTGTTAGTTGCTGCCTTAATTGAAGCTAGAAGTTGTGAGCGTTTTAAAGTGTTTTCTGAAAACATGGAAGATGAAGAATTGTCTAAATTCTATAACAATTTAATGATTTCTGAAGCAAACCATTATACTACTTTTTTACAATTTGCAAGAGAATACCAAGACAGAGAAATTGTTGATAAAAAATGGAATGCTTTATTAGAGTTTGAAGCTGAGTTAATGCGTGAACGTGGAAAACTAGCTAAAATTCATGGGTAATTTAGTTAGCAGTTAGCAAAAAATAAAATATTTGATAGAGTGTCATTTCTAAGTGAGCTTTTTTAAGCGTTTGAGAAATTTCAACTTTAAAACTAATAATAAAATGTTCTCAAAAGACGAAGCAGCTTTAATGCGCAAAGAGTTTTGGACTAGTTTTGGAAAATCTTTTCCAAGAAAATGGTTGCTATATAACACCAAAATAAAAGGGTTCTCTTTTAAGTTTGTTGGAGAAAGAAAGCATGCAATGGTTTGTTTGGATATTGAAAATCCAGATGAATTGGTTAACCTACTCTATTATGACCAAATGCTATCTTTAAAAACATTATTAGAAAATGAATTACCAGAAGTAATTTTTGATGATGATTATTTATTAGAAAGTGGTAAAACAATTCATAGAATTTATGTTCCTTTTGCAAAGAAGTTTAGTATTTACAACAAAAATTCTTGGAGAGATTGTTTTGAATTTTATTATGAAACAATGGAAAAATTTGAGCTTTTTTTCTACGAATATGAAGAGGTTATTAAAAATATATAAACCTTCTTTTATAGCCTTTTGTTTATTGATAAGCTTGCGTTAATGATTGCAGTGGAAATCCTTTTAATGTCAGTTTGAGTGAATTTATGAAGGATGAATAAATTTGAATCGAGAACAAATTAAAAGATTGCAACGTAAAGCCTGACCTGAAAGGAAACGCCATAAAAAAAATCGCCCTTAAAGAGCGATTTTAAATATTACTATTTTCTTTTTCTATTTTATAAAATTGATACTAAAAGGATAGCTTGGTGCTTCATTATTACTTACTTTTATTGCATTAATAATAGGAAATATTAAGTAAAAAAATACGATTGCAATGATACCTAAAATTCCTAATCCTAATAATAAAATTAACGGTATACATATTAAAATGTAGATAAACATTGAGATTCTAAAGTTTAGAATTGCTTTTCCATGTTGATCCATACCAAAGACTTCATCTTTCTTAGTAAGCCACAGAATTAATGGAACTATAAAACCTCCAATACCAGTTACAAAATCTAATAATTGGCTTAAATGTGTAAATACTAATAATTGTTTGTCTTCTTTCATTTTTATATTTAAGTTTTTGAGTTATACTTATTTGACGCTCACTTTGTTAATTTGTTACAAAAATATTTAAATCACATTAATTAAGCTACGTATATTTGCAGTATGATTAAAAACGATACTATTATTGCTTTGGCTACTCCATCTGGAGTTGGAGCTATTTCTGTAATTAGACTTTCTGGTGAAAAAGCTATTGAAATTGTTGATGCTTTTTTTAAGTCTGTAAAAAAAGGAAAGACTTTAAAAAACCAAAAATCGCACACCATTCATTTAGGGCATATTGTAAAAGATGAAATTCTTTTAGATGAAGTTTTAGTTTCTGTTTTTAAAAACCCAAATTCTTATACTGGTGAGAATGTGGTTGAAATATCTTGTCATGGTTCTAGTTTTATTCAGCAAGAAATTATACAGTTATTTTTGCAAAATGGTTGTAGAATGGCAGATAATGGTGAGTTTACAATGCGAGCTTTTTTAAATGGAAAGATGGATTTGTCTCAAGCAGAAGCTGTTGCAGATGTTATTGCTTCTAACTCAGCTGCTAGTCATCAAATGGCAATTCAGCAAATGCGTGGAGGAATTACCAACGAATTAAAAGAGTTACGAGTTCAGTTATTAGATTTTGCTGCTTTAATAGAATTAGAATTAGATTTTTCTGGAGAAGATGTAGAATTTGCAGACAGAACAAAGTTTAAAGAATTGGTTGCAAAAATTACAGCAGTTTTAAAACGATTAATCGATTCTTTTTCTTTTGGAAATGCCATGAAATATGGAATTCCGGTTGCAATTATTGGTGAGCCAAATGTTGGAAAATCTACCCTTTTAAATGCACTTTTAAACGAAGAAAAAGCAATTGTATCTGATATTGCTGGTACAACTAGAGATGCCATTGAAGATGAAATGATAATTGGTGGAGTTGCTTTTAAATTTATTGATACTGCAGGAATTAGAGAAACAGAAGATGTTATAGAAAGTATTGGAATTAAAAAGGCGTATGAAAAAGCAGAAAATGCGCAGTTAATAATTTTCTTAATAGATTCTAACAAGTTTTCTTATGCTAAAGAAGACTTTTTATCTGAAATTGAAACAATTAAAGAGCGTTTTCCAAACAAACGTTTACTAGTAATTGCTAATAAAATTGATACTTTATCATGTCATGATTCATCAATATTACAATCTGAAATTGAGAATTTAATTTTACTTTCTGCAAAGCAAAAAACAGGAATAGATGAATTAAAAACAGAATTAACTTCTTTGGTAAATATTGGTGCTTTAAGTAATAATGAAACCATTGTTACCAACTCTCGTCATTTTGAAGCTTTAAATAACGCTTTAACAGCTATAACTTCTGTTCAGCAAGGAATTGACTTAGAAATTTCTACAGATTTATTTTCTATAGATATTAGAGAATGTTTACGTCATTTAGGTAATATTACTGGAGAGTATGATGTTGATAAAGATATTTTAGGTCATATTTTTGGTAATTTTTGTATCGGAAAGTAACCACCTTTCTTTTATTACATAACTACTTGTTTTTCTTTAATTTAACTAAATATATCTTCCTTTATTTGTTGCTTATTAGCTCTTTTTTGATTAAATTCGTTGTATAATCGTTGCCTTATTTCATTATTTGTTGCCCAAATAGATAAATAAAAACATATAGGAAATATTATGCACCATAATGCTACCTATTGACCCATAAGGCTACTTAACGCACCAAAAGGATGAGTAGTAACATATATCTTTTAAAAAATTGTCAGCAATGTAATAAGACATTTACAGCGCGAACAACTGTAACTAAGTATTGTAGTAATTCTTGTGGCAAGAAAGCTTGGAAACTAAGAAAAAGACAAGAAAAAATAAATGCTGCTATTACTGAAACTGAAATAAAAAAAGAAACAATCAATAATGCTAATACAGTTCTTAATACAAATAAAGAATACTTAAGTATTACAGAAGCTTCTCAACTTATTGGTGTTAGTAGATGGACAATTCAAAGAATGGTTCAAAATGGACGTTTAAAAGCTGTACCTTTTGGAAGGAAAAGAATTGTATCAAAAAAACAAATTGAAAATTTATTTAATGAATAAGCTATGAAAGTAACGCTAAGAAAAAGAAAGAAGAATAAAAATATTAGTTTATACCTCGACTATTATCATAAAGGCAAAAGAAAAACTGAGTATTTAAGGTTGTACCTCACTCCTAACCCTAAAACCTCTAAAGAAAGAGAGGTTAATAAAAAAACCTTACAACTAGCTGAAACCATTTGCGCACAAAGACAGATTGAATTACAAAATGGTATTTATGGCTTTGATAATATTGAAAAATTAAAGGGTAGTTTTATTAGCTATATTAAAACATTAGCAGAAACCAAAAACAATAGTACTGGTAATTATGGTAATTGGAATAGTATGTTAAAGCATCTTGATAAATTTTGTCCAAATGACATTAGTTTTAAAGATGTTGATAAAATGTTTGTTGAGAATTTCAAAAACTATTTAGATAAAGATGCCATTGGTAGAGCAGGTAAAAAACTATCTCAAAACTCAAAGCATTCTTATTTTGGTAAATTTATGGCTGCACTAAAACAAGCTGTAAAAGATGATATCCTAAAAATTAATCCTGGGCAAAATGTAAAGCATTTTAAACAAGGTGAACCTCAACGTGAATTTCTAACCTTAGATGAATTACAAGCAGCAGCAAAAACAGAATGTGAAATTCCTATTTTAAAAACCGCTTTTATATTTTCAACTTTAACAGGTTTAAGATGGTCAGATATAGAAAAACTGAAATGGTCAGAAATTCAACATTCTAAAGAAATGGGGTATTACATCAGATTCACTCAAAAGAAAACAAAAGGAGCACAAACCCTTCCTATATCAAACCAAGCAAGAAAATTATTAGGTGAAGAAGATAAACAAGAAAACCAAATTTTTAAAGGTTTGAATTATAGTGCTTGGTCAAATTTAAAATTACAACAATGGATGATGAAAGCAGGAATAACAAAAACAATAACTTTCCATTGTGCAAGACACACCTATGCTACACTTCAATTAACACTAGGAACAGATATTTATACAGTTTCAAAACTATTAGGTCATAAAGAATTAAGAACTACTCAAATTTATGCTAAAGTTATTGATGACAAAAAGAGAGAAGCAGCTAACAAAATAAATTTAGACTTATAATGATTAAAGATATATTTTCACGCTTAACATCAATAACAAGTGGCCTACATAAAGATAAAAGAACTGATAATGAGTTTCAATTATTACTATCAGAAATAAAAAAACATCAAAAAGCTTCAAATACAATTTTTGAAATAAAATTTAAAAGACCATTAAATTACAAGAAAGAATATTATAGAAACTTAATTTATTATGAAGTAGAAAAAACCATTTCATCTTTTAGAGAAGAATTTCCAAACAACGCTACTCTACACGAAAATAGCTACACCTACACATTTCTAATCAATAAATATGATAAGTATTTACAAGATATTGCTAAATACATAATCCAAAAAGAAATAACAACAAATCTAAACGAAGACATAAATTATATCATAAACTACTTAAAAGTATCATTAATAAGATTATATACAGAACTTCAAGAGCAGTATGGTCATTATTCAGACAATCATTTGTACACAATTTCAGAAATAGCAGAAAAATATTTTAATGACATTTCTTTTGACAATTCATTAATTGAAAAAATACAAGAACCTCAACAAGTAGTGATTCAAAAAACATCAAAGCCAAAAAGAAAACTCAAAACCTCATTTGGTTTTAAAGACAGAGACCACTCTAAATTATTATCCGTTTTAAAAAATCTTCAATTCAGAGTAGATTTATTACAAAACAGAACTACTGTAGAAGAATTACACAAACTTTTAATTGCTAATGATTTTACACAAATTAACATTCAAATTCACCTTCAATGTGAAACCACTCAATTTAGTTATATTGTATCAAAACTAAAACCTTACTTTAATGGGCTTACCCCTACTTCAATTGAATTTTCTGACTCATTTAAAACGAAAACAGGAACAACATTAAAAGCTAACAACCTTTATAAAAACAAAGTCCACAACCCAAAAGAAAAGGAAGAAATAGACAACATTATCAATCAACTACAATAAAAAACAGTAAGAATAGTAAGAAATCTTACTGTTACCTTACCCTTACTTTACACTCTTACTAAAATCATCTTACTAATTTTAAACCTTTGTATTGTTCTTGAGCACCAAGAATGACATTTGGCCAAGTGTCCTTATTTATTTTTTAAACAATAAAGAAATGGACAATAACATAATTGATAAATTAAACAACATTGAAAAACTCTTATTAGAGCAACAATCTTTACAAAAGCAAGTGTTAAATTTTAATGAAACTTGCAAATACTTAGAATTATCGCAATCGCATTTGTATAAACTTACAAGTACGTGTAACATTCCACACTATAAACCAAATGGTAAGAAAATCTATTTTAATAGAACAGAATTAGACCAATGGTTGTTGCGTAATAAAATTGAATCGCAAGACGAAATCGACCAGCAAGCTGCAAATTTCTTAATCAATAAAGGAAGTATAAAATTATGATTGAGATTATCGATTTATTAATGTCATTATCACAAGAAGTGAAAGACATAAAAGCGCATTTAGAAGATTTAAAAAACTCTAATTCAAAATTAAAAGATACTTGGTTAGACAATCAAGATGTAATGCAAACATTGCATATAAGCAAACGTACTTTACAAACTTTTAGAACAAATGGCATAATACCATTTAGTAAAATACAAGGCAAGTTTTACTATAAAGAAGCAGATATTATACAAATTCTGCAAGACAACTACTATAACCATAATTTTAAAAAAAATGGAAATAAGTAGAACAGCTATTCTTAATAAAACACATTATGGCATCAATATTTATACCTACGTGTTAAGACAGTTTTATCCTAATCAAACAGTTCTTTCCTTAACAGGAAAGAACTCTAGGATAACAAAGAACCCATTTAATGATAATAAAGAATCTTTAAAAATTAGTATCGTAAATAACATTGCTATACATAAAGACATCTATTTAAATGAATTTAAAGGAGATGTATTTGATTTTGCGCAATTGTATTTTAAAACTTCAAACAATTATGATTTACTTCTTAAAATAAATCAAACACTTAATTTAAACTTAAAAATTAAAGTTAAAGATCATTTAGAATGCAATTATAACGATAAAAATACCTGGTATGCTAGATGTAGCTTTTTTAAAGCACCTATCAGAAATGTATTTCCAACAGAAACAATGTGGCTACATCAAATTTACACGCTTATAACTAGCAACAAATACAAAAGCATCACAAACACTTTTAGAACGCTTAAAAACACTAAAGAAGCTCGTAAATACAAAGCCAATAATTTCGATTACGTAACATTTTCAGGCATTTTTAAAAAAAGAAGTGATAAAGAATTAATTAAACATTCTAACCTTTTAACTATTGATTTTGACCATCTAGAAAATGTAAAAGAATTAAAAGACAAATTACTATCTGACCAATACTTTGAAACAGAATTATTATTCACATCGCCTTCTGGTAAAGGAATAAAATGGATAATAAGAATAGACATTTCAGAGATTACGCACGCAGAATATTTTAAAGCAGTTACAAACTATATTAAACATACTTATAACATAGAAGTAGACCATTCAGGTAAAGACATTTCCAGAGCTTGTTTTTTATCACATGATCCTTCTGCATTTATTAATAAAAGACACCAAATAGCATGAAAAAAGAATTCAACCCAAAAGAGTGGCTAACAAATCCTGTTAATAATAATGCAGAAAAGGTAAGTAATAACAGGGCAACTCATAATAAAACACCCATTTTCTCAGATACTAATAACAATATAGAAAACTACATTACATTAATAGAGCAATCGGGTATAGATATTACAAACAACTATACAAATTGGCTAAATATTGGTTTTGCTATCGCAGATAAATACGGAGAATCAGGTAGAAATTATTTTTGTAGAATAAGTAAAAATCATCCTAATTTTAACCAAACAGAATGCAATACACAATTCACAAAATGTTTAAATGCTAAAGGACATGGAATTACTATTGCAACTTTCTATCATCTTGCTCATCAAGCAGGTATAAAAATTATAGACAATAATCTAGAATCTACAAATACTGCTTCTAATACTATAGAAACCGAACCAATAAAAGAGATACTACCTACAATTAACAATAAAGTATATAAAACAATACCAGAGTTTTTAAAGCAAATTGTAAAACCTGCTACAAGTTCAGAAGAAAGAGATATTTTACTATTAGGTGCACTCACTACTTTTAGTGCTTGTTTACCTAAATTATTTGGTATATACGACCAAAATAAGGTTTTTAGTAATTTATACCTGTTTGTAACAGCTCCTGCTTCTGCAGGTAAAGGAAGATTAAACAAAGTCAAAAACTTAGTAAACCCTGTTCATAAAATAAAACGAGAACAAGCAAAAGTTTTAAAACAGCAATACCAATCTGAAATGGCTACTTATAATTTTCAAAAAAAGAAAAATGACAATTCAGAAAAACCTTCCAAACCTCCAGAACAAATGTTATTCATTCCTGCAAACAATAGTGTAACTGGTGTGTATCAATTAATTGCAGACAATGAAGGTAGAGGATTAATATTTGAAACGGAAGGAGATACTTTAGCTCAAGCGTTTAAAAGTGATTATGGTAATTATTCAGATGGTTTTAGAAAAGCGTTTCATCACGAAACAATTAGTTATTACAGAAGAACCGATAGCGAATATGTAGATATAGAAAAACCTTGTTTATCTACAGTTTTGTCTGGTACTCCTAAACAAGTAGCTACATTAATTCCTAATGCAGAAAACGGGTTATTTAGTAGGTTTATGTTTTATTATATGAATATAAAACCTACTTGGAAAAATGTATTTCAAAATAGCAACAATATAAACTTAGACGATTATTACAACAACTTGGGTAATGATTTTTTAGAATTATACAAAACACTCAAACACAATCCTGCTATAGAAATTCGATTAACTCCAAAACAACAAAATCAATTCAATTCTTTTTTCGAAACGTTACAAACTAAATATCTAAACTTACAGCCTCAAGAATACATAGCAACTGTAAGAAGATTAGGACTAATTGCATTTCGCATCATAATGATTTTCTCTGTATTTAGAATTATGGAAGATGGAGATGTAAATACGATAAAACTTGCAGAAAAAGAAGATTTTAAGAATGCTTTATCAATAATCAAAACAATTGTAAAACACAGTAGTAAAGTCTTTAATGATTTACCTTTAGAAACTAAAGTCAATAAAAGAAAAAACAGAAAAGAACGTTTTTTAGAAACTTTAACTAAACATTTTACTAGGCAACAGTATTTACAAGTAGCTAAAAACTTAAACATCCCAAATAAAACAGCAGAAGGGTATATAACAGCTTTTGTAAAATCTGGCTTAATTCATAGAGAAAAACAAAACACATATACCAATACCACAAAAGAAGAATAAGGATACTCAGGTTATCAAGGATACTGAGGATAAAATGCCAACTCCCATTGTTATTTCCTCAGTTCCTTGAATCCCTCAAAAACCTGAAAGTTAATTTTGTAAATAAAATATTAAAAAAAGAGGGCTTTAAAATTTCGGGGGAAAGATTTAAAGAATTACAATTTAAAATCTTAAATGTAGAAAAGATTAAATCAACCTCTTTATTGAAAAAAAAAATACTTCTATATATAGATGTAACAAATAACAATTAACAACGAAAATCTATAATACATATTAACAATACAAAAATCAATCTTTTTATTCAATTTAAGAACAGCAAATAAATAAGTGAGCCTATATTAAAATAAATGATTCTTTTAATTACTGTTAAATATAAACTACAAATTATACACATTCTTAAATGCTAATTCTCTATTACATTTTTTTTTACACCTTTTAAATGAGACAATCAATAGTTTCCAAAATTATTTAATAATGTCACTGCTAAAACTTTAATATTTTGAACTAAAAAATTCTTAATACCAATTGCCAAAACCCATTATCAGGTATAATTATTCCTTCCTTATAATTTGTTATCTTTTTTTGGCAATTATAAATCTTACTTACATCAAAAGAAAAACATATTGTTGCATCTTTTTTTATCAAAAACAATTCAATATCTTTAAATTTCTGGGGTATAAATATTGTTTCTCCTCCTTTTAAATAACCCAAATTCTGTACATAAAACGCCATAAATAAGTTTAGTTATTCAATTCTTATATTCACTATTCCTTATTCTATAAGGTATAAACCAATAACACCATTTTAAATATTTAGATTCACAGTTATAACATTTATAAGCTTTACTAGAGTAAATTAATTTAAAAAAAAGTTTCTTTTAATTCTTGTTTGTAAAATTGATTTCCCTTTGCATACAGGACATTTCATTTTTAATGAGTTTTATTATTGTTTGTTTAATAGAGCTTATAGTACTCTTTAAGTAGTCTAATTAATATTGCGTTTTAATAGAGGTTACAAACTTTAGTCATTATACAGAACACTCTTTTAAAAGTAAATGGTGCTGATAAAGAACCTAATAATAATTAGAAAAGAACCAAGTAAATTGTAAGTAATACCTTTATATACTTATTGCGGTTTTGTTATAAAGCATAGAAAATTATAAACACACATAAGTATTGAATAATTGTAATACTTGTATCTTTTTAAAAAACTATAATTATTTTATAAAGTGTATAAAAAATTATAGTTAGATGTCTTCTTAAATATCTTTAACAATATTTGTTTTATCTTTTTAAAAAAAACACTTTACCCAGGTATTCTTTTAATTACCATCAAAGGGTAATAAATAAATTATGAATTTCATTTTTAGAATTATTTTTTTGTTTAACAGTAACAAAAGTCAACAATAATTTTCAACAAACACATTACAAATGAGCAAGTGTATAAATACAGGAATAAGTGATGATATATGGTGTTTTTTTTTTATTTTAGAAGTATTATTATAAGACTATTTTAATTCTTTATAAAAATATTTGCTTTGATTACTTATAAAACACTCATAATAGATGATGATACTGAGAATATAAATATTCTAAGTATATATTTAAAAAAATACCTCCCTATGATCAACATTGTTGCTGTGGCTAATAATGTAAATCAAGGAATAACAGAATACCTTAAAACACAACCAGATATTTTGTTGTTAGACATAGATTTAGGTAACGATACCATTTTTAGTTTTATAGATAACATTGGTTCTATTACTGGAGAAATTATTTTTATCAGTTCTCACCCAGAATTTGGTGTAAAAGCTGTCAATTACAATGTTACAGGTTTTATTGTAAAACCAATTAATGTTCTAGAATTACAAAAAACAATTAACAAAGCCATAACAAACATCCAAAACAAAAGAAGCATTTCAAATAATAGCACCCCTCAAAGTAATGCAATAATAAACTACCCAACAAACATTGCAATACCTACTGTAAATAAAATAGAGTTAATTCCTGTTTCTACAATAATGTACTTAGAAGCTAATGGCAAATACACTATTTTTCATCTTACAAATAATAAAGAAAAAATAGCTAGTAGAAACTTAGGAGAATTCGAAAAAATTTTAGACCCTATTATATTCTTTAGAGTTCACCATCGTTATTTGGTTAATATTAAAATGGTGTCTAATATTTATAAAACAGATGGTAATTATTGCGAGTTAAATAATGGTAAAAACATACCAATTGCAAAAAGAAGACAAGAACTGCTAAATAAATTTTTAAGGCTTAAATAAACCTATATTTAGGTTAATTGCAAAAATTCCATCAAAAAGTAAAATAATTTACAATTCCAGCAACAAATTCAATCAGTAATTCACATATATAAATAATAAGTTTAATCAAACTTTCTATATTATTTTATACCAATCTTAATAACCTTATCAGAAGTATCAAATTTAATATACAAATAACATTTAAATAAAAAAATTCTTCTTCGTTTACCAATATAATAAGTCCAAGTATCAGAGTTAATATCATTAAACTCAAAACCCAAAAGTTGTAAAACTTCAGTTTTTAACAACCCATCTAATAGTTTATGCTCTATAATCGAGTCAACCATATAAACACGTTGCTCCCTACAAATTAACCATTTTTGTTTATCAAATTTAACTTTTCTAAATTTTAAATTAAAAACCATAGTATTATATAAAAAAGATTTGAATCATAACACCTTTTAATTATCTAAATATATGAGAGAATATTCAAAGCTTATTACTTTTAATTTAATACATAAACTTTAAAATCACAAGGAATACAGTAATCTGAAATACCCCTAAATATATCAAAACCGCATTATACAATAGTATTGAGTAGAATGTATAAATAAATCCTTGTGATATAAAGTTTATTCCCAAACTTAATAATACTCAAATATGCATACTTAATTCTAATATCTAACAAGTAAATAAATAAATGCTATTAATTAAGAATAAGTGTTATAAAACAAAAGATGTAAAAGAAAATACACACAACCAATCCTACTAAGTAATTTAGTAATTTACAATAAATATAACAGAAATAAACTTATATTTAAACCTACTTAATTAAGTAATAAACAACTTAAAATTGTTAAAATACCAGATCATTTTAAGCAAACTCTAAAGAAACAGAAGTTCCAAAATTAGCTTTACTTTGTATTTTAAGATTACCCCCTGCAAGTTCTAAAAACTCTTTAGAGATTATCAAACCAAGTCCAGAACCTTTTTCATTATTTGTACCTTTAGTGGTATTAGATGTATTTAAATGAAACAATGTCTTCAATTTTTCTTTACACATTCCTACCCCTTCATCTTTAATTTCTATTGTTTTTATTTCATTAGTAATTTTAGAACTTATAAAAATGTTATGATTTGCTTTCGTAAACTTTACGGCATTAAAAAATAAATTTCCAATTACTGTTTTTAGAATATTCTGATCAGCATATAAATGGGTAAATTCAAAGTCATAAATAATTTTTATATTTTTCTTTTTTGCATATTCTAAATAAGGCGTTATAGCATTGTCTATTAAACTATTTATTGTTAGTTCTTCATTTTTTACAACAATTCTATTTTGTTGAGACCTAGACCAATCTAAAAGATTTTTAACCAAAATATGGTTTTTCTTAGAGGCTTCATTAATCACCTTTACTATTTCTATTTTTTCTTCTTCTGTAAAATACTCAAAATCTTCCAGTAATAAATTAGTGTAACCAATTACAGTATTAAATGGGTTTATTAAATCATGAGCAATAACTCCAAAAAGTTTTTCTTTTGTTTTATTAGCCAATTCTAGTTTATCATTAACTTGTTTAGAATAACCCAAAGCCTTTTGTAAATCTTCTTTTTGCAGCTCTATTATGGTGTTTTTCTCTGTTAAAACATTTTTAGTCCTAACGTTTTTTCGATACCTATAATTACCATATAACAACAATAGTAACGTTAAAAACAATACTAAATATAAATAACTCTTATACCTAGCTTCTTTTAAAAGAGTTAATTCTTTAATGCTAATTTCTTGTTTTAATATTTTATTCTCTTGGGCTTTTATCTCAGATTCATATTTTCGTCCATATTCTAAATAAGCATTGTTATGTTTTTGTTTGTTAACAGAATCTAAATAAACATGTTTCTTTTTTAAGTTAATATTAGCATTTTTAAAATCATCTAAAGCTTCATATATAGCAATTTTCATGTCTAATATTTCATTGATTCCTACAGATAAATCTACATTGTTTTTTTTGCAAAAACTCTCTAAAGAATCAATATACTTTAAAGAATAATCATAGTTTTCTATGGTTCCATAAACTCGAGCTAATTGAGTATAATTTTCTAATATTGAATGGGTATAGTTAACTTCTTTAGAAAGGAACAAAGATTTCTTATAAAACTTTAAAGCTTCATTATATTTTTTATTTAAAAATAATGTTCTAGCTTTAGATGATAAAGCTACAATATAACGCATACTTTTAATTCCGTCTTTCTTTGCATATACAACAGAACTATCTGCATATTTAATGGCTTCTTTTGCACTACTAGATGTCAAAGATAATCCTTCAAACATAGCATAAAGTGTTTTAGTACTAAGTATATTAGGGTTAGCTACATGGTATGCTAACACTTCTAATAATATACCTTTAGCCAATTCTGGTGTACCATTTTTGTGTTCTAAATATAAGGTCCCTAAATTTATTTTTGTAAACATTTTATCTTCAGGTTTCTTTGCATAGGTAATAGCTTTTTCATAATATTTAATAGCATTATTAAAATCTTTCTTCCTTCTATAACTAGCTGCAATAATTTTATTACCCATCATTTTAAAACCTGGTAAATCAATATTCTTTAAATAATCTAAACACTTATTCGCTATTATTGTTCCATTTTCAAAATCTTGTTTGTAAAAATAACCAAGCCCTAATGTGATATAAGAAGAAGATACTAAAGATGTATCTTTCTTAATCAAACTTAATCCTAAAGCTTTTTGGCTATAAAAAATAGTAGAATCCAAGTTATTAAATTTACTAGCTTTTATTAAAAGGGCTCCTATTTCTCCTTCTTTTGACAAATCAAAACCATAGTCTTTTGTTGAATTTTGACTATAATTCATCTGTATAAAAAAAAAGATCAAAACTATTGAAAAGAAATTCTTACTACTCATAATTATTTGGTATAAATTATAATTCAAAAATACAAAAACAACAAGCTAAATACCTTTATATCATTATAACAATTCAATTAAAATAATATTTAAAGAACAAGTGCCACATATACAGTATAACCGTTATCTTAATACTATTCCTACCCATTATAAAAAATTACTAAAATAAATAAGAGTCCTTTCTATTTCATTTAATATTGATGCTCCCTCTTAAATTACAGTATAACCTCTATTTAATTATTAAAAAATGACCAATTCGGTAGGATTTTTCATTTCTACAAGAACAATTTCTATGAGTGTGAGCTTTCAGCGTAACAGTTGGAATATTGATATCTAACACTTTTACATCTTATAATTAATCCAAGAATCTGCGTGAAGTAACGTTTTTGCCCTTACCAAGATTGTATTATTTGCATCTAATAAATAATAGGTGGGTGTACCTGTTATATAATAATCTTTTACAGCTTGAGTTTCCCAGCCTTTAAAATCGCAATATGTTTGTTGCCAAGGTAAATTTTTATAGGTATTTTTAAATGCAGCTTGGTCTGTGTCTATACTTATATACACAATTTCTACATTTTTATCTTTCCACTTTTTATAATTTTCTACCAATTTAGGAATCTCTTTTGTACAATGAGGACACCAACTTGCACCAAAAACTACCAATTTATTGGTTTTTATATCGCTTATTTTTTTATTGTTTTCAAAAACTATTTCTGGTGCTATATTGCCAGGTTTCATTTTTCTGTAGCTTTCTAATTTTGCAGCTACATCATCATTTAAAGCACATTGCTGTGTGGTTAATAATTGTATTGATAAATATTCTGATGCTTTTATTAAGCTACGTTTTTCAAAATAATTATATAAATTATCTGCTACTGTATTTAATAAACTATCGTTTTCTTGTAGGTTGTCTATAAGATATTTAGAGCTTAAATTCATTTGTACATTACTACTATCTAAAGATTGCCCCATGTTTTCTAGCAACATATAATGCCCTTCTACAAACTCTTTAAATAAACCACTGGTTTTAAAGTTAGGGTGGTTAAAATCTGTGCTTCTAAAAAAAGAAATGGCATTGGGTATTTGGGCTGTTTTTTTTCTGACAATAACTGGCATTTCTTGTACCATTTTACGGTAGGGTATAAACCAACGTGTATAACTCTCTTTATGCAAATTGGCAACAAATTGGGCGTCTTCTTTTTGTAAACGAGTTTGTTCTTTTTTAAGATTTTTTAAAAACTTTTTTTGTTTGGCAAACAACGGTTTGTTATTGTATAGTGGCTCTAAAAATGCAAAAGCAGATAACGCATTGCTACGCAAACTTTGGTCTTTGGCATATTTTAGAAAATTGATGTTTTCTTTACTATTTATAAATTGCAAACTATCTGTTTCATTTAAATGTGTACCTTTTATATGTATACTAGGTTCTGTTAAAACAAACACCAAGCTACTATTGTCTTGGGTGTTTAAAATTGCCATACCTTTGTAGTTTTTTGGGTAGTTTAGGCTAAAGTTACCTAGGCTGTCTGCCACAGTTGTAGCTAAATTTACTGTTTTGTAGTAGTTAAAACCTGTTAAGGTTATTTGTTGCCCTTTATGTTGCTTTAGTGTGCCGTTTAAGGTTTGGGCTTGGACTAACAGTATGTTTGTTAGTAAGAGTGTAATTAGTAATACGTTTTTCATTTTAATATTATTTGTTATTTAATAGCATAGCAAAAATTGTTTTCCTTAATGCAACGAACAGAGTTACCGTTAGCCCTATTGTTAGTATTGATGTTAGCATTACTACTATTGAAGTTGAGGTTACGTGCGTTAGTACCACTAACCGTACTTGACCAATAGTTGCCGTTACTACCAACATTGTTAAGCGTACCATTACTGTTGTTACGGTTACCTGCTGCGGTTAATTAAACACAAACTTGTATTTTACAAAAAATGTAAATGACCAAATAGTCTTGTCCTTATTTTATATTATTACTTATATGAGAATACCAATTTTAACTAAAAACGTTAAGTATTTATTACTTAAAGTAATTGCTAATAAATAAGGGCTGTGTTAGGAATAAAAAAGCACGCCTAATACCAAACCTTTTTTAGATTTATGCATTAGCTCTGGCTGTATATTTTTGCCATGCTGTTAATTGTTTAGATAGTTCTTCAATTTTTAAATTAATGTTTACATACGTTTTGCCTCCTATTACGTTTATATCTTTTGTTACCCTAAAGAGCAATCGTATTGTTTCTAGATGTTCTCTGGCTGTACCAATAGTGTTTAATCTAATTTCTTTTTTGCTTTTATTAGCCTTATAAACTTGTATTAACAATTGTATGCTCTCTTCTTTTAATTTTTCGCCCAAAGTATATTTATGTTCTCTTGTAAAAGATTTTGTTATTTTGTGTATTTGTATTAACACATCGTAACCTAATTTATAAACGGGTAAGCTAGTGAATAATGCCATTGCCAATAATCTGTTTTTATATAAGACTTAGAGTAACTTTTAGTAAAACCAAAAAAATAATGAAACTTACTGTTTAATTGTTGCAATGCTTTTACAATTAAATTGTATGTTTTTGCATGACTTAATGTACCTAAATAAGAGTTTAATGTTGCTCTTATTTGTTTCATTACTGTCCATTCTATTTTAAAAGTTGCATCTAATAACTTATTAATTTGTTTTATAGCTTTGTAGAAATTATTTTTTGTACGATTGCTAATATATGTACGATACGGTTTTATATAATGCCCTAAAAATAAAGCTCCTTTACTATAATGCTGAAGGTATATTTTTTTAGGGTGTATAGTTAAGCCTATTTTATTTAATTCTGCCTGTATTAAAGGTACTGCTTTTTTTAAAACATTTTTATCTTTATGTACAAACACCATATCATCTACATACCTGCCATAATACTGTATATTTAAACTGTTTTTTATATAATAATCTATTTCATTTAAAAAAATATTACCAAAAATTTGCGATGTTAAATTACCTATGGGTAAACCTATACCTTTTGGTTTACTAAATAAACTTTTGTCTTTAGGTAAGGTTTTCCAATTAGAACGGTTTCCTTTAATTTTACAATTTAAAGCTACATTAGTAAAAATAGTTTTTTGTAAAAGAAAATTTAAAGTAGCATAGTCTATACCCAAATACCGTATGTTTGGGTTTAAAAACTTAATTACTTTATTATATAGTATGCTATGACTCAGGTTCATAAAATACCCTTTAATGTCTAATTTTAAAATATAGGCATCTTGTGTATAATTGTTTGAACAAGATTTTATAAAATAATTTAACCTTTTTGCACCATGTAAAGTGCCTTTACCTTTACGACAACTATAACTATCTGGTATTAAAAAAGGATCTATGTGATCTTGATAAATACATCTATATATTAAGTGATGCACTACACGGTCTGAAAAATCTGCAGCAAAAATTTCTCGTTGTACCGGTTTATACACCATAAAAGCAATACTTGGTTTAGGTATATATGTTTTATTAACAATCTGTTTAGCTAATGTATATAATTTGCTTTCTACATCTATCTCGAAAGCTAATTGATTGTTTGTATTACGTTTATTTTTACGTGCTTCTAGGTAAGATAAATAAAGTTGGTAATATAGATTTTGCATTTGCTTTATGGCTTACTGTTTTATTTTCCGGTATTTTTATTGCTTACTCTTGTGTTTCTTACTCTTGTGTTTTTTACTCTTTGTTTCTTGCTCTTGTGTGAGACCTTTACAGGGTAACAAACAATACGCTTTTAATTTTGCTATAAACTCCATAGCTTGTAGCGGTGTTTTGTTTGCTAAATCAAAATTTTTAAGTTCTTGTTGTATTGTTAAACTACTACTAGGTTTTGTATTTTGTTTAATTATATTGCTATTAAGTGCTACTATTTTAGTACACCAATTTATAAATTCTTTTTCTTGGTTAATATTACTAATTTTATAGGCTGTAAAACTTTGTGTTTCTTCTATTTTTTGAAGTTGTTTGTTTTGATAACTTAAACCATTTTTTAAAATTAAACTGTATGGAAAACCTAAACTAAATACTTGTTGGTTTACAGCTTTAACAAATTTACTATTTACCTTATACCGTTTTATATGCTGTGTAAACCACATTGCATTTTGGTTATATACTTTGCAAAACATACCTTCTTTAAAACAATACAATTTATTGTTTTGGGTAGCTAGTGCTATTTTCTCTTTAGTGGTCATTACTAAACTTATTAGCGTTTTTAAGATGTAATAGTATAATATTTAAAAATTTTTTTGACCGCTTACGCGGTTTTAAAGTAAAAACCTGCCACCCTAAAGGGATGGCAGGTTAAAGTGCCAAAGTGCACAAATACATACAAAGTGTCTATTCCTTAATGCAACGAACAGAGGAACCGCGAGCCCTATTGTTAGTATTGACGAAAGCATTACTACTAAGAAAGTGGAGGCTACGTGCGTTAGTACCACTAACCGTACTTGACCAATAGTAGCCGTAACTACCAACAACGCTAAGCGCACCATTACTGCGGCTACGGCTACCTGCTGCGGGTAAAGCTAAAGCACTACTAGCTGCTCCAGCTGCATTGTTAGAGCTAAATGCTGAACGCTCGTTATCTAACTCTGTTTCTGTAGGTATTCTATAACCTGTTGGGCAAGGATCGTTTAAACCAGATTGCCATAAACCATCTTCACCTGCAAAGTTTGTCCAGTTATTATCTGTTGTAGCATCTGTTAAGATAAAGTCTCCATGTCCAGGGTCTGCACTTGTAACTGTACTTGGTGCTGCCACAGTAGAAGAAGTTCTAATTTGGTGTCCGTCTGCTGCTCTACCCCATTGGTATAAATCTCCGTAAGATGCAGCATCTGTACTACTTGTTGCTTGTTGTGTAGCGCCTAGGTTACGATCCATCCAAATTGTACCGTTTTGCCCTGCAACTTCTACTACTGTAGTTGTTGTATCACTAGGAGGTCCTGCTGCTGCAGATGCGCTAGCACCACTAGCAACATTAACAAACTCGTTACCATTGTTTACATATAATCCTTTTGTTGTACAGTCTAAACAATACACTATTAAACCTTCTGCTGGAGAGGCAATGGCATTCATTTGTACTTGTGTCATACGTGGTGGTAAAAAACCTTTTGTTGTGCTTTCTACATCTAAAGCTGCAGACGCATCTGGGTTTGTTGTACCTACACCTACTTGTGCAATACTTGTAAAACTTGCTGCAATAAATGCAACGCTTAATAATATTTTTTTCATAATTTTAATATTTGTATTAATGTTTAATTGTTTTTTTTAAAAACGTTTAATTATTTAATTGTGTTAATGTTTAATTGTTTTTGAGATTTCTCCGCAAGGTCGAAATGACATTGGTTTTAGAGTATTTCTCGTTTTTTTTTTGAGATTAATTACTCTTTATTAACAGATTGCTTTACTTCGACTTCGCTCAGCACAAGCTCAAGCCTCGCAATGACAAAAGCAGTGAGATTTCTCCACAAGGTCTAAATGACATTTTATTATAATTTATATCTAAGTCCTACCAAAATTTGGTTGTGGTTAACCATATAGTCACTCTCTACAAATTTGTAAGTGTCTCTAATAGTTAACCCAAAATTAGATTGGTTTAACCAAAAGATAAACCCAACTGTGGTATTAATAGAATAACTGCTGTCTGCATTTGGTAATGTGTTTGCAGCATTTATATAACTACCTCCAATTGCAACATAAGGCACTACAAAAGGTTTTGTAATTTCTTTTAATTTAAATCTATACCCAACATCTGCATTTACAGAAAAGTAGGTTAAAGGGTTTTCGTATAACTCACCTAATTCTTTACCAGAACTAAAACTTACCCCTGCATTTAAAAATAAATTGTTTTTAAATTTTCTAGTACCTTCTACTGTAAACCCTATATTAATGTTGTCTTGTACGTTAACAGTGGCAGTATTATCAAAATTAATAGAGCCAAATAAGGCGGCTATTTCCCAATTACCAGTATGTAAATCAAAAGATCTTTCTCTTTCTTGCGCCATTGCTAAAAAGCTAAATAGTACTGCACTTAGTGTAATAATTGTTTTTTTCATTTTTCTCATTTTTATTCCTAATTAATATTAGAAGAATCCACCGTTTGTACCTGGGTCATCTGCTACACTAGAAGCTTGCGCTTTTTGTGGATTTAAAATCATATACGTACCTAGTGCTGTTAGGGCTGCATATTTACCGTAAGTACCTATTTTTTTAATAGCATCTTTACGTGTAATGTCTTCGGCTTTCTTGTTTTTATCTGTTGTATTCATAAAAATTATTCTATAATTATTTTTTTAGTAAACTCAACTTTATCAGAAATAACATTCACAACGTAAATACCTGTAGCTAAGCTTTTTGGTAAAGCAATGTCTTGTACGTTTTGTGCACTAAATTGTTTAGCTAATACTTGTTTACCAGTTATACTATACATGTTAATAGTAGTATTTGCTTGGTTTTGTAAACCAATAACTCTAAGTGTACTATTGTTAGTTTTATAAAGATTTAAAGCATTTGTTAAAAGATTATCTTCTGTACTTAACACACTAGAAGCAGTATGTAAATAAAAACGACCAATTCCATTTAGTGCTTCTGTAGGTATAACATTGTAGGTACCTGTAGAAATATCTGTAATAGTATTGGTAACTTTATCTTCTATATATACATTAATACCTTCTGGCAAATTAGCTGTTGTTGTACTAAAAGCAAGTGTTTGGTTTGCTTTTGCAACTACAGATAATGGTACTACAGAAGATTGGTAATTAAAATTAGGTAAGCATTGTAAAGTAAAATTAATACCATTACTACCAGATACTAAATGAGTATCTAAAGCAAACGTAGGGTTTGAATCTTGGTATGTACCAGCATCCCAACCACTATCTAAACCAGTAGTTGTATTATTAAAATACTTAAGACTCGTTGTTTTAGTATCTTTACCACTCTTTAATTTTACAGTAATTTCTGGAGTTGCAGCTGTTCTGTAAAAAGTAGCAGTAGCTTCTTCTTGTATAGATTGTAAACTTTTAGTAAATGTAAAAGTTACATTATTTTGTGCAGGGTCTACCATAAAAGCTTGTCCTGGTGCAATTTTTGCAGGATTAGCAAAATTAACTACTTGGTAATCACTACCATTCCAAACATTTAATTGATTGTAGTTAGGGTCTAAATTACTTTGGTTTGCTGTTAAAAGGGCAGCACCATTTATAAAAGATGGGTAAGGATTACCAACAACACTCCATAAATGGTTGGTAGATACATCTGGTAAAATAGCATTTGCAGGTATGGTTATACTTACATCTGTAGTGGCCATTTCACCTGTAAAAGTGTAAATACCATCAGAATCTCTAAAGTTAGAATACCCTTTTCCACTTACAAAATCTCCAGCAGTAGAAGCTCCTAAAGCTCCAGCAGCTACTGTATAATACTGCCAACGAGTTCCTTGGGCATTGTCATTTTTGTAAAATGAAATCCCATAATTACCTGTACTACTTACACCAACATCATTGGCTGCCTCTGTGGCAAAATCACCAATTGCTTGGGTAGTTACAGGGGCAGATACAAAATGCCAACGGTTACCTGTTACATAGCGTTGGTAACTAATATCTCCAGAAGCAGAACCTGTTACCAAAAAAGAGCCACTATGGGTAGCATCAGAATTTATGGTGAGATCCCCACCACTTACAACGTCAACGTCATCGTCAACGTAAACATAACTTTCGGAAGACACATACATTGCTCCCCCAGAAGCTACGTGTAACTCTTGAGACCACCCCTGTAGGGCAATGGAAACAAAGAGCATAAAACACATAATTTTCTTCATAATTTTATTAATTTTATTTAATATTTAAAGCAAATCTCACAATATTAGTGGGGTTTTCAACGAGGAAATAAATAAGTGGTCGATATAAGGTATAAGTGAGTAGGCTTTCTTTTATAATTGATTGTAAAAGAGAATTAATGAATCATTTTAAGCAATAAATGTTTTTTGTAATGTAATTTTTAACAACCAACAAACACAGATAGGTCTGAGTAAAAAATTTATTTTAAATGCAAAAATTTCCTAAGATTGTCTATCCTTCTTTTGGCAATAGACAAAGATTTTCCGTTTTTCAACATACAATAATCGCCATCGGTTCTTTGAATACTAATTACCTTTTTAAGATTCACAATATATTTATGGTGTATTCTAAAAAATAAATGCTTAGGCAAATAAGTTTCATAATGTCCAATATTTTTAGACACAACTATACTTGTATCTTTCACTAAATGAAAAACAGTATATTTCCCATCGGCTTCTAAATACAAAACATCTTTAGCGTCAACAAGATTTACAGAATTTAGGTTAGGCAAAGCAATAATACTATCTAGTGGCTCAATATTTTGCAGTCTTTCAGAAAATGCTTTTTTATACTGTAGGTTTTTTATAACAGTTTCTACTGCTTTTTTCAACTTTATAGTACTAATGGGTTTTACAATATAACTAGATACATGATATTCATTAATGGCTTTTATAGCATAATCTTTATGTGAACTGGTAATAATAATTTCGCAATCTATTTCACCTATTTCATGTAAAATTTCTAAGGTGTTTCTTTTCTCTCCAATATCAATATCTAAAAAAAGAAGATCTGGTTTTAAAGCTAAAAGCCTATCTATAAACTCTATAGAATTTTTGGCTTCTCCTATAATTTCAATCTCTTCACAATACTTATTCAATAAAAGGGTTAGAAGCCTTATACTTACAGCATCGTCTTCAACAATTAAGGCTTTAATTTTTTCAGGCATATTATTCGAGTCTTAGATAATTTTTTATTTTAAAAAGGATACTTATTAGGGGCTTTTTACAAAAGTTCTAAAAACCAAAAAGCCAACCATCCAAAAAGGAGGTCACTTTAAAATACAGCTAAAAACACAACAATAAGAACACCATCTTCTTTACATTAAGAAAATGGTGCTTAACAATAGGAATTTTGATATTATTGAACTTTTAAAACTACTCTCCTATTTAATTTTCTTTGTGCTCTTGTTACATTAGCATTTATTGGTTGAGTTTCTCCATAACCAATTGCTTGTATCTTGTTGCTTTCTATACTGCTATTTTTAACCAAATAGGCTTTTATAGCATCTGCTCTTTTTTGGGAAAGTACTTTATTTACATGTGCAGCACCCACATTATCTGTATGTCCTTCAACTATAATAATGGCATTTGGGTAAGGTTTTAGCACAGTAATTACTTCTTCCAATATCAATAAAGTTTCTTTGGTAAATTCAAATTTCCCGGTTTCAAATAATACTACTTGGGCATAATCCTCTAAAAGGGTATTAATTGCATTTAAGTTTTCTTCTTTTTCCACTACAATTTCTTTAGGTTTAGGGCATCCTTTATAACTTAAATCTCCTATTACTTCAGGACAAGCATCATCTTTGTCTAACACACCATCCTTATCAGTATCTTTATAAGGACAACCATTATTTTCTTTTGGGCCAAATGTGTTTTTACAATTATCTAAAGAGTCTATTACACCATCTTTATCAGTATCTGGACAACCATTAAACGCCTTTAAACCTGCAACATTTGGGCAAGCATCTTCAGAATCTTTAATACCATCATTATCAGCATCAGGGCATCCTTTAAATGCTACCAACCCAAAAGTATTTGGGCATGCATCTTCTTTATCTACCACTCCATCTTTATCGCTGTCTTTTTTTCCAAGTCTAAAAGTAATTCCCGCAAAATGCTGAAAATGATTAGAATCATATTGTACATCATTTTCTGTAGTAAATTTCGCTACACTTTCTAAAGTAACACCAAAAGAATCGTTTAACCAATACACCAATCCTCCTCCAAAATTTAAAGACAGCGTATTATCTACTATTTTAAACATACCTACACCACCTGATAAATACATATTAAACCTATTTAATTCATTGGTTGCACTTCTTAAATAATATTTCATACTCAAGTCTGTGGCAAAATAATCCAAATCCATAGTAATAAATTCACCATCTAATTCAGCATCAGGTGCTTTAAATTTATTGATGCTTAAAAATAATCCTGCAGACCAATGTTTATGAAAACGATACTCCAAGCCTCCAGCAATATTGTTAGAAAAACCCATCTTCTTCAATTCAAAACCGTTAAAAGGGTTCGTATCTCCAGAATTATCCACAATATTTGCTCCTACTTTAAACAACCATTTACTGTAAGTTGTTTCTTTGTTTTGCGCCATAGATATTATGGAAAAAAAGCAAAACACTAAAATTGTAATTTTTTTCATTTTTTTTGTATTAATTTTTGTTTTTAATTTTTTGTTCAACAACCACAAAGAAAATGCAAAAAAAGACCTAACAACTAACCTAAGTAATAAGTGACCTTATTTAAAGATAAGTGGTAATATAAACCGCTTTTACTTTTAATTTATTCGATCCTACCCATTACTATTGTAAATAAGTATATTTGAAACAATTAAGCAACAAGCTATTAATAAGCGTTTTAAAAAACCTTTTATAGTAAATAGGGCTGCTATACCCTCTCAAAAAAAACATATGAACAAGAAAAAAAACACTGCATGTCAAAAAATCTATCCTTTAATATCTTATCTTTCAATTGGCCTAAAAAACAACCAATCTTCTATTTTACAATACAAGAAACGTTAAACAGCCATCCCATTCATAAATACAAATGGTCTTCAAAAATTTTAAATGCATTTCCTGAATTAAATAATACAGAAACAGAGCATATTTATACAACCTTTACAACTCAAACAAAAGGGGCTATTGCTATAGAAATAGAAATGTATAAGAAAGACTTGCTCATTTATAAGCAGTTCTTAAAACACCAAATAAGAAGCTATTTTAAAGAAAAAGGGTTCGTTGTTACTAAAAATTTCATCAGAGATACTCAAGTATGGTTACCTGCAAAAAAAGCAACAAATGCTTTATACCAACAGTATTATAAATTTTCACTAAAAATTCAATTTGCGAAAGTTTCTAAGCATCCAGAATTAATGATTTCTTTTGATGGCATTGCTAAAGTAATGAACATCCCTATTTCAGAAATAGAAGACACTACTTTAATAAAAAGAACAGTATATAAAAATTCGGTTTTCAATTATCAAAAATTAAACGACCCTAACAAACAAGACTTTTACAACAGTTTAGAGTTTAACAAAGCTTTCCCTTTATTGCGTAGAGAGTTAGCAAAAATTTACAATATACCAGATTCCAAACCTGAGCGTAGTAATAGATATCGTAAATATTTAGAGAATATTACCTCGTTTGCAAAAGCTTACATACTTACAGATCAATTTAAAGAAATCATTCCTATATACGGTAACGATTTTTTAAAAGTGCCTACAAAACTTTTAAATGGTATAAATGCTCAAAAAGGAGCCTTAGAATATGCCAATAAAAACAAAGGACTATTTCCAAAAAAAGAATTAGGAAAATTCAAACCTTATCGCAGACCAGAAAAACCAAACATCAAATTCTTTTTCATTCATCATAAAAGTCATCAAGAAAAAATAAAAATTCTCTATAATTATTTAACAAAAGGTACGGGTAATAAAACCTACTACCAAGGCTTAGAAAAGTATATCAATATAAAAGTAAAACTGTCTAACGAGCATTTTATCGAGTATCAAAATAGTTCAAACCCAATTCCAGAAATCATAAAACAATTAGAGCAAATGGAATTTGACCATGACAATGTGCAATATGCAGTTTTTTATATCAGTCCGTTTGATAAGTTTACCCCCAACAAAGAAGATAGAATGGTCTATATAAAAGTAAAAGAACTTTTACTCAATGAGAGCATTGTTACGCAAGCAATAGATTATAATAAAATGCAAAAAGAGGTAAACAAACCAAATAGTTATCAATATACATTACACAACATATCTTTAGCAATGCATGCAAAATTAGGAGGTGTTCCCTGGAAATTAGCAGTAACCGAAAAAAAAGAACTCGTAATTGGTGTAGGTGCATTTATGTTTCAAGATGAAAACAGAAGATACATTGCAAGTGCTTTTAGTTTTCAAAACAACGGACTCTTTAGAGGCTTCGATTATTTCTCAGAAAACAACAATCTAGATTTAGCAGGGAGCATTTGTAGAAAAATAAGAGAATTTTCGGCACAAATAGAACCCCATAAAGTAGTAATACATTTCTATAAAGACATGAGTGATAAAGAAATAAAACCCATAAAAGAAGGAATGCAAAAACTCGGTTTAAACATACCATTATATATTTTAAACATAAATAAAACAGAAGCACAAGACATCATTGCATATGACAAAGATTGGCAGGAGTTAATGCCAAAAAGCGGGTCTTATATTAGAATAGGTTATAATAAATTCTTGCTATTCAACAATGCAAGATATAGCAATCATAATAAATATTCAGCATCAGAAGGTTACCCCTTCCCTATTAAAATAGGTATATCAAGTCCAGACAAAGACGCATTTGAAGATGCAAACATCACTTTAGAATTACTAACACAAGTATATCAATTCAGCAGATTGTATTGGAAATCATTAAGGCAGCAAAACGTACCTATCACAATAAAATACCCAGAAATGGTAGCACAAATAGCCCCACGTTTTCAAGGAAATATACCAGATCACGCAAAAGATAAACTATGGTTTCTTTAAAAAAATCAATTAATATTTATACTTTTATATTTCTAAAAATTGCTAATTAGAATATGTCATTATATCAAACTTCAGTATTAAAAAGTTATATCAACTTACAAGAAGAAGATCTGAGTTAAATTAAAGTTGTTGAGAATTCTTAATGTCATTACCATTAAATAAGTCATTGCGAGGACAAAGGACAAAGCAATCTCAAATACAATTAGACAAACAAAAGTCATTGCGAGGACAAAGGACGAAGCAATCTCTTATAAATTAAAATAAAAAAAAATTGCTACTGCTATGGCAAAAGAAAAAAAAGAAGACTATAAAAGTGATTGGGCTTATTCAAAAAAACACAAAAAAAACATTCATATATCTGAAGCCGAAAGCGGTTTAAAAGGATATAGGTGTTTAGGATGTCACGCACAAATGGTAGCTAACATTCAAAAGAAAAACCCTAATTGGCTTTCTTATTTTAGTCATTACGCTTCAGATGTTAATAAGGAAAAAGTTGAATGTGTAAGAGCAAGTAAAACTTATCGTGAGATAATAGCACGTTCAATATTAAATGAACTAAAATACGTAAATGCTCCTGCTATATATAAATACCCTCCTTTAGGTTCTGATGAGAATTTATTTCCAATGAAAATTGAAAGTAAAAGGAAAATTGAAGCAACTTATACAAAAGCAGAATTATCCTTTTACGAAAATGAAGATGGTGTAATTAAGTGGGGTAAAAACCCTACGATTACTGCTAAAGATCTATTGATTAGACCAGATGTTACTTTTTTTAATAAAGATAATAAACCAATATTATTTATTGAATTTATTGTTTACAGTAAAATAAAACCAGATAAATTTTTAAAATTATCAAGATTAGGTATTGATACACTTCAAATAAATATTCCAAGAAAATCTGAAGCAGACATTGAAAAAGCATTAAAATCATCAAGAACATATAAATGGGTTTATAATGAAAAAGAAGCAAACAGAGAGTACATTCCAGTATTCAGAAAAGATACAGAAGACTTACCACAGATTAACGATAACGAAAGAATCTTTTTTGAAGAAGATTTCAAATGTAGACAAGCAGAAATTAATTGGCTCATACGTAGCATTAAAAGAAGTTTACAATCTGAACAATACAGAACAATTGAACTCGGACTTAACCAGCAAATACAAAAGGTTGAGAGAAATACAGAAACTGCAAACCAGAGATTGGGAGATTTGGAAGAATCAAATAGAAGAGACGCACTTGGAAGAAATTCAAACGAAGAAGACAAAGAGAATAAAGAATACGCAGATTTGGAAAAAAGATATTTTGCAAAAAAAAGAAGACTTGAAGATGCTATCAACAGCGCAAGTGTCGACCAAGAGTTTAGAGCAGAAATTATTGCAAATATCAAATCAGAAGAAGTTGAAATTAGAAGAATTGAACAAGAATCAATTGACTTTGAGACTAAAATTAGAGAAAGAGTACAAAATGAATTTAGCTGGCGTATTAGAGGAGAAAAAGAAGAAGTCGACAAACTTGAAGAAACAATACGAGACTCCATTAATAGAGAAATATTTGCTACAAACAGCACTATCTCATCACTTGGAGTATTGTACAATGATATACCAAGAGAAGTTTCAAAGAGCTTTAGATTTGAAGACATCCTTATTGAAGCAAAAATTGAAGCAGTTAGAAAAGAAGAAAGAGATCTTGAGGAAACCATTTGTAAAGGATTTGGAAGAAAAATCAAGTTTGAAGAATCAGAAATTAAAAGAATTAAACAAGAAGAAACTGAATTCTTGGAAAATACAGAATCAGAAAAAAAACGAATTAGAAAGGAAGAAGGAAATATTGAAGAATCAGCTAGAAAAGAATTTGAAAGAGAAATTAAAAACAATGCCAGAAGACTTCCCAAAGAATTTACAAATTTATTGGAAGTCCAAGGAGTGGGAAACAATTACAAAGAGCTTAAACTCCTTGAAAATAGATATAAAGCAGCACGAAAATTTCTTGCAAAGAGAACTTGGGAAAAAGAATAAAACTTTAGATTGGTTTATGGAAACTTATAAAGATGAAATAGAAAAAAATTTAGACAGCTATGAGTAACATACCTAATAATATTAATAAAGAACATATAATTTCTGCCATACAAGAAATAGATAATAAAGGTATCTATAATTCAAGAAGAAATGCTACAGAATATGCTTTATTGTTCAGTAATAAAGAATACCCTCCTAAATATGTAATTTCTATTGCAAATAAATACGTTAATAATGAAGAATTGAATTCTAATGATTTTAATTCTATTCAATCACGTACTTTTCTAACTAATTTAGGTTTTGAGTGTATTAAAAAAACTAATTCTCTTAAAAGAAATTTTGCGAAATGGTTATTAGATAAAGGGCAAACTTCTTACAAGCAATATTTAGGTGACACTATAAAAAGTGTAGAATTTAGATTAGATGAAATAGACAATTTCTTTCTTGAAAAGGATTTATTCTTACCTAATAAGAATAATTTTGATGAGATAAAAACATATATTTCTTATATTATCTACGGTAAAAGCAGAAGCATAAACGAAGCTTTTTTTGAATATAATGATAGGAATGGGAATGGAATTCCACAAGCTATTTTAGGCAGACAAAATTACTTTGCTTTTTTAAACGAAAGAACAATAAATAAAAGTGAAGATAAATTCACTTGGGTTAAAACACATTTGGCAATAGCTAATTATTTAAAAGACACAGAAAATGAACAACCTAAATTAATAGAGGTTTTAAAAGATGCAGGTGTAACTGGTTTTTCAGATAGAGATGCTAATAACGTTGATATAGATTTAGAGGTTATAGATCCTTTTACTTTCTTCTGCTACATAAATAAATATGGAGATAGTCGTAGATTACAAATATTACAAAACATTTCAGAACAATTAAATATTCATTATCCAAAAGATGAATTTGGAATTCCTTCTTCTAATGCTCAAAAAGTATGGATGTTTCCTTACAAAGAATTAAGAGTTAATAATGAAATTGAGCGTTTATGGTCTTTCTTCTTTCAAGTTTTAAATGATGAAATTAATAATGATTCTTTTGAAGACTTACTACAAATAAGAGGTATTGCAATAACAAAACTAACAGAAGCCTTATTTAATGTAAATCCAATAAAATACTTTCCAATAAATGGGCCAACAAAACCATATTTAAAAAGTGTATTTAGCATCAATCCTAAATTTAAAACATTCGATGATTATAAAAACATTTTAAAACAACTGCAATTAAAAACAGACAAACCTTTTTATCAACTCTCTTACGAGGCTTGGTTATGGAATGAAGAACAAAAAAATAACAATATAATGGAAGAGAATACAATTTCATCTTTAAAAGAAGAATATATAGAATATTTAGATGGTTACGCTGATTCAACAATAGATATATACTCTACTAATTTTGTAGCATATTTAGAATATTATGTAAAGAAAAAGAATATTTCAACATTCAATCAAGAAAACTTTATTGAATTATCAAAAGTAAGTAGGTTTGAATTTGGTAGAAGAACTTCTTTTGAACACAAAGGAAAAGGGTATTCTAATTTCATACCATTTTTTAATGAAAAATTAGCTAACAGTCAAGATTTAAATTCAGCACCAGTAAATCAAATTCTATATGGTCCTCCAGGAACTGGTAAAACTTACAAAACAAAAGAATTAGCTATAAAGATTATTGACAATACAACTCATAAAAGTAGAACAACTTTAAATAATAGATATAAAGAGTTGGTTGAACAAGGTCAAATTGTTTTTACAACATTTCACCAATCTATGAGTTATGAAGATTTTGTTGAAGGCATAAAGCCAAAAACAGAAAACAACAATGTTACTTATGAGGTTGAAGATGGTATTTTTAAACTTTTGTCTAACAAAGCAAAAGGGGTTGAAGGTACTATAAAAACAAACTTAAATAATGTAGATTTTAAGAACTGTAATTACTTTAAAATGAGTTTGGGTGGTAAAAATCGTAAAGACGTTCACGATTGGTGTATAGACAACAACCAAATTGCATTAGGTTATGGAGGTAATAATGATTTAAATAAAATTACATCAAAAGATTGGAAAAACTACAAAAAAGAGTTTCAAAACTTATTTCCAGAAGAAGTAGAAAAATCCTCCTATAGTTTAACAGCTACACACGCTTTTAAACATTGGATGAAAGAAGGTGATGTAGTATTAGTTTCTCTAGGAAATAACATTATTGATGCAATTGGAGTTATAGAAGGTGATTATGATTATAAAGAATCTTCAGATTTTCCATATCATCATTTTCGTAATGTAAGATGGATTGCAACAAACTTAAATGCAAATCCAAGTTTATTTGTAGATAAAAAAATATCTCAACAAACTATTTATCAATTTAATAATGATGATATTAATATTGATTATTTAGAAAATACGTTTACAAATAGAAATACAGAGGAGAAGAATTCTAATTATGTTTTAATTGTTGATGAAATAAACAGAGGTAATATCTCTTCTATTTTTGGTGAATTAATTACGCTTCTTGAAGAAGATAAAAGGTTAAAATCAAGAGAATCAATTACTGTAAAACTTCCATATTCTAAAGATGAATTTGGCATACCTAAAAATCTTTACATTATAGGTACAATGAATACTGCAGATAGAAGTGTAGAAGCATTAGACACAGCTTTAAGAAGAAGGTTTTCTTTTACAGAAGTCGCTCCAAATTCAACACTTTTAGAGGGTAAAAAAATTGAAGAGATAGAATTAGAAATACTATTAACAACTATTAATGATAGAATAGAAATCCTAATAGACAAAGACCATAAAATAGGACATTCATATTTTTTAAACATTGAAACTCTTGATGATTTAAAAGATACTTTTAAAAACAAAGTAATACCATTATTAGAAGAATATTTCTTTGGCGATTATGGAAAAATTGGTTTAGTATTAGGAGACAAATTTATTAAACTAAAAGAAGAAAGCGATAAAGTTTCATTCGCTAAAAACTTTACAGAAAAATATGAAGACGCTGAAAATTTAAGAGAGAAAGCGGTATATGCTTTTACAGATGAAGATAGTTGGAAAGCAAGTTCTTTTACTTCAATTTATGATCAATAATTGTGGGTAAGAAAAACCTCATACAAGTCTTTGAATATCAAAAATTAAAGTTTGATAGTAAAGAAAATGATTTTACAGAAAGTCATTTTAATGCTATGGTAAAGTTTAATGAAAAGAACGATAACAAATATTATACAATAATTCACAAAGGAATAAAATTCAATAGTTATGTTGGTGTAATACAAATTAACGGTTTAACAATTGAAATTCTACCTAAAGCAGATAAAGATACTTCCAATTCAGAAACCCAAAAAAAGACTTGGCAAAATGTCTTATTAAATATGCTTAAAGTATGTAAACATATCAATGTAGATAATATATCTGAAACTGCTTTAAAAAAGAGATACAACTCAATTTTAGAAGTGTATTTTGAAATGTATTTAAATGAAATTGAAGAACTCATTCAAAAAGGGTTGATAAAAAAATATAGAAGAGTTCAAGAAAATCAATTAGCTTTAAAAGGGAAGTTAGTTTTTACAAAAAATATTCAAAAGAATATTATACATAAAGAACGTTTTTATTGTGAACATCAAGTCTATGATAAAGATCACTTATTGCATCAAATATTATTTAAAGGCTTACAAATTTTAGATAGTTTTATTACAGGGATTTTAAAAGACAAATTAAATAGAATACTTTTTCATTTTTCTGATTTTAAAGAAGTAAATATTAATAGTATTCATTTTTCAAAAATAATACCAAATAGAAAAACACAACCTTATAACAAAGCAATTGATATTGCTAAAATGATAATATTAAATTATTCTCCTAATCTTAATTCTGGTAATGATAATATGTTAACATTATTATTTGATATGAATAAATTATGGGAAGAATATGTATATAGAATATTACAGAAACATAAGCCTAAAAATTATTATGTATCTCCACAAAACTCAACACAGTTTTGGGAAACTAAAAGAATAAAACCAGATATAGTAATTAAACATAATGAAGAAACCTATATCATAGATACAAAATGGAAAATAGTAAGTTCTTACAAACCATCTGACGATGATTTAAAACAAATGTTTGCTTACAATCTATATTGGAAAGCTGAAAAGAGTATGTTGCTATACCCTAAAATAGATCAAAAAGATAGTGAGTTCGGTAATTATCATCATACTCCAAATGAAAATAAAACGAATCAATGTAAATTAGGTTTTATAAATATTATTAATGATAATGGTTTAAGAGAAAGTAATAATATTGCAAATGAAATATTTAGTAAGTTTAAAGAGAAAGTAATTTAATATGGAGAGTAAGATTGTTTATGAATTATCAGGAAATATAAGTACCAATTTCGCTGGTACAAAAAAATTATTTGAATTTTATAAGTCAGCTTCAGACTATTATAACGAAACTATTTATTTAGACTTTTATCATTTAAACTGGTTTGACGCCAATTTAAGCGCATTATTTGGAAGTATTTTAACTAAACTAAACAAAGAAAATAATTTAGTTTTTTCAACAGACATAAACTATTTAAGAGAGCATTTTGATGTTTTATTTAGAAATGGTTTTTTTAAGAATGGCACTAAAATTGCTGATGAACAGCAGTCTACCATTAATTATAAAAGTATTTCTCCAAATGATAAAATTGGCTTTATTGATTATATCGAAAATGACTTATTAAATCATAGAGGTATGCCAAATTTTTCTGAAAAGGAAAAAGACGAAATTTTAGAATCCCTTATTGAGGTTTTTTGTAACATACAAATTCACTCAAAATCTACCGAAGACTTCTATGTATGTGGTCAATATTATCCAGAAAAGAAAATCTTAACTTTTTCGATGGTAGATATAGGTATTGGGTTTTTACCTGCAATAAAAGAAAGAACAGAAAATGTTATAAATAATGATTACGATGCAATAAAATGGGCTTTAAAGAAAAGAAATACAACTAAAAGCTCTCCAGGCGGTTTAGGTTTATATGATTTAAATTCGTACTTTAACCGAACAAAAGGTAATTTACAGATAATTACTGGTGATACTTTTTGGAGTACTGAATTAGAAAATGCTGTAATAAAAAAATTTACATTTCAAACCCCTTATGTTGGGTCAATATTAAATTTGTTTTTTAATTATAATTAAAATACTTTTGCACACCTTATTAAAATATTTTTTTAGTAACTTTACAATATGAATATCAATATTTTAGATATTATAAAATCAGATTTAGCAATAAATCTTACTGATGGCTCTTCCCTTTATAAAGCTATCAAAAACTACAAGCCATCAGAGATTGTCATTTCTTTTATTGGTATAAAACGTATTTCTACTGCTTTTTTAAACGAGTCAATTGGCTGTTATGCAATTAATAATTCAAATGAAATTCAATATTTAAAATTTGAATACCCTTCTGATAAAGAATTATTTTCGTACAAAGTAAATGATGTAATTGAGAACGCTTTAATGGGTGATGAGTATGATGCTTTAGTTGATAATGCTCTTCAATCTCTTTAAAAGCTAGTATGTCTTTTCATTATTCAAAAGCATCTTCTCATTCAATAAATAACAGTGAAAATTATTTCCTTGATGCAAATATTTGGCTAAAAATATTAGTTCCAAAGAATAATCAATCTTATAAAGATAAAAATTATCTCTTATTTTTTGATAAAATACTAAAGAACACAAAAGTTAGGATTGTTGTTTCTGCTCTTGTTATTTCAGAAGTAATTAATAGAATTATTAGAGATGTTTATTATGCTAAACACTTAAAAAAAACAAAACAATTACAGCCAAATTTTACACCTTCAAAAAGTTACTACAAAGATGTTTTTAGATGTTCATTAGAATATAAAATAGCTTACAATTTGATTTGTGACGAAATAAAAAATTACCATTCATCAATTGATTTAATTAATGATGAATTTGGTTCTACATTTAAATTTAAACATATCCTTAAAGACCCTCCAAAAAATTTAGATTTTAACGATTATTATTACTTTAATCTTTGCAAAAAAAAAGGATATTATTTAGTTACAGATGATAAAGATTTTTGGGTTGAAGATGTTAATATTGTAACAATGAGTCCTACACTATTAGATAAACACATTGCTACACTAATTAAAGTATAATTTTCCTTGTTGATATTAGTATTGGTTTTTAATAATCAAGCACAACACAAAACCCAGTTTTTTCACGACTCAAAACCCTCTGTCTTTTGTATTGTTCCGCTTTCCAATACTAGTTTAGCATTTTAATATTCTAGTGGTACTTGCATTTTACAGCTTGTTTCATTCGTAAATTCATTGCACAACTATAAAAAGCAATCTTTACTATTGTTTTCATAAAACACAAAACTCTCCAAAGCTATATTTACATAATGAGCAGTTATATACACATTCATTTAATTTCTGGTCTATAACGCCATTATGTAAAATAGCGGCTCATCCAACGCTCACGTAGTTACATAATAGGATACTATAGTTATTTAATAAAGATTCTAACACTGTTGCATTGTTTTTATAAGTGCTTTTATCGTCTTCATAAAACAAGGTAAACTATCATAATAAAGTTGAAGTATCTATAATAATTTCTAAGCACCTATAAAATCAAGAAAAGCCAATAAGAATATACCTGTTTATTTGTCAAATAATTACAAGTAAATTAGTCTCACTAAAAGCGGATGCTCATTTGGTTTTATTAATAGTTAGTAATAACATATAATAATACTTTAGGTAAAAGGTAATTTATAGCAACCGCTTTTAACAAAACCAATAATAAAAAAAGAACAATACAAATAAAAAGGCATACACTTATTTTCGCTTCTGCCAGCGCACTAGGTAATTTAATATTATTTTTTTATAGTATCTTTAAATAAAAAGTATTTCTATGTGTATGCATATTTCTTTAACTAAATCAAAAGAAGACATTGAGAAAAAGTCTAAAATGATTTTTAATTACCCCGATTCTTTTGAATCCTATTTTCATTTTAATGGATGGGAAAATAAAAATTTAGTGATTGCAAAACAAGACGACCCAGAGTTATTGGAGTTAGCAACTTGGGGTTTACTGCCAACTGAATACGATATAAATAAAAGAAAAGACTTTTTAATTAAGACAAATACTCTTAACGCTACTAAAGAAAGGCTATTTCATAGTAATTTATACAGTCAGTTTATAAATTGGCAGAGGTGTTTAATTTTTGCAGATGGTTTATTTGAACCACATACAATTTCGGGAGTAAAAAGAAAAGTGCCTTACTATTTTAAGGAAAAGAACCACGATTTACTCGCTTTTGCAGGTATTTATTCTGTTTTAGATGATAATTCACAAAGACCTATTTATTCAGCTTCTATTATAACAACAGAGGCAAATAAGATGTTTAAGGAAATTCACAATAAGCCAAATAAATTAGGGAGTTATAGAATGCCTTTAATATTAGATCCCTCAAATTATTGGGAATGGTTAAATGCAACAGATTTAAAAAATGTAAAAAGACTATTAAATTCGTTTACAAATCAAGAATTAGTAACCTATCCAGTTTCACAAGATTTATTTTCAAATAAAATTAATACAAATGTACCTAGTATAATAGAAGAAACTCCTACTCAAAAAAGTTTGTTTTAAAATAGAAAACCCACTTCTATGAGAGGTGGGTAAAAATTGCTATGAAAAAGAATGTGAGCGTAAACTCACAATAGAAAAGATATTAAATTTTAAAAAAACATTTTTAGTTTATTATTTCTTATCTCATTCATCTGCACAAAACCATCGCTAAAGCCTGTATTGAGCGTAGTCGAAATATCCAAGTATTCCTTATCTCAAGTCTTTGTTTGTTTCATTTCACTAAAAAAAATAATCCTAAAATAACAACATTTAGAACGGTAAAATAAAAAATAGCAAATATAAGTGCCTTGCATCACCCAACGCTTTAAGCCTGTAATGGTCAAGCCCTAAGGGTTTTGAATAAAACTTTTTCTAATATTTTTTTCAATTTCATTTTACCTTCTAACACAAAAAACTTTTACCCAAAAACCTTGACAACCTATCCAAAGGCACTAGTCTAAGGCATATCTCTTTTTACTTCCAAAAAAATGTGCGAAGCGCAGCGAAGCATAATTTTAATTGGATACCTATGTCAACTTTTGAAATCAAGACCCATCAGATTGGGCGCACTTACTCAAACCCTCACTTTTTTATACTAAACAAAGGATTAAACAGTGGAAAACCATTAGATCTCCCCTGCCCTAATTGTTTTGTAATAATGTTAAAAAATGAAGAAGATAAAAACACACTATATCATTTATCTATGATGCTTCAAATAGGCGGATTTTATGCATATTATTTAAAAGGCAGTGTTATTCCTTTTATTTCTATAAACGATTGTAAAAACACTTTATTAAAAGGTTTTGAATCAAGTAAAGATTTAGAAATTATTAAGCATATAAAAGCTGTCAGTATAATTTCTAAAAAAGAAAAAGAGTTACAGAATGTCATTAAAAAAATGTCACTTTTAAAAATAGCATATATCAAAAATGCCTTTAAAAACGCAAATTAGGGCAACAAAGGGCAACAAAAATGAAACGCTCTTTATTGCATAAAATTTGCGATATATTACTATAGTTGGTACAAGTTAAAACCAAATCCGTACCAACTCCAAATGTATATTAATATTTAAATCGAAGTAAAATGGGAAAAATTTCACAAGGTATTTTAGGTGGATTATCTGGTAAGGTTGGAAACGTTATCGGAGGAAATTGGAAAGGAATTGATTATTTAAGAATCAAACCTTCAAGTGTTAGGAATCCTCGAACAGAGGGACAAGTTAATCAACGTAATAGATTTTCTATTACATTGGAATATTTACAACCAAATTTAGGGTTCATTAAATTAGGCTATAAGTCGTTTGCAACAAAAAAGACTGAGTTTAATGCAGCAATGTCTTATGTATTGAATAATGCAGTTGGTGGTACTGCTCCAAACTTCACAATAGATTATTCTTTAGCATTATTAAGTAGAGGAAATTTATCAAGTGCTCAAAATGGATCAACTGATTTAACTACACCAGGTGAAGTTAATTTCACATGGGATGATAACTCTACTGACGGAAATGCTAATACTAATGACAAAGCTATGGTTTTAGTATATAACCCAAGTAAAAAAGAATCAGTATATATTTTAGATGGAGCTGATAGAACTACAGGAATACAAAATGTTTCAATACCAAGTTCTTATGCAGGAGATACCATCCATCAATTTATTGCATTTATTTCTGCTGATGGTAGTATAGTTTCAAATAGTACTTATTTAGGCTCTGGATTAGCTAATTAATAATTGTTATCTGTATTTAAAAACCGCTCATTTGAGCGGTTTTTTTTGTGCTATATTTGTTCTTTAATCTATTGTTATTTATTCTTTAGTTTCCTTTAATATGTATAATTTGTATCCTATTTGTTGCCCTATCACTTCAAACCCACTAAAATCAAGGATAGTTAAATATTGTATTGGAAAGTAAAATGAAATGTCCCTGTAATCCTACTAAACTTTATGAAGATTGTTGTAAAAAAGCACATCAGAATATACACTCTGTAACTACTGCAGAAATTTTAATGAGATCTAGATATAGTGCATTTGTTTTAGCTAATATTAATTATTTACAAAAAAGTCATTATAGTTTAACAAGACCTTCTAAACTAGAAAAAAAAGAAATATTATCTTGGACAAAATCTGTTGAATGGGTAAAATTAGAAATATTAAAATCAACAGAAAACTCAGTTGAATTTAAAGCTTATTTTTTTGAAAACACATCATTAAACTTTATACATGAAACTTCTTTTTTTATAAAAGAAAATGATCATTGGGTATATAAAAATGGTCTTTAAAATATATAATTCCAATTTTATAACCTTAAATAATTGTGTTTAAATTAAAAAAACAAAAGATAATTTTTCTTTTTAATAAAGAATAACATTTGTCATGTTTCTTAGATAAAAGTCAACATAAATTTGCTGCTTATTAATAACAAATTAAGTAGTTTTGAAAAAAATAATTCTTATAACTTCACTTATTCTGTGTAGTTATATTGCATCTTCACAAGAAAACAAACACGATCATTTTAAACATTTTAGAGTAAGCCCTGTAATTAGTCATACATATATACCTATGGCTACAAATGAAGGAGATAAAACTGTAATAGTACCTTCTATTGGTTTAGATTTAGAATATTGGGTTAATGAAAAATGGGGTTTTGGTTTCCATAATGATTTAGAATTAGAAACATTTGAAATAGAAAAAGATCATCAATTATTTGTTGAAAAAGAATTTCCTGTTGTATTAACTTTTGATGCTCTTTATAAATTAGATGAAAATTGGATTTTAGTATTGGGTACTGGAGTAGAATATGAAAAAACAGAAAACCTTTTTATAATTAGAGCAGGTATAGAATATGAAGTTGAATTTGGTAATCATTGGGATGTAGCTCCAACAGTTTTTTACGACCATCGTTCTCATAATTTTGGAACTTGGTCTATAGGTATTGGTATTGGAAAACGTTTTTAGTACATTTAAAAATTAATTTTTAAATGTACATATGACTATTAAAGATTTAGTTGGTAAGTTTTCTATTATTGGTAACAATCAAGATGAAAATAATGATTCTTATAAAGGAGAACTGCACTTAACTTTAAATGAAAATAACCGAATCAATGCCAAATGGATAATTAATAATACCCAAGAACAATTTGGTGAAGGTTTTTTTAAAAACAATATCCTTGTAATAAATTTTAAATACTATGGTTATGAAGATAAAACTTACAAAGGTGTAGTTGTTTATAAATGTTTAACTAAAGATATATTAGAAGGTTTTTGGTCTGAAGAAGAAGGAAACCCTCTTTATTTAGGAAAAGAAAATTGTTTTAGAATAACAAATGACAAAACTAATGTTTGCTAAAGTTAAAATATCTCTTTCTTTATTTAATTAATCTTTAAAAATAAAACATAAAAAACTCCAACTTAAAAAGTTGGAGTTTTTTTATTCAATTAATTTACTCTTATTTATTTTCTAACAGCTTTTACAATTGCTAAAGCATCTTTTACATCTTGCTCTAATTTTGCATAATCTTTGTTAGCTATAATTTCTTTAGAAATTAATTTAGATCCCATACCTACACAAGTTACACCTGCATCAAACCATCCTTTTAAGTTTTCTTCAGTTGGTGCAACACCTCCAGTTGGCATTACACTTGTCCAAGGTTGAGGACCTTTAACTCCTTTTACAAATTGAGGACCATAAATATCACCAGGGAATAATTTTACGATTTCACATCCTAATTCTTCTGCTCTAGTAATTTCTGTTAAAGTACCACATCCAGGAGACCATAATACTTTTTTACGATTACATGCAATAGCAATGTCTTCTCTTAATACAGGAGTTACAATAAAATTAGCTCCTAAAGCCATGTATAATGAAGCTGCACCTGCATCTGTTACAGAACCAACACCCATAATCATTCCTGGTAATTCAGCAATAGCATATTTAGTTAATTCACCAAAAACTTCGTGAGCAAAATCACCACGTGCAGTAAACTCCATTAAACGAGCCCCACCATCATAACATGCTTTTAAAACTTTTTTACTTAATTCTATATCACTATGAAAAAATAAAGGAATCATTCCTGTTTCTTTCATTACTTGTGCTACTTCTAATCTTGAAAATTGTGCCATAATATTATTTAATTTAATTTTTAATTCCAGTTTAATATTTTTTTGAAATCGTATGCTTCTGGGTTTGGTAAATATTTTTTTGCTTCACTATAATCCTTTTCTTTAATGTAAAAAAGGTTTTTAATAAACAATTGTGCCATGTCAGAATTTATATCAACTAATCTAGGAGGTATTTTTCCTTCATTGTCTTCAAAATCTTTTAAATATAATGGCATTATATCTCCATTAGAATTAGCACTTACAATACATCCTGAAACACCATCATCATATAATTTTTTTACACCTATACCTAATAAAGTACATAAAGTTAAGTCAAATGCAATTGGTTTAGAACATCTTAATTCATATCCTAATTCAACTGGTCTAGATTTTATTTCTAATCCTAGTTCTTTTAACTTAATTTGTAATAAATAATTAAATATATGTGATTTACTAACGTTTCCTAATTCTGGATGACCATGATCATCATAAGTAAAATTAATTCCAGAATTTATAATTTCATCTTCATCCATAAAGTGAAATACTCCTTCACTAACTAAAGCTACACCATATTCAATTCCTTGAATTTTACATTTAACAATAGATGAGATAATCATATTAATAATTTTCTCAAATGTAATTTTTGTTTTGTTAAACATTTCAGGTATAATCATCATTTGATAATGACATGCAGATGCAATACCAAAAGCCAAATGTCCTGCAGAACGTCCCATAGCTGCTACTACAAACCAATTTTCACTAGTTCTTGCATCTTCATAAATTGTATTCCCAATACGAACTCCTTCATCTTTTGCTGTATGAAACCCAAAAGTTGGATTTCTATCAGGTAATGGTAAATCGTTATCTATAGTTTTTGGTACATGAACATGAGCAACATCTAAATCTTGACTATTTACATATTTAGTTAATCTATTAGCTGTAGAAGCTGTATCATCTCCTCCTATTGTAACTAATAATTTTACATTATGTTTCTTAAAAAAGTCTGCCTTAAAATCACTGTCTTTAGGCTTAAATCTACTCATAATTAAAGTAGATCCTCCAAGGCTAAAAATTCTGTCTGCTCTATGAAAATCGAAAAAAACTATTGAAGGGTCCTCAGAAAGTAACCCTTTATAACCATGATGAACACCAATAACATTATAACCATCTTTTAAAAAAGTTTTGGCCAAAGTACTTATAACTGTATTTATACCTGGAGCAGGACCTCCACCACACATTATGGCTATTGATTTTTTCATTTTAATACTAATGTTTAAGGATTGGTTATAATATTTAATGAAACCTACAAGGTAAAAGCTAATAGAATTATCAGCATTAAACCTTGTAGGTTATTTACAAACTTAATTGTTTGTTATTTTATCTTGCTACTCTTCCAGATGCATCACCACCCATTAGTTTTTCTACTTCAGCAACAGTTGCTAAGTTAGCATCACCTTTAATAGTGTGTTTTAATGCAGATGCAGCAACAGCAAAATCTAATGCATTTTGGTCATCTTCTGGGAATTGTAATAATCCATAGATTAAACCTCCCATAAATGAATCTCCTCCACCTACTCTATCTACGATATCAGTAATTTGGTATTGACGAGTTTGGAATAAAGTTTTACCATCATATAAAACTCCTGCCCAAGTATTATGAGATGCAGAAATAGAACCTCTTAAAGTAGTAATTACTTTTTTAGCTCTTGGAAACTTTTTCATCATTTGCTCACAAACAGATAAAAACGCTTCAGCTTTAACATTATGTCCTTCAGTTTGAACTGAAATTCCTTCTGGTTTAATACCAAAGTGCATTTCAGCATCTTCTTCATTACCTAAAACAATATCACAGTAAGAAGTTAATTCTGTCATAATAGACTCTCTATGAGCAGCGTCACAGAAATTCCATAATTTTGCACGGTAGTTTAAATCTGTAGAAATAGTAATTCCTTTTGCGCTAGCAGCTTTTACAGCTTCTAAACACACATCTGCAGCTCCTTGAGAAATTGCTGGTGTAATACCTGTCCAGTGAAAAAACTCACATCCTTCAAATACAGCATCCCAATCAATCATTCCTGATTTTATTTCAGAAATTGAAGAATGAGCACGATCGTAAACAACTTTAGAACCTCTAGATACAGCTCCTGTTTCTAAGAAATAGATACCTAAACGATCTCCTCCATAAACAATTTTATCTACGTTTACACCTCTTTTACGCATTTCCATCATTGCACACTCACCAATATCATTCTTTGGTAAACGAGTTACGAAATCTACATCTACTCCGTAATTTGCTAATGAAACTGCTACGTTAGATTCTCCACCACCGTAAACAACATCAAAATTGTTAGCTTGTGAAAATCTTAAAAATCCCTGTGGAGCTAATCTTAACATGATTTCTCCGAAAGTTACTACTTTACCCATTTTAATTCTTATTTAATATTTTTAGTTAATTGCTTAAACGTTTAAGCGGTTTGATAAAATAAAATCAAAAGACTATATTTTGACTATCTTCTTTTGATTATAAAAAATATCGCACTATATTTGCTTTAACGATTAAGCAAAGATATAAAAAAAAATATTATCAAAAAAAAAACCACAATAAAAGATATTGCAAATGTTCTAAACATTTCACCAGCAGCAGTATCTAAAGCACTTCATAACGACTCAAGAATTAGTGAAAAAACTAAAACTGCAGTAAAACAGGTTGCTAAAAATTTAAATTATCAACCAAATCATTTAGCTAGTGCTTTAAGAAGTGGAAAAAGTAAATTAGTGGGTGTTATTGTTCCTAGAACAAATAGTAACTTTTTTTCTTCTGTACTTCAGAATTTAGAAGAAGTGTTGAATAAAGAAGGATATAATATTATAATTACGCAATCTAATGAATCTTATAAGAAAGAATGTGATAGTATTGATGCGTTATTATATACTCAAGTTGATGGTATTATAGCTTCTATGGCTAATGAAACTGTAGATTTATCGTATTATGAAAAAATTAAATCGAAAGGAATTCCTTTAATACTTTTTGATCGTGGAGAAAATGATTTAAACGTAGATTATATAGGAATTGATGATTATAATAGCAGTCATTTAATTGTAAACCACTTAGTTAGTCAAGGTTGTAAAAGAATAGCACACATAGGTGGTTTTAAACGTACTAGAATATTTAACAATAGAATTAGAGGATATATTAATGCTTTAGAAAAACATAATTTACCCTTAAATGATGAACTTTTAATTGAATGTAATTTAACAATTGATGCAGGTAGAGAAAAAATGTTAGAATTACTTTCTTTAGAAAATAGACCAGATGCAGTTTATGTTGCTGGAGATTATGCTGCATTAGGTGCTCTACAAGTTTTAAAGGAACAAAACATAAACATACCTAATGAAATTGCTTTAGTTGGTTTTGGAAATGAACCATTTAGTTCTATGGTTACCCCATCTATAACAAGTATAGAACAACATAGTAAAGATATTGGAAAAAAAGCAGCCATAGCATTTTTACAACACATAAAAAACAATACTGTAAAACAACAATTAACTAAAACTATTTTAGATGTTGAGCTTTTAATTAGAGATTCTTCTAACAGAAACAATAGTTAAGATTCTTTTTAGAAACTTTTACCTATTTTTGTTTTAACCAAACAAATTCTTATGAAACAACTAATCATTTTTCTTTTACTAATTATCGCATTTATAATTGGTTATGGAAAATACTCTCAATATAAAAGATATAATTCTCCTAACGTAGATTATAAAACGGACAAAAAAATAGATTTAGAATATCATAACCAAGAATTGGTTTTAAATTATTACAAAGCTATAGAAGATTTAAATAGCTATGTTATGATGCAATGGTCTACTAATGGTATTGATGTTAGAACTCCTGAAGATGATAATGAAGAAACTAAAATTGCTGTTAAAAAATATTCTAATAAACTAGCTACAATAAAATATTACGAATCTAAATTAGAAAAATCTATTTCTTTAAAAAATAAAGGAGCTTCTAATAAAGAAATAAAATTTTTAGAACAAACAGGTACTGATTTACAATCTCATTTAAAATCTATAGCTATAAAGAAAATTAAAAGTATGTTTGACCCTAAAGAAAAAATGATTTACGGTCAAAAAAATGCTTTGATTTTTGAAGTCCAAAAAAGATTAATTTCTAAAGGTATTATTGTTGTTAATGATGGTCTTTATAAAATCGAAACCTTAAATGCTATTAAAACTTTTGAAGAAAAAAACAATCTTTATCCTGATGGTATTTTAGATGTTTTAACCTTGGATGCTTTGTTTAAATAAAAAAGATGTTGATTTAAAACCAACATCCTTTTTAGAACAAGAAACCAAATCTTCTCTTAATATTTTCATTTGGAGCTTCAGTTTCTTTCTCATTTATTGAATCTTCTTTTATAAAACTTTTAGTTTTAATTCTTTCTTTTTCAGATTTTAAATATTCAATAAATTCATTATTAAAAGCATATATATGAGCTAATTTAATAGTTTCTAATGCTTTAGTATATTCTTTTGTGTGTTCATATAAATTTGCCTTTTTTAAATATAACATCGCTTTATCCGATCCTTTTACTGTTAATGCATAATTGATTTATTCTTCAGCTTCATTATAATTTTCATTCCATAATAAAGCATTTATATAATGAGATTGAACCTCTAAATTATTAATATTTTCTGCTAACACTAACTTGTAATTAGCAATTCCTTCTTCGTAATTGTTTAGAATCTCTGCATATACTCTTCCCATTAAACTCAATGCCATTTCATCGTTTTCATTATATGATAATGCATAATTTAATGCTTCTATACATTTTTCTAATTCATATGGATAAGCATCTAATGCTTTAAACACATAATTGCTATTTATTGTTGTCATTTTTTTTATTTTTTTTCATTGCGAACAGAGTGAAGCTAACTGCTCTTAATTAATGAGATTACTTCGTAAACTCGTAATAACTGTCTTTTTATTCCAATTGTTTTCGTTTGTCATTTCGACCTTGTGGAGAAATCTTAAAACAAGACCTTTCGACTGCGTTCAAGGTGACATTGGTTACTCTAATTGTTTTCTTAAATCATTTTTAAGTTGGTTTCTCTTACTTTTAAATGATTTGTCTTTTTTTACAGCTTTAAAATCTGTTCCTTTAAAAACTCTCACAGGATTTCCTCTTTCTAATGTTTGATGATTTTCCCACTGATTTTTTAATTGTTCTTTAGCTTGATCAACTGTAAATTCTTCCAACTTTTCTTGTAGCCTTTTTATAGCTGTTTTTTTATTCTGATGTTGAGATCTGCTGTCCATAACCAAAACTTGAATTCCTGTTTTTATGTGTTTTGCTCTAATTGCAGAACTTACTTTATTTACATGCTGACCTCCTGCCCCAGAACTTCTTATGGCTTGAAATTGAATGTCTTTTTCTAGGATTGTTTTTCCTGATAAATTAGTAACCTCATCAACATCAAAACAACCTATAAACCAGTTTTTACGTTTATGAAACTTTCTAAATGTTGAAGTACCAATCCATTGAATGGTGCCCAACCAGTTTTTTAAAAAATCAGCAGGTTGGTTTCCTTTTAGCTGAATACTTACAGATTGTATAGTGCCATTTTCTATTCCTGTTTCTCTGTTGAGAATTGTATAATCAATCTTATTGCTTATCAATTCTAACAAGAATATTCTGAACACTTTTGCTACTACATATTCACATTCTGCTGGTCCTTTTCCTGCTGATATTTGTATTATTTTAGTTTTCATTTTTTTCTATTTTCTGTCATTTCGACTTTATGGAGAACTCTCATAATCTTTTAAAAGAGATTTTTCGACTTCACTACGTTTCACTCAAAATGACAAACTTTTTAGTTTTTTAATATGCTTTTAGCTTTTGGCTATTTGCCTTTAGTTGACAAATACGATTGCGTTAGGGATTGAAGCATTTGTTTGAGCTCTTTTTTCTTTTTCAGAAAAAAAGCGAGTGCGTAAATCCCGACCTTTAGGGAACGCCCAAATATTACTTATCCATTCTTACAATTTTTGGTGTAAATGTGCCTAACACTTCTACCAATTCTTGCTGATTTGCCATCACTTTTCTGATATCTTTATAAGCCATTGGTGCTTCATCAATTCCACCACCAATTAGTGTAACATCGTTCATTTTTAATTGATGTTTGATATCACTTTTAGTGAACTTTTCTTTACACTTTCTGCGAGAATGTTTTCTGCCTGCTCCATGTGAAGCCGATTGCAAACTCGCCGAATTTCCCAAACCACGAACGATAAAACCTGGTGCTGTCATAGATCCTGGAATGATACCCAACTCGTTCTTTTTAGCGGGTGTTGCTCCTTTTCTATGCACAATGCATTCTTTATCATTTACGGTTTCTTTCCAAGCAAAATTGTGATGATTCTCAATTTTTGCTACAGGTTTTGAACCTATTAATTTTGCAATTCTGGAGTGAATATCATCGTGACAAGCTTTGGCATAATCGCCAGCTAAATTCATAGCTTGCCAATATTCTTGACCATCGTGCGTATTTAAATCTAACCAAGCCAAATGCTGCACATTTTTTGGTAAATGGCATTGTTTTGTTGCCAAATACGTGTAATGTTTTGCAATATTTGAGCCCAAACCACGTGAACCACTGTGAGATAAAACACCTATATATTCGCCAGTTTGCAATCCGAATTCATTGTTGTTTTCTGTGATAGCAATTGTTCCAAATTCCACAAAATGATTGCCACTTCCTGAAGTTCCTAATTGTTTATATGCTTTGTCTTTTAAGCGTTTTATCAACGGAATTTCTGTAAACTCTTCTCTATAAAATATTTCATGATCGTTTTTTTTAGCGTGCGTTTCTCGCATTCCGAATTTTGTATGATCTTTTAAAATATTTTCAAATTGATGTTGTTTCCCTTTCAAAAATGAAACCGGAATTGGATAAACCGTCAAACACATTCTGCAACCAATATCTACACCTACTCCATAAGGAATTACTGCATTATCTGTGGCTAAAACTCCGCCAATTGGCAAACCATAACCATAATGTGCATCTGGCATTAAAGCACCTTGCACAGCAATGGGTAATTTTAGAGCATCATACAGTTGATACTTTGCTTGTTCGTCAATTTCATTTTCGCCATAAATAGAAAAAGGCACTCTTGTATTTTTTAGTTGATGCATTTTAACTTCAACTGGTTTTACCAAACCTTCTGCAACTTTTCCCCAAATCGCATTTCCTTGAAACTTTTCAGGAGCTAATAAAACTTCTTTAGCTTCTTCTAAGATGCGCTCTTTCTTTTCTCTTTTTCTGTATCTATTAATTTGCCCTAAAGCAATATTGATACTATTATTCTTTGGAAAGCCTAATTTTATTAGGTCTTTTCCTTTTAGTTTATTTCCCATGATATTTTATCTTTTATTAAGAGAAGATGATATAAACTGTTATCACCTTCTCTTTTATCTACTTAATAGGATTGCTTTGATAATGAAAAATATAATCCAAAAAACGATTCTTGCTTTTGCATCGAAATCTTCATCTGAATTTACATGATTCGCATTTTCAATTGCTGCTGCATTCATATAATTTTCATATTCTACAGCATCATAACTCCCTTTTATTTGTGAATTATTAACCCACAAATCTATCATCTGTAAAGATTTTTCATCTGGCTCTTCATTAAATTTGGCTTTTGCTTCTATAATTTTTTTTTTCTTAAACCAACTTCAATTGTTGCCAAACGTTCTGTCAATTTATTTTCAGAAACTCTTTGTAAAGAAAAAATTGTACTTACACCTTCCTTACAATCTTTATCATAATCTGCAACACAGTGATGCATTGCATTACCTTCATCAAAAAGAGCAATTGAGTTTAATAATTCAATTGTTTTATAAACAACCTTCTCTCCATTTTCGTTTTTTTCTAGATTTAAAGGTGTAATTCCAGAAGTTTTCCAGTTTAAAATCTCTCCAATTTCTGCTTTATACACATTCTTCTCCCATTCTAAAGCCTGAAATATCAATGCTCTTTGCGTTCTATTTTTCATAGAGAATTTTTTATTTTCTCTATATTTATACATCAAAAACTCTAAGATTTTATCCAAATCTTTTGCATTTACATTTGTTTCTTTTGCAAAAAACAGAACTACAGTTTCCCAAAATTTTTCTTCGTTTTCATTTATGTTAGACAACTTAGAAAAACCGATAACTTTAGCCGTTTTTATAGAAGCTCCAAAACCTAAAGCTTGGGCAAAACGCAATGCTTCATTAGGTTTAAAAATATTAGGAGCATTTTTAAATTCGTGAGCCATTTTATTAGTTAAATGTATTGGCATTTGAGATAAATCTTTTACACTTTTCCCTTTACCTAATTGTAAATACCAAAGCATAAATTTTTTATCAAATTCAAAAAATGTGTTTTCTAAGAATACTGGTGTTTCATAAATTGCAAAACTGTGTCTAATTAAAGATCTTAATTGCTCTTCTTTGTCAAAACCTTTTCTTTCCCAACTTTCAATATTTCTAACCATTTGATTACCAAAAGAACTAATGTTGTGCAAAACTTCTACACTTTTATAATCTCTAAGTAATCCATAACATTTTTGTTTGTATGCATGGATTAATAACCTTTTAAAAGTTGCTCTTTTCCATATGTATTTCTTCTTACTTGTTTTTCCAAAAAACTCAAGAAGCATCGTTTCTATAGTTCCTTTATAACGTGTTGGTTTGTTATTTGATTTATCTATTTTATCAACAAGTTTTAAAAAACTATTTTCACGGATATTTATATTTTTTGTGTTCCAATTCGGTTTCATTTTAAAGTTCTTTACGAGGTGATTAACTCAGTAAAGCCTTATAATTTGGCAAATACTCTTTCTTTCAGAAAAATCAAGACAATTTGTATTTCTTAATTATTCTGTTGATAAATGCTGGTTAAACAGCATATTTATCTGTTTTTGAGTTTCGAACTTTTGTTTAGACTATTGTTGGTAAGACATAAAAAAATCCGAAACTTTAATTTAGCTTCGGACTTTTCATATATAATAAAATATTGCTATTTAAATTTGTGAAAGTCGCGAAGTAAACAAGAAACAAAACCTAGTTCTGTTTGTATGTTTTTGTTTAATGGATAACTGAACATTGTACTTCGTTTTTAAATTTAATTTGTTGCTTAATTGCGATGCAAACCTAAAACGTATTTTTGAATTACACAAATAAAATTTTAATTTATATTGTTGATAATCAGTAGTTTAAATAAAATTTAGGTAATAGATTTCTTATCCGCTTTTTAGCAGAAATAGTGAGTTTAGGTAACTCTTTGAAGTTGTGATATGTAACTAAAAACTACACTTTGAATTAGCATTTATAAATTTTTGAAAAAAATTATAAAAAAAACGTCCAAAAAATGAATTTTGGACGTTTTTACTATTTTATTTAAAGTTTCTAACTAGAATATATACTTCAATAGTCGCAAATTGCGTCCGTTTTTTATGTGATTACTATATATATTCATTCGTATTTTACTTTTTATTGTCTTATTTTGAGCTACAAAGATGCAAAAAAATAAACAAAAAAGCACTCAAATATAAAATTTGAGTGCTTTTTAAGGCTGTAAATAAGATTTATTTTTAAATTCAAATCTATTTAGAACACCAATATTGAGGGCTTTATATATTTTATTTCTTAATTAAACTTATTGCCAAACCACCACCTTCAGCTAAATTAAATTTTACTTTTGATTCCTTTTTTACAGTAAAAGTATCAAATTCTATATCTAGAGGATTTTTATCCCAATGAGCAGATTTTCCATCTTTATATACTTTTGCTTCATAAATAGCATTATCATCTAAAAAACTAAAATCTATATTTATTTCTCTTGATTTTTCATCAGTAATACTACCTAAGAACCAGTTTTCTGATTTTCTTTCTTTTCTTGCAATTGTAACAAATTCTCCTACTTCTCCATTTAAAACTTTGGTTTCACTCCAATCTACACCTACATCTTTAATAAATTGTAATGGTTTTGGATTTGCTTCATAATGTTCTACTAAATCTGCTGCCATTTGAACTGGACTATAAATAACAACATACAATGCCAATTGATGAGCTAATGTTGTATTTACTTGGTTATCTTTTTTATACTCATTAAACTTAATATTAAAAATACCTGGAGTAAAATCTACAGGACCTGCAAGCATTCTAGTAAAAGCAACTATTGATAAATGTTCTGGTGGATTTCCACCATCTCCAGACCAAGCATTAAATTCTTGTCCTCGTAAACCTTCTCTAGAAATTATATTTGGATATGTTCTTCTTAAACCTGTTGCTTTAATAGGTTCATGAGCATTTACAGCAACTTGATATTTTGCCGCTTTAATTGCAGCGTTATTATATTGATTCACCATATTTTGTCCATGATGAAATTCTCCTTTTGGTAAAATTTTGCCAACATAACCAGATTTAACTGCATGCATACCATATTTTTGCATTAATGCATACGCTTTGTCTTGTTGTTTTTCATAAGTTTTAGTTGCTGCAGAAGTTTCATGATGCATAATAATTTCTACACCTTTTTCTTTTGCATAAGCAGTAACCTCATTTAAATTATAATCTGGATAAGGAGTTACAAAATCGAATACTCCTTCTCTATCTTCAAAACCAATCCAACGTTCCCAACCAGTATTCCAACCTTCCACAAGAACACCTCCAATATTATTTTTTGCAGAAAAATCTATAAAACGTTTTACATTTTCTGTAGTTGCTCCATGTTTTCCATGAGCTTTTCCTGTATCTGTCCATTTTCCATTAACCATTTCCATTCCATAATCCCAAGAAGACTTTCCTAAATGCATTTCCCACCAAACACCAGTGTATTTCATTGGCTTAAACCAAGAAAGATCACCTAATTTATTAGGTTCATTTAAATTTACAATTAAATTAGATGCTATTAAATCTGGAGCATTATCTGTAATTTGAATTGTTCTCCAAGGTGTATGAAAAGGTAGTTTTCTTTTAACTTTATAAGTTGTATTTCTAGAGCCAACTAAATTACTTTTAAAAGATAAATTCTTAGGATCAACTTTTAATGTCATACCAGAGTAATCTACCAAGGCAGCTTCATGAAAACTTAAATGTATACCTTCTTTACCTACCAAAGTTACTGGTGTATTTACCGCATTTTCTGGGATACTTGTTTGTGCTAAAGCATCATTTACCTTGTAATTTAATGCGTCAATTTCTGATAGTTTTGTGGTACTATACAAATGTTCATAAATATCCCAATCTCCTGGAATCCAAAAGGTTTTATAATCTTCAGTTAAATTAAATTCTGTATTTTCTTCTTTAATTAAGGCTTCTTTAAAGTTTTTTTGTTCAGGAAATTCATATCTAAAACCTACTCCATCATTATAAACTTTAAAAACAATATTTAATTTTCTTTTCAATTCTGATTTTTCTTGAAGCTCTACTATCAATTCGTTATAATGATTGACAACATCTATTTGCTCTCCCCAAGGTTTTTGCCAAGTTTCATTAAACTCTTTTATTGAAGAATTCATTACTTCAAAATTATCAGAAAAAGGATTTGTATTTTCAAAATCAAAACCTAATGATGATTTTTTTATAATGGTAGAATTCTTATAAAAAACTTCATAATGAGGTTTGCCAGATTTATCTAAATAAAAATCTAACATTATATTTTCGTTTGGAGAAACTAACATCATTTCTTGTTCTATAAAACAAGAAGAAAATACCCCAAAGCACGCTATAATTAAAAAAAATCTAATTTTCATAACCTATTTTCCTTCTAATAAAACAATATCAAAACCTGAATTAACAACTACTTTTCCTTCTTTTACAATTAATTCTTGACCAGAATAAAAATCATTAATTTTTTGTCCATCTTTAAAAACTGATGATACATTTATTTCTTTATTTCCTATTGGTAAGTTAATACCAGCTATAATTTTATCGTTGTTTCTTAGTCTAGAAAAAACCAATCCTTTTTCATCAGAGATGATAGTGTGATTTCCTGAACCAACAGCCATATGATTGTTTCTAAATTGCCCCAATTTTTGCCAATGTTTTAATATTTTTTGAGTTTCTTCTTTTGCTTCAATGTCATTCCAATTCATGTTAGATCGTAAAGTAGCATCTCCAACTGTACCCTCTATTATTAAACTTCTTGCAGATTCATCTCCATAATATATTTGTGATGCACCTGAAGTTAACAACAACATTGTTGCAGTTTTATATGGTAATTTTCTTTCTTTATCAAAAGGCTGACCATCATCATGAGATGTTAAATAATTTAAAACACTAAAGCCTTTTAATTCATTTTGAAGTATAGCATCGTATTTAGTAAACACATCTTTTTCAGGCATTTGTTTCACATTCCACTTAAATTCAAAATTAATTTGACTTGTAAACATATTGTCAAAATAATTTACTTTTTTGTCTCCAAAGTCATAATATTTACCACCACTAATTCCATAATTATAAACTTCACCTACTAAATAAAAGGGATTATTATCTAATACTTTTTCTGGATTGTTTTTTTTGTATTGTGCAAAAGCATAATCGCATTCAGTTTTAAATTCACTCCAAACATTTTCTTCTGTATGCTTTACTGTATCTGCTCTGTAACCATCAATTCCAAATTCTGTTATATAATCTGTTAGCCATTTCATTATATAAAAACGAGGAGCTCTTGGATGTCCTGTTCTTTCAAAAAAGGCATCTAATTCTTTTACTTCTTGCTCATATCTTCCTTCAGCTTTCCATTTTGCAACTAATTGAGGAGGCAATTCTACGTTTTCATTACTTTCAGTTTTAATATCTGGTAAATTTTTAACTAACGTACAAGAAATAGTGTTTTCATAATTGCTATACTTACAATTAGGACTTGTTCTTACCCAATCTGATGGCCATACAGGATCTTCTTTTGTAACTGGACCTGTATGATTTATTACAGCATCTAAAAGAACTCTAATTCCGTTTTTATGAGCAATTGCAACCAACTCTTTTAAATCTTCTTTAGTTCCATAATTAGGGTCAATTTTAGTCCAATCTTTTGCCCAATAACCATGATAACCGTAAGAAACTCCTGTACCTTCATCTGTAGATCCATGAATTTGTTCTACAATTGGAGTCATCCAAATTGCATTTATACCAAGTTTTGTAAAATATCCTTCTTTTATCTTTTGAGTTATTCCTTTTATATCTCCTCCTTCAAAACCACGTAACTTACCTGTTTTGTTTGTTCTTTTTATATTAAAATCGTTTGAAGAATCTCCGTTATTAAACCTGTCTGTTAAAAGAAAATATACATTAGCTCCTTCCCAAACAAATTCTTTCTTTTCCATTTTATTTGCAGTTTTTGAAGATGTTTTATTGGTTGTTTTATTATTACAACTAAACAACATTACTAAACTGATTATTAAGATACTATTTTTCATAATTCCGTTTTTTTAGCTTTTAACTTTTAAAATAAACGATTCTAAAGGACTTAATTTTAAAGTTATAAATCCTTTTCCTTCAATTACATTAAGTTTAAATGATTCTTTATTATACAATTGATCAAGGGTATCATAATCACCATCATTTAAATTCCATTTTTTAATGATATCTGAAGGAATTTCTAAAACAAACCTATGATGATCATTTGCATCAAAGTTTGAAACAATTATTAATTTTTCATTTTCAGACCAACGTACAAAAGACAATACTTTGGTATTATAATTCAATGTTTTTTCTCTATTATATTGATGAATATCTTGATAATTGCCCATTAAAGCATCACTTTTAATTGTAAAGTTTAGCAAACGTTTGTAAAAATCTCTTAAATTTAATTCATCTGTAGTAGATTGACCACCATCAAATTGTTTGTTATTTACCCATCTTTGATGTGAAGGAACTCCTACATAATCAAAAATTGAAGTTCTAGAAGGTGTACCAAATCCTGCATTTTCAGAACCATCTTCACCAAATTCTTGACCAAAATAAATCATAGTTGGTGATGTAGATATAGTTGCAGAAACAACCATTGCAGGTTTTCCTTTTAATGAATTTCCTGCAAATTCTGGACTTGCAATTCTTTGTTCATCATGATTTTCTAAGAAATGTAACATATGGTGTTCTATATCTTTTAAATCTTCTTGTATTTGAGGAATGTTGTCTGTTAAGCCATGACCTTGCATTACGTGTTTTATAGTATCATATAAAGCTACTTTGTCATACAAATAATCCATTTTACCTTTTTTAATATAATCTCTATATAAATGAGGTTGATAAACTTCTGCTAAAAGAAAAGCATCTGGGTTTTTCATTTTTATAGAAGAATTCATAAAACTCCAAAACTCAACTGGTACCATTTCTGCCATGTCATATCTAAAACCATCAACTCCTTTATCTATCCAATACAGAGCAATATCTCTAAATTTTATCCAAGAATTTGGTACTTTTTTATCTTTCCAAAATTCAAAATGTTTTTTATAATTTTCATTATCAAAACCTTCTGGTAATTCATCAAAATCTTTTTTCCCTTCTGGTGATATTCCATAATTTACCTTTACAGTTTCATACCAATCATAAAAACTTGGTTTTACAGATCTTGAACCATTTCCTGTCCATTTTGCTGGATTTTCATCAAAAAATTTATCCGATAATGGATTCTTTTCTCCTCCTAAAGGTTTATAATCATTTAAAAAATCTGGTACTTGAAAAGCTTCATTTGGTGTATAGTAAAAATTGTTATCTACATTATAAACAACATTTTTATCATCTTCAGCACCAAAGTCTTTTGTTCCTTTTGGATTTGTTAAACTCTGGTAATTTCTAGCAACGTGATTGGGTACAATATCAATAATTACTTTTAAACCATTTTTGTGAGAACGCTCTATTAAAGCTTCAAATTCTTGCAATCTATTTTCTACATTTACAGCTAAATCTGGATTTACATTGTAATAATCTTTAACTGCATAAGGGCTTCCTGCTCTACCTTTTACAACATCTGGATCATCATTTGAAATGCCAAATTTTGTATAATCTCTAATTACATCATGATGAGGAACTCCTGTATACCAAATGTGAGTAACTCCTAAATCTTTAATTTCTGTTAGTGCTTTGTCCGTAAAATCATTAAATTTTCCAACACCATTTTCTTCAATAGTTCCCCAAGGTTTATTAGTGGTATTAGTATTACCAAACAAACGCGTAAAAACCTGATAAACCACTGTTTTTTTCTTTACTGTAGTACTCTTCATCTTCTTTTCTGATACTTTTTCTGATGTACAACCCATTACAATTGATAAAACTAGAGCTAATGAATATGCTTGAATTCTTTTCATCATTGATATCTTATTTTAAAGTCATTTTTATTTTTAATTCTTTCTTTGGATTCCATTTTAATGGAATTGTAAGTGTGTTTTCTTTGGATGAAATTCTCATTCTTTTTCCACCAACTTTTATCTTTTTAGGATTGTAATTGATGTTATGAATAATTAATTTGATTTCCTTTTCAGTTGGATTCCAATTATTTCCAAATTCAGCTTCAAAATCAATCTCTAAATATCTTTTTTTGAATGCTGCCTTAAATTCTAAAATTTCAAATTCTCCATTTTCAAAAGCATTTGCTGTTAATCCATTATCATTATAAAACTCCCTTTCACTATCTTTTTTTGATGCATTAAAATAATAATGTAGTTCTAATTTATCAGCTTTATAATTGTCTGTAGTTTGTACTAAATCAGACATTAAAATAAATGCACCTTCTCTTACATAAGTAGGAATAGAATTTTCATAAACTTTTACAGTTTTTATTTGTCCTCCTTGTATTTTTTTATCTGTATAAAAATCAATCCAATTAGCAGTTTTTGGGAAATAAACTTCTTTTGTTTTTACTGAATCTTTTAAAATTGGCGTTACTAAAAAGTCTTTTCCCCATAAATAAGTTGATGAATTTGTCATCAATTTAATATCATCTTCTTCAAAGAAAATTGGGCGCATTAATGGAGTTCCTTTTTGATTGTTTTTAAATGCTAAGTTGTAATTATAAGGCAATAATTTATAACGTAACTCAATAGATTTTTTTGCTAATTCTTTAGCTTTATCGCTTCTAAAAACGGGCTCACTTGCAACATCTTCTTGTGCATGAGGTCTGTAAATTGGCTGAAAAACACCATATTGCAGCCAACGTGTGTATAAATTATCATCTAAATTTGCACCTGCAAAACCACCTAAATCTGAGTGCATGTACCCTAAACCTTGCATCCCCATTTGTAAAGCAATTTCTGGTTGACTTTGTAAGCCTCCCCAAGTTCTATTAACATCTCCAGACCAAGGAATCATACCAAATCTTTGAGAACCAGCAGCACCTGCTCTCATTAAAATAAATGGTCTTTCTTTAGGAAATTCTTTTTGGTAACCTTCAAAAATTAAACGAGCCCAATCATGCCCATAAATATTATGAATTTCATCTGCTTTTTGATTGTTTCCAAAAGTTGCCCAAGAAGGCAATACTTCTGGCTCACCTAAATCGCCCCAAAGACCTTTTACTCCTAAGTTTAAAATATCATTATAAATGTTCCAAAACCACTTTTTACCTTCTTTTTTGTAAATATCTACAATACCTGTATTCCCAAAATAGAAATCATATTTGGCAGGATTACCAACAGAATCTTTTGCCAAAACATCTTTTTCTACAGCTTCTTTCCATTTTTTAGAGTTTGATAAAATAAATGGCTCTGTAATTAAAACTGTTTTAACTCCTTTGTCTTTTAAACGAGTTATCATTCCTTTCATATCAGGAAAAGAATCTTTGTCTACTTCTAAATTACCCATTGTTCCTTGTACAGTTTTTCCAAACCAATACAAATCTAATATTACAGCATCTACAGGTATTTTTTCTTCTTTAAATTTTGCAATTGTAGCTTCTGTCTCGTTTTGAGAATGATATCCAAATCTACTTGAAAAATTACCTAAAGTCCATCTTGGTGGTAAAGGTTGTTTACCTGTTAAACTTGTATAATTTTCAATCAAATCTTGCCAAGTATCACCTACAATAATTTGATAAGTTTTACGACCAGAAATAGTTTCATAAGTTAAAGAGTTATCTTTTTTACTGTCTAAATCTATATATCCAATTGGTACATTGTCAAAATGAATCATGTATTTTTTTGATGAAATTACTAATGGAATTGTAAAATTCATCAACTCAGAATGCGTTTCATAACCATAATGTGCTCTGTTGTATAATGGTAAACTATACCCTCTTCTATTCATACCTAAAGCTCTTGCTCCAGCACCAAATAAAACCTCATCATTGGTTAAATTGAATTCGATTTTTTCTGTTGTATCATAAACAATATTACCTTTAACCATATCTAAAGGAATGTGTTTTGATTTATAATACCCTTGTTTTTCTGAGGTAATTAAATCTCCTTCTTTATCTAAATACTTAATCTGAAAAGGTTTATGATTTATGCTTATTGATATCCCTTTTGAGTTTACAACAGTTTTATTTTTAGAAGAATTTACAATTAAATCAACTTTAAAAGGCTTTAAAACAATAGCATGTGAACTTTTTTTAAAAGTTTGATTTTCTGGAATAAACGAAGTTTCTATTATAGAATTAGAATAATACTTAATTTGATAAACGCCATCGTTTACATTAATGATGATTTTATTTCCATCTTGTTTTAATCCTTCTAGAAATCTAGAATTATTTTGAGCAAAAGAAAAAGATGTAAATAAAACAAATAGATAAAAGAATTTAATACGTTTCATGATTATTTTTTCAATAAAAAAGTTAGAGGGATATCAATTCTGTTTTGCCAAGAAATTTCTGAATGATCTGTGCCTTCAAAAAATAAATTTTTGAAATTCGTTTCTGTATAACCGTTCTTTAAGAAAATAGAATCTACTTTTGGTGCATGTATTGGATAAAACTGGTCTAAAGTTTTATTTCCATAATCAAAATACATTTTATGTGTTTTAGCATCAGGAACATTTTGTTCTAAATACTTAAAAATAGTTTTTGGTAATGGATTGTTTTTAATTGGTCTTGCACCAACCCAATGTGTAGAAATACAAGCAGCTCCTTCAAAAACTGTTGGATATTGAGAAATTGCATACATAGACATTAAACCTCCCATTGAAGAACCAGCTACAAATGTGTTTTCTTTATTTGTAAAAACTGAATATGTTTTATCTATATAAGGTTTTAATTCTTCAACCAAAAATTGTAAATATTCATCTCCTGTTAAATCCTTAAGAGAAACTTCATTGTTTGAAAAACTTTTTACAATTTCTAATTCTTCTTTTGTTAGATGTTTCATTGCTTTTTCTGGATATAAATCTAACCATCTAATTGCTGCAATATTATGAATACCAACTACTATAAAATCTTTGGTAACTCCATCATTCATTAACTTAGAAGCAACCTCATCAATTTTCCATTCTTGTTTGTTCCAAGTAGTAGTTTCATCAAACAACATTTGTCCATCATGCATATATAAAACAGCATATTTTTTTTCTGACGAATAATTTTCTGGTAACCAAACATCTACTGGTCTAGGTGTTATATATTTTGTAGGAAAAGAATCTACTCTTATTAATTTTCCTGCTGCTAAATTCACTGAGTTTAAAACTTCAGCAGTAATTTTTGGCTTTTTAACTTCTTCTTTTACCTTTTCTTGCTTAGTTTGTTTGCAAGAAACCAACAATACAATTGAAAATAATATGGATAAGTATTTCATAATTATTAATTTTTAAAACTGTTCTCGATACAATTTCGAAGAAAAATCGAAATCACTCGAACTGACAATACTGAAAATTTAATTAAAATTTTGTAGTTAAAATTACATTTCCTTTTTGGTTTAATTCAATTGCCTCATTCCAAAGAAATTCTTCTCCAGAAATTAGGTTTTTCAACGTTTTTCCTTCTAAACCAACTTCTTTATAACGTTTTAAATCTATGGTAATTGGTTTGTCATTTTTATTGATGATATGAACAACAGTTTCATCATTTTTAACTCTAAACAAGAAATAAGTATTCATAAAAGGTGCAAAATGAATTGTTTTTCCATCATGAATTGCTGCACTATTTTTACGATAATTTAAAACTTTACTTACAAAACTTTGCATCGATTTTTGATCATCAGACAATCCTAAACCTGTAAAAGCATTTATTGTATCATCTTTAAATCCACCAGGAAAATCGGTTCTAATCAAGCCATGATCTCCAGGTTTTGCAGTATCATTCATTAAAATTTCTGTACCATAATACACTTGTGGAATTCTAGGTAACATCAACATATAACCTAATGCCATTTTTGCATTAACAACATCTTCTTTTACCTCTGTAAACAATCTACTTTTATCATGATTGTCTAAAAAAACCATAATGTCTTTTGGGTTTGCATAATGGAAATCATTTGCCAAACCTTCGTATAATTTTACCAAACCTTTATCCCAAGATTCTTCTTCGTTAATTCCATCTATAATGGCTTTTTCCATTGGAAAATCCATAGTAGATTTTAAATTAGACTCATAACCATCTTTGTTGTTAGCTCCTTTTTGCCAATAACCAACCAATAATGGATTGTAACTCCATTCTTCTCCTACAATTGAAAAATTAGGATATTCATTCATTATTGCACCTGCCCAATTTGACATAAAAGCTTTATCTGGATAAGGATAAGTGTCTTGTCTAATACCTCCTAATCCTAAAGTTTCTATCCACCAAATACTATTTTGAATGATGTATTTTGCTAAAAACGGATTTCTTTGATTTAAATCTGGCATTGTTGCTACAAACCAACCTTCATTATTACCTTTTCTATCACTTTCTGCAGCGTACAAATCTTGATTTGTAGTTCTTCTATGATTAGAATTGATATTGGCTTTATAGTTCCAATTATCAATATTTTCTTCGTAATTTTTTTGATGATTTACCCAATCAGAAAATGGTAAATCTTTCATCCACCAATGTTCTAAACCACAATGATTTGCAACCTGATCCATTATAAGTTTCATTCCTTTTTCTCGTAATTTATCAGCTAATTTTTTATAGTCTGATAAATTTCCAAAACGAGGGTCTACTTTATAATAATCTGTTATTGCATACCCATGATATGAACCTTGATACATATTGTTTTCTAAAACAGGAGTTGGCCAAACAGCTGTAAAACCTAACTTAGAAATATAATCAATTTTACTTGTAATTCCCTTAATATCACCTCCATGACGTTTGTAATCATGAGTTCTATCTAAAACAGTTTCATTCATGTTTTTATTTACATCATTACTTTCATCTGCATTTGCAAAACGATCTGGAGTAATTAAATAAATTGCATCTGAACTATTAAAACCAACATAATCATCTGCTGATTTTTCTCTAGATTTTAACTCATAAGTATGTGTTTTTTTTGTTCCATTTTTAAATGAAAAAACGATATCAAATTTTCCTGCAATTGTAGATTTATCAATATTTAAATCGATAAATAAATAGTTAGGACTTTTTGCTTTGTTTACTTTGTTAATAGTAACACCTGTATAAGAAATAGTAGGTGTTGCATTGCTAATATTTTCTTCTTTCACCAATAATTGTAAGGACGTGTCTTTAAAACCAACCCACCAGTTTATTGGTTCTACTCTCTCTAAAAATGTATTAGAAATTGAAACCTCAGAAACATTCTTATTTGTTTCTGTATGGTTACAAGAAAAAAATGCTATGATAAATATTAAAAAAATGCTTCTGATAAGTTTCATAATTTCTGATTTATACTTTTAATAAATTATTTGGAGTTACAGTTATTTTTTCTCCATTCACTAATATGTTAATTTCTTGTTTTCCTTCTAGTTCAAAACGAGTACCATTTTGAGAAACGTTTACAGTAATTACTTGATTTCTAAAGTTTACTTTAAACGAGTAAGATTTCCATCCTTTAGGAATTTTAGGTGAAAAAGAAAGCGTATTATTTACAACTCTCATTCCTCCAAAACCTTCTACAATACTCATCCAAGTTCCTGCCATTGAAGTTATATGTAAACCTTCTTCTACTTCGTGATTATAATCGTCTAAATCTAAACGTGAAGTTCTTAAATAGAATGTATACGCTTGATCCATTCTATCTAACTTTGCAGCCTGAATACTATGTACACAAGGAGAAAGTGAACTTTCATGAACTGTAAAAGGCTCATAAAAATCAAAATGACGTTCTAATTCTTCTGTAGAAAAATGATCTTCAAACATATAGAAACCTTGTAAAGTATCTGCTTGTTTTATGTAAGGAGAACGCAAAATTCTGTCCCAACTCCATTTTTGATTTATTGGTCTTTGACTTTTATCTAGATCTGCTACAGTAATTAATTCTTTATCTAAAAAACCATCTTGTTGTAAGAAAATATTATGTTTTTCAGAAAAAGGGAAATACATATTATCTGCAACATCTTTCCATTTGGCTAATTCTTCATCTGTAAAATTAACTTTCTCTTTAATTCTGATATAATCAGAAATATGATCATTTTTAACTATTTCAATATTTTCTAGAGCATATTCTATACACCACTTAGCTATATAATTTGTGTAAAAATTATTGTTAATATTGTTTTCGTATTCATTAGGTCCAGTTACACCTAACATTACGTATTTGTTTTTATCTGTAGAAAAATTAACTCTTTGTTGCCAAAAACGAGCAATTCCAATTAAAACTTCTAAACCTTTTTCTGGAATATAAGAATAGTCGTCTGTAAAACGATGGTAATTATAAATTGCAAATGAAATAGCTCCATTTCTATGAATTTCTTCAAAAGTAATTTCCCATTCATTATGACATTCTTCACCATTCATGGTAACCATTGGGTACAATGCAGCTCCGTTTGTAAAACCAAGTTTGCCTGCATTTTCAATAGCTTTTTCTAAATGCTTATATCTGTATTCTAATAAAGTTCTTGCTACAGATTGATCTTTTGTAGCCATGTAAAAAGGAATACAATAAGCTTCAGTATCCCAATAGGTACTTCCACCATATTTTTCTCCAGTAAAACCTTTAGGACCAATATTTAAAGTTGCATCTGTACCTAAATAAGTTTGATTTAGTTGAAAAATATTAAATCTAATTCCTTGTTGTGCTTCTACATCTCCTTCTATTGTGATGTCAGACATACTCCAAATTTTAGCCCAAGATTGTTTTTGCATCTCTAAAAGAGCATCAAAACCAAAACTTACAGCTTTATCTAAAGCCTCTTTAGCAGCAGTTACTAATTCGTTTTTATTATGATTTCTATCAACCACATAACCACCAAATTTATGGATTGTAAATGTTTGATTTTGTTTAATTTCTTGTTGATAAGTGCAAGATGTGTAGTTTGATGATTCTTCTTTATTACAACCAGTAATAATTTCGCTATTATCTACAAATAATCTTGATTCCATAAAAGTACACGTATAAAAGTGTGTTTTCATGGTTCTTGCCTCTATAAATGATTGCTGGTTATTTTGAGAAACGTTTAACACATCCCAAAATTGATCATCCCAATTGGTATCTTCATTTGTTATACCTGCATCTATATATGGAATATAGGAAATTTTTGCATTAGAATTTAATGGTGTTACATTATAATTTATTACACCAACCTCATCTAACTCTAAACTTAAAAAACGTTTTGTATCTACTTTAATTTCTATACCGTTTTGTAAAACTGCTTTAAAACTTCTAGACAACCATCCTTCTTTCATGTTTAATTCTCTTTTAAACTCAGAAACTTCTTTACAGGTATGTAAATCTAATTTTTCTTCATTTATAAGAACATTAATACCAATCCAATTTGGGGCATTTAAAACTTTTGCAAAATACTCTGGATACCCATTTTTCCACCAACCAACTCTAGTTTTATCAGGATAATAAACTCCTGCAATATAACTTCCTTGAAATGTGTCTCCTGTATATTGTTCTTCAAAATTAGCTCTTTGTCCCATGGCTCCATTACCAATACTAAACAAGCTTTCTGAAGATTTTACCATTTCTGCATCAAACCCTTCTTCAAGGATTGACCATTCATCTGGCTTTATATATTTTTGATTCATTTTAATTCTCTATTAAATTTTTAATAAAATCGATATTGATTTCTGTAAAATCTGTGAAAATAGAATTTGCTTCTGTTAACACATTTTTATCTCCAATACCTATACTTATCATTTTTGCTGCATTTGCAGCTTCAACACCAGCAACTGCATCTTCAAACACCACACAATCTTCTGGTTTTACTCCCAATTGCTTTGCAGCTAGAAGAAAAACTTCTGGATCTGGTTTTGCTTTTGTAACATTATTTCCGTCTACAATTGTATCAAAATAAGGTAACAAACCAACTTTTTCTAAAATAGGTTGTGCATTTTTACTTGCTGACCCTAAAGCAATTGGAATATTATTTTCTTTTAAATATTGTAATACTTTAGGTACATCTGGAAGAATCTCTGATGCATCCATATTTTCTATATACTTTAAATAGTCTACGTTTTTTTCAACCATCCAAGTATCAAATTCTTCTTGTGTTGCTTCTCTTTTACCAATATCTAATAGAATTTCTAAACAACGTTTTCTACTAACGCCTTTAAATAATTCATTCTGTTCTACTGTAAATTCGAAACCTAATTCATTAGCTAATTTTTTCCAAGCTAAGTAATGATATTTGGCAGTGTCTACTATAACACCATCCAAATCGAATATAAATCCTTTTTTCATTTTAATTTGATTTTACTACATCATCTACATCTTTTACTTTGTAGACTAAAGCTGCAGCAATTAAGAAACTAAATCCACTAATAATTAAAGCGAATATGGCTTCATTATTATAAGCGTATTTTACTAATGGACCACCAATTAAGGCATTAATAATTTGAGGAATTACAATGAAAAAATTAAAAATCCCCATATAAACTCCCATCTTTTTTGCAGAAATAGATCCTGCTAAAATTGCATAAGGCATTGCTAAAATACTTGCCCAAGCAATTCCAACTCCTATCATAGAAACTATTAACCAATTTTCGTTTGGCATAATATAAATTGATAAAAGCCCTAAACCACCAATTATTAATGATATAGAATGTGTTCTTTTTCTACCAATTTTCTTTGCTATATAAGGCAATGCAAAAGCATAAAAAGCAGAAACTAAATTGTAAATTCCAAATAGAATACCAACCCAATCTCCAGCATCTTGATAAGTTGTACTACTACTATCTGTATGAGGTAAACCATAAATATGCTGTGCTATTGCTGGTGTAGCAAAAACCCACATTCCAAAAAGTCCAAACCAAGAAAAGAATTGCACCCAACTTAATTGACGCATAGTTGTTGGCATTTTTTTGAAATCTTCAAAAATATCCATTAAACTAGAACTCTCTTCTTCAACATCATCAGAATCATTATCAAAACTTGCTAACTCTTCTGGTGTGTATTCTTTTGTAGTAGTAACTGTTACTAATATTGAAATAATTAAAGCTGCTGCACCAATAATAAATGACCAAATTAAATTATCTGGTACTACTCCTTCTGAAGTTTCATTAGATACACCAAACCAATTTGTTAAGGCATATGGCAACCAAGAACCAACAACAGCTCCAAAACCAATTAAAGCAGTTTGAACACTAAATCCTTGTGTTCTTTGATCTGTTCTTAAATTATCTCCAACTAATGCTCTGAAAGGTTCCATAGCAATATTAAATGAAGCATCCATAATCATTAACATTCCTGCACCCACCCAAAGAGCTGGCAGAAAAGCTATAAACATATCTGCTTGTGGCATTAATATTAAACCTATAGATGCTAAAATAGCTCCTGCTAAAAAGTATGGTTTACGTCTACCAAATTTACTCCAAGTCTTATCACTATAATATCCTATAATAGGCTGAACTATTAACCCCATTAAAGGTGCTATAATCCAAAACCAAGATAGTTCGTGAACATCTGCTCCAAAAATTTGTAAAATTCTACTTGCGTTGGCATTTTGTAGGGCAAACCCCATTTGAATTCCTAGAAATCCGAAACTCATGTTCCAGATTTGCCAGAAGCTTAATTTATGCTTCTCCATTATCGTAATTATTTTAGTTATTACTACGATAAGTGTTTAGACTTATCAATTAATAAATTTTGTGGAATGTAATTTATTGATAAAGTCGAATTAATGATTCAAAGATATGAGATTTTTACTAATTTTATAAAAAGTAAATACAAAATCTACGACGACGGTTTCGTAAAAAATAGGAACCTAAATTAAGTTACGACGACGGTTTCGTAGATTCTCGAAGTTTTAAATCACTTGAAATTACTATTTTTTTAGGACTATAAGTTTCTGCTTCTTTATCTATCCTTTCTATTAAAAGTTCTACTGCTTGCTTACCCATAGTAAAACCATGTTGAGCAATTGTTGTAATTGATGGTGATGAATATTCTGATATTAAACCATCTGTAAAACCAATAACAGAAAGGTCTTGAGGCACTTTTAACCCTTTTTCTTTGGCAATTCTCATTGCATTAGCTGCATAAATTTCATTTACTGCAAAAACACCATCTATATCATCTTTAAAAACAGTTTCTATTTGTTTTTTAATATCTTGATTTTCATCAATTTCAACTATTATATTCGTATCCGTTTTTATGTATTCTTCAATTAATGCTTTTTCATAACCTTGTCTTCTTAAAGATCCTACATTTACGTGTTTAGGAGTAGTAATTAAAGCTATCTTTTTTCTACCATTATTTAATAAATGTTTTGTTGCTTTATAACCTGCTCCAACATCATCTACTACAACTTTATCGCACAAAATTTCATCTACTACTCTATCAAATAAAACCAAAGGAATCTCTTCTGACACCAAACCTTTAAAGTGATTAAAGTCTTTATTCTTAAGGGTTTCATTAGCTATAGATACAATTAAACCATCTACACTTCCATTAGACAAAACCTTTAGAGTTTCTACTTCTTTTTTATAAGACTCATTAGAAAAACACACTATAATATTATAGCCTTTTGCATTTGCACCTTCTTCAATTCCCATAATAACTGTAGAGAAAAAATGGTGTACAATTTTTGGTAAGATAACACCTATAACTTTTGTTTTTTGATTACGTAATTGAAGTGCTAAACTATTTGGTTTATAATTATAAAGATTGGCATAAGCTTGTATCTTATCTTTTGTTTCTTTACTAATTTCATGACTATCTTTTAATGCCTTTGAAACTGTAGAAGTAGAAACGCCTAATTCTTTAGCTATTGTTTTAATTGTAATTTTTTGCTTCATTATTTATTAAAAAGACAAATTTTAGTATTAATTTATTGAAAATATTAAAAATTACATGAAAAAGTTGTCAACACGAAACCGTTTTCGTGACTTTTATCATATTGAAAATGAACTACTACAACTTATATTTACATAGTGGAATGTAAATTTATTGTAAAGTCATAAATCAAATTTACAGTTATTATTTAACAAATTATACATGAAAAAATTTAAATTATTATTAATTGGAATTCTTTTAACTACTTCATTCAGTATGTTTGCTCAACAAACAGTTAATGGTGTAGTAAAAGAAAAAGCAACAGGCGAACCTTTGCCTGGTGTTAGTGTAGTAGTTAAAGGCACAACAAAAGGTGCTGAAACAGATTTTGAGGGGAACTTCTCTTTAGATAAAGTAAAAACAGGTGATGTACTTGTTTTTAGGTATTTAGGTTTTAAAGACCAACAAATTACTATTAGCTCTAATTTTAACATAACAGTTATATTAGAAGAATCTTCAGAACAATTAGAAGAAATAGTTGTTGTAGGTTATGGTACAGTAAAGAAAAAAGATTTAACAGGTACAACAGACTTATTAACGAGTAAAGATTTTAATAAAGGACCTATAGTATCTGCTCAATCTTTAATTAGTGGTAAAGTAGCAGGTGTTAATGTTATTGCAGGTTCTGGTGCTCCTGGAGATGGACAAACTATTAACATTCGTGGTACAGGTTCTTTATCTTTAACTAGTCAACCATTATATGTAATAGATGGTATACCATTAGATAATGGTGGAGTTGGTGGTTCTAGAAACCCATTAAACTTTATCAACCCAAATGATATTGAGACTTTTGTAGTTTTAAAAGATGCTTCTTCTACTGCTATTTATGGTTCTAGAGCTGCAAACGGTGTAATTTTAATTACAACTAAAAAAGGAAAAGACAGAGATTTTAAATTCAATATTAGCTCTCAAACTACAGTTTATAGTTTAAGAGATAAAATTGATGTAATGTCTGCAGATCAATTTAGAACTTTAATTAATAGTATTGGAACACCTAGTCAAATAGCTTTATTAGGTAACTCTAATACAGATTGGCAAGAAGAAATTTATACTACTGCTATTGGGCAAGACCATAACTTTAGTGCATTAGGTAACCTTTATGGTGTACCAATGAGAGCTTCTATAGGATACTCTGAACATGAAGGAATTTTAAAAGGTGATAATTTAGCACGTACAACTGCTTCTTTTAACTTGTCTCCTAAATTTTTTAATGAGCATTTAAAAATAGATTTCAACGTAAAAGGAATGTACACAGAAAATCAGTTTGCAGACAGAGGTGCAATAGGTGGTGCAGCAACTTTTGACCCTACACAATCTGTATATGATGCTAATTCTCAATATGGAGGTTATTTTGCTTGGTTAGATGCTGGTACAGGTAACCAAAACAATTTAGCACCTACAAATCCAGTTGCATTACTAAACTTAATAGAAGATACAGCAGAGATTAGAAGATTAGTTGCTAATGCAAAATTTGATTATAAAATTCATGGATTAGAAGATTTAACTGCTACTGTAAATTTAGGATATGATACTTCTAACAGTCATGGTAGAAAATATACATCTTCTAAAATACCTACATCTGATGCAACTTTTAATGGATCTTTAACAAGATTTGTTCAAAAATCAGATAATAAAGTTTTTGATGCTTATTTAACTTACAATAAAACTTTTAATGAAAAACATAACTTAACTGTTGTTGGTGGTCATGCATACCAATCTTTTGAATATGACAACTATAATTTTGATAGTGAAGCTAAAGAAGATGGAAACACTTATGAGTTTATAGATAAATCTAAAAACGTATTATTATCTTACTTTGGAAGAGCAAATTATGATTATGATGGTAAATACTATTTAACAGCTACTTTAAGAGCTGATGCTTCTTCAAAATTAAACCCTAATGATAGATGGGGAATTTTCCCTTCATTTGCTGCAGCTTGGAGTATTCATAAAGAAGATTTTATGGAAGGCTCTTTCTTTAATGAATTAAAATTAAGAGTAGGTTATGGTGAAATTGGAAACATTAATGGTTTAGGAGATTACCAATTTTTAACAAGATATAATGGTAGTACAGATACTGCTAACTATCAATTTGGTAGTGCTTTTTATCAAACATTTAGACCAGAACCAATTAATAAAGATTTACGTTGGGAAGTTGGTAAAACATTTAACGTTGGTATAGATTATGCTTTTCTTGATAGAAGAATTACAGGTTCTGTTAATGCTTATATAAAACAAACAAGCGACCTTATTGCTAGTTCTATTGTAGATCCATTTACAAATTTTGGAAACAGAATTAACGCTAATATTGGTGATATGGAAAATAGAGGTATTGAGTTTAATATTAATGCTTCTCCTATTAAAACAGAAGATTTAGATTGGTCTTTAAACTATAATATTTCTTTAAATGATAATACAATTACTAAGTTATCTGTAGATCAACCACAAGGAGGAATTTCTACTGGTGTTGGTAATAATGTACAAGTTCATAGAGAAGGAGAAACTGCTAATAGTTTTTATGTATTTCAGCAAGTTTATGATACAAATGGAATGCCATTAGAAGGTGTTTTTGTAGATAGAAATGGTGATAATAAAATTAATGATGATGATAAGTACATAAATGAAGATCCTTTTGGAGATATTTTAATGGGCTTAAACTCTAATCTTAGTTACAAAAATTGGGATTTATCAATACAAACTAGAGCAAGTTTTGGTAATTATATGTATAATGATATAGCTGCTAATAAAGGTGTTCAGGTTAATGCAACAAACAACAATATTTTATCAAACTTACATGCAGACTATTATAACAGTGGGTTTACTATTATTAGCGATAAAACTGCTTTAAGTGATCATTTTGTACAAGATGCTTCTTTTTTCAAAATAGATAACATTACTGTTGGTTATACTTTAAACAAAGTGGAAAACACAACTTTTAGATTCTATGGATCTTTACAAAATGTTTTAATAATTACAGATTATGATGGCTTAGACCCAGAGATTAATTTAGGAATTGATAATAACTTTTACCCAAGACCTAGATCTTTTGTTTTAGGTGTAAACATTAACTTTTAAATAAAATAAAATGCAACAAAAATTTAAATATTTAATTGTAATCATGTTATTCTCTTTAGGAGTAATATCATGTCATGAAGACTTAAATCAATCACCAATTGATCCAGATAGTTTTACAGAAGAAGATGTATTTTCAAATGCAACTGAAGCACAAGGTGCACTTGCTAAATTATATGCAAGTTTAGCTTTAACAGGACAACAAGGTCCTGCAGGACAAGCAGATATAGCAGATATTGATGAAGGTTTTTCTCAATACTCTAGAATGTTATTCAACTTAAACGAACTTACTACAGATCATGCAGTTGTTGGTTGGGGTGATGCAGGTTTACCAGATTTACACGGTTTATATTGGTCTGGAAGTAATGACTTTACAGAAGCAATGTATTACAGATTAGCTCAAGAAGTTTCTTTTTGTAACTCTTTTATAGATAATGCATCTATTTTAACAGATACAGAAGTTACAACTTATATTGCAGAAGCTAGATTTTTAAGAGCTTTTACTTACTATAATTTAATGGATTTGTATGGAAGCGTTCCTTTAGTTACATCTGTAACTACAGAATTACCTTCTCAAGCAACTAGAGCAGAATTATTTAATTTTATTGAAACTGAATTGTTAGATATTGCTGATAAATTAAAAGTAAGTGGTTCTAACGTATATGGTAGAGTAGATCAAGTTGCTGCTTGGGCATTATTATCTAAACTATATTTAAATGCAGAAGTTTGGACAGGAACAGCAAAATACAATGAAGCTGTTACTTATTCAAGTAAAGTTATGTCTTCTAGCTATTCTATTAATACTACAGATGCTAATGGAAATGGAAATGCTTATGATGAGTTATTTTTAGCAGACAATAATACTAATGGTGCTCAAAGTGGTTTTATTTTTACATTAAACTTCGATGGTCTTAGATCTCAAACTTATGGTGGTACAACTTTCTTAGTTCATGCTGCAATTGGTGGAAACATGAATGCTACCAACTTTGGTGTTAATGGTGGCTGGGGAGGTCTTAGAACCACAAAAAACCTAGTTAACAAATTTAATGTAGATGTTACTTCTTTAAATAATAGTTTAGGTACATTATCTAAATGGGGATTAGTTGGAGATGCAACTTTAAATCAATGGAATGGTCCAGATATGGAAATGTATGAAACTGGTGCTAATACGTACGCTTTATATGCAGATTTAAACGCAGGTGAAATGAAATTTAGATTTGATGAAGATTGGAACAATAATTTTGGAGATGATAATACTGATGGTAGTTTAGAAGCTGGAGGACAAAATATTCCTGTAGCAACTGCTGGTACTTATTTCATTACTTTAGATTTAAATACTTCTACATATTCAATTACTCCTTTTGTAGGAGACAGTAGAGGAATGTTTCATAAAGATGGACAAAGTTTAGAGATTGAAGAAATTCCATCTTTTGAAAATGGTTACGCAGTTACTAAATTTAAAAACATCGATTCAAATGGAAACCAAGGTTCTGATGCTGCAGGAGATTTTGTAGATACTGACTTAGCTTTAATTAGATTGGCAGAAATTTATTTAAACTATGCAGAAGCAACTCTTAGAGGTGGTGCTGGAGATTTAGGTTTAGCTGTTACCAAAATTAACGAATTAAGAGAAAGAGCTTATGGAAATACAAGCGGAAATATTTCTAGTGGAGATTTAACTTTAGAATTTGTTTTAGATGAAAGATCTAGAGAATTATACTGGGAAGGACAAAGAAGAACAGATTTAATAAGATACAACTACTTTACTTCTGATACTTATTTATGGCCTTTTAAAGGAGACTCTAAAGATGGTGTTGGTGCAGAATCTTATAGAAACATATTTCCTTTACCAAATAATATTATAACAACTAATCCTAATTTAATTCAAAATCCAGGATACTAAAAATAAAGATATGAGAAAAATAATAAATTCGTTATTCGCTCTAATAGTTGTATCAGTTGGTTTTACCAGTTGTGAAGATTTAAGTGATAGAGTAATAATAAACTCAGATGTTGCAACAACAACAGAACTTATTATCCAAGAAAGTACACCTATTGTACTTTTAGAAGCTAATCAAGATGTTATAGCTTTAAATACTAATTGGGCTGAACCAGATTTTGGTTTTGATGCAGCACCTACTTATAAAATATTAGTAGATTTAGCTACAGGAGATTTTAGTGGTGCAGTAACATTAGATGTTGGAGATAATTTAGAAAAAACCTTTACTACTTTAGAGTTAAACTCTATTGCATTAGGTTTAGGTGCAGAAGCAGATACAGCTTCAGATTTATCTTTAAAACTTCAAGGTTTTGTAGGTGGACAATTATTAATTGATTCTAGCCCAAAAACAGTAAACGTAACTCCATACTCAAGTATTTTAGATTTATCTACAAACTGGGGTGTTGTTGGTTCTGCTGCTAATGATTGGGGAGCAACTCCAGATTTACCTTTCTATACTACAAGTACAGCTGGTGTTTTAGTTGCTTATGTAACTTTAATAGATGGAGAAATTAAGTTTAGAGAAGATAATCTTTGGACAAACAATTATGGTGATACTGGTGTAGATGGTACTTTAGATGCTGGTGGAGATAACATTGCTGTAACTGCAGGTTCTTATAAAATTTTAATGAACTTAAATGATTTAACTTATACAATAGAAAGTTTTTCTATAGGTATTGTTGGTTCTGCTTATAATGATTGGGGTAACTCTCCAGATTTTGCTCTTACTTATGATTCTTACTCTGATCAATTTAGAGGAATTGTAAAATTATTAGATGGAGAAATGAAATTTAGAATGAATAATGATTGGGGAACTAATTATGGTGATACTGGTGTAGATAATGTTTTAGATTTAAATGGAGATAATATTGTAACTACTGCAGGTAGATATATTGTAACTGTAAATTTAAATGATTTATCATATTCTTTAGAACCTATAGATCATATATGGGGACTTGTAGGTTCTGCTTACAATGATTGGGGAAACACTCCTGATGCAATTTTTACAAGAGATTGGTCTCAACCTAATGATGATATTTGGGTTTTAAATAATGTTACTCTTTTAGATGGAGAATATAAATTTAGATCTAATGAAGCTTGGGCAGTAAATTATGGAGATACTGGTGCAGATGGTACTTTAGATGATGGAGGAGATAATATTGTAGCAGTAGCTGGTACTTATTCTTTCGTTTTAGATTTTTCAGACCCCGCTAATCCAACCTATACTATAAACTAATTTTAGTCTAAAATTTTACGAAGGCTACCCAAAAGGTAGCCTTTGTTTTTAATATTTTAACCTATGAAAAAAATTACACTACTATTCTTATTTTTAACTTCAATTGGTTTTAGTCAAGTTACTATAACACCAAATCCTTTTGAAATTTCACAATCTATTACTATTAGTTTAGATGCTAATAGTTCTGCAACAGATTGTAATGGATTAAACAACCCAACTAAAGTGTACTTACACTCTGGTGTTGGAGATGAAACAAATGCTTGGGGAACAAGTGTTGTTGGTAATTGGGGACAAGATGATGGCATTGGAGAAATGACATTAAACACTTCTAACAATCGTTGGGAAATTACTTTTGTACCAAAAACATATTATTCTTTAACAGACGCTGAAGCTGCAAGCATTACCAATATGGGTATGGTTTTTAGAAATGCTGCAGGTAGTCAAGAATTGAAAGATAATGGTTGTTCAGATTTTATTTTTAATGTTGGTTCTTTTCAAATAACATTAAACACTCCTACTACTTCTACTACTATTTTAAATTCAGGTGAAACTTTACCAATAAGCGCAACTGCTTCTTTAACTGCTAGTTTTGTTTTAAAAGCAAATGGTACTATTGTAAATCAAAAATCAAATTCTACTACTTACTCATACACACCAACTGTTACAGAAAATACAACTTATGTATTAGAAGCAACAAATAATGGAGAAACAAAAAGTGCGTCTTTTCAAGCAATTGTAAAACCTACAGTTACAGAGGCTGCAATACCAACTGGAATGAAAGATGGAATCAATTTAAATCCATCAGATAACACAAAAGTAACTTTAGTGTTTTATGCTCCTGGAAAAGAATTTATTCATGTTATTGGAAGTTTTAATAATTGGGAAATTAATGATGCGTATTTACTAAAAAAAGATTCATCTAAAAACCGTTTTTGGATAGAACTAACAGGTCTTACTCCTCAAACAGATTATTCTTATCAATATATTATTGATGCTAATTTAAGAGTAGCAGACCCCTACTCTACTGTTGTGTTAACTGAATCTAATGATCAATATATTAACGCAACTACGTATCCAAACTTACCAAGTTATCCTACAGGAAAAACAAATCATGCAGTTACTTTATTAAGAACTGGTGATGCAGATTATGTTTGGCAAACTACAAACTTTACTAAACCTAAAAAAACAGATTTAGTTATTTACGAATTGTTAATTAGAGATTTTGATGAATTACACAGTTATGATGCTGTAAAAGCAAGATTAGATTATTTACAAGAACTAGGTATTAATGCAATTGAATTTTTACCTGTAATGGAATTTGATGGTAATGAATCTTGGGGATACAACCCTTCTTTTCATATGGCATTAGATAAATATTATGGTAATACTACTTCTTTTAAACAATTTATAGACGAATGTCATAGAAGAGGTATTGCTGTTATTATTGATGTAGCTTTTAACCACGCTTCTGGTCAAAACCCTTATTATAGAATGTGGAATACAGACAATGGTGGTTATGGAGGTCAAGCTTCTACAGACAGTCCGTTTTTTAACCCAATTGCCAGACATTCTTACAGTGTTTTTAATGATTATAACCATAGTAAACAAGATGTAAAAGACTATGTAAAAAGAGTTTCTCAATACTGGATAGAAGAATATAAAGTTGATGGATTTAGATGGGATTTAACAAAAGGATTTACTCAAAATTGTACAGGTAGTGAAGCATGTACAAATGCTTATCAACAAGATAGAGTTAATGTTTTAAAAGAATATGCTGATTATCAATGGGAAATTGATCCAGATTTTTATATCATTTTTGAACATTTAGGTACAAACACAGAAGAATCTGAATGGGTGAATTATAGATTAGATGAAGGCAAAGGAATTATGGTTTGGGGTAACCACAATCATCAATACAACCAAGCAACAATGGGCTTTGGTAGCGATGCTGATTTTTCTTGGATTTCTTATAAAAACAGAGGTTGGTCTGTGCCAGCAAATGTAAGTTACATGGAAAGCCATGATGAAGAACGTTTAATGTACAGAAACTTACAATTTGGTAATTCTAGTGGAAGCTACAACATTAAAAACACAAGTACAGCTTTAGATAGAGAAGAATTGGCAGGAGCATTTTATTTTACAATTCCTGGACCAAAAATGATTTGGCAATTTGGTGAGTTAGGTTATGATATTTCTATAGATCAAAATGGAAGAACAGGGAATAAACCTATTCTTTGGAGCTATTTAGCAGATAACAATAGAAAAAAAATCTATGACACTTGGTCTAAATTAATTAAACTAAAACAGAAGTATGAAATTTTTGAAACTTCAGATTTTACTTTAGATCTTGGTAATTCTAACGGTTTAAATAAAATTCATTTAACAGATCCTTCTGCATCAGAAATTAAGAATGTTGTTATTATAGGTAACTTTGGTGTTACAACTCAAAGTATTTCTCCATTTTTTCAACAAACAGGTACTTGGTATAATTTATTAGAAGATAACTCTACAATAAATGTAACTAATACTACAGCTAATATTTCTTTAGCTCCAGGAGAATTCAGAGTTTATGCTAGTAGTCCTGCTACATTATCTACAGATGAAATTATAGCCAATGACAATCTTTTTAAAATTTACCCTAATCCTACAAAATCTCATTTTGCTCTTTCTAAAGAAGTTTTAGAAACTAACATCTATGATGTTACTGGAAAACGTGTAAAACAATACTCTAAAGAAATTATTAAATCTAATTTTTATGAAGTATCAGATTTAAAGCGCGGTATTTATTTTATTCAAATCAAGAATAAAAACAATCAAACACAAACAAAAAAATTAATTATTAACTAATCTAAAAATGAAAATTATGAAAAAAAATTATTTTTTAACAGTAATTAGTTTACTATTCTGCTTTGTAGTACAAGCACAAGTAACTTATTCTGGAAATGGAAATTCTGGTTTTGGAGATGTTTTTGGAGGATCTGGGAACATCCAAATAACAGACAATGGTACACAAATCTCATTTACTTTAAACAAAGGTTTAGGAGATCTTAATAATACTATGGTTATTTATATTGACTCTAAATCTGGAGGTTTTTCTAATACATCTACCTTTACAGATACTGCAGATGGATTAAGAAGAGGGGTTTCTGGTTTTGATGGTACAAATAGATCTACAGTAAATTTCCCTGCTGGTTTTGAAGCTGATTATGCAATAGCTTTCGATCAAAATTTTGCTGGTTTATGGTTATTAGATAACGTAAATAATTTTACTTATTAAACATCTGCTAACTTAAGTCCTACAGCAACTACAACTAGTGCTATTTATACTTTTGATGTAGATTTTTCTGAAATAGGTATAACAGCTAATGACAATTTTAAATTTGTTGTTACTTACTTAAACGACACTAATACATTTCGTTCTGATGAAGCAATTGGTGATGGTATTTCTAGTGGAAATCCAGGGACAACAGATGTAACTTTTAGTGGAGATAGAAGTTACCCAAATACTTGGACTGGTACTACAGATAATGATTGGGCTACTGCTACTAACTGGACAGAAGGTGTGCCTACAGCAACACATAATGTATACATACCAATGGTTACAAACCAACCAACAGCCTCTGCAGCTGTTACAATTAATAAAGCAACTATTAATTCTGGTGCATCTTTAATTGCTAATTCAACTTTTGCTGGTACAATAAACTATAATGTTCATGTTGGTGATACTGATTGGCATTTAGTTTCTTCTCCTGTTACTGGAGAACAATATGATGATACTTGGGTTGCTAATAATAATATTGCAACTGGTGTAATTAATACAGATAATAGAGCTATTGCTACTTATCAAAATGGAACTGCAGATGGTACAACTGGTCATTGGACATACTTTCAATCTGGAGGTTCTGCTACAACATTTGGTGATGGAGTTGGATATTCTTTAAAAAGAACTGAAAGTGGTAATTATACTTTTACAGGAACTTTTCCTACATCAGATGTATCTACAGCTATTTCTCAAGATGTTAATAAATGGAATATGATTGGTAACCCATACCCTTCTTATATTAATATTGCTACATTTATTTCTACAAATACTTCAAACTTATCTTCTGGTTTTCAGGCAATTTATGTTTGGAATGCATCTACAAGTTCTTATGATGATTTAACAACAGGATATATTCACCCTGGTCAAGCATTTTTTGTAAATTCTAATGTTTCTTCTGGAAATGCTTCAATTACAGAAGCTATGCAAAGTCATCAATCTATGATTCCTTTTTATAAAAACTCTAATCCTTCAATTGAATTAAAAGTAACAGATGGAACTAACAGTAAAAGTACATTTATTAATTATTTAGATGGAAAAACAACTGGATTAGATCCTAGATTTGATATAGGTATGTTTGATGGAGTTTCTTCAGATTTAAGAATCTATTCGAATTTAATAGAAAATAATGAAGGAATTTCTTTTAAAAGACAAGCATTACCTAATCAGAATTTAGAATCTATGATAATTCCTATTGGTGTTGAAGCTACTGCAAATACTGAAATCTCAATTTCTACAGAAACTTTAAACTTACCTACAGGAATTAAAGTTTTTATTGAAGATAAAGAAAATAATACATTTACACGTTTAGATGAAGTTAATAGCGAGTATAAAATTACTTTAACAGAAGCTTTAAATGGTGTTGGTAGATTTTATTTACACACTTCACAAAGTGCTTTATCAGTAAATGATATTACGTTAAATTCAATTAGTATTTTTAAACAAAACGCATCTACACTTAAAATAATAGGTTTACCTCAAGGAAAATCTACTGTTTCTATATTTAATATACTTGGTAAACAAGTTATGACTACTTCTTTTGAGACTAATGGTAATAAAGAAATTTCTTTACCAAAATTAGCTTCTGGAGTTTATTTTACAAGAATCTTAACAGAATCTGGTAAGGTTAGCAAAAAAATTATTTTAGAATAATAACATTAAAAAAAGAAACATCATGAATAAAAATATAGAAAATAAAAAACAAGACATTTCACGTAAAGATGCTCTTAAAAAAATTGGTAACTATGGTAAATACGCTGCTTTAACAGCTTTAGGAACCTACCTCATTTTAAATCCTCAAAAATCTCAAGCACAGAGTATAGAAGACCCAGGTAGCGGTTTTTAGTATTAATAAAAAAATCCAATCACTTAATTGTGATTGGATTTTTAATTTTAATAAGATTTATTTTTTAATGTAAAATTTTAAATAATAACTCTTTTAAAATATCTTTTTGAGTTTGATTTGCTCCTACTCCTTTACTTTTTACATCTGCATCTCTTAAGGTAGCTATAACCTGTGCAACCTTTCTCATTGGATAGTTTCTAGCAGCTAAAAAATATTCATCAACAAAGTAAGGGCTAACACCTAAAGATTTAGCAACAGAACTCTTAGATTTATCTTGTAAACCATGAAACATAAGTAACTGCGTAAAAAAATTATTTAATAATGAAATTGTCATTATTAATGGATTACTCTTTGGGTTTTGAGCAAAATAATTAATAATTCTATTTGCCTTTAAAATATCCTTCTCTCCTACCGATTTTCTAAGTTCGAAATTATTAAAATCTTTAGAAATTCCTATATTTTCTTCAATATGGGTGTCATTAATAATAGTTTCTTTTGGTAAAATTAATATCAACTTATCTAATTCATTAGATATTTTACTTAAATCAGTTCCTAAAAACTCTACCAACATTTGAGCTGCTTTGGGCTCTATTTGATATTTTTTTCCACTTAAAACTCTACGAATCCAATCTGATACTTGATTTTCATAAAGCTTTTTACTTTCATAAATTAAACCAGATTTTACAATTGCTTTATGCAACTTTTTACGTTTATCTAACTTTTTATATTTATAATTAAAAACAAGAACTGTAGTTGGTTGAGGATTTAAAGCATATGAAACTAGTTTTTCTATATTTCTACTTAAATCTTGAGCTTCTTTAACAATAATGACTTGTCTTTCTGCCATCATTGGATAACGTTTTGCTGCAGAAACAATATCTTCTATAGTTGCATCTCTACCATACATTACTTGCTGATTAAAACCTTTTTCAGCTTCATCTAAAACATTTTCTTCAATATAATCAGATATTTTATCAATATAATATGGTTCTTCACCCATTAAAAAATAAATAGGTTTTATGTTACCATTTTTAATATCTGAAACTATACTTCTTATTTCGTTCATTTTCTTACTTTTGATTGATGCAAAAACTCAATCTACCTAATTATAAATTCAAACTCAAAAGTAGCGAAAATAAGACGCTTATTTTTGATAATTTGAGAAAAAAATATTTGGTTTTAACTCCAGAAGAATGGGTTCGTCAGCATTTTGTACAATTTTTAATTTCTGAAAAAAAATATCCCACAACATTAATTGCTCTAGAAAAACAATTAACAATTAACAATCGTAAAAAAAGAACTGATATTTTAATTTTTAATAAAGAAGGTAATCATGATATTATTGTAGAATGTAAAGCTCCACAAATTAAAATAACACAAGATACTTTTGATCAAATTGCACGTTATAATTTAAAATTAAAAGCTAATTATTTGGTTGTTACAAATGGATTAGAACATTTTTATTGCAAAATGGATTTTGAAAACGAAACTTATATTTTCTTAAAAGAAATTCCGAATTACAAATAATAAAAAACCCTTTTTATTAAGACAACTTTATGCAAAAATGTAATTTTTAAAATGTAATTTTGCTCTCTTGAAAATAGCAATAGTCATATTAAATTGGAATGGAAAAAAACTGCTTGAACAGTTCTTACCATCTGTTGTAAATTTTAGCTCTAATGAAGCTGATATTTATGTTGCAGATAATGCTTCTTCAGACAATTCAATTTCATTTATTAAAGAATTTTATCCATCAGTAAAAATTGTTAAAAACAAGGTTAATGGTGGTTATGCTAAAGGTTATAATGATGCTTTAAAAGAAATAAAAGCAGATGTATATTGTCTTTTAAATTCTGATGTAGAAGTTACTAAAAATTGGTTAAAACCAATTATAGAAGTTTTTAATAGAGATAAAAACACTGCTATTATTCAACCTAAAATGTTAGATTTTAAGGATAAATCTAAATTTGAATATGCAGGTGCAGCTGGTGGTTATGTAGATTTATTTGGGTATCCTTATTGTAGAGGACGTGTTTTTAATCATTTAGAAAATGATGAAAATCAATTTAATGATGAAACCGATATTTTTTGGGCTTCTGGTGCATGTTTATTTATTCGTTCTAAAGTATATCATCAATTAGGTGGTTTAGATGAAGATTATTTTGCTCATCAAGAAGAAATAGATTTATGTTGGAGAACTCATAATATTGGTTATAATATAAAATATGTCGGTTCCTCTTCTGTTTACCATGTTGGTGGTGCTACTTTACAAGAAACAAATCCGCAAAAAACATTTTTAAACTTTAGAAATAGTTTATTAAACATTGTAAAAAATGTTCCAAAAAAATGGTTCTTATTTGTAGTTTTTTCTCGCTTAATATTAGATGGTATTGCTGGAATAAAATTTATGATAGAACTAAGACCAATACATACTTGGGCTATTGTTAAAGCACATTTTAGTTTTTATAAAAATTTCTTTAAATTTTTAGGTAAGCGTAAAAAATTATCAAAAAAACAAGACTACTATATACATACAAGTATTGTTTGGCAGTATTTTGTTTTAGGTATAAAGAAGTTTAAGAATTTAAAATAGTTATCTTTTTTATATTATTCTTTATTAGTTTTTTTTAAGACAGCTCACTAATAGATTTTAATAATGATTTTTGTGCTTGTTTTATATGCCTTTCATTATGAAAAATTAATACTCTAAAAGAATCTCCTAACCTCAATTTAATCCATTTAGAAATTGAAATAGCAGTTTTAGTTTTATCTAAATCAACATCTTTTGCCTTTTCTAATAATTTAATGATTTGGTTTTGTTGGTTTATAAATTTTTCTAATACATTAATATCTAGTTTAGAATTTAAAGGATTCATAGATTTAAATGTTTTCATTTTATTTAAACTTTCATTGTATGAAACCGATTTACTAAAATACTTTCCTAACCAATTACTAGTAAATTTTCCTGAACTTTTATAGTTAGAATTTTTAATTTTATTTTCTATTTCTGGAATATAAGAATCTCCATACCTATTTAGATGCTCAATACATTCTAAGACACTCCAACTTTTAAGATTCTCTTTCCAATTTAAAGAATTTATAGATTCACTTTTAAATTTATCTACGTCATTTAAATTTTTGTGAGTAAGGTCTAATAAATCTTGTATTAATTGTTTTGATGTAGATACCATTGTTTTTTTTTACAAATTACTAGATAAAATTTGAAAAAAAAATTGATTGAAATTAAGATTTTTTAATTCTAGATAAAGTTTCTGGAGTCATTCTTAAATAACAAGCAATGTACTTGCTTGGAATTTCTTGAAACAATTTTGGACTTCTTTTTAAAACTCGCCTATACCTTTCTAAGGGTGAAGATGTTAAAATATCTCTTTCTCTTTCCATTTGTTGTAAAACAAACTTTTCTAATATAGAAAGCCAAATTTCTTTGTATTCTTGAGATGAGTTTATAAATGATAAATACTTTTTTTTACTGATGGATTTTATTGTGGTTTTTTTTAGTGCTTGTATATAGAAATCTGAAGGCTGTTCATTTAAAAAGGAATCTAAGGATGCTATTAAATTATCTTTATAACCAAACCTAATAGTATGTTCTTCAAATTCATCTACAACAAATATTCTTAAACTTCCTGTAACTACTAAATATAGATTAGTATCTATAGTACCTTTTTCTTTTAAAAATTCGTTTCTCTGTAAAACAAACTCCTTATCCCAAAGATTATTAGCGGTAATTTTATCGATTAAAGTAGAAATTAAATTCACGTTAGTTTATGAATAAATAAGTTTACAAAACCTCTAAACTTCCTTTTCCTTCTCTAATTACTTCTGGATAACCTTCTGTAAAATCTATAATTGTAGATCCTTGGTTGTCACCATATCCACCATCAATAACAATGTCTACTAATTTTCCCCATTTTTCATAAATTAGTTCTGGATCTGTAGTATATTCTAAAATCTCATCTTCATCTCTAATAGATGTTGTTACAAGAGGATTTCCTAAATTTTCGATTAAAGAAATTGTAATATTATTATCTGGTATTCTAATACCAACTGTTTTCTTCTTTTTAAAAACTTTTGGTAAATTTTTACTTCCTGGTAAGATAAATGTATAAGGACCAGGTAAAGCTCTTTTAAGTATTTTAAAAGTAGAAGTATCTATTTGCTTAACGTAATCTGATAAGTGACTTAAATTATTGCAAATAAAAGAAAACTTAGCTTTTTCTAGCTTTACTCCTTTAATTTTTGCAATTTTTTCTAATGCTTTGTTGTTGGTAATATCACATCCTAAACCATAAACAGTATCTGTTGGATATATTACCAAACCTCCATTTTTTAAAACCTTAACAACCTTATCTATTGCTTTTTGATTAGGATTTTCTTTATATATTTTAATAAATTCTGCCATATTATAAATATACAAAAACTCAATCCGAAAATAATCAGATTGAGTTAATTTTTAAGGAAGTTAATGTTTTTTAAGATTTATCTACCATTCTAAACCCTTCTCCATGAATATTTAAAATCTCTACGTTTTCGTCTAATTTTAAATATTTACGAAGTTTAGCAATATAAACATCCATACTTCTTGATGTAAAATAATTATCATCTCTCCAAATCTTTGTTAATGCTAATTCTCTTGGCATTAAATCGTTTTTATGAATTGCTAACATGCGTAACAATTTACTTTCTTTAGGTGATAATTTTATTGGTTCTCCTGTTTCTCCAATAGATAAATGTCTTAATTTAGAATTAAAGAAAAAGTTTCCTATTGTAAACTCAAACTGTTCAGACTCTGTGCTTTTATCTGTATCTTTTCTTTGTAAAATTGCTTTTATTTTATGCAATAGTACTTCAGAATCGAAAGGTTTGTTTAAATAATCGTCTGCACCAACTGCATACCCTTTTAAAACATCTTCTTTTAATGTTTTAGCTGTTAAGAATATAATTGGCACTTCTTTGTTTGTTGTTCTAATATCTTGTGCTAATGAAAAACCATCTTTACGAGGCATCATAACATCTAATATACATAAGTCATAATCACTATTTTTAAACATGATTAATCCTTCTATACCGTCTTTAGCATGTGTTACATTGTAATCATTTAATGCTAAATAATCTTTTAAAACTGTTCCAAAATTTGGATCATCTTCAACTAATAAAATCTTTTTACTTCCCATTTTATATGTTTTTAAATTAAAGGTAATTTTACCGTAAATATACTTCCTACTCCTTTTTCACTTTCTACTAAAACTGATCCATGATGTTTGTCTACAATCTCTTTAACATAAGCTAAACCTAGACCATGCCCTTTTACATCATGTATGTTTCCTTTTTGTTCTCTGTAAAACTTATCAAAAACGTTTTTTTGAACAGCTTTACTCATTCCTATTCCTTCGTCTTTAATTTTTACAACAAAGTATTTATTTGTGCTTTCTGAATACACATCAATTTTTGGTTTTCCTTCAGAATATTTTAATGCATTTTCTAAAATATTAACAATAACATTGGTCAGGTGAAATTGATTTCCTGGAATTTCTGTTGTTATTGCTTCGAAATGTGTATTTAAACTACCTTGTCTATTTGCTATTAATAAACTTGTATGTGATATTGCATCATCTATAATGTCGTGCATATCTATAGTTTCCTTACTTATTTCTATTTGATTTTTTTCTAACCTAGAAATTCTTAATACATTTTCTACTTGAGTATGCATTCTTTTGTTTTCATCTCTAATCATTTGCACATAACGTAAAACTTTTTCATTATCTCCTATAATTTTAGGATTCTTAATAGAATCTAATGCTAAATTTATAGTTGCAATAGGAGTTTTAAACTCATGTGTCATGTTATTAATAAAATCAGTTTTAATTTCTGATATTTTCTTTTGTCTTATTAATTGATATAAAGAACTAGAAAAAGCTATAATTATAATTAATATAAAAAATAATGACAACCATAAAATGTTAGAAATACCAGAAAGAATATGCTCTTTTTTTGTTGGAAAAGTTACATACAATTCATGTTGCATATCTCCATTAGTATCAAATAAAATTGGGTATTTATAACCATCATTTTTATCAATTGTATAGTAACCAGATTTTAATTTTGTAGCTAATCCATCTTTAGAATAAACTCCGTATTTAAAATCTAACTCAATATTTCTTTTTACTAATTCTTCTTTTATAATTTCATTTAACTCTCTATTACTTATTCTTTGATGAACTGGTTTTGTTTTTTTATAAATACCAAAAGCTTGAGAAAAGTAAGTCTTTTCAATTTCAGAATATCTTTTAGTAAAAGAAGTTCGTTTTTCATCTGTTGCAGAAAAAATATTGTCTACACCTTTTATAAGTCTTGTATGAAAAAAATCTTGCTTACCAGAAACTCTTTTTACAATAAGAGAATCATTATCTAAAAAATCTGTTGGAAGCTTAAAATTTTCTTCTAAAAAAGTAGATCCAAAGGTAAATTTTTGTTTAGAAGTAGTATCAATTTCTTGAAAAAGGTAGTTTCTTATTTGAGCATCATTTGCCAAACCTACATTTTCCATAAAACCTTCTATCGTTTTTTCAAAATTAGTTTCTTCTTTTTCATTGATTCTTTGAGATACACTACCTAAAGATTTCTGAACATCATTCTTAAATTGTTCTTTCTTACTTTCTACTGCATTATTAATCCAATAAAGTTGTACTGTAATAATTCCTATCAAGGAAATACTCATTAAAGCAACAATAAGAATAAACATTTTTTTACCCATAAATCAAAGTTACGGCTTTCAAAAATTGATTTTATTGTTTTTAACCTAAATTAACGAGAAAAAATGAAATTTAAGAGTATTTTAACAATAACGTTGCATTTAATTAAATTCGATGTCTTTTTTGTGTTAAAATATTGTGGATATTAATAATCTGATTATGAGTAGCTTCTTTTGTTATATTATTTATAATATAATTTGATTGCAATAGCTTTTTATCTTCTTTCCATTGGCTATTTATCCTATTTTCTACATCTTTTTTAGCAATTTCATCTCTTAACATGGTTCTACTAATTCTTAGATTTAATGGTGCATAAACAGAAATAACAATATCGCATTTTAAATTACTTTTACTTTCAAAAAGAATTGCATTTTCATAAATTATATAATGACTTTTTTTATGCATTTTAATAAATTGTTGAAAATGCATTTTTACTTCTGGATGTACAATAGAATTTAATGTTTCTAATTTACTTTTATCATTAAAAACAATATTAGCAATATAAGGTCTGTTAAGTTGATTGTTTTTATAAGAATCTTCTCCAAATTCTTCAATCATTTTAGATTTAATTTTTAATGAAGTATTCATTAAGTTTTTAGCTTCTAAATCTGCATTATAAATAACAACATTATCAAATTTTGCAAAGATATTTGCAACTGTTGTTTTACCACTTCCAATGCCTCCTGTTAAGCCAACTACCATCTATTTTTGAATTAAAAAATCTATTTTACTTGGTACTACTTTTATACTTTTTATAAAACTAGGTTTTGTTACTATTTTAGGTAATAAATAACTTAAATTATTTTCTTTAGAAATATGGTAATCGCAAATTACTTCAAAAGAATTTTTATCAACTTTATTAAAATTAGAAAGCCCTACTACAAAAACTACTTCTACAGTATTATTTAAAGTAGTTAATTCTATTTCTTTAGGTAGGTTTATTATTTTAAAACGAATATCTAAAGTACCTTCTGTAAACTTTTCTACTTTACCACTTATTGTAGCTGTTTTTAATTTAACTTTTAAATTATTAGCGTTTTCTGGTAAAACAATTTTTACTTGTTTTTCAAAGTCAGATTTTACATCATCTAATTTTAATAATTCTAAATCAATTTTAGAAATCTTATTTATTTGAGCTTCTGGACCAGAAATTAAAATACTATCAGGGTTTATTTTAACAGTTTCTAAAACATCATAACCAATATGATAGTTAATATCTAAATTTGGTTTTAAAGGCACTTTTTTAGAAATTAAACTTCCAATTTCTAAATAAATAGTATCTAGAATTACTTGCTGTAACTCTACACCAGAGTATAATTGACTTTGTATATTATTTTTTTGATTTTTAGTTAAAAAGTAATATTTACTTGATGTTTTTCTATTTAAATTTTTAGCATTTAAAATAATTGGGTAATTGCTAAACCTTGATTTAATAATATTAAATCCTGATGATTTTACAATAACATCGATCTCTTTAGTTGGTTCTTTTTGAAGTAATTTATCTTGAGGAATATTATTGTATTGTACAGGATAACTTATTGTTGCAGTATATTCTTTAGACAAGGTAATTAGCAGCCAAATAAAAAATGAAGCCACTAAAAAACCAATAAAACTTTTCGATATTTTTTTATTCTTAATCAAGAGTTTATTTATTTTTTATGCAATCTACACAAAAGCTTGTAAACAAAAAAGTGAGCAGTATCTAAATAGACAAAGCTCACTTAATATTTTAAAAAACTAAGTTTTTATTTTTTAGCAGGAGCTAATTTTTTGTTACTTAATTCCATTGAAATTGCAGAACGTTCAAACTTAATTTTACCTGCTCCAGTTTCTATAGTAATTGTATTTTCTGCAGCATTAATTTCTGCAATTTTACCATGAATACCACTAGTGGTAACAACTTTTGCTCCTTTTTTTATTTCAGCTTGAAAAGCTTTTTCCTTTTTTTGACGGTTCATTTGTGGTCTTATCATAAAGAAATAAAACACTACAATAATTGCTAAAAAAGGTAACATACTCATTAAAGAACCAGCTGCTTCTTGTAAAAAAATTGCACTATACATAATTATAATTTTGTTTTTGGTATTACAGAACCTTTTAATGTTAATACTTCTCTACCAGATTCTGTGTTTGTAGTTAAAGTAATTGTTTTTTGTTGTCTATTTGGTTTTCCACTAGTATTAAACTTCACCTTAACTTCTCCAGTTTCTCCTGGTTTAATTGGTGCTTTAGGCCAAACAGGAACTGTACAACCACAAGAAGGTTGAGCGTTTGTAATAACCAAGTTTGTTTTACCTGAATTTGTAACTTTAAAAGAAGTTTCTACAATATCTCCTTCATTTACTGTTCCAAAATCGTATACTTTTTTGTCTAAAGAAATTAATGCTGTTCCTTTTTTAATTTCTATATCTCTAGAAGTTGCTTTTTCTAAATTTGCTTTGTTTATTTTAGAAGTTGCATTTCCACCATCTTTACATGCAGTAAAAGAGATAGTAAGTACTAAAGCTAATAAAATTGTTATGTTTTTCATTGTGTTTTAATTTTATGTAAAAATAATAAATAATTTTTCTAAACCTATTGTTTAAAGCAATCCTCTACCAATTTTAACGATTCTTTTGTTTTTAATAAATTCTTTAGAAATTTTATCTAAAACTCCATTAATAAAATAGCTACTTTTTTCTGTAGAATAGTCTTTAGAAATTTCAATATACTCATTAATAGTTACTCTTGTTGGTATAGATGGAAAGTTTATAAACTCTGTTATTGCCATTTTTATAAGAATCATATCTATATCTGCAATTCTATCAGTTTCCCAATTTGGAGTTTTATTTTCTATATCTACCTCATACTCTGTATGTTTTAAGATTGTTTTCTGAAAAATTTTAGAAACAAAATTCTCATCATCTTCATCTTTATAAAGACTACTTAAAACAAATGTTTTGTTTTCTTTAAATTTACTTAAACTTCTAACAACCCAAGTATTTACAAAAGGAATATCATCTACCCAAGAAATCATTTTATCTTCAAAATATTCTCCTAACTTTTCATTTGGAGCAATAATTTCTTTGAAAAAATCTAAAACAAATACTTTATCTATTTTAAACGAATCTTCTTTGGTTGCTAAATATTTTTTATATAAATCACTTTTTTGCAATTCATCATAAATTATTTTAACATACTCATCATTATCTTCCCAATAATTTAATTTATTAAGTTCTACATAGCCTTCCATACTAATGCTTTCTGCAAGAGTATTAATAACTTTGTTGTTTAAAAATTTGTTGTTAGGATTTAAATCTTCTTTAGTAGCAAGAATTTTCTTTTTAGAAAGTGCAATTTTTTTTGCAGCTAATTTTTGCACTTCTATTAATAACTGTAAGTTTAAAACGTACAAATCGTACATTTTTAAAATACTATGTTTTAAAAATTTTTCTTCTCTAATAATATCATCATTATGAGAATGTAACATAGCGTATACAGATTGCATTACTTTAACTCGAATATGTCTTCTGTTAATCATTTTCTAAAGAACTTATATAAATTGCGCTGCAAAAATAGTATTATTTTATTTTTAAGTCACCAAGTTTTTTAATTCTTTTTTAAGAATATTTTATATAGTTAATCTTGTATCTTCGTACTTTCTTTTTTGATAAAAAATACTCTTTTGAAAGAACTCAAATATATTAATAAATACTTTACAAAGTATAAATGGCGATTATTATTAGGCCTTTTAGCTACAATTTCATCTAAATTTTTAGCATTAAAAGTGCCTCAAATTATTGGTGACTCTTTAAATGTTGTTGAAGATTATCAAAACAATAAAGTAACAGATTTAGATTTTGTTCAGCATGAGCTATTAATAAACATTCTTATAATTATAGGTGCAGTTTTATTATCGGGTATTTTTACATTTATAATGAGGCAAACAATTATTGTAACTTCTAGGTTAATAGAATTTGATCTTAAGAATGAAATTTATCAACAATATCAAAGATTGTCTCTTAATTTTTATAAAAAGAACAGAACAGGAGATTTAATGAATCGTATTTCTGAAGACGTTTCTAAAGTTAGAATGTACGTTGGTCCTGCAATTATGTATAGTATGAACATGATTGTTTTGTTTGCAGTAGGTTTTACACAAATGATTAGTATAGATGTAAAACTAACCATGTATACTTTAATTCCTTTTCCATTATTATCAATTTCTATCTTTTTATTAAGTAAAGTTATCCATAAAAGAAGTTCTATTGTTCAAGAGTATTTATCTAAACTAACTACTTTTAATCAAGAGTTTTTCTCTGGGATGAATGTTGTAAAATCTTATGGTATTGAAGCTTCAATTATAAAAGATTTTGATAAAATTGCTGATCAAAGTAAAGAGAAAAACATTCACTTACACAAAGCAAATGCATTGTTTTTTCCGTTAATGATTTTACTTATTGGTATTAGTAACTTATTAGTAATTTATATTGGTGGACAACAATATATTAATGGCGAAATACAAATTGGTACCATTATAGAATTTATGATGTATGTAAATATTCTTACATGGCCAGTTGCTGTTGTTGGTTGGGTTACATCTATGGTACAACAAGCAGAGGCTTCTCAATTAAGAATAAATGAGTTTTTAAAACAAGTACCAGAAATTCAAAATTATAACGAAAATTCTACTGAATTAAATGGAAATGTTACTTTTAAAGATGTAACTTTTACTTATGATGATACCAACATTACAGCTTTAAAAAATGTTAATTTCTCAGTAAAATCTGGAGAAACTTTAGCAATTCTTGGAAAAACTGGTTCTGGAAAATCTACTATTATAGAACTAATTTCTAGACTATATGACACTAAGAAAGGAACTATTTTATTAGACAACAACCCTATAAAAGAAGCCAATTTAAATGATGTTAGAAATCAGATTGGTTTTGTACCTCAAGATCCATTTTTGTTTTCTGAAAGTATAGAAGATAATATTAAATTTGGTAAAGAAGATGCTACTCAGGATGAAATAATTACAGCAGCTAAAAATGCTGATGTACATAAAAATATTGTTGATTTTCCTGATGGTTACAAAACTATTTTGGGTGAACGTGGAGTAACTTTATCTGGTGGACAAAAACAACGTGTTTCTATAGCTAGAGCTATAATTAAAAAACCTAAAATTTTAATTTTTGACGATTGTTTATCGGCTGTAGATACTGAAACAGAAGAAAAAATCTTGTCGAATTTAGAACGTATTTCTAAAGATATTACAACCTTTATTATTAGTCATCGTATTTCTTCGGCTAAAAATGCTGATAAAATTATAGTTTTAAATGAGGGTAAAATAACACAACAAGGAACTCATAATCAATTAATAACACAAGAAGGCTATTATAAAGATTTATACGAACAACAACTTTTAGAAAAAGAAATTTAATCTTTAACATTGCTAAATAAAATATTTTGTTAGATTTGTTAAGTATAACAAACATTTTATAACGACTATTTAAAAAGAATTATGGCAGAGAGAGTTGAACAGGAAGAAATTTTTTCACAAGTATTAAGAGCAGGAAGAAGAACTTACTTTTTTGATGTTAGAGCAACAAAAGCAGATGATTATTACTTAACTGTTACAGAAAGTAAAAAGTTTACACATGATGATGGTTCTTTCCATTACCAAAAACACAAAATTTACCTATACAAAGAAGATTTTACTGATTTTAAAGAAATGTTAGGTAAAGCAACTGATTACATTTTAAACGAAAAAGGAAGTGAAGTAATTAGTGAACGCCACCAAAAAGATTTTAAGAAAGAAGAAACAACTGAAGAAACTAAATCTACAGAGAGTTTTACAGATGTATCTTTTGATGATATATAAAGGTAAATAAACCTTTTATTTATAAACTTTAAAGTAACTTATACTAAGTTTATATAATTACAATTTTAATTCAAATTCATTTTACTCTAAAAAGCCACAAGTGTTAAACTTGTGGCTTTTTTATATTATAATACTTGTTTAATAGTTTTACTTTTTGCTATAGTTTCTTCCCATTCTTTTTGTGGGTTACTTTCTTTTGTTATACCCCCACCAATATATAAAGTAGCTACTTTATCTTTTACATTCATACATCTAAGATTTACAAACAAAGAAGATTTCTTTTCAATATTTAACTCTCCTAAAAAACCAGTATAAAATGTTCTATTATAATGCTCATTTTTTAAAATAAAATCTTTTGCCTTTTCTCTTGGTAAGCCACATACTGCAGGTGTTGGATGCAAACCTCTTATTATTTGTTTTAAACTAGCTTCTTCATTTAAAACACCTTCAACCTTGGTTCTTAAATGCAATAAATTTCCAGCTTTTACAGTTTCTGTTTTCTCTATTTTAAGTTTAGATGATATATTTTTTAATTGATTATTTATAAAATCAGTCACTAATTGCTGTTCATCTAATTCTTTAGCCTTCCAAATTACCTCTTCATTAGTTTTATAAACTTGAGTTCCTGCTAAAGACATTGTTTTAAAATTATTATCAAAAATATTTAAAAGAGTTTCTGGTGTTGCACCTAACCACAACCCTACTTTAGGATGAAACCAAACGTAAACAAAAGCATTCGAATAAGTTTTTAGTAATTTTTTAAAAGTGATTAAAACATCAAACTTATGCAATTGTACTTCTTCTTTTCTAGAAACTACAACTTTTTTTAGTGCGTTCTTTTTAATTTCTTCAATCGTTTTTTCTACTAATTTAAGATGCTTTAACTTATCAGAACTATTAACAACACTATTACTAATATTAAGTGTTAATTCTTCATTTAAATTAAATTTTTCGTTTATAATTTCTGCTTTATCCGCAGAAAAAATTACTGCTTTTTCATCACTATTAAAAGGTGCAAAAACAAAACCAGATTCATTAATTTCAGATGAAAACTCTAAATCATCATCATTCATAAAAAACCCAGAAACCTCAACAGAATTAGGCTTTCTATAGGCTACAAAGGGTAATTTATTTTCAAAGCTCCCTTCAATTTTATTAGAAATAATATTCAATGTAAAGTCAGAATTATTTTTTGGTTAAAACAATATTTGTCATTTTAGCAACAGATATTAAATCATCATTTTCGTCTACAATAGTAACTTCCCACAAATGAGTACTTTTACCTTTGTGAATATTTTTTGCAGTTGCAAAAACAACACCTTGTTTTTTACTTTTTATATGATTAATTGATAATTGAATACCATTTACAAATTGACTTTTACTGTCTATAAAAAAGTTAGAAGCTGCACTACCAACGCTTTCAGCCAAGGCTGCTGTAGCACCACCATGTAATTGACCATAAGGCTGATGTACTTTAGAATTTACTGGCATTTTGGCCGTTAAAAAATCATTACCTACAGCAACATATTCTATATCAAGTGTTTCCATTAAAGTATTTTTAGAAGCCTCATTAAAGGCTTTTAAAATAGCAGTTGTATTCATATCATTAAGATTATAATGTAAAAGTACATATAAAAATTTGTATTTTTGCTTCAGAAAAATTAATCCATTTTATGTACAAAATACGCGTAATTTTAGACACCAAAGAAGATGTAATAAGAACTATTTTAGTAGACAACAAACTAAATTTAGAAGAATTACATTTAACAATTGCAAAATCTTTTGGTTTTGGAGGTCAAGAAATGGCTTCTTTTTACAGAACAGATGATGAATGGAACCAAGGTGAAGAAATTCCGTTATTTAATATGGCAGAAGCTGGAGAAGGAATTTCTATGCAATCTTGTATTTTAGATGAAACTTTACCTGAAGAAAACAACAAATTAATATACGTTTACGATTTCTTAAATATGTGGACTTTCTATGTAGAAGTAATTGAGGTTTCTTCTGAAACAAAAGAAGATTTACCTCAAATTATTTTAACAGTTGGTGAAATACCTAATGAAGCTCCAGAAAAAGAATTTGTTGCAGATAAGTTAGAAGATGGTTTTGGAGATGATGGAGATATAGATGATGAATATGGTCATTTTGATGATTTTGATTACAATGAATATTAATAATGAGTACCAAAAAGAAAGGCGTTCTAACATCTGATAACGAATGGCGCAAACATTTGCGAAAATTTGGAAAACGTTTTTTTTGGAAAGCAGAAAGAAAAGCTGGAAAAAACGAAATAAAAAAGCAATTGTAATTTTCCTCAAAATCCATAAAAAAGTTTTACATCCTACCTCTAACTTTCTTCTTCATTCATCATAATTCTTACTTTTTCAGTAACAAAATTGTAAATTAGTCGTCTTACAAACATAATCGACTAAATCAATTTCTTTGGAAACTATCTTATCACTTAAAAATCTCGATAAAAAATACGGAAAAGTTCATGCAGTAAACAATCTTTCTTTTGATATTAAAAGAGGAAATGTGTACGGAATTTTAGGACCAAATGGAAGTGGAAAATCTACTACATTAGGTATCATTTTAAATGTTGTAAACAGAACATCTGGAGACTTTTCTTGGTTTGATGGCAAATTATCTACGCATGAAGCATTAAAAAAAGTTGGTGCAATTATAGAGCGACCAAACTTTTACCCTTACATGACTGCCACTCAAAATTTGTCATTAATTTGTAAAATTAAAGGCATATCAACCGAAAAAATAAATGAAAAACTTACTACTGTTAACCTTTTTGAAAGAAGAGATAGTAAGTTTAAAACTTTTTCTTTAGGTATGAAGCAACGTTTAGCAATAGCTTCTGCCCTATTAAATGATCCTGAAATATTAATTTTAGACGAACCAACAAATGGTTTAGATCCACAAGGAATTCACGAAATAAGACAAATTATTAAAGAAATTGCTTCTAATGGAACAACTATATTATTGGCTTCTCACCTTTTAGATGAAGTAGAAAAAGTATGTTCTCATGTTGTAGTTATAAGAAAAGGTGTAAAGCTTTATAGTGGTAGAGTTGATGAAATGACTGCTTCAAAAGGTTTATTTGAATTAAAAGTTGATAATAATGAAGACGAATTGATTTCTATTTTAGAAAAACATTCGGATATAGCTAAAGTAACTAAAGAACACGATATTATTATTGCCACTTTAAACAACGCTATTTCTGCTACAGAAATGAATCAATATCTTTTTAACAATGGCATTGTTTTATCACATTTAATAAAGCGTAAACCAAGTTTAGAACAACAGTTCTTAGATTTAACCAACAACAACTAATCAACCTAAAATATTCAAAGTCATGTTAAGACTATTAACTATAGAATTTCATAAACTAAAACATAACAGAGCAAGCAAAGTATTGTCTTTAATTTACTTTGGCTTACTGACTTCTATTGCTCTAATTGCAGCAATAAAATTTGATATTGGTCCTATAAAGTTTCATTTAGCAGAAATGGGGATATTTAACTTTCCATATATATGGCATTTCAATACTTTTATGGCTTCGATTTTAAAGTTCTTTTTACTTCTGGTAATTGTTTCTATGATGGCTAATGAATACAGTTACAAAACATTAAAACAAAATTTAATTGATGGTTTAAGTAAAAAAGAATTTATCCTTTCTAAATTTTATACAGTTATTGCTTTTGCATTGACTTCTACAATTTTTGTTTTTGTAGTATCATTAGTATTGGGTTTAATTTATTCTGATTATAATGAGTTTGCAATTATAGTTTCAGATTTAAAGTATCTATTAGCATTTTTTATAAAATTAGTAGGTTTCTTTTCTATGGGATTATTTTTTGGAATTTTAGTAAAACGTTCAGCTTTTGCTGTTGGTGCTTTAGTAGTTTGGTTTATAGCAGAAAGTATGTTTAAAGGATATCTTTTTTGGTCATTTAAAGATGCAGAAAACACTACAAACACAGTAGATTCTATTATGCAATTTCTACCATTAGAAGCTATGGCTAACCTAATAAAAGAACCTTTTTCTAGATTAGGAGCTGTTAGATCTGTTGCTAATCAAGTAGGAGAAAATTTTACCAAGAGTTATGATGTAGAATTCACTTCTATACTTATTGTTTCTGTTTGGACTTTTGTTTTTATCTACCTTTCATTTGCACTGTTAAAAAAGAGAGATTTATAGTACTTTTTAGATATATTTGACGTTTAGTAATGAAATATCGTCAAATGAAGAAATTAATATCTTTTTTACTCTTATTTTTTGCATTAAATGTATTTTCTCAAAAAGAAGCCAATTTTTGGTACTTTGGTTTTAATGCGGGTTTAGATTTTACAGATTGTAACCCAGTTGCTTTAGAGAATGGAGAATTATGGACATATGAAGGATGTTCTACAATTTCTAGCTCAACAGGAGAATTAAGATTTTATTCTGATGGAACAACAGTTTGGGATAAAAATCATGATGTTATGCCTGGTGGAACTGGATTAAGAGGAAATTCTTCTAGTGCTCAATCAGCTTTATTTGTTCCAAAGCCAGATGATTCAAATATTTACTACCTCTTTGTTGTTGGTAACTCTCAAAACCCTGGTTTTTTTTACTATACTATCGATTTATCACAAAATGGAGGTTTAGGTAGTGTTGTTAGTGGCCCAATAGATTTAAACAACTCAGAAAGAAGCAATTGGACAGAAAGAGTTACCGCAATTCAATCTAACAAAAGCAATGAGTTTTGGATAATATCTGCAAGCAACACAAGAATCTATGCGTACAAAGCAACTAAAGATGGAGTTGAAACAAGACCTGTTATTTCTGCTGTAAATGGAGGCTTTATTGAAAACAGGGGAAGTTTAAAAGTATCTCCTGATGGATCAAAATTAGTAATAACAAGTCAAGATTCTGATTGTTTATTGTTTGATTTTAATACATCAACAGGTACAGCTTCAAATAGACAAGTATTAAATATTAGCTTTGGTAGTTATGGAGCAGAATTTTCACAAACAGGAAATAGATTATATATATCTACAGGTGGCCACAACCAGAGTTTTAACGCAACAAGAAATGATGCTTTTATTTATCAATATGATTTAACTCAAAATAACATTACAGATATAAACAATTCTAGAACCACTATTAATACATGGAATGGCTATAGAGGTGCTTTGCAATTAGGACCTGATGCTAGAATTTATTATGCAAAAAGTGACGAATCTAGTCTTGGTGTAATTAATAAACCCGAAGAATTGGGAAGCAATGTAGATTATGTTCATAATGGTATTTCCTTAGGTTCTAAAAAGTCTTCTGAAGGATTACCTCCATTTATACAATCATTTTTTAAAGTTGCTTTATTAGATATAGATACTGGGATAAAAATTGCAGGAGAATTATCAGTTTGTATTGGTGAAAGTAAAAATTTAGGAATAAATAATATTTTAGATTTTGACGATACTGCTGACCTAACCAAACCAATTACTTATAAATGGTATAAAGACGACACTCTTTTAACAGGAGAAACAAATAGTATAATTACTGTTGGTACAACTAATAAAGATACCAATGGAATTTACACTTTAAAAACTACATATTTTAACAATTGTGGTAGAGAAAGATCTTTAGAGGCTGTAGCAGATGTTCAATTCACCCCTAAACCTACTATTAATGATATAAATATTTACCAACAATGTGACTTTGATTCAAATCCAAACGATTTTATTACAAATTTTAATTTAACAATAAAAGAATCAGAATTATACACTGGAACAGACACTGTATCAATAGAGTTTTTCGAATTGTCTGATACTACTTTTTCTTCTCCAGTTAATAAAAACAATTATAGAAACTCAATTGCTACAACAGCAGTAAATGGAAATCATAAATTAGTTGTAAAAATTACCAATACAACAACAAACTGTCATCAAACAAAAGAAATTGAATTAAAAGTTAATCCATCTGGTGTTTCTTCTTATCCTGATATTTACGCTAGTGAATTGGATGTAAATATTGCTATTTTGAATAGTAGAAATAGTTTAGGATCAAGTGATTCTTATTATAACTTTGATACTAAAACACAAGATATAATTTCTAATTCTGGGGGTGCTTTAAATTTAACTACTCATAGTTTTAGTTATTTTAGGACCAAAGAAGATGCTGGTTTACAAAACAATGAAATTTTACCTCCTTATGAAAACCATTTATTTAATGATGGAGATGATATTTTTGTAAGAATTTCTCTTACAAATTCTAATTCTTGCGAAAGTATTGGTCAATTTAAATTTAATATTTTACAACTACCAATTCCTCAAGGCAATATTAATGAGCAAATATTATGCGTTAACAATCCTATTGATAAACCACAACTTATAACCTTAAATTTAGACGCAAATACTGGAAATAATTCTGATACATATAAATGGTATTTAGATAATCAATTAATATCTGGAGCAACAAATGCTACTTTTAACGCTAATAAAACAGGTACTTATAAAGTTGAAGCATTTAGAGAATATGAAAATAACCCAGCAATTAATTCAGATAATATTATAACTGTTGGTTATAACTCATTTACTGTAAAAGAATCAAATATAGCTTCTATTGAGACTGTTGAATTTGTTGATGATCAAGATAGTTTAGATGAAAATACATTAACCATAAAAGTATCTGGAATTGGTAATTACGAATTTGCTTTAAACAGTAATGATATAACAAAATTTGAAAAAGGTGATGATAATTTATCATATACTTTTACAAATGTTCCTCCTGGATTAAACAAAGTTTATATTAGAGATATTAATAACTGTGGTGAAGTTTCTTCGCAAGAAGTTTCTTTAATTTATTTTCAAAGACACTTTACACCAAATGGAGATGGGAATTTAGATACTTGGAATGTATTAGGAACCAATAATGCCTTTTACAGTGAAATAAATTTGAAAATTTTTGATAGATATGGTAAACTTTTAGAAGTGATAGATCAAAAATCACAAAATGGTTGGAATGGAATTTATAATGGTAAATTATTACCTTCAAACGACTATTGGTACAATGCAGTTTTAATTGATATTAACGGAAATGTAAGAACTAAAAATGGACATTTCTCTTTACTAAGAAAATAAAAAAGCTTCTATTATAGATTTAAACGACCAACTCATTGAAAAATCTGGCAACTTTTCATTAATTAGAAACTAATATTATTAATTCTATCCGTATTTTTACAACATGGAATTTAAATTGGTATCAGAGTTTTCTCCTACAGGAGATCAACCAGAAGCTATAAAAGAGCTTAAAAACAGTATTAATAGTGGAGAGAAATTTCAAACATTATTAGGTGTTACAGGATCTGGTAAAACTTTTACAGTTGCAAATGTTATTAAAGAAGTTAAAAAACCTACTTTAATTTTAGCTCATAATAAAACCTTAGCTGCCCAATTATATTCTGAGTTCAAACAATTTTTTCCAGAAAATGCTGTAGAATACTTTGTTTCTTACTATGATTACTATCAACCAGAAGCCTATATACCAGTTACAGGAACTTATATAGAAAAAGACCTATCTATAAATGATGATATTGAAAGATTACGTTTAAGTACTACTTCTTCCCTACTTTCTGGCAGAAGAGACGTGTTAGTAGTTGCTTCTGTTTCTTGTTTGTATGGAATTGGGAATCCTACAGAATTTAAGAAAAACGTAATTCCTATTCATGTAGATCAACAAATAGCAAGAACTAAATTTTTACATCAATTAGTTACCAGTTTATATTCTAGAACCGAACACGAAATAAAAAGTGGAACCTTTAAAGTAAAAGGAGATGTTGTTACAATTTACCCTTCTTATGGAGACAATGGTTATAGAGTCCATTTTTTTGGTGATGAAATTGAAGAAATTGAATCTTTCGATTTAGAAAGCAATACTGTTTTAGAAAAATTTGAAGAATTAACAATTTATCCTGCTAACTTATTTGTTACCTCTCCAGATGTTTTACAAAATGCCATTCATCAAATACAAGAAGACATGATGAAACAGGTAGATTATTTTAAAGAAATTGGCAAACATTTAGAAGCAAAACGTTTAAAAGAACGTACAGAATTCGATTTAGAAATGATTCGTGAATTGGGTTATTGCTCAGGTATAGAAAACTATTCTCGTTATTTAGATGGAAGACAACCAGGTACAAGACCTTTCTGTTTATTAGATTATTTTCCTGATGATTATTTAATGGTGATTGATGAAAGCCATGTAACAGTTCCTCAAACACACGCCATGTATGGTGGAGATAGAAGTAGAAAAGAAAATTTGGTAGAATATGGTTTTAGATTACCTGCAGCCATGGACAATCGTCCTTTAAAATTTGATGAGTTTGAAGCTATTCAGAATCAAGTAATATATGTTTCTGCAACTCCTGCAGATTACGAATTAGAAAAAACAGAAGGTGTTTTTGTAGAGCAAGTAATTCGTCCAACAGGATTATTAGATCCAATAATAGAAATTAGACCAAGTTTAAATCAGATAGACGATTTAATTGAAGAAATACAAACACGTGTAGAAAAAGACGAACGTACTTTGGTTACAACTTTAACCAAAAGAATGGCAGAAGAGTTAACAAAGTATTTAACAAGAGTAGATATTCGTTGTAGATATATACATTCTGATGTAGACACTTTAGAACGTGTAGAAATTATGCAAGATTTACGTAAAGGTTTGTTTGATGTTTTAATTGGTGTAAACCTTTTAAGAGAAGGTTTAGATTTACCAGAAGTTTCTTTAGTTGCCATTTTAGATGCAGATAAAGAAGGATTTTTAAGAAGTCATCGTTCTATAACACAAACTGTTGGTAGAGCTGCAAGAAATGTAAATGGATTGGCTATTTTATATGCAGATAAAATGACAAACAGTATGCAAAAAACCATTGATGAAACAGAACGTAGAAGAGAAAAGCAAATAGCATACAATACAAAACACAACATTACTCCTACTCAAATCAATAAAAAAATTGATGATACATTGTCTAAATCTGCAGTTTCTAGTTATCATTATGACAATGCAATAAATAAAGCAGCAGAACAAGATTTACAATATTTACCAAAAGAAGAAATAGAAAAAAGAATCCGTGAAAAGCGCAAACATATGGAAGCTGCTGCAAAAGAATTAGACTTTATTGTTGCTGCTAAACTTCGTGATGAAATTGCGGTTTTAAAAGAGAAAATGTAAAAAACTACAACAAAAAACTAAACACTTTTTATATAAATTACGCAGACATACTTTCTATGTACGCATTTGCTAATTATTAATGCATAGAAACTTAATTTTAAGCTTTGTTTTAATTCCATTATAAAACATTCCAACTTAAATAAGTTTATGAAAAAGTATCTTTTAAGCCTAATTATATTAATTTGTTTTCAATCATTTTCTCAATCTAGAAATTCTGATTTAAAGTTATCTTTAGATTGTTCTAAATGTGACCATGCTTATATAAAACAAAATTTAAGTCATGTAAACTTTGTTAGAGATCAAAAATTTGCAGACGTTTATATTCTTGTTAGAACTCAAAAAAATGGAAGTGGTGGTATAAAATACATGTTTGAATTTCAAGGTCAACACAAATACAAAAAAATGAGAAATCGTTTAAATTTCTCAACAAAAGCTGATGATACAAAAGCAGAAGTAAGAAATTTAATTTTTGAATATTTAAAACTAGGTTTAGTAAAGTTTTGGTTACGTAGTGGAAATGATGATTTTATTTCTGTAAAACTAAAAAAAGAAGATAATAATGTTGTTATTGAAGATATAAAAGATCCTTGGAACCAGTGGGTGTTTAATATTGGTTTTAGAGGAAATTTTAGAGGAGAAGAAATAAAACAAACTAAATATTTAAACTACAATACATCAGCAAAAAGAGTTACTGAAAAAAATAAAATATTTTTAAGGATTAGTAGAAGTTCAGACAAAAAGACCTTTAAAAAAGATGATGGTGATATTGTAAATATTCAAAAAGCAACTACTTTTTATTTTTCAGATGTATTTAGCTTAAATAATCATTGGTCTCTTGGTTTTTTTGGAGGAGCACAAGAATCTACTTACAGAAATTACAATTTATCAATGTGGGTTAAACCAGCTATAGAATATAATTTTTTCGATTACAAACAATCATTTAAAAAACAATTAGTTATTTCTTACAGAGCAGGTGCAATTCACAATAATTATATTGAAACTACAATTTTTAATGAAGATACAGAATTACTTTGGGAACATAGTTTAAATTTAGGTGGTGCAATTCAACAAAAATGGGGTAATTTTTCTGGTGAAATTTCTTACAGAAGTTTTTTACATGATACTTCTTTAAGAGCATTATCTTTTGATTTAGGAACCAATTTCAGACTTTTTAAAGGGTTTTCGTTAAGTTTAAACGGAAGTTATGACATAACAGATAACCAAGTAAATTTAGCAGGTGGAGATTTATCTTTAGAAGAATTATTGTTAGCGCAAAAACAAGCACAATCTGGTTATAAATATTCTTTTAGGTTTGGTCTAAACTATTCTTTTGGATCTATGTACAATACAATAGTAAACCCTAGGTTTAATTTTTAAAACAAAAAACGCCTCACAATTTGTGAGGCGTTATATATTTAAACTAAATTGCTTATTAAGCACTTAAAACTTCAGCAACTTTATCTGCAGCTTCTTGAAATTCTGTAGCAGAAATAATTTCCATACCAGAATTATCAATCAATTCTTTTGCTTCTTTAGCGTTTGTACCTTGTAATCTACAAATAATTGGCACAGTAATTTTATCTCCCATACTCTTGTAAGCATCTACAACACCTTGTGCAACTCTGTCACAACGTACAATACCACCAAAAATATTTACTAAAATTGCTTTTACAGCTGGGTCTTTTAAAATAATACCAAAAGCAGTTTCAACTCTTGCTGCATCTGCAGTACCTCCTACATCTAAAAAGTTAGCAGGTTCTCCTCCAGATTCTTTAATTAAATCCATAGTACCCATAGCTAAACCAGCACCATTTACCATACAACCAACATTTCCATCTAAATCTACATAGTTTAATCCTGCAGCTTTAGCTTCAACCTCAATAGGGTTTTCTTCTCTTAAATCACGCATTGCTGCATAATCTTTATGTCTATATAAAGCATTTTCATCTAAAGAAACTTTAGCATCTACTGCCATAATTTTAGAATCTGATGTTTTTAATACTGGATTAATCTCAAACATAGAAGAATCAGATTTAATGTATGCAGTATATAAAGCAGTAACAAATTTTGTCATTTCTTTAAAAGCAACACCAGATAATCCTAAATTAAAAGCTACTTTACGAGCTTGAAATGGCATTAAACCTAATAAAGGATCAATTTCTTCTGTAAAAATTAAATGTGGAGTTTCTTCTGCAACAGTTTCAATATCCATTCCACCTTCAGTAGAATACATAATCATATTTTTACCTGTAGCTCTGTTTAATAAAACAGACATATAGTATTCATCTGGTTCATTTTCTCCAGGATAATATACATCTTCTGCAATTAAAACTTGATTTACTAATTTTCCTTCTGCAGATGTTTGAGGTGTAATTAACATCATTCCTAAAATATCATCAGAAATACTTTTTACTTCGTCTAAGTTTTTAGCCAACTTAACACCACCTCCTTTTCCACGACCACCTGCGTGTACTTGAGCTTTAATTACGTGCCAACCTGTACCAGTTTCTTCTGTAAGTTTTTTTGCAGCATCAACTGCTTCAGCAGGAGTACTTGCAACAATTCCTCGTTGAATTCTAACTCCGAAACTATTTAAAATTTCTTTTCCTTGATATTCGTGTAAGTTCATTTGTAAGTGTTTATTAACGGATTCAAAAATACGAATTCAATTTAAAATCCTTGCATAGTTTTCAGTAAAAAATTAATAACATTGAATTATTCGAAATTTTCATTAAGATTTTTTTAACATTCATAGAGTGTAACACTTCAAATTTTATGATGTCTTTCTTATAATTAACACGATTTTAAGAATTATCCTTCTATAGGATAGATACTTTAGCACCGTGTTTACACATAATCAACCAAAAATTATATGTTAAAAAAAACCATTTTACTACTGTTTGCAATGATAATTACATTGCAACTAACCGCACAAAACAAAGAAAATCGGAAAACAATTAAAACTAACAGAATTAAAAAAGCTCCAAAAATAGATGGTCTTTTAAATGATGATGCATGGAAAAATGCTGAATTATGTACAGACTTTGTTATTTTAAGACCAGATAATGGTAAACTTGTTTCTTCAGAATACCAAACAACAGTTAAAGTTGTTTACGATGACAATGCAGTTTATATTTCTGCACAAATGAATGATCCAGACCCAGAAGGAATTCCTCAAGAATTTGCAACTAGAGATAATTTTAGTATTGCAGATTTCTTTTTGGTTACAATAAACCCAAATGATGATGGGCAAAACCCTTTTGAATTTGTAGTACAATCTACTGGAAACCAAGGTGACTCTAAAGTTTCTAACGGTAGAGAAGATTTTAATTGGAGTGCTGTTTGGAAAAGTGCAGCAAAAATTACAGATAAAGGCTGGAATGTAGAAATGGAAATTCCATACAGAGCAATTCGTTTTGCCAATCAACCTATTCAATCTTGGGGTTTTAATTTTCATAGAAGGTTAGAAAAATTAAACCAACAACACACATGGACGCATATTGATAATTCAGTTGGTAGATGGACACAATATGATGGTTTAATTACTAATTTTAGAGATATTAAACCATCAACAAGATTAAACCTTTATCCTTATGCTTCTGCAACAACCAATGTTTTTGAAGGTGAATCTGAATTTGATTGGAGTGTTGGAATGGATGTAAAATATGGCTTATCAGAAAACTTTACATTAGACGCCACTTTAATACCAGATTTTAGTCAGGTTGGTTTTGATGATGTAGTTTTAAACCTTGGTCCTTTTGAACAACGCTTTACAGAACAAAGGCAGTTTTTTACAGAAGGAACAGAACTTTTTAATATTGGTAGATTGTTTTATTCTAGAAGAATTGGTTCTTACCCAATAGATCAATTTGATGTTTATGGAAACCTTGGAGCAGATGAAGAAGTTACAGATTACCCAAATAAAGTAACCATGTTAAATGCTGTAAAAATATCTGGTAGAACAAAAGGAGGTTTAGGAATTGGTTTTTTTAATGCTATTACAGAAAAAACCAGTGCTACCATAAAAAACACAAATACTGGTGAAATTAGAAAAGAAGTTATTGCTCCTTTTACTAATTATAATATTATGGTTTTAGACCAACAATTCAACCAAAACTCAACAATTTCATTAATAAATACAAACGTTGCAAGAGTTGGAGAATTTAGAGATGCAAACGTTACTGCTTTAGATTGGCATTTAGAAACTAAAGACAGTAAATACAATGCTGATGGTTCTGTAAAAATGAGTACTATTTCTGATGATGTAAACAACCCAAATACTGGTTACACTTTTGATAATAGTTTTGGATATAATTCAGGTCATTGGAATTGGGAAGTTGGTTATAACTTCGAAAATAAAGACTTTAACCCTAATGATTTAGGCATTTTATTTAGCAACAATCAGCAAACATTATATAGTAGTGCAGGTTGGAGAACTTTACAACCAACAAAGAATTTTAATAGATATAATTTTAATTTTTATCAACAATTAAATTATCAACATCATTCTGATATTTATACTGGTTACAATGCAGGTTTAAATTATAATGCCCAAACAAGAAATAGATTTTCTTACGGAGCTAACTTTAATTATGGCTCTAGAGAAAAAGATTTCTTTGAACCTAGACAAGGTACTACAAGTGGAGTTTATTTTATGCAACCAGAAAGAAAAAACGCAAACATCTATATCTCTACAAATTCGCAAAAAAAATTAGAACTTAACTTAAATGGGTACATTACTAGCTATAGCAACAACCCAAAACAAGGATATGGCTATAGTTTTGCTCCACGTTATCGATTTACAAATCAATTTTCATTAAGATATAGATTGAACTTTAACAAAACGAATGATGATCAAGGTTATGTAGATGAAGATGGAACCAACATTATTTTTGGAATGAGAGACAGAAAAAGTTACACAAATACAGTTTCTGGAAAATATAATTTTAGTACAAATTCTTCTCTATCTTTAAGTTTTAGACATTATTGGGGTTCAGTAAATTATAACGGTTTTTACAATTTAAATTCAGAAGGAAATTTAGATCCTAACTTAACGTATAATGGAGACAATGTCAATTTTAATAGTTGGAATTTAGATTTAAATTACATCTGGCAATTTGCTCCAGGAAGCCAATTAATTGCTTTTTATAGAAATTCTATATTTAATGAAGACACAAACTCTAATCAAAGTTTCTTTAAAAATTTAGATAATTTATTTGATCAATCTCAAAGACATACTTTTTCAGTAAGGTTTGTTTATTTTATTGATTACAATAAACTTAAAAGTATTTTTTAAAGAATAATAACACTTTTTTGTTCATTAGAAATCAGAAAACAGTAATGTGTTTTCTGATTTCTTTTTTATACATTCGTTACAAAGTTATAAATATGATAATTGGTAAAAACATTCACAAATATTTTGGGGATGTACAGGTTTTAAAAGGAGTAAACTTACACATAAAAAAAGGCGAAATTGTTGCTATTGTCGGTCCTTCTGGAGCAGGAAAAACAACTTTACTCCAAATTTTAGGTACGTTAGACAAACCTATTAAAGAAGAAAACTTCGAATTATCTTTAAATGATATTTCTCTAAAAGACTTAGCAGACAAAGAATTATCTTCTTTTAGAAATAATCATATTGGTTTTATTTTTCAATTTCATCAATTACTACCAGAATTTACAGCATTAGAAAATGTATGTATACCTGCATTTATTGCAAAAAAATCAAAAAATGAAACTGAAAAAAAAGCCAAAGAATTATTAGCCTTTTTAGGATTGTCTCACAGAATAAACCATAAACCCAATGAACTTTCTGGAGGTGAACAACAAAGAGTAGCTGTTGCTAGAGCTTTAATTAATAACCCTTCAGTAATTTTAGCTGATGAACCAAGTGGAAATCTTGATAGTGAATCTGCAAAGAATCTACATGAACTATTTTTTAAACTTAGAGACGAGTTTGGACAAACTTTTGTTATCATTACACACAATGAAGAATTAGCTAATATGGCAGACAGAAAGCTAACCATGAAAGATGGAATAATAATTTAATGTGTAACATTTTTGGTTTTAAAACAACTAATCATCAAACATTAATTATGAAAGAAACTTTTTTTAACCTAGTTACTTATTTAAAAAACCCTATTTTAGAAAAGGATTCAAATACAGATTTAAAATATCGATTTAAAATATTTTTTCATATTCTTATTATATCTGTTGCAACAGGCTTAATCATCTCTCCTATTTTTGCATTAATACACGAATTACAATGGGTTAACATGGAAAACCATCAGGTGGAAGAAATGTTTAAAGGAATGGGGGTTTTTCAAATGATATTATTAGGAGCAATTATAGTTCCTATTATTGAAGAATTAATTTTTAGAGGACCTATTACTAGTTTTAAAAAGCCAAACTCTTTTAAATTTGGTTTTTATTTTTTTGCATTAGTATTCGGTTTTATACATATTTCTAATTTTGAAATGACTAAAAACGTATTAATATTATCGCCAATATTAGTTTTACCTCAATTACTTTTAGGAGGTTATTTTGGCTATATTAGAGTTCGTTTTGGTTTGCAATGGTCTATGCTAATGCATGGAACTTATAATGGTTTATTTATATTATTAGGAACACTCTCAGAATTTTAAAATGACAAAATCTGAACTTAAAGAATTTTTAGATGAAAAGGTTGTTTTATACAACAATCCTAAGTTTATAGAATCAGATCCTATTCAAATTCCACATCAATTTTCAAAAAAAGAAGATATAGAAATAGCAGCTTTTTTAACTGCAACCATTTCTTGGGGAAACAGAAAAATGATTATTAAAAATGCTTATAAAATGATGGAATTGTTAGATAATTCTCCTCATGATTTCATTTTAAACCATCAAAAAACCGATTTAAATACTTTTGATAGCTTTGTACATAGAACATTTAATTCAATAGATTTAAAACAGTTTATAAAGTCTCTACAGCACATATACTACAATTATAATGGCTTAGAAAATGTTTTAGCAATAAATCATAAAGAAACAACTTACAAAAATGCAATTCATAACTTAAAAAATGTGTTTTTTGAAGTAGAACATCAAACAAGAACTCAAAAACATATATCAGATCCTTTAAAAAACTCTGCTGCAAAACGTATTAATATGTTTTTACGTTGGATGGTAAGAAATGATAAAAGTGGTGTAGATTTTGGAATTTGGAAAACTCACAATCCTGCAAACTTATCTTGCCCTTTAGATGTACATTCTGGAAATGTTGCCAGAAAATTAAAACTACTTTTAAGAAAACAAAACGATTGGAAAGCACTTTCTGAATTAGATATTAATTTAAGAAAATTAGATAAAAACGATCCTGTTAAATATGATTTTGCCCTTTTTGGTTTGGGTGTTTTTGAAAAGTTTTAATTAGTAGTTAACAACAATATTGTTCTTTATTTTTTTTATGATAAATTAGTGTTTTTAAATTTATATATAAAAATAAATGCAGTTTAAAAATCCTGAAGTTTTATACTTTTTATCACTACTAATTATTCCGATTTTAGTGCATTTATTTCAGTTGCAAAAATTTGTAAAAACAGCTTTTACCAATGTTGCTTTTTTAGAAAAAATAACCCTACAAACTCGCAAAAGTTCACGCTTAAAAAAGTGGCTAATTTTAGCTTCTAGATTGCTATTATTTTTTGCGATAGTTTTTGCATTTTCTCAACCTTATTTTAGCAATAAAAAAGCAGATGAAAAACAACATAATTTTATATATTTAGACAATTCTCTAAGCACAAATACCAAAGGAGAAAAAGGTAATTTACTACAAATTTCTGCTCAAGAAATTATTGAAAATGTTTCAGAAAAAGATGTATATTCGCTTCAAACAAATTCTAATTTTTACAGTAAAATTTCTAAAAGTGAGTTAAAAAACATCTTACTAAACTTAAAAGAAACTACAAAAAAAATAGATTTATCTTCAGTTTTGTTAAAATTCAAGAACAAAACAACAGATAAAATAAAAGCTTCAAATAAAACAATATTAATTTCTGATTTTCAGAATACTTACAAAAACAAGTTTACAAATGTAACACCTCCTTTTTCTGCAATAAAACTAGAATCTTCTATAAAAAACAATATTTCTATTGATAGTGTTTTTATTACTAACACAAGTTCTAACAATTTTACTCTAAATGTAGTTTTAAAAAATCAAGGCAACTTAAAAAACAAAATTCCTATTGCCATTTACAACAACTCAAAACTAATAAGTAAACTTACCTCCTCTTTAAAAAAAGACTCTGAAAAAACAATTGAATTCAAAATTCAAAACCAAGAAGAATTTAACGGAAAAATTGAAGTGAATTTTAGCGATACTTTTTCTTTTGACAACACTTTTTATTTTACTATAAAAAACAACAAAAAAACAAATATTTTAACCATAGGAAATCAGGCAGATTTTTTATCAAAAATCTTCACTAAAAATGAATTTAATTTTACAAATTCTACACTACAAAACATCAACTATAATTCTCTCTTAAAACAGCAACTCATTATTTTAAATGAGCTTAAAAATGTTCCTGAAATTTTATCAAAAAGGTTAATTGAATTTTCTAACAATGGAGGTGATTTAGCAATTATTCCAAATGAAAATTTAAACCTAAAATCTTACAATTCATTTTTTCAAAAATTAAAAATCGGGAAATTAAGACCCCAAAAAAATGATAGCTTAAAAATTACAAACATCAACTTTAAGCATCCTTTTTTTACAAATGTCTTTTCAAAAAAAGTTACAAACTTCCAATATCCTTTTACTAAAAACCACTACCCTATTTCCCCTATAAAAAGTAGTAAAATAATTTCTTTTGAAGACAATAGTTCATTTATCAATTTAACAAAAAAAGGAGAAAGTAACATTTATTGGATTTCTAGTTCTTTAAATAAAAAGAACAGTAATTTTACAAATTCACCTTTAATTGTTCCTGTGTTTTATAATTTCGGAAAACAAAGTTTTAAACACTCTCAATTGTTTTACAGAATTAATTCTGACAATAAAATTGATGTAAACACAAAAATCAACAAAGATCAAGTTTTAAAAATATCTAATTCAGAGTACACTTTTATACCTCTTCAACAAAAAACACAAAGCAAAGTAAGTTTAACATTAGATAAAAAACACTTAAAAGCTGGATTTTATAATATTTTAAACGCTAATGACACCATTCAAAAAATAGCTTTTAATTACCCTAAAGAAGAAAGTTCTTTAAACTTTTTAGATTTAAACGAACTTAAAAAAGAAAACTCAAATATTACTATATCTTCTTCTATTGCAGATACTTTTAATAAAATCAACAAAAAAAATGAAGTTCATTGGCTTTGGAAATGGTTTTTAGCGTTGGCAATTGTATCTTTGCTTTTAGAAATTTTGATTTTAAAATTCTATAAACCATGACTACGCTTTTAAAATCGGCAACGATTATAGACACTTCAAGCCCTTATCATAACCAACAAAAAGACATTTTAATTCACAATGGAATTATCCAAGAAATTGCTGACTCAATTAATAGCAATGACGATTATAATGTTGTTAATTTAGAAAATTTACACGTTTCTTGTGGTTGGTTTGACACCAGTGTTTCTCTTGGAGAACCAGGTTTTGAAGAAAGAGAAACCATTAAAAAAGGCTTAGAAGTTGCTGCTAAAAGCGGTTTTACAACTGTTGCAGTTAACCCAAACTCTAACCCAATTATTGACAATAAAGCTTCTGTTGAATTTCTACTAAACCAAGCAAATGGTTTTGCTACAAACTTATACCCTATTGCTGCTTTAACGCAAAAAAGTAAAGGTGTAGAAATGGCAGAATTGTATGACATGCAACAATCTGGAGCAATAGCTTTTGGTGATTACAACAAACCTGTTGAAAACGATAATCTATTAAAAATTGCACTTTTATATGCTCAAAATTTTGATGGCTTAGTATTAAGTTTTCCTAAAAACAATTCTATTGCTGGAGAAGGAATTGCAAACGAAGGTGTAAATAGCACAAAATTAGGGTTGAAAGGAAATCCTGCTTTAGCAGAAGAAATTCAAATTGCAAGAGACTTATTTTTATTAGAATATACTGGAGGAAGACTACATATTCCTACAATAACTACAGGAAAATCTGTTGCCCTAATAAAAGAAGCAAAAAAGAAAGGATTAAACGTAACCTGTAGTGTTACTGCACATCATTTAACGCTTTCTGATGATGAATTACATGGGTTTGATAGCAACTTTAAAATAAACCCTCCATTAAGAACAAATAGCGATGTAAAAAGCTTGCAAGAAGGAATAAAATCTGGTGTAATTGATATAATTACTTCAGATCACAACCCAATTGATATTGAACATAAAAAATTAGAGTTTAGTGAAGCAAAAGACGGAACCATTGGTTTTGAAAGCGCTTTTGGTGCAATTAATTCTGTTTTAGAACTAAACGATTTTATAGAAAACTTAACAAGTAAACCTAAATCAGTATTTGGTTTAGAAAATTACTCAATTATAGAAAACAATAAAGCAGAAATTACTTTATTTAACCCAGAAAATTCATACGTTTTTACTAAAAAAGATATTTTATCTACTTCTAAAAACAGTGCTTTTTTAGATAAAAAATTAAAAGGGAAAGCTTATGGAATTTACGCTAACAATCAACTAATATTAAACTAAATACATGGAAAATCAAACAGTAAACGAAGGAAAAACTACAGCAATTATTAGTTATATAACTATTATTGGTACTGTAGCAGCATTAATTATGAATAGTAGCAAGAAAAATTCTTTTGCTAGTTTTCATATTAGACAAATGATAGGTTTAGTAGGTTTAGGCTTAGTTAACCAATATGTTATTACAAAATTTCTTGGAGGTACAATAGGAATGGTTATAGCTGTAATACTTTTTGTTTTATGGGTTATTGGTTTTATTGGAGCTGTAAAAGGTGAAGAAAAAAGCATTCCATTATTAGGAGACCAATTTCAAGAATGGTTTAAAAGCATATAACTACAAAACACCAAAATTTAATGAGCGATTTACACTACCTAGTAAGGCAACCAGTTAAAGAAGTTAAAAATCCGCCTTTATTAGTATTATTACATGGGTATGGAAGTAATGAACAAGATTTATTTTCGTTTGCAAGTGAACTACCAGATGAATTATTAATTATTAGCGCTCAAGCTCCATATTCTATGGGATTTGGTAGCTATGCTTGGTATGCTATTAATTTTGACGAAATTAATGGTAAGTTTTCTGATTTGGAACAAGCAAAAGAATCAATTGATAAAATTGTAGTTTTTATTGATGAAATAAAAACAAAATACAATACAAACCCTGAAAAAACATTTTTATTAGGTTTTAGTCAAGGTGCAATTTTAAGCTATTCTTTAAGTTTCTTTTATCCAAACAAAGTTCAAAATGTAATTGCTTTAAGTGGTTATATAAATTCAGATTTATTACCTACTTCTTTTTCAAAAGAAATAAAAACCGATTATTATTGTTCTCATGGTTCTGTAGATCAAGTTTTACCAGTAGAATGGGCTAGAAATTCTAAACCTTTTTTAGATAATTTAGGTTTACAAAATGTCTATTCTGAATATCCTGTTGGACATGGAGTTGCTCCACAAAACTTTTATAGTTTTAAAACCTGGATTGAAGATAGATTATAAAAAAATATTTAACACAAAAAAAAGCATCCAAAATTGGATGCTTTTTTTTATCATTAAATTTATATTACTTACTCAAGTACATTTTTCTTCTTGAATATAAGTCATAAAAATCATCATCTTTTAAACTATCTATAAATAAGATACTTTCTCCAGTAGATTTCATTTCTGGTCCTAGTTTCTTATTAACATTTGGAAATTTATTAAAAGAGAAAACAGGTTGCTTAATTGCAAAACCATCTAATTGAGGGTTAAAAGCAAAATCTGTTACTTTCTTTTCTCCTAACATTACTTTAGTTGCATAGTTTACATAAGGTTCTTTGTAAGCTTTAGCTATAAAAGGAACTGTTCTTGATGCTCTTGGGTTAGCTTCAATTATATAAACGGTATCATCTTTAATTGCAAACTGAATATTAATTAAACCTACAGTTTTTAACTCTCTAGCAATTGTATGAGTATGGTCTTTAATTTGTTGCATTACAAATTCACCTAAATTAAATGCAGGTAAAGTTGCATTTGAATCTCCAGAGTGAATTCCACAAGGCTCAATATGTTCCATAATTCCGATGATATAAACATTACCATCAGCATCACAAATTGCATCAGCTTCAGCTTCTATTGCACCATCTAAATAATGATCTAATAATAGTTTATTATTTGGCATTCTACCTAATAAATCAACTACATGTTTAATCAATTCTTCTTTATTAATTACAATTTTCATTCCTTGTCCTCCTAATACATAAGAAGGTCTTACTAAAATTGGGAAATCTAATTGATCTGCTAAAGCTAAAGCTTCATCTGCAGTTTCTGCGATTCCAAATTCTGGATAAGGAATTTTATTGTCTTTTAACATTGCAGAGAATCTTCCTCTATCTTCAGCAATATCTAAAGCTTCAAAAGAAGTACCAATAATTTTAATTCCGTAATTAGTTAATTTTTCTGCTAATTTTAAAGCTGTTTGCCCTCCTAATTGAACAATAACACCTTCTGGTTTTTCATGACGAATAATATCATAAATATGTTCCCAAAAAACTGGCTCAAAATATAATTTATCTGCAGTATCAAAATCCGTAGAAACAGTTTCTGGATTACAGTTAATCATAATTGTTTCATAACCACATTCTGCAGCCGCTAAAACACCATGAACACAACAGTAATCAAACTCAATTCCTTGACCAATTCTGTTTGGTCCAGAACCTAAAACAATAATTTTCTTTTTATCTGTAACTATACTTTCGTTTGCAATAGTTATTTCTCCATCTGCAGTTTCAATTTCACTTTCAAAAGTTGAGTAATAATAAGGCGTTTTTGCAGTAAATTCTGCAGCACAAGTATCAACTAACTTATAAACTCTCTGAACCTTTAACTCTTCTCTTTTAGTGTAAACTTCACTTTCTAAACACTTAAGCATGTGTGCAATTTGCCTATCACCATACCCTTTTTGTTTAGCTTCTAACAACAATTCTCTATCAATAGTATCAATAGTATATGTAGAAATTTCTTTTTCTAATTGGAATAACTCTTCATATTGTTTTAAATACCACATATCTATTTTAGTGATATCATAAATCTTACTTAAAGGAATTCCCATTGCTATAGCATCGTAAATTGCAAAAACACGATCCCAACTTGCATTGGTTAATTTGTCTATAATTTGATTATAATCTGTATAACCTTTTCCATCTGCACCTAAACCATTTCTCTTGATTTCTAAAGATTGAGTTGCTTTGTGTAATGCTTCTTGAAAAGAACGTCCAATTCCCATTACTTCTCCAACAGCCTTCATTTGTAAACCTAAAGTTCTATCTGAACCTTCAAATTTATCAAAATTCCAACGAGGTATTTTTACAATTACATAATCTAATGTAGGCTCAAATAAAGCAGAAGTAGACTTTGTAATTCCGTTTTCTAATTCATCTAAAGAATAACCAATAGCTAATTTTGTTGCAACTTTTGCAATAGGATATCCTGTTGCTTTAGAAGCTAATGCAGATGAACGAGAAACACGAGGATTAATTTCAATTGCAATAATATCTTCTTTTTCATCAGGAGAAACTGCAAACTGAACATTACATCCACCTTCAAAATCTCCAATAGAACGCATCATTTTTATAGCCATGTCACGCATTTTCTGAAAAGTAGTATCAGAAAGTGTCATAGCAGGTGCAACAGTAATAGAATCTCCAGTATGAATTCCCATTGGATCCATATTTTCGATAGAACAGATAATCACAACATTATCATTCTTATCTCTTAACAATTCTAATTCATACTCTTTCCATCCCATCATTGCTTTATCAATCATCACCTCATGAATTGGTGATGCTTCTAAACCTCTACTTAATAATTCGTCAAAATCTTTTGGGTCATATACAATTGAAGCTCCTGCCCCACCTAAAGTATATGAAGAACGAATTACTAATGGAAATCCGAATTCTTGTGCAATTTCTTTTCCTTTTAAGAATGATGTTGCTGTAGCTTGAGGCGCCATTGGCACATCAATCTTTAACATTAATTCTCTAAATTGCTCTCTATCTTCTGTAATATTAATAGCGTCAATATCTACACCTATTAATTTTACATTAAAATCTTCCCAAATTCCTTTATCATCTGCCTCAATACATAAGTTCAACGCAGTTTGCCCACCCATTGTTGGTAAAACAGCATCAATTTGAGGATGTTCTTTTAAAATTTGAATAATAGACTTTGTTGTTAATGGCAACAAATACACATGATCAGCCATTGATGGGTCTGTCATAATTGTTGCTGGATTCGAATTAATTAAGATTGTTTCGATTCCATCTTCTCTTAAAGATCTTAATGATTGTGAACCAGAATAATCAAATTCACAAGCTTGCCCAATAACAATTGGTCCAGATCCGATAATTAAAACTGATTTAAGGTCTTCTCTTTTTGGCATTGTAAGTTGTTGTGTTGTTTAGTGATACAAAAATAGTTAGTGGTTGGATATAAAAAAAGGTGTTACTTAAAAAAAGCAACACCTTATATTAACAAATTGTTAATCATTTATTTTTTATGTCTAGTTTCAGATGAAACAGAAATTTTCTTTCTTCCTTTTGCTCTTCTACGAGCTAATACTTTTCTACCATTAGCAGAAGCCATTCTTTCCATGAAACCATGTTTGTTTCTTCTCTTTCTCTTTGATGGTTGGTACGTTCTTTTTGGCATTATGTGTATTTTTAAAAGTCTTCTTTATTATTTTTTATTGCTCAACAAATTTTACCTCGTTTAAAGCGTGTGCAAATATACAACTGTTTTTAATTATGGCAAATACTATTTCAAAAAAAATTAAAATATTTTTTGCAGCTACAAAAATACATTTTTTATAAATCTTTTACCCTTTTTTATTTGACATAAATTTTAGAGTTAGTACTTTTGCGCAAACCTAAGAATACCATGAATAATACAAAGTACGTTTTTGTAACAGGAGGCGTAACATCATCACTTGGAAAAGGAATTATTGCAGCTTCTTTAGCTAAATTACTACAGCAAAGAGGTTTTTCTGTAACCATCCAAAAACTAGACCCATACATTAATATAGACCCAGGAACTTTAAATCCGTACGAACATGGAGAATGTTATGTTACAGATGATGGGGCTGAAACTGATTTAGACTTAGGTCATTATGAGCGTTTTTTAAACATTCCAACAAGTCAGGCAAATAATGTTACAACTGGTAGAATTTATCAATCTGTAATAAACAAAGAACGTAAAGGTGAGTTTTTAGGAAAAACGGTACAAGTTATTCCTCATATTACTGATGAAATTAAACGTAGAATTCAAATTTTAGGTGAAACTGGTGATTATGATATTGTAATTACTGAAATTGGAGGAACTGTTGGTGATATTGAATCTTTACCATATGTAGAGTCTGTAAGACAAATGTTGTGGGAAAAAGGAGAAGAAAACGCAATTGTTATTCATTTAACTCTAGTTCCTTATTTAGCTGCTGCAGGAGAATTAAAAACCAAACCAACACAACACTCTGTAAAAATGTTAATGCAAAGTGGTGTTAGTCCAGACATATTAGTTTGTAGAACAGAACATGAAATTTCTGACGATATAAAACGTAAACTAGCATTATTTTGTAATGTTAAGAAAGAAGACGTTATACAATCTATAGATGCAGACACTATTTATGACGTACCTAACTTAATGTTAGAACAAGGTTTAGATGAAGTTGTCTTGAAAAAATTTAACTTATCTACAGATAAACAACCAGAATTAAAAATTTGGAATGAGTTTGTAGAAAAACATAAAAACCCAAAAACTGAAGTAGAGATTGCTTTAATTGGTAAATATATTGAATTGCAAGATTCTTATAAATCTATTACTGAAGCTTTTATTCATGCAGGTTCTACTCATGAAACTAAAGTTAAAGTACGTTGGGTACACTCAGAAAGTTTAACTCCTAAAAATGCTGAAAAGAAATTAAAAGGTGTAAACGGTATTTTGGTAGCTCCAGGTTTTGGTGATAGAGGTATTGAAGGTAAAATTAGAGCTGTAAGATATGCAAGAGAAAACAATATTCCTTTTTTCGGAATTTGTTTAGGAATGCAAATGGCAGTAATAGAATACTCTAGAAATGTTCTTGGTTTAGAAAGTGCAAGTTCTACTGAAATGAACAAAAGCACTAAAGATCCAGTAATTAATTTAATGGAAAGCCAAAAAGATGTTACTGATAAAGGTGGTACAATGCGTTTAGGAGCATGGGATTGTGAGTTAAAAAGAGATTCTAAAATATATAAAGCTTATAATTCTGAATTGATTAGCGAACGTCATAGACATCGTTATGAATTTAACAATGCTTATTTAGAACAAATTGAAGCTGCAGGTCTTAAAGCTACTGGTATTAACCCTAAAACAGGATTGGTAGAAGTAGTAGAAATACCAGAACATCCTTGGTTTGTTGGTGTACAATATCACCCAGAATATAAGAGTACAGTTTTAAATCCACATCCATTATTTGTAGATTTTATTAAAGCTGCACTAAAACAATCAAAAAAATAATTTCGGAATACTATTTGAACTATAATAGGTTACTAAAATAAAGCAGTAAAAAAGAAAAAAAAACTGCTTTTTCACTACATTTGTCGCGTTTTTATCAAGAAATTTTTCTGATTTAATGACAAAATGACAATTAATAAATATGGAACAAAAAAAATTCGACCTCAATTCTTTTATTGGAATGATTTTATTAGCTGGTATCGCCTTTTGGTGGATAAACTCTAATAAACCTGATGAAACTATAGACACTTCTACAAAAACTGAACAAGTTGTAGACGCTACAAAAAACACTTCTAACACAATTACAGAAAAAACATTACCTGTTTTTGCTAACGATTCTTTAAAACAAGTTGCTTTTACTAATAAGTTGGGTTCTTTTGCTCAAAGTGCTATTAATGGTACAGAAGGAACTTCTGTTTTAGAAAACGAATTGGTAAAATTAACTATTAGCAATAAAGGAGGACAAATTATAGAAGCTCAAATTAAGAATTATAAAACTCATGATTCTTTACCTTTATATATGATAAAAGATAAAAATGCATCTTTTAACATTAACTTTAGTACTACAGAAAACAGAACTTTAAATACAACAGATTTATTTTTTGATCCAACAATTTCTAAAAACGGAGAAAACACTATAGTTTCTATGAAACTAAAAGTTTCTGATACTCAATTTTTAGAATATAGATATGAAATGAAACCAAATGAGTATATGGTAAATTTTGCTATACGCTCTCAAGGTTTAAGTAATATAATTAACTCTTCTACTCCTATTAATTTAGACTGGACTTTAAATGGTTACAGACATGAAAAAAGTATAAAAACAGAGAATACAATGTATTCTTATTATTACTTTAAATCTGAAGGAGAAGTAGATTACTTAAATGCAGGAAAATCTGATGTTATAAATGATGTAGATTGGGTAGCTTATAAGCAACATTTCTTTTCTTCAAACTTATTAACAGATACTCCTTTTAATAATGCTACTGTAACATCTACAGACTTAGTAAAAAATGAAGAGTTAGATACTATTTACACTAAAAAGTTTGAGTTAAAAACTCCTTTAGCACTTTCTAATGGAGAATTAAATTATAACATGAAATGGTATTATGGCCCAAGTGACTATAATTTATTAAAAACTTTTGAAGGGACAGATTTAGACCAAACTGCAGATTTAGGTTGGGGAATTTTTGGTTTCTTAAACAGAACTATATTTTACCCTGTATTTAATTTCTTAAAAGGATTTTTATCTAACTACGGATTAATTATAATTTTAATGACAATTGTTGTTAGAATTATTATGTCTCCACTAGTTTATAAATCATATTTATCTAGTGCAAAAATGAAGGTTATTAGACCTGAATTAACAGCATTAAATGAAAAATATCCAGGAAAAGAAAACGCTATGAAGCGTCAGCAAGAAACCATGGCTATTCAAAGAAAAGCTGGTGTTAGTATGTTATCTGGTTGTATACCTGCATTATTACAAATGCCTGTATTCTTTGCATTATTTAAATTTTTTCCAACAAACTTATCTTTAAGACAAGAAAACTTTTTATGGGCAAATGACTTATCATCTTATGATATGATTTACAAACTGCCTTTTAGCATTCCTTTTTATGGAGACCATGTAAGTTTATTTCCAATATTAGCTTCTGTAGCAATTTTCTTTTACATGAAAATGAATCAAAGTCAGCAAGCAAATATGCAAGCACCTACACAAGAAGGTATGCCAGATATGAGCAAAATGATGAAGTACATGATTTACTTCTCTCCTATTATGATGTTATTTTTCTTTAATAATTATGCAAGTTCTTTAAGTTTATATTATTTTATTTCTAACTTACTTACTATTGCAATTATGTTAGTTATTAAAAATTATGTAATTGATGAAGACAAAATTCATGCACAAATAGAAGAAAACAAAAAGAAGCCAGAAAAAGCAAAAAGTAAATTCCGTCAAAGAATAGACGATGCTATGAAACAAGCGCAAGAACAACAAGCACAACAGAAAAAAGGGAAAAGATAATTTTCTATACTTTTTATAAATTTATAAAACCGAAACTTAATTGTTTCGGTTTTTTTATTTATAAACCTTACATTCTATTAATTAATCCAAAATGGAAATGCTATTTATTGACTTTTAATAATAAAAACACGAACTTCGCTAACGACTGATATAAGTTATTTAAACCAAGGTTTATCAGTGTAAGTTGTGCCTAATATAGAAGAACATCCCCGAATATGATAGAAATCCTGAATAATCACTGTAATAAAGAAAACGGATTATTATTATTTAACCCACCTACTGGTTCTGGAAAAACTCATACAGTTCTAACTTGGATTTTTGAAAATTACAAAAATTATTGTAAAGAAAATAGAAAGATATTTTTTGTAACAAACCTCAAAAAAAATCTTCCTTTTGATGAATTAAGAGACGATTTTTTTATACCTCAAAAGAAGCTTCAAGAATTTGAGAAAGATATTTCGTTTTTAGACTCAAACTCTAATTGTTTAATTAAGCGTTTTCAAGATGTCGAAAACTCTATAAACGACTATTTCAAAAACCACAAAGTTTTTTATTCTATCAAAAGTAATGTTACTGAAATCAAAAACAACGAAAAGAATAATTCATTAAAAGTATATGTTTCAAAACTTAAAGATGAACTTAGAACCGATTTTGAACCAAAGTTTAGGAGAATAATTGAAAAGTATTTAAAAGACAATTTCAATAATAGACAAGAACGAATTAAAGCAATACAAACCAGTGATGACCTAAAATGGATTGGCGAACTTTATCCTGCTGTTTTTACATCAAAAAGAAAAGTATTTTTCTTAAGTATTGATAAATTCTATCATAAAAATAGTACGTTAGTAGAACCATCTTATTCTTTCTTAGAAAATGACTTGACAAAAGATGCAATTATTTTCATAGATGAATTTGATGCTACAAAAGACAACATTCTCAAAAATATTATTGAGAAAGGAAAAAAACAACGAATTGATTTCATTCATCTTTTTACAGAAATTTATTGGGCACTATCAAAAAATGTTTTCCCTCAAAAATTCATAACACACTCAGAAAAAAGACAAGAATTAATTGATAATAATTATGGCTTACCACTTCACGACATACAAGAAGTCTTATTAAAAAAATCAGAAGAAATTGTAACCAAATATCAACTTGACTACAGCTTTAAAACCCAAAATCACGAAAATGAAAACATAAATCAAAGAAATTTATTGTTTCACGATTTTCAATATCATTCTGTTTATCGAAACGATAAAAGATTTATTCGTTTGAATAAAAACAAATCATCTAAAACAAATGAAATAATTTTTGAAGACACAAAACCCAAAAGCGAAAGTATGGTTCATTTATTGAACCAAATAAAAGGCTTTGTAAATTATTTTAGTGGAGTGTTAAAAAGTATTGCAGAAAATTATCAGCAACTTGAAACACAAGAAAGAGAAAGCAACCCAAGAAGAGCTGAATTCACATTTGATTTAGCATTAAGCACTGTTATTGAGGAGTTTGGTTTAGATTCTAAATACAAGAACTTTTTAATCGATAATATTTTAAGTGCTAGAGAAAAACCAACAAAAAGCAAAAACGGAAAAACCGAACTTAATTATGATTTGAGTGTTTATGAAAATGGTTTTAGGTATTATGATTTTGTAGATGATGATTCTCATCAATCAAAAACAAAAACATTCATATACAGTTTCCAAAATACACCTGAAAAGTTTTTGTTAAAGCTTGCTGAAAAATCAAAGGTCATAGGAATTTCTGCAACTGCACTAGTAAAAACGGTTACAGGTAATTACGACATTACCTATTTTAAAAGACAACTTGGTTCAAAATTTATAGAACTAAATAATGAAGAAAATAAAATTCTAACTGATTTATTTAATGAACAGAATAAATACTATTCTAAAACAAAAATTCAAACAAAGTGGTTAGGATTTAACAATCTCGAATCAGATTTCGAAAATTTATTAGGGAGTAAAGAACTTTCAAGAGAAATTATTTCTAAAATAAAATCTAAAAACTCAAAAATAACTGAATATCTTTTTAACCGTTATTTAAAAATATCCTATGCATTCAAGCAGTTTTTAATTCAAGATGATATTAAAGGTTTTCTTTGCTTATTAAATAAAGAACCAAAATGGAACGACAAAGCTCTTGACTTATCTATTTTGGAAGAAATATTTGAAATACTAATTGAAGAAAACAATTTTGTTAACGAATTCATAATCAATGACAAATTTAAGGTTAAAAATGCCTACACTGTTATAAACAGTAACGACTTTGATAACAAAAAACAAGACTTTATAGAACGACTTGAAAGTGGAAAAAAAGTCTTTATAATCTCTATGTATCAAACTATGGGAGCTGGTCAAAACTTACAGTTCATAGCACCAAACCCAAACAAACTTATTAATGTTAGGAGTGAGAAATTATTCGACTGGAACACCAAAGAAAAGACTGATATTAATGCTATTTATTTAGACAAACCAACACATATTATACAGCAAGTTAATAAGGATTTTAATGAAGAAGGCTTTATTAAATATCTTTTTCAATTAGAATTTTTAACACAAGTTGGTATCATTTCCATACATCAATTAAACACAGAAGTTACTAGAGCCTTTAAGCATTTGTTAGCTTCTTTTAACACCAAAGAGGATTTAGGTAAGCCAAAAGTTAATCTTTATCAAGACGAAAACATAAAACAACACTACGCTAAATACATCATTCAAGCCATTGGAAGAATATGTAGAACTAATTTGAAAGCACCAAATATTTATGTTTATGCCGATAAAGAATTAGATAAGTTGATTTGCAATTTTGATACAGAAAACAATTTAGTCTTGAATGAATTTAAAGAGTTGGTTAACTCTAGTAAACAACAAATAAAAACACAACAGCAAACAGATTCAAAATTTAAAAATCTTGCTACTGCAACCAATAAAAAAGTTCATTCTATAATTCAAAAATTTATATCCAATGAAGGATGGGGTTGGAATGAAAAACGAGTAAAAGAATGGGAAAAGCTAAGAGAAATGTGTTTGCGTTTCCCAACAATATCAGAACAAGAAATAAATGATTTGAATTTAAATCGAATTTTAGATTTATATATTGAATTACCAAAAGCAACAAATAAATACCATTTTGAGCTAAAAAAATCGGATTACCCTAATGATTTCAAGAATATTATTGTTGATTTCAAGTCTAATAATGGAAGTCAAATTTCTTCTGAAACTGCAAGACTAAATGAATTATTAGAAATAGATGGAGTGAAAAACCTTTTTGATGAAAAGAAATGGGCAAAATCATTCAAAACCAATAAATATATCATTCCACCTGTTATGTTCAACAATATTTACAAAGGAGCTTTAGGCGAACAAATAGGTAAATTCATTTTTGAAAAACATTTTGGTATTCAACTTGAAGAACTGCCAACAGAGAATTATGAAGTTTTTGATTACAAAATATTAGGCACTAACATATATGTCGATTTCAAACATTGGAAAGAAACAACAGAAATTAGTTTTGATAATCAAGAATCTAAAATCAGAAAGAAACTAGAAAAAGTACAAGGTGATAAAGTATTTATTATGAATATTCTCTCTGCCAACGAATGGCAAACTGTTAAATCTACTGATGGAAAAATAGTTGAAGTTCCGTTCTTATGGAATTCACAAACAAAGGAGTTAAATCATTCAATTTTAAAAGAGATTAACACTTATGCAAACTTGTAAAACAAATCAATTAAACATACGATTTAACTTTCAACAATTATTGCAAGACTACACAGTTGTTAAATTTTCTACTTCTGAGAATTTTATAAAATATGGTGCGTTGGTACTTGATAAAATTGAACTTGAATTAAACGCTAAAAGTATCATTTTTGAAAGAGGAAAATCTTTTTATGCTTTGTTTGATAAAAATTATATTTCTAATGTTGATTTATCAAAACAACTTGAAAAAATTGAAGATGGCGACAAACTATCTTTTAAGTATTTAAATAAAACTGAACTTGAGCAGTTGGAAACTCATTCACTCGCTCAATTGTTAATTAATTCAACAGCAACACCAAATCATAAAAGGCTAACATTTAACAATCTAACTGGAAAACTCTATTTATTCAATCCAAATCATTTAAAAATTAGTAAATCAAAAGATAAAGAGCAGATTTTTAAAATTGTAGGTTTAGAGTTTTATATTGACCCAAATTGTTATTTACAATTAAATGTAAAAACATTTTCAAGTGTTTTACTTAGTAAACATATGGAGTTTTCGAAAAGGAAACTCAAAGAATATCCAAAGTATACTTTTGTTCATTCAACTAACACACTCAAACGTGTTTTACCTAGCGAAAGTATTAAAGGAGAAAATCTATACATTCTAAAACAGACTTCAAAAAAAGGTTCATTAGAAAAAAATAATATCCCTTTTTTAGATTTCAGTAATCTAAATGAGTTTAAAAACAGTAAAATAGGAATGCTGTCAGATATTTCTAATAGCATTAAAGAGAAACTATCCAACTATTTAAGCATTGATTTTAAAAGTTCTGATACAAATAGCGTAATTCGTCATTCAAATACTTTTGATTATTCTAAATTAAACAAAGACATTTTTTTGTTTGATGGTATCAAAGAAGAAAACTCTAATGAGCATCTTGAAAATGTAAAAAAAGAAATGGAGAATATTATTCCAAAATCAAAAATTGAATTATCTAAAAAAGAAAACAAAACAGGTTATAATGTTAAGCTAATCCATAATAAGAGTTTTTATCAAAAATACGAACAGAAAGACCCTTATAAACCATCAAATAGTATCCAGCATATAACTTCTGAAGATTTTAAACAAAATTCTAAAGCCAGTATCAAGGCAATTATTAAAGAATTGGTAATTAAAAATGATATTAACAACAAGAAAATATCAATAATTGATTGGTCGAAATATAACTACAATAACAAATGGATTTTTGGCATTAAAAATAATGTAGATTTCTACTTCTTGACCATTGAACCAAATGGAGTTTTGAGTTTTGAAAAATTTGAATCAGATTTATTTAACCAAAATGAATATGATGAACTATGTTCAATTTATGATAATGACAGTAATATTGAATTTATTATAAAAGACGATATTGAAAATATTAACATCATAAAGCGAACTAACAACTTTACTATTCCAGAATTTGAAAAATTAAATGATACTTTAATAAAAGAAAACTCAAAAATTAGCATCAAAAAGGATTTAGCATTATCTCTAATGAATGAAGTATTTGAAAATGAAAAAGTTAAAGAATTTGAAAACAAAATAAAACAAATTGAGAACTGGAATAAGAAAAATCTACTAAATTGTTTCAAAAACAGAAATGATAAAAAAATCTTTGTTGAAAAAGTTAAAGAGGAAACAGGAGAAGTATTAAAATCTTATTTTAGAGATAAGTCAAGGTATGAAATTTTAGACAGTCAGTTAGATATTCATTCTTTTAAGGAAAACGAAAGGAATTATTATTTTGTTGGTATAAAAGGAAAAGGAATTCAGCAGAGTGTTTCAAGGGCATCAGTAATCAGAGAAATTGAAACTTTTGGGAAATCTGAATATATTTTTGACAAATTACTTCCTCTTATGAATGTTGACTTTGTTAGGAATGGTGACTTGACAGTTTTGCCATTTCCTATAAAATATCTCAGAGAATGGAATAATACTAGGCACAACAATATATAAAAATAATAGCGGTTTAATCGCTAAAACGATATTATAAACATAAAACAAAGGTCAGTGCAAAACCGATAAGTTAGTGTGAAAAATTCCGCTACTATTCTTATACTGGACAGTTAGCGAAATAATCAAAAAAAAAATCTTATCACAAAAAGTTAGCAAACAAGTTTAGCCCTGATAGGAACATTTGTTTGAGCTCTTTTTTATTTGTTTTTCAGAATAAAAAAAGCGAGTGTGGATAGCAGGAAATAGCTACAAAAAAAAGATTTTTCCACAAGATCGATAACCTAATCTTCAGAATCTGGAATTGTTTTACGCTCTTTAAATTTACGAGTACCTTCGTACAATTCGTACTTTACAAACTTACAATCTAAATCTCCGTTTTTAAGCGCAATTCTTTTAGAAGTTCTTAAGCCTACACATTTTAAAGCTGCAATATCTGAGGTAATTAACCACGCTGTAGAACCTGGATAATTGTGTTTAAGTGTATCTCCTATTTTTTTGTAAAACTCTTCTGTATCTATGTTTAAACGCTCTCCATAAGGTGGATTGAACAAAATAGTTGTGTTACCAAAAACTTCTTTGGTAGAATTGAAAAAGTTTACATGATGCACACCAATAAATTCATCTAAATTGGCACTTACAATATTTGCTTTTGCCTTTTGTACTGCAGATGGTGCTTTATCAAAGCCCATAATTTTAAAGTGAGAGTTTCTTATTTTTTTTAACAAAGCGTCTTGTATGGTAAAATATAAGTCTTCATCATAATCTTTCCAATTTTCGAAAGCAAATAATTTTCTGTTAATATTGGCAGGAATATTATTGGCAATCATTGCTGCTTCAATTAAAATTGTACCAGAACCACACATTGGGTCTATAAAATTTTCATCGCCAGTATAACCCGATAATAAAACCATACCTGCAGCCAAAACTTCGTTAATTGGAGCAATATTAGTAGCTGTTCTGTAGCCTCTTTTGTGTAAAGAATCTCCAGAAGAATCTAAAGAAACTGTTAACCAATCTTTTTGAATATGCACATGTATTTTTACATCTGGATATTTTAAATCTACATTGGGTCTTTTATGATATTTATGACGAAAATAATCTGCAATTGCATCTTTAGATTTTAACGAAATATAATGCGAATTGGATGTAAAATTTTTAGAGTTTACTACTGCACCAATAGCAAAAGTGCCATCTGCTTCTAAATAGTTTTCCCATTTTATTTTTTGAATAGCTTCGTATAAATCTTCTTCATCATAAATTTTACACGTTTTAATTGGTTTTAAAATTCTAACAGCAGTTCTTAAAGCAATATTTGCTTTGTACATAAAACCTTTATCACCTCTAAAAGAAACGCTTCTTACTCCTTCTTTTACATCTTGAGCACCTAATTTCTTTAGTTCAGTAGCCAAAACACCTTCTAAACCAAAAAGTGTTGTTGCTGTCATTTTAAAATCTCTATTCATAGGTGCAAAGGTAGTTTTTAGTTGGTAATTTTTTGTAGTTTGTTTTAGGTTTATCGTTTTTTTTAAATAAAAGGATTAAACAAGAATAATAAACCTGTTAACTTTAAATAAAAACTATTTATTAAAGTGTAAGATTTGGTTACTTTTGCAGACTCTATTTACTTATGAAAACAAAAGATTGGTTTACAGATTGGTTTAATACTTCTTATTATCATATTCTTTATAAAGAAAGAAATGATGATGAAGCGCAATTGTTTATGAAGAATATTACTTCTTTTTTAAACTTGCCTAAAACCACTCATATTTTAGATTTACCATGTGGTAAAGGGCGTCATTCTGTTTTTCTAAATTCTTTAGGATATAAAGTTACTGGTGGCGATTTGGCTGAAAACAGTATAAAATCTGCTCAAAAATTTGCGAATGATACTTTAAAATTTAAGGTGCATGATATGCGTCAGCCTTTTAATAACAAGTATGATGCAGTTTTTAATTTATTTACAAGTTTTGGTTATTTTGAAGATGATAAAGAAGATATTTTAATTCTTCAAAATATTAAAAACGGTTTAAATAAAGATGGTTTTTTTGTTTTCGATTTTTTAAATGCAGAAAAAGTAAAGTTAAACTTGGTAAAAGAAGAGACTAAAATTGTAGATGAAATATCATTTGATATAAAAAGGGAAATAAAAAATGGATTTATTTTAAAACATATTTCTTTTAAAGCCAATGGTAAAAATCACTCTTATACAGAACAGGTAAAATATTTAGACCTAGAAAAGATGACAGCCTTTTTAAACGAAGTTGGTTTTTCTATTATAAATATTTTTGGTGATTATAATTTAAATGAATACAATACAAATACATCAGATAGATTAATTATTATTGCAAAATGAGTTACATACTATTAATAGCTTCTGTTCTTTTAGGTTCTATACTTGTTTTTGTTATAAAGCCTTCTCATAAAATTGTACGCTTGCTTTTAGCATTTAGTGGTGCATATTTATTATCTGTAACTATTTTACATCTTTTACCAGAGGTTTATGCTGAAACAACAGAATACAAAACAGTTGGTATATTTATATTAATAGGTATAATTATACAATCTGTATTAGAATCTTTTTCTAAAGGAGCAGAACATGGACATATACATGTACACTCAGACAAAAAAGACTTTCCAACATTACTATTTGTTAGTTTATGTTTACATGCATTTTCTGAAGGATTGCCAATTCATAACTCTGGAGACAATTTATTATGGGCAATTGTTGTTCATAAAATTCCGATTGCAATTGTATTAACAACGTTTTTTATCCACTCAAAATACTCTAAGAAAATAACCTTTATATTTTTAATTGCTTTTGCTTTTATGAGTCCTTTAGGGGTTTTATTGGGAGACAAAATTGCTTTTTTTACAATTTATGCTTCAGAAATTACAGCCTTAATTATAGGTGTATTCTTACACATTTCCACAATAATTCTTTTTGAAAGCACTGAGAACCACAAGTTTAACCTTAAAAAGTTTATCGCTATTATTTTTGGGGTCTTGTTAACCATTTTTACTTTATAATATTTTACTTATTTTTAAGAAGAAAATATACCTAATGGTAGGTATAAAAACTACTTTCCAAATTTTAGATATTTGGAGTATAACTAACTTAAAAACTAACTAAAATGCATGAAACTCTTAGATCATCTTTTAAACTACAAAAAGAAAATGCAGAATGGCAGAGAATAACTTCAGATTGTGCTAATAACACCTTTTTTAGTATTTATGCTAAATTTTATTATGAAGAAGATTCATTTACACCTAAATCTTGTGATGTAAGAATCCAAAACTATACAGGTAGTATTACTTATGGAATATCAAAAGTAGAATCTGAAATTAAATTTATATACGACAAAGACATTAAAGACTATGTTTTCTTTTTTGTAATAAAATTAAAACCTCTTTTTGCAAATGATGAAGTTAATAATGTTGCTCTAGATTTTATGAGTTTTAATAATAATCATTATAAAGAAATCAGCGAAGTTCCATCTAGTTTTTCTAATAAACATTTAATGTTTGTACATTTAGAATATGAAAATCATCATGAAGGAATTATAAATTCTGAAACAAATATTAATGAATTAAATTTTATAGATCAAAATCACTTTCTAAGAGATGGAGATCAAATAAAAGGAGTTTCATTTATAGACTTTTCTAGTGTTGATAATAAACTATATGATCCACATGAATCTCCTATAAAAGAAGAATTAATTATTCCAACTAGTGGAGAACAACAAACTGTCTTTTATGTTAGTAGCAGACCTTGTAGAGATATCTACGTGAGATTTTTCTAAATAAATGACTAAAAAAATTATTATTTTTCTGTTAATACAATCATCTTTTTTATTTGGAAACAATAAAAAGGATGATTTTTTAACTCATATTAGAAATGAGAATTACAGTCTAGCTAAAAATAGTATCAATAAATTCAATTTTGAAAATACAAATTGTAATGAAAAATATGAACTTTTAACTTTTATTGAACTTTCAAAAAACAAAGGCGTAAAATTTAAAAGCAATAAAAATGTTACAACTTACATTCAAAACAACTGTTCTAATGATCTTTTTATAAGAACAATATCAAAACTAAATTTTGCACTTTATAATTACTATTACAAAAAAAATTCTGATGTTTCTGTATTATCAATTTACTTAGAAGCATTAAATTCTTTAGATAAAACAAATTTAAATGCTTTAAAATCTGAAATTATTAGAAGAATTTTAGAATACCATAATAATATATTTATTCTTAAAGATTATTCTTATTTAAAGTATGTTAAGCTCTACAAAGAACTTGCTCAAGATAAAGTAGATGAATACATCTCTAATTTTTACAAACTTAGTATTGGTATTAAGAATTCAGATTTAGGTTTGTCTAAAGAGAACTATAATATCACATTAAAATTAATTGAGAATTTAAAAATTGACTCCTATAACAACAGGCTTTTAATTATTGCTGGTAATTATTTAGAAGAATTTGATGATAAAAAATTAGCTATTAAACTATATCAAAAGTCTTTAAATCAAATTAAAAATGATTCTTCTGGTATTAATATTCTTTCTAGGCTCGCATCAAAATTAAACATCGGTATTTATCATTTTTATAATAAAGAATTTGAGAAAGCAATTAATCAATTTAATTATATTCATAGTTTTGAAGGGAAATTAGTTAAAAGAAAAAAAATATATTATGATTATTGGCTCTCTTTAACTTATGAAGAACTAACAGATTTTAAAAGTGCTTACAAGTATTTAAAAACAAGTAGAAGAAATCAATTTTCTTTCAATCAAAGTAATCATTTAAAAGCAGTAAGAGAAATACAGGTTAAATACGAAACTGAAAAAAAAGAAAAAGAAAATCTTCAATTAAAAATTGATAAAGAAAAAAACAGAAACTACTTAATTGCTGCTTTGTTAACATTATTTTTAATAAGTATCATTGGTATACTTTCTTTTCAAAGTTCTAAAAGAAAACAAAAACTTGCAGAACAATTTAGCGCATTAGAAACTCAAAAAAACTTAACTCTTTTAAAAGAACAAGAACTTACTACTATTAATGCAATGGTAGATGGCCAAGAAAAAGAACGAAAACGAATAGCTGAAGATTTACACGATAATTTAGGTTCTGTTTTAGCTACCTTAAAATTGCATTTTGAAAACTTAAAAATGAATCGTGAAAAGAAAAAAATTGACCAAGAAACTTTATTTAATAAAACTGAAGGACTTATTGATGAAGCGTATTTAAAAGTTAGAAGTATAGCCCATGCAAAAAATGCAGGTGTAATTGCGAATCAAGGTTTATTAATGGCTATTAAATTAATGGCTGAAAAAATATCTTCAGCAGACAAAATTCAAATAGAGGTTGTAGATTTTGGTCTAAATAAGCCTTTAGATAACAGTTTAGAAATTAGTGTTTTTAGAATTATTCAGGAATTAATTACCAACACAATTAAGCATGCAAATGCTAAAAACGCAACAATAAATATTTCTTTATATGATAAAAATCTAAATATTATTATAGAAGATGATGGTATAGGTTTTAACATTGAGAAAGTAAATTTAAAAGAAGGAATGGGATTAAGCTCTATTAAAACTAGAATTGAACATTTATCTGGTAATTTAGAAATTGACTCAACTTTAGGAAAAGGAAGTTCTATTATTATAAATATTCCTATTTCTTAACTCCTTATTTGTAGGTAGTACTATTCACCTTTAAATCTGTATTTTTATAAAAAATAAAACTATGATTACAATTATTATGGCAGAAGATCATCAAATGTTAATTGATGGTGTAAAATCTTTCTTTGAATATGATGATGAAATTAATATAATTGGAACAGTTAATAATGGTGAAGAATTAGTAAAATTAGTTTCTTTAAAACAACCTAAATTAGTTATTACAGATATTAGAATGCCTAAAATGGATGGTATTGAAGCTACAAGAATTATAAAAAACAAACTACCACACATTCATGTTTTAGCGATGACAATGTTTGATCAACCAGAAGCAATTAAACAAATGTTAGATGCTGGTGCAAAAGGATATATATTAAAAAACTCGGGCATAAAAATGCTATCTAAAGCTATTGAAACAGTTGCTAAAGGTGAAACTTTTTTTGACCCCAATGTTGCTTTCAATTTTATGAACAGTTATATAGATGATAATGTTACCATTGGAGAAACAGACAAAGTTGTATTGTCTAAAAGAGAAAAAGAAATTTTAAATTTAATATCTACAGGAAAAACATCTAAAGAAATTGCAAAAACACTTTTTATAGCTAAAACAACAGTAGATACTCACAGAAAAAATATGATTAAAAAACTAAACTTATCATCTGGAAATGAATTAGTTAAATATGCAATTGACAAAAAATATCAATTTTAATTAGCTACTTCATTAATAAATTTAATACGCATTAAACGTAGTTCTTCTTCATCATAATCACCATCAAATTCATCAAGAGCATCTTGTATTCTATCAGTATCTGCTTCCATAAAATAATCATGTATTTCTTCTTGCTGATCTTCATCTAGTAAATCATCTATAGAATAATCGATATTTAATTTAGTACCAGAAAATATAATCATTTCCATTTCCTTAATTAAAACACTCATTTCTAAACCTTTTGCCTTGGCAATATCAATTAAAGGTAATTTTTTATCGGTATTTTGTATGATAAATAACTTTAAACCAGAATTAGTACCTGTACTCTTAACAATTAAATCATCTGGTCTTAAAATGTCATTTTCCTCTACATAATCTGCAATAAGTTTTACAAATTCCTTACCAAATTTTCTTGCCTTTCCTTCTCCAACTCCATGAACTTTAGATAATTCTGTTAATGTAATAGGATATTTTAAAGCCATATCATCTAAAGATGGATCTTGAAAAACAGCAAAAGGAGGCACACCTTGTCTTGTGGCTACTTTTTTACGTAAATCTTTTAATTGCTTAATTAAATTTTCATCAGCTACACCACCAGAAGATTTAGAATTCGTAATTATAGAATTATCATCATCTTCATTATAGGTATGATCTTCTGTCATCATAAAAGAAGTAGGTTTCTCAATAAAACTTTTTCCTTCTTCTGTTAATTTAATAACACCATATTGCTCAATTTCTTTTTTAATTAAATGTATTACTAAAACTTGTCTAATTAAAGCCATCCAATACAAAGAAGATTTATCTTTTCCAATACCAAAAAATGGCTGTAAATGTGTTTTATGAGAAGTTAATAACGCATTTTCTTTACCAACAAGTGTATTAACTATTTCTTTAGCTTTATACTTTTGTAAGGTATCTTTTACTACTTTTAATAACGTTACTACATCTTCTTTTGCTTCGTGTTTTTTCTTTGGATTTCTAGAATTGTCATCCATATCTGCACCATCACCATTTTCTACATCAAATTCTTCTCCAAAATAATGTAAAAGATATTTTCTTCTATTCATAGAAGTTTCTGCATAACCTACAACTTCCTGTAAAAGTGCATGACCAATTTCTTGTTCTGCAACAGGTTTACTTGCCATAAATTTTTCTAACTTTTCTATATCTTTATATGCATAAAAAGCCAAACAATACCCTTCTCCATCATCTCTACCTGCTCTACCTGTTTCTTGATAATAACTTTCTAAACTTTTTGGTATATCATGATGAATTACAAAACGAACATCTGGTTTGTCAATTCCCATTCCAAATGCAATCGTTGCAACAACAACATCACAATCTTCCATCAAAAACATATCTTGATGTTTAACACGTGTTTTGGCATCTAAACCTGCATGATATGGTACAGCTTTAATACCATTTACCTGTAAAATTTGAGCAATTTCTTCTACTTTTTTACGACTTAAGCAGTAAATAATACCAGATTTACCTTCTCTTTGTTTTACAAAACGAATTATATCTTTTTCTACTTCTTTTGTTTTTGGTCTTACTTCATAAAATAAATTTGCTCTATTAAAAGACGCTTTAAATCTATTAGCATTCGTAATTCCTAAAGTTTTTAAAATATCTTCTTGTACTTTTTCTGTTGCAGTTGCAGTTAAACAAATAATTGGCACATTATCTATAGCTTTTATAATGTGTTTTAAGTTTCTATATTCTGGTCTAAAATCATGACCCCATTCAGAAATACAATGTGCTTCATCAATAGCTACAAAAGATATTTTTTGCGACTTTAAAAAAGTAACATATTCTTCTTTAATTAAAGATTCTGGAGCAACATATAAAAGTTTTGTAATTCCGTTAGAAATATCTTCTTTTACTTGATTTACTTCTGTTTTATTTAAAGATGAATTTAACACATGTGCAACTCCATTGTGTTCAGATATACCTCTAATAGCATCTACCTGATTTTTCATTAATGCAATTAATGGAGAAACCACAATAGCAGTACCTTCAGACATTAAAGCAGGAAGCTGGTAACATAGTGATTTTCCTCCACCAGTTGGCATTATTACAAAAGTGTTGTTATTATTTACAATACTCTTAACTACTTGCTCTTGCAATCCTTTAAACTTATTAAATCCAAAGAATTTTTTTAGAGGACCATATAAATCCATTATATAAATATTTGTTTAATTTTATATTCAACTCACAAACATACTATAATTTTTGCTCTAACTATTTTTTATAGTAAATTTGCTCGTTTCTTAATCTAAAGATATAACTTTTTTTTATTCTGATAAAATACTAAACTATTGAAAAAAACAAACTCAATAATTAAAACTGCTAAAGAAACTATTTTAATAGAAAGTGATGCTATAGCTAATTTAGCAAATTTAATTGATGCTGACTTTGAAGATGCTGTTAATTTTATTTTAAATTCTAATGGAAGAGTTATAGTTACTGGTATAGGTAAAAGCGCAAACATTGCAAATAAAATTGTAGCTACTTTTAATTCTACAGGAACTCCTGCAATTTTTATGCATGCTGCAGATGCTATTCATGGAGATTTAGGTAATGTTCAAAAAGACGATGTAGTTATATGTATTTCTAAAAGTGGTAACACACCAGAAATAAAAGTTTTAGTTCCTTTAATTAAAAATTATGGCAACAAAATAGTTGCAATTACTGGAAATAAAGATTCTTATTTAGGAGAAAATGCTGATTTTACTCTAAATGCTTATGTAGAAAAAGAAGCTTGTCCCAATAACTTAGCACCAACAACTAGTACCACAGCTCAATTAGTTTTAGGTGATGCTTTAGCTGTTTGTTTACTTAATTTAAAAGGGTTTACAAGTAGAGATTTTGCAAAATATCATCCAGGAGGTGCTTTAGGTAAACGTTTGTATTTAAGAGTTTCAGATTTAGTTGAGAATAATGAGGTTCCTAAAGTAAATGAATCAGATAGTATTGCTAAGGTTATTGTAGAAATTTCTGAAAAAAGATTAGGTGTAACAGCTGTATTAAATAATGATAATTTAGTAGGTATTATAACTGATGGTGATATTAGAAGAATGTTATCTAAAACTACAGAAATCAATCAATTTTTAGCAAAAGATATTATGGGAAAAAATCCTAAAACAATATCTACTGAAGCAATGGCAATTGATGCTTTAAATACAATGGAAAACAACAGTATATCTCAAATGCTTGTTGTAGATAATAATAACAAATATGTGGGTGTTGTGCACTTACATGATTTAATTAAAGAAGGTATTTTCTAATGGCAGAAAAACAGAAAGAAATGTCCTTTTTAGGTCATTTAGAAGAACTTAGATGGCATTTAGTAAGAAGTGCTTCTGCAATATTTATCTTAGCTATAGGCTTTTTTGTATTTGCAGAACAAGTGTATGATAATTTCTTATTAGCGCATATTAAACCAGATTTTATCACATATCAATTATTTTGTGATTTTTTTAATTTATTAGGTTTGGATAGTGATTTTTGTAATGTAACTTTTGCAGATAAAAAATTACAAAGTATTAAAGTTACCTCACAATTAATGAACTCTATTTGGTCTTCATTAATATTAGGAATAATTTGTTCATTCCCTTATTTATTATGGGAAATATGGAGGTTTGTTGCTCCAGGATTAACTACTAATGAAGTTAAAAAATCTAAAGGTTTTATTTTTACAGCTTCTTTGTTATTTTTTATAGGTTTGGCTTTTAGCTTTTATGTAATTGCACCTATATCTGTACATTTCTTATATAATTATCAAATTTCAGAAAGCATTGTAAATAGCTTTACATTACAATCTCATATTGGTTTAATTACAAATATGTTATTAGGTGTTTCGATATTATTTGAATTACCTGTATTAATTTATTTTTTAACAAAAATTGGATTAATAACACCAGAGTTTCTAAAAAAATATAGAAAACACGCTTTAGTGGTTGTGTTAATTTTAGCAGCTATTATTACACCACCAGATATTGCTAGTCAAGTAATTGTAGCAATTCCTATTCTTATTTTATATGAAATAGGTATTAAAGTTTCGAAAAGAGTTATTAAAAAACAACAAAAAGATGCACAAAAAAGTTAAAGAATTTAAAGATTATCGTGAAAAAATGAACGATAAAATTTTAGATTCTGACAATAAAGTTATAAAAAGAATCTTCAATTTAGATACAAACGCATTTAAAGAAGGTCATTTACCTGTTAAAACTAAAGAGTTACTAGGTTTAGTAGCCTCTGCTGTTTTAAGATGTGATGATTGTGTACAATATCACTTAGAAGCAGCCATGAAAAATGGAGTTACTAAAGAAGAAATGATGGAAACCATGTCTATAGCTAATTTAATTGGAGGTACAATTATGATTCCTCATTTAAGAAGAGCTGTTGAATATTGGGAAGCTTTAGAAGAAAGCATTTAATTGTTTATTTGTTGAATAGTGTAATTGTTTAGGATTGTTTTAAGATTTTTATAGCGTTAATTAGATACATTTACACAGTTAATCAATATAACAGTTTAACATTTTTTTAATTTATGATTTTAAGAGCAGAAAATATTGAAAAAATCTACGGAAGTAGAAAAGTTGTTACAGGAATTTCTTTAGAAGTTCAACAAGGTGAAATAATTGGTCTTTTAGGACCAAATGGAGCTGGAAAAACAACTTCTTTCTATATGATTGTTGGTATGATAAAACCAAACTCAGGTCAAATATTTTTAAATGATGAAGAAATTACAGAAGATGCCATGTATAAGCGTGCCCAAAAAGGTATTGGTTATTTAGCACAAGAAGCTTCTGTTTTTAGAAAATTATCTGTAGAAGATAATATAATGTCTGTGCTACAATTTACAGACTTAACTAAAAAGCAACAAAAAATAAAATTAGAATCTTTAATAGAAGAATTTAATATTGGTCACGTTCGTAAAAATAGAGGAGATTTACTTTCTGGAGGAGAAAGACGTAGAACAGAAATTGCTCGTTGTTTAGCTTCAGACCCAAATTTTATTTTATTAGATGAACCTTTTGCTGGTGTAGACCCTATTGCTGTAGAAGATATACAAAGTATTGTAGCACAATTAAAAAATAAAAATATTGGTATTTTAATTACAGATCATGATGTACAAGCAACTTTAGCTATTACAGATAAAACGTATTTAATGTATCAAGGAAGCATTTTAAAAAGCGGAACTCCAGAAGAATTAGCTGCAGATGAAATGGTTAGAAAAGTGTATTTAGGTAAAGATTTTGAATTGAAGAAAAAGAAAGTTTTTTAATTTTTAAAATTACCAAAATGCCAAAGAATTCCAGATGAATCATGTAAAAAGAATTCTTTTCCCCATTCGTTTATTACAATTTCTGACAATCTAACATTTGAAAATTTCTCTGTAAGTTTTTTAGATTTCAGTTCTGTTAAATATTCTTCTAAATTCCCCACTTCTAAGAATAGCATTGAATTATCTACCCAATCTTTAACATAGGCTTTTTGAAGATAAAAACTCAGTTTTTCATCAATTTTAAAAAGCGACATATTTTCTGATAATACAACTTCAGAAAAACCCAATTCTTTGTAAAACTTTCTAGATTCATTAAAGTTTTTTGCTCCTATAAAACTTCTAACTGACTTAAACTGATGTTTTTTGTCCATAATTACTAATTACTGATAAAGCTACATAAAGTATAATTATTAAAGGTATAGAAATATACTCCAAGAAAGTAATCATTAATAAGGAAGCTAATAAAAACAAATACTTCATTAAATTATTTTTTACTGAAAAGTCTTTAAACTTTAAAGAAAATAAAGGTATTTCTGCATTCATTAAATAAGTTAAAACTACTGTTATTGCAATTAAAAAGTAATTATTTGTAATTAATTGATGTACAAATTCAATATCTGAATATTCTAAAATTAAGGGCAAAGAAATTACAAACAAACTCATTGCAGGTGTTGGTAATCCTATAAAAGAGTCTGATTGTCTAGTATCAATGTTAAACTTTGCTAATCTATAACATGCTCCTAAAGTTAATAATAAACCTAAAATTTGAATAGGTTCAAACTGAAATCCACTCCAACTCATAAACTCAGTATTTTCAGAAAAAGAACCTAATTTATTATTTGTAGATAATAATTTAAACATAATAATTCCTGGTACAACACCACTTGTAACCATATCTGCCAAAGAATCTAATTGTTTACCTAACTCACCAGTAACGTTTAGTAAACGAGCAGCAAAACCATCAAAAAAGTCAAAAATAATTCCTAAAATAACAAATAAACCTGCTCCTGTAAAGTTTCCGTTTACGGCTAAAATTGTAGCAATTGTTCCACAAAATAAATTACCTAAAGTTAATAAATTAGGAATGTGCTTTTTAATGTTCATGTTAAATTAATTGAAAAGCTAAAATAAGAAATCAAAATTTGTTGGTTTTCTAAATTGCAGTTTTTTTGTCATATTTGTAAGAAAGAATTTCTATGCCTGTTTTTACATCAGACTTCTCTCCTACTTTACCATTTAAAAATGGACATTTTAACACAATGTACAGACCCATTTTTATGAAAGATACTTGTAATTATTCTAGAAAAAGAATTACTACTTGGGATGAAGATTTTATAGATTTAGATTTTTCTATTGTAGGATCTAAAACATTGGTTTTATTAATTCATGGTTTAGAAGGTAGTTCAGAATCTAAATACATTGCATCCAACTCTAATCACCTAAATAAAAAAGGATTAGATACTGTTTGTTTTAATTTAAGAGGTTGTTCTGGAGAAGATAATTTACTTTTAAGCACCTATCATAGTGGTAAAACAGAAGATGTAGATTTTGTAGTAAATTATCTTTTAGAGAATTATAGTTATGAAAATTTAATTATTATTGGCTTTAGTTTAGGAGGAAATTTAACACTTAAATATATAGGTGAACAAGCTGAAAATATAAATCCAAAAATACAAGGAGGTATTGCAGTTTCTGTTCCTATAGATATTGCTTCTGCTGAATTAGAAATGGATAAACTAAAAAACAAATTATACATAGAAATGTTTTTTAAAACAATGAAAAACAAAGTTTTAGAAAAATCTTTTAAGTTTCCAGAATATAATTTAGATAAGAATCAACTATTTAAAGCTACAAAATTTAAACATTTAGAACATTTATATACTGTACCTATATTTGGTTTTGAAAGTCCAGAAGATTATTGGGAAAAAGCAAGTTCTAAACCTTTTCTATCAAAAATTACAAAACCAACGTTGCTAATAAATGCTAAAGACGATTCTTTTTTATCTAAAGAATGTTTTCCCTTTGATGAAGCTCATAATTCTGAAGTTTTTTTCTTTGAAGGTCCAAATTATGGTGGTCATGTTGGTTTTATGTCCTCTTTTAAACCTTCAGAAAATACTTGGTTAGAACTCAGAATAGAAAGATTTATTCGAGAAAACATTCAGATTAAACTATTGTAAACAATATCTTTAAAAAACTAGTGTTATTTTAGTATGTTTTTAGATATTTGTTATAGATAATTTTCGCCATTTGAAACACAAAATATTACTTTTAGTACTTCTCACTCCGTTTTTTTTATCTGCACAAGCATTTAGAAGTTATTCTAATGAATTTTTAACAATAGGTGTTGATGCTGCTGGATTAGGAATGAGCAAAAGCATTGTTGCAACTACAAACGATGTTAATTCTATTTATTGGAATCCTGCAGGTTTAGTTGGTATAGAAGATTATCAAGGTTCATTAATGCATGCTTCTTATTTTGCAGGAATTGCAAATTACAATCATGCTAGTTTTGCAATGCCAATAGATAAACAAAGTGCTGTAGGAATCTCTGTAATTCGTTTTGGTGTTGATGATATAATGAATACTACAGAATTAATTGATAGTAATGGAAACATAGATTTTAATAGAATTAGTCTTTTTTCTTCTGCAGATTATGCATTTAATTTTGCTTATGCTAGAAACTTACTTTTTAAGGATGTAAAATTTGGTGTAAATGCTAAAATTGTTAGAAGAATTATTGGTGATTTTGCTTCTTCTTGGGGTTTTGGTTTTGATGCCGGAATTCAATTTGAAAGAAATACATGGAAATTTGGATTAATGGCTAGAGATATTACTACAACTTTTAATAGTTGGGCTATTAATGAAGATGAGTTTAATAAGATAAAAGATGCTATTCCTGGTCAAAATCAAGAATTACCAGAAACAACAGAAGTAACAAAACCTAAAGTACAATTAGGAGTTGCTAAAATTTGGAAATTAGGTCTCTTTTTTAATTTGTTAACAGAAATAAATGCCAATATTCGATTTGCAAAAACAAATGATTTATTTTCTTCTGATGCTTTAAGTGTTGATCCTGCAGTAGGTTTTCAATTAAATTTTGATGATTTAGTGTATTTAAGAACTGGGGTAGGTAATTTTCAATACATAACAGAATTTGATAACACAAAATCTCTTTCATTACAGCCAAATTTTGGTATCGGTTTTAAGTATAATGGAATTAAATTAGATTATGCTTTAACAAATATTGGAAGCGTTGGTAATGCTTTATATTCTAATATTTTTTCTATTACAGTAGATTATAGTTTTTTTAGACGATAATAATTATGATTAAAAAATACATCTTCATATTTTTATTTTTTTCTATTTATTCTCCATTAAAAGCTCAAGTTCAGCTTTCTGTTTATTCTGAAATTAGTATTATAACTGCTGGACCTGGAGAAGAATTATATGAAGCATTTGGGCATTCTGCCATTAGAGTTAAAGATCCTGTTTTAAATTTAGACTTAATTTACAACTATGGGATGTTTGATTTTAATCAACCAAACTTTCTTTTAAATTTTGCTAAAGGAAATATGATTTATAGTTTGGCTCGCTACGAATTTAAATACTTTTTAGCAAGTTATAAAAGGGATAAACGTTGGTTAAAAGAACAAATATTAAACTTAACACAGCAAGAAAAACAAGACTATTTTATATTTTTAGAAACGAATGCAACTCCAAAAAACAGAAATTATCTTTATGATCCTTATTTTGATAATTGTGCTACCAAATTAAGAGATATCACAAAAAACATTTTAGGTTCTAAAGTTCATTTTAATGATAATAATAAACAAAAAGAATTAACTTTTAGACAACTAACCAATAAAGAAATTCATTGGAATTCTTGGGGCACATTTGGTTTGAATTTAATTGCAGGTATGTCTTTAGATAAAAAGGCAACTTTTAACGAATATATGTATTTGCCAGATTATGTTTATACATCTTTTAAAAATGCTACCTTATTAGATAAAAATAAATTAATAAAAAAAGAAAATACACTTTTAAGATTTTCAGAAAAAGAGCCTAAACCTTCAACAATCAGCCCTTTTTTAGTATTTACTATAATTGCATTTTTAGGGATATTTATAACCTATATAGATAATAAAAAAGGTAAAAGAACTAAAATATTAGATTTTATTTTATTCTTTATTACTGGATTAATTGGAGCAGTTATTATTTTTCTGTGGTTTTTCTCAAGCCATTCTACAGCACCAAATAATTTAAATTTTTTATGGGCATTTGTACCAAATTTAATAATAGCATTTTTATTACTTAAAAACAATCTATCAAAATGGATTCGAAGTTATTTATTGGTACTTTTAATTTTTATGGCATTAATTCCTTTAATATGGATTGCTAAAATTCAAGTATTTCCTTTAGCAGTTATACCTTTATTAGTATTACTTTTTACAAGGTATTTATACTTACACAAGAGTTTATTGGCCTCTAAAAAATAAAACTGTAGTTATTGTTTTTATTAAAATTTTAAAGTCTAAAAAAGCACTTCTTTCTTTAATATAATATAAATCGTAACGTAATTTTATTTCTTGTTCTTCTATAGTATTAGCATAAGGATAATTAACTTGATCCCAACCTGTTAAACCAGGTCTAACAACATTTCTTATAGCATAAAATGGTATTTGTTTTTCTAAATCACTAACAAATTCTGGTCTTTCTGGTCTTGGACCAATAATACTCATATCTCCTATTAAAATATTATAAAACTGAGGAAATTCATCTAATCTAGTATGTCTTAAAAACTTTCCAAAAGAAGTAATTCTATTATCATTTTTTACAGCCCAAACTGCTCCATTAGATTCGGCATTTTTAACCATTGATCTAAGCTTAAAAATTTTAAATTTTCTTCCATTTTGACCAACTCTTTCTTGACTATAAAATAGACTACCTCTATTACCTATTACATTTCCTATTAAAAGAAAAGGAATTAAAACTAAGAAAGCTATTAAGCCAAATACTGAAAACACAATGTCTGTAAATCTTAATCCAAATTGATAAAAACGACTGTTATTATTCTTACTAAAACTTAGGTGCTTATAAAAGTTATTTTTTAAATACTCTTTTGGGACTCTTAGTGTAATTTCTTCATAAAAAGTTTCAAAACTTACAATATTTACTCCTTTTTCAAATAATAAAACTAGTTCTTTATTTAAAGAGTTAATTATTTCAGAAGATAATCCTTTAATGGATACAATAACTTCTGTAATACTAGTATCTTCAATTAAAGATGATAACTTCACTTTATTAATATCATTAAACCCTTTAATATTATCTACTTTTTTATCAGATAAATAGGCAGATAAATTATGAATATTGTCTTTTTTTACATGTCTAAGTAACCCTTTAATCTTATCAGACTTTCCAATAAAAACTACACTTTTAAAATATTTTGGAGAAAATATTAACCACATATATAGAAATCTCCAAATAATAACCGGAAAAGAAAGTATCAAAAACAAATAAACAATTTGCAATCTATTACTAGGTAATACAGGCGAAATATATGGTGTAAAAATGTAAAAAATAGTTGTAAAAAAAGCAGTTAATGTTACACTTCTTACAACTGTATATCTATTATTAGAAACATTTAAATTATATAATTGAAAAATTTCCCCAAAAATTAAATGATAAAAAACTAATAATAATAACCAGTTTAAAATATATTCATTAGAAAAAATTATGTAATTAAAATTTAAAAAATTAGAAGCAAGAAAAAGACTAACAGTAAAAATTAAGATATCAAAAATTCTTAATAGTACTTTTCTTTCAGAAATATTATAATATGATTTTGAAATCATTTAAGCAATTTATTTATAACACAACTTAATGTATAATATGTAGCTCGAAAGTAAGATAATTTTTCTACATTTTTAAATAAATTCCAATTCCATTTTAACATTTCAATTTTATTGTTTGAAATAGATGCACTTCTGTCTCTGTACTGAGCTAAAACTTCTGTTAAACCAAAAGCGTAAGCTTCTGTTCTTAATATTTTTAACCACAAACCATAATCTTGTCTCTTTCTAACTTCAGGCATAAAAACTTTTCCTAAAATATCTTTATTGTAAACTGCAGTTAAACAACCAATTTCATTAGAATGTAACATTCTATTATAGTCTAACTTATTTTTACACATAATTGTTTTGTTAGTTAAAACTCCACTTTCATTTATCACTTCATAAGAAGTATAACATAATGAATAATTATTTTTAACCATAAAGTTTATTTGCAATTCTAACTTTTTAGGTAACCATAAATCATCACTATCTAAAAAAGCAATAAAATTACCAGTTGCCAATGATATAGCTTTATTTCTAGCTACAGCAGCACCAGAATTTTCTTTTAATTGATGCAATTTAATTCTAACGTCTTTTTTACTATAAGAATTAATAATTGGTACACTAGAATCTGTAGAAAGATCATCTACAATAATCATTTCCCAATTTTTATAAGTCTGATCTAAAACACTCTGAATTGTTTGAGAAATAAATTTCTCAGAATTATAATTAGCAGTAATAATAGAAACAAGATTATTCATTTATTTTTGAAATAAAATTTTTCAATTTTCCTTTATTATAAACAAAATTGGATTGCTGTTTAATTTCAAAATTAATATCTTTTTTAAAATATTTTACAATCTCATTAATTAATTTTTTTTCAACATCAATATTAATTTTACTTTCTATTAAAAAAACTAAATTTCCTTTTTTATACTGAATAACTTGATAGTTTAAAAATACTCCTTCTTTTTTTGATAAATTTTTAAATATGTAATAAAAGTATAAACTCGGATAAGTGTTTTTAAACCCGTAAACATTTTCACCAATTCTACCAGTAACTTCTTCTAAAATTAAGTGTTCTTTTCCACAAGAACATTTTTTATCTCTTGGAGCTAAAGAAATATAATCTCCTATTTTGTAACGTATTATAGGAAAAGAAAGCATTTGTAAATTAGTAACCAAAATTTCATCATCAACTTGTTCAACTACAACACCTTCCATATTTAAATGCATATTTCCATTTTTGCATTCGAAAGCAATTATACCTGACTCAGTTGCTCCATATTCACTAATAATATCAATACCAAAAGCTTTTTTTATCTCTGGTTTATAGCTATCAAAAACTTTTTCTGAAGTTCCTTTAATTAATTTAATGTTCTTTGGTTTTGATAAATTTAATTTATTAATTAAAACAGCAGTGTGATATATCATAGAAGAATACCCATGAATATATTTAGCTTTTTTAGATTTTTTAATAAAATTTTTAAGAGCTTTTTCTTCATAACTAAATATTCTAAATCTATTTTGAAGAAAATCTAAAAATTTATTTTTTATTTGTTTGGAAACAGAAAAATTAAATCCCCAAAAATATCCATTCCTTTCCCAAGGTTTAATACCAAACCAAGAATATCCTCTTTCTATTGAAGCCCTATTAAAAGAGTCTGCATGTTCATCTCTAAAAAATCGTAATGATTCTCCTGAACTACCAGAAGTAGTTGCCAAAAATGTCTTTTTAAATTTTAAATTAGTTTGAATTTTATCGGTAAAATTTATTAGATCATTTTTAGTAGTTACAGGAATTTTTTTTAGATCTTCTAATGATTTTATATCATTTATATCAACTTTTAATTCATCATATTTTAATCTATAAAATTCAGAATGCTTATAAGCTGTTTTTAAAAGCTTTTGCAACTTTTTAAGTTGATATTCTTCTAGTTTTTCTAAAGACCATTTTTCAGATTTTTTTAAAAACTCATAATTAGTTTTTAAAGATGGATTTCTATGGTTTTGTCCTAAAATGTAAATAACTTTTTTTATCATTATTTAAGAATTTCAAACCATTTACTTCTATTTTTTTCCCAACTAAATTGTTCTACTTTTTCTCTTGCATTAATTGATAAATGTGGATACTCATTTTCTAGTAACGAAATAATTGCGTTTTTCATTTCATCAGAATTTGATTTTGTTACTAATAATCCATCAACTCTATCTTCTATTAAAAAAGGAATTCCACCTACATTAGTTGTAACTATTGGTAGTCCTAAAGCCATTGCTTCCATTACACTTACAGGAGTATTGTCAAAATTTGTTGTATTGATAAAGATATCAAAATCTTCAGATTTTTTATGCCAATCTTCTTTTAATAAAACATTTGTAAATTCTACTGAATCATCAAGTTTTAATTCTGACACCAATTTTAATGCATCATTATAAGAATTGTCTACAAATGGACCAACCATACATAAAGTTGCATTTGGGTGTGTTTTTTTAAGTTCAAACAGAACATTTATTGCCATTGTAGGATTATAAATTTCTTTAAAAGCTCTAACCCAAAATAATTTTGGTTTTAATATTTCTCTCTTTTTAAATTGATAATTATCTATTTCTAAAATATTTGGAATAAATTCAGTAGAATATCCTTCAAATTCAAAAGCTGTTTTTAAATAATTTGAAGGAGCAATGTTTTTGTAAGAATTATTAAAAATTAAATTACTTAATTTTTTATTTTTTTTTAATCTATTAGGTAAATTTCCACCATGTAAAATTGGAATATATTTTACATTTAATAATCTAGCTAATTGAGATATAACAAAAGCATAATAAAAATTTACAGTACTAAAAGTATCTATTAAAATATAGTCCGATTTAAATCTAAAAACCGAAAAACACATATCAAGTAACCTAAGAATTTTATTAATTTTATCAGATGATACTTTTACATTATAACCTTCATTTTTTAATAAAGAAGATAAAACTATAATTGTAGAATTATACTTTGTCTTTTTTGTTAAATTATTACCTATATAAAGAATTCTGTTACTCTTCATCTGGAACAATTCTAATTAAACTTAAACCGTAAACAAATGCTGGAAAAGCAATTCTCATTGCAGAGTGGTTAATTGTTAAAAACCAAAATATGTAGAATGCACTTAAAAATGCCCGTTGATAATTATTTCCAAAATAAATATTTCTAATAGGCATTATTAATAATATTAATAATGATATAACTCCTAACAGTCCATGTTCTTCAATTAATCTACTAACTTCATTATGTGAGGCAGCTGTTATCTTTTTTCCACTTTCTAATCTTTTATATTTACCATTTCCAACACCAATTCCAAAAATTGGAGATTCATAAAAACTATTTAATTGCGAATCAATAATCTTAGTTCTACCTGCTGATATATCTTTTTTAGCTACTCCTGATGAATTTTTATTAGCATACCTATTGTCTATCATTCCTCCTGTAACATTTGAAGTGTAGAGCCAAATACCAAAAAATAAAATTATAGTTATAAAAATGTATTTAGAAATTTTTACAAGAGTAACTCTATTAAATAAGAACATAAAAAAAGCAAAAGAAGCAAAACCAATAGCTGCTGTAATCATCCCTCCTCTAGAAAAAGTTAGCAAACCTCTATAAATAAAGTATGCCAAAAATATTCCATCTAAAAAAATATATACTGAAATTTTTACTCTAACAAAAAGAAATACCCCCAAAATAAACACTCCAAAACCAAGCATAGTTGCAACTTGATTAGGTCCAAAACCTCCAGAAGTATCAAAATTAGATTGAGCATTAAATACTAATTCTTCTAAATTAGGAGTTCTAAAATAAATATAACTTATCATAGAAAACATTGGTAATAAGCAAAAAAACAGAAGTTCTTTTAATTGTGTTATAGATATTGTGCGGTTGTAACAATAAAAAGCAAAAACACCAAGTGTTAATGGTCCGCTTAAATTAAATACAATTGCTTTTCTAATTGACTCCCCCATAGGAACCTGAGTAAAAACTATACCTATCAATAAAAATAATATATATACTAAAAAAGAAACTGTTGATTTTTGTCTCACAGGGCCTAAAAAGAGCCCCATTAAAATAAACAATATTAAACCATACTTACCTGTTTCATATAGTATTGCTGCATTTGACATCCTCATGAAAACCTCTGTACCAACCAGGTAAGAAGCTAAATAAAAAGCTTCTTCGTTTTTATTTTTTGATTTATAAATAATTAATACACCTACAATAAAAAAAAGTAAAGAATATATTTTAGCAATTGGTAAAACAGTAACAAGAAAGCCTAAAGCTATGTGAATACCAATAATCAAAAATCTATTATTTAATATTTTTTCTATCATTAGTTTTTATACATTTTTTTTAAATCAGAAATAAAATTTTCTTTAGAAAATATTAAATTAATATTATCATTTAAAGCCTTAGAAATTTCAAATTTTAAAAAGTCATTTTCAATTATATCTAACAAAGCTAATGCAAAAATATCACTTCTTTTAGGAATTACAGTTGCTTTATCATGATTGATTACTTTTTTACATTCACCTACATTTGTTGTTAAAACTGGTAAATTTGCTAAACCGTATTCTAATAAAGAAATAGGTAAACCTTCATTTTTAGAAGATAATACTCCTATTTCAACTTGTTGTAAAATATTTTTAATATCTGAACACATCCCATATAGAAAAATAGACTTTTGTAATTTTTTTGTTTTGATAAAACTTTTAATTTTATTTGAATACTCATTATTATAATCTTTACCAACCAAATGTAGTGTCCAGTCTTTATGTTTTTCATGTATTATTTTAAAAGCATTTAATAACATTAAATGATCTTTCTCTGGCCTTAAAGCTGCTAAGCAAATTATTCGCTTATTATCTTCACCTGATAGCTTAGTTATTTTTTCTAAATTTTTAAATACAGGAAAGTTATTTAACTTAATAGTATTTTTATGTTTTAATTTAGCTTTACTCCATGTATTTAATTCTTCATTGACATTTATAATTCCATCTACAAATAGTGAAAGGAATTTAATTATTCTTAACCTTTTCCCTTTTAAAAAATAATTTGCCCCTGTATGATTATGCCAAAATAATTTTACATTTGGTAACAAAAATTTTAAACAACAAGAAAAAAACAAAGATGTAGAATGCGCATGAATTATATTAATTTTATTCAATTTTATATATCTACAAAGTTTTAACAAAGCTTTTATATCAAAAATCGATTTTTTATTTAAAAACAAGTAATTGACTTTTTTATTTAAAAAACTTTTTAAAAAACCTTGTTCTCGAGTACTACATAAATGAGAATCTATACTATATTCTAAAAAAGTATTAGCTATATTAACCGCCAATACTTCAGTCCCTCCAACATTTAAAGAATCTGTAATTTGTATGACTTTTAATTTACTCAATTTCTTAATAGATTTTTAATTTCAGTTTCAAACTTGTCTAAAGTATAACTTTGAGACCATTTAAATGCATTTAACACTTTTTCTTGATATTTATTTTCATTTTCTAAATAATTAATAACTTCTGATGTTACTTCATTTACGGTAATATCTGCTTTAAGAACACTTCCTCTATTATTATAATCTAACATTGAGTTAACACAAGAAACATTAGAAGAAATTGGAAGACACCTCCAAAACATAGCTTCAGCAACAACTTTAGGCCATCCTTCAGACTGAGAGATAAACAATAAGAAATGAGAGGTTTTATAGGCATGTTTCACTTCATTTTTAGGTTGATTTCCATATAGTGTAATTATTTTTTCTAAAGAATTATTACTGATATATTCCTTTATTTTTAAAAATTCTTCTCCTTCACCAAACATTTTTAAATGAACATTAACCCCCTTTAAATATAAATTTTCTACAACTTTCACACTTAAAAAAGGTTGTTTTCCTTTTGAAAAAGCACCAACAAACATAAATATAATTCTAGAAGAAAAAGTCTTTTTTCTCACAACTTCAATCTCATTTTTTTTATACGAAGCAGTAAAAAAAGGGATAATATTTTGAGATTGATTTTTCCAATGACCATAAACTAATACTTTACAATTTCTTGTTAAAAATGTATTTGATAAGATCCATTTTTGTATTCTATAACTCAATGGTTGTCTACTATTTGGATCCCAATTACCTGCATATTTAACCGTTTTAGGCTTAGAAGGAAATAATACCTGTATAAAGCAACCCAATAAACCAATATTACCAGGACAACGTATATGAATATGATCGACATCTTTCATAATTTTTAAAATTGAAAAACATATTTTGGGAATTACTAGCAGAGTCTTAATTATATTTTTTATAGATGTAATATTAAAATTTGATATTTCAAAAATTCTTAAATTAGAATGATTGTATGCTTTTTCAATATTTTCTATATTATTATTTGAAATTGGTGCTACTATTACTATTTCATCAACATATTTAGCCCATAAATTCATTTCACGAACATAAGGTTCGTAAGAATAGATTTGTTTTTCTTTTATTTTATGGACTGCATGTGTAATTATTCCAAACTTCATTTTTTTTTATTCTAGAATATTAATTAAAACAATTACTAATTATTTGAGTATGCTTATTAATATTATTAATAGAATAACAATTCTCAAAAGTGTGTAGGGCATTTTTTGAATAAAGTTCCCAATTATTTAATATTAACATAACTGTATTTGTTAAAGAATCTTCATCATTATGACTTATAAATAGACCATTATATTTAGGTTTTAAAATATCTAAACTTCCTGCTGTAATTGTGCAAATTAATGGAGTTCCTTCTCTTAAAGCCTCAATATTTACTAAACCATAAGCCTCTTCTATACTAGAAGATATATTTATCAATGAATTTGAAAAAACTTCTCCTATTTTTTTATGAGGAACTTTTCCTACAAATATAATATTGTTATAAATTTTTAAAAATTTTGCTAAATCAATAAGTTCTTGTTTTAAAGAACCACCTCCTATAATTTTTAATTTTAAGTTTGGATACTGAACAAGACATTTTTTAAATAAAAAAAATAAAGCTTTATGTCCTTTAGATAAATTTAAACGTCCAACAATACTAATACAATATTCTCTTTCTTCTTTTCTTTTATATGGTATAGTACTAGGTTTAAGTAATAATGGAAGTATATTTATTTTTTTTCTGCGAATGTTATAAAATTTAGATGTATCTTTTTTAGTTCCAATTGAATTTGTAAAAAGGTGAGTATTTATACCATAAACTAACTTTTTCCTATACTTTAAAAATATTTTTTTATAAAAACCTATTTTTGAATCAATATACAATTGTTTTGAGGTTGTATGGACATAGTTTACACGAGTTTTAACACCTAACAGATAACTTACTAAAGAAATAATATTAGTAGAACCGAAATTTGAAATACACATTATTGGTCTTTCTCTTTTTATCAGTTTAAATAAAAATAAAAAATCTTTATATTTAGTTGGTCTAACTGAAGGCCAGAATAGAACATTTTTTTTAACCGATTTCAATTGATAACATTCAATTAATTCTGGTGTTCCACCATCAAATATAAATATTATTTTAAAATTATTTTTAATAAATTCATCTGCTAAGAAGTTATAATAATCAGAAATTGAATTACCGAAAGGGGACATAGCAATAATTATTGTATTTTTTTCTTTCTTCATAATAAATTTACTTATCTAATTCTAATCTATAATTAAAAAATAATTATAATAGTTCTAATTAAATATTTATTAATTTGATATAATTTTTTGATAATAGAGAATATTTTCTTCAACTAAGAATTTAATATTAAATCTTTTTTGAGCATCTTTTCTTGCTTTTATCCCAATATCATTTGACAATTTAGCATTATTAAAAACCCATTTTATTTTTTCTGCAATAGATTTAGGCTCATAAGGGTTACATAACAAACCTGTAATTTTATCTTTAACAACTTCTTTTCCTGGTCCAGTTTCACTACCTATAAAAATTTTACCCATTGCTAAAACTTCTAACCATGCCAATGGCATAGCCTCCATATGACTTGGATAACAACAGACATTAGAAGACTCGATATAAATTGGTAATTCAAAATTAGGTAAAACACCTAAAAACTCTATATGAGATTCTATTTTTTTTGTTATACTAGATTCTAAAATTGGCCTATAAGGAGTATTTGTGCCCGGTAATGTAGAATCTCGTCCTGCAATTTTTAACTTTACCTTTGGAAACTCATCTACTAAATATTTTAACGATTCTATTAATTGTCTTATACCTTTTTTTTCTATTAATGTACCAGCAAAAAAAATACTATACTTTTCAATTTTATTATAATCCGATTGATAAAACCTACTTACATCAATTGGATTATAGATAACTTTAATTTCCCTTTCACCTAATTTAAGTAACTCTCTAGTAGTTTCGCCTACATAACTAGAAACTGCTATAATATGGTCTGATTTAAAAAAAGATTTTTTTTCCTGCCATACTTTTCTCCATTCTAATTTTCTTTTTTCTGCAAGTGAAAAATAATGATGCCCACCATGCATCCTAATTATATATTTGATTCCTTTTAATTTATTAATAAAAGCTAAACCTAATTCTGAAGTTTCAATTACATCAATTGTATTTTTGGAATTAATTTTTTTAATTGTTTTATTTATTATTCTAGAATTAAAAATAAAAGATAAAGGTAGTTTACTTTGAGGCAGAATATAAACTTCAATTCCTTCATCTATAATTAAATCATATTCTTGAACTTTGCTAATTCTTATAACTGTAACCTTGTGATTTTTTTTTACAAGTTCATACCCTAAATTCCTAACAAAAGTGCCTATACCTCCATGACTTAGGTTTAAAATTGGATACTCTGCTGTTATGTAACAAATATGCATTAATTAATATTTTTTAATTCTTCTAAAATTGTCTTAGATAATTCAATAGAATTATTATGTAGAGGGTGAAATATAATTCTTTGTAACCATTTTTTTCTATCTCTACCTACTTTATCTGGCGTCTCTATTGCCTTAATAACTTTTTTTATTATTTCTTCTTTATTATTTATCCATCCAACAGCTTCTATATTTTCCATACTTCTAAAGTGTTGAAATTTATATATATCTTCAACTTTATATTTTGAATTTTTAACAGGATTGTAATTTAAATATAAACATGGTTTATCAAAAACTGCAAAATCATGGGCCATAGTGCTACCTAAATTTATAACTACATCAGAATATTGAACTGTATTTATTAATATTTTATTATCGTTAAGTGTTGGGTAAATAGAAGCAAAAGAATCTTCTTGCTCTTTCTCAATTCTCCAATCTGGATCAATAGAATAAATAAGACCTTTATAGTTTTCTAATACTTTATCAAATCTATCAGATTTATCAACAGGACACCTTCTAAAAATAATTTGAGGTCTATCTTCCTCTTTAATTTGAGAAATAGATTCACAAATATCTTTTAAATAATTTGCTTCATATGGTGATGAACTATCATTTCCTGAATAACAAATCGTTCTTTTTCTAATATCAAGACCATATTTACTAAAAAATATTTTTTTATCTAAAAGATAATTGCTTTCATAATAAAATTCAAACTGTGGGGTACCTGTAACTTTTATTTGTTTTTCTATAATTTCAGGATATAATTCTAACAGTTCATTTTTCATTAATTCAGACCAAACAAAATAATAATTATATCTTGAAACTAATCTCGCTTTTGGAACATTATCCCAAGAAAATATAACAGTTCCTGTATTAATATTTATTTTTTTTGCAGATTCTACAATTAGTGATGCAATTGGAGCTCTTTGATGAAGGTTTAAAATAAAATCTGGTTTAATATCTAAAAGCTTCTTATTTATTAAGTTTGATTGGTTACTACTTTGTATTTCTTTTTCATATATTTTATCATAGATTTTTATAAGTTTTTTTGATTTTGATAAAAAATAACCTAAAAGTTCAGCTAAAAAATATAAAATTTTCTTTTTAATCCCTTTTTTATTAGGATTCCAAAACTTCATTATAGTTTTATTATTTAGCTTTTCTTTATTTCTTAACAGTCTTGCATATGCTAAACTTTCTCTAACAATTCTAACTTTTGGTTTTTCTATAAAATGTGGTATTTCTATAAAATTTTTAATCTCTGGTTTTACATTTTTAATTTCTTCAATTGCAGATTTAGATAGTTTATGATAAATAAAAACCTCATTATTTTCTTTAATTAAGTTACTTACAAAATTAGAAAACAAGTAATTTCTTACACCAACACCATCTGGAACTATAATTATTATTTTCATCCTTTATAATTTAAATCTTCTATTGTGTCAATATCTAAACTATTTTCTTTAGACATTTCAAAAAAAGTAGTTTCACTTGTTAGTAATATTTTTTTTTCAATAAAAGTTTCAACTTTAATTATATATATAGCTCCATTTGCTCTCACAGTTTTAGGTAATTCTTGTCTTGGACTAAAAGGAAAATCATTATTAATAATTCCTTCTAAAAAACCTTTTTCATTAATTCTAAAAGATTTATAAGGATGGTGTTCCATATTACAGACACTAATTAAAGAATTAGCATTTAATTCTTTTAACCTATAAAATGCTTTATCAATATGATTAGCATTTCTTAATGGAGACGTTGGTTGCAATAAAACTAAATAATCATATTTTATGTTCTTGATACTTTCTAATGCATGAATTAAAACTGGTTCTGTTCTAGAATCATCTTCTGCTAACTCCTTTGGTCTTTTTATAGTTTTAACATTTAACGTTTTTCTAGATAACTCTAATATTTCATCATCATCAGATGTAACAACAACATCCGTAATAATCTTAGAGTCTAAAGCTGCGTCAATAGACCATTGAATTAATGGTTTTCCTAAAAAAGGAATCACATTTTTCCTAGGAATTCCTTTTGACCCTCCTCTTGCTGGTATAATAGCTAAAACTTTCATTTAAAGATCTTGAAATTGTTTTTGACAATTAACTTTCCAAATTGAATTTGATTCTAATAATTTTAAAAAAAGTTTATCACTTTTTCCACTTCCAAATTCAGTAATATCAATAGTTTTTTGTTTTTTAAAATTTAGTTGTTTTATTGCTAATAAAATTTCATCTGAACTATAAGAAACATTAATAATAGAATTTGCTTGAGATCTATTATTTTGTCTAGAACCTACATCAATTGTTGGCACTTTATAATATGGTGCTTCTCTTACACCTGCACTTGAATTACCTATTATAAATTTTGCTTCTTTTAATAATCTTAAAAAGTATTCAAACCTTAATGATGGATAAATTTTAATTCTTGAATTATTTTCTAACCGTTTATACTCTTTTAATATTTCTACAGTTCCTAAATCATTATTTGGGTAAATAACAACAAAATTTTCTTCTGATTTTAATAATACATCTACAAAGTTTTTAGCATTTTTCTTTATATTTTTATAATCAGTTGTTACAGGGTGAAACATTACAATTGCATAATCAATAAAAGGAATTTCATAATATCCTTTTACTTTTTTTAAAGATGGCAAAGAATTTGGGTTCATTAAATCTAAATCTGGAGAACCAATTACATAAATAGAACTTTCTAATTCTCCCATTTGAATTAATCTTTTTTTAGCTTCTGTATTTGAGACTAAGTGCAAATGAGATAATTTACTAACAGAATGACGAATTAATTCATCAATAGTTCCTGAAATTTCACCACCTTCAATATGTGATACTAAAATATTATTTAAGCTTCCTACAATTGCTCCAGCTAAAGCTTCAACCCTATCTCCATGAACAACAATTAAATCTGGTTTTTGTTCAGATATAAAATTAGAAAAACCTGTTATTGTTTTTGCTAAAGTTCTGTCCATAAACTCTGTTGAATCCTGATTTTTATACGTATAAATATTTTTAAAACCGCTTTTATATATTTCATTTACAGTTGATCCATATGTTTCATCTAAATGCATTCCAGTAACAAAAATTTGAACATCAAAATTTATATTATTTTGAGTAATTTTTATTAAAGATTTTAATTTACCAAAATCTGCTCGAGTTCCTGTAAGAAAAACTATTTTCTTTTTATTACTCAATATCTCTCCAATTTAAATGTCTATCTTCTTCTATATAATTTTTAGCTTTCTTACCTAATATATTATTAAATTCTTCAGCTAAAATCTCTCCAGTACCAGGTCTTTTAACCCATAAATTGTCTTTTGTAAAAACTTCTCCTTTTTTAATTGGTTTAATTGAAACAACTGAAGCAAAGGCAAAATCTATAGTAACTTGCTCTTCTTTTGCTGGCTCCTTGGTACCACCTCGCATTTGCCAAATTAATTTACTTCCTTCAATAAGTTCATTACATTTTTTTTCATCCATAGAACAAACAATATCTGGACCTGTTCTTTCCATATAATCGGTAAAATGACGTTCTAAAATTGATGCTCCAAGAGCTACAGCACCAAAACACGCGTGATTAGATAATGTGTGATCTGACAACCCAAAAACATTTTTAGGAAATGCTTCTGACAATTCTTGCATTGCACCAAAACGTACTAAATGCACTGGTGTTGGATATAAGTTTGTTGTATGTAATAAGGCTAAAGGTACATTTGCTTTTTCAAAGATTTCAACTGCTTTTGTTACACTTTTAATAGTATTCATTCCCGTACTTAATATTACTGGCTTACCAAAAGTAGCTATATGCTCTAAAAGTGGATAATTATTACATTCTCCAGACCCAATTTTATAAGCTGCAACACCCATTTTTTCTAATCGTTCTGATGCTGCTCTAGAAAATGGTGTAGAAATAAAAATCATTCCTTTACTTTCTACATAATCTTTTAAAGCTATTTCATCTTTTTCATTTAGAGCACATCGTTTCATTATTTCGTAAATAGAAATATCTGCATTTCCTGGTATTACATTTTTAGCTAAACCGCTCATCTCATCTTCTACAATATGAGTTTGATGCTTAACGCATTCTGCTCCTGCTCTAAAAGCAGCATCTACCATTTCTTTGGCTACTTTTAGAGAACCTTCGTGGTTAATTCCTATTTCTGCAATTACAAAAGGAGGATAATCTCTTCCTATTTTTCTTCCATTTATTTCTATATAGTGATTCATTTATTTTTATAATTTTAAAAAACAATTTAATTTATCTGTTAAATTAATTTATTTTAATCTGATTCATAAATGCTTTTTTTGTTTAGAAAATTTTTAAAAAACAATGGTTTTATCTTAATCAAATCTTTTGTTGGTTTATCCCACCATTTTAACTCTTCTATTTCTTGGATGACATTTTGAGAGAATCTTTTTTTTATAAAGGTTGCTGGAACACCTCCAACTATTGAATAAGGTTCAATATCCTTAGTAACAACAGAACCCGCTGCTATTATTGCTCCATTTCCTATAGTAACACCTCCAACAATAATTGCATTATGTCCAACCCAAACATCATTACCTATTACTGTCTCCTTTGTTTCTTTAAATTTCTTTAATTCACCAGAAAAAAGGTTTTTATTAATATATGTACTTAAATAAGTAATTGGGTGATTAGACGTGTGTACTGCTACATCTGCTCCAAACTGACAATATTTTCCAATTCTAATGTTTCCATGAAAAAAGTTATTATATCCAAGTGTAGTTGCAAACCCTATTTTAATTTTTCCAGAAAAGTTACAACGATCTGGAACAGCATTATTACCTTCAAAACTAACATTTTTTAAACCTCTTGAAAAACCAGAAAACACTGTACTCTCTTTTTCATCAACATAATTTAAAAAATAATATAAAATTTTTTTAATAAGCTTTCTCATAAATTAATATTCGTTAACTTCAATTTTATTTAAACCCTTATATTTTAAAAATAATTTCCATAAAAAAGATTTACTAATTATTTTAGTAAACAAAAAAGAATTAATTTTTAAATTAATTTTTGAATTTGATATTGTTGATAAAATTGGGCTTTCAAAATCTTCTTTTATTTTTTTTAACTTTAACATCTCAACTTCCATCCACTTTTCTTTACAATTCCCCATATGATAGCAATAATTATCTTCCGTTGACAATCTCCATAAGCCAGAATCTGAAATTGGTTTATCTAAAAATTCAGTTTCACTATTACCTCCTAAATTATAATTAGAATAAGAGTATTTTATTGATTTAAAAACTGTTCCTCTATAAGTGGCAACAAAGTGGCCAGCACCAACTACAGCTTTTATATTATTCTTTTGAATCGTTAAGTTTTTCTTTAAGTGAATATTATTATAGAATTTTACATTTCCAATACTCTTAGCAAAATGAACTAATGCTTCAGGATTTAATACTTTAGTAAACTTTAATTTTTTTGAAAAAAAATTTTCTAAAATTATGTTATGTGTATAATGTTTTAACACTTTTGAAGATGGTACAGGAGAAACTAAGCCTGCTTTAGGGAAATTATCAAAAATTTTATATGTTTCTTCCTGCCAATTATTTAAAAATAATACATCTGCATCTGAAATAGTTATTAATTTAAATTTATGCCCATTTATACCTTTTAAAATTGCATTTAATTTCCCAATATTTGTTGTATGTATTAATTCATTAATTTTATTATCAATAAATAATTTCTGTAAATAATCTACAACTTCTTTACAACATCCATTATTTACAATAGTAAAAAAAGTTTTAGTGTGACTAGTTTTAAAAAGTGATTCTAAACTATGAACTAAAATTTGAAAACTATCCTTAAAATAACCATGTTTATTAGGAATATAAACAGGAATTATAACTTGATGAAAATATTCATCAACCTCTTTTATTTTATCTTTATTTGGATTAAACCCTATTCGCATAAATTTTAGCTTGTTGCTATTTTATTATATAAATTTACTATTTTTTGTTGATTAAATTCATATTCCAACCTTTGATTTGATATTTTTTTATTAATTTTTCTAGCTTTTTCAAAATCACCTTTTTTATCTAACTTAAGAGCTCTTTTAATTAGATATTTAATTTCACTAACATCGTTCGGATTATTTATCAACAATCCATTTATTCCATTATCTATAATTTCTGAGGTTACCCCACCTGGGTTAGACTGTATAGGATAAACTCCCATAATTATGGCTTCTAATAATGTATTTGGCATTCCATCAGAAATGCTATTACCAATATATATTTTGGATTTACCCATTAAACTAATAATATCAAAATGAGACAATTCATTTCGACTGTACACATCAAATACTAAATTATTCATTAATATAAAATTAATTATTTCTTGATGGGCTCCAAATACAACTATTTTATATGACTTTAACTCTGGTAATAGCAACTTTAAAGCTTTTAAGACATTTAAAGCCTTACCAAATTCATGTTCATATCCTTTTACAAGAATTATTTTTCGCTCTATAATTGGTTTTTGAAACTTTTCAAATTCAATTAATTTAAAACCACCTCCTCCAGGAATAACTCCTAAAAACTCTCCAACAAAACCTAAGTTTTTTGCTATTTTATAATCTCTAAAACAATCTGTATGCAAAAAATTAATTCTCTTTAAGGTCTTTTTTAATTTAACTTTTTCTTTTTTAAAGTTTTGGAAATAAAATAAATCACTACCCCAACAAGAATATAACCATTTTAATTTTGGATATTTTAACATTACATTTAAAATAGGGTAGGTACAATTTTGCATTTCAAAACTATGCAATATGTCTGGTTTTATTTCATTAATAATTTTTTCTAATTGTTGCTCAATAGTAATTTCTAAAAAGGGTTGAACTTTATAATAAAATTTAGGGTATTTTTTTCTTAATAAATACTCTCCTCTTATATATTTTATTTTTCTTTTTTTCCAATCTATAATTTGATTTATTTCTAGAGAAGTTTCTAATTTACCTCTATCTAAAATATCAAACCAAAATAATTCAAAGTCTGTATCTTTTAAGTTATCTACCCACCTTTTAACATGAACAGAATTCATTGAAATTAATAATATTTTTTTCACTTTAAAATTTTGTAGCCTCTGTTAAATAACATAAACACTATAAATGCAATAATCGTTTTTAAAAAACCTAAAAAATCGAGTAAATCTATTTGTTTAATTAATGTTTTCTTTAAAAAATAATATTTTTTTACATCTTTGTGAATTAGAGACTCTCTTAAAAAGTATTTATATCTATTTTTTATAAAAACTTTTAATTTTTTAGAATTTATAGTGTTATTTTTTTTTAATAATTCGAGATGTTTTTCTCTTGCTTTAAATTCTGATTGAATCTCTTCAAAATTTAACTTTTCTATTTCTTTTGACAAGGAATTATCATGAATTCGATATTTTATTAATGATTTATCTATGAAATTTATTTTTGGTTTTTTATATAACATTCTTAAATTAAAATCCCAATCATCTAGATTTGAAATAGATTCGTCAAATAAATATTTTTGAGATTCTAAAAAACTTTTCTTCCATGTTGGACCAGATACATAAAATGTTATTTTACCTATAAAATAATCTTCAATTAGATTCTGCGAATAAATGCTATTAACCTTATATTTTTTTAACTTTTCATTTGTAAAATATTCTAATTTAGATACACAAACATCAAAATCTTTAATTTTATTTACGATTTTCTCTAAGGCAAAATCATAAAACAAATCATCACTATCAAACCATTTAATATAATCTCCATTACATAAGTCAAAACCTAAATTCCTACAAGAATTTGCTCCTTTAACTTTACTAACAGGCCTCTTAAATAAACGAAACCTATTATCTGTTACACAATATGATTCTACTACCTTTAATGTATTATCTGTTGATCCATCATCAATTATTATGCATTCCCAAAATAAATAAGTTTGAGCTAAAATACTATTTAATGTTTCTGATATTAAATGCTCTCTATTGAAGACCGGTATTATTATAGAGATTAAAGGATTACTCATTAATTATTGTTTAACGGCATAAATAATACCAGAATTAAATGTAAATTTTTGAGAGAAGAACATAAAATTATTCTTTTTTAACAATTTTTCTATTGCAATAGCCCCTTTATCATGCCATTCAATCATAAATAAATCAATATTTTTTAAAACACCTGTTTCTTCTAAACTTTCAAATATTTCATATTCACTACCTTCGCAATCCATTTTTACACCAATTTTATATTTAGAATTATCTTTTAAAATTTTATTTATTTCATCTGAAGCATTTTTAATTATTACTTCTTTTTCTGAAACCAAATCTCTTCTAAAACTAGTACTTAAATCACCTCTAAGACCTGTGTTACCTTTTACATTAGGGTTAAAATTAAACACTTCTTTTCTTTCATTTTTACCTAATCCATAATTATAAATAGATTCAATTTTACTTATTTTTTCATTTCTACTTAAATTTTCAATTGCTAAATTAAAAGTAACATCAACTGGTTCAAAAGCATAAATTTTCTTTATATTTTCTTGTAAAGAAAAGAACAAAGATGCAATACCTATGTTTGCTCCAATATCTATTAAAACAATTTTATCTTTTGTAAAAAAATTATAATCTTTTTTAACAAATATTTCATTCAAAATTAAAATTTCTTCTACTGTTTCAACATATACCTTTAATTTATTAATTTTAAAGATTACTCCATTAGAATGATCTTCAATTTCTAGATTAGGGTATTCTTTTTTAAGACTATGAACAAATTGATATGATTTTCTAAGTAATTCAATATTTGTAATTACTTTAAAACTATTTAAATCTTTTATTATAAGTTTTCTTTTCTTTTTAATGTTTTCAATTTTAAAACCTAATTTTCTTAATAATTTATATATATACTTATTCATTTATTTATATTTTAGTCTAATTTGAAACTTTATATTGCTTTATTTAGTATTTACAAAAAAGTACTCTATGTATTGTGTTAATATATAATAACCTTTTTTATTAAAATAATATTTATTTAAATAAATCATCGATTTTAATAAAAACATCTCTTTTCTAGTTAATTTAATTTTATCTTTAAATAATGAAATAGTTCTATTAACATTTATTAAATTAGATTCTTTAGATATATTAAATCTAAGGATTGAAAAAAATTTTAAAATTAGTTTATCTCTGTTTTGAATAACTTGACTATTTTCTAAAACATAAAATATTGTTTTAGAATACTCAAAAAAACTATTTAATAAATTTTGTTTACCAACATTATTATTATATTTATTAATATTAGAGCTCTCCATTCTATAATATGAATCAGTAAAATCAATTGATTTATAATTTGGTTTTAAATTAGCCAAAACTCTAACATTAAATTCATCATCTTGAAAATTTTGAATATTTTCATTAAACCATATTCTATTCCTTATTAAACTACTTTTAAAAATTGGTCTACAAACATTCCATGGTAATCTTTTACTAAAAATAAATTCTTCAATAGTTTTTTTATTTGATAGATTTACTACTTTTCTATCTTTTAAAGGATAACAATTTGATTTTTTAATAAATCCTCCCATAGAAAACACTAAAAAATCATATTCAGAATATTTATTAAAAAAATTAATTCTATTCTCTAAACATATAGAGTTCATTAAATCATCACTATCAAAAAAAATTAAAAATTCTCCTTTAGATTGTTTAATACCGAAATTTCTACAAGAATTTGCTCCTTTTAAAACATTTATAGGTCTTTTAAATAATTTAAAACGTTTGTCTTTTTTTGAATAATTTTCAATCTCTAAAAAATTATTATAATCACTCCCATCATCTACAATAATACATTCCCAATTTCTATAAGTTTGATTAATAATAGAGTTTAAAGTTATTAAAACTAATGAAGACCTATTAAAGGTAGGTATTATTATTGATATTAGCGAGTTCATTTTAAATATAAAAATTTTAAAATTTTTTTTCTTTGACTAATTAGAGGAAAGCTTTTAATAAATACTATCGATTTCATAATAAATGGATATTTTTTTAAAATATACAACCAATACTTAATTTCACTGAATAAGGTGTTTTTTTCTAGTTTTCTTAATAAAAATAATGCATTAAAAACAAGTTCTATTTTTTTTATAGAATACTTTTCTTTACGCATCCAATTAAGAAGAGAATAATACATTTTATACCTAAATATCTTGTATAAATTTTCATTTGAAAAAGAATTTTCATCATGAACACCTCTAATTGCTAGTGGCTTATCTATAATACCACTAACTAGAGTTGTTTTTAAAGCCATTTTTAAAATAAGCTCAGTGTCTTCTGCTACTTTTAAATCTTCAGAAAAATAACCAGTTTTTATAAAAACTTCTTTTTCTACTGTTAAACCATCAATTGAGAAGTAACCTTTAGAACCTAATAATAAAATTTCAAATAAATTATTAGAATTAATAGGTTCTTTTACAGTTGTTAAATTTAATTGTTCTTTCTCTAATTTTGAAGTTCCTCTATAAAAATGAGCCCCTATAGCATTATAAACACCATTTATACTTTTATTATTCTTAAAAAGATGAAAATCATTTAAAAATCTATTTTTTAAATAATAATCATCTGCATCTAAAAAAGCAATATAATTTCCTTTAGATTTTTTAATTCCTAAATTTCTACTCGAAGAACGACCTTTATTTAATTTGTTATAGTGATGATAGACTTTTATTTTATCATTTAAAACAATTAAATTATCAAGAATTATTTGAGTTGAATCTGTGCTTCCATCATTTACTACAACTACCTCAAATACCTCTGGTTGTGAAATAGCAGAATTTATGGATTTTTCAATAAATTTTTCTCCATTATATACTGGTATTATTACAGAAACAGAAAAATTCATTATTTAATTTTAAGTTTAGCTATGAACATACGTTTTATAAATTTTAAAAATGATACAAAAGCACCTATTCTTAATAATTTAAAAATAATAAAAAGGAAATTATAAAAGCTAATTTTTTTCTGTTCCTTAATTAAAACACCATATTCTAATAGTAAGGTTTTTTGCTGATTTTTATTAAAAATGTTTAATTTTTCAAAAACTAAACATTTAATAAATAAATATCTAGCTTTTCTTTTTAAAAGTAAATTATCGTCTTTTCCAGAGATACTGAAATCAGAAATACGAACTCCAACACTAGCATTATTTATTGTATAAATATTCCCAGAATCTACAAAATCAATCCATGCTTTATCATCAGAATGCCATGCCAATGGATATTCTGTAAATCCTTTTTTATTATAAATAGATCTTTTAAAAACATGTTCTGACAAAGAACTTCTAGTTAATCCTAAAAAGTGTTTATAATAGGAATCTGAAACTTTTTGAATTTTAGGAAAAGTATATAATTTAGATTTTTTTTTACCTAAACCATCCATATAATAAGAAGAAAATCTTATTAAATTATTTGATTTTGGTGTATTAAAATAAAACTCTTCAATAAAGTTTTTACTTAAAACATCATCATCACCAAGAATCATTAGCCATTCTTCTTTATTGCTAAGCTTAATACATCTTTCCCAATGTTTCACTAGTGAAACACCTCCTAAATTATAATCAAATTTTTTATATGCAAAACTAAATTTTCCTTTGTAATTATCTAATAATAAATTTGGACTTTCATCACTAAAATCATCTCCAATATAAACTTTAAAATTTTTATTAGTTTGATTTGCTAACGATTTTAATGTTTCTTCAAAAAACTTAATTTTAAAATAAGGTATAATTATCGCTATCATAAAAAAATGAGTTAATCTAGTGTATTATTTTTTTAAAATATTTTTTATAAGATAACGCTTTTTTTTCTACTAAATACCAAGAAAAATATCCAAATAAAACAGATATAAGAACCGACCAAATAATTAAATAAAAAGTAGTTAATCCAAAAAAATACATTAAAGTTTGTTGAATGGGGAAACTGTAAATATATATACCATAGGATGGATCTCCTTTTTCTCCGAATGAAGAAATAAACTTTATTGGTTTTAATCCTATTGCTAAAACAATTAAAGGAAAAATAAGATGTTTAGAATATGTATAAACATCAAAATACAGGGTTGCTATTAAGATAAAAAACAATCCCCATATTAAGTAAGAGTTAACTCTTTTATCAAAATTAAATATTGCTAATAAACTACCTGCAACAAAATATGTTCCTAAATTTAGAAAATGAAGTCCATTTAATCCAAAAATCATTCTTGTAGAGAATTTATGTAAAAGAAAATTATAAGAAATATACATTAGTAAAAATGATATAACAATTAAAACTTGCAAGAAATATTTATTCTTTCTTATATAAAATAAAAAAGATAAAAATACATAGAGCGAAAACTCATACCAAATTGTCCAAAGAGATCCATTAATAGCATTTGGATATACGTTGTTTTCAAATACTCCTTCAATACCATACTGCAATCTATATAATGTAAGGTTTCTAAAAAAGTAAGAATAAATTTTTAAATTTTTAAAGTAGGGTATTGTATTTTCATAAACTAAAGGAGCTAAAAAAATTGTTAGCAATAATAAAACTATTAATGCTGGAAAAAGTCTTAATATCCTTTTCCAATAATATTCAAAAAAACTTGAACTTCTCTTTAAACTTAAAAAAATTAAATAACCGCTTATTGTAAAAAAACCATATAAACCAATTCCTGAAAGTTCAACTTGTCCATTTGTTAGTTTATAGACCCATTGATTACTAACATTATTCCCTGATAAAGGATATGAATGTGCAACAACTACTAATAAAGCAAATAAAAACCTTAAAAAATCGAAGTTATTTGATTTCATACCAATTGATTACTAATTAAAAGTTAGTTATATACTTTACTTATTCTTTTTAAGTGAATTATAACTTGAATAGATCTCTAGAGCTATCTTAACAAAAAAAGATGGGTAATTATTTTTAATAAAAAAATGAATTTTTTTTCTTTTTAATGTATTTATTTTAACATTTGCATAAAATTCATTAATAATACTTCTATTATTTGTATTAAAATACAACTCAATAACTTCCTTTTGCACTTTATTAAGAATATTTTTGTTTTTTATTTGTTTGATTCCTAATAAAATATTCGAAGATCTCCATCTATTTGAATTTGATTTTTTATGTAAATTTTCAGAATGTATCCTATATTTAACAAAAGTGTTATTCATATAATAAAATCTAAAATCTTTTGATGCTCTTAGCCAAAAATCATAATCTTCATAAATTAATCTTTCATCATACTTACCTATTTTATCATAAACTTCTTTCCTTATTAGCACAGACATCGCTGGTATAAAATTATCAATAGCTAAGTCTTCATAAATATTCCCTGATAAACATGGGGCTTTTCTATGCTTTGTATTGTAGTTAATAAATTTTAATTCAATTAAATTAGAGTTTTCATCAATTATATCTGCGTCTGAGTACACAATACCATAAGAGTTATCAATTTCTAAAAGCTTTTGAACTTGTTTTTCTATTTTATTTAAATAAAAAATGTCATCACAACTAACCATTTGCATGAATTCTCCAGTACAGAATTCAATTGCTTTATTTAAAGTTTTACAAATACCTAAGTTTTTTTCATTTTTAATAAACTTACAATTAACATTATTATGCTGAATCCAGTTTTCAATTTTTATAATAGAATTATCTAAAGACTTATCATCAATAATAATTAATTCAATATTCTTATAAGTCTGTAAATTAATACTTTCTAAAGTTTCAATACAGTATTTTTCATGATTATAACAAACTGCTATAATACTTACTTTAGGTTGATTTTTAGACATAATTGTTTATAGCATTAATTACTTTTTCCACTTCTTTATGTGTTAATACTGGACTTATTGGTAAACTCAAAACCTCGTTATGTATTTTTTCTGTTATTGGATAATTTATATTGTTTAGTTCTGAATAAGCTTTTTGTTTGTTTGGTGGAATTGGATAATGAATTAAAGTTTCTATATTTATTTTTTTTAAATATTTTTGTAACTTATCTCTTTCTTCACACCTTATAACAAACAAGTGCCAAACATGAGATTTAAATTCTTCTGGATACTCAGGAAGTATAATTTTTGAATTTTTAATATTGGCTATGTATTTTTTTGCAATACTTCTTCTTTTTGCATTACTATCATCCAAATAATTGATTTTTACATTTAAAACAGCTGCTTGAATTTCATCTAAACGACTGTTAACTCCTTTATAAATATTATGATATTTATAACTTGAACCATAATTAGCAATTACTGATACTACATCATATAGGTTTTTATCATTTGTTGATATTGCACCAGCATCTCCAAGTGCTCCCAAATTTTTACCTGGATAAAAACTAAAACCAGCTGCATCTCCTAAATTACCAGTTTTTACCCCTTTATAAACTGCACCAATTGCCTGAGCATTATCTTCAATAATCTTTAATTTATATTTATTTGCTAAAGATTTTAATTCATTAAAATTAGAAACTCTTCCATATAAATGAACTACCATTATAGCTTTTGTTTTAGTAGTAATTTTTTTTTCAATTTCATTTACATCAATTAAAAAAGTGTTCTTATTAGGTTCTACTAAAACTGGTTTTAAATCATTTTCTGAGACCGCTAAAAGAGATGCTATAAAAGTATTAGCAGGAACAATTATTTCATCCATTGGCTTAAACACACCTAATTCTAAGTATCCTCTTATGATTAGCCTTAATGCATCTAATCCGTTAGCAACAGAAACAACATATTTAACACCAATATATTTAGCCAATTTTTCCTCAAATTGGTTAACATAATTTCCTTTTAAATACCAGCCACTTCTAAAAACTGAAATAATTTCTTTTTCTATTTCATTTTGAAACTGTAAATTAATTTTTTTTAGGTCTAAAAACTTAATCATTTACATTAATAATGTTAATTAATAAATCTTGTTTATCTTTAATAGCATAATCTAATACAGACAAATTATTATCATCTCTCCATTCAATATCTATCTCTTTTGAATATAAAAACTTAAACATACTGTAATCTTTAGTATACTTACCTGCACTTCTAGCATACATTAAAAGATTGGTTCCTTTATAATTTGTTGCCAATATATTTGCCCCTAAATTAATTAAATACTTAACTAAGTTTAGGTGGTTATTATAAACTGCAATAATTATTGCATTCCACCCTTTTTTATTTTTGGTGTTTATATTTGGAATATAATTAAGAACAGATTTAACACCTTCAACATCTCCTTCCTCACAATATTTCCAAAAAATGTCATAATAATCTTTAAATAATTTAATATTATAATCTATAGTTGATATAATAAAACATTCATCATCTTCAAAAATTAGGGTATTAGGTTTTGTAAATGATTTTTCAGATAATATTTCACTTTTATAAATTTTTGATTCATTATAAAATGGCAATTGATACTCCCTAAAGGTAAAACCTCTTAAACTATTATAAATTTGATGAGCAGTTTTATTAAAATCTATTTCTATATTTAAAAAATCAATATAAGATTTAGAATAATAAGAAGAATTCATATGTGTTTGCTCAACTGCATTATAATTATTGATTAAAATTTTATCAACGTTTTCTATAAAAAGTTTTGTACCAAACTGTATGTATTTATTGTATAAATCTTTAGCAGAATCATTTAAACTTATGTCAATTTTTTGCTGAAATAAAATAGCTCCTGTATCTATCCCAATGTCAATTTTATGAAGTGTAACTCCTGATTGAGTTTTGTTTTTAAGTATTGGTAATACTGACGTATACATACCTTTAAATTCTGGCAGTAAAGAGAAATGCAAATTAAAAAGTTGATTGGATTTGAACTTTTCTACTTTAATAATTCTATCATATTCTAATGAAAAAAAAATTAAATCATGAATTAAATAAAGTTCTTCTAAATTGCAAATTTTAATTTTATTTTTTTTAGCGAAATAACCTAAAGATTTCTGCCAATTATTTTGAAAATTATCTGTTTTATTTAATAAAACACAAAGTTTTTCCTTTTTTATAAATGATAAAAGAAAGTTCAAAGAATCAACTGCAATGTTATTTTTACCAGCAATACAAATAATCATAAACCTGTGTGTTTAAAAACCTCATAATCTCTAACATAATCATCTTCCAAATATTTTTCAGAAGCCAAACATAATAGTACTGCATTATGAGAAAATTTAATATCTCGCCAAAATCCTTCAGGAATAAACAATCCTTGGTTAGGTTTTTTTAACTCAAAAGAATACTTTTTACCGAGTTTATCTTCAAGAGAAAACAAAATAATACCTGAAACAGCTACAATTACTTGTTGAAGTTTCTTGTGAGCATGTCCTCCTCTTTCTATATGATTTGGTGTATAATAAGTCCAGTAAACTCTTTTAAATTCAAAAGGAACTTGATCTCCTAGCTCAGCAACAGATATATATCCCAAATCTGGAGAGCCAATTTTCTTAAATTCAATTAACTGAGGCTCTTTCATTTATCTATAAATTTTACATTCCAATTAAAATTTGGATATAGTATTCCTGGTTTTTGAGGCAATACTTCCAAACCAACATCCTCAACGTCAAAAGAAACAATATTTTTTATCCCTAACAACAAATACTTTTGGTCTTTTCCAAAGATTAAATTTACTTTATAAGTGTTAGAGTTTAATAAAAATGGGGGGAAAGTTGTATTAATTTCATACAAGCCTTTTTTAGAATCATTATCTAATAACAAAAGTGCTGGTGTATGAAAAACAAGAACCTCATCTTGATTAACTAGCTCAATAGTACAATCTAAATTTATATTTTCTAATGTATTTTCAAAAGATAATTTAAAATGAATTTCAGAATCAATAGATATTACTGATTTATTACTTGAAGAAACTGAAATACTTTTTAATTTAATATTTTCATTTTTAAATTCTTTAAAATCAATTTTTTTGTTTTTAACGTTAGATAAATTTTTATAAACATCTAGTGCTTTATTAACCTTTCCTTCAAAAATTTTTGATCCATTATTTAATACAATTGCACTAGAACATAATTTTTTAACCGCAGTCATGTTATGACTCACAAACAATACAGTTCTCCCCTCTCCTCCAGAAATATCTTGCATTTTTCCAATTGCTTTTTTCTGAAACTCAGCATCACCAACAGCCAATACTTCATCTATTATTAAAATATCTGGCTCTAGATGTGCTGCTACTGCAAAAGCTAAACGAACTGTCATTCCACTAGAATAACGTTTTACAGGAGTATCAATATAACGTTCACAACCAGAAAAAGAAATGATTTCATCTAATTTATCAGAAATTTCTTTTTTTGTCATTCCTAAAATTGCACCATTTAAAAAGATATTCTCTTTACCTGTCATTTCTGGATGAAATCCTGTACCAACTTCTAACAAAGAAGCAATTCTTCCATTAGATTTTATAGAACCTGTTGTAGGTCCTGTTACTTTAGAAAGAATTTTTAACAAAGTAGATTTACCTGCTCCATTTTTACCAATGATCCCTAGAACCTCTCCTTTTTTTACTTGGAAATTAATATCTTTTAATGCCCAAACATATTCTGATTCGCCTTTTGAAGATCTATCATTTGATTCACCAATTTTTAAATAAGGATCTTCTTTTCCTCTAATTTTTGCTAAAAACCGATTTAAATCATGACTTAATGTACTAGAACCTACAGTTCCTAAACGATATTGTTTAGAAAGATTTTCTACTTTTAAAATTACTTCATTTTTCATATTAAATAGTATCGATAAAAGTTTTTTCTGTTTTATTAAAAATCAATAAACCTAAAAAGAAAACTATTAGAGTAAAAATTAGTGTATAAATAATTCCAAAAATTGAATAATTACCATCATTTAATAATATATATCGACTAAACTCTATTAAATGAGCAATAGGATTAGCATCTACTACCCATGAATAGTCTGTTCCTTCTTCAACATTAATAAGCTTTTCCCTCATTAAATCAAGTGGATACATCACTGCTGATAAATACATTAAAAGTTGAACTCCAAACGAAACTAAAAATGTTAAATCCCTATATTTAGTAACCATTGAGGAAATAATCATCCCTAAACCTAAACCAATCATTCCCATTGCTAAAACTAACAAAGGAAAAAACAAAAGATAAACATTTGGTTTTATATTGTATCCATTAAAATAATAGTATAAGTAAAAACAAATAAAGATAAATATCTGAATTCCAAATTTCAATAAATTTGAAACTACAATAGACATTGGCATAATTACTCTAGGAAAATAAACTTTTCCAAAAATAGCTTCATTTCTTTTAAAAGTATCTGAAGTTGCAGTTAAACACTCTTTAAAATAGTTCCAAGTAGTAACACCAGCCAAATTAAACAAAAAAGGAGGAACAGATCCTGTAGAAATTCCGGCAATATTATTAAATACTAATGTAAAAATTACAGAGGTAAATAAAGGTTGTATTAAATACCATAAGGGACCTAAAATTGTTTGTTTATAAAGTGTAACTACATCTCTTTTAACAAACAACAATAATAAATCTCTATATTGCCAAACTTCCTTAAGATTTAAATCTAATAAATTGTTTTTTGGTGTAATTTCAAAAAGCCACTTCTCTTTATTCATGAACTATAAAGTATATAAACAAATATAAATTATTTTAAGTACAATCATAGTAAAATTCGATGAATACACTTATAGTTTCGTCGAAATAAAATAACAATCAAAATTATTAAATAACAACTTTAATAATTAGTAAAAAAAAAAAAAAAAATCTTATGCTATAAATAACTCTGAATAGCCAATTCATAACCTTTTAAACCAAACCCAAATATTACACCTTTTGCAGCTGGAGCAATAAAACTATGATGTCTAAACTCTTCTCTTGCATGAACATTAGAAATATGCAACTCTACAACAGGTGTTGAAATTCCTTTTACAGCATCACCAATTCCAACAGAGGTATGCGTATAAGCTGCTGCATTTAAAATGACACCATCATAATCGAACCCAACTTCGTGTAATTTATCAATTATTTCTCCTTCAATATTAGATTGAAAGTAAGACAAATCAACTTCTTTAAATTTAGATTGTAGCACTTTAAAAAAATCCTCAAAAGTATCAGAACCATAAATTTCTGGTTCTCTTTTTCCTAATAAATTTAGGTTTGGCCCGTTAATTATAATTAGTTTCATAATTTTCTTTAAAGATGTAAATATATACTTTATTTTTAGCAAATGAAATGGCAAAATGCAATTAAAGATTATCAATTATTTTTAAAAATTGAAAGAGGCTTATCAAAAAACACAATAATTAGTTATACTAAAGATTTAGAAAAACTTTTATCATTTTTAAATAAAAATGAAATTGTTATTTCTCCTATAAAAATCAATAATGATATTATTAAGAATTTTATTTATGAAATTTCTAAAACTGTTTTACCTAGAAGTCAAGCTAGAATAATTTCTGGTTTAAGAAGTTTTTTTGATTATTTAATCTTTGAAAATTATAGAGAAACAAATCCAACTGATTTAATTGAGACTCCTAAAATTGGAAGAAAATTACCAGATACTCTTTCTGAAGAAGAAATTAGCGAACTGATAAATGCCATAGATTTAAGTCATTCTCAAGGAGAAAGAAACAGAACAATTTTAGAAACAATGTATAGTTGTGGTTTACGTGTAAGCGAGTTAATTACATTAAAAATTTCTGATCTTTTTTTTGAAGAAGGTTTTATAAGAGTTATTGGAAAAGGAAACAAACAACGTTTTGTACCCATTCATTATAATGCTCAAAAATACATTCTCTCTTACATTAAACTTAACAGAAGCTTAATTAAACCTCAAAAAAGTTTTGAAGATATTGTTTTTTTAAACAGAAGAGGAAAAGGGTTAACAAGACAAATGGTTTTTATTATTCTCAAAGACTTAGCTCAAGCTATTAATTTATCAAAAAAAATAAGCCCTCATACTTTAAGACATTCATTTGCCACACATTTACTAAAAAACGGAGCAGATTTAAGAGCAATTCAGCAAATGTTAGGACATGAAAGCATTACTACAACAGAAGTTTACGTTCATTTAGACAAAACTTATTTAAAAGAAATATTAGAGACTTACCATCCTAGAAAATAAAAAATCCCGCAAATGCGGGATTTTCTTTATAAGAATTTAATATATTTTTTTTATTTAGCTACGTTTACAGCTCTCGTTTCTCTAATAACAGTAACCTTTACTTGACCTGGATACGTCATATCATTTTGTATTTTTTGAGAAATTCCGAAAGATAATTCAGCTGCTTTAGCATCATTTACCTTAGTGCTTTCTACCATAACACGTAATTCACGTCCTGCTTGAATAGCATACGCTTTTTGCACACCACTAAATCCAAATGCAATATTTTCTAAGTCTTTTAAACGTTGAATATAAGAATCTAAAACTTGACGTCTTGCTCCTGGTCTTGCTCCAGAAATAGCATCACAAACTTGTACAATAGGAGAAATTAAACTTTTCATTTCTATTTCATCATGATGAGCTCCAATTGCATTACAAACATCTGGTTTCTCTCCATATTTTTGCGCCCATTCCATACCTAATAATGCGTGAGGAAGTTCGCTTTCTGTATCTGGCACTTTACCTATATCATGCAATAAACCAGCACGTTTTGCAACTTTAGAATTTAACCCCATTTCTGCAGCCATAATACCACAAAGATTGGCTACTTCTCTAGAGTGTTGTAACAAGTTTTGCCCATAAGAAGAACGGTATTTCATTCTACCCACGGTTTTAATTAATTCTGGGTGCAATCCATGAATTCCTAAATCAATAACTGTTCTTTTACCAACTTCTATAATCTCTTGTGTTATTTGTTTTTCGGTCTTTTTTACAACCTCTTCAATTCTTGCAGGATGAATTCTTCCATCAGTAACCAATTTGTGCATAGATAAACGTGCAATTTCTCTACGAACAGGATCAAAACAAGAAAGTATAATTGCTTCAGGAGTATCATCTACTATAATTTCAACTCCAGTAGCAGCTTCTAAAGCTCTAATATTACGTCCTTCTCTACCAATAATTCTACCTTTTACATCATCAGACTCTAAATTAAATACAGAAACACAATTTTCTACAGCTTGCTCTACTCCAACTCTTTGTATAGTTCCTAATATTACTTTTCTTGCTTCTTGTTCTGCGGTTAATTTTGCTTCTTCTATAGACGTTTGTACAAAAGCCATAGCTTCTGTTTTAGCTTCATCTTTTAAAGAAGTTACTAATTCTACTTTAGCTTCATCTGCAGATAAACCAGAAATTTGTTCAAGTAAATCTACATGACGTTTATGCATTTTATCAAGCTCTACTTCTTTATTTTCTAAGAAATCTAACTTTTTATTGAAATCGTTTTCTTTCTGCTCTAAAGATTTATTTAAACGCTTGTTCTTATCAACTTCAGAAGCTACTTGAGATTCTCTATCTCTAATACGTTTCTCTACGTCAGAGATTTTTTTCTCTCTTCCTAGAATTACTTTTTCATGTTCAGACTTAAGCTCAATAAACTTTTCTTTTGCTTGAAGTATTTTATCTTTTTTAATTGATTCTGCATCTATTTTAGCTTCTTTTAAAATTGTTGCAGCTTCTTTTCTTGTTCCGTTTAATAATTTTTTACCTTTAGCTTTTTCCATAGCTTTTGCTATTAAAAAACCAACTCCTATACCTATAATTGCTGCCAACAAAGGCAGTATCATTCCATCCATAATTTAAATTTATATATAAAAAAAAGCCTACATTAGTTTGGTTTTTTAAACTCCATTATGGTATTTATAGGACTAACTAATTGGTCAAGAATCCACTTGTTTACAGAATGATTTCTGTAAACTATGGCCTGCTTTTACAATTAAGACTCATCCTTCATAATTGAATCGTGTTGAGTTTAATAAACAATTTACTAACGTAGGCAGTGTGTTGTTAATGTGTATTTTAAAGAACTTATTCTAAATGCGAATTAACTAAATTCGTTAATTCTTTTATTTTATCTACTACTTCTCTACTTGTAGAATCCTTTTCTATTGATGCTATTTCTACTTTTGAAGCAAATTGTAATGCACACATAGCTAAAACATCTTGTTTATCACTAACTGCATAATTTTCTTCATACATAGAAATTAATTTATTAATAGCATTTGCGGCTTTTCTCATTCCTTCTTCTTCTTTAGTGTTATTAACACTTAAAGGATAGGTTCTACCTGCTATTACTACATTAATTTTAAGTTTTCCCACAATTTAAAGAACTTTATTCATGTAACTGTATGATACATTTATCGATTTCTCGAATTAAAGCGTTTATTTTGAGTTTTGTATCTCTTGTATTTGTACTACTGCCTTCAATAGTTTTTGCAATTTTAAGCAAATCATACTGTTTTTTCTGTTCTGCTATCAGTTGCTCTCTTTCAATTATTTGATGTTGCAATTTGGTGGTACTTTGAAGCAATATTTCATTTTCATTCTTTAAAAATTCATAATTAGAAAGTAAGCTTTGTAGCTTATCTTGCAGTAAATGAATTGCTTCTATTGTGTTACCCATCTAAATTTTAAGAATAAAACTATAAACACAAAGTTAACATTCTGTTTTAAACTTTACAACATTTTGTTGCTTTTTTAATAACCCCTTGAAATTTAACCTATTATCAAAAAAAATGATTTTCACTATTTTTGTAAAAAAAAAACTGCATTTTGAAACAATTATTTTTGTTATTTCTATTTTTTTCAAGCTTTATAGTTTCTAGTCAAGAAAAATACCCAAAAGATTATTTTAGAAATCCTTTAGATATACCAACAGTTTTAGCGGGTACTTTTGGTGAATTGAGAAGCAATCATTTTCATTCTGGTGTAGATATTAAAACTCAAGGTAGAGAAGGCTTAAAAATTTATGCAGCTGCAGATGGTTATGTTTCTAGAATTAAAGTTGCTCAATATGGTTTTGGAAAAGCGCTTTATATAACTCATCCTAATGGCTACACTACTGTTTATGCTCATATAAGTAAATATGCAGACAAAATTCAAAAATACGTAAAATCTGTACAATACAAAAAAGAAAAATATGCAACAGGTAATTTATTTTTTAAAAGTGATAAATTTCCAGTAAAAAAAGGAGAACTTATTGCTTATACTGGAGATACTGGTAGTTCTGGTGGCCCTCATTTACATTATGAAATTAGAAGCACAAAAACAGAAAACATTATTAATCCTTTGTTATTTGGCTTAAAACCTAAAGACTCAAAACCACCAACTTTTCAATCTTTAAAAGTATATACTTTAAACAATAGTTCAAGAATTAATAATCAAAAAAAGAACTTTATTCTAACATTAAAAAACACTGAAAAAGGTAAATATTTAGCAGATAGAATCTCAGCTTCTGGAATTATAGGTTTTGGAGTAAGTGTTTTTGACAGATTAAATGAAGCTCCTAATAAAAACGGAATATTTAGTTTAGAAATGTTGGTTAATGGCAAACAATTTTATTATCATGATGTAGAAACGTTTTCTTTTTCTGAATCTAAATTTATAAACTTACATATTGATTATAAACATTATAAGAAATACAAAAGACGCTATCAAAAGACATATAAAGAAACAAAAAACAAACTCTCTACGTATGAAAATTTAATAAATAATGGTAGAATTAATATTAAAAATGGATTGAATTACACCATAGAAATTATTGCCAAAGATTATAATGGAAATTCAAGTTCAATAAAAATTCCAATTGTAGGTAAAGAAAGTAACACTATTTTTTCTAAATCTAAAGACAGCACTAACTATAAAATTATTGCAAAGAATTTTCAAAAATTCACAAAAGAAGATATTACAGTAGCTTTCCCTAAAAACACTTTTTATAACGACCTTTTTTTAAATTTTAAAGTAGAAAATGGTGTCGCAAAAATTCACACACCAACTATTCCTTTAAATAAAAGTTTTACTTTAACATTTAATGTATCTAAATATTCTGAAGAAGAAAAACAACAACTATATATTGCTAATTTAGAATACCCAAAATATCCTAGATATCAATATACAAGAAAAAAAGACAGTACTTTTTACACAACCACAAAAACTTTAGGAACTTATTCTTTGGTTTCCGACAAACATAAACCCAAAATAAATATTCTATATTTTAAGAACAATCAATGGATTTCTAAACGAAAAACTATAAAAGTAAAAATTTCTGATATTGGATCAGGAATCAAAAATTATAGAGCAACTATTGATGGAAAATGGATTTTAATGGAGTTTAATCATAAAAAAGGGGTATTAACTTACAATTTTAGTGATAAAAAATTGCTTGGTAGCAAACATATCTTTAAAATTGTAGTCTCGGACAATGTTGGAAATACGAATACACTTTCTACAACGTTCTTTAAGAAACAGGTAAACTAATATTCGTGAAAAAAGTCTTTCTATTTTTATTCTTTCTCCCCCTTTTTGCTTTTGCTCAAAAAATGACAATTCTAAAAGGAACTGTTAAAAACAAAGACAAACAACCAATAGAAAAAGTTTCTATTAAATATAATAATACTGGTACAACTACAGATAAAAACGGAAATTACACTCTAAGAATTCCTTTTAAAGAAGAAATTACTTTAATTTTTAGCCACTTATCATACAAAACTTCAAAAAGAAAATATACTGCAAAAAGCAGAAATGGCGCTAGACTTTCTGTTATTTTAATTTCTAAAACTGAAGAATTAAATGAAATTGTAATTACCGACAACAATAGAAATGCAAAAGGAGTTAAAAAAATTGACATAGGTGTTGTAAAAAATGTAATTGGACCTAATGCAGGTGTAGAAAACATTTTAATGACTTTACCAGGTGTAAGTAATAATAATGAGTTAAGTACGCAATACAATGTTAGAGGTGGTAATTTTGATGAAAACTTAGTTTATGTTAACGGAATAGAAGTTTACAGACCGTTTTTAATTAGATCTGGGCAACAAGAAGGTTTAAGCTTTATAAATCCACATATGGTTCAGAACATCAATTTTTCTGCTGGTGGATTTCAAGCAAAATTTGGAGATAAATTATCTTCAGTTTTAGATATTACTTACAGAAAACCAACAGAAGTTGGGGTAAGTTTAGATTTAAGTCTATTAGGAGGTAGTGTTACCTTTGAAGCTCCAATTATTGAAGACAAACTAACTTCAATAACAAGTTTTAGATACAGAGATAACAGTTTATTTGTAAATAGTAAACAAATTGAAACTAATTTTAGACCTAAGTTTATAGATTTTCAAACACTATTTTCTTATGATGCTTCAGATTATTTAAGATTTAATTTTTTAGGGAACTTATCTTTAAACAACTACAATTACAAACCTATTTCTAGAAGTACACGTTTTGGAACAGTAGCAAATCCTTTAGAATTAAATGTTTATTACAGTGGTGAAGAACAAGACAATTACCTCACTTACTTTGGTGCATTTTCTACAGAATATGAAATTAATGATTACTTAACTCTTACAGGTACTGTATCTAGTTACAACACACAAGAAGAAGAGCATTTTGACATAGCAGCTTCTTATAGTTTAGGAGAAGTAGACTCTAATATTGGTTCAGAAAATTTTGGAGAAGTAGATTTTTCTGAAGGAATTGGTTCTCAATTAAATCATGCTAGAAATGATTTAGATGCTTTAATTAGTAACGCTCAAATTAAAGGTAAATACAAATTAGATAGAATGCAGTTTGATTTTGGTGTAAAATACCAAAAAGAAGATATAAAAGATAGAATTAGAGAATGGGAAGTTATAGATTCTTTAGGTTTTTCTATTAGACCACCAAATCAAATTGTAAACAATAATCAACCTTATGAACCTTTTGAAGGTCCATTAACTCCTTATCAAGATATTAGAGTAGATAATGAAGTTCAAATTAATCGTATATCTGGATTTGTTCAATTTAATGAAAGATTATATTGGGGAGATAATGAGGTATGGTATAATGTTGGTGTTAGAGCTCAAAATTGGACTGTTAAAGGAAATGGAATTACATCTAAAAATCAAACTATCATTAGCCCTAGAGCTCAATTTTCTATCAAACCAAGTTGGCAAGAAGACATCCTGTTTAGAGCATCTGGAGGCTGGTATTCTCAACCACCATCTTACAGAGAATTAAGAAATTCTAACGGAAACTTAAATATAGACTTAAAAGCTCAAAAATCTATTCATTTAGTAACTGGTTTAGATTACAGTTTTAAAATGTGGGAAAGACCTTTTAAACTTACAACAGAACTTTATTATAAAGACTTATCTAATGTAAATGCTTATACTATAGACAATGTAAGAATTAGATATAGAGCAGATAATAACACAACAGCTTATGCACATGGTTTAGATATTAGGTTAAATGGAGAATTTGTTCCTGGAAGTGATAGTTGGGTTAGTTTAGGATATCTAAAAACAGAAGAAAACATTGATAATAGAGGAAACATTGCAAGACCATCTGATCAGCGAATTAAATTTGGAATTTTATTTCAAGACTATGTACCTAATTTACCAAATCTAAAGGCGTATTTAAATTTAGTTTATAATACTGGTGTTCCTGGAGGTTCTCCTTCTTATTCTGATGTTTATCAATTTCAACAAAGATTAAGAGATTACAAACGTGCAGACTTGGGTGTATCATATGTTTTTGCTGGAGCAAAAAGACAATACAAAACAGGTTGGTTATCTAAATTTAAAGAACTAAGTGCTGGTATAGAACTTTTTAACATGTTCGATATTCAAAACTCAATTACCAATACCTGGGTAAGAGATGTTTATACTAAAACACAATTTGGCATTCCAAATTACATGACTGGTAGAGTTTTAAATTTTAAACTCTCTATGAAGTTATAAAAAAGTAAGTTGTTAAAACAACTCGCTTTTTTATAAAATACAATCTCTTTTTGTAATTACAAATTCAAAAAAACACACAAGAATTAATTAAGTTTGGAATACAAAAAGGACTAATTGTTTGTTAATTATTTTAATATTTGAGCAGTATGATCTTTAGTTTTAACTTTTAGAATGATATCTTCTATCACGCCATTTTCATCTATAACAAAAGTAGTTCTGTGTATACCATCATAAACTCTTCCCATAAATTTCTTTGGTCCCCAAACATTAAAAGCATTTATTACTGCCTTATCTTCATCTACCAACAAAGGGAACTGTAAACCATGTTTGTCTATCCAATTTTGTTGTCTTTTTGCAGAATCTGCACTAACACCTAAAATGGCATATCCTTTTGCCAAAAAAGATTGGTAATTATCTCTTAAGTTACATGCTTCTGCAGTACAACCAGGTGTACTTGCTTTTGGATAAAAAAACATAACAAGTTTTTTTCCTGAAAAATCTGTTAATTTAACTGTATTTCCTTTTTCATCTATAGCCTCAAATTGAGGTGCATTATCTCCTATTTTTAATGAAGTCATATTTTTCTTTTTTATACAAATATACAAAGTATAAAAACTATTTTAAAGACTTAATTAAAAAGGTATCAATTTAACTTTGTAAATTGCAGGTTCTCAACCTTTGTAATTTCAGTAAATGAACAAACAAGAAAAAGTACAATTTGTTATTGATACACTTCAAGAAAAATATCCAGAAATCCCTATTCCTCTTGACCATAAAGACCCTTACACATTATTAATCGCTGTTTTATTATCTGCACAATGTACAGATGTTAGAGTAAATCAAATTACTCCTTTGCTTTTTGCAAAAGCAGATAATCCTTTTGATATGGTTAAAATGTCTGTTGAAGAAATTAAAGAAATAATTCGTCCTTGCGGATTATCACCCATGAAAAGTAAGGGTATTCACGGTTTATCTAAAATTTTAATAGAAAAATATAATGGTGAAGTTCCTCAATCTTTTGAAGGTTTAGAAGAATTACCTGCTGTTGGTCATAAAACTGCAAGTGTTGTTATGAGTCAAGCTTTTGGGGTTCCTGCTTTTCCTGTTGATACACACATTCATAGATTAATGTACAGATGGAATTTAACAAATGGAAAAAATGTACAACAAACTGAAAAAGATGCAAAACGATTGTTTCCTAAAGAATTGTGGAATGATTTACACTTGCAAATTATTTGGTATGGAAGAGAATATTCTCCTGCTCGTGGTTGGGATTTAGACAATGATATAATTACAAGTACTATTGGAAGAAAATCGGTTTTAGATGAGTATTTTAAGACTAAATAAAAAGTAGGGAGTTTGAAGAAGGAAGTTTGTAATAGGGAGAAAAATAACTAAGCTTATAAATTATCTTTTAACTTTAGTTTTCTAAATATTGGCAAACAATTGCGTTAGGGATTGAAGTGGAAATCCTTTTTTATGTAAGTTAGAGTGAATTTTTGAAATTATAGAAATAAAAATATTTTACAGAAGATAGTAAGTTTTGAAAACTAATAAAAAAGATTGCAACGTAAAGCCCGACCTTTAGGGAACGCCCAAAAAATAATTCATAAAAAAAGCTCCAACAATTGTTGAAGCTTTTTCCACTCTTAATTCAAATTCAATTCAATGTAATCTTTTGATTTGGTTTTAACAATAGTTAGCGATTTGGAAAAATCAATCAAAAATTGAACTGTTTCTTTTGTAGGTTGCATCTGAATTTCAGACGACTTTCTTGAGTAAATTTGCATCATATGATATCTTTTATTCTTTGTGTTTCAATTAGATAACGATACAAATTTTACTTTATTGTTAGTTTACTAAAATAATTTTATGTTTTTCTATTAATTTACGCATATTTATTAATGCATATCGCATTCTACCCAAAGCTGTATTGATACTAACACCAGTGTTTTCGCTTATTTCTTTAAAGCTCATATCTTTATACATACGCATAACTAAAACTTCTTTTTGTTCTTCTGGCAACTCTTTTACAAGTTCTCTTACATCAGCAAAAATCTGTTCTTGTATAATTTGCTTTTCGGCATTTAAATTTCCATCACCTAAAACAGAAAATATATCAAATTCATCTGTATTTTTAAAGGTTGGCATTCTATTAGACTTTCTAAAATGGTCTATAACTAAATTATGAGCAATTCTCATAACCCAAGGTAAAAACTTACCTTCTTCATTATAATTACCTTTTTTAAGAGTTCTAATCACTTTTATAAAAGTGTCTTGAAAAATATCTTCTGTTATATCTCTATCTTGAACTTTACTATAAATAAAGCTAAATAATCTTTGTTGATGTCTTTTAATAAGAACCTCTAAAGATGCTTCATTTCCTTGTATATAATCACTAACTAAAGTACTGTCTGTAATTGAATTTTTTCGCATCATAACTACTTTTTAAAGAACAAGTTGTTCTTTTAGTTTAATATTAAATTAATATTTAAAAAAGTAATTTTAACCTATATGCGTCTAATTTTGTGGTTCTTATGAACGTCAAATATGATTAATATTTTTTAAATCAACAAATATTTTAACAAAATTCATTCATATTAGTTTTATAGTAGGTGAAAAAAAAAGTATTTTTATCCCTTATATTTTCAATGAATGAAGACTGACTTATCAACTATAAACCCTAAAGAAAACATCATAATTAAAGGAGCTAAACTCCATAATTTAAAAGACATTGATGTTGTTATACCAAGAAACAAACTAGTTGTAATTACGGGTCTTTCTGGTTCTGGAAAATCTTCACTAGCTTTTGATACTTTATACGCAGAAGGTCAAAGACGCTATGTAGAAAGCTTAAGTTCTTATGCAAGACAGTTTTTGGGTAAATTACACAAACCTAAAGTAGATTATATTAAAGGTATAGCACCAGCAATAGCAATTGAGCAAAAAGTAAATTCTACAAACCCAAGATCTACAGTGGGTACAAGTACCGAAATTTATGATTATATAAAGTTGCTATATGCAAGAATTGGTAAAACCTTCTCTCCTATTTCTGGTAAAGAAGTTAAAAAAGATACTGTTTCTGATGTTGTAAACTTTGTAAAAGAGTTTGAAGAACGCACAAAATTATTGTTATTAGCACCAATTACTATTGATGAAAACCGTGATTTAAAAACCGTTTTACAAGTTTTAGAGCAACAAGGGTATGCACGTTTAAAATGGAATGAAACAATTTATAGAATTGCTGATTTTCCTCAAAAAGAATACAAAAATGAAACTCTTTTTTTAGTTGTAGACAGAATCATTACTAAAAATGATGAAGATTTTTACAACAGATTAGCAGATGCTATACAAACTGCTTTTTTTGAAGGAAAAGGTGTTTGTTTTATCGAAAATTTAGGAGACAATAAAGTTGCAGAATTTAGTAATAAATTCGATTTAGATGGCATGTCTTTCTTAGAACCAAACACACATTTATTCAGTTTTAACAATCCTTATGGAGCTTGTCCTACTTGTGAAGGTTATGGAAATGTAATTGGTATTGATGCAGAATTGGTAATACCAAATACAGGTTTATCAATTATGGAAGATTGTATTTTTCCTTTTAAAACAGATTCTTACAGACATTACAAAGAAGACTTAATTGATGTTGCTTATCAATTTGACATTCCTATTCATAAACCTTGGTTTGAATTATCTGAAAAACAAAAAGAGTTGGTTTGGAGTGGCAACAAATCATTTAAAGGTATCAATCATTTCTTTACAGCTTTAGAAGAAAAAAGTTATAAAATTCAGAATAGAGTTATGCTTTCTCGCTATCGAGGAAAAACAAAATGTACAACTTGTAATGGAAAACGTTTAAGAGAAGAAACCAATTTTGTAAAAATAAATAATAAAACAATTTCAGATTTAGTTACCCTTCCTTTAGATGAATTAACAGTATTTTTTAAGAATCTAAAATTAAATAAATACGAAGAAAAAATTGGAAAACGTTTATTGACAGAAATTAACAATCGTTTGCAGTTTTTAAATGATGTTGGCTTGTCATATTTAACTATCAACAGAACATCAAACACTCTTTCTGGTGGTGAAAGCCAGCGAATAAACTTAGCGACTTCTCTAGGAAGTTCTTTGGTAGGTTCTATGTATATTTTAGACGAACCTAGTATTGGATTACACCCAAAAGACACAGAAAGATTAATTGGTGTTTTAAAAAACTTACGAGATTTAGGTAATACAGTTGTTGTGGTAGAGCATGATGAAGATATTATGAAAGAAGCAGATTATATTATTGATATTGGTCCTGAAGCAGGTACTTATGGAGGAAATGTAGTAGCAGAGGGTAACTTTAAAGACATTTTAAAATCTGACTCTTTAACCGCTAAATATTTAAATGAAGAATTAAAAATTGAAATTCCTACAAAACGTAGAACTTCAAAAAATAATGTACAAATAGTTGGAGCTAGAGAAAACAACTTAAAAAACATTAATGTTACCTTTCCTTTAAACTGTTTATCTGTAATTACAGGAGTTTCTGGCTCAGGAAAAAGTACTTTGGTAAAAAATATTCTATACCCAACAATGCAAAAAAAATTGATTAGTTATGGAGATAAAATTGGGCAGCATACAGAAATAAAAGGAAGTTACGACAACTTAAAGCATGTAGAATTTATAGATCAAAATCCTATTGGTCGTTCTTCTCGTTCAAATCCTGTTACCTATATAAAAGCTTATGATGACATTAGAATGTTATTTTCTAATCAAAAATTATCAAACATTAGAAACTACAAACCAAAACACTTTTCTTTTAATGTAGAAGGAGGACGTTGTGAAGTTTGTAAAGGTGAAGGTGAAGTTACAATTGAAATGCAATTTATGGCTGATGTGCATTTAGAATGCGAGGTTTGTAATGGTAAACGTTTTAAGAAAGAAGTTTTAGAAGTTAAGTTTGATGGAAAATCTATAGATGACATTTTAAACCTAACTATAGATGAAGCTGTTACTTTTTTCTCTGAAAATTTAGTTCCTAAAATTGCCAGCAAATTAAAACCTTTACAAGACGTTGGGTTAGGTTATGTGCAATTAGGACAGTCTTCTTCTACCCTTTCTGGTGGAGAAGCGCAAAGAATTAAATTGGCTTCATTCTTAGTCAAAGGAAACACAAAAGACAAAGCTTTATTCATTTTTGATGAACCAACTACGGGTTTACATTTTCATGATATTAAAAAATTATTAGCTTCTTTTAATGCTTTAATTGAAAAAGGACATTCTATAATAGTAATTGAACATAATATTGAATTGATAAAATGTGCAGATTATATAATTGATTTAGGTTTAGAGGGTGGAAAAAATGGAGGAAATCTTATCTTTGAAGGTACACCTGAAGAACTAGCCAATAATAAAGAATCTTATACTGCTAAATATTTAAAAGAAAAATTAGTGTTTTAAAATGATTGCAAATTTAACTGACAAACAAAAAATAAATTACGTAAGAATTTTAGCAATTCTTGGAGTTTTAATATTAATGGTTTATGCTCCAAAATTGTGGGTTACAACCAAAGTTTTTCCTGTAATTCCTTTGTTTGACTGGTTACCAATACCAACATATCCTTTTGATTATTTATTAGGTGGGTTCTTATTTATTATACAAATAGTCTATATTTTTCAAAATAAAAAATGGCAAGGTTGGACAATTATTTTATTGTATCTCTTTTTAGCTTTAGTAGATCAAAACAGGCTTCAACCCTACTTTTATCAGAGTTTTTTAACCATTTTTGCAATTGAAATTTTTGGCAGAAAAGCAGAAAGTAGAAAAATTTTATATGCCATTATTCTCATATTTTTTGCTACCTATTTTTGGAGTGGAGTACAAAAAGCAAATGAAGCTTTTTACATACAATGGCTAAGTGCCTTAAACAAACATTTTAGTTGTATAGATGGTTCTACAAACGCACTAATTTGTTTGCCTCAGTGGTTTTTAGAGATATTTACTTATGCTGTTCCTTGGTTAGAAGCTTTAATGGGTGTTTTATTATTGTTTAATAAAACAAGAAAATTTGGAGTCTTATTTATACTTTCTATGCATGGAATTATAACTTTCCTTTTATTTTACCTAGGTTATGGCTACAATGTTGTGCCTTGGAACATACAAAATATGTTAAGTGTAATAATTTTATTTTGGACTCTAAAAACTTCAAATGCATTTGAATTTTTCTTTAAATTCTTTAATAAACAAAAAGTAGCAATCTTAATTTTTACAATTATTTTACCTTTTTCTAATTGGACTACAGGTTTTTATGACAGCTTACTATCTTTTCATTTTTTTACAGCAGACTTAAATTATTACAATGTTTTTATAAATGAAGAATTAGAAGACAATTTACCAGATCATATTCATCATTTTTATCGTTTTGAAAACGGTAAAGCTTATTTACAAATGAACGAATGGGCACAGTATGACAATAAAGTATTATTCTATCCAGAAGAAAGAATTATAAAATATATGGATGTTTATTTGCGTTCTTTTGCCAAAAACCCTAATGAAGAAGGAATAACAAAACTGGTAGTTTACAATCAAAAAAAATAAATATTAACGAATTCTAATTCAAAAATTACGAATTCTAATACTCGTAAAATTTAACCTTACTTCTATTCTACTTTTATAGTGTATTAACATTAAAAAAGCAGAAATCATGAGAACATTCCTAAGTAAATCAGTATTAGTTGCAGGTCTAATTGTATTAAGCAGTCCTTTTATTAGTTGTGATAACAACGAAATAAAAAAAGAAAAAGAAACCATCATTTTAGCAAATACAGACACTGCTATAAGTGAAGAAGTAAAAATTGAAACAAAATCTAGAGAACCAATTGTATTCATTGCTGGTTTTGATAAAGGCAGTGAAACATTTTACGCTGATGCCAGAAATTATTTTAAAGAAAAAGGTTTAAAAGTAATTGACGGTCAATATTCTTTAGAAGAAATTATTGTTTGGATGAATACCCATGCAAATGTTAATCCTTATGGAGAAGTTCATATTGTAAACAAAAGTAATCCTTATAAAGGGATGAATTTAGAAACAATTGTAAGAGGAGATAAAATTACTTCAGAAACTTTAAGAAGAAGTATAACTCAAGGCACACTCCCTTCATTAAAAAATGTAGTAAACAACAATACAAAAATTGTTTTTCACGCTTCTGGATTAGTGGAAGATAAAGAACTTTTAAAAACATTAAAAGATGCTTTTTCAGCTCAAAGTTTACCTAAAGTTATTGCATCTCCATACTTTACAATCTTTGGTGGAGAGTTTTCTAATCACTACTTAGCACAACCATATTATGTTTTTTATCCAACTGCAAATTCTCCTGGAAAAACAGATTTATCTAAAGAAATTGCAAAAAAATATCCGCAAGAAAAAGATATAGATTGGTTTGAAGCCTTACATAATGAAGAAGAAAGATATGTAGGAGAAGCTTATACAGAACAATTTTCAATTCCAATTAAATGGGAATTTGGATATCATCATACAGATGATGAAATGCCAACATTCTCTTCTTCTGAAGAAGTAATGGATTGGATAGAACAACATGAAGAATTAATGGTAGAAATTAACCAATACAACATCCCTTTAGAAAAATTTAGATGGAAATGGAGTACAAAAAACAGCACATTAATAATTAGAGGTAGAACAACTGGTTTAGTAGTATTAAAACCTTTAATTAAACCTTATGGAGATCTAAAACATATAGAACCAGATACAAATAACAAACGTTTGTATGCTATGAAGTAAAATGGAATGGAGATTGTAGTTTGATAAACGTCATTACACAAATATATCTATAGTGTAATGACGTTTTAATTAGTAAATTTGTATAGATGACCAAATTATTAAAAATCATATTATTTTTAACAATACTTTCTTTTGAAGCTTATTCTCAAGAAAATAATTTAGAACATTTTTCAATTTCAGATGGACTTATAAACACATCAATAAATGATATTACCCAAGACAACACAGGCTATTTATGGCTTGCTACAGATAAAGGATTAATTAAATTTGATGGTACTTCTTTTAAAATTATAAATCTTCATACAAACTCTAAAGCAATTTCTTTATTTGCAAAAAACAAAACGTTATTTATTGGTCATGAAAAAGGAATTTTCAGCTTAAAAAATGGAAAATTTAATTATTTAGGAAAAGAGAAAGTTTTAAAAATTGTTTTAATAAGAAACAAAGTATTATTATGCACAACACAAGGCCTTTATGAATATTCAGAAACAAATATTCTTCCTTTAAAAATTAATTCTCAAATAGATTTCTCTGTTATACAGGATGTCATTCAACATAAAAATTCAATCTATATAGCTTCTAACAATGGTTTATGGAATATTGAAAAATTAAAAAATCCAGAAAATATTCAAAAAATTTCTGATGAACGGTTCTCAAACTTTTTAATAAATAACAACAAAATTATTGCTAGTTCTTTAGAAAATGAATTGAATATTATTGATAAAAGTAAGATTATCAATAGTTATAAAACCATTGAAAACATCTCTTCTATAGAAAAAATAAAAGATGAAATTTGGGTTTCTTCATCAGAAAATGGAATTGAAATTTTAGATGCAAATAATTACACTTTTAAAAGAAAAATAAATAAGTACAATACTGATATTTCTAATAAGATAAACAGTGTTTTTCTAGACAACCAAAACACAATTTGGATTGCAAGTAAAGACAGAGGTTTATATAAGTTTTCTGATGTTAACACTAAAAAAAAACCAACTATTTTAATTGAAAACATTTCTGTAAACTACAAAGATATTCCACATACATTCAACAAAGACCTACAATTAAATTCTACTCAAAATAACATTTCATTTTCTTTTAAAACTGTAGATTTAAAAAACTCTAAAAACATTCAATACCAATATACTTTAAATAAAAAAACATCTCCTTGGAGCTATCAAAACCAAGTAAATTTTGCAAATTTAAAAGCTGGTAAATACACTTTTAGTGTTCAATCTAAAAACAAAGAAACTTTAAGCAAAAAAACAACTTTAAGTTTTATAATAGATTCTCCTATTTATCAAAAAATTTGGTTTCAAATTCTATGTGGTGTTATAGTTTGTTTACTTTTAGCGGGTATTGTAGAAGTATATATAAGACAAGAAAAAAACAAGAATAAGAAAAAAATTGATAGCTTAAAATTAGAAAACTATCTTCTAAATTTAGAACAGAAAGCTTTACAATTACAAATGAATCCTCATTTTATTTTTAATGTTTTAAATGGAATTAAAGCTTTAGGTAACTCAGGAAAATCTATTGAATTAAACAAAACAATTTCTCAATTTTCTATACTTTTAAGAAGTGTTTTAAATAATTCTCGATTAGAAAAAATTAGCTTAAAAGATGAAATAATTACTTTAGAAACTTATTTGCAATTAGAACAACAAATGAGTTCTAAATCTTTTCATTTTTCAATTGAAACTTCTCTAAAAAATATTGATTCAGAAGAAATTTTAATTCCTCCAATGCTTATTCAACCTTTTGTAGAAAATTGTATTAAACATGCTTTCAATCAAATTACAGAAAAAGCTGAAATTAAAATTCAATTTGAAGTAAAAGACAAGTTTTTATATTTTAAAATTATAGATAATGGTATTGGATACAATCAAGAACAAAAAGAAAAAAAGATAACAACTCATAAATCAATTGCAGTAAAATTAACTAAAGAACGTATTCAAAATTTATCTAAGTACAATTCTTTTTCTATTGAAGAAATAATGTTAAACAATAAAATATCTGGTACAAAAGTTAGTTTTAAAATTCCTTTAATTACAGATTATTAAAAAACTATGGAAAGAAGAAAATTTATAAAAAAATCTATACTTACATCTATTGGAGCTAGCATTGTTGGAGGTCTTTATACTTGGCAAATAGAACCCTTTTGGCTTGAATTTGTAAATGTAAAAATGCCTATTAAAAATTTACCTAAAAACTTAATAGGTAAAACATTAATGCAAATTAGCGATGTTCATGTTGGTAATAAGTTTAAATATCAATACATAATAGATTCATTTAAAAAAGCAAGTTTATACAAACCAGATTTTGTTGTTTATACTGGAGATTTTGTTTCTTATGAAACAGCAGAACAGTTTAATCAATTAGAAGAAGTTTTTAAACATGCAGTAATTGGAAAACTAGGAACTGCTGGTGTTTTAGGTAATCATGATTATGGGGTAGATTGGTTAGAACCTAACGTAGCTAATACTATTTCATCAATTTTAAACAAAGCAGGAATTAACATTCTAAGAAATGAAGAAATAAATTTTGATGGATTAAACATACTAGGTATTGATGATTATTGGGGATCTAATTTTAACCCAGTAAAAGTTATGAGTAAATATGATAAAAACAAAGCTAATTTGGTTTTATGCCACAATCCTGATGTTTGTGATTTAAACGTTTGGAATAACTATAAAGGTTGGATTTTATCTGGACATACTCATGGAGGACAAGTAAAACCTCCTTTTTTAAACCCACCTATTCTTCCTGTAAAAAACAAACGCTATTCTTCTGGTGAGTTTGATCTTTATGATGGAAGAACTCTATATATTAACAGAGCTCTTGGAAATTTATACCCAGTTAGATTTAATGTAAGACCAGAAATAACAATTTTTAAATTAGAAGAAAAACTTTAATTATGGTAAAATTTACATCATTTGTGGTAGAAGATAATTCATTAGCTTTAGATATGCTGGTTAATGATCTATCTAATTATCATAAAGAAATTGAAGTAATAGGAACTGCAAAAAGCGTTATTGAAGCTGCAAAATTATTACAACAAAAACAACCAGACATATTATTTTTAGACATTATGCTTGGTGATGGAACTGGATTTGATTTATTAGAAATTTTTCCAAACTTAAAATCAAAAATTATTTTTGTAACTGCTAGTGATGAGTATGCTATTAGAGCTTTTAAATTTGCTGCAATAGACTATATCTTAAAACCATATTCTAATGATGATTTAAGCAGTTCTATACAAAAAGTAAAACAACAAATAGAACCTCAAAAAGAACAGTTAAACATTCTAAAAGAGGCAATTAACAATCAAAACAGCATTCTTAACAGAATATCATTATATACACAAGATAAAATAATTATTGTTAATACAGATGAAATTATTCGTTGTCAATCAGACAACAATTACACTACTTTTTATCTTAAAGACGCCTCTAAAATATTAGTATCAAAAACCTTAAAGTATTATGCAGATTTACTAAAAAATAATGGGTTTATAAGAGTGCATCAAAGCCATCTTATAAATAAACTAGAAATTAAAGAGTATATAAAATCTGATGGTGGCTACATCATATTAAACAACAATACTAATATCCCTGTTTCAGTAAGAAAAAAAGCAGATGTTATCAATTTTTTAAAATCGATTTAAAAAAATTTATTTAAAAAATCTTTGTTTGTAGTAAAATTTTACTACATTTGGATAATTATTAAAATGAAAATCGAAGATAAAAAACGAGCAGATAGAATAATTAAGGTTTTTAAAGATAGTGGATATAATCAAAGACAATTTTCAGAACTTATTGGAGTTTCACAGCAATTAATAAGTGCAGTAGTCAACTATACTAAAAAACCTAATGAAACCATTTTGCTTGCAATTATCGACAACATACCAGAAATAGAACCTATTTGGTTACTAACTGGTAAAGGAAAATATAACAATAACTATGCTCCCCTAATGAATGAGGTTCGATCCCCTATAGAATTTCAGATAAAACGCATGGTTAAGAAGCAGTTTGAAGAATTATCTAAAGATATTTTTCAAAGAATATCAAATATTGAAGAGTCTGTTAAATAGCAATTATTCCCCACGAATAATAAAACATAACAACTCATATTATAGTTTTTGTCCCCTAAAATAAGAAACTATAATCGTTGCAAGACCTTCAATATTTGATTAAGCTGCTTAAAATAGATCAAATAAAAAAATATCCTTTTCTAACGAAAAGGATATTTTTTTTTACTCAAATTTTAACCACAAAAAAATCCTTCTCTTTATGAGAAGGATCTTATTTTTGGGTGGAAGACCGGATTCGAACCGGCGACTTTCGGTACCACAAACCGACGCTCTAACCAACTGAGCTACAACCACCATGTAACTTGCGGGTGCAAATATAATTTAATTTTCAATATACAAAAAGAAAAAATCAAATTAATTTACTTAAATTTTCTACTGCCACATAACGTTCTGACGTAAAGCCTTCTGCAAAATCAACTCCAATCAATCTTCCTAAATCTCTTGCTCTATAATTAATACTTTCGGTAAAATTTTTACTAGTAATTGGGGTTTCTGGCTCGTTACTTTTTGGATCATAAAACTGAGAAGAATATGCCAAAACAGCTTTTTCTTTAACATCCATAAAACCAGTAACATTAACTACAAAATTTGGTTCAATATTTTTCCATTGAATGTAATGATATACTTGTTTAGGCCTCCATTTTTCTTGCTTTTCTCCATCTAATTTGGTTTCAATTTTCATTAAACCACTTAAAAAACAAGCATCAGAAACCAAACTACTTCCTTTTGGATGATCAATATGCCTATCATCTATAGCATTACATAAAACTACTTCTGGCTTATATTTACGTATCATTTTTATAACCTCTATTTGATGCTCTCTATTATTAATAAAAAACCCATCAGAAAACTGTAAATTTTCTCTAATAGAAACTCCTAATATTTTAGCAGCATTAGCAGCCTCAACATCTCTTAACTCAGCAGAACCACGAGTTCCTAACTCTCCTCTAGTTAAATCTATAATTCCTACTTTTTTCCCTAAAGAAACTTCTTTGGCTATGGTTGCTCCACACCCCAATTCTACATCATCTGGATGCGCTCCAAATGCTAAAATATCTAACTTCATAAAATTATTTACATGTTATATTATTTAAATAAAATACTTTGAAAGCTTTAAATTATATCAAAAAAGAATATAATTTATTTTATACAATTAATTATAAAAATCAAAAATAACCTTTTTAGAAAGATTATTTAGTAAGCTGGTATTTCTATTTCGATTTCGTATCTCTTTTTCTACAAAATCTTATACTATTTTTAAGATAATCATAAAAATTAACTGAATTTATACTGTATGATATATATCATATCAACGAGTTTTTAATGGTTTTAATTTTACTCCCGTAAACAAAAAAACTAAATCAAAATAGAAAACTATGGTTATAATGCTCGTTATTTTAACAATTACAATTGGATTATTTGTTTGGGGTAAATACTCTCCAGATGTTATTGCACTTGTATCTATGTTAAGTTTATTTTTATGTGGAATTCTAAATTTAAATGAAACACTTAGCGGTTTTAGTAATCCTACAGTAATAATGATTGCTTCACTATTTATAATTGGAGAAGGTCTTTCTCAAACTGGTTGGACTGCTTTAGCTGGTAAAAAATTAATTGAATTAGCAGGTAAAAGTGTTCCTAAACTTTTAGTAATAATTACACTTGGTTCTGGTGTTTTATCTGGTTTTGTTAGTAATACAGGTACTGTTGCTACACTATTACCAGCTACTATTTCTTCTGCATGGAGTATTGGTACAATGCCATCTAAAATTTTAATTCCTGTTGCTTTTGGTTCTAATACTGGTGGTTTATTAACTTTAACTGGTACACCTCCAAACATTATTGCTAACAATGCTTTAATTGATGCAGGTTTTGAAGGGTTTTCTTTCTTCGAGTTTGGCTTAATTGGTTTACCTCTTTTAATTATTGCAATTTTATATTTTAGATATGTTGGTTTTAAAATGCTACCAAAAAACAAAACAAATAACAAACCTATTAATATAGATTCTACTTTACACGAGTGGATTGAAGCTTATCAAATAGACAATGATTACTACAGATTAAGAATTCGTTCTATTTCTCCATTAATCAATACTAAACTTAGTGATTGGAATTTAGAAAAAGATTTTCACATTAATGTAATTCGTTTAAAAAGAAGACATCCTAACAGATTAAAAGGAACTCAACCTTTTATTGAATTTCCTGAAAATGATACTGAATTAAGATATCATGATATTATTACTGTAAAAGGAACAACCGAAGACATTAATAAATTAATGATTAAATTTAGATTAGGTTTATTGCATAAAGAATCTGCAAAAAGTGAATTAAGAAATAATTTAATTAACCAAGAAGTTGGTATGTCTGAAGTAATTATAACTCCTAAATCTCGTTTAGTAGGTAGAGAAATTAAACTTCAAGAATACTTTAAAAGATATGAAATTCAACTTTTAGCTACTTCTAGAAATCGTGAGCCTTTTTTAGAAGAAGAAATGAGAGTTAGTGCTGGAGATAGCTTTATCATTAGAGGTCCTTGGGAAAAAATTGAAAAATTAAAAAACCAACACAAAAATGTTGTTGTTGTTGGTAGTCCTGAAGAAATGTTAAAAGATGTTGATGAATTAACACCTAAATCTTACATAGCTCTTGGTGCATTAGTTTTAATGATTGCTTTACTTGTTTTAAAAGCAGTTCCTGGTGCAATAGCTGCATTAATTTCTGCAGGTATAGTATTATTTACAGGATGTGTTCCGTTTTCTAAAGCATACAAAAGTATTAGTTGGATTAGTGTAGTAATGATTGCTGCTATGATACCAATGGGAGTTGCAATTCAAAAAACTGGTGCAGCAGAAATGATATCTAATTCTTTAATTAGCTTTTTAGGTAAAGAAAACCCTACATTATTATTAGGTGGAGTTTTTCTATTAACTACAACTTTTAGTCAATTTATAAACAACTCTGCAACAGCAGTATTAATGACACCAATTGTAATAATGGCTGCAGCTACATTAAATGTATCTCCAGAACCTTTGTTAATTACAGTTGCTATTAGTGCTTCCACTGCATTTTTAACACCAATTGGAACAACTACAAACGCAATGGTTATGAGTTCTGGTGGTTATAAATTTATGGATTATTTAAAAGTGGGATTCCCTCTTTTAATATTATTTGTAATAACAACATTAATATTAGTGCCTATAATCTGGCCTTTTTAAGGTAGGTTTTTTTAATGATTGGTCTCATAATCCAATCTTAAATATTTTTTGTTAATTAGATTAAAGCAAAGAGAATATTAACTCTTTGCTTTTTTTATGGCCTGTTCTATATCTTCTTTTAAATCTTTTACTTCCTCAATACCCACAGAAAAACGTATCAATCCATTTTTAATTCCTCTTGCCAAACGTTCTTCTTCAGATAATAAAGCATGCGTTGTTTGAGTTGGACTTACTGTTGTACTTTCTAAACCTGCTAAACTCATTGAGGGTTTAATTAGTTGAAGATTATTTTGAAACTTCATAGCATCTATACCTTCTTTTAACTCAAAAGATAACATAGCTCCAAAACCTTTCATCTGTTTTTTTGCTAAATTAAATTGTGGATGACTTTTTAAACCAGGGTAATACACATTATCAACATCTTTGTTATCTTCAAGATATTCTGCCATTATTTGAGCATTTTTTGTTTGTTCTTTTACACGAAGATTTAAGGTTTTTAAACTTCTTTCTAACAACCAAACTGTTTGATCACTTAAATTTCCACCGAAATTTATTGCAGTTTTCCAAATCTGTTCTATATGAGTTTTTGAAGCTGCAATTGCTCCTGCAGAAATATCTGAATGACCACCCATATATTTTGTAGCAGAATGCAACATAATATCTATACCAAATTCTACAGGATTTTGATTTATTGGAGATGCAAAAGTATTATCTATCATTGTTAAAATACCATTTTCTTTAGCCAATGCAGAAATAGCCTTCATATCTGTTATTCCTAAAAGTGGATTAGAAGGAGTTTCTATATATAAAACTTTAGTATTCTTTTTTATTAGTGATTTAAAATCTGCAATTTTATCAGATTCAGTAAACGAATATTCAATTCCATATTTATCAAATTCAGAAACTATAAAATTATAAGTTCCTCCATAAATAACTTGTTGAACAACAACATGATCTCCTTTTTTTAAAAAAGCCATTAATGCAGCAGAGATAGCTGCCATACCAGAACCTAAAATTAATGCATCTTCCGTTTTTTCTAAAGCTGCAATTTTTTTATGCAACATTTCTTGGTTTGGAGTATTAAAATATCTTGGATAGCGTTTTACATCTACTCCATCAAAAGCATAAGAAGTTGCAGGATAAATTGGAGAAACTGCTCCTTTAAATTGTTCATCTTTCACCTCACCAACATGTACACAAGTTGTATTTATTCCAAGTTTTTTAACTTCTTTCATTTATAAATATTTTTATTCCTGCTAATTTAACAAAACTTAAATAAGTTCTTCTAAAATTTCAATATCTTCGTTTTATGATATCAGTATTAATTGTTGGAAAGGGAAATGTAGGCACTCATTTATACAAAGCTTTTTTAAATGCTGGTAACATTATAGTAACACAAATAAATTCTCGAAAATTAAAAAGTGTACCAAAAGCAGATGTTACTATTATTGCTGTTTCTGATGATGCTATTGCAGAAGTTTCTTCTAAAATAACCAATTCATTTGTTGTACATACTTCTGGTGCTTGCTCTATAAATGAACTTAAAAACCATTCTAGAAAAGGTGTATTTTACATGTTACAATCTTTTTCTAAAGAAAAACCTGTTAATTTTCTTGACATTCCTTTTTGCTTAGAATCAGAAAATAAAGAAGACTACAAATTATTAGAACAATTAGTCAATTCTATTGGAATAAAAATATTTAATATTAATTCTGAACAAAGAAAAGCACTTCATGTAGCTGCAGTGTTTGTAAACAATTTTACAAACCACCTTTATAAAATTGGGAATGATATTTGTAATACAAACAATGTACCTTTTGAAGTTTTGCAACCATTAATTACAGAAACATCTGAAAAAATCAAAGAATTATCACCAAAAAAAGCACAAACAGGTCCTGCAATTAGAAAGGATAAAAAAACAATAAAAAATCATTTAGAGTTGCTAAATAAAGAGCAACAAAAAATTTATAAAATCTTAACAAAATCAATCCAAAATGGAAATTAGTTTCAAACAATTATTACCAAATATTACTACATTAATTTTTGATGTAGATGGTGTACTAACAAACGGATTAGTTACAATAATGCCAGATGGACAACTCGTAAGAAATATGAACATTAAAGATGGTTATGCTTTAAAAACTGCAGTTGACAAAGGTTTAAATGTATGTATTATTTCTGGCGGAAAAAACGAAGGTGTTAGAACACGATTGGCAAACTTAGGTATAAAAGACATCTATTTAGGAGCTCATGATAAAATTAAACAATACAATGAATTGGTAGAAAAATATAATTTAAAACCAGAAAATGTATTATATATGGGAGATGATGTTCCAGATTTTCCTGTAATGAAATTAGTAGGTTTACCTTGTTGCCCAAATGATGCTGCAAGAGAAATACAACAAGTATCTAAATATATTTCAGACAAAAAAGGTGGTGAAGGTTGTGTAAGAGATATTATTGAACAAATTTTAAGAGTTCAAGGAAAATGGGATAATAATTTTAATGCTAAATACGATTAATATGAAAATAAAAATTTCTACATTACTATTATTGTTAATTACAGTTAGTATGAATGCACAATCAATTTTTGGAGAATGGAATAATAGAAATAGAAAAACAGGAGAGATAGACTCTAAAGTAAAAATCTATGAAAAAGAAGGGTTAATCTATGCAAAAATTATTCATATTATAGACCCAAAACTTAGAGATGAAGTATGCAAAAAGTGTAAAGGCAGTATGAAAAATAAACCAGTCTTAGGGATGAATGTATTATTCAAACTTAAACAAACTAAAGAAAATAAATGGACAGGTGGTTATGGTTTAGATCCTGAATCTGGTTTGTATTTTAATGCCTACATTAAGTTAATTAATCCTGACAAACTTAAAATTAGAGCCTATGCAGCTATTCCATTATTTGGTAAAACTGCATATTGGGACAAAGTTAAATAACAAAAATATTATGAAAAAAACTCTTATTACACTCGTACTTATAACCCTTACATTTTCTTTAAATGCTCAAACAATTTTAGGCAATTGGAAAACCGTTGATGATGAAACAGGAGAAACTAAATCTATTGTAAAAATTTACGAAGAGAATGGAAAAATTTACGGTAAAGTTGTTAAAGTACTAAACAAAGACCGCCAAAATGCTGTTTGTGATAAATGTGAAGGTGCTAAAAAAGACAAACTAATCTTAGGTATGGTTATTATTGAAGGCCTAAAAAAGAAAAATAACGAATATAAAGGAGGTACAATTCTAGATCCACAAAAAGGTAAAGAATATGATTGTAAAATTTGGTTAGATGAAGATGATTCTAATAAACTAAATGTAAGAGGTTATATTTCTTTTTTATATCGTACTCAAAATTGGTATAGAGCAGAAGAATAAAAAAACAGAACTTTAATAAAATAAAAACAGTCTTTGAATTTTAATGTAAAATTCAAAGACTGTTTTTTTTATTTAAAATTATACTTCATTGTTTTTAATAAAAAAAACACCAAATCACTAAAGCTTAATTTCTTTCTTCTAACATTGGCACAAAAGCAAAATCTCCTAATTCTTGTTTTTCAAATTCTTTTGCAGACTTTCTAATAAACAAAGTCATTATTTGAGTTTTATCTCCTACAGGTATCAACAACATTCCTCCTACTTTTAACTGTGCTAATAGTGGTTTTGGCACATAAGGAGCACCTGCTGTTACAATAATCTTATCAAAAGGAGCTTGCTCTGGCAAACCTTTATAACCATCACCAAAAATAAATTTTTTAGGCTTATACCCTAATTTAGGAAGAAAAAGAGAAGTTTTTTTAAACAACTCATGTTGTCTTTCTATAGAATATACTTCTGCTTTTAACTCAAGTAAAACTGCTGTTTGATAACCAGAACCAGTACCTATTTCTAAAATTTTATCTCCATTTTTAACCTCTAATGTTTGCGATTGAAAAGCTACAGTATAAGGCATAGAAATGGTTTGATCTGCAGCAATAGGAAACGCTTTATCTTGATAAGCATGAGATTCAAAACTACTATCTATAAACAAATGTCTTGGAATTTTACGTACTGCATTTAAAACATTTTCATCTACAATACCTTTTGCTAATAACACTTTAGCTAGTTGATTTCTAAGTCCTTGATGTTTAGAAGTATCTCTCAAATTTTATATTTTTTAGGAATCTAAAAATAGTAATTAATCTAATTAAATAAGCATAAAATTGTATCTTTGTTTTTGGCTAATTTTTAAAAAATTAGAATACACAAAACCAAAGTCTTAACGAAGAAGTTTACTTAATTTTTAAAAGATCATTTCGCTTTTTCTTCAAAGACCAAAAATATAATATATGCTTAAAGTTGGAGTATTAGGTGCTGGACATCTAGGAAAAATTCATTTACGTTTGTTAAATCAATCTGATAAATATGAATTGGTAGGGTTTTACGATCCATCAGAAGAAAATGCTAAAAAAGTTTCTGAAGAGTTTGGATATAAATCTTTTGAATCTGTAGATTCTTTAATTGATGTTGTAGATGTTGTAGATATTGTAACCCCTACTCTTTCTCATTTTGATTGTGCAAAACAATGTGTAGAAAATGGACGTCATATTTTTATTGAAAAACCAATTACCAAAACTGTTTTAGAAGCAGAAACTATACAACAACTTGCAAAAGAAAATAATGTAAAAGGTCAAGTAGGTCATGTAGAACGTTTTAATCCTGCATTTACAGCTGTTAAAGATAAAATTGGAAACCCTATGTTTATTGAAACTCATAGGTTAGCAGAATTTAACCCAAGAGGAACAGATGTACCTGTTGTTTTAGATTTAATGATTCATGATATTGATATTATTTTATCTGTAGTAAACTCTAAAGTTAAAAATGTACATGCAAGTGGTGTTTCTGTAATTTCTGAAACTCCAGATATTGCCAATGCAAGAATTGAATTTGAAAACGGATGTGTTGCCAATTTAACTGCAAGTAGAATTTCTATGAAAAATATGCGTAAATCGAGATTTTTTCAGAAGGATGCATACATTTCTGTTGACTTTTTAGAAAAAAAGTCTGAAGTAGTAAGAATGAAAGATGTTCCTAAAAATCCAGATGAATTTGCAATGATTTTACAAAACGCAGAAGGTGTTAAAAAACAAATTTATTTTGAAAATCCTGATGTTGAAAACAACAATGCTATTTTAGATGAATTGGAAACTTTTGCAGATGCTATTAACAATAATACAACACCAATTGTTTCTTTAGAACAAGGTACAGAAGCATTAAGAGTGGCACAAATGATTATAGATTGTTTTTAAATAAATACTAAAGTTTACAATTAGCACTAACCTTTTTAACAAGTGCGTTAGGGATTACAGTAGAAATCCTTTTTTGTCTCCTTGAGCGCAGTGAAAAGGTTAAGACAAAAAAGATTGGAACGTAAAGCCCGTTAAAACGCCCAAATAATTTTTACAACATGAAAAATATTGCAGTAATTGGAGCTGGAACCATGGGAAATGGAATTGCTCATACATTTGCACAATTTAATTATAAAGTAAGTTTAATTGATATATCTGAAGTTTCTTTAGAAAAAGGAATGTCTACAATAGCAAGAAACTTAGATAGAATGGTTGCTAAAGAAAAGATTTCTGAAGCTGATAAAAACCAAACTTTAAAAAATATTACCACTTTTACATCTATTAAAGAAGGTGTTTTAAATGCTGATTTAGTTGTAGAAGCTGCAACAGAAAACGCTGTTTTAAAAACGAAAATCTTTAAAGAATTAGATACTGTTTGTAACAAAAATACCATTTTAGCAACCAACACATCTTCTATTTCTATTACTCAAATTGCTGCAGCTACTAATAGACCAGAGAAAGTTATTGGAATGCATTTTATGAATCCTGTACCAATTATGAAATTGGTAGAAATTATTAGAGGCTACAACACTTCTGATGAAGTTATGGAAACTATTGTTTCTCTTTCTAAAGAAATTAAAAAAGTACCTGTAGAAGTAAATGACTACCCTGGTTTTGTTGCTAACAGAATTTTAATGCCAATGATTAATGAATCTATTGAAACTTTATACAATGGTGTAGCTGGTGTTGAAGAAATTGACACTGTAATGAAATTAGGAATGGCTCACCCTATGGGACCTTTACAATTAGCAGATTTTATTGGTTTAGATGTTTGTTTGTCTATTTTAAATGTATTGTATGAAGGATTTAAAAACCCTAAATATGCTCCTTGTCCGTTGTTAGTAAATATGGTTATGGCAGGTAAATTAGGTGTAAAATCTGGTGAAGGTTTTTATGATTATTCAGAAAGTAGAAAAGCTGAAAAAGTAGCCAAAATGTTTTCTTAGAAAATGAAAAAAATCTTAGTTATTTTATTGGTTTTATTTTATTGTTCTGCATTTTCTCAGGATAAAAAAAAGAGCTTTTTTAAACCTTATAAGTTAGGTTTTTTGTACAATTATGGTACAAATGAAAACTTTTTAAATGACGACCCAGATTACGACTATATAACTAAAACATACAAAGCTCAGGCTTTTTACAAATTAACAAATTGGAAAAGTTTTGAAATTGAATTGATTGTTCAACCTCAAGTTCAGTTTTTAAAACATCAATTATTAAATAAATGGTATGTAACTCCTGATCAAGATAATGTACAAGAAAAAATTGCTGAATTCACTCAATTAAAATCTATGAATTTATACGGAGTTGAATTTGGTTTTTCTGGAAAAAAACATCTTTTTAAAAAAGTTGATTTACATGGAACTATTAGTTTAGGTTTTAATTATATAGATACAAGAACAGAACGTTTAGCAAAAGGGTTTACTTTTAACGAAAACTTTTCAATTGGTTTATCTTATGAAACCTTTAAAAACTCTTATTTATATTTAGGAACAAATTTATTTGGTCATGTTTCTAATTTAGACTTTAAACTACCCAATGATGGCTACAATATTTTAGGTATTGAAATTGGGTATTCTATTCTATTAAAATAAAAAAAACGTCTTTCTAAATTTTAGAAAGACGTTTTTATTTTAACTCTTTTTGTTTAGCCTAACCAAGAATTTAACATCCATATTGTTTTTTCTTGTTCTGCAATAAAATCACTCATCATAGAGTTTGTCCCTTCATCTTCTGCTTCTCCAGCTAAATCTAAAATTTTACGTTCGTTTTTTAATAATTCTGAAAGTGAATTAACAACCAATTCTACAGCATCTACATCTTTAGATATATTTTTTCCTACAGATACTGTTGCTTTTGCTAAATAATCTTCGAAAGTGTGCAAAGGTGTACCTTGTAATGTTAAAATACGTTCTGCTATTTCATCAATCTTTATTTGAGAATCTGTATAAAACTCTTCAAACTTTACATGCAATTCAAAGAAATTTTTCCCTTTTATATTCCAATGTAATCCTCTTAAATTTTGATAATAAATTTGAAAATTAGCTAACAAACCGTTTAATTCTTCTACTAAATTATCTGATGCTTTTTGGTCTAAACCTAATATTGTTTTGTTCATTGTATTTCTGTTTTTTTTTGATAATTCAAAATTATTTAAAAATAAACGCAACAAACTATAATTATAATTGATAGTTTTAATATCTTTATCAAAAATTTTTATTTAAAATGACAATCACTCAATTAAAATACGTTTTATCTGTAGCAGAATATCAAAACTTTACAGTAGCAGCAGAACATAGTTTTGTTACTCAACCTACATTGAGTATGCAAATTCAAAAACTTGAAGACGAACTTGAAATTAAAATTTTCAACCGTTCGAAAAAACCTATTGAGCTTACTCAAGTTGGTGAAAAAATAGTTGAACAAGCTAAAGTTATTGTTGATGAAAGTAATAGAATTTTAGATATTGTACATCAACAAAAAGGTTATATAGGTGGAGAATTTAAATTAGGAATTATACCAACAATTATGCCTACTTTATTACCTATGTTTTTACAAAATTTCACAAAAAAGTATCCAAAAGTAAAATTGGTAATTGAAGAATTAACAACAGAAGAAATTGTTAGAAAACTGTCTGATGGACATATAGATGCAGCTCTTGCTGCAACACCTTTAGAAAATGAAGCTATTAAAGAAAGGCCCTTATATTATGAACCTTTTGTTGGTTTAATACCTCAAAATCATCGTCTTTTTAATCAAAAGCAAATAACTTCTGATGAACTGGAAATGGAAGATATTTTATTATTAGAAGATGGTCATTGTTTTAAAGACAGTGTTATTAATTTATGTAGAACTCATAAAATTGACAATAAAAAAGGATTTCAATTAGAAAGTGGAAGTTTTGATACTTTAATAAAACTCTCTAAAGAAGGATTAGGAATGACACTTTTACCTTATTTACACACCTTAGATTTAAATGATGTAGATAAAAGCCATTTACGTGAATTTACAAATCCACCACCAGCAAGAGAAGTAAGTTTAATTTATCATAAATCGCAATTAAAAATGCAATTAATTGAAGCGTTAAAGAAAACTATTGATGGTGTTGTTAGAGGTGCAATTTCATTTTCTGATGTAAAAATTATTAGTCCGTTACAAAAGAAATAACGAATTAACTCATAAAAAAAAAGGAAGCTAAATAGCTTCCTTTTTTTTTTATTTGTAAAGTATATTAAGAATACATTTTTTCTCTTAATTCTTTTATTTTAGGATCTGATAAATACTCATCAAAAGTAGCATATCTATCTATTACTCCTTTTGGAGTTAATTCAATAACTCTATTAGCAACAGTTTGCGCAAACTCATGATCATGAGTTGTAAATAACACTGTCCCTTTAAAATTGATTAAAGAATTATTTAACGCCTGAATTGATTCTAAGTCTAAGTGATTTGTTGGTTCATCTAACACTAAGATGTTAGCTCTTTTCATCATCATTCTAGATAACATACATCTTACTTTTTCACCTCCAGAAAGTACATTACTTTTCTTTAAAGCTTCTTCACCAGAAAAAATCATTTTCCCTAAAAATCCTCTTAAGAAAACCTCTTCTCTTTCTTCTTCAGTTTGTGCATATTGTCTTAACCAATCTACTAAGTTTAAATCTCCATTTTGGAAAAAAGAAGAATTATCTAATGGCAAGTAAGATTGTGTAGTAGTTACACCCCAATCAAATTTACCTTCATCTGCTTTTTCATTTCCATTAATAATTTGATAAAAAGCAGTTACAGCTCTAGAATTTTTAGAAATTACAGCAACTTTATCTCCTTTATTTAAATTTATATGAATGTTATTAAATAATTTTTCTCCTTCAAAATCTTTAGATAAACCTTCTACATTTAAAATTTGATCTCCTGCTTCTCTATCACTTTTATAAATAATTGCTGGGTAACGTCTACTAGAAGGTTTAATTTCTTCAACATTTAACTTATCAATCATTTTTTTACGAGAAGTTGCCTGTTTAGACTTAGCCATATTAGCAGAAAAACGACGAATAAATTCTTCTAATTCTTTCTTTTTCTCTTCTGCTTTTTTATTCTGTTGTGCTCTTTGTCTAGATGCTAACTGACTAGATTCATACCAAAAAGTATAATTACCAGAATAATGATTTATTTTACCAAAATCAATATCAGAAATATGTGTACAAACTGCATCTAAAAAGTGTCTATCGTGAGAAACAACAATTACACAATTATCAAAATTTGCTATAAAGTTTTCTAACCAAGCAATTGTTTCAAAATCTAAATCATTGGTAGGCTCATCCATAATTAATACATCAGGATTTCCAAAAAGAGCTTGTGCTATTAAAACACGTACTTTTTGCTTACCATCTAAGTCTTTCATTAAAGTGTAATGTAAATCTTCAGAAATACCTAAATTAGATAACATTGCTGCTGCATCAGAATCTGCATTCCAACCATTCATTTCTTCAAAAACAATTTGAAGTTCTCCTATTTTTTCAGCATTTTCATCTGTATAGTCTGCATATAAATCGTCTATTTGTTTTTTAATTTTAAAAAGATCTTTATTACCTCTTACCACTGTTTCTAAAACTGGATATTCATCAAAAGCATAATGATCTTGTGTTAAAACAGACATTCTTTTTCCTTTTTCTAAATGTACCTGACCAGATGTAGGCTCTTGCACACCAGAAAGAATCTTTAAAAAAGTTGATTTTCCTGCTCCATTTGCACCAATAATTCCATAACAATTTCCTGTTTGAAATTTTGTATTTACATCGTCAAACAAAACTCTTTTACCAAATTGTACAGATAAGTTAGAAACTGATAACATGTTATTTTTTTTAAATTTCTGCAAAAGTACAAATTTGATTTATCTTTCGCTCTTGATTTACAATGGTTTTTAATAAATATTATTCATTTTTTTTATGCCTTTTTTAAGAAGTATTTTAACAATGAATTAACAAGAATAGCTATATTGTATGCCTAACTTTGCTTCAAGGAAACATCCCCTGTGTATATGATTAAACATTTTTATCATTTTATTTTACTACTTACATTTACAACTTTTGTAAGTTGTGACTCTACCCTTAAAAATGATGCAACTTATTTTGGAGGTAAAATTATAAACCCTAAATCTAAGTACGTTTTGTTATATTCTATGGAAAAAGTTATTGATACTTTATTTCTGGGAGAAGACAATAAATTTTTAGGAAAGCTAGAAAATGCCAAAGAAGGTTTGTATTATTTTATTCATGGTAATGAAAATCAATATATATATTTAGAACCTCAAGATAGTTTAATGTTACGTTTAAATACTTGGGATTTTGATGAGTCTCTTGTATTTGCAGGCAAAGGTGCTGAAAGAAATAATATTTTAATTGATTGCTTTTTAGAGGACGAAAAAGAAAATCAAATGTTTTATAAATTTAATCATTTAGAACCTATTGATTTTCATAATAAAGCAGATTCTATATTAAAAATAAAAGAACAAACTTTTTTAGATTACACTTTAAAACATCAAGAAGAAACTGAAGGTTTTAAAAAAGTATTAAAAATTGCTTTGTCATTTCCTATTTATGCAAGGATAGAAAGATATCCTATAGCTCATGTAAAATATAGTAATAAAGAAGATTTTCATAAGTTTGATAATTCATTTTATACACATAGAAAATTGGTAAATATTAATAATGACACATTAATGTACTACCCACCTTTTTCTCAATATGTTAGAAATTTTCTTTACAATACAACTTACTCTTTGGGTCACAAACCAATGACTAGTGAATATTCTTCAAATTTTACAGTAGATTTACTAAAAACTATTGATGAGAATATAAAATCTAAAGATTCTAAAAATGCTTTCTTAAAGCAAACTGTTATAGGTCATTTTTATAAAAAATCTAGTTGTAATATTAATGAAAAAGCATTTGATACTTATTTTGAATTAAGTACTAATAATAAAGATAAAGATCATGTAAGACAACTATTATTAGATAGTAAAACTCTTCAAAAAGGACAAAAAATTGTTGAGTTTAATGTAAATGATCTTAACAATAGTTCTCGTTCAATAAAAGCAATTAGTAAAAACAAAAATACTTTCTTATTCTTTTGGAATCCAGAATATGTATCACCTGTGTATATTTCTTCTAGAGTAAATTATTTGTCGCAAAAATTTCCCGAAATTCAATTTATTCAAATAAGAATTGATGGAAATATTAAAGATAGAATTCATAAACTTGATATTAAAAACCAGTATTTTATAACTTCAAAAAGTAGTGCTAACAACTTCTTAACAAGTAAAATGCCTAGATCTATTATAGTTAATAAGAAAGGTATTATTACAAATGGTTTTGCTTCTATTTCTTCTAAAAAATTACATTCAGAATTAAAAGCATTAAGTAAACACTAATTATCATTCTCATTCTATTTTATTTTTGTAGCTTTGCACGATTTTTATATTGAGTATAACTCACTAATAATCAGGTCGAATTTTTAATCGGGTTTACAGGTGGGCGTTCTGTGAATCCAAAAAAACACAGTAATGTCAACATTTTTAGAATTAGGTTTAAAAGAACCGATTAACAAAGCATTAACGGATTTAGGTTACGAAAAACCTACTGTTATTCAAGAAAAAGCAATACCACAAATTATTGCATCTACAGACGATTTAAAAGCATTTGCGCAAACAGGTACAGGTAAAACTGCTGCTTTTAGTTTGCCTATTTTAGAACTTTTAGATCCTAACAACAGTAATGTACAAGCTATTATTTTATCTCCAACAAGAGAATTAGCTGTACAAATTGGAAACAACATTAAAGATTTTTGTAAGTACTTAAAAGGAGTTAAAGTAACTACTGTTTATGGTGGTTCTAGTATGGAAGATCAAATTAGATCTTTAAAAAAAGGGTCTCAAATTGTTGTTGGTACTCCTGGTAGAACTGTAGATTTAATAAACAGAAAAGCTTTAAAATTAGGAAACGTTCAATGGTTAGTTTTAGACGAAGCTGATGAAATGTTAAACATGGGCTTTAAAGAAGAACTTGATAATGTTTTAGATGCTACTCCAGAGACAAAACAAACTTTATTATTTTCTGCAACTTTTCCAAGAGAAGTTGAAGCAATTGCAAGAAATTATATGACTAAACCTGTAGAAATAACTTCAGGTGAAAAGAACCAAGGTTCTGACAATGTTAGTCATGAGTACTATTCAGTAACAGAAAGAACTCGTTATCCTGCTTTAAAAAGAATTGCTGATTTAAATCCAGATATATATGCTATTATTTTCTGTAGAACTCGTAGAGAAACTCAAGAAGTTGCAGACAACCTTATAAAAGACGGTTATAATGCAGATTCTTTACATGGAGATTTATCTCAGGCTCAGAGAGATTCTGTAATGGGTAAATTCCGTAAGAAAACAATTCAAATACTAGTAGCAACAGATGTTGCTGCACGTGGTTTAGATGTAAACAACCTTACACACGTTATTAACCATAAATTACCAGACCAAATAGAAAACTATAACCATAGAAGTGGTAGAACTGGTAGAGCTGGAAACAAAGGAATTTCTATTGTATTAGTTAATGGTAAAGAAAAAGGTAGATTAAGACCTATTGAAAGAATTATTAAAAAGAAGTTTATTGAAACGAAAGTGCCTTCTGGTAAAGAAATTTGTCAGAATCAATTAATGCACTTAATTGATAAAGTTCATAATATAGAAGTAAATGACTCGCAGATAAATGAGTTTTTACCAAGTATTTATGAAAAGTTAGAAGATTTATCTCGTGAAGAATTGATTCAAAAATTTGTATCATTAGAGTTTAATCAATTCTTATCGTATTACGAAAACGCACAAGATTTAAACGATTTATCATCAAGAAGTAATTCTAGAGCAAGGGCTACTGATGAAAACATGACACGTTTCTTTATAAATATTGGTAGAAAAGATAGCTTAAATCCTGCTAAATTAATTGGTTTAATTAACGACCAAAGAATTGGAGATAAAATAGAAATTGGGGCTATAGATATTTTAGATACTTTTTCTTTCTTTGAAATTGATAAAAATTTCGAAGAAAAAACTTTAGAGGCTTTTTCTAGCAATCAACCAGATTTTGATGGACGCTCAGTTAATGTAGAAATTACAAAGAAAGAACGTTCTGGTGGAGGAAGAAGAGGTGGAAGAAAACCATTTGGTAAAAAAGATGGTGGTTTTGGAAGACGCAGAAGTAATGAAGGTGGTTCTGGATCATCTTCTAGGAGAAGAGATGAAGGTGGAGGAAGAAGATCTGAAAGACGTTCTTCTGACAGACCAAAAAACTCAGGTGATAGAAAATCTGGAGGATTTGGTAGAAGACGTAGAGAGCGTTAAAATTTAGAATAAAAACTTTATAAAAAAAAACTCACAGAAATGTGAGTTTTTTTTTATTAAAATTTATTGATTTTTAAAAATATCTTTTTTGTTTTTTTTCGAATATTTATTTGAAAAAAACCATATAATACTGCTGTAATAATTAAAAACACTATTCCATTATCAATAGATAAACCAGGAGGAGGTGGTGGTGGTGCAGGAGGTGGAACAATTTGTATTAATGCCATTTTATTTTTTATTTAAAAAATTAGAAAAGGGTTTCATAAAAGCGGGGGGCATTTGAAAATTACGATAAGAGCAAAATGTTCTAAAAGAAAACCTCTTACTAACCTTTTCTATGTTATATTATTTATTTTAATGTGTATTTGCAAAATTTACAAATACACATTCTTGTTATTATTCTATTATTATTTTCTTAGAAACTTCTCCTTTATCTGTTTTCATTTTTACAATATAAAATCCTGTAGGAAGTTGTTCTTTTATTTTTAACTCTAATTTATCTTTTTGCTCTGTAATTTCCCATGAACTTACTTTTCTCCCTAAGATTGAATACATTTCAACTTGTTCAATAAAAATACTTTCCTTTTTAGATATTACTAATTGTTTATTTAAATTGTCAGCATAAATATTTGTAAATCCGTTTAAAATATCATCTTCTGTTGATAAAGCTGAACTAGGTTTAAAGGCTAATACAAAACGATCTGAATAAGTACCCTCCTCTAAAGTTAAATTAGCTTTATTGTTTATTATTTCATAAGATTCTCCTGATAGCTTATCTGTTATATAAACTTTATCAGTTATATTTTTCATCTCATCTACAGTGATACTTACTGAACCTGAATACCCCATTACAATCTCTAATGGTACTTCTAAATCATTTGATATAGATTGCACTCCTGAAATAACAAACTTTCTATCATCTGATGGAAATTTCCAATAGAAATCTGTGTTCCCAACATCATATATCTCTGCATCATAACCTTTATCATATCCAAATGTTTGATATGGACTAAATGAAATTGCTAATTGTCTGTGATAAAGTTTGTTTTCATTTGAAATAGAGTTAAAGTTCATTCCTAACTTTATTATTGACAACTCTTTAAATGAGTTTTTCTTATTTGACTTTAAGAAAACTGACTCTGTTGTTTCATCTTTATACTCTCTTTGACTATTGTTAAAGGTAATTGTTCCTCCATTTGAATCTCCTTCTACAAAGAAACCTTGACCTATAGAAATGTATGGTTTAGGTTCTGTGTATGTAATATCACTACCTCCTAAATTTGGAGCACATTTTGTACCTCCTCCTTGATCAAATAAATTTAAATAATCAATATCTATAAGATTTGTGTCTTTAGAAGTTATTGTTATATCATCATGAACCTCTACACAATAGTCTAATTCTATAATATTAAATTCATTTAATAATGTAGATTCTAATTCAATATCATATGTTTTAGTATAGTTTCCTTCAATTTTAAGTGTAATATTTTTATTATTAACAGAGCTATATCTTATTCTTAAGGTATCAACTCCTTTGGTTATATTTTTGAACTTAACAAATTCATTAATAGCATCCATTCTAACAACATCTATATTTTGATGATTTATTGGATCTGGATCACTTTCATCTAAAACTTGTTGAACATCTCCTAATATTTCAACTTTATTCGGATCTGAGTTTTCTGCTTCAATAGTATGATCTACAACACCTTCTGCTCCTGCTACATTTTTAGCTGAAACACCTGCGTTTATGGTTCTTGTAGCATAACCTCCAATATAACCAGTAAAATTATGTCCTGTTGTATCACCTTCAGTACTATTTTCACCTGCATGTTCCCAGAAATATAAAGTTCCAGTTATAGAATCATCATTGTCTTCTATAAATTCTTTTACACTTATTGCTGATGCAAAAGGATTGGCTATTAAATAAGATTGTTCACCTCCAATTGCTGTTGTTATATTACCATCTTTTGGAAGTCCTAAAAATGTATAATTCTGAACCCTTCCTGGTCCTTTAAATATAAAACCATCTGTATTTGGTATGGTTAAATGATCATATTTATGTGCCCACGTAGATCTTGTTCCTCCATTTGCAGCATATGTATAAACCCAATAATTTGCTAATGAAATTGGATCTGTTATATCCCCATCAAAACCTCCAACCCAGGTAATATCTTTTGCTATAGAAGTTCCAATATCACTATTAAAATCAGTGGGACTTGTTCCATCTTTTAAAACATCTCCTACTGTATAAGTAGAGTCTCCTGAACTTGCAACAACTGGTGATCCTATATAATTATATCTATATAGACTTGGAACAGTTGAATTTTGATCTACTAATAATCTTCCAGTACCTGTGACTAAAGAGGCTGACTCATGTGTTTGGATTAATTGAGCTTTACTTTCTCCTGAAACATCAATTAATCGAATATCTCCATTTAAAACAACATTATTTGTTACAACTAATAAATTATTAGTAATACCTAATTTGTTACTTGCATTTACTGTTAACTTTCTTGCACTTAATCTTGAACTTGTATGATTGTAATCTTCATCAATTACTACAAAACGTGATCTATCTGGCACTCCATTTGACCATGATCCAGCTGTTCTTGTTGTTATATCAATTCTGTGTAATCCTAAACGTGTGTTCATCTCTGTTCCAGAATTATCTATTTCTGAAATTAATGGAGCATGTGGATGCCTTTCTGCTCCTCCTGCTCCTAATAACCTATAGGGATCTAAATTATCATCTACAAATACAACCCATTCTGCAGAATCATAATTAATATTAGGTGATAATGTCTCATCTATCCTTACATAAGAAGTTTTATCTGAAATATTAGCAATTACATCATATCTGTTTTCCCAAGAAGAAGTATCATTTTTACTTGATAAAGTAATAATGTCATTATTATTTTCTAACCTTGTTAACTGATTGTTTTCTAGAACTACAGCACTATTATTTATATTTGAAATAACACTAGTAGAAGTTTTAAAAATTACAGATTGACCTGGTAATAAATCACTTAAAAGTGTAAAACTTGTATCTGGTAAGACACCTGTTTGATCTCCAGATTTATCTTTATAAAGCTGAATATTTATTAAATTTGAGCTAATAGAATTTGTGGTACTAATATTTGTAATTTCTATCCATCTTTCTGTTCCAAATTGATAAACTTGAGTTATCATTGGAATACCTTGACCTGCTAAAGTATCTCTATAATCTACATCTCCCAAAGGACTATTATAATCATTATCAGTGTCATCTAAATTACTTGGAGCTGGAGGATTATGGTTGTCATTTACAGTAAAACCATCTCCTGCTACATCTGTGTTATCATCAAAAATATCATATAATCCATCTCCATCTGCATCACCTCCAGAAAGTACATTATCTGTATCTCCATTTTCTGCTATGTCTAAAATTCCGTCATTATCAGAATCTGAATCTAAGTAATCTGGATTATCTACACTGTCTGTATTTTCTGGATTTAAACCAATTAATGTTGCTGTTTCATAGTTATCATCTAACCCATTTTCATTGACATCTACAACACTAGAGCCAGTTCCACTTGGTGCATTATATCCTTTTGTTGACTGTGCTTCTATATTATCTGGAATACCATCGTTATCAGAATCGATGTCTAAATAATTGTCAACCCCATCATTATCTACGTCTGTTGGATCATTTCCTGTACTTGCAGTACTTGGAATACCTTTAGTAGAAACTGTTGTACCAACAACACCATCTGCTCTACCATCATTGTTTAAGTCTATTCCTCCTGATTCAGTTACATCTGGAATACCATCATTATCTGCATCTATGTCTAAATGATTTGGAATACCATCTCCATCTGTATCATATACATCAGGAATACCATCTCCATTTGAATCTGTGTAATTAGTTGTAGAACCATCTCCAGAATTACCAGCATCTGCAGTGTCTTTGTAATTAGGTGTTCCATCTCCATCTTCATCTCCATCTGGATCATTTCCTCCAGATTCTGTAATATCTAAAATACCATCATTATCATCATCTAAATCTGTTGAATCTGGTATACCATCATTGTCTTTGTCTAATCCTGTGATATCTCTATAATCTAAATCTCCACCTGTGTTAATATCTGAATCTTCATCTCCTAAATTACCTGGAGCTGGTGGATTGTGGTTGTCATTAACTGTTGAACCTGAAATTCCAGAATCATTATTATCATCAAAAATGTCATACAAACCATCTCCATCTGCATCACCACCTGAAAGCACATTGTCTGTGTCTCCATTTTCAGCGATATCTGCAATTCCATCGTTATCTGAATCTGCATCTTTAAAATCTGGCTTACCATCAGTATCTGTGTCTGTTGGATCTAAACCTACGAATCCTCCTGTTTCGTAATTATCATCAACACCATTATTGTTAACATCTGTGATACCATTTCCAATACCACTTGGGGCAATGTAACCATTTGTGGTTTGCCCTTCAATATTATCTGGAATACCATCATTATCTGCATCTATATCTAAATAATCATTTATAGAATCGCCATCAGAATTAATTGGAGTTAAACCTGTATTTGCAGAACTTGGAATACCATTAGTAGTTACAGTTGTACCAACTGTACCATCTGCTCTACCATCTCTATCTACATCTATACCACCAGCTTCTATAACATCTGGTATTCCATCATTATCTGAATCTAGGTCTAATGAATTAGGAATACCATCTCCATCTGAATCTATACAAGCATAAACATCAACTCTCATTTGTCCAGTTGTAATAGCTCCTGGTCCACTATGGTTTGAATTACCAAATTGTACAGTTACTCCTGCAGAACAATCATAACTAAAGGAAGAACTAAATGTCCAATCTCCTGGAACGTTTGTTGGGTCCATAAAAGGTAATGCATCTTCTCTTCCTCCAGAATCAGTATCTACCATTAATTTTATAGAAGTACCTTGAATAATTAATATTGGGTTTCCCTCACCTGTCCAAGGTGTCCATAACCCATTTCCATCTGAATCAAATCTTGCACTTGCACCATTAAATTCAGTTGTTGAAGCACCTGTACCTGTATCCCAATGGTATTGATTAAATTCTAATATTTTACTTCCATTTATGCTAACTTGTAATCCGTCATCAAAATTAGCAGCAGTAAAAAATAATTCGCAAGTATCGTATACATCATTTGCTCCTAGAGTAGTTGCAATATTAAAAGTTCCTAATGTTTCACCTGCATTTCCATCTGTTGCAGTAACAGTTGCTGATATTGGGTATCCTCCTGTAGCGCTTGCTGTATCATCTCCTGTAATATTTAATTGAGTTGTATTTGCAGCGCATTCTATAGAATCTAATATTCCATCATTATCATCATCTAAATCATCTACATTTGCAATACCATCATTGTCTGAATCTAAACCTGGTATATCTCTGTAGTCTACATCTCCTCCATTTGCTAAATCACTATCTGAATCTCCAAGGTTGGAAGCATTAGGTGGGTTGTGATTATCATTTACAGTAAATCCATTTGTTCCTGAATCATCATTATCATCAAAATTATCATCTAAACCATCTCCATCTGAATCCGAATTAGCTAAAGTATTATCCGTATCTCCATTTTCTGAAATATCAATTATTCCATCATTATCTGAATCTGTATCTATATAATCTGGTTCATCTGTTCCATCTGTATTGATTTGGTCTAAACCAATATTTCCTCCTGTTTCATAATTGTCATCTAATCCATTATTATTAGAATCTGTCATATCTGAACCTACACCACTAGGTGCCACATATCCACTTGTGGTTTGTCCTTCTACATTGTCTGGAATTCCATCATTATCTGCATCTATGTCTAAATAATCTGGAATTGCATCTCCATCTACTGTTGAAGTTGGTGTATTTCCTGTATTTGCAGTACTTGGAATACCTTCTGTATTTCCAGCTGTACCAACAATACCATCTGCTCTACCATCTTTATCTGTATCTATTCCTCCTGATTCAATTACATCTGGAATACCATCGTTATCTGAATCTAAGTCTAAATGATTAGGTACACCATCTCCATCTGTATCATATACATCAGGAATACCATCACCATTTGAGTCTGTGTAATTTGTTGTAGAACCATCACCTGAATTACCAGCATCTGTTGTGTCTTTGTAGTTAGGTGTTCCATCTCCATCTTCATCTCCATTAGGATCATTCCCTCCAGATTCTACAGTGTCTAATATTCCATCATTATCATCATCTAAATCATCAGCATCTACAATACCATCATTGTCTGAATCTCCTGGTACATCTCTATAATCTACATCTCCACTAGTAGTTGCATCATTATCTGCATCGCCTAAATTAATAGCATTTGGTGGATTGTGATTATCGTTAACTGTAAAACCAGTTATTGAAGAGTCATCATTATCATCAAAAACATCTACTAAACCATCTCCATCAGTATCTGTTGCATTGTAAGCGTCTCCATCTCCATTTTCATTGATGTCTAAAACGCCATCATTATCTGAATCAGTATCGATATAATCTGGGTCTGCATCACCATCTGTATTTTCAGGATCTAAACCTACAATAGCTCCATTTTCATAATTATCATCTACACCATTATTATTAGTATCTGTAATTGATGTAGCAACACCACTTGGTGATACGTAACCATTTGTAGTCTGTCCTTCTACATTATCTGGAATACCATCATTATCTGCATCTATATCTAAATAATCTGGTAAACTATCTCCATCTACAGTACTTGTTGGTGTATTACCTGTACCTCCTGTTGTTGAACTTGGAATACCGTTTGTTAATGGAGTACTCCCTACAGTACCATCTGCCTTACCATCTCTATCTGCATCTGTACCTCCAGATTCTATAACATCTGGAATACCATCATTATCTGAATCTAAATCTAAAGAATTTGGTAGACCATCTCCATCTGCATCATTATAAGATGCTGGACATTGTAACATTCCGAAAACGATATTATCTAAACCAACATCATTACCTGCACTACCATTTGGTTGATCATTTATTAAGACTATATCTACAGAATTTGTTGTAGCAGTAAAGTTTAATATAACCCTTTCCCAAATATCATTGTTTGCTATACCTAATGATGCTGAAGATACACTATGTAATACTGTACCTATATTATTTTGTATTTCTAATCTAAAAATTGGTATATCTGCACAATTATTACATAAACCAGCCATATCAATTCTATATCTATAATCTGCACCAATTATTAAATTGTTTAAAGATTGTCTATAAAACTCTGTATTTCCAGTATTTATCATATTAATAGATAAATACCTTCCATTAGAAGAACCTCCTGAAGGACCTGAATATTGATCTATATTAGCATCTAAATTAGAATTTTGGTCTGTTCTATTATATTGTGCTAAACCAGTAGAAAGAGATGAAACAATTGCATAAGAACCATCTGGAATAGCATTTTCATTATCATACAAGTGGTTTTTAACATTATTGTTACTGTCCATTTCTCTGGCTGTTCCTGTCCCAAAATCTTCGCTATATAAAATATCTATTTCTTCTTTATCTGTAATATCACAATTTCCATTTTCAATAACATCAATAATCCCATCATTATCATCATCTAAATCATCTACATCTGCAACACCATCATTATCTGTATCAAAACCAGGTATATCTCTATAATCTAGATCTCCACCTGTACTTAAATCTAAATCAGAATCTCCTAAATTTAAAGCACTTGGTGGGTTTATACCATCATTAACAGTTGAACCGACCATACCAGAATCGTTTACGCTATCGAAAGCATCATCTAATCCATCATTATCTGCATCTGCACCTAAAGCTACGTTGTCTGAGTCTCCATTTTCTTCAATATCAGGAATACCATCATTATCTGAATCTAAATCTAAATAATCTGGATTGTCTATACCATCCGTATTTACAGGAATTAACCCTAAAGAGCCTGTTCCATCAGCATTTCCGTTTACAGTTGAATCGTAAGCATCATCTAATCCATCATTATCTGTGTCATTACCAGAAGGAGCAACATAACCACTAGTTGTTTGAGCTTCTATGTTATCTGGAATTCCGTCATTATCTGTATCTATATCTCTATGGTTTGGAATTCCATCTCCATCTGTATCATAAACATCTGGAATACCATTACTATCATTGTCTATATAATTTGTTGTAGAACCATCACCACTATCTCCATTATCAGTCGTGTCTAAATAGTTTGAAGTACCATCTCCATCTTCATCACCATCTGGGTTGTTACCTCCACTTTCTGTAATATCTAAAATTCCATCATTATCATCATCTATATCTGTACTTTCAGGAATACCATCTCCATCATAATCACAAAATGAACTTTCAATATTTGCATTTGTAGAACTTACATCTGATTGTCCTCCACTAACTGCATTTGGAACTCCATTTGAGTCTACACCTGTTATTGAAATATCTATTGCCCCAGTTGAATCCAATTGACTTGGAACAATACCTCCATTAGCCTCTAATGCATCTGGACATCCATCTCCATCTGCATCTGTATCTAAATGATCTGGTAATAAATCTCCATCTGTATCTTTATCTGTACATTTTTGAAATGGTTGAATCTCTAAATAAGAAACTTCTAATGTTCCTCCTGAATCTGCAGTCATTAAAATACGAATGTATTTTGTAGGTTCTGTTAATACATAATCTAAATCTTCTGCAGCAGTTGTTGTTTTTGTTATGGTTTCTGTATTTGTATTAGTTAATCCATCAAAAGTAGTTTGCTCTATTGTAATTGTTTTAGAAGCTGTATTACTTGCAAAATAATCGAATTTCAGGGTTGTTCCTGTTGGAATATATTCTCCTAAATCTATAATTATTTCATCATTTACTGCGTTAAATTCGGCTCCAATATTTAAATTTGAATCTAATATATCATTACTATTATTAACTCCGTTTTTATTAAAAACACTGTTTGCAGGTGCCGCAGTTGTATTTGAGCAGTTACGTTCTTCTACATCTAAAATACCATCATTATCATCGTCTAAGTCATCTTCATTATCTGCACCATCTCCATCTGAATTTTTATTTAACACAAACACTTTACCATCTCCATGGTCACTTGTAGCTGCTATAAATTCTATTTTAGTAATATTTGAACCAATTGGAACTATATTTTCCATTTCAAACAAAGCTATACCAGCTGTATTAGCATTACTTTCTACAACTCTATCTGCTAACCAATAATCAGACGCACCATTTGGAGCAGAAATAGCATTTGCAGTTCCTAAGTTACCACTACTCCCTGTACCACCAAACCCCCAACTTGTACTATCTTGAATTACATAAGTTGTTCCTAAAAGTTGCTCTGGTCCTCCTCCATTAGGAACCCCATAAATTTTTATATATAAACAGTTATTTGCATTTCTTTCTGTTACAACTAAAATTGAACTTTCACTAGTAATAGTATTTGTAAAAACTAGTGTTTGAATTTGTGTTCCCGACAAATCTGGGTTTAGATCATTACAAATGTTATCTCCATTTCCATTTGCTTCAAAATAATGCGTTAAGTTTCTATCTTGAAACGCTGTTAAAGCAGAGGCATTCCATGTAGCACTTGCACTTGTTGTTTCTAATTGTACTGAGTTTTCCCTTATATTATTACTGGCATCATTACCTGCTGGTCCTAATTGAGTTAAAACATAACTTGATGGGGCTCTAAAGTCATCATAAACATCGCCATTTATAGTAATACTTTTAATAGTGGCAGGTTGATTACCTGCAGTTTGAATATCATTCCATTGAAAAGTTACACCAGATTTAATACTCTGAGCACTTGAAGAAAATGCTAATAGAAAAACAAAAAGGGTTAATATATAATGTAATTTAAAACGAAGAATTCCCCCACAAATCTTCATTTCTTCTACATTTTTAAGCATAAGAAGTCATTTTTATTAGTTGCAAAAATAATATTTTTTTACTGTTATTTAATTTTATGACACTAATTTATTTAATTAGTCACAGTTGAGCATTTTTTTATCAACTAACAAAAATTGTTTATAATATTTTTTTTTAAAAATCATTTTAAATTTTTAAGAAAACAAAAACCTCGCAAAAAGCGAGGTTTTTAAGTTTATATTTTAATAAAAAATTACACTAATTCAGCTGCAATTCTTTTATAAGTACCATTTTCTAAATTTTCTCTAATTGCAGAAAAAGCAGTAATAGTTTCATCAATATCTTCTTGAGTATGTGTTGCAGTAGGAATTAATCTTAAAATAATTAATCCTTTAGGAATTACTGGGTATACAACTATAGAGCAAAATATTCCATGATTTTCTCTTAAATCATTTACCATAGCCATAGCTTCAGGAATATCTCCTTTTAAAAAAACTGGTGTTATACATGTTTGAGTTGTTCCTAAATCAAACCCAGCATTTCGTAAACCAGATTGTAAAGCATTGGTATTGTCCCATAATTTTGCTTTTAACTCTGGCATTGTACGCAACATATCTAAACGTTTTAATGCTCCTTTAACCATTGCCATTGGTAATGATTTTGCAAACATTTGAGAACGCATATTGTATTGTAAATATTGAATTACTTCTTTATTACCAGCAAAAAAAGCTCCTATACCTGCCATAGATTTTGCAAAAGTTGCAAAATACACATCTATTTCATCTTGAACACCTTGCTCAAAACCAGTTCCTTTACCTTCTTTTCCTAAAGTACCAAAACCATGAGCATCATCTACTAATAATCTAAAATTATATTCCTTTTTAAATGATACAATTTCTTTTAAACGACCTTGTTCTCCACGCATTCCAAAAACTCCTTCAGAAATCACTAAGATTCCACCACCAGTTTTTTCTGCCATCTTTTTGGCACGTTTAATATTTTTCTCAAAACTAGCCATATCATTGTGCTTGTAAACAAAACGCTTACCAGCATGTAAACGAACACCATCTATAATACATGCATGTGTATCCATGTCATATACTATAATATCATTTTTAGTTACCAAAGCATCTATAGCAGAAACCATTCCTTGATATCCAAAATTTACTAAATATGCTGCTTCTTTTTCTACAAACTCTGCACATTCTCTTTCTAATTGTTCATGATAAGGTGTATGACCAGACATCATTCTTGCTCCCATAGGGTAAGCCATTCCATGTTCTGCAGCTGCATCTCCATCTGCTTTTAAAACTTCTGGATGATTTGCTAATCCTAAATAATCATTTATACTCCAAGTAACAACTTTCTTACCATTAAAAGACATTCTGTTAGAGATTGGTCCTTCTAGTTTTGGAAAAACATAATAACCTTCTGCTTGTTTTGCCCATTTACCTAAAGGTCCTTTATCTGCTTCTATTCTTTCAAATAAATCTTTCGTCATTTTTCTATTTTTGAAATTTCTTCGAAATGCAAAGTAACCGCTTTTTTTGCAGTTTATCAAATTGTTAAGTACTCAATAATCTTAAAGAAAGTTGTTTTCTTTCATCCAATCATCGCTATAAATCTTATTCATATAACGTGATCCATGGTCTGGAAATATTAATACTACAAAACTATCTTCATTAAACATTCCTTTTTTATCATACTGTTTTGCTGCTTTCATTACAGCACCACTTGTATAACCTGGAAACATTCCTTCTTTTTTTACTATTTTTCTAGCTTCTAAAGCAGCATCTTTATCAGACACTTTTTCATAGACATCTATAATATCAAAGTCTGTTGCAGTTGGTATTAGATTTTTTCCTAGACCTTCTATTTTATAAGGACTTACTTCATTTAAATCTAACTCTCTTGTTTCATGGTATTTTTTAAGAACAGAACCTATTGCATCTACACCTAAAACTTTAATATTGGGGTTTTGTTCTTTTAAAAACTTACCTGTACCAGAAATTGTACCTCCAGTACCACTAGCTACTACTAAGTGCGTTATTTTACCATTAGTTTGTTCCCAAATTTCTGGTCCAGTAGTTCTATAATGAGCTTCTATATTTAATTCATTAAAATACTGATTTATATATACAGAATTATTTGTTTTTCTATGAATTGCTTTGGCTACTTCATAATAAGATCTTGGATCTTCTGGAGGCACATTTGCAGGACAAACATGTACCTCTGCTCCCATTGATTTTAATAAATCTATTTTATCTCTAGAAGATTTATCACTTACTGCTAAAATACATTTGTATCCTTTTACAATACTTATCATTGCCAAACTAAAACCAGTATTTCCTGAAGTAGTTTCTACAATTGTAGCTCCTTTTTTTAAGATTCCTTTCTTTTCTGCATCTTCTACAATATGAAGTGCAATTCTATCTTTTGCAGAATGCCCAGGATTAAAAGCTTCAAATTTTGCGTAATATGAACCAGTTAGATTTTTGGTTATTTTATGAAGTTTAATTAGAGGTGTGTTACCTACTAACTCTAAAATTGAATTTGTAATTCCTTTATTTCTAGTCATACTATCACTATTCTCAAAGTAAATGTCATTACAAGAAATGATCACATTAAACTTGAAATGACATTTATTTTTTCTTCGATTTCAATCGCAAAAGTACGTTTAATACTTTAAATATTTAAATTGATTTAAGACTTAATTTTAAGGTTGCTTATTTTACCTTCTAGCGCTAAAAAGAACGTGTACATTTTAGCAGTTTCTTTTAAAGAATCAAAACGTCCAGAAGCACCTCCATGGCCTGCCTCCATATTTGTATCTAATAAAAGTAAATTATTATCTTTTTTAACATCGCGTAATTTAGCAACCCATTTTGCTGGTTCCCAATATTGTACTTGAGAATCATGAAAACCTGTTGTAACCAAAATATTAGGATACTCTTTTGCAGTTACCTGATCATAAGGTGAATATGATTTTATGTACTCATAATATTCCTTTTCATTAGGATTTCCCCATTCATCATATTCTCCTGTTGTTAATGGTATACTTTCATCTAACATGGTAGAAATTACATCAACAAAAGGTACAGATGCTATAATTCCATTATACAATTCTGGGTTCATATTTACAATAGTTCCCATTAACAATCCTCCTGCAGAACCTCCCATAGCATATAAATGTTTTGGTGAAGTAAAATTGTTATCAATTAAAAAATGAGAACAATCTATAAAATCGTTAAAAGTATTTTTCTTGTTTAACATTTTACCATCTTCATACCACTCTCTTCCCAAATATTCACTTCCTCTAATATGTGCTAATGCATAAACAAAACCTCTGTCTAATAAACTTAATCTTGTTGATGAAAAACTATCTGGAATGGTATATCCATAAGAACCATAAGCATATTGTAATATTGGTGTGTTTTTATTTAACTTAGTTTCTTTATGATAAACTAAAGAAATAGCTACTTTTTTGCCATCTCTTGCTGTTGCCCAAACACGTTTACTTGTGTAGTTTTCTTTTTTAAACTTCCCTCCTAAAACTTCTTGTTCTTTTTTAACATCTTTAGTCTTTTTACTCATGTTAAAATCTATAACAGAACTTGGTGTTGTAAAAGAATTATAAGAATATCGAATGGTATCTGTATTAAAATTTGGATTTGCATAAACACCAACAGAATATGTTTCTTCTGTAAATGGTAAATAATAATCATCTGTTTTATCCCAACGTTTAATTCTTATTTTATTTAATCCGTTTGTACGTTCTTCTAAAACTAAATACTCTTTAAAAATTGAAAAATCTTCTAATAAAGTATCTTCTCTGTGTGGTATTACGTCTATCCAATTTTCTTTACCAGTATTATTAACTGGAGTTTTCATTAATTTAAAATTGGTAGCTTTATCTTTATTAGTTAAAAGATAAAAGTGATCTTTAAAATGAGAAACACTATACTCTAAATCTCTTTCTCTTGGCTGTATAACTGTAAATGAACCTGTAGGATTATCTGCATCTAAATATTGTGATTCTGTAGATACTGTACTATAAGAACCAATTAAAATGTATTTATTTGATTTAGATTTTGCTACATAAGTTCCAAATGTTTCATCTTTTTCATGATAAACCTCAACATCTTCAGAAGTTGGAGTTCCTAAAACATGTCTGTAAATTTTTACACTTCTAAGAGTTACTGGATCTTTTTTGGTGTAAAAAATTGTTTTATTATCATTTGCCCACACAGAACCTCCAGTTGTGTTTTCTATAACATCCTCATAAATCTCGCCAGTTTCTAAATTTTTAATACGTAAAAAATATTGTCTTCTACTAACAGTGTCTGTTGCAAAAACCACCAATTTATTATTTGGAGAAACATTTAAACCTCCTAATTGATAGTAATCGAAATCTTTAGCCATTTCGTTTACATTAAAAAGAACAACTTCTTCTGCTTTTAAATTTCCTTTTTTACGACAAAAAATTGGGTATTGATTCCCTGTTTCATAACGAGTAATATAAAAATAGCCATTATCTTCATAAGGAACAGAAGAATCATCTTCTTTAATTCTACCTTTCATTTCTTCAAATAAATCTTCTTGAAATGATTTAGTATCTTTTGTAATAGCCTTATAATACTCGTTTTCTTCTTCTAAATAACGTATTACTTTTTCTGTTTGGGCGTCTTTAATTTCAGCATTTTTTTGCTCATCAGATAAACGCATCCAAAAATAATTATCAATTCTTATATCTCCATGTTTTTCTAACTTTGTAGGCTTTTTATCTGCTATAGGAAATAAGGCATCTGTACTTTTCATGTTCTCGTTTTTAGAAGCGATTGCAAATGTAAGGCTTAAACCATAAATGAAATAACTATTCTTTTCATTTTTAAAGTAAATTAATTTCTATATAAAACACTAAATTTGCAAAAAATTAAAAAGACAAAATTATGTTTGGAGACTTATCTGGAATGATGAATAAATTAAAAGATGCACAACAAAAAGTTGAAGCAACTAAAGTTAGATTAAATTCTGTTTTGGTTGATGAAGCATCTACAGATGGAAAACTAAAAATAACACTTACAGCTAACAGAGAAATTAAAGCTATTTCTATTGACGAGTCTTTACTTGCTGATGCTGAAGAACTAGAAGATTACTTAATAATAGCCCTAAATAAAGCTATAGAAAAAGCAACTAAAATTAATGAAGTAGAAATGGCTGCTGCTGCCAAAGATGGAATGCCAAATATACCAGGAATGGATATGTTTAAATAATATTATTTAACATAAAACACATATTAAACACGGTAAATTCTTTAGATTTTACTGTGTTTTTTTTTATAGAATATTCTAACTTATTTAACGTTCTATAAACATTACAAAATATATAGATATTATATTTTTGCAAGCACATTAAATCAAGAAAACATCAATGATAAATTCCGAGAAAAAGAAAAAACCTATAGGCAAAAAAATCTTAAAATGGTTTTCTGTAATTGCCATTATTCTTGTAATTATATTGGTTTCAATTCCATATTTATTTAAAGATAAAATTGTACAAATGGTTAGCAACACCATTAATAATAATGTACATGCTAATGTTACTTTTAAAGATGCAGATTTAAGTTTACTTAAGAGCTTTCCTCTAGTAAGCTTAACCGTTAAAGATTTAGCTATTGCTAATAAATCTCCTTTTGTTGGAGATACATTATTTAATGCACAAACGTTGAGTTTAGACATGAAAATAATGGAACTTTTTAAAAAAGAAAATGAACCAATTTCTATAAAAAGTATTACCTCTAACAACGGAAATATCAATATTATTTTCGACAAAAAAGGAAATGGAAATTTTGACATTGCTAAAGAAAATAATGAAAAAACAAACACAACTTCAGATAGTTCTTTTTCTTTAAATATTGATGAATATTCTTTAGAAAACATCAACTTTTATTACATTGATAGAAGTACAAATACAAAGCTTAGTTTATCTAAAATTAATCATATTGGAAAAGGAAATTTAGCTGAAGATGTTTTTAACCTTGATACTAAAACAACTGCAGTTTTATCTTTTGATTTAGACAAAACCAACTACATTAATAATGTAAATATCTCTTTAGATGCTGTATTAGGAATCGATTTAAAAAACAGCAAATACACTTTTAAAGAAAACACAGGTTTTATTAACCAATTACCTTTAAAATTTAATGGCTTTATTCAATTAGTTGATGAAAATCAATTCTATAATCTTAGTTTTAAAACGCCAACTTCATCTTTTAAAAATGCGTTGGCTTTATTACCAAAACAGTATGCAGGAAATTTAAACACTATTAAAACTGAAGGGAATTTTGAAATTAATGGAAACGTAAAAGGAACTTTATCCGAAAACACAATTCCTGCTTTTGATATTAATATTGCATCAAAAAACGCACTTTTTAAGTATGCAGACTTACCAAAATCTGTAAAAAATATTAATATCAATTCTAAAATAATTAATAAAACAGGTTCTGTAAAAGACACCTATATTTCTATTAATAAATTAAACTTTAAAATTGATGAAGACCAATTTTCTGCAAACGGAAGTATCAAAAATATTACTACAAATCCTAATATAAATATAGCTGCTAAAGGAACTATTAATTTAGCCAATATTGGTAAAGTATATCCTGCTTCATTAAAAAAAGAATTGGCAGGAATTTTAAACGCAAATATTTCAACAAATTTTGATATGAATTCTGTTGAAAAAGGAAATTATGAAAAAATTAAAAACTCTGGAAAAATTTCTATGAGTAATTTTAAATACGAAGGTAATGATGTTGCTAACCCATTTTTTATAGATAAAACATCGGTTTCGTTTAACTCTAACTCTATTAAACTAAATGAGTTTGAAGCAAAAACAGGAACTTCAGACCTTTCTATAAAAGGAAATCTAAATAATTTCTATGGATTCATTTTTAAAGACGAAGTTTTAAAAGGAAATTTTAATTTAAGTTCTAACAATTTAATTGTTGCCGATTTTGTGGATGCAGAAAGCTCATCAAAAGAAGAAAACACAACAACTTCTTCATTAAAAATTCCATCTTTTTTAGATGTAAAATTAAATGCAAATGCTAAAAAAGTAGTTTATGACAACATTAATCTAACCAACGTTTCTGGAGATCTTTTTATTAAAAACGAAACTGTAGAGTTGCAAGATTTAAAGTCGGATATTTTTGGAGGTAATATTGCTTTAAACGGAACCATAAACACACAAGAAACTACCTCTAAATTTAAAATGGATTTAGACTTACAACAATTAAATATTGGCGATTCTTTTAGCACTTTAGACATGTTAAAATCTATTGCTCCTATTGCAAAAACTGTTGATGGAAAAATAAATTCTAAAATTACACTTTCTGGTTTTTTAAATGAAGATATGACACCAGATTTAAAAACTATTTCTGGTAATTTATTCGGAAAATTATTAAAACCAAAACTTAATAGCAATAACTCTAAAGTACTTTCTTTATTAGATAATAAAGTCGATTTTTTAAACATTGACAATTTAAATTTAGATGGAATTAATGGTGTTTTTTCTTTTAATAAAGGCTTGGTTACTGTAAAACCAATACCCTTAACTTACAAAGACATTAAAATGGAAATTGGTGGTACCCATGGTTTTGACCAGTCTATGAATTATGATATTATTTTTGATGTACCTGTAAAATATTTAGGTTCTGAAGTAACCAATTTAATATCTAAATTAACTCCTAAAGATGCTGCTTCAATAAAAAGTATTCCAGTAAAAGGAACCTTAAAAGGAAGCTTTACAAATCCTAATTTTTCTTCTAACCTTAAAGATGCTACAAGTACATTAATTAAAGATTTGGTAGCGAAACAGAAAGCAAATTTATTAAATCAAGGAAAAGATAAATTATTAGATTTAATTGGAAACAAAACCACTAAAAAAGACACAACAAAACAAAATAATACTACTAATAAAGTAAAAGATGTTTTAGGTGGTTTATTTGGCAAAAAAAAGAAAAACTAAATAATGTAAAATAAAAAAGGGAAGCAGTAAGCTTCCCTTTTTTATTACTTATACTTAAAATTATAATGCTCCAAAAGCAGAAACTATAAATAATAATACATAAAGAGATATTGTGATAATTGTAAATACTCCTAAAAACTTATAATGAGATTTTATCATCTCAAAAGCTTTGGCTAAAGTTTCATCATTTTTAGATGTTAATGCTTTTTTCATTTTTACAGAAAACTGTAATAAATAATAAACAGGAAAAAAATAAATTATTGCTAAAACCAAGTAAACTATAGTCATTGTTAAACCTAAATATTCAGGAACCCCAGGTTGCATTTTTGCTGCCATATCAAAAATTGTAGTTGCAAACATTGCAAAAACCAACATTAAACCAATTAATATAAAACCAATAATAGCTAAGAATTTTGCCCATCTTGCAGTTTCTCTTAAAAAATTTTTAGAAGCCTTTGTTAATGTTAATTGTTCTAATTGTGTAATAGGATTATCTTTCATAATAAAAATCTAACGTTTTGGTTTACATCAAAAATAAGCAAAAAAAAGAAGCCACAAAATCGCGAAATTAAATTCGGAAATTGTGGCTTCAAAAAAAATTAATATCGTTATTTTTTATACTCAGATATAGTTTTTGTAATTATAGAAATACAATCCATTAATTGTTCTTCATTCATTACCAAAGGTGGTGCAAAACGAATAATATTTCCATGAGTAGGTTTTGCTAACAAACCATTGTCTCTTAACTGTAAACAAATATTCCAAGCAGTATCACTATCTTCATCATCATTAATAACTATTGCATTTAACAACCCTTTACCTCTAACCTGGTTAACCAAATCAGAAGTTTCTATAAACTTATTTAATTCTTCTCTAAAAATCTTACCTAAACGTTCTGCATTTTCAGTAAGTTTTTCATCTTTAACAACAGTTAATGCTGCAATTGCAACAGCTGCTGCTACAGGGTTACCACCAAAAGTACTTCCATGGTTTCCAGGTCTAATTACATTCATTATTTCGTTATCTGCTAATACTGCAGAAACTGGATACACACCTCCACTTAAAGCTTTTCCTAAAATTAAAATATCTGGTTTTACTTCTTCATGATCTACAGCTAACATACAACCAGTTCTTGCAATACCTGTTTGTACTTCGTCTGCAATAAATAATACATTGTATTTTTTACACAAGGCTTTTGCTTTTGCTAAATACCCTTCACTTGGTACATAAACTCCAGCTTCTCCTTGTATTGGCTCTACCAAGAAACCTGCAATTTCAGATGAACTCTCTAAAGTTTCTTCTAAAGCAACTAGATTATCGTATTCAATTTTAATAAATCCATCTGTAAAAGGTCCAAAGTTTTTACGAGCAACTGGGTCGTTAGAAAACGAAACTATGGTTGTTGTTCTTCCATGAAAATTATTTTTACAAACTATTATTTTTGCTTTGTTTGTATCTATACCTTTTACTTCATAAGCCCATTTTCTACAAACTTTTAATGCAGTTTCTACTGCTTCTGCACCAGTATTTATTGGCAATACTTTATCAAAACCAAAATAATTGGTAATAAATTTTTCGTACTTACCTAGCATATCATTGTAAAATGCTCTAGAAGTTAGTGTAAGTGTTTGAGCTTGCTTATTCATTGCTTCCACTATTTTTGGGTGACAATGCCCTTGATTTACAGATGAATATGCTGATAAAAAATCATAATATTTTTTACCTTCTAAATCCCATACATGCACACCTTCACCTCTACTTAATACTACTGGAAGTGGATGATAATTTTGCGCTCCATACTTGTTTTCTAATGCCATCGCTTCTTGCGATGAAATGTGGTCTAAAACAGCCATTTTTATTGTTTTAAATTTATAAAATAACCATTCCTATTCTACCTTTATCCTTTCGAAAAGAAAAATCGAAAATTCAGCGTGGGAAAGAAATCATCCCCGAAGTTGCGCAAAAATAGTAAAATAATAATTGAACTAAAAAACTATTTAGATCTTGATGACAATAGCAATTCTAATCGCTTTATTTCTCTTAACAAGTTGTTATTATGCATTTGCATCCAAGAATATAATTTCATCATTACCATAAATATAACACATAGTAAACAAGCTCCTCCCCATTTTATTAATGCTACTAACTCTGTTGCATTTATAAAATTATTTATAGAATAAATTAACAGCATTAAAACAATTAAACTAAAAATCATCATAATTGTCATAACCCATTTTTGTTTACCTGTAAACAAGTTTAACATCTGAACAAAAATGTTTTTTTCTTCTAATTCTGCATATATTTTAGCTGTTTCTTTATCAAGTTTTCCTTTTATAAATTCATCTGAATTATCCATAAAGTTTTTCATAATACAAAAATTAAAATTTAATTCTACTAACATAAAACTCAAATAAAACCTATTTAAAAAGTCATATTTTCGTTCCTTTTAAAGATAATCAAAATATTACTTTTATTTCATTATTTTAGTCATCATTTTAGCTAATTTTGCAACCCAATAAACCAATTAGAATGCCACGTAGAGAACGAAATAAGTTTGTAAAAAAGAATCAAGTTTTAGAATTAAAAATTGAAGATTACGCCTTTGGCGGAAAAGGAATTGCAAGAATACATTCTGAAGAAGGTAGTTTTGTTGTTTTTATTCCAAATACGTTACCTGGGCAATTGGTTAAAGCACAAATTAGCAAGTCTAGTAAAAAATATGCTGAAGCTAAATTAATTGATGTTTTAGAGCACTCTACAGACGAAGTTGAAGTTCCTTATCAAGATATTCCTGGGGCTCCTTACATTCAATTACCTATTCATTTACAACATCAATATAAAAAAGAAAGCACTTTATCTTTATTTAAAAGAATTGGTAAAGTAGAAAACATTGAAGATTTATTTGATGAATTTATAGCATCACCAAACGTATTTCATTATAGAAACAAAATGGAATATGGTTTCTCTGCCATTGGTTATGATAGAATTAATAAAACCGATAAAGATGAGTTTACTTTAGGTTTTAAAAGACGTGGAGTTTGGTGGATGGGAGATAATTTAGAAAAAGATTCTGGTTTGTTTGATAAGCAAATGGAAGACAATCTAAAAAATATTCGTCAATATTGTAAAGATACAGGTTTACAACCTTGGCATGGACCAAGAAAAGAAGGTTTTTTTAGATATTTTGTAGTTAGAAAATCTTATAAAACAGACGAATTACTTTGTAATTTAGTAACTACATCTCCTGATTTAGAAAAATTTGATTTAAACAAATTTGCATCATTTTTAAAAGATATTTTTGGAGATAGGTTAGCAGGTTTATTACATACAATTAATGATGAAACTGGAGACAGAACTATTGCAACTGCAGGAAGTTTAGATCTAGTTTATGGTAAAGACAAAATTGTAGAAGAATTGTTAGGATTGAATTTTGAAATCAGTATGAAAAGTTTTTTTCAAACAAACCCAAAATGTGCCGAAAAACTATATTCTAAAGTAGTAGATTATGTTTTAGAAGATAAATCTAAAGTAGATAATACTGTAGTTATGGATTTATTTTGTGGAACAGGAACAATTGGTCAAATCGTAGCTTCTAGAAGTGAAAACGCAAAAATTGTTGGAGTAGATATTGTTGCTTCTGCAATTGCAGACGCTCAAAAAAATGCAAAAAGAAATAATATTGATGGTTTAAAATTTTATGCTGCAGATGTTGGTAAATTTTTATTTGCACATCCAGAGTATAAAAACAAAATTAAAACCATAATTCTAGATCCTGCAAGAGCAGGAATTGCACCAAAAACATTGAAAAAAATTATTGATTTAAATGCTGACAGAATGATCTATGTCTCTTGTAACCCTGCAACTCAGGCTAGAGATACAGAGTTATTAAGAGAAGCTGGTTATCTAATTAAAAAAATTAGTTTAGTAGATCAATTTCCACACACGAGTCATATAGAAACTGTGGTTTTGTTTGAAAGAAAATAAATTAGTGCCAATTACTGCAATAAACTGAAAACTTATATTTTGCTCCAGAATAGGGACTAGTATCGTAATAAGTAATATACTTTCCTCTATTTATATATTCTCTTTGTTTATTCTGGGCCCATCTTCTTTCTGATGTTGCCACATTTTTACCTTTTCTATTTACAACGATAATAGTTCCTGACTCATATTTACCTTCTCTCGAATTATAAGCATAAGTTGTAACAACATTTCGAGAACATTTACCTCCCATTCCAGTATTAGTTGATGACAAAGCACTTAATAATTCAGCACAACTTGTAAAAGTCAATGACATCAATAATATATAAATTTTAATCTTTTTCATTTTGTTTAATTAAAGGTAAAATCTATACATTCTTCCCCCAAAGACACACTTCCAGAAGCTAGTTCATCTCCATTAAAATTTTTCACCACATAATTCATTGAAGAAGCTGTACTATAAAAAGTAGCTAAAGCAATGTAATCTCCTCCATCACAAGCATTAATATTCCCTGCTTTATAAAGACTTTTAGTTACTCCATCTACAGTAATTTTTGCTACAGATACATCACTAGATTCATCAATATGAAAATGAACATAAGATCCTGAACTAACATCTTCTAAAAGTTCGCAGCTTGAAAAAAAAGTTGCTGTTAAAAATAAAAAAGCAACAAAAAGTTTTTTAAATAGTTTCATAATTATATTTGTTTAAGTTTAATATTGTAAAATTAAGTAGCTATTTCATTTTTTTTATCCCTACAAATAAGGATATTTAGAATATTTTAATTGTGTGTACGTTACATTATAATTACTTTTGATCACTAATATTTTTTGTTTCAATGAAAAAACTCACAGATTTCGAAATCAATAAAAAACTAGAATCTCTTCAAGATTGGGATTTTTATGATAATGCTTTACATACAGATTTTGAGTTCGATAATTTTAAAGATTGTATGTCTGCAATGAACAGAATTGCTTTTGAATGTGAAGCATTAAATCATCATCCAGAATGGACAAACATTTACAATGTTTTAGAAATAAAACTAACTACTCATGATGCAGAAGGCGTTACAGAATTAGATTTTAAATTAGCAAAAGCAATTAATGTAATTGTAGAAGTTGAAGAAGAAGATTAGTATGAAAAAAACATTGTTATTTATCGGAATAATTCTATTCGCTATTACTTCTTGCGAAAAAGATGATTTCTGTTTACAAAATCCAGTAACTCCAAATTTAATTTTACGTTTTTACGATGACGTAGATAAAACAACTACAAAAAGTGTAACAAAATTATATGTTTGGGCAGATGGTAAAGACACTATTTTTAATGGTGTAAGTTCAGATTCTATTTACATTCCTTTAAATAGTTTAGCAACAGAAACTGTATACAAACTTTCTAATGGAACAGATGTAGAAACTTTTACTATAAATTATACAACAGAAGAAGAATACGTTTCTCGTTCTTGTGGTTATAGAGTTCTATTTAACGATGTTACTTTTACCTCAGATAACACTTGGTTTACAGAATTTACACCAGCTACTTTAACAACAATAGACAATCAAGATGCAGCACATGTTAAAATATATTATTAGTATTTGTTTACTATTTGTTTTTGTTGATGGATTTTCTCAAGAACAAAAAAAAGATACATTAATAAATGCTAAAAAAGATTCAACTGTATATAAAACCAATTATGGTTTAAGACTTGGTGTTGATATTAGTAAACCTATTTTAGCTCAATTTAACAGTTCTTATAGTGGATTTGAAATTGTAGGAGATTACAGAATAAATAAAAACTTTTATGTTGCAGCAGAAATTGGTTTTGAAGAAGAAACTACAGCAGAAGACTATACAAACTCAACTGCTAAAGGAAATTATATTCGTTTAGGATTCAATTTTAATGCTTATCAAAATTGGTTAGACATGAATAATGAAATCATTTTAGGATATCGTTATGGATTTAGCCTTTTTGAACAAACTTTAAATAGCTATACACCAAATGTTTCTAATGAAAATAATATTACAGATATTACTTCCGGAAACTATTTCCCTTCAAACATCAATACCACTGCTGTTACAGAAACTGGTTTAAATGCTCATTGGTCTGAAGTTGTAGTCGGTTTTAGAACAGAAACATTTAAAAACTTCTTCTTAACTTTTACAGGTTCGTATAAAATTTTAATGAGTGTAAAAGATCAAGAAAACTTTAAAACCTTATATGCTCCTGGTTTTAATAGAATTTTTGAAAGTAATACAGGTTTTGGATTTAACTATACAATTACCTATTTAATTCCCTTTAAGAAAAAGTAAGAATTCAGTTTTATTGAATTTTTATTAACTTTAGCAACTCTATTTTTTAAAATTTAAAAAATCATGAATAAAATACCTAGTGTAAATTTAGCAGACTTTCTATCTTCAGATGAAAGCAGAAAACAAAAATTTATAGACGAAATTGGTCATGCTTATGAAAACATTGGTTTTGTAGCTTTAAAAGGTCATTTTTTAGATGATCAATTAGTTAAAAATTTATATGAAGAAATTAAAAACTTTTTTGATTTACCTATAGAAATAAAAGAAAAATATGAAATTCCAGGAATTGGAGGTCAAAGAGGATATGTTTCTTTTGGTAAAGAATCTGCTAAAGGAAAAAAAGAAGGAGATTTAAAAGAGTTTTGGCACTTTGGTCAATATGTAGATAGAGACTCTAAATATGCAAACGAATATCCAGAAAATGTTACTGTTAATGAATTAGCAAAGTTTAATGAAGTTGGTAAAAAAACTTACCAAATGTTAGAAAAAACAGCAAAATATGTTTTACGTTCTTTAGCTTTACATTTAGGTTTAGAAGAAACATATTTTGATAATTATATTAAAAACGGTAATAGTATTTTACGTCCAATTCATTACCCTCCTATTGCTACTGAACCAAAAGGTGCAGAAAGAGCTGCAGCCCATGGAGACATTAATTTAATAACGTTATTAATGGGGGCTCAAGGAAAAGGGTTACAAGTTCAAAACCATGAAGGAGATTGGATTGATGCAATGGCTGCACCAGATGAATTAATGATAAATGTTGGAGACATGCTTTCACGCCATAGTAATAACAAATTAAAATCTACAATCCATAGAGTTGTTAACCCTCCAAAAGAAATGTGGGGTACTTCTCGTTATTCAATTCCGTTTTTTATGCACCCTGTTTCTGACATGAAATTAGATGTTTTAGAAAACTGTATTGATGATGAAAACCCAAAACAATTTGAAGATATTACTGCAGGAGAGTTTTTAGATGAGCGTTTAAGAGAGTTAGGATTGAAAAAGTAATCAGTTTACAGTACAAAACTGACTGATTACTACTACTGAAACTATTTTTAGAAGTAGCTGTTTCCTGCTTTTCACTATATCTTTTTTTAAGAAAAATAAAAAAAGGATGCCGTTTCAATCAGGGCTAAACTTAATTGCCAATAAATAGAATAATAAATAATTAAATTTTACAATTAGTTACTCACTGAGAACTGAATACTGCAAACTAAACAAAATGGATTTAAAAGATCAATTAAAAAACCTGTTTCCTGATCATGAAGAAACAGTAGAACCTGTAAAAGAAAAATCGAATATTTGGCTACAAGACGATCCTATTATTTGTAAGTATGAAAAAAGAAAAGGAAAGCCAATAACAATTTTAGAAGGATATACAGGTGCAACATCAGATTTTAAAATTTTAGCTAAAGAAATTAAAACAAAACTTTCTGTTGGAGGAAGTTTTAAAGATGATAAAATAATTATTCAAGGAGATTATAGAGATAAAATAATGACAATGTTAAAAGACAAAGGTTTTAAAGTAAAACGTGTTGGAGGATAAAACACAATAAGTTACTAAAAAAAATCGTTGTTTCATAATTAATGAACTCTTCAATTTTACATATTACTAATGGAGATAGCACTACAAACTATCTTAAAAAACTAAAGTTCTCTGGAGATATTATTACCTGGAGAGAAATGTTGTGTGAAGGAAAAACTACTGCAGATGTTGGTAGTGAGGTATTTTGGAAACATAGATTTAATTTTTTAAAAAACTCTTATAGTGTTAGCAAAAAGAAATTTATAGACTATACATTAAAAGAATATAGAAGCCTCTGTAATAAAAAAGAAAGCAATGAAATTGTGTTATGGTTTGAGCATGATTTGTTTTGTCAAATTAACATGCTTGCTGTTTTAAGCTGGTTAAAAAAACACAGAAAAAATCACCATATATCTTTAGTTTGTAGTGGCAAAATAAAAGGCTCTAAAAAACTAAAAGGTTTGCCTGAATTAACAGAGATTCAAATTAAGCAGCATTATAAAAATCGAATAGATTTATCTCAAGATGACATTGAATATGCAGATTATATTTGGCAATTATATTGTGCCAACAGCCCATTAAGATTAGAAGTTTTTTATAAACTTAACACCAAGTCTCCTTTTACTTATTTAGCATCAGCAATAGAAGCACATTTATTAAGATTTCCATCTATAAATAACGGTTTAAATCAAATTGAAAATTCAATTTTAAAAACAGCTAGCTCAAACACATTACAATCTAAAAATCAACTAATTGGCAAACTTCTTAAAAACCAAAAAACACATGGTTTTGGAGACATTCAATATGAGTTTAGCATCAATCAACTTAAAAGCTTATTTACCTCTTTTAACCCTGTAAAACTTTCTAAAAAAGGAGCTAAAATATTAGACAATCAAATGAATTTTTATAGTGAAATTCGCAATGAAAATTCGTATCTTGGGGGAGCAAAAAAATATAGTTTTCTATTTAACAATCAAACAGAAAAACTATTACAAATTACATCGTAAATGTCTATAAAACAATCTGAACTTATCTTAAATCCAGATGGTAGTGTTTATCATCTTAATTTAAGACCCGAACACATTGCCAAAAATATAATTTTTGTTGGCGATCAAGATAGAGTTGATAAAATATCTAAACACTTTGATACAATTGAATTTACAACTCAAAAACGTGAATTTAAAACTACAACAGGAACCTATAAAAACAAACAATTTTCTGTAATGTCTACTGGTATTGGTCCAGATAATATAGATATTGTTTTAAATGAATTAGATGCACTTGTTAATATAAATTTAGAAACCAGACAACCTAAAAAAGAGCTTACCTCTTTAAATATAGTAAGAATTGGTACTTCTGGTTCTTTACAAGCAGATATACCTGTTAACTCTTTTGTAATAGGATCTCATGGCTTAGATTTAAATGGAATGCTACACTCTTACCAAATAGATGAAATTTCTAATTTAGATATGGAGAATGCATTTCTAAAACATACAAATTGGAGCTCTAAAAAAGCGCATCCTATTATTGTTAACAATAGTAAAGAGTTAGAAAATAAATTAAAATCTAGTAAAACTTTTCAAGGTATTACAGCAACTGCTGGTGGTTTTTATGGACCTCAAGGAAGAATACTACGTTTAGCTATACAAGACAATGATTTAAACCATAAAATTGATAGTTTTAATTTTAATGGTAACAGAATTACCAATTTAGAAATGGAAACTTCTGCTATTTACGGTCTTTCTAAATTATTAGGACACAATGCTTGTTCTATTAACGCAATTATTGCAAATAGAGCAAATGGTACATTTAGCGAAAATCCTGGTAAAGCTGTAGCAGATTTAATTGAATATACATTAGAGAAACTAATTCAATAAATGACAAACATAAAAGTTGGTGGTGTACCAGAGCATTTTAATTATCCTTGGAAAGTTACTTTAAAAAATAACGAATACAAAAAACACAATATTAATTTAAGCTGGCAAGATTTTCCTGGTGGTACAGGACAAATGTGTAAAGCTTTAAGAAATGGAGATGTAGATATTGCAATTGTGTTAACAGAAGGTATAATAAAAGATATTGCTGCTGGTAATCCGTCTAAAATTGTTCAAACATTTGTAAAAACACCATTAATTTGGGGAATTCATGTTGGTGCTAATTCTACTTTTCAAAAAATTGAAGATTTAGAACACGCAACAATTGCCATAAGTAGGTTTGGTTCTGGATCGCATTTAATGGCTATTGTAAATGCTTACAACCAAGGTTGGGATGTTTCTAAATTGAAGTTTAAAGTAATTGGCAATTTACAGGGAGGCATAGATGCACTTACAAATGGTGAAGCAGATTATTTTATGTGGGAACACTTTACAACAAAACCTTTGGTAGACAATGGTACTTTTAGAAGAGTTGATGACTGCCCTACTCCTTGGCCATGTTTTGTTATTGCTGTAAGAAATGAAGTTTTACAAAACAATTTTAAAGAAGTTAAAAAGGTTTTAGATATTATTAATAAGGAAACTACAAACTTTAAAAAAACTAAAAAGTTAGATTCTACTTTAGCAGAAAATTACGAACAACAATTAGAAGACATTCAACAATGGTTAAAAATAACTGAATGGAATGATGGAAAACCAATAACTAAAAATTTAATTACTCGTATTCAAAATAAAATGGTAAAGTATAACGTTATTGAAGAGAAGAAAAATTCTGGCGAGTTCATAAAAAATATGTACATTTAACCTATAAAACCCTTAACAATGAAAAAAGTAGTATTTATTGCAGTTTGTATTTTAGGAATTCTTTGTTTTTCTTCTTGTAGAAGTACGTCTAAATCTTGTGGTTTAGCAAACAATACAACAACTTTTCAAACAACATTAAATCAGGTAGACTTCTCTTAAATCTACTTGATTCTTAATTTCAAATTCAATGAATCCGCTTTATAGCGGATTTTTTTTATTAAAAACCTATTAACCAACACATTAACTTTACATTTAATAAACCTTTTTATAAGATTTTTCTTACTTAGAGTTTATTTTAAGTTTACTATTACAAAACATTGTCTTTTTACTTTTGATTAAACCCAGAAGAAAGAGTATTGTTTAGTAACACATTTTCATTTATTACAATAAAACAAATTGCAGAGAAATTCTTTTTTTGCAAATATCAACTCTTCTCTCTCAATTTAAAGAAATGAAAAAGCAAAAAAAACGTAAGTTAGATTATGTTGTAATATCTGACGTACATCTAGGCACTTATGGTTGTAGAGCAAAAGAATTGTTAAGTTATTTAAAAACAATACAACCAAATGTTTTAATATTAAATGGTGATATTATTGATATTTGGCAATTTAACAAACGTTATTTCCCAAAATCTCATATGAGCGTAATTAAACATATAACTGGTCTTTTATCTAAAGGAACAGAGGTATATTATATTACTGGAAATCATGATGAAATGTTACGAAAATTCAAAGGTTTTCAGCTTGGTAATTTTAAAATATTAAATAAGCTTATTATAAATTTAGATGGTAAAAAAGCATGGATATTTCATGGTGACGTTTTTGATGTTACTATGCAACACTCTAAATGGTTAGCAAAATTAGGTGGCAAAGGTTACGATTTATTAATTCTAATAAACACATTTATTAACTGGATAAGTAGCTTATTTGGTAAAGGAAAATTATCACTTTCTAAAAAAATTAAAAACAGCGTAAAAAGTGCTGTAAAATTCATAAATAATTTTGAATTAATAGCATCTGACATCGCTATTGAAAATAATTACGACTATGTAATTTGCGGACATATTCATCAACCAGAAATAAGAGAAATAGAAAATAACAAAGGAAAAACGGTTTATTTAAATTCTGGAGATTGGATTGAAAATTTAACATCCTTAGAATACAGCAACAAAAAATGGCGTTTATACGAATACTCAAAAGATAAGCTTGCTCAAAAAAATGAAGAACATCAGAAGAAACAAAAATCAAATTCATTAAAAAAAGAAGATACAACCAATTTCATTTTTGATGAATTATTAAAAGAATTTGACATTCAAAAACCTTTAAAATAACTGAATATGAAAATATTATATGCTTTTCAAGGTACAGGAAATGGCCATTTAACAAGAGCTAAAGAAGTAATACCTATATTACAACAAAAAGGTAATTTAGATATTTTAATTAGTGGAAATGAAAATAGTTTAGATTTAGATTTTGAAATAAAATATAAGTTACATGGATTAAATTTTACTTTTGGCAAAAAAGGAGGAATTGATTTTTTAGAAAGTTTTAAAAAAATGAATCTTTCATTATTTTATAAAGAAATAAAAAAACTACCAATAAAAGATTATGATTTAGTTATAAACGATTTTGAACCTGTTTCTGCTTGGGCAGCCAAACTAAATAATATTAATATTCTTTCTTTAAGTCATCAAAATGCTGTTTTAGATGAAGCGTCACCAAAATATGGGAAATACAAATTTGAAAAAATTATTTTAAAATATTATGCACCATCAAACAATCGTTTTGGCTTTCATTTTAAAAACTACAGTTCAAATACTTTTTCACCTATAATCAGAAAAAAAATAAGAACAACAAAAATAAGTAATAAAGGACATATTACTGTTTATTTACCATCTTACAACATTAATAAAATTGTAAAAGTACTTTCTCAAATTCCGATAGTAAAATGGCATATTTTTTCTAAAGAAGCTAAAAATTTAATGTTTAAAAAGAATATAACCATCTACCCTATCAATGAATTCGATTTTATAAAAAGCATATCTTCTTCAAATGGAGTTCTTTGTGGAGCAGGTTTTGAAACTCCTGCAGAAGCTTTATTTCTAAAAAAGAAATTAATGGTAATTCCCATGAAAAATCAATATGAACAGCAATGTAATGCTTTAGCGTTAAAAGAAATGGGAGTTTCTGTAATAAAAAAACTAAGTAAAAAAAACGTTTTTAAAATTTCTAAATGGATTCTTTCAGATAAAAAAATAGAAGTTAATTACCCAGATACTACTGAAGATATTATAGAAGCTTTAATTTTACCATATTACAATCAAACAGTTGTATCTACCATTCTATTTTAGGTTTTTGTAAGCTAGTTAAAAATTTATTGGTTTTAGAAAAATGTTTATTTCCAAACCAATAACCTCTATTAGCACTTAAAGGAGAAGGATGACCAGACTCTAAAATAAAATGCTTTTTTTTATTAATTAGTTTTGCTTTCTTTTTAGCAAAACCTCCCCAAAGTAAAAAAACAACATCTTTTTTTTGATGAGATATATGTTTTATAACCTCATCTGTAAACGTTTCCCAACCTTTCTTTTGATGACTTCCAGCCTCATGAGCTCTTACTGTTAATGTTGCATTTAACAATAAAACCCCTTGTTTAGCCCACTTTTCTAAATTGCCACTTTGTGGTATTTCTTTATTTAAATCCGTAGATATTTCTTTAAAAATATTAATTAATGAAGGTGGATGTTTAACTCCATCTTTTACAGAAAAACACAATCCGTTAGCTTGCCCTGTATCATGATAAGGATCTTGTCCTATAATTACTACTTTTAAACTTTCTAAATCACAATAATTAAAGGCAGCAAAAACTTCTTCTTTTAGAGGAAAACAAGTATTATTCGCATATTCATTATCAACAAATTTTAATAATTCTTTAAAATAAGGTTTATCAAATTCATCTTGTAAAATATTTTTCCAATCAGAATTAATTTTTACTTGCATACTTTAGTATTTTTGCTAAAAATCAAAGATACTATTTTGAACAAAAGTATATCAAATAAAACATTACAAGATTTAGAATTTACAACAGTTTTACAACATGTTGTAGAATTTTGTATTTCAGGTTTAGGAAAAGAAAAAGCATTAGAAATTCAACCAATTCACAATAAAAAAACTCTTTTTAAAGAATTAAACTTGGTTAATGAATACGTTTCTTCTCTTGAAAGTGAAAATAGAGTTCCAAATCATGGTTTCGATAATATTACAGAAAGTGTAAAACGATTGGCTATAGAAAATAGTTTTATTGAAACGGATGCTTTTTTAAAAATAGCAACAACATCTTTAACAGTTAATGAATTAATTAAATTTTTTAAAAAATTTAAAGTCCAGTTTCCAACTTTTTTTGAACTTTCTCAAGAAATTGAGTTTACCACTTTTATTGATGATGAAATAAAGAAAATTATTGATATCTCTGGCGAAGTTAAAAACAACGCTTCTCCTGTTTTAAAGCAAATTAGAAAAGATATTAATAATGTTAGAGGAAAAATTGGCGCTAGTTTTTCTAGTGCATTATCTAAAGCAATTTCATCGGGATATTTAGACGATATAAAAGAAACTGTAGTAGACAATCAAAGAGTTTTAGCAGTTTCTGCAATGCATAGAAAAAAGGTTGCAGGTAGCTTATTAGGTTCTTCTAAATCTGGTAATATAGTATATATTGCTCCTCAAGCAACATTATCTTATGCTAGAGAATTTCAAAACTTATTGTATGATGAAAAACAAGAAATTGTAAAAATTCTACGTAATTTATCTGAAACAATAAGACCCTCTGTTTATTTATTAGAAGATTATATTTCATTCTTAATTCATACAGATGTTATTGGTGCAAAAGCTAAATATGCACAAGAAATTAACGCTATTTTACCAAAAATATCTAGAGAGAAAAAAATCTATTTTAAAAACGCTTATCATCCTATTCTTTGGAGAAAAAATAAGCAGCAAAATTTAAAAACAGTTGCTCAAACAATCAACCTTAATGAGCAACAACAAATCATCGTTATTTCTGGTCCAAATGCTGGTGGAAAAAGTATCACTTTAAAAACTATTGGTTTACTTCAACTTATGTTACAAAGTGGAATTTTAATCCCTGTAGATGAGCGAAGTCAAACTTATATTTTCGATACTATTCTAACTGACATAGGAGACAATCAATCTATTGAAAACCAATTAAGCACATATAGCTATCGTTTAAAAAACATGCGTTACTTTTTAAGAAAATGTAATGATAAAACTTTATTTTTAATCGATGAATTTGGTACAGGGTCAGATCCTGAATTAGGTGGTGCTTTAGCAGAAATTTTTTTAGAAGAGTTTTACCATAAAAAAGCATTCGGAATTATAACTACACATTACTCTAATTTAAAAGTTTTAGCAAATGAATTAGAAAACGTTACCAATGCAAATATGCAATTTGACGAACGTTCTTTAGAGCCACTTTATAAACTCTTTATTGGGCAAGCAGGTAGTTCATTTACCTTTGAAGTTGCTCAGAAAAATGGCATTCCATTTAGTTTAATTAACAAAGCAAAAAAGAGAGTAGAAACAGAAAAAGTACGTTTAGATAAAACAATTTCTAAACTACAAAAAGAAAGAAATAGACTTCAAAAAAATTCAGATAACTTAGAAAAACAAAAATCTAAAGGACAAGAACATTTAGACAACTTAAAAGAAAAAGAGCAAAAAGTACAAGATAAATTATCTGGTTTTCAAGAACTATATGATCAAAATCAAAAAATGCTTTCTTTAGGTAGAAAAACAAATGAACTACTTAATAAATACTTTCAAACTAATAATAAAAAAGAGTTAAATACTAACTTTAACAAATGGGTTGCAGATGAAAAGGTAAAACATATAAAGAAAAACCCTATTAAACCAAAAACCAAAGCTCAAAAACAAAAAGCTAAAGTACAAGAAAAAAAGGTTCAAGAAATTATAAAGAAGGTAGAAAAAGAAGTCTTAGAAAAGGTTGTAGAGGTAAGAAAAGTAAAAAAGATTGAAGCAGCTAAAATTGCAAAAGAAAAATCTTTGTATGTATATAAAGTTAATGATAAAGTAAGAATTATTGACTCAAATTCTGTTGGAACCATAGATAAAATAGACAAAAAAAATGTTACTATAAACTATGGTATTTTTACAACAAAAACTACTGTAAATAAATTAGAATTGGTTCAAAAAGCTAAAGATTAAAAAAGTCTAATTTCATTTAACCTTAAAACAAACATAACTGCATATCTTTTATGTTTGGCTATTATCTTGTATATTTGTTTATCCTCCTATATATACTAAACAATTATGAAAACAAATGTTTTAACAATATTTGAGTTTTTGAGTGTTCAAAAGTTAAAGTACAATTTTTTACAAATTGTGTTTTTAATCGCTCTTACGTTTATCAGTTTTAATAATATATATTCTCAAACAATTCCAGGTACAAATTCTTCAGCTACAACTTGTGGAGATTGTACACCAGATGATTGGTATGATTTTTTTGGCACACCAGATATTTCAAACTCTACAAAAGCTGGTGGACATGGTTATATTGGTGGACAAGCAACATGGGCTAACTTAGGTGCTGCTTTTACACTACCACCACCACCAATTGGTGGAACTACTTGGATAACAATGAAAGACCTTGGTGGTAATGGTACAGAAGAATCTGTAACAACTACTTTGGGTGATATTGAGCTCGGTAAAATTTATAGATTAACTCTCTATACAATGACTGCAGTTACTCTAGAGGATGGTGGAGCAGGTTTAAATGGAGCAAATAATGATGAGTATTATGGAGGTTCTTATAAAGATAAGTTCGATTACCAAATGGGTAAAAATGTAGGAACTCTTTATGATAAACAAGTTGTTTCTGGAGTTACTCAAAACAAATGGGGAATAACTTATTTTTATTTTATAGGAGATCCAGACAATATTGTTGACGGAAAAGGAACAATGGTTTTAAACGTTTTTCCAGGAGAATACTCAGCTTATGATGGTGGTGGTAGTAATTTAACTGTAGAAATACTTCACTTAGCAGTAGAATTAAATGCTGTTGAAGAATTAGATTCAGATGGAGATGGTGTTGCAGATTCAGATGATGTAGATGATGATAATGATGGAATTTTAGATGACGATGAGTTATTAGATTTAGTAGATGGTGTAACTATATATGATCCTTTAGGTGATGAAGATGGAGACAAACTACCAAACTATTTAGATGTTAGAGATGATGATGGTACAGGAGATTTTTCTGAAACAGATTATAATGATATTAATGGAGATGGAATTCCTGACGTTTTTGATTTTGATAACGATGGAATTCCTAATCATTTAGATTTAGATTCTGACAACGATGGTATTCCAGATAATATTGAAGCACAAGCAACAGATAGTTATATTGCACCAAGTGGAGCTGTTGGAGCTGGTTTTACAGATGTAGATGGTGATGGTTTAGATGATAATTACGATGGCACAGTTTCAGGAGGAACTCCTGGAACAGATATAACTGCTGTAAATTCTGACAGTGCAACTGTTTCTGATAATCCAGATTATTTAGATCTAGATTCAGATGAAGATGGAAAAACAGACACAGAAGAAGCCAATATTAACTTAACTTATAATTTTGGTACAAACGGATTAGACAATGCTTTTGATAATGGAGATGGTTATACAGATGTTAATGGTAATTACGATAACACACCTTTTGGAGAATTTCCAAACACAAGCGCTGTTGATTCTCCTGATGATGTAAACTGGAGAGATATAGCTACAGCATTAGATAAAGATACAGATGGTGATGGTATTCCAGATTCAGCAGATATTGATGATGATGATGATGGTATTTTAGATACTGAAGAATGTGGTACAACTGCAGAAGCAGCTGCAGCTGCATTTGGTATAGAAGCTCATTTAGGTCTTGGAGGTACAGAAGCAAATGCAATTACATCTAACAATTTATATGCAACCTTAAATGACGTAGATGATTTTTTAGTTATTGATTTAAACAACGATTCAGATGTTGCTGCAAACACAATTATAAAAATTGAATCTAGTGTAACAACTAACATTAATCATACAATGAGAATAGAAGAATCTGTAAATGGAACAGATTTTTTTAATCAAAAAATTTATACTTGGACTACAATAAATACAGATGAAGATAAAGAATATAGGCTAGAATCTGTTGCTAGGTATATTAGAATTACTTTAGAAGTAGAAGATGAAGGTTCATTAAGAATACTCAATGATACCCATTTGCAGTTTTACTCTAAAGGCTAAAATACCTAAAAAAACTACACCAAAAATAAAACCTAAAACTTTAGGAGAGTATATAAAGAGAGAGAGACAACAAAGAAAACTATCTCAAGCTAAAGCATCTAAATTCTTTGGAGTAAACGGTATGTGTTTATCCAGTTGGGAGATAAACAAAAAAACAATTCATCCAAAATATTTAGAATCTATAATTGAGTTTTTAGGTTTCATACCAAAGCTAACATCTAACTTCGATAAAATTGGGATGAGAACAAAATTATGGAGAAAACAGCATTTTGTTTCAATGGATGATTTTTTGAGAATGGTAAATATTCCAAAAGAAGAAATTCTAAAAATAGAACAAGCCAGGTATTGTAAGATTGATAAAAAAATAGAATTAAAAATCAATTCATTTTTGAATAGCAACACTACTTTTTCCGTATGGCATCCATAATAATATTGGTAATAGATTTTTGCTTATTTATATCACCATCTTCAGTTTTGTAATTTACTTTCACGCGATAGCCACAAACACGTTTCTCTTTAACTATTGAAGTTGGAGTCAGTGCATCCAAGTATAGAGATAATTCTTTGGAAGGGAAAAAGTGTATTTTGGAATGTAACTTTTTTGGAATAACGTTTAAGGATTGCTCTTTAATATTTTGTAGGTGTTTTTCGTCATCAGAAATCATATAGACTAAAGAATAATTGCTATCTATACATTTCAGAATATTTTGAACTTCATAATCTACAGTATTGGTTACTGAAATTTCAATAGCAATACGAATCTCGTCTTTTAATAACCCAACATCAACACGTCCACCATTAATAGACTTTTCTTCAAGAGTTGCTTTAAAACCTCGCTGTACTGCCATAGTACGAACAAAATACTGTAAAGAACGATGTTTACGCAGTATTTCCTGTTCGTCAGCTTGTTTGAGATAAACTTCCTTTTGTTTTTCAAAATTAGTGAATACCTTTTTCTCTTTTTTCGGAATTAGCTTCTCCTCTTCTTTTACAATTTTAGGGAGGGTTTTTATTGTAACATCTATTTTATCATCAGATGATTCTTCTGAGATTTTAGTAGAAATAGGTTCTTCTTTTACGTTGGAGGTTTTTGGTTTAGGCTTAGGTAATAAACTATCCAGCAATATTTTTATTTCAGAACGATTCTTGGTGTATTTGCTTCGTGTATTTTGAATGATAAAATCTTTAACCTCAGAATTTATTTGATTTGATAATTTTGATGTAGCAAGACTAAAATCATTTGTACTACTTCCAACACGCATAATTACTTCTCCAGTCCCTAAGCTTTGTAAATCATTTTGTTCAAAAAAAGAAAAACCAGTTTCTAATTTGCGTGCATCATTATCTCCCAATCTAAAACAGATTCGTGTAAAAGGATTTGAAATCACAGAATTCAATACTTTTTGTTCTTCAATTTGAGCGAGTTCTTGGTGTGCTAATACAAGCCCAACTCCATACTTACGAACTCCAGAAAGCATTGCTGTAATTGAAGGCGTTATAAAGTTCTGAAATTCATCCATATAAATATAAAACGGATGTCTTTTTTCTTTAGAGATTTGTTGTCTTGATAATGCTACTTGATTGAATTTAGAAATAAATAAAGAACCTAATAAATACGAATTATCTTCTCCGATAAGTCCTTGTGAAAGTTTCAATAAAACGATTTTCTTTTTTTCAATACATTCTTTAAAATCAATACCATTTTTTTGCGCCAACATATACCTAATAATCTTAGGGCGTAAAAAGGTATCAATTCTTGTTAATAAAGGAGCAATACCTTTTTTAACAAGCGGATATTCATTTTTCCAGTAATAATGAATGGAATTATCATCAATTTTTTCTAAAAAAGCATTTCTAAATTTCTCCTCAATTAAAAAACGTTTGAGTTCAATCAATGTTCCACCACAACTACTTTCTAAAAAAGCATTGATGGCATTGGATAATACAGCAGTCATATTATCTCCCCAAGCTGTGGCGTGACGTTTGAATGCAGAAACTAAATCCGAACTGAGTACTATCTTTTCCGCATCGGTTGTTGCGTGTAGTAGGTTAAATCCGATCGGAAATTCACTATCTGAAGGATCAATAATGACAACATCTTCTTTTCTATGACTTGGAATCCGAATTAATATATCTTCACAAATATCACCATGAGGATCAAAAAGAGCGATACCATTGCCTTTTTCAATATCATCCAAGACCATATTGGCAATCAATGTTGATTTTCCAACCCCAGTTGCACCGATAATATGAATATGTTTCAGGCGTTGCTCTTTGGTTAAATGAACGGAATATTCTTCTTGTTGATGCGAGTTAATACCGACATAACAACCATTAGTATTTTGAAAAACCATTTGAGATGCTTTTTTCGTCTTTCTATCATTAAAACCTAATTTAGAAGATACAATACTTTCGTTAGGATAATGAACTAATGAAACTAATTCATCCGTATTCAAGAGCATTCCTAATCTGTTGGTTTGTCGGTAAAACAGATTTTCTATGTGGTGTTGATATTCATATCCTTCATTAGATAATCCAATCAACCGATTAAACTCGGATTTTGAAAAAGTAGAAATGGTTCGTATTATTTCAGAAGCTAAATATTGAGTCCGTTCCTTGAAAAGTGATTGTGCAGCCAAACGTACCACAACCGCAAACAAGGGCTTAGAAACCTTGTTTTTAGCCAACTGAAGCATTTCTGGAGCATCAACAAAGAATGAATTTCCACTAGAGTCAGAAACTGCTTTGATCATACTTTTCGACCAAGGGTTTTCAACCCCTTTAAATAGAACCTGATAGACAATAACATCACCTTGTTGTAAGTTTTCAAGTGTTGCAAAAATACTTGCAAAAGTATCAACACTAAAATTTTGGGGAGTTTGAATAGATCGCATAGATTCTTCTTCCAAACCGAAATCACAAACTGCGATATCATCATAACCATTAAAAGGGAGATCCAAGGCATTTACTTCTTTAAATAAAATGGATGAAAAATAGGCTTTACAATGTGAGATTATTCTCATTTTATCATTTTCACTGCAAACAATCTGAATGGTAATCTTCTCAAAAGTGCCAATAATTTCAAAAGAAATAGAATTTTCAGAATAGCCAAGCATATTCAACAATTCAACAAACAATGTTTTATCAATATATGGACGTTTTGGAAAAGAAATTTCCAAACCAACCAATATAGGTTTTGAGAGTACTTCTTTTGGTAAAAAAAGTTTCTCTATTTCTTTTTTTTCTTCTTTAACCTTGGGTATAAAAAGTGCTGTTAGCTGCTTAAAATAAGATGGTGCTCTTCCATCATCATATTCTTGAGAGTTGGTTTGTAAATGTTGATGATGAGAAAAATGGGTAAATGGTGGTTCTATATCCACACAAAAAGGGAAGTGGTAATAACCACGTCCCTTATAATCAAATTCATAAAAATTAATTGTTGCCTGTTCTGCTAATGATAGCTTCATCCCATTATCGTTTGAAGATATCTTGTAGTGTAGGCTTTCGTTCTAGTTCGGATAAGACTCTTACACCTTGTGATTTAGTAATATCTTCAATTACCTTTAAAACAGCAGCTTGTGCATAGGTCATAAACATTGAGGCAGTATCTATTTTATAATAAGTTACAGGATATAGTTTTCTAGAAAGCCACCTTCCAACAAAAGGAATCTTTGAAATAATAAGTTGGGCAATAGAATTTTTATACAACAACCACCAAGAGATAAAAAATCCTTTTCCAAAAGGTGCCGCACAAATATCGTATTGATATTCTTTCCAAGTAGCTCTTAAATAGCTTCTTCTAGATGAAAATGCATTGCCTTCTTTTAGAGAAACTTGTTCAATTTCAATACGTTTTATCCCTTGGTTTTGCAATTCTTCTTTGAGTAATTTGTAAAATTCTTGCGTTGAAAAATTGAAATTATCAATTAAGGTATTCCACTTTGAATGATGGCTTTTGAATGTCGCACTAAAAATAGATTTAAAAATTAGGAATGCTAGTAATCCTTGGATTAAGTATGTCCCGTAGCGGGTTAGATAAAATAAAATGTCGTTCATAATTAGTCGTTTTATATTTACTACTAATATATAGTGACCTAAATGTTAAATCAATAGGGATTTTCCCTTAAAAAAAGATTTCCTACTAAAGACAACAACTATTAATCCAGTAACTGTCATAACTACTCCATATATTATAGAAGGAAGAGCTGCAGTATCATTTCCAATTACTACTAAAGATATTGCAAATGCTAAATTATTATTCTGAAAAGCAGATTCAATAGCAATGGTTTTTGAATGAATTTGATTTATATAAAAAAATCTTGAAAAAAAATATCCAATACTAAACATTGATATGTTTAATATTAAACAAGATATAGTTAGTATTTTCCAATCAATTAATAATAGTTCTAAATCTCTTGTTAGAATAAGTATACCCATAATAATAACAACTATATAATATAGAATCAAGTATTTATCAAAAAGAGCATTTGCTTTTTTTTTAAAGTTAGGAAATACTTTTTTGAATATTAGAGCTAATAATATTGGTAGTATAACAACTAGAAATAGTTTGATCATTAAATCCAAGCTATTAATGGTAGTGCTAATACCTTCAATTGGTAAATATTTATAAGAATTATATAATATAAATGGGAGTGAAAAAAAAGCTATAAAAATTCCTCCAAGAGAAGTTAGACTTACACTTAAGGATACATCGCCTTTAGACCAATATGATATTATACCACTTGTAGTACCACCAGGTACGGCTGCGAGAAGTAATAAACCAATAGAATAAATATTATTTAGGTCTAAAAGAATTATTATGATAATAGCTATTAGTGGGGTAATAAAAATTTGTACGAATAAACCCAGTATAAGCTCTTTAGGCTTACTAAAGTGAAACTTCAGTTGATTAATATTCAGTTTTAGTCCTAGTCCAAACATTACAAGGCTTAATGCTAGACTTATTATTATATCTATCATAGTTTATTTATTTCTTTAAAAGGGTACTTTAATTGATCAATAAAATCTTTTGGTACTTTAGAGTTTTTAACACCAACATCTTTACATTCTTGCTCATTTATATTTGGCAAATAGTACGTTCCAAAAATTAAATCGTATATAATTAATACATGACCAAAATTATTCTGTGCCTTATTTTTTTCGCTAGAATGATGCCAGTGATGAAGAATTGGAGTGGCGAAAAAATAATTAAGCCTTTTTGTTTCTAATTCAAGGTTTGAGTGCTGTAAAAAAGATACAACTCCAGTAATAACAAGATATAATGATAAAACATCTTCTTTTATACCTAAAAAAAATACTATCATTAATGGTAATATAAGTCTATAAAGAATATCAATTGGATGAGATCTTGAAACATTAAGACTCCACATTTTATTTGGAGAGTGATGAATTTCATGAAATAACCATAATTTTTTTTGATTATGAGATAACCTATGAAGCCAGTAACTGAAAAATTCTACTATTAATAAATAAAATAAGATTTGAAAAAAAATATTAATTGAATGAGGGAAAAGAGAAAAATCTAGTATTTTTGAAAGCTTTTCGCCTAACCAAATTAATAAACCTGAAATAGTTATTTTTGTAATATGACCAACACCAATTCCAGATACCAGAGTATAAAAAACATCTAGTTTAATGTCTTTTTTCACTTCTCCCCATTTAAGAATTTTTGGATATTTTTTTTCAGCAAAAATAATAACAAATAAAGATGATAATAATAATATTGGTGTTAGGTAAGCTAAATATATTGTGTCTTTAAGTAATAAAAAAAGAAACACATTTATTATTAACAGGCTATGATAAAAATATTTTTTCAACAAAGTACGCATAATCTTTTTTTTTCAAAAATCCCTATTTATGACTCATTATTCAATAGGGATTTTCCCTTAATTTTAAACAATAGCTAATTATTTCAAAATAATTTAGATTACTTTTATTTTATGAATAACTGGTTTATATTTTCAATATTGAGTTTTACATTAATTTGTTTCAGCTTTAAAACTGTTTACAATAATGAAAAACTATATATTTTAATAAATAAAGCAAAACAGTTAGAGAAAAATAAAGATTTTGAAAACGCCTTAGAAGTATACAATGAATCCTTGAAAATTGCTTCAAGCAAGAATTTGATTTATAATGCCAGCTATATTTATAAAAAAATAGGATTAATTTATTACAAGCAGAAAAAGTATGAGGATTCAAAAATTCACTTTAAAAAAAGTATTTTAAGAGATTCAGTTACTAAAAATGCTGCGGACTCTTATTTTAATCTTGGGTTAATATATAGAAGAGTAAAAGAGAAAGACAGTCTGTTTTGGGCTTTAAATAATTCATTAAATATTTATAAGAATTTAGATGACAGTGCAGATAAATTTTCAACGTATTCAAAAGCAGGAATTCTATTTAAACAAGCGGGACAGTTTAATACAGCAATTACTTATTTATTATTAGCTTATGATGGTTTTTCAAAACAAAAAAATCTATTAAAAAATGCGAGTGTTTGTTATTCAATTGGTGAGACACAAAGACTACTTGGTAATTTAGAGATCGCTAGAAAATATTTAACAGAAAGCCTTAATATTAGAAAACAACTCTCTGATACATTAAAGACATCTTACGCTTATAATAATCTTGCGAACTTATATAAGAATGAAAAGAACTATAAATCTGCTATAGTAAATTATAGAGAAGCAATAAAAACTCAAAATGGCTTAAAAAAGAAAAAAGAGATTGGAAAAATGCTTAATAATTTGGCTACAGTTTATTTTTTAACTAATAAATACAAATTAGCCTTAAAAACATATAAAAAAGCACTTGCAGAAAAAAAACTAGAGCAAGATACTTTATCGATAGCCTATACCTATAATGAATTGGCATTGTTGGCAATAAAAAATAAAACCTATAATAAAGCGAAATCCTATTTAGATTCTTCAAAATTATACCTATCTACTATCTCCAAAAAAGAAGTTTGGCTGCGTTATTATGAGGTTCAATCTGAATATCATAAAAGTAGATATGGTTATAAAGTGGCTTTTGAATTTAAAGAAAAACAATATCAATTGTATAAAGAACTGTTTGATGAAAAGCAATCTAAAACGATACAAGCACTTCAAGAAAAATTTGAAAACCAATTAAAATTGCAAAAAATTTCAGAATTACAAACAAAAAATGAACAAAAAAAATCTGTTATAACAATTCAAAATCAAACCTTAAAGAACAAAAACTTATTACTCTTCTTGTTTGGTTTACTAATTCTAATTCTTATAGGTATTTACTTTTTTATAAAGCAAAAGCAGAGAGAAAAGCTGCAAATATTAGAAAATAAAAAATTAGAGGAAATCCTTGAAAGTAAAGAATTGGTTAAAAGTCATATTAGTAAAGATTTACATGATATTATTACCACATCCTATGATGGTATTCGACTTAAAATTTTAGCTTTAGAAAAAGCTAAAAATCCTAAGGAGATTAGAAAAACAATCATTTATGATATTAAAAATATCAATCATGAAATTCGTTTAATTTCACATCGTTTATCACCACTTGGAAATAAAATAAAGGAGGCATCACTAAATGATATTATCATTTCTCAATTATCAGAATTCCAACATTACAGACAAATTTTTGTTGCTGTACAATTACCATTGCCAAATGTATTAAATCAAATGATTTTAGAAGCACAAACTAATTTTTATGGAATCCTATTGGAAATATTAAATAATATTGAAAAGCATTCTAAAGCAACAAAAGTCGAAATTAAACACCATATTAAAAATAATAAAACGTTACTATTTGAATTTTGCGATAATGGTATTGGATTTAAAAATGAACAAGTTAAAGGGATTGGGCTGATGAATATTAAACAACGTACCAAATTACTTGGTGGAGACTTTATTATAATAGATACAGAAAACGGAACATCTATAAGCATCAATTTTCCAATTAAACAAAACTTAATATGAAAAATAGACTCAATATTCTATTAGTTGAAGATTCTATTTCTTTTGCACAAGGAATGGAGTTACTTCTTTTACAACACCCTAAAATAAATAAGGTATTGCATACAATAAACTATGAAGCCACATTGGATGTATTAAAAATAAATAGTATAGATATTATAATTTTAGATTTAAATTTTGAAACCAAACAATTTGATGGTTTTATGATTGCAAAAAAAGTAAAACAACAATATCCTGCTATTAAAATTATGATTTTAACCCAGCACACTAGAAAACATCATTACAATCGACTTTTAAACGAATGTAATATAGATGCTTATCTTGATAAACAGTTGGGGATAGAAGAAACGTATACCGCCATTGAAACAGTTATGAAGGGACAACATTATATAGATAAAAATATTTCCGAGATGTTAGACATTGAACACTGGATGCAGGCTTCTGTAAGAGAACAGGAAGTTATTATGCATTTAATGAAAGGAATTACACAAAAAGAAATTGCAGATAAACTTTTTATATCTCCTAAAACGGTTGAAGTTCATATAAGAAATTTATTTCATAAGTTTAAGGTTAAGAACACAACCGAATTGGTAAGTAAATATATTAGATACAAAAATGCAAATAGAGAAAATATAGATGAAAGTACATCACCTTTTAAATCTTTGGAATAAAAAAGCAGCGATATAATTATATCGCTGCTGGAAAGAACAAACTAATTGTTTGGTTCTAATTCATCTTCTTCACCTGCTCCTTCAGATGGAGGAGTGTCAGTTGCAGAATAATGAATTTGCTCAACATCTTTTACTTTATCATTACTGATTGAGTCAGATGTTTTCATTCCAATAGCCAAAGCTATTAAAATGAAAGGAAAGAACTGTATCATGTTTAAACGTTCTTGCCTCGATCGAGCTTAGTCTTACAATCGCCAGAAGACTAAGGTTTGTGTAGACGATTTCCTTGTACAGAGGATGTTACTTTTTGTAACACAAGTCAAATATCAGGGGAGATTGTAGTTTTTTAAATATTACGACCTAAAAAGACCTAAAGATTCCCATTCTGTCTTTCTAAGGTCTAAGTCACAAAGAAAATATTGAGTTATATGAAGGAGAATCCTATTATTATCACTTTTAAGAAAGCCAAGGAAGAAGGAGCTTTAGTTTATTTTAAAGATTTACAAAGGGCGCAGATTATGAATTGCCTTTTAGATTTTTTAAACAATCAAGACCTTAAGGAAAAGGAACAACCTCTTATCATTAATTATTTCCCTAGCTTAAAAACTATAAATGAAATTAAAACGAATTGCAAGCCAGCTGATTTTAGACCAATAGTCAATTTTTTAAAAGAAGGAACAAGTCCAAATAGACATGGGATATTTCCTTTAACAAAATTATTATTAGAGTTTGATATTTCTAAGGCTAAAAATTCAATTGAATTTATTCAACAAAAATTTGAAACCACAACTTCAAGTATAGATTTAATTAAGCATTTGAGAGAATTCTATTTAAATGATACTAATTTCAACAGCATCAAAGTAAATGGCAATATTGATAATAAATTAGGTGTTTTATCAATGGACGATTATTACATCCAACTTTCTTACACCTCCTATGAAGATATCGATAACCGAGATAGTCTATTAAAACTTGAAAAAGAGTGTGCGTATTCTAAGGTTAACAAAAGTAAAGCCAACAGTAGGAATTTATCAAAAGATTATATTTCTGATAGTATTCTTGCCAATAATAAAATAATTGTTAGTGGAAACCCAGGAGTAGGAAAATCTACCTACGCCAAATGGTTGTGCTACAAATGGGCAAAAGATGCTATTAGTATTAAAAAAGCAAAGCTTCTAATTTATATTCAATTAAGAGATGTCAATTTTAATAATGAAGATTTTATTTTAAGTTACATCAATCATCAATATTTTTCTGCTTTAGAAAGTGAATTGACCTCGTTGCAAAATTTAAGTGATTTTCAACTAATGCTAGATGGTTTTGATGAATTATCATTTGAAAACCGAATAAAACTCTCATCACAAATAAAAAACTATAATTATATCGTTTTGTCACGTCCTTATGGATTAATTAATCACGAATTAAATTACGATGTTTCATTGCAAATAGACGGTTTTAATGATATCTGTACTGAACAATATTTAGATGCTGTTCTTAACAATCAACAAAAAAAGGAAAAACTACTTAGATTAATTGATAAGAACAGAGTTTTAAAGGATTATTCCAGCAACCCTTTAATGCTGTCCTATATTGCATTAATATATGTAGTTAGTAAGTCGATTGAAAAAGATTTATCTTCAATTAAATCGATATATGATTTACAAGAAAAAGTTTACAGTTGGATTTTAGATTATTCCTTTAAAAAAGGAAGTATTAAACCTAAATTATTTCAAAAATCAAGTAAATTAATTGAGAAATTTTCTTACCAAATGCAAATAAATAAACAATTTGTTTATTCTGGCAGGTTAGATGACAAACATTCTAGCACAGTTGAAATTTTATCGTCAATAGGTTTAGGAAGTCAAAAGAGAAGTTTTGATGATCCATTTTCATGGCTGTTTAGTTTTCATACAATCACGTTTCAAGAATTTTTGGCTGCTCGTTATTTAAAAGAACAAAAATTAAATGTCGAAGCAATCGTTTATCTAGTTACCGATTCATTTTTCTGGAACTTATGTATTATGTTAGTTGGAATGCTATCTGATAATAATTCAAATTTTCAAAAGCAAAACAAACATTCAGATTTATTAATAAATGTCTTAAAGTTTTTATATCAATTTTATTCTAAACAGCATCATCAATATTATGGGTATGCCTATTATATGCTTTTGGCAGAATGTAATAATGACACCGTAGCAAAAATTATTGAAGAAAAAGACTTAAAATTAATGATAGACTTCTATAAAAGAGCCTATTTTGATAATTTTTGGAATACCATAATCTATGAATCTATTAATAAAATCATTTATAAATCATCTTATCAAATTCAAGCTAAATACATTGGTCAATTAAACATTGAATTAGCAAAAACTTTATGCAAGCCTGAAGAAAAAATTGATATTGAACAAAATTTATATTATTTGTCAGATCTTATAAAAATAGGAAGAAATTATGATGAAGGTTCAATTTTAAAATCATTCATTCCTGTTTTAATTAGTTTTAAAAACAAAATAAATTTATTAAGTAATGAGGCGTCATCTTTAAAATATGAAAATATTGAAAACACGAATGACCAAGCGTTGATTAATGATTTTGAGGTTCTAAATGACAATGAGGCTTGGGTTAGAAGTAATTTGTTATCATTTTTTAATGATTTAGAGTTTTTCTCATCAAGAAAATTACAACACCATAAAGATGAGATTACTACTTTATATAAAGAAGAGGTGACTTCTGTATCTATATTAAAAAATGTGCTTGTAAAAATAATTCCTGTACCTAGTTTAATTCAAATTGAAGAACAATATAATGAAATAGTAAGATTTAAAGAGAACAACAATATAGTCGAAAATGAGGAAATACAAGGTTTCTATTTTAGTTTAACACTAAAATTAGCTGAAAATCTTTTTATTCTAATAAATGATATATTACTTTTTTCAAATAGAGATTTAGAGAAAATTAACCTGTATTTAAAATTTCTTGTTAATGATGTCATAAGTTCTGAACATTATGAATGTATAAATCATTTTTATTTAGAGCATTTAATAGATATATTAATAGAAAACCTTACCATTATAAATAGTTCAAAGCTTTACGATTTACTTTTTTGTTTAGTTAAGAGGTTTGATGCCATAATTTTTAATAGAATACCTAATCAAACTATTTTCAATAAGTATCTTTTAGCTATTTTTAATGAAGTAAATAAAACTTTAGATTTAGCTTTAATAAACGAATTGATAGTTGTATTAAAATCTTCTCCAAATGCAAGACTTTATTTCTTTAATTATAGAGATTCCCTTTTTCATGTATTCAAATTATTAGTAGAAAAGAATATAATTTCATTAGAGAATAAAAATATAAAAGATGAAAACTACGATGAAGTTGTCTCTACTTTAGTTGAGATTACAGAAATATTTGAAAAGAATTATGATAAAAAGTTCATTTTGGAACAAATTGAACTAAATAATCTTTCTTCTTTATATCAATTTGAAGATGGAATTATACTACAAACGGTAGCAACTAATTTTATTTTTTATGAAGATAAGTATTGGGAATTATTCAAATTATTTTATGAAAATAAAGGTTGGAAAATTCATACCGTTCTTCCATTTGTAGCTAACGAAGAATTGTTTTTATTTAAATCGAATCATATTCAATTAGTGAATATTTTTATTAATTTATTTGAAAATAAAACTAATTTTTCTAAAATGACACTTTCAGATGAAGGGGGAGAAATTTTAGTTTTTATTTGTAATATTTTAAAATGTTTAAAGCACTTTGAGGATGTTGAAGTAAAACATAAAGCATTAAAATTAGTTGAAAAGCTTTTAGGAAATAAAAATATTTTAAATTTTTGTGATTATAAAGTTATTGATTTAACCCCTGTTGATTATTTATTAGCCTATATCCTCTTTGACTTTTACAATCCTAAGTATAAAAATTTCTTAATAAAATTAGATATAAACACTAAATTAAGCAAAGAAACAGGGGCAAAAATAATGTTAATGGACAGCTTAATTGAGTTTACTGAAAACAAAAATTATGGTATTGAAATTCAAGAAATAGAAAAGTTTAAGCCAGTTTTAGGAGATGTTTTTTATCAAGAGTTGATAAATTTAATAGACCAAAGACTTATTAATAAAAATGTTTTTGATGCTCATTATTTTGAAACGGTATTATTACCTTAACAGACATTTTTGTTTTAAAAAATTAATATAAATACTATTGGTTAACAGCTGTAGAATCTATAAAAGAAATACCTGAACATTTGCCTAATCCATAAGGTTTTAAGTAGACAGCTAAAGGCTGGATCACTTTCTTTTGGAGTTCTAAAAATCGATTATAAGAGACCAAATCTGGAAAGCAATCGTTCATATATTTACAAACATGGTAAAGGTAAAAGTGCTTTAAGTTTCGATAGGATTATAAGTGAAAAATAACCATAATGGTTATTACTTCACTTTTACTCATTTTTGATTTTCTTTTTCTTTTTTTAGGTTGAGAAGTGTCTGAAATACTATGTTTTGTTAAAATAGCATAAAATTCTTTCATAAAATCGTCTAGATTTCAATAATTTTATCATTAGAAATCATAAGCAGAATAATTTTAGTTTATTGGAATTTAGGACTTTAATACACTAAATTTTCTGCTTTTTTCTATTATAAAAACTAAATTTATTACGTCGAACTCACGTTAATTAAGTATAAAATTTTTTATTGTGTTTAAAAAATAAAGTGTTTTTCAAAATTCTATTTCCGCACATTTTTGTTACATTTAACAAAAACAATCTATGAATATAATTTTAACGGGTGTAACAGGTACTCTAGGCTCACAAGTTTTATTAGAATTTTTAAAAAAAGAGACAATAGAAAAAGTTATCTTATTGATTAGAGACAAGAAAAATTTATCAGCAGAACAAAGGTTTCAGAAAATCCTAAAAAGTGCTATTTTTAATAGTCAATCAGCAATACTTTCTAATTTAAATAAAAAAATTCAAGTCCTTAATTCGGAAGAGTTTTTTAACCCTTCAAAATATTTATTAGAAAAAGATAATAACTACTTTATTCATTCGGCAGGATATGTTAATTTATCAACGGACATTTCACAAAAGGAATTAATTTTTGAAGAAAACTTTTCATTTGCAAAGAAAATTTTTGAAACTTTTCATTTTTACATTAACAAGTTTACTTACATAAGTACAGCATTTGCTATTGGGGACATTGGAGGATTAATTGAAAACAATTACCACAATAATTTATCTCCTAACTATAGAAATTCTTATGAGGAATCAAAACATAAAACCGAAAAATATCTTTTAAAAGAAGGAGAAAAAAATAGTGTTCAAGTTCAAATATTAAGACCTAGTGTTATTGGAGGTAATATCATAAACAAACCTTTAAGTTATATTTCAAAATATATGGTTTATTATTTAGTAGGAAAATTCTTTAATAAAAACCCCCTATTAGAAAATAATACGATAAGGATTTCTGTTAATTTTAAAGCAGGTCTAAATATTATCCCTGTAGATTATGTTGCAAAAGTAATAGCAAAAGTTTTTCTTAAAGATATTCAACAACTAAATATAACACATAATAAATGTACTAATTTAGTTACAGGTTTAACAAGAATAATAGAAACTGCTGGATTTAAACAATTTTCTTTTTTAGACAATATCTTAACACATCATATTAAAGATAAGAATAAATTTGAAAATTTTTATTATTCTTCAATTGGAGATCACTTATCTCCATATACTTTATCTAAACCTTATGAATTTGATACTAAATACCTAGAGAGCATACTACCAATACCTCAATATAATTTAGAAGATTATTTAGAAGAAACCTTAAAATATGCAATAAAAAACAATTTTAGAAACGAAAAATGGTAGCTAATATTTTAAAGTTGAAATACCAAATAAATTATAAGCATGTATATCATCTAATGTTAACTCGTTCTTTTTAAAAAGTTCTTTTTTCATTTTAGTAATAACAGACCCTAAAGACTTATTTCTATTCTTAAGAAGATAATTAGTAATGTGTTTATAGTTACTAATTTGCGAATAACCAGAGACGGATAGGGAAGTTACAGACCCTTTATCTCTAAGGGCTAATAAATTTTCTGAAAACGAATTTCTTTTATGATAAGCAAATGTTCCTGTCCAACAAGATAAATCAATAAGTATAAATAAGTTATTCTTATTTAAATTTTTCATATCAGAAAATTCAACTTTCTTATTATCGCTCCAACCAGAAAAAGACGCATGCCCTGTAAATTGGAAAGTTTTCATATTTTTAATATTATCATTTAAATAATTAGGAATAAAATTAAAGCCCAAAAGCTTTTTTAATGCATTTTGTCTTTTAAATGATGTATAAGAAACTTTCTTTTTCTTTTCTATATCGTTTAAAACAGAAATATCGTCATAAATTACATAATTGTTTTTATTGTTTAAATTCAAAAAAGAAGTTGTTTTTTTAATATAACAATCTAATTCCAATGTTGTTTTGAAAGGTAATCTAGAAATAGAAAAAAGAGGAGATGCAGGGTCATTTTTATAAGTATAAATATAATCTGTCTCTATTCTAGTATTTCCTTTAAATTGAGTATAAAAAAATGTAGGTATTAAATCCTCTTTATTTTCTTTAATATTTGAATCTCCAACCAATAAAACATGTTTAGGTTTTATATAATGTAAATATTTCTTTAAAGCTTTAGGGTCAGCTGTTGAATAAGAATACTTATTATAGACATCTTGAACATTAATATAATTATATGATAAGTTTGGATTTATTATATTTAATAGCTCTTTTAACGCTTTAAGATTATTTTCAAACTCCTTATTATATAAAATTAAAAAATCTACTTTTTTATAACTAGGATGGATAACATTTATAAGTTTAACTTCTTCAATTTCAGTTTTCTTTTGAATGATTAGATTTGAAACTCTTTTATTTTTAAATACTCTTTCTAGTTTATTCTTTTTTAAAGTAAAATAAAAATAATGTTCATTAATCTCCTTTAAAGTTTTAGGAGAAGAAAAAGTGTTTTTTTCGAATTTATATTTTAATACTATTTCAATATCAGCAAAAGAATTTATTTTTATTGACTCAACACCTACATCATTAAATAACGAAATCAATTCTAAAGCAATCTTCTCACTTTTAATATTATTGATGGGGATATTTAAAAACTGATCTCCGTGACCTTCTAAAACGTAATGCTTCTCCATGTTGTTTATTTTAAGTATAATGGGGGCATTTGAACTTTTAAAATTATACAGGTTTAATTGTATTTCTTTAGAATAACCATTTGTTTTTTTTATAACCGTAAAGTTAGTTTTAAATGATTTTCCATCTGAAATAATATCTGTAAACCAATGTTTTTCATTTAATGAATTAGAAAGAGCATATTTATAATATTTTTTTTTCTTTATAATCTCCCAAGAAGAAACAACTATCGGCTTAATCTTTTTAGTTTCGATTCTAGATATTTGGTAGTTTCCTCTAGAGGGGCAATAAAAATATACATAATTCTTGTTTATATAAACTTGAGAACTTTTATTTTGATAATAAAGATATAGATTGTTACCTATTAAATTAGACGGAATTTTAGTTTTATAAACCCCTTCTTTTTTAACATTAAAATAAAAATCTTTAGTATTTGAAAAAGTAAAATTATAGCCAAAAAGAATAATTGATAATGATATAATTAATGATTTCATTTTTAATTTTTTCGAAATTTAGATTTTTTCTAAGGCAAAAAAAAGGAAATGCTATTTTTTTTATATATTTACAATGCAAATTTGTTATGATCTTTACTTTTCTTCGAAAAGTTGCTATTTAGAATACTTTATATTTAAATTATTAAAACTAAAAATTATGAAAAAAAAGTACTACCTTATTTTAGGTATTGCTGTTTTTTTTCTTGCAACAGCTTTTACAACATATATCGCTGTTAATCAAGAATACGAGACAAGCGATGTAAGTGATTTATCATTTCAAGAACGAGTGGTTTATCACGATGATGAAATTCATTCATTAGAAAATTATTATACAAATGTGACAAGCAACACAGCAGTAGTAAATGACTATAATTCAGTAATGACAGAATTTGAAGATGTTATTTTACAACAAAAAAAATATATGGAAGATAATAATATAACACTAGAACAGGTTAGAAATAACCCATCTATTTTACCTGTTAACTTTCAAATTTCAGATTTACAATATTCTAAAATAACGAATATCGTTAATACTGTTAAGCCTGATTCTTCTCCTCAACTCAGTGAATCATTAACTACGTTAAATGAATACGTTGGTTTAGCAAGAGAACCTAGTATTAAATACTCTCAATTAGAAATATACGAAGATGCTTCTGGTGAAGATTTATTAAATCCTTATGCTTTTAAAGGGACTTCAACTAAAAAGAAAGGACTAAAGTCTAAAGAAGCAGTTCGTAAGTTAAAAGACTTACTTAAAAAACCTTTAAAACTAACTGAGGGTCAAATTTCGGTTTACCCTAACCCTTTTAATGAATTCTCAAAAATATCTTTTATCAATTCTGTAAAAGGAAATGTTTTATTTACTATTTATGACTTAAATGGGAAAAAAATAGTTTCTGCTTTTAAAGAAGTAGAACAAGGTGCTGTAACTATTAACTCACAAGATATTTTAAAAGAGAAGCTTGCAAAAGGATTATTCATATTGAAGATTAAAAATTCGGAAGGAAAAGTATTAACCCACAAAATTTTATCAAAATGAAAAAGATAATAATAATTTTAAGTTTAATATTTAGTTATAATTCAGTTTTTTCTCAATTAAAAAACAAAGAAAAGCTTTCTAAAAAACAATTGTCAGAATATAAAATTGATTATTCTAAAAAAATGGAATCTTTGAATTTAAAACATTCAGCTAACTATTTCTTTGATAATAATATTAATATTTATAAATATAATGAATTAAAAAGCAAAGGAGTTGATTTAGTCAAGGTTGATAAATCTACCAAAAAAAATTATAAAAGTGCTCTTTTATTTTCTAATACTCATATTAAAGGAACTGTTATTAAGAGAGATTATATTGGGGATAAAGACTCCTACTTTCACACAGAGTTATCAATAAGAATTGATAATCCATATTATGGGACATATTTAAGTAAAGGAAAAATAATTAAATTAAAGTTAAGATCAGGTAAAATTGGAGATAAATATTTAAAAATGTCTAATGAACCTGATTTATTTTTAGGAGAAAATGTAATTCTTTATTTAACTTCTATTGATAGTGAAAAATTTAAAAACTCACTAAAAGGTATAAATAAAGTTAATGAGCATTATAAGTTAAAAGGAAATAAAGATTTAAATGAAATTTTTTTAAAAAAAAGTAGTAAAACTAGTAATTCCTATGTCATATACAAAAAATATACGGTTAAAAACAATATAGTTTTTGATAAAAACAAAAAAAGAATTGGTAATTTAGAAGATGTAGAAAAGAATATTAAAATAATTTCTAAAATAAATAAGTCATGAAAAGAAAAATAACAATATTTTCAGTTGCTTTTATAGCTCTTGCGACTTTGTGTTCATATGTTTTACTTCCATATACCATGAAATATAGAACTGGAACTGGGTATATAAATTTTAAAATTACTGGAATCATCGGTACGCCCACTTCAGGTTTGCCTTATCATGAATATGGACCTGTTTTGTACAATACCCTTATTTATGGAGGAGGTGGCGATATATTAAATAACAATAATTTACCTAAATTTAATGTAACTTACAGTACTAATGTACCAACTTCCACAATCGGAAATAATCAAGATGAATGTGGAGTAGGATATAATTCAGATCCTGATGCAATGATGTATACCCAAACCATGTATCAAGGATCTCATATAGTTGAAACCGACATAATGGTTAATACAAACTTTGGTAATATATCTTCAACAGGAGGAACTTATACTACTAATGTTGGGTCTAATGAATTTGATAGAGTTACAGCATCAAGACATGAAATAGGTCATGTCCAAGGTTTAGACCATAGTCTTGATAATAGATATTTAATGTATGAATCTATTTCTAGAGGACAAAGAAAAACATACGATGGAGATTATACAGCTGGATTAAATTGTATTTACAATGATAGTTGTGCTCCTTATACAGGTACTGGTGATATTACCATAGAAACAAAAGCACAAAAATCAAATTCCAATTTAAAAGAATTAAGTTGGAAAATCAGCAATGATAATTCAATTTTAGGTTTTAATATTTATTTTTCTAATAAGAAGTTAAATACAGAAAGTACTTATAATAATCAATTAATTAAAACCGAAATTGATTCTAGCAATGAATATAAATTTACAGTTATAAATAACTCTTCAAACACTTACTTTTTAGAGATTGTTTACGAAAATGGTTTAAGAACTTATAAGAATTTTTAAAATATACATTATGGAAAAAATAAAAAAAGAATATACCTGTCCTAAAATTATTTATCAACAACCATTAGAAACTAGAGCAGGAAGTTCTGGAGGTGGTCCAAGTTAAAGTGATAATGGAATAAAGCTCTATAGTATTAAAAGAGTCAACTTTGTTGACTCTTTTTTAATTCAATGTGAAAAATATGCTATCATTTTTTAAAGAAAAAAGAAAACTCTTTAATATTTTCAATAATACACCATTAGATTGGGATTATAATTGTTTCGTTTCTATTAAGGATTTTACTATTAAAATTAATACAAATAATTTAGAATTAAGCTCTTATATAAAAGATACTCTAATTGAATATCTAGCAGAAGGTAAATCAAAGTATGTTTTCAACTTTTTAACCTATGAAAAACATTCAAAAGTTGTCACAAATAAAAATAAAGATTTCATTATTAGTTATATTCGTTTTTTTGATACTTTCTTTTACTATAGGCAACATAAGAACTCTAATACTATAGATGTTTTATTGCCAAATAAATTTGAAAATTGGGAAGTTGAAAATTTTTTTAAAATATTTATCTCTAGTATTTCTTTAAACCACAATTGCCTATTAATTCATGCCAGTGCAATTATTATTGAAAATGAGATTGTATTATTTTCAGGTCAATCAACAGCAGGTAAATCAACAATCGCTAGCTTATCTGGTTATCCAATAATTCACGATGATAATATTTTAATCTCTTACTTAGGGAATGAAATTTTTGAAATTGAAGCAATACCTTTTAAAACACCATATAAAAAAAATACTTTTAGAGGAAAAATTAAAGGTTTTTATAGATTATTTCAAAGTAACCAAACTTATATAAAAGAGGTTGATGTAAATAAACAGTTAGTCCATTTGTTATTTGGTTTGTGGGCTTTTGATCATTTTAATAATGAAAACACCAATAATTACAATAAAGAAATTTTAAATTATTGTATGCAAATTTTACCTTTTTTAAAAGTAAAAGAATTATACTTTACAAAATCAAATGATTTTTTAAAACATATTTAAATGCAAAAAATTGTTTTACAAATAGCAGAAATTCAAATTCAAATTGAATCTAAAATTACTGGAATTACAAATAGGTTTAAAGAATTTTATCACTATTTCATTACTTATAATGACAATATTGAAATTGATCACACAATTGTTGTAATTGAAGAAAAAATTTATCCAAACCTTAATAACGAAAATTATTTAGGATTTAATTTTCAAGGATATGCATATAAAACAGAAAAAAACAAATCAACTTTAATAATTTCTTCTATCAAAAACTCTTACCAATATACTGAAGAATTTTTACTTTTTATGTTTTCCAAATTATGTTTAAATCAAAAAAAAATAATTTTTCATTCATCAGTATTAATAGATAAAAAAAATAATGCTTATGTTTTTTTCGGACCTTCAGGGATAGGAAAAACAACAATTTCTAAAAAACTTACAGAGTTTGAGGTTTTTTCTGATGACATGATTGTAATAGAAAAAAATAGTGAAAAATATAATTTACATAAAACCCCTTTTGAAAGAGCTAAAACATATAAAGACCCAAAAAAAGTTAATATAAAAGGATTTTATAGGTTAGTGCAATCTGATAAAATTAAGATAAAAAGGCTAAATTTAGCAAATTCTTTTAATTGCCTATTATCAAATTTATGGTTTAACAATTATGATAAAGAAAATATAAAACCTTATTTTAGAATCATAAAAGACTTAACAAACAATCTTCCTATTTTTGAATTTCACACTAATAAATTAACAACTCAAAAAGAAATAATAAATATTTTAAAGAAAGTATGAAAAAATTTAAATTAACCGAAGATGTTCTAATTCAGATAATTGACGAACAAGCTGTAATTGTTTCTCCTAGTGGAGGAATGATAACCACAGTTAATGAAACTGGGGCTTTTATTATAAGGTTTTTGAAAAACAACAAGGATGTTACTTTAGAAGAATTAGTAAGAGTTGTACAAGCAGAATTTGATGCACCAAAAAATATAATAACTAATGATGTTTTAACCTTTATTGAAGTTATGTTAACTAATAAAATAGTAGAGAAATTTGATATTTAAAGTTAATGGAAATAGTATGTGGCCATTATTAAAAAATGGAGACGAGATTTTAGTTTCTAAAAACTCATACGAATTAAGGAAAGGTGATATTATAACCGTCCATAACTCATATGGAAGAATCTTAACACATAGGATAATTGATGAAAAAAAGTTAATTACAAAAGGAGATAATAATGTTTTTCCTGAAAAAGCTCTTATTGGAAGCTCATATAAATTAATAGGAAAAGTGGCTTATGTTATAAAGAATGGGAAAAAAAATGATATAAATAAATTAAATACTATTTTTTTTAAATATTCATTTTTTGAGATGAAAATATATGCCAGTATAAAGAATTATATCCCCTTTAATACTTTTATATACTGTTTAAAAAAAATAACATACTCATCATTTATTTTTATTGTAAAAATACGTTATGGAAGAAGTTATTCAATTTAAAAAAAGTTTTTTTAACAATTCATTTCCTGCTTTTTTTAAAGAGTTTATAGAGAAAAAAAAAGAAGTTCAACATATATTTGTTGCTAATCTTAAAAAAATAAATCTTGATTTATTTTTTTACCAAGCTTTGAAAAAATATGACCTTATTAGAAATTTAGATGATGAATTAGTAAATAAATTAAAGCGAGAATTTCTAATTGAAAAAGGAAGGGATGAATTTTATAAAAATCAATTTGGTTGTATAATAAAAAGTGCTTCTTCCCCAATTGTCCTTTTAAAAGGATGGCAGCTAAGAGATTTAATAGGTTTTGATTTATACAAGAGAAGCTGTGATGTTGACCTTTTAGTTCGTGAAAAAGATTTTAAGAAGACTATTTCTTTTTTAGAAAAAGATTTTAATTTTTTTCAAAAGTCAAAGTATATAGCTTATGGACAACAATGTATGCTTAACGAAAATAGTATGTGTATTGATTTACATAAAAAACTTATTGCTTTCAAAAATTTTGATAGCATTCTAAATTTTAGTGCAAACGAACTTTTTAAAGAAACTAATGATGTAAATAATAATAATGGTGTAATTTACTATGTTTTTAAGTTGGAAATGGAACTTATTCATCTTTGTATTCACTTCTTATTACATCATGAGGGATATGGTTTTATTTTAGTATATGAGTTAATGTGTTTTATAAATAACCATTTTCTTGAAGTTAGTATAAATGAATTGGTCAGAATAGCTAAAAAACATAAATGTTTAACAATATTAATTTACACTTTTCTAATTATCCAAAATTTATGTGCTTTAGAACTAGAAGTTAACAATCAAATAACAGATTTTATTAGAAAATATGATTATGATTTGGGTTGTAAAAAATCATTTAAAAAAGAATTTAATAATGAAAATTTTTATAAAAATAAAGGAATACCTAATGAAGTATTAGAAAAGTTATTGGTGACTAATTATGCGGATAAAATTTCATTTGAAGGAGCAGGTCTTAATTTTAAGGTATATTGTTTTTTTAAATCTTTATGGAAAAACTTAAAAATTGCATGATAAAAAAAATACTTTCGCATAAACGTTTTTTTAAATTACTAAAAGAAAGTATGATTGGTTTTAAAAACCGAATAATTATACTACTTATTTTCATTCTGCTTTTAACACTTATTAATATTTATTTACCTCATTTATTTGGAAGGATGACAGACTTATACATCAAAAATAAATTTGAATCCTTATTGATATCGTTAACAATTTTTCTCTATATCATAAAACTTATTATTCAATATTTTGTGTCTTTTTATACAAATTATTTTTCTGGCGGCATTTCTCTTCAATTAAAATCACTTATCATAAAACAATATGTAAAATCAAGTAGTATTCATACTTCATTTATAAAATCAGGAGATTTTCATCAAAGGATATTTAATGAAACAGGTTTACTTCAGGGGAAATTAATTTTTGGAACAATTCATTTTGCAAAAGATGTTATTTTTTTCATTTTACTTCTAATCAATATTTTTTTAATTTCACCTATACTATTTGTTGACCTTTTATTTTTCTCTACCCTTTTATTTTTATTTCATAATAAAATTAGTAACAAAGTAGAATTTATTAATAATGATAGACAAATTGAAAATGCAAATCTTTCTAGTTTTTTTCTGGAAATATTACAAGGGAAAAATGACATCATAATTTTCAATCTTCTTCATAAAGTAGTTAAAGTAGTTTTTAATATTACAAAAAAAATAAAAAAGCAAATACGTTTAAGCGCAGTTTACCAAGGTTTGACAGATGTATTTTTAGAGATACTAATAATTCTTTTTATTGGATCTATTATATTTATTTTACAGCTAAAGAATATGCAAATTTCTACAATAGTTACAACTCTTGGTTTTATTGTTTTTTTGCTATGGCCACTTAAAAGTATTAATACTTATTTAATGTCATTACATATCGTACTGCCTTCGATTAATAGAGTTGAACAAGTGCTAAAAAAGATGGAAACTGATTCTTTAAAAGGAAATAGAAAAATTATTGAAAATTTAAATGATATTTCTCTAACAATTGAAAATTTATCTTTTAGTTATGATGGTCAAAATATCTTTAATAAATCAAATTTTTCTTTTAGGAAAGGAGTTTATTTAATTTCGGGAAAAAATGGCTCAGGAAAATCCACTTTAGCTAATTTAATCTCTGGCATTATTTCTCCCCATGAGGGCGAGATAATTATTAAAGTCCAAAAACAATCTAATGCAATTGGGTTAGTTTCTCAAACACCTTTTCTATATAATGATACCATAGCAGAAAATTTGATGATTGATGAGTTAATAACTCATGAAAAATTAAATGAAATTGTTCAGATATATCGATTAAAAGAAATATTTAAATTTAATTTAACAAAGAATGTTGGAGAAAATGGAAAAAATCTGTCTGGAGGTGAAAAACAAATAATTAGTATTTTAAGAGGAGTACTCAAAAATCCTGATATATTGATATTAGATGAAATAACAAATAACCTTCCATTGCAACTGTATGAAGGATTAATTGAAAAGATTATTTCGAAAAGAAAAAGTAAAATAACAATTATAATGTCTCATCACAAAATCGATCCACTCTTTTTTAATGATGTAATAAAAATTTAAAATTCTATGAAAATATTCTTTGGTTCTGTATTTACACTTGTTATTGTATTTTTTTGTGTGCATGTATTAATACAAAGCATAAAATATAAAAGAATTGTACCTTTTGCTATTCTAATAGGTACTGTTTGTTTTTATTTGCTTTGCTTTTTAAATGAATTTGTTTTTCATTTAGCTTGGAGTTTATTACTTATTTCGCAAATTTTATTTTTAACTTACGTCTTCTGTTTTATGATTGTTTCTTTGAAAAGAAAAAAGGTTGTATCAAACATTAAAACTGACGAAGATAAAAATGTTTTAAAGTATGTATCTATTGTTATTGCAGTTCACAATGAAGAAAATGTTGTGGATGATACTGTAAATAACCTTTTGAACTTAAATTATCCGAAAGATTACTATGATATAACTTTTATTGATGATTTTTCTAAAGATAAAACGGTTGAAGTTCTTATGAATTATAGTGACCAAATAAATGTTATTGATAGGTCACTTACCTCAGACACTAATGTTATGAGAGGAAAACCAGCTGCTATTAATGAAAATATTAATACATTTAAAGGAGAACTGATTTGTGTGCTCGATGCTGATTCAATTATCGAGAAAGATTTTCTCAAGAAATTAGTTCCAAAATTCAAAGATAAAAATATGGGATTAGTGCAAGCAAGGAATATTTTTTATAATAAGAATCGAAATTTTATAACTCGATTAACATCTTTAGATATTTACTCAATGCAACATACTATTTACATTCCGATAAGTAGTTTAGGTTTTGGAATGTTTGAAGGAAGAGCTGGTATTTTTAGAAAGGATCTTTTTAAAAAATTAAATGGGTATGATACATCGCTCCCTGGAGAGGATTTTGATTTCGGATATAGGGTGAGTTTGGAAGGATATACTTCTAATTACGAAGATAACGTATTTTCAAAAGAACAAATAACTGAAACATTTAATGAATGGTTAAAACAAAGAAAGAGATGGTTAGGAAATCATGTATTGTCATGTTTTAAAAATCTAAAACCATTATACACAAATAAAAATTTATCATTTTCAAGAAAGGTTGCTGCTTTTTTCTTTATGATAAATTTATTATATGCTTTTACATTTAATTTTTTTGGACCTTTAATGCTTATTAATGAATTTAAGTATCAATCATCATACTCATACGTATTTATAATCTCATTTAGTTTGACTGTTTTTTTCTTTTGTTCTTCCTACATTTTTCGTTCAACGAAGATTTGGCTAATTCCATTGATTCCAATAATGATAATATATTATTGGGGTTTTACTGTTATTCAGACATGGGTCTTTATTAATGAAAAAGTATTAAACATTAAGCTTTCCTATAAAAAAGCATTTCACAGAAAACCTTTAACAAATGAAATATAAAATTATTTTTTTATTAGTGTTTTTTAATGCAGTTAATTTGTTTTGTCAACAAAATAAATGGAGCGTAAATCTCGAAGGTATTTCAACAACTAAGGGGCTGTTTAATTATTCATCTGTTGGATATGATGTTAATAATTTAAAATTTCAAGCAGGAATTTTACTTGGAAAAGAATATGTAAATAATGAGACGGTATTGGGTAGTCAGCTAGATATTATTTATTTCCCAAATAAAAAGAGAAACGATGCTTTCAATTTATTATTCATAGGAAGTATTAACTATTTTAGAAATACAGTGTTACTTAATTTTTCAAAAGTAACAACTAATTTTATTCAAGGAACTTTAGGGTATGGTTTTATTTATTCAATTTCAGAAAAATTAAACTTTAAAAGCAATATAGGCCTTGGGATTCTTTTAGAAAAAAGAGTTTTTAATTTTGATACAAATGACCCTAATAATAAATGGGGGTTTGGAGGAATAGTATCTATGGGTGTAACGTATAAACTATGAGTAAAATAAAATATTTTTTAGCTCTGATATTATTTACTTCTTGTGAAGATTTTTCTCTTTTCCAAAGAGATCAAGAAAATATCTTATTTTCAAAGAATATCAAATCATCGTCTGTTTTTGACGAAAATATTCTCATTGCTACTTTCAATATGAAACTTGGGTTTTGTCAAAATTGCGACCCTTTTTCTGGAGAATTAGGAGGTAATCATCAGCAATTAGACAGAATTGTAGAGATGATAAATCAGATGAATCTAGACATTGTTACTCTTCAAGAAGTAGGATATGAATATGATACTTCAATTATTGAAAATCAAATTAAATATATAGCAGAAAAAACTAACATGAATTATTCATATGGAATGGGTAGAGTACTACAAACTGGAAATAATTTGTTTTTAAAAGGTTATATTGGAAATGCTATTTTATCTAAATATGAAATAACTGATATTGATAACCCTGCGGTTAGATACATTGATTATTATAATCAGAATCATTGCTTAAAAGTTAAGTTAAAACTTTCAGAATCAAAAGAAATAACAATTTTAAATACACATTTTGAGTCAGGAAGCACTAATGATGAAAAAATCTTACAAATTCATAGAATAAAAGAAATTGCTCAAGGTATAGATACTCCAATTATTTTTACAGGAGATTTAAATCTGCCTTATAGTATCAATAATTTTTATTTAGAAATGCTTAATTTTAGTTTTTTTAATTCTTTAGAAAAAATTGATACAAATGAAAGGCAAAGTGTAGTTAACACAGGGACATTTATCAACGGTTCTGTTTTAGATTACATTTATTTTGATAAAAATAATTTTACAGTTTTGTCTGGAAAATTAGCTCCACAAGAGTATAGAGATATTTCTGATCATTTTCTTTATAAATTACAATTAAAAATTAAATAAGAGTAATTTAAAAAACACTCAAATAAATGAGTGTTTAGGTATTCAATTGTTTTCTAGCCAAATCTCAAAAGATTTGCTAAAACCAACCCATCTGTGATTTTTATCAAAACCACGTCCAGCCAATTCAAATTGAATCAACTTTTCAATAGGGATTTTACTATGCAGGATAAATCGTAAAATCTCTCCATCCATTGTAGAAAAATGTCCTACCAACTCTTCTAGATGTGGTGAAGGTTCTCTATCCATTCGGATATGACGAATATCATCATAATTCATTTTCGAATAATCTTTAGGAAGAATATCTAGAAAATCCATTTCCAATTCTTGGGCAGTTGCTTCTTCGCAGACTGCCCAATTATTATCTGGGCCATGTATAACTCCAAAAGTTATTTTTGCAATTCGATATTTAAAATTCAACCAAAGGCAATGATGAATCGCTTTTTCTTGTTTTTCAAAAATATCTAGATAATTATCTTTTTCCATGATTTTGTTTTTTATTGTTTGCATTTTTCTTTTTCGCATCTACAGGCTTTTCTTTACCATCCAGCTTTTGTGTTTCTTTTTTATCGGTTTCTGTTGGTGTTTGTTTGTCTTTTGAAGATACTCTTCCTACTTCTTCCTTTGGAATTTCCGAATTCTTATCAGGGTTAGCTTTCTCTTTCGAAAGTACACGCCCATTCAAAGAAATCATATCTTCACGAGAAGAAGCACCGTTTAATGCTTTCTTACGAAAGAGTTTCTGCGTATTAAACAACGAACGACATTTAATATTAAAAGCAGAATACTTTTCAGCTTCCTCATTTTTGTCCTTACAAATCTTTACATAAGCATCGTATAATTCGCCATTGGTCATTTGATTGTCTTTTGCTTTTATAATAATATCAAAAGCAAAAGCAGCAATAGTATTCATACTTTTTTGAGGTTCAGAAATATCAAAACCTAATTCCGTAATTTTAGCTTGTTGTGCTTCATTAGCATATTTCAGCATTACGCTCACATCTTTTCGAGAACTTTTTAATCGTTCAAAAATGATAGATTTTTCACTTTTTAAAGCTTCTATTTTAGTTTCTACTTCTTGCAGTAACTGTTGGTCTGTTTTGATGTTTTCAATTAAGACATCTACAATACTTGTATTCATAATTATTTAGTTTTAGATGGTGAATTACCATAGATTAAGTGCAAGTTGCACGGATTTATATTTAATTTTTAGTTTATTTTCCAAAGTGTGTGAATCACAAAATCAGTTGCACTTTGTTTGGTTTCTTTACAGATACTTTCTACTTCTTGTTCAGCTTCTTCTTTAGTGTCAAAAAAGAAAGAAGGTTGAGTAGTCACTGCATACTTGTCTTCATCTTTTACATCTGATGTAAAAATGGCAAAGACACGTTTTGTCTTTCCTCGTTTAAACAAGATTGAATAATAATTACTGACATCGTAATCATCCCATTGTTCAACAGGTTTATGTCTCAAATAGTGAATATCGAGCTGTATCTCATCAAAAAAACTATTTACTTCTTCTTGTGTTAATTTCGGAACAGCACTAATGTTTTTTTTCCATTGTTCTATTATAAAAGAAAGTACATTTGCATCATCTCCAATGAGTTCTAGTAACTCTTCATCCGTTTTTTCAGACAGCATACTTTTGTCATAAATGGTAAAGAGCCACAAGACTATTTCAATTAATTCTTTTCTTGAAAATAGCTGAAGGAAAATAGGATTAATTGCTGTTACTTTTCTTCTTTCAAGTTGATACTCCAACATTTCTAAAAAATGAAGTATCAATTTTCGTTGTTTAATCGTCATTGTTTTCATCTTTAGGTTCACAATGGTTTTCAATCGTTGCTAAAAGATGGTTGTAATCACTGCTTTTTGCTTTTTCTAATACCAAGTCAATTTCTTCTTGACTCCAATCTTCTTTTTGGGCTTGTCTTTGAAATACACCCATAATCATAAATGCATTTCCGTTTACGCCAACCAATTCAAGATTGACGGTTTTGTTTACTGCTTTTTTCATTTTTTAAAATTTAAAGGTTACTATTTAATTTTGTTAACTGCTTTCGAAAGTTCTTTTCCTAACTTTTCAATTATTCCAATCACCAAAGCATTACCCTTAAAAAAGGCACGTTGGTTATCCATAATTCCATCACATTTTGTAAAATCATCAGGAAATCCGTTCAATCGTTCCAATTCTATGGGATGTAATCTGCGATAACGTCCATTTACTTTGACCACATGTTTTTCTCTGGCGATGTAAGTTCCACCCTTTCGAGTAAGAATCGTTCTTGAAGGTTTGTTTAATGCATCGGGGAATGCCACCTTACTTTCACGATAGAAATAAGGTTCTCCTGTTTTTTTATGAATTCGTGGAATTTGTTTTGCTCCCTTTTTTATCTTCCAACCAGCTAGATCTTTTTCTTGGATATAAAAAGATTCGGGATCTGATGTTCTTCAAGTAAAATATCTTTGAGGGTTCTTTTTTTGTTAAACATTTTTTGGAGTAACTTTTAACGAACAATAAGCACCGTGTAGCATCACTCTTGCTTTTTCTAAGCGAAAAATATTGGTATCCTTCTTTTGCAAAAGGTTTTCAATAGATGTCGGTAAAATACCTACTTTAATCTGCTCATTTGAATCAACAGGGAAGGCTTTGGTAGCAATACTCGTTTTTGTAATCCAATCACTTATTTTGGAAGTTTTTAAAGTTCTGTAAAGAGATGTGTTTTTATGAAATCCCAAAATAAAGACTCTTCGTCTTCGTTGCGGAAAACCATAATCAGCGGCATTAATCACTCGCCATTCTACAGCAAACTCAATAGCATTTAAGCAATGGAGTATTACCTCAAAATCTTTTCCATTTTGTCCTGCTAGTGATGTGAGTAATCTGTCCACATTTTCTAATAAGATATAGGAAGGTTGGTTCGCTTTTAGAATCGCTTGAATACTCCACCACAATTTTCCTTTTTTGCCTTCAATCCCCTTGTTATGAGAACGATTGGCAATAGAGAAATCTTGACAAGGGAAGCCACCCACTAACAAATCGTGCTTTGGGATACAATGCATCTTATTTTTTACAATATGTTCAATATCTTCCTCAGAATTATGTTTACTTCCAAAACGATTCTTATACACTATATTCGCGTGTTGTTTTTTGGTTCTTGGCTCGAATTGATTACTCCAAACCACTTCAAAATCTGCTTCCTTTTTCTTTGGATACCCTTCCAAGGCAATCCGAAACCCACCAACACCTGCAAAGAGTTCTATTACTTTGAGTTTGTTTTTGGTTGCTGGTTTTCGGTTGATGGAATTACTATGATTTTCATTCGTAATTTCTGCTCCACTCATATTACTTAGGCTCGCTAAGCGAGTAGTTGGCAGTTAAGACTTCTATTTTACGTTTTCGTTTTTCTCCAGCTACACTTTTTTTAGCAGTTAAAGGCTTATCAAAGTGCTTTGTATACCATCCATTTTTTTTGATGTGTTTGGTCAAAATTTCAGAAGGGTAAGAACTCAATAAGAATTTACCTTTGATACTTCCAAGTGTTACAAGAAGTTCTTCAAAATGTGCTTCAGAATAACCATTATAAAAAGATTGGCAGGAATTAAAATACGGAGGATCGATATAGTGAAACGTATCCACAGAATCTCTTGCTTTAATTACCTTACAAGCATCGTTACATTCAATCTGTGTGTTTTCTAATCGTTTAAAAACATCGCTATTAAAATTCATTTTCTTGTTCAATAATTTCTTGGCTTGTTTTCCGTATTTATCATAACCCCAAGAACCAATGGCACAGCCAAAACCAAAATTTGTTCCTACATAAAATGCCCAGGCTTGTTGTTTTTTATTGAATAAATGGGGCATTCTGTAGATGGTCAAAGCCACATTATAGGTTGCTCTTGAAAAGGCAGTTGCTTGAATTCTTGTCTTCAACCATTCGAAATTAGTTTTTACTACTTCATAGAAATTTACCACCATATTATTGGTATCATTGATGATTTCAGATTCCACAGGTTCTTTTGCAAAGAAAATTGCACCACCACCAAAAAAAGCTTCTGTGTATATGGAATGTTTTGGAATGAGAGGAAGTATGGTGGAAACCATATTTTGTTTTCCTCCGTAGTAGGCAATGGGTGTTTTCATAAGATCAGTTGGGGAATTAGGAAGTAATAAAGTTGAAGGGGAAGAATTACATCATTCCTTCGTTTGCAAAGGATAAAAAAGATTCAGAAGTTATGATGAGATGATCTAAAAGTTTTACATCAAATAAAACGACTCCCTCTGCTATTTTATTAGTGATTTTTTCATCTTTTTTAGAAGGGATTAGTTTTCCTGACGGATGGTTATGTGCCACTATAATTTGTGAAGCATGTGTGAGTAATGTTAATTGGAGAATCTCTCGAATATTAACTGTAACTCCATGAACATCTCCACAATTAATGGTAGAAATTCCAAGAACACAATTTGCTCTTGATAAGAAGACTACCCAAAAGAATTCTTTAACATCGATTAGTTTTGGATTAATGTAGCTTCTTAAAATGGTATTTACATCTTGAGCAGTAGCAATAGTTTTCATTTCTGAAAATAAAGGTCGTTTGTAGTGAATTTCTATTTCACTGCAACCCATAAGGCGGGTTGATAGATTTGTTGATATCATTTTTTATTTATTTAAAGGTTCTTTAAAAAGAGTATGAAGCAAAAATGAAAAGCTATATATACAGGATGCTATAAGAAGATATCTGCATAGCGAAGTGTTCTCGCAGAAAAGGCAACTGATGCTTTCCCTAAAATGAATAAACGTAGGTAAATTTCGTAATTAGATAGATTGGTAAAATCGGAAGCTTCAAAAATTGGATGAAACTCTTTGGTAAAATAATTGGCATCAGAAAACCCCAGTCGAAAACAAATCGTTGTTCCAACATTTCCTAAAATAGCTTCTTTTAATTTCGGTTCGATCATAGATAAATGTTGGCAAGCGAGAATTAAACCAACTTTGAACTTGCGTAATTCAGAAAGCATGACTCCAATATTTGGAGTCATATAGGATGGGTATTCATCTAGATAAATGAAAAAAGGTTTTCGTATATTTTCAGGAAGCATCACTCTTGAGAAGGATGCAGATGCAAACGAGTTGATAAAAAGAGAAGACAGTAAAAAAGAAGCATCTTGACCAATATCACCTTTGGCAATTCGTAGAATACATATTTTTTGAGTATTCATTATTGTTCCTAATCGTAGTTCTTTTGTATTAGAAATAAGTATTTTTTTTACAGCAGGATGTGCTAAAAAAGCACCTATCTTATTAAAGATTGGAATCAGGTCATTGGGCTTGTAATTTTTAAATTCTTTTTGCCAAAAATTGCGAAGTTCATCACTCACCAAATTAGATATACAAGTATCACGATAGTCTGGGTCTTGTAAAATTCGGATGATATCTGAAAAATGAGCTGAAGGTTGATCTAATAAAGAAAGTAAAACATAGCGTAGAATATGTTCTAATTTTGGTCCCCAAGCACTACTCCACAACTTTTTTAAAGTATCTAAAATATGTGAAGCTACTAAAGAACGTTTTTCATATGGAACAGTTCGAAGTGGGTTGTATTTCCATTGTAAGTTTGAATCCGACAAATTAATATACACCAGATCTTTTTTTCTATTTTCTGGAATTTGTTTTAAAAGAGAGGTACTCATATCGCCATGGATATCTACTAAAAAAATACCACGATTAGAAACAATATCTTGTAAGATTAGTGTTTCAATCAGTGTGGTTTTTCCTGCTCCTGTTTTTCCAAAAATAGCCGTATGAAACAAGCGATCTTTTTGATATATACCAAATAGTTTTCGTTCTTCTCGAAAGTTCGTTTCTGCAAAATAACTGATGTTGGGGTTTAGAAAAGGAAACATACTCTGATTTTAAATCAGGTTTGGAATTACTTATATACAGGGATAATTTTAAAACCAAAATTGTTGTAATTAACTACCTCACAAAATCCATATCAAAAAATAATGATACATTGTGCTTTTAAGAAAATATTGTATGCTTATATTAAATTTAAAAACAACTTAATATAAATTAGTTCATGAAAAACATATATATTATTGCAGGACCAAATGGAGCAGGTAAAACAACTGCCTCCTATACCATATTGCCTGAAATTTTTAATTGTGATGAGTTTGTAAATGCTGATGAAATAGCAAAAGGGCTCTCTCCATTTAATCCTGATGCTGTAGCCATACAATCTGGCAGAATGATGTTACAGAGAATTCATGATTTATTAGCAAATAATAAATCTTTTGCTTTAGAAACAACACTTTCTACAAAAAGTTATACTTCCTTAATTAGAAAGGCAAAAAACAAAGGATACACCATTACACTTCTTTTCTTATCTTTGGACTCAATTGATTTAGCAATCAATAGGGTAAGTATTAGAGTGAAAGAGGGAGGGCATAATATTCCAATTGATGTAATTAAACGGAGATTTATCAAAGGGCTTAAAAACCTTTTTAATTTGTATATTCCTATTGTAGATAAATGGTTATTAATTAATAATTCTGAAAAAGAATTTAGAACTATTGCTCGAGGTTCTATTAATGGAACATTTTTTGTAGAAAATAAAAGTATTTGGCAACAACTTAAAAAAACATATAATGACAATTAAAGAAGAATTAACGGATTTAGAAACAAAAGTTTCAAAAGGACTTAAAATTGCACATGCAAAAATGGTTGAATTTAAAAAGTTTAAAAAAACACCAATTGTAGTTTCTAGCAATGGTAAAGTAATTGAGGTACAACCAGAAGATATAGCGTTAACATCTGAAAAATAAAAAATAGTTTATCTTATTAAATTTAATAAAAGAAACCGATAGCAGTCAAGCTATCGGTTTTTATGATTTATAATAAGTGTATTTCTAGGTTCAAAGGAGATAAAGATTTCCAAAATAACAACCAAGATATAAAATTCTCATTTTAAAAATTTTAAGACCTATATAAATATTGATTATGATTTTAATACAAATAAAAATACTATTGAAGAAAGTAGATCTATGCGTTCTACTTTATGATTCAAAAGTATTATCAGAATATGTAAAAAAGTATAATTGGAAAAAGGTTAAGAAAAAAACAATTACAGTAAATTATTCAAAAGAAGCTAAAAGAAATTTTAAAATTGAACTAACAAACATCAATTATTAATTATAAAACTTATATTTATGAAACAAAATACAAAAAATGGAAGAAAAAGAATTATACAAAAAAGTAATTTCTAATTTAAAAATTGAAAAGATTCACCCATTACATAAAGCTATTATGGAAGAGTGTTGTGAAAATGCAATTAATAATTCAGAAAAAATAGTAGATGAAAAAATGCTAATGTATGCTGTTCACGTTGCATTTATTACCTCTTTAAATGCTTTAATTGGTTCATTGAAAGGAGGTTTGAAGTTAGCTAATGAAATAACTTTAAATTATAGAAATCAACAATTTATTATAAATAAAAATTCTCCATTGCTTAAAAAAAATGACTAAAAGAAAAATGCAAATTGGTATTTGCCGATTGTGTAAAAAAGAAAAGAAATTAAGTTTTGAACACATTCCTCCTAGAGTAGCTTTCAATAAGAATACTCGATATTATTCAATATCTCATAGTGATTTTGCTAATCAAAGTTTCCTTGATTACAAACCTACAGGAAGGGTTCAGCAAGGGGGACTAGGTTACTATACTTTATGTCGAGATTGTAATAGCTTTTTAAACAACAATTATGTTCGCCCTTTTTCTAAGTGGGCTAATGTTGGTATGGATATTAATTTAAAATATGATTTTCAGTATATTGAATTTGAAGCAAACAACCAAAATCCGTTAAGAATTTTAAAGCAAATAGTATCTATGTTTATTTGTATGAATGATGTTTACTTTACTGAACTTTACCCCGAATTACTTGATTTTACTTTAGATGTAAAAAAAACAGAATTACCTGATAGATACAAGATATATCATTATCTTAATAACGAAGGACAAATTAGGACGTTGGGCTTAACTTTTACCAATATGTATGGCGCTGTTTGTGAACTTACATTTCCACCATTTGGCTATGTATTGAATATTGATAATGAAAATGAACTCAATCATCTAACTGAAATTACTGGTTGGAGGAACTATGAAGATTCTCGAAATCATTCGTTTACTATTGGACTTTATAGGTATCCAACTCACATACCAATACCTTTAGATTTTAGAAGTAAAGAAGAAATAAAAAATGCTATTAAGAAAAGTAGGTATTGAGTTAATAGATAATAGTCTGATATTTAAAATGTTTTGATGTTATTCTTTATATACCTATCTTTATCAATGAAAAAAACTGTTATATGATAAAGCTATGCCAACTCCTTTTAATTCCCAATCGATAATTTCTCATAAAATTGATGAAAATGAACTAAGTACTTTTTTTGTAGGGTTTGATATAGACGACAATAATGAAAGTGTCTATAGAATCAAACCTCTTATAAATAAACTTACTCAAGTAATCCACGAATTTGCATTTGGTTTCCATGATGGAGAGGAAACAAGTAATACAGAAACACTTCCTGTTTTAATTGAAGCTGCAAAATCTTTGTATAAAATTGATTCTTTTAAGAATGCCAGAGATATTTATTTAAATAATCAAGACGAAATTGAGGATGATATTGAAGATAAATTTTTAAGACGAGGGGAATTTGGAGAATTAATATTGCACTTATTATTAAGGGATTTCTATAATACAATACCGCTATTATCAAAAATACATTTTAAAGACACAAGAGGTCATGCTGTACATGGTTTTGATTCTGTACATATCCAACCCAGTAATAATAGTTTGTGGTTAGGAGAATCAAAATTATACAAGTCAGGTAAAAATGGAGTAAAGGCATTAGTTCAGGATATAAAAGAACATTTTAATACTGATTACTTAAATTCTGAATTTACACTCATATCTAAAAAGATTAAATACTTTGACAATATTCCTCAAAAAGATGAATGGCTGGATTTACTCTCGAAAGAAAATAAATTGATTAACCAACTAAGTGCTATAAATATTCCTTTATTATGTACTTATAATTCTGAATTATTAAGTGATTCAAGTGTTGATGAATTTTCACAAGATTTCATTGATATTTATACAAAGGAGATGAGAGAACTAAAAGCTTATTTTGATGAAAAAAATGATCATCCATTAAAATCTAGATTAAATATTATTCTCATACTATTTCCAGTAAAAGATAAAAAAGAACTAGTTAAAGGTCTTCATGAAAATTTAAGTAAAATTCAATCTTTAGATTTATGATAGATCAAATAATAGAAAAAATAGAATCATCTGAATATCTAACTAATGATGAAACTTTTGATATTTATAAAGAGTGTAGTGTACTTATTATCGAAAACAGACACGATGCAGAAAAGCTAATCATTAATATCTTAAACAATAAAAATAAATTTGATATTAAATACGAAGAAATTCTTACTGATTTAGTTGAGTCCGTTGGTTTTTACCCATACTTAGAAAAGGAGAATTTAAATCCAGTAACCACTGATGCTCAGATTAGAAAAAATTATTACCATTCAGATTACCTTAATAAGTATTTTCATGAAGAACAAAAGTACTTATTATCTCTCTTAAAATCTGAAAAAAATATTATTGTAAGTGCTCCAACAAGTTTCGGAAAAAGCTTACTTTTTGAGGAGATAATATCTTCTAATAAATATAGAAATATTATTATCATTCAACCAACACTTGCTTTATTGGATGAAACAAGAAGAAAATTGCTAAAGTATAATAGTGATTACAAAATAATAATAAGAACTTCACAAGAACCATCCTCAAAAAAAGGTAATATCTTTCTTTTTACCGCTGAACGAGTTAATGAATATAATCAGTTTCCTAATATTGATTTTTTTGTAATTGATGAATTTTATAAATTAAGTGGTCAAAGAGATGATGAAAGGTCATCATCATTAAATAATGCTTTCTATTATATTTTAAAAAAATACAATCCAAAATTTTACTTACTTGGGCCTAATATAGATGGAATAAGTGAAGGATTTGAACAAAAATATAATGCTATTTTTTATAAGAGTAATTATTCATTAGTTGATTCAAAAGAGATTAATATATATGAAAAATATAATGGTGAATTTGGTACAAGAGGGAAAAAGGCAGCATTTAAAGAAAATGTATTATTTGAATTATTAGATGAATTAAGGCATGAACAAACTATAATATATTGTTCTTCTCCCAATAGAGTTAGAGGTATTTCAAAAAAATTCGCTCAATATTTAAAAGATAAAAATCAAGTAAAAAGTGAAGTCAATTATCCATTAAAAGAATGGGTTGAGGAATATGTAACTAAGGATTGGAGTTTATTAAAATGTTTAAAATATGATATTGGAATTCATGATGGAGCATTACAAAAACATATTACAACATCAATTATAGATTATTTTAATGAAGATAAATTAAAATACTTGTTTTGTACAAGTACTATTATTGAGGGAGTAAATACTAGTGCGAAAAATATAATATATTTTGATTCAACTAAAGGAGGTAGTGATGTTGATTATTTTGATTATTCAAATATCAAGGGAAGAGCTGGGAGAATGATGGTTCACTTTGTTGGAAATATTTATAATTTTAATCCACCTCCAGTTAAGCAACAAATAATAATTGATATACCATTTTATCAACAAGATCCAATAAAAGATGAAGTTTTAATTCAAATCGATAAGTCAGAAGTTAAGAATCAAAATTCTAGTCAATTTAAAGGTATTGATGGTATTCCTAATGATGAAAAGGATATTATAAAAAGAAATGGTGTTAAGGTTCAAGGTCAAAAGAACATATTTGATACATTACGTTCAGACATAGAGAATCACTATGAATTAATTTCTTGGGATAATTTCCCCAAATATGAACAGTTAAAATATGTTTTTGATTTAGCTTGGAATAACTTGATAGTTGAGGGTGAGACTACTAGACCAATGACTGCAAAAAGATTAACTTTTATGACTTTTAATTATGGTTTAGAGCAAAATATAAATCAGTTAATAAATAGTAATTTTTCTTACCTAAGAGGTATGGCTTCAAATAATAATAAGTCTGACGTTGATTTATTGGACATAGCAATTCAGGGAGTTTTTCAAATTTTGAAACATTGGTTTCAGTATAAAGTACCCAAATGGTTATCAGTTATAAATGAAATTCAAAAATTTGTTTGTCAAGAAAAAGGATTAAGACCTGGTAATTATTCTTTTTATTCTAACCACATAGAAAATGATTTTTTACCTGAAAATTTATCCATTTTATCAGAATATGGAATACCAAGAAGTGCCATAAAAAAATTAGGGGTTAATATTCCAAAAGATATGAATCAAGACATAATTTTAGATTTCATCAAAGAAAATAAATTACACCTTTCTAAATCTTTATTAAAGTATGAAAAAAACAAAATAAAAATGAATTTATAGAAATAAATACCTAATTGTAGGTATTTATTTTAATGTGAAGTGTAATATTTTTATAAACTAAAAATTAGAATTATGTATTATAAAGTAACTCATTTTAAAAAAGCTTTAAAGGTAGAAGCTACAAAGCCTTATGGAGTAATTACAGTTTTTTTTGGTAGTAAAAAATCTATGTGGAAAAAACGACTTTCTCTGACTAAATTTAATGCATTAACGCATCTTCTTGAAAATGATGATGTTGGGTATAATCCACAAACAAAAATTTTTGAAACTCCTGTTGAAAAAAGTAAGTTCGTCGTAGCACCTAAAAGACCAATTGTATGAGAAAACTAATAATATTACTCGTAACATTTGTTATCTTTTGTTCTTGTAGCTCAACAAGAACATTAGATGTCCAAAAATTATCAAAAGGAACCGTAATAACTACTTACAAAGAAAATATTGCTTCAACTGAAACGGTACGTTTTCATGATATTTATATATATAAAGCAGAAAAAAATGTTGATGTGAAAATTAAAATCGAAGATGATAAAATAAGATTCAAACCCTTAAATTTAAAAGATTTTAAGCTTCTTGATTCAATCAAAACAAATATAGATTTTGATACTGATTCTGATGGCTTAAGACTCGCTGATAGATATGCTTTTACTAAAAATGGTCTAAAAGCAGAAGAGTTAATAAAAATTGGAAAAGGTCAATTTTATACTGATGCAAAGGAATTAAAATCAAATAATAAGTTTATAAAAACAAAAGCAATTAAATACACTACAAATAAACCTGTCTTTCAGACATTAACAATACCTTTTAAAATTAGAAGTGAAAAAGGGGGATTATCTAGTACTGTTTCAACTAATTTTAACGCAGGTATAGCTTATGGTTATCAATGGAATAAAACAAGTTTAACTCCTATTTATAACTCGTATAACAAAGGCCAAGTAAAAATGGCTGGATATGATAAGAGAACATTGTCATTTTCTCTTTCACCTTTTTTAGGTCTAACACCAGTTACACTAAAAGCTTCAAATACCAATAACACAATTACTGAAGAAAAATCTGTTTTAGGATTAAGTTTTGGAGGAGCAGGGGTTTTTACTATAAATAGAGTAAATATTGGACTTGCCCTAGGGTTTGATTACGGTTTAAATGATTCCAAAAATTGGGTTTATCAAGGAGAACTTTGGACTGGTATTGTGCTGGGATTAGATTTGATAAAATAACTATAGATGATTGAAGGGTTAACCAATATAGATTTCTACAAAGATAGATATGATAAAGAATTACAAATTAAGTTACATATTAGTACGCAAGTCAGATTGCCAATAACAATTCTTAGTTTGCTATTTGCAGGAGCATTTTATCTTATAAAAGAATATTCAAGTATACTTTTAAACTCTAATAAATTGGCTTTGCGTGTTTTTATACTTTTTCAATCTCTAATTCTTGTTGGATTTTTCTTAATGGCTATTATTAATCTTATCAAAATGTATGATAATGGATTTAAAAAATATAAATATCTACCATTATCAAATGTATTTTATGAAAGAGAAAAAATAATTTTCGATGAATATTCTAGTAAATTTAAAAATATTGATGCTTTAAATGATGATGAATATAAAAATGCAGTATTAGAATATTCTAAAAAATATTTTCAAACTGAATTAGTTGAATATTATGTTGAATGTTCTTCTCATAATCAAAAGTTAAATGAGAAAAGATTTAAATATTATTATGCCTCTCGGAGATTAATATTTGTGTGTTTAGGTATATTAATAATTTTATGGGCGACGTTAATAAATATTTAAAAAATGGAAAATAACAAGAAGCAAACAAAACCTAAGAAAAAAGTAAATTTAGATGAAATCCCAGTACAAATCCCCTCAAAACCTCCAGTACGAACATACTTAGAAATAAGTAAGGATATTAATAAAAATAGGACTTTAAAAAAAGGTTAAAAATAGAACTACGAATTGAGTTTTATAGTCTCTATGAAAGTTTAAGGGATTTTTAAATTGTCAGTTTATCAAGTTAAAAACAACCTAATTAGATTGTTTTTATATATAATATATACGCACGAAGTATAATATTAAGCTACTAAAAGTAGTTCTGAGGTTCGAACGAACTTAAGACGGGGGAGCACTCTCGAAGTCACCGCTTCAAAATCACTAAAATCGAGGTTTTCGCCCTTTAAAATTAGGCTTTTTTCAGGTTCGAACCCTGCTATTTTAGAACAATATAGACGATGCCATTCTTGAATGATCTCAGATCGATAATCCCTTATAAAATAAAGCGATTTGTCCTTTAATCTCAGGTTCGAACCAAATTTAGACAATACTTCTTTTTTCTTGTTATTGTCTCCGTTTTTAAAAATTTCAATCGCTTTAAAATTAAATTTCAATGTTTCTTTGGCTTGCTCACGCCAAGAAAAAGTAGCGATTTCTATATCTTTTAGTTTACTTTCTAATTCTTCCATTTGCTCATTTATTTGAGATTTAGTTGCCTTCATTTCATCAGCACTAATTTCATTATTTAACCGAAGAGTAATCAAACCATCCAGCCTCGTAGAAAGCTCTGTTTTACATTTTAACAAACTTTGTTTTAGTTTTTGAGTTTCTACTACATCTTCTTTTTCTGTAGCGTCTAAACAAGCAATCGCAAGATTGAAAAAATCTTCATCAATACAAATATCTTGTAAATATTTCATAATAATTTCAGTAAGCTTATCTTGTTCTATATAAGGCTGACTACATTTCTTTTTTCGCTTGGTACAGCGATAATACACCTTTTCTGTAATCGTAGGTTTTTTCATTTCTTGAATCGGTAACTCACAGGATTTGCAAGAAGTTCTGTTTTTAAAAGAAAACTTGGTATTACAACGAGTACATCTAATTTGTAGTTTATGCTCCGCTGTAATTGGAGAATCACATTCTCCACAAGAAAGGGGACCACGATACGGAAAATTATAAGAATTAACTCGAGTAGGCCTACCTTTATTTTTTAGGATTTCCTGCCCTTTTTTAAATTCTGAATAGGTTATCATTCTTTTGTGTTTCCCTTCTAATTGAGTTAAAATCCCTTCATTATTCCTCCAACTGAAATAACCAGCGTAAAATTCATTTTCAAATAATTTCGCAAAGGTGTTTAGTGCGTAAGGTTTTCCTTTTCGATTTACAAGTCCCATCTTTTTGGCTTCACGTTTTAAATCGGATACAGAATAATTTCCTTTGAGTAATAACTTCCACAATCGCTGTACGATCGAAAATCGTTTTGGATCTGGAATAATTTCATCTTCAAATTGTTTTCCTACGTTATGAATGTAACCAATTGGTAATACTGCACAAGGATACCATCCTCTTTCTGCTTTTTGTCGCATTCCTCGTTTAACATCTACTGACAAATCATTTGAGAATTGATTGGACATTCCGAACTCGATATACATCATAATTACATTGTCAGTAGGGAGATATTCTTTTCCATACGTCTGAATATGTTTAATGGTGTTTTTTTGTAATAAATCAATCACGATTCCTCCATCTATGGGATTCCGTGCTAAACGATTTAATTTCCAAGTTAATACTCCTTGAGCTTCGTTGTTTCGAATCCGTGCAATCATTTCATTAAAACCATTTCTTCCTGGTTCTTTGGCAGATTTTGATTCTGAAATAATGTCCACTATTTCAAGATTCAATTGTGTTGCTAGTTTTCTAGCTTCTGCAATCTGGTCTTCAATGGAGGCCATTTGTTTGTCATCAGATTCTGTAGACTTTCGTGCGTATATAAAATATTTTATGTCTTTTTTAGTATGCATAATTATGAGACTCAAAAAGGGACAAAGGAAGTATTTAAAGCGCTACACCGTAAATCATCCTTTGCCCCTTGTTGGGTTTAAATATTTTATAGTTTTCCTTTTACGGTGTAGCTTTATAAGTATATCATAGCAATGAAAATTGAAAAATCACCTATAAACCACATGAATTAATTGCATTAGATATAAGCCCAATTCTTCACTTTGTTGTAAACTGATTGTTTTTCCATACTTTTTTAAATACAAATCTTGAAACTGTTTGATTTGTTCGTCAGATAATTTTGTGGGAAGTAGTGCAGTCATTGATAAACATCTTATCGGAATGTTACACCTCTATAAATACAGGATATTGCTAAATGCCCTGTATATATAGGGTTAAGGAGATTTGTTATAGTTCTAAAATGTCATATACCAATGTTCCGAATTATATATTCGATCAGTATTTAAAAATTCTAAAACCTTCAGAAATGTGTATTCTGTTGGTAATTATCCGACAAACCTATGGCTGGTATGATAAGCGAACCAAAAGTTATAAAAAGCGAGATTGGATTGCACAGCGATTTTTTGAAGAAAAAACGAATTTATCTATACGCACCATTTCAAGTGGTATTGAAGGATTGCTTGAAAAAGGAATCATCACTGTTACCAATGAGCAAGGTCATTTATTAGTATCTGCTGAACAACGGAGAGTGTCTTCTAAAATTTTCTATGGATTAAAACGGAAAGAAGCAAAAATAACTAGGCTTCCTTTATATAAATCAAAGAAGAAAGCACATTTTTTAACAGATAGTGAACGTCATCGAGAGATTATGAGACAGAGAAATTTGCATAACCCCAATGAAAACTATTAAAAAAACACCTAAAAAGTGTTTTTTTATTGCAAAAGTTGCATAAGAAATTTACTTTTTCACTCCATATTTAAAAAAGCTATGCAGCTTTATCCTGATATCAATGCAAAATCTACACACAACAAAATAAACACTACAAAAGAAAAAGACAGAAAGAAAACAGAAATAAAATTAAGGTTTTATCAATGAAAAATAAAATTTAGGGATATATACCCATCAGAAAAAACTAAAAAAGTTAATTTATTACACGAAAAACTATTATTTATGAGGTATTTATGTAAAAAATCAAGAAAAAATTGAGTAAAAACAGGGTATAAGAATCAAATGAGGTAAGTTAAAAAATAAACAGAAATCAGTTCTGTAATTCCAATAAAAAAGAATAGAACTAATGGAATTATGAGAATAGAAAAAGAAAGATGTAAACATCTTTCACAAAATACAATCGTTGCATTCATCATAAATTAAAAAATAGAACTTTTAAGGAGTTCCAGTATATAAATGGTTTGTATTATTGATAAAATAGAAAAAGACACTACAGAAATTATTATACCTAACCCTGTAGTGTCTTAATCATATATGAACAAATTGAATAATTTACGAACAGTTCGTAAACAAGCAACCGTCACCCAAGCAGATATCTCACATCTGCTCGGTGGGGTTGATAGTACATTAATTCATCAGATAGAGGAAGGTAAACATTCCATCAACCTTACTATAATTTTAACATACATCTTCCTATTTGGCAAGTCTATGGTTGACTTATTCCCTAAAACTGTGGATATGTTGAAATATCAATTTAAGGAAAAATTACCAGAGCTATTAATTTCATTAGATGAATTAGAGCCTACTACTGATGTAAAAACGAGAATAAAATTCTTTGAAAACCTATTTGATAACTTGTTGAAAGAAGAACGATGAAAAAGGGCGAGAAAATAGTGTGCGCATTATTTCCAAATGCGCTAGGTGTTGGCTATGCGATTTTTGAGAACCCTAAAAAGCTTTTGTATCAACAGTTAGTTCGCATACGTCCTATGTGTTCTAGAAAAAGCAAAGCATTTATTGAAAAAATAATTGACGAGTTGCAGCCAGATGTAGTGATTTTAGAAGATCCAAGTGCTAAGAACTCTAGAAAACGAGAACGGGTTAGAAAACTCATCAAAGATGTTGTATTGACTTGTAATGATAAAGATATTAATGTATATCAATATTCTAGAGAACATATACAAAATGTTTTTGAGCAATTTGGAAAGACCACAAAATATGGAATTGCAGTTAGTATTTCAGAATGGTTTCCGAAACTCAAATCACAATTACCTAGACCTTGGAAACTTGGACATAGTGAACAGCACCACCAAGGAATGTTTGATGCAATTAGTTTAGGAATGACACATTATTACTTAAGGGATTAGAGCAATACTGAAATCTTACTCATAAAAAAACTGCCTAAAATATTTATTAGGCAGTTTTTTATTTAAAAATATTTTCCCTTATTTCAATATCTTTTTCTTTTCCTTTTTAGAAAAATGATACACAATATTTGGTATAAATGCCATCCAAAAAAAGAAAAAGGCTAATAAAATATGCACCGTAGTTGATGACGTATTTCGAGTTAATAAAAAATACTCTGGTGTTTCTTCCTTTAAATTCCAATCATTTGCTAGATACATTTTCATATCTTTAATTGCTTCTTCTCTTTTCTGAGTTTGTTCTTGGTTTTCCATATTAATTTTGTTTAGATTTTTGGATTTCTTTTTTAATCATTTTCATTTCATTCACATCAATATGTCTATAGGCAGTTTTAATAGCTTCTTGGTAGTATTCCTCAAGTGCTTTAGCTGTTGGATTATACACTCCTGTATCTTCTGACATTAATTGCCTTGGTGTTGGTTTCCCTGTCCATATCTTGTTTCCTTGAGCCATAATTTCTTTACGTGGAAGTGCTATGGTTTTCTTCCAAAATTTCTCTCCAGTAAAAGGGTCAGTAGCTTCAATGATAATATTACCAAAGTGATAGAATGTTCCTGAAACCTTGTAATGGTTAGGGGCGTTTTTACTAATCATTTGCGACCAGTTTGTTTGTTGTTTTAACGCTAAATTTCCCTCGTCTTTTAAACTAATTCTAATCTCTAGCGCTATATCAGAGTTCTTTTTATCTCCATACACCATTTCATCACGATTTTTAAAAGGTCCACGTAATGAAAAACCTTTAGCAATCAGCATTTCTTCAAAGTCATCTGCCATATTTTCTATAAACGTAGAGTAAGGTTGCACTCTCAAATTTGGGTTTTTGTCAGCAAAAACAGGATTTAAAAGTGCAATGGTAATATCAGCACTTCTTGGGTTGGCTCTGTCTTGTGGCGTGTAATCAAAATTCGGGTTATACCTAGGTACTTCTTTTTGTACTACTTTAGAACTTGAACCACAACTTGTAAGAACTACAAGACTTAAAATAAATAAGATTTTTTTCATAATGTTTTGTTTTTTATGTGTTAAAAGGCAAACATAACAAATAAATTTTAAAACCCAACATATATGTTGGGTTGTTTGTTTTCAAATACATCTATTTTTCTATAAATTTTAAGGAAATGAAAGTATTTGAGGGAGAAGAGTTTATAAGACTTACTGGAAAACAAGTCAAAAAATTTCGGAAAGAACAGAATATGACTCAATTAGATTTAGCAGTTAAATCTGATATGGAAGAAAATGCATTACAACGTATAGAAACGGGTCGTACAAATGCTACTTTGAAAACTCTTCTTAAAATTGTTAATGCACTTGGAATTCAATTTAAAGATTTATTTGATTTTCAAAAAAGTATTTATTCAGAAAAGTAATAAAATTACATTGTCTATCATTGATTTTAATATTAAAAAAGCATACTTTTCAATTACTTATATTTTTAGTGTTTGAAACATTTGTGTTACTTTAGACATTGAATGTCAATAAGTAAACAATGAAAAAAAGAGTTGGAGTGTGGATTCGAGTGTCTACCAAGTTACAGCAAAATTCAGACAGTCCTGAGCATCATTTACAAAAAGCGAAAATGTATGCAGATTTGAAAGAATGGGAAATTGCAGAAGAATATCATTTAGAAGCAGTAAGTGGAAAAAGTGTAATGGCACATCATGAAGCTCAACGAATGTTAAGAGATATTCAAAGTGGACATATACAAGGCCTAATCTTCTCTAAAATTGCCCGACTTGCAAGAAACGTAAAAGAACTATTAGAATTTTCAGATCATTTTCAAGAATACAATGCCGATTTGATTTCTTTACATGAATCTATTGATACAAGTTCTCCTTCAGGAAGATTCTTCTATACTATCATTTCAGCAATGAGCCAATGGGAAAGAGAAAACATTGTTGAACGTATCAATTCTTCTGTAGAAGTACGAGCCAAAATGGGAAAAGTAATGGGTGCTATTCCTTTTGGATATAAACGAGTAGGGAAAGAAGAAATGGAACTTGATGAAAAAGAAGCTCCAATCCGCAAGATGATGTATACGCTGTATTTAGAACATCAACGTTTTGGAACGGTTGCCAAAATTTTAAATGATAAAGGATACAGAACAAAACGAAATAGCCTGTTTTCAGGAATAACAATTAAGCGTTTACTTAAAGATCCAACAACTAAAGGAATAAGGAGGTCTCATCATACTAAAATTAATAAAGAAGGAAAAACTGAAATACGAGATAAAAAAGAATGGTATATACATAAAGCACCAAGAATTGTTTCTGATGAATTATGGGATGAAGTAAATTTATTAATTACCAAACAAGAAAAAGGAAGAACTCAACCACTTAATAGAAAGGTACATTTGTTTACAGGCTATTTGTTTTGTGAATGTGGTGGTAAAATGTATATCCCATCTGGGAATCCAAAATACACTTGTAAAAAATGCAAACGTAAAATTGGAATCGAAGATATTGAAGAAATCTTTAAAGAACAACTCACAGAATTTATCTTATCTAAAGAAGAAGTAAATAGATATTTTGATGGAACCCATACTGTCATAAATGAGAAAAAAGAAGAAATAAAAATTATTGAATCAAAGATTGAAAAGCTAGAAGTTAAAATTGAAAAAATATTTGAGCTACACGAAAAAGGACAGATTGAAACAGATCGTTTTAATGAGTTTTATGACAAACCAAATAGAGAAATAAAACGACTTAAAATGAAAATTCCAGAATTAGAAGGAGAGATATTTGCATTAAACGATCAATTTAAATCTAGTGGATATATTATAGAAGAAGCAAGATCATTATATGAAAACTGGAGTAAACTTACCAAAATACAAAAACGAAAAATTATAGAAATTATTACTGAAAAAATAATAGTTGGAGAACAAGAAATAGCTATAAACCTTAACTATATTCTACCCAAAACCACTTCTTTTAAAACGACTGCAAATGGGTTACATAAACTATAGACCATGTTAGTATAGATGGATTTAAAGTTATTTGTGATCCAGATGGTGATGGAATTTCAAATGAATTAGATTTAGATTCAGATGGTGATGGAATTCCTGATAATATCGAAGCCCAAGCTACTGCAGATTATGCCCCACCTTTTGGTTTAGATAATGATGGAGATGGTTTGGATAATGAATATGATGACACACCAAATGGATTAGCAGATGGTACTGATTCTTTAGGAATTTCACCAAATAACCATGACACTATAGATACACCAGATTATTTAGACACAGATTCTGATAATGATGGAACTTTAGATAGAATTGAAGCAAATTTATCATTAACTGGTAATAATGGTAATAATGGTTTAGACGCAAACTCAGAAAATTCAGATAATTACTCAGATGCTAATGGTAATTTTGATGATTCTCCTTATGGAGATTTTCCAAACAATAATGCTTTAGATGTACCAAATGATGTAGATTGGAGAGATTCTACAACCGTTTTTACAGATAATGACAATGATGGTGTGCCAGATTCTACAGATTTAGATGATGACAATGATGGTATTTTAGATACAGAAGAAAGTGGTGGTTTTGATCCTTTAGGTGATGATGATGGAGATTCAATTTTAAATTATTTAGATATTTCAGATGATGATGTTGGAGGCATATTAACAACAGATTATACAGATGCAAATGGAGATGGTTTTCCAGATATTTATCACGCAGATTCAGATGGTGTTCCTAATCATTTCGATTTAGATTCAGAAAATGATGGTATACCAGATAATATAGAAGCACAAACAACTATAGATTATATTCCACCAAATGGTCTTTTTGATGGAACTGGTGTAGACACTGCTTATTCAGGAGGATTAACTCCACAAGACACTGATAGTGATGGTGATAATGATTATTTAGAAACAGATTCTGATAACGATGGTATTTTAGATAATACTGAAGCTGGAATATCTTTAAGTGGAGATTTTGGTACAAATGGATTAGATAACAATTATGATAATGGAGATAATTATACTGATGTAAATGGAAGCTTTGACAATTCTCAAACCGATAATTTTCCAGATAATGATACTGATGTTTTTGGAGGTGGTGATGTAGATTATAGAGATAGTACTTTTTCTACAGATAATGACGGAGATGGAATTAAAGATGAAGTAGATTTAGATGATGATAATGACGGAATTTTAGACACAGATGAAATGGGAAGCTGTGTTTCTGGTCCTTTTACTGCAGAAATAGATTGGGATACCCTTTATCCTACTGGAGGTGCAAACTCAGATGATGGTGATGACCCAAATAATAGTCCTGTTTTTACTACAAATGCAGTAGAAGTAACTTTTTCAAGAACTTCTAATGTAAATAGTGATAGTGATTTTTTAGTAAATGATTTTACAGAAGCTACTAGTTCTTATAACTTAAGACAAAATGCATCTTTTGGTGCATCTTCAAGACATATTTTTAACTTTAGTAGTCCAATTTATGGTTTAGGCTTTACCCTTTACGATTTAAATATAGACGTAACTACAACTGCTATAGATGAAGTTCAAATAATAATAACCAAACAAGATGGTTCTACATATTTATTACAACCTGCAGATTACACAGTAGATGGAACCGTAAATGAATATAGTGGTTCAAATACTTTTACTGGTTTAACTACAGGTAATGGAAATGTTACAATAGATTTAATTCCAGAATACGTTATCAAGCTTCAAATTGTATACAATAATGCTGGTTCAGGACAAAATGGAGATTTTAACAATTTAGCAATAGGAAATTTAAATTTCTGCACTCCATTAGATTCGGATGGTGATGGTGTTTTCGATTTTAAAGATTTAGATGCAGACAATGACGGAATTCCAGATAACATAGAAGCACAAACAACTGCAGATTATATTCAACCTTCAGGTAGTTACAATATTTTTGGAATTGACTTAGCATATGATACTGGCTTAACAGTGGTAAATACAGATGGTGATGCAAACCCAGACTATTTAGATTTAGATTCAGATGGAGATTTAACTAATGATATTGATGAAGGAATTATTAATGAATCGCTTCCTGCAAATTCTGGAGGAAGGTTTACAGGAGAAGTAGGTACAAACGGTTTATTAGATGCTTTAGAAGATGCAGATACAGACCAAGGTTATACAGATGTTAACGGTATTCATGTAGAACCAAAAACAGATGGTTTTTTAAATGATGCTTCTGATAGTGATGTTTTAATAGGTGGAGATTTAGACTACAGAGATGCTTTAGTTGGTATTGACACAGATGATGATGGCATTGTAAATGCAACAGATATTGATGATGATAATGATGGTATTTTAGACACTGTAGAAAGTGCTGGTTTTGATCCTTTAGGTGATGAAGATAATGATGGTACTTTAAACTATTTAGATATTTCAGATGATGGTAGTGGTGGTCCTGGTGGTAGTTCAGATTATACAGATGATAATTCTGATGGTTATCCAGATGTGTATCATGCAGATTCAGATGGCGTACCAAATCATTTAGATATAGATGCAGATAATGATGGAATACCAGACAATGTAGAAGCACAAAATACAAGAACAACAGGTGCAGGTACGTTATACATTGCTCCTACAGGAATTGTTGGCACAAACGGTTTTGACAACGCATATGAAACTGCATTAGACAATGGAGTTTCAATATTTACACCTGTAAATACTGATGCTACTCACCCAACAGAATCAGATTTAACTCCAGATTATTTAGATACAGATTCTGATGGAGATTTAATACCAGACATTCAAGAAAATGGAGATTCAGACAACGCAATAAGTGGTACAGATACAGATGGAGATGGTTTAGATGACAACTTTGAAGGTGTAGACAATAACGATGGTTATGACGTAAATGATGAAATTGACATTCCACAAGCAGATTTACCAGACGAAGATTCTGATGTAGCAACACAAGATGTAGATTATAGAGATACCACTACTGGAACTATTACCCCTGGAAGTGCAGGTAATATTCTGTGGTTAAGAGCAGACAGAGATGTTACTGACAATGCTGGTGATGGACAAGAAGTAACTTCTTGGATAGACCAAACCAATGCTTTTAATGCTACTTCACCTTCAGGTACAGCTCCAGATAAAATGGATGTAGGTCTAAACTTTAACCCTGTTTTAGATTTTGATGACGCTAATAGTGAAGATTTAAACATCATTGGTGGTATTCTAGGTAGTGGATCTACTTACGATAATTTATGGACATATGTAGTTACAAATCCTAACACTCATAAAAACTCTTTTATTTTTGTTGAAGCAGTATCAGGTTCAAGTCTTAATTTTCACGTTAAAATAAGTAATGATGCACCCAATGACCCACTTGTTTGGAGACAACGCTTTGGGGCATCTGGAACAATTTTTCAAGTAGACAATCCACCAAACTTCTTAAATAATTATTCATTATACACTTTCGGAACTTCAACTTCTACTAGTACTCCAACAGGTTTTGAACAAGCTAATCATCAATTAGGAGGTGTTATAAATACTACAAGTGGTAATACTATAGTAACCATAACTGGTGATGGTAATAATATGGGAATTGGTAGTAATGCTGGAGGTTCTAACAGATACTGGGATGGTCAAATAGCAGAAATAATGGTTTTTAATGAAACACCTACTGCTGCAAAACAACAACAAATAGAAAGCTATTTAGCAATAAAATATGGATTTACATTAAGCGCTATTTCCTACAGTGGAGATATCGTAGAAGGAGATTATGTTTTAGCTGATCAAACCACCAAAGTTTGGGATTATACTGCTAATAGTGCTTACCATAATGATGTTGCAGGTATTGGTAGAGACGATGCTATGGATTTTGCTCAATATCAATCTAAATCTGTAGGTGTTTCATCAGATGCAATTATTACAATCGGTTTAACTGCAATAGCAGACTCAAACGTTAACAATGTAAACTTTGCTACAGGATTTGATTCTAATAAAGATTTCTTAATGTGGGGTAATGATGATGGAAGTTTATTAAATGCTGATGTTACAGAAACAGAATTAATTTGTGCACCAGAAAAAACATTAGAACGAAAGTGGAAAATTGTTGAAAATGGTAGTGTAGGTTCTGTAGAAATAACAGCTACAAAATCTGATTTAGATCTTGCATTAAATACAGATTTTACTATAAAAGTTTTAAAAGTTGCAGATGATGCTGCTTTTACTACGAATGTAAAATATGCGCCATTAAAAGAAGATGGAACTGTATACACTACAGAATTTGATTTTAATGGAACTAAATATTTTACTTTCAGTGAAATAAATGGAATTTTTTGGAATGGTGGTGCAACTTTAGAAGCAGATAGATGGTTAGGAGGATATAACTCAGGTAAACCTACAACTAATCCAGCAGACTTAGATAAAGTTATGGTTATAGATGCTCAAGGCACTGATAATCATCCAACTTTAACAGAAGATGCTATTGTAGAGTGTGTTTGGATAAAATCTGGCTCTAAGTTAATGGTTGCTGATAATAAATACTTAGAATTTGATGAAGACTTTATTTTAGATGGAGAAATCAGATTAATTGACAATGGTCAATTAATTCAAACTCACTCAGGAGCTTCAAATGTTCAAGGAAATGGAAAATTGTATAGAGATCAAGCTGCTAAAGTACCAAGTATTTATAGATATCACTATTGGTCATCTCCTGTTAGAGAATTAAATTTAGATTCATTTAGAGTTGGTGAAGTAATGAAAGATGGAACTAATGCAACATCAGAAACATCAACAATAACAGAAATAAATTGGGTAGCTGGTTATGATGGTGCAATTGAAACTCCTATAGAAATTGCTCCATATTGGATTTATTCATATTTAAATGGAACCACTCAATCAGATTGGGCACAAAAATTTGAAACAGGTGTCATAGAAAGAGGACAAGGTTACACTATGAAAAGTACTGGAAAAACACTTCAAAATTTTACTTTTGTAGGTACTCCTAATGACGGTTCTATAACTTTTAATTTTATAGCAGATAAAAATGCTGAAAGTTTATTAGGTAACCCTTATCCAAGTGCTTTAGATGCTGTAGATTTTATTGGTACTAATTTAAGTGCCATTGATGGTACATTGTATTTCTGGGAACACACAGGTGAAGATGATTCTATTGCAACTGCAACTGAAGGGCATAATTTAAGAGGTTATCAAGGAGGCTATTCTCAAAGAAATATTTCTATGGGGATTGCAGCAAATAGTATTCCTGCAGAAAACTCTTATACTTTTGATTTTGAAGACGCTACTGATAATGCATCGAATATTACTCAAACTGTAGAAGGTACAACTATTACGTATTCTACTACAAATTCAAAACAAAACCTAAATACCTCTGAAGATGAAGCTGCTAATACTACTGGTAATTATTTAGATTCAGATGATGATATTGATGCATCTTTTACATCAACTTTTACCTTTGATAAAGATATAAATGTACAGAGTATTTATATCGCAAAAAAAGGAGCAGGTACATTAAATTTAACTTTTAGTACACCAGATGGAGCTAGTAATGATAATGTATTAAAAACACTAACTGATACTGATGGTGTTAAAGTAAATCTATTTTGGTCTGAAATAGCTTCTTTTACAATTACAGGAGACGTGCCCCTTAACTTAATTATAGATGACATTATATTTACAGAAGGTGGAAATATTACAGTTGGGCAAGGTGATTATCATGCTCCAAATAGATATATTGCTGTAGGACAAGGGTTCTTTGTTGCTTCTTCTGCAACAGGTGGTACTGTTAGATTTGAAAATTCGATGAGAAATTTTGAAACAGATGAATACGATGGTAATGATGGAGATGGAACAGGTACGTATTTTTATAAAGGAAATAATATAAAGACTAATGAAAAAGATCAGTATGATTTATTGCCAATTTTAAAATTAGGTTTTAATCACTTAGGATCTAACAATATTGATTTACATAGGCAAATTGGAATTTCATTTAGAAACACAAACTCATTTAAATATGACAATGGATATGATAGTGAAGTTTATGATATTGGATCTACAGATATTTACTGGCACTTCCCTAAATATTCAGATAAAAAACTAATTATTGCTGGAGTAAAAGAAATAAGTGATCGTTTAGAAGTACCATTAACAATTAAAATAGGACGTTCTAAACCAATTTCTATTGAAATAGATGCAATAAAAAATATTGATAGAGATATTTTTATTGAAGACAAACTATTAAATATGTTCTATCCACTTTCTAAAGAAACACCTATTATTTTAGATTTAGAAAAAGGAACTTATTCAGATAGATTTTATTTAACTTTTAACAATAAAGGAAATTCAACCTTAAATACAGAAGAAAATATTTTAAACACAAAACTTGCTGTTTTTATGAATAATAAAGACAATGAAATCACTATTCAAAATTTAAATAATTTAATTATTAATAAATTAGAACTATTTAACATTTTAGGTAAAAGAATTAATGTTTGGAATGATTTAAAAAATGAAAGTCAATATAAGTTTAAAGTTCAAGAATTATCTTCTTCAATTTATGTTATAAAAATTTCAACAGAAAAAGGTGTACTCACAAAAAAAATAATTATAGATTAATCTAAATAAAAAAAGAGCAGTTTAACTGCTCTTTTTTTATTTTTCTATTTACACAAACATATTGATATTTTTTAATTAAAAATAATTTAATATATTTACATCGTTTAAAAGACTATCTAGTTTTTTAATAACCCCTAAATGAATTACTTAATGACCCCTAAATCTATAAGTAAATGGCATTTATTGTCATTTTTTTTGTTTACCATACTAACGAATAGTTTTTCTCAAACTACAATTTTTGAAGAAAATTTTTCTACAGCTACAGGAAATACCCCACCAACTGGTTGGACTAATACTAATAACCCTGGAGGAAATGCTTCACAAATTTGGGATTTTAGCGATACAAACCCAAGTGTAACAGGTGGTGGTTTTAGCGGAACTTATGCAATTTTAGATAGTGATGGATATGGTAATGGTAATACTCAAAACACAACTTTAACATCGGTTTCCTTTGATGCAAGTTCATACACAGATCTTACTTTAAGTTTTAGTAATTATTTTAGGTTTTATGCCTCTGGAGAAAGTGGAACAATAGAAGTTTTTAACGGTTCTAGTTGGGTAAATGTAGATACATATACATCAAATACAAATTATCCTACTGCTGCTGAAAGAAGTTATGATATTAGTGCATTAGCTAATGGAGCTACAAATGCTCGAGTTAGATTTACCTATATAGGTTCTTATGGTTACTATTGGGCTATAGATAATGTTACAGTTACTGGTACTTCAGGTACACCTGTAAATACTTTAGGTTACAGTTTTGAGAATACTTTAGATGGATGGACTAATGCAGGGGGTGATGATTTTAATTGGACTAATGATTCTAATGGAACCCCATCTAATGGTACAGGACCTAGCAATGCTTCTGAAGGTTCTTATTATATGTATATTGAAACTTCTGGTGGCTCAAATGGAGATACTGCACATTTAGAAAAAGAATTCGATTTTACTGGAGAAATTAATGCCGAATTAGAATTTGATTACCATATGTATTCAGCAAATTCTAATTCAAACATGGGTACTTTAAATGTAATAATTATTAGCAACAGTGGTGCAACACTAACAAATGTATTCTCAATAGCAGGTAACCAAGGTAATTCTTGGCATACTGAAACAATAGATTTAAGCGCTTATGATGGTCAAACAATTACAATTCGTTTCGAAGGTATAAGAGCTAATAGTTGGCAATCTGATGTTTCTATAGATAATGTAATTATCTCTAGTACTACTGATAATTCTGGTATACCTATTACAGTAACTGCTAACCCTCATTCAAAAGAGGTTGGAGATGCAGATCCTACTCTAACATATTCTATTACTTCTGGAAGTTTAGAACCTGGAGACACTTTATCAGGTACTTTATCTAGAGATTCTGGTGAAACAGTTGGAACTTATAATATTAATAAAGGTACATTAGCAAATCCTGCTTATAGCATAACATTTGTTTCTGCTATCTTTACTATTACAGATAAAGATACAGATGGAGATGGATATCCTGACACTGTAGATATAGATGATGACAATGATGGAATTTTAGATACTGACGAAAATTGTATTATTCCTGGAGCAGTTAATCCACAAGGAGACCAAATTGCATACACAAATAATGGTTTCGAAATTTTTACAATAGGAAACAACACAAACAATGGTCTTGGTTATCAAGAATCTGGTTTTCAACAAGCGGCTTTCAATAAAGGACTAACATTAACTGTTTTAAATGGTTCAAATGATTTTAGCTCACTTCCTGCAGCTCCTGGTACAGATGGTAGTGCTGGTACAACTACAGGAACATTTTCTAATGGAACTTTAGTTTTTACAACAACTGCTGCAAATCCTACCACCAGAAGAAATCAATTTAGAAGAACTACGGGTTCTGAGTTTAGATCTGGAACTTCTGGAGATGCTATTTATGTAAAACCGTCAATTAATTTAGTTGCTGGTGAAGTTTATACAGTAGACATAGATTTTACAACTGCTGTACATGCTTTTAGTTTTGATTTAATTGATATTTTAGATACATTTAATGATGCTCCTTCAGCATTAATTAAATATGAAGTTTTTGCTGATGGTAATTTAGTAGCTTACTTCGAATCTAATTTTCTTGGAAATGATGCTACAGCAGTTGTAGACATTTATGATGCAAATGATGTAAGTCAAGGAACAATGATGATTGGTAACAATGTAGAAACATCTATTGGTTTTATTACAGCTACTGCTGTTTCTAATGTATCTGTAGTTCATAGTGTTGTTTCTGGTTCTATTGCTAATGATAGAGCAGATTTACATGGAATGGATAATTTTGTTTGGAGCACACAACCTCAATCTTGTTTTGCAGATGATTTAGATTTTGATGGTGATGGATTAACTAATGATAAAGATCTAGATTCAGATAATGATGGAATTCCAGACAATATAGAAGCACAAACAACAATAGATTATATAGCTCCTAATTATGTTTATACTTCAAGCGGATTAGATACAGCATATGGTTCTGGTTTATCAACAGTAAATACTGACGGTCTTGGTAATGGCGACTATACAGATTTAGATTCTGATAATGATGGATTATGGGATACTGATGAGGTAGGATTGTCTATTGATAGTGATGGAGATGGTAAAACAAATGGAACTGTTGGTGAAAATGGTATAGACAATACCTTAACTTCAGATAACTTTATAGATATAAACGCACATATAGATGACCCCACTTTATTAAATGATGCAGATAATGATGCTTTAACCATTGGAGATGTAGATTACAGAGATACTCACCTTTCTGGTACACCTATGATTACACAAATTCATCAAACTAGTTCTAACAAAACAATAGAACTTACAAATGTTCATCCAACAAATACAATATTAGCCAACAGTGTAAAGTTTTCACTTTTTACTGATAATGTCGGTAATCTAACAGATGTTACTCCTAATGAAGTTTATATTATTCCAACAGATTTAGCTCCAGGAGAAACAATTTTAATATCAAATACAAATATTATTAATATTGCAGATGGTAATGATGTTTTATTATTAACACACCCAAAAGGTTTGTCTAATGATGATGCATGGAAACATAGATACGAAACAACAAGTAACATCACTAATAACACATCATATGTAAGATCTGATGAAGTTTTAACAACAAACGAAGACTATACTGTTACAGAGTGGATTGCTTTTGTAGATGATAATTTAGACCCCTATAAAGATTTAGCAGAAGGAGGTCCAGAAAGGCACCCTCATGCTCCTCTTTTATCAGAAATTACTGGTGCTAATGTAGAATCTAATATGGCATTAGGTAAACACAGACTTAATCCAACAAATAGAACAGCTGGTAATTGGGATAATGGTGTACCCGATATTACAAGACGTGTAATTATTAATGAAAACTATGTTGTTTCTGATGTTTTAAGCGCTAGAAACTTAACAATAAACAGTGGTAATAAATTAACTATTACTGATAATTTCTTACGAATTTCAGATGACTTAACACTTACTGATGCTTCAAGTGAATTACGATTAGCAGGAACTTCACAATTAATTCAAATTCATACTGCCTCAGGAAAAATATCTGGAGGAGGTAAATTATTTGTAGATCAAAACTCAACTCAAGCAAGCATTTATAGATATAATTATATGAGTTCTCCTGTAGGAGGAGGATCTTTTACAGTTGCAAGTGTCTTAAAAGACGGTACAAACCCAACATCTTCAACTTCTAACCCTTCAGATATAGATTTTGTTGGTGGTTATGATGGTGCACCAGACTTTCCAATTAAAATTGCTGAACACTGGATTTACAGTTATGCAAGTGCAGATGGTTCATATTCTAATTGGATTCAAAAAGGAAGTACTGGACCAATACCATCTACTGATGGATTTTTAATGAAAGGCCCAGGAGTTCCTCAAAATTATACGTTTGTAGGAACTCCTAATGATGGAGAATTAATAACTTCAATAGGGTCTGAACAAACCTATTTAATAGGTAACCCTTACCCTTCTGCAATAAGTGCAAAAAAATTTATTGAAGACAATATTAACTCAATAACAGGTACTTTATATTTTTGGCAACATGTTGGTGAAGATGATACATCTAGTACTGCAGATGCTGGTCATTATTATAATGGCTATATAGGTGGTTATTCTGCAAGAGGAATTGATATGGGTATAGCTGCACAAAATGTTGCTAGTAATAATGATGCTTCTTTACCAGATTTAGGTGATGGAGAATATACAGAACCTGCAAATTACATTCCAATTGCTCAAGGTTTTATAATAAACGGAACTGTAGCTGGGGGTAATGTTGTTTTTAATAATAGTCAAAGAGAATTTGTTACTGAAGGTGCAAACTCAATTTTCTTTAAATCGAAAAAAGAAAAAATTAAAAACCCTCCAATTATTAAAATTGGAATGAATTATACTGCTTCAGATAATCGTAAAATGCATCGTCAAATAGGAATTTCATTTAATAAAAACAATTCATTTGCTTATGAACCAGGATATGATAGTCAAATATTTGATTTATCTAGTTCAGATATGTATTGGAAGTTCCCAGGTTATGAAGAAAAATATGTAATTGCAGGAATTGGTGAAATAAATTCAAAATTAAAGATACCTTTAGAAATAATACTTGATAAAAATGATGAAATTTCTATTGAAGTAGATGAATGGAATTTACAAAATCAAAGACTGTATTTATATGACAATTTACTACATAAATTTTATCCTTTACACGAAGATAAAGTAATATTAAACTTACAAAAAGGGAGTTATTCTGAAAGGTTCTATTTAACTTTTTCAAAAAAACAAGAACAGATATTAAACACCAATGATGCTTTTTTAAATAACAACTTAGCTATTTATTATGACAACATTTTAAAAGAAATAAATATTAATATCAGTAACAATTTAATAGTAACCAAAGTAGAATTGTACTCTATTTTAGGTCAAAAAATTAACACATGGAATTTTAAAAATCAAAATGAAAGTGAATTAAATTTAAAAATTAACTCAATATCAAAATCAATATACATTTGTAAAATAACAACAGATAAAGGAAAAATATCAAAGAAAATAATAATAAAATAAAGTAATAATAACCCCTAACACCCCTAATCCCCTAATGATTACTTTTATATTACCGAAGATAAACTCTTCGAGCCCACCTCCTGTACCTGGAGGTTTAGGAGGCCCAGGACCACCTGGACTTCCAATAGATAATGGACTAATACTACTGTTTTTTATGGCAATAGCTTTAGGAACGTATATGTACTATAAAAAAGTACAGAAAAAAGAAAAAGTAAATGCGAAAAACTCTCTTTATTAGAGAGTTTTTTTATTTTTACTAAAAAAATGAAAAAATCAATCATCTATTTATTATTTATTAGCTTATTCTTAACTAATTGCAAAAATGATTGCAATAAACTATGTTTTACGCCACCAGAACCTTTTCAATTTGAAATAGTAGATGCTAAAACTGGTATAAATGTATTTACTAATAATACTTATGAAAGCAGATATATTAAAGTAGTAAATCTTAAAGATGGAAGTAGAGTTGATTATAATTTTATTTCTGAAAACAATTACAATGTTTTAACAATAAACACAATAGGTTGGGAAACAGAAATTGTAAACTATTCTATTCAAATTGATGATAATGAAATATTTACGCTTTATGTTGATGCAGAATTTCTGAGTGAAAACTGCTGTTCTTTTTCACGATATAATGAAATTAAGATTGAAAATGCTCAATATAATTACGATAAAGAAAAAGGACTTTACACAATATTTATAAATTAAAAAAAAGCGCTCTAAAGAGCGCTTTTAAATATATTAAACTAGATTAAAAATTCTAGATATTTTCTGCTAACCAATCTCCTACTTCAGAAGTTCCATAAGCTTTTCCACCATCTGCTAAATCTTCAGTAACAATACCTTTAGCTAAAGCAATATTTACTACATTTCTAATTGCTTTTCCTTCTTCTTGTAAACCAAAGTTTTCAAACATCATTGCTGCAGATAATACAGTAGCCATTGGATTTGCAATATTTAAACCTGTAGCTTGTGGGTAAGACCCGTGTATTGGCTCAAACAAACCAATATCAGAACCTAAAGAAGCACTTGGCATTAATCCCATAGAACCAGAAATTACAGAAGCTTCATCAGTTAAAATATCTCCAAATAAGTTTTCAGTAATTAATACATCATAACTATTAGGCCATTGTACTAATCGCATTGCAACTGCATCTACAAATTCATAAGCTACCTCAACCTCTGGATAATCTTTTTCCATTGCTTGTACAGTTTCTCTCCAAAGTCTAGAAGTTTCTAATACATTAGCTTTATCTACACAACATAATTTCTTACCACGTGTCATTGCTAACTCAAAACCTTTTTTTGCTAAACGCTGAACTTCTGCTCTAGTATAAACACAGTTATCAAAAGCTGTTTCACCTTCATCTCTTCTACCCTTTTCACCAAAGTAAATTCCTCCAGTTAATTCACGTAAAAAAACCAAATCTGTTCCTTCAATACGTTCTCTTTTTAAAGGTGATTTATCTAACAAAGAAGGAAAAGTAAACGTTGGTCTTACATTTGCAAATAAACCTAACTTTTTACGCATTTTTAACAATCCTTGTTCTGGACGAACTTTTGCTGAAGGATCATTATCAAACCTTGGATGCCCAATTGCACCAAATAAAACAGCATCTGAAGAAGCACAAATTTCATGTGTTTCATCTGGATAAGGCTCTCCTACTGCATCAATAGCTGCAGCACCAGTTAAAGCTGGTCTCCAATTAATTTCATGATTGAATTTCTTTGCAATTGCATCAGAAACTTTTACTGCTTGGTCAATTACTTCAGGACCAATTCCATCTCCTGCTAATAATGCGATATTTAATTTCATATTTTTAAGCTTTTGGCTGTTTGCTATTGGCAATTCGCTCAATAGCCAGCTAATAATTTAATTGTTTTTATTTTTAAGCTAATAGCTAAAAAGCTAAAAGCAAATAGCGTTCTATATTATATTCAACATTTTCTCTGTAGCTTTAATTGCAGATACTGTTTGATCTGAATCTAAACCACGTGTTAAAAATTCTTTTTCTTCATTTTTCCAAGTAATAATAGTTTCACACAAAGCATCAGAATGACTTCCAGGAGGAATTCTAACTGCGTAATCTATTAAATCTGGTAAATCTTTTTTACTATGTGTTTTGTACAATTTACGTAATGCATTCATAAAAGCATCAAATTGTCCATCACCTTGTGCATGTGCCTCATACTGTACACCTTCTACTCTTAACTGTAAAGTAGTAGAGGGTTTCATACCTTTAGCATGTCCCAAAACATAATTTTCTACAACAACACGTTTTTCTATTGTGTCACTATCTAAAACATCAGAAATAATGTATGGCAAATCATCTTGTGATACTACTTCTTTTTTATCTCCTAATTCAATGATTCTTTGTGTAACCTTTTTAAGCTCTTCATCATTTAAACTTAAACCTAAATCTTGTAAGTTTTTCTGAATATTTGCTTTCCCTGATGTTTTACCTAATGCATATTTACGTTTTCTACCAAAACGTTCTGGCATTAAATCATTAAAATATAGATTGTTTTTATTATCTCCATCTGCATGAATACCTGCAGTTTGTGTAAAAACATTGGCTCCAACAACAGGTTTGTTTACTGGAATTCTAAATCCAGAAAAAGTTTCTACTAACTTACTAACTTTGTTTAAAGCAGTTTCATTAACAGTAACTTCTACATCTTTTAAAAAGTCATTAATAACAGCTATAACACTTGCCATTGGTGCATTTCCTGCACGTTCTCCCATTCCGTTTATGGTTAAATGCAAACCATTTACACCAGCTTTTACAGCTTCCATAACGTTTGCAACACCTAAATCATAATCATTATGACCATGAAAATCGAAATGAGTTGTTGGGTATTTTTCTCTTACTTCATTTATAAACTCAAAAGTTTCTGTATGAGTTAAAACTCCTAAAGTATCTGGTAATAAAATACGTTCTACATTTTGATTTACTAAGAAATCTAAATATTCAAAAACATATTCTTTTGAGTTTCGCATACCATTAGACCAATCTTCTAAATAAACATTGGTTTTAATATTATGTTTTGCTGCCAACTCAATGGTAGCTTTTATATCAGAAAAATGTTGAGCTGCTGTTTTTTTAAGTTGATGTGTTAAGTGATTTAAAGAACCTTTAGTTAATAAATTCTGAACTTTAGCTCCAGCATCTATCATCCAATCAATAGATTTTCCTCCGTCAACAAAAGTTAATACTTCTATTTTATCTAAAAAACTATTTTCAGCTGCCCAAGAAGTTATTTTTTTAACTGCTTGTAACTCACCTTCAGAAACTCTTGCAGATGCTATTTCTAAACGATCTACTTGTAATTCTTCTAATAATAATTTAGCAATTGTTAATTTTTCGGAAACTGAAAACGACACTCCTGATGTTTGTTCTCCATCACGTAGTGTCGTATCCATTATTTCTATCTTTCTTTGGGTCATTTTATAAATGTTAAAAACATAAATAATTATCTGTCATTTCGACTGGAATGGAGAAATCTTAAAATAAGATTTTTCGACTACATTTCATTTCGCTCAAAATGACACTTTTACAAAAAACTATTAAAACGGTCTTGTTTCTGCAAATGCAGAAATTTCGTTTTCGATGTTTTTTAAATAATCTATATCATCAAAACCATTTAACATATTGTCTTTTTTGTAAGCATTAATTACAAAAGATTCTGATTGTCCTGTTGCAACTAATGTTACAGTTTGATTTGGTAAATCAACTTTAATTTCTGTTTTTGGATCTGCCATAATTGCTGCAAACAAAGTATCTGCAAATTCTGCAGAAACTTGTACTGGTAAAACACCTACATTTAAACAGTTATTTTTAAATATATCTGCAAATTCTGATGATATTACACAACGTAATCCAAAATCATATACAGACCAAGCTGCATGCTCTCTAGAAGAACCAGAACCAAAGTTTCTACCACCCACTAATATTTTAGAACCTGCATAAATTTCTTTGTTTAAAGGAAAATCTGCTTTTGGTGTTCCATCTTGTTCAAATCTCCAATCACGGAAAAAATTAATATCAAAATCTTTACGCTCTGTTGCCTTTAAGAAACGAGCAGGAATTATTTGATCTGTATCTACATTTTCTGTAGGTAAAGGATAAGCTGTACTTGTTAGTACGTCAAATTTATCGTAAGCCATTGTTATCTTTATTAAGCGTTTATTAATGTTCTTGGATCTGTTACAACTCCTTCTACAGCAGATGCTGCAGCTACTAATGGAGAAGCTAATAATGTTCTAGATCCTGGACCTTGACGTCCTTCAAAGTTTCTGTTTGATGTTGAAACTGATAATTTCCCTGCAGGAATTTTATCATCATTCATTGCTAAACAAGCAGAACAACCTGGTTCTCTTAATACAAATCCTGCTTCAGTTATAATTTTATCTAAACCTTCTGCTTGAATTTGATCTACAACTTTATGAGATCCTGGAACTAACCATGCAGTAACATTGTCTGCTTTTTGTCGTCCTTCAACAATAGAACAAAATGCTCTAAAATCTTCTATACGTCCGTTTGTACAAGAACCTAAGAATACAAAATCTATTTCTTTACCAATCATAGAATCTCCTTCGTTAAAAGACATATATCCTAATGATTTTTTATAAGTTTCTACTCCACCTTCTACATTTTCTGCAAGTGGAATAGATTTTGTTACACCAATTCCCATTCCTGGGTTTGTACCATAAGTAATCATTGGTTCTATATCTGATGCTTCATAATTAAATTCTACATCAAACTCAGCACCTTCTTCTGTATATAAAGTTTCCCAATATTTCATTGCCTTATCCCAATCTGCTCCTTTAGGAGTTTGAGAACGACCTTTTAAGTATTCGAAAGTTTTTTCATCTGGAGCAATCATACCTCCACGTGCACCCATCTCTATAGATAAATTACACACAGTCATACGTCCTTCCATTGTCATATCTTCAAAAACATCTCCAGCATATTCTACAAAATATCCTGTTGCACCAGAAGTAGTTTGTTTTGCTATGATATACAAAGCCACATCTTTTGCAGTAACACCAACACCTAATTTACCATTTACGTTAATACGCATTTTTTTAGGTTTTGGTTGCATAATACATTGTGTAGACAATACCATTTCTACCTCAGAAGTACCAATACCAAAAGCAATAGCACCAAAAGCACCATGAGTAGAAGTATGAGAATCTCCACAAACAATTGTTGCTCCTGGTAATGTAATACCATTTTCTGGACCTACAACGTGTACAATTCCGTTATTTACATCTCCTAAACCCCAGTGAGAAATACCATGTTTTGCAGCATTTTGCTCTAAAGCATTTAACTGATTTGCAGATAATGGATCTTCAACTGGTAAGTGTTGATTTATTGTTGGTGTATTGTGATCTGCAGTAGCAAATGTACGCTCTGGATATACAACACTGTTTCCTCTACTTTCTAATCCTAAAAATGCTACAGGACTTGTAACTTCATGGATAAAATGACGATCTATAAAAAACACATCTGGTCCGTCTTTTACTTTACGAACAACATGTGAATCCCATACTTTGTCAAATAATGTTTTTGCCATTTTTTGGTTCTTTTACTATTGTTTATTTAATCAGCTATCAAAAATACATTTAATAGTATATTTTTTTAATTCACAAAAGTTTTCTTTTATTATATCCAACTGTTAAAGAATGATTTAAACCACTGTAAAACAAAAGATTAAGTCGTTTTAAAATACGATGTCTATTCTTTAAGTAAATTCTTATTTTTTTAACAAAAAACATGATTTATTTACTTTTATGCAGTATTATCTATTTTCTATTGACAATATCTCTTTAAAAATGGAAGTTTACAACTAGCAATTATAAACATAGTTTTTATTTTAAAAATGTAAAACAAATTAATCTCTAAAAATTACTAAAAAAATAAAATACATAAATCAATTTTTATAAATATATTTAGTCATAAAAAAATTTAAACTTTGGAAAACATACAACAACAACTTTCATTTTTAAGTCCTTCTCTAATTGAAGAATTATTAGCTCATGCTACCATTTGTGATTTCCCAAAAGAAACACAAATTTTAAGAGACGAACAATATGTAAAAGTTTTGCCAATAGTATTAGAAGGTTTGGTAAAAGTATTTTCTAAATTCGAAGAAAAAGAGCTTCTACTCTACTACATTCAACCTAAACAAAGTTGTATAATGTCTTTTTCTGCAGCATTAAAAAACACGCCTAGTAAAGTATTTGCAATTACAGAAGAAGATTCTAAAATATTATTAATTCCGGTTGATAAATTACCCAACTGGTTAAAAGAGTTTCCAAGTTTAAACACACTATTTTACAACCAATACGATTTGCGATATTCAGATCTTTTAGATACAATTCAGCACATTTTAATAGACAAAATGGACAAACGTCTTTTTGAATATTTAAAAAACAAGCTTCTATTAACCAATAATGTTTCTTTAAAAATAACTCATAGTCAAATTGCCAACGAACTAGGTACTGCAAGAGAAGTTATAAGTAGGGTTTTAAAGAAATTAGAAAGCGAAAAAAAGATTGAGCAAACTGCAAACGGAATTATTTTACACTCTGGTGACTAGAGTCACTGCACAATATTTTTATAGATTATAAATTTGCAATAGAAATTAACATCTATAAATATACATTATGAAAAAAAACATGGGAAATGCAGATAGAATTATCAGACTAATAATCGCTGCAATTATTGGCATTCTTTACTTTACAAATACTATTTCTGGTACTTTAGCTATTATATTTTTAGCAGTTGCAGCTATTTTTACATTAACAAGTATTATTAGTTCTTGCCCTTTGTATAGTATTTTTGGAATAAAAACTTGCCCTATAGAAAGTAAAAAATAATTAAATAATAAAGCCCTTAAAATCCCATTCAGATATTGTTTGGGATTTTTTTTTATTTTTTTTCTAAATGTTCTTCTATATCTGCAATATGATGCTGTAAAGCTTGTGTAGAAATTTGTATTTCTTTAATTAATAATGCTAAAGAAATAATTAATAATATTAAAGCAAAACCAAAAACCCAAATAGCGAATGTGTTAAAATGAACATATATTAAAAACATTGTTACTACACAAAACAACAAACTAGATATACCAAAAATTTGCATATACTTTGTTAAGTTAAGTCGCTTTTTTAAATTTGTAATTTGCCTTAATAAAGAGGCTTCTTTTCTTTCTAAATAAATAGCATGTAAATTTCTAATTACAGATGCATATGCCAAAAAACGATTGGTATAAGCAAGCATTATTAACGAAATTGCAGAAAATAAAAGAGCAGGTGTTGTAAGTGTTAATTCTTCCATATAGTTTACAAAATTAATATTTTTAATGAAATTAAATTGTACTTTATATTTCTATTTTACAGAGTACAATCTTAATTTTTAATATTTTTGATAAAAAATTACAAATGAAAAAAATAGTTTTTCTTTTAAGTTTACTTTTCTCAATTTTTAGCTTTTCTCAAAATTACGATTACATAAACTTAACAAAACCAAGACCAGATAATCTATTGTCAAATTATTTTAGAAATGCAGTTCCTACAAGGTTGCTAAAAAATGTTAGATACCCCAAATCAAATCATAACATAGTCTTATCCTTTTACATAAATAAATTAAACAAACCCTATAAAATAACATTTAACAACCTTTACAACAAAGAATTAAATAGCGCTATTAAAAAAGCACTATTAAACTATCCATTAAATAAATTAGGGGTTGAAAAATTTGAAGCTCAAAAAAAATATTCATTTCAAGTAGTAATGCGTAAAAACAAATTGGAAAGTATAATTAGTTGTAGTTCTTCTATTTTAACACATTCATTACCTATAAGTGAATCTTGTAATGATTTAGAGTTTTATGAAGATATTGATAAATGCATCAAATCTAAAATAAATGGTTATTTTAATAAAAACGTAGATTCTACAGCTATTATAATCGCTAAAAAAACTACAAAAAACTTAAAAGGAAAATTATTTATTGATAAAAAGGGAAAATTAAAACTAAAAAAAGGAAAAGGCTCAAAATTGTTTATTGAAGCAACTAATAATTTTCCTGATTTTATAGAACCTGCAACTTTAAATGGTTCTCCAACAAACTATTATTACACATTTTACCCTTTATCTAAAAAAACTGCAAATAGAGGTATTGTACACAAAAAGTTAGGTTATATTTCAAATACAACAAATGATTTTGCAAAATTTTTTAACGAAAGATTAGATTCTACAAATATTAAAAATGAAGGATTAAATAGATTAAACTGTACTATATCTCTTCATTTTGAACTTGATAAAAAAGGAAACCCTATTAATTTAAGAACAAATACACGTACTAAAGAGTTAGAAAATCAAATCTTTAGTATTTTTAAAGAATATCCTATTAATAAATTAAATCTAGGAGAAAAAAGTGTATTTTCTATGTATACTAATACAATTTTAAAGTTAAAAGAAGGTAAGATTACAATAGAAACATACCCTACTTTTTTTAATGAAAAAATACCAATATTTCCTGGATGTAAAAACTCTAAAAGTATTAAAGAAGCTAAGTCTTGTTTTAGTAGAGGTGTACAAAAACATTTTGTAAGAAAATTTGATGCTGATTTACCAAAAAAATTAAATTTAAGTAAAGGAAAAAAAAGAATTTTTATTGGTTTTAAAATTGGTAAAAGTGGAGATATAATAGATATAATGGTTAGAGCACCACATGAAGAAATAAAGGAGGAAGTTATAAGAGTAATGAAAAAATTACCCAAAGTAAAACCAGGTTTACAAGGAGGCAAATTAGTAAATGTAAAATATAGTATCCCTTTTACTATAATTGTAGACTAATTTTTATTTTAGACAAGTTCTAAAAAACTTACATTTGCAAAATGCGAATAGATATTATTTCAGTTGCTCCAAATTTATTAGAAAGCCCTTTTAATCATTCTATAGTTAAAAGAGCAAAAGACAAAGGTTTGGCAGAAATTGTTATTCACGACTTACGTGAATATGGTTTGGGTAATTACAAACAAATAGACGATACTCAATTTGGAGGTGGTGCAGGTATGGTTATGATGATAGAACCCATAGCTAATTGTATAAAAAAACTTCAAGCAGAAAGAACATATGATGAAATTATTTATATGACTCCAGATGCTAAAACATTAAACCAATCTACTGCAAATACACTTTCTTTAAAAGAAAATATTTTAATTCTTACTGGGCATTATAAAGGTGTAGATCAAAGAATAAGAGATAAATTTATTACTAAAGAAATTTCTATTGGAGATTATGTTTTAACTGGTGGTGAGTTAGCTGCAGCTGTTTTAGTAGACGCTGTTGTACGTTTAATTCCTGGTGTTATTGGCGATGAACAATCTGCCTTAACAGATTCTTTTCAAGATAATTTATTATCTCCTCCTGTTTATACAAGACCTGCAGATTTTGAAGGCATGAAAGTTCCTGATGTTTTATTGTCTGGAAATTTTCCTAAAATAGATGATTGGAGAAGTGAAAAAGCTTACGAAAGAACAGAACAAATAAGACCAGATTTATTAGAAAATGAATAAGTTTTCATCTTTCATAAAAAACAACAAAGCCATTTCTTGGGTTTTAGGATTTCAACTATTTAGATTGATATTATTACCTTTTATGGGCTTAATGCCACAAGATGCCTACTATCATTTATATGGTCAAAATTTATCACTTTCATATTTTGATCACCCAGGAATGATTGGCTATATTTTAAGAATATTTACAGATGTTTTTGGTCAATCTGTTTTTATTGTAAAATTTGCTGATTTTGTAATTACTTCATTCACAATTTTTAGTTTTTACAAATTAGCTTCTTATTTCCTATCAAAACAAAAACTACAAAAAGCCCTAGTTCTTATAGTTTCAACCATATTTATTTCCATTTTATCTTTTAATTCTACTCCAGATGTACCACTATTATTATTCTGGACACTCAGTTTAATTTGTTTATACAAAGCAATTTTTGAAGAAAAAAAATGGTTTTGGATTCTTGGTGGAATTGCTATGGGATTAGCATTTAATAGTAAATACACTGCTTTAGTTTTACAAATTGGTTTAATTGCTTTTCTTATTTTTTCTAATAAATACAGAAAACTATTATTATCTCCTTGGTTTTGGATGTGTATAATTATTTCTGTTGCTGTAACTTTCCCTGTATGGTATTGGAATTATCAAAACAACTTTGCCTCATTTGCTTTTCAAGGAGGAGAAAGAACTAGCACAATAACAGAGTTTAAATTATATCCAAATTATTTCTTTGGTGCCATAGGTCATCAAATGTTTTTATTACTGCCTGTATTATTTTTAATTTTTATTACATTTTCTTTTAAATACATTAAAAGAGCACTTTTAAAATTTAAAATTCCACAAGCAAAGACGTTATTTTTATTAGCCTTTTTTATCCCAACTTTCGTTGGATTTTTTAGTCTAACTCCTATTTATTGGGTTAAACTAAATTGGATGATGCCTTCTTACATTTCAGGTATAATTTTAGCTGCTATGTTTATCAGTAAGAAACAATTGAAAATTCAAGTAATCTTTTCAATTGTTTTTCATGTATTAGTTAGTCTTCAAATACTATTTAATTTAGCTCCAATTAAAAGTGATGATACCTGGATTGGTTGGGAAGAATTATCAGAAGAAATTGAAAACATTAAAAAAGACTACCCAAATACTTTTGTATTTTCAGAAGATCATTATAAAACTGCTGCTTGTTTAAACTTTTTTATGGATGAAAAAGTTTATTCTAAAAACATTATTGGTTTGCCTGCATTACATTTTGATTATTTAGGCGATGATTTAACTACTTTAAATAACAAAAACGCCATATTTATTGATTCTGATACACGTTTTAAAAACAAAGAGAAAAGAGGAAAATATCATGAACTGATAGATAACCATTTTGAAAAAGTAGTTGAATTAGAACCAATTATTATAAAAATTAATGGTAAAGAAGTTCGTAAGTTTTGGATTTTCTATTGTTCTAATTATCAAGCAAAAAAATAATGCATTTTAGTTTTTACAACAAAAAATAATGATTACTTTTGCAACCGCTAAATTAACCTCTGACGAAAAAATCGTGAATGTTGCTTTACAAAATCAATTAAATTAAAAGATATGGAATCTTTAGTAAAATTTGTTCAAGACGAATTTGTAACAAAAAAAGAATTTGCAGAATTTGCTGCTGGTGATACAATCACTGTTTATTACGAAATTAAAGAGGGAAACAAAACTCGTACTCAGTTTTTTAGAGGTGTTGTTTTACAAAGAAGAGGAGCTGGTCTTTCAGAAACATTTACAATCAGAAAAATGTCTGGTACTGTGGGTGTAGAAAGAATTTTTCCAGTTAACTTACCTTCTATTCAAAAAATTGAAGTTAACAAAAGAGGTAAAGTACGTAGAGCTCGTATTTTCTACTTTAGAGGTCTTACTGGTAAAAAAGCTAGAATTACTGAAAAAAGAAGATAATCTCTTTTACATAAAAGTATTTAAAAAGCGTTGTGATTTTTCACAACGCTTTTTTTAGTTAACAATTGTTAATAACCAAAGTTAATATCGTGTTGATTTCTAATTAGTTAAATAATTTGCATTTTTAAAAAACAGGTTTATATTTACAAAGAATTTACAAGCTAATTAAACTTATCAGTCTTCAAAAGCTAATAAAATTAACAAGTAAATACATAAAGTAACGTTCTTTAAATATTGTTTTTCTAATTTACTAAAAATTGGTTTTTTTATAAAAAGTATAAATTGAATACTTGCAGTTAATACTTAAAATTAAAAAAGAAGACTTTTAATAATGTAAAAGAATCTTAAACGAAAGTTTACAGAATCACTTATAATAATTAAAAGAAAACTTAATTAATAAAAAAGGTTATAGTAATTAAACATTTTAAAACTAATATAAATGTATAAATTGATATTAAGGTTAAATAGAAAACAATAGAAACATTCATAAAAATTATAACAAAGTAGAATGCTTATTGTAATTAAGGATGTTTCAAAACCAGAATTAGTAGAAAGTAACCTCATTGTAAAAAAAGAATTTTAAGGCAACTTTTAGTTTTTTAGAACAATATTAAGCTTACTAAATACTATTTCTAAGAAGCCATATCACTACAAGAAATTGTGTGATATGGCTTTTATTTTGCAATAAATTCATATTCACACCAATAACCTTAATTTATTATTAAATAAACAAAAATACCACCTAATTAATAACAATTTACCAATAAAAATATCATTATTAATTCATAAATTTGCCTCACTTTTTTTACGAAATCCATTTCGTAAATTACAATTAACAATATAAAATTTAACTAAAAATGAGTAAAATAGCTAAAATTGTATACACTAAGACTGATGAAGCTCCTGCTTTAGCAACAAGATCATTCTTACCTATTGTAAAAGCTTTTACAAAATCTTCTAATATAGAAATTGAAGTAAAAGATATTTCTTTAGCTGCAAGAATTCTTGCTAATTTTTCAGAATATTTAACTGAAGAACAAAAAGTTGAAGATGCATTGGCTATTTTAGGTGATTTAGCAAAAAAACCAGAAGCAAATATTATTAAATTACCAAATATTAGTGCTTCTGTTCCTCAATTAAAAGCTGCAATTACAGAATTACAAGCTTTAGGATATGCTTTACCAGATTATCCAGAAGAAGCAAATACTGACGAAGATAAAAAGGTTTTAGCTCTTTATAATAAAGTAAAAGGTTCTGCTGTAAATCCTGTTTTAAGAGAAGGAAACTCAGACAGAAGAGCTCCAAAAGCTATTAAAAATTATGCTCGTAAAAATCCACATTCTATGGGTGCATGGGGTGCAGATTCTAAAACACACGTAGCAACAATGAGCGAAGGAGATTTTGCTCATAATGAAAAATCTACTACAGTAGCAAAAGCTACTAACGTAAACATACAACACATTGCTAAAGATGGTTCTATAACTACTTTAAAAGAGAATTTAGCTTTAATTGATGGTGAAATTATAGATGCAACTGTAATGAGTAAAAAAGCTTTAGTTGCTTTTTTAGATGAGCAAGTAGCAGATGCTAAAGAACAAGACATTTTACTTTCATTACATATGAAAGCTACAATGATGAAAGTTTCTGACCCTATTATTTTTGGTCTTGCAGTAAAATCTTATTTCAAAGAACTATTTGACAAACATGGAGCAACTTTTGAAGAAATTGGTGTTGATGTAAATAATGGTTTTGGTAACTTATTAAGTAACCTTGATGAAGTTTCTGCAGAAAAGAAAGCAGAAATTTTAGCAGATATAGATACTATTCTTGAAGAAAATGCTGATTTAGCAATGGTAAATTCTGATAAAGGAATTACAAACTTACATGTACCATCTGACGTAATTATTGATGCTTCTATGCCAGCAATGATTAGAACTTCTGGTAGAATGTGGAATAAAGATGGTAAATTACAAGACACTAAAGCTGTAATTCCAGATAGTTCTTACGCAGGTATTTATGCTGCAACTATAGATTTCTGTAAAAAGAATGGTGCTTTTGATCCTACAACAATGGGTACAGTACCAAATGTTGGTTTAATGGCTCAAAAAGCAGAAGAATATGGTTCTCATGATAAAACTTTTCAAATAGCAACTGAAGGAAAAGTTGTAGTAACAGATGCTTCTGGAAACACTCTTTTAGAACATAATGTAGAAGAAGGTGATATCTGGAGAATGTGTCAAACTAAAGATTTACCTATTCAAGATTGGGTTAAATTAGCAGTTACAAGAGCAAGAGCTTCTCAAACTCCTGCAGTTTTTTGGTTAGATAAAAATAGAGCTCATGATGCAGAAATCATTAAAAAAGTAAATGCTTATTTACCAAACCACGATACTTCTGGATTAGATATTAGAATTTTATCTCCAATAGAAGCTACAAACTTTACTTGTGAAAGAATTGCAAAAGGTGAAGATACAATTTCTGTTTCTGGTAACGTTTTACGTGATTATTTAACAGATTTATTCCCAATCTTAGAAGTTGGTACATCTGCAAAAATGTTATCAATTGTTCCTCTAATGAATGGTGGTGGTTTGTTTGAAACTGGTGCTGGAGGATCTGCTCCTAAACACGTGCAACAATTTAATGAAGAAAACCACTTACGTTGGGATTCTTTAGGAGAGTTTTTAGCTTTAGCTGTTTCTTTAGAGCATTTAGGTACTTCTAACAATAACTCTAAAGCTTTAGTTTTAGCTGAAACTTTAGATGATGCAACAGATAAGTTCTTAGATAATGACAAATCTCCTTCAAGAAAAGTTGGTGAATTAGATAATAGAGGTAGCCACTTTTACTTAGCTATGTATTGGGCAGAAGGATTAGCAAATCAAGATAAAAATGCTGATTTAAAAGCTGAATTTTCTAGTATTGCAAAAGCATTAAAAGAAAATGAAACTAAAATTGTTGCTGAATTAAATGAAATTCAAGGAAGTGCAAATAATATTGGTGGTTATTACCAACCAAATGATGCATTAGCAGATGCAGCAATGAGACCAAATGCTACTTTAAACAGTGTTTTAAAATAATATTATAAAATTTTTAATTTTAATAATTATAAAGGTCGATGTTTATCATCGACCTTTTTTTATTAAAAAACATCTTAAATATTTAACATAATATTAAAATTTAGAATTGTACTTTTGTTTATCAAAAACATAAATTCATTAAACAAAATGATTGAAGTCAAAAAAATATTTTCTTTATTATTCTTTATTTCCTTTGTTACATATGGTCAAAATAAACAAACCATAAGTGGTACTGTATATGACTTCAGTAATAATGAAACCTTAATTGGTGTTTCCATATACTTTCCAGAAATCAATATTGGTACAACAACCAATGAATATGGTTTTTACTCTGTAACTCTACCAGAAAACACTTACAAAATTCAAGTAAGTTACTTAGGTTACTCTACAATAACAGAAACTATTAATTTAAACAAAAAACTAACTAAAAACTTTAATTTAAAAGAAGAAGCAGAAAGTTTAGATGAAATTATTATTGAATCTAATATTGAAAAATTGAATGTTAGAACACCTCAAATGAGTGTAAATAAACTTACTTCTTCTACCATAAAGCAAATTCCTGTTGTTTTAGGTGAAGCAGATATTATTAAATCTCTAATTTTATTACCTGGAGTTACAAGTGCTGGTGAAGGTGCTTCTGGATTTAATGTAAGAGGTGGTGCTGCAGATCAAAATTTAATTCTATTAGATGAAGCTACAGTTTTTAATTCATCTCATTTATTTGGTTTTTTCTCAGTTTTTAATCCTGATGTAATTAAAGACGTTAAATTGTATAAAGGAGGTATTCCTGCAAAATACGGAGGTAGATTATCATCTGTTTTAGATATATATCAAAAAGAAGGAAACAGTAAAGAGTTTAAAGCTACTGGTGGTATTGGTTTGGTTTCTTCTAGACTTTTATTAGAAGGTCCATTGAAAAAAGAAAAAATTTCATTTTTAGTTGGTGGTAGATCTTCATATGCTCATTTATTTTTACCATTATTTGATATAGATAATACTGCGTATTTTTATGATTTAAATACCAAAGTAAATTATAGAATTAATGATAAAAACAGTGTTTTCTTTTCTGGTTATTTTGGTAAAGATGTATTTGGAATCAGTGATAGTTTTGTAAATAAATACGGAAATACTGTAGCAAATTTACGTTGGAATCATTTATTTTCAGATAAACTTTTTTCAAATTTATCTTTAATTTATTCTGACTATTTCTATGGATTAATCTTAGATTTTGTTGGTTTTGAATGGGATTCTGGTATTACCAATCTTAACCTTAAATATGATTTTAAACATTACATTAATAGTAATTTTAAATTAAGTTATGGTATCAACAACATTCATAGTAAATTTAATCCTGGTGAAATAAAACCTAATAGAGAAGACTCTGGTATTGTTGCAGAAAAATTAATAGACAAATACGCTAATGAATTTGCAGTTTACTTAGATGCAGAACATAAAATTAATGATAAATTAAGACTACAATATGGAGTACGTTTTAGCAACTTTTTAAGATTAGGACAAGAGGAATTAAACATCTATACCAATGATGAAGCTGTTATTTATAATAGTGAATTTAAAAAATATGAATCTGCAAATGCAATTGGAGTAGAATCTTTTAATAAAAGTGATGTTATTACTAGTTTTAACAACTTTGAGCCAAGGTTTTCTATGTCATACACCTTAAATAATAATAGTTCTTTTAAAGCAAGTTATAATAGAATGTCTCAATATTTACATCTATTATCTAACACCTCTTCTCCTACTCCTTTAGATGTTTGGACTCCTAGTGGAAAATATATAAAGCCTCAATTGTTAGATCAATTTGCTGTTGGATATTTTAAAACATTAAAAGATGGAGATTATTCTTTAGAAGTAGAAGCTTATTATAAAGATATTCAAAACAGAATAGACTATATAAATGGAGCAAACCTAATTGCAAATAATGAAATTGAAACCGTTATTTTAAACGGAAAAGCAAGAGCCTATGGCTTAGAGTTATTGTTAAAAAAGAATGCTGGTAATTTTAAAGGTTGGCTTTCATACACTCTTTCTAAATCAGAGCAATTAACAGAAGGTAGAAACAGTAATGAACCTGGAATAAACAGTGGAGAATGGTACAATACTCCCTATGACAAAACACATGATTTTTCAATAAATGCAAGTTATGAATTAAACAAAAAATGGAAATTTAACACCAACTTTGTTTTTCAAACAGGGCAACCAACAAATTATCCTGTAGGTCAATATGAAATACAAGGTTTAAACGTACCCATTTATGATGATAATAGAAGAAATGCAGACAGATTGCCTAACTACCATAGAATAGATGTTTCTGCAACTTTAACTCCAGAAAAAAACAAAAACAGAAAATGGCAAGGAGAATGGGTTTTTGGAATTTATAATTTATATGGAAGACAAAATGCTGCTTCTATTAATTTTTCACAAAACAGAGAAACCTTTAAAAATGAAGCTGTACAAACTTCAATTTTTGGAATGGTACCATCTGTTACTTATAACTTTAAATTTTAAATCGATGAAAAAGATATATTTACTTCCAATTTTAGCAATATTCTTTTTTAACAGTTGCGAAAAAGTAATTGATGTTGATGTTCCATCAATAGAACCAAAATTAGTTATTGATGCTTCTTTTGAAGTTTTGTTTGATGAAAATCCTGTAGTAGCAAATACAGTAGTAAAACTAAGTTTATCTGCAGATTATTTTGAAGATGAAATACCTACTGTAAGTAATGCAACTGTGTTTTTAACAAATTTAACAGACAATTCAATCATCAATTTTTCTGATGTTAATTCTGATGGAAACTACACACCTAACATCAATTTTATACCTGCTGATGATATAGAATATGAACTAACTATTATTTATAATAACGAAACTTATAAAGGAAAAGCTACCAAAATTAAATCTTCTCCTTTTAAAGAAGTTATACAGGGTGATAAAACTTTATTTTCTGGTGAAGAAGTAGAAATTAAAATCACTTTTCAAGACATTCCAGTTATAGAAAACTATTATTTATTCGATTTTGATGACAACCTATTTTTATCTATAGATGACCGTTATTTTAATGGTTCAGAATATAATTTTTCTTATTTCTATAGAGATGAAGAACTTGAGTTACCAAAAACCGTAAACATTAAAATGTCTGGAATTACAAAGGAATATTATACTTATTTCGAAATTTTGGTAAGTCAAGGAGGACAAGAAGGTGGAGGTCCTTTTCAAGCAGTTCCATCTTCTTTATTAGGAAACATCATTAACACTACAAATGATGCTAATTTTCCTTTAGGTTATTTTCATATTTCAGAAACAGACACTTTTACTATTAACTTAGTAGATAAAAATTAAAACCTCAAATAATCTTACATTAACGTTAAAGACTTAAACCATTCTAATAACAATAGATATTAGAATGGTTTTTTTCAATAAAAAAATATAATTAAAAGCGTACTAAAACGTCTAAGAAATAATATAGAATTTAACATAGAATTCTGTATTTTTGATTGATGACTTTTATAAAAACTACAGAACAAGATTCTAAATACAATCATCTAGAAAAGATGTCTGTATCAGATTTATTAACCAATATTAATAACGAAGACAAAACAGTTCCTTTAGCTGTAGAAAAGTCTTTACCTCAAATTGAAGCATTAACAAATCAGATTGTAAATAAACTACAAAATGGAGGTAGATTGTTTTATATAGGAGCTGGTACTTCTGGTAGATTAGGTGTTGTAGATGCTTCAGAATGTCCACCAACATTTGGTGTTCCTCATGAATTGGTAGTTGGCATTATTGCTGGTGGAGATATTGCTATTAGAAAAGCTGTAGAATTTGCAGAAGATTCTACAAAACAAGGTTGGTTAGATTTACAAAATTATAAAATTACCAATAAAGATATTGTAGTTGGTATTGCTGCATCTGGCACAACTCCTTATGTAATTTCTGCCTTAGAAAAGTGTAATGAAAATAATATTATTACAGGTTGTATTTCTTGTAATAAAAACAGTCCTTTATCTAATACAGCACTATTTCCTATAGATGTAATTGTAGGTCCAGAGTTTGTTACTGGAAGCTCTAGAATGAAAGCAGGTACTGCCCAAAAATTAGTTTTAAACATGCTATCAACAGCAACCATGATTCAATTAGGAAAAATAAAAGGAAACAAAATGGTTGACATGCAACTATCTAATAATAAATTGGTAGAAAGAGGACAAAAAATGTTAGCTAAAGAACTAAATATCGACCAAGAAAAAGCTGCTAGTTTATTACAAGAATTTGGTAATGTTAGAAATGCCATTAAAAACTATGTAAAATGAGTACAGATGTAAATTTATTAAGTAAAGGATTAAAGTATTTAGGTATTTTAGTTTTTCTTTTTATTGCTTCTCCTATTACATTAACTATAGGCTTTAAAGCTTTAAAAAAGTTTAATGACACACCAAAAGAATTTATTTCTTTTATTATTTTAATCATTGCAGGTTTACTCATACTTTTTACAATTTACTTTGCTTTTAAAACTTTCAAAATTTTACTAAAAGCTTTATTTAATAATTAAACGAATGCAAAATTCTGATGGAATCATTGTTATTCTCTCTTACCCAGATACTGTTGTAAGACCTGCTTATTGGGAAAAATCTAGCAAGATTTGGCCAAAAATTGGTATTGGTGGTAAACATGCTGTACAAGCAGGACATGCTGCATTACTTTTAATTAAAAAAGAACATTCAGAAATTAATTATTTCGATTTTGGAAGATATATTACAACTTATGGAAATGGACGTGTACGTTGTAAAGAAACAGATCCAGATGTTGCTGTTACTTTAAAAGCAAATTTTAGTAATGGAGAATTAACTAATTTAAAAGACATTTTACTTTGGTTAGAAAAACACCCAGAAAAAACACACGGTGAGGGTAGATTGGTTGCAAGCATTAATGATGAAATTGATTATAATACAGCTAAAAATTTTATTCATCAATTAATAAATAAAAAAGAGATTCCTTATGGTGCTTTTATAAAAAACGGAACTAATTGTGCAAGATTTGTTACAGATACAATTATTGAATCAACAACAAATAAAAAAATTAAGAATTATTTAAAAAAATCTAATTTATTTACACCAAGTCCAATAGGAAATGTAATAAAAGGAACCAGTAATAATAAAATATATACTATTTATAAACAGCAATTATCTGAATATAAAAATAGATCTATCACAAAAGAATATAAGGCTTCATTTTTTAAAAGGTTTAAAGGAGAACCCAATTTAATAGGAACAGAACAACCAGACATTAAAGTATTTACATTAAATAAAGGAACTTGGTTAGGAGGTATTGGAAGTGGTGCTTGGTTTAATATTGAAGAAAAAATTGATGATAAATATTATAAAATTTCGAGATATAATTCTGTTGGAAATAAAGATTTTGAAAAATTATTTACAATTGATAAAACTTGTTTTAATCATTTAAATAATTACAAATTTATACATCCTACAAATTGCAAAGAAGCTATAATTGTTCAAAATAATAAAATTTATACTTTTCTAATTTCTTTGTAAGTTAACCTTTGGAGTTGATGGATTGAAACCAAAATCTGCATCTGGTAATTCTAATCCTAAATGGTAAATAATATATCCTACACTTGCAAAATGATGAATTGCATGACTATGTGCTTGCATTAAAATTGCTCCTAGAGTATAATTAGCAGTTTCAACTCCTAAACCTAAATCATCTGTAACTGCATAACTTTTTTCAAAATCTGATGCATCTAATTGCTTTAACTTGTTAATGATACTCTCAAAATAATCAATCCCTAAGTTCGTTTTTTGTTCTACTAACTGATTTCTATTTCTTTTATTTAAATAAATACTATTAGTTTCTAAACCATCAAAAACACAAGAAAATACATCTAATATGTGACGCATATGACAACCAATGCTAGAATAGTAAGGAGCTACAGAAGCATCTGCAAACTGATCATCAGAAATTTTATTTAATAAATTTATACCTCTTTGTAAGTTTTTTTCAATAGCATCAATCATAAATAAATAATTTCGTTTTTGGTCGTTAAAAGGTGAGTCAATTTACAAGATATTTCTCTTTTTTAAAACTTTTTTCACACAAATATAAATAACTAAAAAACAACACATTATATGTCAATAATTTAATATTAAATTCTAAAACATATAAATTAAATATTTTTTTGGCACACTCTTTGAAATTATGATAATCAAATACGGAAGCCGAAAAGTAATTAGAGTAGGCAAAACCCTTAAAACCATATATTATGAAAAAAGGTGTACTTATATTATTAGGAATGATCATGATGGTTTCTACTGTTGAAGCCAAAAATGGCAATGAATTACCAAACAGATTTGGGTTTAATTACTCTTATAACGAAGCCGTAAACTTTGTTGAACGTGGAATTGAATTTTTTGTTTTTACAAATGGAGAGTTTGATTTTAACACACATTATAATGATACCTATTTTAACAATGGTAGAGATAGAGGTGTTAGAATTGATAGAGATTACAGAGGTAGAATTAGCAGAATTGGAAATGCATTTATTAATTATGATAGATCAGGAAATGTAACTAGAATTGGAAACGTTTTTATAAGATATTATAGAGGTCAATTAACAAATGTGGGGAATTTAAGAGTAAGATATAATTATTGGGGAAATCCTATATTTTACGGAACTGTAAAGAATAACTACTATAATCATAATGGTTTCAGAATAAATTTAAATATTGGTGATATTTTTAATTATAATGACGCTTATTTCTATAGAAGTGACTTTAGAAGAAACTATTCTAAAATTAGAGAAGATAAAAATTACTATTACTATAGAGCAAATCCGAATGCAAAAATTGGTAAAAGAAGTAAAACTTTAAGAAGAAGAAAACCAGCTTCAACAATTTTAAAGAATACTCCTAAACAAAACACAAGAAGAAGCAATTCTACTTATAGAAAACCAACTTCTGTAAATACAGATAAAAAGATAACTAGAGAAAATACAAGTACAAGAAGAGCTACTGTTAAAACAAATAGAAACTCTAATACAATAAATAGAACTGAAAGAAATGTTAATAGAAAACCAAGTACAACTGGTAGAACATTAGATAAAAAAACTAAAAGAAAAGTAGTTAATAAAAATGAAAGAAAAAGAAGAAGTTAAAAAACAGGTATTTATACGTGGTTTATTTAACAGGTAGTTCTATATTTTTGTAATATCATAAAATGAAAAAGAACACCAACTAACTACTAATTAGTTGTGATAGAAAAAGTAGAAGTTAAAAGCCTCATTTCTTTATAGAAATGAGGCTTTTTATGTGTATTAATTAAAGTTATCTTTTATTTGCTAAAATTGTAACTAAAACCAAACATTAACATAGAAGTATTCATTTCATAAGAAACTTCGCTACCAGGAATAGCACCATACATATTTGTAGGACTTGCAAACATTGGGTTTAGTAACTGACCTGTAGTTTTTCCATTACTAGTTCCATAATGATAAACTCCATCTAAAGTAAATTTATCACTTATTAAATAACTAAATCCAAGTTGGTATGCATTTTTTATAATTGCAGTTGCAGGAATGTTATAAAAAGCTACTTCATTTTCTATAGGATTTTTACTAAAAGTATATCCTAAACGTAATGGCAACTTATCAATTCCTTTAAATTGTAATCCTGCAGAAATAATAGAAATATTTTTCCAACCAAAACCAGCTACAGAAGCTGTGTTTGTCCAACCCGTTTCTGAAAATCCATCTGTGTTTTCATAGTTTACATTTCTATAATCTAATGCAAAATCAAAATCATTTTTAGAATATCCTAAACCTAGCGATAAAATAGCAGGATAATCCATATTAAAACTATTAGTACCTGTTGTTGCGTCTAAATAAGTATTATCAAAATCAAAATCGCTAAAACTTTGAGTTGTTTTATAAGAAACACCCAATTTCAATCCCTTTTGTGAGTCGTAAAATGCACCAAGTTGAGCTCCAAAACCAGTTGCTGAAGCTTTATCTGTAGAAGGATATCCTGCTGCAGTTGGATTCGCTGTTGGGTTTGGCATTAACTCTAAAGCTGCATAATTAAAATTTGTTTGTACACCTAAAGATAATTTATCTGTTAGTTCATATGCCCAAGTTAACCCTACTTGCATTAACATATAATCTGATTCTATTCTACCAAAACCACCCATACTTTGTGGCATATTTATAGGGTTTGTTGTACTTTCTGGAAAAGTAACTCCAAATCCACTAATACCAAATGCTGATACTCCAAAAGTATGCTTACTATCTTCTTTACCCCAAACCATAGCTATTGCTGGCATAGGAGATACACCTCTATCATCTTCTGTTGAACCAGAAAAGAAATTTCCTGTTGGTTGACCCAAATTATCAAATTCTGGAACCGTAGAATATAATTTTGGAGAAGAAAAGAATAAACCTACATCAAGTTTTATTATTTTATCATTAAACGTTGAAATAGATGCAGGATTCCATTGTAAAGCACCAGAAATATCTAAAGGTTGTGCTGTTGCAGCTCCTCCCATAGACATATTAACGGCTCCAACACCTTGCATAACATGACCTGCTTGACCATAAACTAATGCAGAAAGCATTAGAAAAGAAAGTTTTAACAAATATTTTTTCATAATATTTCTATTTAATTATTATTGAAATTGTTCTTTTTGAACAACTATTAAAAATAAGTTTTACCTAAATTTTTAACTATGACTATTATCATAGCTCAATAAAAATTAAATAGAAATATATTTAGCTAATTATCTAATTAACTTCTTGTATTTAATACGTTTAGGCATTAAGTCTCCTCCTAAACGTTTCTTTTTATTTTCTTCATAATCAGAAAAAGAACCTTCAAAGAAATATACTTCACTATTACCTTCAAAAGCTAAGATGTGTGTACAGATTCTATCTAAAAACCATCTATCGTGCGAAATTACAACTGCACAACCTGCAAAGTTTTCTAAACCTTCTTCTAAAGCTCTTAAAGTATTTACATCTAAATCATTTGTTGGCTCATCCAAAAGTAAAACGTTACCTTCTTCTTTAAGCGTCATTGCTAAATGCAATCTGTTTCTTTCTCCTCCAGAAAGTGTATTTACTTTTTTATTCTGTTCACTTCCAGAAAAATTAAAACGACTTAAATAAGCTCTAGAATTAACCTGCTTACCTCCCATCATTACTAAATCTTGACCGTCAGAAAAGTTTTCCCAAATTGTTTTATTTGGATCAATATCTGAGTGTGCTTGATCTACATAGGCAATTTTTGCTGTTTCACCTACCTTAAAACTTCCATTATCAGGAGTTTCTTCTCCCATAATCATTTTAAAAATAGTTGTTTTACCAGCTCCATTAGGACCAATAATACCAACAATACCTGCTTGAGGAAGATTAAATTCTAAATTTTCATATAATATCTTATCATCAAAAGCTTTAGAAACCCCTGTAGCTTCAATAACATTGGTTCCTAAACGTGGACCATTAGGTATATAAATTTCTAATTTCTCATCAACTTGTTTTTGGTCTTGACTCATTAATTTGTCATAGTTTTTCAAACGCGCTTTTTGCTTTGTTTGACGACCTTTTGCTCCTTGACGAACCCATTCTAACTCTCTTTCTAATGTTTTTTGACGCTTAGAAGCTGTTTTGCTTTCTTGTGCCATTCTATTAGATTTTTGATCTAACCAAGAAGAATAGTTTCCTTTCCAAGGAATTCCTTCTCCTCTATCTAATTCAAGAATCCAACCAGCAACATTGTCTAAGAAATATCTATCATGCGTTACTGCAATTACAGTACCTTTATATTGTGCTAAATGATGTTCTAACCAATGTACAGATTCTGCATCTAAATGGTTGGTAGGCTCATCTAATAATAAAATTTCTGGTTCTTGTAATAATAATCTACATAGAGCCACACGTCTTTTTTCTCCTCCAGAAAGTACACCAATTTTCTTATCAGAATCTGGAGTTCTTAATGCATCCATTGCAATTTCTAATTTGGTATCTAATTCCCAAGCATTGGCAGCATCAATTTTATCTTGTAATTCTGCTTGTTGGTTCATTAGTTTTTCCATCTTATCTGCATCAGAATAGACTTCTTCTAAACCAAACATGTCGTTTATTTTGTTGTATTCATCTAAAATTGCAACTGTTTCTGCAACTCCTTCTCTTACAACTTCTATAACTGTTTTTTCTGGATCTAATTGAGGTTCTTGCTCTAAATACCCAACTTTATATCCTGGAGAAAAAGTTACATCTCCTTGAAAATTCTTTTCTACACCTGCAATAATTTTTAATAATGTTGATTTACCTGATCCGTTTAAACCAAGAATACCAATTTTTGCTCCATAGAAAAAACTTAAATAGATATCTTTTAATACTTGTTTCCCTGTTGATTGATAGGTTTTAGAAACCTTATTCATTGAAAAAATGACTTTCTTATCGTCTGACATTTTATTATATTTTATTTGAAAAATTAGTTTTGAAAATTGCTACTAAAAATGTAGACTTTATACTCTTCCTTTTAAGGCGTTAAAAACCCAGGCTATAGAAAAGAAACCAACACCAACAGCTGCAAAACCCCAAGCAGAAACTTCTCTATATTTAAAAATTCCAATTGCGATTAATCCAAGTCCTACAACTATCATTATTAATGTTGCCCAACCAAGGACAGTATTTTTATTCATTCCCATAATTCGTAATTAGTTTGTTGAATCGCAAATATCGTTATTTATTTTTTTTTAACATATAAGTAGCAAATAAAAAAAGTAGTTTAAGGTCTACTATTAATATTTTTTTGTTTGAACCATATATTTAAGGGTTCTTTTTACACCAATAGCAGGCAATCTTTTCTCTTTTTCTTTATTTTGAAATTTCAACCATTTTTTATTTTGCTTTTCAGAAAGTAAATTTTTTAGTTTTAAGTTTAACTCTTTTTCTAAAAGTTCAACTTCGCTTTTAATAGGTTTAATAAATCCTTCAACTTTTTTAAGAATTCTACTTTTAGTAGTTGGATCTTTTATACTTTCCATAGACTTTATTACAACATCTATGTCCGAAAAATTTTGTCTATTTGTTTGCGAGATTATTTTAATCTCTTCATTGTATTTTTTTAAAACCTCTTTTATTAAAGATTGTTTTTCAGCATCTTTAATTTTTACCTTTTTTATAACATTATCAATATCATAATAAAATATACCAGATGCATCACTTGCTTTAAACTTTACTGTTCCCATTGCAAGTATGTCTTTTTGAGAAAGATTTCTACTAGAATTTTGAGCTAAAATATTTAAGGAGCATAAAGTAATTAGGGTAAATAGTATTTTTTTCATTTTCTTTTTTCTCAAAAATAACAATAATACTTCTAAGAATTCTAATTTCTTCCTAGTTTACGTAAAGCTACCCATTGTTTCATTTTTTCTCTTGAGTCACAAGCAGGGTAACCTACAACAGTTTTACCTGCAGGAACATCAGCAATAACACCAGAACCTGCACCAACTTTAGCTCCAGAATGTATTGTAACATGATCTTTAATAGATGCACTTCCTCCTATAATTACACCATCTCCTAAAGTTACAGAACCCGCTAATCCACTGCTTCCTGCCATAATACAACATTTTCCTAAAACAGAATTATGACCAATTTGTACTAAATTATCTATTTTACATCCATCTCCTAAAATAGTTGAACTAAATTTTCCTCTATCTACACAAGAATTTGCTCCAATTTCTACAGCATTACCTATAACAACATTACCAATATGAATTATTTTAGTCAACCCTTTTTCACTAGGTCTGTAACCAAAACCATCTGCTCCAATACTTACATTTGTATGAAAAATGCAATTACTACCAATTACACTTCTTTCTCTTATAACTGTTCCAGACCAAATAATAGTTTTATTTCCAATTGTTGTATTATCAAAAATTGAAACATTAGGATAAATTATAACATCATCTCCTAAAACAACATTTTTACCAATAAAAGAATTTGCTCCTATTTTACATCCTTTACCCAATTTAACAGATTTATCAATAACTGCTGTTTCATGAATATCTGTTTCAAAAAAAGGTGCCTCTGGTTCAAAGGCTTCTAATAAAACTGCCATGGCTAAATCTGGATTTTTAACTTTAATAAATGCTTTACCTTCTCTTGGTATAATTTTTATTCCATCATAAACAATAGCGATACTTGCATTAGATTTTTCCCATAAACGAGCATATTTAGAGTTCCCAATAAAAGTTATATTTCCTTTTACTGCATTTTCAATTTGCTCTGGAGCATAAATGTTATCAGAACAATTACCAATTAATTCACCATTTAAAAGTGAGTTGATTTCTTTAACGGTGAATAATTTCATATTTAAGTTTTATAATTTTTCTAAAAATAGCTTTTTATATTTTAACAAATAATAGATTTCTTATAATTAAAAAATCCAACAAAAGTTGGATTCATTTTATTTATTGCCTTCTCATTCCTCTACCATTATTCATCCCCCCTTGTCTTTGTCTCTGACCTTGACCGTTTTGAGCTCTTTTGGGCATTAATTTTTCTCTTTGAGTTTTCTGGTATTTTAACCACTTTTTAAATTGCTTTTCAGTTAAAACTTCTTCTAAATTATTATTTAACTCCTTTTCAAGCTCATGAATTTCATCTCTTATTGGGCGAATAATTTCATTAACTTTTTTCCTCATTTTCATTCTTTCTTCTGGTAAAATATTTTTTGAACCAGAATTGACAACAAGATTTAAATCTGAAAACTTTTGAGAGTTTAAAAATGAAATTTCTTTAATTTTTAAATTGTAGTTTTTAATTATCTTTTTAATAGATAATTGCTTTTCTTCTTTTTTAACTTTTGTTTTCTTTATTGCTTTATCAATATCATAATAAAAAATTCTAGCTACATTACTAGCATTAAATTTTTGTGCTTTTTGATTATTATTAGATGAAGGACCTTGACCATCACCTCTTCTACCCCTTCCTCCAGGAGGTTGTGCAAAAACATTAAGAGTTAAAAAAGCTATTAAAATAAAAAGTATCTTTTTCATTATTGGATTTGTTTAAATTATACATCATATTTAGATGTACTTCTATTAAAAAACTTGTTATTAATACAAAGTTTTAAAAAAATTAAAGTTTTGCAGCTAATCTTGCTCCTTGATTTATTGCTCTTTTAGCATCTAATTCACTAGCAAAATCTGCACCACCAATTACATGAACATTTTTATTTACATCCAATAAAGGTTGATATAATTCTTTAAACGGAACCTGACCTGCACAAATTACAATATTATCAACTTCTAAAACTTTAGCTTCCTCATTTTGAATATAATGCAAACCTTTGTCATCAATTTTAGTATATGAAACTTCTCCAATAAATTGAACTTTTTTCTTTTTTAAAGTAGATCTATGAATCCAACCTGTTGTTTTTCCTAAGTTACCACCAAACTTCCCTTTACTTCTTTTAAACATAAAAACTTCTCTTGGTGATGGTTCAAATTCTGGTTGCATGTTTTCAATTCCTGCTCTTGCTTCTAAAGATTTATCAATTCCCCATTCTTTTAACCAAGCATCTATATTTTGAGAAGTTGCTTCTCCTTTATGTGTTAAATATTCTGAAACGTCAAAACCAATTCCTCCTGCACCAATGACAGCAACACGTTTACCAACTGGTTTTTTATGTTTTAAAACATCTATATAACTTAAAACTTTCTCATGATTTATGCCTTCTATAGTTAATTCTCTTGGTTTTATACCTGTAGCTAAAACTATTTCATTAAAATCTGAGTTTTTTAAATCATCAATCAAAACTCTTGTTTCTAATTTTAAATTGACATTATGAATTTCAATTTGTTTTTTAAAATAACGTAAAGTCTCATAAAACTCTTCTTTACCAGGAATTTGTTTTGCAATATTAAATTGACCTCCAATTTCTTTTTCTGCATCAAATAAGGTTACATTATGACCTCTTTGAGCAGCAATTGTTGCTGCAGCTAATCCTGCAGGACCTGCACCAACAACAGCAATTTTCTTTTTATTTTCTGTTGGATTGTAATTTAATTCTGTTTCATGACAAGCCCTTGGGTTTACCAAACAACTGGCTACTTTTTGTTGAAAAACATGGTCTAAACAAGCTTGATTACATCCAATACAAGTATTAATTTCATCTGCTTTTTCTTGTTCTGCTTTATTTACCCATTCTGGATCTGCTAAAAATGGTCTTGCCATAGAAATCATATCTGCATCTCCTTCTGAAAGGATTTTTTCTGCAGTTTCTGGCATATTTATTCTGTTAGAAGTTATCAAAGGAATTGATAATTTTTCTTTCATTTTTTTAGTTACCCAAGTAAATGCAGCTCTTGGAACCGAAGTTGCAATTGTTGGAATTCTGGCTTCATGCCAACCAATTCCTGTATTTATAATGGTGGCACCTGCTTTTTCTATTTCTTTACCTAGTTGAACAACCTCTTGCCAAGAAGAACCATTTTCTACCAAATCTAACATAGACAATCTGTAAATAATGATAAACTCTTTACCTACAGTTTCTCTTGTTTGTTTGACCAATTCTATTGGTAAACGCATTCTATTTGCATAATCTCCTCCCCAAGAATCTGTTCTTTTATTGGTTCTTTTAGCTATAAATTGATTGATTAAATAACCTTCTGAACCCATAATTTCTATTCCATCATAACCTGCTAGTTTAGATAGTTTTGCACATTTTACAAAATCTTTAATAGTTCTTTTAATACCAGATTCTCTTAATTTAAATGGTTTAAAGGGTGTTATTGGTGATTTAATTTTTGATGGGGCAACATTAAATGGATGATAACCATACCTACCTGCATGTAAGATTTGCATACAAATTTTACCTCCTTCTTTATGAACTGCTTTTGTTATTTTCTGATGGTGCTTTGCATGTTTTTTTGTAGACATTCTTGCAGAAAAAGGTGCTGTCCAACCTTGTATGTTTGGAGAAATTCCTCCAGTTACAATTAATCCTACTCCACCTTTTGCTCTTTCTGCATAATAGGTTGCAATTTTATCAATTCCGTTTTTTTCTTCTTCTAAACCTGTGTGCATAGAACCCATTAAAATTCTGTTTTTTAAGGTTGTAAAACCTAAATCTAAGGGCTCAAAAATGTATTTGTATTTCATAAAACTGGAATTAAATTTACTATGCATGCATAATATATTGCAAGATACAATTATTTATCAAAATAAATTTAATCAGTAATAAACGTATAAAAAGTTCTGATAATAAAAACTATCAGAACTTTTTTTAAAATCAATATTTTCTAGCTTTTACTTTGTTTATCCTTCATTTACATCAAAATCTTCATTATCTTCAAAGAAATCTTCATCTTCAGCATATTCTTCCATTGCATTTTCTAAACGATTACTAATTTTGACTAAATAACAAGTATCTTCTGTTTTTACTTCAACAGCTTTCACAGTTTCTCCTTTTGCATTTTTAAAGGAAATGATGTCTTCATAATCATAACCATCAGGATATTTTTCAATAAGCATGTCTAAAATATCTTTGGTTAATTTTGCGTATTCTACGATTACTCTTTTCATTTTTTTTTAATTTAATGTGATATTCCAAAATCGCTTAAAAAAGCTCATTTGAAATAACATTGTTTTACATATTTAACAAGTAAGCAAAAATTAATGGTGCTACAATGGTTGCATCACTTTCAATAATATATTTAGGAGTATCAATGTCTAGTTTACCCCAAGTAATTTTTTCATTGGGTACAGCACCTGAATAAGAACCATAGCTAGTAGTTGAATCTGAAATTTGACAGAAATAACTCCAAAAAGGAGTGTTTTCTCTTTCCATATCTTGATACAACATAGGCACTACACAAATTGGAAAATCACCAGCAATACCCCCTCCAATTTGAAAGAATCCTATTCCATTTTTCGAATTCTCTGTATACCAATCTGCTAAGAAAGTCATATATTCAATTCCAGATTTCATGGTAGCTGCTTTTAGTTCTCCTTTTAAAACATAAGAAGCAAATATGTTACCCATTGTTGAATCTTCCCAACCAGGAACTACCATAGGTAAGTTTTTTTGAGCTGCTGCATACATCCAAGAATCTTTTAAATCTATCTCATAATATTCTTCTAAAACACCAGACAATATCAATTTATACATAAATTCATGTGGAAAAAAACACTCTTCATTTTCTTCTGCATCTTTCCATATTTTAACAATGTGTTTTTGCAATCTTCTAAAAGCTTCGTCTTCTGGTATGCAAGTATCTGTAACTCTATTTAATCCTTTTAGTAACAAATCCCATTCGTCTTGAGGTGTTAAATCTCTGTAATTAGGAACTCTTTTGTAGTGAGAATGAGCTACTAAATTCATAATATCTTCTTCTAAATTTGCACCTGTACAAGAAACAATATGTACTTTATCTTGACGTATCATTTCTGCAAAAATCTTTCCTATTTCAGCAGTACTCATTGCTCCTGCTAAAGAAACCAACATTTTAGAGCCTTTTTCTAATTGAGTTTCATATGCTTTAGCTGCATCAACTAAAGACGCAGCATTAAAATGTAGAAAATACTTTTCTAAAAATTCTGAAATTGGTTTTGAGTTTGTATTGATCATTTTAATTTAATTTTTTATTTTTTTTCTTCAAAAATATCTGTTCTTCTATCTTTTAAATTGCGCACACTTCCAAATTGATTTAAATCTTTTAGCAATTCTATATTTTCAATATTTTCGACTTTCATAATTCCTTAAAAATCGTCGTCGTCATTTTTAAATTTTGATAATTTACTAAATGGATTCACCATTTCATCATCTCCATTATCATACGAAAAATCATTTTCTACAAATTTGTAACTCAACATTTTATAGAACAATTTTGCCGCTAAAAAATCAGAAGATTTTTCTGTTGGATTTGGGCATAGTTCAACCATATCAAAACCCACCACATTTTTTTCTTCAAAAACACGTTTTAAAAACTCTAACGTTTCATAATATAATAATCCACCAGGTTCAGGAGTTCCTGTAGATGGCATTATTGATGGATCTAAAGCATCTAAATCAAAAGTGATAAACACATTACTTGTTAATTGGTCTATAACATCATCCATCCAATCTTCATTTACAGCCATGTCATGTGCAAAGAAAACTTTGTCAGTATTCATTTCTCTTTTCTCACTAATATCCATACTTCTAATACCAACTTGCACCAAATTTGTTGTTTGGTTCGCTTCATATACTGCACAAGCATGGTTGCAAGAAGACCCTTCGTATTCTTTTCTTAAATCTGCATGAGCATCAATATGCAATACAGTTAAATTTGAAAAACATTCATTAAATGCACGAATTGTACCAATAGAAACTGAATGCTCTCCACCAAAGACAGTTACAAATTTGTTTCTGTTGATATACTTTTTAGTTTCCTGATGCACAGCATCTACCATAGCTTCTGGTGATGCATTTTCTGTAACTGCTTCTGCTAAAAAAACACCTTCTTTATAAACTTCAGAATCGGTTTCAATATCAAACAATTCCATGTTTTCTGATGCTTCTAAGAATGCTTGTGGCCCTTTGTCTGCTCCTTTTTGCCATGTGCTTGTTCCATCATAAGGAACAGGAATAATTACGATTTTTGATGTTGACAGGTTTCCATACTCTTGTGGAATTCCTGCATAAGTTTTTGTTGTATTCATTTTATAATTTGATGTGTTAAAACACTTCTTGTTGTATTAATTCTACTTCTTTTTGTGTTGTATCTGTAACTTCTCCATAACCTAAAATGGACAATAATTCGCTACTTTTTTGTTGCTCTTTAAATATTTTGGTTGTGATATTTCCTTGCTCATCTCTATCAATAATTAAATGTTTTGGATGTGGAATTAAGCAATGTTGCAATCCTCCAAAACCACCTATAGATTCTTGATATGCACCTGTGTTAAAAAAACCGATATATAAAGGTTTATCTTTCTCGTAAACAGGTAAGTAAATTCCGTTTACGTGCTGTTCAGAGTTGTAATAATCATCACTATCACAAGTTAAACCACCTAATAAAACACGTTCATATTGTCTGTTCCATTTGTTTATGGGTAGCATAATAAAACGCTTATTTATTGCCCAAGAATCTGGTAAAGTGGTTATAAATGATGAGTTAATCATATTCCAACGTTCTCTATCATTTTGTTTTTTCTGATACAATACTTCGTAAATCGCTGCCCCAGATTCTCCTACTGTAAAGCTTCCAAATTCTGTAAAAATATTAGGTACATCTACGTTACCTTCTTTGCACGCTTCATTAATTTGATTGATAATTTCATCAATCATATATTGATAATCGTACTCAAAAGCTAATGAGTTTTTAATCGGAAATCCACCTCCAATATTTAAGCTATCTAAAGTTGGACATACTTTTTTAAGGTTGATGTAGACTGTTAAGCATTTCATCAATTCATTCCAATAATAAGCATTGTCTTTAATACCTGTATTGATAAAAAAGTGTAACATTTTTAAATCAACCTGAGGATTTTCAGCGATTTCACGCTCATAAAAAGAAACAATGTTTTTATATCCAATACCTAATCTAGAGGTATAAAATTCGAATTTTGGTTCTTCCTCTGAAGCAATTCTAATTCCTACATTTAATTTTTGGTCAGTCTCATCCATTAACAAATTCAACTCCTCATAATTATCGATTATTGGAATACAGTTTTTATGTCCTGAATTGATTAAACCCCCAATATTTTTGATGTACTGATCTCGTTTAAATCCGTTGCAAATAACAAAAGTGGTGTCTTTTATTTTTCCTTCTTTCTTAAGATTGTTTACAATATCAATATCAAAAGCTGAAGAAGTCTCAATATGAATATCGTTTTTTAAAGCTTCATTTAATATGTGTTTAAAATGAGAACTTTTTGTACAATAGCTATAAAAGTATTTGCCTTTATAGTTATGTTTTTCCATACTATTTTGAAACCATCCTTTTGCTTTGTTGATGTTTTCTGAAATTTTAGGCAGGTATGTAAATTTTAATGGAGCACCATATTTCGCTGTTAATTCCATTAAATTTACTCCATGCCAAAATAATTTGTTGTTTTCTGTTTTAAATTCCTCTTGAGGAAAATCGAATGTTTGTTCGATTAAATCTATGTATTTTGTGTTCACTTTATTTAAATTAATTATAGGATAAATCTGTCCAGGCTAAAACTGAAAAAAGTTAAAGCATAGAAATTACAACTCTTAAAAAGAGATGATTATCACTGTAATATTTGCAAGTAAACTAAATGCAGTCTAAAATTACACTGCACTACTTTTAGAAAAGAAAACGGAGACACCTTAATTTTTTCGTTGCATTTCCAAAATGCGATATAACTTTCATTCTCCAATGGAAAGTTATTTCCGAAATAAGAAAAACTTAACAATTTTACTTAAAATAAGTGCAACAAATGTATATATTTTTTTAATACAAAAACAAAAAAGTATTTTTTTTTGAAAAAATACTTTATAATAAAAACTATTTAATTGTTGAACCTAAAATTATCTTTAAATATTAAATTTTAAAGAATCATTTTCTAAATAAATTATATTGTTATAGACAGTTTTTTTTAATGAGCTAAACACCTTTTAACAAGATTTTTTCTATCTTGAGTTTTTTGCGTTAGTGATTGAGGCTTTGTTGGAGCTCATTTTCTTTTTTCTGAAAATAGCGACTGCCGAAAGCACGACTTGGTCTTAAATGCTTTTAAGAGAAAGAAACGCCCTAATATAAATAGCCCATTTTACCAGCTTGATAATCTCTCATGGCTTCTAAAATTTCTGTTTGCGTATTCATAACATATGGACCATATTGAGTAACCTTTTCTTTAATTGGCTCACCAGATAAAATTAAAAGTGTACTATTTTTTTTGGCTTCAAAACTGATTAAATTTCCATCTTGATTGAATGTAACCATTTGATTATCTCCTTTTTGCAAAGTTTCTGAATTGTTTACCAAAATTTCTCCTTCTAAGAGATAAATTAATGATTGATGATTTTGAGGAATCTCAATTTCCATTTTACCTTCATTTTCTACAAAAGCTGTAAAAACATTGACATCTGTTTGTGTTTTTATCAATCCTGATTCTTTGTTTTGATTACCAGCAATGATATTCAATTGTACTTTTTTATCATTAGAAAACAACTTTGGAATCTGTTTTTCTGATAAATGCTGATAATTAGGTGTCATCATTTTGTCTTTTGCAGGAAGGTTTAACCACAATTGGATGCCTTCTAAATCGCCTCCTTTTTTTACAAACTCTTTGGTGGGTCCTTCTGCATGAATAATTCCACGTCCAGCAGTTGTCCATTGAACATCACCTGCTTTTACCAACATTTCATTTCCTAAAGAATCTCTGTGCAATTGTTCGCCTTTAAAAAGCAAAGTAATGGGTTCAAAACCTCTGTGAGGATGTGGGCCTAAATCGAAAGGATTGTTGAATTCTGAAATTGCATAAGGTCCATAATGGTGTAATAATAAAAATGGATCTACGTTTTCTATTCCTTGTGTTGGCAATGGTTGACGCAATCTTATAGCCCCCATATTTACTAAAGGACTTGTTGCTTTATGTTGTATTGTTTTATATGTTTTCATGATTTAATACATTTTAGAACCTTTTGATTGCGCTAAAGGTGACATTAACAATGTTATATTTTTTTAGCTTTTAAAGAGATATTACCTATCTAATTTTATCAAGAAGATTGCTTAATATTGTGGCTTCTTCTTCTGTAATTCTATCTAAAAAATTAAATTGTTGATTTTCATCAATTGTAGATAATAATTCTAAACCTTGTTTTTTTATTTTTACAAATACTACTCTTCTATCATGCTCACAACGTTCTCTTTCTATTAAGCTTTTTTCGCATAATTTGTCCATTAAACGTGTTGCATTTGGTGCTCTAACAATCATTCTATCTTTTACAATTTGCACTTTGATTTTTTCTTTTGCTCCTCTTAAAATCCTTAGAATATTATATTGTTGTGGAGAAATTCCATAAGGTTTAAAAAAATCTGTTTCCTTACTACTTAGCCAATTAGCAGTATATTTTATATTTATTAACGCTTTTACTTTATCGCTTATAAATTTAGAATTTATGTCTTTAGAAATATCACCCATATTATTATTTTAAAGAATCACTAAATGTATTTACTGCTACTTTTAAGGTGTCTAATAAATCTTCATTAACAACTTTTCCGTCTTTAAAATTATCGTAAAAACTAGGTAAAGAAAAATCTGAAACGATGTTACCTCCTAAATGTGGAAAACCGTTTTTTGCGATAGACAATACAGTAGCTCCACCTCTACCTCCAGGAGAAGTTGCCATTATTAACATTGGTGCATTATTCCATACTTCTTTATTGATTCTTGATGACCAGTCATAAATATTTTTAAAAGCTGCAGAAAAATTACCATTATGTTCTGCTAACGATAAAATGATACCATCTGAACTGTGAATATTCTTTAAAAACTCTTCAGCTTTTTCTGGAATTCCAAACTCATTTTCATCATCAATACCATAAACAGGAATTTCATAATCGTTTAAGTCTAAAACTTGAACTTCAACATTTTCTATTAAACTTGCTGTAAAAACTGCTAATTCTTTATTGATTGATTTTTTACTGTTACTACCTGCAAATACTACTATTTTTTTCATAATTTTTATATTTTTTTAATTGTTCTCGATACAATTTTTCAAAAAAGAAAAATCACTCTAACAAACTGCTAATTGACATACTTAAAACTAATACTGCCAATTAAATTATTGAATACTACTTTTTATTTCTGTTTCTCCTTTTACCATTTTTGCAACAGGGCATTTACCTGCAATAATTAGCAATCTTTTTCTTTGGTCTTCAGTTATTTCTTTTTCAAAAGAAATTTCTTCTTCTAACCACTTTTTTATTCCTTCTGATGTTTGTTTTTCTTTTTGATAAACATTAACAGTAATTTTACCTACATCCCAACCTTTTCTTTCTGCATACATTCTTAACGTAATTGAAACACACCCTCCAATTGCTGTTAGTAAATATTCTACTGGTGTTGGCCCATTATCATCACCTCCAGAAGCTACTGGTTCATCTATAGTTAAATAATGATTTCTTGTTTTTACTTCTGCCAAATAGTTTTTATTAGACAAAACTACAGCTGCTTTTTTTGTTTTATCCATTGTTAATTTTTTTATTAGTAATGTAAGAAGTAACTAAAAGAATCATAGCAACTACAGCTCCCATTTGTTCTCCATCACTAATCATAACATGTGCAAAAAAAGCTAAAATAAAGGCAAAGAAAAAACCAGCATAAGCCCATTCTTTTACAGGTTTATTGCCTAAAAACCAAATTGCAATAACACCTAATAATTTAGCAACTGCATATGGATAAATTATATATGTTGGGTATCCGAAATTGGTGAACATACCTGCTACTTCTGTATGATTAAAAAAATACATTCCAGCAGAAAAAAGCATTAATAAAGTTAATAATGCAGTAGATATGTAATAAATAATTTTTGTTGTTTTCATTTTTAATATGTTTTAAATTCTATACAAAGATAGTAAAAATTATTAATATATTCCAAGGAATATATTTTCAAGGAATATATTTGTTTTTATATAAATGTTTTAAAGTTTAAATAAATAATTATATTTTTACATAAGTACTTATATAATTATTTATTGATATGGATGCACTAAGAGGTTTTGGAGATTTAGGATTGGGTTCTAGATTAAAGAGAATAAGCGAGTTTATGATGAGAGAAACTCAATTGGTATATGATGAATTTAATATAGATTTTGACCCTTATCTTTTTGCAGTATTTAAAATTATAAAAAACAACAAAGGAGTTAATAACAATGATATTAAAAACAGTTTAAACACCTCACAACCTGCTGTAACACAAACCTTAAATAAACTATTAAAAAAAGGTTTGATAAAAATAACTGAAGACAAAAATGACAAAAGAAAGAAAAAAATACAACTCTCTAACAAAGGAAAAAAGTTAGTTACAGATATTACTCCTGTTTGGGAAAGTATAGAATTTACAATTAAAAGATATACAAAAATAACCTCTAATTCTTTGGTAGAGCATTTAAATATTTTAGAAAACAAATTTGAAGAAGAAAGGTTTAGTAAAGCTATAATTAATCATATTAATATGAATGCTAAAATAAAGTTGATAGAAATTATTTCGTATAAAAATGAATATGCACCTCATTTTTATGAGTTTAATATAGAATGGCTGCAAAAATATTTTTATGTAGAACCTTATGATGAAGAAGTATTAAGCAACCCAGAAAAGTACATTATTAATAAAGGAGGTTTTGTGTTTTTTGCAAAATTGAATAATAACATTGTAGGTACAGTAGCACTTATGCCAACAAAAGATGGATTATTTGAATTAACTAAAATGGCAGTGTCACCTAAATACAGAGGCTTTAAAATTGGGCAAAAATTAATGCAACATTGTATTTCTTTTGCTAAAAATAAAGGTTTAGAATCTCTTATACTCTATTCTAGTAGAAAACTTGAAAACGCCATATACATTTATAGAAAATATGGTTTTGTAGAGATTCCTGTTGAAAAAAACTCTCCATATGAAAGAAGTGATATTAAAATGGTTTTAAAACTTTAAAAACTCTTTTTGTTTGAATAGTATAATAAGTTAACAAACAAGTTTAGCCCTGATTGAATGGTGTGTTTGAGCTCTTTTTTGTTTTTTCAACAAAAAAAGCGAGTAATGAAAGCAGGAATAGCTGCTAATAAAATACACTATTTACTTAAAGAAATTGCTTTGTAAACTTGTAATAAAACTAGTTATTCTTTTTAAGAGAATCTATTTGTTTTTGCAGTTTCTCTATTTCTTGACGTTTCATTTCTTGTTTAGAAAGTAATTTTATTGAATCTAAAATTTGTTGGTTTTTTTCTAAAACTGTGTGCTCTTTTTCAAAGTAAATATTTGTGTTTTCACTAGTTCTCCAAGCTTCATTTAATTGAGAGTAAACCTCTTCATTCCAAGTACTTGGTTTTTTAGAATTGATCCAAACTACATCTCTATACTCACTATCTACCAATGCTAAATCTGGAGTAGCAGAACCATCAAATTGTTCTGGATTATCACTACTTATTGTAGAAACTGTACCTAAGAAAAACATACGTTTTCTACCTGCAATGTTTTTTATATAAGGTCTAAATTCTACAGGCGTATTTGCATTCCAATCGTATTCTTTTTTAGATTCTTTTACTTTTAAAGGCATAGCAGAAACACCTGCATAACCTTGTTTTTTTGCTGCATGATTGTAATAATATAACTTATCTGTACCATCTGCAGGAATAAAAACACTGTAACTTAAACTGGTTCTTTCGCTACCAACAGGTTCTAAACCAAACCAATGATACAAACCACTATACGCTTTTTCTTTACTATCAGAAAAATCGAAATCGGTTACATATGGTTGTTTATTTTGATCTTTAGGTGCATCTGGTATTTTTACTGCACTTTCCATATTCCAAGGAAGTGGATCTGAAAATCCTGCTAAAAACTTTAAACTTTCTGCTTGCAAACGAGAAACTCTTTCTGCCAAAGTATTCTGTCTTGTTAAGTAGTTATAGTTTTTCATTTCCTCTGGAGAAATATAGGTTCCTTTTCCAATAGTAATTCTCTCTAAATAGTCTTTTATATCATGCTCTCCATTATCAATAACCATTACTCCTCCAAAAGTTGGATAAGGAAAAAAGAAACCTTTCCATTTTATTAAACTGACAACCTCAACCCAAGCACCTTTATCATTTTTCATGTAATAAGTATCACTTGGTTCGTAATTAAATAACATCCAAGGATTTAAACGTTGTACAACTGCATTGTAAGTATTTCTACTAAACTTTAAAGATTCTCCTATAGAAAATGTAACTGGAATTCTGTTTTCTGATGAAAAACGCGGAAATGGTGTTGTACTTGAAACCGAAAAAACTTCTTCTGTGTTGTCTTTAATTCCTTGCCAAACATACTTTTCTGTTGGCTGAATTGCCATTGTCCATTGATTATGACCATCTACTCTAACTAAATGTGGCAAAGAAACATCTTTGGTTTCTCCAACAGATTCGTTTGCCATCGAAAAAATATTTCTTAAAGGTTGAATTCTCTCATTTTGAGTTAAAGGAAGTTCGTTTATTTCTACTTTATTTAAATCATTAAATACATTATAGGTTTTCATATAATCATAAAAATTCATACTCCAACCTACATAATATAAAGCTCCAAAAAAGAGTGATAGAAAAAATAAAATTCCTATTCTACCACCTGTACTAGCAGATTTTCTAAAATTTCTTAAGCCTAAAAACAGTACTACAAAACATAGTATAATTATGAAAATAAATTTTCTAAAAAACAACAATGCTGGTTGATAATCGTCTCTTAAAAAGAACAATAATCCTATTAAAATAACACCAAATAATAGTACTCTCTTTTTCTGTTTTGATCCTTTATTCCAATATGTTTTAATCATAGTTTATGGTTTGAAGTATGAAATTGGAAGTTTCCAATCACACCTATTTTTCATTGTATTTTTAAAAGTTTGAAGTTCTTACTGTTAAATATTTAAATGGTAATTAATTAAATATTTCTTTTTGGACATCTTTTTTTCCTACTTTCTTCTTCCAACTTTATTATAATAATCCTTTATCTTTTAATCTTTCTCTAGCACTTTTGGTTTCTTCCTTTGATTTTTCTTTAGGCAATTTAACCTCTTCTACTTCTTTTGTTTGAAAATCTTCTATAAAATCTTTTCCTTTTTCTATTACTTCTTCAAATTTTTCTTCTATAGATTCTGTTTGTTCTTCTATTATTTCTGACGATTTAAAAATAGCTCCAGCAATGTAAGTACCTATTAATGTACCTACAATCATTGATACAAATAATGAAACTGCAGCTATACCTATAGGCATTAAAAATTGTGTTATTAAAATTCCTACTAAGAAAAAAACAGAAATATAAACCAATCTTAAGATGAAGTTTTGCTTAAAAACAAAACCTTTTTTATCTGTAGGTATCATTTGTAATTCTTTAGAATTCATTAATTTATTAAACAATCGATAGATTTTATTTCCTTGAGATTCTCTCCAATAAATTACAATTCCTAATAAAATTGCTGCAATAAATATGATAATTTCTAATGTCATAATATTTGATTAAACTTCTTTATAAAATTAGTCTATTTTTTCTAAAAATTGTTACAAATTGTTTCAATTACCCAATCTTGAGTAGAGTCTTCTAGTGTTGTAAATAATTGATAAAACTGTTCTTTATCATACCAATACATAAATAACACATCTTTTGGAACAATGTTTACCAACAAACTCCATATTAAATCTTGATGATTTGGTTTTAATGATGAGTGTGGTTTGTGTAATGCTATGTATATTTCTTCTTCTATAATTTCTTTAGGATTAAGATTTTTAGATACTTTTTGTTTGTCTAAAAATCGTTCTAAACTCATCACTTTTTTTCTCGTAGAAATATCTACTTTATTTAAATAACTTTTAAACAAAATACCATCTTGTAATATTTCTTTTATAGGATATCTTGTTTCTTTTAAATAAGAAGAAAACATAAATTTCTGAATTCTATGATATCTATTTTTAGTTGTTTCTTCTTCTATTTCTAACTCTAAAACATTATAACTAACAAGTTTATCAATCATTTCTGTATGAGAAATATGATACATTAAAACATCATAAGTAGTATCTTTTATTGCTTCTTTATAGGTTTCTTCATCTTCAAATATTAAAATGGGTATTGCTAAATCTCTGAGTAAAAAAACACCCCCAAATGCTTTTGTATAAAAGGAATCTGTTGTAAAGTTAATTTCTTCAAGCGTTAAATTTCTTTCTCTTAAATCTCCATATTTTTTTGCAGAGATTAAAAGTTGTTTATGAATTTCTTCATCAATAAAATTATTTTCATAATTAAAAGAATCAATTAATTTTAACTGTTCTTCTTTTGCTTTATTAAGATTGTCTATTAAATGAAATTTAATAACAATATCTTTATACCTTAAAACGTCTAAAGGTTCATAAAATACATCAATTTTTTGGTCAAAATCTATACAAATTGCAGAATCTCTTGTAATATCATTAATGGTTTTTTCGTGTTTTTTAAACACTACTTTCATTAATTCTTTATCAAAAGAATGAAAAGGATTGTATACAGGTAAACCCTTTTGTTTGGGAGTAATAATTATTGCATGCGTATTTGCTTCTCCGTTATTTAAGTAAAAAGATTCTTCTTTTTCTTCTGCAATTTCAGGACTCCAACCAATACCATCTATGGTAAACTTTTTTAGTTTGGTTTCTGTAAAACCTAACTTTACTAAACATTTATTATAACGTTCTACCAATTTTCCGCTGATGGAAATTGATTCGCTTCTATATAAATTAGCTTTTATTAGTTTATCCATATTAATCTAACAATTGATTAATTTGTGCATATTGCAATAACAAAATAGTTCTTGCGTCTATAATTTCTTCAGTTTTAACCATATGCAAAGCATCGTTAAAATCTGTTTCTAAAACTGTAATTTCTTCACTTTCTGCTTCTAAACCTCCTCCTTTTTCAACCTTATCATCATCATTATATTTTGCAACAAATAAATGTACTTGTTCTTTCATTAATCCTGGTGATAAAAACAGTGTAGTTACTTTTTGTAACTCATTAACATTGTAACCTACTTCTTCTTTTGTTTCTCTAATAACAGTAGTTTCTGGAGATTCATTTTTATCAATTGCACCTCCACAAACTTCAATAGAAAACCCTTCTTTTACACCAGCAACATACATAGGAATTCTAAATTGTTTAGAAAGTATAACTTTTTTTGTTGAAGGATTGTATAACAAAATAGCTACTCCATCATTTCTACCATAAACTTCGTGGGTTAAACGTTCTGTTTTTCCGTTTTTAAAAGTAAAATCGAAACTAACTTGCTCTAATTTTGCCCAAATATTCGAAATTACTTTTGAGGTAACATTTTTAATTCTATTAATTTCCATTATCAAAGTTTCTTCTTGCTTCTAAATCTATATTCATTTGATTTACTCTTGCATCTACTTTACGTTTAAAATCTGTATCTGCAATTGTTGCAACATTGTCTAAATAACGTACAACTTCTTGCCTTCTTACTTCAGAAAAGTTTAAACCTTTCATGTTTGCTTTCATTAATTCTTGCAACATATTAAACTTGGTTTTATAATCTTTTTTGAAATAAATTTCTGGATTTTCAAACCAATCTTGTTCTAAATCAAAATCTGTTAATCGCAATGAAATTGCAGACTGAATGTTTCGTACATCTCTAGATGAAAAGAATGGAAATATTTTCTGAATTTCTTTATATAAAATTGCAAAGAATAAATGCTCATTAGATCTATGATTCTTTTCTGCTTTATCATAAGCTTCTAAAACTCTTGCTTCTGTAGGTTTTTCTATAGAACTTAAGATTTCTCCCATACTTTTTGTTAATCCCTGGTCTTTTAAAAACTCATAATTTGAAGGGTTTTGCATGTTCACAAAATCTGGCATTGTTTTTTCGAACTTTTTCCACCAAATATAATCTTGGTCTAAAAAATCATGTTCTGTTCTTGCTCCATCAATTTTAAACCTTCCTTGTACTCTAGATATTACAGCTTTGTCTAACATTTCTGGTAAATTGGTAAATAATCCAATTGATGAATTACCATAATTTACAGCATATGCGCCTTCTGTATAACGTAAGAAAACACCTATAACTTCTTTTACACCTGCAGAAACTCCTTGTGCAGTTCTTTCTTGTAAATTGTTTTCTGCATCATCTATGGGTGCAAAAATTAATTTTGAAGGATCTTGCATTGGCTTCATCCATTCTACCATTTTTTCTGCAGAACCTCCTTGAAAAGTAGAGATTAAAGTATCTGGCATTGGATGAAACAAAAACGGAATGTCTAAATTGTCTGAGTGTTCTTTTAAACGTGTTGCAATTGCTGCAATTAACATCGATTTTCCTGTTCCTGGAATTCCATATCCCATAAAAACAGGCATAAAACCACCTAATTCTTGAAATGGGTTTTTCTTTGCATCAAAATCATAACTTAACATTCGTTCTGTTAATCTTCTTGCAAAATGTTTTGCGTCTTTATTTCCTACAATTTGTTCAAACTGAATTTTATTAAACTCAACACTTTTTGCAGTTCCAGAAAATGCGTTTTCCCATCCAGAGACTGCAAATTCAGAATTTTCTAATTTATAAGTTCTATCTACAATGGTTTCTGTATACTCTAAACTACTTTTTCTAAGCTGAATTTCATCCAATAAGGCTTCATAAAAAACAACTGTAAAATCGATAACATCTTTGTCTGATTTTATAATTTCTGGATGCCCTAAATATTTATCATAATAAAACAAAGCACATGCAATTCCTTTTAAAGGTGATAGCAAAGAAACTTCTGGAATACCTGCAAATTTCTGTTTCATTACTGATAAATCATCAGAAGCGTGAGGTTTTAAATCGTGCAAAATTTTATACGATGTTGCAAACAATTGAAAAGCAGTTGCAGTTTGTATTTTACTTTCAAACTCTCTTTTTCCTTGAGAATCTAATGCAGATTTACGTTCGTTTAAAGAGGATAAACCAGATGAATCGTAATAATTATCTTTTATCCAAATTCCTAAAGTAATTCCTTCTTGAACTGCATATAAAGTTTGATTTAAATATACAGGAATGGCAATAGAGTCTGGCAACAACCTCTTTTTTAAAGCCAATATTGTTTTAGAAACCGAAGTTATTTCTACATTAGAACCAGAGTTTGCTCTAGATAAATACAATAATATAGAATCGTCTTTTGCATCTTTGTCTTTATTTTTAGCTCTATTACTTTGCTCCCATTGAACAGATTTTAAATATCCTGAAGCTTCATCACGAAGTATATCTAATTCATTCTTTTTAATTGGGAAAGTTGAGTTGTGTTCCATATTTTTTCTAGCAATTTATTGAAATCAACTTAATTATTATAGTTGACAATTATTAGTGTCTCAAAATTATATTTTGTTACATTAAAAATATAAATTTAATGAATCTTAGTTAAAGAAAAGTGTTCGCTAAAATATTTCTCTTCAATTTACCAATAGATACAAATTCTAAACAGACAAACACCTTTTTTATATAATTTGAATTTATTTTTGATGTAACTATACACTAAACTTATGCATAAGAATCTCAAAAGATGTAAATTTTATACATTTTTAATTTTACTTTTTATAAATGGAATTTTAAATTCTCAAGAAATAGTTGATCCAAAACAATCAAAAGGAAACTTAATTACAAATTCTTTTTATTACGGATTTGAAGCTGATGGAACAACAAGTAAATGGTTGACAAACCAAACAGAAAATTGGGAAAGTACTACTGATAAAAAATCGAAAGGAAGCAAGAGTTTAAAGTTTAGCAATGCAAATTCTGCAATTCAAAGTTTTGTAACTCCCTACACCATTTCTAAGGTAAATAATGCTATGAGAAATGGCGAATCTATTATCATTGCTAGTAGTTATGATGGTAGAGTTTTAGCTTTAGATTTTAACGGAAATATTCTTTGGGATGTAGGCTTAAAAGCAGGAAATAGTTCAGAAGATTCTCACGTTGGTAATAATGATATTTTTTGTTATGATTTAGATAATGATGGTAATGAAGAAATATTAGTAGCCAGTGCAGATGGTAAATTGTATTGTTTAGATTCTGCTGATGGTTCAAAAAAATGGGATACTTCTGCCATTACTCAAATTAGCGGAGTAACACCAATGTATGCTGTTTGTGTGGTTAAGAAAAACGGAACGCCATACATTGCTTGCGGAAATTTTGACAATAGCTTCTACTATTTAAATGCAAATGGTTCTTTTAACAAAGAAATTGTTTCTGATAATTATTCTAGCGCAAAAATTTTTGGTGATAAAACTTATGGTTTATTTCAAGCTAACAGACATATAGCTAATTTTTTAAGACCAATTCCTCAAGATGCAAATAATGATCATTTAGCAGTTTTAGCAACGAATAATAGTATGCAAGTTAAAGGTACTTTTTATCAATTTGAACCTTTAGAAAATTTACCAATTCAAATTTTTGGAGCCAACACAAATGAAGGTATTGAATTAAATACTGCAAAACCTGTAGGCTATATGAAATTGGTTACAAATCCATCAAACAATAAACCGTTAATTGTATTGGGTAATAGTGCACAAAGAAATGATTCTGGTACTTTTACCTTTAACCCAGATATTAATAACTACTCTTCTACATCAACTATAAATGGAGATGACATTCAAAAAGTGTTATTAGATTTAAAAAATAATGGTTACACTAATGTAAATGGTTATAGAGTTCCGCAAATTGAAGTTGTAGACACCAATGCTGGAAAAGTATTCATAACGCTATTTGGTTCTGATATTCTAATTCAAAATTCAACGCTTACTTCTCACAGAAGAATTCAATCTAACTTTTCTTTTAACGGATTATGGAAAGATACTTCTTCTGGAAAAATATTGTTAGCTGGAGCTCAATCTGGAGGTAGTGCTGTTCATGTTATCAATACTATGGATTCTAATTGGGAAACCGAATATCAAAATTTAGTTCCTCCTGGAAAAATAACAACTTTATTAGCAAATGTATCGAACATAAAAAGCAAATTGAATGGTTTTACAAGACCGAGTTATGAAGTTCCTTCAACACCAAATAATGTATATTTTGCCACAGGTTTAAAAAAGAATACAAGCGCAAGTGTGCAAACTATCATTTCGAATTTTGAAGCCATTGATCCTACAAACGGACCAAAGGTTTTAGAAAATGTATTCAATCAAAAATATAGAAATTGGGATAGAGCTTCAGATATTTCTAGTGTAGAATATCAAAATAAAAGAGATGGTAGATTTACGTATTTAGACTGTAATGAGCCTGATATTACTAATTGTAGTCAAGATTATCAAAATGTATCACTTTTAAGAATAGATGCTTTAAATAGAAATGCAAATGGTGTTTCTTTTTGGGGCGGTCATGGTAATGACCCTGCTCCTTTTGAGCGTTCTATTCTAGAAGAAATAATGAATACAAATTTGACCAAAAAGAAAATTTTTATTTATCCTGAAATTGAATCTAGAGGAGCAGAATTTGCAAGTTTTTTAAACGATTATATGTTTAAAATATCAGATTATATCAAAACAAACAACACCAACACCAATATGCATTTAAGAAACAAACACGTTTTTTGGCAAGGTGCAGTGCATACTTCTGAATGGAGCAGATTATTATCAGGAGAATTTGCAGATGTTTTTGTACCAACTATGGAAGAAACTCAAGACAAATCTATGGAGTTAAGTATTTCTGGAAGAATGGGTGTTTGGATGAGTGGCTCTGTAAATCAATGGGGTTCTAGAAGTGTGCCTGATAATGCTTCTTACGATAGATTACGTCAGTTTTCGCATTCAAGAACAGCCAATCATTATTTAAGACATACTATTTATTCTCTTGCAAATGGAGCAACTCATTTAAATAATTTTGAGACTTTAGAAACAGAATGGATGCAAATGGTTTTAGAAATGGTTGCAAAAGGAGTTATTTATGTACCAAAAAGGAATCAATTATTAAGTATTTCTCCTGTTCATTTAAGTATGATAAATCCTGATGAACGTTATATTAACAAATCATCTTCAGTTAAGTTTTTAACGGGTTTTAATAAAAGTGCTGGTGAAGAAAAATTTGTTTTCGGAAGAATGAGTGGTTCTTTTCCTGGAGCACAAAATACCCCCTATGATTTTTCTAGTTATGCTGCAGGTGTAAACGATAGAAGGTTGAATTTTATTCCACCATATAAAAACGGAATGGTTTTAATTACACCAACAGGAACCTCAGCTTTTAGAAATTCTATGGTGAGTTATATGCATCCTTTTTACAATGGTAAATTAAAAGAATACTTTACAGATGGAACAAAATATTATTCTGATGCGAATCAAACTAGTTCATTTGATCCAGACAGTAGTTATTATCAAACCATAAAAACAGATATTGAAAACAGTGCCAATTTATTACCTATTAAAGTTTCTGGTGATGTTGCTTGGGTAGTTTGTCAAACAGATAAAAGACATTTACGTTTGACTTTGGTTGATTCTGGTTACATAAATCCAAAAGGAGGAACTGCTAAAGTTACTATCAACTCTGGTGAAATTAGTGTTAGTTCTATAAAAGATATTTTAAATCCTTCAGATAATTATGCTACTTCTGGTACTATTGATATTGAAGTTCCTTTGGGTGGATTTAAGTTTATTGACATTACTTTAAATAATGACTATTACTAAAAAATTGAAAATGAAAAAATACATACACATCCTCATTTTAGTGTTCGGAATTACAACTTGTTTTGCTCAAACCGAATATGCGATAACATCAAATTCTGGAACACCAAGTTCTAGATATAATTTAGAAGCTAACAAAAATTATAGTATTCACTTAAGTGTTTTTATTGATGGCAACTCATCTCTCAAAGGTTTTAAAACTACATTTGATGATTTGCATGAATTAACTTGGGATTTAACAAAATTTGAAAAAAACAAATGGATAGAACTAAAACATAACTTTACTACAACTTCTCAAATGGTTGAACCTACTTTAAAAATTGATATGATAAATGAGGGTGCAACTGGCTTTGGAAATGGCATTTTTTATGTTGATGACATCAGAATCTATGATACATCTAGTTTATCTTTAGAAGATTTAGAAGCAAGAGTTCAGATATTACCAAACCCTGTTAAAAACCATTTAATTATAAAAAACATAAGCAACAACTCTAAAGTTAATATTTACAATGTATTAGGATCTTCATTTTTTGCAAAATTAAATTCTACAGGAAATGATTCTTATACTATTAATATGAGTAATTTACCTAAAGGAGTTTATTTTTTAAGGATAAAAGAGGATGATAAAATCTTAACAAAAAAAATATTAAAGCAGTAAAACCTATTTTAATTTTGATCTAAAATCTGCCATTAATATTGGCTTTTTTGCTAATTCATCTAATACTCTTGGTACTTGATTGTGTAATAATTGAATAATTCTGTGTGGAGCAAATACATATTTTTGTTTAATAACATCACTCCATTTTTGCATAGTTTGTTTAGAGAAAAAACCTCCTTCTTTAAATGTATCTCCAGAAAAAACCTCATCTATTTTAAGAGAAAACGCATAAGATTCTAAAGGAATTTCTTTTTTTGCTATACCTGCTAAAATTGCATGTGTTATTTCATTTTCATCTTTTGCAAATACATTATGAAAGGGTCCTAAATCTATTCTTTTAATATATTTAGGTTCTATTTTTGGTAACTTTCTATCTATAGAATATGCCATGGTATCTAATGCCATATCTCTATCTGCTGTTTCTTTTAATACTTTATAAATCCCTTCTTTTTCATCTAAAATTCGAGTTCCATCATAATTAAAATACATATAACAAATGTAGGGTCTGTTTGTACTTACATCATAAAAACTCCAACTTGTCATTAAATCTGCATGACTATTTTTTGGTGTTTCTACAATTTTACCTTGCACAAATTTGTTAAAAATATATCTTTGATTTACAGAGTTGTAATATACAATTGAAGCTGCTTGAAAAAGTTTATCTCTTTTAATAGGCTGCCTTGTTTTTAATAATGTATTTAAAAACTCTTTTTGTAAAGTTTCTTTACCTGTAAGTTTTTCTACATATTCATTTTTTAATTCTAAGTCATTATACAAATACCTAAACTCTAAATAGTTTGGAAAACCAGAATCTGTTAAATCTACCTTCATATTATCTTCTTCATCATACATATATTTAATACGCATTGCTTCTATAGAATATAATAATAAGTCTGAATATTGTTTGAAAATTAATAATTCTTGATGACTGCAAAGTTGCTCTTGCTGAACACTTACAATAAGTTCTTTTAACACAAAATCTACCATTTTATGATAAAAAACATATTGCTCTTTAGAGTTTAATATTGCAGAGTCTAAAGGTGTTGTAATCATTTTTTAATTGAGATAATCTTTTAGCTTTAATTGAATAGCTTTGGCAAGTAAGCTTGCGTTAAGGATTGAAATGGCATCCTTTTTTGAGGAACGAAAAAAAGATATAATGAAAAGCCTGACCCCGATTTTTCATCGGGGAAACGCCCTTATTATTTTAAGACAACAAATCGTCGTTAGAAGTATCTGCTTTTGGTTTTTCTGCTGGTGCATCATCTCCTTTTGGAGCATTTGCATCTGCTTTGTAATAGTCTTCAAAAATCTCTTTCATATCTATACCATACCTATCTGCAAAGTTTTTTTGAATATCTACATCTTTTTTACGAATTTCATGTAAAGCTTCTGCATACGTACTATACACACCTTTCATTACTTTTTCATGCACAGGAATATTGTCCATCATTTCTTGACGAGCTCTTGCACTTGCAGAATGCATAGATGCTAAAGTTTCTCCAATATGTTCATCTGTTTTTACTCCTAAATGTTCTAATATAGCAGCAAACTCTTGGTCTGTTCTTGCTTTTAATGCCACAACATAACCATCATAATACTTCAATCTTTCTTCAGTATCTGACTTTAATTTTGCTCTGTGCGTTTGTAAATTAGAACGTAAAGATGTTAATACTTTAATTGTTAAATTGTGCTTGTGCACAAAACTATCTTTACTGGCAGCTAGTGTTGTGTACGCGTTTTTAAGGCCTTCTAACTCCTCTACTTTTTGTTCTATAGCAGTCATTTTACCTATTGCTTCTGAATATGCTGTAGATTGTTTGTCTGCAATTTCATCTAATTCTTGACGAGATTGTTTTAATAAAGCATATTGCTCTTCTAATTTATCTTCTACTTCTTTTTTCTTTTCTAAAGCTTTGGTATGATTTTTAGAAGCTTCTACAATAGAGTCTTTTAATTTTTCTTCTACTTCTTTAATTTCTACTTCTCTATTTTTAAGACGTGTTACTGCTGCTTGAGATTTGTATGAAAGCTCGCTTAATAAAGTTTGAATATCTGCACTTTCTATACGTTCTTGAAACATTGCTTTTGCTTTATTATCTGCACCAGCTCTTACTTTTTCTGCTTCTTTAAACTCTGCTTGTTCTCTTTTTATTTTAGATTTTCTTCCCCAAAGATTATTCCACCAAGTGTCTGGTTTGTTTTCTGCATCTTCTAACTCTATTCTAGCTCTTTCTAAAGCTTTTTGTGCATCATCTATAACTTTTTGCTCTGTTGCATTTAAAGAAGAAAATTTTTCGAACATTATACCAACTTCATCTTGGTAATCTGTTAAGTCTTTAATTGCATCTAAAAGCGTAGTTCTATCTTTTTCTGCCATGTGCACAACATCATCTAATGTTGCGTTTAAAATTTTTTGGCGAGATTCTGGATCATCTTCTTGTGCTAATTTAGACTTCATAGTGTCTATAGCTTTCCCCCAGTTTACATCTACTTTTTCAGTTTTTTCGTTAGAACTAGTTTCTAGTAAATCAAAATCATCAGACATAGTTATTTTGTTTTTTTATAGTTGAACAATTTTTTAGACAAGCAATTTCGTTAAAAAAAATTAAATAAAACAAAATCGCATCTAAATATATGTAGTAATTAAACCTTATTTGTTACAAGAAGTCTAATAAATTTAAAACTTATATGAATATTCAGCGTTATTCTTGTTATTTTTAACAAATAATTTCCTTTTTGAAGTACTCTATGTTTAAATATAAATTTTCTTATATAATTTTAGCTTTAATTAGCTTTGTTTTTATTAAAAATGCAAATGCTCAACTGAGTAAAAAACATTTTATTCCTCCACTAACATATGCTGAAACTGGAAATGCAAATCCAGAAAATCAATATTTTTATATTTCTACACCAAGTACCCAAAATGTAAGTTTTACAATTAAACAAATAGGACAAACTGGCAATGATATAACTGGCATTGTTTCTAGTAATTCTCCTCAAGAAATACAAATAGGAAATGGAGATACACAACTTTTTGTAGATTCCAGAGTAACTAGTGTTGTTCATTCTGACAAAGGATATATTATTGAAGCTGATGATGTTATTTACGTTTCTATAAGAGTACTAGCAGGTGGAGGTGCCCAAGCAGGAGCATTAGTAAGCAAAGGTTCTTCTGCATTAGGAACAACCTTTAGAGCAGGTATGTTTACTAATGAAAATCCACAAACAAATTATTTAAACTTTATTTCTGTGATGGCTACAGAAGATAATACTTCTGTAAATTTTGACGATTTACCTACTGGAATTTTAATTAAAAACTATACTGGATCTATACCTATAAATAACATTCTTTTAAACGAAGGAGAAAGTTATGTTGTTGCTACTAATGCAGCAGAAAACACTATTAATAGAGATGGTTTAATTGGTACTTTAATAACATCTGACAAACCTGTTGTGGTAAATGCTGGTTCTGCAAATGGTAGTTTTCATAATGGTGGTGGTAGAGATTATGGAATAGATCAAATTGTTGGTATTGATAAATTAATTATTAAAGGACAAACTGGTAATGATTATATTTTTGTAAAAGGTGATGGTTCTAATGGTTGGGAAAACGTTTTAATAGTTGCTCATGAAGATGATACTTCTATACGTATTAACGGAAACACAAATTTAGCTACAACTCTAGATGCTGGTGAATATTATTTAATTGAAGGAGCTAGTTTTAATAGTAATGGAAATCTATTTGTACAAACCTCAAAACCCGCTTTTGCTTATCAAGGAATTGGAGCAAATAATAGTGAAGCTAATCAAGGATTGTTTTTTGTACCTCCTTTAAGTTGCGAAAACAGAGGAAAAGTAGACAACATACCTACAATAGAAAACATTGGATCTGTTACTTTTACTGGAGGAATAACAATAGTTACAAATAAAAACGCAACTGTAAATATTAACAACCAACCTATAGCAAACTTTTCTACTTCTGGCCCTTTTAATGTTGATGGAAATACAGATTACGTTACTTATAAAGTAACTAATTTAACAGGTGATATTTCTATAGACAGTAGTGGAGAGTTATATTGTGCTTACTTTAACCAAAATGGTGCAGCTTCTTCTGGTAGTTTTTATTCAGGATTTCCTTCTTCTCCAGAAATTAATTTCGATGCTAGTGTAACTACGCTCGGAAATTGTATTCCTAATGTAACATTAAAAGCTGCAAACACAGAACTATTTGATGAGTTTGAATGGTTTTTTGATGATGAATCTGGTGCTGGATTTGTTTCTACTGGAGACAAAAGTGCAACTTATACACCAACTGTTCCTGGAAGATATCAATTAGTTGGATTGATAATTTGTTCTGGGTCTACTTTTAAATCTATAGAAGTACCTGTTAGCATTTGTCCAGATGATTTTGATGGTGATTTAATTATAGACAATTTAGATGATGATTTAGACAACGATGGTATTTTAAATTGTGATGAATCTATAGGTAATACAAGTGTAAACATTTTAGATATCAACAATCCATCTATTACTTTTAAAGATGGTTCTACAAATACAACTATTACTTCTAGCATTTACACTAAAACAGAAGCTTCTAACTCTTTTACAGGTGATGTAAATGGTAATTTTCAATCTATCATTAATCCTGCATCAGATACTAAATTAGAGTATAAATTAAATTTTACCCAAAACATTAATTTTAAACTTACTCAAAATAAATCTTCTAATCACACAATAATAGATGATGAATTTTTCATTTTAAAAATTGGTCCTAATAATAAAAATGTTACACTAACTGACCCTGATGATCAAATTCTTGTAGACACAAATTTTGATGGAATTTTTGAAACTGGAGTAACTTATTTATCTGCTTCAGAAATCCATTTTAAATACGCAGCAAATACAACTGGTACTGCAAGCTCTTTTGAGTTTGTTTCAAATCAAGTTAATCAAATCGATTTTAAACATCAATCTACAGGTATCACTACAGCTTCCACTTTTAATGGAAATATTTCTCTAACATGTTTTTCTAGAGATTCTGATGGTGATGGAATTGAAGATGCTTTTGACTTAGATTCTGACAATGATGGAATTCCTGATTTTTATGAAACTGCTAATGACACAGATAATGATGGGGTTTTAAATTATTTAGATATAGATGCAGACAATGATGGAATTTATGACATTGTTGAAGCAGGAAAAGGTAACTTAGATACAGATTTAGATGGTACTATTGACAATGCTATTGCAACTATTGGTATTAATGGTTTAGTTGATGTTTTAGAAGCTACACCAGATGATAAATCGTTATCTATTAATTATACAATTGTAGATTCTGACGCAGATGGAATTTTCAATTTTTTAGAACTAGACTCAGATAATGACAACTGTTTTGATGTTATTGAAGCTGGTTTTACTGGTAATGGTTCTGGTGTTTTAGCACCAAACCCTTTAGATGTAACTTTTTTAGGAAAAGTTATTAATTCAGACGGTTATACAAGCCCTCATATTAATTATACAATAAGTGCTCCAATTAATATTAACACCCCTTTTATTGATGTTACTTTTTGTGAAAACTCAATTGAAACAATAACTATAGAATCTAATGCAGACGGATTTCAATGGCAAGTATCTACAGATAATATTACTTGGAATAACATCAACAATAATGCAATTTATAATGGAACTAACACAACAAGTTTACAACTAACAAATATCCCATTAACCTATAACAACTATCAATATAGAGTTGTATTATCTAAAAATGGCAACAGTTGTTCTGTAACCTCAAATGCCATAAAACTTACTGTTAATCCATTACCAATTCCTGTTGAAAATCCAACAGAATTAAAACAATGTGACTCTGATCCTGACAAACAAACTACCTTCAACTTAACTTTATCAGAAAGTAATATTTCTAACAACCCAAAAGACAAATTTCAGTATTTTGCTACTGAAGCAGAAGCTATTTCTGGTACACCACAAATTGCAGATAAAACAAGCTATTTTGTAGATACAACTGGTGAAGCTTGGGTTAGAATCATTTCTGAATTTGGATGTCATTCTATTACCAAAATTAACTTAACTGTTAGTTACACACCTAATGAACCTTATGAAGAAACGTTTATAGAATGTGATGACTTTTTAGATATAGATGGTAATGATACAGCAGCAAACTCTGATACAGATGGAATTACTTTTTTTGATTTTAGCAAAGCTCCTGCTCTAATTTCTACTGATACAGATATTAAAATTGAATTTTACGAAACAGAATTAGACAGAACACAATCTATAAATGAAGTTCAAGAAACTCAAAGTATAGCTCAATATAGAAACAAAAACATTCCAAATACATCAGGAAATAGATTTCCAATTTATTATAAACTAAAAAGTAAATCTAACAACGATTGTGAAGGATTGGGTCAAATTTATTTGCAAATAAACACAATACCAACTGCAAACACTCCAGATAATTTTGAACTTTGTGACGATGCTTTGTCTGGAAACACCACAGATGGAAAAAACGTAAATATTAATTTACGTTCTAGAGTTAATGACATCCTTGGAGCTACACAATCAGAAACCAATTTTAATGTAACATTTCACTCAACTGCAATTGGTGCTAATACAAATTCAGACATTATTTTTAACGATACAAACTATACAAACGAAGTTCCTGCTGGTTTTGTTACAGGAAATATTAGTTCACAAACAATTTATGTAAGAGTTCAAAACAAAAACTCTAACTGTTTTAATGATCATATTTCATTTAATATAAATGTAAACCCAATTCCTGTTGTTTCAACAACTATTACACCTTTAGCAGTTTGTGATAACGATATTACACCAAGAAATAGAATTACAAGTAATATCGATTTAACTTCTAAAACAGACGAAATTTTAAACGGAAGAACAAATCATAGAGTTGCATATTATGCTACTCAAATAGATGCTGAAAATGGAAATGAAATAATAGATCCAACTAATTTTCAAAACATTTCTAGCGAAACCACTTTTCCTACAAACTTTAATACAGATGACCCTGGAAATGAAACCATCTTTTTTAAAATATTTGATTTAGGTGGCAATATGTGTGAATCTATTTTTGCTACATTTCAATTATTAATATATCCAGAACCTAATATTCCTATAAATATTTCAGACTATTCTGATTGCGACAATAAAACAGATAGTTTTTCTAATGATGCAAATGGTATTAATGGAGATATTACTTTAAAAAATAAAATACCAGAAATTCTTGCCAATTATCAACCTTCAGAATATGGCGATTTTTCGATAACTTTTTACAACTCACTTGCACATGCACAATTAGGTAATTTGGCTAATGCTTTAGATGAAAACAAGTTTGAAAACACAAGCAACAATCAAACAATTTATGTACGTGTAGAAAACACAAAAAATACCCCTGTAGCTTGTGTTCATACAGGATTATCTTTTAAAATAAATATAGTTCCCTTACCTAATTTTATTGTTATGGGAGAAGAAAATATAGATACTCCTCAAATAGTTTGTTTAAATGATACACCTCTTAATTTAAAAGCAGAAAATCCTGCTGCAAATTATCATTACACTTGGACAAATGAAACAGGAAACCTATTAGGTACTGATAATAATTTAGATGTTTCTGAAGCTGGAAAATATACTGTTACTGCAACAGATCAATTTCCAAATGGTTGTGCTAGAAGTAGAACAATAGTAGTAGAAGAATCTAACAGTGCTACTTTAAGTAATAGTTTTATTACAATTATTGATGAAAGTAATAACATAGGCAGTCAAGATAAAATTTCTGTAAGTATAGATACATTAAGTAATAATTTAGGTCCTGGAAATTATCAGTTTGCTATCAGAAATGATGACAATGGAACTAGAATACCATCCATTGGTTTTCAAGACCAACCCCTTTTCGAAAACTTAGAAGGAGGTATTTATACTATTATTGTAAACGATAAAAATGGTTGTTCTCCAGATGCTACTTTACAAATTTCTGTAATACAATTTCCAAAATTCTTTACTCCTAATGGAGATGGAAGTAATGATACTTGGGTTATTAAAGGAGCAAATAAAACTTTTTACCCAAACAGTAGTATTAACATTTTTAATCGATTTGGAAAATTAGTTGCTCAAGTTCCTATTGATAGTCAAGGTTGGGATGGATCTTATAATGGAAAAACACTTCCTTCAGATGATTATTGGTTTAACATTCAACTAATTCCTGCAGATACAAGTAAATCCCCTATCAACAAAAAAGGTCATTTTTCTTTATTAAGAAGATAAAAATATTTTTAACAACTTAAGCTGAGACATTTATCTCAGCTTTTTTTTTATCATTTTATTCAGAAGAATATTTCTTAATTTAGCACAAACTAAGAAACCAATTCCAATGGATTTAAACTTCAATAAAAACGAAGATTATAACAAATTATTAGCTTCAGATTTACGTAAAAGATTCGCCAAAGTAAAATTAGGTGGAGGTCAAAAAAGAATTGATAAGCTTCACTCTAAAGGTAAAATGACTGCTAGAGAAAGAGTAGATTATCTTTTAGATAAAAATGCTAAATCTATAGAAATTGGTGCTTTTGCAGGTGAAGATATGTATGCAGAACATGGAGGATGCCCTTCTGGAGGAGTTGTTGTAAAAATTGGTTTTATAAAAGGAAAACAATGTATTGTAGTTGCTAATGATGCCACTGTAAAAGCAGGTGCTTGGTTTCCTATTACAGGAAAAAAGAATTTACGTGCTCAAGAAATATCAATAGAAAATAAATTACCTATAATTTATTTAGTAGATTCTGCAGGGGTATATCTGCCAATGCAGGATGAAATTTTTCCAGACAAAGAACATTTTGGTCGAATTTTTAGAAATAATGCTGTAATGAGTAGTATGGGAATTACTCAAATTTCTGCAGTTATGGGTAGTTGTGTTGCTGGTGGAGCGTATTTACCAATTATGAGTGATGAAGCTTTAATTGTAGATAAAACTGCAAGTATTTTTCTTGCAGGAAGTTATTTGGTTAAAGCTGCTATTGGAGAGAGTATAGATAATGAAACTTTGGGAGGAGCAACTACGCACTGTGAAATTTCGGGAGTTACAGACTATAAAGCAAAAGATGATAAAGACGCTTTAGATAAAATTAAATTTATTGTTGATAAAATTGGAGATTATGATAAGGCTGGTTTTAGTAAAACAGAAGCTTTTTCTCCAAAAGAAAACCAAGAAGATATTTTTGGTATTCTACCAAAAGAAAGAAACGCACAATATGATATGTTAGAAATCATAAAACGTTTGGTAGATAAATCTGAATTTGAACAATACAAAGAAGGTTATGGACAAACCATAATTACAGGTTATGCAAGAATTGATGGTTGGGCAGTTGGTATAGTTGCAAATCAACGAAAGTTGGTAAAAACAAAAAAAGGAGAAATGCAATTTGGTGGAGTTATTTACAATGATTCTGCAGACAAAGCTACTCGTTTTATAGCCAATTGTAATCAGAAAAAAATCCCATTAGTTTTCTTACAAGATGTAACAGGTTTTATGGTTGGTAGTAAATCTGAACATGGAGGTATCATTAAAGATGGTGCAAAAATGGTAAATGCAGTTAGTAACTCTGTTGTGCCTAAATTTACTATTGTTATTGGTAATTCTTATGGAGCAGGAAACTATGCAATGTGTGGTAAAGCTTATGATCCTAGATTAATTGTTGCATGGCCAAGTGCTGAACTAGCTGTTATGAGTGGTAATTCTGCAGCAAAAGTGCTATTACAAATAGAAAAAGCTTCTTTAATGAAAAAAGGAGAAGAAATTACTCCAGAAAAAGAAGCAGAATTATTTGATAAAATAAAATCAAGATATGATAATCAAATCTCTCCTTATTATGCAGCTGCAAGAATTTGGACAGATGCTATTATAAATCCATTAGAAACTAGAGATTGGATTTCTATGGGTATTGAAGCCGCAAATCATGCCCCAATAAACAAACAATTTAATATGGGAATTTTGCAGGTTTAACACCTTTACAATATTTTTATTAAATTTTCTATAACAAAATTACCTTTTTAGCTTAAAATTTATCTCATTTTAATGACTATTATCATAATTAATCATTTCTTTGCAATGTATTTTTGCCAAATAATTAATTAAAAAAATGAGTAAAGCTATTTATATTGCCGCAATTGAATCTGATAGTGGTAAATCTTTGGTTTCATTAGGTCTTTTAAGAATGATGTTAACCAAATCTTCAAAAGTAGGATATTTTAGACCTATTATAAATGATGTTATAGACAGTAAGATTGATGATCATACAAATACTGCTATTAATTTTTTTAACTTAGACATTAACTACAACGATTGCTTTGCTTATAAACAAAGTGAAGTTGTAGAACTTTTAAGTGAAGGAAAAGCAGATGATGTTATTCATAATGTTATAAAAAAATACAAAAAACTAGAAGCTAATTACGATTACGTTTTAGTAGAAGGTACAGATTTTTCTGGTGAAAACAATTTCACAGAATTAGACATCAATTTAATGATTGCCAAAAACCTTGGTATACCAGCATTAATTGTAGGTTCTGGAAATGGTAAGAAAAAGAAAGATTTTATAAACACTATGCAATTAACTTATAATTCTTTTATTCAAAAAGAAGTTGATGTAATAGGTGTTATTGCTAATAAAATTGAGGCTGATGAAATAGAATTCATCCAAAAGAATTTACAAAAAAGTTTCCCTAAAAAACTACAAATAGACATTATTCCAAAAGTAGATTTCTTAGCTTACCCAACAGTTAAAGAAGTTGTACAAGCTTTAGAAGGTAGAGTATTATTTGGAGAACAGTTTTTAGACAATGCAATTGGTAGCTACAGTACTGGTGCAATGCAATTACGTAATTATTTAACCAGAATTAAAGAAAATGCTTTAGTGGTAACTCCTGGTGATAGAGCAGATTTAATCTTAGGAGCTTTACAAGCAAACGCATCAACTAATTATCCTAAAATTTCAGGAATAATTTTAACTGGTTCTTTACTTCCTGAAGAATCAATTACTAAATTAATTGAAGGTGTACAATCTACAGTACCTATTATTTCTGTTGATGGAGGAACTTTTGCAATTTCAAATAAAATTGGAAATGTAAAATCTAAAATTTACGCAACTCATAATAAAAAGATATTATTATCTTTAGATACTTTTGATAAATATGTGAATGCAGAAGGATTAACAAATACATTAACGTCTTATCAATCAGACAAGTTAACTCCTAGTATGTTTCAATACAACTTGTTACAAAAAGCAAGAGCAAATAAAAAGCATATTGTTTTACCAGAGGGAGATGATGAAAGAATTATTAAAGCTGCAGCTCGTTTACAATTATTAGATATTGTAGATTTAACTTTATTAGGAGATCGTAACAAAATTCAATTAAAATGTGATCAAATTGGCTTACAAATTGATTTAGATAAAATAAACATTTTAGATCCTCAAGATTCAATTCATAATGATGATTTTGCCAATACTTTATATGAAGCTCGTAAACATAAAGGAATGACAGAAATTGCTGCTCAAGATTTAGTAGCTGATGTTTCTTACTATGGAACTTTAATGATTATGAATGGTTTAGCAGATGGTATGGTTTCTGGTGCTGTACACACAACAATGCATACTATTAAACCTTCTTTACAATTAATTAAAACAAAACCTGGTGTTTCTGTAGTTTCTTCTGTATTCTTCATGTGTTTATCAGATAGAGTTTCTGTTATGGGAGATTGTGCTGTAAACCCTAACCCAAATGCAGAACAATTAGCTGAAATAGCCATTTCTTCTGCAGCTTCTGCTGAAGCATTTGGTATTGAAGCTAGAGTAGCAATGTTATCTTATTCTTCTGGAAGTTCAGGTAAAGGAGAAGAAGTAGAAAAAGTTAGAAAAGCAACAGAAATTGTTAAAGGAAAACAACCTAATTTAAAAATTGAAGGACCAATACAATATGATGCTGCTGTAGATATGTCTGTAGCAAGAACTAAAATGCCAGATTCTGAAGTTGCAGGACAAGCATCTGTATTAATTTTCCCAGATTTAAATACAGGAAACAATACTTACAAAGCAATACAAAGAGAAACAGGAGCTTTAGCAATTGGACCAATGTTACAAGGTTTAAATAAACCTGTAAATGATTTAAGTAGAGGTTGTACTGTAGAAGATATCTTTAACACAGTATTATTAACAGCAATACAAGCAAACCAAGAGTAATATGAATATTTTAGTTTTAAACGCTGGTTCTTCTTCATTAAAGTACCAACTTATAGAAATGCCTGCAAAAACAGTTAAATGTGTAGGTCTTGTAGAAAGAATTGGTATGGAAGATGCCATTTTTAATCACGAAAAAGGAGATGATGAATATTCTGAAGTTTTACCAATTTTAAATCATGAAATTGGTTTAAAAAAGATAGCAGAAACTTTATTAGACGCTAAATTAGGTGTTATAAAATCTGTTGATGAAATTGTTGCTGTAGGACACAGAGTTGTACATGGAGGAAGCAAATTTAGTAGTACAGTTGTGGTTACTGAAGAAGTTAAAGACAGTATTAGAGAATTATTCGATTTAGCTCCTTTACACAATCCTGCTAACTTAACAGGTATAGAAATTGCTGAAACAATATTTACATCTGCTAAACAAATTGCAATTTTTGACACAGCTTTTCATCAAACAATGCCAAAAGAAGCTTATCAATATGCTATAAATAATTCTTATTTAGACGAGCATAAAATTAGAGCCTATGGTTTTCATGGTACAAGTCATAAATTTGTTTCTGAAAAAGCAATTGAGTATTTAGGTGAAAAATCTAAAAACATTATTACAATCCACTTAGGTAATGGTTGTAGTATGTCTGCAATAAAAGACGGGAAAAGTATTGAAAATTCATTAGGTTTTGGACCTATGAATGGTTTAGTAATGGGAACTCGTTCTGGAGATATAGATCAATCTGTTATTTTCTATTTAATGAAAAAATTAAATAAAACTGCAGATGAAGTTTCAAATTTATTAAACAAAGAGTCTGGAATGAAAGGCTTAACAGGATTTTCTGATTTAAGAGAAATTTCTGAAAAAGCAGAAAGTGGTGATGAAAAATGTCAAAATGCATTAGAGTTAGCAGCTTATAGAATTAAAAAATATATTGGTTCTTACACTACAGCATTAAATGGTTTAGATGCAATTGTTTTTACTGCTGGTATTGGAGAAAACTCTGCTTTAATGAGACAAATGTCTTGTGAAAACATGGACTTTTTTGGTATTGAATTAGATGATGCTAAAAATGCTATTCGTTCTAAAGAAATTAGAGAAATTCAAAAAGAAACTGGAAAAACAAAAATTTTAATTATTCCTACAAACGAAGAAATTGAAATAGCAAAACAATCTTACAATCTATTAAAATAGATTTTGTTTTATAAATTAAAAAGACCTTTAAGTACAGAAACTTAAAGGTCTTTTTTTTTGATTCTATTTTAGTAAAAAACCCTAATCAAAAAATTGTAAAAAAACATTCAAACTCTTACATTTGTAGGCATTTTAATTAAAACAATCATTAGAAATGGGTAGAGCATTTGAGTTTAGGAAAGCAAGAAAAATGAAACGTTGGTCAGCAATGGCAAAAACTTTTACCAGAATTGGTAAAGACATTGTTATGGCTGTAAAAGAAGGTGGTCCAAGTCCTGAAACAAATTCTCGTTTACGTGCAGTTATTCAGAATGCGAAAGCTGCAAACATGCCAAAAGATAATGTAGAACGTGCAATTAAAAAAGCAACTGACAAAGATACTGCCAATTATAAAGAAGTACTTTTTGAAGGATATGCACCTCATGGAATTGCTATTCTTTTAGAAACTGCAACTGATAACAACAACAGAACTGTAGCAAATGTTAGAGCTGCTTTTAATAAATGTGATGGAAACTTAGGAACTTCTGGTTCTGTAGTTTTTATGTTTGACCATACTTGTAACTTCACTGTTAAAAAAGAAGATATTACAATGGATATGGAAGAATTAGAATTAGAACTAATAGACTTTGAAGTAGAAGAAGTTTTTGATGATGAAGAAGGAATTATTATTTATGCTCCTTTTGAGCAATTTGGTGCAATTCAATCTTTCTTTGAAGAAAATAATGTAGAAATTTTGTCTTCTGGGTTTGAAAGAATTCCAACTACAACTACTACTTTAAGTGGAGAGCAACAAGCAGATGTAGAAAAACTATTAGAAAAATTAGAAGAAGATGATGATGTACAAAATGTATATCACTCAATGGTAATTGAGTAAATTAAAATATAAAAGTGACTTTTTAGATTTAGTTGTGTCACATAAAAGAAGTAAACTTATAAAAGATACTTCTAACAAAAATCAAAAAAAAAGAACCAGCGCCTAAAAACGCTGGTTTTTATTTTATATGATTTATTATAATTGAATTAAACTCTTCTTGCTTTTCAATAAAAGATGTTTGAATCCCTAAAAAAGAAAGTTCTTCTATACTATTTTCTAAACGAACATAATCTTTTTCTGTAGTTAAAATTAACTTTTTAGAAGATTTTAATTTTGAAAATTCGCCTTTAATATCTTCTATTTCATTTTCTGTAAAATGATGATGATCAGAATATTTTAAATGCTTAAAATTAACACCTTTTTCTTTTAAAAAAGATAATAAAGGAATAGGATTAGCAATACCAGTTATTAATAAAACTTCATAATTTTTCAATTCATCAATAGCAACTATTTTTGCCCCAGAAGTATTTTCATCATATGAAATACTTGTAAAAAAAACACTTTTATGATATTTTTTTAACTTAGATTCAATCTTATTTTTCTGACCTTTTGTTAAAAATTCTGGACATTTTGTAACCAATATTACATCTGCTCTTTTTGCCCCTCTTCTACTCTCTCTTAAATTACCTGTTGGTAACAAAAAATCATCCGTAAACAAATCATCAAATTTGGTTAGTAAAATATAAAAACTTCCTTTTACTTTTCTGTGCTGAAAAGCATCATCTAATAAAATTACTTCAGGAGATTTTCCTGCTAATAAATTTGTAATTCCTTCTACTCTATTGGCATTAACAGCTACATTAATAGTATTAAATTTTTTAAAATATTGCAAAGGTTCATCACCTACATCTTCTGCAGAATGTGTTTCATTTAACAAAACATATCCTTCAGTTTTACGTTTATATCCTCTACTTAAAACAGCTGTTTTAAACGTATCTTTTAATAATCTAATTAAGTATTCTATTTGAGGCGTTTTACCTGTACCTCCTACACTTAAATTACCAACAACTATTACTGGTGAATTAAAAGAAGTTTGTTTAAATACACCTACATTAAAAAAGAAATTACGAATAGTTGTTACTAAATCATAAATGATAGCAAATGGGTACAATAAATAACGTAGAAATTTCATTAACACGAAAATAAGTCATTTTTATGGATTGATGAACGGAAAATGTTAACTTTGATTTTCAATACAATTTTGTTTTATGATTATTAAAGACGTTACCAATTACTTAGAAAAATTAGCTCCTTTAAATTATGCAGAAGATTTTGATAATGTTGGTTTATTAGTAGGAAATTATAATACTACTGTTACAGGTGTTTTGGTAACTTTAGACACTTTAGAAGAAACTATAGATGAAGCAATTGCAAATAAATGCAACTTAATTATAAGCTTTCATCCAATTATTTTTGGAGGTTTAAAAAAATTGAATGGAAATTCTTATGTAGAACGTGTTGTTTTAAAAGCTATTAAAAATGACATTGCCATTTATGCAACTCATACAGCTTTAGACAATAGCAAAAACGGTGTTTCAGCAAAAATGTGTGAAGTTTTAGGTTTAGAAAACTACAAAATATTAATTCCTAAAAAAGGAATCATAAAAAAACTAACTACCTATGTTCCTTTAACCAATGCAGATGAATTAAGAGCTGCTCTTTTTTCTGCAAATGCAGGAAATATAGGCAATTATGATAATTGTTCTTTTAATACTGATGGAATTGGAACCTATAAAGGAAATGAAGATTCTAATCCGACTTTAGGAGAGAAAGGAAAAAATCATTCAGAAAAAGAAACACAAATTTCTGTAATTTTTGAAAGTAAAAATAAAGCCTCTATTTTAAAAGCATTGCAAAAAAACCATCCTTATGAAGAAGTTGCATACGAAATTGTAACTACAGAAAATGTGCATCAAAATATTGGAATGGGTATGATTGGAGAGCTTCCAACAGCAATGAATGAAATAGAGTTTCTATTATATTTAAAGAAAACTATGAAAACAGATTGCGTTCGTCATTCTAATTTCATCAATAAAAAAATAAAAAAAGTAGCTGTTTTAGGTGGCTCAGGTAGTTTTGCAATTTCTAATGCAAAAAGAGCTGGAGCAGATGCTTATGTGAGTGCAGATTTTAAATATCATGAGTTTTTTAAAGCTGAAAACAAGATTCTTTTGGCAGATATTGGTCATTATGAGAGCGAACAGTTTACAAAAAACCTTTTGGTTGACTATCTTACAAAAAAATTTAGTAATTTTGCAGTCATTTTATCAGAAAAAAGTACAAATCCTATATATTATATATAACCATGGCAAAGAAGAAAGAAATTTCGGTTGAAGCAAAATTAAGAGCATTATACGATTTACAATTAATTGACTCTAGAATTGACGAAATTAGAAACGTAAGAGGTGAATTACCTTTAGAAGTTGAAGATTTAGAAGATGAAGTTGCCGGATTAAATACGCGTATTGCTAACTTAAACCAAGATGCAGCTAATTTAGAAACTGACATTAACAACAAAAAATTAGCTATTGAAGAGTCTAATGCGTTAATGAAAAAGTATGATGAGCAACAAAAGAAAGTTAGAAATAACAGAGAGTTTGACTCATTATCTAAAGAAATTGAGTACCAAGAATTAGAAATTCAATTAGCTGAAAAGAGAATTGTTGAGTACAAAGCTAAAATTGCGCAGAAAAACGAAGTTATTACTGCTACAAAAGAAAAATTAGCAAAACAAGAAAAACACTTAAGTCATAAAAAAGCAGAATTAGATGCTATTTTAAAAGAAACTGAGAAAGAAGAAGAGTTATTAGCTCAAAAATCTGAAGAGTTTTCACAGACTATTGATGCTCATTTATTTGCTGCTTATTCAAGAATTAGAACTAAAGTTAAAAATGGTTTAGCTGTAGTTGCTATAGAACGTGGAGCTTCTGGAGGATCTTACTTTACAATTCCACCACAAGTACAATTAGAAATTGCAAATAGAAAGAAAATTACTATTGACGAGCATAGTGGTCGTATTTTAGTAGATGCTGCATTAGCTGAAGAAGAAAAAGCTAAAATGGATAAAATATTTTCATAATTCATTTATGAAAAATCATAAAAAAACTCGAAGCTTTGCTTCGAGTTTTTTGTTTTATATAGATTAAGTATTAATAATCTATCTTTTTTATATAAGAAAGTTTTTCTTTCCAAACAGCTAAATCTTCTTTAAATTCTGCTACTCGTTTTTTAACGTTTAAAACTAAAGGATTATCATCTTTAGCGTTAGAAAAGAAACCTAAATTATTTTCTAATTGCTGAATTTCTCTTATAACCTCATCTATTTTCTTTCTTACAAACATTTGTTCAGAATCTAACTTTCTAACATCGTTATCAGCAGCCAATCCATCTACAATATTTGTAAACTTTAACATTGATATTTCTTTTTTATCTAAAGATAATCCACCAAAAGCTCTATCTATTAACTTATTAAATTTACCTTCTAAATGTCTAGAGTTTCTAGGTAAAGACCCCATACTTCTCCAATCATTAATAATTTCTATAATTTTATCTTTTGTTGGGTCTTTTAATTCTTTAATTGTTTCTAAAAATTCTTTTTTAGTTTCTACAACTGCTTGTTGTTCTTTATTTAAAGAGTTTTTTTGTTCATGAAATCTATCAAAATAATGATTACATGCAGCTTTAAAACGTTTCCAAATATCATCAGAAAATTTACGAGGTACATGTCCAATTTTTTTCCAATCAGATTGAATTCTTTTAAGAGTATTGGTTGTAGTTTCCCAGTCTTCACTATCTTTTAAAGATTCTGCAAGTTCTATTAACTCCATTTTTTTCTTTAAATTCTCTTGCTGACCGCTTTTTTCTTGTTTGTAAAAAATATTTTTAGCGCTATTAAATTTCTTAGTAGCAGCTTTAAATTTTTGCCAAACTTCTTCACTTTTAGAATATGGTAATTTACCTGCACTAAAATACTCTTGTCTTAACTCTTCAACTATTTTAATGCTTTTTTGCCAATCATTATGAGATTTATTGTTTGATGTATCATAGTCATTTAACTTAGCTACTACAACTAACTTTTTTTCTATAATTTCTTGGTGTTTAGAACGCATTTCTCTAAAATGATCATGTCTTTTGTCATGAATTTTTTTAGTTGCTGCACTAAACTTTTTCCAAACATCTTCTCTATGTTCTTGAGATACTGGCCCAATATCTTCTTTCCAAATTTTATGAAGTTCTTGTAATTCTTTAAAAGCTAAATTTATATCAGCTTCTTCTGCCAAAGCTTCTGCTTTTGCAATTATTTTTATTTTTTCTTCTAAATTATGCTTAAAATCTAAATCTCTAAAATCATTACTTAAATGTAATAAATCATAAAAACGTTCTACATGATGATGAAAAGTTTTCCATGTATCATTATAATGATTTTTAGAAACTGGTCCTATAGATCTCCAAGTATCTTGTAAACCTTTAAAGCTTTTATACATAGTTGCTGTATCTGCATTTTCAATTAAATCTTTTAATTGTTCAATTACAGTAAGCTTCTTTTCTAAATTCTCAGACATTTGCTTTTCTAAGTCATTATAATAAGCATCTCTTTGTTTTTTATATTCAGATAATAAGCTGTTATATTCAGATTTTACAGGACTAGAAAACTGAAAATCTATAGAGTTTCCTCCAGCCTCTAAAAATGCCGCTTTTTTATTTGCTAACAAAGTTCCAAATTGTTGATTGAAAGCACTTTTTATACCTTCTACTTGGCTCTTTATTTTTTGAATAGGATTATTTGCAAGTGTTTTCTTAAGTTCTACAACAAGTTCTTCTAAAGATAATTTAGAATAATCAACTACAGCAGTTTCTTCTTCTTTATGAGCATCTTTTTCTGCATCTACAGCTATAGATTTCTCTATTTCTTCAACAGCTTCAATTGTATCATCAACTTTTACTTCTGACTCTTCTAAATTATTTTCAGAATTTTCAGTTTCAACTTTAGAAGTTTCATTAGTAACTTCTTCTATTTTGTTTTCCGTTTTTTCAACGTTTTCTTCGTTATTTTCTAACATATCTACAATGTTTAAGGTCTAAATATAATTGTAATATTATATATCTATAAAGATACTGACAACTTCGTAAATCTGCAAACTATCTAACTAATAAAAAACTATGGGTTATTCTTCATTCCAAATTCTCCAAGACTCTTCTGCTTGTAATTGCAACATTTCATAACCATTTTTAATAGTTGCTCCTTGTTCTTTTCCTTTAGACAAAAAAGTTGTTATTTCTGGATTGTAGATTAAATCATACAAAAGATGTTTATCCGTTAAAAATTGATAAGGAATGTCTGGAGATTTTTCTACATTAGGAGATGTACCTACTGGAGTAGAATTTATAATAATATGATATTTCTTAATTACATCTTTAGTTAAATCTTGATAAGATATTTCTTTTTTACCATTAGGATTTCTAGAAACAAATTTAAATTTAATGTTGTTCTTTTTTAAAGCATATGCAATGGCTTTTGAAGCACCTCCTGTACCTAATATCAATGCTCTTTTATGATGTTTTTTTATAAAAGGAAATATCGATTTTTCAAAACCAACTACGTCTGAATTGTATCCTTTTAAGTTTCCTTTTTTAGTAAATTTAATTGTGTTTACAGCACCTATTTCTTTTGCAGTTTTATCTAGCTTATCTAGATATTGCATTACATCTTCTTTGTAAGGAATTGTAACATTTATACCTCCTAAAAACGTTCCTCCTTCTTCAATTACAGAAGGAAACTCTTCAATATTTTGCAAATCAAAATTTACATATTTATGATTTTCTAAATCTAGTTTTTCAAACTTTTCTGTAAAATATCCTCTAGAAAAAGAATATTCTATATTTTTTCCTAGTAAGCCAAAAACTTTATTTTTTCTTTCTTCCATAAAAATCTATTACCAATATTAATAAGATACCTATTACTATATAAAATAAAGCAAACCAGGTTTCTGAATTTGAAAAATCTGGAATAAAACGTTCGTAATTTTCTATTATTTTATTCCCTTTTTTATCAATTAAAAAATTATTATTCTCTTTTAAATAAATTGCTTTTTTCCAAGGCCAAACTATACCTAAAGAACCAGTTATAAAACCTATAATTACTGCATTTACAATTTGATTCCATCGTTTTAAAACATAACCTAAAACATGACTTATTGATACTAAACCAAATGCTGAACCAACCGTAAAAACACTAATAATTTTTAAATACCTTACTTTAATTGGGTCTGACAAAACATTAAAATTACCAGACAAAAGACTGGTTATAACATTAAACAAAACGTTAACAGAATCTACCAACAAAAGCACATAATTTCCTAATAAGATTAAAATAAATGAACCTGAAAGACCTGGAAGAGTCATACCAGAAACTCCAATTATTCCACAAAGAAAAACAAACCAAAGATTATCGTTTTCTGTTGCTGGTGTTAAAAAACTAATTCCAATTCCAATAGAAGCACCAATTATTAAAGAAAATATATTTTTTAAATTCCAATCTCCAAAATCTTTTCCTATATAATAAATAGAGCCAATTATCATTCCAAAAAACCAACTCCAAACGTACAATTCATAGTTTACTAAAAAGTAATCTAATACTAAAGAAATACTAAAGTAACTAAAAATACTTCCTCCCATAATTAGGAGTAAAAACTGACCATTTATGTATCTGTAAAAACTTTTAAAACGACCATTAAAAAGTAATTTAAATGCCTTTAAATTTACTTTTCTAAACGAATAAATTAATTCTTCATAAAAACCAAAAACGAAAGAAACTGTACCTCCAGAAACACCAGGAACTTTATTTGCTGCACCCATTGCCAATCCTTTTAAAAAGAGATAAACTTTATCAATAAAACTTCTTTCTTTTTGCATTTACTTTTTATGAACAGCTAATTTTTCCATTCCTAAAATAATACCAAAACCAACAATAGCTAAAACTATTGCCATGGTTAATTGTGCTTCTCCATCAAAAGTAAAAGGAGAAACACTTTGTTGATTAAATGGTACTTCTACTCCATGAGAATTTGTTCTCCAAGTTAAGGTTTCTTTCCAAGGCCAAATTTTGTTTAAAGAACCAATTATAAAACCTGTTAATGCTGCAAGAGTATAATTTTTGTAATTAGCAAAAAGCCATTTTAATATTTTTGAAAAAGATAACAAACCAATTACTGCACCCACCATAAAAACGAGTATTGTTTTAATATCTTTATTATTTACAGCTTCTAAAACTGGTTTATATGCACCTAATAAAACTAAAATAAACGAACCAGATATACCAGGTAAAATCATTGCACAAATTGCTATGGCTCCTGCAAAAAGTATGTATAAAGAAGAAGAATCTTCAGAAACCATAGGATTTAGTGTTGTAATATAATAAGCTAAAAAGGCACCTAAGACTAGAGCTAAAATAGAAATGAAATTCCATTTTGAAATTTGTTTAGCAATATAAATTATACTTGCTAAAACCAATCCAAAAAAGAAAGACCATAACAAAATAGGTTCATTTTCTAATAAATATTTAATAGCCTTTGCAAGTGATATAATACTTACAAAAATCCCTATAAATAACGCCGCTAAAAAATTACCATTTACTTGTTTCCAAGCCGCTTTTAAACCTTCTGTTTTTAAAGTTTTAAGTAAACTTAATTTTACATTACTTATAGAACCTAATAATTCTTCATAAATACCAGAAATAAAAGCAATTGTACCACCAGAAACCCCTGGCACAACATCTGCAGCTCCCATTGCCATTCCTTTTAATCCAATAACGATGTAATCTTTTATATTTCTTCCCATTTTAAGTTTTCTTTTTGTTAAACGAAGATAGTTGAAATTTAAATAAAAAATAAATTCTCACTTTTAAAATAGTCTGTTTTTAATACTAATTATCAATAAAATTTACACTTTTTTCAAAAAAAACTCAAAACATGATAGAAGTCACTTTTTACACCAAAAACCAATCGCATATTTGCGATAAGAAATATGAAACGAAATACAGAACAAATAAATTATAGAGAAAATACTGAAGCTTTAGCAAAATTTGCAAAAGCTCTTGGTCATCCAACACGAATTGCAATTTTAAAACATTTAGAAAATCAATCTTGTTGTTTTACTGGTGATTTAGTTGATGTATTTCCATTAGCTCAGTCTACAATTTCTCAGCATCTAAAAGAATTGAAAAAAGTAGGACTAATTCAAGGTGAATTAAAACCACCAAAAATTAAATATTGTATTAATCAACAAAATTGGAACATTGCTAAAACTTTATTTCAGCAATTTTTTGATTGATAATTTTTTATTAAACAAATCGTCTATTGGCGATAAACTTAAAACAAATGAGTAAAGTAATTAAAGTATTAGGTACAGGTTGTACAAAATGTAAAATGATGTTAGAAACAGTAAATAATGTTGTTTCTGAAAACAATATAGATGCAACTATAGTAAAAGTAGAAGACATTATGGAAATTATGGAATATAATGTTCTTTCAACTCCTGTATTAGTAATAAATGAATTTATTACCATTAAAGGTAGAGTACCTTCTAAAGATGAAATTATAGAATTATTAAAATAATAAAAATGAAAGAAGCAAAACAAATATGCCCAACATCAACTTTAAAAAAAGTTAACGAAGGTGCATTAATAGTAGATGTTAGAAACTCTGAAGAAGTTGCAAAGGTTTCTTTTGATGTACCAAACTATTTAAATATTCCAATATCTGAATTAGAAAATAGATTACACGAAATCCCTAAAAACAAAGAAATTGTAATGGTTTGTTTAAGTGGTATGCAAAGTTTAAAAACTACTTACTTTTTAATGAATGCAGGTTTTGAAAATGTATATAATATGAAAAACGGAATTATTAAATGGGCTTCAAAAGGGTTTCCTACAAAAGGAGATGTTAATTCTTTAGAAATAACTACTTGTTGTTGTTCTAATTCTAAATGTTGCTAAAAAAATCATGTAATGTTTAATTGGATACAAAATATTGCAGATTGGTTCGTTTACGACGTTTTAAATCTAGAAAAAGGACAACATTTAGCTGAAGCATTAAATTTCTTTATTTACGATACTACTAAAATTTTAATTTTACTTTTAGTTGTAATCTTTTTAATGGGTATAGTAAATAGTTATTTTCCAATTGATAAGGTTAAAAATTTTCTTTCAAGAAATAAATTATATGGTTTAGAGTATTTAATGGCTAGCTTATTTGGAGTTGTTACTCCATTTTGTTCTTGTTCTTCTGTACCATTGTTTATTGGTTTTGTAAGAGGAGGAATTCCTTTAGGTGTTACATTTGCTTTTTTAATTACATCTCCATTAGTAAACGAAGTTGCAATTGGTCTTTTTATAGGTTTGTTTGGCTTAAAAACAACCTTAATTTATGTTATTAGCGGAATTTTATTAGGTACTATTTCTGGAGTTATTCTTCAAAAATTAAAATTAGAGCGCTTTTTAACTCCTTGGGTAAAACAAGTTTTAGCTAATGCACAAAAAGAACAAGATGTATTTATAGCCGAAAAACAAAGTTTAAAACAAAGATTACCAATAATTTGGGATGAAGTTCTTAATATATTAAAAGGAATTATTCCTTATGTGGTTATTGGTATTGCAATTGGGGCCTTAATGCATGGTTATATTCCAGAAGGTTTTTTTGAACAATATATGGCAAAAGACAACTTATTTGCTGTACCTATTGCAACTATTTTAGCTGTACCAATGTACTCTAATGCTTCTGGTATTTTACCTGTAGCTCAGGTTTTAGTTGCTAAAGGAATTCCTTTAGGAACTGCAATTGCCTTTATGATGGGAGTAGTTGGCTTGTCTTTACCAGAAGCAATGCTTTTAAAGAAAGTAATGACCTTAAAACTTATTGCAATCTTTTTTGGAGTAGTTACACTTTGCATAATTATATCAGGATATTTATTCAACATTATATTATAAACTTTTATTTATGTTAAATTAATTACCTTTCATTTGGAAAGTATAATAGTAAAAAAATGTAGAAAAATATTTATTCTGTAGCTTTTTTAAAATCTTTTAAAAGCTTTTGTACTTTTTCGTTTTCATAAACAATTGGATACAATTCTTTTAAAATTATATGATAATCAAAATCAATTTTTAAACCAGCAATTAAATGATTATAACTGTATACTTCTTTATTTAATATAAAAAACAAACCAGCTAATCTATATTCTATTTCTGCAAAGTTTTTATATATTTTTTGAGCATCTAACAACGTAGAAATTGCAGCATTAAATTCACCTAAAAATGATAAAACATCTGTTAAACCAATATATACTTCAAGAGAATCATCATTTAAGTTAAAACAATTTTTAAAACCAGTTACTGCTTCTTCATAAAAGTTTAATTTTAAATTTATTTCTGCATATCGTTTCCAATATAAAGAATTATCTTCTTCTATTTTTAAAGCTTTAGAAATATAATAAGAAGCTTTTTCATAGTTTGCATTCTCAAAATATAGGTTAGTTAACAACATCCAACCTTTATCTAACAAAGGGTCTTCATGAACTGCTTTTTTATAAAAAGAAATTGCAGCATCAAAATTTTCTAGTTTTTCATGGCACTCTCCTATTCTAATATAAACAAAAGCAGTTGCATCATCTAGTTCTAAAGTAACTAAGTAATTATCAATAGCTTCTTTATAACGTTTTAACTCTTCTAAAGTTTTTGCTTTTTCTAGATATCCACCAATAAAAGATTCATCTATAATAACAGCATAATCAAAAGCGTTTAAAGCTTTTTCATAATTTTCTAAAATAAAATATTGTCTTCCTAATTGATGCCATGCAACTTCACAATAAGGATTTATATCTATGTATGAAACTAAATATTCTATGGCTTCAGTATGTTTTTTTTCCATATCAAAGCAATACACAACATTGTATAATGCAGAATAGTCTTCAAAATCTGCTTTTACACATTTTAAAAATGTTAAACGGGCATTATTAAAATCGTCTAAATACAAATATTCCATTCCTAAGAGCGACCAAATATCTACCTTATCATCTGTAAGAGTTAGTGCTTTTTTAAAGTGCTCTATAGCCTCTTTATGATTTCTTTTCTTAGAACTTATTGTTCCTTTTTGTATATAAACTTCATCGTTATTTGGTTCTAAACGATCAATTATTTTAAGAAGTAATGATGCTTTATCTAACTCATCTTCAAAAATGTACAACTCTACTTGTAACAATTTTAAATCTACAGAAGCAGGGTGTTGTTGCAACCCAAGTTTCACTGCTTTTTTAGCCAAAGCATGTTTACCAGCATCTAAATAATGAATGATTATTTCTTCAAACTCTACCAAATCAAAAAAGTAAATTGAATTGGTTTTAAGCATGGATTCAAATTTTAATAGAGACATAACTATGAGATTTGAATTAGTACATTAAAAGTAATACAAGTCTTAAGCCACATTTAAAATTGGGCAATTTGTTTTCAACAATTTAATTAACATTTAAAGCAAATTCGTATTTAGTACTTATAAATTTTGCACATACATTTTTTTACAGTAATTTTGATTTTCAATAACTATCAAGCTAATTTGATAGCTTTCTTATGAGCAAAAAAAACTTACTTAACTCAAAAGATATTGAAATAATTCTACATCGATTGGCATGTCAGTTAATCGAAAATCATAACGATTTTTCTAATACAGTTTTAATTGGTTTACAACCAAGAGGAAGCTATTTAGCAAATAGATTGGCAGATTTATTAAAAAATAAATACCAAGTTAAAGATTTACAATTAGGCCTTTTAGATATTACTTTTTATAGAGATGATTTTAGAAGACGAGATGCACCTTTAGCAGCAACTGCAACTGAAATGGATTTTTTAGTTGAAGGCAAAAATGTAGTAATTATTGATGATGTTTTATATTCTGGAAGAAGTGTTAGAGCTGCATTAAGCGCAATGCAAGCCTATGGAAGACCCGAAAATGTTGAGTTATTAGTACTAATTGACAGACGTTTTAGTAGACATTTACCTATACAACCAGATTATAGAGGTAGACAAGTAGATGCTATTAATGAAGAAAAAGTTTTAGTAACTTGGAAAGAAACAAACGAAGAAGACGCAGTTTATATAGAATTTAAGTAATTATGTCAGAATTAAGTGTAGAACATTTATTGGGAATAAAATATCTAAAGGAAACTGATATTGATCTTATTTTTAAAACAGCAGACCATTTTAAAGAAGTAATTAATAGACCTATTAAAAAAGTACCTTCTTTAAGAGATATTACCATTGCAAATTTATTTTTTGAAAATAGCACACGTACAAAACTTAGTTTTGAATTGGCTGAAAAAAGATTATCTGCAGATGTAATTAACTTTTCTGCAGGACAATCATCTGTAAAAAAAGGAGAAACTTTAATTGATACAGTTAACAATATCTTAGCTATGAAAGTAGATATTGTTGTTATGAGACATGCAAGTGTTGGTGCTGGTGTTTTTTTATCTAAACATGTAGATGCAAAAATTGTAAATGCTGGTGATGGTACTCATGAACACCCAACACAAGCTTTATTAGATTCTTATTCTATAAGAGAAAAATTAGGAAGCGTAAAAGGTAAAAAAATTCTTATTGTAGGTGATGTTTTACACTCTAGAGTTGCTTTATCAAATATTTTTGCACTACAATTACAAGGTGCAGAAGTAAAAGTTTGTGGCCCAACAACTTTAATTCCTAAATACATTTCTAGCTTAGGTGTAGAAGTCGTTAACAACCTTAAAAAAGGTTTAGAATGGTGTGATGTTGCCAATGTTTTACGTGTTCAGCATGAAAGAATGGACATTAAATACTTTCCTTCTACTAGAGAATACACACAACTTTTTGGTATAAATCAAGAAATTTTAGACAACCTTGGCAAGAAAATTGTAATCATGCATCCAGGACCAATAAATCGTGGTGTAGAAATTACAAGTGATGTTGCAGATTCTAACGATTCTATAATTTTAAACCAAGTAGAAAACGGTGTTGCAGTTAGAATGGCTGTAATATATTTATTGGCACAACAAGTTAAAAGGTAACTTATGCAAATAGAAAAAAGAGATAATTATACACTTATTTTAAGTGAAACATCTTCATTTACCGAATTTTACAATTCCTTTTTAATTGAAGAAAAAAAACATATAGACAATAATATTGTCATTCAATTTTCCGATAATATTAACATTACTACAGAAGATTATTTGTTATTTTTGAATATATCTGTTACAAAAAAACAAAATGGCACATCATTTGTTATAATAAGTTCTGATATTGATATTGATGATTTTCCAGAAAACTTAAACATTGTACCTACTTTACAAGAAGCAGAAGATGTTATAGAAATGGAAGATATAGAAAGAGATTTAGGATTTTAAGCAACAAAACCATGATAAAAAAAATACTTTTTATTTTATTTTTAAGTATTACTACTTTAGGATTTTCTCAAGAAAAAACTATTGAAGATTTATCTGCTGCTCCAAATCCTTTTACAAATTATACCAATATAATTTTTACTTCTACAACGAACTCAGAAATTAATTTTACTGTTAAAAATGTTTTAGGAAAAACTGTTTTTAAACAAAAAGTAAAAACAAAATCTGGTAAAAACAAAATACCTTTTTACAAAAATAATTTGCCAACAGGAATGTACATTTACAGCATTCAAAATAACAAGAAAATTATTTCTAAACGTTTTGTAATTAGATGAGCATATCATTAACAATATTAGGTTGTCATTCTGCAACTCCAAGAATAAACGCTTTTCCTACCTCACAATATTTAGAGATTAACAACAGTCATTTTTTAATAGATTGTGGTGAAGGTACTCAACGTCAAATGCGTAAATACAAGGTTGGTTTTTCTAAAATAAATCACATTTTTATTTCTCATTTACATGGAGATCATTTTTATGGATTGGTTGGTTTGCTCTCTACATATGGTATTTTAAACAGAGAAAAAGAACTTCATATTTACGGTCCTGTAGGAATTAAAGAAGTTACTTTATTACAATTAAAAATTTCTCAATCTCATGCAAAATATAAAATGATTTTTCATGAGTTATCTTCTAAAAAAAGTGAACTTATTTTTGAAGACAACAAAGTTTCTGTACGCACAATTCCGTTAACACACAGAGTTTACACAAATGGTTACCTTTTTACAGAAAAAGAAAAACCAAGAAAATTAAACATGCTTAATATTAGCGGTTATCCAGAAATTGATAGAGCTGATTATTTAAATATAAAAGCTGGTAGAGATGTTGTTTTAGCTTCTGGTGAAATAATTTCTAATTCAGAATTAACATTAGATCCTCCAAAACCTTTAAGTTTTGCTTTTTGTAGTGACACTAGTTACAAGCCAGATATAGTTCCTATAATAAAAGAAGCATCATTACTTTATCATGAAGCAACTTTTTTAGCAGACAGAGAAGATTTGGCTAAAAAAACAAAGCATTCTACCTCAAAACAAGCTGCCCAAATTGCCAAAGATGCTAATGTTAAACAATTAATTGTTGGACATTATTCTGGGAGATACAAAGACATATCATTGTTTAAAAAAGAAGCTCAAGAAATCTTTAAAAACACTAACTTAGCTGAACCTGGTAAAGTATTTAGTATTTAACTTAAAAAATTAAATTTTATTTGGAAACCAACAATATCAACTCAGTTTATAATAAAATTTTTAATAGCTACCCTGTAGTAGAAATTAAAGAACATATTAAAAAACTGATTGAGCTGGATTTCTACTACCCACATAATGCTACATTTTATTGCATTACCAATACTGTAAATCAAGATTTTGAATACGTAAGCAAAAACTTTAAAGCTTGTACTGGCTTATCTAAAGAAAAAATGTTAGAAGGAGGTATGGATTATTTTTGGACACTTTTCCATCCTAAAGACATAAAACTTTGGCTTTCATCTTTAAAAGAACTCATGGAATTTACTATGAATGAACTTCATGATGAAAAAAGAAAAAGAATGAGTTATTCTTGGAATTATAGAATTAAAAATGCCCAAGGAAAATACATTAATATTATTCAAAACACTACTCCCCTTCAATTTGATAAAGATAACAAACCTATTATTGGTTTAGCTCATTATACAGTTTTAGATGGAGAAATGAATATGGACATTTGTGCCTGTGCAAAGTATTTAAATAATGATAATGAATACGAAACTTTGTTCTATAAAAATATGTCTAATACTAATTTGTTAGATGTAATAAGTAATAGAGAAAGAGATGTTATTCGTTTGTTACTTTCAAAAAAAACGAGTCAACAAATTTCTGAAGCATTAAACATTAGTAAACATACTGTAGATACTCATAGAAGAAATATCTTAAAAAAACTAAACCTTACTTCTACTTTTGAATTATTAAGCTATTTTAAAAATAATCCAAAACTCATATAAAAATTCAGAATTCTTTCAATCAAATACTCACAATGAGTATTGCCCAATTTTTACCAATATATTAATTTTGCATACAAGTAAATTGAGTTGGTTTTTAATAAACAAAAGAGATTTATTAAAACAATAAAGTATTTGAAAGGAAAGAGTTTTTTACCAACTCAATTTATTTTTCAATATTGATTTGTACTTAACAAAACCAAAGTACAAGCAACTTCTGCCTCAATATTATTTTCTACCAACAACCTTATAAATTCATCATTTTCTGTTCCAGGATTAAAAATAACACGTCTAGGTTTTAAACCTATAATATATTTATAATACGCTTCTTGTCTTTTAGGATTTAAATACAATGTAACAGTATCAATATTTTTGTAATCTTTTTTTTCGTCATCAATAACAACATCAAAGACTTTTCCTTTTCTAAGTCCTAAGGCAACAACTGCTTCGTTTTTATCTATCAACCTTCTAATAGCAATATTTGAATATCTATTTGGGTTTGTAGATGCTCCTACTACTAATGTTACTTTTTTCATATGTTAATAATACGTTAAACAAAGTTAATACCTGTAACAAATATAGAAATTGATGCGTCTATATATCACTCAACAATATAAACAAAATCAACCACAAAATGAAAAAATTAATACTATTTGCAATTCTATTAGTGTCTGCTAATTCCTTTGCACAAATGCCCAAAAGTGAACTCGCCAAACCTGGTGTTATTACAGGTAAAGTAGTTGACAAGAACTCTAAAGAAGCTTTACCTTATGTAAATATTGTTATTAGAGATTTTGCTAAAAAAATAATTACTGGTGGAATTACAGATGAAAATGGAAACTTTAAAATTGGAGATATACCTAAAGGAAATAGTTTAGTAGAGGTTCAATTTATTGGCTTTAAATTATATTCTAAAAAAATTAGCATAACTAATAAAAGCAAAAAACTAAATTTAGGTACTATTGCCTTAGAAGAAGATAGTGCTACTTTAGATGAAGTTGTAGTAAGAGCAGAAACCTCTACAGTTACTCAAAAAGTAGATAGAAAAGTAATAAATGTTGGAAAAGATTTAACTGCTGCAGGTACAACTGCTTCAGAGCTTTTAAACAATGTACAATCTGTAAGTGTAGATAGTCAAACAGGAGCTATTAGTTTAAGAGGTAATGATAATGTTCGTGTTTTAGTAGACGGAAAACCAACCAATATTTCTGCTGCTCAGTTGCTAAAACAAATTCCTTCTACTTCTATTAAAAGTGTAGAATTAATTACAAATCCTTCTGCAAAATACAACCCAGAAGGAATGAGTGGTATTATCAATATTATTTTAAATAAAAACGCAAACATGGGCTTTAATGGTTCTGTAAACACTGGTATTACAGCTGGTCATTATGTTCGTTACAATGCATCTACCAATGTAAATTACAAAACAGGAAAAGTAAATTTCTTTGCTAACTATGGTTACAATGGTGGTGATAATTTTAACTTTGGTTTTGTAGATAGACCATCAAATGATGTAAAACAAAACTTTCAGTTTATAAATAAAAATCAATCTCACTTATTAAAAGTTGGTGCAGATATTTACTTAAACGATAAAAACACTTTATCTTTTTATACCACTCAAAATAAATTTGATGGAGGTGGAAATGGAAGCACTTTAATTAATGGCAATGGTACATTACTTTCTAACGCTAGAAACATACAAGATCAAAAAAACACCTCTGGTACTTATAATGTAAATTATAAAATAGACTTTGAAAAAGAAGGTCATAATTTAGAATTTGAAGCAACGTATAGCAAAACAGATAATCCTGAAGACGCAATGAATACAGATGCTTTAAAATTAGTAACAGATTTAGACCATAAAGTTTTTAATTATACAAACGATATTGAAAACGACAGAAGTAATACTTTAATTAATATAGATTATACAAACCCAGTTTCTAAAGACGGAAAATTAGAATTAGGTTTAGAATATAGAACTAACAATACTGCAAACATTAATTTAACAGACCAAGAAAGAGAAGTTAGAGATTTATCAAATGCAATTATTGGTTATGAAAGAGTTGGTAATTCTTCTTTTAATTATGATAGAAAAATATACTCTGGGTATATAAATTATGGTCATAAATTTGGAAAATTAACCATGCAATTAGGTGCTCGTTTAGAACATTATGAAATTGAAGGAACTTTTAACCAAGAAACTGCTAGCACAGAAAAAGTAACTGACGAAATTTTCACAGTTTATCCTTCAGCATTTTTTACTTATGCAGCATCAGATAAAAATCAATTTCAATTAAGTTATAGTAGAAGAGTTGACAGACCAGGAATTGGACAATTAAACCCTATTAGAGAATGGAGTACTCCTTTAATTACTTCTGTTGGTAACCCTGAGTTATTACCTCAGTTCACTAATTCTTTCGAAGTTAATTATACTCGTAAAATTAAAAATGGTTCTGTTACTTTAGGAACTTTTTACAGAAAAATTAACGATAACATTTCACGTGTAACGTATGCAGACCCTTTAGACCCAGATGTAAAGCAAATATTATCATTTACTAACTTTGAAGATACAAGTTCTTATGGTTTAGAAATGTCTTTAAATTATAAGGTAAATAATTGGTGGAGAATAAACTCTAGTATGGATTTTTACTCTCAAAAGCAATTTGGAATTGTAGCTCAAAACTCACCAAGAATAGAAGTTACAAACGAAGTTTTTAATGCTAGAATAAGTAATAGTTTTAAAGCTTCTAAAAATTTAAGATTTCAATTATTTGCAATGTATAGAGGTCCTTCTCAAGACATTCAATGGAAAGTAGAAAACATGTGGATGGTAAATACAGGTGCAAGTTTAAATGTTTTAAAAGGAAAAGGAACAGTTAGCTTAAGAGTTAACGATATTTTTAGAGGAATGAAATTTGCTTTTAATTCTACAAATCCGTTTGTACAAAATGGTAAATTTAATTGGGAAAGCAGAACTGCATATCTTGGTTTTAACTACAGATTTGGTTCTGGAAAAAACAAAGCCAAAAGAAGAAGACAAAGAGATGACAACACTAAACAAGGTGGTGGTGCATTTTAATTAAAATAAACTTATTCTAAATAACAACCTCAAATATTGAATTTCAATGTTTGAGGTTTTTTGTTAACTAAAATTTAACTACTTTTATGGCTGTTTGTGTATTTTTTATATGCTATGAAAAGCACAGACTTAAAAAGAAAGTATGAAAAAGTATGTTCCCCTACTACTTATTTTTTTATCACTTCCTTTTTGTGCTCAAGACAAAGAAGAGGTTTTAAAAAAAGATGGTAGTTATAAAGGTAAAGTTGTAGACTCTAAAACTACAAAAGCATTACCTTTTGTTTACATTGTTTGCAAAGACAAAAACCAAACTATAATTTCTGGTGGTATTACCAATCAGCAAGGAAATTTTTCTATTAATAATCTTCCTTTACAATCTATTTTTGTTGAAATTACTTTTTTAGGGTACAAAACAATTAAAAAAACAATTCTCTTAACAGAAAAAAATCCTCATGTAAATGAAGATGTTATTTATTTTAATGAAGAAGAAAATAATTTAGATGAAATAGTTATAGAAACTAAAGCTACTAATATTGTTAATAAAATAGATAGAAAAATAATTAATATTGGTTCAGATTTAACTGCAACAGGTACAAACTCTTTACAATTATTAGAAAACATACCTTCTGTTCAGGTAAATTTTCAATCGGGAACAATAAACTTAAGAGGTAATAGCAATGTAAGTGTTTTAATAGATGGTAAACCCTCTAACTTATCTGCTTCTAAATTACTAAAACAAATACCTGCAACTGCTGTAAAAAGTGTAGAATTAATAACAAATCCTTCTGCCAAATACAATCCAGAAGGTATGAGTGGAATTATAAATTTTATTCTTAAAAAAAACACTGTAATTGGTTTTAACGGTACAGTAAATTTAGGAATAGAACATAGTATAAATACCAGACAAAACACTTCTTTTGATTTAAACTACAGAACAGGAAAAATAAATATTTATACAAATTACGCTTTAGATTTAGGCGATTTTGAAACTTTTTCAGATTTTTTAAGAAGTGATAAAAGTTTAAATCAAGACATAGATTATTTAGACAATTCAACAAGTAATTATTTTAAAGCAGGATTAGATTTTTACATCAATAATAAAAATACCTTATCTTTTTATACTTCTCAAAATTTTGCAAATACAGATTTTAGTGTAACCACAAAAGTATTAGAGAACAACACTCTTATTTTTAATGCTCCTAACGTATCACAATTTGATACCCATGAACAAGTGTATAATTTAGATTATAAATTAGATTTAGATGATAAAGGTCAAAATCTTGAGTTAGAAATTAACTATACTAAAACAACAGATCCACAAATAGGTTTCTTTTCAGAATTGATAAATCCAACTTCAAAAGTTTATAATTACACCAACAATATTAATAATAATGATGATACTTTTTTAGCCAATTTAGATTATACAAAACCAATTGCAAACGGAATTTTAGAAATAGGTTTTGAAGCCAGATTGCAAAACACCTACAATTCAATAAATACAGATCAAGAAATTGAAACTGGTAAAATACCAGCTACAAAATTAAAAGGGAACACCACTTTTAATTATGATAGAAATATTTATTCTGGATATTTAAATTACAGTAAAAAGTATAAAAAAATAGCTTTTCAAGGTGGTTTACGTTTAGAAAAATTTAAGGTTAATGGTTTGTTTACAAATACAGAACAACAAGAAATAGAGCCTTATAACAACAATATTTTCACTATTTATCCATCTGCTTATTTTACTTTTTACGCTTCTAAAAAAAATGAATTTCAAATTGGTTATAGCAGGAGAGTTGACAGACCAAGTATAGCACAAGTTACACCTATACAAGAGTGGACTTCTCCTCTTACAACTTCTATGGGAAATAGAATGTTGCAACCGCAATTTACCAATTCTTTAGAATTTAATTATACCAAAAACACTAAAAAAGGCTATCTTTCTTTTGGAGCTTTTTACAGAAATACTTCAGATAAAATTGGGAGAATTATAAATAAAGATAATGCAAATTTAGACAGACAATTATTGTCCTACACCAATTTTGAAACTGCAAAAAGTTACGGATTAGAGTTCTCTGCTAGTTTTAAATTTAACAATTGGTGGCGCTTTATACCAAGCACAAATTTATACGAACAAGATAGCCAAGGTTTAATTAACAATGTACAAGAAACAAGAAAAAACACTTTGTTTAGCATGCGTTTAAGCAATAGTTTTAAAGCTACTAATAAACTTAGTTTCCAATTAACAAGTGTGTACAGAGGTAAAAGTGAAGGTGTACAATTTGTTGTAGACCCATATTTTGTAATTAACACAGCTGCACAATTGTCTATTTTAGATGATAATGGGGCCATAACTTTAAGAGGAACAGATATTTTTGATGGTTATAAATTAAATTTTGCAGCTACAAACCCATTTCCTCAAACAGGACATTATACTTTAGAGTATAGTGCTGTTTATTTAGGTTTTTCATATGATTTTGGAAATGGAAAAAATAGATCTAGAAATAGGAAATATAGAGAAAATAATGAAACTCAAAGTAGTGGTGGTGTATTGTAAATTTTTTATTTATGAATTATTTTATAATAATAGTTATAATTGTAATGATATATTCTTTAATTAAAGGTTTTCTAGAAGCTAAAGAATATGATAAGAATATGTATGATTTTCCTTACAGAAAGATCTTTTTTAAAACAATTACATATGCAATAATATTAATAATATATTATGTAATAGAATATTGTGGATGAAAAATTTAATTAACAAAATTTTATTTTTATTTATTGCTTGTTTTATTTCGGTAATTGTGTGTGTTATCACTTATTTTGTTAAAAATGAGGATATTAATGATTTTGAAATTTATTCGGCTTTGATATTTGCATTAGTATTATGGCTTTATTATCTATTTACTGGAAAGTTAAACAAATGGTACATAATACCAAATAAAAAAATTAACCACCTAAAATAACTTGATTCTAAACTTTTAAAAATACAATTTCGCTATCTACGTTTGTAAAATATTAAAACGTTGCATAAACGTCTTTAGTTTAGCGAAACTCAATTTTTAACGGCTATTCCTTCTTTTTTAATGAAATTTAATATCGTAAAATAATAGCAAATCAACTAAAACATTTCTTTTTTACTAATAACAACACACTAAATACAAGTAACTACAATTTATTGACTTAAATATTTTTATTTTACTATGATAAATACTAAAATAAAAATAAATGAAATCCATTTCAGTCTATGTTTTTCTATTTGCATTTGTTTTTTTTACAAATGCACAGAGTTCAAATAAAATTATAGAAAAAGACGGCATTAAAAGTATAGATACAAAACACACTATTTCTAAAGTAAGAATTGCTAAGAAAAAAGGTAAAAACTATATAGTTAACAGTAGTTTTAAAGGAACTTTATTGGCTATAGATTATAATGGAAAAACGCTATGGAAAAATAAACTTTCTGGGTTCATGAACCAAGATGTTTGGTGTAGTGATATTACTGGTGATGGTAATGATGAAATTTTAGCAGCAAACGCAGATGGTACTTTGTACTGCTTAAATAAAAATGGAAAGTTATTATGGAAATTCAAAAAAAATGATGCACCAATGTATGCTGTTACAGCCATTAAAAAAGACAATAGTGCTTATGTGGTTTGTGGTGGATTTGATAAAAACATCTACTATTTATCATCAAAAGGAAAATTGGTTAAAACCTTAGCTTCATCTACTTATTCAAAAGAAAAATTTGGAAAATTAAATGGAAAATCAAAAACTCATATTGCAAATTTTTTAAGAGTTGCTAAACAAGCTGATGGCTCAGAAAATTTAGTTGTGGTGGCTGCAATAAACTCTATGCAACACAAAGGTGCTATTTATTTGTTTGAACCTTTAGCAGATAAACCTTACAAAAGAATCGTTTTAAAAAATAAAAAGCCAATTGGAGATGTTCGTATTTCTAAATATTTTGGAAATGGAAAAAATGAAATTTTAGCAGGTACTTCTACTATTCTAGCTGACACAAAATTTTTACGTTACAATTTAGAATCAGAAGTAAATCAAACTTTTGATGCTCGTAAACATAGAATGGCTTTAGGTAAAAATGCATATTTAGTGCCACAAACTACTATTATTTCAGATGGAAATAGTCACCAATATTTTACTATAGCTGGGAGCAGAATTGTATTGCTTGCTGATAATTTTACAAAACTCAATAAAATTTTAGTAAACAAATACACTTACAATGATATGTGGCATGATACTGCCAATAAAAAAATTATTTTAGGTAGTGTTCAAAGTGGAGGAAGTTGTATTCATATTATTGATTACACAAATAAAAAATGGAAATCTGCTTTTGAAAAATTAGAACCTCATGGAAAAATTGAAGCCATTTTAGCAAATACAGAAAAAGTAAGAAAAGATTTAAGAAAATTTAAAAAACCTTCTTGGGAGCGCAATGTAAAACCCATTTTCTTTGTTTCAGATTTACCTATTAACAAAAAAAATGTCTCATATCCTCATCCTGTAATTGATAAAGTCAATTCTAATTACGATTCACCTTCTTTTTTAGCCTTTAAGTTTTTCCCAACTGCACAAGATCCAAAAGATTGGAATAGAGATACAATTCCGAATCAATTTTACAGAGATAGAAGAGACAGACGTAAAAAATACACAATGACAGAAGCAGATGTGTTAGAAAAAACAACAGTTGCTTTCAAAGATCATAAAGGATTAGCAATGTGGGGTGGTCATGGAAACGATCCATTCTTTTACAGTTCTAGAACCAAAAGAAAACTAATTGATGCTTCTGGTGATAAAAAAATGGTTTTTATTTTCCCTGAATTAGAAAATCATACAAAAGATTTTAAGTATGTTTTAGATGACATGCTCTATCCATTAGCAAAATATGGGAAAAATAAAAATGTAAACATTCATTTACGTTGTAAAAATATTTTTTGGCAAGGACCTGCGTATATGCCAATGTGGTCTCGTTTACAATCTGGAGAATTTGCTGATATTTTTGTTCCAACTATGGAGGAAACTTCAGACAAATCTATGGATTTAAGTGTGGCAGGTAGAGTTGGTTATTGGTTAGGTGGTTCTGTAAATCAATGGGGAACACGTTCTATTATGGACAATGCATCTTACGATCGTTTGCGTCAATTTTCTTCTCAACGATTGCCAAATCATGCAATGCGTCAAATTATTTATGCAGCAGCAAATGGAGCAACACATTTTAACAATTTTGCAGTAGATCAAGATTATTTTAGTGTGGTTTGGGAATTAATAGCAAAAGGTGCTTTATATGTACCTAACAGAAATGAATTGTTGAGTTTATCTCCTGTGCATTTGAGTATGACTACTCCAGATCATCATTATTTAGAAAGTTCAAAAGTAAAAAGTATTATTGAATTTAGTCAGGAAGAAGAAAACAAGAACAAAATGGTTTTTGGACGTATAAATGGTTCTTGGCCTGCAGCTCCTGTTACAGAATGGGATTTCTCAAAGTATGCAGCTAATGAAACAGAACGTCGTTTAAATTTTATTCCTTCTTATAACAATGGTTTAGTTTTGATTACGCCTGTTCAAAATGGAACATTGGCTAAAAAAGATGAACCTCGTGGAAAATTGGTAGACAAATTACATCCTATTTATAAAAACATTTTAAAGGAATATATTACAGATGGTAGAAATTACATTTCTGCAGATGGAAAGCAAAAATTTCCTGCAGAAACGTATTACAAAACCATTAAAAAAGATATTGAAAAATCAGCAAAATTATTGCCTTTAACGGTTTCTGGAAATGTAGGTTGGGTAGTTGCTCAAACTGATAAAAAACATATTCGTTTAACTCTTGTAGATGGAGATTATATCAGTCCTAGTGATAAAGAAATTACTGTAACTTTTCATACTGCAAAACCTAAAAAAATGACAGATTTATTAAATGGCGAAAACTTTAGTTTAAAAAACACAAAAGCTGTTAAAGTAAAAATACCTTGTGGCTCTTATCGTTTTATTGATATCGAATTACAAGAAAAATTATAAAAACAATCTCAGTTCTATTGCTTTCTTTTAATTGAAAATGAAAAAGAAAATGTATCCAGAACTCGCTTAAAAATAATTAAAATGAAAACAAAAATTATAAAATTCGTATTGCCAATATTTCTATTAGCTTTATCTGGTATTGGTTTCAGTCAATCAGAAGAAAAACCGAATGTGGTTCTAATTATGTTAGACGATTTAAATGACTTTACAGGTTTTTTAGGCGGTCATCCACAAGTAAAAACACCAAACATGGACAAACTAGCCAAACAAGGAACAGTTTTTACAAATGCCCATTCAAATGCTCCAATTTGTGCACCTTCAAGATCGAGTATGTTAACAGGTATTTATCCACATGTTTCCCGTAATTTTTGGTTTTTTAAATGGACTAAAAATGAAGTTTTAAAAGATGTAAAAACCTTGCCAAATTACATGAGGGAAAATGGTTATAATAGTTATGGAACTGGTAAACTAATGCATGACAGAGTAGTATCTGAATGGACAGAATATGGAGTAAAAAACGATTTTGGACCATATCCATTTAATGGAAAAGGATATAAAAATGGAAAAGAATTTACACCTCACCCTTTAATGCCTATAGAGTATGCAACCAATAGAAATGACGGACTTTTTATGTCTTTAGATAAAGTTCCAAATGTGCCAGCAGATGCAAATTCTCCTGGTTATAATGGATGGTATAATCTTGCAGAAAGAAAACATTTTAAATATAATAGTGAAGATGATAGAGATTTAATGAATGATGAATTACATGCACAATGGGCTGTAAATAAAATTGAATCTTTAGAGAAAAACAACACAGATAAACCTTTCTTTTTAGCAGTTGGATTTGTAAGACCTCACACACCTTTAGTAGCTCCAAAGAAATATTTTGACATGTACCCTGTAGATAAAATTCAACTTCCAAAGATTAAAAAAAATGATACAGATGATACTTATTATAGAGAAACCTTTACTTGGGATGTTCCTTGGGGTAAACATTATCAAAACTTAGAAAAAGCATATAAAGGTGATATTAATTATGGTTTAAGAAAATATTTACAAGCCTATTTAGCTTGTATTACTTATGCTGATGAACAAGTAGGTAAAGTTTTAGATGCTTTAGAAAAAAGTAAGTTTAGCAAAAACACCATTATTATTTTAGCTAGTGACCATGGATATAATCACGGAGAAAAAGGTTTTTTATACAAAAACAATTTATGGGAAGAAACCACTAGAGTTCCATTAGTAATTAAAGCTCCTAACATGAAAAAAAGTCATGGAAAAACAATTGACAATCCTGTTTCTTTAATTGATATTTTTCCTACAATTACTGATTTTTGCGATATAAATGTTAGCAATATAAAAGGCAAAAACGGAAAACCTTTAAGTGGATTTAGTTTAAAACCTTTTTTAGAAAAACCTAAGTCTTCTAAATGGAATGGACCAGATGTAGCACTATCTGTTGTTAGAGGTTTTTTTAAAAATTCTGAAATAGATAAACAAAATTATTCTGTACGTTCTAAAAGATATAGATATATTTTATACACAAGTGGTAAAGAAGAATTGTATGACCACAAAAAAGATCCACATGAATGGACAAATTTGGCTAAAAACAAAAAATATTCAAAAATTAAAAAAGATATGAGAAGTAAAATGATGGATTTATTAAATCAATCTTAAGCTTACAAAAAAAAGAGGTTTCAAAATATTTTGAAACCTCTTTTTTTTAATCTTTAATTTTAATTTTACCAACGCATTATAACAGATCCCCAAGTAAATCCGCTACCAAAAGCAGCTAAAACCACCAAATCACCATCTTTTATTTTTCCTAATTCCCAAGCTTCAGTTAACGCTATAATTACAGAAGCAGCAGTAGTATTTCCATATTTCATTATGTTGTTAAAAACCTGGTCATCAGACAATCTAAATTTCTTTTGTATAAACTGAGCAATACGTAAATTAGCTTGATGAGGAATTAACATATTTATATCATCCTTCTGTAAATTATTAGCTTCTAAACCTTCTACTATAGCTTCAGAAAAACGAGTAATGGCATGTTTAAAAACAAACTGTCCATTCATATAAGGATAATAAGAAGTATCATCAGGATCATTTTTTTCTAAAATTTCAGGCACCCATCTTCCTGTAGAAGGACCTTCTAAAACCAATTCTTTAGCGTGTTTCCCTTCAGAATGTAAATGAGAAGATAAAATTCCTTTTCCTTCCTCTTCACATCTAGATAAAACTGCAGCTCCTGCTCCATCACCAAAAATAACTGTAACACCTCTACCCCTTGTTGATTTTTCTAAACCACCAGAATGATTTTCGGCACCAATCACTAAAATATTTTTATACATTCCTGTTTTTATAAACTGGTCTGCAACAGACATAGCATATATAAAACCAGAACATTGATTACGTACATCTAAAGCTCCAATTGTTGGCATTTCTAAAATATCTTGTACTTGCACTCCACCTCCTGGAAAATACATATCTGGACTTAAAGTGGCAAACACTATAAAATCGATATCATCTTTTGTTAAACCAGCTCTTTCTATGGCAATTCTTGATGCTTTTGCACCCATTACTGCTGTGGTATCTTCTGTTTTAGGATCAATCCATCTACGCTCTTTAATTCCTGTTCTTTCTTGTATCCATTCATCAGAAGTATCCATAAATTCCTTTAAATCATTGTTGGTTACAACATTATCAGGAACATAATACCCAAGTCCGGTAATTTTAGAATTGTACATATAATATATATTTTTAGTTAATTGTTAGTTTGTTCTTAGCTAAAATAAGCAATATTTAGCACCTTTACAATATTGTATAATAGGGCTTTTTAGCTTAACCATTTAATGGTTAAATTAATAATTTTTTCTTTAAAACTAGTGTATGGTGGTGTTAATATTTCTAACGCTCCAGGTATATTTTGCTTTAAAACACCTCTTGCATTCGAAAACTCTTGAAACCCAAAAAAACCGTGCGATTTTCCAATTCCACTATTATTAGAACCTCCAAAAGGTAAATTATTGTTGTAAAAATGTACACCATTATTATTTATACAAGAACCTCCTGCTCTAGTATTGTTTAAAATATATTGCACATTTTTGTTTTTCTTACTGTAGATATATAGTGCCAATGGTTTTTCATTAGCGTTTACACTTGCAATTACTTCCTCTATGTTTTCATAAGAAATTATTGGTAAAATAGGCCCAAATATTTCTTCTTGCATTACTCTAGAATCCATACTTACATTGGTTAAAACTGTAGGTTCTATTGCATCAGAATTTTTGTCTATTTTACCTCCATAAGCTATAGTTGCTCCATGTTTCTTAGCATCTTCAATAATACTTGAAATTCTACTTTTATGATTTTCATTTACAACACAAGCATAACTTTTAGACGTATTAGCATCATTGTCATAAAAACTATCCAAAACTTTTTTAAACTCTGTAACCAAAGCTTCGTATTTACTTTTATGAACGTAAATATAATCTGGCGCAATACAAATTTGACCTGCATTTACAAATTTACCCCAAGCAATTCTCTTGGCTGCACTTTTTATTGAAGCTGTTTCATCTACAATTGTTGGCGATTTTCCTCCTAACTCTAAAGTAACAGAAGTTAAATGTTTTGCTGCTGCAGACATTACAATTTTTCCAATTGCAGGAGATCCTGTAAAAAATATATGATTAAAAGGCAAAGACAATAAATCTGTAGATGTTTGTACTGCTCCTTCAATTAAAGCAACTTCGTTATTATTAAAAACTTCAGCAACTAAAGTTTTTAAAACCTTAGAAGTGTGAGGTGTCATTTCTGATGGTTTTAAAACAACAGTATTACCTGCTGCAATAGCACTTACCAAAGGTGCTAAAGTTAAATTTACAGGAAAATTCCAAGGAGCAATAATTAAACAAACTCCTTTTGGTTCGTATTTTATATATGATGAAGCCCCTAAAAATGCTATTGGAGTACTAACTCTTTGCTTATGAGTCCATGAATTTAAATGACTTAAAGTATGCTTAATCTCACTTGTAATAGGAAAAATTTCAGTCAGGTCTACTTCTGCACTTGGTTTTCCCATATCTTTAAAAAGAGCTTCTTTTATAGCATCTCTATATGTAATTTCTACAGCTTTTTTTAAAGCCAACAACTTCTTTCTTCTTTGTTTTATAGGTTGATTAGCAACTACAAATTGATTTGCTTTTTGTGCATTAAAAATAGCCGTAATTTCTTCTAAATTTAATTCATCTTTAATAGGCTCCATAATTTATAGTTTTTAATAATTGTAGGATTACAATTTACTAAAATATGAATTCTATTATAAAAGCCTAATTTGTTTACAAAATCTTGTAGTTATTCTTAAAACTACTATTTTTTGTCATTAAAAATGTCATCTTGTCACAAATCCATTTTTGGTATTTTTTTTGACAAATAGTAAACTATAAAAATAATTATAAATTGTTATTTGTAATTGTCATTTAGATTGAAATGACAAATTAGAATAACATCAACCAAAACAAAACATATATAAAAATGGCAAAAGGAAACATTAATGTATCAGTAGAAAATATTTTTCCGCTGATTAAAAAATTCTTGTATTCTGATCACGAAATATTTTTACGTGAATTAATTTCTAATGGAACAGATGCAACTTCTAAATTAAAACATCTTATTTCTATTGGTGAAGCTAAAACTGAATTAGGTGAAACTAAAATGGAAGTAAGCATTGATAAAGATGCTAAAACAATTACAATTAAAGATCGTGGTTTAGGAATGACTGCAGATGAAGTTGAAAAATACATCAACCAAATTGCATTTTCTGGAGCAGAAGAATTTTTAGACAAATACAAAGACAATGAAGCTGGTATTATTGGGCATTTTGGTTTAGGTTTTTACTCTGCATTTATGGTTGCTGATAAAGTAGAAATTAAAACAAAATCTTTTAAAGATGAACCTGCTGCACATTGGACTTGTGATGGATCTCCAGAATATACATTAGTAGAAACTGATAAATCTGACAGAGGAACAGAAATTATTTTACACGTAGCAGAGGATTCTTTAGAGTTTTTAGAAGATAGTAAAATTGAAGGTTTATTAAATAAATACAATCGTTTTAACCAAGTGCCAATTAAATTTGGAACTAAAGAAATTAACGATCCTGAGTTTACACCAGCAACCACTACAGATAAAGATGGTAAAGAAACTACAGAGCCTCATAAACAAATTACAGTTGATAAAATTATCAATAACACAAATCCTGCCTGGACAAAAGCTCCTGCAGATTTAAGTGATGAAGATTATGAAAACTTTTACAGAGAATTGTATCCTATGCAATTTGAAGAGTCTTTATTCCACATTCATTTAAATGTAGATTATCCTTTTAACTTAACAGGAATTTTATTTTTCCCTAAGTTATCTCAAAACATGGATATGCAAAAGGACAAAATCCAATTGTATCAAAACCAAGTTTTTGTAACTGATAATGTAGAAGGAATTGTACCAGACTTTTTACAGATGTTAAAAGGTGTAATCGACTCTCCAGACATTCCATTAAACGTTTCACGTTCTGGTTTACAAGCAGATGGAGCTGTTAAGAAAATATCTGGTTATATAACCAAAAAAGTAGCTGATAAATTAGCTTCTATTTTCAAAAAAGATAGAGCAGATTTTGAGAAAAAATGGAATGACATTAAAGTAATTATTGAATACGGAATGTTATCTGAAGATAAATTCTTTGATAAAGCTAAGAAATTTGCTTTGTATCCAACTGTTGCAGATTCTTACTTTACTTTTGATGAATTGATTGAAAAAACAAAAGATTCTCAGACAGATAAAGATGGAAACCACGTAATCTTATATGCTGCTCATAAAGAAGGACAACACAGTTACATACAAGATGCAACTGCAAAAGGTTATGAAGTATTATTATTAGATTCTCCTATTATTTCTCATTTAATGCAAAAATTAGAAGGTGCAGGAGAAAAAATAAAGTTTACTAGAGTTGATGCAGATCATATTGATAATTTAATTAAGAAAGACGATAACGTAATTTCTAAATTATCTGATGAAGAAAAAGAAACATTAAAGCCAATTATTGAGGCTGCTGTACCTAAAGAAACGTACACAGTTCAATTAGAAGCTATGGATTCTGATGCTTCTCCATTTTTAATTACAGTTCCAGAATTTATGCGTAGAATGAAAGAAATGCAAGCTTCTGGTGGTGGTGGAATGATGGGAATGGGTAATTTTCCTGACATGTACAACTTAGTTGTAAACACAAACAGTCCTTTAGTTTCTGATATCTTAAACAACAAAGATGAAGCAGCTCAAAAAGGATTAATTTCTCAAGCTTTTGATTTGGCAAAATTATCTCAAAACCTTTTACATGGAGAAGAGTTAACCAACTTTATCAAACGTTCTTACGAGTTGATTAAGTAATTATCATCATTGCTAGTAACAAAGCAATCTACTTTTAAGTAATGAGATTGCTTCTTTATATTCGCAATGACAAGTATATTTTAAAGCCTCTTTGTTTTTTATCAAAGAGGCTTTGTTTTTAAATTAAATAAATAGATTTTAAATGCAACTAAAACATTTCTTTGTTTTTTTATTGATTCTGATTCTATCTGTTGCAGATTCTTCTATTTATGTTCAACATAGTTCTTCTAGTTATTACCAGTCTTCAAAATCATATCAGCACAAAAGTTTTAGGGCTAAGAACATCAAATTCATCGTTTTTTATAAAACGAATTCTTACCATAATTATATTACATTTTTCTTTACAAGTATTCACGTTACAAGTGCTTTTGAAAACAGCACTCAACTAACACTAAAGTTACAGAAGCAATTGTATCAACAAATTGCTTTATCTAATAAAAAACATACTTTCTTAATTCCTAAAATTACTTCTAACAATTTAGTTTCTACTTTATACAGCGCTTAAAAATTCTTTTTTAAGCAAATGCTGAAAAGCAATAGATGATAAAAATAAGTTTCACTATTTATCATTCATAACATGTATAAAAAAAACAATTATTTAGCTAAAACTAAACTCTTAATACTTTGGTTAAAAAGGAAAACAATTTTAATTATAACAGCTTTTATGCTTGGGTTTTCTAACTCAATTAACGAAGAAGATAAATCTATTTTTAATAATAAACATCAAATAGAACAAAGAGATAAATGGAATTAATTTATTTCTTATTTTAAAATATTAATTGGTTTATATATCTTGTCATGAAATAAAATATTTTCGAAAATGAAAAAAGCCATATTAACTTTTATAACAATTATTGCTTTTACAAATGTTACTTTTAGTCAAGAATATGAAGAACATTTAACAACAATAAACTCTTTTCTAAGAACTTTTGATAGTGGCTACTATGGACCTCTTTCTGTTGATAACGACTATATTTATTGCAACATTAAAGGTGGTAAACAATCAAAAATTTTAATCTCAGAAATTTCTAAAGCTAATGTTGTAACTGAAAACAAAAAGGTTCAAATATTTTGTAAAAATGAAGATTGTGTAACTGGTGTTACTGGTGCTAAATATAAAACGATGTCTTTTAGTACTAATGATTCAGGTTTTAATACTACTGAATTTGCTTTTTTACTAAACTTATTAATCGATTCTTTAAGAGAATAAAAAAATAAGTTTAGTAAAATAATAATTAATTAAAAATCAAAACGATAATTCACTTTAAAAGCTACACCCCAATTTTGTCTTTTTATATGCTGATTAAAATTATCTGTAACAACCAAATACACATAAGATAAAGGCTTATACTCCCATTGTAATCTAGTATTTACATTAAAATTATCTCTTTGTGTGTTGTATTGTATATAAGTAGTCCAGTTTAAGCGATTATTAAAAAAAACTTCACCTGTAAAACGTGTTAAATGAAAAGTTTCTTTTCCTAAATTATGTAAGTCAATTTTATTTACATCGTACGTTAGTTCTAAGTTTGCAAATGGCAACAATTGATAATTTAAATATGCACCTGCAGTTGTTCTTTTCCCTGTATAATAAGTCCCTTTTTGTACATTAAAACGATATCTAAATTTTTGATTATTAGCAGAATTATACCCAACTTTTAAGATTCCGAAATTGTATTTTCCTGGTACTAATGCATTTCCATTCCCTAGAGGATCAAACCCATATTTTAAATCTATTTCATCATAATTTACAACATAGTAAACAGATGATAAATCTTTAAAAAAAACTGCAGAATTTAAAAAATGAGATACTTGATTTTTGCTTCCATTTTCATTGAAATAAATAGTATTGCTATAATTTAAGTAACGTACTGAATTTATTGTTGTAGAATGCTCATAAAATTTTTGATACTCAACACCAGCAGAAGTTTGTGTATATCCTTCTCTAACAACAATATTATTTATGGCATCAAAATTATAAAGTCTTGGAGTAAAACCCACATCTGTAAGATAGTTTTTACCTAGTTTTTTAACAGAAGCATTCCACTCTAAACCTCTTTTATTATAATAAACACCTACATTATAAAAACTATTATCTTTAGAAACTCCATCATTAAAACTTTTACCAAAATTTGCCAATCCAATCCACTTATTATTGTTGGATTTGTAGTTTAAATTGATTCCTGTAACTCTATTAAAATCATTCATAAAACTAAACCCATCTGTTTCTTGTTTGTTAATTATATATGCAGTACTCACAAAATTTTTAGAAATTTGATGTTCTGCAACTATGGTTCCAAAATTATGAGAAGCTACTCCGTTTTCTTTTCCTGTTTGTACATTTAAAATTCCAATTCTAGTTTTAGGAGAAATGTTTCCTGACAATTTTAAACCAAATTTAATGTCGGAATTTGAGCCAATTCTTCTAGAATAAAAAGGATTAACACCATCTACTCCTAAGTTAGAAAACAAGTCTGCATTTTCTAAGAAAAAATTTCTTCTTTCAGGAAAATTTATTGCAAATCGTGTTAAATTAGTTACTTGTTGATCTACGTCTATTTGCGAAAAATCAGGATTAATTGTGGCATCTAATTTTAAAGAAGAAGAAAGGTTGTACTGTACATCTAAACTTGGTTTAAAAGAAGTTTCTTCTATATTAGTTTGCACATTTTTTTCAAAATTTGTGGTAACTGATGGAATAACCGTAAACTTTGAATTAGATTTCTTTGGTAAATTGTTAACTTTAAACTTTTCTGTGAAGCGTAAATCTAAATTAGCAAAATTTCGTTTTACATTTTTTAAAACAGTCCAAGAATTGTTTTTAATATCTCTAACGTAAAACTGAATTCCGAATGTTGCATTATTATTATTAAAATTTAGAGACTTTAAAGGAATAGCAAGTTCATATTGTTTTTTAGTACCATTTAAAAATGCTTTAGATTGCCAAATAGCATTCCAACTAAAGCTTAAATTGTAACTATCTTTCACCCTTGCTACCAAACCATCTGTTTGATTACCAAGCGAATTTACAGCAAAGAAATATCCATTTTGTTCTTGATTTTGTGTATCTAAAATCATAACAAAAGCATCACTAAAAGCAATAGAAACATCTCTTTTTAAAGTACTTACAACAGTTTTATTTGTTGTATCATTATAAACAGCACTCACAAACAAATATTCTTTATTATGAAATAATTTTACTGAGGTTTGGTTTTTAGCCAAACCTATATCTGTTGGTAAATAATTGTAAAACCCTGTATATTCCTTTAAATTACTCCAAACATCCTCGTTTAATTTTCCATCAACTTTTATATCTGTATTAATAAATTTAATAGAAGATTGTGCGTAAATATTGGATAAAAAAAGAATACAAATAACAGCTAAAGTTTTTTTCATTCTATTAATTTTTATCGTCAACTCTTGTTGCTGTTTTGCTAATAATTTTCCATTCTTTATCAAATTTCTTTAATAAAAATAAATCCACATAAACCCATTTTCTATCTGGTCCAGCTATTTCTACTTTAGCAGTTGCAATATCTCTAATTACTTCTACTGCAAGAATTTTTGCTACTCTCCCATTAAATTCTCCTGTTTTTTTATTTTTAAAAAATGCTGAATATTCTTTAGGTGTATATCTTTTAAATCCGTTTTTACCAGTTAAATAAAGAGTTGCATCGTTTGTAAAAGCACTTTCTAAAAGTTTAAGTTTATTATAAGAACTCCCCTCCATATATTTAGATAAAGCGTTTGCTATTAATGAAGTTTCTGATTGTGCAAATGTTACTTGTAAACTAAATAAAGTAACCAATAGTAAAATAACTTTTTTCATGTTTTTAATTTTAAAGATTAAATCAAATCTCTAAAATCAATGAAAAAACAAAGTGATTTTTTATAATTTAAGTGTCCTGTATTATAAATTAGGAATATACATCTAAGAATATTGCTTCTTAAATTCTGATGGAGTTTTACCAACAATCTTTTTAAAAGTAGCGTAAAAGTTTGATTTTGAAGAAAATCCAGCTTCAAAACCAATAGCTTCTAAAGTAAATTGATTGTTTTCTTTTAATATTCTTTTTGCTTCATCAATTCTATACTCATTTATAAATAAAGCAAAACTTTTTCCTAAATTATCATTTAATAATTGCGATAATTGATGTGAAGATATCTGAATTTCTTTTGCAATATCATTCAATTTAATATTAGTGTTTTTATAAAATTGCTTTTCTAACATTACTTTATTTAAATTTTTAACCAAAATATTTGCTTCAGTTTCTTTTATTTTTTTTGAAGCATATTTTTCTGGAATATCTTTAAATACATTTTCTCTATTACTTTTAGATAATAAAAAAACTAACAATGCATAAAAGACTACAGAAAAAGTAATGGTGCCAATAAGGTATAAATAAAAGTAACCAATTATATACGCAGAAAAAATTAAAAGATTACCTATAAAAACCCACACTAACCATAACTCTGATGTTGTTAACACTACTTTTTTTGTGGTTAATCTTTTAAAAACATCTTTTAAACAAAAACCAGACATTAAAATGTAAAGTCCCCAAACTGCATAAATTGTATGTACAACATATTTGCTCCAAAGAGAAATATTTGTTTTATATGGAGCTATAATACCAATAGAAAATATTATAATTATTAAAGTAAGAATATGAATTTTCCAAAGACGAGGAATTACTTTTATATTATTAACAGACGATTTTATGTAATAAAATAGTGCAACACCTATTAAAAAGCAAGCTGATAAACCTATTTGGAGTATTAGTAAATTTCTTTCACTTCTTTCTGTAAATATCACATAAACAGATTTACCAATCCTTAAACTTAACATTAATAATAAAAAACCAAAAAATAAATTTTGAACTCTTTTTTCTTTGCTAAAAAACAAGAAATAAAAACTTGCTAAAAAGCCATTAAAAACCCCTATTGAGCATAAAAAAAATAAAATAGGATTATCAAAAGTCATAACAATTGGTGAATTAGGAAACCAAAGTAACAAAAAAACGCTTGGAATTTCCAAGCGTTTTGTTAAATCTATTTATAAATATGTATTTATTTTTTTCCCATTTTCATAGTAATCTTAGACTTTAATTCTTGTCCGCTTACAGACATATCCATATTAATTAAACTGTTAACAGGTATCCCAGAATCTTTTTCAATCTCCATTTTCCCAGTAATTTTTCCTGTAGCCATACCAGAAATGTTACCAGATAAATCTAAAACTATTTCGTTATCAATTATTGATTTTACTGTATAAATAAAATCCATTTTCATACCTTTTTCTTCTTTAGACATCGTCCAAGAACTACCAACTTTAATTGCTTCTTTAGGATAAATAACATTGTTAGATTGTTTTGCAATATCTTCCATACCAGCAATTGTTGGTTCTACTTTTGCTTCAATAACCTCTCCTAAATTATTTCCTTTTACAAAAATTACAGCACTTAACATTGGTCCCATTTGCTGTTTCATCATTTTACCAGTTTCATCTAACTCATCATCATTTTTGGTAGAGTCATAACTAATTAAGTTACCTCCTTGTAACATATCCATAGTCATTTTAGTAAACTTCATTTCACTATCATAAACATCACCTTTAACATCTAAAACTTTAATATCCATGTTTATGGTCATCCCCATAGACATCATTGTTCCCATTTCTTGAGTTACTTCCATAGCAACATCATAAGTTGCACCTTTTTCATAATTTAAACGCAGTAAGGTTTGGTTTTGAGAATCTTGAGCAATGGTTAGATTTACTGTGATTATTAATAGTAGGGCTAACAATTTTTTCATTCTAATATTTTTATTTAGTATTTAATTTATAACAAACGAATATAACTATTTACAACAAAAAAACGCTCACAAAAAGTGAGCGTTTTAAATTTAAAATATTCGGATTTTAAAAGTCTTGATTTACATCCCAAGATTCTAAAATTTCTTTTAAGGTTTTTATAAACATCCCTCCTAATGCACCATTTACAACTCTATGATCATAAGAATGAGATACAATCATCTTTTGTCTTATTCCTATAAAATCTCCTTCATTAGTTTCTATAACTGCAGGAACTTTACGAATTGCACCTAAAGCTAAAATTGCTACTTGTGGTTGATTTATAATTGGTGTTCCCATTATAGACCCAAAACCACCTACATTAGTAACTGTATATGTACCATCTTGAATTTCATCTGGCTTTAATGCATTATTTCTTGCTCTGTTTGCCAAATCATTTACAGATTTTGTCATACCAACTAAGTTCAATTGATCTGCGTTTTTAATTACAGGAACAATTAAATTTCCATCTGGTAATGCAGCAGCCATTCCTAAATTAATATTTTTCTTTTTAATAATAGAATCGCCTTTTACAGCTATATTAATTAAAGGATATTTTTTAATAGTTGTTGCAACTGCTTGCATAAAGATAGGAGTAAAAGTTAACTTTTCTCCTTCTCTTTTTAAGAAAGCATCCTTAACTTTATTTCTCCATTTTACAATATTTGTAACATCTATTTCTATAAAAGATTGCACATGAGCAGAAGTCTGAACAGAATCTACCATATGTTTAGCAACCAATTTACCCATTCTGCTCATTTCTATAATTTCATCTTCGCCATTTACAGAAACAGGTACTGCTTTTACTGTGGGTTTAGCAGCTTTCTTTTGAGCATCTACTTTTGTAGTAGTTTCGGTTTTTACAGGAATTTCAATTTTAGTTTCGTTTGAAGCAACACCTCTATTTTCTATATAAGAAAGAATATCTTCTTTTGTTACTCTTTGATCTTTACCAGAACCAATAATTGATTCTAATTCACTTAAAGTTACGCCTTCTTTTTGAGCAATATTTCTTACTAAAGGTGAATAAAATTTACCAGAGTCAGAAGTTTTTGCAATTGGAGTAGCAACAATTTCTATAGCTTTTTCAATTGTTTTCTCTACTTCTTTAACTTTATTTGGTAAAGCAGTAATTATTTGTTCTTCTTTATTAGAATCTTCTCCTTCAATTTCAATTACAGCAATAGTTTCACCAACAGAAACCACATCATCTTTTTCAAATAAAATTTCTATTAAAGTTCCTTCAACTTCAGATGGAACTTCAGAATCTACTTTATCTGTTGCAATTTCTACAACTGCATCATCTAACTCAATGGTGTCTCCAACTTCTTTTAACCAAGAAGTTATAGTTGCTTCTGCAACGCTTTCTCCCATTTTTGGTAACTTCAATTCAAATCTTGCCATTTCTTTCTGATTTTAAAGATTGCAAATTTACGAAAATTCGTTTGCTTTTCATCTATTTATGACATAAAATATTAGATTTAAAAAAACTAATAATTACATTATTCTTATAAAACAAGCAAATAAACCTACATAAACGATAAATAATATAAATAAATTAATGTTTTTATAAATATATTATAATTTTAAGAAGAATCAATATTTTAAACTTATAAGCTAAAATTATTTATTAATCTTATAATCTTTAATTATTTCATTATCATTTTAAAAAAAAGGATAAATAAACAAGTAACCACAAACAACAATTACCATATACATAATTAACACGCATTATTTATAGTTTATTTTTTTATATAAATAAAAAAACAATATGATTATTGTCATATTATTAAATTACCAAATATTATAAATTTGTAGTACAAAATAATAATAGTATGTAAAGAACAAAAGAATATATTTGAATTAATTATAAAGAGCAGAAATAATATTTCTGCTCTTTTATTTTAATAAAATGAAGGGACTCTTACTTCTAATTAGTTTTTAACAATACTATTTTTCTCTTTTCCGTTTACATTAAAATTTTGATCAATGTCAAATTTTAGTACAGAAAAAGCTTTTTCTAATACACCATCTGATAATGTATTTTCTTGAGTAACATTATATTGAGGGATAAATTTTTCTCTCAAAGTACCATTTAGTTGATACAATTTTTCTGTTGGAATTCTATAACCATAATTTCTATTATTAAAAGAATAATTTAATGTGGTTCCAGAAAATTTACCCATTTCTGTTCCTATAACTTTAGCTCTTTGCAATCCGTCAAAACCAATTGCTAAACTTTCTGCTGTATTATTAGTCCATCTACCAACTAAAACTACAACTGGTTTTTTATATTGTTTTCCTCTTGGAGTAACACTTTCTAACCTTTTTCTGATAATTACAGGGTTATTACCTAACTTTTCTTCTGTAACAAATTTTTGATAAGGCATTTCTGCATTAACAAATCTACTCATTATACCTCTTACGTTATAAGGTTTTCCTCCATCTACAGTATTTCTTAAATCTAAAATTAATCCATCAGTATCCATTAAAGATTCTAACTTTTTATCAAAAGCCAATAATAAGTTATCGTTTCCTAATGAGTTATTAATTTTAACGACAGCAATTCTATTTTTTTTGTAAACCGATAAAAGTTCTCTGTTTTCAGTAATTTTTATGTTGTCTATATTTAATGTAACTCTTTTATTATTTAATGTTTGAAGAGTTAAAATTCTAGCTTTATTGTTTCTTCCAGAAATAATTCTATTTGCAATCCATTCTCTAACTTCTGGTAAATTTTTATTTACACATTGTGTAGGATAATTATCTATTGCATTATTAAATTCTTTACTATTAAATCTTAAAACTTCTGCACCAACAATATTTTTACCATAATCTTTCATTTGCGAATACCAAATATCCTTAACATAAAATTTATCATCTTTTAGTGTTACATAAATTGGTGAATGAAAGCGGTATGAATGTTTTGTTTCTGTATTTAATTTTAGATTACTATCGTAAAACTCATCTAGTAAATACTCAAAAAACAAAATTCTTTGTTTATCAGTTTTTACCATGTTTATTACTTTAGAGTATTTTTCTTTTACACAGCTAAAATCTGTTTTCTTATCTTTTAAATAAATATAATTTGTAGATAAGTCTTCTAAAATTTGACCAAAATCTTGTTTAAAATGATAATCTTGATTTGCATTAAACTGCCCAAAATTTGACCAACATAAAAAAATAAATAATAACGTAAATAGGTTTTTCATTTTGAAGTTTTTAGAACTTAACCCATAAATTAATTTTGAGTTACAATTTTCTACTACTAAATTATTAATAAAAATTATCCAAAAACTACACAAAAACCATAGTTATTAACAAATTGTTAATAACAATAAATTGCTTTTGTTAACAAAAAAAAAGCAAAACTAAGTTTAGTTTTGCTTTAGATTTTTTTTATGAAACCCACTCTTTTGGGTTTGCTAATATTTTAATTAACTTTTCTTCTTCTGAATCTTTTTCTGGTACATGATTGTAGTGCCATTGTACTGTTGGTGGTAAACTCATAAGAATACTCTCAATTCTACCATTTGTTTTTAAACCAAATAAAGTTCCTCTATCATGAACTAAATTAAACTCAACATAACGTCCTCTTCTAATTTCTTGCCAATTTTTATGCTCTTTAGTAAATGAAATATTTTTACGGTTATTAACAATTGGCAAATAGCTTTCTAAAAAACTATCGCCAATTTCTGTCACAAAATTAAAACGCTCTTTAATTGAATATTTAGGTGTTTCTTTTAAATAATCGAAAAACAATCCTCCAATTCCACGAGCTTCATTTCTATGTGTATTCCAAAAATACTCATCACAAGTTTTTTTAAACTTAGGATAAAATTCTAAATCATGTTTATCACAAGCATTTTTACAAACAGTATGAAAATGAACAGCATCTTCATCAAATAAATAATAAGGAGTTAAATCTTGTCCTCCTCCAAACCATTGAGTAACAATATTTCCTTTGTCATCATACATTTCAAAATAACGCCAATTTGCGTGCACAGTTGGTACAAACGGATTTATAGGATGCAAAACCAAACTTAACCCACAAGCAAAGAAATTACCTTCTTTTACTCCAAATTGTTTTCTTAATGCTTCTGGTAATTCTCCAAAAACTTTAGAAATATTTACACCTCCTTTTTCAAAAACTGCACCGTTTTCAATAACACGTGTTCTACCTCCACCACCTTCTTTTCTTTTCCAAAGGTCTTCTTTAAAGTTAGCAGCACCATCAATCTCTTCTAATTTAGAAGTAATTATATCTTGTAAATTTTCAATGTATTTATAAAACTGTACTTTCATTTTCTTTACTTAATAATTCAACTGTTTTTACTGTTGCTGCAGTAACTGATAAAGGCAAAACCATAATAATCCCTAATACAGGAATTAATAAACACAGCATAAAAACAATTCCATTACCTATGGAAAAACCTTTGTTTTTACCTACAAAATGTATACTGTCTTTATAATTAAAATGGCGCTCTAAAGTATAATCCATATTACCAAAGCCAGCATAATAAGATTGTAATAAAAATAATAAAATAGTTGAAAATATATTTACAACAGGAATTAACTTTAACATTAAAATAGGAATCGTAAAAAACAATTCTTTTCCTAAATTTCTAACACTTAATTTAATTCCTCTAATAAGTTGCTCTTGAAACGACGTATTTCTATGCTGCAGTTTTAAATCTCCATTAATATGTTTCTCTATTTTTTCGGAAACTGGACTCATAAATGGAGCTGACAAAGCTAAAACAATATGCTTATAAAGGATTAAACCAATTACCAAAACAAATAGCGCTCCTATAAATGAGGTTATTGTAGTAACTGTATCTTTTCCCCAATCCCAAATCCATATTTTTGCTAAAAAAACACCAATATTATCTGACAAACCATAAGAGGTAATACCAATTACACTTGCTGTTACAACACTAATTAAAATAGGAATTGCAAAATATTTCCAGAGTTTTAATTGCGATATTAAATTGAAAGCTCCTACATAAGCTTTTAACCCAGAAAATATATCTTTAACCATTTTTACAACTTTAAATCATTGTTTTATTACAATAACTTGCCATTTCAAAATCTCTAATATTCATAGAAATAATTGGAACATTAGGGAATAAAGTATTTAAAGTAGCAACAATAGCATAAGAAAGTTCTGCTTTTTGCTCTTCTGATCTACCTTGCATAATGTTTCCAAAAACATGAATAAAATCGGATTCTCCACTCTGAACCAATGAATGTTTATATGGATTCATTCTCACTTTAATATCTTCTCTTTCAAACAAACCCGTAGAAAAAGCAGTTTCAAAAACTGCTTCTAATACTTTTCTAGGTTTTTGAATTTCTAAAATATTTTCTGAACAATCTAAAATAAAATGTGGCATTTTAGCTTGCTTTATACTCTTTTACAGCATCTATAAATGCTTTGGCATTATCTAAAGGAATATTTGGTAAAATACCATGACCAAGGTTTACAACCAATTTATCTTTACCAAATTCATCAATCATTTGATGCACCATTTTTTTAATTACTGCTGGTGGAGAAAACAATCTTGTAGGATCAAAATTACCTTGTAAGGTAATTCTACCTCCAGATAAATAACGTGCATTTCTAGGTGAACAAGTCCAATCTACTCCTAAAGCAGAAGCACCAGATTTAGACATTTCTCCTAAAGCAAACCAACATCCTTTACCAAAAGCAATTACAGGTGTAATATCTTTTAAAGCATCTATTATTTGTTGTATGTATTGCCATGAAAATTCTTGATAATCTGTTGGAGACAACATTCCTCCCCAAGAATCAAAAACCTGAACAGCATCTACACCAGCTTCTACTTTTGCTTTTAAATACGCAATAGTTGTATCTGTAATTTTTTGCAATAAACTGTGAGCTACTACAGGATTTGTAAAACACAATTCTTTTGCTTTGTCAAAGTTTTTAGAACCTTGCCCTTGTACACAATAACATAAGATTGTCCAAGGTGAACCTGCAAAACCGATTAACGGAATTTCGTTATTCAATTTTTCTTTAGTTGCTTTAATAGCATCCATTACATACCCTAAAGAATCTTGTATATCTGGAATAATAACAGAGTCTAAATCTTTTTGAGTTCTAATTGGGTTTGGTAAATAAGGACCAAAATTAGGTTTCATTTCCACTTCAATATTCATTGCTTGTGGAATTACTAAAATATCTGAAAACAAAATAGCAGCATCCATACCATATCTACGAATTGGTTGTACAGTAATTTCTGATGCTAATTCTGGAGTTTGACAACGTGTAAAGAAATCATACTTATGTTTGATTTCCATAAATTCTGGTAAATATCTTCCAGCTTGACGCATCATCCATACTGGAGGTCTTTCTACTGTTTCTCCTTTTAATGCTCTTAAAAATAAATCGTTTTTTATCATATCTACATTTTTGAAACTGCCAACATCGCTTTATCAGTTGCGTCTGCTATTTTTTTAATATCCTTGTCTTTTAAAGCTGATGATAAAAACCATGCTTCAAATTGTGATGGAGGTAAAAACACTCCGTTTTTAATCATTTCCCAAAAGAAAACTGCAAACTTTTCTGTATCAGAAGTTTGTGCTTCTTCAAAATTAGTCACTTTAGTTTTTGTAAAAAACGGGTTTAACATAGAACCAAACCTGTTTACAGTAATATCTACATTGTATTTTTTAGCAGTCTCAAGTAATATAACTTCTATAATACTCCCTATTTCTTCAAACTTTTTATAAGGATTTTGTTTCTTTAATTCTGTTAAAGTAGATATTCCTCCTGCCATAGCAATAGGATTTCCAGATAACGTTCCTGCTTGATACATTCCTCCTAAAGGAGCAACATTTTCCATAATTTCATTTCTTGCTCCATAAGCTCCCACAGGAAACCCACCTCCAATTACTTTTCCTAAACAAGTTATATCTGCTTCTACTCCTAATAATTCTTGAGCTCCACCAAATTTAGAACGGAAACCTGTCATAACTTCATCAGCAATTAACAATGCTCCTTTAGATTCTAAATATGTTTTTAATTCTTGCAAAAAGCTATTTTGAGGAATTACAACTCCCATATTTCCTCCAATTGGCTCAATAATTACACCTGCAATATCATTGTGCTCTTCAAAGTGTTTTTTTACACTTTCTAAATTATTGTATTCAGCAATTAATGTGTTTTTTACAGCTCCTTCAGGTACACCTTTAGAACCTGGTAAACTTAAAGTTGCTAAACCAGAACCTGCAGCAACTAGCAGTGCATCTTGATGACCATGATAACAACCAGAAAATTTGATGATTTTATCTTTTCCTGTAAATGCTCTTGCCAAACGAATTCCACTTAAAACAGCTTCAGTACCAGAATTTACAAAACGTACTTTATCCATTCCTGGAAAAGCATCACAAACTATTTTTGCTAATTTTATTTCGTTTTCTGTTGATGCTCCAAATGAATACCCATTATCTAATGCTTTTTCAACAGCTTTTTGCACTTTTTTATGTCTGTGACCTAATATCATTGGTCCATAAGAAAGTACTAAATCTACATAATCATTACCATCAACATCAGTAATTTTACTTCCTTTAGCTTTTTTGATAAATAAAGGATTTCCTCCTACAGAAGAAAATGCTCTTACAGGAGAATTTACTGCGCCTACAAGATTTTTTAATCCTTTTTTATATAGTTTTTGTGATTTTTTAAATTTCATAATTTAATATGTTATGGTGTATTTATTGAATTGTAACAATTCAACTATTAAACATTTTAACGTTTCAATAATAATTTTGCTGCTTCTTTAGCAAAATAAGTAATAATAATATCTGCACCTGCTCTCTTCATAGAAAGTAAACTTTCCATCATTACTTTTTCTCCATCAATCCAACCTTTTTCTGCGGCTGCTTTAACCATGGCATACTCACCACTTACATTGTAACACGCAATTGGTCTGTCAAAATTATTTTTTAAATCTCTTATAATATCTAAATAAGACAAAGCTGGTTTTACCATTAAAATATCTGCTCCTTCTTGATCATCAAAAGTTGCTTCACGCATTCCTTCATCTCTATTTGAAGGATCCATTTGGTAAGTTCTTCTATCTCCAAAAGTTGGTGCAGAATCTGCTGCATCTCTAAATGGCCCATAAAATGCAGATGCATATTTAACAGAATATGCCATAATTGGCAAGTTTGTAAATCCTGTATTATCTAAAGACTGACGAATCATATCTATGGTTCCATCCATCATACCAGAAGGAGCAACCATATCTACTCCTGCTTTTGCATGAGAAACAACTTGCTTTGCAATATTTACCAAAGTAGCATCATTATCTACATCATTATCATGGATAATTCCACAATGACCATGTGAAGTGTACTCACAAAAACAAACATCTGTAATTACATATAAACTTGGATAATTCTTTTTTATGAAACGAATTGCTTGTTGCATAATTCCATTATCATTCCAAGTTTCTGTTCCTTCATCATCTTTTTCTGAAGGAATACCAAACAATATTACAGAAGGAATATTTAAGGCTACAACCTCATCTAATTCTTTAGAAATTCTATCCAAAGAAAAACGTTTGATTCCTGGCATTGAAATAATTTCTTTTTCAATATTCTCACCTTCTTCTATAAAAAGAGGGTAAATAAAATCATCTACAGAAAGTTTAGTTTCTTTAACTAATCTTCTAATTCCTTCGTGTTTTCTAAGTCTTCTTGTACGAAACATAAATTTTATACTTCTGTCTGGTCGAGCGCAGTTGAGACCTAATTTTTAAAACTTCTCGACTGCGCTCGAGAAGACATATTTATTCTTTTGAAAAATAACTGTTTACCAATTCTAAAACACTATCTACACTTGGTAGGTTAGCAACTTGTACATTCTCAAAATGTTTTCTTGCTTCTTTTGCTGTAGTTTCTCCAATACAAAAAGCAATTTTATTTGCTGTATTTTCTGTTAAATAGCTTTCAATACCTGATGGACTGTAAAATAAAACTCCAGAAACTTCATCAGAAATCTTTTCTGAACTTAACATTGTTTTATAAGCTTCTACTTCATTAACAATAACATCGTGAGCTTTTAAAAATGCAGGTAATACATCTAATCTTACATTACTGCAAAAATAGGTTACTTCATCTACCTTTAATTCTTTAGAAAGGTAATCTGCTAATTTTTTAGCATTTTTAGCAACGTAAGTAACTTTTCCAATTCTATTTTCAATTAATTTTTTAGTTCTTCTACCTACACAAAAAATATTTTTGAAGTTCATTTCATCTTTTGTGAAAGAATTTAACAATGCTTCTACTCCATTTTGACTAGTAATAACAACGTTTTCAATTTCGTTTTTCATCACCTTTGGTGGAATTCTATTAAAACGAATTTTAATAAAATCGCTATCTTGAATTCCAATAGTATCAGACAATGTTTCCTTTTGAAACTCAGAAAGTTTTTTGGTAGAATATATGTTTTGTAATGGAGCAACAACCTCTTCATCTTCTGCCATTAACTCTTTACCTCCTCTATTAATTACATAATCTGCACAATCTTTTGCTAAATAACGATGACGTCCCATTTTTGCAGTTTTCTTAACTGTAATTTTTTTAGAACCATCTCTTTTTAATAAAACTCCTTGAAAATTTATTTCTTCAGTTTTATCATCTACATAGGCTAAAGCTCCTATAGGTGCTGTACAACCACCTTCTAAAAGGTTTAAAAATTCTCTTTCTATACCTACACAAACTTTTGTTTCATGATGATTTAATTGTTCACATGCATCTTTTACAAACTCATCATTTTCTAAAGCTGTAACCATAATTGCACCTTGTGCTGGAGCAGGAATCATCCAAGTTAAAGGTATTGCTCCTTTAGATCTCATTCCTAATCTTTCTAAACCTGCAGCTGCAAAAATAGCTCCATCCCAAGTTTCACTATCTTCTAATTTTTGTAAACGTGTATTTACGTTTCCTCTTAAATCTTCAACTTTATGAGTTGGATAACGATTTAACCACATGGCTTTTCTACGCAAACTACCTGTTGCAATAATTCCTCCTGGTTGTCCAAAAAACTCTTCATTACCTTTTAAAACTAACAAATCTGTATAATTTGCTCTTTTTAAAACGGCAGCTTGAATAATTCCTTCTGGTAAAACAGTAGGCACATCTTTTAAAGAATGAACAGCAATATCAATATCACCATTTAACATAGCAATATCTAAATTTTTAGTAAAAACACCTGTAACACCTAACTCATATAAAGGTTTATCTAAAACAATATCTCCCAAAGATTTTATAGGAACCAACTCAGATTCATAACCCAATTCAGTTAATTCTTTACGCACTTTATTAGCTTGCCAAAGCGCTAATTGGCTATCGCGAGTTCCTATTCTTATTATTTTCTGCATGAGTTGTTGTTTAAGATTGAAAAACCTTATTTATTACTTGTAGACTTTGTGAAACAGAAGTTTCTTCATCTTTTAAATGTTTCACAAACTGGGTTGTTATTTTTTGAATAAAACGTGAAGTTAAGATTTCTGCTTGACTTTCATCAAAATTAGTAATCTTTTTCTTTTGAAAATTAATTTCGTCGTTTTTAATATTTTCTAATGATTTTTTTAAAGCTGCTATTGCTGGTGTAAATCTTCTATGATTTAACCATTCATTAAACTCTGATTTATGAGTTTCTATAATAGCTTCAGCAACTGGAACTTCTTGTTGACGAACTGCTAAAGTTTCATCAGTTATTTTAGAAAGCTCATCTACATTTACTAAAGAAACACCTTCTAAATAAGAAACATCTTTTGCCACATTTTCTGGCATTGATAAATCTAAAATCAATAATTCTTTATTATTTGCTATGTGTTTTTTTGTAATTGTTGGCTTATTTGCTCCTGTAGAAACAATTAAAACATCAGCTTTTTGTACTTCTTCAGATAAATTTTCTATTAGAGCTTTTCTAATTGAAGTATGTTCTTTTATAAATTCTGTTGTTTTTTCTTCTGTTCTATTAATTAAGCAAACAGATTTATTTTGGGTATATTCTGCTAAGTTTTTACAGGTATGTTTCCCCATTTTACCCAAACCAAAAACTAATATATTTTTAGAGTTATAATTTGGTAAATTTTTAATTATATATTGAACAGCAGCATATGAAACAGAAGTAGTACCTGAACTTAATTTTGTTTCATTTTTTACTCTTTTACTTGCCTGCAAAACACTATTTAACAACCTCTCTAAATACGCATTTGTCGTTTTTAAAGATTTTGCCAATTTAAATGATTGTCTTAACTGACCTACAATTTCATAATCTCCTAAAATTTGACTTTCTAACCCTGTACCAATTCTAAATAATTGATGAATTGCTTCTTGGTTTTTATATACATTAGAAACTTTAGCAAATTCTTGAATTGTACCTTCAGAAAACTCACATAACAATTCTATTAATTGACAAGGACGTTCTGCAAAACCACTAATTTCGGTTCTATTACATGTAGAAATAATAAAAACTCCTTTAAAGTTTTTTTCTTTGGCTAGTTGTAACAACGCAGTTTGATTTTCTTTAGATAAAGAAAATTTTCCACGAGTATTAGCATCTGCTTTTTTATAACTAACCCCAATATTGTAAAAGTGCTCTTGCCTGACTTCTTGCATTTTATTATAAAAGTTGCACAAAAATAGAAACTTCAATTAGAAAAAAATGTCGCTTGAAGTTTTTTTTATAACGTTAAATGATTTTTAAATGATTTTTAACTAATAAAACCACGAAAAGCACTACTTTTGCTGACTAATCAGAGATTTTACAACATCTTATATAGAACAATTCTAAATAAGAAAAATCAATATAAAAAGAATATATATGTTCAAAAATGTCGGAGAAAGTACTTTTGAAGAAATTATATTAGACAAAGGGTTTTATCTCTTTCATTTTCAGAACGAAAGCAAAGAAGTTCAGGATTTTGAAAGAGAAATAAGTAGTACTTTTATACAAATTCATTTTTGCTTAAGAGGTAACTCTAAGTTTCTTTTTAACAATGGTTCTTATTCTTTTGATGTTTTAGACAACAGATCTATTTTACTATACAATCCACAAAGAATTTTACCAATTCATTTAGAAATACAACCAAAAACAACATTAGTTTCTTTATTAATTTCTATTGAAAAGTTTCATTCTTTATTTTCTAAAGAATCTGGTTACATTCCTTTTTTAAGCGATGAAAACAGCAACAAAAAGTATTATGATGACACTGAAATAAAACCAACAGTTTCTATTGTATTACAACAAATTATAAACGCAAACATTAATAGTTCTATAAGAGACTTATATATTAAAGGTAAAGTATACGAATTATTAAGTTTACATTTTCAACAAGAAGAAAATTCTGATGGAGAATATTGTCCGTTTTTAGTTGATGAAGAAAATGTTTTAAAAATTAGAAAAGCCAAAGAAATTATTATTTCTAGAATGGCAGAACCACCAACTTTACAAGAACTATCTACAGAAATTGGATTAAATTTAAAGAAACTAAAAGAAGGTTTTAAACAAATTTATGGAGACACTGTTTACAGTTTCTTGTTTGATTACAAAATGGAACATGCAAGAAAACTACTAGAAAGCAATCAATTTAATGTAAATGAAGTTGGTATTAAAGTTGGCTATAGCACAGCAAGTCATTTTATTGCTGCTTTTAAAAAGAAATTTGGAACAACACCAAAGAAATATGTAATGAGTTTAAAAAATTAAGTTTGGAACAATTAACACATTACGACATAGAAAACGAGCAAAAACAATTTCCTATTACTATTGTTTGCGATGCTATTAGAACTCCAGAAAACATAGGAATGTGTTTTAGAATTTCTGAAAGCTTTGGAGTGGAAAAAATTTATTTTCACGAAAATTCACCTACTACAGAAAATAGAATTGTAAAAAAAACAGCAAGAAATACTGTAAACCAAATTAAACACGAAACATATTCTAATTTTGAATCATTAATAAACCAGCTAAAAACTGAAGGAAATTCTATTATTGGAATAGAAATTACTGATAAGAGCATTAACATTCAAGATTTTAATTTTAAAAATCATCAAAAAATCGTATTACTTTTGGGGAGTGAAAGAAATGGTATTGAAAACATAAAATTATTAGACAACACTGTTGCAATACCAATGTATGGTAGAAATTCATCAATGAATGTAATACATAGTTTAGCCATTACTTTATACGAAGTAACTAATCAAATTAAAAAATAATTTCAATATATAATGAAAGGAATTTTATTAAACAATTTAGGATCTCCAGATTCTACAGATACAAAAGATGTTAAGAAGTATTTAGACGAATTCTTAATGGATGAACGTGTAATTGACATTCCTTATTGGAAACGTTACCTATTAATTAAAGCCATAATCTTAAGATTTAGACCTAAAAAATCTGCAGCAGCTTATAAAAAAATATGGTGGAAAGAAGGATCTCCTTTAGTGGTAATATCTGAAAGGTTTACTAAAAAAGTACTTAACAAAGTAGATATTCCTGTTGCTTTAGCAATGCGTTATGGAAGTATGTCTATGGAAAAAGGTATTAAAGAGTTGGTTGATAAAGGTGTTACAGAAATCTTTTTAGCTCCTTTATATCCTCATTATGCAATGTCTTCTTTTGAAACCGTTGTTGTAAAAGCAGAAGAAATTTTAGCTGAGAAATATCCAAATGTAAAATTAGATACTTTACCTCCATTTTACAATGAACCTGATTACATAAAAGCAATGAGTAACAATATTGCGAATCATTTAGAAGGATTTGATTATGATCATATTTTATTTTCATATCATGGAATTCCAGAACGTCATATTTTAAAATCTGATGTTACTAAAAACCACTGTAAAATTGATGGTTCTTGTTGTGAAAGAAACTCTGTTGCTCACCACACTTGTTACAGACATCAATGTTTTGAAACAACAAAAGCTATTGTTAAAGAATTAGATTTAAAAGAAGGCACTTATAGCAATTCTTTTCAGTCTCGTCTTTTAAAAGACCCTTGGTTAAAACCATATACAGATTTCGAAATTGAAAAATTTCCAGGAGAAGGAAAGAAAAAACTAGCAGTAATTACACCTGCATTTGTTGCAGATTGTTTAGAAACACTAGAAGAGATTGCCATGGAAGGTAAAGATGAATTTTTAAAATTTGGAGGAACAGATTACAAACACATACCATGTTTAAACGATAATGATGAATGGGTAGATGTTATGGTTAAATGGATAAATGACTGGAAAAACAAATAATTAAATTAATCTTTTCAGCTATCAAATAACAATCTTAAAATTTAATATAAAACTATGGATTTTTTATACGTAAAAGCATTACATGTAATTTTTGTCATCACTTGGTTTGCAGGTTTATTTTATATTATTAGGTTATTTATTTACCATGTAGAAGCAGAAAAAAAAGAAGAACCTGCTAAAGAAATTTTGCAAACACAATACAAATTAATGAGTAAGCGATTGTGGTATATTATTACTTGGCCATCAGCAATTTTGGCAAGTTTTTTTGCTATTTGGATGCTTTATAAAAATCCTTATTATTTAGAAATGCCTTGGATGCATGTAAAATTAGCCTTTGTATTAGCTTTGTATTTTTACCACTATTCTTGTCAAAAAATATACAAGCAACTACAAAATGATATTATTAAGTATTCTGCTTTTAAATTAAGAATATGGAATGAAGTTGCTACAATTATTCTTTTTGCAGTTGTATTTTTAGTAACACTACAAAGTGCAATTAATTGGATTTGGGGAGTTGTAGGAATCATCCTTTTTGGTGTTTTGCTTATGTTAGGTATAAGACTCTACAAAAAAATTAGAGAAAAAAAATCTTGGGAAAAAGCTGAGAAAGAAGTTTTAGAAAACACTGATAAAAAAGGTTCTTTTAACGAAAATTAAATAATTATCCTTTTATTTGATATTCAAACCACTTCATGAAAAAAAATAAAAAGCAAGCAGCTTTAGGTTTTATTTTTATTACCATGCTAATTGATGTAATTGGCTGGGGAATTATTATTCCTGTAATTCCTGGTTTAATAGAAGAATTGATACAAGGTGATATTAGTGAAGCTGCAAAAATTGGTGGTTGGCTAACCTTTGCATACGCAATAACACAATTTATTTTTGCACCATTAGTAGGAAACTTAAGCGATAAATTTGGAAGAAGACCCATTATTTTAATTTCGCTTTTCGGATTTACTTTAGACTATATTTTACTAGCCTTAGCACCAACAATTACGTGGTTATTTATTGGACGAATTATCTCTGGAATAACTGGTGCAAGTATTACAACTGCCTCTGCTTACATAGCAGATATTAGCACCCCAGAAAATAGAGCTAAAAACTTTGGATTAATAGGTGCCGCTTTTGGTTTAGGTTTTATAATAGGGCCTGTAATTGGTGGTTTACTAGGTCATTATGGTCCTAGAGTTCCTTTTTACGCAACTGCAGTATTATGCTTTGTTAATTTTCTTTATGGTTATTTTATTCTTCCAGAATCTTTATCCAAAGAAAAAAGAAGAAATTTTGATATTAAAAGAGCGAATCCTATTGGGAGTTTTATCAATTTAAAAAAATACCCAAAATTAATTGGATTGGCTTTATCCATGTTTATACTGTATGTAGCTTCTCATGCAATACAAAGTAATTGGAGTTTTTTCTCAATGTATAAATTTAATTGGGATGAAAAAATGGTTGGTCTTTCTTTAGGGATGATTGGTTTAATGGTTGCTTTAGTACAAGGAGTTTTAATACGATGGGTAAACCCAATATTAGGAAATGAAAAAAGTATTTATGTTGGTTTTTTTCTATATAGTATAGGTATGTTACTATTTACATTTGCTACAGAAAGCTGGATGTTATTTGTCTTTTTAATTCCTTATTGTTTAGGTGGAATTGCAGGACCTGCTTTACAAGCCGTAATTTCTATTCAAGTACCAGAAACCGAACAAGGAGAAATTCAAGGAACTTTAACAAGTTTAATGAGCGCTTCTGCAATTGTTGGGCCACCAGTAATGACAGGTATTTTTTACTATTTCACTAAAAAAGACGCTCCTTTTGAGTTTGCTGGTGCTCCTTTTTTATTAGCTGCTGTTTTAATGGTAATTAGTGCTTTTATGGCCTACTATTCTTTCAAGAAAAAAAATATTACAAAAAGTAAAACTGTTATTTTAGAGGAAGATTAAAGTATTTTTCTTACTTTAAATAGTCCTTTTTTAGGAATGTCAATAACGACAGTACTTTCAAAGATTTCTATTTTTAAAATACTAACTATCAGCACATTAAAAACATGTAAAATTTTTTATTATTTACAATAATCACAATTTTGTTAATAGGTTCATGGGTTTTGTGAATAAGTATGAGCTTCATTTTGAAGCAATAAAAACTACCTTTGAGATGTAGGATTTCGAAGGTAGTCTCATTAGCTATTTTAGAACGAGTTTAAAAACTCAATCTTTTGGAAGAAGCCTTTACAAAAAAATATAAAGGAGAAAAGGATTAGATTGAATATCATTAAATCAATTCTAAAAACTCTAAACTTCCAAATTAAAAGTCAGTTGTATCAGCAACTGGCTTTTTTTATTTATATAAATATATTGTATTAATAATAACATCACTATTATTAAAATTTTATTTACAAACAATAATTTGTTTATAAACAAAATACTCTTAAAAGATTTTAACTCCTTATACTTTGTTCAAAAGGAATTCTATTAACAATAGATCTACCTAAGGTAACTTCATCTGCATATTCCAACTCATCACCAACAGAAATTCCACGTGCAATTGTAGATGTTGTAATATCGTATTTTTCTATTTGCTTAAAAATATAAAAGTTTGTTGTATCTCCTTCCATTGTAGAACTTAGGGCAAAAATTAACTCTTTTACTTCTCCACTTTCTACTTTTTTTACAAGAGACTCAATTTGTAAATTTTGAGGCCCAATTCCTTCAATAGGAGAAATTTTTCCTCCCAAAACATGGTACAAACCATTAAATTGAGACGTACTTTCTATAGCCATTACATCTCTAATATCTTCTACAACACAAACAATTTCTGGGTTTCTTTTTACATTATTACAAATATCACATAAAACAGTATCAGAAATATTATGGCATTTCTCACAAGTTTTTACATCGTTTCTTAAATGTAATAAAGCTTCAGATAAATACTTAGTATTATCTGCTGGTTGTTTTAATAAATGCAAAACCAAACGTAAAGCTGTTCGTTTACCAATTCCTGGTAAACGAGATACTTCATTTACTGCATTTTCTAAAAGTTTTGATGAAAAATCCATAGTTTGCAAAATTATGAATTATGAATTATGAAACATCAATTAATCAATTTAAATTTTAAAAAAGTATATCTTCGTATTTAATAATACTCAATTCAATCAATGAAACCTCTATACATATTATTATTAATTGTTGCCTATTTTTCAGTTTTAATATTCATTTCTTATATCACAGGAAAATCTGCAGACAACAAAACATTCTTTAGAGCTAACAATTCTTCTCCTTGGTACTTAGTTGCTTTTGGTATGATTGGAGCTTCACTTTCTGGAGTAACATTTATTTCTGTCCCTGGTTGGGTAGAAGATCAAAGTATGAGTTATTTTCAGATGGTTTTAGGTTATGTTATTGGTTATGCAGTCATTGGTTTGGTACTACTACCACTCTATTATAAATTAAACTTAACCTCTATCTATACTTATTTACAAGATAGATTTGGTAATTATTCATACAAAACTGGAGCTAGTTTTTTCTTACTATCTAGAACAATTGGTGCAGCATTTAGATTGTTTTTAGTTGCCAATGTTTTGCAAATTATTTTGTTTGACAATTACGGAATTCCATTTTGGACTACAGTTTCTATTACTATTTTATTAATTTGGCTTTACACTTTTAAAGGAGGTATTAAAACAATTGTTTGGACAGATACTTTACAAACTTTATTTATGTTAATTGCTGTTGGAGTTTGTATTTATACCATTTCTGATGAAATGCAAATTGACAATTTATTTACTTATGTTTCTGATAGTAATTTTTCTAAAACTTTCTTTTTTGATGATATTAATGCCGGAAATTATTTTTGGAAACAATTTTTAGCTGGAGCTTTTATAGCAGTTGTAATGACAGGTTTAGACCAAGATATGATGCAAAAAAACTTAACTTGTAGAAACCTAAAAGATGCTCAAAAAAACATGTTTTGGTTTACTATTGTTTTAGTAATTGTAAATTTTTTCTTTTTAGCATTAGGAGTTTTATTAACAGATTATGCTCAACAAAATGGAATTGATGCACACAAAGACCAACTGTTTCCTATAATTGCAACCAAAGGTTCTTTAGGTTTAGCTACTGCACTATTTTTCTTATTAGGTTTAATTGCTGCTGCTTATTCTAGTGCAGACTCTGCTTTAACCTCATTAACAACTTCTTTTAGTATAGATATCTTAGAAATAGATAAAAAGAAAGACAAAAAATTACAAGAAAAAACTAGAAAGAAAATTCATATTGCTTTCTCATTTATATTAGTTGCAACTATTCTTATTTTTAAATACTTTATTGCAGACGCAAGTGTAATTGCAAAAATATTTACGTTTGCTGGCTATACTTACGGTCCGCTTTTAGGCTTGTATACTTTTGGAATGTTTACAAAATTAAACACTAAAGATAAACTGGTTCCTTTAATTTGTATTATATCACCAATACTAACCTATTTTATTAGTTATTACAGCAAAGAAAAATTAGGGTTCGATTTTGGCTTTTTTGTTTTAGTTCTTAATGGATTTTTAACTTTTGTTGGTTTATATTTGTTTAAAAGGAAATGAAAAGTCTATTAAAATTTTTAATCAAACAATATGGATTTCTTTTTGAAGATTATCCATTAGAATCTGGTATAGCTTTAATTATTATAAGTGCTTCTGCAATTTATTATTTAAGAAATAAAATCTTTTATTTAAAAGGAGAGTCAGTTTTAAGATATTTAATTAATTTTAGAACCATATCCTATCTAATTGGTTTTTTAGGAATCAGTCAATTATTAAGAGGTTTAAAAGTATACGATTCAATCTTGAGTGATTTTTTAATTGGTTTTGAAACTTTAACTACAGAACACCCAATTATTATGGGAAGCATAATAATAACATTTGGAATTTATCTAGTTTATGACAAATTAAAACCAATAGATGAAGAACCATTTAACAAAGACTTTTCCATAGTAAGAGATAATGATAAATTTTATGAATATAAACTATGGATATTTATTGCTGTTATAAATATAATTGGCATATCAATGATTATAAGAAACCTATAAATTAAACAAATCTTATTTAAAGAAATGTCAAAAGACCTAAGCAACTACCGTAAATCTTACGAAAAACAAGAACTTTTAGAAAGTAATTGTCCAGAAAACCCAATGGAATTATTCCAAACTTGGTTTTTAAATGCAGATAATTCTGAAATGGTAGATGAAAGTAATGCCATGACAATTGCATCTATAGGTTTGGATGGATTCCCTAAAAGCAGAGTAGTTTTATTAAAAAAATATACTTGGGAAGGATTTATTTTTTACACCAACTATAATTCTGAAAAAGGAAAAGCAATTAAAAACAATAACAATATATGTTTATCTTTCTTTTGGCCTGCTTTAGAACAACAAATTATTATTAAAGGAAAAGCAGAATTATTATCAGAAAATTTATCTGACGGTTATTTTGAGTCAAGACCAGATGGAAGCAAGTTAGGAGCTTGGGCTTCTAAACAAAGCTCTGTAGTTTCTTCTAGAAAAGAATTAGATGATAATTTAATATCCTTTGAGAAAAAATTTGAAGGCAAAGAAATTTTAAGACCTAAACATTGGGGAGGTTATTTAGTAAAACCTATTTCTATAGAATTTTGGCAAGGGAGACCCAATAGAATGCATGATAGAATAAGATATAATTTAGAGGAAGATTTTTCTTGGAAAATAGAAAGATTGGCGCCATAAATTTTTATATTTACAATTCAACAATTAAAATTGGATGAAAACTTTATATATTGTTAGACATGCAAAATCTTCTTGGGAATACTCTGGTATTGAAGATATTGACAGACCTTTAAAAAAACGAGGAATAAAAGACTCTCATTTAATGTCTAAATTCTTATCAAAGAAAATAGACAGACCTGACGTTTTTGTTTCTAGTAGTGCAAATAGAGCGCTTCATACTGCAATTATTTTTTGCGAAAATTTTGAATACCCATTATCTAACCTTCAAATAAAAAGACAACTTTACAGTTTTAGTGATGGTTATTTAGTGAAAACCGTTAATGCTTTAGATGATGGTTTTAATTCTGCTATTATTTTTAGTCACGATCATGGTATTAACACATTTGTAAACAAATTTGGTAATAAACCTATTTCTCATGTTACTACTTGTGGAGTTATTGGCATAAAATTTGACGAAAAACACTGGAAAAACATAAAAAAAGGGAAAACCTTTATGATAGAATTCCCTAAAAATCATAAATAAATTTAGTTTGTTAGAAATTAAGAAATATGGTGCTATAGATATTGGATCCAATGCAATAAGGCTTTTGGTTTCTAATGTTATTGTATCAAAAGAAAAAGAGCCTCAATTTAAAAAATCATCTTTAGTACGTGTACCTATTCGTTTAGGAGCAGACGCTTTTGTTAAAGGTACAATTAGTAAAGAAAATATTAATAGAATGATTAATGCTATTGAAGCATTTAAGCTATTAATGAATGTTCATGGTGTAGAAAGATACAAAGCTTGTGCTACCTCTGCTATGAGAGAAGCCAATAACGGTAATGAAGTTGTAGAAAAAATCTTAAATAAAACTGGTGTTCAAATAGATATAATTGGCGGAAAAGAAGAAGCTGCAATCATATCTTCTACTGATTTAAATCATTTAATTGAAGGAGACAGTTCTTACTTATATGTTGATGTTGGAGGTGGTAGTACTGAATTTACAGTGTTTTCTAAAGGAAAAATCATTGCTTCAAAATCTTTTAAAATGGGTACTGTTCGTTTATTAAACAACAAAAAATCTGTAAATAAAGAAATTTTTGCAAATGTTGAAAAATGGATTAAGAAAAACACTAAAGATTTAAAGAAAATATCTTTAATTGGTTCTGGTGGAAACATCAATAAATTATTTAAAATGTCTGGTAGAACAGAAGGAAAACCAATTTCTTACATCTATCTTAATGCTCAATATCAGTTCTTGAAACAAATGTCTTATAATGAAAGAGTTTCAGAATTAAGCTTAAATCCAGATAGAGCAGATGTTATTATACCTGCAACAAAAATTTATTTATCTGCCATGAAATGGAGTGGAGCTAGAAAGATTTATGTTCCTAAAATTGGACTTTCAGACGGAATTATTAAAAGCTTATTTTACAACAAATTATAACCTTATTAATATTTAATTTACATAACTAGTCTTTTTTTGATAAAAATTATGTGACCCTTAAAACAAGTTGGTGTCACATAAATGAACAAAAAATCAAAAACAGATTAATTATGAAAAAATTATTATTTAGTGGTGCTCTTTTAATGTTTGGAGCTGTAGCTTTTGCTCAAGACTTACCAGAAAACCCAGAACCAGGTAAATGTTATGTACGTTGTAAGACTCCAGAAGTTTGGAAAAACGAAGATGTTACAATTGAAATAGCTCCTGCTTACAAAAAAATCATTACTCATCCTGCACAATATGAAACTATTACAGAGAGAGTTTTAGTAAAAGAAGCTGGTCAACGTTTAGTAATTGTACCAGCAGTTTGGGAAACTAAAACTGTAACGTATACTGCAAAAGAAGATGCAAATAAATTAAGTGTTATTAATGCTACTTTTGCTCCAGATTCTGAAACAATTGAAACTAAAGCAGCTTCTGCAAATTGGGAAATGAGTGAAAAAGCTCCTGATTGTGAATCTAGTGATCCAAATGACTGTAGATATTGGTGTTACAAACCAGTACCTGCTAAATTTGTTACTGTTCCTTTAACAAAATTAGATAAAGATGCAACAACAGTTTCAAATACAGTACCTGGATATGAAAAAACATATACTAAAAGAGTTATGGTAACTCCTCCAACTACAAAAACAGTTGAAATTCCTGCAGTTTACGGAACAATTAAAAAAACTATTTTGAAAAAAGATGCTTGGAAAGAAGAAATTACTGTTGCTGCTAAATACAAAACAGTAACTAAAGAAATTTTAGTAAACAAAGGTGGCTTAACTACTTGGAAAGAAGTTGAATGTGAGTTAGTAAACAACACTCCATTACCAATTTCTTGGAACTTAGGTAGTGCTACATTAACTTCTGGAGCTAAAAGAATTATTGATGCAAGATTATTACCAATCTTAAAAACTGGAGTTGCAGTTGCAATTGAATCTCATACTGATGCAAGAGGAACTAAAGCTAACAATCAAGATTTATCTGAAAGAAGAGCTCAAGCAGTTACTAATTATTTAATTTCTAAAGGTGTTAACCCTAGCCAATTAACAGGTAATGGTTTTGGTGAAGCAAAATTAACAAATAGATGTGCTGATGGAGTTTCTTGTACAGAAGCAGAACACAGAGCAAACAGAAGAACTACTTTTAGAGTAATTAACCAAAAGTAAAATTATTCAACATTTTAGAATAATAAAAAACCGAAGCAATTTGCTTCGGTTTTTTTATTTAATAATTTTCAATGACTGATTGTATAAAAGGATAATAATACTCTGTAAGAATTAAACCTTTTTTATACCCTATCATTTTTCCCTTATGATTTACAAAAACCAAAGTAGGAAAAGACCGTACTTTATATTTTCTTTTTAAATCATTGGTTATTTCTAGTTTTTCTGGAGATACAATATCTTTATTTCTTGGAGTATCTGCTTCGTATAAAATTAAATCTTTGTCTGCAATTGCTTTGAACTTATCAGTATGAAAAAGGTTTTTATCTAAAACCTTACAAGGACCACACCAATCTGAACCTGTAAAATATATAAGTACAGGTTTTTTTTCTTTTTTCGACTTTTTTAAAGCTGCCTTATAATTAGTTACCCAATTTAAAGAATGAGACTCTACAGATTCTTCTATTTGCTCTTGAGCATTACTATTGGAAACAACTAAAAAACAAACAACAAAAAATAATACTATTTTTTTCATAAGAATTAATTTCTTCAAAAATATCAAAAATAATACCAAATAAAAAATTACTAATTTTTAAAAACAAAAAAGCCATGATTAATTAACCACGACTTCTTTTTAAGAATTCAAAATGCAATAAGTTAATCCCCCAATTATATTATTACATATTATTTTAAAATCTAATTCAAATATACTACAATATCAAAATGAAGACCTACTATTACAATCAACTAATCTACTACAAAAGCATAAAATTAGAAATATAACTACTATATTTACACAACAATTAAGATTTAATCACTTTAAATGAAAGATTTACGATTTATTAATTTTGTTATTGTTCTTATTTTAACAATCCAAACAAATAATCTTTTTTCTCAAGAAATTTTAATAAAAAATGAAGATTCTTGGCATTATTATGATAAAGGATATTTAGAAAATGATTGGATAAACATTACTGATTTTTCTAATTGGAAAAGCGGAAAATCTCCATTAGGTTATGGTGATAAAAAAAACAATACGACTCTTTATTATGGTGAAGATAAAGAAAAGAAACACATCTCAAAATATTTTAAAAAAAGAATCTTTATCAATAAAAAGTATGGTGGTTTTGAAATTAAAATACAAAAAGATGATGGAGCTGTAGTATATATAAATGGTAAAGAAATTATTAAAGACAATATGCCAAACTCTACAATTACAAATACTACATTGGCAATGAGTACTATTAAAAATGATGCCGAACATGAATTTACGCAACATTTCTTTGATTATAGTATTTTTAATGAAGGAGAAAACATTATAAGTGTTTCTATACATCAAGCATACGAAAAATCTAGTGATTGTATTTTTAGTTTAGAATTAATTGGTCATAATAATCCTGAGGTTTTATCTTTAATTTTAGATAAAAAAAATAAAACAAATGAAGAATTAGAACACAAAATAAAAGATTTAAATACAAAGTTTGAATACGAAAAAGTTTTACTTCAAAAAGAAAGTTTAGAAGGCACAAATTATAATTTAAAAATTCTTGTTACATTAATTTCAGTTTTATTTATTATCTCTTTATTTGGTTATTATTTCATAATAGATAACTCAAAAAAAAGGCGCTTGATAAAAAGAGAAAAAATAAAAATTTTAAATAAAGAAAATCAAGTAAAAGACAAAATAATAATATCATTGTCAACTAATTTATTACACAACAAGCAATACTTTAAAGAAATAAAAGCTGATTTAAAAGGATTAAAAACTTCAGAAAATTCTGCTCTAAAAAGTATTATTAACCAAATTGATCAGGTTTTAGAAAGAGATGAAGAATGGAATATATTAAAAAATCATTTTAATGCTGTACATGATAATTTTTATGATAAACTAATTGCCAAACACCCAGAAATAACTGAAACAGAATTAAGACATTGTATGTTTATAAAACTACATTTACATACTAAAGAAATTGCAAGAATTTTGCTAATAGATCCAAGATCTGTACAAACAGGAAGATATAGAATTAAGAAAAAAATGAATCTTGGAGAAAATGAAGACTTAAGAGATTATCTTTTAAATTTATAAAAAAGCTAAAATTGAATTCAATGTTTTAATACGATGAATTTTATTGGTTTCCGTTTCTATAAATTTTTCAATAAAATAAATATTTTTTGGTATTTCAAATTTAGATAACTTAGATTTTGAAAAATCTATTTTTTGTTTTTTCCCTTCTATAATTAGTACTAATTTTTGCCCTAACTTCTCATCAGAAACACCCGTTACAAAAAATCTACTATTTATAATTAAAGACAGTTTTTCTTCTATTAACTCAGGGTATAATTTTATAGTACCAGAGTTTATAATATTATCAAAACGACCTATCCATTTAAATTGTTTATCAGAATACAATTCTACAATATCATTTGTAAATAATACCTTATTAGAAACTTTAAAAGCATCTATTACTAAACAATTTCTATGATCCTTATAAATTTCTACATTTGGTAATGTTTCATAAAAATTAAATTTATTAGTAGTATTGTTTAATTTTTTAATGGCAATATGAGTAACAGTTTCTGTCATACCATAAGTTGCAAAAACATTACAATTGGTATTTGAAATTTTAGATTGCAATTTATTTGAAACTACTCCTCCACCAACAATTAAATTCTTTATTTGATTTAATTTTTCTAATGAATTTTCTAACTGTAAAGGCACCATTGCAACAAAATCAAACTTCTTCTTAACACCTTTTAAGGGATTAGAATTTATATTTGTTACATCTAATTTCCATCCTAAAACCAAAGCTCTTACAAGCATCATTTTACCAGCAATATAATTTACAGACAAACAGAGTAAAGAAGTTGTATTCTCTAATAATTTAAAATAACTTCCTGTTGCAAAAGCAGAGTTAATCATCTGCTTTTTAAGTATTTTTATTTCTTTTGGTTTCCCTGTAGAACCAGATGTATTAACTAAAATATAATCTTCTTTTGAAAACCAATTTTTAAGAAAATCATAAATTTCCTCGGAAAAACCACTGGTATAATTTAATAGTTCTTCAACAGAAGAAAATGAAACTCCATTTAATTTAAAGTCTGTATGAAATTTCTCTAAGCTCAATTTATAAAATCCTATAATTTTCTTTTAAATTAACAGGCTCTTCAATTTTTCCTGTTAATTTCTCTATCCAATTTTTCCATCCATATTTTTTTGAAAACACAAATAACATTAAAGGATACAATACTAAAACAGGAAAAAACATTTCCCAACCTACAGATGGTTCTGAAGTATCTACATACAATGCATCTGTTTGAAAAACGGTCCAATTTGTAGTTACAAAAAAGGCTGCTACAATGTTATTAATTGCATGCAAACCAAGTGCCAATTCTGTACCTTCGTCCATAAGTGTTGTTATACCGTAAAACAAACCTGTACCTATATAAAAAACCATAGAAATGGATCCCAATTTTTCAACCTCTGGATTTGCTCCATGCAATAAACCAAAACATACTGAGGTAAAAATTAAAGGTACCCAACTGTTTTTAGCTAAAATACCTAAACCTTGCATAAAATAACCTCTAAAAAGCAATTCTTCAAACGAAGTTTGAAAAGGTAAAAATAAAAATGATACTGCTAATAATGTAAAAAAGGGTTTTGCTTTAAAGTTCCAAACGTAATTTTCTGGCATTAAATAAATCCCAATAACAATTACAACAGAAGCTATAATTCCCCAAGAAATAAATCCAAATAAAAAACGATTCCAATCAATAGATTCTCTACTTGTAACCAATGATTTAACTGTTCTTTTATGCAAATATTTTACTCCAATTATTAAACTTATCAATCCAAAAATGAACATCAAAATCATAAAAAATAGAAATAGATTTTTATCAATTCCTAAAGTCATAAAGTTATCTTCTGCAGCTTTTGTAAATTCTGCTAAACCAGCAGAATAAGAAAAAGCCAGAGCCATTAAAGGCAATCCTCCAATAATTTGCCAACCAATAAAAACTATGAAAATAGTTAATACCCAATGAAACCACTCATTATTTCCTTTATATGCTTGCTGTATAAAATTCATATTTTTTATTAAAACCTTTATTTTTATTAAGGTAATGTGTTTAAATTAAAATTCCAGTTTTTCTCTGGGTTGTATTGTAATGTTCCGTTTTTTACGGTTAGCGGACTTTTAAAATTATTTGTAAATAAACCTCCTGTACCTAATCCTTGTGGCAAATTACTTTGCAAAGTATGCGTAAATTGAGCTATAGCATTTAAGCCAACATTACTTTCTAAGGCAGAAGTTATCCACCAATCAGCATTAATTTCTTCTGCAAACTTAATCCATTCTAAACTACCTGCAAAACCACCTATTAAACTTGGTTTTAAAATTATATATTGAGGCTGAATTGTAGTTAACAATTTCTTTTTCTCTTCAGAAGAAAACACACCAATTAACTCCTCATCTAAAGCTATTGGCAAAGGAGTTTTTGCACATAATTTAGCCATTTCCTCTATTTGACCTTGCTTTATAGGTTGCTCTATAGAATGAATATCTAATTTAGATAACCTTTCTAACTTTTTTAAAGCATTGTTAGGACTAAAAGCTCCATTTGCATCTACTCTAAGTTCTATTTCTTTAGAAGAAAACTCTTTTCTAATTGATTTTAAAAGTTCTATTTCAGTATCAAAATCTATAGCACCAATCTTCATCTTAATACAAGAAAAACCAGAGTTTAATTTTTCTTTAATTTGATTTTTCATAAACTCCTTCTCCCCCATCCAAATTAAACCGTTTATAGGAATCGCTTTGTTTCCTTTAGTAAATTCTGAAGGAAATAAATGAAATTTATTTTTACTCTTTAAAGATAAAAAAGCTTGCTCTAAACCAAATTGTATAGATGGGTACTGAACTAGTTGCAATAATAATTTATCTAAACCTAAGTTTATATTATTACAAACCCATATCAATTTTTCTTCATATGTAGTAACATCATCAATACTTAAACCTCTAAATAAACCAGTTTCACCAACACCTATTTTACCATTTTCTTCCAATAGAATAAACCAAGTTTCTTTGGTTCTTAAAATTCCACGTGAAGTTCCACTTGGGTTTTTAAAATTAAGGATGTATTTTTTATAACTAGCTTTAATCAAAAGAAAGGTTTATTGTTTTTCTATGTATGCTTTAAAATTATTTAAATACGATTGATCTTGCTCTCTAAATGTTCCTTTAAAATACGGAAACATACAAGCCATTATATAAGAATCGCTTTGGCAGCTAGAATTTAGAGTAATTGTTGTTACACCTTCTTTTGATGTAAAAACATAATCATCTCTTTTTAACATATTTTCTGCATCAAAAAACAAAGTAACTTTTTCATTTGGTACATATGCCAAAACTTTTTCTGTCATTGTAATTTCTTCTTCTTGAGTTTCTACAACTATTTTATAAATACTACCTGTTTTTCCTGGGTTTTCAGAAACAACATCAATAGATTTAATTTCAGGAATCCAGTTTTTTATATTCTTAGAATTATTAAATGTGCTAAAAACTTCTTCAATTGATTTATTTACAACAACTTCTGCAGTATAATCTGTTTTTTTTACAATTAAACCTGTTAAAAAGAAAGCAAGTGCAAATGCAGAAATGATTCCTATTATTATTTTTATTGTTTTCATTTTTAAATACTTAAATTTTCTCCAATTTCTAACAATACTAATTCTTTATTTTTAGAATTAAATTTAGTTTTGGCCTCATTAACATCAATTTCTATTGGTGGAAATGTATTATAATGACACCCAATTACTTTATTACACTCTACTAAATTACTAGCAATAATAGCATCATCAACTCCCATTGTAAACGTATCTCCTATTGGCAAAATAACAACATCTAATTTTACTGACATTGGAATTAATTTCATATCCATTGTAACTGCTGTATCACCAGCAATATAAACGTTTTTCTCTTTTGATGAAATTACAAAACCTCCTGGTTCTCCTCCATAAGTTCCGTCTGCAAAAGAAGAAGTATGAATTGCATTTACATATTTTGCTGAAAAATTTTCTGAAACAAATGTTCCTCCATGATTTAATGCAAATACATTTAAATCTTTTGCACCATAATACATCGCTATTTCGTAATTAGATACTACAACTGCTTTTGTTCTTTCTGCTATTAACTCAACATCTAAAACATGATCTTGATGTGCATGTGTCACTAAAATAAAGTCTACTTTTAAAGTAGAGATATCTATATGAGATGCTAAAGAATTTCCTGAAATAAATGGATCTACTAATATTGATGTTCCATTAATATCAATTAAAAAACAAGAGTGACCTAAATATTGTATTTTCATTTTTTATATATTTTGATTTTACAAAAGTTGACCTATACCAAAAAGTATTGCAAACAAAAAAGTACTTAAGGCTACTTTTTTTAATTCGCTATCTAATTCTGCAGGAATTTTATTTTGAGCAACCGTTTTTACATTTTTAAATAAAGGTAAAAAGGCTACTAGAAAAATAAGTTGATAAATTGTTCTAAAATCTAAAAACGAATAAATTAATGCAGAAACTAAAGCTCCAAAAATTAAAAGATAATGATATTTTTTTGCTTTTTTATTTCCTAGTTTAACTACTAATGTGTTTTTATTATTCTTTTTATCTTCTTCTCTATCTCTTAAATTATTCAAATTTAAAACTGCAGTACTTAACAATCCTACAGATATTGCTGGAAGAAAAACTTTTAAATTAATATGTTTTGTATATAAAAAATAACTTCCTACAACACTAAGTAGCCCAAAAAACAAGAACACAAAAACATCGCCAAAACCACTATAACCATAAGCAGAATTACCAACTGTATATTTTATTGCTGCTGTAATTGATGCAATTCCTAATCCAAAAAACAAGATTGAATACCCAAAGTTTTCTTTACCAAAAGAAACGTAAATTAATAATAAAGCAATTATTAAAGTTATAATTGTTGTTATTATCATTGCAGATTTCATTTGCTTAGGAGTAATTGCTCCAGAAGAAACCATTCTTTCTTCTCCTGTTCTATTTTTATCAGAACCTTTAACTCCATCACCATAATCGTTTGCAAAATTTGATAAAACTTGAAAACCAATTGTGGTTAGAATGGCTAGCCAGAAAATAGGAGTTCTCCATAAAGTAATTGTACTATCTGCATACATTACATCATCAAAACCTAATTTACAACCAATAATAATACCAGAAACAGATAAAGGTAACGTTCTTAAACGAGCAGCTTTAATATAATTTTTAAGCATTATCAATCTAAATACTCAATTTTTGAAATCTGTTTTCTTACAATATATTCTTTAAGTTTAGGGGAATATAATTCTACGTTTATGTATGATAATTTAACTTTTAAATTTTTATTTTTTTTAGAGTTAATTAATTTATCTGAACCTTCAAAATTATTTAACCAAACAAATTTTTGAGTTTTTCCATTTTCATCTTTTAATGAAACATAACTTAACTCATCTCCAGAAATTGATTTTAATTCTCCTACAACATTAAAATTAACTTCTTCTTCATTATCTGGAAAATCTTCAGATAATAGTAACAAAAGATCCAAACAATGATTTGCCATAGATATACCAACCTTTTGGCCAAATGCTTCTGTTGATGTATCATCACTTATATCTACTTCTATACCTTCAGCTTTTAAATCCACTTTATATTTATCGTATAATGATAGCATTTTAATTCCTAGTTTAGCAATTCTTTCATTTTTAGATAAACTCTCTAGTTCTTTTTTATTTTTTTGAAAATATTTACAAGTTTCTTTTCCTATTTTATCTATTGTTGTTTTACCTTGAGTAAAAACATTAAAAGATCCCAAAAAAAATATTAATATTAAAAAATTCTTTTTCATTTTTCTTTTTATAATTTATTAGCTTCCGCAATTAACTCTGCAATATCTTTTACCAAAACTTCTGCTTCTTTTTCTTTAAACTTTATACCATCTGTCATCATTGTATTACAATAAGGACAACCAGTTGCTATAATATTTGGTTTAGTTTCTAAAGCATCTTCTGTTCTTAAAACATTAATTTCTTTATCACCTTTTTCTGCATCTTTAAACATTTGTGCACCTCCAGCTCCACAACATAAAGCTGTAGATTTATTGCGTTTCATTTCTGTTAAATTAACACCCAATCTTTTTATTAATTCTCTTGGAGATTCATAAACATCATTTGCTCTACCTAAATAACAAGGATCATGAAAAGTAACTCTTTTTCCTTTTAAAATAGCGTTATCAATTTTTAAACGTCCTTCTGTAATTAAGTTTTGTATAAATTGTGTGTGGTGTAAAACTTCATATTTACCTCCTAAAGAAGGATATTCATTTTTTAAAGTATTAAATGAATGTGGATCACAAGTAACAATTTTTTTTATTTCGTAACCATTAAGAACCTCAATATTCATCATAGCTTGCATTTGAAATAAAAACTCATTTCCTGCTCTTTTTGCAGCATCACCAGTAGAAGATTCTTCAGTTCCTAAAACTGCGAAATCTACATTTGCTTGATGTAATATTTTTACAAAAGCTCTCGATATTTTTTTTGCTCTATCATCATAACTTCCAGCTGCTCCAACCCAAAACAACACCTCTGGTTGTTTACCTTGAGCCATCAAATCTGCCATTGTTGGTACGTTCATAAATTATAAATTTTAAATTATGAATTATGAATTGAATTCGTAATTAATAATTGTTAATTAAAAAATTGATTATTCTTCATTTGCCCAATTCAATCTATCTTGTTGATTGTATTGCCAAGGAGCACCATTATTTTCGATGTTAGTCATCATCATATTTAATTCTTGAGGTGCTGCACTTTCTTCCATTACTAAATATCTTCTCATATCCATAATAATAGATAATGGATCTATATTTACAGGACATTCTTCTACACATGCATTACAACTTGTACATGCCCATAATTCTTCTGGAGAAATATAATCGTTTAGTAATTGCTTACCATCATCTACAAAAGTCCCTTTGTTTTCATCTATATTTCTTCCTACTTCTTCTAAACGATCACGAGTTTTCATCATGATATTTCTTGGAGACAATTCTTTACCTGTTAAGTTTGCAGGACAAGATGATGTACATCTACCACATTCTGTACATGTATAAGAATTCATTAACTGAACCCAATTTAAATCTGCAACATCAGAAGCACCAAATTTTTCTGGAACAGCTTCTTCTTCTCCTTCTGCAGGCATTGCATAAGGGTCTGCATCTGGATCCATCATTAATTTTACTTCATTTGTAACTGATTCTAAATTATTGAATTGCCCTTTAGGATTAAGATTTGCATAATATGTATTTGGAAAAGCTAATAAAATATGTAAATGCTTAGAGTAGTATAAATAGTTTAAGAAAACTAAAATTCCTAAAATATGAATCCACCAAGCGCTTCTTTCTATAGTATGAAGTGATTCTGGTGAAAAGCCATCAAAAAGTGGTACTATAAACTGACTTATAGAGTTTCCTATTCCTGCTTGCTGAAAACTAACATCTGTAGCATTCATTACCAAGAATAATGTCATTAAAACCATTTCGAAATAAAGAATGTAGTTACCATCATTTTTAGGCCACCCTTTCATTTCTTTGCTTAAGAATCTTTTAATATTAGATACGTTTCTTCTTAACCAAAAAATAACTACAGCTATAAAAACTAATGCTGCTAAAATTTCGAATGTTCCTATTAAAAAACCGTAAAAATCTTCGCCTAAAACACCTAGAAAAACTCTATGTGTACCAAACAAACCATCAATAATAATTTCTAAAACTTCAATATTTATAATGATAAAACCTATATAAACTACAATATGTAAAAACCCAGATAATGGTCTTTTTACCATTTTAGATTGCCCAAGAGCAATCATTATCATATTCTTTAATCTTTCTTGTTTTTTATCTGATCTGTCTACATCTTTACCTAATTTAATGTTTCTAATAATTTTACGAATATTCATCGTAAAAAAACCGATACCTAATACTAAAACTATGGCAAATAATATATTTGGTAAGTATTGCATTTTATTTAAAAATTAAATGATTAAAGTACTTCTTATTCTGTTTCTTTTTTTGGTGTATAAGATTTTGCTCTTTTACCAAATAGAGAGAAATGTACAAAACGTTTTGGGTTTAATTTCATTTCTCTAAGTAAGTTTTCTAGCTCTTTAGACATTGTAGTAATGTTGTTGTACAATTTGTCATCTGTTGCTAATAAACCTAAAGTTCCTTTACCAGAATGAATTCCTTCTAAAAGTGAATTTGCAGAACTAAGAGTCATTTCTGCTTTTCTCATAATCTCACCAATATTAGCGTTTGCTATAGTATCTGAAACTTTAGAGAAATTCTCTGTTATTAACTTTGTGTTTTTTAAACTTTCTTTTAAATCTACAGATGTAGAATCTATAAATCCATTAATAGATAGCATTGTTTTTTTGACTTCGTTTAAAGTAACCTCTAAAGTTTTTACAGATGTTTTTAAACTATTTTGAGTTTTAACATCTAAAACGTTATTAATATTTTTAAATAAAGAGTCTGCACTTACAATTACATGTTCTAATTTTGATTGTAAGGGATCTAATTTTTCTCCAATTGAAGTAAATAAGCTCGATTCAATTTCACCTTTTAAAACATCACCAGAAACTGCATCTTCACCATCATAATCTGGTATAATTGCTAAATTTGAACCACCCAATGGGCTTGGAGAATAAATTTTAACTACACTTTTTTTAGAAAAAGTAAAATCATTATCAACAACAAAACTAACCACTAAATGCCCTTTTTTTGCTATATCTTGGTTAAACTCTATACTGGTTACCTTACCTACTTTTAAACCATTAATTGTAACTAAGCTAGAAGTACTTAATCCTGCTATATTACTATACTCTACATCAAAGTGGCGTGAATTTGTGTCAAACAAATTTTGGCCTTTTAAAAAATTATAACCCCATATAAATATGGCAATTACAACTATAGCAACAATTCCTGTTTTTACTTCTTTAGACATGAATAAAAATTTAATAACAATATTACTAATAATTTTTGGTTGACACTACCAAATCTATTGCATTTTAACAGCTTCCTTAATAGATAATTTTTTACCGTTTTTAAAAGCTACTATAAAAGCTGAAGTATAACCTTTTGATTTAGCCGTTTTTAAAGATTTTTTTACGTTTTCTAAATTTGTATTATTACCATAGTAATACTTAAAAAACTTACCAACTGCAACTCTTTCAACATTTTTTAAACCTTTAAAGTTGTATGATTTTGTAGCAATTTTATTTTTTCCAGAAGCAATTTGAACTTTAAACTCTATAGGTTCTTTTACAACTTTATTTGTGGTTACTGTATTTAATTTTAAATTGTTAACATATTTTAAAACTGCATCTGTAATAGCTTGCCCCATTTGTTCTTGTCCTTTTTTAGAGTTCAAAAACCTTCCTTCTTTTTTATTGGTTAAAAAACCTAATTCTACCAAAACACTTGGCATAATTGTTTCTCTTAAAACCTGAAAATTATCTTGTTTTACTTTTCTGTCTAATCTTTTAAGTTTTTTGGTAAAATTAGTTTGAATTAAACTTGCAATTGCTAAACTTTTATCTAAGTTTTCTTCTTGCATTAAAGATAAACCTATAACAGATTCTGCAGAATTAGAATCGAATCCTTTATATTTATTTTCATAATTATCTTCGTAAAAAATAGAAGCATTTTCTCTTTTAGCTATTTCTAAATTCTTTTTATTACCTCTTAAACCTAATACAAAAGTACCTGCACCATAAGCATTTGAAGTATGAGAATCGCAATGAATTGAAACAAATAAATCTGCTTTGGCATTATTTGCAATGTCTCCTCTTTTCCACAAATCTATAAAAACATCTTTTTTTCTTGTAAATAGAACTTTAATATCTTTATTTTTTGATAGTTTTTTTCCAACAACTAAAGCTACTTTTAAAGCAATATTTTTCTCTCTGTAACCGTTTCCTAAATTACCAGGGTCTTTTCCACCATGGCCTGCATCAAGAACAATTACATATTTTTTTTGAGCAAAAATTGATGGTGAATTCATCAAAAAAGAGAATGCACAGCATAAAATTAAAATAATTCTAATTTTGGTATTAATTTTGTTGTTTTCTTGAAATCGCATCAATAAAATTTAACTAATTTTGGCATCTTAAATTTGGTGCTTCAAATATTGAGCCATATTTTTAACCATTATACAAAAATAGTATTTATAGCATTGCAAACAAACCTATCATACATTCTTTTATTTTGTAGCATTTTTTTTATAGAAATTGGGTTTTCTCAAAAAATAAAGCCTATTAAAAACACTATTAAAAAAGACTCTACTATTTTAAAACAAATAGATACTCTTTTTAATAGCAAAAAAGATTCTCTAATTTTACAAAAAAAAGACACTATAGGTTTAGATACACTTAAACCCCAAGAAACTATTGAAGACATTATAGTGCATGTTGCAAAAGACTACACTATACAAAATGCTAAAGATAAAACTGTAACATTATATAATGAAGCTAACATTACTTATACAGATATAGACTTAAAGGCAGGTATAATTATTGTAGATTATAAAAAAAACACACTTTTTGCTAAAGGAATAATTGATAGTACAGGTTACGTTCAACGTCCGGTTTTTAAACAAGGAAACCAAGAATCTGAACAAGATTCTATGATTTACAATTTTAAAAGTAAACGCGCTTTAATTTATGGTTTAAAAACAAAACAAGGAGAAATGTTTACTTACGGAGATAAAACTAAACGTGTAAATGACTCTACAATTTATATTAGAAAAATTAAGTTTACAACTTCCGAAAAGAAAGTTCCAGATTATTATATAGCTACAGATAAAGCCAAACTTGTTCCTGGTAAAAAAATTATTGTGGGTACTAGTAATTTAGTGTTAGCAGACATACCCACTCCATTATTTATTCCTTTTGCATATTTTCCAATTACAGAAACGAGTGTATCTGGTTTTTTAATTCCTGCCTTTGATACAGGAAGTAGTTCTAGAGGTATAGGTTTTACAAATGGTGGATATTATTTTGCTATAAACGACTATATGGATTTAACTGTACAAGGTGATGCCTACTCTAATGGAAGTTGGGGTATGAGATTAAGTTCTAACTACAGAAAAAGATATCGTTTTAATGGTGCTTTTAGTTTAAATTTTGAAAACACAATTTCTGGTATTAGAGGTTTTGATGATTATAGTAAATCTAATAATTTTAACATAAGATGGACTCATAGTCAAGATTCAAAAGCAAGTCCAAATTCTAGGTTTTCTGCCTCTGTAAATTTAGGAAGCAGTAAGTTTTTTAGAGAATCTTTAAATCAATTTAACGTTTCTCAAACACAAACTAACACATTTAATTCTTCTATAAATTATAGCAAAACTTTTGTTGGTACACCATTTAACATGAACCTAACTGCTTCACATCAACAAAATACAAATACAGAAAAAATAACAATGACTTTACCATCATTAACTGTAAATATGAATAGAGTTTACCCTTTTGCAGGAAAAGATGGTGTGCAAAAAACCCCAATACAAAAAATGGGATTTAATTATACAATGCAGGGTCAGTATTTAATAAACACTACAGATGATGAGTTTTTTACAAGTAAAATGTTTGAAACTGCAAGGTCTGGAATGCAACATAAAACAGGTACAAATACTAACATAAAAGCTTTTAGATACTTTACTTTATCACCTAGTGTAAATTATGAAGAAACTTGGCAATTTGATTATATTCAAAAGAATTATGACATTACAGACAATGTAGTTGTAACAGATACCTTAAGAGGTTTTAAAAGTTATAGAGAATACAATGCAGGTTTAAGTTTATCTACCAATATTTATGGTACTTTTAATTTTAAAAAAGGAAGATTAAAAACAATTAGACACACTTTTAGACCTTCTATTTCCTACTCTTACAGACCAGATTTTAAAGACAAACACATTAAACAAGTGCAACAAAGTGCAGACGCTACAGATTTGTTAGATTATACTGTTTTTGATCAAGGTATTTATGGTGCACCATCTTCTGGTTTAAGCAATTCTATAGGTATTAATTTAAACAATGTTTTAGAAGCAAAAATAGCTCCTAAAGACCCTGATGATGATGAACAAGAAGATGAAAAAATAACTATTTTAAACAATTTAAACTTTAGCAGTTCTTATAATATTGCTGCAGATAGTTTACGTTGGTCTCCTGTTAGTTTTTCTGCAGGAACCAGATTATTTAAAGATAAATTAGCTGTTAATTTAAGCGGTTCTATGGACCCTTATAAAGTAAATAGCTCTGGTGTTAGAATAAATGAATTTAATGCTAATATATTTAGATTAACCAATGCTAGTTTAACAGCCAATTATTCTATTTCTAGTAAAGATTTTGAAAAAGGAAATAAAGGAAAGGCTAATAAAAGTAATGGTAATGGTGCACAAGGAGGTGTTGATGTAATTGGTGCAGATATAAATCCTACAGATAGTTTTGGGCAAAGACAAGGAATAAATACAAATAAAGAAGACCAAAATAAAAAAGCCAAATTATACAACTCAGATATACCTTGGTCTATAAATTTAGCATATTCTGCTAGTTACACCAATAATGGTGTAGACCCAGGAACAGTTGGTATACATAGTATAATGTTTAGCGGAAATTTAGAACTTTCTCCTAAATGGAAAATGGGCTACTCTTCTGGTTATGACGTAAAAGGTGGTGCTTTTACTTTTTCTCGATTTAATTTTACAAGAGATTTAGATAGTTGGCAATTCAATTTTAATTGGGTCCCATTTGGTACAAACTCTTCTTATACATTTTTTATCGGTGTAAAATCTTCTATGTTATCAGATTTAAAATGGGATAAAAACAAACCACCAGATAGAGTGTTGTTTTAATATGAGCGTTTTAAACTTTATTCTTACAACTATATTTAGTTTTTATATGATTTATAAAGCAATTATAAATCTTGATAAAATTTATAATGTAAAAAAAAAGGAATAAGAAAACAAGCTAAAGTTATAAAAATAAGAGAAGAAATAAGCCATCAAATGGATGAAGACGATGTAAGTTCAACTACTTATTATTATACAGTAAATTTTAAAGATAAAAATGGTAGTGAAATAGAAAAGGAAATTGAATTTGGTATTACTAAAAAACCCAAAAGAAATCCACCATTTTCTATTGATATAATTTACAAGGTTGATGAAAATAAGAAAATTGACATTATTCTTGAGAATAGTAAAAAAACAATTTTTGATGGATATTTTCTATTATCAGTTGGTCTTGCTTTTCTTGGGTTTATAATTTATAATTATGACAACCAAATAAATATTATAATAGAATTTTTAAATAACCTTTTTAAATGAAAAAAATAATAACAACAACAAAAGCGCCAGCTCCAATTGGGCCTTATAACCAAGCAGTTTTAACAGGAAACACGTTATATACTTCTGGTCAAATAGCAATTAATCCAGAAAATGGAGAACTTGTTTTAGACTCTCTTAAAGAAGAAACCATACAAGTTATGGAAAACCTAAAAGAAGTTTTAGCTGCTGCAGATATGACTTTTGAAAACGTAATTAAAACATCAATATTTATTTCTGACATGAATAATTTTGGAGAAATAAATAAAATATATGGTAGTTATTTTAATGAAGAAACTGCACCTGCAAGAGAAACTGTAGAAGTAGCAAACTTGCCTAAGTTTGTAAATGTAGAAATTAGTGCTATTGCTGTAAAATAATATATTTACTTACTTTTTAATCATAAAAAAAACCTGATAGCAAAACTATCAGGTTTTTAATTTTATATAAACTAAATACTATAAAGTATCTGCATATTCAATTAAATCTACAATCTTAGTTGAGTAACCCATTTCGTTATCATACCAAGAAACAACTTTTACAAAGTTATCGTTTAAAGCGATTCCTGCACCAGCATCAAAGATAGAAGTACGAGTATCTCCAACAAAATCTTGAGAAACTACTAAATCTTCAGTATATCCTAAAACTCCTGCCATTGGTCCACTTTCTGAAGCAGATTTCATTGCTGCACAAATTTCAGCATAAGTAGCTGGTTTGTCTAACTTTACAGTTAAATCAACCACAGAAACATCCATAGTAGGGATTCTAAAAGCCATACCTGTTAATTTTCCGTTTAAAGCTGGAATTACTTTTCCAACAGCTTTTGCAGCTCCTGTAGAAGAAGGAATTACGTTTCCGATTGCAGAACGTCCACCTCTCCAGTCTTTCATAGAAGGACCATCAACAGTTTTTTGAGTTGCAGTTGCAGCGTGTACAGTTGTCATTAAACCTTCTGAAATACCCCAGTTGTCATTTAATACTTTTGCAATTGGAGATAAACAGTTTGTAGTACAAGATGCATTAGAAAAAATCTTTTGGTCTGCTTTTAATTCAGTGTTGTTTACACCCATTACAAACATTGGAGTATGGTCTTTAGAAGGAGCAGATAATACTACTTTCTTTGCACCAGCTTCTAAGTGTTTCCCTGCAGTTTCTTCTGTTAAGAAAAAACCTGTAGATTCGATTACATACTCAGCACCAACTTCATCCCATTTTAAATCAGCAGGATTTCTTTCTGCAGTAATTCTAATTTCGTTTCCGTTAACAACTAATTTACCATCTTTTACATCAACAGTACCATCAAAAGCACCATGAACTGAATCATATTTTAACATGTATGCTAAATAATCTACATCTAATAAATCATTAATAGCTACTACTTGTACGTTATCTCTTAAAACTGTTTGTCTGAAAGCTAATCTTCCAATTCTTCCAAATCCGTTAATTCCTACTTTAATCATTTTACTAATCTTTATTTATTTATTTTTTATGTTGTTATAATATCAGAAACTCTTAAAAGCTCGTAATTTATAGAGTGACCTCCAGAAATTGCTTCTTTTATATCTGTACTGATAACTATATTATCTTTTAAACCTACCATTAGATTTGTTTTACCATCTAAAAGTAACTCTACTGCTTTTACACCTAATCTACTTGCTAAAACTCTATCAAAACAAGAAGGAGAACCTCCTCTTTGCATATGTCCTAAAATACTTACCCTAACATCATATTCTGGTAAATTTTCTTCTACATATTTAGCTAATTCATAAACGTTTTTTCCAGATTTATCACCTTCAGCAACAACTACAATACTAGATGATTTACCAGCTCTTCTACTTCTTTCTAAAGATTCTAGCATTCTATCTAAACCTAAATCTTCTTCAGGAATTAAAATTTCTTCTGCACCTGCACCTACACCAGCATTTAATGCAATAAAACCAGCATCACGTCCCATAACCTCAACAAAGAATAATCTATTGTGAGAAGAAGCAGTATCTCTAATTTTATCGATAGCTTCTACTGCAGTATTTAATGCAGTATCATATCCTAATGTATGAGATGTTCCAAAAATATCATTATCAATAGTTCCTGGAATTCCAATTACGGGGAAATTAAATTCTTCATTAAATTTTACAGCTCCAGTAAAAGAACCATCTCCTCCAATAACAACAAGAGCATCTACTTCTCTTTCTTGTAAATTTTCGTAAGCTTTTTGTCTTCCTTCAGCTGTTCTAAATTCTTTAGATCTTGCCGATTTTAAAACTGTACCTCCTTTGTTAACAATATTATGTACGCTTCTAGCGCTTAGATCTACAAGATCATTTTCTATAAGACCTTCATAACCTCTATATATACCTACACAACCTAAACTATAATAAGCACAAGACCTAACTACAGCTCTAATTGCGGCATTCATTCCAGGGGCATCTCCCCCAGAAGTCATAACTGCTATTTTTTTTATTTCTTTCATATTATTATGATGTAAAATTACTGCTTTATAACCATTTAAAATAATAAAACTACGAAATCGTTTTAGGCTAATTTTCACTACTATAAGTAGAAAAAACGCAAATTTTATTTGTAAAATTATTGAGTTTAAACTATTATTTTTTTATTAATTTTTGCAGTGCGAAATTAGAAGTTTAAAAAAAGTAAGCAAATGACATTAATCACTTTTTAAAATGATAAAAAGCAGAACGTTTAATTACCTTCAAAATTAATTAAATCATTTTTAGGAGTAATTATTGTATCTTTTTTTATGGTAGGTTTCTTTTTTTGTTTTCTACTTCTAATTTTCTTTAACAAGCCAGATAACGTGTTAAAATTAACTTGATAAGAAAGTCCAACTCCTTGTGTATACCCTTCTTCTTCTGTAGAATATTGAATTTCGTTTTGTCTATTAAAAATAACGCCTCTAAAATTACCTTCTTTATTTAATAAAACCTCTACTTTTACTTCTCCTACAACACTAGATTGAGTTTGTGCACCAACAGGCACCCCTACTTTTCCGTTAATTATTACCCTATCACTTACTTGTGTACTAACAGAAACATCTACCTGATTATCGATATTTAAACTCTCAATATCATTACCACTATTTCCTTGTTGATAATCTACCCCTAATTGAAATTTACCATCTGGATTGTTTAACAAGCTAGAAAACGCTGCTGCAACTGCACTAGATGCTGTGCTTGATATTGTTTCTCCAGCATTAAAATCTACTTTATCTGGATTTGCAAAATTACCAAATGCTAATAAAGAAATAAACTGTGTTGTTTTTTCATTAACGTTATTATCATTTAAAATAAACTCTAACTCACTTGCAATTGTTGGATCTACATTTGTTAATTGTATGTCTAAATCTTGCTTAGAACTAAATAAACCTCCTGTAATTTTAGTTACTAAATCTACTTCAATTTTTCTGTTAGAATTAAAGTTTTCTAATAAAACCCCTGGATTTGCTTTTGCTTTATAAATTGCAGTAACATCTAAGTTTGCTTCATAAGGATCTCCATTCCAAGAAACTGTACCTCCTTTTTGAATAAGAAATGGTTTATTTACAATACCTCCATATTTAAAGTCATATACTCCATTATCTATTGTATAATCTCCAAACATATTAAATTTACCACGTGTATTAATTTCTACTCTAAGATTTCCAGATCCACTACCTGTTAATTGACTTCCATAAACCTCATCAATAACTACTTGGGCTGTTGCATCTTTTGTTACTTCTAAATTTATATTTAAAGACAAACCTTTTATAGCTTCTAAAGCAATTTCTTCTTGAGTTACATCTTCTACTGTTTCTTTAGTTTTAAAGTGAATTAGGTTATAACTATCTACAGTTTCAATATCTTTTAGAGGAACAACAAATGTGGTTCCAGGCATTGTTTTAGCATTTATTTCTATAGTTAATTGTTCTGTTAAACCTGTAATACTTGCAGAACCATCTATAAAAGCAGAACCATAATACAATGCCTCATCAGAATCTTTTGTATCTAAAACTAAAACATTATCTCCATCTAATTCAATATTTAAAAACCATTTCTCAAAGTTTAAATGGGTGATGTCTCCAATTAATTTACCTCTAGTTTTATGTTTTGTATCAACCAAATCTACTTCTTCAAAAATAAATGATTGCTCTTGAAGTGTTATTGTAGATTCTCCTTCAAAATCATAATCTACATTTAAATAAGGAAATTTTAATCCTGCGTTTCTAAGCGTTAAAGTTCCTTCCATTTCTGGATTTCCTAAAAAACCTCTCAAAGAAAAATTACCAGAAGCAACACCTCTTATAGATGACAAAACATCTTGCCCTAAAGGACTAAAGGCATCTAACCCAAAATCTTCTAAATAAACATCTAAATCTATTAAAGGTCTTTGTTCAGAAAAATCTAAAGACCCAGAAGCTGCAATACTTTTTACTTTTTCATTATTTATAGATAAATCTACTTTATATTTTTCATAAGAATTATCACCTTTTACGTTTAAAACTAAATCTCCTTGTTTAAAATTATTAACTTCAAAATCTTTAATAGACATCAACGCCTCTGGACTATAAACACCTTCTCTTTGAACAAAATCTAAATTTCCAGAAAGTGTACCTTTTAAAGCCAAACTATCTATAACTGGTAAAAAACTTTGTAATTTTACTTTAGTAAAATCTGCTAAAAGCACTTTTTCTTCTGTACCAATTAAGCTTCCAGAAAATTCTACTTTTTGTTCTCCAGAAATTAGTTTAAACTGACTAAAATTAAATTCGTTTTCTTTTAAATCGAAAGTAACTTTATTTGTTTTTGATTCATCTGGATTAATTTCCCAAAGGTTTTCTTTAAATTTAAATGAAGATTTTTCTAAACCTACAACAGATTTTCCTTCTGGATTGAACGTATAGAAAAAATCTAAATTAAAATCTTCGTTTTTTTTCTTTCCTCCTGTAAAAACCGATTTAAAATATAGGGTGTCGTTTTGATTTAAACTTAAAAGGTTTAGTTTAGAAACCTTATAATATTTTGTATTAACTTCTGATGCTGTTAAGTGAGAATTATAAAGCGGATTTTGGTTATCTGTTCTTAGTAAAACATCTTTTATTTCATTCCCAAACGCATCAATTTTTGGAGATGACATTGTTAATCTTAACTGATTTTTATCTGCTTTAATTTTTCCTTTAATCTTTGTGTTATCATCTATAGAAATATCAGGAAAAAACACAGTTACAATTTGATTATAAATTGTAAAATTAAAATCTAAATATTGATGAGGAGCTACCTTATATGGTGTATAATTTGTGTAAATACTACCTAATGCATTTTGGGCAACAGGTAATAATTCTGAAAAAGAAAATTTACCAGAAAGATAACCATTAGCAATATCTTTAGATACTACTTCAATTTTTTTAATACTGTCTTTTACAGAAGACTTAACATTAAACTCTTTAAAATTATACTCTTTTTTCTGATTTGTATATAAAATATTATTAAAAGTAGCTTTACCAATTATGTCATCAAAAGTATTACCTTCTACATCTAACTCTATGTTTCCTTTTAAAATAGAAATACTATCTCTTTTAAATAATTTAGTTTCTTTTAAATTTAAATATTCTATTTCAGATTTAAAATCGAATTTATTTATTTGTGATGACAAATCTGCTAAACCATTAAATTCCATTTTAAAATTATCATCAGCTATTTTTAAATTTCCATCAAATTTGTTGTTTTGATATTGACCATTAGCTTTAATATTTTGATAATTATATCCATTAAACTCAAAATTAGACACTTCACCAAGAAATGAAGTATTTATATTTTCTAATTTAAAACCATTTCCTATAACATCTCCTTTTAAAGAAACTTTACCAAAAATTGGATTGTTAAAAAACTTACCAATATTAAATTTATTAAATTCTAAATCGCCATTATAACTAGCATAATCAATATCATTAATATTAGAAATTTGTAAATCTGAAATGATACTACCAATTTGAGATTTTAAATTTAAAGTTGCATCTATTTGTTTAGGTGTAAGGTTTACTTTTCCTTTTACTGTAAATTTTCCAAACTTTCTAAATTCTGTTGGTAATGTGTTTCCTAAAACATTTGGTAATATATTTTTTAATTCAGCATAAGTTGCTGTAACATTTTTTAGATCTCCTTTAAAATTAAATCCTCTTTCAAAATTTACAGAATTTACAAAATCTAAATCGCCAATTATTTTAAGTCCGTTTTTAGATTTTAAATTAAGATTATTTAAAGAAAAATTATTCAATTTTCCGTTTACAACACCTTTTAAATTAATTAAATCTTTACTACTTAATTCTTTGTAATAATTCTTTAAATCTGGTACATAAATACTACTATTATCAAAAACAGCTTTTATGTTTACTTTATCATTAAAAAATGGTAAATCTTCTACTTTATATGTAAAATCAATATTTGCTTTAATGTTAGAATTTAGTGTTTGTAGTGTAGTGTTTTTAAAACGCATTGCAGATTTGGTGTACGAAAAATCTGTAGTTAAACTGGTAACATCTAAACCTTTATTATCTGTAAAATATAGTCCTCTAATTTTTGCAGAAAAATTAGAACCATGAACAAGCATATCTTGTAAACTACCTCCTATGTTTTTTGCAGAAAAGTTAACTGAATCTTTTTTATTAGCATTTATTAATCTGTAGTTTAAGTTGCTAGCATATACATTAGAGGTTCTTAATATAAAAGGTTTTGCTAAAGAATCTTTAGGAGAATCACTATCAAAACTACTATAAAAAACAGACATATTATCGTTTGTTTCTCCTTTATAAGTTTTTGTATAATAATACACATCTTCTAAAGAAACACTTCCTAAATTAACTTCGCTATCAAGAACTTTTTTTGCACTTAAAATAGAAGTACTTAATTTGTTTACAAAGATTAATGTGTCTTTATGATGATCTCTAATTTCTATACCTTTTAATTGAACACTACCTAAATAAGATAAATCTATTTTATCTATTAAAATATTAGTATTAAAATCTTCATTTAATCTTTTAGTAGCATAATTACCAAGTTTAGATTGAATTGCTGGAACCGAAAGTAAAATACTAACTAACAGTAAAAAGAGTACAAAGTACCCTAACCATTTCAGTATTTTTTTTCCAACTTTTTTGATAACCTTTTCTATTTAAAATAAATGTAACAATATGATATATAAAAATCAAAAATATTACCAATTATTACAAAGAACGTGCAAATTTAACAAAGAATTAAATTTCTATTCTTAAAAAAGGAAGACAACATAAAATTATCCTTAATTTTGTCCTAAATTATCATTTTTAATGGAAAAACCAGTTTATATTTTAGGAATAGAATCTTCTTGTGATGATACAAGTGCTTCTGTAATTTGTAACGCAAAAGTTTTGAGTAATGTTGTGGCAAATCAAGAAATACATTCTAAATATGGAGGTGTTGTTCCAGAATTAGCTTCAAGAGCACATCAACAAAACATAGTTCCTGTTGTGCAACAAGCTTTAGAGCAAGCTAAAATTTCTAAAAAAGATTTAACTGCTATTGCTTTTACAAGAGGTCCAGGTTTAATGGGTTCTTTATTAGTGGGTACTTCATTTGCTAAATCTTTGGCTTTGGGTTTACAAATACCTTTGATTGATGTAAACCACATGCAAGCACATATTTTATCGCATTTTATTGAGGAAGAAAATAGCAAAATACCACCTTTCCCATTTATATGTTTAACAATAAGTGGTGGTCATACTCAAATTGTAAAAGTTACCAATCATTTTGAAATGGAAATTTTAGGTGAAACTATAGATGATGCAGTTGGTGAAGCTTTTGATAAATCTGCTAAAATATTAGGTTTACCTTACCCTGGAGGACCTTTAATAGACAAATATGCCAAATTAGGAAACCCAAAAGCTTTTCCGTTTACAAAACCAAAAGTTGGCGATTTAGATTTTAGCTTTAGTGGTTTAAAAACTGGTATTTTATATTTTGTTCAAAAACAAGTGAAATTAAACCCTAATTTTATTGAAGAGAATTTAAATGATATTTGTGCTTCAATACAATATACCATTGTAGAAATTTTAATGAATAAATTAAAAAATGCTGTAAAACAAACTGGTATTAAGCATATTGCAATAGCTGGTGGTGTTTCTGCAAATTCAGAAATTAGAGAACGTTTAAAATTAGCCGAGAAACATTTTGGATGGACAACGTATATCCCTAAATTTGAATACACTACAGACAATGCTGCAATGATTGCAATTACTGGGTATCTAAAATTTTTAAACAACAATTACTCTGATGTTTCAATTACTGCTAAAGCACGTTTAAAAGTTACAGAATAACTCTATGAAGACTTTTAAAAACAGACTTTTATTTAACCTAAGCTATTTCTTTTTATGGATTGCTTATTTTGTATTTGCTCGTTTATTTTTTCTACTTTTTAATTACAGTGAAACCAAAGAATTAAGCTTTTTAACAACTTTAAAAACATTTTTATACGGACTTCAGTTAGATTTAGCATTTGCAGCATATTTAGCTTTTATTCCTTTTTTATTAATTATTGGATCTGTTTTTGTTAATGCTAAAAAAATTGGAACATTTATAAAATGGTATTCTTATTTATTAATCATTTTTATAAATTTATTATTATTAATTGATGCTGGCTTATATCAATCTTGGGGAGTACGTTTAGACACAAGTATACTACCCTATTTAAACACACCAGAATTAATGATAGCTTCTGTTTCTAGCTTTCAACTAATTTCTGGAATTCTTTTTTGGCTTTTAATTACATTTATTATTATCAAATTATTTAAAAGAGTAATCAACAATAAAATTGAAAATATTTCTACTAGTTTTTGGTTACAAGCACCTGTTTTTTTAATAATAGCAGCAAGTTTAATTATACCTATAAGAGGAGGTTTCCAAACAATACCTGTTAATCAAAGTAATGTGTATTTTTCTAATAAAATGTATGCTAACCATGCATCTATAAATTTTATTTGGAATTTTTTCAACACATTAACTCACAAAACAGATGGTAAAAACCCTTATAAATATTTTGATACCGAAACTGCTAATAACATCATAAATAAAACTAAAGACAAACTTTTAGAAGCAAATACAGACAGTATTTTAAACATTAAAAAACCTAATGTTATTCTTATAATTTGGGAAGGTTTAACTGCAAAAGTTGTAGGTTCATTAGGAGGAGAACCTTTAGTTACACCAAACATTAATAAACTTTCGAAAGAAAGTATCTTATTTACAAATTTTTATGCAAATGGAGATAGAACTGATAAAGGCTTACCTGCTATATTGAGTGGTTATTATCCTCCTCCTATAAAAAGAATCATGAGAATGCCTAACAAAACTAGGAGCTTACCAATGTTACCTCAAAAAATGATTAATTTGGGTTATAATACTTCATTTTATTATGGTGGTGATTTAAATTTTGGGAATATGAATACCTATTTACGAAATGCTGGTATAAATAACTTTATTGATGGTAGTGAATTTGACAAAGATGATTGGAACTCTAAATGGGGGGCACATGATCATATTTTCTTAGAACGTTTTGCTAAAGATTTACAAAACAATCAACAAGAACCATTTTTTAAAATAGCATTAACATTAAGCAGTCATGAGCCATATCAATTTCCAGATGAATACAAATTTGGAAAGGATTCTGAAGACAATAAATTTAGAAGTTCACATTACTATACAGATAAGTCTATTGGTAAATTTATTGATTTTGCAAAAAAACAATCTTGGTATAAAAACACTATAATTGTTATTATGGCAGATCATGGACATAGCTCACCTAAACATGAGGGCCCTTATAATAATTCAAAAAGATTCAAAATCCCTATGTTATGGTTAGGTGGTGCAATACAAAAACCAGGTTTAAAAATTAATAATTTTTCTAGTCAAGTAGATTTTTCTTACACATTATTAGATTTATTAGGTGGTGAGAATAAAGATTTTGTTTTTAGTAAAAACATTTTTAATACATCAGACAATCAATATGCACATTATCTATTCAATAAAGGGTTTGGTACCATTACTAAAAACGGATTTTTTTTATATGATTATGTAAGTAAAAAACCAATTTTAATTGAAGGAAAACAAACCTCTAAATTAGATTCTTTAGGAAAAGCTATTTCTCAAAATGCATTTCAAGACTTTTTAAACAGAAAATAAATATTTACTTACTTTTTAAATTTGAATTACAAAATCAGTAGTTCTTGTATTAAAAAAAATACTTGTAAAAAACTTTTTTTGATCTTCTATAACTAATAAACGTTAAATTGTATTGTAATAATTTAACTATTTTTATTTAGGTATAAATCTTATATTTGTTTTCGAAATTTTAAGAAAATAAAAATGAAAAAAATTAGTCTAGCACTATTTACAATTCTATTAATTGCCTCTTGTTCTAACGAACATTCTAAAGATTATATTTCTTTATCTGGTAAATTAGAAAACAATAAAGATTCTATAATATCTATAACTGGTAGAAAAGGAGTTTTAAAAACCATTGCAATTAATAAAGATGGTTCATTTAAAGATTCTTTAAAAGTAGAAAAGGTAGATATCTATACTTTTCAAACAAGTAATACTAAAAGAACTCCTCTTTATTTAAAAAACGGTTTTGACATTACTATAACTGGTGATGCTGATAACTTTATGACTAGTTTTGAATATTCTGGAAAAGGTGCTTCTAATTCTAAATTTATTATTGCTCAGTTAAATAAAAGTAAAAGTTTAGGAAACCCTGCAACAATTCTTGCTTTAGAAAAAAATGCTTTTGAAGCTAAAATGAGTACACTAAAAAAGGAATATGACAGTATTTTATTTTCTTACAAAGACTTAGACAGTTCTTTAGTAGATATGGCTAAAAACCAAAACAAACAAATGTTTTCTTATTTTCATAAAACTTATGAAAACAATCAATTAATGGGAAAAGGTAAACCTTCTCCTAAGTTTGAAGGATATGTTGATATTAAAGGAGGTAAAAAATCTTTAGATTCTTTTAAAGGAAAATATGTTTATATAGATGTTTGGGCAACTTGGTGTGGACCATGTATTAGAGAAATTCCTTCTTTAAAAAGTATTGAAAAAGAATTCCATAATAAAAACATTGAATTTGTTAGTATTTCTACAGACGAATCTAGAAGAAGTGGTGGTTCTTGGGAAGCTGCAGAAAAAAAATGGAGAGATTTTGTTAAAGAAAAACAAATGACTGGAGTACAATTATGGTCTGGACAAGATTTTAGCTTTCAACAAGCATATCAAATTGCAGGTATACCAAGATTTATTTTAATTGATCCTAATGGAAATATTGTAGATGCAAATGCACCAAGACCTTCTGACCCAAGATTAAAAACTTTATTAAATTCTTTATTATAAGAATTAAATTCAACTCATAAAAAAAGCGAAATCTAAATTTAGATTTCGCTTTTTTTATAATATTAAGTTTACAAATATTACTCTTTATAAACTCCCATATCTGCATATTTATCCATTCTTTTAGATACTAAGTCTATTTCATTTAAGTCTTTTAACTCATCAAAAGCAGCAACTATTTGATCTTGTACAGCTTTAAATGCTTCTTCTCTATTAGAATGTGCTCCACCTACAGGCTCTTGTATAATTCCGTCAATTAATTTTAACTTCTTCATATCATTACCTGTTAATTTTAAAGCAGAAGCAGCTTGTTCTTTAAACTCCCAACTTCTCCATAAAATAGAAGAACAAGATTCTGGAGAAATTACTGTATACCAAGTATTTTCCATCATATATACTCTATCCCCTACTCCAATCCCTAAAGCTCCACCAGAAGCTCCTTCACCAATAACAACAGTTATGATTGGTGTTTTTAAACGAGTCATCTCTAAAATGTTTCTAGCAATTGCTTCTCCTTGTCCACGTTCTTCAGCTTCTAAACCTGGGTAAGCACCTGGAGTATCTAATAAAGTTACTACAGGAATTCCAAATTTTTCTGCCATTTTCATTAAACGTAAGGCTTTTCTATATCCTTCTGGATTAGCCATACCAAAATTTCTATACTGACGTGTTTTAGTATTATACCCTTTTTGTTGACCAATGAACATAAAAGATTGATCACCAATTTTACCTAAACCACCTATCATAGCTTTATCATCTTTTACGCTTCTGTCTCCATGAAGTTCCATAAAAGTGTTTCCACAAATGGCATTGATATAATCTAAAGTATAAGGCCTATTTGGGTGTCTAGATAATTGAACTCTTTGCCAAGGCGTTAAGTTCTTATAAATATCTTTTCTTGCTTTATCTAGCTTTTTTTCAATTTTTTTACAAGTAGCACTTACATCTACATCGCTTTCTTTACCAATAATCTGACACTTATCAAGTTGATCTAAAAGCTCTTTAATTGGCATTTCAAAATCTAAATATTCCATAATCTAGTTATTTGATTTTAGTTGTTTGGTTAGACAAACATACTATAAAATTAATAGTTTTTTAAAAAAGTTTTTACTTTTTTCTAACAGTCTTTTCTTTAATTTTATTTCTTATTACAGTTCTATTCTTAATTACCCCATTTAATAGAACTACAAATAATACTATAAATGCTCCTAAATAAAAGGCTGGATTCATTTTTTCTTTATCTCCAAATATAAAAATAGCTAAAATAATAGCATAAATTGGTTCTAAATTTATGGTTAGCATCACTGTATAAGGAGATAAATATTTCATAACTTTTACAGAAGCAATAAATGCATAAGCTGTACATATACTACTTAAAATGATAAGATATAACCAATCTGATTTTTGAACTTCAAAAAATGAAGTTGAAAATCCGTTATTAATCAAAAGGTAAATTGTAATAAAGAGTACTCCAAATAACAATTGATAAAGTGAAATTGTATCTGCTTCATATCTTTTAATAAAAAGGCCATTAAAAACAGAAAAAAGAGCACTTAAAAAAGAAGAAATTAAAGCATATATAATTCCTAATTTATACTGACTTTCAAAATTAAATATAATGTAAAGACCTAAGATTACTATTAATCCTAAGACAATTTCTAACGTTTTTATTCTTCGTTTAAAGAAAATAGGTTCTATTAAAGACACAAAAAAAGCACCAGTACTCATTGTAACTAAAGCAACAGAAACATTAGAAACTTTAATTGCTTTGAAGAAAAAAATCCAATGTAAAGCAATTATAACACCTGTAACTAAAAACTTAAAAACACCTTTTACATCTACTTTAAAAGATTTTTTTTTGAATAAAAAATAGAGTAAAATAAATACTACTGCAAGAGACATTCTGTACCAAACTAATGGTATTGCATCTAAACTAATTAATGCCCCTAAAATTGCTGTAAACCCCCAAATAAAAACTATTAAATGTAATAGTAGGTAATTTTTTAATTTACTTTCTTGCATTTAAGTACAGATAAATGGCCAAACCACCAAAAACAAAATTTGGCATCCAAACATAAACTAATGAGTTTACACCAGCTACACCTCCTAAAACTTCAGATATTTTCATTAAAAAAACATATACAAACATTACTCCAATACCTATAGCTAAATTTACACCTGTACCTCCTCTTCTTTTTCTAAAAGCTAAAGCTACTGCAATAATTGTTAATATATAAGATGCAATTGGTAAACTTGTTCTTTTATGAAATTCTACTAAATAAGCGTTTAAGTTTTTTACACCTCTTTTTTTAGAAATTCCGATAAACTCATTTAATTCTCCTGATGGCATTTCTTGTGATAATGCAGATTTATAAATTAAATCTTTTGCAGTAAAACTGAAGACTGTATCTAATTTACTACCAGAAGAAATACTATCTTTTTGTTTGTACAGTTTACGCATTTTCCAACTAGATAGTGTAAATGTAGAATCCTTATCGTTATACTTTATTCTACTTGAAACTAATTTAGATTTAAGTTTTATACCATCATATACTTCTGATGAAAAATCGTAACCAGATTTTGTTTCTGTATTAAAACTCCTAATATAAATATAAGTACTGTCTGATAATTGCAAGCTAAAATCAGTAACCCGTTTTAATTCGTTTTTTTGTCTTGCACTATTAATATACTCTCTCTCAAACTTTTTTCTTTCTTTACTACTACTAGGAACCACAAAATGATTCATTACTAAAGAAACAATAGTTATTAAAGTTGCACCTATAAAATAAGGGTATAAAAAACGTGTAAAAGAAACTTTAGCATTTGTAATTGCAATAATTTCTGTGTTATTAGATAATTTAGAAGTAAATAAAATTACAGCAATAAATAATGCCAAAGGCATAAACGTATTTGTGTAATAAATTATAAAATTCTTATAATACTCTTCAATAATTTGATAAGTACTTAAATTTGCATGTTCTAAAAAATTATCAATTTTTTCAGATATATCTATTGCAATAGCAATAGGTATTAAGATTAATAAGGTAAACAAGAATGTTACCAAAAATCGTTTTAATATGTACCAATCAATAATTTTCAAAAGAGTATCTGAATTTTACATTTACAAACGATTATCCATTTGTTTTACCATTTTATCTTTCCATTCTCTAAAATCTCCTGCTAAAATATGTTTTCTTGCTTCTCTAGTTAACCAAACATAAAAACCTAAATTATGTATAGATGCAATTTGCTTTCCTAACATTTCTTTAGCAGCAAAAAGATGACGTAAATATGCTTTCGAGTACATTGTATCTACCCAAGTTATTCCCATTTCATCTATTGGAGAAAAATCTTCTGCCCACTTTTTGTTTTTAATATTTATAGAACCATGAGCGGTAAACAACATTCCGTTTCTAGCATTTCTTGTTGGCATTACACAATCAAACATATCTATACCTAAAGCAATGTTTTCTAAAATGTTAATTGGTGTACCAACTCCCATTAAATAACGTGGCTTATCTTCTGGCAAAATTTCTGTTACAACTTCTGTCATTGCATACATTTCTTCTGCTGGCTCACCAACAGAAAGACCTCCAATTGCATTTGCTTTTTGACCTGAGTTTGCTATATATTCTGCAGATTGTCTACGCAAATCTTTATAAGTACTTCCTTGTACAATTGGCATAAAAGTTTGCTCAAAACCATATTTGTAAGGCAATTTATCTAAATGATTTATACATCTATCTAACCATCTATGTGTCATATGCATGGATCTTTTTGCATAATTATATTCACATGGGTAAGGTGTACATTCATCAAAAGCCATTATAATATCTGCTCCTATTGTACGTTGTGTTTCCATAACGTTTTCTGGCGTAAAAAAGTGCATAGAACCATCTATATGACTTTTAAATTTTACACCTTCTTCGTTAATTTTTCTTCTTCCAGAAAGAGAGTACACTTGGTAACCACCAGAATCTGTTAAGATATTTCTATCCCAATTCATAAACTTGTGTAAACCACCTGCTTTTTCTAAAATATCTAAACCTGGACGTAAGTATAAATGATAGGTGTTACCTAAAATTATATCTGGATTTATTTCGTTTTTTAATTCTGTTTGATGTACTCCTTTTACAGTACCAACAGTTCCTACAGGCATAAATATTGGAGTTTCTATTTCTCCATGATCTGTAGTTATTACTCCTGCTCTTGCCTGACTCTTTGGGTCAGTTAATTTTAAGTCGAATTTCAAGCGTTTAAATTTTGATGATTTTTGTAAAAAAAAAATTAATCATAAAATTAAGAACGCGTGTAACCACTTCGTTCTCTCATTTATTTATTTTTAAATTATTCTAATAAAATTTTAAAAAAATAAATTTTCGTTTCATTAGCAGCAAAGATAATACTATTTAAAGATTGAAAAATTAAAAGATTCTTAAAAGTATTTTTTTATGCTAGTTGTTGGCAAAAATGTGCGTTAAGGATTGAACGACTTGTTTGAGCTCTTTTTGTTTTTACAAAAAAGCGAGTAGTGAAAGCCTGACTTTAATACTGAACGCTTTCAGTATAAAGTAACGCCCTAAAGATTTTACCAACGTTTCTTTTTTGATGAAAAGCCCGTTTTTTTCTTTTTATTTTTGGGTGATGATTTTCTGAAAGAGGCACTTTTTTTATTGAAAGCGTTTTTAGTTGGGGCTTGTTTTCTTTTTGGTTTTTGTGCTTTTGGTTTTTCTTTAACAATAGAAGCTTCTTCGGTTTTAGATGATGTAGAAATCATTTTATTGATTTCTTTCATTTCTTCTTCTGTTAGTTCTCGCCAATCTCCTGCTTGTAAATAACCTAATTCTACATTCATGATTCGCGTACGTTTTAACTTAGTTACTTCGTAATCTAAGTATTCGCACATTCTTCGAATTTGACGATTTAATCCTTGTGTTAGAATGATTTTAAAGATTTTATCGCTTACTTTTTCTACCAAACAGTTTTTGGTAATTGTACCTAAAATAGGAATTCCATTTCCCATTTTTTGAATGAAACTATCTGTAATAGATTTGTTTACGGTTACAAAATATTCTTTTTCGTGATTGTTTCCTGCACGTAAAATTTTATTTACAATATCTCCATCATTGGTAAGAAAAATTAACCCTTCTGATGGTTTGTCTAAACGACCTATTGGAAAAAGTCTTTCTGGATAATTTATATGCTTTATAATATTTTTAGGTTCTCTTTCATCTGTGGTAGAAACGATACCTACTGGTTTATTTAAAGCAATATAAAGTGTTGTGTTTTTAGGTTTTACAACTCTACCATCTAATTTTACAACATCTTTTTTGCCTACTCTATTTCCTAATTGAGTGGGTTTACCATTTATTGTAACTCTACCTTCGTTTATAAATTTTTCGGCTTCTCTACGTGAGCAAATACCAGAGGAACTTATATATTTATTAAGGTTTATAGATTGTTTATTGTTAGTATCCAAAGAGAAATATTTTCTGCAAAAGTAAGGATAATTATACTGTTATTTAATCTATTTTCTTTTTGTTAAACCATTTACCCACAAAGTTTAAGTTTAATGTTAGCTTATGAAAATTTTCTTGAATTAACCTATTTTCTAAAGTACCTTCTTTACCATAAGAGTAAGAAATATTAAAATAATCGTTGCTGTATTTTCTCATAGGAAGCCCTAAACCAAAAGATACAAAATGACTGTCTATTTGTTTATTAGATATTTTTAAAAAGCCTGTATTATAGTTTAAACCAAATCTATATTTTATGTTAGAAGCGTATTTAAACTTGTCTTTTGCAGACATATATTCTATACCAAATGCATAAATAGATTGGTTTGCATAAGTTTCATTATTTTGATTTTGATTTGTATTATTCCATAATAATTGTCTAAAATCTAAGTTGGTTGTAATTTTTTTATTGATTACTGATGTAATTCCAACTCCATAAGAAAAAGGGAGTTCAAAATTATTTAATTCGTTTTCTACTTCTTCTTCAATATAAATAGAATTACCAGAAGAAGTTGTTTTATTAGAAGACCTTGTTTGTGTACCTCCTAAAGAGGTTGGCAAATCTAACAAACCCCCAATTGTAGTTTCAAACTTTTCTGTATCTATTATTTTGTATTGAAAACCTACTTTAAGTTTTGCTCCAGAATAATGATTTTTATCCATTATAGAAACATATGAGTCTGTATATACTTGTTTTTCTTGATTTATTGAACCAAAAAGAAATGAAACATCTATACCAAAAGTTACGTTTTTAAATGCCTTAAAACCAGTAGATAAATAAAACTTATTTAATCCACCTTCTCCAGTAACTCTTGTAATATAAGTTTCTGTGGTACCTTCTATAGCGTTTTCTAAATCTATGTTATAGCCTGTTTTTGTGTATGGTAAAAGACCAATACTCATACCCCAATCTTTTTTAATAGGAAAAGCAATTGCTATATGAGAAATATTACCATTACTAATAGTTTCTTGTTTAGAATTTGATTGTAATGTAGAATAGGTACCATTTAAACCAAACTCATATAAAAATGATTTTTGTAAAATATTACCCAAACTTGCTGGGTTATATATATTTATTTCAAATGGATTAGACTTTGCTATTCCTGTATTTCCTAAACCTGTTAAACCGCCTGTTGCTGTTTTATTTTCTACTCCTAAACCAAATAAAGAATAAGGTGTATTTGTGTTTGTTTGACTTAATAAAGTATTTATAAAAACTAATGATACTATTACAACTAATTTCTTCTTCATTTTAATAGTTTAAATATTTTACTGATAATTTTATTTCGTTATTGGTAACAGGATTATTTTCTATAGTTACACTATTAATGTTGCTTGTATAGTCTGTAAACTGAATCATTAAAGCATAGTTTAAATCTATTTCCGAAAACAATATTTGCTCTACAAAATCACTTAAATCTATAGAATAAGAAGTGTTTGCTTCAAACTCATCATCAGCTTTATTTAAAATAGCATAACTTGCATCTCCATCTACCGTTGTTAATTGCTGTATAATTCTGTTTTTTTGATCTACTATATATATAGATAAAGCTTCTGGTAAAGGCTTATTATCATCATAAGTTCCTTTTAATGGATTAAAAGTTAATTCTGCACTTAAGGTTGTTGCATTTTCATATAGTTCAGACAATTTTTTAATAGATGGTATTTCTATTCTTGCTGCAATACCTGTACTTGATTGAGCATATATTGCATTGTCTGTATCTTCACTTAATTTTATTTCTTCACTATCAATAAATCCTTTTAAAACGGTGTTTGATAAATCTGAATTAATTTTGTTAAACTGTTTTGCTGCATTAGAAATAATAAAATCTATATAATAACTATTGTCTTCACTATCACCATCATCAATTGTATAATACAATCGCATTTTAGAATTACCTGTTGTATTTTCTGTTGTTTGAGCATTAAACCCTAAAACGTGGCTATCTATTGTTGTGTTTGGTATTATTGCTAAACCTTTAAAGAATTGCAAAAAATCGTCTGAATTATTAATATCATTATCTACAATTTTATCAAAAATTTCTTTTCCTAAAGTATTATCCATTTTAATAAAAAGAGAATCTGTAGATTTATTTGGTTTTGCTGTAAAAGATAATTCTCCTAAAATTTGAGAATCATATGCTAATGTTGATGTGTTATAGAAACTATCTCCTTCTTCTGGCTCTACTGTTTCTATTATTCTATGCAGTTTATAGGTTTGAATTTTTGTTGTATCTCCATGATAATAATTATCATAATTTAAAATCATCCCAATAGAATCATAAACAGCATCAGAATCTATTACATAATTTGATGCTGTTAATTGCATAAAAGATTTAGATGATAAACTACCTAAACTTATATCATTTACGTTACCCAGCAATATTCTATTTGTACTAGATGTTATTAAAGAATCTATTTTAAAAGTTCCTGCTTTAATAGAAAATGTATCTATAATTCTAACTTGTATATTATTATCTATAAAGTCGTCTCCAACTTCATAAATAGAATTGTCTGTTGCACAAGAAGCATAAAAAACAAGACTTATAATGCTAATAATGAAATACCTCATTTTACTTTTTTTTACAAAAGTATAGGGGTAATTATTACATAAAATCATAAAATATATGAACAGTACTTTTTTATAGATTTATAGACCAAAAACACCTTTATACCCTATAATTAACACCTTTTAAGAAAATTAACAAATGGTTTACATGTTTATCTATAAAATACCCTTGTTTGTCTATTTCGTACTATTTTAAATTTAATTGATTTTAGGTTTGCCAAATATTTAAGCAAATGAATAAATTAAATCTAATGAGAAAAACAAATTTATTACAAAAGAGCAGTGTTTTATTTTTAGCTGCATTAATGTCTATATTTTTTATAAGTTGTAGTGATGATGACGATGATGATGAATATGGAAACTGGGTAGAAAGTTCTACATTCGATGGAAACTCAAGAGCAAACTCTGTAAGTTTTACTATTGGTAACAAAGGATATTTGGTAACAGGTTATGATGGAGATGATTATTTAAATGATACTTGGGAATATAATTCTGATGATGATTACTGGGTTCAAAGAGCAGCATTTCCTGGAACTCCAAGAAGTGGAGCTGTAGGATTTACAATTAATGGAAAAGGTTATTTAGGTACTGGTTTTGATGGCGATAATGAATTAAAAGATTTTTGGGAATATGACCCAACAACAGATTCTTGGACTCAAAAAGCAGATTTTGGTGGAACTGCTAGATATGGAGCTATTGGTTTTTCTATTGGTAATAGTGGTTACATTGGTACTGGTTATGATGGAAGTGAACAAAAAGATTTTTGGAAATATGATGTTGCAACTGACTCTTGGGAACAATCTGTTGGTTTTGGAGGACAAAAACGTAAAGATGCATCTGTTTTTGTTATAGATGATATTGCTTACGTTGGCTTAGGTATACATAATGGTGCTTATGAAGAAGATTTTTATTCTTTTAACGGTACTAATTGGACAAGGTTAACAGATTTAGATGATGATGATGATGATGATGACGATTTTGAAATTTTATTAAGTAGTGGTGTTTCATTTTCTTTAAACGGATTAGGTTACATAACAACAGGAATTTCTGGATCTATAACTACTGAAAGTTGGGTGTATGACCCTTCTTCAGATACTTGGGATGAATTACCAGAATTTGAAGGTTCTGCAAGACAAAATGCCTCTGCATTTACTTTTCCTAACAAAGCGTTTGTAGCTATGGGTAGAAGTGGAAGTTATTATTTTGATGATGTTTGGGAGTTTAGACCAGATGAATTAGAAAATGAGGATGATTAATTTCCTCTAAAAATTAAAACATTTCTAGGCTAAAATATAAATTACAAACATGTAGTTTAAATTTTAGCCAATTGTTTTTTTAAGAAAAATACAACAGTCTTTTGTGAGATTTTTAAGAAGCTTAACTTCTAATTTTGTACCATTCTAATAATGATTAAATTGAACATTTTTAACAAGAAAATATCTAGTTTTATTATTCATATTGTATCGTGGATATTAATTTTTGCAATAAGTACATCTCAAATCTATCTTAGAATTGGTTTTATTCCAAATGATATTTTTTATAGATCTAGTATTTTTTTAATCGTTTTTTATTTAAACTATTCCATATTTGTTCCTAAATTACTGCTAAAAAAAGAATTTCTATTTTACATTTCTACTGTTTTATTAGCTAGTGTTTTCTTTCTTTTTATTTTAGAATTTGTAATTCCAAAACCTTTAAATCTAAAACCTCTAATTGGAAACCCAAGAGATTTTCCAGAAGACTTTAATAGAGAACATTCTATTTTTAGAGCTTTTCCAATGTTTATTCTTTTACTCTTATTTTTTACTTTAAGTACAAGTATAAAATTAGGTATAGAATGGTATAAATCTGAAAAAGAAAAAGTGATTATTGAAGCTCAAAAAGTTAGTTCTGAACTTTCATTTTTAAAAGCACAATTAAATCCACATTTTTTATTTAATACTTTAAATAGTATTTACGCTTTAGCTAATAAAAAATCTGACAATACAAGTGAAGCTATTGTTACATTATCTGAGTTAATGCGTTACTCTATTTATGAAGCTAATGAAAATACAGTATCACTAGAAAAAGAAATTGAACATCTTAAAAATTACATTTCTTTACAGCTTTTACGTCTTAAAGATTCTAGTGGTGTTAGGTTAAATATACATGGTCTCTTAAACTATAATATAGAACCTTTATTACTTATTTCATTTATAGAAAATGCCTTTAAATATGGAACAGATTATAGAGGTAAAACAGACATAAGAATTAAAATTACCATAAAAGATAGCGAACTAAATTTATATGTTTTTAACACATCTTCTTACAAAAAAGAGAAAACAGAAAATTCTGGTATTGGGTTAAAAAACATAAAAAATAGATTGAATTTATTATACCCAAATACGCATTCTCTTATCATAAATGATGATAAAAAGTCTTATACAGTAAACTTAAATTTAAAATTAAAAAGCAATAAAAAATGAAATGCATAATTATAGATGATGAGCCCTTAGCTTTAGAATTATTAGAAGATTTTATTGCTAAAATTCCGTTTTTAGATTTAGTTGCCTCTTGTTCTAATGCTTTTGATGCTACAAACATCTTACAAGAACAAAAAATAGATTTGATTTTTACTGACATAGAAATGCCTGATTTTTCTGGTATAGATATGATTAAATCTTTAGATACTAAGCCAATGTTTATTTTTACAACTGCTTATTCTCATTATGCTGTAGAAGGTTTTAATTTAAATGCTATAGATTACTTAGTAAAACCTATTCCTTTTCATAGATTTTTAAAAGCTGCAACAAGAGCACAAAACTTATTAAAATTAAAAATAGAAGAAGAAACACCTGTTGTAAACCAAGAAAATAATCAACAATTTATTTTTGTAAAATCTGAATACGAAAACTTAAAAATAAATTTATGCGATATTAAATATATAGAATCTTTAAAAGATTATATTAAAATCTATACTAATAAAGAAAAACCAATTTTAACCTTAAGTAGCCTTAAAAACTTTGAACAAAAACTAGGAAATCTTAATTTTATTCGTGTTCACAAATCATTTATTGTTGCATTAAAACACATCTACTCTGTACAAAGAAACAGAATTATTATTGATGATAAATGGATTCCTATTGGGTTAAATTATAGAGATGAATTTATAAAAAAAATAGACAATTAACCTTACAGTTCTATTGTTCTAAAAGTTAAATTAATTCTAGGAGATTTTACTTTTTTGGTTGGTGGTAACCTATGAAGCCAATTGGTTTGAGTTCCTTTTTTCATTACTAACAAACTACCGTTTTCTAAAACAATGTCTATTCTCTGTTTGTTTTCTTTATGTTTAAAAGAAAATTTACGTTCAGCTCCTAAAGATAGAGAAGCTATTGCACCATCTTTTTTTAACATCTTTTCTCCATCAGAATGATAAGCCATCCCTTCTGCTCCAGAATGATATAAATTTAACAAACAAGAATTAAACGTTTCTCCTGTTTCTTTTTCTACAATAGTTTTTAATTCTAATAATTCTTTAGTAAAAATATTTGCTGTTTTAGTAACCTTAGAATACGTATAGGAATATTCAGATTCTCCATACCAAGCTACTTTTCTTTTAGTAATTATTTTTTTTCCAAAAATAACAGCTTCATCATTTTTAAATAAAATTGTTTCCATCAATTTTTGATAATAAAACGCACACTGTTTTTTATCAAGAATTAATCCATGATAATTGGTAATACCATCAAAAGGAAGAATATTTTTTATTGTTTCAGAAGAAAATAAATCCATTAATTAAAATTACAAATTAAACTTCTAATAATAAAAATTATTAGAAGTTTAAAAAGTAACTAAAAATTTATTCTAAATATAATTGGTAAATTAACTAATTACATTTAATTCTTTTCCAACTTTTACAAAAGCTCTTACAGCTTTATCTAAATGCTCTTTTGTATGTGAAGCAGATAATTGCACTCTAATTCTTGCTTTACCTTTTGGTACTACAGGATAAAAGAAACCTATTACATAAATACCTTCTAATAGTAATGCATTAGCCATTTCTTGAGCTAGTTTGGCATCATAAAGCATAACTGGTACTATAGCAGCATCTGCTCCAACCAAATCAAAACCAGCAGTTTCCATTTCTTTTCTAAAGTAATTGGTATTGCTTTCTAATTTATCACGTAAAGAAGTATCTTTTTCTAATATTTCAAAAACTTTTAAAGAAGCACCAACAATTGCAGGTGCTAAAGAATTAGAAAATAAATAAGGTCTAGATCTTTGACGAAGCATTTCTATAATTTCTTTTTTACCGGTGGTAAATCCACCCATTGCTCCTCCTAAAGCTTTTCCTAAAGTACCTGTAATAATATCAACTCTTCCTAAAACATTTTTTAACTCAATAGTTCCACGACCTGTTTTTCCTATAAAACCAGAAGCATGACATTCATCTACCATTACAAGTGCATCGTATTTATCAGCTAAATCACAAATTTTATCTAACTCAGCAACAATTCCATCCATAGAAAAAACACCATCTGTAACAATTATTTTAAAACGATGATTTTGCTTATTAGCTTCAATCAATTTCGCTTCTAAATCTTGCATGTTATTATTTTCATATCTAAAACGAGCAGCTTTACATAAACGAACACCATCTATAATAGATGCATGATTTAAAGAATCAGAAATTATTGCATCTTCTTTTGTTAACAATGGTTCAAAAACACCTCCATTTGCGTCAAATGCTGCAGCATACAATATAGTATCTTCACAATGAAAAAACTCAGCAATTTTAGTTTCTAATGATTTATGAATATCTTGGGTTCCACAAATAAATCTAACAGAAGACATTCCAAATCCATGGGTATCCATAGTATCTTTTGCTGCCTGAATTACTTCTTTGTTATTTGATAACCCTAAATAATTATTAGCACAAAAATTTATGACCTCTTCTCCTGTAGAAATAGAAATAACTACATCTTGAGATGATGTAATAATTCGTTCTTTTTTATACAAACCTTCATTTTTAATAGCTTGTAATTCATTTTGTAAATTTTCTTTAATTTTTCCGTACATAATTATTTAATTTAGGCTACTACAGAGTGGTATTGTGCTTTTAATTTTTGAATCATAATATTTGTCATACTATCCAAATCATAATTTGGTTTCCATCCCCAATCTTTTCTTGCTGTATTATCATCTATACTTTTTGGCCATGAATCAGCAATTTCTTGTCTAAAATCTGGGTTATAACTTATTTTAAAATCTGGATATGTTTTTCTAATAGAATTATATAGTTCATTTGGTGTAAAACTCATACCAGCAAGATTATATGAAGTTCTTATTGAAATAATTTTCCTTGGAGCATCCATTAATTCTAAGGTGGCTCTTATAGCATCATCTATAAAAATCATTGGTAACATAGTTGAAGCTTTTAAAAAACATTCAAAATCTTCATTATTTACTGCTTTATGATAAATATCTACTGCATAATCTGTGGTTCCTCCTCCAGGTAAAGATTGATACCCAATTACACCTGGGTATCTTAAAGATCTAATATCTAAGCCATACCTTTTATGATAATAATTTACCCAATTCTCACCAGCAACTTTACTCATTCCATATACTGTTAAAGGAGTTAAGTTAGGTGATTGTGGTGTGTTTACGCTTTCTATTTCATCTCCAAAAACCGCAATTGAACTTGGATAAAATATTTTATTAATATTACATAATCTAGATACTTCTAAAACATTAAAAAGTGTAGACATGTTAATATCCCATGTTTTTAATGGGTTTTTCTCTCCATTAGCAGATAAAATAGCAGCTAGATGATAAATTTGAGTAACATTATGCTTTATTACACATTCTTCAATCGCTTTAAAATTTGTAACGTCTAAAGTTTCAAAAACACCATTAAAATCAAAATTAGGTCTTAGATCTGTTGCTATAACAGAATTTATACCGTATTTTTTTTGAAGCTCATTTGTTAAAACAGTTCCTAATTGTCCAAGTGCTCCAGTAATTAAAATTTTTTCTGACTTCATTACAATAATTTATATAATACAAAATTAGAAATTTAATCCATATTTCAATTAAAAACACTTCATATCAACAACAAATAAGTAAATTATACTTTAATTAATTTTATTTAAAGATTTTTTTTCTATAACTTTAATTATTAAACTATTTAAAAAGTAATTTTATCTGCCTTATGGAAAAAATAGATGATGTTGATCTAAAAATTTTAAGAATTCTTCAAAACGATTCAAAAAAAACTACTAAAGAAATTGCGCAATTATTAAATCTTACTGCTTCTCCTGTATATGAAAGAATAAAACGTTTAGAAACAAAAGGTTATATTAAAAAATATGTTGCAATACTAGATAAAGTTCTATTAAACAAACCTGTAGTAGCAGTTTGTATGGTTTCATTACGTTATCACAATGAAGGATTTATAGATAAATTTGAAAAACAAATTAAAGAAATTAAAGAAATACAAGAATGTTATCATATGGCTGGAAAAGTCGATTTCATATTAAAAATAAACCTCGAAAGTTTAAATACTTATCATGAATTTGTAAGACTAAAATTATCTAAAATAGATAATATTGGAGTTTTAGAAAGCTCGTTTGTTTTAAAAGAAATTCATACAACAACTGAATTTCACATTTAAAAGAAAGATTTTATAAATAAAAAAAACCTTATAATCAAAAGATTATAAGGTTTTGCGGAGAAAGAGGGATTCGAACCCCCGGACCTGTTACAGTCAACAGTTTTCAAGACTGCCGCATTCGACCACTCTGCCATTTCTCCAAGAGTCTCATCAGGTATTCCCTGAATGCGGATGCAAATATAGAAAGGTTTTTCATTTATTGAAACAAAAAATGAATTATTTTTCATTTTTTTTGAATATAGTTTTTTACAAATCATATCTCCTTAATAATCAAGCATTCTAAGTAAAATTAAGTTTTTAGATATAATTACAATACAATATAAAATCCAATTTTTGTACAGTAGTTTATTATATTTGCATTCAAAATTATAATTTTAGAACAATGTCATTTAATTCTTTCGGAAATTTATTAAAAGTAACTACTTATGGAGAATCTCATGGTACCGCAATTGGTGGTGTAATTGATGGCTTTCCTGCAGGTTTAAAAGTAGATTTTGATGCTATTCAAGCTGAATTAGATAGACGTAAACCAGGTCAGTCTAAAATTGTAACTCAAAGAAAAGAACCAGATACTGTAGAATTTCATTCAGGAATATTTGAAGGAGTTACAACTGGTACTTCTATTGGTTTTGTTATTAAAAACACAAATCAAAAATCTAAAGATTACAATCATAACACCAATGTTTACAGACCTTCTCATGCTGATTATACTTATGATAAAAAATATGGAATAAGAGACTATAGAGGTGGTGGTAGAAGTTCTGCTCGTGAAACTGCCAATTGGGTAGTTGCTGGTGCTTTGGCTAAGCAATTAATTGCTAGCATGAAAATTAATGCTTTTACTTCTTCTGTAGGTGATATTTTTTTAGATAAACCTTATCAAGATTTAGATTTTTCTAAAACAGAATCTAACATCGTACGTTGTCCAGATGAAGTTTCAGCAGATAAAATGATTACTAAAATTCAAGAAATTAGAAAAGCTGGTGATACAATTGGTGGTACTGTTACTTGTGTAGCTCAAAATGTACCTGTTGGATTAGGAGAGCCTATTTTTCATAAACTTCATGCTCAATTAGGTAGTGCAATGTTATCTATTAATGCTGTAAAAGGTTTTGAATTTGGAAGTGGGTTTTGTGGAGCAAAAATGAAAGGTTCAGAACATAATGATATTTTTAATGCAGATGGTTCTACTCAATCTAATCTTTCTGGAGGAATACAAGGAGGAATTAGTAATGGAATAGACATATACTTTAGAGTTGCTTTTAAACCAGTTGCTACTATTATGAGTAATCAACAAACAATTAATTCTGAATACGAATTAACAGAAATTACAGGTAAAGGACGTCATGATCCTTGTGTAGTACCAAGAGCTGTACCTATTGTAGAAGCTATGACTGCTTTAGTATTGGCAGATTATTGGTTGTTAAATAGAACAAGAACAGTATAAAATAAAAAAAAGGCGAAACTAATAGTTTCGCCTTTTTTTATGCTTGTCCTGTTGGTCCAAAATTCATTGGAATAGGTGGAGTTTCATAATCTTTAATCTCTCCATGTTGTTGTTCAAACTTTCTAACATTATCTGCTAAAGCCTGTGTTAACCTTTTTGCGTGTTGTGGAGTTAGAATAATTCTTGATTTTACTTTAGCCTTAGGAACACCTGGCATTATATTAATAAAATCAACAATAAACTCTGACATTGAATGATTGATTATTGCTAAGTTAGAATAAGTTCCTTCTGCAATTTCTTGATCTAATTCAATATTAATTTGTCCGTCTTTGTTTTGATTTTCTTCCATAATTTAAATCGTGTATGTGTTTAATTGTGTATCTGTTAAATTGTAAAATAAAAAAAAAGTTGAATTGAATATTGTAATTAACTTACAGTAAACAATTCAACTTTATACTCTTAAACGTTTACACGTTATTTATTAGAAACTTTGCTCTATTTCGTCTTTTGGTCCTACAATTACTTTATCATAAGATCTCATACCTGTACCTGCTGGAATTTTCTTACCAACAATTACATTTTCTTTCAATCCTTCTAAAGTATCTACTTTACCACTTACAGCAGCCTCATTTAATACTTTTGTAGTTTCTTGGAAAGAAGCTGCAGAAATAAATGATTTTGTTTGTAATGATGCTCTTGTAATACCTTGTAAAACTTGTTCTGCTGTTGCTGGTTTAGCATCTCTAGCTACCACTAAGTTTTGATCATTTCTTCTTAATAAAGAATTTTCATCTCTTAACTGACGTGCAGAAATAATTTGACCTGCTTGTAAATTTTCAGAATCTCCAGCATCTTCAACAACCTTCATTCCGTAAATTGCATCATTGTCTTTGATAAAATCAATTTTATGAATTAACTGGTTCTCTAAGAATAAAGTATCTCCAGAATCAATAATTTTAACTTTACGCATCATTTGACGCACAACAACCTCAAAGTGTTTGTCATTAATTTTTACACCTTGTAAACGATAAACTTCTTGAATTTCGTTTACTAAGTATTCTTGAACTGCAGAAGGTCCTTTAATTCTTAAAATATCTGAAGGAGTTGTAGCTCCATCTGATAATGGCATACCAGCTTTAATAAAGTCATTTTCTTGAACTAAAATTTGGTTAGAAAGTTTAACTAAATACTTTCTAATATCTCCTGTTTTAGATTCAACAATAATTTCTCTATTACCACGCTTAATTTTACCAAAAGATACTACACCATCAATTTCTGAAACAACAGAAGGGTTAGATGGGTTACGTGCTTCAAATAATTCTGTTACACGAGGTAAACCTCCAGTAATATCACCTGCTTTACCAGATTTTCTAGGTATTTTAACTAAAGTATGTCCAGATTCAACTTTATCTCCGTCATTAACCATTAGGTGTGCACCTACTGGTAAACTATAAGAACGTAAAGCATTTCCATCTTCATCTTCAATAATTAAAGAAGCAATGATTTTCTTATTTTTAGAATCAGTCATTACTTTTTCTTGGAAACCAGTTTGTTCATCAATTTCAACAGAGTAGTTAATACCTTGTTCTAAATTATCAAACTTCACTTTTCCTCCAAACTCAGAAACAATCACACCATTAAATGGATCCCACTGAACAATAACATCTCCTTTTTTAATAGATTTTCTATCTTTATCAAAAATGATTGAACCGTAAGGAATAATATTTGTACTTTGAGTAATTCCTGTTTTCTTATCTATAATTTTAATTTCGGCTGTTCTTGATATTACAATATCAACTTCATTACCTTCATTGTCTTTACCAACAACTGTACGTAAATCTTCTATAACAACTTTACCATCAAACTTAGCAATTAACTTATTTTCTTCAGAGATGTTACCTGCAACCCCACCAACGTGGAATGTACGTAAAGTTAACTGTGTACCAGGTTCTCCAATAGATTGTGCTGCAATTACACCAACTGCTTCACCAATTTGTACTTTGTTAAGAGTAGATAAACTCTGACCATAACATTTAGCACAAATACCTCTAGAAGACTCACATGTTAATGGAGATCTTACTTCTAATCTATCAATTCCAGATTTTTCAACAGCTAAAGCTAACTGAGAAGTAATTGGTTGATTAGCTTCTAATAAGATTTCTTCAGTAACTGGGTGATAAACATTGTTTAAAGAAATTCTTCCTTCAATTCTGTCTGATAAAGATTCTACAATCTCATCGTTTTTCTTTAACGGAGTAACTTCTAATCCTCTTAAAGTACCACAATCTTCTTCGTTAATAATAACATCTTGAGAAACATCTACTAATCTACGTGTTAAGTAACCTGCATCTGCCGTTTTTAAAGCGGTATCTGCTAATCCTTTACGTGCACCGTGAGTAGAGATAAAGTATTCTAAAATTGATAAACCTTCTTTAAAGTTAGAAAGAATCGGATTTTCAATAATTTCTCCACCACCTGCAGTAGATTTCTTTGGTTTTGCCATTAATCCACGCATACCTGTTAACTGACGAATTTGTTCTTTAGAACCCCTTGCACCAGAATCAAGCATCATGTATACTGAGTTAAACCCTTGTTGATCTTCACGTAAACGTTTCATAGATAACTCAGTTAAATCGTTATTGGTTCTACCCCAAATATCAATTACCTGATTATAACGCTCTTTTTGCGTTAACATACCCATGTTATAGTTAGATACAATTACATCCACCTCTTTATTGGCTTCTTCAATCATACCTTGTTTTTCTTTAGGAATAATAATATCCCCTAATGAGAATGATAAACCACCTTGGAAGGCAAATTTATATCCCATATTTTTTATCTCATCTAAGAATGCTCCTGTAGTAGGAATATCTGTAGCTTTTAAAATACCACCAATAATTCCACGTAAGTTTTTCTTAGTTAATACTTCATTAATATAACCAGCAGCAGCAGGTACTTTTTCATTAAATAAAACTCTACCAACAGTAGTTTTTATAATTTTAGTTACTTGCTCTCCATTCTCGTCTATATCTTGAGTTCTTACTTTAATTCCAGCATTTAAGTCAACTTTTTCTTCGTTAAAAGCAATTGTTACTTCTTCTGGTGAATAAAAAGTTAATCCTTCTCCTTTAATTGGTACTTCTGGAGTAGAAATTCTCTCTTTAGTCATGTAGTATAAACCAAGTACCATATCCTGAGAAGGTACAGTTACTGGTGCTCCATTTGCAGGATTTAAAATATTATGAGAAGCCAACATTAATAATTGTGCTTCTAAAATAGCTTCAGGTCCTAATGGTAAGTGAACTGCCATTTGATCCCCATCAAAATCCGCATTAAATGCAGAACATGCTAATGGATGTAATTGTATAGCTTTTCCTTCAATTAATTTTGGTTGGAAAGCTTGAATACCTAGTCTGTGTAAAGTAGGAGCCCTATTTAATAATACAGGATGACCTTTAATTACATTTTCTAAAATATCCCAAACAACTGGTTCTTTTCTATCTATTATTTTCTTTGCAGATTTAACTGTTTTTACAATTCCTCTTTCAATTAATTTTCTAATTACAAAAGGCTTATAAAGTTCAGCTGCCATATCTTTTGGCAATCCACATTCAGATAATTTCATTTCTGGCCCAACAACAATAACAGAACGTGCAGAATAATCAACACGCTTTCCTAATAAGTTTTGACGGAAACGTCCTTGTTTACCTTTTAATGAATCTGATAAAGATTTTAAAGGTCTGTTAGATTCTGTTTTTACTGCAGATGATTTACGTGTGTTATCAAATAATGAATCTACTGATTCTTGTAACATACGTTTTTCATTACGTAAAATAACTTCTGGAGCTTTTATTTCAACTAATCTTTTTAAACGATTGTTTCTAATAATAACTCTTCTATATAAATCATTTAAATCTGAAGTAGCAAAACGACCTCCATCTAATGGAACTAAAGGTCTTAATTCTGGTGGAATTACCGGAATTGCCTTCATAATCATCCATTCTGGATTATTCTCTCTATTCTTTTGAGAATCTCTAAATGCTTCAACAACATTTAAACGTTTTAATGCTTCAGTTTTACGTTGTTTAGACGTTTCTGTATTTGCTTTATGTCTTAATTCAAAAGATAAAGCATCTAAATCAATACGAGCTAATAAATCAATTAAACACTCTGCTCCCATTTTAGCGATAAACTTATTTGGGTCAGAATCATCTAAGTATTGATTGTCTTGTGGTAATTCATCAGCAATATCTAGGTATTCTTCTTCTGTTAAGAAGTCCATTTTTTGTAATGGCTCTCCTTCAACATTCTTAGCAATACCAGGTTGAATTACTACGTAACGTTCGTAGTAAATAATCATATCTAACTTCTTAGATGGTAAACCTAAAAGGTATCCCATTTTGTTAGGTAATGATCTAAAGTACCAAATATGAGCAACAGGAACCACTAAATTAATGTGACCTACTCTATCTCTACGTACTTTCTTTTCTGTAACTTCTACACCGCATCTATCACAAACGATACCTTTGTAGCGAATTCTTTTGTACTTTCCACAAGCACATTCATAATCCTTTACAGGACCAAAAATACGCTCACAAAATAAACCATCTCTTTCTGGTTTATGTGTACGGTAATTTATTGTTTCTGGTTTTAAAACTTCACCTTTAGAAATTTCTAAAATAGCTTCTGGTGATGATAAACCAATTGAGATTTTATTAAACTTTTTTACAGTGTACTTCTCTTGTTTTCTTGCCATGTTGATGGATTCGAATTAAAATTGTAAAAATGGTCTCAATGAGACTTATAAATAAATGACAACAAGAAGTAGCATAAATCTACTTCTTGTGTCAATTTTTGTTATTCTTCTAATCTAACGTCTAAACCTAAACCTTTAAGTTCGTGCATTAATACGTTAAATGATTCTGGTAATCCAGGTTCTGGCATAGTTTCACCTTTAACAATACTTTCGTATGTTTTAGCTCTACCCATTACATCATCAGATTTTACAGTTAAGATTTCTCTTAAGATACTTGATGCTCCATATGCTTCAAGTGCCCAAACTTCCATCTCTCCAAAACGTTGACCTCCAAATTGAGCTTTACCTCCTAATGGTTGTTGTGTAATTAATGAGTAAGGTCCAATAGAACGTGCGTGCATTTTATCCTCAATCATGTGACCTAACTTAATCATATAAATGATACCAACTGTTGCTGGTTGATCGAAACGCTTTCCTGTTCCACCATCATATAAGTAAGTATGTCCAAACCTTGGTACACCAGCTGAATCCGTAATTCCATTGATTTGATCTAAAGATGCTCCATCAAATATTGGTGTTGCATATTTAGTATTTAATTTTTGACCTGCCCAACCAAGAACAGTTTCATAAATTTGACCAATGTTCATACGAGAAGGTACCCCTAATGGATTTAATACGATATCTACAGGTGTTCCGTCTTCTAAGAAAGGCATATCTTCTGCTCTTACAATACGAGCCACAATACCTTTATTACCATGACGTCCTGCCATTTTATCACCTACTTTTAATTTACGTTTTTTAGCAATGTAAATCTTAGCAAGTTTTAAAATTCCTGCTGGTAATTCATCTCCAACAGATATTGTAAACTTTTGACGACGTAAAGAACCTTGTAGATCATTTACTTTAATTTTATAGTTGTGAACTAATTCACCAACTAAATTATTTAAGTCTTTATCAGTAGTCCAAGATCCTGTTAAGTGAACATAATCATCTACAGAGTTTAACATTTTAAGAGTATATTTTTTACCTTTTGGTAAAACTTCTTCTCCTAAATCATTATATACTCCTTGAGAAGTTTTACCACTAATTAAAGTAAATAATTTCTCAATTAAAATATCTTTTAAACCTTCAAATTTACTCACAAAAGAAGCTTCTAAAGTAGCAACTGCTTCTTTATCTCTTAATCTCTTGTTTTTATCTTTTACAGCTCTTTTAAATAATTTTTTGTCTATTACAACACCTCTTAATGATGGAGAAGCTTTTAATGATGCATCTTTTACATCACCTGCTTTATCACCAAAAATAGCACGTAATAATTTTTCTTCTGGAGTTGGATCAGATTCTCCTTTTGGTGTAATTTTACCAATTAAGATATCACCAGGATTAACTTCTGCTCCAATTCTAATCATTCCATTTTCATCTAAATCTTTTGTTGCTTCTTCAGAAACATTTGGGATATCATTAGTTAACTCTTCAGTTCCTAATTTTGTATCTCTTACGTCTAAAGAATACTCATCAATATGAATAGATGTAAATATATCTTCACGAACAACTTTTTCAGAAATTACAATTGCATCCTCAAAGTTATACCCTTTCCAAGGCATAAAGGCTACTTTCATATTTCTACCTAAAGCTAATTCTCCTTTTTGTGTTGCATAACCTTCACAAAGGACTTGACCTTCTTCAACTCTATCACCTTTTTCTACAATTGGTTTTAAGTTAATATTTGTTCCTTGATTGGTTTTTCTAAACTTAATTAAGTTGTAAGAAACTTCTTCAGAATCAAAACTAACTAGTTTTTCTTCTTCATTTCTATCATACTTAATTGTAATTTTATTTGCGTCTACATAAGTTACTTCTCCTGCTCCTTCTGCATTGATTAAGATTCTAGAATCTTTTGCAACTCTACGTTCTAAACCAGTACCAACAATTGGTGATTCTGGTCTTAATAAAGGAACTGCTTGACGCATCATGTTAGATCCCATTAAGGCTCTATTTGCATCATCATGCTCTAAGAATGGAATTAAAGATGCAGATATAGAAGCAATTTGATTTGGAGCAACGTCCATATAATCAATTACATCTGGAGTAACTACAGGGAAATCTCCTTCTTCACGTGCAATAACTCTATCTAAAACAATGCTTCCATCTTCTTTTAATTCTAAATTAGATTGAGCAATTTTCATTCCTTCTTCTTCTTCAGCACTTAAATATATAGGTGGTTCTCCAACTGCAACTGCTCCGTTATCAACTTTTCTATAAGGAGTTTCAATAAATCCTAAATTGTTAACTTTTGCAAATACAGAAAGCGATGAAATTAAACCAATATTTGGTCCCTCAGGAGTTTCAATCGGACATAAACGTCCATAATGAGTATAATGAACATCACGAACCTCGAAACCTGCTCTTTCTCTTGATAAACCTCCAGGTCCAAGTGCAGATAATCTACGCTTATGAGTTATCTCTGCTAATGGATTTGTTTGATCCATAAATTGAGATAATTGGTTCGTACCAAAGAATGAGTTAATTACAGATGATAATGTTTTAGCATTAATTAAATCAATTGGCGTAAAAACTTCGTTATCACGTACATTCATACGCTCACGAATTGTTCTAGCCATACGTGCTAAACCAACTCCAAATTGACCTGCTAATTGTTCACCAACAGTTCTTACACGTCTGTTAGATAAGTGATCTATATCATCAACTTCTGCTTTAGAATTGATTAACTCAATTAAATATTTAATAATTGTAATAATATCTAATTTTGTTAATACCTTTTGATCAATTGGTTCATTTAACTGAAGCTTGGTGTTCATTCTAAAACGACCAACTTCACCTAAATTATATCTTTGTTCAGAAAAGAATAACTTATCTATAATACCTCTTGCAGTCTCTTCATCTGGCGGTTCTGCATTACGTAATTGTCTATAAATATGTTCTACTGCTTCTTTCTCTGAATTGGTAGGATCTTTTTGTAAAGTATTGTGAATAATTGCATAGTCTGCCATATCGTTATCTTCTTTATGAAGTAAAACGGTTTTAGCACCAGCATCAATTATTTCATCAATATGTTCTTTTTCTAAAATTGTATCACGATCAAAAATAATTTCGTTTCTTTCTATTGATACAACTTCTCCAGTATCTTCATCTACAAAATCTTCATGCCATGTTTTTAAAACTCTAGCTGCTAATTTACGACCTAATACTTTTTTTAATCCAGCTTTAGAAACTTTTACTTCTTCTGCAAGATCAAAAATTTCTAAAATGTCTTTATCTCTTTCAAAACCAATAGCTCTGAATAATGTTGTAACTGGTAATTTTTTCTTTCTATCAATATAAGCATACATTACTTGATTGATATCGGTAGCAAATTCAATCCAAGAACCTTTAAAAGGAATTACTCTTGCTGAATATAATTTTGTACCATTTGCGTGGAAAGATTGTCCAAAGAACACACCTGGTGATCTATGTAACTGAGAAACTACCACACGTTCTGCTCCATTTATAACAAATGTACCAGAGTTAGTCATATAAGGAATTGTACCAAGATAAACATCTTGAACAATAGTTTCGAAATCTTCGTGTTCTGGATCTGTACAGTAAAGTTTTAGACGAGCCTTTAAAGGTACACTATGTGTAAGACCTCTTTCAATACATTCTTGAATAGAATATCTTGGTGGATCTACAAAGTAATCTAAAAATTCTAATACAAATTGATTTCTTGTATCTGTAATTGGAAAGTTATCCATGAAGGTTTTGTACAAACCTTCTTCACCTCTTTCTTCTGCTTTAGTTTGAAGTTGGAAAAAATCTTGGAAAGATTTTACCTGAATATCCAAAAAATCTGGATATTCTTTAATCATTTGAGAAGTTGCGAAGTTGATTCTTTCAGTAGTGTTTTTCGTTGCCAAAAGAGAATATATTTTTGATTAAAATCTGAATTAAAATAAAGAACGAATATATACACAAAATGGTTTAGGCCTAAAAACTTACGTTTCTAGTACCTAAACCTATATTTGTTTTCCCGTTTTTTAGTCTTACAAAAAAATCGGGAAGTTGTAGCTTACTTAAGCTCTACTTCAGCTCCAGCTTCTTCTAAAGACTTCTTAAGACCTTCAGCCTCATCTTTAGAAACACCTTCTTTTACTGCTGCAGGAGCGCTATCTACGATACCTTTAGCTTCTTTTAATCCTAAACCAGTTAATTCTTTAACTAATTTTACAACTGCTAATTTAGAAGCTCCTGCTGCTGTTAAGATAACATCAAATTCAGTTTGCTCTTCAGCTGCTTCACCACCACCTGCTGCTGGTCCTGCTACTGCTACTGCTGCTGCTGCTGGCTCAATACCATACTCATCTTTTAAAATAGTAGCTAATTCATTAACTTCTTTTACTGTTAAGTTAACTAATTGTTCTGCGAAATCTTTTAATTCTGCCATTTTAATTGTTTTTAAAATTTTGTTTTATTATAATTTATTTGTGCGCTTATTCTTTTTCAGATAAAGTTTTAATAATACCTGAAAGTGTTTGTCCACCTGACTGTAATGCTGAAATAACATTCTTAGCTGGTGACTGTAATAATCCAATGATTTCACCAATTAATTCTTCTCTAGACTTAATGTTTACTAAAGATTCTAATTGATCATCTCCAATATATACAGACTCTTCTGCAAATGCTCCTTTTAATAAAGGTTTATCTGCTTTTTTTCTGAATTCTTTGATTAATTTTGCTGGAGCGTTAGCTGCTTCAGAAATCATCATTGAAGTATTTCCTTTTAATACTGTTGGTAAGTCTCCAAATTCTTTATCTGAAGCTTCCATTGCTTTTGCAAGTAATGTATTTTTAACAACTGATAACTGAACTCCTGCCTTAAAACAAGCTCTACGTAAGTTAGAAGTTGTTTGTGCATCTAATCCAGAAATATCTGCTAAATATAACGTATTTGTGTCTGCTAATACTGCTGTTAAATCTTGTATTACTTGTGATTTCTCTTCTCTAGTCATGATTATAAGTTTTAACGTATTAAACAGTTTTAACCTCAACCTCAATACTAGGACTCATAGTACTAGACATAAAAACGCTTTTTACATACGTTCCTTTTGCTGTTGTTGGTTTCAATTTAATAATAGTTTGTATTAACTCGTTTGCATTTTCTTCAATTTTCTTAGCATCAAAAGATACTTTTCCAATTGCTGCATGAACGATACCAGTTTTATCAACTTTAAAATCGATTTTACCAGCTTTTACATCTGTAACTGCTTTTGCAACATCCATTGTTACAGTACCAGTTTTAGGGTTAGGCATTAAACCTCTAGGACCTAAAATTCTACCTAAAGGACCTAATTTACCCATTACACTAGGCATTGTAATAATTACATCTACATCTGTCCATCCTCCTTTAATTTTTTGAAGGAATTCATCTAATCCAACATAATCTGCACCTGCTGCTTTAGCATCTGCTTCTTTATCTGGAGTTACTAATGCTAATACTTTAACATCTTTACCTGTTCCGTGAGGTAATGTTACAACACCACGAACCATTTGATTAGCTTTGCGAGGATCAACTCCTAAACGTATTGCTAAATCTACAGATGCATCAAACTTTACGTTAGTAATGTCTTTGACTAGCGATGAAGCTGCTGCTAAATCATAAGATTTAGAGCTATCTAACTTTGCGTGAGCTTCTTTTTGCTTTTTTGTTAATTTTGCCATTTTACTACTTTTTATAAAGTTTATGCTGGTGCATCACCTTTAACTGTTAATCCCATAGAACGAGCTGTACCTGCAATCATACGCATTGCTGAAGAAATTTCAAAGGCATTTAAATCTACCATTTTATCTTCTGCAATAACTTTAATTTGATCCCAAGTAACTGACGCTACTTTCTTTCTGTTTGGTTCTCCTGAACCTTTTTTAATTTTGGCCGCTTCTAGTAACTGAACTGCTGCAGGAGGAGTTTTTACAACAAAATCGAACGATTTGTCTTTGAAAACAGTAATAACAACAGGTAATACTTTACCTTGTTTGTCTTGCGTTCTTGCATTAAACTGTTTACAGAACTCCATAATGTTAACACCAGCAGCTCCTAAAGCGGGTCCAACCGGCGGCGATGGATTCGCTGAGCCTCCCCTTACTTGTAACTTAACTACTTTACTAACTTCTTTTGCCATTTTAAAATGTTTAATGATTTGTTTTAAATTGGAAGCTTAAAAACAAATCGGTCATATATATTTGTGTAACAATTATATCTTTTCTACTTGCATATAACTTAATTCTAATGGTGTTTTTCTTCCAAAGATTTTCACCATCACTTCTAGTTTACGCTTTTCTTCATTTACTTTTTCTATAGTACCATCAAATCCATTAAAAGGACCATCAACAACCTTTACAGTTTCTCCTATATTAAAAGGTATTGCAATATTTTCATCTTGTACAGAAAGTTCATCAACTTTCCCTAGCATTCTGTTTACTTCAGATTTTCTCATTGGAACAGGATCACCTCCTTTTGTTTCTCCTAAGAAACCAATCACTCCAGTTATAGCTTTAATAACGTGAGGCACTTCTCCTGAAAGATTTGCTTCTACCATGATATAACCAGGAAAATAAACTCTTTCTCTATTTACCTTTTTTCCATTTCTTATCTGAACAACCTTTTCAGTAGGTACTATTACCTGACTTACATAATCAGATAAACCTACTCTTGAAATCTCATTTTCTATATAAGACTTCACTTTATTTTCTTGTCCTCCAATGGCTCTAACAACATACCATTTCATTACTGAATCAGCTGCCATAATTAATTTGATTTAAACATTCCGAAAAAATTATCTAAACCTGTTTGAAAAACATAATCTATACCAGCTACAGCTAAAGCAAATACAATTGTAAAAACAGCTACAGTAACAGTTGATTTCTGAGCATCTTCTTTAGAAACCCAAGTCATATGATTACTTAATTCTTCAAAAGAATCTTTGATATATTGTATGAAATTCATAATAATTATGTTTTTTTTTGCACGGATTGAGGGACTCGAACCCCCGACACCTGGTTTTGGAGACCAGTGCTCTACCAACTGAGCTAAACCCGTTTCTTATTCATTGATAAAGGCGTTCCGTAGAAACGGAACACCCTTATATTTTATTCATTAATTAAACTAATAATTAGTCTAATAATTCTGTAACTTGACCTGCACCTACAGTTCTACCTCCTTCACGGATAGCAAAACGTAAACCAACATTTAATGCGATTGGTTGGATTAAATCAACAGTAATTGTTAAGTTATCTCCTGGCATCACCATTTCTACACCTGAAGGCAAGTTAATAGTACCTGTAACATCCGTTGTTCTTACATAGAACTGAGGACGATAGTTGTTATGGAATGGAGTATGACGTCCACCTTCTTCTTTTTTAAGAACATAAACCTCTGCCTTAAATTTAGCATGAGGAGTTACAGAACCTGGCTTACAGATTACCATCCCTCTTTTAATATCTTCTTTAGCAATACCTCTCAATAAGATTCCTGCATTATCTCCAGCCTCACCTCTATCTAAGATTTGACGAAACATCTCAATACCAGTAATCGTAGAAGACATCTTTTCAGCTCCCATACCAATAATATCTACAACATCCCCTGTATTAGCAATACCTGTTTCTATACGACCTGTTGCTACAGTTCCACGACCAGTAATTGAAAACACATCCTCAACAGGCATTAAGAAATCTTTATCTACCTCTCTTAATGGCTCCTCAATCCAAGTATCACAAGCTTCCATTAATTCCATTACAGTATCAACCCATTTTTGTTCACCGTTTAAAGCTCCCAAAGCAGAACCTGAAACTACAGGACCATTATCTCCATCATAATCATAAAAAGATAACAATTCTCTAACTTCCATATCAACTAATTCTAAAAGCTCTTCATCATCAACCATATCAACTTTGTTTAAGAAAACAACGATACGAGGAATACCTACCTGACGACCTAATAAGATATGCTCTCTAGTTTGAGGCATTGGACCATCCGTTGCAGCAACTACTAAAATAGCACCATCCATTTGAGCAGCACCAGTTACCATGTTCTTTACATAATCCGCGTGACCTGGACAGTCAACGTGAGCGTAGTGACGATTAGCAGTTTGATACTCAACATGAGAAGTGTTAATTGTAATCCCTCTTTCTTTTTCTTCTGGAGCGTTATCAATTTGATCAAAATCTTTCGCTTCTGATAATCCTGCATCAGCTAATACTTTTGTAATAGCAGCAGTTAAAGTTGTTTTACCGTGATCTACGTGTCCGATAGTACCAATATTTAAGTGTGGTTTCGAACGGTCAAAAGTTCCTTTTGCCATGATTATTAATTTTTAATTCTTAGTTTAAATATATTTAGTGTCTAATAATACGTATTAAATGAGCCAGCGATGGGATTTGAACCCACGACCTCATCCCTACCAAGGATGCGCTCTACCAACTGAGCTACACCGGCCTGTTGATAATTTAGAGCGAAAGACCGGGTTCGAACCGGCGACATTCAGCTTGGAAGGCTGACGCTCTACCAACTGAGCTACTTTCGCAAAATGTAAATTGTGGGGAGAGCAGGATTCGAACCTGCGAAGACATAGTCAACGGAGTTACAGTCCGTCCTCGTTGGCCGCTTGAGTATCTCCCCTTGAATTTACTATTTTAATGAACTTGTTATTTTGAGCCAATGGAGGGACTCGAACCCACGACCTGCTGATTACAAATCAGCTGCTCTAGCCAGCTGAGCTACATCGGCTTTTGCTGCAAAAAAACAACCCGCTATTTCTAACGGATTGCAAATGTATAAAGTTTTTTTACATTCTAAAACTTTTTATTATTTTTTTTTCATTTTTTTTATGAAATAATTGAATCACGATGTTTTTCCTTTGATCTTTTTAATTGTCTTTTTAAGTTATCTACCGCAGTATTAACACCTTCCTCAAAAGTTTTGGTTTCTCTCTTAACAATTAAATCTCCTCCTGGAATATGAATTTTTATTTCAGTTAACTTGTTTTCTTTATCACTTGTATTCAAAACTTTTAAAAAAACCTCTGCATTTACTATTTTATCATGGTATTTAACCAATGTTAAAACTTTTTCATCTACAAATTTTATAAGTTCTTTATCTGCGCTAAAATTTACTGATTGTGTGAATACCTTCATACTTCATCCTTTTTTATTGCTCCTAGGGTGAGCGTTATTATATACTTTTTTTATAACATCAAGACTATTTTTAGTATAGACTTGTGTTGAAGCTAAAGAAGAATGCCCTAGCAATTCTTTAACTGAATTTAAATCTGCCCCTTCATTTAAAAGATGTGTTGCAAAAGAATGCCTTAATATATGTGGACTCTTTTTTTCTTTTGATGAGACTCTACTAAAGTAAGTATTTATAATTCTGTAAACAAGAGTTTCGTATATTTTATTTCCTTTTTCTGTAATAAATAACTCTCCTAAGCCTATTGAAAATTCTTTTTTTAATTGTAAATATTTTTTTAAAGTTTGAATTACAGAACCTAACAAAGGAACATACCTTTCTTTATTTCGTTTTCCTAAAACTTTTATTGTTTTATCTGAAAAACTTATATTATGTTCTTTTAAATTAATTAATTCTGTTCTTCTGATTCCTGTAGAATAGAACAACTCTACTATAAGTTTATTTCTTATAGAAACAAATGTATCTTCTTTATCTATATCTTTTATTACTTCGTTTATTTCTCTTGCTGTAAAAGGCACCTGAACTTTTTTTTCTACTTTTAACATCTTATGTTTAGAAAGTGGATTTAATTCTATTTGATTTGACTTTTGCAGAAACTTATAAAAAGACTTTAAAGAACTTACTTTTCTATTGATAGTTCTATTAGAAACATTATTATTAACAAGAGTTACTATCCAAGACCTGATTAATGAATAATTTACTTCTGAAAGATCTTCTAGATTACAATTGTCGATTAAAAAGCTTTTAAATGAATTTAAATCTGTTTTATATGCAGTAATTGTATGTGCAGAATATTTTTTTTCTAAGGAAAGATAATCTAGAAACTCGTTAATCAAATTAGATGTGTTTTATAGGTAAATCTACAAAAAAAACATAAAAAAACTCGTATTGAATATTCAATACGAGTTTAATATTTTAAAATAAGTTATCTCTAACCTACTTCTTCTTGTGTTCTTAATCTTTGAACGTAAGATGCTTTTATTCTTTGAGCTCTTTTCGCTACAGATGGCTTCGTGAAGTTTTTTCTGTTACGTAAGTTCTTCATTGTCTTAGTTCTATCGAATTTTCTCTTATAACGTTTTAACGCTCTATCGATATTTTCTCCTTCTTTTACTGGTATAATTAACATGAGTTATCACCTCCCTTCATAAGTTCTTTTATATTTTTAATAGTATTTCTACTAATGTTTTATTTTTTGGACTGCAAAAGTAGAAATTAAATATGAAATAACAATTCTTATTTACTATTTATTTTTGGATTTGCTTTTGCGTTAGCGATTGAACGGTTTGTTTGAGCTCTTTTGTTTTGGTAAAAACAAAAAGCGAGTAGTGAAAGCGCGACCTTTAGGTAACGCCCGAAAAAATTATCAGTTATCAGTTATCAGTTATCAAAACTAAAAAACAAAAAACTTATGTAGCTGGTTTATATTCTTTTCTGTCTATTACTATTTTTGCGATAATTTCTTTCAAAATTTCTGAAGTACCTCCTCCAATTGGACCTAACCTACTATCTCTTAATAGTCTTGCTAAAGGATATTCTTCCATATAACCATAGCCACCTAACATTTGTAATGCATCATAAATAACCTCATCTGCCATTTTTGTAGAAAGTAATTTAGACATACTAGCTTCTTTAACTACATATTGACCATCATCTAAACGTTTGGTTATAGAGTAATTGTATTCTCTACACATATCTACTCTACTTGCCATTTCTGCAATTTTATGTCTTAATACCTGAAAATTATCTAAAGATTTACCAAAAGCGACTCTTTCTTGTATATAATTTAAAGCATAATCTACAGCATATTCTGCTCTTGCATGAGCATTAACACCCATTACCAACCTTTCTAAGGCAAAATGTTGCATTATATAAGGAAAACCTTTTCCTTCTTCTCCTAACAAGTTTTCTGCTGGAATTTCTACATTATCAAAAGCTATTTCTCCTGTATCTGAAGCTTTCCAACCTAATTTTTCTAACCTTGTTGCTGATAATCCTTTAGAATTTCTGTCTACAACAAAAAGACTGATTCCTTTATATTTATCTGATGGGTTTGTTCTTGCTGATACAATTAAGTAATCTGAATCTACTCCATTTGTAATAAATGTTTTTGACCCGTTTAAAATATACTTATCTCCTTGTTTTATAGCTGTAGAGCGCATTCCTGCAACATCTGACCCACCAAAAGGTTCTGTTATACAAAGACAACCAATCATATCTCCTTCTACACTTGGAACTAAGTATTTATTTTTAATAAAATCACTTCCTTCTTTATTAAGATGTGTCATTGCTAAATACTCATGTGCCCACATTGCTGCAGCAAATCCACCAGAATTTACTTTTTGTAATTCTTCTAAAAAGATAACTGTATAAAATAAATCTAAGTTTAAACCTCCAAATTCTTCTGGAGTATTTAAACCAAAATATCCCATTTCTCCAAATTTCTTCCAGATGAAACGCTCTACCCTACCATCTTTTTCCCACTTATTAATATGAGGAACTACTTCTTTCTGTAAAAATTCTTTGAAACTAGCACGAAAAGCTTCATGCTCTTCAGTAAAATACATACTGTTCATTATGATAAAAATTGGTTTTTATTCAGCCACCAAATATAAGACTATTCTATCATATTTATCCAAAGGAAAACCACTGATATTTTTTAACTCTGAAATATTTTGAAGTTCAGCAACTTCATCTCTATATTCAAATATTTTTTTACATAGATTATAATCGATGTAAGGTTTTTTTAATAAATCTTTAAAAGAAACTGTATTTACGTTAACCTTTTTAATAATAGGCTTTTCAATAATTTTAAATACTGATAAAACTTTTTTTACTACTTCTTGATCTAAACCCCAAACTTCATTAAGCTGATTATTATAAGTAAAACCTTGTAATTTTGTTCGGTATTTTACAATACGTTCAGAATATGCTTCTCCTATACCTCTTATTGTTTTAAAATCTTCTGCAGTAGCTTTATTAATATCTGAAGTTGATATTGATATCTTTTTAATATTATTTGAACTATATAAGTTTTTAGATGTAATTTGATTTCTTTTTGTTACCCATTCTGGAAATTTAAAATATGGAGAAATCTTATTTAATAAACTGTCTGAAACTTTTGTAACTTTTTGAAATTCACTTTTAGAATTGACAAATTTATTTGTTTTTCTAAAAAGTAGCAATCTATCAATTTCTTCTATTGACATTCCTAATTGTTCTCCTTTAAAATCTGTTATATAATTAGGATTAAAAGGATAAATTTTAGGTTTTCTATTTTCTAACTCTACACTCTTTAAACTATCTATTTGATTACGAAAAGCTAAAACTTCTGAAGTTTTTAAGTCTATTTTATTATTTGAAGTAAAATCTACAAAAACAATAATTAGTTGAAAAATGATAATTAACGTTACTAAAAAGAAAATCCCATTTCTTTGGCTTTTGTTATACCAGAAATGGGATTTAAATATTTTCATATTGAATTTCTTATTAACTTTTTGTTTTAATAGCATTCATATATCTAGAAAGCTCTTCTTTTACTTTAGGAGCTAAAATTATTAAACCAATCATATTAGGAACCATCATTGCAAAAACCATTGCATCTGAGAAACCAATTACTGATCCTAAACTTGCTGCTGCTCCAATAATTACGAATATACAGAAAATTACTTTGTAAGTATATTCCATTTTTTTAGATCTTCCGAATAAATATACCCATCCTTGAAAACCATAATAAGACCAAGAAATCATAGAACTAAATGCAAATAATACTACTGCAATAGTTAAAACATATGGAAACCATGAAATAGCAGATTCAAAAGCTCCTGAAGTTAATAATATTGCTTGTGCATCATTTAAAGATGCATTTTCAGCTGCAACATTACCAGTAATAATTAAAACTAAAGCTGTCATAGTACAAACCACAACAGTATCTATAAAAGGCTCTAATAAAGCAACCATACCTTCACTTGCTGCATATTTAGTTTTTACTGCAGAATGCGCAATAGATGCAGAACCAATACCAGCTTCATTAGAAAATGCTGCTCTTCTAAATCCTTGAACTAAAACTCCTACTGCTCCACCTGCAACTCCTTCTGGACTAAAGGCTCCTTCAAAAATTTGTCCAAATGCACTTCCAATCATATCGTAATTAGAAAAAATTACAAATAATGATGCTGCAACATAAATTGCCACCATAAAAGGAACAATTTTATCTGTTACTTTGGCTATTTTTTTAATTCCTCCAATAATTACAATACCAACTAATACTGACATTACTAAACCAAACAACCATCCTTTACCATGTAGTACAGAAACCCCACCAACTGGTGTAGTAATATTTTCTACTAATTGAAATGCTTGATTTACTTGGAACATGTTTCCACCTCCAAAAGATCCTCCAATAACGAAGATTGCAAAGAATGCTGCTAATATTTTTCCTAAAGTTTTATTTTTAAGTCCTTTTGTTAAATAATACATTGGACCTCCATAAACAGTTCCATCAGATTCAATATCTCTATATTTAACACCTAAAGTACATTCTACAAATTTAGAAGCCATTCCTAAAAACCCTGCAATAATCATCCAAAAAGTAGCACCTGCACCACCAATAGAAACTGCAATTGCAACACCAGCAATGTTTCCTAAACCTACTGTTGCAGATAAAGCTGCTGTTAATGCCTGAAAGTGAGAAACTTCTCCATCATGACCTTCTATAGCTATTGTTTCTTTTATATCACCTCCTGGAGTAGAATCTCCTGCAGCAATCATAGAATCGTGCTTATCTATTTCATCATATTTACCTCTAACAATATTTATAGAAGTAAAAAAACCTTTAAAGTTTATAAAATTGAAGTAAAAAGTAAAATACGTTGCTCCCAAAATTAAAGGGAATAATACCCAATAAATACTAATTGTATCTGTAAAAGGAATTTGATAAAAAATAAAATCTACAAACCATCCTGTTGCATTACCAAATGCCTCATCTATTTGTTGATCTAATCCTTTTTCTTGTGCAAATGTTAACATTGGAATTGCTAATAAAAGCAATGAAAGAAGTTTTTTCTTCATAATATGTAATTGTTAGTTTTTCAATTAGTAGCGTGCAATATCATAAAAATATGCGCTTTTAACAACTTTTGAGCGTTAAAAGTAATTTTTACATTAAGATATCTTTAAATCTTTGCAAATCTTCTTTAAAGGATTTTGGATAAAAATCCAACTGCATATTTGTTTTTGATAAATTAAAACCTGTTTTTGCAGGTCTAGGTGCTGTTTGGTTTAATGTGGATGTAGATATAGGTTTAATTAAACTTTTATCTAACTTAAATGTTTCTGCAATTTGTTGGGCAATTTCATAAACACTTAGCAATTCATTTGAAGCAATATTAAAAACACCCATTGCTTTTTTATCTATAGAAATTTTACATGCTAAAGCCAAATCTTTTACATAAGTAGGTGTTCTAAATTGATCATCAACTATTGTAATTTCTTTTCCTTCTGATAACATTTGACGAACCCATAAAACAATGTTATTTCGAGACATATCAAACACTTTACCATATACTAATATGGTTCTTAAAATAGTGTAATTTATTTTTGACTCTTTTAATACTTCTTCAGATTTTAACTTAGACAATCCATAATAACTTAAAGGATTTGGTGTATCAGTTTCTTTATAATTTCCTTTTTTCCCATCAAAAATAAAATCTGTTGAAATATGAATTAAATGAATATTTAATTCTTGAGAAATTTCTGCCAACCATTGTACAATAGTTACATTTAACAAATCGCAAGCTTCTTTATTGTTTTCACAGTCGTCAACTTGCGTCATTGCAGCTGTGTTAATAATAAAGTTTGGTTTTATTGTAGCTAATTGTGCTTTTAAATTTTCTTCTTTTGTAATATCTATAGAAACATAAGAAAAATCATCTCTCCCACTTCTATTTTTTCCTCTAGATAAACCAAAGACTTCATATTTTTCTTTTTCTAAAAGTAATAATTCTATTAGTGACTGCCCTAACAACCCATTACTACCTGTAATAGCTATTTTAATCATTTTTAAAATAAATCTCTAAGTTTTATAATTTGTTCTGGTCTTCCTAATACAATTAAATGAGAGCCTTCTGTTAAAATACAATCTGCTTCAGGATTAATTATATAATCTTTATCTGGATTTCTATAACCAATAACTGTACACCCTGTTTCTTTTCTAAGATCTAAATCTAAAATTGTCTTATTTAAATATTTTTTTGGCAAATCGTCTACAGCTATTTCTTCTAAATTTGCAGTTGTTTCTCCTTCTATGGTCAATCTATCAACAAATTCTATTACATCTGGAGTTGTAACTAAAGAAGCCATATGATCACCTCCTAATTTATCTGGCATAATTACATTATCTGCTCCTGCAATTTTTAATTTACTATAAGAAGACTCATTTGATGCTCTACTTATTACCTTACAATTACTATTTAACTGACTAGCAGTAAGAACCACAAATAAGTTATTTGCATCAGAAGGCAATGCTGTAATTAAATTTGCAGCTTTTTCTATACCTGCTCTTATTAAAGTTTCGTCTAAAGTGGCATTTCCATTAATATTTAAAATTCCTTCAGAGTCTAAAAACTGAGACATTTCTTTGTCTTTTTCTACAACAACAAAGTCTTTATTATAGTTTTTTAATTTTAAAATTGCTTGTTTTCCATTTCTTCCATAACCACAAACAATTGTGTGCCCTTTTAAATTTTCTATTTGCTTTTCCACTTTTTTGTGTTTAAAATGTTCAAATAACCTACCACTAACTAAATACTCAGAAAACGACGAAACAGTATAACCAAAAATAGATATACTTGTTAAAATCAAAAAAATTGTAAATACTTTCTCTTCTGGAGTAAAAGGTTTTACTTCTCCAAAACCAACTGTAGTTATTGTAATTACAGTCATGTATAAGGCATCTATAAAAGAATAACCAGACAATAATTTATATCCAACAGTTCCAATTGTAATAATTGTAACCACTAAAAGAAGTGTCTTATTTATTCTAGAATCTAATACTTTTATTTTCATATACTACAAGTCAAATACTGAGCTTCTTTTGGTATACATCTTATCTTTTAACTTAAATAAAAAGGCCATTGTTAAATAAAACCCAAAAGATAAACCAACTGTAAAAAAAGTAACATAAATAAAAAACAAACGTACATTTATGGCTCTTATACCCATTCTATCTGCTAATCTAGAAGAAACATGAAATCCATTTCTTTCAAAATAATGTCGAATATTATCAATCATTTATGTTAAAAAATTTAAATGCAAGATACTATTTTATCATTTGTTAACAATACACCAATTAAATTAAAATTGGATTCTTTAACTTTGCGTTTTTCCAAAAAATTTTCCTCTTTTGAAAGACCAAGAATATATTGAAGTTTACGGAGCTAGAGCTCATAACTTAAAAAATATCGATGTAAAAATTCCTCGTGAAAAATTAGTTGTAATTACTGGTTTAAGTGGAAGTGGAAAATCTTCATTAGCTTTTGACACCATTTATGCAGAAGGTCAAAGACGATATATTGAAACTTTTTCTGCTTATGCTCGACAGTTTTTAGGAGGCTTAGAAAGACCAGATGTAGATAAAATTGATGGTTTATCTCCAGTAATTTCTATAGAACAAAAAACCACTAACAAAAGTCCACGTTCAACAGTTGGTACAATAACAGAAATTTACGATTTTTTAAGATTATTATATGCAAGAGCTGCAGATGCTTACTCATATAATACCAATGAAAAAATGGTAAGTTATTCTGACGAACAAATAAAACAACTTATTTTAAAAGATTTTGCTGATAAAAAAATTGCTGTTTTAGCACCTCTTGTTAAATCTAGAAAAGGACATTACAGAGAGTTATTTGAGCAAATTTCTAAACAAGGTTTTGTTAGAGTTAGAGTTGATGGTGAAATAAAAGAGATAGAAAAAGGAATGCGTTTAGACAGATATAAAACGCATGATATTGAAGTTGTTATTGATAGATTAAAAGTTAATAAATCTATAGACAAACGCTTAGATGAAACTATAAAAACAGCATTATATTCTGGTAACAATATAATGATGGTTATTGACATAGAAGATAACAATCCTCGTTATTTTAGTAGAGAATTAATGTGCCCAACATCTGGAATTGCTTATCCAAATCCAGAACCAAACACATTTTCTTTTAACTCTCCAAAAGGAGCTTGTAGTAAATGTAATGGTCTTGGAATTACTAATGAAATTAACCTAGAAAAAGTAATTCCAGATAATACAATTTCAATTAAAAATGGTGGTATTTCTCCTTTAGGAGAACAAAAAAATAGTTGGATTTTTAAACAACTAGAAAATATTGCAGAACGTTATAAATTTAAATTAACAGATGCTATTAAAGACATTCCAAAAGAAGCTTTAGAAATTATATTAAATGGTGGTAATGAATCTTTCGAAATAAAATCTAAAGCAGCTGGTGTAACTAGAAATTACAAAATTGATTTTGAAGGAATTATTTCGTTCATAGAAAACCAATATTCTAGTGCAGAAAGCACAACTATTAAAAGGTGGGCAAAAGGTTTTATGGATGAAGTTTCTTGTTCTTCTTGTAAAGGAAAAAGACTTAAAAAAGAAGCGCTTCACTTTAAAATTACCGATAAAAACATCAGTGATTTAGCTCAAATGGATGTTACTGAATTAGCAAACTGGTTCAAAAATATTGAAGAAAAACTATCAGACAAACAACTTACAATTGCATCAGAAATATTAAAGGAAATAAGAACTCGAATTCAGTTTTTGTTAGATGTTGGTTTAGATTATTTAGCTTTAGATAGAACTTCAAAATCTCTTTCTGGTGGAGAAGCTCAAAGAATTCGTTTAGCAACTCAAATTGGCTCGCAATTAGTTGGTGTACTTTACATTTTAGATGAACCTAGTATTGGTTTACACCAAAGAGACAATCAAAAATTAATAGATTCTTTAGTAAAATTAAGAGATATTGGAAATTCTGTTTTAGTTGTAGAACATGACAAAGACATGATAGAACACGCAGATTTTGTTTTTGATATTGGCCCAGGTGCAGGAAGACATGGAGGAGAAATTGTTAGCGAAGGTACTTTTAATGATTTAAAAAAACACAACACCTTAACTGCAGATTATTTAACTGGCAGAAAAGAAATTGCTGTTCCAAAAAAACGTAGAAAAGGAAATGGAAAATCGATAAAACTAAAAGGTGCTACTGGTAATAATTTAAAAAATGTATCTGTAGAATTCCCTTTAGGAAAAATGATTTGTGTTACTGGTGTTTCTGGAAGTGGAAAATCTACTTTAATAAACGAAACTTTATATCCTATTTTAAATGCGCATATTTATAGAGGTGTAAAAAAGCCTATGCCATATAAAAAAATAGAAGGTTTAGAGCATGTAGATAAAGTTATTGATATTGATCAATCTCCAATTGGTAGAACTCCACGTTCTAACCCAGCAACTTATACAGGTACTTTTTCAGAAATTAGAAGTTTATTTGCAAAAACACCAGAAGCAGCAATTCGTGGTTACAAACCAGGTAGATTCTCTTTTAATGTAAAAGGAGGAAGATGTGAAACCTGCCAAGGAGGGGGTGTTAGAGTTATAGAAATGAATTTTCTACCTGACGTACAAGTTGAATGTGAAACATGCCAAGGAAAACGTTTTAACAGAGAAACTTTAGAAATTAGGTATAAAGGAAAATCTATTTCTGATGTTTTAAATATGACTATTGAAGATGCTACAAACTTCTTCGAAAACATCCCTAAAATCCATAGAAAATTAAAAACTATTAAAGATGTTGGGTTAGGATATATTACACTTGGTCAACAATCTACAACGCTTTCTGGTGGAGAAGCTCAAAGAATAAAACTAGCTTCAGAGTTATCTAAAAGAGATACTGGAAATACGTTTTATATTTTAGATGAACCTACAACAGGCCTCCATTTTGAAGACATTAGAGTTTTAATGGAAGTATTAAACAAATTAGCAAATAAAGGAAACACTGTTTTAATTATTGAACACAATTTAGATGTTGTAAAATTAGCAGATTACATTATAGATGTAGGAATTGAAGGTGGAAAAAAAGGAGGAGAAATTCTTTGTACAGGAACTCCTGAACAAGTTGCAAAACATAAAACGAGTTATACTGCAAAGTTTTTGAAAAAAGAACTAATTTAGCAAGCATTTCTTTTTTCAAAAAAAAGAAATAAACTTTAAATTAAAATTACAGAATATGACAAATGACGACAGAAAAATAAAAGAAAAATTACAACCAAAAACTTGGAACGAAATAAAAACTAACGATTCTTGGGCTATTTTTAAAATAATGGCAGAGTTTGTAGAAGGTTATGAAAAGCTTAGTAAAATAGGACCATGTGTGTCTATTTTTGGTTCTGCAAGAACAAAACCAGACCATCCTTATTATAAATTAGCAGAAGAAGTTGCTTTTCAATTAACACAAAATGGATATGGTGTAATTACTGGTGGTGGACCAGGAATTATGGAGGCAGGAAATAAAGGTGCTCATAGAGGTAAAGGAACTTCTGTAGGTTTAAACATTGAACTTCCATTTGAACAACATGACAATCCTTGGATAGACCAAGGTAAAAGTTTAGATTTTGATTATTTTTTTGTTAGAAAAGTAATGTTTGTAAAATACTCTCAAGGTTTTGTTGTAATGCCTGGTGGTTTTGGAACTTTAGATGAACTTTTTGAAGCAATTACATTAATTCAAACTCATAAAATAGGAAGGTTTCCAATTGTTTTAGTTGGTACAAAGTTTTGGGGAGGATTGCTAGACTGGATTAAAAATACTTTGCTAGAAGAAGGAAATATTAGTGAAAAAGATTTAAACTTATTTAGAGTTGTTGACACAGCTGAAGAAGCTTTAGAACACTTAAATAAATTCTACGCTAAATATCAATTTAAACCTAACTTCTAAAATGTTTTTAAGAAGAATTCTATTTTATTTGTTTAGTTTTTGGTCAGTCTTTTTAGTAGGACAAACCAACATTAAAACTATGTTTTACAATACCTTAAACTACAACTCAGATTTATCGAGTCAAAATAGAACTCACCATTTAAAAACTATTTTAGAATCTGTGCAACCAGATTTATTTATGGTTTGCGAAATAAAAAACGAAACTGCATCTAATTATTTATTTAATAATGCAGTTTTGCCTTTTAATAGAAATTTTAGTAAAACACCTTTTAGCCAAGGGCAATCTCCAGATACCAGTTTATTACAAACAGTTTATTACAACTCTAACAAACTAATTTTAGAAAATAATGCTGTAATACCAACAGGAACAAGAGATATTAATCATTATACTTTTATTATAAAAACAGAAAACAATGAAAGTAATCCTATAAAAATTGAAGTGTTTGTTACCCACCTAAAAGCATCTAGAGGTAGTTACAATAGGCAAAAAAGGTTAAACTCTGTAAATAGTTTTGTTAGAGAACTAGACAGATTACCAAAAAACAGCAATATTATTTTTGCGGGCGATTTTAATTTTTACACAAGTAATGAAGAAGGTTTTTTAAGTTTAATTAACGAATCTAATTCTATTAAAATTGTAGATCCTATAAATCGTTTGTGCCCTACTTTTCCTAATGATGGTAAAGATTATTTTGATACAGACTATAACTCAACTTATTTTTGGAATAATTATTCTTTTAAAGATATTCATTCTCAATCTACAAGATCATCTGCTTTAAGTGATGGTGCTGGAGGAGGAATGGATGATCGTTTTGATTTTATAATGATGTCTGAAAACTTAAAAACTAACAGCAATTTATTTTATAAAAACGGAACTTACAAAGCTGTTGGAAACAATGGAAACTGCTACAATTCTTATGTAAGCAACACTTCTTGTACAGGAGAGTTTTCTCAAGAAATAAGAAATGCATTATATAATTTCAGTGATCATTTACCAATTGTAATGGAAATAGAAACTCCAGAAAACACATTAAGTGTCTCTAAAAACCAACAACCAATTACCTTTTCTTCTAATAATGTTATTAATAACTATTTATCTTTTAACATTCTTTCTTCATTAAACTTAAAAAATGTGACTATTTATAACAATCTAGGTCAAATAGTAAAAGAATTAAAAGTTACAAATCAAACAGAAGTTACTATGAATATTAGTTCATTTTCTAAAGGTATATACTACATTAAAGCTGATTTTTACAAACCAATTAAATTTGTGAAAATTTAATTGAAAAAACAATTTTACATATTACTAATTTGCATTTTAGCGACTCCATTTTTGTTTTCTCAGCAGAATTCAATCAAAATAAAAGCTGAATTAGATGTAGAAAATGATGAATTAAAGATTCAACAAGAAATTATCTTTCACAACACTTCAGATTCAATATTAAATAACATATATCTACATAATTGGGCAAACAGTTATAGAGATAGAAAAACACCATTATCTAAAAGATTTATTAAAGATTTTAAAAAAGACCTATATTTTGCTAAAGAAAAAGAATTAGGCTCTTCAACAATTAAAAGTCTTTCTGTAAATTTTGAAAACGTTACTTATAACGAATTAAAAAATCAAGCAGACATTATAAATATAGATTTAGAATACCCTTTATTACCTAAATCTAAGGTTAATATATCTGTAACATATATTGTAAAAATACCCAATGCTCGTTTTACAAAATATGGTAAAACTAAAACAGGTTATCATTTAAGAAATTGGTACATAACACCAGCAATTTATAATGATGGTTGGCATTTTATGAGCAACTTAAATTTAGATGATTTATATGAACAAGGAACAGATTTTGAAATTGAAATAAATGTTCCAAAAAATCATATTGCAGAATCAAACTTATATAGATACGAAACAAAAAAAGAGAAACATAATAATTATTTATTTGTTGGAAAAAACAAAACAGATATTCTTTTAGGTATTAATAAAACTACACAAATAAAAACATTTACAACAAAAACTGTAACTGTACATACAGATGTGTTTTCTGAAGAGTTAGATTTTAATTTAACAACAAGTATTTTAAATAGAGAATTACTTTTTATACAAAAATATCTAGGCAAATATCCTCATGTAGAAATTTATATAGACAAAGCTACATCTAGTAAAAACCCTATTTTTGGGCTAAACCAACTTCCAAAATTCTTACGTCCATTTTCAGATACTTTTAAATGGGATATAGCAATGTTTAAAGCGCTCACAAAAAGATATATTGAAAACACAATTTTACTTAACAAAAGAAAAGATTATTGGTTAATTGATGGTATTCAAAACTATTTAATGATTGAATATATTGAAAAATATTACCCAGAAGTTAAACTTTTAGGAAACGCTTCTAACTCATGGTTTTTAAAACGATTTAATATCTCTAAATTAGAATTTAACGATAAATATCCTTTCATTTATCAGTTTACAGCTCGTAAATTCTTAGATCAAGCACTAAATACTTCTGCAGATTCTCTTTCAAATTTCAATAGAAAAATTGTAAGTAAATACAAAGCTGGTTTAGGTTTTAGATTTCTTAAAGGTTATGTTGGAGATAGCATTTTAAATCAAACCATACAAGAGTTTTATCAAAATAATCAATTAAAAATCATCAACGGAAATTCCTTTTACAAACTTCTTTCTTCTAAAACAACTAAAAATTTAGATTGGTTTTTTAATGATTTTGTAAAAACAAATAAAAAAATAGATCATACCATTAAATCTATCAAAACTAAAAAAGATAGTATTTCTGTAACTATTAAAAACAAAAGAAACATAACAACTCCTGTTGCTATATATGCTTTAAAAGGAGAAGAAATTAAATTAAAAAAATGGGTTTCTAATGTTGACAGTACAAAAACAGTTAATTTTAAAAAAGGAGATTACGATACATTTGTTTTAAATTATGAAAACTTATACCCAGAACTAAACACTTTAGATAACTGGAAAAAAGTAGAGAAAAAAATATTTCATAAACCCGTTAAACTTTCATTAATAAAAGACGTAAGTAGCCCTAATTACAATCAATTATTTTACCAACCAGATTTAAGTTATAATTATTACAATGGTTTAATTCTTGGAATGAAACTTCATAATAAACCGTTAATAAAAAGGAATTTTGATTTTAAAGTTGCCCCATATTACGCAACTAAAAGTAAATCTGTTGTAGGTCAGTTTGCACTTTTATATGATCATTTTTTTGAAGAAACTAAATTATATAAAATTTCATATGGTCTTGTTGGTAGCACTTCAGATTATGCTCCAAATCTTGCTTATAAATCTCTTATACCATATGTAGATATTATTTTTAAAAGAAAAACATTAAGAGATGCTAGTACAGAATCATTAAGAGCAAAATTAGTACACATTAATAAAGATGTTGCTCCTAGTGCTATTAAAACCGACCAAGATAATTATAGTGTTTTTAGTTTAAGTTACAATTATTCTAATCCAGATATTATTAAAGAGTTTAGATACAGCTTTAATACAGAATTTGCTAAAAACTTTTCTAAAGCTGCTTTAGATTTAAGATTCAGAACATTAACATCTACAGATACTCAATTAGATTTTAGGTTTTTTGCAGGTGTTTTCTTTAAAAACAATACAAATGGAGATTATTTTAGCTTTGGTTTAGACAGAAGTAATGATTATTTATTTCAGTTAAATTATTTAGGAAGATCAGAAAGCACAGGTTTTTTTAGTCAACAATACATTATTACAGAAGGAGGGTTTAAATCGGTTTTACCAACTAGATTTGCTAATCAATTTATGATTTCTAACAACTCTAGCATAGGTTTATGGCGTTGGTTAGAAGTTTACAATGATGTAGCTTTTTTAAAAAATAAAAATCATCCTGTTTACTTTGCTTATGAAAATGGAGTACGTTTTAATTTTGTTCATGAAATATTTGAAATATATTTTCCTTTTTACTCAAATAACGGATGGGAAATCTCTCAAAAAGCCTATCCTCAAAAAATTAGATTTTCATTATCTGCAGATATAAAATCTATTTATAACTTTTTTAGAAGGGGTTTTTTATAAAAACACCTATATATAGGTATAAAAAAGGGTGAAAACCCCCATACTTAGTACTACTTTTTAATCATCATAATTTATATTTTTGGCTAATATTTTAACCAAATAACTTACTATGAATATGAAAAATTTTTTATTATCCATTTTTCTTATTTCTTTTTGCTTTCAAAGTAAAGCTCAAAACGACAAAGAAATTAAAGAAAAAAAGAACGCATTTGCAATTTCAATTGGATCTCCTGGTCTAGGATTAGAATATGCAAGAAAACTGAGTCCAAAACTTAATGCAAAACTTGTTTGGCACTCTTTTAAATTAGAAGATTTTGAACAAGAAGATCTTGAAATTAAAGATGATAAAGTGGATTTATTAGCAAACGTAGAAATATCTATTATAGATATGGGAATAGAATATCTACCGTTTAAAAATTCTGCATTTAAACTTACTGCTGGATTTGGAATACTATCTAAACTAAATACAAATGCAGTTATAACTTATACCGAAGATGTTTCTGTAGGAAATGTAATAATTTCTAAAGCAGATGTTGGTGAAATTGATGCAAACATAAGTTGGAGTGGAGTTGCTCCTTATTTAGGTCTTGGATTTGGAAGAGCTATACCTAAAAGACGTTTAGGTTTTGGACTAGAAATTGGGACATATTTTGCCTCTTCACCTACTGTAGACCTAACAGCATCAAAGCTACTTGCACCTACAGCTACTCAAGAAGACAACCTACAAGAATCTTTAGAATCTTTTAAATTTATTCCTAGAATACAATTTAGACTTGCTTACAAATTTTAAATAAAAAACTATGAAAACCAATAAAATATTAACATTATCAATTGCATTTTTGCTAACCACATTTGCAATAATTACATCCTGTAAAAGTTTTGACGAAATTACTGAAGACTTTGATATTATTATTAACAACTCTGTCTTTAAACAGCAAATCCTTGTAGAAGTTTTTGACCCAGTGGATCAATCAAATTTAAACGGAAGCAATGTTTTAAAAGTAGAAGTTATGGGAGAAGATGCAGACAAAATTGTTACAGATGCAGGTAATAGTACAAGCACCCTTAAAGTTGTAAACGGTGCTATAGCTTTAGCTGTAAACCCTAACAAAAATACTAATAATGAACCTGTACAATTTATGTTAAAAATATCAGGAGACAATTACTTAACAACTACAATTCCTGTTTTTTTATCTGAAAACGATTCAATAGCCACATTTAGTGCTAATGTTGTAAATAAACTAAACACATCTAAAGGTGTAGATTATATAAAATCTGATGAAACATTAGTTAACAATACTTTAAGTCAAGATGTTTCTGTAGAAACATCTGGTACTAAAGCAGGCACAACATCTAAAGTAACAATTAAATCAGGTACAATTTTTAAAGATATAAATGGAAACAATATTTCTGGTAACAAAATAGAAAGTGAAGTTGTTCACTTTAATAGCAATGACCCAGAATCTCTTTCTTCTTTCCCTGGTGGTTTTATGCCTCAAGAAATTACTGATGAAAATGGTGACAAAGTAGATGATGCGTATTTTGAAACTGCAGGTTTTGTTTCTATAGACATGAAAATTGGTGATAAAGAAGTTAAAAACTTTTCTGAACCAATTACAATTAAAATGCAAGTTGCTCCTGATTATGTTAACCCAGAAACAGGAAACGTAATTAAGGTAGGTGACATAATTCCAATTTGGTCTTACTCTAAAGATGATGGAAAGTGGGATTATCATACAGATGGTACTGTTACTAAAGACAGTAATAATAATTTTGTTGTAGAATATACTACTACACACCTTTCATGGTATAATTTAGATTTTAAAGGTAGAAGATGTTCTAGTTGGGTAAGATCTGGTGGTAGATGGACATATTCTCCTTTAGCTAAAATTAATGTTTCAATGAATGGAATTACAAGAGCTAATGCTTTTAGATTGTTTAGTACATTTGTTTATGAAGGAACAAACCAATCAGTATCTCGTTTTGCAGGAAAAACAAAATCTTGGTATGATGGTCAAACTTTTCAATTAAACAACGCTCCTTCTGGAAGAAATATTCAAATGGTTATTTATAGTGGTCAAAGTAGATATAGAAAAGGAGAAATACTTTATAAATCTCCAGCTTTTAATCCATGTTCTGGAACTGTTAACTTAAATGTTTCTAGCATTATTTCAAAACTACCTCAATTGGTTAATGTAAAAGTTAATTACACTGGAATTTGTAATGGCAAAAAAATCGAGCCTTCTGTATACCTTTACATGAAAGACCCAACTTATGGTTATTGGAGATATATTGGTTATGTTTATAAAGGAAGTGTTACCATAAGACAAATAGAATTAAACAAAGAATATGAATTTGGGACATACTATAATGGTCAATTCTATTCTCAAAGTTTATCGTTTGATAAAACCGAATACATCAATGATAACTATCAAATTCCTTCTGATTTATGTAATAGACTATTTTAAAAAAACGTAATATAAATCTTAAAAAGAGATATTGTGAAAACAATATCTCTTTTTTTTATATTATATTTAAAATAAATAATAATTATATTCATAAAATTAACATATTCATAAAATAACAATTACATTTTTAAATATCAACTAAAAAAACTATCTTTGCATCACTTAAAAAATCCTATAAAATGTTGCAAGAAACACAAACAAAGAATAATCAAAAACTTTCTTTTGAGGATTTTAAAACTGAAGTTTTAAACGATTACAGAATTGCTAAAGTAAGTAGAGAATGTAGTTTATTAGGACGTAGAGAAGTTTTAACTGGTAAAGCTAAATTTGGAATCTTTGGTGATGGTAAAGAAGTTCCTCAATTAGCAATGGCAAAAGCTTTTAAGCACGGAGACTTTAGATCTGGATACTACAGAGATCAAACCTTTATGATGGCTTTAGGAGAGTTAACTGCTCAACAATTTTTTGCAGGTTTATACGCTCATACAAGCATAGAAGCAGATCCAATGTCAGCAGGAAGACAAATGGGGGGTCATTTTTCTACTCATAGTTTAAACAATGATGGAACTTGGAAAGACTTAACAAAACAATATAATTCTAGTTCAGATATATCACCAACTGCAGGTCAAATGCCTCGTTTATTGGGTTTAGCACAAGCTTCTAAAATTTATAGAAACGAAAAAAGTGTTCAACATAAATCAAAATTCTCAAATAAAGGAGATGAAGTAGCTTGGGGTACAATTGGAAACGCAAGTACAAGTGAAGGCCTGTTTTTTGAAACTATAAATGCAGCAGGAGTTCTACAAGTTCCTATGCTAATGAGTGTTTGGGATGATGAATATGGAATTTCTGTACACGCAAAACATCAAACAACAAAAGAAAGTATCTCAGAAATTTTAAAAGGTTTTCAAAGAGACAATGAAAATGAAGGTTACGAAATATTTGTTGTAAATGGTTGGGATTATGTACAACTTATAGACACTTATAATAAAGCTGCAAAAATTGCTCGTGAAGAACATGTACCAATTTTAATACATGTTAAAGAACTTACACAACCTCAAGGACACTCTACTTCTGGCTCACATGAAAGATACAAAGGTAAAGAAAGATTAAACTGGGAGAAAGATCATGATTGTATTTCTAAAATGCGAAAATGGATTTTAGATTTTGAATTAGAAACTGAAAATGGTGAAATCTTACGTTTTGTTGATGGTGAAGAAGACTTAATTATTTTAGAAAAAAGCGCAAAAAAAGAAGTAGTTAACGCAAAAAGAAATGCTTGGAATTCCTATATAAATGAAATAAAATATCAAGTTACAGTTGTAGCTGATATTTTAGATAAAATAGCAACAAAAAGTAAAAACAGTAATTTTATTTTAAAAAACAAAAAAGACTTAGTTGCAATTATAGAACCTAGCAAAAAAGATGTGTTATCTACTGCAAGAAAATCTTTAAGGTTTTTAAAAGATGAAAAGTTTGCAGAAAAAATATTACTTCAAAATTTTATTAAAGATTGCCTTAAAGATGCAAATGAAAAATATTCAACTTTTCTATATAGCGAATCAGATTTAAGCGCATTAAATATTGTAGAAAAAAAGCCTACTTATTCTAAAAACAAAACCTTAGTAGATGCTAGAATTATCATGAGAGATAATTTTGATGCTATCTTAAAAAAATATCCTGAAGTTGTTATTTTTGGGGAAGATGCTGGTTTTATTGGTGATGTTAATCAAGGTTTAGAAGGGCTGCAAGAAAAATACGGAGATATAAGAATATCAGACACAGGTATTAGAGAAGCAACTATTATTGGCCAAGGAATAGGTTTAGCTATGAGAGGTCTAAGACCAATTGCAGAAATACAATATTTAGATTATCTGCTTTATGCATTACAAATTATGAGTGATGACTTAGCAACTCTTCATTACAGAACTTTTGGTAAGCAAAAAGCACCTTTAATTATTAGAACTAGAGGACATAGATTAGAAGGAATTTGGCACGCAGGTTCTCCGATGGCTGGAATTATTAACCACGTAAGAGGTATTCATGTATTGGTTCCTAGAAACATGACAAAAGCTGCAGGTTTTTACAACACTCTTTTAGAAGGTGATGATCCTGCTTTAGTAATTGAGTGTTTAAACGGTTATAGATTAAAAGAAGAATTACCAATTAATCTAGGAGAATACAAAACTCAAATTGGAGTTGTAGAAACTGTAAAAGAAGGAACAGATTTAACTGTAGTTTCTTATGGATCTACATTAAGAATTGTAGAAGAAGTAGCTATAGAATTACAACAAGTTAGCATTAATATTGAAATTATTGATGCTCAAAGCTTATTACCTTTTGACATAAACCATGACTGTGTTAAAAGTTTAGAAAAAACTAATAAATTATTAGTAATTGATGAAGACTTACCTGGTGGAGCCACAGCTTATATTTTACAAGAAATTTTAGAAAATCAAAACGGATATATGCACTTAGATAGCAAACCTGCTACTCTAACTGCTAAAGCTCATAGAACTGCATATGGTACAGATGGAGATTATTTCTCTAAACCTTCTGCCGAAGATATTTTTGAGAAAATTTATGAAATTATGCACGAAGCTAATCCAAACAAATACAAAAGCCTATACTAACACTTTTGTAAAAATATTTAAATGCTCAAAACTATTAAGTTTTGAGCATTTTTTTTTAACATTATAATAAGAACTGATAAGTTCATATTTTGGTAAATTAGTAGATTAATTAACAACAAACAACCATGAAAAAATTATTTTTACCCTCACTACTACTTACATTTTTTCTATCATCAAATGCTTACTCTCAAAGTGGCAAAATCCTAAAAAAAAGAAAGAAAAACAAGAAAGTAGAAAAAATAATACCTGTAACTAAAAAAAAGAAAAGTAAAACTTCAAAATATACAGATTTTGTAAATAAAGACACAAAAACTGATGAAGGCTTATTTAAAATTCATAGCAATAAAAATAAATTTATTTATGAAATCCCTAAATCGTATTTAGGAAAAGAAATGTTATTAGTTACAAGATTAAAAGATATTCCTGCTGGCTTAGGAGGAGGTTATGTAAATGCAGGTTCTAAAATAAATACCCAAGTTGTAGTTTGGGAACATTTTAAAAATAAAATTTTATTAAAAGTAAAATCATACAATGCAATTGCTAATGATTCTTTACCAATTTTTAAATCGGTAAAAGCTAATAATTTAGAACCAATTATTTATTCTTTTGATATTAAAACTGAAAACATAGATTCTACAGCAGTCTTAGTTGATGTTACAAAATTCTTTTCATCAGATATTAAAGCAATTTCTGGTTTACCATCATACTTTAGAAAAAACTACAAAGTTAGAAGACTAGATGCATCAAGAAGCTTTATTAATTCTATAAAAAGTTTTCCTAAAAACATAGAAGTTGTTCAAGATTTTACTTTTGATGCTGATGCTCCTCCAAGCAACAGAAGAACTAACACTATAACATTACGTATTAATCAATCTATGATTTTATTACCAGAAAAACCAATGATACCTAGAATCTATGATAAAAGAGTAGGTTATTTTTCTGTAGGAAATATAGATTACAGTTCTGAAGCTTTAAAAGCAGATGACAAAAGGTATATAACACGTTGGAGACTTGAACCAAAAGACATTGAAGCATACAACCGAGGAGAATTAGTAGAACCAATAAAACCAATAGTTTATTATTTAGATCCTGCAACTCCAAAAAAATTAAGAAAATTCATAAAACAAGGTGTAGATGATTGGCAAAAAGTTTTTGAAACTGCAGGTTTTAAAAATGCTATTATGGCAAAATTGCCTCCAAGTAAAGATGAAGATCCAGATTTTAGTATGGAAGACATTCGTTATTCTTCTATTAGATATGTAGCTAGCACAACAAGAAATGCAATGGGACCAAGTGTTTCAGATCCACGTTCTGGAGAAATTATAGAAAGTGATATTATTTGGTATCATAACCACTTACGTTCATACAGAAATAGATATTTATTAGAAACTGGCGCTGCTAATCCTTCTGCTAGAACTTTAAATACTCCTGCAGAAGAAATTGGAGAAATGATGCGAATGGTAATTTCACATGAAATTGGTCATGCTTTAGGTTTACCACACAATATGGCTGCAAGTTATGCATATCCTGTAGATTCTTTACGTTCTGGAAACTTTACTCAAAAAAACGGAATTGCTGCAACTATTATGGATTATGCTAGATATAATTATGTTGCTCAACCAGGAGATAAAAATATAAGGTTTATAAGACAATTAGGACCATATGACCACTACTCTATTAATTGGGGTTATAGAGTAATACCCAATGCAAAAAACCCAAAAGATGAAGTTAAAACTTTAGACAAATGGATTGAAGAAAAGTCTGGAAATCCTATTTACAAGTTTGGTTTTCAAAGAAGAAATAGTTTTGACCCTGAATCATTAACTGAAGATATTGGTAATGACCACGTAAAAGCAAGTACTTATGGTGTAAAAAACCTTAAAATTGTTGCTAAAAACTTACCAAATTGGACTTCTAACCAAACTAACAATTACGATGATTTATCTGAATTATATGGAGAACTAATGAGTGTTTGGGCTAGATATGTAGGACATGTTGTTGGTAATATTGGTGGTATTTATGAAAATAATAAAAAACCAATTGAAACAGGAAATATATACACACCAATGAGTAAATTGAAACAAAAAGAATCGATGAGTTGGTTACATAAAAATGCTTTTCAAACTCAAAAATGGTTGTTAGATAAAAATATTTTAAATAAAATAGACGAAGCAGGTTATGCAGATTTTATGTTGCGTTATCAAAACATATTTTTAAACGGAATCATCAATTCATCTAAAATTAAAAGAATGATAGATTCTGAAATCTTAGATTCTAAAACATATACTGCAACAGAAATGATGAAAGATTTAAGAAGAGGAATTTTTTCTGAAACTACTGCAACCAGAAATGTTGATGTAAACAGAAGAAATTTACAAAAGTCTTATATTGAACAAATGAGCTTGTTATTAAAAGATGATAAAACTAAATATTCTGATGTTCATTCAATTGTTAGAGGCGAATTAGAAACTTTAAAATACCAAGTTAATATTGCAAGTAAAAGAGCAATAAATACAATTTCTAAATACCATTACAAAGATTGTTATGCTAAAATTAACAACATTTTGAATCCAAAATAGTAGTTTATTACCTACTTAATATACTCTTACCTATTGCGCATTGTAAACACAGTTTCTTTGCGCAATAATTATTTTTAAGCTCTAATAATGATTGGGTTTCATAAGCATTATTAGAATCTATTTTTAATTCTTTAAATTTAGATATTATACTATTTTTTTCAGGTTTAATTTTTTGCAGTAATTCTAAAAACTCACTTTCATTAACAGTTCCACTACGTTTTTGATATAAAAATTTTAATGGAATTATGGTATTTATCAACAACAAATCAATAAATGGTTTGGTTATTTTTTTTGGTGAAGATTTAGATTCTTTTTCAAAAGTGTAATGCGTTTTCCAAAATAGATTTACAGTAACATCAAATAATTTATAAAACTCATTCAATTTTTTACTTTCTAACATTTTTGAAAATAAATTTTGATGTATATGATATAATGAAGCCAATTGTGCAATTCTAATTGTTGGAAAATTAGAAGGTCTCATCCTAAAAAAAGAAAACATATTTTTAGTTTTTGATTCTAGCTGAAACTTATGTTGAAGGTATTTATAGTCCTTTTTTAATTGCTGATAATATACATTTTCAACTTCTTCTTCTAAAAAACCTCCTTGACCAAATAATAAAGCCGTTATTACACTTTCATTAAAACGTACTTTTCTTAAAACAGAGAAATCAAATGATGTTGCCAATCTAAAAAAAGCGTCTCCATTAACTTTTAATCCAAAATTTTTAGCAAGTAATTGAAACAAAGTAGCTTCAAAATCATTTTTATTTATTTCTAAAACAGCATTCATTTCAGTAGATTTTCTTTCTAATCTTTCAAAAAACAAACGTTCTTTCCAGTTATTTAAAGTAAAACTATCTATTGTTGCAATTTCATTTTCACAAGGAATCCAACTTTGTTTTACAGCAAATAAATTTCTATAATTTTGCAATGCCGTTTTTAAAACAAAATCTTTTAAAACCAATACAGGTAAAGGTTTGTTGTTTTTCATATAAACTTCTGCATCATCTTCCCAAACAACATGTAAAATAACAGCATCATAATTTTTATCTATTTCATGATGATGCATGTACCAATCTGAAGATTTTAAGTGAATTTCTACATTTCCAACCCAAAGTTGATGATTTATTTTAATTTGAGCATTTAAAAAGTCGGGACCAGAATTAAAATTATGCATACCCGTTTTAACAACCAGTAAATCATCATTCTGTGTAGTTTTTAAATCTTGAAAAGAAAATAACTGGTATTGCCACACATAATGAAGAAAATCCTCATTCATAGTTTTTTGTTTTCAAGATACAAAAATTCATTTATAACGATATCAATTTTTATAATCATGTTAACAGAAAACCTCTATCATAAAAAGTTATTTTTGCATTATAATTTAGAAAAATGAATATTATAGAAAGTCTTAAATGGCGATATGCTGTTAAAAAATTCGATTCAAACAAAACGCTTTCTGAGTCGCAAATAAACACTTTAAAAGAAGCTTTTAATTTAACTGCAACTTGTTATGGTTTACAACCTTTAAAACTTGTAGTTATAAACAATAAAGAAATTCAAAAAGAATTGGTAGAGCACTCCATGAACCAAACTCAAATAGAACAAGCTTCTCATGTTTTGGTTATATGTATTCCTAATAATTACACTTCTAAAGAAGTAAAAACATATTTCGATTTAATTCAAAAAATTAGAAATACACCAGATGAAATCATCAACCCATTTAAAGGATTTTTAACTTCTGAAATAGAAAAAAAGACTCAAGAAGAATTACATATCTGGAACAAAAACCAAGCGTATATAGCATTAGGAAACCTAATGACAGTTTGTGCTGTAGAAAAAATAGACGCTTGTCCAATGGAAGGTTTTAATCCTGAAAAATATGATGAACATTTGAACTTAAAAACTCAAAACTTAAAGTCAGTTTTAGTATTACCTGTTGGTTACAGAGCAGAAGATTGTTACATGAAAGATTTAGCAAAAGTTAGAAAAGAAACACAAGATATTGTGATAGAAATAAACTAAATTTATACCATAAAATTTTTTAATAAAATGAGTGAAGTTGTAAGAAATTTAGAACCAAAAATTGTTTGGAATCATTTTGCAGATTTAAATGCAGTTCCTCGTCCTTCAAAAAAAGAAGAACGTGTTATACAATTTATGGTAGATTTTGGTAAAAGTTTAAACTTAGAAACTTTAGTAGATAAAGTTGGTAATGTAATCATTTCTAAACCTGCCACTAAAGGATTAGAAGACAGAAAAACTGTTGTTCTTCAGAGTCATTTAGATATGGTTCATCAAAAAAATAATGACACAATTTTTGATTTTGATTCCGAAGGTATTAAAATGATTATTGATGGTGATTGGGTTACTGCAGATGGTACAACTTTAGGAGCAGACAATGGTCTTGGTGTTGCTGCAATTATGGCTATTTTATCTTCAAAAGATATTCAACACCCAAACATTGAAGCACTTTTTACTATTGATGAAGAAACTGGTATGACTGGGGCAATGGGTTTAGAAGGTGGTATTTTAAAAGGTGACATCCTTTTAAACTTAGATACTGAAGAAGATGATGAAATTGGAATGGGGTGTGCAGGAGGAATAGATATTACTGCTACAAGATCTTATACAGAAGAAGAAACTCCAGAAAAATCTACTGCTTTTTCTATTACTGTAAAAGGTTTAAATGGAGGACATTCTGGAATGGATATTATAAAAGGATTGGGTAATGCAAATAAAATTATGAATCGTTTATTGTTTGACGGTTTCACAAATTTTGGTTTACGTATTTCTGAAATAAATGGAGGTAGTTTACGAAATGCTATTCCTCGTGAAAGTTTTGCAACTGTAACAGTAGATACTATTTCTAAAGAAGCTTTTTTATTAGAAACCAACCTACTTATTAACAATATAAAACAAGAGTTTTTAACATTAGAACCTAATTTAACAATAGAAATTGAAGCAATTAATTCTGTTAACAAAGTAATAGATTTAGGCGTACAAGAAGGTTTGCTAAAATCTATATACGCTGCTCATAATGGAGTGTATAGAATGAGTCCAGATATTACTGATTTAGTAGAAACTTCTAACAATATTGCAAGAGTTATTGTAAAAGAAGGTAAAATTAAAATTGGTTGTTTAACACGTTCTTCTTCAGAAAGCAACAAATTAGATTTAGCAAATTCTTTAAAATCTGCATTCGAATTATCTGGTTTTGAAGTAGAATTATCAGGAGAATATCCTGGTTGGCAACCTAATGTAAATTCAGAAATTTTAGAAACTGTAGCAAACCTTTATGAAAAACTTCATGGTGAAAAAGCACATGTTGCTGCTTGTCATGCAGGTTTAGAATGTGGTATTTTAGGTCAGAATTACCCAAAAATGGATATGGTTTCTTTTGGTCCAACTATTAAAGGAGCTCACTCTCCAGATGAAAGAGCAAGCATCTCTTCTACTCAAAAATTTTGGAAATTTTTGATAGAAATTTTAGAGAATATTCCAAAGAAATAAAATATAAAAAGATGTTTAAAACCGAAGTTTATACTTCGGTTTTTTTACACTTAACTTTGTTTAAAAAAACAGAATAACAAAACACAAAACACTAAAAATCAATAATTTAAAAAATTACCTTTTTGTTAACATCTTTAACTTTATAAAAACAGAAAAAAACGTAATTTTACTTTTTAGAAAGATAACTAGTTATAATGGGAAAAATCATAGCAATTGCAAATCAAAAAGGTGGTGTTGGTAAAACAACAACTAGTGTTAATTTAGCAGCTTCTCTTGGTGTTTTAGAAAAAAAAGTTCTGTTAATTGATGCAGACCCACAAGCAAATGCTTCATCTGGTTTAGGTATAGATGTAGAAAGTGTAGATTATGGAACTTATCAAGTTTTAGAACATACTATTTCTACTAAAGAAGCTATAGTAACAACAGAATCTCCTAATGTAGATATTATACCTGCACATATTGATTTAGTTGCAATTGAAATTGAATTAGTAGATAAGCAAGAGAGAGAATACATGCTAAAAAAATCTTTAGCAGATGTAAAAAACGATTATGATTATATTTTAATAGACTGTGCTCCTTCTTTGGGTTTAATTACTTTAAACTCTTTAGTTGCTGCAGATTCTGTTATTATACCAATTCAATGTGAATATTTTGCTCTTGAAGGATTAGGAAAATTATTAAACACAATTAAAAGTGTTCAAAATATTCATAATTCAGAATTAGATATTGAAGGTTTATTATTAACTATGTTCGATTCTAGGTTAAGACTTTCTAATCAAGTAGTTGATGAAGTAAGAAAACACTTTTCTACAATGGTTTTTGATACTATTATAAGAAGAAATACACGTTTAGGTGAAGCACCAAGTTATGGTGAAAGCATTATTGCTTACGATGCAACAAGTAAAGGTGCTATAAATTACTTAAATTTGGCCCAAGAATTATTAAAAAAGAATTCGTAAAATGGCAAAAGCAACCAAGAAACAAGCTTTAGGAAGAGGATTATCTGCTTTATTACAAGAATCTTCTAACGTAATTTCTGCATCTGATAAAAATGCAGATAAAGTTGTTGGTAGTATTATAGAAATTAATTTAGATTTAATTGATGTAAACCCTTATCAACCAAGAACTTATTTTGATGAAGAAGCTTTAAGAGAATTAGCTAGCTCCATTAAAGAACTAGGTGTAATTCAACCAATTACAGTAAGAAAACTAGAAGAAAATAAATTTCAATTAGTATCTGGTGAACGTCGTTTTAGAGCATCAAAATTAATTGGAAATAAAACAGTACCAGCATATATAAGAATTGCTAATGATCAAGAAATGCTAGAAATGGCATTGGTTGAAAACATTCAACGTAAAAACCTTGATCCAATTGAAGTTGCACTTTCTTACCAACGTTTAATTGACGAAATTCAGCTTACACAAGAAGAATTAAGTACTAGAGTTGGTAAAAAAAGATCTACTGTAACAAACTACTTACGTTTATTAAAATTAGACCCAATATTACAAACAGGTATGAGAGATGGTTTTATTTCTATGGGACATGGTAGAGCCATGATTAATGTAGAAAACACAGAAGACCAACTTGCTATTTATGAGAAAATTTTAAGAGAAAAATTATCTGTTAGACAAACTGAAGATTTAGTAAAAAGTCTAAAAACAGGAACTGTAGCAAAACCAAAGAAAAAACCAATTCCTGGATACATAAAAACAAGTATTAAAGACATTAGCGAATACTTTGGTCATAAAATAGACGTTACTGTAAGTACTAATGGTAAAGGAAAAATTTCTATTCCTTTTCATTCTGAAGAAGATTTTAATAGAATAAAAAACTTATTAAAATAAGTGTTTTTAAAAAATATCATACTCGTTTTTTGCATTGCATTTTTTTCTGCTACAATGTTTGGTCAGAAAGATTCTTTAAATGTAGAAGACATTAAAATAAAAGGAAAGATTAAAGTAGAAAAAGGTGGTGTATATGATGCATTAGCACCTTCTAGAGCTGCTTTTTATTCTGCAATATTTCCTGGAATGGGACAAGTTTATAATAAAAAATATTGGAAAGCTCCAATTGTTTGGGGAGCTATGGGTACAAGTATTTACTATTATTTACACAATAATAAAGAATATAAAAGGTATAGAACAGCCTATAAATTAAGAAAAATTGGACTTCAAGATGAGTTTACTTTAGATGATGGAACACAAGTTATATCATTACAAACTTTAGAAACTGCACAAGATCAATTAAAAGAAAACAGAGACATGTCACTTTTAACAACAGTAATTCTTTATGTATTGCAAATTGTTGAAGCTAGTGTAAATGCTCATTTACTACAATTTAACACAGATGATAATTTATCATTTAAACCTACTTTTGTAAATGACCCACTATATGTAGATGCTCCTAAAGTAGGATTAACAATTAAATATAATTTTTAGAATGAAGATAGCACTTTTAGGTTATGGAAGAATGGGAAAAGAAATTGAAAAAATTGCTTTATCTCGAGGACATGAAATTGTAATAAGAAAAGATGTAGATGATGTAATTGACATTAGTTTAGCAGATGTTGCTATAGATTTTAGTGTACCATCTTCTGCATTTAACAATATTACTAATTGTATAAACAACAACGTTCCTGTAATATCAGGTACTACTGGTTGGTTAGATAAATACGAAGATGCAGTAGCATTATGTAAAGAAAAAAATAGCGCTTTTATTTATGCTTCAAACTTTAGTTTAGGCGTAAATATTTTCTTTGAACTTAACAAACAATTAGCTAAAATGATGAGTACTTTAGAAGATTATAAAATATCATCTGAAGAAATTCATCACACAAAAAAATTAGACGCACCTAGTGGAACTGCAATTACTTTGGCTGAGGGAATTATAGAACATACTTCTAAAAAAGATTGGGTTTTAGGTGATGATGCTACAGAAGAAAGTATTCCAATTGTAGCTAAAAGAATTCCTGATGTACCTGGAACACATACAATTTGGTATGATTCTGACGTAGATTCTATAGAAATTAAACATACAGCACATAATAGAAAAGGCTTTGCTCTTGGAGCAGTTGTTGCTGCTGAATGGATTATTGGAAAAACAGGCGTTTTTTCTATGAAAGACGTGTTAAACATTAGTTAAAGACTATAACTTTTTGGCTTTTATACGCCTTATAAAAAAATAAAATTATTCTCTTTAGAGAAAATAAAGCATACAATTATGACATTTACACAATGGTTTATATTTTTCATAGCAGTACAAGTAATTCACTTCTTAGGTACTTGGAAACTTTATGTAAAAGCAGGTAGAAAAGCTTGGGAAGCTGCAGTACCAATTTATAACGGTATTGTTTTAATGAAAATGATTAATCGCCCAAAATGGTGGATTATTTTATTATTTATACCAGTTGTAAACCTTTTAATGTTTCCAGTAATTTGGATAGAAACTATTAGAACTTATGGCTTTTATAAAAAATTAGATTCGTTTTTAGTAATTGTAACTTTAGGTTTGTATATTTTTTACATTAACTACGCTACTGATGCTAAATATAATGCAGATAGAAGTTTAAAACCTCGTTCTGAATTAGGAGAATGGGTTAGTTCTATTGCTTTTGCAATTATAGCTGCAACCTTAGTGCATACGTATTTTATGCAACCTTTTACAATACCAACTTCATCTTTAGAAAAATCATTATTAGTAGGTGATTATTTATTTGTAAGCAAATTTCATTATGGAGCTAGAGTGCCATCAACAGTAGTTGCTGCACCAATGGTTCATGATTCTTTACCTTTTACAGGTACTGCTTCATACCTAAAAAAGCCACAATTACCTTATACACGTTTACCAGGTTTGCAAAAAATTAAAAATAACGACATCGTTTGTTTTAATTGGCCTGCAGATACTCTTGCTACAATGTGGGGAGATAATTCAGGGAAATTTACATACAAACCTGTAGACAAGAAAACCAACTATGTAAAAAGATGTGTGGGTATTGCTGGTGATTCTTTAGAAATGAAAAATGGATACTTTTATATAAATGGAGTTAAAAATAACTTACCAGAAAGAGGTAAATTACAATTCTATTATACATATGAATCTAAGAAACCAATAAACCAAAGTACGTACCCTAAGTTTTTAATAAAAAAAGAAAGAACAAACGTATATAAAATTCTTAGTGAATATTGGAACAATCCAAAAGTACAAGATGCTATTAAAGAGAATGGATTTTTATCTAAAATTGGGGCTGACTCTTTATATACTGAGGTAGCAGGTGGTATAAACCCAGATTTTGCTAGAAGATTAAAAATGGTTTCTGTTGATAATAAAATAAATATCAACTTAACAGAAGATGAAGTAACTCGTTTAGAAAAATACCCATTAACTGTTTCCATAAAGAAAGTAAACCATGGTGCAGATAAAGACATTTTTCCTCATGTAGAAAGTTTAGGTTGGAGTCAAGATAATTTTGGTCCTATTTATATTCCAGAAGCTGGAGCAACTGTTAAAATAGATACAGAATCTCTACCTTTTTATGAGCAAATTATTAAAAACTATGAAAATAATGATTTACAAGTTGTAGGAGATAACATTTATATAAATGGAGAAAAAGCAGATTCTTATACTTTTAAACAAGATTATTTTTACTTAGTTGGAGATAACAGACACAACTCATTAGACGCACGTTATTGGGGTTATGTTCCTTTTGATCATGTTTTAGGAAAACCAGTTATGGTATGGTTTAGTTGGGATGCAAATGCAGGTTCTTTTGGAGAAAAAATAAAATCTATAAGATGGGATAGAATGTTTACAACTGTACATGGAGATGGTAAACCTGTTTCTTATAGATATTTAGTATTTGCTTTAATTGCAATATATATTGGCTACAGTTTTTTCAAAAACAAAAGAAAATCTGCTAAATAACAAATAAGATGTCTTCATTGTTTATACCATCTTATTTTGGTTCTATTTATGAGTATTCAGAAATATTAAAATCTGAAGCTGTAGTTTTTGAAATGGAAGATAATTTTCAAAAACAAAGCTATAGAAATAGATGTTACATCTTTAATTCTAATGGAAAACAATTACTAAATATTCCTGTAAAAGATAAACACAAAGGAAATTCTCAAAGAAAAAAAACAAAAGATTTATTAGTAGATAATGATTCTAACTGGCAAGACAATCATTTAAAATCACTACAAACTGCCTATAGAACTTCACCTTTTTATGAGTTTTATGAAGATGATTTACTTAAAATTTTCAATAAAAAATACTCTTATTTACAAGATGTAAATATTGATACTTATTTATTTATTACAGACGCTTTACAGATTTCTCAACAATATTCTAAAACAGAAGAGTATATTGTTAACACTTCTAATAAAGATTTTAGAGAGTTTTCTAATATTAAAAAACAACCTACAAAAACCGTAAATCGTTACATACAAATGTTTGATGAAAAGCATGGTTTTATTGCGAATTTATCAATTTTAGACTTACTTTTTATGGAAGGTCCTAACACAATTAGCTATTTATAACTAAAAATTCATTAACTTTAATGCAAATTATATTTTCTTATTAAGTTTTCTCTAGTAAGATAAATTATAAAGTATTAAATGAATTTTTTATTCGATTTTATAAATACTCTTGTAGATTTACCTAAAACTTCTGCAGAAAAATTAATGCCTTTAATTCGATTAAAAGAATTAAAGAAAGGGCATAATATTGCTGTTTTTGGTGAAATACCAAAAGATTTTTTTGTCATAAAAAAAGGCCTTATTAGGTCTTATTATACAGATGAAAAAGGAAGAGAATATATTAGACATTTTTTTACACCTCCAAGAACAACTGGTGCATTAGGTTCTTTAGTATTAAATAAACCATCTAGATTATCTTATGATTGTTTATCTGATTGTGAAGTTTATGCAATTAATTTTAAAGATTTTAAAAAATTAATAAGTACAGATAAAGCTTTAAGTAATATGTATTCTACTATTTTAGAGTTAATATTTCTTACATTAGAGTCTAGAATTTATGATTTATCTGTCTTAAATGCAACAGAACGATATTTAAAACTTAAAAAACAAATACCCGAAATAGAAAACCTAGTACCACAATATCACATTGCTTCATATTTAAATATTACACCAGTACAATTAAGCAGAATTAGAAAAGAGTTGTATTCAAAATAAATAATTCAATTAACATATGTTAATCTATAATTGGTCTTAATAAACTAAATTTGCACTATATTATTTCCCCCAATATATTGTTGCAATAGCAATTTATACAAAGGCTTATTTTTAATAAGCCTTTTTTTATTTATGAAATTAAATTTTATCATTCATTATGGGCTGCATTTTGTGGCTCCTTTATTTATCTCTTACTTTTTCTTTAAAAGTAATTGGAAAAAAGTTTACCTAATTTTTATTTGTTCTATGCTGGTAGATTTAGATCACTTATTAGCAACTCCGATATTTGATAAAAATAGGTGTAGTATTAATTTTCACCCTTTACACTCATATATTGCAATAGGTTTTTATTGTTTAGGGCTATTTTTTAAGAAAACAAGAATCATATGTATTGCTCTACTTTTTCATATGATTACAGATTACATAGACTGCTATTTGTAAAACTTTTTTAATAAATTATCTAGTTCTGGAGAGATGTTTAATTTAAATATTAAAAAGAGATAAATTACTGAAATTACTATACTTTTCAGAGCAATATTAAATATTGGATGAATTGGAAAATTCCAAATATAAATATCATCAATAGGAAAGTCCCAAAAATTGAAAGCTAAATACAAACCTGCTATTATTAATAGCATTCTAAATGTTTTGTTTGTAAAAGGTGTCATAGAAAACTTACTTTTCACAAAAAAAAGTTTAAAAGAATTAGCCGAAAAAATTACAATTAATGTAGCTAAAGCTAATCCATCTGTACCCATATCTAACGTATAATAAAAAAGTTTATTTAAGAAATAAACAGATAATGCCATAGAAACACTAATAGGTAATGTTATTCTGTAAAATTTAGAATTATTAATTATAGCGCCATTATTTCCTAAAAAACCATTGTATAATTTTAAAGAAGATATCATTAATACCACTAATGTTCCACCAGCATATTCTTGAGGCAATAATTTAAATAATTGTCCAACATTAGCATTAATTAAAACAAAGAAAAAACCACTAATCAATAATAAATTAATAGAACTTTTTTTATACAAAGACGCTACTTCTTTATGGTTGTCTTCATTTAACGTTTTTGATGTTAAAGGCTGTAAAATATTTAACATTGCTCTACTTGGAGCTTCAATAAAAGAACCAATGAAAACTGCAACAGAATAATAAGCTGCTTTAACTAAAGATTCCTTTCCAGGAATCATAAATTTATCAATATCTAAAATAATTGCACCAGCACTACCTGCTAAAATAATATAACCAGAAAAACGCAATACTTCTTTAAAGTTATCTGGTCTTACAAAAGTAAATTTTGGAATATATAATTTAAATGCATACAACATCATTACAAGCATTCTTAAAAAGTAAGCGCCTGTTAAATAATAAATAAACTCTTCTTTAGTTAAGAACTCAAAATAAACTGCAAATAGTAGTATCATAACCACAACTCTATTCCATAGTTCTTTTAAAATATTACCAATTACTGATTGAAACTGAACCTTAGCCCAAGCATAAAAAATTTCGAAATAAGCACAAGCAACTGCTATTAAAAAAATTACAAACGTATAATCTTTTATAATTGGGTTTTCTACAGATAAATAATTTCCTATTTCTTGATAAAAATGATTTCCTATAAATGCTATAGGAATTGCAATTAAAAAGGGTAAAAACAATACTGAAGATAAAAAACGATCTTGTTCTAATTTTGTAAAATAACTAGAGAAATACTTTACAATTGTATGGTGTATTCCTAATGCTATTAAGGGCATTAATAAATTTGAAGTAGATAATAAAAAAGTTACTAATCCATAATATTCGTCTTCTAAAAAACGAGTATATAAAAACAAGGTATTTATTCCTCCAAAGGCAAAACCTAAGTAGATAAAAAACGTATTTTTTAAAGATTGTTTAAATACAATTCCCATTTTACGAATGTAAACTTTTAATTATAGATGCTAACTTTTTAGTTAATTCTTTTCTATGATATTTTTTGATGTTTGTAGATTTTACATACAAATTACCTTCTTTGTATTTATTGTACAAAGTAAGTATTTCTGATGTTAATTTTTCTTTATTATCAAAACCACAAACAACACCAGCATTTGTTTCTTTTAAAACAGTTGATAAATCTCCATTTTCTGGTCCAATAGCTAAAATTGGTCTTTTTGCTGTTAGATATTCAAAAAGTTTTCCAGTTAAAATTCCTTCAGATTTTTTAACATTAGGTATTAACAATAATAAAACTTGTGCTTTTTTTTGGTATTCAATTGCTTCTCTATGAGAAACATACCCAATAAAACTAACATTATTTTGCAAATTATTCCCTTTAATTTCTGCTTTTACTTCGTCAGAAATATCTCCAACAAGGTTTATGTGCAAATCATTTTTAAAGTCTTCATTATGGCTACTTAATTCTTCTAAAACTTTAAAAAACAACTTTGGATTACTTTGTTTAGGTAATAAACCAATATAAGAAATTGTAAATTTTTTATCTGGTCTTACAATATTTTTCGTTATTACTTCATCATCAAAACCATTGGTAATTACTTCTACTCTACTAGCTATTTTAGAGAATCCTTCTTTAAGAGAATTACTAACTGTTAAAACACAATCTGCTTCTTTTAAAACTGATTCCTCTAATTTTCTATTTCTTCTTATTACTGTAGATAATTGCTTAAATTCTTTGTTATAATATAAATCTGTCCAAGGATCTCTAAAATCTGCAATCCATTTTATATTATTTTTTTTATGCAATTTTTTAGCTATTAAATGCATACTATGAGGAGGACCAGTAGAAATTATTACGTCAATTTTATTACTTTTTAAATACTTATGTAAAAATCTATAAGAAGGCTTTACCCAAAATATTTTAGGGTCTGGAACAAAAAAATTACCTCTAATAAATGATAAAATTCCATTTTTGGTACTGTTAGAAACACCTTTATTTTGAGAACCTTTTTTATTTTTAGACACCAAACTTGTTGGGTCCCAAATAGGTTGTTTTAATATTTTAATATTATTGGGAATTTCTTTTATTAAACTAGCATCTTCTTTAGGATAATTAACATTATCTACAGTATAAACAATTGGTTCTATACCAAATTCTTGTAAATATTTTACAAACTTTAACCAACGTTGAACCCCAGAACCTCCTGCAGGAGGCCAATAATATGTAATTATTAAAACTTTCAATCTAAAATGTTTTCATATAACTTTATTAGTGAAGTTGAAGTAGTTTCCCAATTAAATTTATCTTTCACAAAACCTTCTCCATTTTCTGCTAATTTAATTCTTAAACTTTCGTTTTTATATAAGATTAAGGCTTTTTTTGCAAAATCTTCTACATTTTTTGCTTGATGTACTAAACCAGATTCAACTCGTTCAACTATTTCTTTTTGGGCTGTTGCATCACTAACTAATAAAGGTTTTCTAAGACTCATATACTGAAATATTTTATTAGCATAAGTAGTATCATGATGTAAGTTTCTATGCAATGGAGATATACAAACATCACTACTATTAATTAATGATTTAAAATATTTTTGGTCTTGCCATCCTAAAAAATCTACAAATTTTTCAATATTTAATTTTTGAGTTAATTCTTTTAGCACAAAATCTGTAGTATTTTTTCCTACAATAACTAACTTAATATTTGGTATTTTATTTTTTAAAATAGCAATAGCTTTTATTGCTGTTTCTAAACCTCTTCTTAAGCCTGTATCACCAATATAAAGTAAAGTAAAATGATTAGAATACTTATTTTTAAACTCTAATTTAATAGAATTTTCATAAAAACTTTTTCTTACAGTATTGGGTAAAACTATTACCTTATCATCATTAATTGGTAGCCTATTTAATATCTCTTTTTTAGCTAAAGCAGTTACAACAACTATTTTAGTTGCTTTTAAAATAAACTGTTCTTCCTTCTTTTTCCAAGTATTAGGTGATATCAAAAAGTTACCAGGAAATTTAGACAGGTGTGGATAATACTTCATTATATCTGGTCTATTTTCATGCAAATCAAGAATTATTGGTAACTCTATTTTTTTATTTGCTTTAAAAACTGCAGCTGCTATTCTTATATCATGCGTATGAATTACGTCAATTTTATTTTTTACAATAAAATCTTTTATTTTAATAGACATTAAAATCTTATAAAAAGGAAATGTATAAGCTAATGCAGAAAGTTTGTATTCTATTTTATTAGATAAATACCTTTTAACATTAATTCCATTGATAACTTCAGAAGCATTTTTAGAATCGTATTGTAAACAAAACAGAAAAACTTCATGACCAGATTTAATTAATGAAACTGCTTCATTCTCAACCCTTGGATCAGGAGGAAACACTTCATCTAATATCATTCCTATTCTCATGAATGTGTTTTTTCGGCATAAACTGCATAATATCTAGGTGTAAACTTTCTTAGAATTGGTCTAAATCCTATTTTATTTATTGGACTTGTCCATTTCTTTGTTTTTTTAATATTCCAACCAGATTTTTCTAACAACCAATTATACTGCCAATCTTCAAATTCATGATAATGTCTATCCCACATATCTGTTTTACTTCTATATGCAGAAGCAAACCATAGTTTTAAAGGTATTGTAGTTATTATTTTTGTAGATTCTATTTCTCTTAAAACATTAAAAGGAGCTATTAAATGTTCAAATATTTCAAAAGCAGTAACAGCATCTACTTTATGTTTTTTTACAATTTCGGGTAACAGATCTAAATCTTCTCCATTTGTATTAATTACTGTATACCCATTTTCTTCCATAATTTCAGAAAACGGATTTCTAACTCCCAAATCTAAAATAACTGCTGGACTAGGTAACACTTCTCGAAGAAATTCTAAGGTATGTTGGTATCTTCTTTGAGGTAATTTTTTATACATATAGATTATAATTAAAAAGTAAAATTACTAAAAATAAATTTTAAATTTTAATTGTAAAATCTCAAAATAGTGCAAAAAAAAAGAAGAGGATTTTTAACTCCACTTCTTTTTGTCTTTCTCATAACAATGCATCTAAAATGCACAACAAATATAATTTTAATTCTACCTTTAAACTAATTAAGTATTTCGCTTTTTATAAAAAGCACAGGCATTTAATTGCTAAAAATGTAGTATATTAACTGATTATAATTAAGTATACTTGTAAACCCTAAAAGATTTATAATAAAACATCTACATTGAAAAGATTATTATTTTTTGTTTTAATTTTATTAAATATTCAGTTTTTGAGTGCTCAAAAGACTGATAATGATGAAATATATTTACAAAAACTATATAAATATACTAACTCTAATAACGATAGTATTTTTTATTATTCTAACAAACTCAAAAAATCAGAAAATGAATGTAATAGATATAGAGCATTAAATTTTGAAGCTAAAGCTTTGTATCAAACAGATAAATGTGTTGAATCTGAAGAAAAGTGTTTAACAATTTTAAAGGAATTAAATAACACAGATGTTAAATGTTTAAAATTAAATAAATTAACAGCCTTAAACAGATTGTTTTGGATATATAAAAACAAAACAGACTATAATAAAGCTTTTGAAATAGCTATTAGAAGAAAAAAACTTACAGAAACTTTAGGTAAAAAGAATGCAATTTACAATGCAAGCATACTTGGAGATTATAATAATATTGCGATCATTAAAGATTGTATGGGTTTTTATACTGAATCTAGAAAAATTTTAAAAGAATCTTACGCTAAATTACCTGAAATTTATTTTAATTTAAGTAAAACAGATTATTACAAAAACCCTAACCAAAGTGAATATTTTTTAAAATTAAATCAATCTTCAACTCTTAATTTAATTGCAGAATCTTATTTAAATTCTAGCGCAGATTATACAAGTAAAGATTTAGATTCTGCCAGTATATACTTTAAAAAAGCATATAATGTTGCAAAAACATTTAATCCGCCTCACAAAAACTCTGAAACCCTTTATCAAATTAGAGAGGTAGAAGTTTTAATTGCAAAGAAGAAATTTAAAAATGCTTTAGAATTAATTCAAAAATTTAATTCAAATTCTAAAGAATTTAAAACAGAGCAAAATATCAACTCTTTAAAAGCAATTTGTTTTTACAATTTAAACAACACAGATTCTACATTAATCTACGGAAAAAAATATTTATTATGTTACAATGAAAACCCTAAATCTAAAAAAAGGTTGCATGTTATTTATGATATTTTAGCAAATCAATATTATAAAAATAATCAAAAAGATAGTGCTTATAAATATTCTGAATTAACAATTAAAGAGTTAAATTTTATTACTGACAATAAAAATGCTACAAACAAATTGCATTATTTATATGATTTTAATAATACCAAAGAATTAAATGAAACCATTAAAAACACTAACAAAAAAAATAAATACACTTTTATATTTTATTCATTTGTTCTTTTAATAATAGCAATAATTATCATTTACTATTTCTACAAAAAAAATAGAAAAACAAAAATTGAACTTGCCAAAATAAATATTGAAGTAAAGGATAAACCAATTACCCCCAAAAAAGAATATAATATTAATGAAGAGTTAGAAGAAACAGTTTTAAACGGACTAATTGATTTAGAGAACTCTAAAGATTTTTTAAAGCCAACTTTTAATATAAATGTGTTAACCAAAAAACTAAATACAAACACAACTTATTTGTCTTACATTATTAATAAAACTAAGAATAAGACTTTTAAAAACTACATAACCGAATTAAGAATAGAGTATCTTATAAAATTACTTGCAGAAAATAAAGATTATAGAAAATACACTATAAAGTATCTTGCAGAAGAAATTGGTTATACAAATGCCTCAGCATTTACAAGAGCATTTAAAAAATACAAAGGAGTTACACCTTCAGAATTTATTAAGACTCTAAAATAGATTATAGTTCATTTCTTTTTTTCTTATCGTAAAAAAACCATCCAAGAGAAATTAAAATTAATAGAGCATATGAAGAAAGCGAAATAAACTTTCCTTGCTGAATTACCTTAGGTTCAAACTTAAATTCTATTTCATGATTTCCTGCAGGAATAACCATTCCTCGTAAAACATAATTAACTCTATAATGTGGAGTCAATTTTCCATCAACATAAGCATTCCAACCATCTTTATAATAGATTTCAGAAAACACTGCAAATTGTTTTTTTGTAGTTTTAGATTGATAAACTAATGATGTTAGATTGTTATTTACTAGTTTAATTACAGCTGTAGAATCTTTTTCTGTAGGAAATAAACTTTGTTTTTGTTTTAAAAATTCTTTTTGATAAACTGCCTCTTTCTTGGTATTTAAAGAGTCTAAAGCTTGCATTTCTTCATTCGCAGAATTCACAACTTTTACATTTTCTACAAACCAAGCATTACCATTTGCATCTGGATTTAATTGTGCTTGTTTTTCTCCTTTATCATTACCAATAATAAAATATTTAGTATTCAACATGTTTAAAACTTGCATGTTGTTTTTTGCAATTTGAAAATCAAATAACTCTTGATAACGTCCTAATTTTGCAGCATGATAACCACCTATAGAATTATGAAAATAAGATGTACTTCCATCATTTATAGGGTTTACAGTAAAGTTACCAACTCTAAAATGTGTTTTGTCTTGTAAAATTATTTTATCTGCTTTTGATGCTGTAAATGGTTTATCTATTTTTCTAGACGATTTAAAATCGTCTTCATTTACATATTTTTTATTTACAGAAATTAAATCAAACAACACAAAAACTGTTAATGCAATTATTGTAATATTTTGCTTTAGTTTGTCTTTTAATAACATATATAAAACTCCTGCAGACAATAACATTAATACAATAGAACGTAAAGAATCTACTAATAACATTGATTTTCTATCAGCAATAATTGCATCTGTTAACCCTGGTAATTGACTGTATTGAGCATCTCTTATTCCTTCAAAAGTTGCATAACCATGAGCTAATAAAAATCCAACTACAATTAAACCTCCAAAAACATACACTGCTTTCTTTAAAGCTTCTTGTTTTTCTTTAGATGAAATAGATGAAGAAAAGAACTCTTTTAAAGCCAAAACACCTAAAATTGGCACACATAATTCTGCAATTACTTGTATAGAAGAAACAGCTCTAAACTTATTATATAAAGGAAAATAGTCTATAAAAAAGTTAGTAAGCACTTCAAAATTTCTTCCCCAACTCATTAAAACAGAAAAAACTGTAGCAGCTACTAACCATTGTTTTAATCTACCTTTTACTAAGAAAATTCCTAAGAAAAATAGAAAGAAAATTACGGCTCCAATATACGCTGGTGCTTCTATTATGGCTTGGTCTCCCCAATAAGTTAAAACTTGACTAGCGTAATCTTTTGCAACCTTTTTACCAGCAGCAGCTTCTATTGTTTTATAAAAATTAGAATCTTCTCCTAATTTTTCTATAGTTCCCCCACCCATAAATCGTGGAATAAACAAATTAAAAGTTTCTAACTTTGCGTAACTATATTCTGTAATATATGCTTTATCTAAACCTTTAGTAGCTTCTTTTTTACTACCATCTACGTTTATGGTTAATTCAGATTTTCCTCTTGTACTTTTATCTGCATATTCTTTCATAGCCATTAAACGAGAAGAATTAGCACCAATACCTAACACAACTGCAGCAAGAATTACTATACTTTGTTTTATAAATACTGTAGTTTGTTTTTCTTTAATTGCATTTATAAATTCTACAATTCCTAAAATCAATAAACAAAAACCTAAATAATAAGTCATTTGTGGATGATTTGTATAAATTTCTAGAGCCATTGCAACTCCAGTTACAAGAAAACCAAGTATATATCTTTTCTGGAAAACCCATAAAATTCCTGCTACAACCAAAGGCATATATGCAATTGCATGAGCTTTTGCATTATGTCCTGCTCCAAAAATAATAATTAAATAGGTAGAAAAACCAAAGGCGAGAGATCCTAAAATTGCCAATCTCCAATCAACTTTTAAGGCCAACATTAATACAAAAAAACTAAGAAAGTAAAGAAAAGTATAATCTGCAGGTCTTGGTAAAAAACGTAAAGATCTATCTAACAATCTTACAAAATCATTAGGATAATATGCACTTACTTGATAAGCAGGCATACCACTAAATGAAGAAGCTGTCCAATAAGGTTCTGCATTTTTTTCTGTTCTAAAGTCATTAATATCTTTAACCATCCCTCTAAATTGAGTGATATCTGATTGATGTAACTTTTGTCCTTTTAAAACCGGATGAAAATATATAATTGAAGCCAATGCAAAAACCGCAATTGCTATTATATAAGGAATAACTTTATTAGAAATTTTCAAGTGAATACTTTTTAGTTAATAAAATACAAGGTTAATCAACTTCTTCAAAATCAACATACTCACCTACAGTATCTTTACTTTGTTGTTGTTTTCTTGGTTGCTTATCTATTACTGTTTCTCCTTCTTGAACAGTATTACTTTGTTGCTGTTGTTGTCCTCTAAATTGTTGTTCTGCTTTTTTCTGCATAGTTTCTGCAGCCTTTTTCATTAAAAAAGGTGCAAATAATCTTGCTAAAAATTTAAAAGCATAGTAAAAAAGAAGTATAAAAAATATAGTTTTTAGTAAACCCATTTAAATTAATATTTATAAAAAAATCAATCAAAAATAACAATTTGAACACAATTGAAGCGTTAACAATCTATAAAACTTTCACAAAGTCAAAAAAGTATACTTTGCTTTTTTAAAATAGCATTTTTAACTTATGTTTGTGTTAATTGATTACTACAGCTTATAAACTTGTATTTTTTTTATGAAAAAACTTTTTATCAAAATATTTTTCACGTTTTTCTTACTCGTAACAAACTCTATACAAGCACAATATACAGATGTAATTAATTCTAACAAACCAGGTTTTTCTGAAAGTCCTTATAGTGTTGGTACAGGAGTTTATCAGTTTGAGAGTAACTTTTTTTTTAGAAATACAAGTATAGACCCTACATTTTCTAAACCTCAAGCTTTTGGAGTAGATTTACTTTTTAGAACAAGTTTTTTTTTAGAGAAATTAGAATTAAATGCCCAATTAGCTTACCAAAAAGACAAAGTTGCTTTTAAAAATATTTTTACGTCTCATTACTTTTCTACAGGGTTAAGCAAATTTACAATTGGTGCAAAGTATTTATTGTTTCAACCAGAATATACAGACAAATCTAAAGAAGTTAGAAGTTGGAAAAAAAGACATGCTTTTGATAAGAAACGTTTAATACCATCTGTTGCCCTGTATTTAGGAATGAACACAGATTTAGTAAATGAAATTCATAAAACGCAAAGTATAACACCTAAAGTTGGTGTGCTTTTACAACATAATTTAACCAATGAGTTTAATGTTATTTCTAATGTTTTTTATGATAAAATAGGAACCGATTTTTCTGAAATATCATATATAATTACAGCTACACAAAATTTTGGATCTAGATGGTCTGGTTTTGTAGAGCACCAAGGAATTTTTCAGAAACACCAAAACAATGTAAATTTTGGTACTGGTTTAGCTTACTTATTTAACAAAGATTTTCAAATAAATGCTTCTGCAAGATATCTTTTAGAAGGAAAAACAAATGGTTTTTACAGTGGCTTAGGAATTTCTTATAGAATTGATAATCATGAAGATTCTTATATAGATTTAGATGAAACTCCAATTTCATTAAAAAAAGACACACCAATTACTAGGTACAACAAACGTCAAAATAACTTTTTTAATAGAATACTTAGTATTTTTAAAAGAAATGAAAGTAAAAAATCTACAAGAAAAAGACCAAGTAGAAGCAGAAAAAGAACAACTGCAAAAAAGAAAAAAAATGGCTTTTTAGGGTTATTTAAGAAGAAAAAGAAAAAAGAAGAAACAGAGATTGAAAAATTAGAAAGAGAAATTAAAGAGCTAGAAAAAGAAATGAAGAAAAATAACAAATAGAAATACTATTTTTGTAATATGATTACAATCAAAAAAATGACTACCAAAAAGGAAATGAAACAATTTGTAACATTTCCTTTTTCGTTATATAAAAATAATAAATACTGGGTTCCTCCTATTATTAAAGACGAAATTGACAATTTTGACCCTACAAAAAATCCTGTTTTTGAAAATGCTGATGCTCAGTTTTTTGTAGCTTTAAAAAACAATAAAATTGTTGGTAGAGTTATTGCAATTATAAATTGGTTTGAAGTTGATAAACAACAAATTAAAAAAATGCGTTTTGGTTGGTTTGATGTTATAGATGATATTGAAGTTTCTAAAGCACTTTTAAACAAAGTAAAAGAAATTGGACTTGAAAATAATTTAGAATATTTAGAAGGACCTGTTGGTTTTAACAATTTAGATAAAACTGGTGTTTTAATTGATGGTTTTGATCATATTGGAACCATGATTACTTGGTACAATCACCCTTATTACAAAGATCATTTAGAGCAATTAGGTTTTGTAAAAGAGAAAGAATATTTAGAAAACAAGTTTAAATTTAACAATGTAGATGGTGTTTATTTTGATAGAATAAGTAATATCTTAAAAAGACGATTTAAGCTAAAAGCATTAGATTTTACAAAGACAAAAGACATTATGCCTTATGTCGATGAAATGTTTGAAGTATTTGATGCTTCTTACTCTAAACTATCTACTTTTGTTCCTATTTCTGATGCACAAATTGCCTTTTTTAAGAAAAAATACATTTCATTTATAAACCCAGAATATATAAAATTTGTGGTTGATGAAAATAACAAATTAGTTGCTTTTGCAATTGTAATGCCTTCTTTTTCTGAAGCTTTACAAAAAGCTAAGGGTAAATTATTTCCTTTTGGTTTGTTTCATTTATTAAAAGCTAGAAAACATGCAAAAGACGTTACTTTCTATTTAATTGGTGTGCATCCAGATTATCAAAATAAAGGTGTACATGCAATTATTTTTGACCAATACACCAAAACTTTTGCGCCTTTAGGTATAGATAACTGTATTAGAACTCCTGAGTTAGAAGATAACCAAGCTATTAATAAATTATGGAAAGATTTTAAGCCAGTTACTCACAAAAGGAGAAGAACTTATAAAAAGAGTATTCAGTAATTCAGTTGGAAGTTGGAAGTTGGAAGTTGGAAGTTGGAAGTTGGAAGTTGGAAGTTGGAAGTTGGAAGTTGGAAGTTGGAAGTTGGAAGTTGGAAGTT
>NZ_JALCZO010000029.1 GCF_023555495.1 Polaribacter sp. Z022 | reverse complement strand
GACCTTCAACTTTTTGATACCTTTCAGAACAACCAAATGAAATAATTATAATGAATATTATCAGTTTTGTTTTCAGTTCCATAATTGTTTACAACTTGTTTATATATGATTTGTTGCGTGGTTTGAGCAACTAATTTAGTAAATAATTACTGACCAAGAAAATCCGCGAGGATTTTCGCAAGTAAGCAAAAAGCCAGCAATAAATTATATATGGTGTTGGGCGTAGTTTTTTAATACATCTGTTGTTCATTTTCTACTTTAAATAATTCTAAATTCATTTTTTGCTCTATTTCAGATTCCAATTCTTTTTTGCAACCTAATAAAATTGGAGCATTTTCAGCTGTTGTTAAACACCAATTTAAACTTTCCTCAAAAAGACAAGTATCTAACTGAAAACTATATAATTCCTGTATTTCAAAATATTTTTCCAACGTTATATTTGTATATTCTTTTTGTAAGTCAGAAGTATAATAATCATATTCTTCATTCTCACAAATTAATAAATTCAGTTTTGAGTTTTGAGAGAGTTCTTTCAGGGATTCTTTAAGTTTCCTAATACTTAAACTATCCAAATAGTGAATTCCAGGATTTTCAGGAATTAATTCAACTGTTTTTTGTGAATATTCGACATTAAATTTTTCTGACAAATATTTAATTGAAACAGGTTCATACAGTTCTTCTTTTTTTAGTAAAACATTAAATTCTTGCTCAATTCTTACTCGTTTGTTTTGTTCTTCTAATGTTTCGTTTTTTAGAGGATATTTTTCAAATGGAAATTCTTCAATTATTCCATAAACCCAATGAACAATAAATTTTGATTCAAAAATTTCAGGAATATAATTTTTCGCAAAATTCCAATTGTCTGAATTTTGATTATTATAAAAATCTTTAAAGTCGTTAAATATTTTCATTTTTTAATTACGCCCAACGTGTTTGTACAAGGTTAGTTGCGTGTTTTAAGCACTAAATTTACTAAATAATTACAGACAAAGAAAATCCGCGAGGATTTTCGTAAGTAA
>NZ_JALCZO010000028.1 GCF_023555495.1 Polaribacter sp. Z022 | reverse complement strand
ACGTTGGGCAATATAAGTGAAACCAAAATCGAGCTGAACAAATAACTATTAGAAATAGATGATTTTTGACATAAAAACAAAATTGAAGAGCGAAGAAATAGATATTTCAGAAAAAAAACTTCAAGCAATAATTGTTGAAAATTTTGAACATTTTTTTCCTAATCTTAAATTAATAAAATCGGAATATAGTCTAAAAGGAAATGTTAGGCTTTTTGGAATGAGTGGTCGAATTGACATACTCGCTTATAATCCAATTGAACACAATCTTGTAATCTTTGAATTGAAAAAGGAGCATTCTAAAAATATAATAATTCAAGCAATTGATTATTCTGATTTTGTGGAGGAAAATTTAGAACTAATTATTTCTCGAATTAACGAATTGACTTTTAAGGAGAAAAAAACATTATTACAGCTAAATAATCCTCCAAGAATAATTTTAATTGCAAATTCATTTTATCATCCAACAATAAGAAGAGCAAAAAAATTATCTAATGAGATTTCTTTATTTGAATATAAATATTTCTCAAACGAATTATTCCAAATTCAAGAAATACGAGATAATACAAAGATTAGAGAAAGACTTGAAAGAGTAACTTCTTCGAGTGAATCATTAAATCACGTTCCGAAAATTATTGAAATTATAAAAACAATTACTGGTTTGGGATTAGTTAATGAAAGATATTTCAAAATTGAAGGTAGTAGATTAATAATAAATCAAACACATTTATATAAAGCTTATGAAAAATATTATACCGAAAAAGAAATGGATTCTTTATCAAAAAATGACTTTTTCATAGCAATAAAGGAATCAAAGAAATTTCTTGAATATAAAAAAGGAGTTAGATATAAGAATAATAATACAACAGGAATGGTAATTAATTTATCATAAATTACATTGCCCAACAACATATATAATTTATTGCTGGCAAAAAGCTTACTTACGAAAATCCTTGCGGATTTTCTTTGTAAGTAATTATTTACTAAATTGGTTGCTTAAACCACGCAACAAACCATATATAAACACGTT
>NZ_JALCZO010000027.1 GCF_023555495.1 Polaribacter sp. Z022 | reverse complement strand
CTTCGCTCTTCAATTTTGTTTTTATGTCAAAAATCATCTATTTCTAATAGTTATTTGTTCAGCTCGATTTTGGTTTCACTTATATTGCCCAACGTTGTTGTATATGGTTTGTTGCGTATTTCAAGCAACTAATTTAGTAAATAATTACGGACAAAGAAAGTCCGCGAGGACTTTCGTAAGTAGGCAAGAAGCCAGCAATAAATTATATACGGTGTTAGGCACTGTTTCTTTCAATTACAAAATCTCTAATATTTTGAATTTTTGAATTCACAATAGAGTCATTATTCAAATCTTGTTCCAACTCTTTCAATGACTTTTCAAGATCCTGTTTTCCAAAGTTTTCTTTTAAAAATGAATCTACATTTTTAAAATCATCATCTTTCATTTTTTTTAGACCTAATAAAATACTCTTTAAATTTAGTGCAACTCTATCAATTCTACCACATTTTTTTGACAGTAATGCAGCATACAAATAACTTCCCACCGAGATTAAATAACTTTTCTCGTTAAATAAAGCTCTTCCTTGAAGATGAAATGTGTTTGATTCAAGTTCAGTTAATGCAACATTATTTTTAGCTTCAATTTTTTTAATTTTTTTCTTATATTTCTGCAATGATGAATCAATTTTTAATTCATTATCTTTTTTTAGATTTTCAAGCTTTGAGTCAAATTTATCTTTTAATTCTTCTGTTAATTCCTTTAAATTCTTTCTTTGAAAATATTGAACAATTAATGGAAGTATTATTCCTAAAATTGTAATAACAAAAATTAATTTAATACAGGCAGAATCATAAAAGGAATTGACTTCAGTTGCAATACTATTTTGTGTTTCAATCTTATGTGTTAATTGGTCAATTTGATTTTGTAACTTTAATGAATCCATTGCCTTTAATAAGGAATTATTCACTTGTTTCAAGCTATCTATAACTTTTTCTTGTATCATATTTTAATTGTGCCTAACGTGTTTGTGTTATAGAAAGTTGCGATTTTTGTGCTCGAGGATTTTCCGCAGGAAAATCAGAAGTAACAAAAATTGTAACAAACTTTGATTAA
>NZ_JALCZO010000026.1 GCF_023555495.1 Polaribacter sp. Z022 | reverse complement strand
AGTTTAAAAGAGCTTTATATAGAGAATATGCGTTCTTATGAAAACGGAATTTATACTTATTATCTAACTAGTTTACCAAGTACAATGAACAAGTTAACGAATTTAGAGGTTTTAGAAGCATCTTATAGTGGTATAGAAGGATTGGTAGATTTAACCAATGTAACCAAGTTAACAAGATTGCAATTAAATAATAATAAGATTACCGATTTAAAAATAGATGCACCTGTATCAAATTTTAATAGATCAAATGTTAGTTATTATTTTAATATTAGTAATAACCCTTATATCAGTTGTGTAGAAGTGCCTACTTCAGAGGTGACCAATTGGGAAACAAGGTATTCACAATATTCAACAATTGCAGATAATGGAATTGCGTTTAGCGATAGTTGTACAGGATTTAGAGTTCCACAATCAGAAAGAGAAGCTTTGGTTGCTATTTATAAAGCAACAAATGGAGGAGAAAAAATAGATGCTACAACAGGAGTTACTTGGGTAGGAACCAATTGGAGTTCAGATGCCACAGAGTTGACCAATGTTGGTTCTTGGGAAGGGGTAACAACAGAGTTAATAAATGGACAAAAGCATGTAACAAAGATAGAGTTGACATATTATAAAAACCTATCAGGAAGTATACCTAAAGAGATCAAAGATTTAACTGAGTTAACCCGATTAGATTTATCAAATGGAGGTATAACTTCAATAGCCACAGAGATTGGAGATTTAAGTAAATTAACGTATTTGAATTTATCGAGTAACAAATTAACAGGTTTACCTGTAGGAATAGGTAATTTTACGAGTTTAGAAGAGTTAAATTTAACAAGTCAAAGAGAAAATATCAATACAAGTCAGTATACAGCAACTTTAACCAGTTTACCAGATGAGATAGGTAATATAGCCACTTTAGAAAAGTTAGATTTAAGTTACAATGGATTGACGAGTTTACCATCAGGCATTGGAAACTTTACAAACTTAAAAGAATTAAAACTACAATATCAAAATACAAGTCCTGTTAGATATCAGCCAACCTATACCTTAGCAAGTTTACCAGATGAGAT
>NZ_JALCZO010000025.1 GCF_023555495.1 Polaribacter sp. Z022 | reverse complement strand
ACTACATTTTTTTGTTTTCAGAATTTTAAAGCGAAAATTTTATTTAAAGAACTTTTGCTAATTTGAGGAACTTCAACCGAGTTTTTGCCAACGTGATTGTGTATGGTTAGTTGCGTGATTAAGCAACTAATTTAGTAAACAAATACGAACCCGAGAAAATTCCGAAGGAATTTTCCAAGTGAGCACTTGCCAAAGCAATTAATTATACACGTTGTTGTAAAACGTTTATAATTTAATTAACTTCATAAAATGATATTAAAAGGAATATTCAAAATCTTCATTTATTTAATCTGTACACTCTTTATAATTGGAGGTATTTATATGGTAAAAACATATCCAAGTTATGAGTATAGTTTTTTGAACGGAAAGCAAATTATATCAGGTTTAGGACTTATAGTTGTTGGTTTAATTTATCCAATTACAGATATTTTAATATTCTTTAAAGAAAAGCAAAAATCTTAAATACAAATGTTTTTAATACAGTTTTGCTCTTAATTTATCCCAAAAAGTGATTTTTTCGTTTAATTCTCCTTCTTTTGTAAACTTTATTTTATTCCAATGTTTGTCTAAATCCTTAACCGTTTTTAATTTCAATCCTCGAATATTCATTTCAGCCAATCCAGTTTCTAAATCGGCTTTCATACTATTGTACAAATTCTCATTAGCTCCTTCATTATTCGTTATTAAAACGTCTTTAATTTGTGAACTGAACTCAATTGTTAGCTTATTCCATAATTCCGAATCTTTTTCATCAGTATTGTAAGAGATTGTAGGTTTCTCATTTTCTTTTTCATTTACGAATTGAATAATTTCCATAAGCATTTTAGTCTTTTGGTTTTCATTCAAATTCGTATCGCTTAAATCTCTCAAACAAATATTTATTCCGCCAAACCAAGTTGAGTCAAAACCATATTCTTTTCCGTTCAGATTATAATAAATTCCTTCTCCACGAGAGCCAAATTTAATATGAGAAAATTTGTTTGATTTATCTGTATTCATTGGTTTGGTCAAATGTTTTACAACGTGTTTATATATGGTTTGTTGCGTGAATTAAGCAACTAATTTAATAAATAATTACAGACAAAGAAAATCCGCGAGGATTTTCGTAAGTAAGC
>NZ_JALCZO010000024.1 GCF_023555495.1 Polaribacter sp. Z022 | reverse complement strand
TTTATTAATTCCATTTATGTTACAATAATTTTCAGATTATTTCAGTTTTTTCAGAAGTTAGATTTTCCTGAGGAATTAATTACAACGTGTTTGTGTATGATTTCGTTGCGTGTTTCATCAACTAATTTAGCAAATACAAACCGAATAGAAAATCCGCGAGGATTTTCGTAAGTAAGCCTTTACTAGCAATGAATTATACACGGTGTTAGCAACTGGCTTTTATTCTTTCCGAAATTCGATTATATTCTTTTTCTCCTAGTTCCGATATAATTTTCTCTTTATTAGACTCAAAGATATTCTTGAAATTTAGAAATTCAGTTGAGTTTTTATTCCAAAATTCAGTTGGCACTTTTGAAACAGAATCTAATAAATCTCCTTCATACAAATCTCCTTCGACAATTATATTCTGTTCAAGTTTTTCTAATGCTATTCCAATTAAAAATTCAATTCCGATTTTTTGCGAAATCAAAAGTCGAATTTGTTCTATTGTTAATTCTGTCACTTTTATTTTTCTGTATTCAAAGCACCTTTTAACCAAATTAGTTGGAAATTCAGATGGTTCTTTCCAATAGTCATTTTCTAATTGTTCGATTGATTTTGATTGCATTTTAATCTGTTATTTCTACTAATCCTAAATCTTTAATTACTTGATTAATGTTAAATTCAAAATCTTTTGGAATATTCACAGTCGCAATACTTCCAAGGTCAACTTGCCAAAATCCGCCTCTTTTTGTTAATTCTTCTCCAAGCATTCGATAATCAGATTCCTTATAGTTTGGTGTCAGTCTAAATCTTCGAGTAATAAATTCCGATTGTTTCAGAATTTTCACAACCTCGTGTTTTTTTTCAGAGTTGATTCTAGTTTCAAATTCCACACCTAAAGTCAATTGCTTATTAAATAAGTCATTGTCAATCATCCGAAATTTGTTTTCAGATAATTGTTCAACATAAAGAGTAGTCGTAACTTTTTCTTTTCTGTTATAGACTTCAATTTTGACTTCTCTCATTTTTAGCGTTCTGATTTTTGCTTGTTGCTAACGTGTTTATATATGGTTTGTTGCGTGAATTAAGCAACTAATTTAATAAATAATTACAGACAAAGAAAATCCGCGAGGATTTTCGTAAGTAAGC
>NZ_JALCZO010000023.1 GCF_023555495.1 Polaribacter sp. Z022 | reverse complement strand
ACGTTGTGCGTCATTTAACCCAAGCCTACCAATGTCATTTCTAACTGAATATTCTTATCGCCAATTAATTGAAAGAGTTGAAATAAAAGATATTGACCGAATTGACAAACAATTCTTCAAAACTAATATTTTTGATAACGATTATCTATTCTACTTTTACAATCAACTCGAATTAAAAAAATTATTGGCTGAAAAAATGTTATTAAGTGGAGAAAATCGAGATGTTTTAGTTTACCAAGAAGTACCTGAAAGAGAAGATAATTTGAATTTTGTTTTGTCAATTGAGGGAAATGTAAAATACCATAAAGACCACACTTGTAAAGCCTTGCATAAAGGATTTAAAAACTTCTTTATGCCTGAACCTGTTGTTAGATTAGAAGAAACAAATAACGAAAAACACAAAAAAATAGTTAACGAAATTAGAAATTGGTTTAAACTAAAAAATTATACTGTTGAAAGGTATGAAAATGAGGAAATAAATGATCAAATATTGACAAGAGATTTCAATTCAACATTTCCAGAAAAATTTGAAATTGACAAAATATCAATAAGTCAATCAGACAAAGGACAATTCAAATGGTATATTGAAAAGAAAACAAAAGGAATAAAGCATACAGATAAATCATTTAATTACGAAACTTTTTTAGATAAAATAATTGAATTAATAAAAGGTAGAGACTTTTTATGTAATAGTAAAACTATGCAAAATCTATCGAGGTACGATTTTTTAATTCGTAAAGACAATCAATCAATTATCGAATATATAAAAGATAGTATTCAGAATGGCTACTTAAAAGAAGTTAGTCCAGAATTTATAAAGAATTTTGGGATTGAAAGATTAAAAAGTTTTTGGCAATCTCATTTAAAACTAAAAAGAAAATCAATGAAATTATTGTCCGACTATTTTAAATGGACTTATAATTATGGTAATAATACTTTTAGCGAAATTTTCCTTGAAGACTATAATTTGAGACCTTGTAGATTATGCTATAACGAAACTGAAATTAAAATAATACTGAACGAAAAATAAAAACGAACGCACAACACCGTGTATAATTAATGGCTAGTTCTCGCCTACTTACGAAAATCCTCGCGGATTTTCTATTCGGTATTTATTTGCTAAATTAGGTGCTTAAACACACCACTAATCATACACAAACACGTT
>NZ_JALCZO010000022.1 GCF_023555495.1 Polaribacter sp. Z022 | reverse complement strand
TTTTTAAATTTTTAAACTTATAGAAAAATGCTTTTTAATAGAACTTTTGTTTGCGAATTAACTTTTCGCCCAGTTTTTTGCAACGTGTTTGTGTAAGATTAGTTGCGTGATTTAAGCACTAAAGTTGCAAATAAATCACAGATAAAAAGTCCGCGAGGTCTTTCGTAAGTTGTCTAAAAGCAGCAATTAATTTTACACGGTGTTGTAAAAATGTTGTTTTTTAATAAGTTAATCAGCAATTCTCTCTAAAATATTTCCATCTTTACGTACAATTTTTATTAATCCTTTTTTACCTGAAATATAAGTTTTAATTGGAGTTTTATCATTAACTTTATTAATACTATTGGTGTAATCTATCTCAATTATATCAAAATAAGTTACATTTTGAATTTGAGTTGAATCATAAAATTTTATATCAGGAGTAGTTGGGTCTCCATTGGTTTCAGTTGTTTCAAAATAATAGTATAAATAATCCTGATAATTCCAATTTATAGTTAGATTATTAGAAATATCACCTGAACTTAAATGTATTCCAAGGTTGTAATTATTAAGCACAGAACTATATTCAACATTATAAATTTCAAAGAATCCATTTTTCCAAGGCTCGTGATAATAAGAATAATAGTTATTAAGATAAAATTGCTCTGTTATACCATTATTATCAATCATTTTAAAAGATGTTATGGTTGAATCAATTTTATATTTTTGTGCTTCTTCAGATAAACTAAAACTACCTTTAGGTTCATCAGGTGTACAACTTGCAATCAAAAATAACAGGAATAAATATTTAATGATTAATTGAATATGTTTCATTATTTGACATTTTAATTTGAATGATTCCAAAATTATTGTTGTAAAGTATTATTTGTGGAAATAGATTAATTGAACTACTTGTATCATAATTATTTTCTAATTCAGATTCTATTACATTATAATAAGTTTTATCATTTACGACTATTTCATTATGACAAATTGCATTCTCACATATGAGTTTAGAATTATCATCATATTTTAATTTAGAGTTATATCTATTAATATTGATGTCCATGATTTTTTCTTCATTTTCAAAATATGGTAAGTTGTTAAGAGATAGAGAAATATTAAATTCAGGATATTCAGATTCTAAAGAAACTAATCTTTCTTGGTAAGATGTATATTCACCACCACAACATTCGTCACAATAATTATCAGAATTCCAATTATAAGTATCTTGAGTAACTATAAAATTAAATATAAATCCATTTGAATGTTTAAAATTTATACTTTGATTTATTGAATATGGTATTAATTTAATTTCACTTTCAGATAATGAAATTTTTTCGGTTTCAACAGCTTCATCATTACAGCAAGTTGGAAAAGCTGAAAGAATAATTAAATATATGATTAAATATTTCATGTTTTCTATTTTGGGTTGACAATTTTTTACAACGTGTTTATATATGGTTTGTTGCGTGGTTTAAGCAACCAATTTAGTAAATAATTACTTACAAAGAAAATCCGCAAGGATTTTCGTAAGTAAG
>NZ_JALCZO010000021.1 GCF_023555495.1 Polaribacter sp. Z022 | reverse complement strand
TAATCAAAGTTTGTTACAATTTTTGTTACTTCTGATTTTCCTGCGGAAAATCCTCGAGCACAAAAATCGCAACTTTCTATAACACAAACACGTTGTAGTGCATTTGAGAAAACCGAAATGAATAGAAAAATTGGAACTTTAATACTGACTTTAATATTTGGAATTACAAGTTGTTCCAGTTCATTTATTGTGCGAACAAAAAAGAAAACAATAAATCTGAAATCACTTTCCGAAAACTCAATAAACGTTGGACTTGATAATGGAATTGTTCAAATCAAATTTGACCGAAATGAATTAATTGACCTTTTTGAAACGGATTTAAAAGAATGGTTTGACCCAAGAATAAAATCATATGTTGACGATTTAAAATCATTGAAATCAGATACGATTTATAAAAAAAATAAAGCAATCGGAACTTTGCCACTTTCTGAATACGAGTTAAAATTCCACTCTCTAATCTTAAACGGAAAAGCGGAAATTGAAATTAAAGAAACAAAAGAGAATTTAAAACGAATTAAATATAAGTTTACAAGAGATAAACTCGGTGGACAAAATGCTTATTTCTATACCGAAAACGGGATTGAATTTTATGAAATTCTACTTGCTTTCGGAGAATAAAAAACGCACTACAACACCGTGTATAAAAAATTGCTAAATTAGTGCTTAATCAAAAGTTGTTGCTTTTTTAATCTTGTCTTAATTTTCCTTCGGAAAATCAGCCAATCTTAAAAACGCAACTTTCTATAACACAAACACGTTGTAACACATTTGACTAAACTACCGCAAATGACTGAAATCAAAATACCTTTAAGCAAAACAAAAATCATTTTACTAATGATTGGTGCATTAGCATTTGTTGTTGGCGGAATTTTTGGAATTATAGATGCTGAACGATTTGCTTCAATTCGCTATCCCAAAAACCTTGTCTTTTATAGTGGATTAGCTTCTGTATTATTCTTTGGACTTTGTTTTGTATTTATTGCTAAAAAAGTTTTCAGCAGAAAATCTGGATTGACTATCAATGAAAATGGAATTATTGACCACTCAAACGCAACGAGTATCGGACTTATCGAATGGAATGATATAACTGGAATAGAAACAATTCAAATTGATGTACCTGTTTATGGTACGTTTTGGAATACTAAATCACCTAAAATGCTGATTATAAAAACAAGTAGTCCTGAAAAATATATCAAGCGCTCAAAAAATATTATTTCGAAAAAAGTAATGGAGGCTAACAATAGAATGTATGGAACACCATTGACAATAATATCGAACACATTAAAAATTAAGTTTTCGGAATTGGAAGAAATGATTACGGAACAATTAAAACAACGGAAAAATAAAAACGTGTTACAACAACGTGTATAATTAATTGCTTTGGCAAGTGCTTATTTGGAAAATTCCTTCGGAATTTTCTCTGGTTCGTTTTTGTTTACTAAATTAGTTGCTAAACCACGCAACTAACCATACACAAACACGTTAGCAAACATTTGATGAAAAAATCCCGAATCATATTAATTCTATTATTTCTTTGCATAATCTCATGCAAAAAGACATCAA
>NZ_JALCZO010000020.1 GCF_023555495.1 Polaribacter sp. Z022 | reverse complement strand
TTTAAATTCAGAGTGAAATGTTTTCCAATTCTTTATTTTTTTTCCTTTAATTCTGAATGTTTCCATTTCGGTTTTTAATTACAGCCAACGTGTTTATATATGGTTTGTTGCGTGTTTCAAGTACCTAATTTAGTAAATAATTACGGACAAAGAAAATCCGCGAGGATTTTCGTAAGTAGGCGAGAAGTCAGCAATAAATTATATATGGTGTTGGCAAACGTTATTTATCTATAAAACATATTTATGAATATCAACCTTTTTGTGAAATAATCATTTATGTCAATATTATTTTTCAATATATAATGAGACATCAAAAAAGGATGAATTGGGTCAGCTGTCAATTTAATGTTTTTCAAATAATATTCGACGAATTTTGATTTATTAGGGATTTCTTCCAAAGCTTTTAGATAAATACTATTAAAATTAATTTGAACGTCATCTTTTTGATTTTCCACAAGTCTTAATGTTTTACTTTTTTTGTTACCATAAAAATAACCTGAACTTGAATAAATAACTTTTCCTTTTGGATTCAAACATTTGTATTTTGTTTTATATTTTGTCTTAATCATTTCACTTTTTTTTCCAGATGAAAGTTCTCTTTCCTCAACCCAAGTAGAATCAGGCACACAATAAATATTCAGTTTTAATTTACTTTCTGGAAATATTCTATTTTCCAGAAGAGAATAGTTATACTTTAAAATATCTTTTAAAAATTCCTTGTAAGCATTTTCTGTTTTTAGATTTGGATATTCATTTTTTAATGTTTTTGTTTCAAAATCTCTAATCAGAGAATTCAGAGTTTCAACATTTTCTTTTCCTAAGGTTTTCTCAAATTCAATTTGTTGAGAGTAAATAGAAAGGGAAATCATTGCAAATAAAATAAATATTACTTTTTTTATTTTCATAGCTTTTATGTTATTTACTTATTAAAAGTTCAAAATAATAATTTGTTACATTTTTGTTATTTTTTTATGTTTGCCAACGTGTTTGTGTTATGGAAAGTTGCGATTTTGTGCCATCGTTATTTTCCGAAGGAAAATAAAAGATTGCAAAAAAGCAACTAATTTTAATTAAGCTAAAAATAGCAATTTTTTATACACGGTGTTGCCACCAGTTAATTTAGTTCGATAATTTTTTCAACTTTTTCATTTTCAACATTAAATTCGATTGTTTTAGATTTATGAATTGGACTATCAATTCCTTGAATTTTATTATTTTCAAATGTTTCTAAATGTAATACTTGAAACTTCTTTTTATATTTAGTCAAAGTATTTTTTTTCAAGTCAACTATTCCAATTTTCTGAAATTTCCCTCTTAAAAACGATTTTTCCCATATAGGAATAGCTACTTTAAGTCCTGATTCATTCCATAATGCAGGTCCTCCACAATTATCTCCGATAAGAAAAATATTTCCTCTTTTTTTATTTAGTTTACAAATTCCACTAATTGGTGCTCCCATTCCAATTTCAAATAGATTTGAATATTCTAAAGTCGCATTATTTTCATTTTTCAGTTTGTTAGAATTTTCATTCGGAAAATCCCAAGCATTTGGATATTTCATATTCTCTTTTATATAGCCAACAGTTAAAATTATGGAAGGTTCGTCAACTTTCAGTTCTCTCAAAATTCTATATGCATTATTCCTATTATCTTTTTTTATAGCTCTGTCAAATTCTGTCATTTTTCCAGATAAATACAGTCTTTCATTAACTGTAGTTCCATTAAAGATTTCAGGATTATTAATTTATTTACGAATTTCTCTCTTATTGGTGGCAACGTGTTTGTATATGGTTTGTTGCGGTTTTGTTATGCTAAAAGTAAGCAATTTATTAAACAACTTTGTACCTGCGTATTTTTCCGAAGGAAAAA
>NZ_JALCZO010000001.1 GCF_023555495.1 Polaribacter sp. Z022 | reverse complement strand
ACTTTACAATATAAAAATTTAGTTAATTGTTTCATCAAACTATTGGTACGTTTGATATAAAAAAAAGCGAGTCTTTCTTAAGACTCGCTTTTTTTATTCACCCAAATTCATCTATTCTTTGATAATATTAAAATATGTAATATTATTAACAATATATACTATTTTAACTTTACATTTAGTTAACATTAAGTTTAAGAGTTAATTTAGAATATAAATATACCAATTCTATTGTTTTCTATACATAATCTCACTTATATCTTTGCAGTGTTATTAATCCTAAAAATTAAAAGAAGATGAAAACAAAAATGAAAACAATTTTATTAGTAGCATTAATGTTTGGAACATTAATTGGTTACGCTAAGGATGCTAACAACTCTAAAGAGTTAAAAGCAAAAAGAACCGTTAAAGTTGAATTTAAAAATGTAAAAAAAGGACAAACTTTAACTATCAAAAACGAAAATGGAGTTTCTGTATATAGTAATCAAATTCAAATTGCTGGTAATTATTCAAAAATATTTGATTTTTCTGCATTAGAAAATGGTGTTTACACTGCAGAATTAAACAAAGATTTTGAAATTATTATAAAAGAATTTTATGTGAAAAATGGTTTTGTTACTTTTTTAAACAACAGTAATAAAAAACTTTTTAAGCCTGTAATAAGAACAAAAGACAACTTTATATATCTTTCTAAACTTGCTTTAAATAAAAAAGAAATGAAAGTATCTATCTATTATAAAGGAGAAAACATTCTTACTGAAACGCTTAAAGGAAATGATCTATTAAAAAGAATTTATAAGTTATCAGAAATAAAAACTGGTGATTATAAAGTTATTGTTAATTCTGATAATAGAACCTACATTAAAAATTTTAATATCTAAAAACTAAGTTAAACCACATCAAACTACTGCCATATTTTGATGTAAAAAGCGAGTCTTATTATAGACTCGCTTTTTTTATTTATTAAAAGTTAGGTTTTCTTTTATTTAAAAAAGCAGAAGTACCTTCTTTAAAATCTTCTGTTCCAAAACACTCACCAAACTCGTTTATTTCAATATCAAAACCATTTACTCCATCTTCAAAACCAGCATTAATTGCTCTAATTGCTGCACTAATAGCAACAGATGAATTTCTCATAATTTTTAAAGCAATTTTATCAGCCAAGGGCAATAATTCTTCTTGAGAAGTTACATGATTTACCAAACCTAAATTTAAAGCATCTTCAGCAGAAATCATTCCAGCAGTCATAATCATTTCCATTGCTTTTCCTTTACCAACTAATTGTGGCAAACGTTGTGTACCTCCATAACCTGGAATAACTCCTAAAGAAACTTCTGGCAATCCCATTTTTGCATTGTCAGAAGCAATTCTAAAATGACAAGACATTGCCAATTCTAAACCACCTCCTAAAGCAAAACCATTTACAGCAGCAATAACAGGCTTAGATAAATTTTCAATAAAATCGAATAAGATTTCTTGTCCTTTTTTTGCTAAAGTAGTTCCTTCTTCTACAGAAAAATTTGCAAATTCAGAAATATCTGCACCTGCTACAAATGCTTTTTCTCCACTTCCTGTTAAAATAATTACTCTTACAGTTTCATCTTCTTCTAATGCTTTAAAAGCTTCAAAAAGTTCTTGAATAGTATCTTTATTTAAAGCATTTAACTTTTTTGGTCTATTAATAATAACTGTAGCCAAATTTTCACTTTGGTTTATTAAAATATTTTTAAAATTCATAATTTATAAATTTATGTTTTTGGTAAAATTACTGTAAACACAGTTCCTATGCCTTCTTCTGAAGTAAAGGAAATAGAACCTTCATAAGCTTCAATAATATTTTTAATCATAGCTAAGCCTAATCCCATTCCACTAGTTTTAGTGGTAAATTTTGGTTCAAATATTAAATCTTTTACATTATCTGCAATTCCTTTTCCATTATCTGATACAGAAATTTTAAGATTTTTTTCTTCACTTAAAACTTTTACTTCAATGAAAGGGTTTTCTTCTTTATCTGTTGCTTGTATTGCGTTTTTTACCAAATTAGTTACAATTCTAATCAATTGTGTTTTATCTAAATTGGCATATAGTTCTTTTTCTTGTGGATGATATTTAATATAGTTTTCATTAAAAATATCTAAGGCAAATTTTACAACACTAATTGTTTCAATTTTTTCTTTTTTCTGAGTAGGCATTTTTGCAAAATCTGAAAAAGCAGAAGCAATAGAACTCATTACATCTATTTGCTGAATTAATGTTTGACTGAATTCTGTTAATTTATCTTTTGCTTTTTCATCTTGTGGATTAAATCTTCGTTCAAAACTTTGAACCGTTAATCTCATTGGTGTTAATGGATTTTTAATTTCATGAGCCACTTGTTTTGCCATTTCTCTCCAAGCTTGTTCACGCTCACTTCTGGCTAATTTAGCAGCACTTTCTCCCAATTCATCAATCATATTATTGTAAGCATCTACTAAAATTTCAATTTCTGTACTTGCAGTATTTAAAATTATCTTTTCATTTCTTTTATTTAAACGGGTTTGTTCCATTTTATCAGAAATGGTTTTTATAGATCTTGTAATATAACTAGATAAGAAGTAAGCTATAGCAATTGCTATGATAAACATTAATAGATACACCAAACCTAACCTAGAAATAAACTCTCTTAATTCTTTTTCTATTTCAGAGTTATCTTGTGTAAATTGTAATTCTAAAATTCCTATTCTTTTAAATTTAGAATCGTTTATATAAGAAAATGAAGATTGGTAGCCAATTCCTTTTTCTTCTCTAGATTTAAGTATTTTATGATTCGAATTTTGTGCTAATTCTTTTAAAATTGCTTCAGAAACAGGTTCTATATTTACTTTTTCAAAAGCTGCTGCAATAGAAGATTTTAACAACTTTCCTTCTAAATCGAAAATAGAAATGTTTAATTTATTAATTGATGATATTTCATAAATACGTTCTTTAAAAATTTTAGCTAAATTTTCTGTATTTACAGGATATGAAGTTTTATTTTTTAACTCTAACTCTATGGTTTGCTTTGTGGTTGCTTCTTTACGTTCAAAACGTTGAATATTATAATCTTTTGTTTGCTCATCATATTGATAAACGGTTACAACCAATATTAATACTGATGCTAATAACACCAATAAAATCATTGATAAAAAAATACGTATTCTTAAAGAAATCTTTTTTAAGCCAAACAAATTTATTCGTTTTTAATTATTTTAGTTTTCATTGTTAGTAGGTCATCAAACTTTCCATCATTATCCCAATCATATTTACTTTTCCCTACAAAACCATTTTCTGTTTTAGTTATATGATAACTTACTTTCATATCTCTACCTCCATAATGAAACTCAACTGTTAAAGAATCATCAACCACATTCCATTTTCCTGAAGAATTAGAAACATGGTTTCCTTGTTTGTTTTTAAACCAGGCAGAAAAAGTTCCATCTTTATTGTATTTAGATTGCGCAACTAATTCTGGGTTATTGTCAAATTTATCTTCAACCACATTTAACGAATCTGTATTATTTACAGTTTCCATTTCAATTTTTAAATAAGTAGTTTCCCAACTATTTATCATGTAATCTTTAGTAGAAAGTTCTGGTTCACAACTTGCAAAAAGCATTCCAAAAAGTGTTATAAAAAATAAAGTTTTAGTTTTCATGATACTATTTTATATGATTCTAAATTTACAATTTATTTATCTCTGTTTTAGCAGTCTCAAATTCTTCTGGAGTATTTACATTTCTAATAAAAACATCATCAATTTCTACAATTTCTACGTCAGAATTGATTAACATTTTACGAGGACAAGAATAACCTTGTGCTAAATATTGCAATAAAATTGGATACGATTTTGGCTCGTATATTGTAATTAATGGTTCTGGAAAATCTTTATTTTTCCCTTTTATTGCTGTTGCAGTTTTACTTGGGTTTCTGTGTTTTAAAACTAATTGAATAATTTTATCTGTTACAAAAGGTACATCTGTTGCCAAAACAAACCATGCTGCATTTGGGTCTTTTTGAAATGCAGAACAGATTCCTCCAAAAGGACCTAAATTTAGAAAAACATCAGGAATTTCTTGAGACCTTTCGACTGCGCTCAAGGTGACATCTTGCGTTTTATTTGTCATTTCGAGCCTTTCGTCTTCGCTCAAGATAAACTTCTTCGAGAAATCTCTAACAGAATAAAAAGTTTGCAAATTGTTATTCTCTAGTAATTCTTTTGCAGCTTCTTTTTGAGGTTTTCCATAATAATTGAGTTCAGATTTGTCTTTACCCATTCTTGTACTTTTACCTCCAACCAAAACCAAACCTTTTACAGGTGCAATTTTTTCTTGAATTAAATTATTAATGTGATTTGCAATCTTATCAACCTCATCAATTGTATAACAAGTAATATTTTTTATTTGAGGATATTTTTCTTCTAAAAACGAAAAATACTCTGTGTTTTTAGTCAATTTTACAACAAACTGAATACTATCTAACTGTTCTAATCTTTTTAAAACAGAAGCTTCTTTTGCTTCATCTAAAATTAGAATTTGTTTTGCTCCTTGATAATGATTCCCGTTGATAAAAACGTAATCAAACTGAGCAAAATCTAATCTTTGTTGAAACTTATTGATATTTCCAGAAGTTGTAATTTGTAAATTCCCTTGATGATGAAAAACATATTCAGACAATGAGTTTTGAGCAACATCTTTTGCATGAGAAGCATCAAAATAAGCTAATTTATAATTTGATAATTTCTCTGAAACTTGATGCACTAAATCAGAAATAACACCACATTTTGTTCCTAGAATTGCAATTTCATTGGGAGCAAAATTATCGTTATTTCTTCTTACTAAATTGGTATGTTTGGTATGCTTTTTCATTCTTCGTAAATTCTATAATTATCTCTTGTCATTTCGACTTTATGGAGAAATCTCATAACAATTAAGAGATTTTTCGACTTCATTTCATTTCGCTCAAAATGACAATAAAACTATTTAGTTTCTAATATCAGATTTTCCTCCTGTTTTTTCTAACAGTTTTACTTCCTTAATAATCATTTTTTGACTGATACTTTTACACATATCATAAATTGTTAAACATGCAATATTTGCACCTGTTAAGGCTTCCATTTCTACACCAGTTTTACCAGTTATTGTAACTTTACAAAGCACTTCTATGTTTTCAGAATCTACAATTTCAATATCTACATCTACACCATTTATTAATAATGGATGACACATAGGTATTAATTCTGATGTTTTTTTTACCCCCTGAATTCCCGCAATTATTGCTGTTTGAAAAACGGGTCCTTTTTTGGTAGTTAACTCATCATTTGTAAAATGAGCAATTACTTCTTTTCCTAAAAACATGGTTGCTTTTGCAATAGCTGTTCTTTTGGTAATTTTCTTATCAGAAACATTTACCATTTTAGGATTTCCTTTTGAATTTAAATGACTGAATTTACTCATTATCTATACCTAATTATATTAAAAACCTCTCCTTTTTTAAAAAGTATTTCTTCCTTTTTTGGTAACTGAATAAAAGCATCTGTTTTTACTAAACTTGCTAAATCTCCAGAACCATTTCCTTTAATTGGAAAAGCAACTAAATGTCCAAATTTACTTTCTAATCTTACTTGTAAAAAGTATTCTAAATTTGGTTTAAAAGATACATCTTCTCCTAAAATTGCAGTTTCTTCTTTTGGTTCTACTCCTACAGATTTAAAATACCAAGGATAAAAATACGCCAAACAATTTACAAAAGTTGAAATTGGATTCCCAGGAAATCCGAAAATATTGCAATCGGCTGTTTTACCATAAAAAAATGGTTTTCCTGGTCTTTGAGCTACTTTGTGAAATAGTTTTTCTACTCCTAATTCATCAAAAACTTCTGGTAGAAAATCGTACTTACCTTTACTAACTGCACCACTAAAAAGTAACACATCATACTCTTTTAAAAAACCCTTTATTTTTTCTTTTAAAATAGGTTTATCATCTGTAATATGAGCAGTTTCTGAAGAAATATGTAACCTTTCTAATAACGAAACCAATGTAAAAACATTACTTCTTCTTATTTGATGTTCTAAAGGAATTTCATCTACACCAACCAATTCATCACCAGTAGAAACTATCATTACTTTGGGCTGTTTTGCAACTTTTACTATTGATTTACCAACTGTTGCTAAAACACCAATTTCTGCAGCAGAAATAATTTTGCTTTCTGAGATTAAAACATCTCCAACTTTACCATCTTTTCCTTTATTGTGAACGTTTTGTTTCTCGTTTATAGCATCTATATTGATTGTTGCAATTCCGTTTTTGATAGTTACATCTTCATAACGAATTACTGTATCTGCATTATTTGGTAAAACTGCACCTGTCATTACTTCAATACAGTTTTCAGAATTTTGCAATGACAATTGTTCACTTCCTGCAGCTTGAATACCTTCTACTTTAAAAGTTAATTGTCTGTTAGATCGCAGTCTAGAACTAAATTCCTTAAAATCAATAGCAATTCCATCCATAGAAACTCTATTAAATGGTGGAAAATCTCTGTCTGCTACAATTTCTTCTTTTAAAATTCTGCCAACAGAGTTTATAAACGGAATTTCTTCAACACCAAAATCTTGTGTTGAATTTAAAATTATGTTTTTTGCTTCTTTTACTGAAATCATAAATGATTGTGTAATCGTTTATTTGTTAAATTGTGTAATTGAAAACGTTTTATTGTAACTGTTAAACAATTCCACAATTACACTTTTTTCTAGCCACCAATTGTACTCATACTTTCAGAAACATTTCCTTTTTTACGGTTTGCTTCTGCTATAAAACCGTTTTCTGGTTTCTCTCTTACTAAAGATAAAAAGAGTTCTTTTAAATCATTATTAGAAGCTCCTTTTCTTATAAAATCTCTTAAATTAAAAACGCCATCATCAAACAAACAATTTTTAAAAGTACCTGTACTTGTAATTCTAATTCTATTACAATCATTACAAATTGTTCTTGTAAATGCTGGTATAATCCCAAAAGTTCCTAAGTGATTATCTATTTTAAAATTTCTAGAAGTTGATGATTTTTCTGACTGAATTTCATCTACAGAAAATTCTGTCTTAACCTCATTTAAAATTTTATTAAATGTCCAATTTTCGTTCATGTCTCTTTGCCCTTTTCCGTTAAAAGGCATTTCTTCAATAAAACGAACAGCAACATTTTTATCTTTTGTTAATCTTACAAAATCTGTAATTTCATCTGTATTAAAACCAGATTGTACAACTACATTTAGTTTTAAATTTAAGTTGCTCTTTTCTAGCAATTCAAAAGTTTTATATACTTCAGGAAAAACATCTCTTCTTGTAATTTTAGCAAACTTTTCTCTTTGCAAACTATCTATACTTAAATTGATGTTTTTAACTTTTTCTAGTTTTTCAATTTTATCTATATGATGAGAAATTAAGGCTCCATTTGTAGTAATATTAATAGCGTCTAATAAATCGTTGTAAGACAACATTTCTAAAAAACCAACAAAATCTTTACGTACAAAAGGTTCTCCACCTGTTAAACGCACTTTATTAACGCCCAATTCTGTAAGCACACGAATTAAACGATACATTTCTTTAAAAGTTAATAGCTCTTGTCTTGGAACAATATCAATTCCGTGAGCAGGCATACAATATTGGCAACGTAAATTACAACGATCAGTAACTGCTAATCGTACATATTCCATTTGTCGTCCAAAATTGTCTAATAACTTACTCATTAAAAGGGATTAAATCTGGTAGTAAAATATTTTGTTTTGCTTTTTTTGAAGCGAAAACATCACCAGAATAGTGTGTTGAAATTATTGCCTTAAAATTACTTTTTAATTGCGAGAATTCATTGATAAAATCTTGAAAATCGTAGGCATCAGAATTTTGGATATATTTATCCATAATTTGAATGGATGCAAAAGTTACTGTTGCATTGTATTTACCATCTGCATTGTATTTATTGGCAAAATCTTGCAATTGTTTGCTATATTTTTCAAAAGCAATTTGTTTACCATATTTTGTTATATAAATCCAAGCCAAACGTAAATGTGCTTCGTGTGTAAACCACAAAGGACGAAATTTATTTAGCGTAAATTGCTCTTCAAATTCTAAGTCAGATATTTTCCAATGACGTTCCATTAATTAGGTAACTTCTTACTTAACAATCCATAAATAAAAGCGCCAATTACTGCTCCTAAAAGAACCACTAAAATTGCAATTGCTCCTTGACCTGCTAATACATACATTGGTCCTGGACAAGCACCAGATAAAGCCCAACCTAAACCAAAAATGGTTCCACCAACAAGAGTTTTAACAAATCCTTTTTCTTTATCTTTTACAATAATTTTATTCCCTAAATAATCTTTAATTACTTCCTTTTTAAAAAGTTGCATAATTACAATACCAATAACAACTGCACTTCCAATAATACCATACATGTGGAAAGATTGAAACTTAAACATTTCGTAGATACGATACCAAGAAACAACTTCTGTTTTGCTTAAAATAATTCCGAATAAAACTCCGATAATTAAAAATTTGATGTTTTTCATTGTCTAAAAAATTAAAGGAATTAGAAACCAAGTCATTACTAAACCACCTATAAAAAAACCAATAGTTGCAACTAAAGAAGGCAATTGCAAACTACTTAAACCCGTTATTGCATGACCAGAAGTACAACCACCTGCATAACGTGTTCCAAAACCAATTAAGATTCCTGCCCCTATTAAAATTAAAAATCCTTTTACAGTTAGTAAGTTTTGTAAACTAAAAATTTCTTCTGGCAAATAAGTTTTACCTGCATTAGCAAATCCTAAATCTGTTAATTCTTTAACTGTTGTTGGGTTTAAGTCTATTACTTGAGATGACATTAAAAATTCTGATGAAATGAAACCTCCAATTACAATTCCTGCTATAAAAAACAAGCTCCATTTTCTTTCTTTTAAATCAACTTTAAAGTAATCAGTTAATTTACCTGCTCCTCCAATTGTACAAAAAGTTTCTAAACTTCTAGAAACTCCAAAAGCTTTTCCAAAATAAAAAGTTAAAAAGAGTACAAATGCAATTAAAGGACCTCCAACAAACCAAGGCCAAGGTTGAGTTATAAATTCCATTTTTATAGTTTTGTTTTTAAGTAGTTCATAATTAGTTTGGTTGCTCCAAGATTGTCTTCAATATATTTTTTATTAATAACACCTGTTAGATTTCTAAAATTTTCATCTTCTTTTAACATGATGAAGTTTTGTGTAAATTCTTCTTGATTTTTTATAGAAATACATCCACCAATCTTAACCAAATCTACAGCTTCTTTAAATTTGTCGTATTTATTTCCAATCACTACAGGAATTCCGAATGTTGCTGGTTCTAAAATATTATGTAAACCTGTTTTTAAACCTCCTCCTACATAAGCCACATTTGCAGCTGCATAAATTTTTGTTAGAATTCCAATGGTATCAATTATAAAAACTTGATATTCTTCTAATCTAACAGATTTCTCGACTGCGCTCGAAATGACATCTGTATATTTTATAACTTTTTTATTGATTGATTTTTGTAATTCTAAAATTGCATCACCTTTAATATTATGAGGAGCAATGATAAATTTTTCATCATCTGAAGCATTATTATTAATATAGTTTACTAATAGCTTTTCGTCTTCACTCCAAGTGCTACCTGCAACAACTGTATATTTATTTTCTTTAAATTGATTGATAAATTCTAAAGTATTGTCTTGTTCTAAGATTTTAGAAACTCTATCAAAACGTGTATCTCCTGCAACTGTTACGTTTTTAAAATTGATAGATTTTAGCAAATCTGAAGATTCTTGATTTTGTACATAAAAATGATGAAAGGCTTCTAAAGATTTCTTCATAAAACCACCATAATTTTTAAAGAACAATTGTTTTTCTCTTAAAATTCCAGAAACTAAAATAGTAGGAATTTCTTTTCTTTTTAATTCGTTTAAAAGATTTGGCCAGAATTCATATTTGATAAAAATTGCAAATTCGGGATTTACATTTTCAATAAACTTTTTAGCATTAGATTTAGTATCTAAAGGCAAATAACAAACAACATCTGCCAAATCATAATTTTTACGAACTTCATACCCTGATGGCGAAAAAAAAGTAACTAGAATTTTATATTGTTTATAATTCTTTTTAATTTCTTCAATAATTGGTCTTGCTTGTTCAAACTCTCCTAAAGAAGCTACATGAAACCAAATAGTTTTCTTATTTTTTAAACTAGAAATTTTAGAGAAAGTTTCTTTTCTTCCGTTAACAAACAATTTAATTTTAGCATTAAATATTGCTATTATTGGTAATAGTAAAGATGCAATAAAGACCAAAAGGTCGTATAGAAATTTCATAGCTGCAAAAGTACAAAATACTAATAAGTAAGTTTCAAAAAATAAAGCCCATAAAAAAAGCTACTCAAAAAGAGTAGCTTAAATTTTATATTACGATTTTAATTGGATGATAACATTGCCATTCCCCCGAAAAAAATGTTATCCATCTCTAAAACCGTATTCAAATTTACTTTTAATTATTGTTATAAGAGCTTAAAATGTTCTAAACAACTTTATATTGTTCTAAATATCAAAGAAGTACTAATTTGTTAAATTAGGTTTACTCTTTTTAAGATATCTTCTTTGTACTTTTTCCCTATTGGAATTTCTTCTTTATTTATTTTTACGGAAGATTGGGTTATTTGAGACAAATACTTTGTATTTATAATATAACCTCTATGAATTCTAACAAAACTATCGTTTAATTTTTCTAAAATGTCATTTAAACTCGTTCTAATCACCATCTTTTTTTGAGATTTTAAGATGATTTCTATATAAACATGAGCACTTTTTAAATACAAAATTTCATCAAAATTTATTTTAGTGTAATAGCCTTTTTCTTTTACAAAAAGAGAATCTTTAATAATTAGATTATTATCATCTACTTCTCCTACTTTTTTAGAAAAATTAAATAAGGCAATTTCTATAGAAGTATAAAGCTCGTCTTTAGAAAAAGGTTTTACCAAATAAGCTGGTGGCATGACCTCTTTTGCTTGATTTAAAGTAAATTTGTCTGCATTTGATGTTAAAAAGATAAAAGGAAAATTATATGATTCTCTTATTTTTTTGGCAATATCAATTCCTGTTTTTTTTCCTGATAATTGAATATCTAATATTGCAATATCTGGTTTTTCTTCTTCAATTCTAATAAGTGCTTCAGTATAATTTATTGCTGGCTCAAGAGTTTCATATCCTAAGTCATTTAATGTATCACAAATATCATCTGCAATAATTAACTCATCTTCAACAACCAAAATTTTTACTTTACTCATAGGGAAATGATTTTTTTACTAAAATATAACTTCCTTTAAGTATTTGATGCAAAACTTAATTAAAATGTTCTGAAGGCAATAAAATCTGTTACAAAACTAATTTACAAGTTGCCTTGCATTACTATCTTTAAAACTGATTTCAAATTTTGCCCCATTTACATTGGTCTGAATTAAATTTCCATGCAATTGTTTAACTAATCTATTTACCAAACGTAAACCTAAACTTTTTGCTTTTTTTACATCAAAATTATCGGATAAACCAGGGCCATTATCTTCAATTATTAATTTATAATCTTCATTAGCTTCTTTACTTAATGAGATTTTTAAATTATTATTTTCATTTTTTTGAAAAGCATATTTGTAAGAATTTGTTATAATTTCATTAATAATTAAGCCTAATGGAATTGCTGTATCAACATCAAACATTACATCTTTTGATGTAACAATAGTATTTACATTTTTATAAGAAGAATACAAGGAAGATAATTCTTTAATAAGTTGTTTTATATATTCATCAAAATCTATTAATCCACTTTCGTTTTGATATAGTTTTTGATGGATTAAGGCCATAGATTTTACTCTATTCTTTCCTTCATTTGCTAATTCTAAAGCTTTTTCATCTTCAATTCCTTTGGTTTGTAATTCTAATAAACTAGATACTATTTGAAAATTATTTTTTACTCTGTGATGTACTTCTTTTACAAGTAATTCTTTTTCTTTTAAAGCTTCTTCTATAAACTTGTTTTTTTCTGAAAGTTCTTTAGATTGTTTTCTAATTTTTATAAGAACTAATAAAGCAATAAATAATAAAACAACTGCAAGAATGGTAAAAATGCTATAAATTTTAGTTTTTTCTTGGGCATGTTTTACTTCTTTTTCTTTTTCTTTTACTGCTTGTTCTGTTTTATAATTTGCTAAAGATTCAGACAAATCTTGAGAATACACTTTTCTTGTAATAATGATGGCTTTATCTTTATAATTTAAAGCTAATTCATCATAACCATGTGCTGCTAAAGCGTTTGAACCAGAATTTACAATGTGATAAAAATCGTTTGAATTTAAATCTTTTCCTAAGACTTCGAATTTCTTTATTAAATCTGGAACATTTTTTACTTCGAATTTTTTAAGTATTTGTTTTAACAATAGTGAATTAGTATCTAACTCTGACACTAGTTGAGCATATAAAGAATAAGTATAAATTCTTCTTACATCATTATTATAAAGTATATCAATTAAATTTATTACCCTTTCATTATGTCCTCTCTTATAAACATAAGCATTTATTAAATGCTCTATTGTACCATGATAATAAGAAGATTTAAAATCTAACTCTTCTTCTAATTTTAAACTTTCTTCACTAACATCTATATACTCTTGCAACTTACCTTCTATTAATAAAAAGTCTGTTAAATGGTATAAAAAAGTAATTTGTAATTTTTTATCTTTTAACTCTTTTGCCTTAGCTATATTACTTAAACATAATTTTTTACCATTCTCTACATCTTCTTGAATTAAATACATTACAGCTTGATGCGTTTTAGACTTTATTTTAGCTTTTATAACATCAACATTAGTTGCATCAAAACTATTTAAATAAGATTCTAATTCTTTTTGAATTTTAGAAGCAGTCTCTAAATTACCATTGTCTGTATGTTTAAAAACCTGCGTCCATTTAATTTCAAAATAATTTAAATTTATTTTTTTTGAAGATTTTGGCTTTTTTACAAATTGATCTATGTAATCTGAAACTTCATTAAAATTAACAGATTTTCTATTTCCTATCTTAGAAGTATACTCATAATATTCTAAATAAGTTAATTCTTCATTATTAACGAGTTTAGTTAAAACATCTTTATAAGAACTATCTTTAATATTTTTAAGATAATACCTAGCAGAATCCATTTTGTTAAACAAAATAAATTCTTCAGTTTTATAAATATAACTTGTGTTCTTTGAAGTAGCTTGTGCTAATAATGAAATAGAAAATACGAGCGCAAAAAAATTAGATAAGAATTTCATAAAATGTTAGTTGTGTATAACTAATTAAGAGAAAAAAACTGTAATAAAAAAGAAAAACGCTTAAACAATAAATTGTTTAAGCGTTTTTAAATCTTTTAAAACTTATTTCTAAGCTTCAAATGGTGTAATAGATACATAAGATCTATTATCTTTTTTCTTACGGAATTCTACAATACCATCAACCTTTGCATGTAAAGTATGATCTTTACCCATGTAAACGTTTTCTCCTGGATTGTGAGTTGTTCCTCTTTGACGAACTAAAATGTTCCCTGCAATTGCAGCTTGTCCTCCAAATATTTTTACTCCAAGTCGTTTCGATTCTGATTCTCTACCATTCTTCGAACTACCTACTCCTTTTTTATGTGCCATGATACTATGGTTTTAAAATTGAAATTCTTATTTAGTTAAAGCATCAATTAATTCTGCTTTCTTTAAAGATGTGTATCCTTTAATACCTGCATCTTTAGCAGCAGCTTTTAATTCTGCAACAGTCATAGAACTATAATCTGTTGTAGCAGCTTCATTTACTTCAGCTTTTGGAGCAGCTTCCTTTTTAGGAGCAGCTTTTTTAGCTGATTTTTTAGCACCAGTAGCAGCAATAGACTCAATTTGAATCTCGCTTAAATACTGTCTGTGTCCATTTTTCTTTTGGTAACCTTTTCTTCTTTTCTTTTTGAAAACAATTACTTTATCACCTTTTAAGTGACTTAAAATTTGAGCCGTTACTGAAGCTCCTTCTATAGCTGGGGCGCCAATAGTTACATTTCCACTGTCATCTAGTAAAAGAACGTTATCAAAAGTTACTTTTGATCCTTCTTCTCCTTGTAAACGGTGAACGTATACTTTTTGGTCTTTCGCTACTTTAAATTGCTGCCCTGCTATCTCTACGATTGCGTACATACTGTTAGTTTTGCGTATTTATACTTATTATTTTGCATTAACTCAACGAAAATGCGGGTGCAAATATACACCTTTTTTACAATCTAACAATGTTGTTTTTGTAAATAATTCTATCAAAATCAAGATAATAATAGAAGAATTTAACATTTTAGTCTATAAAATCTTTTCTATTTTTGATACTAACATAAATTGTTTGGTTAAAAGTGTAACATAATTTATTTACTTGCGTCAAACAAACTGTCAATTATTAATTAAAAAAAACAAAATGAAGAAAAGTATTTTATCTCTTACTTCTGCTTTTTTAGTAGCATTTTCTTTAAATGCACAAAAAGTTGAGTTTGAAGAGTATGATTTAAACAATGGAATGCACGTTATTCTGCATCAAGACGATTCTGCACCAATAGTTACTGTTGGAGTAATGTATCATGTTGGTGCTAAAGATGAAGTAGATGGTAAAACTGGTATGGCACATTTTTATGAGCACTTATTATTTACTGGAACAAAAAATATTGAGAGAAGTAAATGGAATGAAATAACTTCTGCAAGAGGTGGTGCAGGAAATGCTAACACAAACTGGGATAGAACATATTACTATCAAACGTTTCCTTCTAACGAGTTAAAATTAGCTTTATGGATGGAATCTGAAAGATTATTACACCCAATTATTGATCAAAAAGCAGTAGACACTCAAAACGAAGTTGTTAAAGAAGAAAAAAGACAACGTATGGATAACGCTCCTTATGGAAAAGTTATTTATGGAGATGTTTACAGTCATCTTTTTGAAAAACATAAGTATGGTAGACCAATGATTGGTTATATTAAAGATTTAGATGCTGCTAAATTAGAAGAGTTTCAAGCGTTTTACAATAAATGGTACATGCCTAATAATGCTGTTTTAGTTGTTGCTGGTAATTTTGAAAAAGGAAATGCAAAATCTTTAATAAATGATTATTTTGCTTCTATACCTGCAAGAACAAAACCAAATAGAATAAAAATTACTGAGCCAGAAAGAACTGTAGAAAAAAGAGTAACTGAATATGACTCTAACATTCAAATACCTTTAATAGGTTTAGCATACAAAACTCCTTCTATGAGAGAAAGAGATGCTAAAGTATTAGATGTAATTTCTACTGTTTTAAGTAATGGTAAAAGTTCTAGACTATATAAAAAATTAGTAGATGATAAGAAAAAGGCATTACAAGCATTTTCTTTTGCTAGACCATTAGAAGATTATAGCGTTTACATTATTGGTGCAATGCCTTTAGGAAAAACACCTTTAGATGATTTAATTAAAGAAATGGATGAAGAAATTGTAAAACTTCAAACAGAATTAATCTCTGATGAAGATTTACAAAAAGTAAGAAATAAATTCGAAAACCAATTTGTTGCATCTAACTCTAATGTTACAGGTATTGCTAACTCATTAGCAAGAAACTATATGTTAGCTGGTGATACTAATAGAATTAACACAGAATTAGAAATTATTAACTCTATTACTAAAGAAGAAATTAGAGAAGTTGCTAAAAAATATTTAGCTAAAAACAGACGTGTTGTGTTAGATTACTTACCTGCATCAAAAAAGAAATAATAAAATAAATAGAAGAATAATGAAAACGAAGATATATTCAATTTTAACACTATTATTTCTATCAATAAGTATTTCTGCTCAAGTTGATAGAACTAAAATGCCAGTATCTGGTCCTGCTCCTAAAATTAATTTAGGAACACCAAAAAAGTTTACACTTAAAAACGGTTTGCAAGTTTTAGTTGTAGAAAACCATAAATTACCAAGAGTTTCTGTAACATTAGATATAGACAATCCTCCTATGGCTAAAGGAAGCAAAAAAGGAGTAGAAAGTTTTGTAGGTGGAATGTTAGGTACAGGTTCTACTACAATTTCTAAAGAAAAATTTGACTCTGAAGTAGATTATTTAGGAGCAAACATTTCTTTTGGTTCAGAAAGTGCTTTTGCAAGTTCTTTATCTAAATACTTTCCGAGAGTATTAGAATTAATGGCAGATGCTGCTTTTAATCCTGTTTTTAGTCAAGATGAATTTGACAAACAAATGAAACAAGCATTAGATGCTATAAAATCTAATGAAAATAGTGTACCTGCAATAGCTGGTAAAGTTAATAGACTATTAACTTACGGAAAAAACCATCCTTATGGAGAATTTACTACAGAAGAATCTTTAAAAAACATCACCTTACAAGATGTTAAAGATTTATATGCAAAAGCGTTTAAACCTAATAATGCTTATTTAGTTATTATGGGTGATGTTAATTACAAAAAAGTAAAAAAACAAGTTAAAACTTTATTCAAAAAATGGGATAAAGGAACTATGGCTACTACAGCTTTACCAGAGGTTAAAAATGTTACTGCTACAGAAATTAACTTTATAAATATGCCTAATGCTGTTCAATCTGAAGTATCAATTATAAATGCTGTTAATTTAAAAATGAGTGATGCTGATTATTATGCTGTTTTATTAGCAAATCAAATTTTAGGTGGTGGTGGTACAGGTAGATTATATAAAAATCTACGTGAAGATAAAGCATATACTTATGGTGCTTATTCTGGAATAAACGCAAGTAGATATGCTTCTCGTTTTAAAGCATCTGCATCTGTTAGAAATGCTGTTACAGATAGTACTATAGTAGAATTCATGAAAGAGATTAAAGAAATTCGTTCTAAAAAAGCAACTCAAAAAGAATTAGATATTGCAAAAGCAAAATATGTTGGTAGCTTTGTTAGAAATGTAGAAAAACCTGCTACAATTGCTGGTTATGCTTTAAATATTCTTCAAAATAAATTACCTAAAACTTATTACGAAGATTATTTAAAAAATATAAATGCTGTTACTTTAGATGATGTTCAAAAAGCTGCTATTAAATATTTTAGTTTAGATAATTCTAGAATAGTAATTGCAGGTAAAGGAATTGATGTAATTGAAAATTTAGAAAAATCAGGTTATCCTATTAAATATTTTGACAAAAACGGAAACCAAACTGAAAAGCCAGAAATGACAATTCCAATTCCTAATGGAGTTACTGCTAGTACTGTAGTAGACAAGTACATTAACGCTATTGGAGGTAAAGATAAATTAATGGCTGTTAAATCTTTAGTAATTACCTCTACTGCAAAAGTACAAGGAATGGAAATTACTTTAGTAACAAAAGCAGCAGCTCCAAATAAAACTTCTGTAGTTGTGTCTGGTATGGGACGTGTTTTTTCTAAAATGGTTTTTGATGGAGAAACAGGTTACCAAGAAGCACAAGGAAGAAAGAAAGATATGACTGCAGATGAAATTGCTAAGGCAAAAGCTAAAAACGCTATTTCTGAAGAGTTAGATTATAAAAACGGAACACTTTTAAGAATAGAACCTTTAAACGACAAGAAAGCTTATGTTATTAAATATGAAGACAAAGAAATATTTTTTGATGTAAAAAGCGGTTTAAAATTAAAAGAAGTAAAAACGGTAAAAGCTGGTGGTAAAGAAGTTAGTATTCCTACTGTTTTTTCTAATTACAAAGAATTAAATGGAATGAAATTTCCTTATACAATTGGTCAAAAAATGGGACCTATGGATATGAAATTTGAAGTAAAAGATATTAAAATTAACGAAGGAGTAACTGACGCTGATTTTAAATAAAATTATTTTTTTACAAATACATTATAAGAGTCAAAACTTAGGTTTTGGCTCTTTTTATTTTGCCTTATTTACCATATAAACGCCAAAAAGGATTATGACACCTGCAAAAAGCTGAGTTAAACTCAAATTTTCACCATCAATAATTCCCCAAAAAACAGCAACAATAGGTATTAAATAAGTAACAGATGATGAAAAAATTGGATTTGAAATATGTACCAATTTATTAAACATTGTTTTTGCTATTCCTGTACCTACAACAGAAAGAATAGTTATATACCCTAAAGATTCTAATCCTATTTCATTTGTTTTAAAAGTTGTAAAAAAACCTGTAAAAACTAAAACAACTATTGCAGGTATAATTAATAATAAAAAATTACCAGTAGTAATTGCTAAAGCATCTAAATCTGATAAATATTTTTTTACAATATTTACATTAAATGCATATCCAACAGAAGCAATAATAACTAATAATGCATACCAATAATTCTGATTCGGATTTAAATCTGCACCTTTTAAAATCAAAATTAAAGTACCTATTAAACCAATTATAATACCAATAAATTGTTTTTTCTTAAATGAAAACCCAAAAACAATAGCCCCAAAAATAAACGTATTAAAAGGTGTAAACGAGTTTAAAATAGAAACAATAGAGCTATCTATTCCTAAAATTGCATAAGAGAACAAAAAAACAGGAATAAAAGTTCCTAAAAGTGCTGTATAAACAATAAAAGGCCAATGTTTTTTCTGTATTTTTTGTATACTTTTAAAACCAATTAACAACATAAATACAGCTGTAAAAATCATTCTTAAAGCACCTAATTGTATTGGGTTTACCCCAAGAAGAGCCTTTTTCATCAAAATGAAAGAACTCCCCCAAACAATGGATAACACAATTAAATAAAACCACTTTTTTTGTTGATTGTTCATTTATATTAAAAATATTTAACAAAAATCCGATAAAACTTTAAATACCAACTCTTTTATTAATAAATTTGTACAATAATCTTATAATTTAATCTGATGAAAATTCAAAAAATATTATTTTCTTTTGCAATTGCTTGTTTCGTTTTAACAGGATGTAAAAATGAAGCAAAAAAAGAAACTGTAGCTGTAGATAAACAAAATGTTTCTTTAGCTATTTCTGGAATGACTTGCGAAATTGGTTGTGCTAAAACAATTCAATCTAAATTGTCTAAAAAAGAAGGTGTTTTAAATGCTAAAGTAATTTTTACTGATAGTATTGCTAATATTGAGTACGATGCAAACACTACTTCTAAAAAAGATTTAGTTGCTTTTGTAGATGGTATTGCTGGTGGAGAATTATACAAAGCTTCTATTACTCCTAAAAAAGGTGGTAAAAATTGTTCTGAAACTTGTAAAGAAAAATGTACTACTAAAAACGGAACTAAAAAAGAATGTACTGGAGACAAGAAATGTGATCCAAAAAAGGAATGCAAAAAAACCGAAAGTGCTTCTAAAGAATGTAAACCAGATTGCACTATGGCTTGTTGTAAGGACAAAAAAGAAGCTACAAAAAAGGAGTGCAAAGAAGATTGCAAGATGGAGTGCTGTAAAGACAAAAAAGCTTAAAACACTCTTTTTAACACAAAAAAAAACAGCATCTAAAATTAGATGCTGTTTTTTTTATGTGTAAATTTTTATTACATTTTTTGCAACCAAGTTTTAATAGCTACTTCTTTCTTTATAATATCTTTTAAATCAGAAATTGCAACTCTTTTTTGCTCCATAGTATCTCTGTGTCTAATAGTAACACAATTATCTTCTAAAGTATCATGATCTACAGTAATACAAAAAGGTGTTCCTGCAGCATCTTGTCTTCTATAACGTTTACCAACTGCATCTTTTTCATCATAAAAAACGTTGAAATCCCATTTTAAATCGTCCATAATTTTACGAGCAACTTCTGGCAATCCATCCTTTTTAACTAAAGGTAAAACTGCTGCTTTAAAAGGAGCTAAAACTGCTGGTAATTTTAAAACCGTTCTTGTTGTTCCATTTTCTAAAGCTTCTTCTTTTAAAGAGTTAGAAAAAACTGCTAAAAACATTCTATCTAAACCTATAGAAGTTTCTACAACATAAGGAACATAACTTTTATTTTCTTCATGATCAAAATACTGTAATTTTTTACCAGAATATTCTTCATGTGCTTTTAAATCGAAATCTGTTCTTGAGTGAATTCCTTCTAATTCTTTAAATCCGAAAGGAAAATTAAACTCAATATCTGCTGCTGCATCTGCATAATGTGCTAACTTATCATGGTCATGAAAACGATAATTATCTGTTCCCATACCTAAAGATAAATGCCATTTTAAACGCGTTTGTTTCCATTGCTCATACCATTCTTTTTGAGTTCCTGGTTTTACAAAAAATTGCATTTCCATTTGTTCAAACTCACGCATTCTAAAAATAAATTGTCTTGCAACAATTTCGTTTCTAAAAGCTTTACCTGTTTGTGCAATACCAAAAGGAATTTTCATACGTCCTGTTTTTTGAACGTTTAAAAAGTTAACAAAAATACCTTGAGCTGTTTCTGGACGTAAATATAAATCCATTGCAGTTTCTGCAGAAGCACCTAATTTAGTACCAAACATTAAATTGAACTGTTTTACATCTGTCCAATTTTTAGAACCCGTTAAAGGATCAGCAATTCCTAATTCTTCAATTAACAACTTAACATCTGCTAAATCTTCATTTTCTAAAGACTTACCCATTCTTGCTAAAATTGAAGTAATTTTTTCTTGATAACCTAAAACTCTACCATTGGTAGCTAAAAATTCTTCTTTATTAAAAGCATCACCAAAACGTTTTGCTGCTTTAGTAACTTCTTTATTAATTTTACCTTCTATTTTTGCACAATAATCTTCTATTAAAACATCTGCTCTGTAACGTTTTTTAGAATCTTTATTGTCAATTAAAGGATCGTTAAAAGCATCTACGTGACCAGAAGCTTTCCAAGTTGTTGGATGCATTAAAATTGCAGCATCAATACCTACAATATTTTCGTGCATTTGCACCATTGCTTTCCACCAATAATCTCTAATATTTTTCTTTAACTCAACTCCATTTTGAGCATAATCGTACACCGCACTTAAACCGTCATAAATTTCAGAAGACTGAAAAACATAACCATATTCTTTTGCGTGCGATAAAACTTTTTTAAACTGATCTTCTTGTTTTGCCATAATGAGCGCAAAGATACACGTTTACAGAAATTTTTCAAGAAAAAATCTTTCAAGTTTATTGTTTATGTGATGTAAAATACCATTTTATCATTTTTACTTATCTTTAAGAAGAATTGCTAAGAAAAATATGAAAATTTTAAATGATTTCTTTGGGTTATTTTACCCAAATCTTTGTGCTAATTGTGAAAATCAGTTATCAAAAAATGAAATTGTTATTTGTACATTTTGCAGACATGACTTGCCTTTAACCAATTTTAGGAGTTATTCTAATAATATAATATCAAAATCTTTTTTTGGAAGAATTTCTGTAAAGAAAGCCTATTCTTTACTTTTTTACAGAAAAAAAGGCATCACAAAAAAATTAATACATGACCTTAAATACAAAGGAAATGAAGAAATTGGTGTCTTTTTTGGTAATTGGTTAGGTGAAATTCTAAAAGAAAACAACGAATTTTCAACTATAGATTGTATTGTTCCTGTTCCTTTACACCCAAAAAAACAAAAAGAAAGAGGATACAATCAAATTACTAAGTTTGGAAAAAGAATCAGTTTTTATCTTCAAAAACCATTTATAGAAAATATTTTAACACGAACATCTACAGCTAAAACTCAAACATTTAAAGCTCGGTTTGAACGTTTTAATAATATTGACACTAAATTTGAATTATTAGACATATCAACCTTTAAAAATAAACACATTTTATTAATTGACGATGTAATTACAACTGGAGCAACCTTAGAAGCTTGTGCTTTAGAATTACAAAAATCTGAAAATGTTACAATCAGTATTTTAACTATGGCATACACAGAATAAAATTTATGTTTTTAAATGAAAAATATATTGTTAATTTGTATAAAAATTACTTTTTGTGAAACCTATTTTAAGATTTATTTTTTTTAGTATAACAGTTCTAATTTTATCTAACTGTGCAAGAACAGGAAGACCAGAAGGTGGCCCTAAAGATGAAGACGCTCCTTTATTTGTAACAGCTAACCCTCCATATAAAACTGTAAATTTTGACAAAAAAGAAATACGTTTAAACTTTAATGAGTATATAAAGCTTAAAGATTTAAACAAACAACTTATAGTATCTCCTCCTTTAAAAACACCTTTATTTGTTTCTCCTCAAGGATCTGCAAGTAAGTTTTTAGATTTATCAATACTAGATACTTTAAAAGAAAACTCTACATACATTATTAACTTTGGTAATGCCATAGAAGATAATAATGAAGGAAATAAGTTAGAACGTTTTAAATATGTTTTTTCTACAGGTAGTTATATAGATTCTCTTACTACATCTGGAGAAGTTAAAGATGCTTTCTTAGATGCAAAACTTAAAAACACAAACGTATTATTATATAGAATAGATAGTTCTTTTAATGATTCTATTGTTTTTAAAACAAAGCCCAATTACGTAACCAACACTCTAGATACTACTCATTTTAATTTATCAAATTTAAAGAAAGGAAAATATTTGATGATTGCTTTAAAAGAAAATGTTAATGATTATTTATTTAACCCTAAAGAAGATAAAATAGGTTTTTACAAAGACACTATAACATTACCACAAGATAGTATTATAGAAAACCCTATTCTTTTATTTAAAGAGTTACAACCTTATAGACTTAGAAGAGGTAAAGAAATTACAAAAGGAAAAATAGAATTTGGGTTTGAAGGTGAAGCAGAAAACTTAAAAGTTGAAATTATTTCTAAAACACCTAAAGACTTTAAAAGTATTTCTAAATTTGAAAAAGACAAAGACACACTTAATTATTGGTACACTCCTATTGAAGCAGATTCTTTAAATTTTATTGTAACAAACAATAACTTTATAGATACAGTTACTGTAAAATTACGCAAGAAAAAGATTGACTCTTTATTATTAAAATCAACAGTAAGTAACACATTACATTTAAGAGATACTTTTTTTATTGAAGGAAATAATCCTATTACAAAAATTGATACTAGTAAAATTGTACTAACTGACAAAGATACTTTAGCAGTATCTTACTCTAGTTTTATTTCAAAAAAAGAAAATAAAATTGGATTAATTTTTGATAAAAAACCTCAAGAAAAATACAAACTTAACGTTTTACCTGAAGCCATTTTTGACATTTTTGAACAAAAAAATGATACTTTAAAATACCATTTTAGCACCAAAGAAATTGAAGATTATGGACGTATTACAATTGATATTGTTAACCAAACTTCAGAAAACTTAATTATTGAACTTTTAGAAGGAAAAGATAAAGACAAATTAGTAGAAAGAACGTTTGTAACAGAATCTACACAATTAAGGTTTAATAACTTAGAACCTAAAACATATTATTTTAGAGCTATTATAGATACAAATAAAAATAATAAATGGGATACTGGAAATTACCTATTAAAATCTCAACCAGAAAAAATCATTTATTTTACTGAAGAATTAGAACTTAGAGCTAATTATTATTTAGATGGTAATATCTTTACGATTGCCAATTTAGATTAAGATTTGTTGGTATAAAAAAATTACATTACATTTGGGTTTTACTTTAAGACCCCTAAATCTTGAAAACCCCTATAACAATTATTTTTGTAATTGTTGCTATTCTAGAATTTAAGGCTCAACACTACACCCATGATATTGGTGCATTTGTTGGCTCTACTAGTTTGCAATCTGATTACGGCCAAAGAGGAAATTTGGCAAGCGAATGGAATAACAACGGAAAGACATTTTCTGTTGCACACTACCTTAGTTTTTATAATAGAACTTTGCGTTGGGACCCAAATAATGTACTTCATAACCATTTAATGGTTAAAACAGAAATACAATATTTAGACAATGCTCAACTAGAACACCATGGTGTTTGGGCTAAGAAAAAATCTTATGCAGGTAACCAATTAAATTCTATGAAAGGTACCTTAAGAATGTTAGAACTTGGTGTAAATTTAGAATACTACTTACGCCCATTAGAAGAGTTTGTGTATCCATATACTGATCTTTGGTTTAATCCATTTTTTACTTTTGGTTTTAAATATTCATCTTATACTAATGGATTAAGTTCTGATATAGGAGATTGGCGCGAAGACATTTCTGTTTTACCAGAAAAATACACATTACAAAACTCTTTAAAAATAGGTTCTGGAGAAGCTTTTTCTTTAGCAGTTGGCTTAGGAACAAGATTTAAATTGGCACCAAAAATAGATTTAGTTGCTCAGTATTCTTATCAATATTTCTTTTCTGATACTATTGATGGTTTAGAAGCACCTGTAATTGAAAATAAAAATAATGAATGGCTATTAAATATACAGTTTGGTATCGTCTACCATCTTAACTTTAGCTCTCCATTATTCTATTAAAAATCCCCTAAATTCCCCCACGAATTTTATAAGACCCCTAAATTATTTAATTCAAAAAAAAAGAGAGCTTCTATTGAGGCTCTCTTTTTTTTTTGTGATATTCTAAAAGCTAATTAATGAGTTTAGCCCAGATTGAACGGTTTGTTTGAGCTCTTTTTAAGTGTACGAAAAAAAGCGAGTAGTGAAAGCTGGAAATAGCTTCTTATAAAAACTTTTTTATAGATCTTATAATTCCATAATGAATTCCTTCATGAAAGTTATTAAACGAAATTGCAGTTTCTATAGACGTTAAAACAAAACCTGTGCTTGTTGGATATTCATTATAGTTTTCAAAAATTCCTGCTTCAAAATCTTCTTGTAAAGTATCTGGCAACCCTATTAATAATTCTTTTACTTCTTCAAATTCTTCTTCTGTAAAAGTTTTAGTTGGTGAAGTTCCTTTTTTATGCAATTCTATTAAATTGTCTGGACATAAACAGTTTAAACCAGATAATTTGTAATGTAATAACTGCTGAGTTACTACTAAATGAGCTACATTCCAAGCAATATTATTTTTAAATCCGGTAGGAATTGTATGAATTTGCTCTAAAGTTAAACCTTCTAATTCTTTTAAAACTAGTTCTCTAGATTTTCTTAAAACATCAAATTGTATATTCATTTTTTATCTATAATTTTGAACTGTAAATATAATTGATAAATATGAAGAAAGTATATTTTTTACAAACTTGTGATACTTGTCGTAGAATTTTAAAAGAAGTAAATACTGATGGGTTTGAAAGACAGGAAATTAAAGCTAATAATATTACAACTTCTCAGTTAGAAGAAATGTACAAACTTTCTGGTAGTTATGAAGCTCTTTTTAACAAGCGTGCTAAATTGTATAAAGCTATGGATTTAAAAAACCAAGTTTTATCTGAAGCTGATTACAGACAGTTTTTATTAGATGAATACACCTTTTTAAAACGACCTGTTTTTATTTTAAATGATGAAATTTTTATTGGAAACAGTAAAAAAGTTATAGAAAAACTAAAAGAGAAGATTGGTTAAAATCTTCTCTTTTGGGGTTTAATCTATAGATACATTAATATCTGAAGATGAAATCATTGCTGCAAACTCATCATGAGTTATTTTAGTTTTTAAGCCAAATAATACTAACTTATCGTTATTACTATTGGTTCTTATAATGATTTCTCTAATATGATTGTTTTTTTCTACTAAGAACAACTCTGCTTTACTACCATTTTCTTTTACTCTAGCGTAAGTTTTTAGTCTATTCTTTCTTCTAAATTTTTTAAAATCTTTAGAAACCTCATCATTTTCATTGCTAAAAATCATTAACTTAAAATCGCTAGATTTTTTAATGATGTTCATTAAATCTCCATCATCTTCGTCGTCTAAAAAAGAACCTGCTAATGAAGCTGACAAATTAATTGAGAATGTAGATTTTTCTTTATTTATTTTATAAAATTTTTCGAATTTAGCTTCTTGGGCTGATACAGCTGTAATAAAAAGTGCAAATAAAACTGTTGTTAATCTGGTCATAATAATTGGTTTTAAAATGAAGACGACTTACAACTAAGTTTGTTACATTTATATTTTTACACGTTGTTAAAAACGCATAGAAATACCCATAGAAGTACCTTTTACATTAAAATTAAATGACGGATTAAAATTAGAACTTACACTTGGCAAACCAGAATTATACAAATCTACAGCTTCTTTAGTTTTTCTATTAAAGCCTTTTACAATAGGAATAGAGGCAACAATTAATGCTGCTCCAGCACCTGCTAAAGCCCATTTAGGTTCTCCACCACCTATTGCAGTTCCTACAGGAAAACCAACTAATGCACCACCTGCAGTTCCTAAAATCATTGCCCAAGTTTGATTAGATTTAGCAGATTTAACCAAATTAAAAGCTTCTTTGTTATCTTTCATTAACTCTTGCATTTGAGCTAATGTTAAGTTTTTGTCATTTTGAGAAAAGGCATAACCTCCAAATACTTTTTTCATTTCAATTTTTTGAGCGTTAACAAATGATAAAGTAAATACAGATAAGATGATTGTAAAAATTAAGTTTTTCATTTTTAATTATTTTTGGGTTTTATTAATTTGATTGATATAGTTTTATAAGGTTTTCTGCTTCTTTTTGAGAACTCCAATTTTTAAGAATTTCTTCTCTTGCTTGTTTTCCTAAATTAGGAATTTTATTAGTAATTGATTTAGACAATAAGTCTTCTAATTCAGTAATATTACCTGCTTTAAATAAATAACTGTTTTTTGTATGTGAAATTAATGAAGAATGAACTCCAACATTTTTTGTAGCAATAACAGAACAACCACAAGACATTGCTTCTGCAGTTACCAAAGAAAATCCTTCTGAAAAACTTGGAACAACTGCAATTTTTGAAGCTTGATAATAAGAAACAATATCTGAAGTTTCATCTACAAAACACACTTTGTTTTCAATAGAATGCTTTTTTGCAATTTCTTTTAACTCTTCTAAAAAAGCTGGTTTATCTATTTTACCAACAATTACTAAAGCCCAATTTTCTTGATCTTTTAATACTTTTGCAGCTTCTAATAAAACAATTTGTCCTTTTGCTTTACGAACTCTTCCTGCACATAAAATAATATTTTTTTGCTCAATATTAGCTAAAGAAACATCCTCTTTTGGTTTAAAGAAATCAACATTAACTCCATGACCAACAATTGTATTTTTTAATCCTAGATTTTTACTCATACTTTCTATAAGCGTTACAACTTTATCTGCTTTTTTAAGCAGTTTCATTGTTAATCCAGAAGGAACAGTTTCTGCATGACGTGTTGCAATCAATTTAAATTTTGCGCCTAAAAAACGAAAAAACAACATTCTCATTATTTCGTTATTTCTATGACAATGAACAACAACTTCTCTGTTAGAAAACAATAATGATCTTAATTTTTTTGAAGATATTTTTTTGCCTTCTACATTATATCCATAAATATATGTTTCAAACTTTTCATCAAAAAAAGGTAGTACATTTTCTATACTTCTTGTTACTCCTGTTCTTCTTTTATGAAAATGTGTATGAATTAAAATTGGTTTCAAATTGTAAGGTCTATGCAAATTTACGTTCAATAATATCTATTAAGCGAGCTTCTAATTCTTCTTGATTAGACCAATCGTAATCTGGTTTCACCATTTTATTTATAAACTTTTTAGCTTCTTTTACAGTGGCGTAAGTATTTACTTGAGAAATTACTCTATTAAAATCTTCTTGACTTCCTTCAAATAAATTTTTAACAAAGGCAATTCTATCATTCAATCCTATTTGAATGTTTGTATTTAATTTATCATTTAAAGATTTTGGTACAGGTATATCAAACAAAGTAGCTATTTCATCAACAGAAATTGTATCTTTTAACTCCTCTTCTAAAGACATTGTTTTACTCTCTTCTACTTTTACAACATCATTTATAATTTCTGGCTCTTCTTCAGTTTTGGTTTCTGGCTCAGAAAACATAATTTCTTCTAGTTCTTCAAAAGGCTGTTCTAAAATTTCATCAACCTCTATAACTTCTTCCTCTTTTATAACCTTAGTTTCTTCTAATTGATGAATTACTTTTTCTACTTCTTCTTTAGCAGACTCTTTTAATTCTATTGCTTTTTCAACTTTATCAATTAAATCTTCTTTTGTTTCTTTAATGTTAGGAGTTGAGTTTACATACTCTTCAACAAACGCTAATATGGATAGTTTTTCATAAATATCCTTCGATTTTTGCTTTAATAAAAACACATTATCTTTATTTTTCATTTGTAAAATACTGTGTGCTAAACTTATTAAATCTGCTTCTAATTTTTTGTGCATAAGTTGTATGTTGATTTTATTTTTTACTCGTAAATATTATTAAATTTGTTGAAAGTCAAAGTAACATCAAAATTAATATTCTAACGCCTAAAATTACAAAATGTTTCTCGAAAATACAGTAAATCATACAGAACAATTTGGTTGGATTGAAGTAGTTTGTGGCTCTATGTTTTCTGGTAAAACAGAAGAATTAATTAGAAGATTAAAGCGTGCTCAGTTTGCAAAACAAAGAGTAGAAATCTTTAAACCTGCAATAGACACACGTTATGATGATGAAGAAGTTGTTTCTCATAATGACAACAGAATTCGCTCTACACCTGTGCCTGTAGCATCAAATATTCGTTTATTAGCAACTGATGTTGATGTTGTTGGTATTGATGAAGCTCAGTTTTTTGATGATGAAATAGTAGCAGTTTGTAACGATTTAGCAAATAGAGGAATTCGTGTAATTGTTGCTGGTTTAGATATGGATTTTAAAGGAAATCCTTTTGGCCCAATGCCTGCTTTAATGGCTACTGCAGAATATGTAACAAAGGTACATGCAGTTTGTACACATACAGGAAATTTAGCTCATTATAGTTTTAGAAAAGCACAAAATGATGATATTGTAATGCTTGGTGAAACACAAGAATATGAACCATTAAGTAGAGCTGCATATTATAAGGCTTTAAGAAATCAGCAAGAAGAAAACACTTCTAAAAACGAAATTTCTAAAGATGAATAATCATGTAACTGTTTTAGAAATAGATAGTAATGCATTAGTGCATAATCTTAATTATTTTAAACAAAAACTTAAACCAAATACAAAAATTTTAGCTGTAGTTAAGGCTTTTGGATATGGTAGTGATGGAATACAGGTTGCAAAATTTTTAGAAGATAAAGTAGATTATTTTGCTGTTGCTTATGCAAATGAAGGAATTGCTTTACGTAAAGCAGAAATTAAAACTCCTATTTTAGTTTTACATCCACAAGTACCTAATTTACAATCTATCATAGATTTTAGATTAGAACCTAACTTATATAATTTTAAAATATTTAATGCCTTTTTAAAACTTGCAGATGAAATTCCGTTAATGAATTATCCTATTCATATTAAGTTTAATACAGGTTTAAATAGATTAGGATTTTGGCATACAGATATTCCTAAAATTATAACTAGTTTAAAAGAAACTACTCATGTAAAAGCAGCATCTATTTTTTCTCATTTAGCAGCAAGTGAAGATTTAGAGGAACAAGATTTTACAATAAATCAAATTAACAATTTTGCATACATAGCACAGCAATTCTATAAACATTTAGGTTATGAACCAATGTTGCATATTTTAAACACTTCTGGAGTTGTAAATTTTCCTCAGGCACAGTTTGATATGGTTAGAGTTGGTATTGGTTTATATGGTTTTGGAAATGATGAAAAAGAAACTTCTCAACTAAAAAACACTCATAATTTAAAATCTATTATTTCTCAAATTCATTTAATAGAACCAGGAGAAACTGTAGGTTACAATAGAGCTTTTACTGCAAAAAGAAGAGGTAAAACTGCAACAATTCCTATTGGTCATGCAGATGGTTTATCTAGAAGATTAGGAAATAAAAATGGGTATGTTCTTATAAACAATAAAAAAGCACCAATTATTGGTAATGTTTGTATGGATATGATTATGGTTAATGTTTCTAAAATTGACTGTAAAGAAGGAGATGAAGTTATAATCTTTAACACTCAAGAAATGATTGAAGATATTGCAGATGTTTCTGAGACAATCCCTTACGAAACCCTAACAGCTATTTCACAACGTGTTAAAAAAATGTTAACGTAAGTATTTTTTTACTATTTTAGCAATCTAACAAATTAATTAAAACAAGAAATAATGGGAATGCTTAAAGAATTTAAGGACTTTGCAATGAAGGGTAACCTTGTAGATATTGCAGTTGGTTTTGTAATGGGTGCAGCTTTTAAACAAGTTGTAACTTCTTTTACTGGAGGAATAGTTTCTCCACTAATTGGTTTAATATTTAATACAGATTTCAAAGACTTGAAATGGATTGTTAAAGAAGGTGTAGCAGATACAGCTGGTAAAGTTACTGGTGAAGTTGCTGTTTTATACGGAGATTTCTTAACTAACGTTATCGATTTTATTATTGTTGCATTTGTAATGTTCTTAATTGTAAAAGGTGTTAACGCAACTAAAAAGAAAGAAGAGCCTAAACCAGAAGCTCCAAAAGGACCAAGTCAAGAAGATTTATTAGCTGAAATTAGAGATTTATTAGCTAAGAAATAATAAATTTTTAAATTTATATAAATAAAAACCCAAGCTTAAGCTTGGGTTTTTTATTGAATTTATATTAAGTTTTCTATAAAATTATTTTTTTAAATCATTAATAAAACCATCAACAGAAACAGCATTATTTACAGAAAATTCTCCAATCTTGGTTCTTCTTAATACTGTTAAATGAGCACCAGAATTTAGTGCTAATCCAAAATCATAAGCTAAGGATCTAATGTAAGTTCCTTTACTACACACAACTCTAAACTCTACCTCTGGTAAATTTACATTGGTAATTTCAAACTCTGATATTGTAACTGTTCTAGATTTTATTTCTGTAGTTTCTCCTTTTCTGGCTAATTCATATAAACGTTTTCCATCTTTTTTAATAGCAGAAAAGATTGGTGGTTTTTGTTGAATCTCACCAATAAATTGTTTGGTAGTTTCAATTAGAAGTTCTTTTGTAATATGCTCTGTAGGATAAGTTTTATCTACTTCTGTTTCTAAATCGTAACTTGGTGTTGTTGCGCCTAAAGTAAAAGTACCTGTATACTCTTTAATTTGACCTTGATAAACATTTATCTCTTTAGTTTGTTTACCTGTACAAATAATTAACAAACCAGTAGCTAAAGGGTCTAAAGTACCTGCATGACCCACTTTAATTTTTTTTATATTAAAGCGTTGTCTAATTTCCCAACGAAGTTTATTTACAACCTGAAAAGATGTCCAAGTTAAAGGTTTATCAATCAATAAAACTTGACCATTTTTAAAATCTTCTTCTGTCATATTAATTTAAAAGAGCATAACCTATTGCAATAAAACCAACTATAGCACAATATAAAGAAAAGTAAGATAATTTACTTTTTTTAACCAAAGCTATCATCCATTTACAAGCTAATAAACCTGCAACAAATGCAGCTATAAAACCTGCAGATATTGGCACAAATTCTGAAGATTGAAAACTAATATCTCCTCCTAATAAATCTTTGGCAATTTTTCCAAAAATTAAAGGAACTACCATTAAAAAAGAAAACTTTGCAGCTCTAGTTCTATCTATTCCTAATAAAACTGAAGTAGAAATAGTTGCTCCAGATCTAGAAATACCTGGTAACATTGCTATTGCTTGTGAAATTCCAATAATAACAGAATTAGAAAAAGAAACTTCTTTGTCTGTATTTTTTGCTTTATCAGCTAATAATAAAAGTATTGCAGTTACAATTAACATAACTCCTACTAATAGTATTTTTCCGCCGAAAAAAGACTCTAATTGCTCTTCAAAAAGTAAACCTACAACTACAGCAGGAATCATAGACAGAATTATTTTTAAAGAAAATTTAAACTCTTCATTCCATTTAAACTGCAATAATCCTTTAAAAATTTCTGCAACTTCTTTTCTAAAAATAACCAATGTACTTAAAGCTGTTGCAAAGTGTAAAACTACCGTAAATGTTAAACTTTCTTCTGGTACAGAAGTATCTCCTAAAATAGCTTTTGCTAACTCTAAATGACCACTTGATGAAACTGGTAAAAACTCTGTTAAACCTTGTATAATACCTAATATTATTGCTTCTATTATATCCATTATTATTTTTTAGGATTTGCTAAAATAGCGTAAATTTCAATTCCTAAACCTATAATTACTAAAGTAGGTGCTAAACGAATTCGTTGCCAATTATAAATTTCTTCATTAAAAACTTCTGGGTTATCACTACCTCCACCTGCCATAAAGATAAATCCAAGGGCAATGAAAATAATACCAACAATCATAATAATGTAATTTCTTTTACCAAATAAAAAATCTGGTTTTTGTATATTTTCTTTTTCCATATTATTAATAATAAAGTTCTTCTGTTTGTAAATTTAAAAAGCGCTGAGTAGCGAAAAAAGTACTTATTAGGGTAATTAGAAAAGCAGAAATTAAAACTCCTCCTGCTAAATACACCATAGTTATATAATCATTTATCAATCCTAAACTTGGAGCATATTTATCAATATAAAAAATCATAATTCCTAAACCAATAAGAGCTAAAATAGCACCAATAACACCTAATTTTATACTTTGCCAAATAAATGGTTTTCTAATAAAACCTTTTGTAGCTCCAACCATTTGCATGGTTTTAATATTAAATCTTTTAGAATAGATAGATAATCTTATTGAACTATTAATTAAAACCATAGCTACTAAACCAAAAAAACCACTAACAACTAACAACCAAAAACTTATTCTTTTTATGTTTTTAGTTAATAAATTTATTAAAGGTTTATCATAAGAAACGTCTGCTATAAAAGCATTTTTTAAAAAACGTTCTTCTAACTGCTGCATTTTTTCTGGGGTAACAAAATCGGCTTTTAAGTAAACGTCAATTCCATTTTTTAATGGGTTTTTACCTAAAAACTTTAAAAAATCTTCACCAATTTCTTTACTATAAATTTTAGCTGCTTTTTCTTTACTTGTATAAATAATTCTTTTTGTAAATTCTTCTTTTTGTAAAGATGCTTTTAAATCGTTTCTGTTTTTAGATGAAACCTCATCTTTTAAAAATAAAGTAATTGCTACTTTTTCTTTAACACGATTTGCTACTGACGTAGATTTTAATAAAACCAATCCTAAAATACCAACCATAAAAAGCACTAAAGCAATACTTATTACTACAGAAAAGTAAGAAGATTGCAGCCTTCGTTTTTGATAAGAATCAAATTTAGTTGACATTTTTAAAAGATAATTTTAAGCTGGCAAGATAATAATTAGTAATCAGTTGACAGTAAGAGTTGGCAGTATTTTAACTATTCTATCTCTTGGCACAGTTCAATTAAAACTCCATTTGTTGATTTTGGATGCAAAAAAGCAACTAATTTATTATCTGCTCCTTTTTTAGGAGTTTCATTTAAAACTTTAAATCCTTCTTTTTGAAGTCTTTTTATTTCAGATTTAATATCAGAAACTGCAAATGCAATATGATGAATTCCTTCTCCTTTCTTTTCAATAAACTTGCTTATTGGGCTCTCTGATGTAGTTCCTTCTAATAGTTCTATTTTATTTGGACCTGTCTTAAAGAATGATGTTTTAACGCCTTCTGAAGCCACTTCTTCCATCTTATAATGAGGTTCTCCAAACAATGAAGCAAATAACTTATTAGATTTTTCTAAATCTTTAACTGCAATACCAATGTGCTCTATTTTTTCCATATAGTAAAAATAAAAAAAACCAGTAAAGAATTAACTTTACTGGTTTAAAATATGAAAATATATTTAATTAGTTTCCTGTAACTTTTACGTTATCAACTTGAAAAGTAGTAGTTACTCCACCATCAGCTCCATCATATTTAAAAGCAACATGAATGTCTCCAGATAAACAAGAAATATTTATAGAACCTGAGCTAGAAAAAGAATTATAACCTGAAGAAGGACCTTCTGATAATGCTGCATCTACTCTTAACCAAGTTGCAGTTTTTACATCTCCTGTAAAATTTGAAGACACATAAACAGATAATGCTTTACCATTATCATAACCAGTATTCGTTTCGAATGTTAATTCTTCTCCTGTAGTAGCATCTAAATTTATTGCTGGAGAAACTAACCACGCTTCTAATGGAGATTCTCCACTTCTGTATGCAGAAACTTGAACATATCTATTACCTCCAAAACTTGCAGGAGCAAATAAAGTTGTACCTCCATTAGCGTTAACGCTTGTCCATCCTGCTGCTGTAAGAGCTGCTCCAGTTGTTAAAGACTCAAAATCTTCATCTAAAACAACAACACTTCCTCCTACTGCTCCTGTACATTCTAATACTGGAGGATCACATCTGTTAGCATCTGTAAAAGCTAAATCTGAAGGTGTATTAGCAATTGCTACTAAAAATTCTGATGCATAGTCTTTAGAAAGTACTGCTGTAAAAGTTCCTTTACCCTGAGGAACAAGATTTGATTTAAAGCTAGCAAATGTACTTGTTTGTAATTGAATCGTTTTTTCAGTTTCACATTCAAAAATAGTTCTAAAACCATCATACTCATCTGAAGCTTCGCCTGCAAATGTTTTTGTTAAATCTGACTTTAACATTTGTGCTGCTGGTAATTGAATTAATGTATTAATATGAGCTTCTGTAATATCTGCTAACTTAATTGTAGTAGGTACAATTTCTGCAACTGTTGCAGATCTAAAAATATGATCTTTAACAGATGTAGAAGGAATATCATCTACTTGATCTCCGTCTAAAGCACCTAAAACATATTTCCCAATAATTCCGTTTGTAGGATTAATCCAACTTGCACTTTCACCATCATCGTAAGAAACAGATAATCCATCTAATTTAATATAGATTTTTCTACCAACTTCATATGTTTCTCCTAAAGATGTTTTATTTAAAACAACCTCTATACCTGCAGTTGGGTTTTCTATTTTATCTTGAACTATTATTTTTTTATAAAAATTTCCTGTAGCATCTGTAGATACTACATAACCTTCTACATAAGTAGGGTTTTCTGGATTGTCATAAAAACTATAAACTACATCTCCATTAGAATTATACTCTTGTTGTAAAGCAGTTTGAATAGCTAAAATTGTTGAATTTGGTGTAATGTTAGGTTCTTGTACAGTAACATTAGGAACTGTAAAACTACCATCATCTACACAAGATGTTATTGTGAAGGCTATCATTAAAAATGATAAAAAGCCATAAATTTTATTTGTTTTCATAATTTGATCTATTAATGAGTTTTTCAATTTTTTAGAATCTGTAATTTAAATTTAAGAAATAATTTGTTCCTCTACCAAACCAATACTTGTTTCCAAATACAGGTGTATCTAGTTCTTTGTCTTCTTTTAACTGTCTATAATTAGCATTTCTTCCTTGCTCAAAACCACCAGACTTATATTTAGTATTAAAAAGGTTACCAACACTTGCAAATACACTAATGTATTGATTTCCTATTTTCCAAGATTTTCCTCCAATCATATTTACAACCATATAATTATCAAATTTTTCTTGTTGTAGTAATTCTCTTGCAACATCTACATCATAATCGTTAAAAGGAACTCCTCCATCATCTGCAAAATTAGATGTTCTAGTTAAAGGAGCAATATCTACATAAACATTATCAAAGAAGTTAGCAGTTGCACCTACAAACCAATAATCTGGATCTCTATACTCAAAACCTACAGAATATGCTGTTTGTGGTCCTGCAGCTAATTTATAGTTTTTAAGATTAGCTTCTCCAAAATCTTTACGTCCATTAACAAAACCAGCATCATTAGAACGTGTATTGTTTTCTGTTGTTAAATATAAATTTGGGTTATTATCATAAGTATACTGACCAACATTTGCAGCACCTTTTAGTTTTATAGTTGGTGTTACTTGTGCCTCTATACCAAATTCTGCTCCAAAATGTTTTTTATCAATTCCTGATAAAATTTCTTGTACAAATGCTGTGTTATCTCCTCCAATTCCATCAGCAAAGAAAAATGAAATTTCTGTTGCATCTTGAACTTTAGTATAATAACCAGATAATTTAGCTTGTACAATTGGACTTCTAAATATATAACTTGCATCTGCAGATAAAACTTTTTCGCTTGTTAAGTTATCTACAGTACTATTATTTTCTCTTGAGTTAGAAAATGAGTTTCTTAAGTTTGGTGCTTTTGTTAAATAACCTGCATTAAAATCAAATAAATGACGTCCAGATAATTTATAAGTTGCCCCAGCTTTTGCTCCGTAATTTGTAAAAGACAACTTTTCTGATTTTCCTAAAGAGTTGTTTGCAAAACCTCCGTTTTGAAATAACCCATCTCTTTGATGAGAAGTAGTTGATACACTTGCAGCAACAAAGAAGTCTACTTTATTATATTTAAACTGACTTTGTACAAAACCATCAACAACATTAGAATATAAATTAAAGTTGTACTTAAATTTTTCTCCAACACCAACAACATTCAATGGGTTTAATAAATCATTTTGTTTTTCATCAAAAGAATCTGCAAAAGAATCTGCATCTAAATAACCTGTACCTCCTAATAAGTCTATAACTTCTGCAAAATTCTTAGATTTTAATCTAGTATATTGAACTCTTGCATTTAAAGTTATATTTTCTGATACTTCTTTATTTAAAATACTATTAACTGTAAATTGAGTATCATCATTTCTATCTTCATATAAAACATAAGAAGAATTACCTTGGTTATATGGATTTAAATTAGCGTTATATAAACTGTTCCAATCTAATTGTCCATTATTTACAAAGTTTTGGTGAATACCATAAATATTAGAATATCCTTGTCTTAAACCATAACTAGGTAATTTTTGGTAATAAGTAGGATCTGGATTTGAAGCTCCTAAATTTACAATATAAGGATTCCCATTTCCATCTAAAGCAGTACCATCTACTCTTGTTCCGTTATTATCAATTCTACTGTTTCCAGTTTTTCCAAACTGATAAGATACATTTGTGTTGATAGATGTATTTTCATCTAAATCCCAATAATGATTTAACATTAAAATTGGTTCAGAAACTTCTTTTATACGAGAATTTCTAATTTTACCATCTTGATACCCCCAATAAGAATTGTATTTAATTCCTTTTAAATCAAAAACTTCTTGAGTTTGTGGTGCAGATTTACCTCTTCTATTAAAAGCTGTAATAGATGTAAAATTAAGACTATGCCTATCATTAAATTTCTTTTCTAAAGAAAGAAACATAGAAGTTGCATTATACATTGTACCATCTACATAACCTTCATTACCAGATCTTCTACTAGCTGCTACAGTATAAGCCCAACCTTTTTCTGACAATCCAGAAGAATGAGTAACCATTGCTCTATGAGCATAACTTCTGTTTGAAGAAGCATAAGAAATACGAGTTCCTGCTCTTTGTTTTGAAGCTCTAACATCAATATTTGTAGAACCTAAAATACCACCAAAAGTATATGCAGAAGCTGTTAAACCTGTACTAAATTCTTGATTTCTTAAAACGTCATTTAAACCTCCCCAATTACTCCATTGTGGTCTACCACTATAAAGTTTGTTCATGTCTAAACCGTTAATTAAAAGTTTTCCGTTTTCAGAATCTAAACCTCTAATTCTAAAAAAAGAAGAACTAAATTCATAAGCAGCAGTTCTTAAATAAATATCTCTAGAGGCTTGTAACAACCCAGAAATATTATCAGCAGCACTTGCATCATCATTTAATTCATCATCAGTAATGGTAACAATACTTAAATCTTGTTCTTCAGAAATATCTTCATATAATAAAATAGTTCCTAAATCAACTGCTTTTCCAGAAAGTTCTACTGGAAAATTTTGAGTTTCATAACCCTTTAATTTAATCTCTACAACATAAGTTCCGTTTGATAAATTTTTAAGCACAAAAACTCCGTCAATTCCTGTAGTTTGACTTACTGTTGTACTATTAACACTTACCAAAACATTTTGCAGAGGTTTCTCGGAATCGCCATCTGACACAACTCCTTTTACAATATTTTGCGCTTGTAATCCTATAACTAAGAACAAAAGCAAAAACATTGAAACGACAATTTTTCTCATAAACGTTTGTTTGTATTTTTAATAAAATTTCCTATTAAATCGTTAACAAATTTAACGCTTTTTAACACATCTAAATGTTAAATTATCAATATATAATTTTTGGCTTAACTTTTGTTTTATATGTTTGTATAGTAAAACTAAAAAAATGAAAAAAAATCTATCCTTATTATTTATTTTCTTACTAACATCTACGTTAGTATTTTCTCAAAAGAAAGGTAAAAAATATAATATTAGAACAATCGCATTTTATAATGTAGAAAATCTTTTTGACACCATTAATGATGTTACAAAGAATGATGAAGCTAGCCCAATGATGGAATTAAAATCTAATAAATCTAAAGTTTATTGGGACAAAATTGACAAATTAGGTAGTACTATTGCTCAAATTGGAACTGAAAAAGCTAAAACAAGTCCTGCAATAATTGGTGTTTCTGAAGTAGAAAACTTAAGTGTATTAGAAGATTTAGTAAAATCTAAACATTTGGCAAAGAAAAACTATGGCATTATACATTATGATTCTCCAGATAAAAGAGGTATTGATGTAGCTTTATTATATCAGAAAAGATATTTTAAACCAATTCATCATGAAGCGTTTAATCCAAATATTTATAGAGATGGATATAAAGTTTATACAAGAGATCAATTATTAGTATCTGGTTATTTAGATGATGAGTTAATACATGTAATAGTAAATCACTGGCCTTCTAGAAGTGGTGGTGAAGCAAAAAGCAGACCTTTACGTGAAAAAGCGGCTTATCAAAACACAAAGATTATTGAACAAATTAGAGAAAAAGACCCTAATGCTAAAATTTTAACAATGGGAGATTTTAATGATGACCCTATAAATTCTAGCTTTAAAAAGGTGTTAAAAACTAAAAGTAGAAAGAAAAATGTTGGAGAAAAAGACATCTACAATCCTTATGAAGATTTACATAGAAGAGGTTTTAACACTTTAGCTTATAGAGATAATTTAAATCTGTTTGATATGATTTTAATTTCTTCTCCTCTTTTAGATAAAGGAGAAAAAGATTTTTCTAGCTATAAAATGTTTAAAGCTATGATTTTTAATAAACGTTTTTTAAGTGGTAAAAAAGGAAAATACAAAGGGTATCCTTTTAGAAGTTTTGCAGATGGAGGATACACAGGTGGTTATTCAGATCATTATCCTGTATACATGTATTTAATTAAAGAAAAGAAATAATTTAATTATTAAATAAAATACAAAACCCCGCAACTTAATAGTTGCGGGGTTTTTTGATAATAAATTATTGCCTTTATATTATATTATTTAGTCTTTACAGATTTAAATCTATAATATAAGTATGTGTAAGCGTCACGAGGTATAATAGTAATCCACTTTTTGTGTTTTAAATACCATTTAAAACGAATAGAATTTATTCCTTTTGTTAGATAAGCAGCAATAAAAGGATGTACATGTAATTGTACTTTTTTATTTTTAGAGTTTGACATAAATTTCTCTAAATCTGCTTCAATTTTGTCTAACAAGACTATTGGTGCTTCTACTTCTCCATTTTTATTTGGGTTGGTTTCGGTAGTTTTTATACTTAACTCAGGCCTTACCCTTTGTCTTGTAATTTGTACCAAACCAAATTTACTTGGAGGTAATATTTTGTGCTTTGTTCTATCTAAAGCCATTTGTTCTTTTAGATGCTGATACAATTTGTTTCTGTTTTCAGCCTTATGCATATCAATAAAATCTACAACTATAATTCCTCCCATATCACGTAATTGTAATTGACGAGCTATTTCTGTAGCTGATATTAAATTTACTTCTAATGCAGTATCTTCTTGAGAACCAGCTTTATTAGAACGGTTACCGCTATTAACATCAATAACGTGTAAAGCTTCAGTATGCTCTATAACTAAATAGGCTCCTCTGCTCATAGAAACTGTTTTTCCAAATGAGGTTTTAATTTGTCTTTCTATACCATATTTTTCAAAAATAGGAGTTTCAGACTTGTGCAACTTTACAATTTTTTCCTTTTCAGGATAAATTTCTTGTAGATATTCTTTAATTTCTATCTGTAAAGTTTCATCATTTGTAACAATACTAGTAAAAGATTCATTCATAACATCTCTTAAAATTGAAGATGCTCTGTTAAGTTCGCTCAATATTTTTGTTGGTGTATTTGTATTGGGTATGCTTTTACACATATTTTTCCAACGATCTAGAGAGTTTTGTAAATCTTTATCTAATTCTGCTACTTTTTTCCCTTCTGCAACAGTTCTTAAAATAACACCAAATCCTTTAGGTTTAATGCTTTTTGCTAATCTTTTTAAACGTTCTTTTTCTTTTGGGTCTGCTATTTTTTGAGAAACAGAAACTCGGTTAGAAAAAGGAACTAAAACCAAATATCTACCTGCTATAGACAACTCTGAACTTAATCTTGGTCCTTTTGTAGAAATTGGTTCTTTTACTATTTGTACTAAAAGGTTTTGTCCTGATTTTAGTACATTATTAATACTACCGTCTTTGTTAATGTCTTCTTCCTTTCGGAAGTTTTTTAAAGTGAATTCTTTATACTTACCTGTGCTTACTTTCTTAATGAATGAATTTAATGAGTTTACTTGCGCACCTAAATCATGATAATGTAAAAACCCATCTTTTGGATAACCTACATTTACAAAGGCTGCATTTAAACCAGTTAATACTTTTCCTATTTTGGCTAAAAAAATATCGCCAACAGAAAATTTATTACCTGTTGTTTCATTATTTAATTCAATAAGTTTTCCATCTCTTAATAAGGCAAAATCAATATCAGATGAATTTGAACGAATTATTAATTCTGTTTTCATACTGAACTGGTTTTAACACTACACATAAATTGTGTAGATGGATTAATATTGTCAGGTATTAGTAATACCATGCGAGGTTAGTTTAACCTCTTATGTCAATGAACTTTTTGTTTTTTCGCTAAACTATAAACGAAAAAGTAAGCGAATGCTTACTTTTTCTTGTGTCTATTTGCTCTAGCTCTTTTCTTTCTTTTGTGTGTAGAGATCTTAGCTCTCTTTCTTTTTTTACCACTTGGCATAATGTTCTGTTGTTTATTAAACCCTATTTAGGTTTAGATTAATATTTTATTACTTAACTGATACTTTACTTTTTACTCCTTCAGTAAAAGTTTTAGCTGGTTTAAAAGCTGGTATATTGTGTGCAGGAATCTTAATAGTAGTATTTTTAGAAATATTTCTACCTGTCTTTTCTGCTCTAGTTTTGATAATAAAACTACCAAAACCTCTTAAATAAACGTTATCGCCATTTTCTAATGCATCCTTCACTTCAGTCATGAATGCTTCAACAGTTGCTAACACATCTGTTTTTTCTATTCCTGATTTATCTGAAATTTTTGATACGATATCTGCTTTCGTCATGTCTCTATTTTTACTATTTTTTTATTAATTTAATTTCAAAAATGCGGATGCAAATATATGATAATTAATCAATTCCAAAAACAATAACACTTAAATTTATGTGAATTTTATAATGTAATATTGCAAATCTATTTTTTTAAAATGAAATTTTCTAACACATTAATTTACTGGTACTTACAAAACAACAGAGATTTACCCTGGCGTAAAAGCAAAAACCCATATTTTATTTGGCTGTCAGAAATTATGTTACAGCAAACAAGAGTTGCTCAAGGTTTGTCTTATTATTTAAAATTTACAGAAACTTTTCCTACTGTTTTTGATCTTGCCAACGCTAATGAAAGTACAGTTTTAAAAATGTGGCAAGGGCTAGGTTATTATTCTAGAGCAAGAAATTTACACTTCTCTGCAAAATTTATTGCAAACGAATTAAATGGAATTTTTCCTGCTACATATAATGACATCATAAACCTAAAAGGTGTTGGAGATTATACAGCTTCTGCAATTGCATCTATTTGTTTTAACGAACCAACTGCAGTTGTTGATGGAAATGTTTATAGAGTTCTTTCGCGTTATTTCGGAATTAAAACACCTATTAATTCATCTAAGGGTATAAAAGAATTTAAAGTTTTAGCACAATCTTTAATAGACAATAAACAACCAGGAACTTATAATCAGGCCATTATGGATTTTGGAGCATTGCATTGTAAACCACAAAATCCTCTTTGCCAAACTTGCCCTTTTTCTGACAGTTGTATTGCTTTAGAAAAAAATATCACAAAAGAATTACCCATAAAAGAGAAAAAAATTAAAATCAAAAAAAGATACTTTAATTTCTTGGTTATTAAAACCAACAACAATAAAACAATTTTATCTGAAAGAACTGGAAAAGGAATTTGGCAAGGTTTATATCAATTTCCATTAATTGAAACCGATAAAAAAATACAAAAAGAAGAATTAATTTCAACTGAAGATTTTATCAATTTATTTCCTGAAGAAACCACAATTTCATTGTTCAACAAAAAAGAGATTGTACATAAACTTTCTCATCAACATTTACATACACAATTTTGGGTAATAGAAACTAAAAACCATACTGATGCATCAATAAATTGGACTGAAATTGAAAAATTTCCAGTTCCGATTTTAATTGCAAAATTTTTAGAAAATTTTCAATCAATAAAGTAAGTGATATTTTTATTACTTTTGATATAGAAAAACACAAGCTATGGCAGGAACAATAAACAAAGTAATTTTAATAGGTAATTTAGGTGATGACGTTAAAATGCATTATTTTGATGATCAAAATTGTGTTGGAAGATTTCCTATTGCAACCAGTGAAAGCTATACAAACAGGCAAACTGGAGAAAAAGTTACAACTACAGATTGGCACAACCTTGTTGTTAGAAATGGACTTGCAAAAGTTTGTGAAAAATACTTAACAAAAGGAGATAAAATTTACGTTGAAGGGAAATTAAAAAACCGACAATGGGAACAAGATGGCGTAAAACGTTATTCAACTGAAATACAAGTAAATGAAATGACAATGCTTTCTAATAAAAGAAGTTTAGAAAACACCAATAACCCACAACCTATTCAACAACCTTCTGTAACAGCTCCAAAAGCTGTAGAACCAGAAGAAAATGATGATTTACCATTTTAATTAACCTAATAAATAGCATTTGGACCCAGATCCCGAAATTTTGTTTTTATTTTTAGCATCTATAGATTTATTAACTACTCTTAATTGTATTGCTTTAGTAGCTTTACTAATTAGTTCTGCATTAGTTTCTGGTACAGAAGTAGCTTTTTTTTCACTTTCTCAAACAGATTTAAACGAACTTTCTAACAACGGAAAAGAAGAGAATATAGTTGTTACTTTATTAGAAAAACCGCGAAAATTATTAGCAACAATTTTAATAACCAATAATTTTATAAATATTTTAATTGTGTTGCTTTTTGCTTCTTTGGCAGAAACCTTATTTGGTGGTTTTAATTATGAAATAGACCTAAATTTTATAACAATTCCTGTTCGTTTTTTTATAGAAATTGTTCTAGTTACCTTTTTAATTCTCTTATTTGGAGAAGTATTACCTAAAGTTTACGCATCTAGAAATTCACTTCGTTTTTCTAAAATAATGTCTAAGTTTATACATACAGTAAATATTTTATTAACTCCTTTTAGTTTGCCATTAATTACATTAACAAAATGGATTGAAAATAAATTAGGAAGTAAAAACAATAACTTTTCTGTAGAAACATTATCGCAAGCATTAGAGCTAACATCTGAAGGAGCAACAACTAAAGATGAACAAAAAATACTAGAAGGAATTGTAAGTTTTGGTAATACTGAAACTGTACAAATAATGAAACCTAGAATAGATATTTTTGCACTTTCTGATGAAGAATCTTATGAAGGTGTTTTAGATAAGATTCTAAAAAATGGCTACTCAAGAAACCCTGTTTATAAAGAAAACATAGACAATATAATTGGTGTTTTGTATGCTAAAGATTTGTTAGCGCACTTAAACAAAACCACTTTTAATTGGCAAAAACTAGTTAGAGAACCTTTTTTTGTTCCAGAAAACAAAAAATTAGATGACTTGTTAGGCGATTTTAGAGAAAAGAAAAATCACTTAGCTATTGTTGTAGATGAATATGGAGGTACAAGTGGTTTGGTTACTTTAGAAGATGTAATTGAAGAAATTGTAGGTGATATTAATGATGAATTTGATGATGATGATTTGTCTTATTCTAAAATTGATGCCAACAACTATATTTTTGAAGGAAAAACATCTATTAAAGACTTTTGTAGAGTTTTAGATGATGAAGATGAAGATATTTTTGAAGAAGAAAAAGGAGAAAGTGAAACCTTGGCAGGTTTTATTTTAGAAATTTCTGGTAAGTTTCCTAAAAAAGGAGAAAAAATAAACTTTAAGAATTATACGTTTACTATTGAAGCATTAGACAAAAAACGTATTAAACAAGTTAAAGCTACAAGAAATGCGTAACATTTTACTATTAATTTTTATCCTCTTTTTTATTTCTTGTAAAGAAGAAGTACTACCCAAACCAAAGGCATATTTAGGCTTAAATTATCCTGAAAAAGCATATAAAAAGTTAAATTTAGACAGACCTTACTCTTTTAATGTTTTAGAAAATACAACAATTATTGATGAAAATAATAATTGGTTAAAAATTAAATACCCAAACTTAAAAGCTTCTATAGATATAACATACAGACCAATTAAAAACAACTTAAACGAACTTTTAACAGAAGCAGAAAAATTGGTTTTTAAACATACAGTAAAAGCAGAAGAAATTATACCTAAAGACTTTGTAAACCCACAAAAAAGAGTTTTTGGTAGTATGTATGAAATTACTGGTAATGCAGCTTCTCAAATTCAATTTCATATTACAGATAGTACTAAAAACTTTATAAAAGGGTCTTTATATTTTTATATAAAACCTAATTACGATTCTGTTTTACCTGCTGTAGATTATATTAAAAAAGACATTTTGCATTTAGTAGAAACTTTAGAGTGGAAAGAGTAATATTAAAAAAACACCTTCGTAAAACTTCTAAATATTTAAATGGAAAATTCTCATTTTAAAAACTTATCGCTTTTAATTTTAGCTACGCTTTTTATAAGTACATCTGGAGTTTTAGGTAAATACATTGCTTTATCTCCAGAAGTAATTATTTTGTGTAGAGCTAGTTTTGCTTCGATTTTTATTTATATTTTTTGTCGATTTAAAAAAATAAACTTAAAAGTTCAAACTAAAAAAGATGGTTATTCTTTTATTATAAGTGGCTTTTTTATGGCTGCTCATTGGGTTACTTATTTTTATGCTTTAAAACTATCTAATGTAGCAATTGGCATGCTTTCTATGTATACATTTCCTGTTATTACTGCATTATTAGAACCTTTTTTTTCTAAGCAAAAACTTAACCCAATTCATGTTTTTCTGGCAATTTTAGTATTATTTGGTGTTTATATGCTTGTGCCAGATTTTTCTTTAGAAAACGATCAGTTAAAAGGAATTTTATTCGGAATTTTTTCGGCCTTATGTTATGCCCTTAGAAATCTTACTATTAAAAAACATGTTAAAGATTACAATGGTAGTATGTTGATGTTTTATCAAATGATTGTAGTTACTTTATTCTTGATTCCTGTTTTATTTTTTGGTGATTTCTCGAATATTGAAAGTCAATTACCATTATTATTACTAGTTGCTCTATTAACTACTGCAATTGGACACACAATGTTAGTGAGTTCTTTAAAACATTTTTCTGTTTCTACAGCAAGTATAATTAGTAGTGTTCAGCCAATATTTGGAATTATAATTGCCTATATTTTTGTGAATGAAATACCTAGCTTAAATACTTATATTGGTGGTAGTTTAATTTTGCTTACAGTTATTATTGAAAGTGTAAGAAGTAAAAAAGCTAGCAAATAGGTTTAGCCCTGATTGAAACGACATCCTTTTTTATTTTTCATAAAAAAGATATAGTGAAAAGCAGGAAACAGCTTCAAAAAAAACTATTTTCCACTAATATCTAAATAGTTACGCTTAACAAATATTAAGATGGTTTCTAAAATTTCTCCCATGTTTTTACATTTCCTAAACTCAACATCATGCACATAATCTATTAAACCTTTTTTTAATAATTCTATGTGCTCTGGAAAAGAAATAGAATCTTGTTTCATACATCTAACAATATGCTGAATTCTATCTGGAGAACTAATCATTCTTTTTGCAATGTAAGAACGTTCTTCAATTTTATATTGCTCTATAGAACTGTTTTGAAGCCTCTTACCAACCATTTGCACCATTTTAAAGTTTTCTTTTAAGAATTGTAAGTTGTAAACTTTTAAATTCCCTTCAAAAGACTGTTGATCAAAATCTATTGCTCTAATTTTATATACAATTTTATCAAAATCGTGTATTGGTGTAATAACATAGTTGTAAGAACGCATATCTCCTAAAAGACGAATAAAGCATCTTTCTTTAAATTTTACAAACTCTTTTGCTATTTGAGATTGCTCTGACCTTGAACAAGTTGGAAGTATGTTTTCTATAAAATCATCTCCTGGAATTCCAGAAATATGCTCTTCTATTAAAGTATCTTTATACACTAAATAGTTAATGGTGTATGGAGATAAAATATGCTCTAATTCTAAACCATAAACACGAGAAGCATCTGCTTGTTTTACATAGAAATAGGTAAAATTATCATTTAAAATATTTCTAACTTTTATTCTAAAAGGTTTAGAGTTACCAAACGTACAAAAATCAATTGCATCTATATTTAAAAACGGAATTGTATTATCATTACCATCAGAGTGTAAGATTGTATAAATTTGTTTTAAACTTAAATCTATTTCTTCTCTATCCCACTCAGAATAATATGTTCTTACCCAAAGTGTATCCTCATCATTTTTATCATACACATTTACAGAACCCTGAAAACGCAACAAATCATTATATAAAATACTAATTTTAGTACTTCTATTATGTTTTTTTAAAAATGCAGCTAATAATTTACTTACAGGAAAAGTGGGTTTCTTTTTTGATATTAATTTTTGTTTTTCTGCCATTTTAATAAGGATATACAACAAAAATACGGATTAAAATTTGACTCTACACTATTTCAAACATCTTTCCTGGCAAAGGTTTTAATACTCCTTTTAATTCTAATTGAAGTAAAATAGATGAAAGCTTAAAAATTGGAATATTACATTCTAAAGAAATTACATCTAATAATTGTTGTCCTTTTTCATGTAATAGATCATAGATTTTTTGTTCGTTTTCATCTAATTCTAAAAATAATTGTTTTTGAATTAGTTTTGGTTTTTCTTGAACATCCCAATTTAACATTTTAACAATATCTGAAGCTGAGTTTAGTAAATGTGCTCTATTGTTTTTAATTAAATTATTACACCCTTTACTATAAATATCTGTACTTCTACCAGGAACAGCAAAAACATCTCTATCATAAGAGTTTGCAATATCTGCAGTTACTAAAGAACCACCTTTAGAAGCAGATTCTATAATTATTGTAGCTTTAGCAATACCTGCAACAATTCTATTTCGTTTTAAAAAATTTTCTCTTAAAGGAGTTTCTTCGCTCCAAAATTCGGTTAAAAAACCACCATTTTCATTTACTTGATTGATATATTTTTTATGAACTTTTGGATAAATTTGTTCAAAACCATGTGCTAAAACAGCAATAGTTTGTAAGTTATTTTCTATTGCAGCTTTATGTGCACAAATATCTACACCATATGCAAAACCACTAACAATTATTGGATTGTATTCTGCTAAATCACTAATAAGTTGCTTGCAAAAATCTCTTCCATAAGAACTAATATTTCTTGTACCTACAATAGAAATAATCTTTTTATTAGAAAAATCTAAGTTTCCATCTTTAAAAAGTAATATTGGAGAATCTATACAATGTTGTAAATTTTCTGGATAATTATCTTCTAAAAAATAAGAATAATTTATACTGTTTTCTTTAATATATTTTAGCTCTTGTTCTGCTAATTCGATGTTTTTAGTGTCAAAAAGATGTTTTAGAGCATGTGTTCCAATTCCGTTAATTTTAGATAAAACAGCTGTTTTTTCTTTAAAAACTTGTTCTATATCTCCCACATTTACAATGAGTTTCTTAGCCAAAATAGAGCCAACAGCTTTACATCTTTGTAATCTTAAGATTGCAAGTAATTTTTCTTCTTTCAATTCAGTAACAATTTGAATACCAATATATAAAAATATTTGTTGATAAATATTAGAGAACTTTCTTTTACAAAACACCAAATTCTCTATATTTGTTATAATGACATTAGCTACTTATATAAACGATTTATTATACAGATACGATTGTGTAATTGTACCAGATTTTGGAGGATTTGTAACCAATAAAATTGGAGCAAAAGTGAATAACTTTACTCACACTTTTTCTGCACCTACAAAACAAATTACATTTAACAACCTATTAAAACATAATGATGGTTTATTAGCTAATTATATTGCTTCTGCAGAAAATATTTCTTTTGAAAAAGCCTCTACAGCTATTTCTTTGTCTGTTATTAAATGGCAAAACGAATTACAATCTAAAGCTGTAGAAATAGAAAACTTAGGAGTTTTAAGTTTAAATGAAGAAAAACAAATTGTTTTTGAACCAAATACTACTGTTAACTACTTAACAGAATCTTTTGGTTTAACAACTGTAGAATCTTCTGCAATTACAAGATACAAACAACAAGTAAAACCTTTAGCTCCTGTTCTTGTTAAAGAAGAAAAAAAGAAGATTCCTGCATTTATAAAATATGCTGCTACTGCTGCAATTTTATTAACATTAGGCTTTTCTGCTATAAACGGATATCAACAAAAACAACAGAAAGAAGTACTTGCTAATCAAGAAAAAGCACTTCAAAAAAAGATTCAATCTGCAACATTTGTAATTTCTAATCCTTTACCAACTATTAACTTAAATGTTGCTAAAGAAAAAGAAGTTTCTAAACCTTACCATATTATAGCTGGTGCTTTTCAATTTGCTGAAAATGCAGAAAAAAAAGTAAAACAGTTAAAAGCAAATGGTTTTGATGCTAAAATTATAGGTGTTAACAAATGGGGGCTTACTCAAGTTTCTTTTAATAGTTATGCAAGCAGAAATGAAGCTACCAATAATCTTTATAAGATTCAAGATACTGTTTCTAAAGACGCTTGGTTATTAATTAAAAAGTAACATTAACTCAATTTTCCTTATCAATTTTATATTCACTTTATAAATAAGTGATTACTATCTTTGCAAAAATATTTTTTTATGGAAGCAAAAACTGCAAAAGAATCATTAACTGTTCTTACGGATTTAGTTTTACCTGGTGAAACAAACTATTTAGACAATCTTTTTGGTGGAGAATTATTGGCAAGAATGGATAGAGCTTGTAGTATTGCTGCAAGAAGACACTCTAGAAGAATTGTTGTTACTGCATCTGTAAATCATGTTGCTTTTAGCAAACCTATTCCTGTAGGAAGTGTTGTTACTGTAGAAGCTAAGGTTTCTAGAGCTTTTAAATCTTCTATGGAAACTTACGTTGATGTTTGGACAGAAGACAGACAATCTGGATCTAGAACAAAAGTTAACGAAGGTATTTACACTTTTGTTGCTGTAGATGAAATAGGGAAACCTGTAGAAATACCACAAATTATTCCTGAAACTGACATAGAAAAAGAAAGATTTGAAGGTGCTTTAAGACGTAAACAACTAAGTTTAGTTTTAGCTGGTAAATTAAACCCAAATGATGCTACTGCCTTAAAAGCTTTGTTTAGCAAATTTAATTTAGAAAAATAAAACTACCTTCTTAAAATCCAAGAAGAAGGATTTAAACGAGTTGTATTTTTAAATAAAACAAAAATTAATTTTGTTTTATTAGAAACTTTATCTGTAAATATTTGACCAATTTTTTGGCCTGTTTTTATTTTATCACCTTTTTTAACATAGGTGTTTTCTAAGTTATTGTATGATGATATATAATTTCCATGCTGAATTAAAATATTCTTTCTTCCTTCAGAACTAACCAAAATATTTAAAACAACACCATTAAATATAGCTTCTGCACTTAACCCTTTTTTTGTTACAATATGCAACCCAGTTCCATTAACTGTAATACCAGGAAATGTTGGGTGAGGTTGTTTTCCAAATTTTCTAACAATAATACCTTCACTTACAGGCCAAGGCAATTTACCTTTATTTAATTCAAACTTTGTTGCTAGTGCTTTTGCCTCTGGACTTAAAATAAACTCATTTTTCTTAACTGTTTTAGGTTTATTTTTAAGTTTTTCTCTTGCAATTCTATTTGCTCTTGCTATTTCTTCTTTAATTTTTTTATCAATCTTAGCAACAATCTTTTTTTCTTCTTTAATTTTATTTTGAAGAGATTTCTTATACTTATTTTCTTTTTTCTTAATAGTAGTAATTAATTGTTCTTGATCTTTTCTATCTCCTTCTATTTGCTCTTTTTGTCTTTTTTCTGATAAGATTAAAGTGTCCTTAACTGTTTTTTGATACAATAAAGAGTCATTTAATTTTTTTACAATATTTGTTTGTACAATAATATTTTCTCCTTGAGTTTTTCTAAAAGAAGTATATTGTTTCATATACTCTAATCTTTTATATGCCTGATAAAAGTTTTGAGAAGAAAGCAAAAACATAGTTCTACTTTGTTGAGACTTACTTTTATAAGATTTAAATATCATATCTGCATAATCTTTTTTAAGATCTGCTAAATTTTTATTTAACTTTTTAAGCTTAGTTTCGTTATCAGTAATTTCTTTTGATAAAATTTTAGCTTCAGAATTAATTGTAGAAATTAATTGAGCTCTAACTTCAATTTTTTTATTGATATCTTTTAAATTTTCTAAAGCATTTTTTTCTTTCTTTTTTTCATTAAAAAGTAATGCATTTACCTGTTTAATTTCTTTATTTAATTTTTTACGTTGAGCTTCTAACTGTTTTCTTGTTTGACCAATAACAGAAAAAACACTTAGAAAAAAAATTAATAACGGTATGTAAAACTTTTTACTTTTCACTATAGTTTTATTTGCTTATAACCTTTAGGCATAGAAAAAGAGGTGTTTAACTCTGTATTAAACACTACAGATTTTACTGTAAAATCAATATTTGTAAATTTACCAGGTTGTTTTGCTTTTATTTGAATTTTAGAAGGAAAAACTGCATTATCAATTAGTTTATAAGATGGATAAAAAACATCTAATCTCTGATTTTTTTGAGCGTTTACAATTGATTGTTTATCTAATTTAAAATGAGAAGGATTTACAGCAAAGAAAATATCAAACAATAAAGATTGACTTTCTGGTGATAAAACATAAGAATTGTTTTCTATAGTTATATTTTGTTTTTCTTCTTTAACATTCATTACAGATTGACCTAACAATAAATTTTGAAGTTGATTAAAGTTTATATCTGTTCCTAATAACTTTTTCAGCATAGAAAAATCTCCATCAAAATAATTTTTAGCATAAGGAGAATAAAATTTTACTGAAGTTGGTGTAATTTTTGCCTTAAATACAGTAATAAATTTGGTTCCTTTTAACCAAATTACCTCATCTTTTTTCATTTTTAAGCTTACAGAAATACTTTGTTTTAGTTTTCCATTATTAAAGCTAGCTTTTAATTTTGCATCTATAGATTTTTTATCAAAGTTAGATGCAATATGCTTTCTTGCTACTTTTTTAGCCGACATTTTTTCTGCAACCATACTCCCGCTCATTAAGTTCTTTTTAGATTTACAAGAAGCAAAAACAAGGGTAAAAACAACAAAATACTTTATAAACTTCATTCTTAACTTTTTAATTTTTTAGATTTTTCAATAACCTTTTTTTGCTCTTTAGTCATTCCTAAATTTTTATAAGAAATTGCCATTTCTTTATAAAAATCTGCTTCCATTTTATCTTCTATTACAAAATCGATACCATTTTGTAAACTTAATAACGCTTTTTTATAACTTTTCTGATAATTTAATGCTTTTCCATTCATTAAATACACATAAGGTTGTGCAGGAAAAAGAGCCATTCCTTCAGTAGAATACTTTAAAAGAATTTGTGGATTTGTTTTATATAATTCTAATAACTGTTTTAAAACCTGGTAAGATTTATCAGTTTTAAATTGCTCTATTAAAGAGTCAGAATCATTAACTTTTTGTTTTTTAACAGTATTACGTGTTTTTTTCTCTAAATTAAGTTTTAAACTCTTAAAGTTTGAGGATAAAGCATTTTCTTGTTCCATTTCATCCATTAACAAAACAGCATTTTCATAATCTCTGTTTCTTAAATACAATCTTAAAAGCAACTCTCTTTCTTTTAAATTAAGAACTACAACTTTTTTTTGATTACGAATTGCTTCAGAAAAATCTTTTTCTTTAATATTAATTTTAACCAAATGTTTTAGCATCCATATATTACTTGGTTCTTTTATAAGAGCTCTATTAATATATTCTTTGGCTAATAACGTTTTATTTAATTGAAAGTAATTTTTTGAAAACTCAAAAAAAACGGCATTATTTTCATTTAAAATCTGATTACAACTTTCTAAGTTTTCAATAGCTTTTTGATAGTTACCAATCGATTTTTCTGATAAAGCTTTAAAAAAGAATTGCTGAAATTTCAACTCTTTTTCTTCAGTTAAATCTTCAGCAACAGGAATACTATCTTGTGATAAACTATTTAAAGAATAAAAAGCTAATAAAAAAGAAAAGAAAGCCAATTTATAATTATAAATAGCCTTCTTTTCTTTCTTATTTTTTTGCCTTTTATTTATATACATTTATGTTAATTCTGTATAATCTCCAATACTTACAGAGGTATATTTACCATTATATTTTGCATGATTTCCAATCATAGCATTATCTAAATCTGCATTAGAAATTTCTACATTAGTTTGTATTAATGAGTTTACAATAGTAGAGTTTTCTACTACACTGTTAGCCCCAATAGAAACATAAGGTCCTATTTTTGTGTTTTTAAGCACAACGTTTTCACCAATATAACAAGGCTGAATAATTTCTGAATTCTCTAAAACTACATCTTTAGAAACTAAATTATTACCAGCTTTCTGTTCAAAACCTAAAACTTGTGTATTTGTATCTACAGTTGGGTCTTTCTTACCACAATCCATCCATGCATTAACAGTACCAGGAATAAATTTTGCTCCTTGTTGTTTTAATGACTCTAAAACGTTTGTTAATTGATATTCTCCATTTTCACGAAGATCATTATCAATTAAATATTGTATTTCATTTCTAACTTTATCTCCGTCTTTAAAATAATAAATACCAATAATTGCTAAATCCGATACAAAATCTTTAGGTTTTTCAACAAAATCGGTAATATATCCATCATTTAATTTAACAACTCCAAAAGCACTTGGATCTTCTACTTGTTTTACCCAAATTGCTCCATCAGCATTAGCATCTAAAGTAAAATCTGCTTTAAATAAAGTATCAGCAAAAGCCACAACACAAGGTCCATTTAAAGATTCTTTAGCACAATAAATAGCATGTGCAGTTCCTAAAGCTTCTTCTTGTACATATACAGAACCTTTAGCGCCTAATTCTTGAGCTATTTTAATTAATTTTTCTGAAGTATCTGCTGGAAACCCTTTAGCAGCTGGACCAATAATAAAAGCAATTTCATCAATTTTTTGATTTACTACTGATGTAATATCTTCCACCAAACGTTGTACAATTGGTTTTCCTGCAATTACTGTTAAAGGTTTAGGTACTGTTAAAGTATGTGGTCTTAAACGAGAACCAATACCAGCCATTGGCACAATTATTTTCATAGTTTTTATAGATATATTATAAGTCGCAATATACTATTAATTAAGAGATTTTAAAAATTTGATTCTATTGATTAATCACCATTTTCAGTGAATAATCTCACTGTTTTCAGTGAGAAAAAAATTTCACTGATTTCAGGGATTGACAAGCACCTTTTTTTGGTTTAATTTTACAATATCATAGTAAGGCATTTAATTTTTCAATCCCCCAAAAAACCTCCTATAAAATTAAATGATATCAAAAACCCAAGTTTACACTTGGGTTTTTTGTTTCTTTGCAAAAAAGAATACTTGTGAATTACTTATCAGTAGAAAATATTTCTAAAGCATATGGAGAGCGTATCTTGTTTGATGACATCTCTTTTGGAATTAATAAAGATCAAAAAGTTGCTTTTGTTGCTAAAAACGGAAGTGGTAAAACTTCTATATTAAACATTATTGCAGGATTAGATGTACCAGATTCTGGACAAGTAGTTAGCAGAAAAGGAATTTCTATTGCTTATTTAGCACAAAAAGATGATATAGACCCAAATTTAACAATTGAAGAAACCATTTTTGCTACTGATAATAAAATTCTTTCAATAGTTAATCAATATGAAAATGCTTTAAAAAATCCTGATGATGCAGATGCTTATCAAGCAGCATTTGATTTAATGGATCAATACAATGCTTGGGATTTTGAAACACAATACAAACAAATTTTATCTAAATTAAAATTAGACGATTTAACGCTAAAAGTAGGATCGCTTTCTGGTGGACAAAGAAAACGTTTGTCTTTAGCTATTGTATTAATAAATAAACCAGATTTACTAATTCTAGATGAACCTACAAATCATTTAGATTTAGAAATGATTGAATGGTTAGAAGATTTTTTTGCAAAAGAAAAGATTACCTTATTTATGGTTACTCACGATCGTTATTTTTTAGAACGTGTTTGTAACGAAATTTTAGAATTAGATGAAGGTAAAATATACAAATACAAAGGAAATTACTCTTATTATTTACAAAACAAGGAAGAACGTTTAGCTCTAGAAGCAACAAATTTAAGTAAAGCAAAAAGCTTGTTTAAAAAAGAGTTAGATTGGATGCGTAAGCAACCTAAAGCACGTACAACAAAGTCTAAATCTAGAACTGATGATTTTTACAAGATTAAAGAAAAAGCACATCAACGTAGAAAAGATCATCAGGTTCAATTAGAAATTAATATGGAGCGTTTAGGAAGTAAAATTCTAGAACTACATAAAGTTTATAAATCTTTTGGAGACAAAAAGATTTTAGATGGTTTCGATTATGTTTTTAAACGAGGTGAACGTATTGGAATTATTGGTAAAAACGGAACAGGAAAATCTTCTTTTTTAAATATTATTACACAAACTGCTCCTGTAGATGCTGGTAAAGTAATTTTAGGCGAAACTGTAAAATATGGGTATTATACTCAAGCAGGAATCGAAATAAAAGAAGGGCAAAAAGTAATTGAAGTTGTAAAAGAATTTGGAGAAGAAATTCCATTAACTAAAGGAAGAAGAATTTCTGCTTCTCAGTTACTTGAGCGATTTTTGTTTGACAAAAAGAAACAATATGATTTTGTAGAAAAACTATCTGGAGGAGAACAGAAACGTTTGTATTTATGTGCAGTTTTAATACAAAACCCAAACTTTTTAATTTTAGATGAGCCAACTAATGATTTAGATGTTGTAACTTTAAATGTGTTAGAAAATTTCTTGTTAGATTATCCTGGAAACCTTTTAGTAGTTTCTCACGATAGATATTTTATGGATAAAATTGTAGATGCTTTATTTGTATTTAGAGGAGAAGGAATTGTAGAAAACTTTCCTGGAAACTACTCAGATTTTAGGGCTTATGATGCATCTGCTTTAAAAGAAGTGAAACCTACCAAAATTGTTGAAAAAGTAGAAAAGAAAAACACAAAAAGTTCTTTAAGTTTTAATGAAAAAAGAGAGTTTGGTGCATTAGAAGCAGATATAGAAAGACTTCAAAGAAGAAAAGATATCATTGAAAAACAATTTTTAAATGTAGAAATTACTACTGAAGATATTGCTGAAAAATCTGAAGAACTACAAAAAATCATTGATACTTTAGAGCAAAAAGAAGAGCGTTGGTTAGAACTTTCAATGAAACTAGAAGGCTAATCAACATTTACAATATTTTCTTTTTCTAATAATTTTTGATTATTAAAACGCAATAAAATTTGAGCAACAGCTATTGTATCTTTTTCACAATAGTCTACTATTCTTTGCAAATTTTTTTCTTTATAATAAACATGTGCAACTTCACTTCCATCAATATCATCTTTTGGAGATGGAATTCCTAAAATTGAAGTTAATAATTTTAGAGAGGTATAGTGCTTATAATCTCCAAACTTCCACAATTCTAACGTATCTAAATGAGGTACTTCCCATGGCTTTTTACCAAATAAATTTAACTTTTTAGGCAATTCTATTTGATGAATTATCATTCTTCTTGCTATAAAAGGAAAATCGAATTCTTTACCATTATGTGCACATAAAACATTACTTTTTTTAACAAAGTGCTTATCTAATAAAACTTTAAAATCTGATAACAGTTTATGTTCATCATCTCCAAAAAAAGAAGTTATTCGTAACTGTTTATTATTTTCTACGTCTACAAAATAACCAACAGAAATACAGATTATTTTACCAAACTCTGCCCAAATTCCTGCACGTTCATAAAACTCTTCAGCTGTAAAATCATCTTTACGTTGATATTTTGTTTTGTTCTCAAAAAGTTCTTGAGTTTCTTTAGATAAAAGATTCCAGTTTTCGTTTTGGGGTACAGTTTCTATATCCAAAAACAGGATATCATTTAATTTGATAGTCAAATTCATAGCAATAAGTTTTCTTTTTCTTGACTAAATATAGTGAAAAATAAAAAGCTCCGAAAATTTCGGAGCTTTTTGATTATTTATAAGAAGATAAAACTATCTCACAACCAATTTCTTAGTTGCTGTTTTACCTGCTTCTGTTACTTTTAAGATATAAACACCAGAAGTTATAGCAGATACATCTATATTTTTATTTAATCCAGAAAAGCTAGTTGAAAACACTTCTTTTCCTAAAACATTAAAAATAGATACTTCTTTTAAATCTGCATTACTACTAGAAATTGTAAATCTTTTATTTGTGATAGGGTTTGGATATGTAGCAAAACCTAAAATTTCATTTTTAGAAGTACTTAATACAATGTTAGCAGAATTTGTACCAAATAATTGTGAAGTTCCATTATATTCAGCAGCTAAACCTGTAACACTAGCAGAACTTGAAGGTATTATTGATCCAATAAAATCAGAACCACTAAAAGCAGATCTAAAAACTAAAGTATTTGTTCCATCTGAAATATTATAATTAGTACTAGCAGCAAAAGTAGCTGTACCATCTGCTTCAGCAAAATTAACATTTTCTACTGTAACCCATTCAGATTCATAATTATTTAAATTAGTATTTAATTCATCAATCGTTACAACTTGAGCTGTAATTGTATTTCCTGTTGAAGTAGCAGCACCAGGATCTACTTGAGGAACAATTTGTATAACGCCACCAAATGAACTTAATTTACCTTTTAAACCTGATATTCCATCACCAACGTTATATGACGTTGTTATTACACCTGAAGTATCATCAATTAAGATAGCCCCTGTTGCATCTTGAATATATTTTTGATTTCTAGAATTTCCAGCATTATAAGTCATAACTACCTCTACACCTGTAAGTGCATAAAAATCTCCAGAACTACCAGCTCTTAAAGCTGCTATATCAGCTACAACATTATAAGAAGCAACACTAAAAGAAATAGAAGATGAAATAGCTGGAGTTAACGAATTTCCACTATTATCTACAAGTTCTGCAGATAAAGAATAACTTGCACCTGCTTCAACTTCAATATCTGGAGGTGTAGTTGTAAAAAAAGAAGTTTCTTCTGCAGGATTTCCAGTTTTAGTAAAAGTAGTTTTAATGTATCCATCTCCAGATCCATCACTCATACCAGAACCATTATCTCCAGATAAAGTGAAGTTTTTTATACTTAAAGCTGCTGTGATTTTAGTTGTTTCTGGAGAAAATATTTCATTTTCACTTATTCCAGTAATTGATAATTCTGGATCAGTTGCAGCTACAAAAGCTAAAACATCTGTAAAAGTTTGCCCAATCATCAAATCATCTACTCTAACTGTTTCGTTTTCTGATGAATCAGATTGTCTTAATTCAAAGTTACTAACATTAGCTACACTAGCTGTTGACGTAGTTATTGATGTATCTGCTGATGTTGTTGGATTGATCCATAATTGAGTAATACCTGTGTCTTGATCATATTTTAAAACTGCTCTGTAACTAGTTCCAAAAGTTAAATCTGTTGCCCAGGTAACTTCTGCAGAACCTGATCCTGAAGAAATACCTACACTAAAATCACCACTTCCAGATGGAGCTACCACATCCATTCTTGCCTTAAAATCAAAATGTGCAAAATATTCATTATCTGTACCACTATAAGGTGCTCCAAGATCATCTACTGAAAAATTAAATCCAGCATAAACAGCTCCAGTAACTTGGGTAAAAGGAATTTCTACATCTTCACTTGGAGTTCCATGTTCAACTACAGCTTGGTTTGAAGCAACTAAAAAATCTCCAGCTGTACCTCCAACACTTTTCCAAGCGCCATTTCCAACTAGACTTCCATCAACATACGTAAAATCCTCTGTTAAAAGCACCTGTCCTAACGAAACAAAGCTTATACATAAGGTTAACAATAAAGTAAAAAAGTAATTTTTTTTCATAAAATAAATATTAAGTGAATTAATTACGTAAAGATAAGAAATAATTAATTTGTTGTTTAATAAACAAGTATTTAAGAAACTGTTAAATTCTTAAAATCTTTTTTTTGTAAAGTTATTTTAATGTTAACTAACAAAGAAAAGATTAAATGATTGTTAAGTAGTTGTTATTGTGCTATATTTATTACTATTTTTGATACTCATAGTTTTACAAATCTATTTATGAATAAAAGTGATATTAAGATTTTATTAGTTGATGATGAACCAGATATTTTAGAAATTGTAGGTTACAATTTAAAAAATGAAGGATATCAAGTTTTTACAGCTACAAATGGTCAAGAAGCAATAAAATCTGCTAAAAAGAATATTCCTCAGTTAATCTTACTAGATATAATGATGCCAGAAATGGATGGAATAGAAGCTTGTGAAAAAATAAGAAAAATTAAATCTTTAGAAAATGTAATTATCTCATTTTTAACAGCTAGAGGCGAAGACTACTCACAAGTAGCTGGTTTTGAAGCTGGTGCAGACGATTATATTACCAAACCAATTAAACCTAAAGTATTAGTTAGTAAAGTAAAATCTTTATTAAGAAGACTAAAAACTGAAGAAGAAAGTGATGAAACTTTTAAAATTGGTGATATTGTAATAGATAGAGACGAATATGTAGTTTATAAAGCCGGTAAAAAAATATCTCTACCTAGAAAAGAATTTGAATTATTTTCTTTGCTAACTTCTAAACCTGGTAAAGTATTTAAAAGAGAAGTAATTTTAGATACTGTTTGGGGTAATGAAGTTGTTGTAGGTGGTAGAACTATAGACGTGCATATTAGAAAATTAAGAGAAAAAATTGGTGATGACCATTTTAAAACTGTAAAAGGTGTAGGTTATAAATTTGTTTTAGAAGATTCTGACAAATAAATTTTTCTTAATGAAAATAAAAAAAACATATTCTTATGCTCTTTGGTCTGCTTTATATTTAACAATACTATCTGCCATAATTGCAACCTTAGCTTACTTTATTGTAGTTAAACATTTAGGAATTACAACTGTAATTTTATCTTTTGCTTTTTTCTTTATTATTTCATTTTTAATAATTCAATATAGAACAGAACACTTTATTTATAGAAGACTCATAAAAATTTATGAAGATGTTTCTATACTAGATGTTAATGATTTACGAAAAGATTCTACTACTACAGATATTGAGCAACTTTCTAAGAGCATGCAAAAATATGTAGAAGGTAAAAGTTTAGAAATAAAAAGCTTAACAGAAAGAGATTCTTTTAGAAGAGATTTTTTAGGAAATGTTGCTCACGAACTTAAAACTCCTTTATTTACTGTACAAGGTTACATATTAACCTTAATAGAAGGTGCTGTAAACGACAAACAAATAAGAACTAAATATTTAGAAAGAGCTAACAAAGGTGTAGAAAGATTAGTTGCAGTTATTAAAGATTTAGATATGATTTCTAAATTAGAAAATGACGGAATGAAGCTTGATATAAAAGTTTTTAATCTTTTAGAATTAGTGCAAAACGTTTTTGACTTGCTAGAAATGAAAGCCAAAAAAAGAAATATTACACTAAAATTAGATAAAACATACAAATCTTCTATTTATGTAAAAGGAGATGTAGAAAAAATTGAACAAGTTTTAATTAACCTAGTTGTAAACTCTATTAAATACGGAAAGCCAAATGGTTATACAACTGTTGCAATAGAGAATTATAATGGTAAATACTTAATTAAAGTTACTGATGATGGTGAAGGTATACAACAACAACATTTGTCTAGACTTTTTGAAAGATTTTACAGAGTAGACCAAAGTAGATCTAGAGAACAAGGAGGTTCTGGCTTAGGTTTATCTATTGTAAAACATATTGTAGAAGCTCATAATGAAACCATTCAGTTAAAAAGTAAATACGGAGAAGGTTCTGAATTTTCATTTACGCTTGAAAAGGCTAAATAAATTAGAATTTAGTTTACTTTCTTTAACTTTTAAACCCGTGTATTTTTCTAATTCTAACAATTTATCTTTTGTAAAGTTATTGATATTACAAAAAGGTGCTATTTTTTTATTTGATAAATACAAAGCTAAATATTCTTGTTCTGTTTGATTTTTAGTAGGAATAAAAAAAGCTTTTTTCTGTAAAACTGCTAAATCCATTATAGAAGAATAACCAGACCTACAAATTACTATTTTACTCGAATTTATTTTTTCTTGAAGCTGATTACTTACCAAATAATTATAAAAAGTAATATGATTAGTGATCCATTTTTTTTGATCAACCTCTACTTTACCTAATACAAAAACAATATTTCTAGCATCGTTTTTAAACTCTTTTATTAACTTTTTTTCTAAAATTGTTCTATTAGGTTCTACTCCAGAAAGAATAACTAAAACATCTATTTTTTGTTCTAAACCTTCTTTTTTAAACCGACTTAAAACTCCTATAAATTTTGAATTTATTTTTTTATTAGTTAATGATAGTTTTCCAGAAAATTGAGAGTTTTCATTATCAGGAATCCAACATTCATCAAATTTTTTAATGATTTTTTGATGAAAAAAAGAAGTTAAAAACGTTGTTTTACCAGATAAAACATTTATTTGATGTGTTATATAAACCGATGAAACCAAAGTGCTTCTTACACCAAATCTGTTGTCGGAAATGATACCCACAACATCTTTATTTTGTTTAATAAATTTATTGATTACCTTCTTTTCTTCCTCAACTGCTTTTAAAATTTTAGGAAATTGCAAAAACAATCCCAACTTTATATTTCTATGATACGAAATATTATAAGTTGGGAGTTCTATATATTTTAAATTAGGAAACTCTTTTCTTAAAAACTCTAAAGCATTTCCATCTGAAGCAATTATTGGTGTAAAGCTATTTTCTATCAATGCTTTAATAATAGGCACACAACGTGTTGCATGACCCAAACCCCAATTTAAAGGTGCTATTATTATTTTTTTATTGGTAGTATTCATTTTTATTTCAGTTTAAAGCTACCAAATTTTTAAATAATAATTGAATTTTCGAATTAGAATTTAGATTGTAAACTTGTGCGTTAAGGATTGAGCGCGTGTTTGAGCTCTTTTTGTTTTTTCAACAAAAAAGCGAGTAGCGAAAGCCTGTTAAAACGCCCAAATAAAAATAAGCCTAAACTAAATCGAAACCAATATCTTTTCTGTAATTCATTTTATCGAAATGAATTTTGTCTATGCTTTTATAACTTTTTTCTAAAGCTTCTTCAATAGTATTTCCAAAAGAAGTTACTGCCATAACTCTACCTCCGCTTGTAACTACTTTACCATCTTTAATAGTTGTTCCTGCATGAAAAACGATAGAATCTTGAACATCATTAAAGCCTGTCATTTCTTTTCCTTTTTCATAAGCCTCAGGATAACCACCAGAAACCAACATAACTGTTGTTGCAGTTTTATTGGTTACAGAAAATGATTTTTCGTTTAAATTTTGGTTGGCTACACCTTCGAACAAATCAAATAAATTAGATTCAATTCTTGGTAAAACAACCTCTGTTTCTGGATCTCCCATTCTTACATTGTATTCTACAACAGAAGGATTTCCATTATCGTTCATTAACCCAATAAAAATAAATCCACGATAATCTATACCGTCTTTTTGCAATCCGTTTATGGTAGGTTTAACCACCAATTCTTCAACTTTATTTAAAAAAGCTTCATCTGCAAATGGCACAGGAGATATGGCTCCCATTCCACCAGTATTTAAACCTGCATCACCTTCTCCAATTCTTTTATAATCTTTTGCTGAAGGTAAAATTTTATAGTTTTTACCATCTGTTAAAACAAAAACAGATAATTCAATCCCTTTTAAAAACTCTTCGATAACAACTGTTGCAGATGCTTCTCCAAATTTTTGATTAGAAACCATTTCTTCTAATTCTGCTTTTGCTTCTTCTAAAGAGTTTAAAATTAAAACTCCTTTTCCTGCTGCTAAACCATCTGCTTTTAAAACAAAAGGTGGTTCTAACGTTTCTAAGAAAGCAAAACCATCTTGTAAATTATCTTTAGTAAACGATTGGTATCTTGCTGTTGGCACACCATGTTTTAGCATAAACTGTTTAGAAAAATCTTTAGATCCTTCTAATAATGCACCGTCTTTTTTGGGTCCAATTACAGGTATATTTTTTAAATCTGAATCCGCTAAAAAGAAATCATGAACTCCTTCTACTAAAGGTGCTTCTGGTCCTACAACAACCATTTTAATATCGTTCTCTAACACTGTTTTTTTAACAGCATTAAAATCTGTTGGATTGATATTAATATTTGTTGCTATTTTATCTGTTCCTGCATTTCCAGGAGCTACAAAAAGTTGATTGATTTTATTGCTTTCTTGTAACTTTAAAGCAAAAGCGTGTTCTCTACCACCAGAACCTAAAATAAGTACATTCATTGTTTGTTATGTTGTTGTTAGTGCAAATATATTTTAAATATTCTTGAGAATTAGAATCCCCACTTTAAAAAATATTTAAAAGCGGAAGTAGCATGTCTAAAAAATAATCTAAAACTTTTAGATGAACCTTGTTTTAATACATGAGTTATTTCTACTTGAGGAAAGTATAATTTTTTCTTTCCAAAAGAATCTATTTTTTTACAAATATCTACATCTTCCATGTATAAAAAATAACGCTCATCAAAACCTTTTAAACTCACAAAATCACTAGTTCTATATAAGTGAAAACAACCAGTGATGTAGTCAACAAAAAACGCCTTATTTAAATCTCTATCTCTATATTGACCTTTATAAATAGTTTTCTTGTATACTGGTTTTAAAAAAGAAAACCTTCTTGCAAACAATTCTGAAATTGAAGGATACCTTCTACATGAATACTGATGATTACCATTAGGAAATAATACTTTAGGTGCAATCATAGCAACTTCTTTATTTCTCTCTAATTCTAATATTAAATTATTTATAATATCTTTTTTAAAAGTAACATCTGGATTTAAAATTAAATGAAAGTTAGATGCATTTTTAATTTTATTAATACTTAGATTATGACCAGCACCAAAACCTATATTTTTTCCAACTCCAAAATATTCAATATCTGGGTGCTTAAAGGAATTCTTAAACAAAGTGTTTGAAGTGTTGTCTATTAAAATTAACTTTTTCTTTAACGGAACATTTAAAAAACATTTTATTGTTTTTTTTAACTCTTCTAAATTTTCATTATAAAGAACAATAGATGCTGTTATGTCTAATTTTTCTTTCATCATATTTAATAAGCTTTCTCCTCTCCAAGAAAAACACTAACAATGGTTTTAACTATAATTTTAACATCTAATAAAAAGGACCAATTTTCGATATAAAAAACATCTAAACGAACTCTATTTTCAATATCTGATTTCTTTTGTATCTCACCTCTATAACCACTTATTTGTGCTAAACCTGTAATACCTGGTTTTACAGATTTTCTTTTCATATAATTAGTAACTTCTCTATCAAATTTTAAAGAATGAACATTCATATGTGGTCTTGGTCCTACAACACTCATTTGCCCTAAAAGAACATTTATAAATTGCGGAAACTCATCTATACTTGTTTTTCTTAAAAAGTATCCAACTCTAGTAACTCTAGCATCTTTTTTCTTTGTATGACCAGAATCAAATAACTTTGATTTATACATCGATCTAAATTTAAAACAAACAAATTCTTCTCCATTAATACCTTCTCTTTTTTGCTTAAAAATTGATGCTCCTCTAGATTCTAATCTAATAATTAATATTATAATAGGAAATAGCCAAGAAAAAATAAATAAACAAATAAATAGTGAAAAAATTATATCAAATAGTCTTTTAAACATCCTATTTTCGAAGACTTCAAGTGGTAATTTTTTTACATTTAAAATAGGTAATGAGTTTCCAAAATATTCAGTATTTAAATCCTTACTATACAACTCTTTAGGATTGGGTATTAATTTTAAAATTAAGTTATTTTTATTTGCAAATTTTATAATTTTTCTCAATTCTAATTCTTTCAACTCACTTAAAGAACAAAATATTTCATCAACTTCATTAGATAAAATATATCTAAAACTCGATTTAATAGAACCCAAGTATAACTTATTATTTTTTATACTATCAGAAAAAAAACCAAGATACCTATATCCTAATCCTTTATCTTTATTTAATGTCTGAATTACTTTTTTTGTAGAGGCATCACTACCTAAAACAATAACTTTTCTGTAATTATTACCTTTAGACCGATATATTCTTATGGCATAAAAAATAAAAAGTTTAAAGCTTAATAGCAGTACAATAATTGTTGTTAATATTTTAGTTTGATTGTTGACAATTACCCCTTCTCTAAAAAAACCAAAATAAGTAAAATAACCAAGTATAAAAATGACCATTTGAACTATTAACAATCTAAAAATCTGAAATAATCTTGTATTTCTAAAAGTCTTGTAATACCCTAAAGAAAATGATGATATAAGCCAAAACAAAGAAATATAAATTAGAAAATATCTATTTAAAAATTCTTTGTCATAAATAAAAAATACGACTAAGTTTATTATTAATAGATCAAAAATAATTGATAAGGGCTTTATGTATTTTGAATACCTTTTTCTCAATTTAAAAATCTTTTACTTTTTGTTGTACAAATTCTTTAAACTCTTTTTCAAACCTTTCTTTACTAAAACGTTCTGCATTTTTCCTTATTATTTTAGGATCAAATTTCATTGTTTCAAATTTAGTCACAGCTTCAATTATATCAGGTGCAGATTGTTTTTGAAAAAACACTCCGGTTTCATTATCAATAACGGTTTCTCTTAACCCACCTTTATTAAAAGCTATAACAGGTGTACCACAACTTTGTGCCTCTACTGGTAGAATTCCAAAATCTTCATCGGCTGCAAAAACTAAAGCTCTTGCCTTTTGCAAAACATTAAGCATTACTTTTTGACTAGTTTTACCTAAGATTTCTATATTATTATTTGCTGTATTAACTATTTTAGACATTTCTGGTCCATCACCAATTACTTTTAGTTTTTTATTTGGCATTTTATTAAAAGCTTCAACAATTAATAAAATCTTCTTGTAGGAAACCAATCTTGAAGCGGCTACGTAATAATTTTCTTTATTCGCTTCTAATTGAAAACTATTTATATCTACTGGTGGGTAGATAACAGTGGCTTCTCTATTATATATTTTTTTTATTCTCTCTGCTATATACTTTGAATTCGCAACAAAATGATCTACCCTATTATTCGAAATAAAATCCCAAGTTCTTAAATTAAACAAGACATTTTTTGCATACCAACCTTTTAAACCAGTTCTTAATTTTTTATCTTCTAAATATTCATGATATAAATTCCAAGCATATCTCATTGGTGAATGGCAATAACATATGTGTAATTGATTTTGGTTTGTTAAAACTCCTTTAGCTATAGATGATGATGATGATATAACTAAATCATAATTATTAAGATTAAAAGATTCAATTGCTTTTGGAAAGAACTGTAAAAATTTTCTATGATTTTTTTTTGCGGTTGGTAGTCTCTGAATAAAACTAGTATTCACCTTTTTTCCTTTAACAATAAACTCTCGATCTTTTTTGTTTAAAAAGTCTATTAAGGAATAATAATCTAAATCATCCCATATATTGCTAATTGAATGAACTACCTTTTCTGCTCCTCCATTTGTATAGAACCAGTCGTGAACCAATGCAATTTTCATTAATTTAATTTTAAAATAATTTCATTTATTTTTCTAGCTGAAGTATTCCAGCTATATTTTTCTGTACTTTTTAAATCACTTTTTGTTCTCTTTAAAGACAAAATAATTTTATCTTTAATATCTTCAATATCAAAAGGATTAAAAAAAGTAGCATTATTCCCACAAACTTCTCTAAAAACACTGATATCTGATACACATACAGGAATACCACAACTCATCGCTTCTATTATTGGGATACCAAACCCTTCATATATACTTGGATAAACAAATAGTTTTGCACTATTGTAATAAGTTTTTAATTCTTTATCTGTAATATTTGTTAATATTTTAATTCTAGAGCTTAATACGTTCTTATCAAATCCTTCATCAGTAAAATTTTTATCAAAATTACCTACAATATAAAGTTTTATATTTGAATTTGAAATTTTAAGGAAAGCATCTATTAATCTTTTTAAATTTTTTCTAGGATGAAATGAGGAAACAGTTAAAATATAATTTTCTTTTTCTCTATTATTATTAATATCTAATTGATCTTTAAATATTGAACTTACGGCATTATATACAACACTAATTTTTTCTTCCGAAATATTTAGCTCATTTACTAGCTCTTGCTTAGATGTATTGCTAACGGTTAAAATATGCATTGCTTTTTTTGCTAAAAAGGGAATCAGATTATTATAAACTAACGAAAACGCTTTAGAGTTCCATTGTGGATACTTTCTAAAACTTAAATCGTGAATTGTTACTATTTGATTTCTGATAAAAACTGGAGCTGTATTACAGAATGAAATTAACAATGCTTTTTTTCTTAAAACATATAATTGTAATGTAATTTGTTCCCATAAATGACCTTGAAGTTTGCCAATTTTTTTCACTTCTAAAAAATCAGCTAAATTATTATGGATAATATTCTTAGGTGTTACAAATTCAAATTCTAAATTAGAATTTTTTAATTCTTTACAAATTTCTATAGCAAATCTTTGTACTCCTGTAATTTTTTGAGTTAAAAATCTCGAATTAACTATAATCATAAATAAACTCTTCTTTTAAAATTGTTAAAAAGGAAAATTGAATTAAAAAAAGAAAAAAATATTACTCCATCTGATCTCTCTAAAATATTCTCTGTTAAAAACATTAAACTAACAGAAATTATAAAGTAAAAATAAATAAAATTTTTCTGCTTATAAGATTTATTAATCAAATAATAGAGAAACAATAAAAAAAACAAAAATCCAAATACTCCACTTGTAACAAAGAAAAAAAGATATTGATTATGTGTATTATAATCTCTCCATGTATAAATATTTGAGGAGATATTATCAGAATAACAATTATTTAATTCATCTTGCACATCACCAATTCCAACTCCAAAAATAAAATTATTTTTAACTAATTTTAAAGAACAATAATAAATACCATTTCTAACATTAGAAGAATTATATTCATATTTTTTTGAATTCACATTTAAAACATTTAAACCTGTTTTATAATATTCTTTTACTCTTATAGAAACCGGGTTTTTAAATGAAAAAATTACACTGCATATTATTAATCCTAATAGTCCAATATATATTAACTTCTTTTTGGGAATTTTACCAAAAATTACAATGGTTATAATACTAGAAATTAATAGAGAAAATAATGGCATTCTTGTAGAAATAAGAAGCAACCAACCTATTAAAACAAGTATTAAAAAAAACAAAATTATTCTAATTGGTTTTTTCTTTTTCTTATAGAACTCTATACAAAAAAACAATACTGCAAAAGAAATCCATAACCCTTGATAAGTAGTATGAGTATTTGAAATTGTTATTACATAGTTTCTAAACCTTCGTAATTTTATTTTTGAAATAACTTCTTCAGAAATTTCTCTAATTGATGTAAACCCATTGTTTTTAATTTCTAAATCTGTTAACTTTTGTAAGAGAAAATCTTGATTTAAAAAAACAACTATTATGTGATAAAATACAAAAAGGACAATAGAAAAAGAAAAAACATAAAAAATCCTGTGTAGGATTTGATTACCGAAAATATTTCTATTTAAAAAAAATGGAATTGGTATTATTACAAAAGAGAGCATTTTAATTAAATATTGCAAACCTTCTGTAAAGTTTATAGAATTAATTAAGGAAATTATTAGAAAAAAATATGGTATTAAAATCAACCATATTTCTTTTTTCAATTTAATTTTTGATGTATTTTCTTTAAAAAAAAAGAAAATACCAATAAAACTCCAAACTATAGTTACCACACTACGTGTTCCAAATGTAAGAATAGGAAAAGTTACTAAAAGAAATGTTAAGCTAAGAAAACTTTTATATAAAAAAGTTGATTTCATATTTATAATTCGGTTGTTAATTCACTTTTCTTTATTCTTAAAAAAAGTAATGGGAATATAGTTATAAACACAATACTCTGACTAAGATTTACTACAAAACCACATAAAAAGAAAGCTATTAATATAAATATAAATTTATTATTATTTTTTGCTTTTAGATATAAAAAAGCCATAACTAGTAATATTCCTAATAACCCTGAAGAAAATAGAAGAAAAAGCCAATAACTATCAAGAGTTTCGATAAACCCTTGACCTCTTGCTCCTCCTCCTACATTACCAATAGCTCCACCAAAAAAAACATTATAATCAACAATTGTTTTAGTACTCCAAAGACGTACTCTTTCATATAATGATGTCATTGATAATACATTACTTTTAGCTAAAAAAAATAAAGTTAACAATGTTAAAGGAATCCCTATTTTAAATACTAAAATTAATTTTTTTAAATTTTTTTTCTTTGTGAAAAACTTTAAAATTTCATAAATAATAAAAATTAAATATGCACTTCTAACAAATGAAAACACTAAAGGTATTAACGTTAAATATTTTTTTTTCTTAAATCTTTTATTTTGATCCATTAAAAAATACGTTAATACACTAAAAAAACCTACAGAAGCTGAGTTTCCAATTAGGGCTGGAGACCTCCAAAATTTAGAAAAATTTGTAATTTGAAATTTATATTCAGGATCAATTCCCCAATTATAACGACCTGTTATTAATTTCATATATTTTTCTGGACCTAAAATATACGTTAGTCCAATAAATAAAATATTAAGTACCAATAAATAAAAAAGAAAATTAACTAGTTTAAACCATTTACTTTCATCCAATTCTACTTTTTCATAAATAAAAATTAGGATAAACAAAAAATAAACCTCTCTAAACGAAATGTATAATGATTGAAAACTATTACTATTAAATAATAATAGTACAAATAGTAAAAGAAAATATATTATAAATAAGAGATCTACAATTGTAACTGTAACTTTTTTAATCTTTTTAAACATAAAAAGAAAACAAACTATAACAAATGATAAAGGGTGTATAAGTTTTTTTAACTCCCAATTACCCATTGACTTAAATATTATAAAAGTTAAGACCCCTTGAGTTGATATTATTGATAAAATAATAGCCGAGAAAAAAAGCTTATTTAATTTTATTTTCATTAATTATTTTTTATAACTTCATTGAAAACATCTAAATATTGCTTTACTGTATTTTTTAACATAAAATTTTCAATAAAACTTTCATCGAACTTAAAGAGACTTAAAAAACTAGTATTTAAAATAGTTTTTTTTAGCAAATTTGCTAGTTCGTTTTCATTTGGGCAAAAAAGAAAATCTTTGTTATTTGATAAAAGCTCTGAAATACCGCCTTTATTACTACCTAATACAGGTTTATTATTAATTATAGATTCTAATACTACTCTTCCAAATGGTTCATTCCATAAGGAAGGAACAACTAAAACATTTATTTTATCATAAAATAAATCACTCTTTACGTAGCCCAAAAATTCAATATTATTAGAATTGTTAATTGTTTTTAAATAATTTAAATAATCTTGGTCTATATTTCCTGCAATCAAAAGTTTCCATTTATATTTATTTAATTTTAAAAAGCTTTTAAGCAACAACTCTACTCCTTTAGACTTATTAATTTGTCCAATATAACCAAATACAATAGTATTTTTTGGGCTTTTATCTTTAAATACATTTGAATCAAAACCGTTATAAATTACTTTATTAGGCACATTTTTAAAATAACCATTACAAATATGATCTTTTAAAATAAAATTACTTATTCCTATCAAAAAATCTACATTATGAGAGTCTTCCTTTTTTCTTATTGATAACAACTTACAATCAAAACAAAGTTTGTCGCAATTTTTTTTATTTTTAAATTTAGTTGTTTTTGGGCATTGTAAATAATAATCCCTTAAGGTATGAATAGTTTTAATATTCATTTTTCGTGCAATTTTCCAAACTCTTGTAGAAAAACCACTTATATTATTTGTAAAAAGAACATCTGGGTTAAATGATTTTAAAATAGCAGTAATATTTTTATCATATTTTTTGTTATTCACATCATTAGTGTGCCAAATTATTTTTTGAGTTGTACTTTTTGCACCTTCTTTAAACGGGAAATAAATATTTTCTATTTTTAATGTATTTACAGACACATTATTAATCTCCTTTACAGATGTCTTTTCACCTAATGTAATTACAGAAACTTCATGACCTAATAACAAAAAATTTTCTGCTAAAGCTTGTACAGATTTTTCAGCTCCTCCAATAGTATAAGGTGGATATAATGTATTTATAATTGAAATTTTCATGCAAAAAAAAATTACTTTATAAAATAGCTTTTAATAATTCTTTTAAATTTATCATAAATCACCAAATTACTTACATAAAACTTTAAACCTCTAGATTGTTCATAAGTAAATATTTTATTGTAAAGTTCTTTGTCAAATTTAATTTTTACAACTTTTCTAACAATTGGTAATATTTCTTTTGCGTTATGAGACCAATTAAAATTTTTTAATGAATGATTTATTGCCTTATTTTTTCTTTCATCTAAATTTAAAGAATTTGTAATATAGTCTTGTAATAAAAAAGTTAAGTGCTCTACATTAACATAACTTTCTTTCCAATAATAATCATCTTTTCTTTGTTTTCTAATAGAAACATCTATTAAGCTTCCATTTTCACCATCAATAATAAATTCGTTCATAGGAGCTTCATTTGTAGTTATTACTGGCATGCCACAACTACCAGCCTCAGCTATTGATAAACCTATACCTTCTAACCTTGTTGGATAAACGTAAACATCACCTTTATGATACAACCCTGGAGCAGAAACTGTTTTTTTTATTATTTCTAACTTATTACTCTTTATTAAATTATCACAAGTACTTTTTAATTTTGGGAAAAAGTTAAAAATATTAGCCTGAGTATGAATTATTAATTTTGATGAATTGTTTTCTATTTGATTAAATGCTTTTATTAAAAAATCAGTTCCTTTTCTATAAGGATTCATACCTGCAGAGTGAAAAAACACTATTTCATTTAGTTTGGTTTCTTTTTTTTGGGAGTTATTAAAAATACTATGATCCGTACCCCAAGGAATATGAAAAACTTGTGGGTGCCATTTAAAAACACTGTAATGTCTTTTAGTATTGCAAATTAAAAAATCATAAATACCAAATAATGGTACTGTTTTACTTGTATAATAATCTATATAAGAACCAGTTATTACTCCCAAATTCTTACATAATAGAACTGGGTCCCATATGTGCTGTTCATTAAAAAAAACTATATCTAAATTATTAGTTTTAATCCAATTTTCGAAATGTTTAATTTCAATTTTATCTATTCTTGTATAAGAATACCTTTTACCATAAGTAATATTTTTACATTGCCATTTAGGATCGTTTAGAGCAACATCTTCACCTCCTCTAGCATAAATAAACACTTCATTTTCTTCTTCCCAAATTTCTTTAAATTGTTTAGAGACATAAGCAGCTCCTCGTTCAAACCAAGTAGTTACTATTCCTATTTTTCTCATATAATTTCTTTGATTTTTTTTATATTTAATATTATTTCATTTTTTTTAAATATTACAAATAGTATAAATGTAATAATTTGTAATGCCAAAGAAAACCATATTAAGGTAATAAAATAATTAATAATAAGTAATAGTAAAACCAGTATAAATAAAGATAAAAAAAAGATTCTAAAACATTCAAAATAGTTAGATATTTTTAAATCTATTAATTTAAATGTAATATAAAACCCAGCAAACATTTCTATTGTTGCAAAGAAATTTACACCTATTGCAACTCCTATTGCTGTTCTAAAGAAATAATAACCAAGTAAAACCCCAATAAACCTTAGTGGAATAGAAATAAACACTGCATATTTCCATTGTTTATTTGGATTTCCAGTAATTAAAAAAAGTAACCCTGATGGAGAAGCAATTATCATCCTTATACATTGATAACCAAAAACTAGAATAAGAGGTAAAGTTTCAATCCATTTATTAGTTAATAATTCAGGTATTAAAATCTGGCTAATAGAAACTAATAAAATAATCATTGGGGTTAAGAAAAAGAAAAAAGAATAAGTGAAATTTATATAACTTTTTCTTACGTACGTTGATTTAATTTTTGTTAGAACTGGATAAATAGTTTTATTAAAAATTTGTATTAATAAAGATATTGGTTTAATAATTAAATTAAATGCCAATAAGTAGATTCCTACTTGTTTTTCTCCAAGTAATTTACCAATTAGCAAAACATCTAATTGCTGAGCAAAGAAATTTATAACATTAAATATAAATACATTATACCCAAATTTTAAATGTTCTTTTATTATTAGAAAAGAAAAAAAACTCTCTTTAAAAATACTTTTAAAAGTTACAATTAAAAAACCAAATGAAGTTAAACCTACTGTTACTAGCTGTTGTACTACTAAAGACCAATAACCATAGTCCTTTAATGCTAAAAAAATTGATATCACACCAGCAAAAGAGATAGCTACAATTTCTACAATAGCTAATTTTTTAAAATTCAATTTTTTTTGTAAATACCCTTTAGAAACGATCCCAAAACTAGATAGAAAAACTGTTAACACAAGTGATCTAAAGATAATTTCGACTTCTTCATTACGATAAAAAGAAGATAGAAAAGGTGATAAAAAGTAACCAATTAAGCATATAAAAACTCCAATCGTTACATTTAATATTAGTAAAGAAAATAAATGATTCTCTTTAAAGGTTTTAGAATAAATTATTGAACTATCAAATCCAATATTTTGTATTGTATTGAAAAACAACACAAAAACAGTTGCCATTCCAATAATACCAAAATCTTCAACATCAATTAATCTAGCTAAAACAACTAAGATTAGGGAAGAAAATAAAACTTTATAAGCTTGTGCTATAAAATTCCATCCAAAACCTTTAATAATTTTATTCATATATATTTTAACAAATACTTAAAATATGATTTACAATTTTCTCTGAAGAATCTCCATCTCCATAAGGGTTATGTAACAAACTCATTGAATTATATGCTTCTTTATCATTAAGTAGTTTATTTGTTTCTTCCACTATTTTATTAGTATTTGCTCCAACCAAAACTACTGTACCAGATTTTACAGCTTCTGGTCTTTCTGTAGTATCTCTCATTACTAAAACTGGTTTCCCTAAGCTTGGAGCTTCCTCTTGAATACCACCACTATCAGTAATTATTAAATATGATTTTTCCATTAACCAAACAAAAGCTGGATATGAAAGAGGGGTAAGAAGTTTTATATTCTTAATACCTTTTAAAAGATTATAAACAGGCTTTTGAACATTAGGATTTAAATGCACTGGATAAATAATATCACAATCCGTATTGTTTTCTGCAATTCTCTTTAATGCTTTACATATATTTATAAAACCAGCACCATGATTTTCTCTTCTATGACCAGTAACTAAAACTATTCTTTTATTTTGATCAATAATGCTCTTCAAATTTTCAATTTCTTTATCTTTGAAATTTGAGTTTACTTTATCTACACTATATAACAAAGCGTCAATTACAGTATTTCCAGTAATAATAATACTTTCTTTTTTCTTATTTTCTTTAATCAAATTTTGTTGAGCAACAATTGTAGGCGCAAAATGAATATCTGATACTACACCAATTACAGACCTATTCATTTCTTCTGGAAAAGGGGATTTTAAATTAAACGTTCTTAAACCTGCTTCTACATGACAAACCCTTACACCCGAATAAAAACCAGCAACACTAGAAGCCATTGCAGTTGAAGTGTCTCCATGAACAAAAATAAAATCAGGTTTAAAACCATCTAATATTGGTTTTAAATTAGTTAAAATATCTGCTGTTAAAGAATGTAAATTTTGATTTGGTTTCATCAAATCTAAATCATAATCAGGCTCAATTTCAAAAAAATGTAATACTTGATCTAGCATTTCTCTATGTTGAGCAGTTATACATACTTTTGTTTCAAAACTTTCTGAATTAGCCTTAAACTCTTTAACTAAGGGAGCCATTTTTATAGCTTCAGGTCTTGTGCCGAACACTATCAAAATTTTTTTTTTCATATTTTTTTCAATCCTATTATTATCTAATTAGAATATTATTAAAAATTAAATTCAATTTTCTAAAACAATTTAAAACTTTTTAACTTAGTATCTTTTTCAGATAAAATAATTTTTTCTTGAGGTATTTTCCAATCAACATTTAAGTCTTTATCGTTATAAATAACACCATCTTCTGATTCAAAATTATAATAATTATCACATTTATAAGACACAATAGTATCATCTTCTAAAACAGAAAAACCATGTAAAAAACCTCTAGGCACAAATAGCTGTTTATTATTTTCTGCAGATAATTCCACAGAAAAAACTTTTCCATATGTATTAGAATTTTTTCGTGCATCAACTGCTACGTCTAAAATTTTTCCTTTTACTACCCTTACTAATTTAGCTTGTGAAAATTCACCTTTTTGCAAATGCAAACCTCTAACAACTCCATATTCTGATGTTGATTGGTTTCCAAGTACAAAATCACCTGTAAAACCTGTTTTTTCTTGAAACTCTTTTTTATTATACTCTAATAAAAAGCAACCTCTATTATCTTTAAAAAAAGTAGGTTCAATTACAAAACACCCTTTTAATTTTGTTTCTTTTACTATCATTATAGATTTAATAAATTATTACTTTTTATACTTATTTAAATAAGTATTTAATTCTTTTAACAGTAAAAATATTATCATTAATACTGCTCCTAAAATTGATAACAAGAATGTATAATTTTTTGTTACTCCTTTTATTTCTGTTCCTATAGGTTGAAAATTTGAAAGCACATTAATTACTTCATATTTAGTTGCTTTTTCAGTAGTAATATTTTTTAAATCTGCATTTATTTTTCTGTTTGTCTCAAATAATTCTAATTCTTTTGTAGTTCTTTTTTCCCCACCTAAATCAATACTAGTACCATTAGTTTGTTTTTTAGCTTCTTCTATCATTACAGACATATAAACCTTTCTTAAAGAATCTATCTGTGTTAAATTTTGTTGATACAAAGAATCGGATCTATTTAAATTTTTATTGGTAAGATTTTTAAGTTTATTGAAATACTTGTTTTTAACTACTGAGCCTATTATTACATCATCCAATTTATTAAAAATATCATTTTTATTAGATGTTACAGTAACTTTATGAACTCTATAATCTAGATCGTCAAATGAAGCTTTAAAATCTTCGTAAGCATAACTCTTTACAGTTGTTGTATCTACAGCTAATACAAATCTATTATAAGAATTAATTATATCATTTTCTGTAACAATAGGTTCAATTTCAAAACTTTTAAGACTTGCTGCAGATTCTTTATCTAGCTTAAAAGTTTTCTCTAACCCTAATGTATCCTTTTGTTTAACTAAATTATTGTAATAATTAATATTTTCGTATAATTGACTAGCACTCTTAAAATTAGGTTCTAATAATAATTCAGACTTAAAGGTATCTGTTTTTTTAACTTCTAGAAAAATTCCTATTACACCTCCTATAATAGTAGCAATTGCTATTTTAATTATATTCTTTTTTATAAAAAGAAGAATAAGAATAAAAAAATGAAAAATACCTTTAAAAATATTTCCTATAAAATTAAAAAACTTAGTAAAACCTTTTCCTATTATTACAAATAAAGATCCTAAATCTACTTCTTCTTCGTTATTATGTTGATTTGTTGACATTTTTTTAGTTTGGTTAAAAAATTTGTTCTAATATTTTTTGGGTAATAGCATATGTTGGAGTTACACCTGTCATTCCTAATCCTCCAGATGCTAATGTTGCTCCTGTTTCTAAAGGATTGTCTGAAGCATAATAAGCATATCTAACTTTTACTTTTTTAGAGATATTACCTCTTATTTTAGATGCAGATTGAATTGCTTTTTGATAATGAGCTCCTTCCATTTCTAAACCAATGACATTCCATGTAGAATCATGAAAAAACTTCAATAAGTCTTTATTTTGTAATGATGTTCCAAGTACTGAAATCATAGAACCATCAAACACTTCTACTCCAAAACCTTCTAAATCTTCTTTAGATAACTCATTTTTAAAAGGATAATTGTCTGCAGTACCTTCAAAAATATGTGCAGAAGGAATCATAATATCTCCTTTACCTCCTTCTAAAATACCTGCTTTACCCATTATAGATATAGATTTAACAACTAAATGATTTTTCTTTTTGTTGTTTTTATAAGGTTTTAAAAGTTCATCCATAGTTTCATATGCTTGCTCTCCAAAAGCATAATCCATTACAATTATAACCGGGTTTTTATCTAAAGAGTTTACTTTTTGGAAAGGTGAATTTTCAAAATCTATTTTATCTGTATCAATAACTTGTACATTAATATTTGTACCTGAAGTGTCTTTAATATAAATTAAACCGTTTTTAGAAGCATACTCTTTTACTCTCTTCTGTAAAGGTTTACTATTTGCATTACTTAAAAGTTGATACAACTCAAAACCTTCAAATTCTTCTGCTTCTTTTGGTAAAGCACTTTTTGCATAAATTGAGTTTAAAACACTATGCATATTTGCGCTTATAATATGAATTGGTCTATTTAAAAGTTTGTTTTCTTTTAAAACCTTTTTAATATTATTAGCCCAAACATCTCCATAAATATGGTGTCCAATTTCTTTAATTAAAACCGAACTAAAAGTTATTTTCCTTTTTTTGTTTTCTAATACTTCATTTATAGCCAACTTACCTAACCAATAAATTAAGTGAAAAAAACGATCTATATTCTCCTCTACTTGTAAAGATTTATGTGTACTTAAAACTTCATCAAAGGTTCTTCCTAAAATATTTCCTAAATGAGCTATTGCAACTTCTCTTTCTTGTTCAGTAATTTTTTTATTATAAATAACAATATCTTCTAAATATTTCCATTCTCTAATAAAATCTTTCCCTTCATTTATAGTTACTCTTTCTTGTATTTTATGAGACTCAATAAATAAAAAAGTTAAATGTGTAAGAATATCGTAGATTTCAGATCTTCCACGAGTAATTTCTATATTCATTTGGTCTTTATCTATTCTATAACAATTTCTTCTTCTTTTAGGAGGAATTATTGTTTCAAAATGAGAATCACTATAACCTTCTTCTGCAGTTAAATTTATAAATTGACATTCTTCAATTCCTTTAGGCAGCCTTTCTATAACATAAATTAACCCATTAAGTTCTATTCTATCTTCTGCTATAGAACCATAAATTTCTGGTCTTAAAGAAAGTAATGATTTTCTTAAAGTTTCTCCAGAAACACCCATTGGTTTGTAAAAACCTCTACTAAACAAATGACGCATAGAAATGTATAATTTTTCTATAGCATTTGTAGATTCTTGAGCTCTTGTTCTATCTATTTTTTTTGCTTTAATCATTCTAAATTTTAATCTTCAAAGATAAAATTATTTAACAGATAAAATCTGTTTATAATTTTCTTGATTTTTTAATAATTTAACTGCTTGTTTTATAACCAAATCGTTTTGTAAATTATGGTTATAAACTCCTTCTTTATAAAAATATCTTTTTAGAATATCTTCTTTTAAAATTCTCTTTAAAATATCTTTATTTTTCGAAATTTCATCAATTTTATAAGCAACTAATTTTTCTTTAATTTTATTATACTCATTGGTAATATTTTTAATCTCAGACTCTTTGTAAGCTTCTTTAAATAAAGATTCTTGCTTTGTAACAAAGGTTGTGTCGGATTTTAAATAAGTAGTAAACTTTTTAAATTCTGAGTCTTTAAAATCAAAATCATCTACACTTTTAATATTTTTATTTTGATAAAAATAATTGGTAGAAAAATTAAATATTGCTCTAGATTTTAATAACTTTTTTGTGGCTTCTGTTCTTTCTGATGTTTTAATTATTACATCTGGTAAAACTCCTCCTCCATCATAAACTGTTCTTCCATTTGCTGTTTTAAATTCGTTTATTCCTTTATCAGAAAACTTAGGAACCTTACCATCTTTATCTCTATTGGCATAATCTAATTCTTGTATACATCTTCCACTTGGTGTGTAATATTTAGAAATTGTTACTTTTAATTGAGTTCCATAAGTTAACTCTCTATAACGTTGCACAAGTCCTTTACCAAAAGAACGTTGTCCCATAATTACAGCTCTATCATAATCTTGTAATGAACCACTAACAATTTCTGAAGCAGAAGCAGAACTTCCGTTAATTAAAACAACAATAGGTATTTCTAAATCTAAAGGTTCATTTGTAGTTTTGTATGTATTACTCCATTTTTTAACTTTAGCCTTTGTACTTACTATTTTTTTTCCTTTTGGAAGAAAAAAGTTAGATATTCTTATAGACTCTAGCAAAGAACCTCCAGGGTTAGAACGTAAGTCAAAAACTAACTTTTTCATTCCCTCTTTCTTCAACTTTCTAAAAGCCTTTTTTACTTCAGATGATGCTTTATTATTAAAACGAGTAAGAATTATATAACCTGTTTCTTGATCTATCATTTTAGCAAATGGAACAGGGTTAACAATTACTTTATCTCTAATTATTTCTTTTTTAATAATCTTACCTTGTCTTTCAATTTCAACAGAAAATTTACTATTTGGTGTACCTTTTAAATACATAGAAAGTTGGTCTCTTTCCATGTTTTTAACAGATTGCCCATCTACAGAAACAATAATATCTCCTGCTTTTAAGTCTGCTTTATCTGCAGAAAAACCTTTATAAATTTCATTAATTTCTATCCCTTTTTTAGAATAATAAACAGAAACTCCAATGCCTCCATACTCACCTTCTCTTCTAATTCTAGCATCTTCAACATCTTGCTCATTATAAAAATTTGTATAAGGGTCTAAATCTTTTAGCGTGTTTTTTATTGCCTTATTAGTAAGTTCTGCAGGATTTACTTCATCTACATAATACATATTTAATTCCTTAAATAATGTAGTATAAATTTCTATTTGTTTGGCAACTTCAAAAAATTTAGATTTAAATGAAAACGATAAAAAAACGAATCCAACTAAAAGAAGTATTATCGTTTTTTTTGAAATATTAAGCTTTATCATTTTTATTTTTTTTTGTTTCGTTTATGAATAATGTTAAAAGCTTTTCCATCTTAGAATATAGCTCTTCATACGTCCATTCTTCTTTCCCAATATACGAAATCATAAAAATATATGATTTATCTAAATTTTCATAGACAATTTCCTTTTGTAAACGATAGGTTTCACGCATTAATCTTTTAATGCGATTTCTATCTACAGCTAACTTAAAATTTCTTTTTGGAACCGAAAACCCAACTTGAGCAGGAAATTCTGATGTATGTTCTGTTTGCAAAAAAATCATCCTTAAAGGAAATGTCTTTACAGAGTTTCTTCCTTTGTAAAGTTTTTCTATAAGTTTTTTGCTCTTTAAACGCTCTTCTTTTCCTAAAGTATATTTCATTATTACAAACTTAATAGAAAACTACAACTTTATAACTGCTAACTTTAAAAAGTTATATATTTTTAACACATATTTTTCACGATATAATTGTTAAAAATTAAACAATAATTAATAGATTTGTTAAAATTTATCACAAATAAACCATATGAAACCAGATTTATTTCAAGCTCCAGATTATTATAATTTAGATGATTTACTAACTGAAGAACACAAACTAATAAGAGATACTGCTAGAGATTGGGTAAAACGTGATGTTTCTCCAATTATCGAAGAATATGCACAAAAAGCAGAATTCCCTAAACAAATAGTTAATGGTTTAGCAGAAATTGGTGCTTTTGGCCCTTATATTCCAGAAGAATATGGAGGTGCAGGTTTAGATCAAATTTCTTACGGATTAATTATGCAAGAAATAGAACGTGGTGATTCTGGTGTTAGATCTACAGCTTCAGTACAATCTTCTTTAGTTATGTATCCTATTTATGCTTATGGAAATGAAGAACAACGTAATAAATATTTACCAAAATTAGCATCTGGAGAATGGTTAGGTTGTTTTGGATTAACAGAACCAAATCATGGTTCTAATCCTTCTGGTATGGAAACTAAGTTTAAAGATATGGGCGATCATTATCTTTTAAATGGTGCCAAAATGTGGATCTCTAATGCTCCATTTGCTCAAGTAGCTGTGGTTTGGGCAAAAAATGAAGAAGGCAGAATTCATGGATTAATTGTAGAACGTGGAATGGAAGGTTTTTCTACTCCAGAAACTCATAACAAATGGTCTTTAAGAGCTTCTGCTACAGGAGAATTAATTTTTGACAATGTAAAAGTTCCTAAAGAAAATTTATTACCAAACAAATCTGGACTTGGAGCTCCTTTAGGTTGTTTAGATTCTGCTAGATATGGAATTTCTTGGGGAGCAATTGGTGCTGCTATGGATTGTTATGATACTGCATTACGTTACTGTAAAGAAAGAGTACAATTTGGCAAACCTATTGGTAAATTTCAATTACAACAAAAAAAATTATCAGAAATGATAACCGAAATTACCAAAGCTCAACTTTTAGCATGGAGATTAGGTACTCTTAAAAATGAAGGAAAAGCAACCTCTGCACAAATTTCTATGGCAAAACGTAATAATGTAGAAATGGCTATAAAAATAGCTAGAGAAGCAAGACAAATGTTAGGAGGAATGGGAATTACAGGAGAGTATTCTATAATGAGACATATGATGAATTTAGAAAGTGTTATAACTTATGAAGGAACACATGATATTCATTTATTAATTACAGGATTAGACGTAACTGGCTTAAATGCTTTTAAATAAAAAATTTCACCCTCCTCAATCGTATTCGTTAAAATTTACTTGAAACATGATATTTATTAGGTTTTTTAAATAATCCATGTTTTAATTTTGTCATGGAATAATACTAACTTAATCAAGTGAAACACCATGCAAGAAAGTAGAAAAGACATTGTTCAGTTTATTAATTTACGTTTAGCGTCTTTAGGACAACCAACATTTAAAGACAAACCAGATAGTACTGATAAGTTTTTAGATCCTAAATTTGAAGAACTAACAAGAGGGCTTATAAGAAGTTTAAAAGAAAAATCAAGATTATTATCTAATCATCATTCTCCTGTAGATGCGAGAATTCAACAATTTATTAATGACTATTTAAAAGATGTCTCTATAGACAAACCTATTATAGTACCAAATGACACTTTGATACTATCTAAAAAAGGACAAGCTAGAGAAGTAAGTTTACCACCAGATGGAGATTCTTTTAAAAGTAACTTAGTTACATCAAACAGAGTTAAACAAGGTATTTTAAACAATCCTTTACATGATAAAAGAACTACAAAAGGAACTTTTCATATTGTAGAAGGAGATTTACCTGTGCCATTAGATAAGTTTGAAGTACCAAAAATAGTATTTGCTCACTTTTTAAACGCAGCTTTTAATCCAAGTGATGAATTAAAAATATTACCATTTACATCTAGTCAAGAAGACCAAGCTAAAGTAATGGCTTCTATGTTATTAAGACCTGTGGTTTGTCCAGAAGTAAAAGGTGTAATCTCTGAAAAATCTTTAGAAGTAAGATTTTTTGTACCAGGAAACTTAGTTAGTAACTTAGATTTCGTAGAATCAATTTTTGGTAATGCAGGAGACCCAAATTTAGCTCATAATGATGCTGCTTTAGATACAGAACATTGGACTGGTCATACAGGTTGTATTGTTTTAGCTCCTCAATTATTAAAACTGAAGAAGAAAGAAGTTGGTTTACCTCATTTTGATGATGCTACAGAACGTCAAAGAAAAGACGGAATGTGTTGGAAAGATGAAAACGAACTTTATAACAATGGAGGTGCGTTTAAAATTACTTGTAGAGATGACAGAGGTGTTGTAATTACATTGATTGCAGACAATTACTATGGTTATTCTAAAAAAGAAATTAAAACTCAAATTAGTTACTCTGCTAACTTATTTGGTTTAGTAGAAGAAGAACATGCAGGTGGTGCAATTGCATTTGCAAGAAGAGTTATGGGAGATACTTTAGATGGTAAAGACTATTCTGAATTCCATAATTTTAAACATACTTTTGAAGGCGTAAAAGAGCTTTTAGGTGATACTATTGAAGTGATGCCTGAAAATTATGCTATCGACAAAAAATATCCAAACATTATTTATATTCCAGAGTTTGCTTACGTAAATACCAATACAAACAGTATTACTTGGATGCATAACAGTAAAGAGCAAAAGTTAACTTTATCTCCTTACAAAACATATGTGCACCCTACAGGAAATAAATTTAAATTAGAAAAACATAAATCTATAGATTTATGGAGAATTGTAGACACATTTGCAGAAGGAGTATTCTGTCATAAACCATGTACGGTTTCTGGTGGAGGAAAATCTGAAATTTCTAAATCAATGCAAAATGCAATTACTTATAGTAGTTTTAACATTCAAAACATTGAAGAAGATTTCAAAAAAGCAGATGAAATTATAGAGTATGTATATTCTAATCGTTGGAAAGTTAAAGATCCTAACAGACCAATTTCTAGATCTTTCTTAAGTGAAAAAAGAACTTTAAGTTCTGCTGTAAGATTATTAACTCCATCAGAACAAAACTCAGATGAGTATAATGAGATGTTAAAAAACATTCCTGTTCATATTCGTTCTTTAGTTTTATTTGTAAAACGTTTATACAGACAAGCTCATGGAGGTTTAAACTGGAAAGAGTACATGACTGTAGAAATTATTAACGGTCAAAAAGGTACAGGTGTAAGATATCAAAACACTCCAGTTGTTGGTAGTTATGTTCGTATTGGATTTAACCCAGAAGGAAATTGGATGTTAAACAAATTACGTTCAGATTTTTCTCCAAGTGAAAAAATTCAAACAGAAGATGATATTACTGCTTCTATTACAATACCAAGAAACAGATTATCTCACTTAAACCCAGAGTTTACTAACAAGAGTTTAAAAGTTCTTACAAACTGTGAAGCTCATTTATTTCAAAGACCAGATGAAGCTGTAGTTAGAGGATATGATAAAGGAGCAGAGTTAGATTTAGTAACAGATGGACGTTTTTTAACAAATTACGAATTACTTAAAAAAGAAGATGCTGTTGCTTTATATGAAGACACTATTAACTTTGATAAGTATACAAAACCTGTTCAAGATTTTATAGAATCTATAGTTAAAAGCGATAAAGAAGAAGAGTATTTTGTTGTTCCTTCTCATACTAGAATAGTAAATGGAGAACCTACCAAAAATCCTCGTTATTTAGAGCCTAATAGATTTAAAGAAGAAACTGAAGCTAGTTATTTAGCAGATATAGGTGTACGTTTGGTTAGAAAAATGTCTTTAAAAGACCCTCTAAACCATGTTGTAAATGCAGTTTTACCAGGAAGAAGAAACAACCCAGTAGATAAAGCAGCAGGAATAAGACCATTAGCGGTTTATAACCCTATTCATTACCAAGAAACTCCAGAATTATTTATGGACTTTATCTGTAGTTTAACAGGTAAATCTCCATCAACAACAGGAGCAGGTTCTGAAGGAGCTTTAACAAAAGCACCATTTAATATGTTAACTCCAACAACAGATTTAAATAATGCTTTATTATCTCATATCTTAACAGAATCTAATGGATTTAGTACTGCAGCAGGTTATGTAGGTGCAGAAAACAAAATTGATCATGATGTTAGTTTATTAATTCCAGAAATTTGGGCAAGATTAGAAACTAAAGATAGAGACCCTAACTATTTAATTAAAAAAGGAGCTCTTGAAAAAATTGAAGATTTTGAATTTGAAGGAGAAACTATCTTAGCTAGTAGATTAGGTTATAGAATTACTAAAAAATTCGCTTACAGATGTATGAGTAGAATTTTTGATGAACCAACAGCTGTATTTAATGAAAGAATGTTAAAACCAGAATTACAAGGTTTAGAAGACTATGTAGATGGTATTAAAAACATTTGTGAGGCACAACAAAAAGTTGCTTTAAATTATTTTGAAGACGGAAGTGTAGAAGCTGCAATTCCTCCTTTAAAAATTCTTTTAAACATTATGGCTTATGGAACTTATGAAGGTAAAGATATTAGTGATCCTGAATTAAGAAAGTATTTTGATAGAGAATATGTAGTAAATAGTGATTGGTATAAAGAAAGATTAGAATTAAAGCAACAAAAAGATATTGCTTTTTACTCTAGACAAATTCAATACTTAGAAGATTTTATTTCTTACTCTAGTAATACAAATTTAGTAGCAGAAATGAATATTAAAGATCGTTTAGAAGAAGCTAAACAACATTTAACAGAAGTAAAATCTGAAGATTACTTAGAACAATTAAATGGAACTATTGGTGTAGATCCATTATGTAGAAAATAATTTTTTTAAAACAGCTAATTTAATTTAGCAATATATTAGGGCATCGCTTACAGTTGATGCCCTTTTTTTTGTACTTATTACAACACTTACTCTTAGCACTTAAACAGTTAGATGTACAAACTTTATCACAAACAGCAGTAGCATTTGCAATAGATACTAAAGCCTTTTTTTCAGTATAAAAAACAATCATTTATTATAATTATCGTGCAAAGATATATTTTTATTTAGAATAAATAAAAATAATAAACAGTAGTTTTATAATCTCAAAAGAGGTTGCTCTTTTTACAGATTACAACCTCTTTCTTTTTTAGGGGGAAATGTTTTATCTTAAATTAACAAGATGAACAAGAACTACCTTCTTTTTTTACACCTAATTTTAAAAGAATAACTTCTAATAAACACCATTTTGTAAAGGCAGATTGAATCATATTTAAACCAATAAATACACCAAACCACAACCAATTAATACTTACAAAATATGTTAAGCCAACCATTAATAAAACCATAAACCCAACTATTACTCTAAAATATTTATTTAACATTTTTTATCTTTTTTTAAATTTATATATATCTTTCTATTGGAACTACAACTGCTTTTAATGGATTGTTAGTTTCTAAATTATTATTGAATTCTTCAATCAAAACAAACAAACCATCAATCTTTTCTTTATTAGTAAATGAAAAAAACATTGTAGATTCATTTCCACTTTTTCCAGCTGAGAACCAATTAGAAGCCATTAGAATTGAAGGAACATTTTTATAACCATCAATATCTGAACTACTAAAGTTTTTAATATTTGCTTTCTTAAATATTTCTAAAACCTCTTTTTCATACTCTTCTACTGCTGTAACTAAAACTAATTTCATTGTTTAATTTTTTAAATTATTCTAAGCGTAACAAAAAACTATTTATAATTTTTCTTTTCAATCATATAATACACCAAAGGCACAACTAACAAAGTAAATACTGTAGACACAATTGTTCCGCCCATTAACGATATTGCCAATCCTTGAAAAATAGGATCAAATAAAATTACAAAGGCACCAATTACAACTGTACCTGCAGTTAATAAAATTGGAGTTGTTCTAACAGCACCTGCTTCAATTGCTGCTTGTTTTAATGGCACTCCTTCAGAGGTTCTTAGGTTGATAAAATCAATCAACAAAACAGAGTTTCTTACCATAATTCCTGCTAATGCAATCATTCCAATAAAAGAAGTTGCTGTAAAGAAAGCACCCATCATCCAGTGTCCTAAAATAATTCCTATTAACGATAATGGTATAGCAACCATCATTACAACTGGTGCTTTAAAGTTTTGAAACCAACCTACAATTAAAATATAAATTAAGATAATGGCTCCTAAAAACGCAATTCCTAAATCTCTAAAAACCTCTAGAGTAATTTGCCATTCTCCATCCCATTTTACAGTATAATCATCTTCAAAATCTGGCTGACCTAAATACATTTCGTTAATTTTATATCCTTCAGGAAGTTCAATTTTGTTCAATTTTTCTTCCATTCCTAAAATTGCATATGCAGGACTTTCTAATTCCCCAGCCATATCTGCCATAACATAAACTACACGTTTTTGGTTTTTTCTAAAGATACTTTTAGCTGCAATTGTTTTTTTAATTTCTACTAAATCCGCAATCGGAATCATTGTTCCCATTTTAGATTTTACTTTTAATTGAGAAATATCAGAAATCGTAGATTTTTCTTTTTCATCTAAACTCAACACCAAACCAACCTGATTTACAGCTGCTTCATCATATAAAGTTGTAATTGCTCTGTTAGACAAAGCCATATTCATTGTGTAAGCAATTTGTTGTGGAGCAACACCATATAACATTGCTTTTTCTTTGTTTATTTCAAATTGATATTCTTTTTGATCATCTTCTACCATCCAATCTATATCTACAACATCATCTGTATTTTTAAGAATAATTTGAACGCTATTGGCAATTTCAATTTGCTTTTCATAATCAGGACCATAAACCTCAGCAACAATCGTAGATAATACTGGTGGTCCAGGTGGAACTTCTACTAACTTAACATTTGCATTATATTTTTTAGCTATTTTTTGAATTTCTGGTCTTAGTAATTTTGCAATTCCATGACTTTGAATAGAACGTTCTCCTTTATCAACCAAATTCACTTGAATATCTGCCATATTAGAACCTCCACGTAAATCATAATGACGTACTAACCCATTAAAAGTTATAGGTGCAGAAGTACCTACGTAGTTTTGATAATTAACCACCTCTGGTCTTGTAGATAAATACTGAGCAATTTCTTGAGTAACAACTCCTGTTCTTTCTAAAGTTGTTCCTTCTGGCATATCAATTACTACCTGAAACTCATTTTTATTATCAAATGGTAACATTTTTACAGCAACAGAATTGGTAACAAATAATCCCATAGTTGCAATTAATAATAAAAATGTTCCTCCTAAAAACAACCATCTTTTTGTTCCGTTTTCTAATAAAGGCCTTTCTAATTTATTATAAATTCTATAAATTAAAGTTTCTTCTAAAGGCTTTTCTTTTTTCTCCTCAGCTCCTTTTTTATCTTTTTCTCTTAAAAAAATATATCCTAAATAAGGTGTAATTGTTAAGGCTACAAACAAAGATAAAATCATTGCAATTGATGCTCCAATTGGCATTGGTGCCATATAAGGTCCCATTAAACCAGATACAAAAGCCATTGGTAAAACAGAAGCAATTACAGTAAATGTTGCTAAAATTGTTGGGTTACCAACTTCATTAATTGCATATAATGCAGCTTGTTTAAAAGGCAAACGTTTCATCTTAAAATGCCTGTGCATGTTTTCGGCAATAATTATGGAATCATCAACCACAATACCTGTTACAAAAACTAATGCAAAAAGAGTAATTCTGTTTAAGGTATAATCTAACATGTAGTAACTTAACAATGTTAAAGCAAACGTAATTGGTACAGATAAAAACACAACCAATCCTCCTCTCCAACCCATAGCTAACATAACTACAAGTGTAACTGCAAAAATAGAACCTATAAGGTGTAATAATAATTCAGACACTTTATGAGAAGCAGTTTCACCATAATTTCTAGTTACTTCTACATGTACGTCATCAGGAATTAAAGTTGTGCGTAAATGATCTACTTTATCTAAAATAACTTCTGCAATTTTCATTGCATCTGCTCCTTTTCTTTTTGCAACAGAAATAGTAACTGCTGGATATTCTGATTTATAATTTGCAGATTTTTCACTTGCTTTTCCAAAACCTAAAGACACGTAATTTTGCGGTACTTCTGGTCCATCAACAATTGTTGCAATCTGTTTTAAATAAATAGGCTGATTTTGTTGCACACCAACTACCAAATTTTCTACATCTGTTACAGAAGCTAAAAACTTACCTGTGTTAACCAAAAACTCAGTATCATTTTTATCAAAACTACCAGAAGTTAATTGGGAATTATTGGCTTTTATCATTTCAGAAACAGATAAGAAATCCAATCCACTAGCAGCTAATTTGTCTTTGTCTAAAACCACTCTTAACTGACGGTTTCTTCCTCCAATTTTATGAGTTATAGAAACATCATTTACCTTTTTAATTTCGGTTTCTAATTCTTGCGCCATTTGGCTTAATTGATAATCATTGTAGTTTTCACTCCACAATGTTAAACCCAACATTGGTACATCATCAATTGCACGTGTTTTAACTAACGGAAGTGTAACACCTTGTGGCATTTGATCCATATGTTTGTTAATTTCGTTGTATAATTTTACAAACGAACGCTCTATATCTTCGCCCACATAAAACTGAACAATAACCATTGCTTTTTCGTTCATAGAAGTAGAATACACATACTCTACACCTTTAATATTCGAAATTAATTTCTCTAAAGGTTTTACAACTCTATTTTCAATTTCTGTAGGACTCGCTCCAGGATAACCCACAAAAATATCTGCCATTGGCACATCTATTTGCGGCTCTTCTTCTCTTGGTATTAAAAACGAACTGTACACACCAATCACCATAAAAACGATCATTAGCAACACTGTTAATTTAGAGCTTATAAAGACTTTTGCAATTTTTCCAGCTAAACCTTCTTTCATATCTTTTCTATTTTTGGGCGTTTTAACAGGCTTTCTGTTTCAATCTTTTTTTGCCATAAATGGCAGCAAAAAAAGGATTTCCACGTCAATCCCTAACGCAACTAATTAGTTATTGAATTGTAATTTTAGCACCATTATATAATTTTCCTTCAGCAGAAAGTATATAAGATTCTGAGGCAGATAAACCAGATAATACCTCTACTTGATTACCATAAGTTCTTCCTAAACGCAACCATCTTAATAAAGCTGTATTGCTTTGACTTACTGTATAAACACCAGATAATTGCCCATTTTTAACAAGTGCTTCTACAGGAATTAAAACCATAGATGAAGAAGCAGATTTTTCAACAGGAAATTGAACTGTAGAAAACATCCCAGACAAAATAGAAGCGTTTGTTTTTTCTAAATCTATTTTTACTAAAAACTGCCCTCCTGTGTTTTTTGCAGAACTACTTACTTCACTTACTTTACCTTTTATTGTTTTGTTAATAGATTTTACCAACACATTAACTTCAGTTCCGTTTTTTATTTTAGAAATTTCAGATTCTGGTACCATTGCAATTACTTCAAAATCCTTAGGAGTTTCTAAGCTAATTAAAGGCATTCCAGGATTTGCCATATCTCCATTATCAATATTTTTACTTGTAATTACACCGCTAAAAGGTGCAGTAATATTACTGTATGTAAATTGTGCGTTAATTTCGTTTTTCATTTGTTTGGCAGTTTCTAAACCAGCTTTAGCCATTTCGAAATTTACAGTCATATCTTCCATTTCTTTTTTAGAAATACTACTGCTTGCAAATAAGTTTTTATAACGTTTGTAGTTTTTTTCTGCATTATTAAATGCAGTTTGTGCTTGGGCAATTCCTGCATTAACTTGTGCTTTTTTTGCTTCTAAATCGCTATTATTTATAGAAACTAACAACTGACCTTTGTTAACTTTATCGCCAACATTTACATGAACTTTGGTAACAAAACCCATCATTCTTGTACTTAAATCTGCACTATTAGAAGCTTGTATTTTTCCACTTACAGACAAAAACGGATTGTTACTGTTTTCTGTAATATTACTTACTGTAACTTTAATTGCTGGTGTATTATCAACAACAGCTTTTTTGTCTTCACTACCACAACTTGTAATAAATAATGAAGCTGATATTAAAGTAATTATGTAGATATATTTTTTCATTTTAATTCGTTTTATTTTTAGGTTTCGACTGCGCTCAACCTGACATTTTTTATTTTATTTTGTTACTGAAAACTGAGACTTTTTACTACTTACTTTTCTATTCTTTGGTTAAAAATTCTAAATAAGTTTGGGTAAAATTGTACTCAAAAATTGTTTGATTGTATTCTAATTGCTTTTGTAAAAACTTTGTTTCTGCTTGTAACAAATCTGAAGTTTTTTCTAGACCTTCTTTAAATCTGTTTTTTCTTATTCTTAAAGATTCTTTAGATTGTTGTACTGCTAAACTTGTTAACTCTAATTTGTTTTTTGCATCTACTAACTGACGTTTTACTTTGTTTAATTCTAAATTGCTTTTAGATATATATTGATTGTATTCTAACTTAGATTTTTCTAATTCAGCTTTACTTTTTTGAGCTTTTCCAAAACGCTTTGAACCTTGAAAAATATCCCAACTTAGTTGCGCTCCAATTAAATAACCATTAGCTCCACCCTGAAATATTTTATTGTCATACATTTCATAACTTCCAAAAGCATTTAATCTTGGTAAAAAAGCCATTTTATCTGCTTTATTCATTTGCTCATAAGCTTTAGAAGCTAAATGCATTGCTTTAATATCTGATCTATTTTCAGAAATACTTTTATCATCAATATTGAGTGTAGAAATTGTTAAGGTTTCTAAAGGTTTGTATACAACATAGTCTTTATCATTCATTAAAAAAGACAAGTAATTTGAAGCATTTTGCACATTACTTTTAGCTGTATGTAACTGATTTTTAATTTCTGTAACTCTAACATCAACATTTAAAATATCTGCTCTTTGTAAATACCCTTGTTTAAAACTATTGTTTGCCATTTCTTTATTAGCATTTGCAGTTTCTAATGCTTTTTCTAAAACATTAACAGCTTTATAAGCCAATTGCAATTGCATGTATGCTTTTTCTACTTCAAAAACCAAATAATCTTGTGTTCTTTCAGTTTTTAAAGACATAGCTTCCATTTTAGATTTTGCTGCTTTTCTTTTAAAGAAACCATCAACATTAATTAAAGGTTGTTGAACTTCTATTTTTGTAGCAAAATTTTGAGTTGTTGTTGGGTCGTTTAACAAAGCAGGATTAAAATCGTTTTGTGTTAAAATTCCTTGATTTAATTTTGATCCAAAAGCCATTAAAGGGTTTGTTGTTGAAATACCAGTATGACTTGCAGTAATATTTGGTAAAAAAACGGCATTGGTTTGTTTGTAATCTGCTTTTGCAGCATTAAATTCTTCTTTAGAAATTTTAATACTTGTATTGTTTTCTCTTACTTTTAATAAGACATCATTTTTAGAAATCTCTTTAATTTCTTGTGCTTGTACAAACAAGTTTCCTACAAACAAAGAGAGAATTGATAAGTATAATGTGGTTTTCATATATATTTTTAATTATCTGGTACAAAAGTAAGTTGAGAATAAATGGTAGTCTGTAACCTATGTTACTGACACAAAAACACTTTAAATAAAAAAGCACTTCTATAAATAAAAGTGCTTTTTTAAAATGCTTTATAATTTAAATGCTTAATTACATTGTTCTTGACTACTTGTAATTATACTGTTATATTCCTCTTGAGTTAGAAATTGAGGGGTATAAACACTACCACTGTTTGTTACACCTTTAACAAAACTTCTTAAATGATTACGTGAGCCACATACTAAGTTTTCAAAAACATCAATTAAAGTAGTATTTGATGTTGCAGCAATGAACTCTTGTAAATCTACAATGTCTAAATCTTCTATAGTTGCACCTATTTGAAATGCATTTTCTTTACTAACAGATCCATCTATTTTAAATTGATTATAAAAATCTTGCAACTCTTTATTATCAAATTGTCCAACTGGTAAAATGGTATAATCAATGTTATATTTAATTAATAATTTTTCAACAGCATCCATGTGAGTTTGCTCACTATTTTTTATGTTTTTAAATTGATTTATACTCCATAAGTTATTCAAATATGTATAGGTATCTCTTGCTAGTTTTTCTTCTTCTAACATAAACAATAGAGCCTTTTTATCTTCTTCAGATAAAAATTCAGTATTGTTTTGGTTTAATGTTTCATTAGTGTCTTCTTTATTGCAAGCCGTAAAAAACACTAGTGAAAAAAATACGATAATTACCGGAAAAATATTCTTTAAGTCTTTCATAATCTTCTAATTTATATTGTTTATCAAATATCAATAATGTTAGAAAATTACACAGTTACAAAAGTTACATAAAAGATAAACAGCTAATTAATTATTATTTAATTTGTTATAAATCATTTTTGCAAAAAAGAGTCCTAAAACTCCACCTAAAAAAGAAACGATACAATTAACTATAAATAGTAAAAGATTAAAAGATTGATTTTGCATTATAGACCAAGGATCAAAACCTAATTTACCAAACAATTTGATAAATAATATACTTCCAAAAACACCAATTAAAGTATTTCCTGTAAATCCAAAGGAGTATTTCTTTTTAAAAAAACCAAATAAGTTAGCACCAATAATTCCTATAAAAATACTTATTAATGAAATTAAAGTACCTGTCATAACATTACTTTTAATTAATGCTCTCCATAACCAACATCATCCATTTTTCCTTTAAAAACTCTGTATTGAATTACCATATAAGCAGCTACTAACACTGCAGCAATTGCAAACCAATAAACACCAACAGACAATCCATATTCGTCTGCAGCAACATTGTACAAAGTTAAATCTGGATTAATATTATTTGTTGATGGTAATACTTTTGGAAAAATTGATGCAACTGTTGATGTTAACCCTCCAAATAAAAACAACGATGAAAATAAAAAGCCTTTTCCGTGTTTTTTGAAAGATTTCACTTTAAACAATCCAAATAAACCAACAAAAGTGATGATAGGAAAAATAAACAACCAAGGTTTGTCTATAAAATTATGAAATGGTTTAGGCTCTATAATATGCCAAACAAAAAGTGAAACAATGACTAAAACTAGTAGCACAAAATTAAGGTTAAAAACAACTTTTTTTAACTTTTCATTTAAATCAGAATTGGTTTTAAAAATAATCCAATTTGCACCATGTATAGTTAAAGCAACAACACCAATAATACCTAGTAATAAAGTAAACCAATCTATGATTCCTAATTGTTCTGTTTGTGGACTAAAAGTTGGGTTCCAAAGTGGTAAAAAGAAATAGTGAGCTTCTTGAGTAGAAACCCCATTTACAACATTACCTAAATTTACACCTCTTACCACATTACCCAAGGCAACACCAAAAAATAGAGCCAATAATAAACTAGATATTCCAAAAGCTTTGTCCCAAATAGACTCCCACATTTTATTATGAATTTGCCCTCTTAATTCTAAACCAATAGCTCTAAAGATTAGCAACCATAAAATCATCATTAACGGCAAATAAAAACCACTAAAAGAAGATGCATATAAAGTAGGAAAAGCAAAAAACAAAACGCCTCCAGAAGCAATTAACCAAACTTCATTAGCATCCCAAAAAGGGCCAATTGCATTTGTTATTGCTTTTTTATCTTTTTCTTTTTTAGCAAAAAATAAATGAATAATTCCTGCACCAAAATCATAACCATCTAAAATTACATAAACAGCCAACATTGTCATTAAAACGATATACCAAAATAATTCCATAGTTCTTAGTGTGTTTCTGGTTCTGGACCTTTGTTTATAATTTTACCTGCTAACAATAAAAACAACATCCCTAAAAGTAAATACAAACCTATAAAACCTAATAAGGTAAAAAGTGTATTACCAGAAGATACTGTTGGTGATGCTCCATCTGCTGTTCTTAACATATTATAAACCAACCAAGGTTGTCTTCCTAATTCTGCAGTGTACCAACCTGTGGTATTTGCAATGTATGGAAAAGGCAACATAAACATTAAAGCCCATAAAATCCATTTGGTTTTGTATAATTTTCTTCTATAAAGTTGAAACGCTGCTAATAACATTAACCCAATAAAAATAGTCCCTAAACCTACCATAATGTGATATGAATAATACAAACCTGGTACATTTGTTGGGTGTACACTTTCATCAAATTCATTTAAACCTTTTATTTGAGCATCCCATTCTTGATAGGTTAAAAAACTTAGAATATTAGGAACCGCAATTTTGTTATCTAATTTCTTTTCTAACATATTTGGTTGCCCAATTAAAACAATTTCAGAACCCCCTTCTTCTGTTTCAAAAATCCCTTCCATTGCTGCAAAAGTTGCAGGTTGATATTTTACTACGTTTTTTGCAACTAAATCTCCTGTTGGAAAAGCTACTAATAAACTAGAAATCAACCCAAAAATAACACCAGTTTTTACAAACATTTTTCCAAATTCATGATGCTTATTATTCAATAAATAAAACGCACCAATAGCAGCAACTACAAAAGACGATGTAACTAAAGATGCAGCCTGATTATGTAAATAAGAAGGTAATAACCAAGGATTAGAAAATAAAGCTCCAAAATTATTTAATACAAATTTTCCGTTTTCTAAAATTTCATAACCCACAGGATATTGCATCCAAGAATGTGTTGCAATGATTAGATAACCACTTGCCCAAGAGCCTAAAAAAACTAAAAAACCAGTTACAAAATGAAGTTTATGTCCTAACAACTTTTCTCCAAATAAAAAAAGTCCTAAAAAGGACGATTCTAAAAAGAAAGAAAACATTCCTTCCATGGCTAAAGTTTGACCAATAATTCCGCCTGTTAATTCAGAAAATTTAGCCCAATTTGTACCAAATTGAAACTCCATAGGAATACCAGTTACAACTCCCATAGCAAAATTGAGAGCAAAAATTTTCATCCAAAATTTTGCTGCATCATTGTATTTTACAATTTCTGTTCTTAAAAACTTCCATTTAAAATATACAATCATCAATGATAAACCCATTGTTAATTGCGGAAATAAATAGTGAAATGTGATAGTAAATGCAAACTGCATTCTATCATAAAAGAGCATGTCTTCCATATTCTATATTTTAAAAATTAAAAATACTTTAAAAAAGTTTTAAATCTATTTTTAAAATGTTATTTTTTTAAGTTGTAAAATTAAAATTCAATCTTTTTTTAGTGTGTAACATTGGTTACTTTATTGTAATAAATATTAAAAAAGTAACAAGAATTTAATTAAAAATTAGGATTAGAAAATTTGTAGTTAGTACTTTTGTACCTGTGAAAAACTGGAAATTATTTTTCTCTTTAATTTTTAGCACTCTTATACTTTATAATAGTTTAAGAGTATCTATTACGTATATTTATTATAATGTAGATCCTATAGGATTTATAGAAGAGTTGTGTGAAAATAAAGATACTCCAGAAATGCAATGTAATGGTAAATGTCATTTAAAAAAGATTACACAAACTACTAACGAAGAGCAAAACAAACCTATACAACTTATAGATTTTAAAGACATTTTACTGTACAATCAAAAAATTTCTTCTCATAAAATAAATAAGAACACACTTCTTAAGAAACCTAATTTTTATTACTTAAATCTTTATAGTTTTAAGTTAATAGATTCTCATTTTCATCCACCAAATGCGTAATTGTTTTTTTAGTTTATAGATTTTCTATAAAACAAATAAATACTTACATATAAAACATTTACAAATGAAAATATTTTATAGTGTGCTTTTATGCACGCTAATTTCTGCTGCGTCTTTTAGTCAAAAAAAAGAAAAGATTAAAAAAGATAGCTTAAAACAAAAATCAATAAAATTAGATGAAGTTATTGTTACTGGTAAACTAAAAAAAGATCCAGTTTTTAGCTCAATCGCAAATAAATATGCTAAAAAAATTGTGCAACCAAAAAACGTTGCAGATTTATTTAACAACATTAATGGTTTCTCTGTTATTAAAAGAGGTAACTATGCTATAGATCCGTCTTTTAGAGCTTCTCAATATGAGCAATTAAACATTCAATATGATGGTGGTACAAAAGCAATGCATGCGTGTCCTAACAGAATGGATCCCATTACAACACATATTATTCCTGAAGAAATTTCGAAAATTGAAATTATAAAAGGACCTTATACTGTAAGATATGGGGCCACTTTTGGAGGAATTATAAACCTAGTTACTCAAAAACCTAATTATGAAGATTATGGTTTTCATGGTAAAGTTTCTGCAGGTTTTGAAAGCAATGGAAACTCTTTAGTAAACTTAGCAGAATTGCAATATATAACAGAGAAATTTGACATTGTTGCCAATGTTGGTTACAGAGATTTTGGAAATTATAAAGATGGTTTTGGAACTGAAATTCCATCTTCTTTTAGTAGTTCTGATTATGGAATTAAATTAGGTTACAACTTTACTAAAAACCAACGTTTAAAATTAGATTGGAGACAATCTTTTGGACGCGATGTTTTACACGCTGCATTACCTATGGATACTGAATATGATAACAGCAGTATACTTTCTGTAGATTATAAAATTGATAATATTGCAGACGTAATAAAATCTATTTCAGTAAAAGGTTACCATAGTTATGTAGATCATTTAATGACCAATTTTAACAGACCTTCTTTTATGATGATGGAAGCAGAATCTGCAGTAGAAGCTACAACTATAGGTGGTAAAATTGAAATGAATTGGCAACCAACAGAAAAACTAAATCTTTTTTCTGGAATTGATGTAATGAACATTTCTAGAGATGGTGGAAGAGTAAGAGTTGTTAAAATTATGAACGGAAATACGTTGCCTACTCCTATGACTTTTAACGATAAAGTTTGGCAAGATTCTTACATTACAGATCTTGGTTTTTTTACAGAAGCAAAATATAATTTAAGTGAAAAATCTATTCTTACTGCAGGAATTCGTTATGATAATGTAACATCAGACATAAAAGATCCTGAAGCAGATTTTGCAACTATGTACAATTTAAATAAACGTACAGAGCATACTTTTAGTGGAACAGTTTCTATTAAAAAAATGCTTTCAGAAAACTATGTTTTAGAAGCTGCTTATGGTCGTGGAACAAGAACTGCAAACATGATAGAACGTTATATTAATCATTTTACAGTAGGGCAAGATCCTTATGAATATATTGGAAATCCAGATTTAAAAGCAGAAGTTAACAATCAATTTGAAATAGGAATTAAAGGATTTGAAGAATTAAAAAACGGATTTGATAGCTTCCAATTTGAAACTTCTGTTTATTATTCTCATTTCGAAAACTACATTGTTGGTATTGTAGATAATACATTAACAAGAAAGTTTATGCCAACTGTTAACCCAGTAAACCCAAAAGTTTTTCAAAACTTAGACAATGCTTATAAAATGGGGTTTGAAGCAAGCTTACAATTAAACTTTTTAGAAAACTATAATTTTAAAACAGCGTTTTCTTATGTGGATACTAAAAATAAAGATTTAGACGAATCTTTACCATTAACTCCACCTTTTACAACCAAATTATCTTTTGGTTTTGAAAAAGAAAATTTATGGGCAAATGCACAATATAATTTAGTTTCTAAACAAGATAATATTTCTGCTAGTTTTGGAGAAACAACTACTAAAGGTTATCAAACTTTAGATTTACGCTTTGGAGGAAAACCTCTTAAAAATGTAACTTTAGGAGTTGCTGTTTTAAATGTTTTTAACCAAGGTTATAACAACCATTTAAACTTTTCATTTACAAATCAAGCAAATTTTGGAAGAACACCAGTTACAGAACCTGGTCGTAATTTCTCTGCTTTTTTACAGTATAAGTTTTAATCTAAAAAAGAGCGAATACTATTTATTCGCTCTTTTTTTATTTCTTTAGAAACTTAACAAACAACTCCATTTCATCTCTATTATGATAAGAATTGTAGCATTTTTCCATAGTTTCTATTGAAAAATATTCTTTAAAATAAGAAATATATTCTTCTTTATTTCCACCAAAAGGTGGATGATCTTCATTTAATTTTGCATCAAAAAGTAAGCCAACTAACTTTCCTTTACTCTTTAACAAATCATTCATTTTTGAAGCATATTTTTTTCTTAGCTCTGGGTTTATTGCACAGAAAAAAGTTTGTTCAATAATCAAATCGAATTCATTTTCTAAATCAAAAAAATTACCTAAAATTAATTGCTCATCAGGAAAATTTGGAATTCTTTCTTTAATATTTGTTAATGCAGATTTTGCTAAATCTACTACATACACATTTTTAAATCCGAGGTTAAAAAGGTACTCTGCTTCATAAGAATTTCCACCACCAGGAATCAGTATTTTAAGCTCTTTATTAGTTAATTGATTAAAATAAGTTTTTAAAGGTGGAGACACCTCTCCTAAATCCCATCCAATTTTGTTTGTTTTATACTTATTTTCCCAAAAACTTTCCGATAAATTCAACATTTCTAATATTATAGTTATAATTTCATAGAATAACCTCCATTATTTCCCTACCAAAAAAATAGAGTTTATATTTGCATTCTAGTTCAAAATAAACATTTTTTATGGAAACTTTAGCTACTGCAAAGAAAAATCTTAATGAAAAAGGATTTTTAGATATAGACACTTCTAACATTAACTATTTAGAAGAAATTCTTCGATTAAAAAAAGAAAAAAATGCTGTTCTTTTAGCTCATTATTATCAAATTGATGAAATTCAAGAAATAGCAGATTTTGTTGGAGATAGTTTAGCTTTAGCACAACAAGCTGCTAAAACTGATGCAGATATGATTATTTTTGCTGGAGTACATTTTATGGCAGAAACAGCTAAAATTTTAAATCCTGATAAAAAGGTTTTATTACCAGATTTATTAGCAGGTTGTTCTTTAGCAGATTCTTGTCCTCCAGATAGTTTTGAAGCTTTTAAAAAACAACATCCAGATCATTTGGTAGTTACTTACATTAACTGTTCTGCAGAAATAAAGGCATTGAGTGACTATGTTTGTACCTCATCTAATGCACGAAAAATTATTGATTCTATACCAGAAGATCAACCTATAATTTTTGCTCCAGATAGAAATTTAGGAGATTATTTAAACAAAGAAACTGGTAGAGAAATGTTACTTTGGGATGGAGCTTGTATGGTTCATGAAGCTTTTTCTATGGAAAAATTGATTGATTTGTACAAAGAACATCCAGATGCAGAATTAATTGCGCATCCAGAATCTGAAGCTCATATGCTTAAAGTTGCCAAGTATATTGGCTCTACTTCTGGTTTATTAAACCATGTAAAAAACAGTAAAAAAGAAAAATTTATTGTAGCTACAGAAGCAGGTATTTTGTTTCAAATGATGCAAGAAAATCCTGATAAAACTATAATTCCTGCACCTGCAAAAGAAGACAATACTTGTGCTTGTAGTGAATGTGCATACATGAAAATGAATACAATGAAAAAATTGTATTTATGTTTAAAACATGAGTTACCAAATATAGAAGTAGAAAGTGAATTGGCTAAAAAAGCTATTATTCCAATTAATAGAATGTTAGAACTTTCTTAATAATTCATTTGAAATGTTAACTGATAAAAAAATTATATCTACTGATTTTTTAGTAATTGGTTCTGGTATTTCTGGGCTAACTTTTGCTTTAAAAACTGCAATTAAATTTAAAGAAGCAAAAATTACAATTGTTACTAAAGATGAACAAAATGAATCGAACACCAAATATGCTCAAGGTGGAATTTCTACAGTTTATAATAAAGCAGTAGATAGTTTTGAACAACATATTAATGATACTTTAATTGCTGGTGATGGCTTGTGTGATGAAGAAGTAGTTAAAATGGTTGTAGAAGAGGCTCCTGATAGATTGCAAGAATTAATTGATTGGGGTACCAAATTTGACAAAAATGAGCAAGGAGAATATGATTTAGGACGTGAAGGAGGGCATTCTCAAAATAGAATATTACATCATACAGATATTACAGGTGCAGAAATAGAACGTGCTTTGTTGGCACAAGTAAATGCATTACCAAATATAGATTTTTTAACCTATCATTATGCAATTGACTTAATTACAGAACATCAAGTAAAAAAGAAAAAAACAAAACGTAACAGTAAAATTTCTTGTTATGGAGCTTATGTTTTAGATGAAAAAAACTCAAAAGTAAAAACCTTTGTTAGTAAATTTACAATTTTAGCTTCTGGTGGTAATGGTCAAGTTTATGAAACAACAACAAATCCTGTAGTTGCCACTGGTGATGGAATTGGTATTGCCTATAGAGCCAAAGCAGAAATTTCTGAAATGGAATTCATTCAATTTCATCCAACTGCTTTGTATAATCCAGGAGAATATCCTGCTTTTCTAATATCGGAAGCTGTAAGAGGTTTTGGTGCTAAATTAAGAGATTACAATGGTAACTTTTTTATGCACAAATATGATGAACGAGAAGAATTAGCTTCTAGAGATATTGTAGCTAGAGCTATTGATAATGAATTGAAAAAAAGTGGAAAACCACATGTTTATCTAGATTGTACACATTTAGATATGGAAAAATTTAAAGACCATTTTCCTAATATTACAGAAAAATGTGCTTCTTTAAATATTAATGTAGAAAAAGACTATATACCTGTTGTACCAGCATCTCATTATATTTGTGGTGGGGTAAATGTAAACAAGAATGCAAAAACTTCTATTAAAAAATTGTATGCTTGTGGTGAAGTAACAAGAACTGGTTTACATGGAGGAAATAGGTTAGCTTCTAACTCTTTATTAGAAGGACTTGTTTATGCTCATAGAGCTTTTTTAAACATTTCTAAAAAGTTTGAAAATGCCAAAACACCCAAAAACATACCAATTTGGAATGATAGTGGTGTTATAAAAAACATGGAAAAAATATTAATTACTCATGATAGAAACGAAGTAAAAACTATTATGACTAATTATGTTGGTATTGTACGTTCTAATGAACGTTTAAAACGTGCAGAAAAAAAATTAAGAGTGTTGTATGAAGACAACAAACGTTTGTATGATCATTCTGAGCTTTCTGTAGATTTATGCGAACTAAGAAACTTAATTACTACTGCATATTTAATTACTCAATTTTCTAAAACTAGAACCGAAAACTGTGGTGGTTTTTATAGTTTAGATTGTATAAAATAAACAAAAAAGCACTTGAGGAATCCTCAAGTGCTTATCAACCAACACTATTATAATAATCAACCAAAATTATTAATAATAGAAACTAACTCATTTTTTTGTACAGCTCCAGATTGTCTCCAAACTTGCTTTCCAGATTTGTATAAAATTAATGTAGGAACACCTCTAACTTGATATTTTGCAGCCAAAGGTTGGTTCTTATCTACATCTATTTTTATAATAGAAACTTTGTCTCCTAATGTATCTTTAACTTCTTTTAAAATAGGACTCATCATTTTACAAGGACCACACCATTCAGCAAAAAAATCTACTAAAACTGGTTTATCTTTATTGATGATGTCTAAAAATTTGCTCATGCCTAAGAAATATTATTTATTAAAAGTGATACTCCAAATTCCTCTTATTTGATTTTCGCTATAACCTGTTGCTAAATCTTTTGGGTATAACTCATTTATGTGTGTTAATGTGTTTGGTTTAATGTCTGTAGTTGGATTTCCATGACATTGTAAACACATACTATTTGTTTTAATTGGATAGTAAAAGTTTACATTCTTGCCAGAATCTACAACTATTGGTTCTGACTCTTTATTTAGTTTTATATTTTCTTTGAATAGATTTATGTACCCTTTTTCAATTTTACTAGCTAAATTTTTTGGGTTTCTAGGTTTATCAGAAACTCTTTTTATTGTTGCATTGTTAACAATAGCCATACTATCTGTTAAAGGATAAGCTTTTACATTACAAAATTTTAGAGCTGCTAAAGTTCCTTTTTTTTGTATTGTACCCATTAAGTTTTTACCTAAAACTGCTTTTGTAGAAAGTGCATATTTTAAACCTCTTTCACTATCTGTTAAATTCTCTGAGTTATTTCCTTGTAAATGCCTTTTCATTCCTTTTCCATTTCCCATTCCTTTACCTTTTCCATTACCATTTCCTCTTTCTTTGTTATAATGCTCTTCAAACCATTCTGGTTTTTCAATTTCATTATCAAACATATATTCAGAAATTAGTTTTATGGTTTCTTCTGGGTAACCCTGTTTTGGCATTAAACCAAAACGCTTTACTGCACCATACATTTTTGCATTTTGTTGAGTTGGGAATTTAATCCAATTTTGCATTGATTTTATAAATTCTTCTTTGGTAGTTTTATCTCCTATATAATGCTTTTTAATAGCAATCATTGGTGGAGCAATTCTACTTTCTTCTGAAGCTGTAGGACTATGACAAACGTAACAGTTTGTTTCCATTAACTTTTTGCCCTTATATTCTGAAGAATTTTGTGTTGTTATTTTCTTTTTAGAGTAAGATGGTCTTTGAGAATCTTTACAGCTAAACAAAAAAGAAAGTACTATTAAAAGAGTTAATGGTTTCATCTTATTTTTTTAAACAAAAATAAAACGTATACACATAATAAACAGTAACAATTGTTACAGTTCTAAAACTTTTATACTGTTTCTAAAAAGTTGAATTTTACTTTCGTTTTCTAGTTTTTTTAATAGTCTAGAAATAACAACTCTAGAGGTATGTAAATCTTCAGAAATTTGTTTATGAGTAACATTCAAAAGGTCATTGTGAGTTACCATGGCTTTATCTTTTAGGTATTTAAATAAACGCTCATCCATTTTAAGAAATGCAATAGTATCTAAGGCTTCTAATAACTCATCCATTCTTTGATGATAAGTTTGTAAAATATAAGCTTGCCAAGAATTATATTTACCTAACCATTCTGCCATTTTTTCTTTTGGCAACATTACTAATTCTACATTAGTTTCTGCTACTGCTCTAATTTTACTTTTAGTTTGTCCCATACAACAAGATAAAGTCATGGCACAAGTATCTCCTTTTTCTAAATAATATAATACTAGTTCTTCTCCATTTTCATCTTCTCTAAGAATTTTAATGGCTCCAGAAACTAATAATGGCATAGATTTTATGTAATCTCCAACCTCAATAATAGTAGAATCTTCATTAAAACTCTTAGGAACACCCAGTTTTATAATTTCTGAAATTAAATCTTCTTCAAAAAGATACCCAAAATTAGTTGTTAATTTATTTTCAATTTCTGACATTTATAAAGGTGTTTTTGTTGGTGGTATAAATTTAATAAAATAGAAGTTAATTAAAATAAAAAATCCGAGTTAAAACTCGGATTTCATCTACTAAACTAATACACTATCTACTCTTTTCGTTTCTTGTCGTTATTCATTAATAGGAATACTGCAACAACTAAGCCCACAACAACTAAGGCAAATATACCAATCATAATGGTACCGTTAATCCAAGAAACCTGAGGTAAAGCTAAATAACTCATCTATTATTATTTTGAATGTAAAGTTAAAAACTAACATAAAATTAATATATGACATTAATCAGTTTTTAAAATTTCACATTTAAGATATCTCCACTTAATTGTAATAATTGCAATTCAATTAATTTTGTATCAAATTTTGCATTATTTAAAGCTGTTTTAGAATTTATTAAATTAATTTGAGCTTGCCTGAATTCTATAGACGTTATTTGACCTAACTTATAACGCTCATTACTTCTTTCAAAATTATTTTGCGTTGTTAATACATTTTGCTCATTAGCTTTTATAATAAATAATTGACTTTGATAAGTATTCCAAGTATTTTTTAAAGTATTCTGAATTGTAACTTTTTGCTGTTCTAATAAAATTTGTTGGTTGTCTAAAGCAATTTTAGCATTTGCTACTCTTGTTTTTGTACTTCCTCCATCAAATAAACTCCAAGATAAACTTAAACCAGCATTTAAACCTGTAGAGGTTGAACCTGCTAAGAATGAAGTTGCCGGATTTTCACTTTTATTCCATCCATAAGAAGTACTTAACCCTAAAGATGGCATGTAATTAGATTTGTTTATTTTAATATTAAACTCACTAATAGCAATATTTTTTTCATTCTGTTTTAAGACTGAATTATTAGCTAACGTTTTTTGTTCTAGGTCTGTAAAATTCATAATATTTATAAATTCTACCTGAGTTTCTACATTATAATTTACATCTTTTTTAGACCCTAAGATTACATTTAAATTTCTTTTTGCATTGCTTAATAATTGCTCTGCATTTATTAAAGCAATATTATCGTTATTTACATCTACTTCTGCATTTAACAACTCTAATTTTGTTGATTGCCCATATTCATATTGATATTTTGCACGTTGCAATCTTTGTTTAGAAATAGACAAAGCTTCTTTTAAATTATCTGTATTTTCAGATAATCTTGCAATTTGAAAATAAGAAGTAAACAACTGCAAATAGGTGTTTTCTATAGTTTCTCTTGCTTGTAATTCTGATAAATTATACGTTTCTTTTAATTGTTGATAATTGTATTTTCTACCTAAACCATCAAAAATTGTATAATTTAAACTTAAAGATGCATTATAAGATTTAGTAACTGCTCCTTCAATACTTGTAGAAGTACCATCTTGCCTAGTAATATTTTGGTTGCTATTATTATAGTTTGCACCCGATGATATTGCTGCTGTTGGCAAAAATCCAGAGTTATAAATACTGGTATTATTTTTAGCTACTTCTAAATTATTATTGGCTATTTTAATTCCAAAATTATTTTCTAAAGTAATTTTTAGAGCTTCCTTTTTTGTTAATATTTCTTGCGAAAACCCTTGTAAAGTTGCTAATAAAACAACTATATATATTTTATTTTTAATGATCTTCATTTTCTTCAAATTTAGATTCTATAATTGCTCTTTCTACTTCTTCTTTTGTTACTTCTCTATCTGTTTTTAACCATTTAATTCCTACTTTCATTGAGTTAGAAACCGACAATAATAATGGTAGCATAATTAATGTTAAAACAGTTGCAATTGCAATTCCGTAAGCAATAGAAATTGCCATTGGAATTAAAAATTGTGCTTGCCTACTTTTTTCTAATAACAAAGGTGCTAAACCTGCAATGGTTGTTAATGATGTTAAGAAAATAGCTCTAAAACGAGATTTTCCTGCTGCAACAAGTGCTTCATCATATTTCATTCCTTCTTTTAAATAGTTGTTAAATTTCCCTATTAAAACCAAGCCATCATTAACCATAATTCCTATTAATGCTATGATACCTAAAAACGAAAGAATACCAATTGGAAAATTGTGAAAATAATGCCCCCAAACAACACCAATCATACTAAAAGGTATCATAATAATTAATAATATTGGTTGGCTGTAAGAACGGAAAGTAAATGCAATAACAATGTATATTAATCCTAAAATTACCCAAACTACTCTACCTGCAGAATTTTGAACTTTTGCAGCTTCTCTGTTTTGTCCTTCATATAAAGGTGAAACAGATGGGTATTTAGAAACTATTTCTGGCATTACATTTTTCTTTATATCTTCTAAAATGTCTGTTGCACTAGTTTCTTTATCTTTTAAATCTGATGAAACTTGTATTTCTCTTTTACCTTCTAAGTGGTTGATTGCAATATCTCCTCTTGCAATTGTATAATTAGCTATTTCAGAAAATGGAATTCTAGTACCATTTGGAGCCACAATTCGCATATCATCTAAATTTTTTATAGACGATCTGTCTTTTCTATCATAACGTACCCAAACTTTTATTTCATCTTGTCCACGTTGAAAACGTTGTGCCTGAAAACCAAAGAATCCATATCTAATTTGATTCATAACAGATTGTAAGTTCAATCCTAATAAATACGCATTATCTTTTAATTGAATTTTAATTTCTTTAATTCCTGCAGGATCATTATCTGTAACATCTTTTAAAAGCTGGTTGTTTTCTAACACTGATTTTAGTTCTTCTTTTGCGGCTTTTAACTCTGTAATATTATTACCTAATAAAGAAACTGCAACAGGACTTCCTCCAAAATTTCCTCCAGAACCAAATATTAAGCTTTCTACACCATAAACTTTACCAACCTTGTCTCTTATAGAATTGGTAATTTCTGGTGACGAAAAATCTCTTGCTTCTCCAGGTAAAAGATTCACAGTTAATGTAGCATTTGCACTTCCTGGACCTACTCTTTTTATTACATTTTGAACAACTTGTTGGTTACCAGATTGCTTTTTTGAAAAATCTACATTTGTTAACCATACTTTTTCTTCTATCATAGAAATAATAGAATCTGTAATTTGCTCATTTGTACCTTGAGGCATGTTTAATGTAATCTGAACTCTATCACTAGCAATTCTCGGGAAAAAAGAAGACTGAACTATACCAGCATCCATAGCAAGTTTGCTAAAAATTAAAATGGCTATAGGTATAGAAAAAGCAAATATTTTATTCTTTAAAGAAAACTTTAAAAATGGAACATAATAGGCATCTCTTAATTTACATAAACCAACATCTGCCAATTTATTTACTTTATTAAAAAAAGTATCTATCGCATTTTTCTTTTTTATTACTCCACTTTCTGTTCTTTTTCTATCTAAAGCTTTAGAATGTGCAATGTGTGCTGGTAAAATAATTAAGGCTTCAATTAAAGAAACACTTAAGGTTAATAGCACTATTGTAGATACTTCACCAAAAAAACTACCTATTCTTCCATCCACAAAAAAGAAGGTTGAAAAAGCTATGATAGTTGTTAAAATTGCAGAAACAATTGGTGGTATAACCTCCATAGTTCCATCAATAGCAGCTTGTATTTTTGTTTTTCCTAAATCGTAATAATGGTGATAAATGTTTTCACCAATAACAATACCATCATCAACCAAAATACCAATAACAATTATCATCCCAAAAAGAGATAGTACATTTATGGTCACACTAAATTGAGCTGCAAAAATAAACATTCCAAAAAATGCTATTGGCAACCCAAAAGCAACCCAAATTGCTAGTCGTAGATTTAAAAATAATGCTAAGAAAAATAGCACTAAAAGAATACCAACTATACCATTCTCTATTAACAATTTTGTTCTACCATTTAATGTAATAGAAGCATCACTAGAAACATTTAATTGAACATTTTGTTGTTCTTGATTAAATTGATGAATGTACGCTTTAATTTTATCTGCAGATGAAACTAAGTCTTCATTATTAGTATTACTAACAGTTACATTAATGGCTAAATTTCCGTTAAAATACAATCTGTCTGGTGTTTCTGACCATGCATCTTTAACTGTTGCTATATCTTTTAGTCTTATTATAGTTCCATTTGGATCTGTTCTAACAATTAAATTTTGCATTTCAATACCATAATAAGAACGATTACTTGCTCTTATTAAATAATCTTCTTGTGCTGTTTTTATATTACCTCCTGTAATTAATAAGTTAGAATTTCTAATAGCAGTAGCAACTTCTGTAAAAGACATATTATAAGCACGTAAATCATTTTCTCTTACTGCAATTTCTATTTCTTCATCTGGAAAACCTGACAATGCTACTTGAGAAATACCTTCTATACCTCTAATGTCATTTTCTACTTTTCTTGCATATTGTTTTAATGCTTTTAAAGAAACATTTTCTCCACTTACAGTAAAACTAATTGTAGATCTAACACTTTCTACTTTTGCAATTACTGCAGGTTCCATACCAGAAGGAAAAGAAGGAACTCTATCTACTGCATTTTTTACATCAGATAAAACAACATCAATATTTTTACCTTTTTCTACCTCTACACTAACAGTAGCAGAGTTTTCTCTAGATACAGATGTTACTCTTTCTACACCTACTATTCCTTTTAAATTGTCTTCAATTTTAAGTACAACACCTTCTTCCATTTCTGTAGGTGATGCTCCTGGATAAGCAAGTGAAATTCTAATTAATTGAGAATCTACTAATGGAAAAAAAGACGATTTCATACTTAAAGCGCCTACCAAACCAAAAACTATAAATGCAATGATAATTACATTTACAGCAACAGGATACTTAATAAAATAAGTAATGATTTTTTTCATAGCTTATTTCTTTTTATTAATTTTTACAATCATACCATCAAATGCACCAGGTAATGGTTGTGTTAAAATTTTATCATTATTTTTTAATCCTTTTATAACAACTTTTTCTGAACCAAAATAAACAGGATCTACATTTACCAAACTTAGAATACTATCATTTTTTACTGTATAAACAGCTGTATTATCTACCAATAATTTTCTAGAAATTTCAATTGCTTCTTTTTCTGATTTGGCTACCAAATTTGCTTCTAAAAACATTCCTTCTTTTAAGTCTGGATGCTTAACGTCTACAAAAGCTTTTATTGTTTGAGAAACTTGATCTACTTTACCATTTACACGTACAACTTTACCTGTGTAATTTTTAGTTTTACTTAAATTAGTTAATGAAACTGCATTGCCAACTTTTAATAAATCTGCAAATTCAGAATTTACAGAAACTTCCATTTCATAAACACTAGGATCTATAAATTCTCCTAATTTTTGACCAACTCTAACCAAAGTACCAGGACTTACTAAAGCATCTGTTAAAATACCTGTAAAAGGAGCTCTAATTTGATGTTTAGACAAACGGACTTCTAAATTTTTTACATTATAATATGCAGATAAAATACCTCTACCACTAATAAAGTACTTTTCTTTATCTGTTGAAAATTCTGGGAGTTTTGGTGTTGATTTATTCATATCAAAACCTTTTAAATAGTTTTCCCATTTATTAAATTCTGAAGGATAATCTAACCTTAAATCTGGTAAAATAGCAGTAATTAAGTTATTTAAATTACTTTTTTGCGATTGTAAACTAGCAGTAAATTCATCGCTATTTATGCTTAATAATGTTTCTCCTCTTTTATAATTTGTACCCGTTTTAAACAATTTTCTAGAAGGCTTTAATACTCCAGAAACTTCAGAAAATAATTCTATTTTGTTTTTTGCTACTAAATTTCCATTTGCAGATAAAATAATAGGTATTTCAGTATTTGTAATATTTTCTACAAACACTGTTTTAATTTGTTTCTTAAATTTTGGCTTAGGTTTTTGATTCTTGTCAATCAAATATTTTCCCAAAAAAATTGCACCTACTATTGTTAAAACTCCAAGTATGGCTAGTATTATATTTCTCATAATTATTTAAAATGATTCAATTTTAGTATTAAAATTTCGTTGTATTTTCTTTAACGTGTTTATCATAAATTCTTTTTCTTCATTTGAAATACTGGTTTCAATTTTAGTAAGCATTTCTTTAATAACAGGTTTAGATTTAGTAAAAACTTCTTTACCTAAAGAGGTTAAAAAAATGTTTTTTACACGTTTATCTTTGTCACTTTGCAATCTTAAAATGTATTTTTTATTTTCCATTTTAGTAAGCAACCTAGTAAGTGAAGATTTGTTTCTTAATGTTAAAAATGCAAGCTCATTTTGATTTAACCCATCATTATCATGTAGCTTTTTTAAAACCACCATTTGTTCTTTAGTTAAATCTATATTGTTAATTGCAAATGCTTCTTGCAAAACATAATCTATCAACTTAACAGTTCTTCCTAACCAAGGCCCTATTGAGTTCTCAAAATCTATAAAAGAAGTATCGTTTTTCACGGCACAAAAGTAGTTAAAAACCACAGTTAGTTGCATATGCAACTAACTTATTTTTCTTAAAAAAATCATAATTTTATGAATTCACATTTTTTATGCATCTTTATATTTTAAATAAACATAAAAATGTCTTCTAATTACAGAATTTCTAGAGCTTTTAAGAATGCAAAAAGAATATGCTTTAATGCAAATTCTAAATTTGTATTATTTAGCGATTCTCATAGAGGAGACAATAGTTTTGCAGATGATTTTGCTAGAAACAGAAATATGTTTAAGCATGCTTTAGAGTATTATTATAAAAAAGATTTTACTTATATAGAGTTAGGTGATGGTGATGAACTATGGGAAAACAGAAACTTTACAAAAATTTTTAGAGCCAATAAGCACATTTATATGTGGCTTAAAAAATTTCATGATAAAGGGCGTTTACACTTTATTTGGGGTAATCATGACATGAAATATAAAAACCCTAAAATAATTAGTAAGAACTTACACTATTATTACGACTCTGTAACAGATAGCAAAAAAGAACTACTAATAGGTGTGTCATTTTCTGAAGCAATTGTATTAGAGGATGAAATTACAAATAAAAAAATCTTTCTGTTACATGGTCATCAAGCAGATTGGTTTAATTATGTTTTTTGGAAACTAAGTAGTTTTTTAGTAAAAATTTTATGGAAACCATTACAAATTTTAGGTTTTTCAGACCCAACAAGTCCTGCCCAAAATTTTAAAGAACGTATAAAAGTAGAACATAAATTAGAAAAATGGATTCAAGAAAACAACAACCAAATGATGATTACTGGTCATACACACAGACCACGTTTTCCTGATAAAAATGAGATTCCTTTTTTTAATGATGGAAGCTGTGTACACCCAAGATCTATTACAGGAATAGAAATTGAAAACAATGAAATTACGCTTATAAAATGGCATGTAATAACAAACGAAAACGGAATGATGCAAGTTAAAAGAACCATTTTAGAAGGTCCAGAAAACCTAAAACATTATATGAATTAATTTGATTTGCTGTACAAATACAAATACCGCACTTTTTTTCTCTTCTATAGATGAAATTTCTTCTCAAATTTGGGAAGATTTAGGATGTACAGAAAATATTTATTTTAATCCTGGGTTTTTAAAATCTATTGAAGCCAATCATCCTAAAATTACTTTTTCTTATATAGTTTTAGTTGATAAAATGAACAAGCCTACAGCTTTTGCTAGTTTAAAAATGATTGAATTTCATTTAAAATCAATTAAAAATGATTTTGAATTTTTAAAAAATATTGGAAGAAAATTACATGTTTTTCCTGATAAAAAACCTTTACAACTTTTAATTTGTGGAAATACTTTTGTAAGTGGAGAACATGGTGTTTTTATCAAAAAAAATCAAGATAAAAAAGCAATTATAAAAGAGCTAGCAGAGAGTATTAATCACTTTGTAAATTCTAATAAAACATTAAAAAAAGAAATAGATGCTTTCTTAATAAAAGATTTTGCAAAAGAATCTCTTTATATAACAGATGAATTAAAGAATTACAGATATCATCCTTTTTTGGTAGAACCAAATATGAAACTTCAAATACAAGAAAATTGGTTAAATTTTGAAGATTATTTGGCTTCTATGAAAACAAAATTTAGAGTAAAAGCAAAAAAAGCTTTTAAATTAAGTTCGTCTATAGAAATTAAAGAAGTATCTCTAGAAAATTTGGATGAAATATTACCTAAAATGACTTCTTTATATGAAAAAGTAACACTGAATGCAGATTTTAATTTAGGAAACTTTAATTTAGATACCTATAAAGATTTAAAAGATAAATTTGGAGATAATTATATTTTAAAAACGTATTGGTTAAAAGATAAAATTGTAGGTTTTATTTCTGGTGTAATTAACAATACTTCTTTAGACGCTCATTTTGTAGGTATTGATTATCAGCTAAATAGAGAATATGCTATTTACCAAAGAATGTTGTACGATTATATAGAAATTGCAATTCACAAAAAATTAAACACCGTTAATTTTGGAAGAACTGCAAGTGAAATAAAAAGTTCTGTTGGTGCAGTTCCACAAAATTTAACCATGTATCTTCGTCATAAAAAAACTATTACAAATAAAATTTTAAAACTATTTTTACAACGAGTACAACCTACTCCATTTCAACAGAAATTTCCGTTTAAAAATTTAAATAATGAAAAACAGTAAGGAATTAATTGCACTTTTAAACTTAAAAGATTTAGGTAACAATAACTTTAGTGGAAAAAGTGTAACTATTGGTAGTCCTCATGTTTTTGGAGGCCAAGTTTTGGCTCAGGCTGTAAATGCAGCTTATAGAACCATACCAGAAAACAGAACATTACACTCTTTACATTCTTATTTTTTAGAAGCTGGAGATTTAACAAAACCTATAAATTATAATGTTGCAGAAATGAGAAATGGAGGTAGTTTTTCTACAAGAAGAGTTACAGCTAGTCAAGATGATAAAACCATTTTTATTTTAGCAGCATCTTTTCATAAAAAAGAAGAAGGTTTTGAGCATCAAACAAATTTTGATTCAAACATAAAACAACCAGAAGAATTATTTAGTTGGGATGATATGTTAGAACAATTTGGTCCTTTTTTACCAAAATCTATGAAAGCTTTTTTAAGTGTAGAAAGACCAATAGAATTTAAACCTGTAAGAATTCCTAATCCATTACAACCAGAAAATTTACCTGCAAATGAACAAGTTTGGTTTCGATTAAAAGGAGAAAAACAAGAAATGGATTTTAGAACAAAACAAGAAATACTAACTTATATATCTGATTACAATGTATTAAATGCTGCTTTTAATCCTAATGCAAGTGAGTATAATTTTGGAAACACAATGACTGCAAGTTTAGACCATTCTATGTGGTTTTTTAGAGAGTTTGATTTTGATGATTGGATGTTATTTTCTGCAGAGTCTCCAAATGCTTTTGGAGCTAGAGGATTAGCTAAAGGAAATATTTTTACAAGAGATGGAAAATTAATAGCTTCTTTTGCACAAGAAGGATTATTAAGACCTAAAAAGAAATAAACATGAGCCCAATAATATACATTTTAACCACTAATGGTTTGCTTTTTTTAATGAGTATAATCTTTTGGAAAATTCCTCCAAAAAAAATAAATAACTGGTATGGTTATAGAACTCATAAAACCATGCTAAACCAAAAAATTTGGGATTTTGGGAATACTGTTTTTACCAAAAACTTAATTATTTATTCTGGTATTTCTTTTTTAGGAGGTTTATTGTTAGCTAATTTTGTAGCAAAAGAACTTACTTGGCAACCAATGGCTTTAGTATTTTTGTCTGTAATTGTTTGTATCATTAAAACAGAAAGAGCTCTAAATGATAACTTTACAGAAGAAGGAAAGAAAAAGAAGAATTAAAAATTAGCCAAAACAGAAACTGATAAATTTCTTCCTGGAGCAGAAACACCAGAAGCAAACTCTATATAATGTTCGTCAAAAACATTATTTAATCTTGCCTGTACTGATAAATTATCATTTAAAAGATAACTTCCATTTACACCAATAGTCATCCAACTTGGAGAACCATAATATTTATCTATATCATTTGTAGCATTTGCATCTACAATTGGTGTTAAATCATGATTATCTATACCTTCTGTAAAATTAAAATCTGCAATATCTTTTTTACTATTAAACCTAATATTTGCACCTAATTCAATTTTATCTTTCTTGTAATTTAACTCAAATTGACCAAAAAGTGGTGGTATAGAAGACATAGGTTCTTCTGTATCATAAGTTCTACCTTTTGTATAAGTAATAAAACCAGTAGTATTAAAAGTAGAAGATAGTTTTCCTAAATAATTTAGTGTATATCCAAAAATATAAGCTGTTCCTTTATTTTGATTTGAAACTGCGTTTCCAAATTCACTATCAAACGCTACTTGTTTAACACTTCCATTAGAGTTATATACGTAATCTCTTTGAATGTAATTGTCTAATAAAGTGTAATAAATATTTGTGCCTAACCTAAACTTTTTATCATTAAAATACTTCTGAATTCCAATTTCTGCATTGTACGCAAACTCTGGTTTCACATCAATATTTGGTATGGTAACATTACCACTTTTTTCTCTTACACGTCCAACATCATCAATATTTGGAGATCTAAATCCAGAAGAAATAACACTGTTTATTTGCCAATTTTTACTCGGTCTATAAACATACCCTAAAGTTGCTGTTATTGCAGAATTATTTGTTGAAATGTCTGTATCTGATAATTGAATAAAAGATTGATCTATCCAAGTTGCATTTAAATTAGTATTTGTAAAACGCACACCCGTATTTAAGGTAGATTTACTGTTTATATCTTGCCTATAATCTATATAAACTGCAGAACTAGTATAGCTGCTTCCTCCATCTGGATAACGAGATTGGACTTTAAAATCATTAGTAAAACCAATAATTTTATCATTTAAAACATCTAAAGTTTTTCCATAAGAATCAGAATCTACATCATTATAAGCAAATTCAAATCCGTAAGAAATAGCTCGCTTTTTATCTTTAGTTAAAGACACAGAAAAATCTCCATTTACACTAAAAACGTTTACAGTTTCTTTTCTATAAGAACGTTCTAAACTTCCAAATCTTCTCTGAATTCTACTTTCTTTTAAATTTTGGTAAGCTGCAGTAATAACACCATCTTCTAACCATCTTTTATTAGGATTAATTAGCAATTGAGAGGATACTAACAATCTATTTTGAGGACCATAATACCATTCTGCAAACTTTAAATCTGAAACATCTGTTTCATCATTTAACTCTGCTAACCTATCAAACCTAGGAATATCTGATGATGTAGAGTACTGTAAATTTACTTTTAAATCTGTGTTTTTTGATAAGGGAACAAAGAATTTTTGTAAAACATCAGTTTGGTTATATCCTGTGTTTCTTAATAAATATGGGTTAGAGTTTTTAGTTGGATTCTCTGTATAATTACCATTTAAATTATCTGAATAGTAAAAAACTTTACCCCAATTATCAAACCCATGATTTCTGTTAGAACCCGATTTTAAATCGTTAAAATCACTGTAAGAAATACTAGTAAAAGAAGCCCAATTACTAAAACTTAATTCTGTAGAAACATTGGTAGTTATTTCTTGATTTACAGATGAAAAGCGTGAAAATAATTGACTTTTAACTTCATTATTCTCTGATAATTTTGGTGTTTTTGTGTAATAATGAATTACTCCTCCTAAAGCATCAGAACCATATACTACAGATGATGGACCAAAGACAACCTCAGTTTTATCTAGCATATTTGGTGCTACACTAATTGAGTTTTGTAAATGTCCTTTTCTATAAATAGCGTTGTTCATTCTTACTCCATCAACCACCAATAAAACTCTATTAGATTCCATACCACGAATTACAGGACTACCACCACCAAATTGAGATTTTTGCACTTTAATTCCTGGTATTGTAGCCAATAAATCTGCAGATGTTTGAGGCGATACTTTTTGTATATCTTTTGCAGAAATAACTGCTATTTGTTCTGCTATTCTTTCTGTTTTTTCTGCTTTCTTAAAAACAGATAAAACAACCTCATTTAGTTGCTCTGATTGTTTTGTTAAAAAAACAGTATAATTTTTACTTTTTAAAAGTGATTTTTTAACTTTAAAAAGAGCGTATGAAATATGAGAAAATACAATTGTTTCATTTTCTTTAAAATCTGAAACCTCTACAAAACCATTATTATTTGAAGATAAATTAATAGTAAGTGCATCATTAAAAACGGTAACATTTTTAACTATTTTACCAGTTTGTTTATCTAAAATCTTTACTTTTTGAGAAAAAGTAATGCTGCTTAATAAAAAAACGAATATGAAAAGTATATTTTTCATTAACTAAAAACAGTTTCTAAAATTTGTAATGATTTTGGTTTCTTAAAACCGTCCAAATGTAGTTCAAAATATCGAATTATAATTTTTAAAACAACTTGTCTTTCGTTTTTATTAAAAGACACCTCTTCTATTGCATCAAAATTTATGCCTAACAGCTTTTTAAATTGATAAAAATTATTGCCTGATATAACATTTTTTTGAGAAGTATAATCAGAAAAATTACCTTCTAACAAATCGAAACCTTGTTTATCTTTCTCAGACAAATCTGGATAAAACCCTAAAAATCTGGTTAAATTCAACAAAAACAACAAATGAAAATTTGCAATTTTATCATGTATATCTAACCAAATTAAACCTGTTTCTAAATAATTAAAAAGGCCGTTATTTTTTTCTTCTTCTTTAATTGAAAAAGATAAAACTTCAGACAAAAACATAACAACAGATTGTTTTACAATGTCTTTATAAATAGTTTTATAAGGATTAGAAACTTGTACTTCTTTTATAGAATTTAAAGACCCTTTATTACTGTGGCTTGCAATTATATTTAATTGAGTTAATGGTTGAAAGTAAGCTATTTTTAATCCCCCTTTTTTTGCATTTAAAATCCCTCTAATTAAATACGATTTTAAACCTTCTTCTTGTGTATAACACTTTACAATTAAACTTGTATCACTATATTTTAAAGAATTTAAAACTATTGCTTTTGTAGATATAATTGCCATTAGTTTACAATTGCTATTTTAGTAACAGCAGTTTCTGTAGCATCATCATTAGATAGTAAAACTATATAAACACCAGAAGCTACTTTAGTACCTGCAAGGTTTTTTTTGTTCCAAACAACTTTTCCTCCTTGTAATTCTTGACCTTCTACAACATTTGTTTCATAAACTAAATTACCAGCAACATCAATAATTTTTACATTTGTACCTTTTGGTAAATGTGTTCCATTTCTACCATCTATAGTAACAGTTTCATGGTTTTTTAAAACAGGATTTGGATATGCATACACATCTCCTAAAACATCTCCAAATGGTGCTACTTTACTGTTGTAAGCAACAACACCTTTATTAGTTGCAAAAAATACTTTACCTGTACTTTTATCTACTGCAATTTTTATAATTTTATTAGAAGGTAAAGGAGAGTTTTGCTTGCTAAAATTAGCCAATGTTGTTTGCCCATTAGGATTTGTATAAATTACACCTCCATTATCTGTACCAAACCATTTATTTTCTGCACCATCAATAACTATAGAGTTTACAGTTTGGTCTCCTAAAAGTCTTTCTCCAAATCCTTCATCATTTCCATTTATAACCACATTATTGGCATTTGGTGTAGAATCATCAAAAACTCCAGAAGCATTAGCGTATACAACCAAACCAGATTTTGTACCTAACCATACTCTATTATTTGCATCTATTGCAACTGTTCTAACATTTAAATCTGGTAAATTTCCTAAATTAGGTGTTGCAATTAATGCTTTTTTTCTGTTTCCATTTTCGTTAAAAACATACACTCCATTTCCTCTAGAACCATACCAAACACTATTATTTCTGTCTATTGCAACTTCGCTTAAACCAAATGCAACATTAGTTTCAACTGATCTCATATCAAAACTAGACCATTGTCCACTAGAAGATAGTTTTTTTAATTCGTTTTCTAAACCAATATTAGCAATCCATAAATTTCCTTGAGAATCAAAAGCAGAAGAACTTACCCTTATAGTAACTCTATCTGCAATGGTTGCTACAATATCTTCTAAAGGACTATTTAAATGGTTATAAAAGGTTTTAATTTCATCATTTTCTACAACTAACAAACCTCCTGTTGCAACAGAATTTACACTTCTTGTGTCTCCAAAAGAGCTAATAAACACTCTGTTTTCTGCATTAGGATCTATAGAAACATGATTTAAATCTGAAAAAGGAAGAGCAGGATTGTATTTAGTATTTATCCAATTTTCTCCATTAAAATGACTAAATCCTTTTTTATTGTTAATTGGTGTATAAACATCATCATAACCCCCATAAACCACCCAAAGGTTGTTATTGCTCGAAGCTAAAGAAAAAACATCATTAGATAGTGGCCCTTCTGGATGAATTTCTGTATAACTAGTTAGTTGACTTGATGTTGTATTTAAAATTCCGAATTCATTGCTAGCCAAAAAAACCGCATTATTTTCGAAATATGAATTATTTAAAGTAAAATTAAAATCTGCATTTGGCAAAAGTTGATATACTTGATTCATTGAAGCATCTAAAACAATAGCAGCTGTTTTTAATGTTATAGATAAATTAGAGGGAGATGATTTTATTGCTAAAATTTGTTGTGAAAAACTTCTAATAGAACTTAAAGTAACACCATCAAAACTATGTAAAGCATTTCCTTCTGTACAATAAATTTGATTATTAAAAAGAGCAATATTTGTGAAATTTCTACCTGAAAAATTTTGAGTCCAATTATTAAAATCTATTAATAAATTACTAGTAATATCTGCAGAAAAAATTCCAGTTTCTGTTGCAGCATAAATTTGTCCGTTAAAAACTTCAATTTGATTTATTTTTACTGAGCTAGAACCATTTCCTATAAAAAAAGTATCGCCAAATTCTAATTTATCTATGTCATAAACAACAATTCCAAAAGGAGTTGATAAATACAATTTATTGTTACTTTCTTTAATATGATTAATACTTTTTTCTCCAGATTGAGTAAAATTTACAATATCTGAAGAGATTGTAATAAATCCATCTTCATCTACAACCTCTATTAAACCATTTTCGTAACCAATAACCAATCTTTTAAAAGCAGCACTATAATGTATAGATGTTGTTGTTTCGCCAGATAAACCTTGAACAGATGATAATTTATTTATTTCGCCAGATGCAACATTATAAGTAAAAACAGCATTATCTGCCAACGCATAAATAACATCATCTACTTTAATAAAATCTTTTACATTATTGTAAGAATAAAAATCTTCCCAAGAATTACTATAGTCTGTTTGAGCTGAAAAAAACGTTGAAAAAAATAATATATAAAGTAAAAAGAGTTTCTTCATTATTTAATTTTGAATATCAAAGATATTTATTTATTGTTACAATAACGATAAATCACCTTACATTAGTACAAAAATCAAAAGATTTTATGAGTGTAGAAATTGAAAGAAAATTTTTAGTTAAAAACAATAATTATAAAAAAGAAAGTTACGCTAAAAAGTATATAAAACAAGGGTTTTTAAATTCTGATAAAAATAGAGTGGTAAGAATACGTATTGCAGATGATAAAGCATTTATTACAATTAAAGGTGTTTCTAATTTAGCAGGTACCACAAGGTTTGAATGGGAAAAAGAAATTAAAAAATCAGATGCTGAAGATTTACTTTTACTTTGCGAACCAACAATAATTGAAAAAACTAGATATTTAATAAAAGCTGATAATCATATTTTTGAAGTTGATGAATTTTATGGAGACAATGCTGGTTTAACTATTGCTGAAATAGAATTAGACACTGAAAATGAAAGCTTTAAAAAACCTAACTGGTTAGGAAAAGAGGTTACTGGTGATGTTAAATATTACAACTCTAGCATTAGTAAAAATCCTTTTAAAAATTGGGCATAAAAAAACCTCGAACAAAAGTTCGAGGAAATTTAATAAACCTACCCCCTAAATAAGATTTATAATACTCAATAAAAATAACCTAAGCTATAATTATCAAGCAGCACAAAAGTAATTTTTTTTTATGGGAATGTCAAATTATCTTCTATTTTATTACTTTTTAGAGGTTTAACCTAGTAAAATCAATGTTGAAACTACAAATAGTAGATAGCTAAAAAGTGACTTATACTACCTAAAAGTACAAATACATGAAACGTTGCATGATTGTAAGGCATTTTTTTTATTGAATACAAAACTGCACCAATTGTATAAAAAATACCACCTGCAAATAATAAATTTAAACTAAAACTTGTTAATTCATTTATTAAAGGTTTAATAAAAAACACCACTTGCCACCCCATTAAAAGATACATTGCTGTAGAAATTTTATCGAATTTACCTGTAAAAAACAATTTAAGTATTACACCTGTTAAGGCAAAAACCCAAACTGCAATAAACATATACCAGCCTAATTTAGAGTTTAAACCTACCAAACAAAAAGGTGTATAACTACCTGCAATTAGCACATAAATTGCTGCATGATCAAAGATATTTAGTTTTCTTCTTTTCTTCGGATTTTTTGCTGCATGGTAAAATGTAGAAGCTGCATACAATATTATTAAACTAAATCCATAAATAATAAAACTAGTAACGTTCCAAAATTCTGAATAAGAAAAAGCTTTCATCAACAAAAAAGGAAGTGCAACAATACTTGCTAATAAACCTAAACCATGAGACCAAACATTTAATCTTTCTTCAGACTCAGAATACGTATGATTTAATTTTTCTTTCATTTTTTTCTGTTTGTGTCTTTCATATACTTTGTATCGTTTGCTAAATCATTATAAATAACATCAAACGTTTTGTCTTTTAAATGGTCTACATCTTCTAAAGTTAAATTTTTTGTTGGTATAAATTTATGCTGACGAACTCTAAAAACTCCAAATCCTCCTTTAAAAAAATCCCAAGAAAATAATCTTTTACAATCATAATATACTTGAGGTACAACAGGTATATCAAACTCAATAGCCAAACTAAAAGCTCCTTTTTTAAAAGGTGCTAAAATCACATCTTCAGTAGGCACTAATCCTTCAGGAAAAATTGCCATACTAACTCCATTTTGCAATCTTTTTTTAGCCATTTCAAATACTCTTTTTCTACTTTCTGGATTGTTTCTATCAACCATAATTACTACTTTTTTGTAGAAAAAACCAAAAATTGGAATTTTAACCAACTCTTTTTTTCCTACAAAAACAATTGGATTTTTACTTAAAACAACCAAAACAAAAGGATCCATAAAAGACGCATGATTTGGACAAAACATATAACTTTTATTAGGTTCTATTTTTTCATCTAACTGAATTTTTAACCCAAAACCCATTCCGTAAATTAAAACTTTAGACCAAATTCTAACCAATTTCCACATAATGTGATAATACTCTTCTTTAAGGGTAAGAATTAGCAATAAAGGAGACATTAAAATGATAGTTACAAACATTAAAACGTAAAACCATAAACGCCAAATTAAAAGAAAAGGGATTTTAATATACTTCACAATACTAACAAACGTTTATAGTCAATTTTAATTATTTATCATTTAAAATAAAAAAGTAGCACAATTAAATTCTACTCTGTGGGTAAATGTAGTAATAATCTTTTTGTTGTTCTTTTTTAGCCTATAAAACCTTATTTTTGTGCTCTCAAAGAGAGTAAGTAACTTACTCTTTTTTTTATAAAAGATAAAAACAATTTAATGTCAAGAATTTTAACAGGTGTTCAAAGTACAGGAACTCCACATTTAGGAAATTTATTAGGTGCCATTTTACCTGCTATAGAAATGGCTAACAATCCAGAAAACGAGGCCTTTCTTTTTATTGCAGATATGCATTCTTTAACTCAAATAAAAGATGGAAATGAATTAAGAGAAAACACTTATAGCACTGCTGCAACTTGGTTGGCTTGTGGATTAGACATTAGTAAAACTGTTTTTTACAGACAAAGTGATGTGCCTCAAACTACAGAGTTAACTTGGTATTTAAGTTGCTTTTTTCCTTACCAAAGATTAACATTAGCTCATAGTTTTAAAGATAAAGCTGATAGATTAGGAGACGTAAACACTGGTTTATTTACGTATCCAATGTTAATGGCTGCAGATATTTTATTATATGATGCAGAAATTGTACCTGTTGGTAAAGATCAGTTACAGCATTTAGAAATGTCTAGAGATGTTGCAAATAGATTTAACAATATTGTAGGCGAAACTTTAGTAGCTCCTAAAGCAAAAATTCAAGAACACACTAAATTAGTTCCTGGAACTGATGGTGAAAAAATGAGTAAATCTAGAAATAACATTATCAATATTTTCTTGGCTGATAAAAAACTAAGAAAACAAATAATGAGTATTAAAACAGATAGTAAAGGTTTAGAAGAACCTAAAGATCCTGACACTGATAATGTTTTTGCTTTGTATAAATTATTAGCTTCTGAAACTCAAATTGCTGAAATGAGAGCAAATTATGAAGGTGGAAATTATGGATATGGACATGCTAAACAAGCACTATATGAACTAATTTTAGAAAAATTTGCTACAATTAGAGAACGTTATCATCATTTTATGGAAAACAAACATGAAATTGATGCTGCTTTAGAAATTGGAGCAGAAAAAGCTTCTACTGTAGCTAAAGAAGTTTTAAAAAGAGTTAGAACAAAAATAGGGTACTAAACTTATTTTAAAATCATAAAAAAACCACGCAATTAGCGTGGTTTTATTTTTTATACCTATATCTTGCATTATAACCATTGACAAATAATTCCTCCCATAATTGCTAAAGTTACGATCCAATAACCAGCGTTAATAGCAACATATTTAAATGATTTTTTCTCAAACATTGCAATAATAGACAAAACTGGAAGCACAAAAAAGACTCCAGATAAAACACCATGCAAGACACCATGTTTAAAAGTTCTGTAATTATTACCATATTTAGCCATAAAATCTTGAAAATAAGTGAGAGCATCACCTTGTAACTCTGTTGAACCAGGCTCTAAAATTGATGAAAACACACCTCCTTGATGAATAACAATAAACTGTAAAAAGAAAGCGATTAAAAGACTAAAGATATAACTTAATATAAATATTTTAGCCATATTTTGTCCTTCTAAAGATTCTTTAGTAAACCCCATTTCTTTCATCCAAGCATTTCCGAACAAAGGACCATACCAGACAAATCCAATTATCATTGGTATAATTGCTGCAATAAGTAAAATGTAAAAATTCATTTCCATGATAAAAAAGTTTTTGGTTGAATATCAAATATAAGAAATCTGAAATTGATGGGTTTTAAGCATAAAAAAGCCAAAAGGAAATCCTTTTGGCTTTATACAATATTTTATTTTTGTTTAATGTATTTTCAATGACTTTGCAATTGCTTCTAACTCAAATAAAAATGCTCTTTTGTTAACAGAAGGTGCATAGGTAAATCCTTCAAAAACAACCAATCTGTTATTCTTTTTATCAACTACAGTATAATTTAAAAATGGACCTGCCATAAAATCGTTTAAAACTTCCCATTTACCACGAGTTTCATAGGCTGTTTTACCATCTATAGTAGCATTAAAAGTAAAAGGTGTATAAGCTTCTTCAGTTATCATATGCATTGTTTCTGGATCTGAACCTGGTATGTATTTTTTACCAATTTTATTTCTTACAGCTACAATACTATCTGCCACTTTAGTTTCATCTAACAAAGGAACAGAATAAACTAAAATATTATTGCTACCAGTTTTTGCAATTCCACTAGATAAATGATTACGTAACCATAAAAAATCTCCAGTATCATCTACAGTATTAAATTTGTTAGGAATTGTTAATGAAACCCCTAAATTTTTTAAAGTTTTATACTGAGAATCGTCTATTTTGTTCTTATTAAACAAGCTTAAAGTCATTTTTATATCAGAATCTTTAAATTCTTTTATAATTTCTTTTTGGTGTTTATTAAACATTTTTACAACACCTTCATCATCTTTTGCATAAACATATACAATAGTTTGTGGTTGTGCATAAACGTTTTTTCTTACAAAGTACTCTTCTTTATCTCCAACTCCAATTACTAAAATATTTCTACTAACTTTCATCATTGTTCCAAAACCATTTGGAGCAACTTGAGATACAGATAAAAGTGATTCTGGTTGTGGCAAACCAACCATTAACTCTCCAAAAGAGTTTCTTATTGCTTTACCAATATCTCCATTCCAATCGCTAGATTTTGTAACAACCATTACTTTGTTAACTTTACCAATAGAATTTCGTAAAAGAACTTTATCATTTCCTCCACATGAAGTTAAAAGAAAAGCAATTGCAATTAGGCTATATAATTTTTTCATGATTTTTAACTTTTAAAAATTTTAAGTTTAGTTCCGGGTTTTAATCCTTTAGCACTCCAAATATTGTTCCATTTTTTAATATTATCTACAGAAACATTTTTAAATTTTTGAGAAATACTCCAAAGAGAGTCTCCTTTTTGTACAGTATATATTTGATATTTTCCTTTTGGGATTGATATTTGTTCTTTCTTTTTTGATGGCTTAGGTACTGAAAATGCTATCTTTTTAGGATAAATATACAACCTTTGTCCAATACTTAAACGACTACTTTTTAAACGATTCCAACGTTTTATTTCACTAACTCTTACTCCAAATTTATTTGCAATTTTTCCTAAAAAATCTCCACTTCTAACTTTGTAACGGATTCGTTTGTCCATTTCAAAGTATTTTGGCAATGGTTTTTCTCTAAGAGAATCATCTGCATTAGCCAATGCATAAATTTCTTTTTCTTTATCTAAAAACTCAACAACTTTATTACTTGGTAATCTTACTGCATAATTTCTTTCTTTTATAAACGGAATAATATCTAGTTTATAAGAAGGGTTTAATGTTGATAAAACTTCTTCATCTACATTTATTTTTTCAGAAATTTGATCAAAACTTATGGTTCTTTTTATACGAACAGTATCTGTTTGAAAATTAAAATATTTTGGTAAATCAGAATAAATATTATGCTCACTTGCATATTCAAAAATATACATAGTTGCATAAAACGCTGGTACATAACCTGCAGTTTCTCTTGGCAAATAGGGTCTAATATTCCAATAATTTTTATACCCTCCAGATCTTTTTATGGCTTTTCTTACATTTCCTGGTCCTGAGTTATATGCTGCTAAAGCCAAATCCCAATCACCAAAAATATTATACAACTGACTTAAATATTTACATGCTGCAATGGTTGCTTTTACAGGGTCTTGACGTTCATCTACATAAGAACTTACTTTTAAATCGAATTGTTTACCTGTACCATACATAAATTGCCACAAACCTGTTGCACCCACTCTAGATTTAATTCTTGGTCTTAATGCAGATTCTACAATTGCTAGATATTTCATTTCTAAAGGAATATCATACTGATCTAGATATTGTTCAAACATTGGAAAATAGTATTTTGCCTTTGCCATTAAAGCTGGATAATACTTTTTTCTATATAATAAATAACTATTAATAACCTTTTCTAAAGCAGGATTATATGCCAAATTAAAAGGTGTTGTTTTGTTTAGAGAAGTGAGTCTTTCTTTTAATAAATCTGTAGTAACAGAAGTTTTAACATTTCCTGTTATGTCTTTATCATTTATAACATAAACTAAAGTATCTATTAATGCAGAATTGAATTTTTCGTTTACTAAAAGGCTATCAATTAACTTTAAGTCTTCGTCTGTAAACAACTCCTTTTTTAGCGATTTTGTTATAGAGTCTTTAGCAATAAAAATAGTGTCTTTTTTTATTACTGAACTACTATCTTTTTTCTCTTGAGAAAAAACAGTACTAGTTAATAGGAGGAATATAATTAGTTTTTTAATCATCTATTTTAAATATCTAACTCAACAACAATTGGACAATGGTCTGAATGTTTTGCTTCTGGTAAAATATAAGCTCTTTTAATTTTGTCTTTTAACGGTTCTGCAACCATTGCATAATCTAAACGCCAACCTTTGTTGTTAGCTCTAGAGTTTGCTCTGTAACTCCACCAAGAATATTCTTGTCTTTCTGGATTTAAAAAACGGAAACTATCTGTAAATCCACTATTTATAAACTTAGATAACCACTCTCTTTCTTCTGGTAAAAACCCAGAAACTCCTTTCATTTTTGGATTATGAATATCTATAGCTTCATGACAAATATTATAATCTCCACAGATTACTAAATTAGGAATTGTTTTTCTTAATTCTGAAGCATATTCTAAAATTTCATCCATATAATTAAATTTGAAATTTAATCTTTCAGAATTTGTACCAGAAGGTAAATACATACTCATAACAGAAACTTCATCAAAATCTACTCTTAAATTTCTTCCTTCAAAATCCATAGTTTCAATTCCTGTACCATATTCTATATGATTTGGTTCTTCTTTACAAAAAACAGCCACAGAAGAATATCCTTTTTTTTGTGCAGAAAACCAATAATGATAAGGGTAACCTGCTGCTTCAAAAACAGAAACATCTAATTGCTCTTTATGTGCTTTGGTTTCTTGTATGCAAATTACATCTGGTTTTGCAGCTTTTAACCATTCAATAAATCCTTTTTTTAAGGCTGCTCTAATTCCGTTTACGTTGTATGATATTATTTTCATTGATTATAAATATCTCTTAATTTTCGTCTCATAACTTTGTTAGATGCAGTTCTTGGTAAAACATCAATTTCTAACAATTCTGAAACTTTAAATAGTGGGTTTAATTCTTTTCTTATTATTTGTTTTGCTTCTTGTAATTTATCTGATGTAGCATTATCTAAATTACTATCTACATAAAATACAATTAATTTACTAGGACCTCCATCTTTAGGAGAAACTGCAATTGCTGCACATTCTTTTACAAATATTAATTCTTGTAAAATTTCTTCTATTTGAGTTGCGCTAACTTTTATTCCGCCTAAATTCATAGCATCATCTACACGTCCTAAAACTTTATAATAGTTGTTTTTTAGCTGAACAACCTCATCTCCATGACGTCTTAATTTTACTTTAAATTTCGGAGTATTATTATAGTATACTTTATGATGATCTTTATTTAACAATGATGTTGATAATCCCATTACTGGAGGAATCATAAACACTTCGCCTTTTGTAGATTCTTCTTCGTTTTCATCTAACATTACAAAATCTCCACCTAAAGCTTTGGTAGAAAAATTACTGGCAATATTTTTTTGAACCACTGTACTTGTAATATAACCACCCCCAATTTCTGTACCTCCACAATACTCTATAACAGGTTTGTTATTGGCTAATTCCATTAAATATTTCATTTCTGTAGCATTAGAAACTTCGCCTGTTGAGCTAAAACATTTAATTGCATTCCAATTAAACAATTCCATATTTTTATTGCTTTTCCATTGTTTTACAATACTTGGTACAATACCAAGCATGGTAACTTTTGCATCTTGTACAAACCTACCAAAACCTGTTTCTAAAGGAGAATCATAATATAAAGCTATTGTTGCTTTATTAATTAAGGCTGCAAAAACCAACCAAGGTCCCATCATCCATCCAAGATTTGTTGGCCAACAAACCACATCATTTTGTTGAATATTATGATGATAATATCCATCTGAAGCAGATTTTATTGGTGTTGTATGATTCCAAGGAATTGCTTTGGGTTCTCCTGTGGTTCCTGATGAAAAAAGAATGGTGGCAACTTCTTCTGGAGATTGTTTTATAGACTCAAATTCTGAATTATTTGATAAAAAATCTGTCCAAAAAACATCTTCTTTTCTAATTGAAGGTTTAATATTATCGATACTTATTACAATTACCTTTTCTGGATTTGCCTCTAAAACCTTTGTGTAAAGAGGTATTGTTTTTGCTCCTCTTTTTATTACATCTTGGGTAAAAACTAGTTTAGGCTTGGTAATGTTAAATCTAACTGCAATTTCTTTTGCAGAAAAACTATCTACAATAGTGGCAACTTTAATTCCTGCTTTTATGGCAGCTAAATAAATTGCTACTGCCTCAATAGTCATTGGTAAATCTATTGCAATTGTATCGCCAATATTTACATTAAAAGATTGAAAACTATTGGCAATTTTATTTACAAATTCTAATAATTCCTTTTGAGATATTTTTTGAATTTCTTCATTCGTTTTTTGAAAAATAATTGCTGTAGCATCATTATCATTCTGAAAACAAGAATCTACAATATTTAATTTTGCACCATACAACCATTTTGCATTTTCAACACCTGCATCAGTGTTTAAAATTTGATTGTATTTTTTAGATTGAACAATGTTTAAATTACTTACAGTGTCTTCCCAAAAGGTAGTTTTATTTTCTACAGTCCATTTCCAAAAATCATAATAATTGGTAAAAGAATGCTTTTGCATCATTTTACCAATATTAGAATTATTAATAATTTCTTTACTTGGACTCCAAGTCATTTATTCTATTTTAAAAATCTGTATCTTCTTCCTCTTCTATTACTTCTTTCTTTTCATCTTCTTTATTCTCAGTTTCATCATCACATAAAATACGAATAGAAAGATTCTCTGGTTTTTCAAAATCTTCTTGACTAATATTTAATGTTTTATCTGCATAACATTTTTGCATATATAATGCCCAAGAAGGTAAAGACATTGTTGCTCCTTGTCCTTTAGTTATTCCTGCAAAATGTGTTGCTCTATCTTCTCCTCCTGTCCAAACACCAGTTGCTAAATTTGGTACAATCCCCATAAACCAACCATCAGATTGATTTTGAGTTGTTCCTGTTTTTCCTGCAATTGGATTTGTAAATTTATAAGGATGACCAGTTACGTATTTAGGTTTAGCCCAAGGTAAACGTAAACGTACACCAGAACCAGAAAGTGTAACTCCTTTTAATAAATCTAACACAACATAAGCAGATTCTTCACTTAAAACTTCTTTTGTTTTTGGAGTAAATTCTTGTAATACAGTTCCGTTTTTATCTTCTATTCTTGTTAAAATCATAGGCTCAACACGTAAACCTTTGTTAGCAAAAGTAGCATAAGCACCAACCATTTCTATTAATGATAAATCTACAGCTCCTAAAGCAATTGATGGATTTGCTTGAATTTCACTTTCAATTCCTGCAGATTTTGCTAAACGAGTAACATTTTCTGGAGAAACCATATCTACCAATCTTGCAGACATTGTATTTACAGAACCTGCTAAACCATCTTTTAAGGTTAGCATACCTCCGTATTTATCATCAGAGTTTTTAGGTGTCCATTCTTCTGGAATCCCATATTTTCCTTTAGGAATAGTATAAGGAGTATTTGGATACTCATCACAAGGAGATAATTTTAATTGATTGATAGCTGTTGCATATACAAATGGTTTAAATGTAGAACCTACTTGTCTTTTTTGTTGTGCAACTGCATCGTATTTAAAATGTTTGTTATCTATACCACCAACCCAAGCTTTTATATGACCAGATTGTGGTTCTATAGACAATAATCCAGAACGTAAAAAATGCTTATAATATTTTAAAGAATCGTTTGGAGACATAATTGTATCTATGTTTCCTTTCCAAGAAAAAACACTCATTTTGGTTTTTTTATTGAAAACTTCATCAATATATTTTTTAGATTTTCCTGCAATTTTTAATCGCTTATATCTTTCAGAGTTTTTCTTAGCTCTTTCATAGATATTTTTAATTTGATCTTTTTCTAAATCGTAAAAAGGTGCTGTTCTGTTTCTTTTTTGTTCTTTAAAAAAGTAACCTTGTAAATTAGACATGTGTTCTTGTATAGCTTCTTCTGCATATTTTTGCATGCGAGAATCTATGGTTACATAAATCTTTAAACCATCTCTAAAAATATTGTATTGTTCTCCATTTGGTTTTGGGTTTTCTTGTACCCATTTTCTTAAAACCTTTTGTAAATGGGTTCTAAAATATGTTGCAGAACCATCACTATGTCCTTCTTTATGAATGTCTAAACCAAGGTCTAATTTTTGCAAAGAATCTTTTTCTTGAAGTGTAATAAACTCACTTCTATTCATTTGTTTTAAAACTACATTTCTACGTTGTTTTACTCTTTCTGCTCTACGTAAAGGGTTGTAAAGCGACGAGTTTTTTAACATACCAACCAACATTGCAGATTCTTCTACATCTAAATCTTTAGGTTCTTTACCAAAATAAATACGTGCTGCAGAACGAATACCAACTGCTTGATTTAAAAAATCGTACTTATTTAAATACATTGTTAGAATTTCATTTTTGGTATATTGTCTTTCTAATTTAGTTGCAACCACCCATTCTTTTACCTTTTGACCCAATCTTAAAAAGATATTTCTAGAAGCTCTACCAGTAAATAACATTTTTGCTAATTGCTGAGTAATTGTACTTGCCCCTCCACTACCTGGTTTTAAAACTGCTCTTGCTGTACTATAAAAATCGATACCAGAATGTTCGTAAAAACGTTCGTCTTCGGTTGCTACTAATGCATTAACTATATTTTGTGGTAAATCTTTATATTTTATAGGAGTTCTATTTTCTTTAGCATATTTTCCTAAAGTTTTTCCATCTGCAGAAATAACTTCTGTTGCTAAATTGTTTTCTGGGTTTTCTAACTCTTCAAAAGTTGGTAATGCACCTAAAAAGCCCCAAGATGCAAACAAAAATATTAATATCAATAATGAAGTTCCTCCAAGGATAATTCCCCAAAACCACTTGATATACTTTTTAAAATTAGTTGTTTTCTTTTTTTTCATAATACTAAACTGCTTCTCAATTAAATTGAGATTTCAATAATTTGTCTTTCCCTTAAAAACGGGAATCTAATTTAATTTTCTATACTAAAACCTACATCTTGAATTCCTTTTAAAAATTCAATAGGATTTACTTCGCCATTTTTTCTCATAGATTGACGGACATTAAACATATATTTTCCAGATATTGGAAATACCTTATTTTCTTTGTAAAATAATTTGTTTTCTTTTATTTCAGTAAAACCTTCTCCTAAAAACCTACCTGTAACATCTGTCATTTCGTATTGTAAAGTATCTATAACAACAGTTTCATTAGGAAAAATTAACTCAGTTATTAAATATAAATTACTAAACTTATAATCATTATTATTTCTAATATTGATAAAAAGATTCTTAGGTGAAATCGTATCAGTTACATCAAACTCAAACACTATTTTTTCGCTTGCTTTCCAACCTTTATTGTCTATGGGTTTATAAACGTTAAAATCTGTTTTATCATTACAAGAAAACATTAAAAAGAGAGAAAATAAAATAATTAAAAAACTATTTTTTTTCAGTGTTGTTGTCATTTTTTGGTTTATTATTTTTACGATTTCTATTATTTCTTCTAGGTTTATTTACCTTTTTTACCTCACCTGTTGGCTGATTAGCATTTCCTTGATTTTGACCCTGTGATTTTGGTTTGGGTTTTTGGTTTGGCTGCGTTTTTGGTTTCTGATTAGGATTTACTTTCGCTTTTTTCTGAGGATTTTGCTTCGGTTTTTGATTTGGTTTATTCTGTTGGTTACCTTGCTTTTTAGCTTGAGGTTTTCTTTTTTGGTTAGGATTTTGCTTTTGAGTTGGTTTTGGTTTATTGTTACTGTTAGCATTTACAGCAACTGGTTTTTTTCTATTTCTGTTTCTGTTATTTCTTTTACGTTTACTTGTTTTTGGTGCATCAAAACGAGTTAAACTATCTTGACCAACAGCATCTTCAAAATCTACTTTTTCTGGTATAATTACATCTGCTTCATATTCTTCTAACGTTGCAGATTTTTCATTATTTTTATTTAAATCAATAATTTCTAAAACTTGATCTAATGTTAACCTAAACCACTTAAAACGTTCTTCTTTGTAGGTATACCAAAGATGGTTTTTAAAAATATCCATCTTTACAAAAACTGCATCACCTTTTTCTGTTTTTAAAACCACATCTTGTTTTGGAAATGATTTTAAAGCATCTAAATACGTATCTAATTCAAAATTTAAACAACATTTTAGTTTACCACATTGACCTGCTAATTTTAACGGATTTAATGATAATTGCTGATAACGTGCTGCAGATGTTGTCACTTTTCTAAAATCTGTTAACCAAGTAGAACAACACAACTCTCTACCACAAGAACCAACTCCTCCTAAACGTGCTGCTTCTTGTCTTGCACCTACTTGTTTCATTTCTACACGAATAGAAAAAGCACTTGCCAAATCTCTAATTAATTGTCTAAAATCTACACGTGCATCTGCTGTATAATAAAAAGTAGCTTTGTTTCCATCTCCTTGATATTCTACATCAGATAATTTCATTTGCAATCCTAAACGACCTAAAATTTCTCTTCCTCTACGTTGCGTTTCTTCTTCTTTAGCTCTTGCTTGTTGCCAAATATCTATATCTCTTTTACTTGCTTTTCTGTAGATTTTCTTAACATCTTCACTATCTGCTGTAATTTTTCTTTTCTTCATTTGAACTTTTACAAGCTCACCTGCTAAAGAAACAGTACCAATATCATGTCCTGGGTTTCCTTCTACAGCAACAATATCTCCCATTGTTACTGGTAAATTATCAGGGTTTTTATAAAAATGCTTTCTTCCGTTTTTAAAACGAACTTCGAAAATGTTAAATTTTTCTTGACCACTAGGTAATGTCATATTAGACAACCAATCAAAAACAGCAAGTTTATTACTACCACTTCCACAGGTTCCTGTACCACAATTACCATTACTCTTACAACCTTTTGGTACTCCATTTTCTGTTGTACCACAACTTCCACATGCCATGTAAGTATATATTATATAGTTTTTATGATTTAATTTGTTAAAACAAAGTATAAATTATAAAAAACGTATGATTCATAAATTGATTATCAGGTTTATACAAAAAATAAACCCAATCTTCTCTAATCTGTAAATATAAGCATTCTAGAAGAATGAAAAAACATCAAAATTAAAGTTCTTAGAACTACTTTTATTTAGATTCTATATCAAAAATAGCTTAAATATTTAGTTCATATTTAAGCTATTTAGAATTTGCTATTATTAATTTAGAATTCGTAAAAAACTACACCTGTTTTACTTCAATAATTTTAACAGGACATGCTTTTTTTGCTTCAACAGAACAATCGTAAATAGATTCATCAAAAGATTTTATTGTAAAAAAACCTTTCTTTTCTGTAGAATGAAGTAGCACAGATTTTCCGTCTTTTTTAGACATTTGAAACTGATTTGGTGCAACCTCAACACAATAATTACAACCAATACATTTATTTCTTTGTAACGTAATTACTACCATTAGTTTTCTGCAAATTCTGTTTTAACAATCTTGTACAACTTGTCTGATCTTCTAATTTTAAAGTCTAACTTTATGGTAACTTCATCTCCTTTTGTAGCTTTTTCTGATGGCTTATCATTAACAAACATCTGCTTTAATTCCATTTCTTGAGCTCCAGTTGTTGGACCCGTAATTAAAATAGTATCACCAACATTTACATCATAAGCATCAATTTTAAACTGACCAATTTTTGCTTTGTCAAAATAATGTTCACCTCTTCCTAAAAAGACTTTCTTTTGTGTTGCATGAGAACCCGATTCTTTACTCCATTCTCCTAATTTTTGACCTAGATAATATCCGTTCCAAAAACCACGATTATATACTTTTTCTAATTCTTGCATCCAAGAAATCACCTTCTCTTTATCGTAAGTTCCTGCTGCTAAATTATCAATGGCATCTCTGTAGCATTTTATCACTTTTGCAACATATTCTGGTGCTCTACCTCTACCTTCTATCTTTAAAACTTTAATACCTGCATCTGCAACTTGATCTAAAAAATCAATAGTACACAAATCTTTTGGAGACATAATGTATTCATTATCCAACTCCATTTCAAAACCAGTTTCTTGATCGATAACTGTATATTTTTTTCGGCAATTTTGTTTACAAGCTCCTCTATTTGCTGATGAATTTGCAGAATGTAAACTCATATAACATTTACCAGAAACTGCCATACATAAAGCTCCATGACCAAAAATTTCGATTTCAACCAATCTTCCTGAAGGGCCTTTTACTTCGTGTTTTTCAATATCTTCTGTAATCTTTTTTACTTGACGCAAACTCAATTCTCTACTCAACACAATTGTATCTGCAAACATTGCATAAAACTTTACAGTTTCAATATTTGTAATATTAATTTGAGTTGAAATATGAACTTCCATTTGCAGTTCTCTCGCCATTGCAATTACTGCTTGATCCATAGCAATTACAGCTGTAATATTTGCTTCTTTTGCTCTTTTTATCAATGTTTTTACAATTGATAAATCATGATCATAAACAATAGTATTCAGCGTTAAATAAGTACGAACATTCTTTTCTGAACATCTTCTTTGAATTTCTTCTAAATCATCTAAAGTAAAGTTGATAGAAGCTCTTGCTCTCATATTTAGTTGTTCTACTCCAAAATAAATAGAATCACAACCATTATCTAAAGCTGCCTGCATAGATTCAAAATTACCTGCTGGCGCCATTAATTCGATTTTCTGCATGCTGTTATTTTTTAAATTTTAGAACTTCTGAACGTCCTTTTTTAAATATTTTATTACTGTTTCCTTTTCCTTTTCTAAGCTCTTTTTGCTCTTCGTAAGGAAGTTTTATTATTTCTTGACAATCTGTAGAACACGTGTTTTCTGTACTTTCTGCACATTCATCACATTGTATAAATAATAAATGACAAGCTTCATTTGCACAATTTGTATGAGTATCACAAGCTTTACCACATTGATGACAGTTAGAAACTACATCATCTGTAATACGTTCTGCTCTTCTATGATCAAACACAAAATTTTTACCTATAAATTTATTTTCAATTCCTTCTGCTTTTACTTGACGAGTATATTCAATAATACCTCCTTCTAACTGAAAAACATTTTTAAACCCTTTGTGTTTGTAATAAGCAGATGCTTTTTCGCAACGAATTCCGCCAGTACAATACATTAATAAGTTTTTATCTTCTTTGTTGTCTTTTAAATCTTCTTCTATAATATCTAATGAATCTCTAAAAGTATCTACATCTGGAGTAACTGCACCATCAAAATGACCAATTTCACTTTCATAATGATTACGCATATCTACACAAACCGTATTTGGATTTGCCAACATTTCATTAAATTCTTTAGCATTTAAATGCACACCTTTGTTGGTTACATCAAACGTCTCATCATTTAAACCATCTGCAACAATTTTGTTTCTAACCTTAACTTTTAGTTTTAAAAACGATTTATTGTCTTGCTCTACAGCAACGTTTAAACGAATGTTTTTTAAAAAAGAAATACTATCTAACTGTTTTTTTAGCTCTAAAAAATTTTCTGCAGGAACAGAAAGTTGAGCATTAATACCTTCGTAAGAAACATAAATTCTTCCTAAAACATCTAAATCATTCCATTCTAAGAATAATTTATTCCTAAATAATTGTGGATTTTCTATCTTATAATATTGATAGAATGAAATTGTAAGACGGTCTTTACCTGCCTCATCAATTAATGCAGCGCGCTCTTTTGCGCTTAACTTGTTGTACAGTTGCATGCTATACTTTTTAAGTTTAACGTTAATTTTTAAACTGAACTCATTTCAGTTTTTACATATTTATAAACAAAAATTTTACAAATATTCTGCAAAATTACTCTTTTTTTAAATAATAGTTAATATTAAATATCGTTTTTTATCTCTTTGATAATCAACCAAAAACAACTACAACGTTTTCTTAAATAATTGCAAAACCTAACTTTTATCATGTTTTAAAAAAAGCTTTGACTGTAAATTTGTAGTACATAAAAAAGAATACATAAAATTTTAAATACATAAACTAATGGAATTAGAAGAATTAATCTTAGAAAAACCGACAAGTAGAGAGTTTACACAAGGTGTTTGGAATACATCTATTAACGTTAGAGATTTTGTTGTAAAAAACATTATCTCTTACTATGGAGATGACCAATTTTTAGTTGGTGCTAGTGAAAAAACACAAAAACTTTGGGAAGTTTGTAAAAAAGGAATGCAACAAGAAAGACAGAATAATGGTGTACATTCTGTAGATACAGAAACTATTTCTGGAGTTGCTAGCTTTGGAGCTGGTTACATTGATAAAGAAAATGAAACAATTGTTGGATTACAAACTGATGGATTATTAAAAAGAGCAATGAAACCTTTTGGAGGTTATAAAGTTGTTCAAAAAGCTTTACAAGAACATGGTTTAAAACCAAGTGAAGAAATTAATGAGTTATTTTCTAAATATGTAAAAACACATAATGATGGTGTTTTTGATGCATATAATGCAGAAATTAGAAAATTCCGTTCATTAGGATTTTTAACTGGATTACCAGATAATTATGCACGTGGTAGAATAATTGGTGATTACAGACGTGTAGCTTTATATGGTATTGATAAATTAATTGAAGCAAAAAAAGCAGATTTAGCAAACATTGAAGGACCAATGTCTGATGCTGTTATTCGTTTAAGAGAAGAAGTATCTGAGCAAATCAAAGCTTTAAAAGATATGATTGTAATGGGTAACCATTATGATTTAGAATTAAATCGTCCTGCAGAAACTGCAAGAGAAGCTGTACAATGGACTTACATGGCTTATTTAGCTGCTGTAAAAGAGCAAGATGGAGCTGCAATGTCTTTAGGTAACGTTTCTACTTTCTTAGATATCTTTATTGAAAGAGATTTAGAAAACGGGACTATTACAGAAAACGAAGCACAAGAATACATTGATCAATTTGTAATGAAATTGAGAATGGTACGTCACTTACGTATGGCTGCTTATGACGAAATTTTTGCTGGAGATCCAACTTGGGTAACTGAAGCAATTGGTGGTATGTTAAATGACGGAAGAACAAAAGTTACTAAAACTGCATTCCGTTTCTTACATACTTTATACAACTTAGGACCATCACCAGAACCAAATATTACTGTTTTATGGTCTCCATTATTACCTCAAAACTTTAAAAACTTCTGTGCAAAAGTTTCTATTGATACTTCATCTATTCAATTTGAAAATGATGATTTAATGAGAAACTTAAGAGGTTCTGATGATTATGGTATTGCTTGTTGTGTATCTTACCAAGAAATTGGAAAACAAATTCAGTTTTTCGGAGCAAGAACAAACTTAGCTAAAACATTATTATTAGCTGTTAATGGTGGTAAATGTGAGATTACTGGAACTCAAATGGTTGATGGTATTGAGCCAGATAATAGCGAGTATTTAGACTTTGACAAAGTAATGGCTAACTACAAAATTGCCATGAAACAAGTAGCAAAAGTTTATAATGATGCAATGAATATTATTCACTACATGCATGATAAATATTACTACGAAAAAGCTCAAATGGCTTTAATTGATACTAACCCAGATATTAATATCGCTTATGGTATTGCTGGTTTATCAATCTTAGCAGATTCTTTATCAGCAATTAAATATGCAAAAGTTAAACCAATTAGAAACGAAGAAGGTTTAACAGTAGACTTTAAAGTTGAAGGAGAATTCCCTAAATATGGTAATGATGATGATAGAGTAGATATTTTTGCTCACGATGGTGTTGAAGATTTTAATAATGAATTGAAAAAGTTAAAAGTATATAAAGATGCAGAACCAACAATGTCTGTATTAACAATTACATCTAACGTTGTATATGGTAAGAAAACCGGTGCAACACCAGATGGTAGAGCTTTAGGTGTTCCTTTTGCTCCAGGTGCAAACCCAATGCATGGGCGTGACACAAATGGTGCAATTGCTTCTCTAAACTCAGTTGCAAAAATTGATTATAAAGATTCTCAAGATGGAATCTCTAATACATTCTCTATTGTTCCTAAATCTTTAGGTTCTACTCAAGAAGACAGAATAGACAACTTAGTTGCTACTTTAAATGGTTACTTTGAGCACGGAGCACAACATTTAAATGTAAATGTATTAGACAAAGAAACTTTATTAGATGCAGTGGCACATCCAGAAAATCACCCTCAATTAACAATTAGAGTTTCTGGTTATGCAGTTAATTTCATTAGATTAACAAAAGAACAACAAATGGAAGTTATTTCGCGTTCTTTCCACGAATCTATGTAGTCCTTTTTATGTATTAATAAGGGATTCAAAAAATAAAATTGACTCTTTTTAGAGCCTACTTTTTAAGAAAGTATTAGTTTTATTTTTTCGAATCCCTTTTTTTATTCATTAAAATTTATCAGTTATTAAAACTAAAGAAAACATATTAAACGTACATTCTATAGAGTCTTTTGGAACCCATGATGGTCCAGGAATTAGAATGGTAATTTTTTTACAAGGTTGTAAATTAAAATGCCAATATTGTCATAACCCAGATACTATTGATACTCATGGAGGTGAAGAACACCATATTGAAGATTTAGTACAAAGAGCTTTAAAAATGAAATCTTATTATGGTGGTAAAGGTGGTGTAACCGTTTCTGGTGGAGAACCATTATTACAAGCTCATAATCTTATTCCTTTATTTAAAAGATTAAAAGAAGAAGGTATACATACCAACTTAGACACAAATGGGCGCTTATTAAACCATCCTGCTGTTGAGTTAATTGATAATTATGCTGATTTAGTAATGCTTGACATTAAGCATATGAGAGAAGATGGTTTTCAAAAAATTACCGGAAAAAAAAATAAAGAAACCACTTTTAATTTTGCAAAACATAGAGAAGCATCAGGAAAAAAAATGTGGTTACGTTATGTATTAATTCCGGGTATTACTAATACTCCAGAATTGCTACATGAATTAGGAAACTATTTCAAAGATTACAAAACAATAGAACAAATAGAATTACAACCTTATCATAAATTAGGTATCCATAAATGGGATACGTTAGGTTGGGAGTATGAACTTAAAGATGCTAGAGAAAATACTCAAGAAGAATTAGATGAAGCATCAAAAATTTTAAGCAACTACTTTAAAAAAGTAAAAATAAATTAAAGAATTAAAAAATGAGTGCACCAAAACTAAAAAATAGATGGTTAATTGCAGCTTCTGCAGTAGGTATACATATCTCAATTGGGTCTGTATATGCATATTCAGTAATGACAAATCCTGTTAAAGATGTATTTGACGTAGAAGGATCTGTAATAAAATGGGCGTTTAAAATTGCCATTTTATTATTAGGTTTATCAGCAGCATTTTTAGGTAGATGGGTAGAAAAAGTTGGTCCAAAAATTAGTGGTACTACAGCAGGATTATTTTACGGAATAGGAATTTTAGGATCTGGATTAGCAGTACAAATGGAATCGCTTTGGTTATTCTATTTATGTTATGGAGTTATAGGTGGTATAGGATTAGGTTTAGGATACATTACCCCAGTAAGTACATTAGTAAAATGGTTTCCAGACAGAAGAGGTTTAGCAACAGGAATGGCAATTATGGGATTTGGTTTTGCTGCCTTAATCTTTGGTCCTGTAATGGCTAAACTATTTGAAACTGTTGGTGTTTCTAATGCATTTTATATTTTAGGAGTAATTTACATGGTTTTAATTTTATCTTCTGCAAGATATATAGAAAGACCACCAGAAGGATATGCTCCTGCAGGTTATAAAGAAGGTGAAGGTGGTAAAATTAAAGAAGATATTTCTAATATAACTGCTACTGAATCGTTACAATCTCCTCGTTTTTATTACATCTGGATTATGATGTTTATAAACATATCTTGTGGTATTGCAATTATTTCAGCTGCAAGTCCAATGATGCAAGAAAAACTAAGTTATACACCAATGCAAGCTGCAGCAATTGTAGGTTTTATTGGAGTATTTAATGGATTAGGAAGAATAATGTGGTCTACTTTATCAGATTATTTAGGAAGAGCAAATACATTTATTTTATTCTTTGCCTTTCAAATTTTAGCCTTTTATTTCTTACCAAAAATTGGAGTTGAAAGCGTTTTCTTAATTGTATTATTTACAGTTATTACAATGTATGGTGGTGGTTTTGCTACTTTACCTGCTTTCTTAGGAGATTTATTTGGAACAAAACAATTAGGAGCAATACATGGTATGGTATTAGCTGCTTGGGGTTTAGCAGGTGTAATTGGACCTACAATTTACGACATGGTAAAAGAACAAACTGGCTCTTTAGATACTACACTAGTAATATTTGCAGGCTTATTTGTAATAGCTTTAATTGTATCTATTATGATGAAAATTTCTATCATAAAATCTCAAAAGAAAAAAGAAAAAGAATTAAGTATGGCTACTTAATAACAGCAAACAAATAACTATAATAAAAACCATTCAGTATTAATAACTGAATGGTTTTTCTTTTTTATTTAAAATTATATCAACTCGTTTAAATTTAAACATTAGAAATTTATTTGCTAAATTTTTAAACTTTGGTTGACTTATAAGACTTTAAGTGATTTAGTTCATCCTTTTTTTTAGCATCTTTGCATCATAATAAAAATCATTAAATATAAATACTGATGAAAATAGCTGTAGTTGGAGCAACTGGAATGGTTGGAACAGTAATGTTAAAAGTCTTAGAAGAACGTAATTTACCTGTAACAGAATTAATACCTGTTGCATCAGCAAGATCTGCTGGTAAAAAATTATCATATAAAGGAAACGATTATACCGTTGTTACCTTAGAAGACGCTGTTACCATGAAACCAGATGTAGCTTTGTTTTCTGCAGGTGGAGATACTTCTTTAGAATGGGCACCAAAATTTGCAGAAGTAGGTACAACTGTAATCGATAATTCTTCTGCTTGGAGAATGGATCCTACTAAAAAACTAGTAGTACCAGAAATTAATGGAGATGTTTTAACTGCTGATGATAAAATTATTGCTAATCCAAACTGTTCTACAATTCAGTTAGTAATGGCTTTAGCACCTTTACACGCAAAATACAACATGAAACGTGTAGTTATTTCTACTTATCAATCTGTTTCTGGAACAGGTGTAAAAGCGGTTCAACAATTAGATAATGAAGAAGCTGGTATAGATGGAGAAATGGCATACCCACATAAAATAGGTAGAAATGCATTACCTCATTGTGATGTTTTCTTAGAAAACGGTTACACTAAAGAAGAAATGAAATTAGTTAAAGAACCTAAGAAAATTTTACGTGATGATTCTTTTTCTGTAACTGCAACTGCTGTTAGAATACCTACAGCTGGTGGACACTCTGAAGCAGTAAATGTTCAGTTTGAAAATGATTTTGATTTGGCTGAAGTTCGTCAAATCTTAAACGATACTCCAGGTGTTATTGTTGAAGATGATTTAGCAAATAACGTTTACCCAATGCCAGTTAATGCACATAATAAAGACGAAGTATTTGTTGGTAGAATTAGAAGAGATGAATCTCAAGAAAATACATTAAATTTGTGGGTAGTTGCAGACAACTTACGTAAAGGTGCTGCTACAAACACAGTTCAAATTGCCGAATATTTAGTAGAAAATAATTTGGTGTAAAACATACATTTTTTTAATGGCAACATTTCACAAAGTAAACATACAAGAAGTGATAAGAGAAACCGCAGATGCGGTTTCTCTTATATTTGATATACCTGGAAATTTAAAATCTAATTTTGCTTTTCACTCAGGTCAATACTTAACACTTAAAAAAACAATTAATGGTAAAGAAGTAAGAAGAGCATATTCTATTTGTTCTTCTCCTACTGATAATTATTTAAAAGTAGCTATTAAAGCTGTAGAAAATGGTACTTTTTCTACGTATGCTACTTCAGAATTAAAAGCAGGAAATTTTATTGAAATTTCTGAACCAGAAGGTAAATTTATCTTAGAGCCTTCTTCTAACAAAAATTATATTGCTTTTGCTGCAGGTTCTGGAATTACGCCAATATTATCAATGATAAAAGATGTTTTAACAAACGAAACTACATCTACTTTTACTTTAATTTACGGAAACAAAACCGTTAATGATATCATTTTTAAAACTGAATTGGATGCTCTAAAAGAAGCAAATTCTGATCGTTTTAATCTTCATTACGTTTGCAGTAGAGAAAAATTAGAAGATTCATTATTTGGAAGAATTGATAAAGAAAACACTAATTTTTATCTAAGTAATTATAAAAATACAACTTTTGAAGCTGCATATCTTTGTGGTCCAGAAGAAATGATTAATGTAGTATCTGAAACACTTTTAGAAAACGGTTTTTCGAATGAAAATATCCATTTCGAATTATTTACTGCATCTATTGATGAAGAAGCTACTTCTAATATTAAAGAAGGAACTACAGAAATTACTGTTTTATTAGATGATGAAGAAACTACCTTCACAATGAACCAAACAGATGATATTTTAGCAGCTAGTTTACGTAACGATTTAGATGCTCCTTATTCTTGTCAGGGTGGAGTTTGTAGTTCTTGTATGTGTAAAGTAACAGAAGGAAAAGCTGTAATGGTTAAAAACTCTATTTTATCTGAAGATGAAATTGATGAAGGTTTAATTTTAGCATGTCAAGCATATCCAACAACACCAAAAATTACAATTGATTTTGACGATGTTTAATCAATTATAATAAATATTTTATTTAATAAAAAGGATGGTTTTACCATCCTTTCTTTTTCTCTTAATTTTAAAAACATTATTTTTATAGAATGGATTTATTTCACTTTAGAGATGCTTTTTTAATAGGTTTTTTCATGGCTTTTATGATAGGACCTGTTTTTTTTATGTTAATTCAAATCAGTATTTTAAAAGGTGCTAGGGCAGCAATTGCTTTTGATTTAGGTGTTATTTTAGGCGATATTTCTTTTATACTAATTGCTTATTATGGAAGTAGATCTTTACTAGAAAAAATTAAAGACGACCCTCGTTTATTTTTTATTGGAGGCCTTGTTCTTATTATTTACGGTTTAATAACCTACTTTGATAAACAAAACAAAAAGGAAGCTTTAGAAGACGCTAAAAGTGTAGAAGTACCCATTAAAAACAATTACGTAAAATTGTTTTTTAAAGGTTATTTTTTAAATTTTATAAACGTTGGAGTTTTAGCTTTTTGGTTAGGAACAGTTTTAGTAATTGGCCCAACTTTAAAAATGGATGAAAATGCAATTTTTTGGTATTTTGCAACTATAATTTTAGGTTATGCAGTTACAGATTTAGGAAAAATATTGCTAGCAAAACAATTAAAAAGCAGATTAACTCCTCTTGTTATTTATCGTTTAAAAAGAATAATGGGTATTATTTTACTAATATGCGGAGTCTTTTTAATGCTTAAAGGTTTTATACCCAATGAAAGTATAGATGAATTAATACAATAAAAAAAGCGAGGTAAAAACCTCGCTTTTTTTATACTGTATGTTTCAAATTATTTCACTTCAAATACATTATTTTCTAAGTTAACATCAGCCATTAATAAACTTTTATCTATAGCTACTGTTTTAATAGTTTTAGATGTATTAAAAGAATAAGTTGGGTATGCCCAACCCCAATCTTTTAATACAGTTGCATCTGTTGGTTTACTACCTCTCATTAATTCTAAAGGTATATTAAAACTTTCCTTGCTTCCGTCTGTAAAAGTAACTTCTACATCTATTGGCATTGGCATTTGACCAATTCTTTCTAAAGTAATTTTATTTCCTTCTACAGATTTAATTCCATAATCTATAGTATGTAAAGTTTGCGTCCATTCGTTTAAATACCATCCTAAATGAATACCAGAAACTTTTTCCATTGAACGTTTTACATCATTTGGTGTTGGATGTTTAAAACTAAAATCTGTGAAATATTTTTTTAATCCTTTAGCTGTATTTTCTGCACCTATTATGTATTCTAATTGAGATAAAAACATGCTTCCTTTACCATAACTTGCAAAACTATATCCTCTATTTGTATGATATCTATCTGCATGTGTAGTAAGCACCTCTTCTGTACCAGATTTTACCATTCTATTATAACCTCTATATGGTCCTGCATTTGGATTTTTACCTTCTTTTTTAAAAATATCATAAGAAGCTTTTGTAGAAATATAACTCGTAAAACCTTCATCCATCCATGGGTGTAAGCTTTCATTAGAAGCTAATAAAAATTGAAACCAAGTATGTGCCATTTCATGAGATGTAACCCCAAAAAGACTTCTAAAACTTCTTTTACCAGTAACTAAAGTAGACATTGCATACTCCATACCTCCATCTCCTCCTTGTATTACAGAGTATTGTTTATAAGGATATTGACCAACATTTTCACTAAAATAAGTCATTAATTCAGCAGTTTTTGGCTGAACATCTTTCCAACTTTTTAAATATTTATCTTCTAGAGTTTTCTTGTATAAAAAATGCAAATCAATTCCATTTTCCATTTTTAAAACATCATGAATATATTCATTATCTGCAGCCCACATAAAATCATGAACTTTTGGAGCTTTAAAATGCCATGTTAGTTTATCTCCTTTTGGTAGTTTTAATTCTTTAGTTGCATCTTCATATCCATGACCAACTTCTTGTGGATTTTGTATATAACCAGTACCACCAACAGTATAGTTTTTATCAATATGAATTGTTACATCAAAATTACCCCAAACTCCTTGAAATTCTCTTGCAATATAAGGTGGTGTATGCCAACCTTGAAAATCGTATTCTGCTAATTTAGGATACCATTGAGACATAGATAACGCAACTCCTTCTTTACTTGTTCTACCAGATCTACGAACTTGAAGTGGCACTTGTGCATCAAAATCCATTTCAAAAGTTACAGATTCTCCTGATTTAATTGGTTGATTTAATTGTACTTCTAAAATAGTACCAACAGTTTCGTGTGAAACTGCCACTCCATTTTGTTTTAAAGAATTTACTTTTATATAACCAATTTCTTCTGGTTTTAGCTTACTAATTCTATCTCTAACTCTTCTATCTGGATCTTTAATATTTAAAGATCTAACATCCATTTGAGACCCTGGTTGAAATGCATTAAAATATAAGTGATAAAATACCTTATCTAAATCGTCTGGAGAATTATTTGTATAAACTAAAGTTTGTTTCCCTTTGTATTGATATTTGTTTACATCCACATCAACATCCATAGTGTAATCTACATGTTGTTGCCAATAAGTGTCTTTTGCCACATATGTTGTATCTTTTGTAACCTTACAAGAAACTAATGTAATAAGTGACAATCCTAATAAGAATATTTTCTTCATATATATTTATTTAAGTTGATAAAAAAAAACAGCAATTAAAAAATTGCTGTTTTACTAATTATTATTTTCTGTTTACAATTTTATCTGCCATTTTTAAAGCGTTGTAAGCGTTTACAACCCTTCCAGAAACTGATAAATCTGCAAAAGGAACTTTTTCATCTCTAGTACCTGGTTTAATAACTTCTAAATCAATTTTTGTTCCAGAATTCATTAAAATGTGTTTTACTTGACTTGCTGATAATTTAGGGTAATAAGAACGAATTAAAGCTGCAACACCTGCTGTAGATGGAGCTGCCATAGAAGTTCCGCTAAATTTAGCATAACCATTTTCTGGTGTTGTAGAGTTTACTTGTACTCCTGGAGCAAAAACATCTACATTAATTTTACCATAGTTAGAAAAACTTGCTGGTAATTTTTCATTATAATTAGCACTCATTGCACCAATTGTTAAAACATTGTCAGAAATTTCTGAAACTAAATCTTTAGAATCATTAGGAAATGTTTTAGTTACATCAATATTAGCACCATCATTTCCTGCAGCATTTACAATTAAAACATCGTGTTTTTCTGCATATAATATTGCTTCATAAACCCATTCTTTATTTGGTGAAAAAGCTTTTCCGAAACTAGTATTAATAACTTTTGCTCCATTATCTACTGCATATCTAATTCCTAAAGCAACATCTTTATCATACTCATCTCCATCAGAAACAGAACGAACTGCCATAATTTTTACATTATTTGCAACTCCATTCATTCCTTTTCCATTATTTCTAGTAGCACCAATTATTCCTGATACGTGAGAACCATGAGCTTCACTTTTAACTGAATGACCTGTATTTGCGTCTCCAGAACCTGGTTTATCATTAATATCATAAGCATTGTCACCAACCTCAAGTCTATAATCTGTTTTTAAATTATCTCCATCAATTAACTTTTTATTATTAGCTAATTGTTTAATAAAATAGTTAACTCCTTTTTCTATTTCTTGTTTAGCTACAGTTAAAGAAGGCAAACCAAAACCAAAAATTGATTTTGCAACTTGAACATGTTTTAACAAATCTGCATCTTCAGTTTTTAAAGAAATTATCTCTGCAGTTGTATAATCTTTTTTACCAAAATGTTTAGCAAAAGCAGCATCAGCATTATTTACACCTTGTAATAATTGCTCATATCTGGTTTTATTTTGCACTAATTTTTCATTAGCTTTTTTAGCACCATCAACTTTTTCTTTGTAATATTTTTTTACTTCTGCTAAAGTTTCTGCATCTGTAATTGATGGATTCATTAAAATACGTTCGTACTCTAAATGTTCTTTGTAAGAGCTACCTAAAAAATTCCATCCATTAATATCATCAATGTATCCGTTTTTATCATCATCAATTCCATTTCCAGGAATTTCTTTTTTATTTACCCAAGCTACATCTATTAAATCTTCGTGTTTTAAATCTGTACCAGAATCTACAACACCAACAATAACTTCAATTCCTTTTTTACCTTTTAAAAATTCATAAGCTTTATTAACACTCATTCCTGGTATAGAGTCTGTTACCAAATCTAAATGTTGCCAATTGTCTTTTTCTGTGTCTGATAGTTTTCCTTTTTTAGCAGTTGCATTTACAACTACATCAGATCCTACAGGTACAGGTAAACTAGAAATTGACTTACAACTTGTAAGTAATAAACCAGCAACAGCTGTATAAAAAACGGGTTTTAAAATCTTCATAATCTTTTCTTATCTTAATTAAATATATCTATAAATTTGTGTGTACTTTTAAGTCTAACTCCTTTTTCTGTATGTTTAACTGTACAAAGTTCATTGTAAGAATCGTGTTCTAAAAAAAGGTAAAATTCTTTATCTGCAGCCTGATTTAAAAATGCTGCTTTTTCTTTTATTGTTAACAATGGTCTTGTATCATAACCCATAACATATGGTAAAGGTATATGACCAACAGTTGGAAGTAAGTCTGCCATAAAAACTATTGTTTTTCCTTGATATTTTATCATGGGTAACATTTGTTTTTCTGTATGTCCATCCATAAATAAAACATCAAAACCTATTTGGTCTTTATAATTACTGTGTATAAAATTTAATTGACCACTTTCTTTAATTGGATTGATATTTTCTTTTAAAAACGAAGCTTTTTCTCTTGCATTTGGTTCTGTTGCCCATTGCCAATGTTTATCATTAGACCAAAATTTTGCATTTTTAAATGCAGGTTGTAAGAAAGTTCTATCAGAATTCCATTCTATAGCACCTCCACAATGATCAAAGTGTAAATGTGTTAAAAAAACATCTGTAATATCATCTCTATGAAAACCATGTTTGGCTAAAGAAGTATCTAAAGAAAAATCGCCAAAAAGATAATAATAACTATAAAATTTATTGGATTGTTTTGCTCCTAAACCAGTATCTACTAAAATTAAACGATCCCCATCTTCTATAAGTATACTTCTCATACTCATATCTATTAGATTGTTATTATCTGCAGGATTTGTTTTTTGCCAAATAGTTTTAGGAACAACACCAAACATTGCCCCTCCATCTAGTTTAAAATTACCAGTTTCAATAGGATATATCTTCATTCTATATAAATTAAAATCAAAAAAAATTATCTATAAAAATAACTAATTAAGAATCAAAATACTTATAATACTTTTAAAAAAGTACAAGGAAACAAAGATGTAGAAAAATATATAATTTTTTGTTAAAAAAATCTAAAGGTTGTCTATTTAAAACCTTTATAAACAAAACATTTAAATAAATAAAAAGTTAGTTTATTTTTAATTTACTTAACAATTTTGCCAATCTTATAATAACAAAAACTGAAAAGGCTAAACCTAATACTACTAATAACAATTGGTTATCATAATTAGAGTGCTCTGTTGCTATATTATCTGGTGGTAAGATTTGTAAAAACATGATGACAAAAGTTTCAGTTTGTCTACCAAAGGTAATCGTAAACTTTATTTCTATGAATCCTTTTTCGATAATTCATACATTACTTTCGACGAATAAACCTAAACAACCCTTTAATTAACTACTCTGTTACCGATATTTTTTGTGCAATTACGCCACCAAAGTTATCAGTTACAGAAACATTATAAGTTCCAATTTCTAAATTCATAGAAAAATCGTGCGTTCTTTTTGTTGTACCACAATAAATATTATCTACATACCAAAACAATGTAGCTTCTGAATTAGAATGTGCTACTCTAAAAACAACTTCGTTTTTTTTACCTTTAAAATCTTTAGGAAGAAAAATAGTACTGTTTTCTGTTGGATAAATAAATTTCATTGCGTTTTTAGAGTCACCCAAACAATCAACTCTATACTTAGGTAACGACTTATAAAACGGATTTTTTTTCTTAAAATAATATTCCATTAAAGGTGGTAAAACAAACCAAGATTTTTGCTTAATATTTTCTAATTTTTCACAAGATGTGTTTACTTGATAATTTTCTGAGGAATCTATATTTACTAAAATATGATAAGGGCAAGGAGCCGTTTTTAACCCAGCATTTTGTATAAACTCAACATTTTTGTTTTCACATATATCAGTTGCTCTATAACCACTTTTTCTACAGATTTCTATTTCTGTCATTTCATCAAAAGGTTTTTCAAACCATTCAGAATTTGGTAATTTATCAAAAACATCAAATAAAATAGGAGCTGCAGCTTGTACACCAACTAAACCAGGTCTTCCTTCTCCATCTGCATTTCCACACCAAACACCAACAACATAATCTTTTGTAGCACCAATTGCCCAAGCATCTCTAAAACCAAAGCTAGTTCCTGTTTTCCACGCTATTTGTTTAGATGAATCGAAATACTCCCAGTTCTGATTTACATTTGGTCTATTTACTTCTTTTAAACTTTCTAAAGTCAAATAAATTGATGCAGCATCTAAAACAATTTTTTCTGAGGTTTTTTCTCCAAAATCAACCTCTTTATCAGCATAAAAAGTTGGTTCTGTAAATTCATTTTTAAAATATCTACTAGAGTTTTCTGAAAAATGATTTACTGTTGATGCTAAGGATGCATAACTTTTACATAAATCCCACAAGTTACTTTCTGCTCCTCCTAAAGCTAAGGTTAAACCATAATAATCTGGATTATTTTTTAAACCTCTGAGTTTTAATTTTTGTAAATAATTATGAAATTTATCCAATCCAAAACTTTGCAACATTCTAGCTGTTGGTACATTTAAAGATTTAGACAATGCTAATTTTGCAGAAATTGCTCCTGCATATTTTTTGTCGAAATTTTCGGGTTTATAACTACCAAAATTTGTTGGTACATCTGCAACTATGGTATTTGGTAATAAATCTCCAGAATCTAACATAGCAGCATATAAAAATGGTTTTAAAATACTACCTGTACTTCTTGGTTTGTCTATTACATCTACATCTTTTTGATGTTTTTTAGAAGTTGGAGAATTACCAATATAGCTTAAAACTCGTCTTGTTTTTACATCTAAAACCAAAACAGAAATATTATGAATTCCGTTTTTACTTAATAGATTGTAATGATTTTTAACAATTGTGTTTGTTTGATTTTGTAATTGTTTATCAATAGTAGTTTTTACAACTTCACCCTTTTTTTCTTTATTAATTCTTTGTAATAAATGCGGTGTAATTTGTGGAAGCGCATAAGGTTTTTGTGGTAATTCTTCTAAAATTGATAATTCAAAAGTTAAAGAATCAATTACATTTTTTAATAATAACTTTTTTAGTAATCTATTTCTTTTTGCTAATAATTTATGTTGATTTTTTCCTGGATAAATTAAGTTTGGTGCGTTTGGCAAAACTGCTAAAGTTGCAGATTCTGCCCAAGATAAATCTGAAGATTTTCTGTTAAAATATCTCCAAGAAGCTGCATCTAAACCTACTACATTTCCGCCAAAAGGGGCATTAGAACTCCAGTACGTTAAAATTTTTTCTTTAGAAGTTCTAAGTTCTAAACGTGTTGCTAAAATGAGTTCTTTAAATTTTTCAAAATACGTTCTTGGTTTATCGTTTCTAGATAATCTAATAACTTGTTGTGTAATTGTACTACCTCCTCTTTTTACGCTTCCTTCTTGTAAATTCTGTTTTAAAGCTTTCAAAATTGAAATAGGGTTAAATCCTGGATGTTTATAAAAATACTCATCTTCAAACTGAATTAAACAATTTTTAAATTTATTAGGAACAGCATCATTATAAGGAAAACGCCATTGACCATCATTAGCAATTAAAGCACCTAATAACTCATCATTATTACTTGTAATTACTGTTGACGTTGGCTTTGTAAATAACTTTTTTGGCAAACAAAAAGCATAAAAAATCAGCAAAACAACAAGTAATATTGTTTTCTTTTTATGACGTTTTATGTAGTTTTTTATTTTTTTAAACATTGCTTAATTCCATTTCTTTTACTTCTAAACCAAAATATAAAACCTAGTAAAAATAACATTACAACAAAACCTGGTTCACTCATACTTTCTGCTTCTTCGCCAAGATCTAATAATTGATTACTTGACAAAACTTGTTGCTGCTTTCTTTTCAATATTGCTTTTTGAGCTTCATTTTCTACAACTAAAAAAGATGTAACTGGCATCATAATATGAGATGTAAAACTATTTCTCACTAAATCTAACCACTCTGTATCTGAGTTCTCTGGATGCAATATTTGTGACCTCCATTTTGCTTGCATAAGCAAACCAGAATTCCAACTTTTTTTGTTTATCTCTTTATTTTCAATTTTAAATACATCCGTTTTTAAAATGATGGTTGGTTTGTTATTATCTGAAAGGTATTTTACAGAATTATCTTCTAATTTATATTCTAAAACGGTTTTATCAAAAGACAAATTAGCACTGGCATTTACGGGTTTTGAAGGATTCAATATTAAAGAATGTGATTCTAAAATACCTTTCTTATTCAGATTATAAAACAAATCACTTTCTGGAAAAGTAAATTTCCAATCTAAAAAATCTTTATTAATTATCGCTTCCTTTATAGAATCTGTAATTACAACAATTACAGGGTAATAATTTGTTTGAGATTTATACGAATTAAATAGTATCGATTTTATAGCTCTATCAAGATAAAAACCTCCTTCAAATTTAATTTTCTTCAAATTTAATTGAAAACCGTTAATAAGAGGAGTTGTATTTACATAGCTATTAACAAAACTTATTTTAGCATTTTCTGATAAGTTTTTATTGTTCTTCACTAATGATTCTAATCGATTTTTATAAGTAGCTAAAGAATCTTTATTAGTTGCATCTAGAATAAAATGAAAATAAGGTTTTCTATTAACCTTTTTTAGCTTCTGTTTACCTTCTGCTGATATATATATTATATTTTTATTCTCATATACTTTCTCTTCATTCTTTTTAAAATCACCAAGTATTACTGTTTCTTTATCTATTTTAAACTGAAAAGGTTCTTTATGAATTAATTCAATTCCTGTTTTTCTAACTTCATTTTTCGCAAAAGGAAAAACTCTAAATGCAACTTTATTTCCTGTTAGATAATATAAAATACCTGGATCTCTATTCTCATTTCTAATATTTGAAAACACCCACTTAGCAGTTCTCTTTTCTGCTAAAATTCCCATTTCTTTTTTACCTCCTACATATAAATAATAATCACTAATCCAACATCCTTCTGGTATCTCTATAGTTGTAGCGTATTCAGAAAATCTATCATTTTCATTCTGATTTGTAATTTCTAATTCAACCCAACTTTTCCACGTTTTTTCAGATTCATTGTATGTACTTTTTGTATCAATTTTGGTAATTTCTACATTCTTATTTTGATTATTTATAAATGTTGATCTATCCTTTGGCTTTAACCCAAAAAAAACATCTTCTATATTATCAATTTTAGAATTAGATAATGTTAGGTTATCTAAAACTAACCAATTAAAATATGATGATAAATAAGGTTTTTGTTTGCTAGAAAAAAAACCTCTACTATCCTTATGCCCAATAACGACATCAAGCGTCTTTTTTAGTGAACGTTTATCTATCTCATAATTTTTAGAATAATCTGGGCTATAGAGATATTCTAGAGATTCATTTAATGTATTTCTATCGTTCAAATAATTTAGGGTTATAAGAACTGGAATTACACAAAAACTTATTATTGATATAGTCCAAATCCTTTTTTTCGAAAAATTTGATTTTAAAAAATTGAAATCTTTTGTAATCTCATTTATATGTACTACAAACAAAAGCAATGGAGTTAACATTAAAAACCCAATTCCTATAGCTACAATGGCAATAATAGATAAAGGTAAAAAAGGAAGAAAAACAATGAAAAAATAAAAAGTATAAGTAAATGTAATACTTCTACCTATAAATAAAAGAAGACGATACTGTTTCTTATCAAGGTTTGGTAAACATAATAACACCCCACTTAAAGTTGCAAAAATGTAAAACCAATAGCTATTAAAGTTTCCAAAAATACCAGAATCATTAACTACAAAATCATTAAAAAGATATCCATTGTTAACTAATAGTCCTACTATAGGAAATAATATGGTTATTGGTATTTTCCATAATAATTCATGTTTTTTCCATATCATAGCTTTCTTGGTTGCAAGTATTAAAATAGTACGAACTAAAAAGAAAAGAAAAACTAGCGTACCAATAATTATAAAAATTAATAATACGTGAATGTTAAAATTACTTTCTATTGGTTTCCATAAAGGAAAAATTACTTGAGAAAACAAAAACCAAATAATTGGTATTGCTATTGAAATTAAAAAACTTACCCAAGCTTTATGTTTTTTCGTTTCTGGTGTAAAATGTGCAACTAAAACAAACATCGAAAATGCCAGTGTTGGCATTAAAAAAGTACCAACATATAATTCAATTCGCTGAGGAATCATCCATTGTGGGATAGAAAAAGGAATGATTTCATATGAATAGTAGCCATATAAATATATAAATGAGACATAACACACAAGAGCCAAAACACCATAAAGGATTGAAACTTTTTTTCTTTTAATTGTTAAAAATACTCCATATCCAAGATTTAAAATTGCAAGTATAACTAAAGCCAAACCAAAAGATTTCCATAGGCTAATACTTTCGTCATTTAACAGCGTTTTAATTACTTGAAACTCTCCATAATAAATGAAAAATAATATTGCTGTTGGTAATGAATTGAATAAAAAAATCCATTTCGGATTAAGTAAGTTTCCCATTTCTTTTTTTAAAATTTAGAATTTTTTCTGTTATTAAATAAATCAGAACAAGAAAAGTTAAATTGATTGTTATACCAATACTTTCGTGAATGATTCCTTTTCTTAAATTAGTTAATAGTTCAATTTTATTTTGAAAAATCACAACAACATTAATTCTAAAACTATTGATTAATACTGTAAATAAATAAGCGCCAAAAAACGAAATAATGATTGCGATAACTTTATCATTAATCTTTTCAAAATACTTTAATGATAAAAAGGTTAACATTAAAAAACTCAAAATCCAAAAATTAAAACCAGCACAAGATTTATCAATTACAATATTCAATTCTTGAAAATAATAACCTTTGCTATCTGCATAAATTGATTGAAAACCTGTTACAAACTCAACTAACTTGCTTGTAGGACTTAATAAAAAAGTTAAGTGATTTGTTTCTGTAAGTGTGTAACCAAACTTTAACAAAATAAAAAAACCTATCATTACAAAGTAAAATATCAGATTCTTGTAGCTATTCATAATTTTTGAAAATAATATTACTTCACAACTTTAATCCAAAGTCCTTTTGTTCTTACCAAATAATCGTTATCATACATTGCTTCAACCTGAACTCCTGGTAAATAATAGTTTCCTAAATAAGCAGCATTTAACAAAACTGTAAATGTTTTTGTTTCTGCTTTTTTTCTTCCTTCATTTAAATCAAAATAAAAATTTACACGATCGTCTCTAATATCTGTATAACGTGCTTCACTTTTTGTAGTTGACCCAAAATCTGTAAAACGAGTATTTACAATTTCCCATCCAGAAGGGAAAATCTGCGTTAATGCAATGTCTTTTACAGTTTCATTTTTAGGATTACTAACCGTAATTTTAGCTACAAAATCTTGTCCTTGTTTTAAATTATTTACATCAATTATTTTTCCTTTTAAATCTCTGTATTGCAGAGAAACACTTAAACCTCTACTTTCAGAAATTTCATCTCCTAATGGTAATTTTCCAGAATTTATAATTCTTGCAAAAACAATATTGCTTTCATTATTATTAATTTTAATGACATTTTTGCCTTTCTTAATTTTTAAATTTCTTTGAATCATAGAACTTGTAGTTTTTAAGTTCTCTGTTTTACTATTATTTGTATAACTTACATTAATAGCTTTTCCTCCGTTTTTAAGTACCATTTTACCAATAGACAATAAACTAAAGGCTGTAGATTGTGTGCTCATCCAATTATCACTAGATAAATCTTTAGCAATTTTTTTAGCCATAGTTTTTGCTTTAATATTATTAGTTAATAACATTGTTTCTAAAGCCATTGCTCTATTTCTAGCAACAGAACCATAATTGTAATAATTATAACCTGAAAAAGTTAAAGTTGCATTTTGTATAATTTCTTCTGCAGCTTCTTTTTGACCAACTAAAGCATAAGCTGCAGCCAAACGCCATTTTGCTTCATTAGATATTTGTTTAAACTCACGTAATCTATTCATTGCAGATAAATCTGCACTTCCAGCTAAAGCTAAGGTGTACAATCTGTATGCTTGAGATAAATCTCTAGAATAATTAGAGCTATAATTTGGCCTCCAATTTCTTGCAGCTTGTTTTTGATATCTAATAAAATTACTTTTAAAAGTTAGAGGTAAAACAAATCCTTTTTTCTCTGCTTCTAATAAAAAATGACCTGCATAACTTGTTCCCCAATCACTAATTACTCCTTCTCCCATCCAATAACTTAAACCTCCATTTGCTTTCTGAAAATTTCCTAAACGTGCAATTCCTTTTTCTATATTATTCTGAATTTTTTGCTTCTTATCTGATGTTAAATCAAACAAATCATTTAAAAACAACTGAGGAAAAACACTAGATGTAGTTTGCTCTACACAACCATGAGGATATTGTATTAAGTACTCTAATCTACCAGAAAAATTTATCTGCGGAATTGTAGATAATTCTAAAATTGCAGAATTAGAACCTGCTATACCAAACGTGTTTAAAGCAATAGTTTGTGTTTGTTTTCCTTCTATATTTTTATCTATTATTTTTGATGTAATTGGGTTTGGATTTACAACATCTAATTCTACTTTATAAGTAGATTTTTCTCCATTTCCTGTAGCAATAACCTCTACAGTATTAATACCATTTGCTTTTAAAACATCCAATTTAAAATACACCATTTTTTCATCTGGCTTTGTAAAATTGATGTTTTGAATTTTATTACCGATAACAGTAATTCCATTTGAAGTTTTAACCTGAATTTTTACATCTTTCACTTTTCTATCCATTGCAAAAACAGAAATTGGCAACGTAACTTTTTCTTTAGGCGATAATTTTCTTGGTAAAGTAGCCAAAACCATCAATGGTTTTTTAACTGGAACTGCTTTTTCTGCATTACCAAAAGCTTCTTTAGTAACATCGCCAGCAATTACCATTGTTCTAACAGAACCAATATAATTAGGCAGCGTTATTTTATGCGAATTTGTTTTCCCTTTTTCTAAATAAAATGGACCTAAATATTTTACAACTGGCTTAAATCTATTTGCTTTTCTATTTTTTCCTTTTGATAAAGTACCATCTCCTCCAATTGCAAAAACTTGATCTACACTACCAGAATAAGCACCAATTATATCATCAAAAATATCCCAAGTTTTTACACCTAAAGCTTCTCTTTTGTAAAATTCTGAATATGCATTTGGCGTTTTAAAGCGTGTTAAATCTAACAAACCTTCTTCTACAACAGCCAAAGTATAGGTCATAGATTTTTTGTTTTTTTCTGTAACCTTTACCGTAAATTCTTTTTCGGGTTGCAACTCATCTAACATAGATATTTGAGGCTCTAACTTGGTGTTTTTATCTTCAATCAAAATAGGAATTACACCAAATAAACGAATTGGTAAATCGTTTTCTGAAACTTGATGAGGCTGTAACAAAGAAATATTTACAAAAACATTTGGTGTCATGTTTTTTGTTATTGGTATTTCTAAAGAGGTTGTTCCTTTCTTAGTTTTTACCCATTTTGTTTCTAAAACTTTTGTTCCGTTTTCTATACTAATTAAAGCTCTTCCTTTACTTCCTGAAGGAAAAGTTATTTTTGCAGTTTCACCAACATTGTACTTTTCTTTATCTGCAGAAAAAACCAACATTTTTGCAGCATCTTTGTCTCCAGAAGTAGCATTTTGCCACCAATTTTTATAAAAATAAGCTGTTCTTCCAGTTGCATGACCACTTTTTTTATCTAATACTCTAATTAAAAAACGACCTCTATCATTCTCTGGAATATTTAATTTAAAACTCCCTTTTCCTTTAGAATTTGTATTAACTTTTATGGTTTTATATTTGTTATGGTAACTACTAGAAGTATACCTAGATAAATTATCTGATGAGGAACTCCACCACCAACGCCATTGAATTTGATATACTTCAACTTCTAATTCTCTATTAGATTTAGGATTTCCATTTTCATCAACAGAAACAACAGAAAATGTTTGATTTTCATCTGTAAAAAAAGATCCATATCTATTTCCTTTTGGCGATTTTAAACCTACAAAAGAATTAAAAGGTGCGTATTTTTTTGAAAAAGCATCTATTGAAAAATCTCCTCCGTTTTCAAATGCTCTTACCAAAAACTGAACATTTAACATACCTGGGGCATTTTTACCAATAGTTAATTTACTATTGATTTTTGCCATTCCATTTTTATCTAATTTACCTTCAAAAATGTTTATTTCTTCTGAAGAAAATTTTCTTGATAGATCTGAAAAAATATAATTCTTGTAATTTTTAAACCCGTAATTAGTGACTGAAACTTTAGCTTTTATTTCTGCTTTTAAATTCTTTGCAGGTGTACCATGCAACCATTTTACATCTAAAACTCCATTAATAGGTTTTTTACTTGTAAGAATTTTATCATTAAAATCTACCTTAATTTTTAAACGATTAGGTTTTACTGTTTCAACTTTTAAATTTTTATAAAACTTTGCTCCACCAACAGAAATTTTAGCAGAATAGTTTCCTGTTTTAAATTCGGTTGTAGTTTTAACGGTAAACTTGTAGAAGTTGTTAAGATTTTCTGATGTTACTTTTTTATACACCAATTTTCCACTTGGATCTGTAACTTCCAATTTTATTGGATGATTTTTTGGCAATTTATTATCTGCATCATTCAACAAAAAAGTTAAATACATTTCATCTCCAGGTCTCCAAACACCACGTTCTCCATAAATATATCCTTTTAAACCTTTTTGAGTTTTGCTCCCAGAAACATCAAACTTACTTAATGACAAAGAATTACCATCAAACAATTTAATATAAGCAGCATTCTTTCCTTTAGAAATAATTGCAAATGCAGCTTCTTTAGCTGAATTAATAGTAACAATTCCTTCTGAATTTGTAACACCAGAAGCAATTTCGTTTTGCTGAAAATTAAATAGTTTTATACTTGCACCTACTTCTACATTGGTATTTATAATGTTAGTTACAGCAAAGAAATACTCATTATTATTCCCTTTTTTTGCAATTACACCAAGGTTAGATGCCAATAAATTTTGAGCAACCATTCTGTTTTCATAATAATAAGCATCATGACAAGGGTTTTCTCTTTCGCGCCAATTATATCTATAATTTTTATAACTATATAATTTATTATCCCAATACATTTCTTCTCTTGTATCTTCGTCTTCAACTTCATTAAAACTTTGGTAATCTTCTAAATTGTCTGTGTTTTTAGATGCAAAATTTCCTTGTGAACAATTATATAAAGTCTGTTTTTTATTAAAACTTAACTCAACTCTATAAATTGCTCCAGGTTCTGTTGCTACCATTTTAGAAATATCAATACTATATGCTTTCCACTTTTGAGTATTGTTTTCTGTATTTTTAATAAGTGTAATGGTTTCTTTAGCAACTCTACGTCCAACCCTTTTAATAGCATAACTATTATTACTGTTAATGTTATTTTCTTGAAGAAATTGCAGCACATTATCTTCATAAATTTTTATAATTCTAACATCTACTTCTTTAACATTTATTGCTTCAAAATTGAATTTTAAATCTTTAGAGTTTGGCAAAATAGTTCCGCTACTAATTGCTCTAATTTGTGGTTTTTTCTGTTCAAAAGTTACAGTTTCTTTAAATGATGTTTTCAATTTAAAATCATCTGAGTTTTTAATTCCTTGAAAAACAGAAACTAAAATATTACCCTGAAATTTGTTTTCTGAAAAAACCTTTAATTCATTTCCATTTACAATAAATCTTGGTTTTTTTACATTTTGAATGGCAACCAACCCATCAAAATTTTGTTGTTTTTTAAGCGCATCTGAAAAGTTGATTGAAATGTATTGTTCATTTGTGTTTTTTACTTCTAAACTAACAACCTTAAAATTATTTTTACCTGGAATTATAATTTCATTTTCACCTTTAGCTTCAGCTTTTATAGCTTTTCCATACCAAGAAACTTTAAGTTTTGTATCTTCTATAAAACGTTGAATACTATCAATTTTAAATTCAAAAACTTTTCCTTTATCATAGGATTCGTTCCAAACAATATTTTTTTTAACTCCTTTTTGATTAGCTTCTATAAGTTTTTTAGCGTTTTCTAAAGAAATTACATCTGCAGATTTTACAACACCTTCTAAATATTGAAATTCTTTAGAATACGATTGTAAAGATGCTGTTTGAATCCTAAAATTTGGTGTTATTGTTTTAAATTGAAAAGTATAATTTTTAAAATTTTCGGGAATTTCTTTATAAATTTCATTCAGTTTTATTGAAACTGTATATTCTGTATCCGAATCTAAATCTTCATCAGGAATAAACATAAATGCATGTTTATTTACTGTTTTTATCTTTCCGTTTACAAATGGTTTTATTGATAAAATATCCGCAGAAATTTCTTGATTAGCTTCCCAACCTTTAACTTCTTTTGCAAGATTTATTCTTATTTTTTCTTGGATTGATACAATACCAGAACTTGTATAACTTACATATTCTTTAAACTTGTATATATTGTCTGTTTTAACAACCTCTTTTTTACAAGAAGAAATTAATAAAAAAATTACAAGAGCAGAAAAAAGGTATTTTGTTTTCATAGTTGCGCTATTTAAGTTCACAACTCAAATTTAACGATTTAATTACCATTAAATTAATCAATATAGAATTCGTAACTAAATGTTTAGAATTCGTAAAAAACTATAAAAACAAGTGCTCTTTATTTTTTAAATCTCTTATTTCTATAATAAGCAATAACAGAAATAATAATTACAATAGCCGTTAAAACATAAATAAATGTTGGAATTGGAACTGGGTCTCCTGCTGCATAACTATGCAATCCTGATAAATAATAATTTACTCCAAAAGAGGTCATAATAATAGATCCAAAAGCAAAAACACTTACCATATTTAAAATATAATTTCCTTTTAAAGCAGGTATTAAGCGTAAGTGTAAAACAATTGTATAAACAATAATACTAATTAAAGCCCAAGTTTCTTTTGGATCCCAAGCCCAATAACGCCCCCAAGATTCATTTGCCCAAACACCTCCTAAGAAAGTACCAATTGTTAAAACAAACAACCCTATTGTCATAGAAATTTCGTTGATATAAGTAAGTTCTTTAATTCTTATATCTATAACTTTTTTGGTGTTTTTAGTTTTAAAAATCATTAATAACAATGCCATAAAACCTAAAATTGCAGATAAAGCTAAAGGTGCATAACTACTAACAATTGTTGCCACATGAACTTTTAACCAAAAAGACTTTAAAACAGGCATTAAATTGGTAATTTCTGGACTTAACCAATCTAAATAACTTACAAATAAAAGTGCGCCTGAAAACAGAGTAGATAGTGGTAAAGAAAAATCTGATTTTCTAAATGTTAATAATCCACAAAGTAATAATACCCAAGCTACAAAAACCAACATTTCATAACCATTACTCCAAGGTGCATGTTGAGAAACATACCATCTTAAAATAATATTCCCTGTAAAGAATAAAAAACTTATTAAGGTTAAAATGATTATTGAATTCCAAACAAATTCTGTAAGCTTTGTTTTTGTAAATATCTTAATTAAAGACAATATTAAAAGAATTAAACCTAGAACAAAAAACACTTGAAACAACCAAAAATTTAAGTTTAATTGATTGTACCACAATTCTGCTTCTATTCTTTGTCTGTTTGGTATAATTTCTTTTCCTAAAACATCTTGAAACTTTTTAATATACTCTAATTTTTCACTTGCTGCTACCCATTTTTTTTCATTTACATCTTTAAAATAAATAGGAATTATAGTTTTAGCAAAATCGCCATCATCTTTAGGGAAATCTTCAAAATGATGAGAATGACTATGCCACTTGTTATTTTCATCATTACTATTAGGAAATATTTTTAAGTAATTTCCAGAAAAAACATTAAACAAAATATTAAATCTTTCATCAACTTTTAAAACTTCTTTATCTAATTCACTTCTTTCTGCTGGTTTCTTTTTATTTGCAGATTCAACAACTTTTCCTAACCTATAATCTCCTTTTTCATCTAATAAATCAATAAAAGAAATCATATTATTTTCGCTAATTTTTAATTCAGAAAATAATTCTCCTCCCTTTTTCTTATCAATTTTAATTAACGGAATGTATTGCCAAACATTAGCTGCAGATTGCATTGCTAAAAAAGTTTGATTAGCATCTAACCTAGCACTTTCTCCATCTTTTACATATTTAAAATATGGTTTACCTGTTAGTTTTCTTAAAAACTCTGAAGCTAATGTATTTAATGGTTTAATTCTTCCATCTAAATCTTGCACCATTAAACGCCCAAACAATTCTGAATGTTGAACATCTACAGTTTGTTGTTTTATGGTTTGAATATTAATATCAGGGTTCTTTTTTTGCGAAAAAGCAGTTCCAGAAATCATTAATAACAACAACACTAACATTGTTGTTTTTTCTTTCAATTTTTTTAATTTTTTATTAATTAAAGTAAAACGAGAAGCTTTACCAAATAAGGTAAAAAACATACCAATTATCATTAATAAATATCCTAAATAAGTAACATTTGTACCTAAAGCATCATGATTTACGGCTAACACTGTACCTAATTCATCTGTATCATAACTTGCCTGAAAAAAACGATATCCTTTATAATCTAGTACATTATTCATGAAAATTCTATGTAAAAAACGCTCTCCATTGTCTATAACTTGTACTTCACTTGCATAAGCAGATGGACTTGTTGAACCTGGATAACGCTCTAATTGAAAATCATCTAAATGAATTGAAAATGGCGTTTGTATTGCCTTTGATCCATAAGAAATTGAAACTTTAATAGCATTAAAATCTAATTTATGTTCTGTTGGTATAAATCCATCTCTATAAAGAATTGTAGATTCTTTAACCTCTCCATTGATAGAAACATCTACAACTAAAGCATCATCTTTTAACTCATCATTATCTTTTACTTTCTCTGCTCCAGAAACCAAATCAATTTTTCCTTTTGGATGATATGATAAAGGCACAAAAGAAGCATCTCCATCTCTATATAAAGTTCTTAATTGAAAATCATGTAGACTATCTTTTAAAATTGTTCCAGCTTTTTCTGTTGCCATTACAAAAGAGCTTAAGTTTCTTGGAGATAAAATCTTAAAAACCCCATCTTTTTCAGTAATGTTGATTATGCCTTCTTCTTCAGCTTCAAAACCAACTTTGTGTTGATGAGCACCAATAGCTTCAACTTCTCCTTTTTCTAAGAATACAGTTTCTCTTCCACTTCCTGCAGATACCACCATTTGAATAATAGCTTTTCCGTTTTTATCATCTTCTACAATTTCTGGAACTGCATCTGCAATAAAGTTATTATAAGAAACTTTTACAGGAATATTATTAAATTCTTCTTCTATACTAAAGTAATTATCGCTTATTGGTGAAAAACTTATTTGTTTACTAATAGATTTGGTTTTTTCTCCATCAGATAAATGAATATGCAAATATTTATTACTTGATATTATTACATTAGATGATGCCCCTTCTCTAATTCTCATAATTCCTCCATAAGATGAATAACGAGTTATACTAGCTCCAATTAAAATAATTATAAATGAAATATGAAATAATAAAATTGCCCATTTTTTAAATGTCCAAAGGTTATATTTAAAAGTATTAAATATAAAACTAAGACCTAAACCTAACATTACCATTTCAAACCACCAAGCATCGTATATTACTTTCCATGCAGTTGCTGTTCCAAAATCATTTTCTATAAACGTTGCTATTGCCATCGAAAATCCAAAAACAAGCAATAATAATACTGCTAATGTAGAAGATGAAAATATTTTAATTATTCTTTTCATTTGGTAATTGGTATTAATAAAAAAGATACCTTTCTATAAAAAAAGGTATCTTTTATTTTTAATTCTAACTTATTATTTTTCTATAGATGAAGTTGTTTTAACCTCCATTTTATCTTCTCTTTTTTTAGCGTCTTCTAACCATTTTGGCAATAAATTTTTCTTAAATTCTGCCTTTTCTTTCTCTAACTTCTTAATATCTAAACCAATGTATTTCTGTGCTAATTCTTTTGTAGAAATATCTGGCATTATAACAGGTTTGTTATGTCCTAATGTAGCCAATAATCTAGCTAATTTTAAACGAGCATCTTGTGCTTTTACTAAACCTCCTCCAATTACTCTAGCAGTTTCTACAGGAGAGTGAAAAGAAGCACCATGTGCAGCAGCAGAATAATCCCATCTCCATTGAGCATGTCTAATATCTAACAAAATATCTTTCATTTGTGCATCTGTTGCTCCTAAATCCCAACATTTTTTTGCTTCTAAATGAGCTCTAACTAATAAGTCTTCTAATTTTAATCTATTTTCTTTCGCTTTATTTTGTCTTTCATATACGTTAGCAATTAACTTTTTAGAATCTTCTCTATGACAAACTTGACAAGCATTAGAAGTATTATTTAAAGGAGATTGAATGTGATGATCTGTAAATTTCTGACCTCCCTCACTCTTATAAGGCATATGACAATCTGCACAAGAAACGCCTCTATCTGCATGAACTCCTGTTAAAAATGTTTCATAACCAGGGTGTTGTGCTTTTAACATTGGAGCTTTACTAATTTTATGAGTCCAATCTTTAAACTCTAAATTATCATAATATTCTTCCATAGCTTCTACTGTCATTCCATTTTTCCAAGGGAATTTTAAATATGGAACTCCTTCTTTACCTGGCAATTTCTTATCAAAATAATATTCAACATGACATTGAGCACACACTAAAGATCTCATTTCATTATGAGTTGCTTTGTTTATATCTTTACCCATAGAATCAAAAGCTTCTACAAGAGCAGGTCTAGAAATTTGTAATTTCATAGTCTTAGGATTATGACAATCTGCACAACCAATATTATTTACAACTTCAGATCCTTTATCAGCCCATTTTCCAGAATAAAATTCAGTTACACCATGCTCGTTCATTAATCTAGGAACATCAGGACTTTTACATGTCCAACAAGTTGCAGGCATTGGCCCATCACCTTTACCTTTTGGTCCACCAGTTCTTAAAGAATTTTGAATATCTTCTATAGCATATGCATGACCTCTACCTTGATTATAATCTTTAGAAAAACCATAACCAGCAAATAGAATTACTAAATTAGGATCTTCTTCTAAAACATCACGCATAGCAGAACCTCCTTGAAACGAAGAAAAAGTAGTATCTAATGTTTGTAATGAAGATTGATATTCTAAAGGAAAATTTTCTCCCCAAACTTCATTTCTTGGTTCATTTTCAGAAATATTAACCTGAGGAACATACTTATACTTTGCTTCAGTTTTTCTATTTACAATACTTGAAGCTAATAAGCCTAGTAAAAATACCACTAAAATTGTTATAACAAATAGTACTTTATTTTTCATCTTTAATAAATTTATTTTTTAACTTTATCTGCTAACCAAGAAGGAATTACAACTTCTTCTTGATCTGTTGGTAATGGAGCAACATTAAATTTAATTGTCATTAATCCATGAATATTACCATGAGGAACTTGTTTATGACAACTCCAACATTTTCTTGTTGTTCTACTCTCTTTATGCCCCTCTAAAAAACCATCATATTTAGTTTGCGTAACTTGCTGCACATGACATCTAATACAGTTATCTTGAACAACTTTCTGAGAAGCTTCTTTCATTTCTATCACATCTGGTTCAGCTCTAGCTGTAAACACGGATGCGTGATATAAACCATCCTTTGCTTTAAAATAGTATTTGTTAAACACATTATCATGTGGCACATGACAATCATTACATTTAGCCCATTCTCTGTGAGAACTATGCATCCAACTATTATAAACAGGTGTCATAACATGACAATTTACACATGCCTGAGGATCATCTGACAAATAAGAGATTACTTTAGACTCTTTAGCCATAAATAAACCTAAACCAATAATTACGGCAATAAAAAATAAAGCCGTCTTTCTCCATTTAGCTTCTTCTGGTAATATGTTAAATATTTTTTTCAAATTATAATTGTTACACCAATTGGTTCTCATAAAGATATAACAAAAATAGTTTCATCAAATAGTTTGAAACATGACAAATATCATAAATAAGAAAAAAAGATATTTTTATCCTATTTTATTTTTTAAAGAAAAAAAAGTCTCAATTTATTATTGAGACTTTTTGAGGTGTCGAGCGGATTCGAACCGCTGTAGATGGTGTTGCAGACCACTGCCTAGCCACTCGGCCACGACACCTTATTGTATTAAGGACTGCAAATTTAAGTAAATTTACAATTTCTGCAAGCCTTTTTTAACTTTATCGCTTTTTTGTAAGAATAATTACTACTTCTGCTACATTTCCACCTATTGGTGGATTAATTTTTGCAACAGCAACTTTGGCTTTTTTTATCATTGGAATTTCTTTAAAAAAACGATCTAAAATACGTTGTGCTACTTCTTCTAATAACTCAGAACGAATGGCCATTTCTTCTTTTACAATATGATTTAAATGAACGTAATCTACAGTATCTGCTAACTTATCTGACTTTGCCGATTTTTTTAAATCTGCTTTTACCTCTACATCTACTCTGTACTCAGAACCAATTTTAGCTTCTTCATCTAAACACCCATGATTTGTAAATAGTCTAATATTATTTACTTGAATTACACCCATTTTTATTTTTTAAATTTAATTAAACTGCATTGTTAATTTCAATCCAATAACCATTTGGATCTTGAAAATAAAACTGATTTACACCATCTTTTCTTACATAATCTTTGTTTGGTGTGCCTTTCCAATCTGAATATTCTATTTCTAATTCTGTTAAATGCTTTAAAAAAGCATCTAAATCGTTAGTAGAAAGTGCAAAGTGTACAGCTTTATTTGTAATAACTTCAAAATCTGGACGAGGAATTAAATGTAATTGCTTGTTATCTCCTAATCTCATCCATCTAGTTTTAGAATTTGATGCAGTGTTTTCTATTTCTTTAAGTTTTAAAACCTTTTTATAAAATGCAACTGAAGCATCTACATCTGTTACAGAAATTGCAATATGGTCTAATGCAAAAGTTGCCATTATTGTTTAATTTTTTGTAAAAATACGATAATAAATAAGTACAAAAATGGTTCTTAAAAACTTTAGTAGATAAATGTGGCTGTGTTAGTGATTAAAACGGCATCCTTTTTGAAGAATGAAAAAAGATATAGTGGAAAGCACGACTTTAATACTGAATGCTTTCAGTATAAAGGAACACCAAAAAAAGGATAAAAAACGAGTTATTTTCCGTAATTTTGCGGCTTAATTTTTCATGTAAATTATGTCTGAAGAAAATAAATCGCTCAATTTTATAGAGCACATTATAGAAGAAGATTTGGCAAATGGAATGCCAAAAGAAAATTTGCGTTTTCGTTTTCCACCAGAACCTAATGGTTATTTACACATTGGGCACACTAAAGCTATTGGTATAAGTTTTGGTTTAGGATTGGATTATAACGCACCTGTTAACTTACGTTTTGACGATACAAATCCTGCTAAAGAAGAGCAAGAGTATGTAGATGCAATTAAGGAAGATATTTCTTGGTTGGGTTACCAATGGGCAAACGAATGTTATTCTTCAGATTATTTTCAGCAGTTGTATGATTGGGCTGTTTTATTGATAAAAGATGGTAAAGCTTATGTAGATAGCCAAACATCTGAAGAAATGCGTGAGCAAAAAGGTACACCAACACAAGTTGGAACAAATAGTCCTTTTAGAAATAGATCTGTTGAAGAAAACTTGGAATTATTTCAAGGAATGAAAGATGGAAAATTTAAAGAAGGGGAACATACTTTGCGTGCAAAGATTGATATGGCAGATGACAATATGTTAATGCGTGATCCTTTAATGTACAGAATTATGTACAAATCTCACCACAGAACTGGTGATGATTGGTGTATTTACCCAATGTATGATTGGACACATGGTGAGAGTGATTATATTGAGCAAATATCGCATTCTTTGTGTTCTTTAGAATTTAAACCTCACAGAAAATTATACAATTGGTTTCGTGACAATGTTCTTGATTATAGTAGAAATGAATACCCAAATCCACCAAAACAACGTGAGTTTTCTCGTTTAAACTTAAGTTATACCATAATGAGTAAACGTAAGTTGTTAAAGTTGGTTGAAGATGGAATTGTATCTGGATGGGATGACCCAAGAATGCCAACAATTTCTGGTTTAAGAAGACGTGGTTACACACCTGCTGCAATTAGAAGTTTTGTAGAAACTGTTGGGGTTTCTAAACGTGAAAATGTAATTGATGTTGCTCTTTTAGAATTTAAAATTAGAGAAGATTTAAATAAAACTGCCAAAAGAGTAATGGCTGTTTTAGATCCTGTAAAGGTGGTAATTACCAATTATCCTGAAGGAGAAGAAGAATTATTAGACGCTAATTATAACGATTATGAAGAAGGTTTTGGAAGTAGAAAAGTACCTTTTTCTAGAGAAATTTATATTGAGCGTGAAGATTTTAGGGAAGAAGCAAATAAGAAATTTTTTAGACTAAAACTTGGTAAAGAAGTACGTTTAAAAAATGCTTACTTTATTACTGCTAATAGTTGTACTAAAGATGCTGATGGAAATATTACAGAAATACAATGTACTTATGATCCGCTAACAAAATCTGGTAGTGGAACAGAAGAAAGCAAACGTAAAGTTAAAGGTACTTTACACTGGGTTTCTGTAAAACATGCTGTTAAAGCTGAAGTAAGAGCTTATGACAGATTGTTTTTAGATGAAGCTCCAGATGCGCATAAAGACAAAGATTATATGGAATTTGTAAATCCGAATTCTTTAGAAATTATAGAAGCTTATTTAGAACCTAGTTTACAAACTGCAGAAATTGGAGAACGTTTTCAGTTTCAACGTTTAGGATATTTTAATGTTGATAATGATTCTACAAAAGAAAATTTAGTGTTCAACAAAACAGTTGGATTACGAGATTCTTGGGCAAAGAAGTAATTAGTTTTTAAAATTATGAAGAAAATATTATTATTAGCAATCTTATTTATAGGGTTTTCTTGTTCAAACAAGAAACAAGAGATTAAACAAGTAGCCAAAATTTCTTGTGGACAATGTCAGTTTGATTTAGAAGGTGGTGGTTGCAATTTAGCAGTTCGTGTAAACGATAAAGCGTATTATGTTGATGGTTTTGGAATTGACGATTTTGGTGACGCTCATGATCTTAAAAAAGGTCTTTGTAACAAAATTAGAAAAGGAGAAATTGCTGGAATTATTGAAAATGAAAAGTTTGTTGCTACTAAAATTAACTTATTAGATTAAAATTTTAATTTATATAAAACTAAAAAATCCGAAGTAAATTACTTCGGATTTTTTTTTATAAATAAACTTTCTTCTATTTAAGGAGCTGGATTAGGAATCAATTTATGAACTGCTTCTACTTTTGCCAAAACTTCTTCAGATAATTCAACATTTATAGAGTTTATATTTTCTTTTAACTGACTCATTTTTGTTGCTCCAATAATGTTTGCAGTTACAAATGGTAATTGGTTTATGTAAGCCAAAGACAATTCTGTTAAAGTAATTCCTGCATTTTTTGCAATTGCTTCATACTTTAAAACTGCTTCTTGTACCAAATCAGATTGGTATCTTAAAATATAATTAGGAAATAAAATTCCTCTTGCATCAGCAGGTTTTTGACCTCTTAAATATTTACCAGTTAACACTCCTTGTGCTAAAGGAGAATACGCTAATAAACCTATATTTTCTCTCATAGAAACTTCAGACATTCCATACTCATAACTTCTATGTACTAAAGAATAAGAGTTTTGCATGGTAATCATTCTTGGTAAGTTTAACTCTTTAGAAGCTTGTAAATATTGTAAAGTTCCCCAAGGAGTTTCATTAGACAAACCAACTTGTCTTATTTTTCCTTGTTTTATTAAAGCATCTAAAGTTTCTAAAATTTCAACATGATTTTCTGCTTCTTTTCTAGATGTTTTATAAGGATAATCTCTTAAACCAAAAGTATTTACTCCACGTTCTGGCCAATGCAATTGGTACAAATCTATATAATCTGTTTTCAGTCTACTTAAACTTCCTTCTACAGCTTCAATAATTGCTTCTTTGGCAAAACCATTTTCTCTAATATGAGCAGTATAAGGTCCTGGTCCACAAATTTTACTAGTAAGTACAACTTTATCTCTATTTCCTGTTTTTTGAAACCAGTTACCTATAATTTTTTCTGTAGAACCATATGTATCTGGTGTTGCAGGTACTGAATACAACTCTGCAGTATCAAAGAAATTTACACCTTGTTCTAGTGCATAATCCATTTGTTCAAAACCCTCTTGTTGGGTGTTTTGTTTTCCCCAAGTCATGGTTCCTAAACAAATTTTAGAAACTTTAATATCTGTATGTGGTAATGTTGTGTACTTCATATTATAATTTATATGTGCCTTATATTAATCGAAAAAAGTTATAAAAACTTTCAACGAAAATAAAACTTAAAGTTGTAAAAACAATAAGCGTGTAATTTTAAAAAATTACACGCTTATCAATAAAATTTATAAGAATACTATTTTAAAATAGCTTCTATACCTGGTAATGTTTTACCCTCTAAACTTTCTAACATTGCTCCACCTCCAGTAGAAACGTAACTAACTTTATCTGCAAAACCAAATTGTTTAACAGCAGCAACAGAATCTCCACCTCCAACTAAAGAAAAGGCTCCATTTTGAGTTGATGCATCAATAGAATGACCTAAAGCAATAGTTCCACCTGCAAAAGATTCCATTTCAAAAACACCTAAAGGACCATTCCAAAGAATAGTTTTAGATTCTTTTACAACTTTATCAAAAATTTCTTGAGATTTTGGACCTGCATCTACACCTTCCCATCCTTCTGGAATGTTATTAATATCACAAACTTGTGTATTTGCATCGTTACTAAAATCATCTGCAGCAATAACATCTACAGGAATATGAACTTGTACTCCTTTAGATTCTGCTTGCTTTAAAATTTCTAAAGCCAATTCCATTTTATCGTCTTCACAAATTGAATTTCCAATTTTTCCTCCTTGTGCTTTTACAAACGTAAAACTCATTCCACCACCAATAATTAAGTGATCTACTTTGTCTAAAATATTTTCAATAACTGTAATTTTTGATGATACTTTTGCACCACCTAAAATTGCCAATACTGGTTTTTCAGAATTGTTTAATACTTTATCTATACTAACTATTTCTTTAGCTAATAAGTTTCCAAAACATTTACTTTCAGAGAAAAATTGAGCTACAATTGTAGTAGAAGCATGTGCTCTGTGAGCAGTACCAAATGCATCGTTTACATAAATATCTCCTAATTTTGCTAGTTTTTCTGCAAAAGCAACATCACCTTTTTTCTCTTCATCATAAAAACGTAAGTTTTCTAATAATAAAACTTCTCCAGATTCTAAGTTTGCAACAGCTTCTTCTACTTTATCTCCAATACAATCAGCAACAAACTTAACTTTAACTCCTAAAATTTCTGTAGCTTTTTCTACAATGTTTCCTAAAGAAAACTCATCTTGAAATCCTTTTGGACGCCCTAAATGAGACATTAAAATACAGCTACCACCATCTTCTAAAATATCTATAATTGTAGATTTTGCAGCTTGAATTCTTGTAGCATCTGTTACTTCTAATTTATCATTTAAAGGCACATTAAAATCTACACGAATTAACGCTTTCTTATTCTTGAAATTAAAATCTTTTAGTGTTTTCATCTTTTATTAAATCTATTTTGTACAAAAATACCTTTTTATTTGCTCTTTTTAAGGGAGAAAACTTAAAAATCAATACAACGTTTTCGAAGATAAATGTATCTCTTGTAAGTAATACACAAATAAAAAGATTGCTATCTAAAATTAATGAATTAATGATAAACAAATTTTATATTTGCTTATGCTTTTCAACCAAATTATAGGTCAAGAACATATTAAAAAACATTTAAAAGTATCTGCTGAAAATGGCAGAATACCTCATGCACAATTATTTGTAGGTAAAGAAGGTAGTGGCACATTACCAATGGCAATTGCTTACGCTCAATTTTTATTGTGTAATTTTTCTGATAATGTTGATATCTGTAATTTAAAGTGTGATAAACTTCAACATCCAGATTTGCATTTTGCTTTTCCTGTTACTTCTAACGAAAACGTAAAAAAACACCCTATTAGTAGTTTGTTTTTAGAAGATTGGAGAACTTTTATTGAAACACAACCTTATGGAAGTTTGTTTAATTGGCTGCAACATATTGGTGTAGAAAACAAACAAGGAATTATTGGGGTTGATGAAGCAGAAGAAGTAGTAAAAAAACTAAAACTTAAAAGTTACGAAGGTGGTTTTAAAGTAATGATTATTTGGATGGCAGAAAAAATGAATATTGCTGCTGCCAACAAATTATTAAAACTAATTGAAGAACCGCCAGAAAAAACAGTTTTCATTTTAATTACAGAAAACGAAGAACAAATTATAAATACTATAAAATCTCGTTGTCAGGCATTACATTTTCCAGCTTTAAGCGAGCAAGATATTTCTAATGCATTAATTGTAAATCATCAGGTTTCAGATAATGAAGCTGCAAAATTAGCACATCAAGCAGAAGGTAATTTTAACAAAGCATTGCATTTTTTACACAACGATTCTTCAGATTTAATTTTTGAAGAATGGTTTATTGCTTGGATAAGAACAGCTTTTAGAGCCAAAGGAAATGCTGCTGTTGTGCAACAATTAATAGAATGGTCTGATTCTATTGCAAAAACCGGACGCGAAACTCAAAAGCGTTTTTTAGATTATTGTTTGCAATTTTTTAGACAAGCCATGTTGCTTAATTATAAGTCTGAAAACTTAGTTTTTATGGAAACCAAAACTGGGTTTGACATCTCTAAATTTGCTCCTTTTGTACATGGAGGAAACATTTTAGAAATAGAAAAAGAGCTCAATGAAGCTATCTATCACATAGAAAGAAATGGAAATGCAAAAATTATTTTGTTAGATTTATCTATGAAATTAACTCGTTTTTTACATAAAAAAGAAGAAACTGTTTAGAAGCTATTTCCAGCTTTTCACTATATCTTTTTTCTTCTGTTCTCGATACAAATTTTTCATTCTTCAAAATTCACTCGAACTGACAGAAAAAAGGATGCCGTTTCAATCTGGGCTAAACTTGTTTGCCAGTATATTTATTTTAGGACAAACTATATCTCTTAATTATTTTTTGAGGTTTCTCCAAATGGAAAAAAATACAAACTGAATGTCATTTCGAATGAAACGTAGTGGAATTGAGAAATCTTAACTTTTTATATTATGAATTTTTCATCATAAAATAGAAATGATAAACTAAATCTCATTTTGAGCGAAATAAAATTTAGTCAAAAACCAAAATTCTACAATAAGATTTCTCCACAAGGTCGAAATGACAATGTCTCTGTCATTTCGAATGAAACATAGTGGAATTGAGAAATCTTAACTTTTTATATTATGAATTTTCATCATAAAATAGAAATGACAAACTGAATGCCATTTTGAGCGAAATAAAATGTAGTCGAAAAACATAAATTCTACAATAAGATTTCTCCACAAGGTCAAAATAACAATGTCTTTGTCATTTCGAATGAAACGTAGTGGAATTGAGAAATCTAAATTATTGTTATCTTTAGATTTCTCCACAAGGTCGAAATGACAGATTGAGTCAAAATGACAAATACATAAAAATTTACATCCCTTTTGCAATTCTCTTAGCAACGTACAATTCTGCAATGGTTGGGTTTTCTGGACAACTTTTAATTTGCTCAAAAACATCACCTGCTTTTACAAAACCCGTTTGTAATACCTTAAAATACACACCACAAAAAGTAGTATTCCAAAATTGTTTAACAATTTTCATATCATTAAAACGAACACCTAATTTCATACAAGGGTTTCTTTGTACAGTAACTTCTAAAATAGTTTCTCCTACTTTAAATGTATCTCCTTGGTGTAATTTGGTTTCATCTAAATCATCAATGGTTAGGTTTTCTCCAAATATGCCCATTTCAAAAGCTAAGTTTGAGTATAAATCTTTAAAATATGCATAATGTTTTAAAGAGTAACCATATACTGCTTGTAAAATACCACCATGATTTTCTCTATTACAAATAGCATCACCTTTTACATCTTCTGTATCTAAAAAAATTGGTTCATCAACACTATATTTAAAAATACCTGTTGTTACTATTTTTCCTTTCCAATTTATTTCTTTTTTTTCACCAATATTGATTGAAACAATTTTCATAAAACTATTTTTTAAATTTTGACAACGCCTTTTTAGTAAAATCAGACAAAACTAACTTTCCTGAAATTGTAGCTCTTTCTGCTAATAAATTATTCCAATTTTCAGTTCCTTTCCATAAAACTTTTTTCATTTCAGCTAAAGCCTCAGGATCATAAGAAGCTAATTTTTCTGCTAAAAGAACTACTTCATCATCTAACTCTTTTTTAGTTTCAAAAACTTTTGCAAACAGTCCTTTTTCTTTTGCCCAATAAGCATTTTTCCAAGAGGTCGCATCTAAAGTTAATTCTGCAGTTCCTGCTACTCCAATTTTACGAGTTACTGCAGGTTCTATTACAAAAGGACCAATTCCTATTGTAAATTCTGATAATTTTATAGAAGCATTTTCTGTAGCCAAAACATAATCGCAAGCAGCTGCTAAACCAACACCTCCACCAACAGATTTTCCTTGAACACGTCCTATAATTAGTTTTCCACAAGTACGCATTGCATTAATAACATTGGCAAAACCAGTAAAAAATTGTTTTCCTTCTTCTAAATTAGAAACAGCCACCAATTCATCAAAAGAAGCACCTGCACAAAAAGCTCTTTCTCCTTCAGATTTTAAAATAATTACAGAAACCAAATTATTATTTCCTAAAGATTCTAATTCTTTAGTTAATCTATCTAATAATTCTGCAGGAAAAGAGTTGCTTGCTGGATGTCCGAATTCTACAGTTGCAATACTATTTTGAATATTGGTATATAAACTACCGTTTTTTCTTGTGGTTGTCATAAATGAATCTTCTTTTTGTAAAAATAGTAGATTTTATTCTGAATGTCATTTCGAAATGAGACTTTTTAGTAGATTGAGAAATCTAATATGAGATTGCTTTGTAAACTCGCAATGACAAGTAAAATTATTTATTTTCTACAAGAGGCAAAAATTGTCTTCTAAATTTAATTACCAATGGTAATCCTCTTGCAATAATCCAAAGTGTAAAAGCAATCCAAATGGCAGTTAGTTTTAAATCGTAATAATCAAAAACTAATAAAGTTGGAATAAAGACAAATCCGGTTGAAAGAATTAGCAAATTTCTAAGATATTTCATTTCTCCCATTCCTTTAAACATTCCATCAAAAATAAAAGTGATAGCACTTATAGGTTGTGTTAAAAGAACAATCCAAAAAACATGATAAAATTGTTCTAAAACAGCTGCATCTTTAGTGAAAATTTGACCAATGAAATTGTAAAAAACTGCTCCAATAATTGCAATAATTATTCCTGTAATTAATCCGTATTTAAACAATTTATTACTTAATGTTACTAAAGAGTTATAATCTTTTGCTCCTAAAAAATTACCTGACAAAATATTTCCTGCACTTGAATATCCATCAATCATAAATGCACCTAACAACCAAATATTTATACCAATGGTATAAGCAGCAATGTATTCTTTACCATAGTCTGTAGCATAAGAAGTTGCAAAATACAAAGCAGTATTTAAGGCAATTGTTCTCACAAAAAGATTTGCAATCATACCTAACAAACGTGGAATTTCTTTATGAAAAGGATAACTTATTTTAAGAGTAATATCTGTTTTTTTCAACAATAAAACTACTGCAATAATTGCCATTGTTATTTGTGCAATTACACTTGCGTAAGCTGCTCCTTCTATATTCATTGCAGGAATAAAACCTTCTATTCCGTAAACAAAAGCAAGATCTAATACTATATTTAACAATGCTCCAATAATGGCAATAATCATTGGATAAAATGTGTTTTGCAAGCCTCTAAATGTACCAAAAACAGCAAAAACAAAAAGCGAAAATGGAAAACCAAAAATTCTGATTTTAAAATAGGTAATACAATATTCTAATACAGTTCCTGATGCATTGTAAAATTGAAAAATTTGTTTTGCAAACGGATATGAAATAGCCAAAACAATAAAACTGCCTAAAACCACAATAGCAATTGCTTGCGCAGGTAATGTTTTAACTTCTTCTAATTTATTGGCACCTACATATTGAGAAATAATTGAAGAAATTGCACTTCTAATTTGACCAAAAACCCAAATTAACATAGAAATAAAAGCACCAACAATACCAACAGCCGCTAAACTTTCTGTAGCGTTTTCATTAATATTACCAATAATAGCAGTATCTGTAATAGACAATAAAGGTTCTGCAATACCTGCAATTAAAGCTGGAATTGCTAATTTATTAATGGATTTTAAAGTAATATTTGTCTTCATTTCTAAATTTTGCAAAGATAACTAGATTTGATTAAGGTTTGTAGCCTTTAGATTACGCTCAAGATAAATTATAAGCCCACAGTGAAGAATGAACGAAGACTTACAACGTAAAACCTGCCCTTTGTGGTAACGCCCAAAAAAAATATGTAACTTTGTAATCTTAAAAACATAGTTATGAAACATATTTTAGTACCAATTGGATCTACAGAAACAGCACATACTACCTTACAATATGCAATAGATTTTGCATCAGAAATAAATGCTGATGTATCTGTTTTTAGAGCTTATAAAGCAAAATCTAAAGCAGGAAGTATGGTTAATATGAATGCAATTATTGAGCGTGAAACAAATTTATACTTACGTACAATGGTGAATAGCGTTGATAGAAAAAATGTGGATGTAAAATTAATTTCATCTAAAGGAAATGTTATTGAAAGCGTTGAAGCTATTGATAAAGAAATAGGAATAGATTTAATAATTGTTGGTGCTAAAAGTAACTCTTTTAAAGAAAGTACGTTTTTAGGAAGTACTGCTGGTGGTTTAGTAAAATTAACTGATATAGCTGTATTAGCTGTACCAGAAAATTATGTTTATACACCAATTAAAAGTGTTTTAATGGCTTTTAAATCTGGAATTATTAATAGAAACACAGCTTTAAATCCTTTAAAACTTATTGTTGAAAAATTTAAACCAGAAGTAAATTCTCTGTTGGTTAAAACTCCTGATTTTTCTGAAAAAGATGGTGAAATAAATGAAGGTTTGACTGCTTTACAAACTTCTTTTTTAACTACAGAAAATGCTACTACTTTTCAGGGAGTTTTAGAACATTTTAAAACTCACAACCCTAATATGTTATGTGTATTTAAAAGAAAAAGAGGTTTCTTTAAAAAATTATGGGAAAAGAATATTATTCTTAAAAAAGAATTTCATGCTCCTATTCCTTTATTGATATTAAAGGGAGAATAGATTAATATTTTAAATCTGCGGGTTCAATAAAATCTACATCAAGTGTATAAATTTCTTTGATGTAGGTTTTAATTGTCTGTATAAATTCTTCTAATCTTTCTTCTGTAATTTCTAAATCTGGTTTTCTGTAATTTGATGAAAAATTGACAGACAAAAAGCCACTATTTAGGTTTTTAAACGAGTAAATTCCTGCTTCTAAAGGTTTCTTAAAATCGTATTTTTTACTTTTTGTATACAAATAAGCATATAACAATACCTGAATTGCTTTGTATTGTTCTTTTTCTCTTAACTTTTCAAAATCTAGCACTTTTAAGTTAGCACTACTTACCATGCCTGTTTTGTAATCTATAATTCTTAAAACACCATTTAATACATCTACTCTATCTACTTGTCCATGAATTTTTATTGGAAAGTCAACTCCTTCTATTTCTATTTGAGTAGCTAAATTTTCTTCTGTTGCTAAAATTTTTAATTGATTGTTTTTGTCTTTTAATAATTCTTTTTCTTGGTCTAAAAAATTAAGAACAAAACGATTTGCAACTTCAAAAATTAATCGATTTCTACCTGTAGAAAGATCTCCGTTTTTAAACTCTTTTTTAAAATGTTTATTAACAAGTTTCTTAGATTCTGTTTTCATAGAATCTATATTTTCTACTTGCAAAAACTTACCTACAAAAGGTGTATATAATTCGTCTAAAGTTTCATGCACAACAGTACCTAAAGTATTGTAAGCTACTGTTTCTTCTACATCTTCAAATTCTTTTAGTTTTAGAATTTTCTGTTTATAAAACGATATTGGATTGTACAAATAATTGGTTAAAGCAGAAGGAGATATTCCTTTTTGAGCCAATTCTTTTAATTTATTTAATACAGATTCGTCTTTTTTAATTTCTTTTAATTCAATTTTTTGAGTTATTACTTTTGGAGCAACCGTTTTTTGAATTACATCTGTTCTCATCATTTCTAACTGCGTAACAAATCTGCTTTTTTCTCCACTACCAAAAACATCGTGTTCTGTGTTATAAATTATAAAAACATTCTTTGCTCTTTGCATTAATCTAAAAAAGTGATATGAAAAAATAGCATCTTTTTCTCTGTAAGTAGGCAATTTAAAATCTACTTTTACATCGAAAGGAATAAAAGAATTTTGCTGGCTACTTGCTGGTAAAACACCTTCGTTTGTAGATACTAAAATTATATTTTCAAAATCTAAAACACGTGTTTCTAACATTCCCATTAACTGTAAACCTCTTAAAGGTTCTCCTTGAAAAGATAAACTTTCTGAAGCTATTAATTGTCTAAAAAATAATGCTAATGTTTTTAAATCTGGAAAATATTTAAACTCGTTTTGTAATGTTTTTAATTGGTTAAAGGTTGTATAAAATCTGAATAGGTATTCTTTTTCTAATTCTGTTACATCTTCTTTTAAGTAATCAATTAAATTTAAAATTCTATCTATAAATTCTTCTATTGAAGCAAACGAATTAAAGATTGCTACAAAAATTTTTTTTAATTTTAAATTACTGTTTTCTAATAATTTATCTATATGTTTTATATTAATAAATGTTTGATTATGCTTAGCAACATCATTTGAAAAGACATCTATTTCTGGAATTAATTTATATACAGATTGATGTTTTAAAAAGCGAATTACATCTTTATAATAAAATTCATTTTCTGCTGCTTTTTGTAATTTTTCTTGAGAAATAAATAACTGAAATATTGAAAACAACAAACTAGTTGTAGGAACATCTTTTAAGGGATATCCCATTGTTATATTAATTGCATTTATGTTTTTAGGCAGTGAATTTAATGTTATTGGTAACAAAGTTTCATCTGCTAAAACTAAAGCTGTATTTTTAAAATCGGTAATATTTTCTAAAATTTCTCCAGCATATTTTATTTGAGTTGTGTTTTTAGAAGCCCCTATAACTTCAATATTTTTAAGTTCAGAAAAACTATTACTTAAAGTCTTTATTTCGTTTTTCTCATAATATTTCCATTCTTTCTTATACCTTCTAATAAACCTACCTGCTTGATGGTTTCCTTTAAAAAAAGCTTCGTCTAAATCCCAATATATTTCTGATTTCTTATTTTCTAAAACTTTTTGAAACAGAAACTCTTCTGCAGTATTTAGGGCATTAAAACCTATAAAAAAGAATTTTTTATTAGAATTCTTCTCTAAATAAGGATCTATTTTTTTGCAAGATTCTCTATAAATCAACCCTTGATAACCAATATTATTTTCTAATAAAAATTGATAAAACGCATCATAGTAAACGTTTAATTTTTCTAAAAACGAATAATGATCTTTCATTAATTCGGTTTCTTTAAACTCTCCTTTAACAGACCATTTTTTTAAACGTTGAATGTCTCTTAAATAAACAAATATTTGTTTTGTATCTATTAAATGTTGGTCTATTTCATTAAAATCTTGAATTACGGTAAATGCCCAAGAAGAAAAGACATCAAAGGTTACAGGTGCTTTTTCTAAACCTTTATAAATTGTATAAAAATGAAAAAGTAATTGTACTCCATCTGCTTTTTCTATACCAGAAACTTCATTTATAAATTGCTCAACATTTATAATTTCTGGTAAAAACCCAACTGCAATTTTATCTTTAAAGGTTTGTTTTACAAATACTTTTGACCTTTGAGATGGCAATACAAAAACAACATCTTGAAAAGATTTAGTAGTTTTTAAAATATCATCTAAAGTATTAGAAATAAAAGATTGCATAGCTTTTTTTTGGTTTTCTAAATTACAAAAACTTACATTTATACATCTTTAATCATTAAATTATTTTTTAATGCAAAATGAATTAAATGTTGTGGGTATTCAGGCAGATTTAGTTTGGGAAAACCCAGAAAAAAATCTTGCTTATTTTGAAGAACAAATTGGTTCTTTACCTAAAAATACAGATTTAGTTGTACTTCCAGAAATGTTTACAACAGGTTTTACCATGAATCCTGAAAATATTGCTGAACAAATGAATGGAAACTCAGTTTTATGGATGCAAAAAATGGCAACCATTAATAAAATTGCGCTTGTTGGTAGTTTGGTTATTAAAGAGAATAATACATATTGTAATCGTTTAGTTTTTGTGCATCCTTCTGGTAAAATTGAAACTTATAATAAAAGACATTCTTTTACATTGGCTGGAGAAGATAAAGTGTATACTTCTGGCAAAAAACAAGTAATTGTCAATTTTAAAGGATGGAAAATTAAACCCTTAATTTGTTATGATTTACGTTTTCCTGTTTGGACAAGAAATACAGATAATTACGACCTTTTAATTTTTATGGCTAATTGGCCTGTTACAAGAATTAAAGCTTGGGACACTCTTTTAAAAGCACGAGCAATAGAAAATATAAGTTATGTTATTGGTGTAAATAGAACAGGAAAAGATGCTAATAATTATGAATATTCTGGAAACTCTTTAATAATTGATTGTTTGGGTGAAGAGATATCTAGTTTAGAAAAAAATGAAACAAATATTTTAAGTGCTACTTTAAATAAAACAGCACAAGATTTAATTCGTAAAAAATTAGGCTTTTTAAATGATAGAGATTCTTTTAAAATTGATTTATAAAGACTTTTATTACATCTTAAAACAGAATACTTAAACATTAATTTTAAATAAAAACCCTTCAAAATTTAAATTTGAAGGGTTTTTAATTTGTTTATGCTGGTAACATCCATTTAAAGTTAAACTTTGTGTCTGGAACCACAATTCTTTCTGTAATTCTGTACATTCTGTCTGGTAACTTCATAAGATAATCTCTAGCTTTTTCTGCTTCTGGAGTAAGATTTGTAATCTTATCTATTTCCCACATTGTATTTAATTTCTTAATTATATCTACATAATCAAAACCTGTGTATACTCCTACTCTTTGAGCTACTGTAGAAAAATCATCGAATAAACTTCCTTTTTCTCCATAAGACTCTCTTAAATGCATTGCAGGCATTACAATTTTATGTTTCATCATATGTTGAAAAGCCAACATCATTTCACTAGGGTCTATTTTAAAAATTTCTTTAACAAAATGTGCATATGCTTGGTGATGACGCATTTCATCTCCTGCAATAATTTTAGACATTTTTGCTAACGCTTTGTGCCCTTTTTTACGTGCAATTTTAGCCACATTATTATGAGAAATATAGGTTGCTAATTCTTGAAAACTTGTATAAACAAAGTTTTTATACGGATCTGTAGATGTTCCTATATCAAAACCATCTGTAATTAAATGTTGTGTTGTAATTTCTACTTCACGCATGTTAACACGACCTGATAAATATAAATATTTGTTTAACACATCTCCATGTCTGTTTTCTTCGGCTGTCCAAGTTCTTACCCATTTTGCCCAACTATTATCTGGGTCTTGAGAAACTCCATCTAAATCTAATAACCAAGATTCGTATGTTGGTAATGCTTCTTCAGTAATTGTATCTCCTACTAAAACTACCCAAAAATCATCGTGTAATTCTTTAGATAACTCTCTAATTTCTTCTACTTCAGTAATAAAAGAATCTTTTTGAGAATTTGGTAAGAAATCTGTAGGTTGCCAAATTTTTTCTGCAGGAATTAAAAATTTGTCCACAAAGGTTTGCATGCTTTTTTCTAAAGTTAGCATTACTTCTTTTCTAACATTGTATATAGACATAGTATTATTTTATGTGTTCTTTTATAACAGATTCTGTCTGTTCCATCAATTCATCAAAAGGTAATGAATTTATTTTAATTGGTTTATGAGCTTCAATTGTAATTGGACTACCTAAACCTAGAGGAAATTTTCCGTATTTAAAAACTTTCCAAGAATTATTTATAGTTACAGGTACTACATACCCTTCTTTATTAAATTTTGAAATTACTTTTAAACCGTTTGTAGCAAACCTTTTAGGTTTTCCATTTCTACTTCTAGTTCCTTCTGGAAAAATTACTGCAGCCCATTTATTTGCTTTAATTCTTTTAGAATATTCTATTAAAGCTCCTATTGCTTGTTTAGGATCTTTTCTATCTATTAAGGCTGCTCCTCCATGTTTTAAATTAAATGAAACACTTGGCAATCCTTTTCCTAATTCTTTTTTTGCTACAAATTTAGGGTAATGTTTTCTAAAAAACCATCCTAAGGGAGCAACATCAAATGTAGATTGATGATTTGAAACAAAAACTATTGATGTATTTTCTGGTATTTTATGTTCATTTTTTAAACGAACAGAAATTCCTAGTATTAACATGGCTTTTACCAAGAAGAAATTTAATACATCAACTACTTTTCCTTGAGTTTTTTGATTAAAAATATTTAAAGCTAACCATTGTAATGGGTGAAAAATAATCAAAAATAAAAAATACACCACTACAAAGATTGGTGATAATATATAGCTTAAAATTTTCATTTATTAAAACCAGTTAGTCCAAGGGATTCTTGAAAGAATTAACAATAATGCTAGACCATAGAAAATAGCAAAAGTTTTAAATTTTGCAGTATCTTCTGTCTTTTTTTTGTGTTTTGACCATCCCATTGTAATTAAAACAATAGCAATAATCATCATAAGTGGGTGTTCTACAGCTAATAATCTAGCTCCTTTATCTGCCATAACTTCTGCACCACTATCTTTAAGTGCTTTATACCAAGGAGACATAAAATACCAACCCAAGCCTATTAACAACTGTATATGAGATACTATAAGTGTAAATAACCCTAGTCTTAAATCTTTGTCTGTAAATTTCTTTTTTTGACTTAGACCAATAATTGCATTAATAACTGTAAAAATTAAAATTGCTAAAACAATGTATGCCCAATATGAGTGTATATCTTTCATGCTTTTAGTTAGTTTAGTTAGGCTGTAAAGTTACTAATTTTAAAAACAAAAAAACCACCTCAAATGAGGTGGTTTTTAAAATTTTCTATTAAAAAGAAATTATTGCTTAACGTAAGCTGATCCTTCTTTGATTACAGCTAAACTCCAAACTCCATTTGCTCCATTATAAATATTATAAGAAACAATGTATTTTTGTCCTTCTGCATCAGAAGGGAAGTTGTTTAATAAAATTGTACTAATTTTTTCTACACGAACAGACTCTAACTCTTCATCTTTACCAGATCTTACATCAAAGTTTCCATATCTATCATTACCAACTAAAGCATAATCTGCTGCAGTTAAAGTATATTTAATAGTATTATCTGGAACCCAGTTTGCACCATCATGACCAAATTTAATAGTTTCATCTATTACGTTGTTATACTTAGTCCAAGTAGCACCATCATAAATAAAGAAAGCTACAAAACTATAAACAGCACTATCATCTGTTCTACCATCTCCATCAATATCTTGAGTATCTGTAACATATAATTTATACATTACACCTTCAATATCTCCAGCTTCTTTACCATCATACTTAAATTTATCTAATAAGAAAGTTGGTATTTTTTCATAAGCTTCATCTTCGTAAGAAAACTGAGCTCTACCTTCACCCATTGCAGCATATTCGTCATCAGAAATTCCTGTAGACATTTCCCAAGTTCCATAATTGTTTATAAAACCATTATTAAGAGTATAAGTAGTACCTCCTGAATAATATTTGTAAGTTAAAGAAACTAATAATCTTGGTTCTGCAGTAGGATATTTTACATTTAAAAAGTCTGAAATATCAGAAAAGCTATCAAAGTTTCCATATGTATGACCATTATCTGTATAATCTGCATCAGTTACTTCATAAATAGCTAAACTTTTTTCGTCATTTTTTTTGTTGTATAACTGAAAAGTTACTTCTGCTAAAGATTCTTTACCCCAAGCTGGATATTTAGCTTTTAAAAATGCTGGTAACATAGATTTTGCATCATCTAAACTACTAAAGTTAGGAAAGCTTAATCCTAAACCACCATCTTCTACATCATCTGTATAGTCAGTTTCTGAAAGCGTTATTTTTGCTTCACCAGAAATTACTGTTTCTATAGCGTCAATTTCTTCATAAATATCTTCCATTGGGTTACATGCTGTAAACAACAACGAAAGAATTGCGAAAGAATAAAATATTTTTTTCATTTTTTAATGTTTTTAAAATTTAATTTTTGCACTTAAACTAAATGTTCTACCATATCCAAACCATACTAATGGGTCAGCAGCATCTAAAGCATCAGCTACATATTCTGTGTTAAATAAGTTATTTACACGAGCAGTAACAGTTGTATCAAATTCTCCAAGGTTAAAACCATGACGTAAACTAGCATCTACAGTACTATAGTTAGGTGCTTTCCAAGAATCTGAAGGTCTTGTAGAAGCATTAGCATAATCTAATACATCTATTTGAGCATATAAGTCTGCAAAATAGTTATAATCTACAGTAATACTTGTTTTATCCCAAAATTTATATAACATACCTAAAGCAGCAGTTGTTTGAGCAGCATCTGATACTCTTAAACCTTTAATAGGAAGAGAGATTGATGATACTTGATTTTGATTTTCATCAAAAATTGGAACATTTTGTAAATCGTTATCCCATTTCCAGTCTCCTAAAGATAACATTCCTGAGAAGTTTAATTTATCTGAAGGCTTATAAGTAAAGTCAAATTCAATACCTTGGTGTAATGCATTAACTCCTAATAAGTTTGCTGTAAAATCTTCAGAACCAGCAATTGTTGGGTCTGCAGAAATACCTCTTGTAAAAGTTCTGTCATTCCATTGAGTTCTATAAACGTTTACATTAGCAGCAAATTTTTCGCTTCTTAAACCGTAACCTAATTCCATACTAAAAATCTTTTCGTTTTCAGCATTTGGATTTACATCTTCGTTATTAAAGTTTTGGAAAACTGCATCAAAATTAGCAGGTCTTTCAAAGTAACCAATGTTTGCAAAAACATTATGTACATCATCTAACTTAAAGTTAGCTCCTCCTTTAATACTGTATCCGTTTAATTTTACTTTATCTGTAGTTCTTAAATCACTAGTTGTAGCATATTGGAAATAATCTACTCTTTGGTAAGAAGTTTTTTGGAAAGAAGTAGAAACAAATGCATCAAAGTTATCAGTTCCATATTCTAATTGTCCGAAGAAACCTAACCAACCTACTTTTCCATCATTATTATAAGAGAATTTATCACCAACTTTTAAAGTGGCATTAGGATTGTTAATATCAGAATTATCTAAAAAGTATTCACCACCTAATAAATCTGTTACTTCTCTAAAGTGTTTTCCTGTATAAGTTCTCCAGTCTAAACCAGCAATTAAATCTAAATTATCTGATAATTCTGTTTTAAAAGTAGATAAAACACCATACCATTCATGATCGTTTCTTGAAGCTCTTAAAATTGCTTCAGATCCTAAAGCTCCATTTGCTTTATTAATTGAAACGATATTATCTAAATCTACAGGTTGATCAAAACCACCTAATCTAACATTAAATAAATCTCTGTTAGTACCAGCAGTTCCACCACCACCACCTGTACCATAAGAAGCGTATACAGCAGTAGATAATGAAGTTACATCACTCATTGTCCAATAGTGATTTAAAGATGATTGAGATTTATGGTAAAAGTTATCTTCAATATGAGTTACTTGTCCGTTTTTGTAACCCCAGTCTGGATTGAAACGAATACCTGATTGAGCATTTCTATAAGTAGAAATTGTGCTTCTATTTTGTCTTTGACCATGTCTTTGTGGTGCTCCAAAAGTTGTAAATGAAAGTTTATGATTATCATTTAATTCTTTTGAAAAGTTTACAAAGTAATTGAAACCATTAAATTGAGTTCCATCTACATAACCTTCTCCAGAAATTTTTGCAAAAGAAACTGTTGCAGCAAAACCATTATCCATTAAACCTGTAGATAAAGTAAAACCGTATTTTTGGTATCCATCATTACCTGTAGATGCAATAACATTTCCACCTTTTTCAATATCAGACGTTTTAGATAAAATATTAATTGTACCACCAATAGAAGGTACAGCAACTTTAGCAGCTCCTAAACCTCTTTGAACTTGCATTGCAGATGTTACATCAGATAATCCAGCCCAGTTAGACCAATATACTCTTCCGTTTTCCATATCATTAACAGGTACACCGTTAATCATTACAGCAACGTTTTCTGAGTTAAATCCACGTAAGTTAATACGTCCATCTCCAAAACCACCACCTGATTTAGTAGCATATACCCCAGGAGTAGATTTTAAAACTTCAGGAAATTCTTGAGTTCCTAATTTTCTTTCAATATCTGCTGCTTTAATTGTTGAAACAGCAACAGGAGTTTTTCTATCAACTGCAAAAGAAGTAGCAGTTACAACAATTTCATCTAATACTGAATCTTCTTCTAATTGAATAGACCCTAAATTAGATTTTGAAGAAGAAAATGTAATTTCTTTAGACTTAAAACCAATAAAAGAAACCACAACAGTTCCTGAGCTAGTTTTAGCTTTTAAAGTAAATTTTCCATCAAAATCTGTTGATGTTCCGTTTGTTGTACCTTTTACAACAACACTTGCGCCTGGTAATGGTTGGTTTGTATCATCTACAACCGTACCAGTAATTTTAGTTTGTCCTAAAACTGTAGCTGTTACAAAAAACAAGGCTACAAATAATAAGTTTTTAAAATTTCTCATTGTTTAATTTTATATTATTAAATGTTCTACAAAAATCTTGTTTTCACAGAGGATTAATGTTAATTAAATGTTAATATTTAACAAATAATTAAGAAGTTGTTAATTATACAAAGAACATTAATATATTGATAATAAATCTATTATATATTAACAGATTTATTATCAATATGTACATTAAACGTTAAAAAATTGAACAGTAAAAACTAATAGTTTTATTTATTGCTTATTCAACAATTTCTTAGCTAACTCTTTTCCTAACTCAACACCAAATTGATCATAACTATAAATATTCCATAAAATTCCTTGAGTAAAGATTTTATGCTCATATAATGCTATTAATTTACCTAAAGAACGAGGAGTTAATTTATCAAATAAAATGGCGTTACTTGGTCTGTTACCTTCAAACACTTTAAATGGTAATAAAGTTGAAATTTTATCTTCATCTCCAGAAGTTTTTAATTCTAAGTGAACTTCTTCTTTTGTTTTTCCAAATGCTAAAGCATCCATTTGACCATAATAATTAGCCATTAATTTTTTATGATGACTTGTTAAGCCATAAAGAGATTCTTTATAACCAATAAAATCTGCAGGAATTAATTTTGTACCCTGGTGTACTAATTGCATAAAAGCATGTTGCATATTTGTACCAGAACTACCCCACACAATTGTACCTGTTTGATAATCTATCTTATCTCCATTTCTATCTACACCTTTACCATTACTTTCCATAATTGCTTGTTGTAAATAATCTGGAAGTTTCTTTAAATACTGAGAGTAAGGTAATACTGCTTCTGTTTCTGCTCCGTAAAAATTGTTATACCAGATACTAATAAGTGCTAAAATTACTGGTATATTTTTGTCAAAATCTTCATTCTTAAAATGAATATCCATTTCTTCTGCTCCTTCTAATAACTCTTTATAATTATCGAAACCAACAGATAAACTAATTGATAAACCTACTGCAGACCAAAGAGAAAAACGACCTCCAACCCAATTCCACATTGGAAATACATTTTTCTTATCTATACCAAAATTATCTACAGCTTCTAAGTTAGTTGATACAGCAACAAAATGCTTAGGAATATCAAATATTGTAGCAGATTTTAAGAACCAATTTTTAATAGTTTCTGCATTAGAAATAGTTTCTTGAGTTGTAAATGTTTTAGAAACAATTACAAACAATGTTGTTTCTGGGTTTAAGTTTTTAATAATTTCTGAAACATGGTCTCCATCTACATTAGAAACAAAATGTGTAGTTAATTGGTTTTTATAGTATTGTAAAGACTCTACAACCATATCTGGTCCTAAATCTGACCCACCAATACCTATATTTACTACATCTGTTATAGATTTGCCTGTATATCCTTTCCATTTACCAGAAATTACCTTGTTAGAAAAGCTTTTAATTTTTCTTAAAGCAGTTTGTATTTGAGGTTTAATGTTTTTTCCATCAACTAAAATAGGATCTTCTGTAGTGCTTCTTAATGCTGTATGTAAAACCTCCCTACCTTCTGTAACATTAATTACAGCTCCAGAATATTGCTTTTCTATAGCATCTTTTAAATCTACTTCATTTGCTAAATCTACTAGTAAACTAAGGGTTTTTTTAGTAATTCTGTTTTTAGAAAAATCTACTAATAAATCATCAAATTTTAATGAAAACTCTTCTTTTCTATTTGGGTCTTTATCTAAATCTTTAATGTTTATATCTTTAATTTCATTAAAATGATTTGATAATTCTTTCCAAGCGTTAGTTGTAGTTGGGTTGATGTTTTTTAAAGCCATTTCTTTTATTTTTTTGCTATACTTTCTATCACTTCTGGTTCTTTAACCGGAAATGTTTTATTTTCTAATTGATATTTAAGTGGTTTAATAAACTCAAAATATCTTGGTCTTATACTTTTCTTTAAAGGCTCTGCTGCTGGTAATTTTTGTTTAAAAGGGTCTACTTCTCTTCCGTTTTTCCAAAAACGATAACAAACATGTGGACCACCAGTATTACCTGTCATACCTACCCAACCAATTACATCTCCTTGTTTTACGTATTGCCCTCTTTTAACATTACGATTTTTCATATGAAGATATTGTGTAGAATAAGTTGCATTATGTTTTATTTTAACAAACTTACCATTACCTCCTCTTCTTGTAGATTCTACAACTGTACCACTTGCAGTTGCTAAAATAGGTGTACCAATGTTTGCCGCAAAATCTGTTCCTCTATGTGGTCTTATTTTATTACCATAATAAGCAATTTTTCTTCTTAAATTATATCTCGAAGAAATTCTGTATCTAAATTTTATAGGTGATTTTAAAAACTGACTTCGAAGCATATTCCCTTCATCATCATAATATTCTGGAATACCTTTTATAGAATCTGCTATAAACCTAAAAGCATATAAATCTGTTCCTTTATGTTTAAACACTGCAGATTTAATTTCTCCATAACCAGCATAAATAGTATCTTCTATAAACCTTTCTTCAAACATTAATTTAAAAGAATCTCCTTTTTGAAGTTTAAAAAAGTCTAAAGTCCATGCATAAATATCTGCTACTTCATTAGTAACACCTGCATTAACCCCTAAACTATCCATTGTAACAGAAAAACTAGAATTTATAACACCAGAAACAGTTCTTAATACTTTTTTTACTGGTTTTTCATAACGTTTTGCAGTAATTAAAGAATCTTTAAAATCTATAATTGTAGCATTTATTTTATTATGTTTATAAATAAAAACCTGTGCTTTTTCTGTAGAATCTTTACTAGCTAAAATGGTATAAGGTTTACCTGCTCTTACTCTTCTAACATCAAAAGTTTCTTTTATAGTACCAGCTATCTTATTAATTTTTGGATAAAAAACATGATGTCTATCTAAAATTGCTCCAAAACTTTCTCCGTTTTTAATAGTGTCTTGTATAACTTTATAATCATCTAATTTATACCCAAATCTATAAACAGGTTTAGGTTTTACTTTTTTAGGAGTAGTATTTGATTTTTCTGAATCTTTTTTACAAGATGAAAATGAGATAATTAAAACTAAAAGGAGGAGTATTTTTTTCAAAAATTTGTTCTGTTGAATGTAAGATTCAAAAATACAAATAAAAAAGTTTTTTTAGGTATCATTATCAATGAACTTCCGATAACGGTTTCGTTAAAAATTTATTAATTTTTAGCAAACAAGTTTGCCAAACCTTTGTATTGTTCTAATTCTGCTCTTAGAGAACCTACAGATAAATCTGCTTTCATTTTAATTGGAATTTTATTGGCATCATCTGTAATCCAAAGTGTTACACTTTCTTGCGCTTTAAAAACCCTACCAGACTGAACCAATGGTCTAAAAATCATTGTTTTTACTTTACCAAATTTTGTTTTTATAGTTTCTCTTCCTAAAAAACGTAATTTAAAAGGGTAAATTTGAGAATCCATAAACATATCTATAGCAATCTCTTCTCCTTTTGTCATATTTTTTACATCTCTATTTCTTAAATAATAGAAAGAAGAAAGCATATCTTGTACGTTATAAAATGCAACTGATGTATCTTTTTGTAAAGTAAAATCTTGTATATAAGCTTTTTTTGAAGTGTAATTAAAAGAAGTTATTCTATGTTTTTTATAACCTCCTTCATCTATTTTTCTTTTAAAGACATAAGGTTTAATTGTATCTCTATCAAAAATAGATTCATATTTATCATCTACTTTAAAAAACCATTTTATCATTCCAGAAGTCCAACCTGTACCTTTAGTATGAAAAACTTTTTTACCATTAAAATCTTTTTCTTTTACCTCTAAAATTGCGGTACCTGCTCTTAAAAAACCACTATAACTCATTTTATAACGAAGCCATTCTCCGCTTTTAAAAGCTTTGTTATGATTCTGACTCTTAGCAGTTGTTAAGAAAAAAAGTGTAAAAAATAATAGGATGTAATTTTTCATATAAAACCAAACTTATAAAAAAGTATTGACAATTACCATTCCAAAATAAAAAAAAGCCATTTAATAACTTTAAACTAATGACTTTTAACAATTAATTTAAGATTTTAAAAAGTACCCCAGTTTTCTAATTCGTCTTTACTCCACAAGAATGGAAAAAATATTCTTTTTTGATATTTAGGATGCATATACTTACGCCAATTACTTCCTCCAGTTGCCTTTAAATCAGAATCATTACCTCCAATATATTTACCAGCTGCATTGTAATGTGCCATTACCCATTTTACATTTACTGTATAATCATAATGACGCATTGCTTTTATTAAATCTTCATTTTCTTGAACTTCTTTAGGTAGTTGTTTAAATTTTAAAGACAGATTAATATCATTATAATCTTCCATAAAATCTATAAAATCTCCCATGTATTTCTTTTCAAAAAGATTTAATAAAGTAGATTTTTGACCAGTTGTATAATTTTTACCAGCAGCTTGCCAATACAAGTGATTGTATGCATTTTTAAAAGACGAACTTTTATTGATTGTATCTCTGTAACGAACATCTATTAAGTTGATTAACTCTGTGGATGCAAATTCTATTTTACGATATTGAGCTGATTGAAATCCGCTTGCAGGTGTTAAAGTGTTTCTAAATTTTAAATATTGTTCACGCTCCATACCATCTGCCATTACAGTAAATGAGTTACAAAGCATATCAAAATATCTACTAATTCTATTTAAATGCATAGAAAATTTTTCTGCAGAAACTTCAATTGTTTTTGCAACCTGATCAATTTCCCATAAAACCATTTTAAACAACAATTCGTTTACCTGATGATACATGATAAAAACCATTTCATCTGGTTGTGTTGTTCTTGGAGTTTGTAAACCTAAAAGCGCATCTGTTTGAATATAATCCCAATAAGTAATGGGTGTGCTCCAAAGTAAACCCTCTAACATAGAATCTACAGGTACTCCTAGTTTTTCGTACTTTTCTTCAATTTTCTTTAAAATATCGTCTCTATTCATTTAACCTTTATCTGTAAAAAATCAAGAAGCAATATAGTTAATTCTAGTTTCTTCTGTATTAAAACCCAAATTGTTTTTACTTAATAACGCTTTTGATTGCTTGTTATCATTGGGCAAAAAACAAAAACAAATCCTTATTTAAAATAATTCTAAATAAATTTTGTAGATATAGTCTTAGTAGATATATTTGCCAAAAATAACACTATTTTTAACAAGTCTAAATAAATATAATGAAATATATTTTAAGTTCAGTACTGTTTTTGCTGATAATAGCAAACACTAATGCTCAGAAAACTACAATAAAAGGAAAAGTTGTAGACAATTACAAAAACCCTTTAACAGGAGTAAGTATTCATATTAAAAGTTCAAAAAAGGGAGTTGAATCTGATTTTGATGGAAATTTTGAAATTAAGGATATTCAAAAAAATCAAACAATTGTATTCTCTTATATTGGTTTTAAAACAAAAGAAATTACCATAAGTAATAATACAGATTTAGGTACTATTATTTTATATGAGGGTAATGAATTACTACAAGAAGTAGTACTTAGATCTAAAAACAATTCTTTTTCTAGAAAAGAAACTGCTTACGTTTCTAAACTTCCTTTAAAAGACATGGAAAATGCACATGTGTATACTACTGTTACTTCTGCTTTATTAGAATCTCAAGTTGTAACAAACTTAGATGAGGCTATGACTAATGCAACAGGTATTTATAAATTATGGGAAGGAACAGGTAGATCTCCAGGAAATGGAACTGCCTATTTTTCTTCAAGAGGATTTAGTGTACAACCAAGAATGGTAGATGGTGTTGCAGGGGTAACTTTTAGTGCAGTTGATCCATCATATATTGAAAGAATAGAAGTTATAAAAGGGCCTTCTGCTACATTATTTGGAAGTACAGAAACTTCTTTAGGTGGTTTAATTAATGTAGTAACTAAAAAACCTTTTGAAGGTAAGGGAGGTAGTGTATCTTACACAGGTGGTTCTTTTGGTTTAAATAGAGTTTCTTTAGATTACAATACACCATTAGGAAAAACAAACGCTCCATATTTTAGAGTAAATGCATCTTATTTAACTCAAGATAGTTTTCAAGATGCAGGTTTTAAAAACACGTTTTTTATTGCACCTTCTATGTCTTACAGAATTAATAATAGATTAAATGCTTCTGTTAATTTAGAATATTCGCAAACAGAATCTACCAATCCTTCTATGCTATTTTTAAGAAATGGAATACCACTTGTTGCTACTAATATTGATGAGCTAAATATTAATCCAAACAAATCATTTACCTCTAATGATATCACTTTAAATAATTCAACTTTTAACACAAGAGCAATTTTTGATTATAAAATATCTGACACTTGGACATCTCAAACTGCTTTTTCTAGTAGTTATGCACAAACTGATGGTTTGTATCAATACCAATTTGATGGTGGTGCTAGTGGTCTTTTATTATTATCTTCAATTACAGGTCAATTAAATAATTTAGGTTTAGATGCTGCAACTTTAGGCTACATAAATTCATTACTAGATCCATTAGTAAATCCAATGTTATTAGAAGCTTCTTCTCTATTAACAACAGAGTCTTTTACACGAGTTTATAGTGAAAGAGATGCAAGTGAAACAAGATTTAACTTACAACAAAATTTTACTGGAGATTTTAAAATTGGTGATGTTAGAAATAGATTGGTTTTTGGTGTAGATTATATTAGTAATCAAAGAAATAGTAAAAATGTTAATGGTAACACAGAAATTACTTCTTCATCAAACTTTCCACAATTAATAGCCACTTTAAATGCTTTAGGTTTATCTCCTTTTTCAGATGCTATAGAGAGCAATTTTTCTTCTTTTCCTTATTTTGATGCTTTTATAGCTGCAAATGGAGATGTAATTCCTTCTACATTTACACCAAATGCTACCTATTTTACAGATGCTAAAAATGTTCAAGAAAACTTTGATCAATTAGATCCTTTTATTAGCAATTTAAAATCACAAACACTTGCAGCTTATGTTTCTGATGTAATTAATGTTACACCTGCATTAACTGTTAATGTTGGTTTACGTTTAGACCATTTTATTCAAGATGGTAATTTATCTACTAAAGCAGATGATTATACAAAAACAACTTTATCTCCAAGTGCTGGTATTTTATACCAACCTATAAAAGATAAAGTATCTGTATTTGGAAACTACCAAACAGGTTTTGTAAACAATAACTCTATTGTGAATCCTGATGGAACTACTAGTGTTTTTCAACCAACCAAAGCAGTTCAATTTGAAGGTGGTGTAAAAACAAATCTAATTAATGGAAAATTAAATTTAGGCGCTAGTTATTATCACATTACTGTAAATGATTTTACAACAAGTGATCCTTATGCACTATTATTTAATGTAACTATTGATATGGCAGAAAGTATAAGTAAAGGTTTTGAATTTGAAATAAACACGAGTCCTATAAAAAACCTTAACATTAGAGCTTCTTATTCTTTGAATGATAGAAAATACACTGATGTATATAGTGAAAAAGCAATAGACCCAATAACTGGTATTACAGGAAGAGAAGTTATAGAATATTTAGACAGAAGACCAACAGAAGCAGGTGCAGAAAACTTATACAACTTTTGGGCAGACTATAAATTTGACGAAAATAGTTTTGCAAAAAACTTTGGTTTAGGTTTTGGTTTTAATGGTGCTTCAGAAAACTTAACAAAAAACAACTCTGTAGCTGGTGTTTTTACAATACCTAGTTACACAATTTTTAATGCTAGTTTATACTATAATGTAGATAAGTTTAGAGTAGCGTTAAAAGCAAATAATTTTACAAATAAAATATACTATAATGGATGGACAACTGTTAACGCACAAGCACCTAGAGCGTTTTTAGGAACAGTTAGTTACTCATTTTAAAATAAGTTTTTTAGTTGATTTTAGTAAACTGCAAAGCTCTAAACAACTGTTTAGAGTTTTGCTACTCTAATAAAAAATATGGTTAGTCTTTTAATTTTTACAATTTTAATAGGGAGTTATTTTTTGTACAATACTTCTAAAAAAGTTCAATTAGATAAAAACGTCTTTATAGATATTTGGCTACAAGAAAATATAAAAAAAACAAAATATTTAAGTCTTTTAGTTTTATTTATAACACTTACATTTTCTCTATTTTTTTTCGGATTAACAAGTGGTTTTCTCTTTTGGATTTTTACTTTATCTACAATATTAAGTTTAATTATTGTTTTGTATCCATTAAAAATATTTACTAAAAAACACATTATAGTTCTATGTATTACCTCTCTAATTCTAGAAACAATTTTAAACCTATAAAATGCCTGCAAACAAAAAGTATTTAACAACTAACTCATGGCAAAAATTTGCTAAAATAACTGCAGGAATAATAGGAGGTTATATAATAACTGCACTTTTTCATTTATCATTAGCCTTATGGTTACCAAACCATAAAGAAGTTTTAATAACATCTATTTATACTGTTTTTATTCTTTGGGGAGTATTATTAATTATTCCTTATTTGTTTAAAAACGGATGGAAAGTTTGGGCTTTATATCTATTAATATCTGTGCTTCTTTATGCTATCTACTTTTATGGAAAACAACAAAATCCTTTTATATAATGAGTAAAAGAAATTATAATGTATTTTTTAATACACACACAGTAAGTGGCATTGTAATAAGTGTAGCTCTTTATGTAATTTTCTTTGCTGGTGCTTTTTCTTTATTTAAAGACGAAATTTCTTTATGGGAAGAGGGAAAAGAAGTAAAACATATTGAGAAAAAAAATGTAGATTTTGATAAAATATTAAACAATCTAGACAAAGAGTACAATTTAACAGGTAGAGATTTACAATTAAATCTAAATTTTAAAAGTGATAAAATTTCTGTTGCTCTTGATATACAAAAAGACTCAATTAACAATAAAATTGACCTTGAAAGAAAGATATTTTTTATAGGCACCAATACTTTTGAAGAAAAAACTTATGAAGAACAATATAGCTTAGGAGAGTTTTTATATAGATTACATTATTTTAGGCAACTTCCTTTTATAGGGCAATATTTATCGGGTTTTGTTTCGCTATTTTTTTTATTTGCTATTGTAACTGGTGTAATTATACATTGGAAAAAAATAGTTTCAAATTTTTATCAATTTAATCCAAAAGTAACTTTAAAACGTATTTGGACAGATTCTCATACTGCTCTTGGAATTATTGGTTTACCTTTTCAATTTATATTTGCAGTAACAGGAGCCTATCTAGGCATAGGTATTTTAGTACTCTTACCTGCCACATTTTTATATAATGGTAATCAAGATAAATTAATTGAAGATGTACGTCCTGCAAGAAAAAATTATGAGTGGGTAAAAACAACCAATCAAGAAGTTTTTAGCTTTAATTCTTTTGCTAAGAAAACAAACGATACTTGGAATGAATTTCATTTAACAAGAGCTTTTATAAGAAATTATAAAGGCAATAATATGGAGTATGTTTTAATTGGAGAACTAAGTGACCAAGAAAAATATATTGGTATTGGTAGAATTGTTTACAATGCTTACACAGGTAAAATTGAAGAAATTAAAGACCCCAATAAATTAAGTTACCTAGAAGATTCTCAAAGATTATTAGCTAGATTACATTTTGCAGATTTTGGCGGATTCTGGGTTAAAATCATCTATTTTATACTGGCTTTTATTACCTGTTTTGTAATTATAACTGGAGTCTTAATTTACATAGAAGCACGTAATAAAAAAAGCATGACTCTAAAACAACGTTTGTACACCACAAAAGTTGGTCATTTTTATTTGGCAATTTGCTTGTCTATGTTTCCTATTACAGCTTTATCTTTTCTTTTAGTAAAGTTATTGCCAGAATCTTATATGAACCAAAGAATGGACATATTGTACTTTTTCTTTTTTACAACTTGGTTCATTGCAACTCTCTATTTTAGATACAAAAGAGATAATTATTTTACCAACAAAACAACCTTATTATCTGGTGCAATTTTAGGTATTTTAATTCCAATTGTAAACGGTATTGTATCTAATAATTGGATTTGGAATACATATAAGAATAATCAAATAGAAATTTTCTCTGTAGATATTCTTTGGATATTCTTATCTACAACAGCTTTTCTAGTGTATTTAAAAATTAAACCTACAATTAAAGAACAAAGTGCTTTTACCAAACATCCAATAGATTATAAAAACAGAAAACAATTGTTGTTAGAAGAAAAAAGCAAAACAACTTCTAAAATAGAAAAAACATCAAAAACAGAAATAAATAAAAACGAAATACCTATGAAAACAAAAATTGTAATCCTTTGGCTATTTTTAGGAATGGGTTGGATTGTACACCACATGTATGGCCTTTTTAACATCTATTATAATGAAACTTTAATTTTAGAAAACGCAACAGGAGAAGCGCCTTTAGCACATCATATTTATAGAATTATTTTTGAAGGTCTTTGTTTGTTTTTTGCTTTATTAACCTTAGAAGTTTCTAAAAAATGGTTTATTTGGATGTCTTTTATTTGGGCAATAATTGCTGGTATTTACAACATTTATCACTTTATAGAAGCTATCATATTAGAAAGTTCTAACATATCAGAAATATTTATGTTAGCTCTAGTTTCTACTGCCAGTGTTTTCTTAATTAGAAACTTAAATCTCTGGAGAAAAGCATAATAATTTTTCATAAAAAAACGATGTGTCAAAATTCAGAAATTATAGCAAGGGTAAAAAACGGAGAACTTTCTTTTTGTAAGGATTGTAATACATATGCTTTAACTTTTAATAATATTTTCTTTCAATTTACAAAAGATCAACTTTATAAATTTAAATATTACGTATCACAAATAGATGTTTATTATTGGTTAGGTTTTAAGGATTATTATGTTCAGAAAAGAAAAATACCAATTCCTACTTCTCATCAAAATTTAATATTAATATTTGATTTAAATGAAATTAAAGCATTACGTATTTTACTAGGTATTGATAATAATTATAAAAGTGACCTAATTGATTTTACAGAAATTGATTATCCTATGCTTTTAAATTAATTAAAATAACGACTATCAACTCTAAGTGTTAAGTAGGATTACTCTATCTTTTTAACTACAGCTTTAGGTGCTTCTTTTCTAGTTCCATCAAAACCATCTACACCACCAACTGTTGTGTATTTCATTACATATTTTTTATCTGGAAATATTCTTTGATAAGCACTTTGACACATTAATGTAGCTTCATGAAATCCACATAAAATCAATTTTAATTTTCCTGGATATGTGTTAACATCTCCAATGGCATAAATACCAGGAATATTAGTTTGATAATCTAAAGCATTGTTAACTTTTATGGCATTTTTTTCTATTTCTAATCCCCAATTTGCAATAGGACCTAATTTTGGTGACAAACCAAACAATGGAATAAAATGATCTGTTGCAATAGTAAATGGTTCTTCACCCTTTTTTACAACAGAAACACCAGTTACTTTATCTGTTCCTACAATACCTTTTACTTCTGCAGGAGTTATCATTCTAATTTTACCTTCGTCTTTTAATTCTTGTACTTTGTCTACAGAATCTAAAGCACCTCTAAACTCATTTCTTCTATGAATTAAAGTAACCTCTGAAGCAACATCTGTTAAAAAAATAGACCAATCTAAGGCAGAATCACCTCCACCAGAAATAACTACTTTTTTATTTCTATAAAACTCAGGATCTCTAATAATATACTCAACTCCTTTATCTTCAAAATCTGCAATATTAGGAATTGGCGGTTTTCTAGGTTCAAAACTTCCTAAACCTCCTGCAATTGCTACAATTGGAGCATGGTGTTTTGTTCCTTTATTTGTAGTTACTATAAAAGTACCATCTTCTTGTTTTTCTACAGTATCTGCTCTTTCTCCTAAGGTAAATCCTGGTTCAAATTGTTTAATTTGTTCCATTAATTTATCTGTTAAGTCACCAGCTAAAATTTCTGGATAAGCAGGAATATCGTAAATTGGTTTTTTAGGATAAATTTCTGAACATTGCCCTCCAGCTTGTGGAAGTGCATCAATTAAATGACAGCGTAACTTTAATAAGCCAGCTTCAAAAACAGTAAATAAACCTGTAGGGCCAGCTCCAATAATTAAAATATCTGTTGTTATCATACCATTAAAAATAAGAGTTGTCCAAAAATAACCAAATCAAATAATTCTAAGTGTGACAAAAGTCACATAAGAATTACCCTACATTAATTACTTCTTTAATTTGTGGAGCATACTTTTTTACTGTTGCTTCTACTCCGTTTTTTAATGTCATTTGATTTACAGAGCAACCTGTACAAGCACCTTCTAATTGTACTTTTACAATAGTATCTTCTATAGATAAAAGTTTAATATTACCCCCATCACTAATTAAAAAAGGACGGATTTCATCTAAAGCTTTTTCTACATTACTTAGTGTTTCTTCTGCTGTCATAAATCTAATTTATTTTGTGCTACATCCACTCATAGTTGTAATTCTAACAACTTCTGTTGGAGGCAAATTAGCATTTCTTTTTAATAATTCTGAAACCATTTCTTTAGTAATATCATTAAATGATTTCTCTAAAATTGTACCTTCTTGTAACGCTACTGGATGACCAACATCTCCAGATTCTCTAATACTTTGTACCAATGGCACTTCTCCTAAAAATTTAGTATCAATATCTTCTGCTAAATTTTTTGCTCCATCTTGTCCAAAGATATAATATTTATTATTAGGTAATTCTTCTGGAGTAAAATATGCCATGTTTTCTATGATTCCTAAAACTGGTACATTAATGTTTTCTTGTTTAAACATTGCAACCCCTTTTTTAGCATCTGCTAAAGCAATATTTTGAGGTGTACTTACTACAACTGCACCATTAATTGGTAAAGCTTGTACAATAGATAAATGTACATCTCCTGTTCCTGGAGGTAAATCAATTAAAAGAAAATCTAATTCTCCCCAATCTGCATCAAAAATTAATTGATTTAAGGCTTTAGAAGCCATAGGACCTCTCCAAATTACTGCTTGATCTGGATCTGTAAAAAACCCTAAAGACAATAATTTAACACCATAATTTTCTATCGGTTTCATTTTAGAACGACCTTCAACTTTAACAGAAAGTGGTTTTTCTCTTTCTACATTAAACATAATGTGCTGAGAAGGACCATAAACATCTGCATCTAAAACACCTACATTAAAGCCCATTTTAGATAATGCAATAGCTGTATTAGCAGTTATAGTAGATTTACCTACACCACCTTTACCAGATGCAATTGCAATAATATTTTTAATATTAGGAATTTCTTTTCCTCTAATTAAGTTAGGATTTTCTTTTGGAGCAGCTGCAACTACTTTTAAATTGATTTTTACATCAATATTTTCATCTACTTTAGATTGAATTACTTTTGTAATTTCTGTTTCAATTTTCTTTTTAGCCTGTAAAGTAGGATTGCTTATAGTAACATCTACAATTACCTCATTGCCAAAAGTTACTACATTTGTAACATTATTATTTTCTATTAAACTCTTACCCTCACCAGGAGCTGTAATAGTTTCTAATGCTTTATATATATCTTGTTTTTTAAAACTCATTTTAGAGATTTTAATTTATTTAATTTTTAGACTTACAAAGATACTTTTTTTAAAAAACTTATTAATGAAATATATGCAGTAAATACTATTATTAAAATATTTTAAATCAGACTTATATACCATTTTAAAAAAAATTTATTATATTTAGAAAAATAATTTAATCCCCCAAAATTATGAAAAGCACAAACACCCTAAGGTCTGTGATATTCTTACTGTTTATTTCTTTTAATTTTCAGACTTCTTTTTCTCAAGATTTAGCACAAAGTATTTACTTAAAACCTGTGTCTAAAATGTATTCTATTTCTAATGATATAGTTGTAAACAACGCTGTCTTAGAAGATGGCAAATACACCTACAAGTTTAGAGAAAATGATATTTTAATAGAAATTAAAAATGGTATTTATTACGAATATCACCCTAAAAATGAGTTTATTAAAGCTAAAATTGATTGGATTTCTGAATATGAATACAAACTTATTATTGTAGATATTGAAAGAAGAGGTGTTCCTTTTAAGGTTGGTGATGAACTTACTGCAGAAATTGTAAAAATTAAAGGAGATGAATACTTTTATACTTCTCGTTTTAATAACAAAACTGGAAAAGGTAGTTTTAAAAAAGTAAAATAAAACTAGTTTTAAAAATAAATTCAACTCCTAATTTTAATCGATTAGGAGTTTTGGCATTTTAGTTTATCGAAAATTTATTGCAATTCATCATTAGAAAATTGTTTTTCAAACGGTAACAAAAAACTACTTCATTATCTAAGTATACTTTCGCACAGAATTTAAAAACAAATATTTTGAAACGTAGAAAGCAACTTATTTTTATTACTTTATTAATACTAATTTCTTTTAATTATCAAACATCTTTTTCTCAAGATATTGCACAAGTAAGCTACTTTAAAACAGATGCTAAAATTTATTCTATTGGAAATGACTTAGAAGTTAAAGACGTTGTTTTAGAAGATGGAAAATACACCTATAACTTTCGTAAAAAAGAAATTTTAATTGAAATTAAAGATGGTTTTTACTACGAATATCATCCTAATAACAAATACATTAAAGCAAAGATTAAATGGTTGTCTAAATACGAATACAAACTCGTAATTACAGATATAGAGCTAAATGGTTCTTCGTTTAAAGTGGGTCAAGAATTGACCTCAGAAATTACAAAAATTAGAAACAATCAATATTTTTATAATTCGCGTTTTAAAAATAAAACTTATAAAGGAAGCTTTATCAAAATTAAATAAACTTTGCCTCCACTTTCTAATTAAAATCTCATCAAATTTTGATGGGGTTTTTTATTTTACACAAACAAGAATTAGTGCAATTCATTAGTTGGATTCCAAAATATTTTTTCAAAATCTTGAATTTGATTTTCAACAACTACAACACCTTCGCTTTCTAATAATTGTTGCATTAAGTTGGTACCATCAAAGTGATGTTTACCTGTAAGAATACCTTTTCTATTTACTACTCTATGAGCAGGAATATCTTCTAAATAATGTGCTTTGTTCATAGCCCAACCAACCATTCTTGCAGATCTTGCTGCACCTAAATAAGTTGCAATTGTTCCATAACTCGTAACTCTACCATGAGGAATTAAACGTGCTATTTTATAAACTTTATCAAAAAAATTATCAGATTCTTTCACGAAGTGAAGATATAAAAACCTACTAATATTTCAACCTAAATTGAATATAAGTAATTGGTTTTCCTACTTCTAAATATTGATTTTCATAGAAAGTTTGGGTTTCTGTTACTTCTTTTGGAGCTCCTTGATTTTTATATACATTATGATTTGCATATAAAATTTCATGTCCTTCTCCATGTAATAAACCCAAAGTATAACCATGCATAAATTCAGAATCTGTTTTTAAATTCATGATTCCTTCTTCATTTAAAATATGATTATATTTCTTTAAAAAACTAGAATTTGTCATTCTATGTTTGGTGCGTTGAAATTTAATTTGTGGATCTGGGAAAGTTATCCAAATTTCAGACACTTCATTTTCTGCAAAAATAAAATCTACCAATTCTATTTGAGTTCTAACAAAAGCTACATTAGGTAAGTTCTCTTCTATTGCAGTTTTTGCTCCTCGCCAAAAACGAGCACCTTTAATATCTATACCAATATAGTTTTTATTTGGATTTTTTCTTGCTAAGGCTATAGTATATTCTCCTTTACCACAACCTAACTCTACAACAATAGGATTGTTGTTTCCAAAAAAAGAATGCCACTTACCTTTATGAGAAAAACCTGTTACAACTTCTTCTCTTGTTGGTTGAATGACATTTTTGAACGTTTCATTTTCTTTGAAACGTTTTAATTTGTTTTTGCTTCCCAATGTGTAAAATTAAGCTCTGTCTTCAGTTCCTTCTTTTACAAATTTTCTAGATTGTCCCATCCAATAAGCGAATAAAACTAATAAAACTACTAGAAATCCCCAGTTTACGGCGTTAGAAACCCACCACCCTAAATCTGCATGTGCTACACTTGTACGTAACCACTCAAAAGGAAGAAATAATAAATCAGTAAATAAACTACCAATCCATCTAAAAATATTGCTTGCTATCATAACTTAATTATCTTTACACTGCAAAAATAACAAAAGAAACAATGCTAGCCAATTTTTTAGAGAAATCTAAACCAATCAATTTTATATTCTACTTAGGATTGTTTTTTAGTTTCTTCCTATTTTCTGTTTTTTCAGACCTTTTTAATGAGAATTTTACATGGATTAAAGCGCTAGAAAATATATCTTTTTTAATGCTTTTTTTAGCAATTTTTTTCTTTTATCATTTTGTAGTAACTAAAAACAAACTAACGTTTGATAATTCTTATGCTTATTTCATATTTACCTTAGGATTAGCTTTATTTACAACTGTTCTTTTAGATTTTAAAACGTTGTCTTCTATATTAATTCACCTTCTTTTTTTAAGAAAACTATACAGTTTAAGATCTTCTAAAAATGTAATTCAAAAAATATTTGATAGTGGTTTTTGGTTGGGTATAATGTGTATTCTAGAACCTTCTTCTTTACTTTTTATAATTCTAGTTTATGCAGCAATTTTATTACAACAAAAGCTAACCATTCATACATTATTAACACCTGTTTTAGGGTTTATTTCACCTATAATAATCTATTTTGCTTATTTATTATGGCAAGATTCTACTTTTGCTTTCACAAAAATAATTAACCTAGAAATTAGTAATAATTTATCTATTTATACAGATAATTATTTCTTCTACATCTTTTTAACAACACTTTTACTTACAATTTGTGCTGTTTTATTAAAATCGCCAAAAGCTTTATCTGTAAATAATTCATTTAAAAAAAGTTGGCTTCTTTTAATTATCAATTTAATTATTGCAATATTATTTGCTTTAATAGTATCTAATAAAAACGGATCTGAAATTGTTTTATTTTTAATACCTGCATCTGTAATAATTGCAAATGGTTTTGAAGTTATTCAAAAAAACTTCATTAAAGATATCCTTTTTAGCTTATTAATTGCAATAACAGTTATAACTTATTTTTGGTTATAATTTAGACCCAAAAGCTAAATCTCCAGCATCTCCTAAACCAGGAACTATATAACCTTTATCATTTAACTCACTATCTATTGCTGCAATCCATAAATGAGTATTTTCTGGGAATTTATCTTTTATAAACTCTATTCCTTCTTCAGACCCAATTACAGCAACAATATGAATTTCTTTTGGAGTACCGTATTTTTTTATTGCTTCTAAAACTGCCACTAAAGACTGACCTGTGGCTAACATTGGATCTGCTAATAATAAAGTTTTATTATTTATAGAGGGTGATGCAAAATACTCTACCACAATTTCAAACTCTGCATCATTATTTGGGTGATTACGATAAGCAGAAATAAAGGCATTTTCTGCATCATCAAAATAATTTAACAATCCTTGATGCAAAGGTAAACCTGCTCTTAAAATAGAACATAAAACAATATCGTTACTAAGTAATTGCTCTTCTTTTTTTGCTAAAGGAGTTTCAATATTAATACTAGAATAAGATAATTGTTTACTTAATTCATAACTTAAAACCTCTCCTATTCTTTCTATATTTCTTCGAAAACGAAGTGAATCTTTTTGAATTTTTACATCTCTAATTTCCGATATAAATTTATTAAGAATAGAATTCTCTTTTTGTATGTGATGAATTATCATTTGTATATTTTATATTAACAAATGTAAAGAAATTGCTTAAAATTTGTATCTTGGCATTACACAAAAAATCAAAATATTAACAAAAAAATCAAAAAAAATGGGAATTTTTTCATTCATTAAAAATGCAGGAGCAGCAGTTTTCGGCATTGGAAAAACAACAGAAGAAGAAAATGCAGAAAAATCGAATCAGTTAAGAGAAATAATTACTGGGTTAAACCTAGAAATTAAAGACTTAGGTATAGAGGTAGATGATGATGCTGTTAAACTAACAGGAGAAGCTGCAGATATAGCAACTAAAGAAAAAGTTGTTATTGCTGTAGGTAATACAAATGGTGTTTCATCTGTAGATGATAGCTTAACAGTTGCAGAAATAGAAGTTATAGAAGAAGCTGCAATGGCTCAATTTCATACTGTAGAAAGTGGAGATACTTTAGGTAAAATTGCAAAAAATTATTATGGTAATGCAATGAAATATCCAGTAATTTTTGAAGCAAACAAACCAATGTTATCACATCCAGATAAAATTTACCCTGGTCAGGTTTTAAGAATTCCACCTTTAGTGGACTAATCAAAAGTTAATCAACCAAAACTTTAAGAGTTTCAATTAAATTGAAGCTCTTTTTTTATGCTTTTAATTGTTATTTATAGCTCTAAAACAAGTAGATAATTCTGTTAAATAAAAACTATATTTGCAGTTCATCTAAAACGTTGATTTTATGATTCAATCTATGACTGGTTATGGTAAATCTGTATTACAGCTACCTACTAAAAAAGTAACCATAGAAATTAAATCTTTAAATAGTAAAAACCTAGATTTAAACGTTCGTATTCCTTCTTATTACAAAGAAAAAGAATTATCTGTTCGTAAAAAACTAGCAAAAGCTTTAGTTCGTGGTAAAGTAGATTTTTCAATTTTTGTAGAAATGACTGCAGATGAAACTTCTACTACAGTAAACCATGGTGTAGTTAAAGATTACATGCAACAACTTAGAAATGTTGTTCAAACAGGTTCTTCTGATGATGTAGAGTTATTAAAAATGGCTGTTAGAATGCCAGATGCATTAAAAACAGAACGTGAAGAATTAGATGAAAATGAATGGAATCTTATCAATGAAAATATTGACATCGCTATAAAAGAAATTGTACAATATAGGATTGATGAAGCTGCTTCTTTAGAAATTGATTTTAAAGAAAGAATATCAAACATTAAAATATATTTAGAAGAAGTAAAAGCTTTAGATGGAGATAGAGTAGAAAACGTAAAAGCAAGATTAAAAAAAGCTATTGATGACCTAAAAGTAGAAACTGACGAAAATAGGTTTGAACAAGAACTTATTTATTATTTAGAAAAGTTAGATATTAATGAAGAAAAAGTTCGTTTAGCAAATCATTTAGACTACTTTTTAGAAACACTTGCAACACCAGATTCTAATGGAAAAAAATTAGGCTTTGTAATTCAAGAAATGGGTAGAGAAATTAACACTACTGGTTCTAAGGCAAATTTTGCACCAATGCAAAAAGCTGTTATTCAAATGAAAAACGAATTAGAACAAATAAAAGAACAAATTTTAAACGTATTATAATTAGTTATTAGTTGAGGATTTTTGGTTATTCGTAAAAAAACCATCAATCAAAATCTAATAATCAAAAACAACTATATGTCAGATTTTAAAGGAAAATTATTCGTCTTTTCAGCACCTTCTGGTTCAGGTAAAACAACTATTGTGCGTCATTTATTAAGTCAAGAAAAATTTAATTTAGAGTTTTCTATTTCTTGTGCCTCTAGAGATGCCAGAGGAACAGAAAAACATGGTGAAGATTATTATTTTATTACTTTAGAAGACTTTAAAAGTAAAATTAAAAATGATGAATTTTTAGAGTGGGAAGAAGTTTATAGAGATAACTTTTACGGAACTTTAAAAAGCGAAGTAGAACGTATTTGGGCGTTAAAAAAACATGTTATTTTTGATATTGATGTTGTTGGAGGTTTAAGAATTAAAAAGAAATTTCCAGAACAAACTTTAGCTGTTTTTGTAAAACCACCAAGTGTAGATGAATTAAAAATTCGATTAAAAAAGCGTTCTACAGAAAGCGAAGACAAAATTAACATGCGTATTGCAAAAGCATCTGTAGAGTTAGCAACTGCTCCTCAATTTGATACAATCATTAAAAATTACGATTTAGATGTTGCTCTTAAAGAAGCAGAAGAATTGGTTGATGATTTTTTGAAATAATAAAAAGGCATGAAGTTGGAAATGTGAAGTTGGGAAAACAAAACCGACTCTTCAAACTCCCTTCTTCAAACTTCAAACAAAAGTTATGAGTAAAATTGGTCTTTATTTTGGTACTTTCAATCCAATTCATGTTGGGCATTTAATTATTGCCAATCATATGGTAGAGCATTCAGATTTAGATGAAATTTGGATGGTAGTTACACCACACAATCCTTTTAAAAAGAAAAGTTCTTTGCTAGACAATCATCATCGTTTTGAAATGGTATATAAAGCAACTGAAGATTACCCAAAAATTAAACCTTCAGACATAGAGTTTAAATTAGCTCAACCCAATTATACAGTACATACTTTAGCTCATATTTCTGAAATACATCCAGAAAAAGAATTCTGTTTAATTATGGGAGAAGACAATTTAAAAAGTTTACATAAATGGAAAAATTATGAAACTATTTTAGAGCATCATCACATTTATGTGTATCCAAGAATAGCAGATGGTATGGTTGAACATCAGTTTAAAAACCACTCAAAAATTCATAAAGTTGATGCACCAATTGTACAAATATCTTCAACTGCAATTAGAAACGGAATTAAAGACAAGAAAAACATAAAACCACTTTTAACAAAAGAGGTTTGGGAATATGTAGATGAGATGAATTTTTACAGAAAATAATATCACATTAAATTCGTTGTATATTTGTTAAACATCAAATAACATTTTGTGGCTAAAAAAGATAAAAAGAAAGGAAAACTTAAACAAAAACTAACAGATAAATACAGGTTAGTTGTTTTAAATGAAGACACTTTTGAAGAGCGTTTTTCATTAAAACTATCGCGTTTAAACGTATTTGTTTTAGGAGGTGTTTTCTCTATTTTATTAATTGCAGTAACCACTGTTTTAATTGCATTTACACCAATAAAAGAATACATACCAGGTTATTCTTCTACAGCATTAAAAAGAAAAGCTGCTAAATTAACTTTTGAAGCAGATTCTTTAAAAATAAAATTAGCCTTAATAGAAAACTATACAAAAGCATTAAAACCTGTTTTAACTGGTGAAATAGAACCAGAAAGTATAGACTCTATTCAAACTGAAGCAAGACAACGTTTAATAGACGAAAGTAAATTAAATGCCTCTAAAGAAGATTCATTATTTAGAGAAAAAGTAGAAAGTGAAACTCGATTTTCTTTACAGAATAACACAGAGAGTTCAGTTAAAATAGTCTTTTTTGCTCCTTTAAATGGTGCTATTTCACAAAATTTTGATGCTACTTCTAAACATTTTGCTGTAGATATAACAGCAAAAACTGGAGACCCAATAAAAGCAACAGCAGATGGTACCGTAATTTTTTCTGGCTGGACAACAGAAACTGGTTACGTTATCATTTTAAAACATGCAAAAGAATATATTTCTGTATACAAACACAATGGTAATTTACTAAAAGAACAAGGAGATTTTGTAAAATCTGGTGAAGTAATTGCTACTGTTGGCTCTACAGGAGAACTAACAACAGGACCTCATTTGCATTTTGAACTTTGGAATGGTGGTTATACTGTAAACCCAACTAATTTTATAGATTTTAAGTAATGAGTATCAAATCTATTTTTGCACTTCCGTTTGCTAAATTTGCTACAAAAAAAGTAAACAAATGGGCAAAAAATCCTCTTAAAACTCAAGAAAGAGTTTTTAAAAAGTTAATTTTTAAAGGAAAAAAAACTGCTTTTGGTAAAGATCATAATTTTGAGAATATCAATTCTTATGAAGATTTTAAAAAAGAAGTAAAAGTTACAGATTATGAAGGTTTAAGACCTTATGTAGATAGAATTGTTGCTGGAGAATCTGATGTTCTTTGGACAGGAAAACCATTGTATTTTGCCAAAACTTCTGGAACTACTTCTGGTGCAAAATACATTCCTATTACTAAAGATTCTATGCCTACACATATTAAGGCTGCAAGAAATGCCTTGTTGTTTTATATTGTAGAAAAAAAAGATGCAAGTTTTGTAAACGGAAAAATGATTTTTCTACAAGGAAGCCCTGTTTTAAGTGATAAGAATGGTGTAAAACTAGGTCGATTAAGTGGTATTGTAGCACATTATGTACCCCAATATTTATTAAAAAACAGATTACCAAGTTGGGAAACCAATTGTATAGAAGATTGGGATACTAAAGTAAATGCAATTGTAGAAGAAACTATTCATGAAGACATGTCTGTAATTAGCGGAATTCCTTCTTGGGTACAAATGTATTTTGAAAAATTAATTGAAAAAACAGGAAAATCAGTTTCAGAATTGTTTCCAAATTTTAATTTCTTTATTTACGGTGGTGTAAATTTTGAACCTTATAAAAATAAATTTGAAAGCTTAATAGGGAAAAAAATAGATTACATAGAATTATATCCAGCATCAGAAGGTTTTATTGCTTATCAAGATTCTCAAACAGAAAAGGGAATGCTTTTACAACTAAATTCTGGTATTTTCTATGAGTTTATTCCTGCAAATGAATTTTTTGATGAAAACCCTACAAGAATTTCTTTAAAAGATGTAAAAGTAGGTGTAAACTATGTTATCATTTTAAATACTACTGCTGGTCTTTGGGGTTACAACATTGGTGATACTGTAGAATTTACATCAACAAAACCTTATAGAATAAAAGTTACAGGGCGTATAAAACATTTTATTTCTGCTTTTGGCGAGCATGTTATTGGTAAAGAAGTAGAAAAAGCTTTAAACGATTCTATTTTGGGTACAAATATTAATATTAGTGAGTTTACTGTGGCTCCACAGGTAAATCCAGAAAGTGGGTTACCTTATCATGAATGGTTTATAGAATTTGAAAATGAACCAAAAAACTTAGAAGAGTTTGCTAAAAAAGTTGATGCTTCTATGCAAGCACAAAACATCTACTATTTCGATTTAATTGAAGGTAAAGTTTTACGACCTTTAATAATCAGAAAAGTTAAAAAAGGTGGGTTTCATGAATATATGAAATCTATTGGTAAATTTGGTGGACAAAACAAGATTCCGCAATTATCTGATAACCGAAAAATTGCTGATGTTTTACAAAATTTTTTAATTGAAGAACAACAATAACATACAAAATGGGAGGAGATTTTTTATTTATAGGATTAGCTATAGCTTTAGTAATTGTATACTTTTACAACAAATTTAGAAACAGACGTTAATGAGTACTATTAGAATTACAAAACAATTCAATTTTGAAACGGGTCATGCATTGTATGGTTATGATGGTAAGTGTAAAAATGTTCATGGGCATTCTTACAAACTTTCTGTTACTGTTTCTGGGAAACCTATAACCGATAATACAAACGTAAAATTTGGAATGGTGATAGATTTTGGAGATTTAAAAAAGATTGTGAACGAAGAAATTGTTGATGTTTTTGACCATGCTACTGTGTTTAATAAAAACACACCTCATGTTGAGTTGGCTAAAGAATTAATTGATAGAGGTCACCATGTTATTTTAGTAGATTATCAACCAACAAGTGAAATGATGGTAATTGACTTTGCTGAAAAAATTAAAAACAGATTGCCAGAAAACATTAAATTACATTCTATAAAATTAAAAGAAACTGACTCTAGTTTTGCAGAATGGTATGCAAGTGAAAATTAGTTTTTTATAACTTCAAACAATATCAACTATAATTATAAGTTATATTTGAAAAAAATAAACATTATGAAAATCTTAAAATTTATTTTAACCCTACTTATTTCTGTTTCTATTACTAGCTGTAGTAGTGATGAAAGTACACCTCCATTTGAGCTAACATCTTCTAATTTTGCAGGTTCTTATGATATAAATAGTATTACTTATAAAGAAGTAGAAACAATTACTTCTAGCTCAGGAAACTCAAGTATTGTTTTAACTACAATTAATGGTGTTGCAGATTCTTTTGATGATATTAGTTTTATTATAAATGCAAACGGAACTTTTACTGCTTCAGGAAAATATAGAAATGTAATTACAGAAAAACCTAATACTGGTAGTACAATTACAGATAATGAAATTATAGTTTTTAATTCATCTGGTACTTACCAATTAAATACAATAGATAACACAATAACTTTTAATCAACAAAGTGGTGATTTTATTGATGGTGTTTTTAGTATTAAATCTTTTAAAGAAACTGGTGCTACTATAGAACAAGAAATAATTGAAACAGATGGTAATTCTACTTTAACTTTTAATGGCTCTATTGGCTTAGTTAGAAAATAGAGTTCTAATAAAACTAAACAAAAAAGCTACCTATTATTAGGTAGCTTTTTTGTTTAGTTTTATTTTCCATTAAAAGTATTCATTGTGTTTGCTAATCCTGCAGTACCAAAAGAAGTAATAGCTTTTGCAGATGTTGGTAAACGTTCTATTAACAAACTTGTTTCTTCTTTGGTCCATTCTCCTAAAACAAAATCTACTTGTCTTCCTCTAGAATAATTTCCTCCAACACCAAATCTAAAACGTGTATACTTTTGAGTATTTAACTTAGCTTCAATATCTTTTAATCCATTGTGTCCGCCAGCAGAACCTTTTGCTTTTATACGAATGGTACCAAAATCAATATTTACATCATCTGTAACAATCATAACATTTTCAACAGATATTTTTTCTTTATCCATCCAATATTTTACTGCTTTTCCGCTTAAATTCATAAACGTACTTGGTTTTAACAAAACAAATGTTCTTCCTTTAAATCTAAAAGATGCAACATCTCCTAATTTTTCAGTTTCAAAAGTAGTTTTATGCTCTTCTGCAACTTCATCAACAATTTTAAAGCCAATATTATGACGTGTATTGGTATATTTATCACCAATATTTCCTAAACCAACAATTAAAAATTTCTTCATCAATTCTTCTTTAGATTCAACTTTTATACCCAATATTTTATATAAAAAGTTTCTTAATCTCATTTTGCAAAAATAACATAAGTTCTTCAAATAAATTAAAAACAATAAAAAAGCGCTACTATAAAGTAACGCTTTTTCTATTCTTATGTTTACAAAAATTATTCTGCAGCTTCAGTAGTTTCTTCTTCTACATCAGCAGATACAGTTGCATTACGAGAAGTTCTTACTTGTACAACAACAGTATTGTCTGGGTGCATAAAAGTATAATCATCATTATGTAAAGACGTTACAAATAATTTATTACCAATTTTTAATCCAGAAATGTCTGCAGTTATAAAATCTGGTAAATTTGCAGGTAATGCTTTTACTTTTAATTTACGATTTGTAAAACGTAAAGCACCTCCACTTAAAACACCAGGAGAAGTTCCAGTTAATTTTACAGGAATATTCATTGTAATTTCTTTATCATCAAATAATTGATAAAAATCTACGTGTAAAATTTTATCTGTTACTGGATGAAACTGAATGTCTTGTAAAATAGCTGGTATTTTTTGTCCATCAACATCAATACTTGCTGTATAAACGTTTGGAGTAAATACCAAGTTTTTAAACGCTTTTTCTTCTGCTGAAAAGTGTATTGGGTTTTCTCCTCCGTATATAACGCAAGGAACCATACCAGCATTACGTAAGGCTTTAGTAGCTACTTTACCTACGCTTTCTCTTTTTGATCCTTTAATTGTAATTGATTTCATTACTTTGTTTATTAATTATTTACATTAAAAATTTTCCACTAATTGAGGTATTATCTTGTACTTTGTGCATAACATCCGCAAATAATGGCGCGCAAGATACTACTTTTATTTTAGATGTAGCTTTTTTCAAAGGAATTGTGTCTGAAACAATTAACTCTGTTAATCCTGAGTTTTCAATTTTCTCATATGCTCCACCAGAAAGTATTGGGTGTGTACAAATTGCTCTTACACTTAAAGCACCTCTATCCATCATTAAATTTGCAGCGTGTGCTAATGTTCCTCCAGTATCAATCATATCATCTACTAATATGATATTTTTTCCCTTAACATCACCTATTACTTCCATATGTCCAATTACATTTGCTTTTTTTCTTTGTTTGTAACAAATTACAACATCAGAATGTAAATGTTTAGAATAAGCATAAGCTCTTTTAGAACCACCCATATCTGGAGAAGCAATGGTTAAATTATCTAGCTTTAAACTTTCTATATATGGCATAAAAATAGTTGAAGCAAATAAATGATCTACTGGTTTTTCAAAGAACCCTTGAATTTGATCTGCATGTAAATCCATAGTCATAATTCTTGTTGCCCCTGCAGATTCTAAAAGTTTTGCAACTAATTTTGCTCCAATAGCAACTCTTGGTTGGTCTTTTCTGTCTTGTCTTGCCCAACCAAAGTATGGCATAACTGCTGTTATATGTCTTGCAGATGCTCTTTTTGCGGCATCACACATTAATAACATTTCCATTAAATTGTCTGCATTAGGAAATGTAGAACCTATTAAAAAGACTCTTCTTCCTCTTACAGATTCTTCAAAAGCTGGTTGAAATTCTCCATCGCTAAATGTAGTTGTTTTTACTTTTCCTAATTCAGCTCCATATTCTTTTGCTATTTTCTCTGCTAAAACTGTACTTTGCGAGCAAGCAAAAAGTTTAGGTGCTAGTTGATTTGTAGGCATTTAGTTGTTTTTTTGTTATGTTGTTGTAAGTGTGCAAAAGTAGAAATTATTTATTTAGTTTGAAATTTATTTTTTCACTTTAAAATAAAATAATTTAATACATTTGCAGTCCTATTTATATTTAGCTCAAGTGGCGGAATTGGTAGACGCGCTGGATTCAAAATCCAGTTCTTTCGGGAGTGTGGGTTCGATTCCCACCTTGAGTACAAAAAAAGCCTCAACTATATTAGTTGAGGCTTTTTATTAGGTACAACATAGGCACAACAAATTTTAATTAAACTTGATTTATAATAACCTTAATAAAAGGGGGTAAAGTTATTTTAAAACAAGCTACATCATTTTAAATCAAGATAGGCTGGGTTCAAAATCCAGTACTTTCGTGAGTGTGGGTTCGATTCCCTCCTTGGGTATAGTAGTTAATTTTAAATTTTAATCTTCAGTTTTTATTTGGGCGAAACATATTACTTTTGGACACTCCACAATGTTATACCCTTTATTAAAGTATAAAAAAATTATTAAATCTTTATTTATCTCTCTTTAATAAACTGAAATGCTCATTCATCATTTTTTCAGCTAGTTGTTGATCTTTAGATTCTATAGCAAAATAGATGTTTTCGTGTATTTCAATTTCAGATTTCTCTAAATAAAGATCACAAAAAACATCCCTTTCATAAACCTTAAGAATAGGAGGCATTAACAATAACATTAAAGAAATCAATGTATTGTTTTTACTTGCTTTAGCTATTGCTAAATGAAATAATAAATCTTCTTCTAAATAATCACTCCCTTTAATAACTTTATTTTTAAATGCATTAAGACAGTCTTTAATTATTTTTAAATCAATATCAGTTCGTCTTTTTGATGCTAATCCAACAGAATTTAATTCTAAATACCTTCTTACTTCAATCATTTCTTTAAAAGAAGGGGTTTCCAATGATATAATATCATCTACCATTCCATTAAAACCATTTAACCCAATTTCTAAATGAGTACCAATATTAGATTTTGTTTTCAAAACTCCATAATACTCTAACTTCCTAATAGCTCCCCTAATTTGAGTTCTATTAAACCCTAGTTTTTCAGACATTATTCTTTCTGAAGGCAATTTATCATTACGCTCAAAATTTCTTAAATTTATTAAATCTCTAATCTTACTAATTACAAGATTAGACACCTTTTTATCATCCCTTTTCATATTTTCACTGAATTCCAATTGTATATAAACGATATTTTATTAAACTTAAAAATTAGTAAGATTACTAAATAATAAAAGGTTATTGTAAAACACTGAAAGTATAATATAACACTAAATAAATGAGATTTGAAAATAAAAATATTTTTAGATATCAAACTGTAATAAACAAAAAGTTAATCTATAAAAAACTAACATTTAAAGTCGATAAGTATTAAAATAATATTATGAAAAAAGGTTACTGAATCATATAAAATATAATACCAGTAACCCATAATCAAAAAAAATTCAAATTCAATTTTTTAATACCCCTGGTTTTGAGTTATTTTATCAAAAGAAGTAACTTCTCCATTAGGTATTGGAAAGATGTAATAGTCACTACTAATTGTAGCTCCCATTTCTGCATTCATTATACCTGGTTGAGCGGCTTCTGCTCTGACAAGGTCAAACCACCTATGCCCTTCACAAGCAAGTTCTAGTCTTCTTTCATCTAATATAGCCTTTCTTACCTCTGTTTGCGTTGAAGCTATTGTATTTCCTAATCCCGCTCTATTTCTAATAATATTTAATTGAGTAATTGCATCATTTGTTTTAGAATTTTCATTTAATGCTTCAGCATATAACAAAACAACATCTGCTAATCTTAATTCAATCCAATCTTGTTCTGTAGCACCTAAAGTGTTATATTTTACAGATATAGGATCTCCTCCATTATTATCAACAGTTAAAGACATTCTTACATCTCCAACACTATTAGAAAATGCGCTCACTAAATCTGGTGAAATTGGTCCTCCTTCATCAGCTTTTGTGTTTTGACCTGCATACCAATCAGTAAATTTAGTTCCACTGTAAGTAATAGATCCCGTCATTTGGGTTGAAAACAAAATAGCACTATTTAAATCAGAACTAAAAACATCTGCAAAAGACATTCCTGCGATAGTTGATGCTGCATTTGCACCATTAACTACTGCTTCTAGTTCTATTTCAGCATCAGAATAGTTACCCAAAGTAGCATAAACTTTACCAAGCAAACCTTGAGCTGCATATTTTGTAGCTCTACCATTTGCTTCAGCTGCAGATTGAACAGGTAAGCCATCTATTGCATCCTGTAAATCAGGAATAATTACATTATTATACACAACAGTTTTAGACTTTCTTTCTATGTCTGCTGCCGCAATTTCTTCTACTGTTGGATTTATTAAGTTTACAGTTACATCACCAAAAACTTGAACTAGTTTAAAATAAGACAGACCTCTGATAAATTTTGCTTCAGCTACTAGAGTAGCATCAGAAGAATTTAAAATAACATTATTAGCACTTAAAATTGAGTTATATAAAGCCACATAAAAAGGCTCTAAAAAAGTCGTTGAAGCTGTTGCTGCTAATGGACTTGGTGCTGTGAAAGAATCAAAATCTGTAAATTCTTCATCAAATAATGCATTATCTGATCTAAAATCCCCAAAAATTGCCATTCCTTCAACACTTTGATTCTGATAGTTATATGCGGCAAATAATACTGGTGTAAAATCTGTGATAGAGCTTGCATCTCCCAAGTTTGGCGGAACTTGATCTAAATCCGTGGAACAAGCCGAAAATATCATTAATGTCCCCAATAATATGCTATATAAATTTTTCATTATTTTCATTTTTTAAAAGTTAATATTTAAACCGATAGTAAAAGTTCTAGCAACTGGATTTTCTCCTGATTGATGACCGTAAGTTATAGGTCCAGCATAATTACTACTTGAAGATGTATCAACTCCCTCAGGATTATAAGAAGTATAATCACTACTCATAATATACAGTAAATTAGAGGCAGATCCATACAACCTAATAGAACTCAAACCTATCTTATTTACAATTGTATCATCTAATGTATAACCAATTGTTAAGTTTCTTAAAGCAACAAAACCAGCATCTTGAATAACAGCATCTGTTTTATCTCTTGCTCTTAAGTAATGTAATCCAGTAGCATCTTCTTTTCCATCTCCATTAGCATCAAAACTAGAACGCAATCTACCTCCCCAGTTTGATCCATTATATAATGGATCTACATTATAAACAACACCTCCATGACTTCCCTGAAACTGTATTCCTAAATCAAATTGTTTGTATGAAAAATTATGTGACATACCCCAATAAAAATCTGGAGTATTTGTTCCTTGTTTTACTAAATCTCCTCCTTCAGCTACAGTTTTTGTAGCATCGATTACTCCATCACCATTTTGATCTACAACATAAACTTCTCCACTACTATTACCAATTACGTCTAATGGGTTTATCAAATGTTTTTCTTCAACCCATCCAGTAGTTTCTAATGCCCATAATTCTCCAATTTCACCACCAACATAATTTCTATAAACAGCTGCTCTACCTGAGGTACCATAATTTGTTACATCTGGCAATTGTGTTAAACTACCTAAATCAGTTATCTCTGTATTTACAGTAGATAAGTTTGCACTCATATTCCAGTTAAAATCTTCTTTTCTTATTAAATTAGCATTTAATTCAAATTCTAAACCAGAACTTCTTACATCTCCAGAATTTAATCTTATAGAATTTCTACCAAAAATTTGTGAAACACTCTGATCAATTAATATATTCTCAATATCTGAAGTATAATAATCAACTCCTAATGAAATACGGTTATCTAAAATACCTAAATCAACACCAAAATTAGTTTCTGTATTCGTTTGCCATGTTAAATCTGGATTAGACAAATCATTTGGAATGTTAAATGTATTACCTAATACAGATGCACCAGCATTTATAAAACTTAAAGCATTATGAAATCCAAGATTTGATACAGTCCCTAAAGACCCTGTACTAACTCTTAATTTTAATTTATTAATAATACTTTCTGAATTATAAAAATCTTCATTATGTAAATTCCACCCCAAAGAAACTGATGGAAAAATTTCATATTTATTATTAGCTCCAAAACGAGAATCTCCATCTCTCCTTAAAGAAGCAGATACCAAATACTTATCATCATAAGCATATGCTATTCTACCAAATATACTTTGTCTATGATTAACTTCTTCCCTTTCAGTTATATTTATATTATCATTTCCTAACAAAGCATAATTTAAAGGTTCTCCAAGAAGTTGTGTTACATTGTTCCCTACAGTTGAAGTCCCTAAAATATAATTCTTTTGAAATTCTACTCCCACTAAAGCAGATATATCATGTACTTCATTGATTATGGTATTATAATTAACTGTTGTTTCACTTAGAACAGAATATCTTGTTAAATCCTGTTTATTCAAATAAGTGTCTTCTAAATCCCCATTATTATCACCTCCAGCTAAATTATGTTGATTTCCTTTAGAAACACTATAATCCCCACCAAGTACAGTTTTAATATTTAATCCTTTTAAAATATTATACTCTAAATAAGAGCTAATATTAGCAAAATAAGATTTTTGAGTATTTGATTTATTATCAATTAACGAAGCAGTTCCAGGATTACTTGACCCTCCAATACCATTACCATTTCTTCCATAATGCCAATCCCAAGCAGGATCACCAGGTTGTAAGTCATAAATACTTCTAGCCCCATGAGTTCCAGGAATATCTAATCCTGGTCTTCTTGCATCAAAAGCTTGATAACCATTAACATTTCCTCTTCTATCAACCCTAAGTCCTAATGCTTGATGTCTTGACTCTAATTCCTGTACAAAAGCTATTGATTTTTCCGTATGATATATTGGATGAATACTAGCTCCCCTTAAGATATCCCTTAAATCATGTTCTAATATAGACCTATTAGAAGTATTCCCATTGAAACTTACCCCAGTTTTAAATTTATCAGTTAATTTAGTATCTACACTTAAACGAGCATTTAATCTCTCAAACCCCTGCGTAACAGTAATATCGTCAATCTTTTGATAACCTACAGAAGCATAAAAATTGGAAGTATCATTACCACCACTCATACTAAAATCATGACTTATTGTAGACCCTCCATCAAAAACATAATCTTCAATAGCTATAACATCTGGAGAGTTTTTATAACCCCAAATTTTATAATCTACATAACCAGGAGCCGCAGCCTCTAACTCGGAAACATCCCAATTCCCATTAGCTATTTGAGCTTCTGCATGATTTCCCCATTCATTAGCTGTCATATTTATATTACTTCTATACTTACTTGAAGTACTAACATAAGAATTATAACTAAATTTAGTTTTTCCAGATTTTCCTTTTTTAGAAGTAACTAATATAACCCCATTTGCTCCTCTAGACCCATAAATAGCAGCTGAAGCTGCATCTTTAAGTATTTCTATACTTTCAATATCATTTGGATTAACAGTAGCTAAACTTCCTGAGATTGGATACCCATCAACAACAATTAAAGGACTAGAATTACCAGTAATTGATGACGCTGCTCTAATTTGAATTTTAGGATCTGCTCCTGGATTACCACTTTGATTTTGAATTAAAACACCTGACAGTTTTCCAGCTAACGCATCATCGACACGGGCAGTTTGAACGGCAGCTATATCTGCACCTCCAACTTTCGCGATAGCTCCAGTCAAATGAGATTTTTTCCTTTTACCATAACCTACCACAATAATTTCATCTAATTCGCTAGCATCTTCAATTAATTCAATGTTAGCAACTTTTTGATCAGTAATTATTAATGTTTTCTGTGCAAATCCTAAATACGAAAAAACAAGGACATTTCCACTTTTTACTTCTAAGTAATAATTCCCTTCGAAATCTGTTTCAGTACCTTTTGTTGTTCCTTGAATTACAATGGAAACACCAGGTAGTGGTTCTTTATCTTTTTGAGAAGTTACAGTACCCTTAAGAGTATAACTGTCCTGTGCATAAAGACAAACATTCATTAACAATGTTAATAACAGTGTTATTTTAAATTTTAAATTCATTTGTGATTGTTTTTAGTTAATGTTTTATAAATTCTTTAAAGAATTAAATTTTTAATAAAAATTTAACCTGAATATTGAATGGTTAAATATCTTTGTTTATCACAATTTAATACTTTTTAAATCTGGAGCACCAATCTGGTGCGCCAATCTGGTGCGCCAAATATATGTTAAAATTTTGTTACAGCAAAATGATTTAAGATAAATTAGAGATGTTTTAGATTATTCTAATAAATAATAACAATAACTTACCAGTTCCATAAAGTCCCATCTTCTAGTCTATTTACGGGAAGGTAAGATCTTTTATATGGATATTTTTTAGCAGCCTCTTCATCGAAATCTACCCCTAAACCTGGTCTATCTACCATATATAATAATCCATCTTTTATTTCTATATGATACTTAAATACATCATTCAACTCTGAAGTTCCAAATCCAGTAAACTCCTGAATACCAAAATTAGGAGCCCAGAGGTTAAAATTCATTTGAGCCATAAAACAGATCGGAGATTGATCAGGAGCACCATGAGGAGCCATTCTTACATGATGCATTGCTGCAAAATCGGATATTTTTCTTAACGGGGTAATACCTCCTCCATGGGATACTGCGATCCTTAAATAGTCAATTAATTGATCCTCTATTAACTCTTTAGCATCCCAAACAGTACTAAATATTTCACCTACAGCTAAAGGAACAACAGTATGTTCTCTAACAATTTTATAGCTTGTTTGATTTTCAGAGGTAACAGAATCTTCAATGAAAAGAAGATTATAAGGTTCTAAGAGCTTTCCTAATCTGGCAGCTTCTATTGGAGTTAATCTACTATGTACATCATGACATAATCCAATTTCTTCACCAAACCTTTCACGCGCCTGCTTAAAAAGTTCTGGAATAAAATTCATATATTTTGAAGTAGACCATTGTTGTTCAGGAGGTAAAGGTCTATTTCCTTGCAATTCGTAGTAATTTTTTTTACCCTCCAAAGTCCCATAGGTTCCCTTTAAATTTGGTATAGAGCATTGCAGTCTAACTACTTTGTATCCTTCATTGATCAGTTTACCTAAATTATCAAGAACTTCATTTATGGTCTCACCGTTTGCATGACCATAAACTGTCACCCCCTTCCTACTCTTACCACCAAGAAGCTGATAAACAGGCATATTAGCTTTTTTACCTTTTATATCCCATAGTGCCATATCAATTGCTCCTATTGCTGTCATGGTTACTGGTCCTTTTCTCCAATAGGCTCCTTTATATAAATATTGCCATATATCTTCTATCTGTCTTGCATCTTTACCTATTAAACATGGAACTATATGCTCTTCAAGATATTTAAAAACAGCCATTTCTCTTCCATTAAGAGTTGCATCACCTAAACCATAAACACCTTCCTCAGTAACAATTTTTACTGACACAAAATTTCTTCCTGGTGAACAAATAAACACTTTTATATCTTTAATTTTCATTTTATTTAATTTTATTATTTCTTAGATTTTGTATATTTTTTCTTAAAAATAATTCCAACTGACAACATTATACCACCTATGAAAACAAAGCATAATCTACCAACTAAATCATTAGGAATAAGTACTAATGAAGTTAAGAAAGAGCCATAAATTAGACACATATTTCCTAAAATTTTGAATTGTTGCTGATCATAACCTTTGTGTCCATTCTCTTTTTCATAATCAACTGGTGTATTTATTTTTACAAAAAAATCTTCAACATCTTTATGATATTCTTCGGGAGAAGTCTTTTTAAATAATCGTGTTCCTAGAAACCATAAACTACAAATTATAATTACAGCGAACACATTTGAAAAAAACATTACATCAATTAACTCTCTTTTAGACCAAGGTTTAGCTACCCCAATTAGATCTAATAAAGTTTCAGGCCCAATGTGTGTCTGTATAATGTATGAAACTAACATTCCTAATAAAACAGTTGACCATCCTGCCCATCTTGGTGTATCTTGAAAAATAATACCCCAAGTTAAGGGTATCATAAATGGCAAAGAGATCATCGCACCTAACCTCATATTTATATCAAATAAATTTATCCCTTCTAATTCACTAAAGAAAATTGCTGAAAGAATCACAAACCCACCTAAAAAAACTGTAGTAATTAATGATACTCGAAATAATTCTTTTTCACTTGCCGATTTTCTTAAAATCGGTTTGTAAAAATTACGAACAAAAATACCTGCATTACGATTTAACGTACTATCCATGGAAGACATTGTTGCAGCAAATATAGCACATATCATGACCCCAATCATTCCAACTGGAAGCAACTCAATCCCCATCGCTAAATAGATACCATCTACTGCTTTATCACCTAATGGCTTTAAAGATTCAATTGCAGATAAATCAGGAAACATAATTGAAGCTACCATAGGAGGAATAAACCAAATAAATGTTATTGTGAAGAATAAAATAGAGGCCATCAAAGACGCTTTTCTAGCTTGTTCAGAATCTTTAACAGCTAAAAACCTATAGCCGTCATTAGTATTATTTACAGAGAAAAATTGTTTAAAAAACGAAGCAATAAACCAAAGCCAAACAATCTTACTATCGGTTAATTCTGACCAATTATATTGAGAAGTAGGTAATTGTTCTATAAAATTACCAACACCACCAATTTCTCTTAAAGACAAAAATGCCATTACAAATGCCACAGGTACCATAATCATTAATTGCATAAAATCACTCGCTACTACCGCCCAAGAACCTCCTAACAGTGATATTATTAATACAGTTAAACCAACGGATAGAACAGTCATTTCCATACTGACCCCAAATACAGTTGAAATAATTATACCTAAACTATACAACCACACACCACCATGAATAACACCAAAAGGAACTACCATCCATGTGAAAAATTGTTCATTTACTTTTCCAAAACGCTCTCTAACAACTTCAATTGCTGTAACAACTCTTGTCTGTCTAAAACGTTTTGAAAAGTACAAATAACTGATAAAAAAGCCAACACCATTAGCCATATAGACAACGAAAACAAAAGTACCAGTTTCGTAGGCTTTCCCTGCAGCTCCAGTATATGTGACAGCACTGATAAATGACATAAAAGTTGTAGCCCCCACAAGCCACCATAACATACTACCTCCACCGCGAAAATAGTCACTTGTATTTTTATTCATTCTCTTGAATACTATACCAACAGCAATCATTAAAATAAAATATGCTATAACTACTAAATAATCATATATTGAAATCATTTTTACGTTTTTTACAGGTTATATAAATAAGCAAAATTGAGCTTATATTTTTGAAGTTTTTCAAATCTTCAATCTGACACACCAATCTGGCGCTCCAATCTGACGCGCCAAATATACAAATAAAAAATTGATTCAATCAAAATTTTACTAACATACTGAAACAATCAGTATAAAAACCTATAAGATAGATAGTTAAGTTTATTTTTTAGGTTCAACAAAAAAACAATTACCTTAAATCGATTTTTTAAGACTCTAAGACTACTCTTAAAATAAAAATTTATTTAGCCTGAAATTTTTATATATTTTATTTTCAATGAGTTTTTCTTACAATAGTCTCTTTGTAATAATTATATAAAAGAAAATTATTTCTATAAATATGACTTAATATCTATAAAATTCAACTTTATAATATTTTTAATAAAATAGTTTAAAATAAAAATCAAAACCTTTCACAATATTTTATTAGCATCTCAAAATGGGATTTGATAGCTTTTACAGCTTGTTTAGGTTTTTTATCCCTAATCGCATTGAATATTGCTTCATGCTTGTTTACTTCATAAGTAATACTAAACTCATCGTTTACCTTTGTTTTCTCAAAAGTAGTTATAATATTAGGAGTAATTTTGAGTAATAAAGTGTTTATAGTAGTGTTTTTAGATGCTTTAGCTATTGCTAAATGAAATAACATATCCTCCTGTAATGCATCTTGGCCTGATAAAATTTTAGATTTATAATTATCAAGAGCCGTTTCAATATTTTTTAAATCTTTTCTTTTTCTTCTTTTTGCAGCCAATTCAACTGATTTCTCTTCTAGCATTATTCTTGTTTCAACTAAAGAAAGAAAATTTTCCTTTTTTAAAATTATTATATCATCAATTATACCATTTAGTGCTATATTTCCAATTTCAGCAACAAAAGTACCAGATTTAGGCACAGACTTAACTAATGAAAAAGATTCTAGTTTTTCAATTGCTTCAACAACATTCCTTCTACTTACTTTAAAATTTTCTGATAATACGCGTTCAGAAGGTAATTTATCACCAGGTTGCAAATTCCTAGATTTTATATATTCTTGGATCTTTGAAATAATCATATTATGGACCTCAACATTATCCTTTACCTTTGTTTTATTATACTTCACTTATAAATATTTATTCTAAATTTATTAATAGACGTAAATTTAAATAATTAATTTTAATTCTTTCTATACTAAAAATATATCGTATTTTTTTTACCTTTAAAGTTAAGAAAGTGGTTTGTACAAATTAATTTAAAAACTATTATAGTAAGAAAATATTTTCTTTTTACAATCAATTTAAATTTTTGCAAATCTAATGGTTAGAAAATTTTTACTACAGAATTAATAAATCATATTTTTAACTTAGCCCGATTATGACTATTGAATTTCAACAAACCTATACCTTTTTAGTAATAATATAGAAATACTTTTCTTAACTCTTTATTTCCATATTCTGTTATCGCAGATATTGATAATTGATCAGTTGCTAAAACTTTTTATTTTATGTTATCTAATGAATTATCAATATTTGAGAAAACTATAAGTAGTGTTCTTTTTTATTAAACCTTCTCTTCTGTATCTTTTAAAGATAAATTAAACCTAGTGTAATAATACTGAGATGATTCTCCAATTAATCAAACACAATAATTTATTTTTTTTAACCTTTCTATTATCTTTCTTAGTATAGTTAATAAAAAATAAACAAAATCAGTTAATTTTACACTTTTGAAAGTTTAGGTATACAGTCTGTTTCCAATGGGTTTAATTCTAAATATCTATTGTAACTAACAAAAAAATTTATTATTCATAGATTTGTTGGTAAAATTACTACTCCTAAAAATTCGTAAGTTCTATTTCAATTGTGAATAATGTCGAAATAATATTTTATATTTCATTTATAAAGCTTTCTTTCTACTAATTTTACTGACATTTAGTAATTATTTTTAGTAACGTTACAGTAACAAAAATATGAAAAAATAGGCTAAAAAGGGTAAAAAAATGAAAAACTTAAAAATGCAAATATCTGATTTACATGTTTTTAATTATTTATGATTGCTTTTGTTTTATATAAATGTTCCCACCTTGAGTACAAAAAAAGCCTCAACTATATTAGTTGAGGCTTTTTAATTTTATATTTATTCTTCATTTGAGGGTTTACCTATTGTTGCTAAAATTCCTCCATCAACATATAAAATATGTCCGTTTACAAAATTACTTGCTTTAGAAGCTAAAAAAATAGCTGCACCAGCTAAATCCTCAGGATCACCCCATTTTTTTGCAGGAGTCCTATTTATTATAAAATCATTAAAAGGATGACCATCACCCCTAATTGGTTCTGTTTGTGAAATTGCAAAATAACCAGGACCTATTCCATTTATTTGAATATTAAAACGAGCCCATTCTGTAGCCATATTTTTAGTTAACATTACTAAACCTCCTTTTGCAGCTGCATAAGCTCCAACAGAATTTCTACCTAACTCACTCATCATAGAACAGATATTTATAATCTTACCTTCTTTTCTATTCATCATTCCACGTACAACATGCTTAGATACTATAAAAGGACTTACTAAGTCTATATCAACAACTTGTTTAAAATCTTTAACTTCCATATCTACTAAAGGAGTCCTTTTAATAATTCCAGCATTATTAACTAAAATATCAATGTTTCCAATTTCAGTTTCTATTTTTTTAATAGCTTCAATTACTTCTTTTTCATCAGCAACATTAAATTTGTAACCATATGCAAGTATTCCTTCTTTTTTATATTCAGCAACTGCAATATCAATTTTATCTTGTGAAGAATTACCATTCACAATTATTATTGCTCCAGCTTTTCCTAAGCCCATAGCCATAGCTTTACCCAAACCATGAGTAGAACCTGTAACCAAAGCTATTTTTCCTGTAATCTTAAATAATTCTTGGGACATTTTTTTATTATTAAAGTGTAACTCATATTTTTTATTAATAAAAATCTACTAAATATTATTTTATTAAAACTTAGAGATATCTCTATAAAAAGGATATTATTTTAGAACAATTACATAAACAAGTTTATTAGCTATATATAATAGGTGTCAAAAATATACAAAAACAACTGCTAAATCATTTAAAAAACTATTTAAACTTTATAATTACCCAAAAAACGTATTAATTTTTAAGAGAAATCAGTAATTTTTTTAGTTAATTATTTATTAATAAAAATAATTACCTATCTTTGGTGAACCAGATTGGTAAACCAGATTGGGGAACCAATAAAAATAATTAACTAAAATTCAATTTTATGTCAAAAAACAACTTAATTAAAAAAATAAGTACATGCTTATTTTTATTAGCGTCGCTGTTTACTTTTGCACAACAAAAAGTAAGCGGTACAGTTACGGATGCCTCCAATAAATATGGGCTTCCAGAAGTGAGTATTCAAGTAAAAGGAACTACTATTGGTACCACAACAGATTTCGATGGAAAATATTCTATTGAAGTACCTAACTCTGAATCTGTATTAGTTTTCAGATACCTAGGTTATGCAATTCAAGAAATAAAAGTAGGTAATAACAAAACATTAGATGTAGCTTTAGTAGAAGATGCTAGTGCATTAGATGAAATTGTTGTTGTTGGATATGGTACTAGAAAAAAGTCTCATTTAACTGGTTCTATTTCTAAAATAGGTGGTAAAGATGTTGCTGCAGTACAAGTAACTCGTGTGGATGATGCCTTAGCTGGTAAATTATCTGGGGTATTAATTCAAAACCAAGATGGTTCTCCAGGAGCTGCTCCAAAAATTCAAATTAGAGCTGCTTCATCTATATCTGGTGCATCTAATCCTTTAATTGTTGTTGATGGATATCCTATTTCTGGAGGTTTAGAAACAGTAAACCCAAATGATATTGAAAGTTTAGAAATCTTAAAAGATGCTGCTTCTGCTGCAATTTATGGTTCTAGAGGTGCAAATGGTGTTGTATTAGTAACAACTAAAAAAGGTAAATCTGGTAAAGTTAGTTTTAGCTATAATGCATACGCTAGTGTATCTAATAAATACAGAGATAACATTTTAATGAATGCTTCTGAGTGGGCATCACATGCAAGATCAGAAATTGCTGCTGGTAACTGGACAAGTACAGCTGATAATGATCCTGCTTTCTTAGAGTACAGATTAAGTGCTTATGAAAATTCTCCAGGAGCTATTAGTCCTGAAGATTGGTTATTCCAATCAGGTTCTACAACAAATCATGACTTTAGTATGAGTGGTGGTAGTGATGATGTAAAATTCTTTGCTTCTGTAGGTTATCAAAAGGCTGAGGGTGTTGTTATCACTCAAGGTTTCGAAAGATTAAATGCACGTATCAATGTTGATGCAACTTTAGGAGATAAATTTAGAACTGGTTTAAGTTTTAATGGATTTACTTCTGATAGAGATATTTTAGCTCACGATATGAGAGATTTATTAAGAGCTTACCCAATTAGCCCTATCTATCATACTGCAGAATCAATTGCATTTGTTCAAGATTTAGATGCAAAAGCACAAGCATTAGGTCTTACTGCTTTTGACAATGGATATAGAGGTTCTGGTTATGAAGCTAGTAGTATTTATGACTTAGAGCCAGGTATGGCAGCTCAAGACTGGCATTATGGTAGAGCAAATAATGGTATTGGAGGTTCTGGTGATGCTGGTCCTGCAGCTAAGCTTGACAATGTAGAGAGTTGGGAAAAAACTTACTTTGCAAACGTTAGTGGATATTTAGAGTACAGTATCTTAGAAGAATTAAAACTTAAAACAGTTTTAGGGGGAGATATGAAAGATACTCAAACTTATTCTCATAGATTATTAGGATTTGATTCTAGAGCAAGAGATTCTCAAACTTTTATGAGACAAACAGATTTAAAAGTTTCTTCTGTATTAAGTGAAACTACTTTAAGTTATGCTAAAGAAATTGGAAAACACAATATTTCTGCTGTAGCAGGTATCGAATTCCAAACTACTAAATTTGTAGGTACTGGTTTAGCTGGTGTAAATGTACCAGATGAAGCTATCTTAAACTACAATTTATTTGACCCAGCTGATATTACAGTTACTTCTAGAGATGAAACTAGAGCTAGAGAAAGTGTTTTTGGTAGAGTAAATTATGCATTTGCTGATAAATATTTAGCTTCTGTTTCTGTAAGAAGAGATGGTAGTTCACAATTTGGTGCAAATAAAAGATATGCAACTTTCCCTGCTGTTTCTTTAGGTTGGAACATTCATAAAGAAGATTTCTTAGCAGAAAACGAAACATTAAGTCAATTAAAATTAAGATTTAGTAAAGGTTCTTTAGGAACAACTTCTTTTTTAGGTTCTTATAACTCTTTAAGTCTTTTAGATCCTTCTGCAACTATTTTTGGTACAGGTTTCTTAATTCCAAATAACTCTTTAAATGAAGATTTAACTTGGCAAACAAATACAGAAACTAACTACGGTATTACAGTTGGTGTTTTAAGTAATCGTTTTACTTTAGGTATAGACTACTATACTTCTGATATTGAAGATATCTTAATTAATCAAGCACAATCTGAAGTATTAGGTAACCCTTCTTCAATTCTTAATGTTGGTGATGTTGAGAGTTCTGGTCTTGAATTTGAATTTTCAGGAAGAATTATTAGTAATGAAGATTTTACTTGGAATATGAGTGGTAACTTATCTACTGTAAATACTGAAATCAAATATTTAGGTGGATTAGATGAATTACCTCAACAAATTTTTGGACAAAGTGGTAGAGGTGCTGTTTTTAGAAACTACGTAGGTGGTGGAATTGGTGAAATGTGGGGATTAGAAACTATTGGAGATGTAGAAATGGATTACTTAGCTGATGGATCTAGACACCCAAACAGTCAAACTGGTGAATCTTATGTTGTTGACCAAAATGGTGATGGTATAATTGACAGAACAAGAACTGTTGCTGATGGTGGAGACTTAGTTAAGATAGGACAAAATACACCAGATTTTTACTGGGGTATGTCTCATAACTTTACTTACAAAGAATTCGATATGTCTTTCCAAATTCAAGGATCTCATGGTGCAGAAGTTTATAATATAGACCCACTTTACTATGGTTCTCAATGGGGAGGTAGATTAGACTACGCTCGTTTAGATGCTAATAGTGATGGAATTGCTGACCATAATGGACAATACTATGAAAGAAACAGAAACCAAACTGATGCTATGATTCAAGATGCTTCTTATGTAGCATTAAGAAACTTAACTGTTGGTTATACTTTTAATAGTGATTTATCAGAAAAAATGGGATTAAGTTCTTTAAGAGCTTATGTTGCAGGAACTAACTTATTATACTTAATGGGTGATAACTATACATCATACAACCCAGAAGGTGTAAATACTACAGATCCAACAACTTATGGTGCACAAGTAGGTGCTAGTCCAGTAGTTAGAAGTTTTACTTTAGGTATAAGTGTTAATTTTTAAATAAAAGAAATGAAAAAAATATATATATTATTGGCATCGCTGTTTATAATGACAGCTTGTTCCACAGATTTAGATCAAACGCCTCCTAATTTAGCGAGTGCAGATTCTTTAACTGATTTTGAAGGTGTATTAAATGCAGCATACTATTATCAATTAGGTAGTGTTACTCCATTAGCAGTAATGGCTGAATTTAGATCAGACAATGCATTTATGTTTGAAGCTCCATATACAGAGTTCGATGCATTTACTAGTAATTTAACAACTATGGAAGATCAATTTTTTGGTCCTTTATATACTGCTATGTATAAGTCTATTTTAAGTGCAAATAATGTAATTGAAAACTCTACAGACGCAACACAAATTGGTGAAGCAAAGTTTTTAAGAGCCTTATCTTACTTTAAATTAGTAAAATCTTTTGGAGATGTAACTGTTAACTTATCTGCATCACCAAGTTTAACTGATACTTCTATATTAGTAAGACAACCAGCTGCAGATGTTTACAACAATGTAATTATTCCTGATTTAAATGATGCAATTTCTGCTTTAAGTACTACCATTGTTGATGGAAGAGCTTCTAAATATGCTGCACAAAGTTTATTAGGAAAAGTTTATATGCAAATGGGAGACTTCGTAAATGCTGAAACTCACCTTGGTGCTGTAGTAAGTGGAGCTTCTTCTGCTGGTATTAGCTTAAAAGCAAATTACAATGACATTTTTGGAGCTGAAAATGAAATTGCTAATTCAGAAATAATTTATTCTACTCAAGTTTCTAGTTCTATTGTTGATGAATATACATTTGGTACTGACTTTTGGAACTGGTTTGTAGGTGATGATCCAAAATCTGATTTCCCAGTTGATGCTGATTTAGTTGCTGCTTTTGACGCTAGTGATGCTAGTGGTGGTGGAACAGATTTAAGAAGAGCTGTTACTTTAAGTGCTGCAGGAACAACTGCTGTTAAATTTCCAAAAGATGGTGGTCTTGGTACTGAGCATGATTGGATTGAAATTAGATTAGCTGATGTTATTTTATTATATGCTGAAGCATTAAATGAAAACAACTCTCCAGCTTCTACAGTTTTACCTTTATTAGATCCTATTAGAACTAGAGCAGGTTTAACAAGTTTAACAGGAACTGTTACTTCTAAAGCAGACGTAAGACAAGCAATTGCTAATGAAAGAAGATTAGAGTTAGCTTTTGAAGGTCACAGATGGTTTGATCTTGTAAGAACTAATACTGTTGATGCAGAATTAGGAACAACTGTAAATAGTAATTATCATATATTCCCTATTCCAGTATCTGAAGTATTGGCAACTAAAGGAGTTATTACACAAAATGCAGGATATTAATAAATAATTGAATTGTTATTATTTTTGGGTTTGTAACTTTTATTAGTTACAAACCCATTTTTTTTGATAAAAAATTAAATAGCATACACTTAACCAAGTTAGGTTAGAGTTTTAATTAGTTATAAGTACATTAATTTTCTTCTTTTATCCTTTTCTATTTAGTCCATAAACTTAAGAACATAAGTTATATGAACACACGCTTTTAACTTTAGATAGTAAACCGTTTAAAGAAATATCCAGAAGTAGTATATGAATTAAAAACGGATTTTCTGTATTTCTAACTTATTAAAGAAATGAAAATTTTACTGTTGTATTTTAGTTTTGATACGAGGAATTTGATAAAAATGTTCTTATTCTCTGACTATCTAAAAATTACACTTAAGGTTGAAAAAAAAGAGAATAGAAGCATAAAATGGACTGTAGAATCGATAGAGAACTAAAACTGGATTATAACAACAACATGGCTATTTAACTTGTCTATTTGTAAAAAATTGGAACTAGATTTTTTACAAAATGAATTAATAAAAACTATTTTGGGATAAAAAGTAACATTCAACAACAGAACTAAAAGCAAAAAAAAATAGGTCAGTTAAGATGGTTTCTTAACTGACCTATTATATATATAAAGTAAAATTTACTTTAGTTATTATTTGGCATTGTTCCTGGTCCTACTTTAGCCTCCTTAAACCAAACTTCTGCATAACAACCATTTGCATATTGTTTTGCAATATCTCCATTATAAGTTTCTGAACCCGTATAAAAAACAATGTTTTTCTCAGGATCTTTTCCATTTGTTTGGTTATAAGCTCCTTGTTTAAAATATTGTATTTCACCTGCATAAGCATTATCGCGCTCAACACCTTCACGTCCTAAAGTAGCATAAACATCAAAAATTTGTTGAGGTATATCCTTTTTAGTTGCATACTCTGTTTTTAATAAATTTTTGGTATATGTTTTGGTTTCATGACCTTTACTTGTAAAAGTTACATACATAATACCTTTATACACATTTATTTCATAACTAAATTCTTCATCTAATTCTATACCATCTTTAGGTTCTTGAGGATAAGTATCTGGAGTTATACCTACTGTAGAAATATCATAACCCCAAACTGCTGTAGAAAAATCCCATCTTCCAGAATTATCACCTTTTGTATTAATTTCATAATTCCAAAATACAGACCCTTTAGTATGACCTGGGAATTTTTTATAAAATATTTTAATTGGTTCATTTTCATGGCCTTCATCACTATGAATTTGTCCAACTACAACAGAATATGAAGCAGCAACTCTAGCATCTCCAGATGTAGACACGTGTTTAACTTTTAATGTACCATTTAACTTACCTCCTTCTTCAGGAATCCAATGTTTTTTTTGTCCCAACTCTGTTCTAGTATTACTAGAAGTTCTTGAAGTGATACCAGAATTTGGTGTTTTATAAACTACCCAATTGGTATTGTTTTCATTCTCTACATAAAAAAAATCTTTATGCTCAACTTTAGCTAAATCATTAAATCGAGTTCCATCACCACAAAGAATTTTCCATTCATCCATAAATGGAATAACATCACTTGGGTAAACTTTAGCTTTGGTTACTTTTTTACTAGTTTTTTTTGCTTTATCTGAACATCCACTAAAAGAGATTATTCCAAACATTAATGCGCAAAATATTGATTTTGTTATTTTAGTATTCATATTAATATTTTTTAATATTTCATTTTTACCAAGCGTTAGAAAAACTAAAAGTTGTTTTCTTCTGCCATTTTTACTACACCAACAGTTAAAATTAAATTTGCAAAACGTCTTTGCTCACCTGTTTGAATAATTAATGTTGTATTTGCATCTTTAATTTTATCATAAAATGCCCATCTTTCCATTTCCTCCCAACTAACATCACCTAATAATTTTTTATACGCCTCATGTATTTCTACATTTGCTTCTTTAGGTTTTTTCATAACTGTTGCTCCTTGAAAAGGACAAACTTCTATTAAACCTTCTAACACAGTTGTAGCATCTAATAATCCTGGACGAAAATTTAAATGTACAGTGGTAGAATTAGGCCCGTTCATAGCTCCAACTGGTAAATTTCCATCTGCAATTACAACTTGTGCAAAGTGCCCAGAACGTGCTAAAACTTCCATTATTGTAGGGTGAATTACTGCTGTTTTTATCATAACAATTTAATTAGAAATTAGGAACTTATTATAAAAAAGAGATTAGGAGCTTATTTAATTAAATAATATAAGTTTAATTACATATTGTATACACCACCATTAATATCTAAAGTAGCACCTGTAATAAAACCATCATATTCTGATGCTAAAAATAATACTGCTCTTGCTACATCATCTGCATTACCAGCTCTTTCTATTGGAATACCAGAAATTGTTTCTGCTGCAGATTCTTTAGTTGTATGTGTATTATGAAAAGATGTACCTAAAATTAGACCTGGTGCTACTGCATTAACTCTAATACCTTGACCTCCTAACTCTGTAGAAAGTGCACGTGTATAAGTTAAAATAGCTCCTTTACTAGTAGCATATACCAACGATCCTGGATGACCTCCTTTACGACCAGCAAGTGAGGCTAAATTTACAATACTACTATTATCGTTTTTAGCAAGATGAGGAGCTGCAGCTTTAGTTACAAACATCATTGAAGTCATGTTTATATCCATTACTTTGTGCCAAAAATCTGCTTCCATTTCGTTTAACATTCTACGTGCAACTAAAGACCCTGCATTATTAATTAAAATATCTAAACCATTAAATGCATTTATAGTTGCTTCTACCAAAGAAATTGCATCAGACTCTTTAGTTAAGTCTCCACTAATTGCAATAGCTTTTAGACCTTTACTTTTTGCATACTCTGTTAATTGATTTGCTGTATCTGCACTAGAAAAATAGTGGATAGCAACATTAGCTCCATTATCTATAAAATGTTTAGTAATTGCTTCTCCTATACCTTGAGCTCCTGCTGTAATTAGTACATTTTTACCTGCTAATTTATTATTATTCATGTTTTATTATTTATGATCGTTTTTATTGAAATAACCTTGATTAGAAACAGATGCTTCACTTATTTTAATACTTGCAGTTTTAAACCAAACTTCAGCATAATTTCCATCTGCATATTGTTTTTGAATATCTCCTCCATGTGTTTCTGCACCAGAACACCAATTTTTATTTACTTCTGGAGATTTACCATTAGTTTGATTATAAGCTCCTAATTTAAAGAAACAACCTTCACCTGTATAAGCTTCTTTACGCTCTACTCCATCTTGACCAATTGGTACAAATAATTTTTGAGTTTGCTCTGGAATATCTGCTTTTGTAGCATATTCTGATTCAAGTAAGTTTTTGGTAAAAGTCTTTGTTTCATGACCTTTACTTGAAAATTTCAAGTTCATTATTCCATCTTTAACTTCTATTTCATAGGTAAATTCTTCACCTAAAGCAATACCATCTTTTGGCTCTTCTGGATATGTATCTGCAGTTTTACCTACAACAGAAAAATCATTACCCCAAACAGCATGAGAAAAATCCCATCTTAAAGAATTATCATCTCCTGCAGTATTAATTTCATAATGCCAAAAAACAGAGCCTTTTGTATGACCAGGAAATTTTTTGTAAAATATTTTTAGAGGTTCATTTTCAAAAGCATCTGCACTATGAATTTGTCCTACAACAACTGCATGAGAAGCAGCAACTCTAGCATCACCTGTTGCAGAAACATTCATTACTTTTAGAGTAGCTGTTAATTTATCATTAGCAGTTTTTGGATACCATTTTTTAATTTGCCCCAATTCTGTTCTTGTATTGTTAGAAGTACCATGAGTACTTCCAGCATTTGGTGCTTTAAAAACAACCCAGTCTCCATTTGCATCGTTTGCTGTATAAAAAAAGTCTTTGTGTTCAAAATTATTTGCAAATCCTGCATTTACACCATTTCCTAAAACCAGTTTCCAATGATCAAAAAACGGAATAACATCACTTGCATAAACAGTTTTTTTTGTTTCTTCTTTATTCTCTTTTTTTACTGATTTACTACAACTATTTATTGTTAAAAAAACACCTAACAATAAAAGTGTTGCTACAGAATTAATAAGTTTTTTATTCATTTTGTTTGAATTTATGTGAATTTTAATTTTCTATGTGTTTCGTTAATTTGTAAAAATGCTCATTCATCATTTTTGTAGCTTGCTCAACATCTTTAGATTCTATTGCTAGATAAATGTTTTCGTGTTTTGCTATTTCAGAAATTACTTTATCACCTTCACAAACAGCATCTCTTTCATAAGTAGAAAGTATTGGTGGTGTTAATAAGAGCATTAATGAAACCATTGTACTATTTTTACTTGCTTTTGCAATAGCTAAATGAAATAATAAATCTTCTTCTAAATAATCTTCTCCTACACTTATCTTATCTTTAAAAGCATTTAGAGCTTCCTTTATTTTATTTAAGTCTGTTTCTGTTCTTCTTTTTGCAGCTAGCCTTACAATTTTTAATTCTAAAGAAATTCTTGTTTCTACCAGCTCGTTAAATGAGGGTGTATCTAAAGAAACTATTTCATCTACAATACCATTAAACCCTGTTAACCCTATTGCTAAAATGGTTCCACTTTGTGACATTGATTTTAATACACCATAAAATTCTAACTTTCTTATAGCTTCTCTTATATGGTTTCTTTTTACATCAAACTTTTCAGACATAATTCTCTCTGAAGGCAATTTGTCTCCACGTTCTAAATTCTTTGCATTTATTAAATCTCTAATCTTACAGATTACATCATTTTGCAAAGTTCTTCTTACATTATTATCTATTAAGCTTATCTTCATTTAAAATTATTTATCTAAAATTTACTCCTATAAATACTTATCTACCAAACCTATAACAGCAGTGTAAGAAATAAGACATGAAAATATAAATGCAGAATACAAGCCAATATTTACAAAAATATTTGTTTTATATTCTTTCATTATTTTTTTATTATTTACTAATAAAATGATTCCTAAAACCACTATTGGTAACACAAATACATTAAATACTTGCGATAATATTTGTACTAAAATTGGTTTTCCACCAAAAAATGCGGGTCCAATTAAGGCTACTAAACAAGCTATAGCTGTAATTATTCTAAATTGTTTAGAGTTGGTATCTAAAGTACCAGATTGATAATCTGCAATTAGTAAAGGGGCAATTAATAAACAAGGAAAAATAGATGATAAACCTGCACTAAGTGTTCCAAAAAAGAATATTGCTACAGCAAAACTTCCTGCAATTGGTTCTAATGGTTTTGCCATGTCTAACACATTTTCTACTGGGTTTCCTTGATGAAATAAAGCACCACTAGCTACTGCCATAATTGCTCCACTAATTATAAACACCAGTATTGCTGCATTAATAGCATCTTTACGTTGTTTTTTTAAATCTTTAATACCCCATTCTTTTCCTTTAACAAATAAAGGTCTAGACAAAAATGTAGCTGCTGCCATTGTAGTTCCTACAAATGCTGCAACCATCATTTTTCCTCCTGGTACATCTGGTATACTTGGTATTAATCCTTGTACAATTTCCATTGGTAATGGCTGCACAAAAAATAAAGACACAATAAAAGACAACCCCATAAACGTTACAAAAACAACTAGTATTTTTTCAAAAAAACTATATTTACCAACTAACATTACAGAATAAAAAATTACTATAATAGTTATTGCAATAATTAAAACAGTTAAATATTCATAGTTTCGAAGTCCTTCAAAATTAATAGCAAAGATTTCAAAAAGCATGTTAGAAGAAATAGTTAAAATTCCCATAAGAGAACCCCATTGACCAAAAGAGATTCCAATTATAATTAAAATAGCAAGTATTTTACCTCCTTTAATATATTTTTTAAAACTATAAAGTGCTGTTTCTCCTGATATTAAAGCATAATTTCCGTAAGCAAACATTAATACTCCAGAAAAAAGACAACTTAAAAGTAATACCCATAATAATTGCATACCATAAGTACTACCAGCCACAAGCATAGATGTAACACTTCCTGTACCAATGGTATAACCAATAGCAAAAATACCAGGACCAAATCCTAAAATGATAGCAAGTATTTTTTTAAACAAAGATTTACTAGTTTTAGTATTTTCCATAGTTAAGAGTAAGTTTATAGGTTAGTTAATATTTAATTCCAATTTGTGTGATAACTCTTTTCAGAATCATCATCTAATCGTTTGTATGTATGTGCTCCAAAATAATCACGTTGCGCTTGTATTACATTTGCAGAAGCATATTCTGTTGTAATTCCGTTTAAAAACTGTAATGATTCACTTAAAGCTGGCGTTGTTATATCATTAAGAATACTTTCTGAAACAACTTTTTTAGCTGATGGTTTATATTTTTTAACAAGTTGAATTAATTCTGAATTTGTTAAAATATTAGTTGTTTCTTTAAAAACTTCAACCAGGTCTTCCATTAATGAAGATCTAATTATACAGCCGTTTGTCCAGATTCTAGCAATTTCACTTAAATTTAAATTCCAATTAGATTTATGAGAAGCTTCAGAAATTAATTTAAATCCTTGATAATGATTTATAATTCTTGCAAATTGATAAGCTTCTAACACTTCTTGAGTAGAAATATTTAATTCTGAATTATTTACGTTTTCGAAATTCTTATTTAATAGTACTCTTTCTTCTTTATAAAAAGAAGTATATCTAGAAAAAAGCGCAGAAGCAATTAATGTACTTGGTACACCAAGTTCTGCAGAAGCAATGGTTGTCCAGTTTCCAGTTCCTTTATTTCCTGCTTTATCTAATATCTTTTTTACTAACCAATCATTACCTTCTTTTTTTCTAAAAATATTAGTTGTAATTTCTAATAAATAACTACTTGCTTCATCTTTCCAAGTTTCTAAAGTATCTGCAATTTCATCAGGATTTTGACCTAAACTTTCTAATATTGTAGCAACTTCAGCTAAAAGCTGCATTTCTACATATTCTACGCCATTATGAACCATTTTTATAAATTGTCCACTTCCTTCTGGACCAACATATGTACAACAAGGCAATCCGTTTTTGTCTTTAGCAGCAATTTTCTCTAAAAAGACCTTAATGTTATTATATGCTTCTAAATCTCCACTTGGCATTATAGAGGGTCCTTTTAAAGCTCCTTCTTCTCCTCCAGAAACTCCAGTACCAATAAAATGTATTCCTTTTGGTTTTAAATATTCAAAACGTTGTTTCGTTTTTTTATAATTTGAGTTTCCTCCATCAATTAAAATATCATTTTCAGATAAATGAGGTAACAAATCTTCAATTACAAAATCTATTGTTTTACCCGCATTTACCATTAGCATAATACGTCTTGGTTGTTGTAAAGAATTTACAAAAGCAGAAATATCATCAAAAGCTTCAGCTTGTGATAATTCTGAAAATTGCGATTTAAATTTTTTAGCAACGTCTTCTTCTACACCATCTACATGCCTGTTAAACATAGAAATTTTAAATCCGTTATTAGCTAAATTTCTACACAAGCTTTTTCCCATTACTCCTAAACCAAATAATCCAAACTCTGAGGTATTCATTAATCTATCTTTTATTGTATTTATAATTTTTTCTGGTGTTAAGCTAATATCAATTTTAATAGCTTGTTTTGGGTTTTCTAAAATATCGAATTGAGAATTAAGTAATTCTGAAGGCATAAAATGATTAGATCTACTATTAATTCTTTTGTAAATTTGATTGAAACTACCTTCTAAATGAACCCATTTAGCTTGCTTTACAATTCCTTTATTTAAAATATCTCTATACTTTTGTTTTAAAGCAGAACATACAATAACACAACTATTTGTAGAAAGTTGTTTTTTTGCTAAGTTATTTAATGTCTCTAACCATCCTTGTCTATCATCATCATTTAAAGCATGCCCTTTAGACATTTTTTTAATATTACTTTCAGGATGATAGTCATCTCCATCAAAAAAAGGGATTTTTAATTCTTTTGCAAGTAATTTTCCTATTGTGCTTTTACCACAACCAGAAACTCCCATGATATATATAACTTGTGTTTTGATACTGTATTTTTTTTGGGTGCCCAAACTGGATAACCAAATTGGGCACCCAAATATATGCTTTTAAAATTAAAATAGCTACATTTTAATATGTTTTAATTTTAAAATTTTGACTCTAAAAAAGTTATATTGTTAATTATGACTTTACTTGGGGTAATTTTATGCAATAAAAAAGTAGGGTTTTACTGTAATTTTATAAAAACTTAATCTATATAAATTTATAATTATGAAAAAAAATTACATTAAAACTTTATTTTTATTTGCTGTATTAGTTTCATCTTCGGTGATAGGACAAAATACTTCAAATATTATAATTAACGGAACTGCAGGAACTGGTGCTAGTGGTACAGAATTTGCAACGCCTGTAAAAGTTGAACAAGGTAAAGACATGACAGTAACGTTTACACTTACTCATGGTTCTAATAATATTGAAAGAGCTTTTATGGTAGTTAAAACTGGAGAAGCTGCAGGTGCTAACATTGGTGGACCATATAATAATATTTTTGATGCTCCAGGTGAAACGTCTCCTTATACAGAAACAGATGCTAAGTACGCTATTCCTTCTGATGCTCCTTTAGGAAATCATACATTACGTTTCAATGGTAAAAATTACATTCCTGCTGGTGGATCTGGTTGGGGAACAAAAATTGATATAATTATTGAAATAGTAGCAGCTACTTTATCTACTGAAAAAATTAATTCATTTGAGTTTAACACTTACCCAAACCCAGTAGAAAACAATTTATTTATCAATTCGCAAGAAAAGATTCAATCTGCTGAAGTTTTTAACTTATTAGGTACAAAAGTATTATCATTAAACAACGTACAAGGTTCTTTAGATGTTTCTTCTTTAAGTAAATCTATTTACATTTTAAAGTTAACTTCTGACAAAGGAATTTCTACTAAACGTTTTGTAAAGAAATAATTATTCTTTTAAAATATTTTAATAAAAACTCTCTCTTCTAAAAAAGAGGGAGTTTTTTTATATCGAAAACTTTTAAATTAAAACATTTATTAAATTAGTTTATACTCTTATGAATACTTCGTTTTAACATCATAAGAAGGTTTATATGATGTTTTTATGATTAAATATAGTAATACATTAAAAGAACGTTTTACTAATTATTTAACTACTCTATTAACAAAAAAAGCCTTTTTGAAAATTCAAAAAGGCTTTTTTAATTTATTAAAATAAAATTATTCTTTTAATTGCTTTGTAATATCTTTAAAAGTATTCATTACCAAACCAACATCTACTGCATAAGAAATATATTGTACACCAATACTTTTCCACATTTTTGCTTTTTCTGCAGATTCAGTAAAAGTACCTACAAATTTTCCATATTTTTTTGCAGTTTCAACAGCTCCTTTCATTGCATCAACCACTTTAGGATTATTAACATCTCCAGGAACTCCACAAGATTGTGATAAATCATAAGGTCCTAAAAAGATAACATCTATACCATCAACTTTTACTATTTCTTCTAAGTTATTGATACCTTCCATTCCTTCAATATGAATAATGGTTGTTATATTATCGTTTGCTTTACCAAAATGATCTGCACCACTAATATTTGTATATTCTGCTGCTCTTACATAACGACACATTCCTCTTTCTCCTTTTGGATAAAATTTGGTAGATTTAACCAATCTGTCTGCGTCTGCTTTTGTACATATTTGTGGAACTTGAATACATTTAGCACCAATATCTAATGTTCTTAATATTAAAGTTTCAGAATTTTCTGTAACCCTAACTACTGGTGTAATTCCTCTTGCTTCTGCTGCTCTTATCATATTTTGAGCAGATTCTATGCTATAAGGACCATGTTCCATATCAATAATAACAAAATCGAAACCACTTAAAGCTGCAATTTCTACAATTGCTGGATCTTGTATTTTACAAAAAGGGCCATATAAAGTTTCTCCTTTTTTTAAACTGTTTTGTAATAAATTTTTCGCCATATATTAAAGTGCTGTTGTAACACGTTTTTTTACTAAATAATCTTCTAAGGCTAAATGAGAACAATCATGACCAATACCACTGTTCTTAAAGCCTCCATGAGGCAAATATATGGCATATTTTACACCATTTATCTGAATTTCTCCAAATTCTAAGTCTTCAGTGAATCTTTCTATTCTTTTATGATTATTTGTAAATATATATGAGGCTAAACCAAACTCTGTATCATTAGCTAATTCTAAAACTTCATCATCAGTATCAAAAGGCATAATACCTGCAACTGGACCAAAAGTTTCTTCTCTAAATAGCTTCATATCTGTAGTTATATTAGAAACCACTGTTGGTTGCATCCAATATCCATCTTTAGGTAGATCTTCAGGAATTTTACCTCCATATTCTAAAGTTGCACCTTTACTTACAGCATCTTCAACTAATTCGAACATTCTGTCTCTAGATTCACTAGAAGCTAAAGGCCCCATAAAAACATCTTCGTTTTCTTTAATACCAAAACCAATTTTTAATTCTGAAGCTCTTTTTACATATTCTTTCATGAATTTGTCATAAATATTTTTATGAACAAATATTCTGTTAGCTGCTACACAAATTTGACCAGTATTATGAAATCTTAAAATGATTGCTAAGTTTAAAGCTTCTTCAAAATCTGCATCTTCAAATACAATAAAAGGAGCATTACCTCCTAATTCCATTCCCAATTTTTTAATAGAGGTAGTACTATCTGCAATAATTCTTTGACCAGTTTGTGTAGAACCAATCATAGTTATTACAGCTGGTATTTTACTAGTAGTCATTGGTGTTGCCACTTCTCTACTAGATCCTGCTAAAATTGTTACAACACCTGCTGGAAAATTAATACTTTCTAAAATTTCTCCAACCATATATGTTGATAATGGTGATAAAGTTGAAGGCTTAATAATTAAAGAACAACCAGAAGCCAATGCTGGCCCTATTTTATAACCAACATTTAATAAAGGAAAATTCCAAGCTAAATAAGCAAGGGCAACTCCTGCTGGTTTAGAAATCATTTTATGAGTATGAGTTCCTTCATAATCTGGAATTTGCTCTTCTCTTAAATTTTTCATTGCATTAGGATACCATTCTAACGCCTCTGTTAATCTTAATATATCTTCTTCAGAACCTGCATAGGTTTTACCCATTTCATGCACCATTGCATTTCTTAGTTCATCTTCTTTTTCTAAAATTGCATCACGCAATTTTAACATCCAAACTGTTCTTTCTTCTAAAGAAAGTTTAGACCAATATTTAAATCCTTTTTGCGATGATATTAAAGCTTTTTCTGCATCTGCTGTACCAGCTTTTGCTATTTGCGCAATTACTTCTCCAGTAGCTGGACAAATTACATCTTCTCTTTCTCCACTAACTGCATCAACTAATTTACCGTCAATGTATAATTTTTTATATCCGAAGTTGTTAGTCTTCATTATTATTATTTTAGTATGTTTTCTATTATGTTTTCATTAGACGTAGTATTAATGCAATACTTTCGTAATACTTCTTCATCTATATCTATTCCTAATCCTGGTCTGTTTGGTACTTCTAACATACCATTTTTCATTTCTAATTTAGGGAATGACAAGTTATCTCTTAAGCCATTTTCTGTTTGATCAAATTCCATTAAAAAATTTGCTTGATACATTCTACCTGGTATAGATTCTAAATTAGCAATAAAATGTAAAGCTACATGTAAACCAATTGAAGTACCCCATGTATGAGGAATTAAATCTATTCCATTTGTAGTTGCTAAAGCAGAAATTCTTTTAGCTTCTGTTAAACCACCACTTGCACAAATATCTGGTTGCAAAATATCTACAGATTTGTTTTTTATTAATTCATTAAAACCAAATCTTAGGTATTCACATTCTCCACCAGAAATAGGAATTGTTGTTTTTTCTCTTAACTCGCTATATTGCTCATAAAATTCAGGAGAAATTGGCTCTTCAAACCAACCAATATCATACTTTTCAATCTTTTTTGAAAGTTCTACAGCTTCTCTAAATGTATATGCATGATTAGAATCTACCATTAACGCAATATCTGGTCCAATAGTTTCTCTAATTAATTTAACATTGGCTACATCTTCTTTTATACCTAAACCAACTTTCATTTTCATGGCTTTAAAGCCTTGAGAAACGTAATGTTTAGCTTCTTCTACAAAACCATCTGAAAAATTATTATGATTTGTAAAATACAAACCTGTAGCATAAGGTTGTATTTGATTTCTATGTGCACCTCCTAATAAAGTAGAAATTGGCAATCCTAATATTTTACCTTTTAAATCCCATATTGCAATATCTATTGCACTTACTGATGCCATATAAACGCCTCTTCTAGAAAAGTCTAAAGTTTTTCGGTACATTTTGTTCCAAATAACTTCATTTTCTAGAGGGTTTTCTCCTATTACTGTTGATTCTAATAATTTTATACCAGCTTCTACCATTGTAGCAGGACCATAGGCTTCTCCCCATCCATGTTGACCATTAGATGCTGTTACTTTAACAACACAGATACAACGTTCTGAATACTCCCATTGAGAGAAGAAAAAACTTTTAGATAAAGTATCTTTAAGTACGAAAGCTTCTATTTTTTCAATTGTCATTTTTATGATATTTAGTTGACTATTTAGCAATTACAAATTGCAAGAGTGTGACTCTTATAATTGTTAAAAATAAAAATAAGACAGTATTTTTCTGTCTTCATTATTATCTAAAACAAAGCAAATATTACCTTAGAGTGTTTAGTTTTTCTATTACAATTTAACAAAATATAGGTTTAATTTATAGATTACTTAAAACGAAACAGTATTTTTCTATTTGTTTTTAAATATGTTTATTCAAAAAAAAAGGAGATTATTTTTTAAAATAATCTCCTTTTTAAGAACGTAATATTTATTTAATTATAAATTTGATCTTCTGCTATTACAACGTTAAAAACTGTAACTCCATCTACTGTTAAAGTACCTGTTCCTGTAAGTTTATCGCCTGATAAAACATAACTAGAAGAAACGCCATCATCTAATTTATTTACTGTTACTTCATAATTAGTATCTGTAGAAGAATCTACAAATCCAGATGTTTCATAACTTTTTAATTTATCTACAGAAGAATATTCTGTAAGAATATTTTTTTGTTTGTAAATATTTATTTTAAATGCAGCATTAGTTCCTGTAATTTCAGTTAATGTATACACTGAGGTTAAAGAAATATCAGATTCTTTAAAATTACTTTCTTCATCACAAGAAGTGAATGAAAAAACGATTGCAAAAATTGCTATATACTTTATTAAATTTTTCATCATTATTTCTAATTTTTAGCATTTATGGTCTTAATTCAATTTCTACTAAAGAGAAATCATCTATATACAATACTTGAGCTCCTGTAACACCTGCATTAAGCTGAGGGTGTACTCTAAATGCCCATCTAGTATTTGTTGCTGTAACATCTTGAGGTAAAGTAAGAGTATTTGTAATTAATTGCCAACTACCTCTTGGTGTATTTTCTATATCCCAAACTTGTTGCATAAATACAGGTTTATTTATTTCAGTTCTAATAGCTTTTAAAGTATTACCTGTTTCTAACCAAATTCTATACGTCATTTTATAAGTTCCTGCTTTAATTGGATCTGGTTTAGAAAATGCAAATCCCCATAGGTTTACATTTGGTAAAGGATTAGCATCTGTAGACTCAAATTTCATAGAAGCATCTCCTAAGAAAGATTTATCTGTATTTCTCATATAATAACCTACAGTATTACTTCCATTTACTTTATTATTAGCTCCTAACCAATAATCTTGAGTATATGCATTAATAACAGAACTATGCTCTCCTTCAAAACTTGCCCAACCATTACCTGGCAATACATTGTTACCAAAATGAGCAACAACTTTTTTAGGAGCTGTAAAATCTGCTAATAATCTTTCATCTGTAGATTGTATAGAACCTCCTGCATAATTAACCGTAATTACATCTGAATTATAAATTGGTTCACTCAATTTTAATTCTATATAAGTACCATCTGAATCACTTTTTTTAGCTTGAGTTACAGCTATGTTTTGATCAAAGTTATCATTTTTAACATTTACTGTAAAGAAACTTTCTTGACCTGAAAAATCTTCTATTTCTCCTGTTACCTGAAAACGTAAAACTTCGTCTTCTAATTCTTTAATTTGACCATTAATTTCGAAAGGTAAATCTGATTGAATAACTTTTACTTTTAAAGGAATAATTTTTTCTACAGATGCTGCTGGATAAGTACGTCCAATATTAGATCTGTTAGATTTAATTGTACCTGCATTGTAAGTTCCTAATCTAAAGAATTTAAAATTAGCAATAACACCATTTGCAGAAACAGGGCTTCCATCTGCCACATCCCATCTTCTAGAGTTTGGTCTTCCTTCTACAGAAAGGTCTTCATAAGTTAAAGCAGTTGCAGCTTTTACTTCTACTACAGGCCATTCTGCTTCATTATCTAGACTTGGCATATCATCTTCAGAAACTTCTAAAACTACTACACCATCTTGTAAAATTCTAAATGCTGGTTTAATATGACCAAATACATCAAATGTAAATGTGGTATCTACTACATGTAAGTCTCCAACTTGCTTAGAAGTAAAAGTACCTAAGCTAGTTTCTCTAGAAACTGGACTAGAAAAAGTGTTATATAATCTTACAGGATTTAAACCTTTTTTTCTAAAAAGCACATGTGCTTTAGCATCTGTTGTAGATGTTTCATTTCCTTTAATAAATAATGGTAAAGAGTCGTTATTTTTAAACCCTTCTTTTAAGAAAAAGTTACCATCTTCAATGATCCATTCATGATCAATAGTACCTTGAGATAAATCTAAAAAAGAAATATGGGTATCTATATTTATTAAAAAAGCGTCTTCTTTTGGTTTATTTTGGTCAAACCCTATAATCCAAGAAGTATCACTAATTTCTCCAGGCGCATTATATTCTGCGTATTTTTCATTACAACCTGCTAATACTAACAAGCTTAATAAAAGCGTTTTTATTATATATTTTTTCATTGTTGTTGTTTTAGAATAAATGTTTGATTTACTAATCAATTTTATTATTAGATTCAACTTCTCTTGATGGTATAGGGTAATAACCATGTTTGTCTTCATCATAATTACCAGATGCTAAGTCATACTCATAATCTACGGTTACTACAGCATTTGTAGGATCTTCTGAGACTGAAGGAGCATTTTGTTTAACTCTTGCAACTCCGTTTTCATCTATGTAATTATAGTTAACTCCATAAAGCGTTAAAGCTTGTAACTCGTTTAAACGTTCTGCAAATCCATAATTATCAGATTTTTTCCATCTTTGAAAATCAATCCATCTAGATGCATGCCCTTCTGCACCCATTTCTAAAGGTTTTTCAACTCTCATAAAATGTTGCATTAGTTCATCTGCAGTATATTCTGGGTCTGTATCTAATTTATCATAAGTATAAGCAATATCTCCATTAGGTCTTCCTAATAAAACTAATCCCCATCTTTTTCTAATAGTATTTATTAAAGTTAAAGCACCTTGAACATCTCCTGTTTTAATTTTACATTCTGCTAAGTTTAACATTACTCCAGATAATCTAATTAAAGTAACATTTTTAGCTGAATACGCAAATCCATTAGGTGTATCTGTTTCTAACTCTTGAATATCATGATTGGTGTATTTTTTCCACCATCCAAAACCACCCCATTTCACTCCATTAAAAGGAGGTCCTTGCACTAGGTGAGTAGGAACTTCATAATACATTGTTTGCTCATCTTCTACAAGTGCTAACATAGAAGAAGCTCTAAGAGATACGTTTCTAATCTTTTTAGTATTGTCTAATGGGTCTATGTAATAGTTTCTTTGATCTAAAGGATCTTTTACTTCTTTTTTATATGCATAAGCAATCCATACAGGACTTGATGCTGTTCTTTGAGTGTTTCCTCTTGTGTATAAAGCAAAGGTATTTGTTCCTGTATCTCCATCCCAAGGACCAAAACTTAAATCTACATTATCTGCAGTGTAATTTACTTCAAAAATAGATTCGCTATTAAACTCACCAGCAGTAGTAAACATTTTATCTAAATCACTTTCTAAAACGTAACCATGATTATCAATTACATCATTATAATAAGTTGCTGCTTTAGTATAATTTAACTCATTTAAATAAGAATCACCTAAAATTGCTCCAGCAGCACCTGCTGTAATTTTAGAAACATCTCCATCTGGATATTCTCCATTTTTATAAAGGTTAGCGTAAGCAAATTCTAAATCTTCTCTAATAAATTTTATTACATCTTCTGCTTTAGATAAAGGCATACTGTATTCTTCTAAACTTGTAGGCACTTTTTTTCTTATAATAATAGAACCTTTGTTATAAGTTGTATACAAATTGTAGTGAAACAAACCTCTAAAAAATCTTGCTTGCGCCATTTGCGAAGTCCATTCTGCTTTATCTTCATCAGTAATTTTACCTTCGGCTTCTATTTTTTCTAAACCTTCTATAACTTGATTTGCTCTAAAAATACCTGTATAGTTTGTTTGCCATTTTTCATTAACCTCATCTGTTGTAGATGTATAGGTGTGTATATGAAAAGTATTAGGAGAAGCAGGTAAAGGTCTATCTAAACTTGGGTATCCCATATCTGATCTTAACAACTCTTCTATAATGTTAAAAGTGTTATGGTTATATAACATTTTATAAGTTGCATGAAGCCCAGTTTGAGTTTCATCTAAATTTCTCCAGAAATTACTTATATCAATTTCATTTGGATTACTTTGATCCAAAAATTCATCATTATTACAAGAGGTTGTAACACCAAGTGTAATAAATACGATTGCTATTTTTAAAAGTGTATTTTTCATAATTGTTTGGTATTAAAAATTGAAATTGATTCCAGCTAAATATTGTACAGAAACTGGTCCAGTTCCTTTATCTAAACCTCTTGAGGCTACATTTCCTCCTACCTCTGGGTTATAACCAGAATAGTTTGTAATTGTTAATGGGTTTTGACTACTTACGTAAAATCTTAATCTATCTATTCCTAATTTTTTTGTTACTTTTTTAGATAAATTGTAACCTAAAGTTACTTGTCTTAATCTTAAATAAGATCCATCTTCTAACCATAAATCACTATAACCTATAAAGTTACGATGATTTCTAATATCATCTCTATAAGCTGGAATATTTGTTTCTGGGTTAGCTTCTGACCATTGGTGAATTAAATCTTTATGTCTTCCAAAACCATAAGACCAAGCATTAAATCCATTCATAATTTCATGACCAAGAGCTGCATACCAGTTCATTGAGAAATCCCAGTTTTTATATCTAGAAGTAAAGTTATATCCTATTTCAAATTTAGGTAAACCACTACCACTATAAACTCTATCTTCATCATCTAGTTCATTATCTCCATTTTGGTCTATAAACATTACATCTCCCATTTTAGCATTACTATCAATTTTTTGATATTCTGCTAATTTAGCTTCTGTATTTGCTATACCATTTGTTCTCCATAAAAAGAAAGCACCTGCTTCTCTACCTAATTGATGACCTGTAACTCTAGATTGTGTTTGCGCTCTACCTACTAAACCAATATCGTTTGTAAAGAAAAACTCTGTATCTCCGTTAATTTTAGTAATCTTGTTTTGGTTGGTAGAAAAAGTACCTGACATTTGAAACCATAATTTACCAACTCTATGTCTAAATCTTGCAGCTAACTCTATACCATCATTAGTCATATTACCTACGTTAGCAAAAATTCTTGCATTGTTACCTCCACCTGCAGAAGTTGGTAAGAAAATAGGGAATAACATATCTTCTTTGTCTGTTCTATAATACTCTGCACTTAAAGTAAATTTATTCTTGAAAAAAGCAGCATCTATACCTAAGTTAACTTGCTTACTTGTTTCCCATTTAATTTCTGGGTTAACAAATGCAGTTTGTATAGCACCATTTAAAAGAACTTCACTACCTGTGTTACCAACATAATTAATATTAGAATTAATAGTTCCTAAGAAAGAATAAGGTGTAATTCTATCATTACCCACTGTACCTCTAGATAGTCTTAATTTAAAACTATTAACAGTACCTTTTAAAGGTTTCCAAAAGTTCTCATCAGAAATGTTCCAAGCAAAAGCAATTGATGGAAAAACTCCTAAGTTTAAAGATTCATCAAAAATAGATGTTTGGTCTGCACGAATACTTGTACTTAAATTGTATTTACCTTTATAACTATATTGTAAACGACCAATTTGACTTAATCTTGTTGTTGTATAATCTGTACCTGAATACACTAATTGTTCTCCTGTTGCACTGTCTAAAACATTTAAATCTGCATTTGTGTTTTCAGTTCTTCTTGCTCTAAATTGCTCGAAAGTAGTTTTTTCTGCAGTAACAAATAAACCAAGATTTAAAGAATGGTCTTCTATTTCTTTTTTAAAGTTAGCACCAAATTCTCCATAAATATTTACTCTCTCATTACTTCTGTCTTCTATGTAACTATTTGTAGGTTGAGTTAGTGGACGACCTGTTCTTGAGTTAATTACTTCTTGATAAGGAACATCTATTTTACCTCTTGCAGTTGTATAAGTAATACCTGAGTTTGCACTTAAACTAATGTTTTTATTTACATCGTAATTTAAGTTAAGAGAAGCATTTCCTCTTAAAGTTTTTAAATATTCTTTAGTTTTTAAGCTTTCTACAACCCAAGTTAATCTATTTGCTTGGTTACCATCGTCTGCAATAGTCTCTGTATCATCTATAATTAAACCATTTTGTAATGGACTGTATACAATAGCTTGCGACAATAAATTATTTCTTGGAATATCTCTTCTATCTAATGATAAACCAACACTTGTTCTTGCTCTAAATTTCCCTTTTTTATAGGTAGTGTTAGATCTAATATTAAATCTTTCATAAGCAGAATTTAATTGAAGACCTTCTTGTTTAAACATACCCATTGTTACATTATAAGCTATATCTTCTGTACCTCCAGAAATGCTTGTATTGTAGTTATGTGTTTGAGCATAATCATTAAAAATTATGTCATTTAAATCTGTATTGTTTTGTAGTAAATACGGGTTACGTAAAGATGGTGAATTAAAATCTTCATCTAAAGTATTTGTAGTATTTCTTAACGTTACAATTTCTCTAAATAATTGCTCTGTAGAATTCATTAAAGGTACTGCTGCATTTCTAACCTGAATAGCAGAACTACCATTAATTCTAACTTTTAAAGTACCAACTTCTCCTTTTTTAGTTGTAATTAAAATTACACCTGTTGCCCCACGTGCACCATAAATTGCAGCAGAAGCAGCATCTTTTAAGATATTAATACTTTCAATTTCACTAGGTGGAATTCTTGGATCTCCATCTTGAATAATACCATCTACAACATATAAAGGTGTATTATCTCCAGATAAAGAGGTAATACCTCTAATTAAAATTTCTGGAGCACCACCAGGAGTAGAAGAAGAAACAATATTTACACCAGAAACTTGCCCTTGTAAAGCAGATCCTAAATCTGAAGTAACTATTTTTTCTAACGATTCTGCATCAACTCTTGCTACTGCACCTGTTAATTCTTTCTTTTTAACGGTACCATAACCAATTACAACAATCTCTTCTAATGCTTCAACAGAAGGATCTAGTACTACATTCATTTTAGCGTTTTTTACCATTAATGATTTTGAAATCATACCTATGTAACTAAACTCTAATACATCTCCTTTTTTAGTATTAATAGTGTAGACTCCATCAAAATCGGTAGAAACACCTTTTTTTGTTCCTTTAACAACAACACTTACACCTGGAATTGGCGAGTTGTCTTCAGAACTTGTAACTGTTCCAGACACAGTTATAGACTGGGCATTGGAATTAAATTGACATAACAGCGCAAAGAGTAAAAGTAAAAAACTACCTACCTTGGCTTTTTTCAATAATAAATTTAAAATTTTCATTTATTTAATTTTAATTTTTAAACTTTTTTGAAGTTGGTTGAACATATAAACTCTTAATAAACATCTATTTTTATTAAATTATTTATTATAATTTTTTTTGAACATAAAACTACATCTACAAAGGAACAATTTAATAGTAGTGAGGTATATCTATGATTTATCTCTTTATTACTGTATTTTATCCTCATTATATGTTATTTTGATGTTAAAAAGGTAAAATTTGATTTTGTGTTAAAATTTTAATTTATTTAGTTTGCAAGGAATCTAAAACATGATCTACTGATTTAGAATCTCTTACTAATAAATCTATTGATTTTACTTTTTTAGAAAGGTTAATTTTTGTTTCTAACTTTAACACTTTTAAAGGATTTACATTTTCTAAAGATATTTCTTTTATAACTTTTCCTTTTTTATTTTTTAAACTTAAAATTGCTGTTCCTTCATAAAAAACACCATAAGACCCATTAATCTTATTGTTTTTATAAAATAACTTTTTTGTAATAACACCTGTATGATTTACATCTAATATAGGTGAGCTTTCAATTTTTGCAGCTCCATGAATTTCTTTATAGTTAAAACTTTCTCTGGGTTGTATTGTATATAAAGGTGTTTTTACTTCTGTTTCTATATATCCTGTTTCTAAACCACTACAAAAAATAGCCATATTTAATCCATGATCATATTCTAATTTAGGGTTATAAGGTTCCATTATTTTTACAAAAGCAGTATTTGTAATTTTATTTACATAACCTATCCAAGATTTAGAAGATATTATGTGTAAACCTGCCATTGCATTATAATCGTATTCTACTTCATAAATTCCTGGTGCAACTTCTCCTTTCCAGTTATTTCCTCTATTAAAATATTTCTTAATATGTTCTGGGTTGTTTTTATCTAACTTAAAACGATTTCTATTTATATATCTCCATCTTTGTTCTGGAGTTGCAGAAATTTCTAGTTGTTCTCCATTTGGTAATTTTAAATCTTTAGAAAAAGGGATAAAAGCACTAAAGTTATGACCATCTTGCAATTTTGAATCACTCCAAGAAACATGTTGACTCGAAATCATTAAACCTTTTTTTATGACTTTGTTTCCAACATTTTTTAATTTATGGTCAATAAAAACCATACTAGAATTTGGTTCTATGTATAAGCTTCTAGAATATTGAATTTTCTCATCAATTTCATTAGGATATACAAAACGTTTTTCTTTTCCAAAATATGTTGGAACAGGTAACTCTTGCACGCCAGATTGAACCTCAATTGTTTTTTTACCATCTTTATTTTTTCCTATTGAAACTTTATAAGGAGCATCACCAATAACAACAGGTGGTGGCCAACGATTACTTTTTTTAGACGGATTGTTTCTATTTACAGATGAATTTTCTATTGGTAATGGCACTAATCTATACCCACCAAAATTTCTCCATTCATTCATTTTTACTTCATCTGACGTACCAAAAGATTTCCCCATTAATTTTGGGTTTATCCATAATGATGGTACATCACCTAAATTATATTCTAAAATTCTACCTGCTGCTTCAGGTACAACTGCTAAACTTATATATTTATTTTTTGCAACAAAAACATCGTTCCAACCCCAATCATTATAATTTTTCTGAATAGAAATTAATTCTTTTTCTTGAGAACAAATACCTAATGTTATCAGAAAAAATAAATAAGGTGTTATTTTTTTCATAGTTTTTATATTTATTGGTTACTTTTTGCAACCCCAATGTTTAGAGGAATTACATTTTTACAGTATGTAAATTTTATTTGTAGTTTGCGATAAAATAACAACAAGTTCTATTTTTAATAATTGTGAAACTTATCTTTTAACAACACTATTTTATCTTTTAAACAATTTAAATTTATATAAAAAATGCTTCATAAATATGAAGCATTTTTAAATATTATAAAGGATTAAATTTAATAGCATTAATTAAATTTACCAACTGTGTAAATCTTGTTTAGTGTACTAATTTCTAATTTCTTTTTTTCGCCATTAGTCCAAACAACCTCAGCAAATTCTATTTTATTACAAGTTCCTAAACCAACGTTTAAATAGGTATTAAAAGAATGAGAAAAAGAAGATGATGTTTCTCCTACAACTCTTTTATAAATTTTACCACAAGATTTGATAGTTAATACAGCACTTGTTGCTGTGGCTTTACCAGTAGGAGAATTTCCAACTTTAACTGTTACATATTTATTTGAAGAAGATGTAAAGTTATTTGTAAATAAATGCCATTTACCTCTTTCATTAGAACAAATAATATCTAAATCTCCATCATTATCATAATCAAAAGCATCTGCACCCATACCAGTTGCACCTAATTCTTTAGTTATGACTCCGTGATTTTCATCACGTTTAAAAGTTTTTCCTTCATGATTTAAATACAAAATTTGCTTGGTAGATTTTGAAGATTCTCCATAACGTAATACAAAAATATCTGACCAACCATCATTATTAAAATCTCCAATTGCACTACTACTAGTTTGTTCTGCAATATCAATTCCAAAATTTTTGGTAACTTCTATAAACTTACCTTCTTTGTTTTCTAATAATTTAGCAGGTAAATCTTTTAATTTTATAATTTCTGGAGAAGTCATAACATTATGCAAAACTGCAGAAGTTGGCGAATTTGTATGCCCTCCAATTCTCCACATTCCATTTCCTAAATAACCAATATATAAAGCTTTCTTTTTTGTGTCTTCTGGATATCCTTTAGCTTCCTCTTTGGTAATTGTTAAATCGTGATGACCATGTTTATCATTTTTACGTTTCCAAAGTTTCTTATTTGCTCCTAAAAAAACATCAAAATTAGGAAACGCCATTTGAAGGTTTTCTATTTTTAAATCTCCTTTTACCTTAATATTATTGTAATCAAACTTAGTTCTTCTAGCAAAAAAATAAAAACGTTTATTTACAGCATCATAATCACTCTCTGCATCAAAAGGATGTTTAGAGCGTGTTAAGAATAAATCGAAATCTCCATCATTATCAAAATCTATTTGAGAAACACTATTTACCAAATTTGTTTTTGATAAATCTCCTAAAACTTGTTTTGTTACTTCTTTATACCCATCTATTAAACCTTCTACTAAAACCAATTTTCTTCCTCCATGAAAAAGAATATCAGTAATACCATCATTATTAAAATCTAACAATGTTGTACGCATTCCCATTCTGTCTGCATTAGAAATATAAGAGTTGAATTTAAAGGTTGATTTATTATCGTTTGTATATAAAATATTTCCTTTATTTAAGGCTTTTAATGTTGGAAATGCAGACGTTACTAAGTCTAATTTTCCATCTTTTTTGATGTCTACAAATTTTGCTGCACGTCCACGTCCTTTTTCAAAATGTTTAAACTCACCACCTTTTTCTATAGTTCTATCTTTATTTACATGATAATATCTTGGTTTTCTAGGATTTTTTCCATCTCCACCTCCTGGTTGTACAATAACATCTACCTTTCCATCAAAATCATAATCACTTACAGCAATTCCATGAGTATCTCCAAAAATAAATGGTTTTCCTAACTCAAAAACACCGTTGTTATTCCAGTATAATTCTACTCTTCTAGAATGCTCTGTTAGCAATAAGTCTAAAAAACCATCTTGATCTAAATCTGCAATTACAGCATTATCAAACTTTCTTCTGTTTCTATCTTCGAGAGGAATTATATCTGAATTTTCAGAAAAAGTAACATTGGTTTTTGCTTTAGTAATTAATTTAGATGTGGTTTTTGATTGTGTAACACAACCTAAAACAAAAACACTTAGAGTTAATAAAAAAAATAAATTACTCTTTTTATTTAAAATCATTTACAAGAAATTAAATTTTAGCCAAATTACCTTTCCAACCTTTATTAAATTGTACTAAAAGTTGTTTTACTACTTCAGGATTCTCATCAGCAACATTTTTAGTTTCTGTTGGGTCGTTTTTATGATCATATAATTCAATAAATAATGGCTCACTTTCTGGTTTTGTATAATCTTTCCAAACAATTAATCTATAATTATCTGTTTTCATACCATAACCCATTAATCTATTTTCAAATAATTCTCTATCCCATTTAGCACCTTGTTGCTTTTTAATTTTTGCTTCTTGCTCTTTAATTAATGGTCCAAAATAAGTTTCTCTCATACCAATAGATAAAGGGTTTGCAGCCCATTCTCTTAAAGCAGGATTTGGAAACTGACTAAATACTGCAGTTTTCCATTCTTGTTTAGGGTTTGATAATAATGGCACAAAACTTTGTCCTTCTAGATGAGAAGGTTTTTCTAGTCCTGCTAATTCAGATAAAGTAGGATACATATCTACCAATTCTACCAACGCTTCAGAAGTAGTACCTCTTACTTCTTTTTTCATGTTTGGAGTCCAAACAATTAATGGAACTCTTGTACCAATTTCATAGTTGGTTGCTTTACCCCAAATACCCATATCACCTAAATGCCAACCATGATCAGACCAAAGCATAATAATTGTATTTTCTCTTAAACCAGCATCATCTAATGCTTTTATCATTTTACCAATTTGAGCATCTATATAACTTACAGATGCTAAATAAGCATGTTTTAAAATTCTTGCCTGATCATCTTTTATTGGTCCTTTTTTAGGTATTCCAAATCTTGCACGTAGCTCAAAAGATGGATGTAAACCCATTGCTGCACCTCCTTCTGGAGCAGTAGTTTGTGTTGCCAATTTAATATCTGCAGGATTGTATAAATCCCAATATTTTTTAGGAGCTAACCAATCTAAATGAGGTTTTTTCATCCCCATTCCTAAGAAAAATGGCTTGTCAGGGTTTTTCTCAATCATATCTTTCATAGTTACAATTGCTAATTCTGCATTATAACCATCTTCATAAAACGTATCTGGTACATCTGCATTTTCGTAAGCAGGTCCTTTTCCTAATCCATTTCTAGGAGCATTTGGTCCATACTTAGCAATCATATCTGCTCTGTTCTTTTTAAACATTGCTTGATTTTCTGGGTTAGCAAAACCACCAGGAGTTTTACTTCTTTTTATAGTCATTTTATCATAAGCAGGTCTTCTACTCCAAGATAAATCTGGATCTGCAAAACCTGGTTTATGATAAATTTTACCTGTATGAGTTGCCTCATATCCATTTTGTTTAAAATGTTGTGGAATTGTAATTATATCTGGATTTGCATCTCTGAAATATGTAAAATTTTCAATTACTTTAATAGTTTCTGGTCTTGCACCTGTCATTAAACTTGCTCTAGAAGGACTACATATTGCTTGTTGGCAATATGCTCTATTAAATTGCAAACCATCTTTTGCTAAAGCATCTATATTTGGAGTTACAGCAATATCAGAACCATAAGCCCCAATTTCTGGTCGTAAATCATCAATAGCTATAAAAAGAATATTTGGTTTTTTCTTTACGGCTGTTTTTTCTTCTGTTTTAGTTTTACACCCAAACATAAGAGATATCATTAAAAATAGTTGTAAAAATCTCATTGTACTCAAAAAATTTTGTTTCATTAATTATTTATCACAAATTATAAAAATCATTTAGTTAAACTCGGGTAAATACTACCTAAGAATGTTACTAATTTATCATGTATTTATTTAGACACTACAATTCTATAAGCAAAAACACTCTTACTGTTCTTTACTTTAGCCATATAAACTCCATTAGGAATATTAGGCAACAATTGTAATGTAAATGAATTGTTTTTATCTTGTTTAAGGTTTTGTATACTTTGTATTATTCTTCCTTGCAAATCATAGAGAATAACATCAGACATATTGGAGTTTGCATTATTAATGGTGAAATTAATTTTACTTTTTACAGGGTTTGGATAAAAAGAAAACCGACTGTTTTCAAACATATTTTCGTCATCAATACTTAAAGCTTCCCCAAAAGTAGCTTCAAAATTTGGCATATTGTTATTATTCCAAGCACTTTCAGCATTTGTTGAATGGAACCATAAAGGCTCTGCAAAATCTTTTACAATAAAAGCTCCAGCTGATTTTAATTCACTTAAAATTGTTGGATTTGTAGCGCTTAAATTAGTAGTCTCACCTATATCATTTTTTAAATTATAGAGTTTCCAATCTTGGTTATTATTTAATCTATATGCTTTCCAATCTCCTCTTCTAATTCCAACCCTATTAGATGCATTGTCATGTCTTACAGACATAATTATTTCATTATCATTTCTGGCATTTGTACCAGCTACAACATGATTCCAAATATTTAATCCGTCTAAATCTTTATTAGGTTGAATTGTAGCACCTGCTAAATGCGCAAATGTTGGATAGAAATCTAAGGCAGTTATTGGGTAATCGTAATTTACACCAGCAGGAACATTGTTTGGCCAATGAAAAAATGTTGGCACTCTAAAGCCTCCTTCTAACGTATCTCCTTTTTGACCAGAAAGAGGTCCATTATTTGCTGCAAATTTTAGACTACCTCCATTATCACTCATAAAAATGATTAATGTGTTGTTATATACATTTTTTGCTTTTAAAGCATCTACAATTTCTTTCATTCCTCTATCTACAGCATAGACCATAGCAGCATATTTTCTTCTATCAAGATTAGCAATATCTTTAATTACATCAACATTCATATCTTCTGTCTTTGCCTCTAAAGGAGAATGTGGTGCATTATAAGACATAAACAGGAAGAATGGTTTATTAGCTGCTACTGACTCGTTGATAAAACGAACTCCCTGATGAGATAATTCATCAGTTATGTATTCATCATCATCTGTAACAATAGTTCCATTATGTTCTAAAGGATGATTATAAACCCAACTGTTTGGTCCATTATAAGCTGCTTTATATTCTGCTGGAAAATACCTATGACCTCCATATAAAAACCCATAAAAATCGTCAAAACCCCTGTTATTAGGATGATATTGAGATTCACTTCCCAAATGCCATTTACCTACTAAACCTGTTCTATAACCTGCATCTTGAAACATGTTACTCATCATTCTTTGATTAGCAGGAATTCCTTTTGTGACTGATGAATTATCTGCTAAATTAAACTGAGCTCCAAATTCGTGTGGATATCTACCTGTAATCAACCCCATTCTACTTGGACCACAAAAAGGATGCACTGCATAAGCAGATGTAAATTTAGTACCTTGATTTGCTAATTGATCTATATTTGGTGTAGGAATATCTTTAGCTCCTGTATAACCTAAATCTCCATAGCCTAAATCATCTACCAAAACAAAAACTATGTTTGGATTTTGAGCATTAACAAATGATGTAAAAATAAATAACGTAGTAAATAATAGTAACTTTCTCATTTTAAAAATTGAGTGTGTACAATATTATACAGATTTTTATAATACTTTAAAATCAATATTAACTCAAACAGATTAACAATTATCTTATTGATGTGTTTTTGATACAACAAACCAAATTGACAATGCAACAGCAACAACAATACCCGTAATTAAAGAAAGCATATAATCTAAACTAAAACCTTCAGGGGCAACTAAAATATAAGTAGTTACAACTATTGTCATAAAAGCAGCAGGTATTAATATAAACCAATATTTTTTACCTTGTATTTTTACATAAACTGCTATTGTCCATAAAACTATAGTAGCTAACATTTGATTAGACCACCCAAAATAACGCCAAATAATAGCAAAATCTATTTTTGTTAAGGCAAAAGCAATAACAAAGATTGGTATGGTAATTAACAAACGTTTTAACAATTTTCCTTGATCAAAATCAAATGCATCTGCAATAATTAAACGTGTGCTTCTAAAAGCAGTATCTCCAGAAGTTATGGGTGCTGCAACTACTCCAAAAATAGCTAAAACACCACCAATTTTTCCTAAAGTTGTGTTACAAATAATATTAACAACCCAAGCTGCATTATGACCTTCTTGTGCCATTGTTTCTCCAAGTTCCCTTACACCTCCAAAAAAAGCCATGGCAATTGCTGCCCAAATTAACGCCACAATTCCCTCTGTAATCATTGCTCCAAAAAACACTTTTTTACCTTGTTTTTCATTAGATATACAACGTGCCATTAAAGGTGATTGTGTAGAATGAAAACCAGAAATTGCACCACAAGCAATAGTTATAAAAAGTAATGGAAAAACTGGGTTTTCATCTGGAGTAGAATGTAGGTTTTGTAAATTATCTATTGTTAATTCTGGAATTGTATAATCTTGAAAAAGTAATGCAAAGAATAACCCAATAGCCATTACTAAAAGTGAAGCACCAAATAATGGATAAACTTTTCCTATTAATTTATCTATAGGAATCATAGTTGCTAAAATGTAATATCCAAAAATAATTGCTATTAATATAGGCACACTTGTACCTGTTAATTCGTGTAAAATAGTTGCTGGCCCTTTTACAAAAACAACACCAACTAAAACTAATAAAACAACAGAAAAAACTCGCATAAAATACTTTGCGCCTATTCCTAAATACTCTCCAACTATTTCAGGAATACTGTCTCCTCCATGTCTAATAGATAACATTCCAGAAAAATAATCGTGTACTGCACCTGCAAAAATAGACCCAAAAACAATCCAAAGAAAAGCAACAGGACCCCAAAGTGCTCCTGCTATTGCTCCAAAAATTGGTCCCAAACCTGCAATGTTTAAAAACTGAATTAAAAATATTTTTCCTAATGGAAGTGGCACATAATCTACACCATCTTGTTTGGTAATTGCTGGTGTTTTTCTATTTACATCTATTGCAAACTTCTTTTCAATATAATTTCCATAAATAAAATATCCTAAAACTAAAATGGCAATACTAACTAAAAAAGTAATCATAATTTATTTTTGTTTTCTTTATAGAAGTCGTTTAAAATTTTCTTTTGTGAAGGAGATAATTTTTGATTTTTTAAAAACCAATACACTCTTCTTGCTCTTATGAATTCTGATTTTAAAACCGGAAAAATATTTTCAATTACTTTTGTAGAAATAGCCTTTTTACGCTCTAGTAAATCTAAAAAAAATGAAATTTCTTGGTAAGAACTTAAATTTGAAACCTCATTACTAAGACTTTCTAAATAAGTAATATCAATATTATGTTTAATTGATTTTAAAGATCTAATTACTGCAAGTTTTTGCTTAGTTTTTCCTTTTATAAAAATTTCTTTTACTGTTGAAAAATATATTGTTGATGGCGAATTTTCTAAATAAGAAAACGTAGCTTTTAATAATGTTTCATCTTCTAAAGTTCTTTTTACAATTGTATTAATAACTATTTTATCATAATTATTTCTTCGTTCTAAATCTTTTAAAGCTACATGGTAATAGGCTTTATTTTTATCAACTAAAAAATCTTGTAATTGTAGATTAGAAACAGACCTACCAGTAATTTCTTTAATTTTCTGAACAATTTCTCCATTTGCCCAATGCCATAAAGTATAACAAGTTAAAGCAGCACCTGGAACTGTATCTTTTTCATCTAACTCTAGAGCAGTTGCTCCAGAAACAGCATCAGATTCTTCATCATGCTCATCTACAACAGTTAAAATTTCATCAATATAAACATCTTTAAATGGTGAATTTGTATTTGCTAAAATGGTTTGTAATTTTGGATAATCTTCAGTATCAAAAAAATCATCTTCATATTTTTCTAAAGTTGCCCCTTTTTCTAGTTCATACCTTAGATATTCTCCTAAATTATTCCAATAAATTCTAACAGGAATAACCTTACAAACCTGCTCTAAACAAATTACAGATTGCACATCCATAAAATATTCTACAGGCAGTCCGTTTTTATCAATCTCCTGGTTTAAAAATACTGTTGAAGGCATTTTTTCTCCAGGATGATTTACAACTACTTTATGCTGAATTGTTTTAAAAGAAGCAGTATGATTGTTTAAACCACTAATTAAAAATAGTGGAATAATTAACCAACAGTATGTTTTTAAAATACTAATCATATAACTTTAAAAAATCTAAAATATAAGCTTAAAACAATGTTTTTGTAATTTATTGTAAATTAAAAGTAGTTATCAGTAATTAACTATGAATAACAACGTAATTCAAAAAGTTTTACATCTTTAGCTCCATACGTTTCCGTCATTTTCACTCTTATTGCTGTAGTTTTTATAGTATTAAACTTCATTTTTATCAAACGTGTTCTATTGTCGGTAATTTCACCTAGTTTTTTCCATTGTCCGTTAATTCTTGCTTCAAAACTTAATGCTTTTAGCATTTCTTTTGGCACGTGATTTCCATACAAATCATTATTTCTACTGTCTTTACGCATCATAATGTTACGTTTAACGTTGGTATCACATTTAATTTCAATAGTTGATAAATTTACTGGAGATTCCCATTCAGCTTGAATTTCTGCAGAAAGTCCATCAGATTTCCAGTGATTTATTTCTCCATAAATATCTCTTGAAATTCCGTTGATTAAATTCATTGCATCACCAGAAGACGTAGAAGACCCAAAAATTGTACTTGTTTTTTTAGCCAAATCTTTAGGATCATTTGCAACTTGTTTGGGTATAAAAGCATCATCTCTCATTAACTGTTGTTGCAACTCTTTAATATGTTTTTTATAAACATCTCTAGGAAAAATATTGTATTTATTACACAAAGTTGCTGCTGTACCAACTGCTTGTCCTTGCAATGCACAAGTTGCCATTATTCTACTAGATGAAAGCGCAATATGAGTTTGACTTACGTTTCTACCTGCAAACATTAAATTAGACACATTTTTAGAGTATAAACTTCTAAAAGGAAATTGATACACTTCTTTAAAATGATAATGAAAAAAACTTGGACGCTCTTTGATGTCTAAAATTCCTCCAGGATTATGTTCATCTAAAGACCAACCACCAAAAGCAACTGCATCATCAAAATGTTTGTGTTCTGTTAAGTCTCTTTCTGAAAGAAAATAATCTCCAATAAATCTTCTAGACTCTCTTCTTGCAGGCAAAGAACCTACCCAATCTAAAGCTAGGTTTTCTGCCTCTGGAAATTTACCTGAATTTTTTATATAATCCCAAACTCCATGTAAATAAGCCATTAATGTATGTCTGTTTTTTTCAGCATCTGCAATAATATCATCATCAGAACCAATCTCTATCCACCAAATACCATCTTGAAAACCTGCAAATTTTCTTCTTTTATGTCCTCCTTCATGTGTGTATTTAATTGCATATGATGGTGGACTGTATTTCATTGGTTTACCCATATCTTTAGAAGACATTAATAAAGTAGCTCCCATTTGCCAACCATCTGCTACATCTGGAGCATATTTTTCATTAAATTCTGCTTTTCCTTCTCTACCTGTTCTATACTCTGCTCCAGAAGTTGCTGCTAATAAACCATCTCCAGAACAATCAATAAAAATTGGCGCATTTATTGTAAACATTGTTTCTGTTGTAGCTTGCCAACACATTGCAGATTTAATTTTATTACCATCCATAACTGCTTCTACAGCTTGTGTATTTAACATTAATGTGATGTTTGGTTCTCTCACAACAAAATCATACAAAACATGATCAAAAACAGGAAAAGATTCTTGCTCATTTTCAAAACGATTGTGCAATAAAATCTCTTCAATAATACCTGTTTCTCTTTCTGCTTTTCCTTTTATGTTATTTACTCCATTTAAATGAACTCGCATTTCACTAGATGCATTTCCACCCAAAACTGGTCTATCTTGAATTAAAACTGTTTTAGAACCATTTCTTGCGGCAGCTACAGCTGCACAAATTCCTGCTGCTCCACCACCAATTACTGCAACATCAAAACCCGATGTTTTCTTTCTTGAATTTGTTCCGGTTTTTCCAGTTCCTAAATGATACCATTTATCATTTTCTCTATCATAAACCATGTCATTAGTAGTTGCACAAGAAGTTGCTATCATTGGAATTGCTCCAACTGCTACTGCTGCAGTTGCTCCTTTTCTAAAAAAATCTCTTCTCTTCATTTTAAATATTTTATATTGATGGATTAGGAATATTTCCTTGCCAACCTTTATTAAATTGTGTCATTAATTTACCAACTAAATCAGGATTTTCCTTGGCAATATTTTTTGTTTCTAATGGATCTATTTTGTGATCATACAACTCTATAAAAACTGGTTTTGCATCTTTGTTAGTTCTATCTTTCCAGACAATAAACCTGTATTGTTTGGTACGCATTGCATAACCCATTAAGTCATTTTCAAACAAATCTCTGTTCCATTTATCACCTTGTTGTTTTTTTATTTTAGCTTCTACTTCTTTTAATAGAGGTCCAAAATAAGTTTCTCTCATTGCTGGTCTAATTGGAAAAGCACCCCATTCTCTTAATGCTGGGGAAGGAAATTGACTAAAAGCGGCTGATTTCCATTTTTCATTAGGATTTGAAAGCAAGTTTGTAAAACTTGTTCCTTCTACATGTTTTGGAGTTTGTAAACCTGCTAAATCTGCCAAAGTTGGATACATATCTACCAATTCTACCAAAGCATCTGTAGTTTTTCCTTGACTCCCTTTTGGCATATCTGGAGTCCAAATTAATAGTGGAACTCTTGTAGCAATTTCGTAATTTGTGGCTTTACCCCAAATACCCATATCACCTAAATGCCAACCATGATCTGACCAAACAATGATAATCGTATTTTCTTTTAACCCTTCTTTTTCAAGAGCTGTAATCATTTTACCAATTTGCGCATCTACATAACTTACACATGCTAAATATGCGTGTTTTAAAGTAATGGCTAACTCTTTATCAATTTCTCCCTTTTTAGGAATATTACTTCTAACTCGCAATTCAAAAGAAGGATGCAAGCCCATTGTTGCACCATTTTTTGGACTTTCAGTTTGGGTTGATAATTTTATTTTTTCTCTATCATACAAATCCCAATATTTTTTTGGAGCCACCCAATTTAAATGTGGTTTGTTAAAACCTAATCCTAAGAAAAAAGGTTTGTCACTTTTTGCATTCATTTCTTTCATGGTAGCAATAGCTAATTCTGTATGATAACCATCTCTATAAGTATTATCTGGAACATCTGCAGATTCGTATGCTTGCCCCATTGCCAAACCATATTTTGCTACTTTACCATATTTTTTAATCATAGATTTTTTAGTAGCAGCACGTTCTTTTAAATTTTTTTCTAAAGCAAAACCCACAGGTTTTTTAACATGTTTCATGCTATCTAAAGCAGGTAACCTACTCCAAGATTTTTCATCATCTAAATCTCCATGATGAAAAATTTTACCTGTATACACAGTTTCATAACCGTTATTTTTAAAATGCTGAGGCAATGTAACTACATCTGGATTTACTTCTCTAAATTTGATGTAATTGTGAAAAACGCCACTGGTTTCTGGGCGAATTCCCGTAAGTAAACTTGCTCTTGAAGGCCCACAAATTGCTTGTTGACAATATGCATTTTCAAACAATAAACCTTGACTTGCTAATTTGTCTAAATTAGGACTTACTGCAATATCAGAACCATAACACCCTAATTCTGGTCGTAAATCATCAATACCAATGAACAAAATGTTTGGTTTTTTTTGTACTTCTTTTACTTCTTTTTGACAGCTAATCATCAATAATAATAAAAGAGAATAAGAGATTTGTTTTATAAATTTCATTTTTATTCTGTGATTTCTATTAGTAATACACCACTTGGTTTTAGATTAAATTCAGCATTCAATTTTTCTCCTGTTAGCATATTTGTAATGTTTGGCTTTTTATTATCTGAAAAACTCAAATTTAATTTTGCATCATTTTTACCAATGTTTAAAATATTTACCCAATAACCCCCTTTTGGATTTTTTACAACTCGCCAAGTACAACCTTTATGTTCTGTTCCATTAGATTCTTTTAACTTAATTTTTGGTAAATCACCTGCAACAATGGCTAAAGATTCTTTTTTAATTTCTTTAATATCAGTAGTATTTAACTGAATAACTTTTCCTTTTGTGCTTTTTAAACGCTGCTTTCTTGTTTTACCATATTCGTTTTTAGACAAACTTTTTGGACTGTCTACAAGTACAGTTCCTCCTTGATTGATATAACTTTGTAAAGCATTAAACTCATTATCTGTAACATATTCTGTTTGATATACTACAATAGCATCCCAATTAGAATTGTCTTGTTTTTTAATGATTTTTTCTGTGGCAAACGCCATTGGTAATCCTTCAAAATAAAAAGACTCATACAAATCGAAAAAATCTGTCATATGATGTTTTTTATTGATGGCACTGGTTTCAGAATAAAAGAAACGTAAGGGTTTGCGTTGATTTCTTAAAGCGATTATTTCTTCAGAAAAACTATTCATATCCATAAAAACCTGCGCAATTTCGTTCACCATTTGCGGTTGCATATTTGCAGAACCTGCATAAGCACCTCCTAAACCTGGATCCCAAAAATCTAAATCTCCTTCTAATCTGTTTTCTGGAGAACCATCTGGATCACGTGCCCAAAACCAAGATGTACTTGCATCCATTCCATGAAGTGTTGCCAACCAAAACACACTTCTTACATAGTCTGTAGGTGTGTTTAAGTCCTTCCATTTGGTTAGTGATAAAAAATGTGTTTCAGAATTAAAATGGATTTTGTCAGGTGCAACTGACTCCATAAAATCATAAGAAAATGGAATTTCTTCCCAAGAATAGGCATATTTCTCTTCCCAAGGTTCTGGTTTTTTTGCTCCAAAAGAACGACTTGCTTGCGCTTTTGCATCATCTCCAATAATAGAAGTAAGTTCAGTTAGTGCTTCAAAATCTAATCCGTGAGAACGATAATCTGTAGCAAAATAACGAGGCTGCATTTTAACACTTGTTGGCGCATTTGGATAGGAAACTCGGAGTTCATTTTGAATATATGTAAACCAATCTAAACTTCTTGCCATAGCAAATCTGCACCAATCATACCACATTGGTTTACCTCTAAATTTCTTATCAATTGGAATTGCTATTTCTACTGAATTGAAGTCTTTAAAAGAGCTTTCCCAATTTTTATTTAACTCTTTAATATTGTTGTTATATTGTTTTGACAACCAAGTTCTAAATTTGTTTAAAGTATGAATAGAGATGCTATTCATTTCACCAAACTTTTGCGTCCAATAGCCTTTTTCTGCAAACCAATGAGGTTCATTTGCTAGAACAAAACCTAATTGCGTTACTTTTTTTCCTTTGGTTAATTCACCTGCTTTATTAGCTATTTTTCCCCAATGTTTTCTCACATTAGGATTATCAATATCCATCCCCATAAAAAGCGAACGACCAACTTGCACAGTAGAATCTTTTTCTTTTAACCAATCTGGAAGTCCAGAATTCCATAAGTACAAAAAACCAACGTTTGTATCTGGAATATTAGTTAATAGTTTTAATCTTTCTTGATCAAAAGTTCCATCTTGATTCAATAACCAAGGATTTATAGCTCTATCTTGATGCACATCGTATAAGTTTTCACCTCCATGATGCATATTTCCTAAATGATCATTGTAGACATCTTTATTGGTTAAAGGAATACCCACTGTTTTTGAAAAATAATCGTGTAAAAACACTGGTTTTCCTTTATTAATTAAAGCTTTGTCTGTTACTTCTATATTGCCCCAATCTACTTTTTGTGCTGGTCTTCTAACGATAGAACCATCTATTACTTTTTGTAATTGTGCGATTCCTTTATCAAGAATTTCAATGACTTTTTTTCTTTCGTGATTTGGTAATTCATTTGCATATTTTGCAGGATCTTTCTTGTAAAAACGGTCGTAACCAAAAGCTTTTTCAACTTGATCTTTATTATTTTCATCCCAATTGGCAAATTTTATAAACTCATTAGAAAACCAAAGTAAGGTTTCTTCTCTGGTTACATCTAAGTTTTTTGCTTTAGCTGTTGCCATTAAAGATTCTAGTTTTTCTATTTTATTGAGTGCTTCAACTTCATACTGATTTCTTTCTTTTCCACAAGAAAGGATTATAAGAAAAAACAGGCTTAGAAAAGTTAATTGTTTGTAATTCATGGTTTGAAAAATTATTTTTTAATCTAGAATAACTGGCAACCATACACTCATTTCTGATTCTCCTCTGTTTGACCAAGCAAAATAAGGTACAAGTTGAACTTCTGTGTTTTTAAGTTTTACATCAGTAAGTTCTGTATACATTCCTTTCTTCTTGTTTTCACGCAGTTTAAAATTTCCAGAAATAGCAGTTACACCACCTAATAAATCTTTTTTATACGTTGCTTTTAATTTCGATTTTAAAGGTAAATACACATCTAAAATGCTCGTATTTTTTGGTAAATCTGGTGATTCTACACAATACACAACAGGTCCTCTTTTAACTGCAGCTTGATTTCTAACCTCTTCTATTAAAGGATTTCCCTCTAACAATTTAATATCCATAGGAAGATTTAAGGTAATTACATCTCCTTTTTTCCACTGACGATTTAGGGTAGCAAATGTTCCTGTTTTGGCTGTAGTTTTTTGTGTTTTTCCGTTTACAGCTAAACTGTATTTGGTTGCCCAATCAGGAATTCTTAATAATACATCAAAAGCATCACTTTTACATTCTTCAAACGTAATTTTTATGTTTCCATCCCAAGGATAATTGGTTTCTTGTTTTAGTTTGATGTTAGAATCATCTAAAAGCTTTGTATCTAATTGATTACCTCCATATAAATTTACTGCTATTCCGTTTTGAGACAAACTATATGCCCAAGCAGAAGATTTAGCAATGGTTCTTACCAAATTTGGAGGACAACAAAAACATGGAATGTAACCTACTCTATTGGGATAATCTGTAACACCCATTTTATGGCCTTTAGTTCTTCTTAAAGGATTTGTATAAAAGTATTTATTCCCTTCTAAATTAATTCCTGAAAGTGCACTATTATATAAAACCAATTCCATAACATCTGCGTGTTTAGACTCTCCCTTAACACTCAACATTCTATAGTTAAACATTGCATTACAAAGGTTGGCACAAGTTTCATTATAAGCGTGTGCATTGTGCATTTCATAATCTATAGTAAAAGCTTCGTGTACAAAATCTCTATTAGATGAGCCACCATCATGTTTTTGTCCACAAGCACCAGTAACAAACATTTTCTTATCAACAATATTTCCCCAAATTCTGTCTAAAGCATCAATTAAAGCTTTTTCTCCAGTTTCTGCATACACATCAGCAGCACCTGCATAGTAATATAATGCCAATACTGCATGTCCAACAGCTTCATCTTCTTTTCTTAAAGGAGTTCTTTCTTGAGTCATATCTCCAATATGAAAATTTCTCACTGTTGTGTGTGGTTTTGGTTTAGATTTCCCTCTCATATTGATAAAAATCTCTGCTAATTCTAAATATCTTTTGTCTTTAGTAGTTCTATACAACTCTACTAAACCCATAATTTGCACTTGATTAAAACCAAAACGAGCCAATTCTTTTGGCTGAGGCTGAAAAGTATCGTATAAATTATTGGCGTGTTTTATAGCAATATCTAAAAAGTTAGTATGGCCAGTAACTCTATAATAAATACAGGCAGCTATATATAAATGCCCACTATTATACATTTCATGATAGCGTCTTTCAGAAAAAGGTTTTCTATTTTTATTGGTTGTAATTTGAGTTTGTAGATACCCATTTTCTTGTTGTGCTTTACCTATAATTTCAATTAAATCATCAAGTTCTTTTAAGATTTTATTATCCTTATTAAGTGCATAAATGTAAGTTGATGCTTCAATCCATTTATAAAAGTCTCCATCATGCCAATGCATTCCTTTGTGTTTACCTTCTATTAATCCAGCCGCAATTTTAAAATTATTTAAAGCATGACCTTCATCTCCTTTTAACACTTCTCCCATATATGGTACCATAACATCTTGAGCAACTTTTAATTTATCTGCCCAAAAGCCATCTGTCCATTTACAATCTCCAATATTTAGACTTTTCAGTTTTACATGAGGACTATTTGTGTAATTAACAACTCCTTTACTAGGATCTAAGTTTACAACAACTTTTTGCGAATTGTTATATGCTAAATTGTTCTCCTCTTTAGGTGTTGTATTTTTTTTACAAGAAAGTATTAGTAAAAAACTACAAAGGAAGATTGATAATTTTTTCATTGTTTAAATTTTAATATTTGTGCTTAATCTCTATAAATATAGAACACTTTTCTTTTTAAAAGACACTTTATAGCATTACATAAACTTAACATTATGAAAATTTGTTGTTTTATAGTATTAATATTGTTAAATTTATAAATCTTAATATTTAACTATTAATAATTTGGTTTTCAACACTATAAATAAATTAATTAAAAATTTATTACCATTAATTATACTTAACATTTTTGTTTTTGAAAGTTTACATAGTCAACAATTAAAAACACATTATGATGAAAAATTAATTCCTTATAACTTACCAAAAGATTCTATACTTTCTTTTTTAAAGAAAACAAAAAATGAAGCTCTTTTAAGAAAAGATACTACTCTGTTAATTAAAACTTTAATAACGCAGAGTCGTTTTAATAGAGCTAACTTAAAATATTATGAAGCTTTTAGTGCTGCTGGTGAAGCTCTTTTTATTGCTGAAGAATATAATAACACGTTACTGATTGCAAAATCAAATGAAGAATTAGGTGCGCTCACTTATCTATACAAACAAGATGAAGAATCTGGTAGTTACTTTTTTAAAGCCCATCAACTTTATAAAGATTTATATAATAAAAAGAAGATTTCTATTTCTGACTTATTTAAATCTCACTATAATTTAGTGTTACACTATCAAAGAGTTTCTGATAAAATTAATCTAGAGAAGTCTATAGATACTTGCGAAATATTAGCTAAAAAGTTTAAGCCTAAACCAATTTATGAAATCTTTTTAAAAGAAAAAAAGGCAAGTTTTGATGACTGGAACAACCAACCAAATACAGCTTTAAAGCTACTTAAAGACGCCACTATTCAATTAGAAAATATTCAACCTGATAGTGGCTTAGTAGAAATAGATCAAAAATTCTTATTGATTTTATATGGAAGGATTGCAAGTATTTATAAAAACCTAGGAAATCTAGAACAAGCTAAATATTATTTTGAGAAATTTTCTAAAATTGACGGAGTCATAGGAGAAACTACTTTTTATAGATCTTTTTTATACTCACGTTATGCAGAAGTGTTAAAAGAAGAAGGTTCTTATGCCAAAGCCTATGAATTTGAGCAAAAATCGAACACTATTGGAAACGCTTATTTAAATCCGAGAAACGAGAAAAATAAAGGTTTTTTAACCATTAAAAATAGATATAAAGAAGAGCTCATTAGAAAAAAAGAGCAGCTGACTCTTAAAAATCTTGAGTTGGCAAAAAAGACGGAAGACATTTTACGTTTTAGAATTGTTTTGTTTATTATCATCTTTTTTATTGTGATAATTGCTTTAATCTTTAGACAGCGAATTAAAAACTTACGTTTTAAACAAAAACAAAAAGATTCTAAAGAGTTATTAGATTTAAAAAACAAAGAATTAACAACAAATACTTTACAGTTAATAGAAAAAGAACAACTGATAAAAAAACTAAGAAATTATATTGAGGAAACATCATCTGATAGTAAATCTAAAGTTTTATTAAAGTCTATTGAACGAAATTCCGTGAGTTTATGGGATTCTTTTAACAGACGTTTTAATCAGTTAAACAAAGGTTTTTACGAACGTTTACAAATAAAAGTGCCAGATTTAAGCAGAGGAGATAGAAAACTCTGTGCTTTGATTAAATTGAATTTTTCAGGAAAAGAAATGGCGTATTTATTAGGAATTTCTTTAGGAAGTGTACACGTAGCAAGACATAGACTTAGAAAAAAAATGAACTTAGACAGAAATCAAAATCTGACTAAGTTCATCAATTCTATTTAAAAAGGAAGTAAGTCCTTTTTTTAAATAAGGTTTATTTATTTTTTTGAGGCAGGTTGTACTAGCTTATCAATTACAAATGTTTCTGAAAATTGAGGCATTCTTCCATCGCTCCATAATTCTTCATCTTTTGCAGAATAAAACCATAAGGGATATATAAAATTTTCTGTCCATTTTTCAGTTTCTAAAACCATCTCTTTAAGTTTTTCAGGATATCTTCCGCTTAAATTTTTCTTTTCACCAATATCTTTGTTAATATTGGTTATTCTCCAAGGTTCATTACCCATTCTTGTAATTTTCCAATCACCTTTTCTTGCGCCTACATCTGCAAAACCATGTCTATAGCGTAAACAATAAATCATTTCATCTTTATAAGGTTCTGTATTATTTACAACATGATTTAGTATGTTTTTACCACTTAATTTCTTTCCTTTTGGAACTTGAGTATTTGCTAAGGCTACAAAAGTTGGGTAAAGATCGAGTGCAGAAACCGGATAATTAAATGTAATTCCTTTTGCTATTTTATTAGGCCAGTGAAAAAACATTGGCGATCTATAACCACCTTCCCAAGCATCTCCTTTTCTTCCTTTTAACGGAAAATTATTAGCGCCCTTATCTGTGTTTCCACCATTATCACTTAAAAAAACAATTAAAGTATTTTCATATTGATTGGTTTCTTTTAAAGCTTTAACAATATTACCCATTCCTCTATCAACAGCATAAACCATAGCTGCATAAGTTCTTCTATCTTTATCTTTAATATGAGAAAATAGCTTTAAATCTTCTTCTTTAGCTTCTAAAGGTACATGAGGTGCATTATAAGCTAAATACATAAAAAAAGGAGCCTTTTTTGAAGCCGCTTTTTTAATATCGTTAATTGCTTCTCTAGACAAAGCATCAGTTATATATTCTGTTTCTCTAACTTCTTTATTATTGTGTTCTAAAGGCAGAATATAATCTCTAATTTCTTTAACTCCAGCTTTCTTTTGTGCTTCATATTGCTTTCTATATTTTTCAGGAAAATAATTATGACCTCCTCCTAAAAATCCATAAAAATTATCAAATCCTCTTTTATTTGGATGATATTTTGGAGCTGCACCAACATGCCATTTTCCAATAGCACTTGTATAATATCCTGCATCTTGTAATGCTTTAGACATAAAGGTTTCTTTTAATGGAACCCCCATATTATCAGCATCATTTTGACTAGAATTACTATGCAGATTAAATGGTGCGCCTATTTCTTGAGAATACCTACCTGTTAATAAAGCTGCTCTACTTGGGCCACAAAATGGATGTGCAACATAAGCAGATGTAAATTTGGCACCATTAGTTGCTAATTTATCTAATTCTGGTGTGTTAATATCTACAGAACCATTAAAACCGACATCTGCATACCCTAAATCATCACATAGAACTAAAAGAATATTAGGACTATTTGTTTGTGCTTTACAACTTGTTAGGCTAAAAAAAGTGATGCAAATTAAAGTTTTACATACTTTTGAAATGTTTATATTCATAACTTTATATTTTGATTTTTAACTTTTTTCGATTCTTTTGAGAAGCTAGAATTTTAAAGAACTGCTTTTGGTTCTTTCCTTCTCCAATTTCAATATCATAAATTCCTTCTTCTAATACTTTAGGTTGATATTTTTTCCCTTTAATTCTAACAGATGAAATCACTTCTTTTGAACTACTTTTTCTAACAGTTACTACTTGATTTTCTTTAGAAACCTCAAGTTTTGGTAAAAAGAATGCTTTTTTAGGATTAAAATTATCAAACTGAGAAATTGTAATTGGCCACCCTTTGTATTGTTTGCTCTTTGGGTTTGTTATATCAATATTTCTTCCCCAGCAATCAAAAGTGATCGTTCTGTTTGGTTTGTTATACGTAATCACTCCAAAACCAGCAACTCTAGTAGATAATTTTCCTCCTTGTTTTATTTCTTCTGATGAAGGGTTTGCAACAGCTTTAACGGTTATTTTATTTTGAAAACCATCTAAGAAATCACCCGTATAATAAGGTGCTTTTTTATCTCTATTTGCTCCAGGTTTTTTTGGATCCCACCAACGCATCCAATAATTTGCAATTGCAGGAGTTACAAATGAATAACCAGCATCTCCCCAATCATCTACACCGTGTTTTACAAAAGTTGCCAAATGTTGATCCCCGCCTATCATAGGTGAAAAACTTTTTCTAATAACAGACAAAGCTTTATTTCTACCTGTTTGAGGCCATCCATTAGTATCAAAATCTGCAATAATTTCTCTATCGTGTTTACCTGTATAATTATTTACCATAGCAAAAACGGTTTGAGATAAAACTGTTTTCATTTCTGCATTTTCCCAATCTGTAGTCCAATCTTCTAAAAATTTTAGTTGTCTGTCTCCAAGTAGTTTCGCTTCTGGATTGTCAAACTTTTTAGTATCAACAGTTGGGTCAAAAATTGCATCGATTGCTTTTCCTTTGTGCTTAAAAACTCTACCTGGACCTGATTTAAATTTCCTATCTTCTAAGATTGCAAAACTGATTCCTCCCCAATTTAAATCAGTATAATACACGCCAATTCCTTGTGCTATTGGAGTTGCATCATAAGGATCTGGCAAGTGACTTGTTTGGGCTCTTTCTACTTCTTTTACATATTCTACAGGCATATAATATCCACCATTAACACCTCTTCTATCTTTACTTTTTATACCACCATTTCCCCAAATGTTTCCTTGACCAACATCATGATCATCAACAATACAAATGGTAGGAGTGTTTCTAATAATCTCTCCAAAATCTCTACCAAATTTTAACCAATACAAATAATGCTGACTATGGTCATAAACCTGGTCTCCAGAAAAGAATAATAAATCTGGTTGTAATTTTTTAAGATTTTCTACAATATCTGTTTTAGGGATATCTCCTCCGTGTTTTGGGTAAATAGAATTACATGTTAAGGCCGCTAAAATAAAATTATCTTTATAAATTGGATTTTTACGAATAATTCCATCATAAAAAGCTTTGTTGTTATGCACTACCCTATATTTAGCTTCTTTGGTGTCATCCCAATTTTCTAACCTGAAATGAGCAGTATAACCTGGATATTGAATTGCTGTTTTAGCTTTTTCTACCCATTTTCCATTTTTTTGAATCTCTAAAGTTGCTTCAAAAGGTTCAAAGTTTTTTATAGGATGAAATTGTGCTGTTAATTTTACAGTGTTTTCATGAACTGTATATAATGCAAAAGCAATTCTATCTTTTGGTGTTATATTTTTTGGCAAATCTAAATGTTGAGCTTGCAAAAATGAAATTGTAAAAAAGCATAGGATTAGAGTTGTTTTAATTCTCATAATGTAATGACTGTATTAAACTAGTTATACTAAATTTTAAACTGCAAAAAAAAAATGAACTTATGGAGTTAATTTACTCTATAAGTTCATTTTACATGTATTTTATTTAATTATCATTTTACTTCTAAAAGCAATATTCCATTAGATTTTAATTCAAAATCACTACCAATATTTTGACCATTCATCATATTGGTAATTGTTGCTTTTTTACCATTTTTAAGCGTAAAATTTAATTTTGCGCTGTTTTTACCAATGTTTAATACATTAACAATAAATCCTCCTTTTGGATTTTTAGCAACTCTCCAAACACATCCTTTATGGTGTGTTCCATTATCTTCTTGTAATGTTACAGCTGGTAAACTTTCTTTAACATTTTCTAGTGCAATTTTTTGAATATCTGCTACTGAAGCTTCACCACCAACTATAATTATATTCCCTTTTCCTTTAGATAAAAATTTTCTTCTTTTTTGACCATATTCATTTAAAGACAAACTGTTTTTATTATCTACAATTATGGTTCCTCCTTGGTTTAAATAACTTTGTAAAGCATTAAACTCTCCATCTGTTACATAAGGTGTTTTGTAAACCACAACTACATCCCAATTGCTATTATCTTGTTTTTTGATGATGTTTTCAGTTGCATATCCTACAGGAAATCCTTCAAAATACAATGATTCATACAAAGGAAACATTTGTTTCATATGATGCTTTTTAACAATAGCAGAAGTTTCTGAATAAAATAAACGAATTGGTCTTCTTTGATCACGAACTGCATATACTTCTTCTGAAAAAGAATTTAAATCCATCATAATTTGAGCATATTCATTAGCAACATGAGGTTGCATGTTTGCAGAACCCGCATAAGATCCTGCCAAGGCTTGGTCAAAAAAGCTCAACTCACCTTCTAACCTATCTTCTGGGGAACCATCTGGATCTCTTGCCCAAAACCATGCTAATTGTGCATCCATACCATGTAAAGTTGCCAACCAAGTAGTACTTCTTACAAAATCTATTGAAGTATCCAATTTTCTCCAATGTGAACCTGACAAAAAGTGAGATTCTGAGTTAAAATTAATTTTATTAGGCGATACTGATTCCATAAAGTCATAAGCAACACTCATTTCTTCCCAGAAATACGAATAACGTTCTTCCCATTCTTCAGGACCTTTACTCCTTGTGCTACGTTCTCTCATTTTTGCATCACTACCAATCATTGATGTTAAATCTGTTAAAGCTTCAACATCTATACCATGAGAACGTGAATCTTCAGTAAGGTGATTTGGTATTAATTTAATATTTGTAGCTGCACTTGGATCAGCTTTATGAAGTTCTCCTTGTAAAAAAGTAAACCAATCTATACTTCTATCCATATTGTATCTGCACCAATCATACCAAATTGGTGTTCCACGCAATGCTCTATCCATAGGAATTTGAATTTCTACAGAAGCAAAGTCTTTGAATGAAGTATTCCAATTTTTATTTAAATTTTTGATGTTTCCATTATACTTAACATCTAGCCATTTTTTTAGTTTATCTATTGTATAAGTAGATAATTTAGCCATTTCATTATAACGATCTGTCCAATGTTTTGTTACAGAAAACCAGTGAGGTTCATTTGATAAAATATAACCCATTTGCGTTACTTTTTTCCCTTTAAGTAACGAAGCTGATTTTTGAATAACATCACTCCAAACTTTTCTTGCTAGAGGGTTATCAATATCAAAACCTGTAAATAATGAACGTCCGTCTGCTAATTGAGGTTCTTTTTTATGTACCCAATCTGGCATTCCCATATTCCAAAGAATCATAAAACCAACATTGGTATCTGGAATATCTGTAACCAGTTTTAATTTTTCTTGATCAAAAGTACCATCTTCTTTAAGTAGGTAAGGGTTTATAGCTCTATCTTGATTTACTTCATACAAAGTACTTCCTCCATGATGAATTGCACCTAAATGATCGTTATAAATACTCTTGTTTGTTAACGGTTGTCCTACAGTTTTAGAAAAATAATCGTAAAGAAATACTGGTTTTCCATTGCTAAGAAACTGGTTTTTTACCACCTCAATATTTTCCCAATCTACTTTATTAACAGGTCTTCTTTTTATGTTACCTGCAATTAATTGTTCTAAATCGTTTATAGATTTATCTAAGATTTCGATGACTTTGTTTCTTTCAAAATCTGGAAGTTCTTCAGCTAACTTTTTTTTGTCTTTTTTATAAATCCAATAATAACTAAATAACCTTTCAATATCTTCTTTATGCGCTTCATCCCAATTTGCAAATTTTATAAACTCATTTGCAAACCAAAGTGTGGTTTCTTCTCTAGTTACGTCAATGGATTTAGATTTTGCTGTTTCCATTAAACTCTCTAATTTGCTTATTTTAGTTAAAGCAACCTCTTCTAAAGGATTAACTTTTTTGCATGAGTCAAATACAAAAACAGCAATAAATACTAACAGATATTTCAATACTTTTAAATTCTTCATTTTTTTATTCTTATTTTACTTCCACTAAAATTACACCATTAGATTTCAGCTCAAAATCATTTCCTAAATTCTGACCATTCATCATATTAGTAACAGTTGCTTTTTCACCATTTTTAAGAGTTAGGTTTAATTTAGCATTGTTTTTTCCAACATTTAAAATGTTTACAACGTAACCTCCTTTAGGGTTTTTTGCTACCCTCCAAACACAACCTTTATGATGTGTTCCATTATCTTCTTTTAAAGCAATTGCAGGTAAATGTTCTTTAATATTTTCTAAAGCTATTTTTTGAATGTCTTCAACAGATGCTTTTCCTCCAATAATAATTAAGTTACCTTTTCCTTTAGATAAAGATGCTCTTCTTTTTTGACCATATTCATTTAAAGACAAACTGTTTTTATTATCTACAATTACAGTTCCTCCTTGGTTTAAATAACTTTGTAAAGCGTTAAACTCTCCTTCAGTTACATAAGGTGTTTTGTAAACTACAATAGCATCCCAAGATGAATTGTCTTGTTTTTTGATGATGTTTTCAGTTGCATAACCTACAGGAAATCCTTCAAAATATAAAGATTCATACATATGAAATTGTTGTTTCATATGGAATTTCTTATTAATTGCTGAAGCTTCTGAGTGGAATAATCTTATAGGTCTTCTTTGTTTTCTTAACGCAAAAATTTCTTCAGAATATGAATTTAAATCCATCATAACCTGCGTATATTCATTAGCAACTTGTGGCTGTTGATTTACAGAACCAGCTATAGAACCCGCTAATGCAGGATCGAAAAAATTTAATTCTCCTTCTAATCTATCTTCTGGAGAACCATCTGGATCTCTAGCCCAAAACCATGCTAATTGTGCATCCATACCATGTAAAGTTGCCAACCAAGTTGTGCTTCTTACATAATCTGCAGAGGTATCTAATTTACGCCACCAAGAAGCAGATAAAAAGTGTGATTCTGAATTAAAATGAATCTTTTCTGGAGAAACAGATTCCATAAAATCATAAGCAACACTCATTTCTTCCCAGAAATAAGAATATCTTTCTTCCCATTCTTCTGGTTTTTTACTTCTAATATCACGCTCTCTCATTTTTGCATCATTACCAATCATAGATGTTAAATCCGTTAACGCTTCTGTATCTATACCATGAGAACGTGCATTTTCTGTAAACATATTTGGCATAATTTTGATACTTGTATCTGCATCTGGATTGGTTTTATGCAATTCTCCTTGTAAATATGTAAACCAATCTATACTTCTGTCCATGTTATATCTACACCAGTCATACCAAATTGGTGTTCCTCTTTTTGCTCTATCAATTGGCACTTCAATTTCTACCGAAGCAAAATCTTTAAAAGAGGTATTCCAGTTTTTATTTAGGCTATTAATGTTTCCATTATATTTAACTTCTAACCATTTTTTTAATTTGTTAATGGTATGAGAAGAAAGCTGTGTCATTTCATGAAAACGAGCTGTCCAATGATTTTTTTCTGAATACCAGTGAGGTTCGTTTGATAGAATATACCCCATTTGTGTTACTTTTTTACCTTTTGTAAGCGCTCCAGCTTTTTGAATAACATCACTCCAAACTTTTCTGGCTAAAGGATTATCAATATCAAAACCTGTAAACAAAGAACGTCCTTTTGCAATGTCTGGATCTTGTTTGTGTACCCAATCTGGCATACCCATATTCCAAAGAATTAAAAAACCAACATTAGTATCTGGAATCTCAGTAATAAGGTCTATTTTTTCATTAAAAGTACCATCTTCATTTAAAATATATGGATTGATTGCTCTATCCATATTTGTATCATACAGTCTTTGACCTCCATGATAAATATTACCCAAATGATCGTTATAAACGCTCTTGTTTGTAAGTTGTTTACCTACAGTTTTAGAAAAATAATCGTATAAGAAAACAGGTTTACCATGACTTAAAAACATGTCTTTTGCAACTTCGATGTTTTCCCAATCTACTTTAGAAACAGGTCTTCTTGTTCTTTTACCAGCAATTAATTGTTCTAAATCGTTGATAGATTTATCTAAAATCTCAATGACTTTTCCTCTTTCAAAATCTGGTAATTCTTCTGCGGTTTTCTTTTTATCTGCCGATAATGGAGCATAATAACCAAATAATTTTTCTACATCTTCTTTGTGAGCTTCATCATAATCTGCAAATTTTAAAAACTCTTTAGCAAACCAAAGTGTGGTTTCTTCTCTAGTTACATCAATAGAATTAGACTGAGCTTTATCCATTAAACTTTCTAGTTTGTCTATTTTATTTAATGCTTCAGCTGTAAGCGGATTTTCTTCACCACAAGACATAAAAAACACAATTGTAAAAACAAAAAGTAGGCTTTTTACAAGATTAAACTTCTTTTTTTGAATCATTTTATAAGATTTTTAGTTAATTGTTTTTTTAATACTACTTACCTATTGTTATTGTTTTTGCAGTACTTTTTACTGATTTTTCAATTACTTCTCCATTAGAATACGTAACTTTTACTTTAATTGTTTTACTGCAATTACCTAAACCAAAGTGCACAAAAGTATTGTGATTTAAGGAGTATTGTGATGCAGAAGTTCCTACTCTTTGAATTTGTGTAGTACCACAATATTTAATAGTTACTAAAGCTCCCAAAGGATTTATATTTCCTTTTTTAGAGTTTTTAACTTCTACAGTTAAAGACTTGTTATTGTTTGTTAATCCATTTTTAAACAAATGCCATTTTGCTCTTTCATCACCAATAACAACATCTACTTTTCCGTCTTTATTGTAATCGATACTTTCTACAGCCATACCAATTCCGCCTAAATCTTTAGTAATAATATTATGACCTTCTTGTGCTTTAAATGAAGATTTACCATTATTTAAATACAGAATAGATTCATTTTCATACACTAACTTTCCTCTTCTAACTACTAATAAATCTTTGTATCCATTATTATCGTAATCTGCTACTGTTACTGCCATATTATGACCTTCTGAAAACACATTAGCTTTTTTAGTAACATCAATAAATTTAGAACCTTTATTTTCTAATAGGATATCATTTTTAGCTTTTGGATGTGCAGACTCTTTATAATTTTTTACGTTATGAATAACTCCTGTAACTGGAGCCCAAAGAAAACCAGAAATTCTCCATTTTTGATTTCCAACATAACCAATATACCATCCTTTTTTAGCTTTATAATCTGGATTATCTGGAAAGCCTAAAGCATCACTCATATTTAAACTGATGTCTTTTCCAGAATGCGTTTCACCATCAAAAGTATAGTCATAAGAAGCTTCACCAATAAAATAGGTATCGTTATTTGGCCATTGAGATTGGAAGTTTTCTAACTCTAAGATTTCTCCAGAAACAAAATCATCCAATTCTAAAACGCCTCTTTTTGAGAAAAAACCTAAATCTTTAGTTTCTTTATTATAGAATGTTTCTCCTTTTTTAAATTCTTGACCTCTTGTAAAAAACAAGTCCATATCACCATCATTATCATAATCTATTTCTGCAATTCCTGTTACTTCATCAATATCATAAGGAAAAACTTTTTTGGTAATATCTGTAAAAGTTAAATCTCCATTTCCTTTGTAAACAATTACGTTTCCATAACCATAAACAATCATATCAATAATATTGTCATTATTAATATCTGTGTTTAAAACTTTTTGACCATTAACTCTACTTGCAGGAATTGTTCCATGTAAAATTAACTCTCCTGCTCCATTATTTTCATAAATGTAGTTTTCACTTGCTCCTTTTTTTGCTCCATCAGGAAATGCAAAATTTAATAAATCTAAATCTCCATCATTATCTAAGTCTACAAATTTTACAGTTCTACCACGCATTAATGCTAATGGGTCTTTAAAATCTGCCATTGGAATAAATTTACGCCCTTTAACTTTATAGATTTTAGAATTTCTAGCATTACTACCAGAACCTCCACCTCTAGACATTATTACTTCTAAATGACCATCATTATCAAAATCTCCCACAGAAAGTCCGTGTAAATCACCCATAATAATATCAAAAGGTTTTGCAAATTTTCCTTTGTTATTCCACTGAACTTGAATTCCAAATCCGTGATCATTTATTAATAAATCTGGATAACCATCTTTATCTAAATCTGCCACAACAGGAGCATCCCATTTTCTTAGATTTTTTTCTTGTCTTGGAAATTCTTTAAAAACTTCTTTAAAAATTGTTTGTGAATTGATTGAAGGCGCTATGCAAAAAATAAAACAAATAGTAAATATGAAATTAATCTTATGATTTTTCATTAAAATAATTTTATGAGGTTTAATAATAAATGTTATCAAATTGTATTAAATACAATAAAAGAACTATACAAAGAAAAATAAATTTAAAATTTGTTTGTGTGTAAATATTAACTGTTATTTACCTTATCTTACCTTAGATAGATAGTATTTTGGGAAATTAGTTAAAACCCTAATGCAAGTAAAATTAAAACACCTACCAAACCCGATAATCCCATTATTAAAGATTGAACTGTAAAAGTTTTATACAATACTTTAGGTGGTGCTTCATGCAATCTATTTAACAACCAAAAAAAGCTAGAATTTACATGAAAAACACAAAAAGATCCACAACCAATTAATGCAGCAACTATTTCTGGAGACATTGGAAATGTATTAATTATAGGCCCCAACATAGAAGCAGTACCAACTAAAGAAACAGTTATAGAACCTGTTGCTGTTGTTAACATTGCTGCTACTAAAAATGGTAGTAACATACCTAAAAAAGGAAAATCACTAAAAATTTGAACAATTTCATTTTGAACTCCAGTTTCTTTAATTACAAAACCTAAAGCGCCTCCTGCTCCAGTAATCATAATAACTAATGCAGATTTTACAATTGCTTGTTCTACTAATTTATTAATTGTTCTTTTTTTATTTTTTTTTGGTATCTGAAAAACTGCTATAAAAGCGCCTATAAATACAGCAACTAAAGGAATAGAAATAAAATTGATAATATCGGCAGTATAACCTGTTAAACTTTCAAACTCAAAAGAACCTATAGATATTAATACAATAGGTACAATTATTGGTAAAACATCTAAAATCCAATTCCCTTTTTGAATATTATTTTTTGTTTCAGTAGATTTTTCTTGGTACGTTTTAGTAAGTTTTTTATCATATTCTAACCACGCTTTTTTTAAGAAAAGTACAACCCACAAAATACCGCCAACCATTGCAAATGAAGCAACTATAAGATTAATCATTAAAAGCCTACCCATTTCTACACCTAGTAATGATGCCACTGCTAAAGGCCCTGGAGTTGGTGGTATTAATGTGTGTGCAACTGTTAAACCTGCAGCTAACGAAAGACCTAAATATAGGACTGGTTTTTTACTTTTATATGACAAAGATTCTACAACTGGTTGTAATAAAATGTAAGCAACGTCTACAAAAACAGGTATAGAAACTATATAACCTGTAAAACCCATAGCCCAAGGTAATTTCTTTTGACCCACCCACTTTACAATACGATCTGAAATACGAAAAGCACCTCCAGTTTCTCTTAATACTTCACCAATAAATGCTCCAATAATAATTATTACTGCAATCCATTTTAAAGTTTTACTAAATCCTTCTAAAACAACTGAAATTGTATTTTCTCCACCTAAACCTAGAGTTACACCTAAAGCAATTGCTGTTATAATTAACGCTATAAATGGATGAATTTTCCATTTAGAGATACATAAAATTAGAACCAACAGAAAAACAAGTAGTAGAAATAAATTAACAACCATAACTAAATTTTAATTTTTCATAATTTAACACTTTTACTGGTTTTGTTATTATAAACCTATAATTTTATGAGTTTTTATTAAGTTTTATTGTGCTACCTTTTTTAAATAAAAAAGTCCAATTACTATTTCTAATAATTGAACTTTTTAAAATAACATACATTTTTAGTTACCAAACAACTGGTAAAAACACCGTCATTTCTGCTTGACCTCTATTGCTCCATGCAAAATATGGTACTAATTGTGTTTTATAAGTACTAAATACTGGTTTTGTAACTGTTTGGTACATATCATCAGTTTTACCTTCTCTTAATAAAAGTTCTGTTTCAATAACAGTAACACCTCCTAAGAAATCTGGTTTATGTACAGCTTTAAAAGGTGCATCACCTTTAATATATACATCTAATATTGATGTGTTTTCTGGTAAATCTGGAGTTTCAATTGTATAAACAATTGGCCCTCTTTTTACTGCAATTTGGTTTCTAACTTCTTCTATTCTATTATGACCTTCTACAAGAGTAACCTCCATTGGCATATCTAAAACAATAACATCTCCTGCTTTCCAGTTTCTGTTTATTGTTGCAAAGTTTCCAGGATTAACAGCAACATCAACTTCTTCTCCATTAACTTTAATTGTACTTCCTACAGCCCATTTTGGAATTCTAAGTTTTATATCGAAAGCTGAATCTTTACATTCATCTACTGTAATTTTTACTAAACCTTTCCAAGGATAATCTGAATCTTGAGATAATTTTAAAGGAGAACCATCTAACATAGTAGTGTCTAAATTGTTACCTCCAAATAATACAACAGCAACACCATTTTCTGATAAATTATATGCCCATCCAGAAGTTTTACAAATTGTTCTTACTAAGTTTGGAGGACAACAGAAACATTCTAAATACGGTTGTCTTACAGGGCTTTCTGTAACATCTGCATGAGAATCATAATCTCTAGAATTGTTTACCATTCTTAATGGATTAGAATAGAAATAATCTTTTCCTTCTATACTAATTCCTGACAAACCACTATTGTATAAAACTAACTCTATAATGTCTGCATATCTAGATTCTTCTTTTATACCCATCATTCTACTACTAAACATAGCATTACAAAGGTTTGCACAAGTTTCATTGTATGCTGTCATATTTGGCATCATATAAGCATCAATAAAACCTTCTTCAATCATATCTAAACTTGTAGAAGCACCATAATGAGCTTGACCAACAGCACCTGTTACATACATTTTTTTGTCTGTAACATTTTCCCATAAGATATCTAAAGTATCTATTAAGGCTTTTTCTCCTGTTTCTGCATAAACATCTGCAGCCCCTGCATAATAATATAATGCTAATACTGCATGACCAACTGCTTCTTTAGATTCTCTAAAAGGTGTTCTTTCTTGCACCATATCTCCAATAGGATAACCTTCTGTAGTAGAATGGTGTTCTATTTTAAAAGTACCTCTTCTATTTATAAACTTTTCAGCAAGTTTTAAGTATTTTTTATCTCCAACTGTTCTATACAATTCAACCAATCCCATAATTTGAGTTTGATTAAATCCAAAACGCTGATAGTGTGTTGTATCTGGCATAAAATAAACATACAATAAGTCTGCTTGTTTTATTGCAATGTCTAAAAAGTTACGTTGACCAGTTAGTTTAAAGTGAACTGAGGCTGCAATAAATAAATGCCCATAATTATACATTTCATGGTACTTTCTGTTCGAAAAGCGTTCTGCACCTTCTGTAATTTGTACATGAGTATGAATATAACCATCTTCTTCTTGAGCTTGCCCAATTATATCTATATATTCATCTAATTCTTTTAGTAAAGATTCATCTTTAGTTTGGGCATAAATGTACATTTTGGCTTCCATAAACTTAAAGAAATCACCATCATGCCAGTAAAATCCTTTGTGTTCACCTTCTTTTAAACCTGCAGCAATTTTAAAGTTATTAAGTCCATGACCAATATCTCCACATAAAACATCTCCCATATAAGGAAGCATTTTTTCTTCTGCATTTTTTACTTTTTCTGACCAAAAACCAGAATTCCATTTACAGTCACCAAAATTGATGCTTTTTAACTTTACAAACGGACTTTCTGAAGTGTTTGTAATTGCTTTATTATGAATGTTTGTATTAGTACTCATAAAATATTCTATTTTTTTAAAAGTAAGTTTTCTTACTGTTGTATTTATTTAATTCTTCTTGATAACGATATCGTCTATAAACAATTTTACCGCTTTTGTTTCTGGTAAATCTTCTTTTCTTATTTCTATAATCATACCATCATTAACTGCTGATGCTTCTTTTCTTGAAACTTTTGTTTTAATAGTTACCCATTCTTTTCTAGGTAATTTTTTTAATCCAGATAATACTAATTCTGTTTTAGGGTTCATTAAAGTAACATGTATAGAATCTGTAGTTCTTCCTTGGTCTAACCAAAGTTTCATTGATAAATTATATTCTCCTGCAGGAAGATTTAAAGAACCTTCTGGTGTTTTTGCTTGTACTTTATCTACTTCTAAGTGCTCATTTTTGCCATATCCAAAAAACTGTAAAGCTTCTACACCACTATTATAATGACCTTCAGTAATTTTTAAATATTTTTCAGATCCTTCACTAAACAACCAAAACTTTTGATAATCGTTAGCTACTGCATCTTCTGGTACCATTTTTAAAGGTCTAGGGTTTTCTTCAAATAAAATTGGTCCTTCAAAACCATAAAAAGCTCTATCTTTTACCAATAAATTATCAGAAGGTTTTTGCCATACTCTTACATATTCTGCCTCAAAAGTTGCTGGCAATTCTTCCTTATGAGGAACTCCTATCCATTTAAATATTTCTGAGTCTACCCAAATTTCCATTGGGTTGTTTAATACCCAATCTATACCTAACTCATCTTGCGTAAATCCGTGTACAAATTTACCATCTCTAAAAATTTTTAAATAATCTTCTCCCCATTCTACACCATAAACATGAAATTCTTCTGAAGTAACATATGGTAATATTTCATCATACCCAAATGCTTTAGTTGGTCTTGTAGATGGTGGACTCCAATCGTGCACTGCTGTTCTGTTTGTATATTTATCTATAGAACCTTCTTTAGCAATTTTTGGAACCCCCATTTGCTCATACATGTCTAATTCTTGCTCAAAACCTATTGCCCAAAAAGCTGCTGTCATTGCTGCATGTGGAGACTTAGATTTGATTTCCATATATCCATTTAAAAATCGTTTTTTACTAACAATTGCTGCAGTAGTAACAGGTAAAGGTTTCCCTTCATGAACACCATAAGTGTCTTTATTTGCACCATCTGCATATGCTTCTTTTGCAAACGCAAAATCTGGCTCCCATTGGGTTTTTAAAATTAATTTACCATCTTTTACAACAACATTATGTGGTGCATATTGAGAAGGAGCTCTACCTTTCCAGATATAATAATCTCCATCTTGACCTTCTACAAACCATTTTTCTTTGTCTATTTCTGTTCCTTCAAATTCATCAGAAACCTCTTCATTTAATACCCAACCTTCTTTATTTTCTAAGTCTGATGCTGGATAAAATTTAGAAACAGGTATTTCAATTTTACTTTCTTCTTTATTTTGTGATGTAGAATTTGTACAACTATATCCTAAGAAGAAAATTATTACAATTAATATTTTATAAATTATTTTCAATGTGTTGGTTTTTAATTGTTGTTGTGTTCGTTTATTTTTAGGTAAATTAAAATGAAGAATTTATTACTTCTTTTTATTGTATTTTTTCATTTCTTTTTTAACCAACTCTGGTGTTCTATAACGATCCATTCTATTAATGTCATATTTTTCAAAACGTTGTTGTAACATCCATAATGGGCGTTCTTGAGTTAGTTCCCATTCAAACAATTTTTTAAACATCGTTTTTAAACGTTCTGGTTCTTTAGATGCTAAATTGTTTTGTTCTGTAATATCTTTAGATAAATCGTATAATTCTGCTGGTCTATCTGCAAAACGAATTAATTTCCAATCGTTATCTCTACAAACTGCACGTGCTTCTTTTTTCCAAAATAAATATTTATGTGGTCTTGCTTTGTTAGATCCATCAACAAAAGGAATTAAGTTTACACCATCTACCTTATCTAAGTCTTTTACATCTCCTCCTCCAGCAGCATAAAAAGTTGGCAACAAATCAAAAGTACTTACAGGGTAATTGTATTCTTGACCTGCTTTAAATTTCTTAGGCCATTTTATTAAATACGGTACTCTAATTCCTCCTTCTAAGTGATTAGATTTTGTACCACTTAATGGTAAATTTACTGAAGCATTTTTATCTGTTGGTCCTCCATTATCATTAGAAAAAACAATTATTGTATTTTCATCTAAACCTAACTCTTTTAGTTTGTCTAAAACTTTACCACAAGCTCTATCTAAAGCTAAAGTCATAGCAGCAACTTGTTGTCTTTTTCCTGTAAGATTAGGAAATTTTGCTAAATCTTCTTTAGTTGCATGCATAGGAGTGTGAACTGCGTTAAATGCTAAGTAAATAAAGAAAGGATTCTTTTTATTTTTTTCGATAAAAGAAATTGCTTCATCAGCTAAAACATCAGTTACATATCCATTAGGCTCTTCAAAGTTTCCAAAGTTTCTTTCCATTTTATTATCATGGTGTATTCCTTTAAAGTTTTTGTAAGGGAAATAACTTCTTGCTCCTCCTCTAAAACCATAAAACTCATCAAAACCTCTTTTTAATGGATGAAAACGATCTGCATTACCTAAATGCCATTTTCCATAAACAGCACTTTTATATCCTAATTTTTTAAGATAATCTGCAATTGTTTTTTGATCTGTAGGCAACCCCATATCATCTCCTAAAAATTTAGAGTTTTTACTCATATAATTAGGAACATTAATTTCTTGATATCCAAATTTTTGTTGATATTTTCCTGTAATTAAACCTGCTCTAGAAGGACCACAAGTAGCGTCTGTTACATAACCTTGTGTAAATTTAATTCCGTCTTTTGCTAGTTTATCTAAATTAGGTGTAATCATTATATCACTACCCTGAAAACCAAAATCTTCATATCCTGCATCATCAGAAAACAAGAAAATAATATTAGGTTTTTTTTGAGCGCAACTTGTTAAAGAAAAGCTTAAAACAAGTAAAATAATTATTTTTTTCATTTTGTTTTTTATAAAATTTTTAATCGATTTTCTATTATTTTCTTTGCAATTTTGTTTGTATTTCTTCTAAAGAAAGTCCTTTAGTTTCTAAAAGATATTTATACAAAATTATAAGACCTACAAGAACAATACCTGCGTAAATTATAAATGTAGTTGCAGCTCCGAAACTTTCCATTTCTAGAGGGAATAAATATTGAACTAATGCACTTACTGAACTTGAAATTAAAGCAAATAAAGGTATAGCCACTCCACGATTAGAAATTGGAAATATCTCTGAAAGTAACACCCACATTATTGGCCCAATTGAAAAGTTAAATGCTGCTATAAATGTTAAAATACTTAATAGAATTAATATTGAATTCATATGAGCAGTTTCTTTAAAAATTAATCCAGAGTTGTCACGTGCAGATTCAACTCCAAGAATTTCACTTAAAGAATTTTTAAACTCAATATCACTTGTAAATTCTTTACCAACAATTACATTTAATTTTTCAATCTCAGGTATGTCATTCATTTTAACAATAGCATCTTGTGTTACTGTATAAGTAGCTTGTTTAAACCCATAAGACACTGTTGATATACTAATAATAATTAAAATTAAACCTCCAATAACTAAAGGTCTACGTCCAAATTTATCTATTAGAGATAATGATATTAAAGTTGATATTAAACCAATTACACCAATCCAAATTGTACTAGAAAATGCAGCATCTGTTCCTAAACCTAGTTGTTCAAACATAGTTGGTGCATATATCATTACTGCATTCATACCTGTAAATTGTTGTACTACAGCTAATGTTAAAGCTAAAATTAAAACAATTCTCATTTTACTACTAAAAATCTCTTTTAACTGACCTAAAGTAGATCTTGTACCTTCTGCATCCTCTACACTTTCTACCATTTGTTGAATTTGACCTTCAACTTCATTTTCTGGATATACTGTAGATAACGATTTTTTAGCTTCCTCAATTCTACCTTTATAAATTAACCAAGCAGGACTTTTAGGAATAATAAATAGTAATAATAACCATATTAAAGCAGGAATTATCTCAATACCCAACATCCAACGCCATCCTGTATCTGCAAGATTAATATCTTGAACCCATTGAGCATCAGATCCCATTTGTTGTAATATCCAATAATTAATTAAATAAGCAGCTGTAAAACCAACTCCCATATTTATTTGCAACATAGAAACTAATTTACCTCTTTGTTCTACTGGAGCAATTTCACCAATATACATTGATGCTAAAGTAACTGAGCTAAAAGCTAAACCTCCTAAAAATCGAAACCAAAATAGCGATAAAAATGAAGGAGCTAAAGCAGAACCAATTGCAGATACAACATAAAAAGTAGCTATGATTTGTAAAGTTAGTTTTCTACCAAATTTATTTGCAGAAAATGCTGTTAGCGGTAAAGCAATTAACACTCCAATACCTGGTGCTGAACCAATAAGACCAACTTGTGAAGCTGTTAAATTAAATTCTTGAGTAATAAATTTAAAACCTCCAGAAATTAACACAGCATCTAAACCAAATACAAAACTACCTAAAGCAACAATAATTGAGTATTTAAACGCATTCTTTTTATATGAACTCATAATATTTTAGTTATACTATTTTAGTTAATTATTAACACCTTTTCTTTTATTATCTATTAGTTAATATAGACTATAAATTTGTTGGCAAACAAAGTAAGTGTAATTTAGAATTATTCTGTTGATTAAATTTACCAACTCTTAAACCTATTTTACCTTACAGAATATTATAAAAAAATAGATATTTCTTAATCTACTCTATAAACATCTACAAAATGAGGACCAACAGGCAATCTATCTGCTTTAATATAAGCATGAAAATTTCCTTTTCCTGCTGGTAATTTTACATTTTTAAACAATACCTTTTTTTGATTTTTCTCTAAATTTATTGTCAAATGAACATCTCCATATTTTAAATGTGCAATTCCTCCATTTTCTAATTCTGGTAAATCATAAGAAACATCATAAGTTCCTTTTTCTGTTACCACTTGCCAATATCCTAATTGATTGTCTTCAATTACTCTTGGACCTCCATAATCGAAACGAGAAATTACTCTTGGACCTCCCCAATCAAATCGCGATAAGTTCACATGAGGTTGCATTTTAGTACCTAAATAAATACGCTGTATTCCTCTTGCATCACGTTCTTCTGTAACCTCATCAAACCAATTTTCATAACGTTCTAACATTGCATTTACAATTTCTGGATGTTTTTTTGCAATATTGATGCGTTCACTTGGGTCATTCACTACATCATATAATTCTAAGTTTTTAACTACATTTTTCAGTTCAAAATCTGTAGGTTGATGTACAATTCCGTGAGGAAAATTATGAGGACTTACCAATTTATATTTTGGCGTTCTTAAACCAAAATGCATATATTTAAAAGGTGTTGGCCCATAATGCATTTGCACAAAATAGTCTCGTTCTATTAAATTGTCTGATTTATTCTTTGTCCAAAGTGATAACAAAGAGGTGCCATCAATTTTAATATTTTTTGGAGATGGAACTTTAGCAGCATCCAACAAAGTTGGAAACAAATCTATAATTGTACCCATGGTTGCTGTTGCATTTTGGGGTTTGATCTTCTTTGGCCATTTTACATAAAAAGGCACACGAATTCCTGCATCATACACACTTGTTTTTGTTCCCCTTAAATTGGCAACCCATCTACCAGGATAATGATCGTTTTTGGTTCTTCTGGTTCTTGGTCCATTGTCTGATAAAAAGATAACAATCGTATTATCTGCAATCCCTAATTCTTTTAATTTATTTAAAACTCTACCCACATTATAGTCTATATTGTCAATCATTCCATAAGTTAAAGCATTGTCTTCGTGTAAACCCATTTTACGAAAACGTTCAGCTCTTTTATCTGGAACTTGTAAAGGAAAGTGAGGCAAATTTGTAGCTAAATAAGTAAAAAATGGTTTTCCATCTTTTTTACTCATAAAGTTTAAAGCTGCGTCTGTAAAGATATCATCACAGTAACCTTTATATTTTTTTGATACATTATTGTGCTCTAAAACTGGATCAAAATAAGTGTTTCCTGCAGGTCCTGCAGCCTGCCCAATTCCACCACCTTTATGCACTAGAGCTTCTTGAAAACCTTGATCTGTAGGTCTCATAGGTGCATTATCACCTAAATGCCATTTACCAAAAATTCCTGTTTTGTACCCATTTTTTGATAAGACTTCAGCAATTGTAGTTTCATCTGTATGCATAAAATGATCTACTTGTGTAACTGCTGTAACTCCTGTTCTATAAGGATATCTTCCTGTTAATAATGCTGCTCTAGAAGCAGAACAGTTTGGATAACTGAAAAAATGCGTCATTTCTATTCCCTGATCACCAATCTTTTCCATATTTGGGGTCTTTAAATACGGATTTCCATGAGCGCCAATATCTCCATAACCTTGATCATCACTCATCATAATAATGATGTTTGGTTGTTTTTGGGCTGTGGTTTTATTGATAGAAAATAGACTGGTTATAAATACTACTAAAAAAAAATTTCTAATCATTATGACTCGTTTTTAATGTTTTATCTTTTCTTTTTTGCATTGACCAAAAAAGAAACAAAAAAGTCTAGGCTTATGATATTTTATTTAAAATTTTTGTTCGTTAACTAAATTTCAGAAACTCGCTTTCGCTCAAACAGTCTGAAATTTTTCGTAAACTTCACTTCAATTTTTACAATAAAATATCACTATGCCACTTGAAAGGAATTTAACATCTACAAAAATTTTGAATTCTTAATAGACATCTACCAATTTGTAAATGAACCATCCTCTTTTTTCAAACGAGGTGCTTCAACCATTTTAAAACCTTCTTTTAATGCTAATTCCTCATTAAAATCAACTCCTAAACCTGGAGTATCAGATAATTTGTAACGAGTTCCATCAATTTGTGGTTGAATAGGATAATAATTTGCATCATCTAATCCTGGATTTTCAACGTGTGTATTCATCTCTTCTAACCAACTAAAATTAGGGCTTGCTGCTGCTACGTGCAAAGTTGCTGCTGTACAAATGGGCCCTATAGGATTGTGTGGCATTAAATCTATATAATGTGCTTCTGCCATAGAAGCTACTTTCATTGCTTCTGTGATTCCGCCAACATTACAAACATCAATTCTTGCAAATTGTGTAATTCCTCTTTCTATGTAAGGCAAAAATTGCCATTTACTTGCAAATTCTTCTCCAATTGCAAACGGAACGTTTGTCATTTTACGCAATGTTTCATAGGTTTCTGGAGTTTCATCACGAATTGGTTCTTCAATAAAATCTATTGTTCCCACAGGCATTCTTTGTAAAAAAGAAATGGTTTCTGCAACTGTTAATCTATGATGATAGTCTATACCAATTACTGGTTTTGTACCTACTTCTTTTCTTAAATCTGTTAACCATTCTGCAATAATTGCAATAGAGTCTCTTGGTTCAAAAGTAGATGCATATTTGCCTTCCTCATATTCTGCAGGTGCCAAACGTAACATTTTCCATCCTTCTTTTATTAGGATTTTTGCTCTGTTGATTAATTCTTCTTTGCTACTGAATCTTAAAGATGCAAAACACTCAACATAGTCGCGTTGTTTACCTCCTAACAATTCATAAACTGGAACGCCTAATGCTTTACCTTTAATGTCATACAAAGCCATATCTATGGCAGAAATAGCTGCTGTTAACACTCTACCACCTTCAAAATATTGACCTCTATACAAATCTTGCCAAATGGCACCAATATTTCTAGCATCTTTACCTATTAACAAAGGTCTAAAATGATCTAAAGCACCAATAACTGCTAATTCTCTACCTGTTAATCCTGAGGCTCCCCATCCATAAATTCCAGATTCAGTTTCTACTTTTACATTTAACTGACTTCTGCCTGCAATATTTACAGGATATGTTTTGATTGCTGTTATTTTCATTATTCAATTATTTCTGGTTCGTCTAATTCAATTCTTTTTACTTTTCCTACAACAAATAAGAAGGATAAAAACCCAACTAACGTTAATCCACCAATAAAAAATAAAGCTGGACTAAAATCTCCATCTTGCACTAAAAACCCGATTGCTGATGGTACAATTACTGCAGATAAACCTCCAATTAAATTAAACACACCACCTACCAAACCTATAATTCTTTTAGGTGCAATTAAAGATACAAATACCCAAGTTATAGACGCTAATCCATTGCCAAAAAAAGCGATTGTTAAAAATAAGATGATGAAAAAAGTACTGTCTGTAAAGTTTGCACCAATAATTAAAGTTGATAAGGATAAACCTACCAAAACTGGGATTTTTCTTGCAAATTCTGGAGATTTCCCTTTTTTTACAAAATAATCTGAAGAGAAACCTGCCAACAAAACTCCACAAAAAGCAGCTAAAAAAGGAATGGATGCTAAAAACCCTGATTTGATAAAATCTAACCCTCTGTATTCTACCAAATACGTTGGAAACCAAGTTAAAAAGAATATTGACATTGATCCCATACAAAACTGACCAATGTAAATTCCCCATAATTTTTTATGTTTAAAAGCTTCAAAGAAATCGTTCCAATTAAATTTTTCTTTTGCTTTTTTTTCTGTTTTCTTAGAAAAACCACCTCCATCTTGAATCAATTTTAATTCAGATTCACTAACTGTTTTATGTTGATCTGGATCTCTATAAAAAATATACCAAACTCCAGCCCAAACTATTCCGATAACTCCAGAAATGATTAACAAACCTCTCCAACCAACACTATCTTGAATTAATGTTAATACTGGAAATAAAAATGCTAAACCTATAAACTGCCCTGAAGTATAAATTGCAATAGCAGATGCTCTTTCTGTTTCTGGAAACCATTTTGTAACTATTGCGTTATTGGCTGGATAAGAAGGCGCTTCAAAAGCACCAATACTTGCTCTTAAACCTAATAATAATTTGAATGAGTTTACAAATCCTTGAAATAATGTGGCTACAGACCACATTAACAACATAAATGCATATAGAAAACGAAGTCTCACTTTATCTACAATAATTCCTCCTGGTATTTGTAATGCTGCATAAGCAATACCAAATACAGAAAAAATGAGTCCCATTTGTACTGTTGTTAATTCTAAAGATTCACTAATAGCAGCAGCAGCTACAGAAATGTTTGTTCTGTCTAAATAATTGATAACTACTGTACCAAAAATTAAGGCAAGTATGTTATATCTTTTTTTTGTGGTTTTCATTATTTGGGTAGTTTTTTTCTAACTTTTAATTATTTAACACAAAAATGCTGAAGAAATATCTCCAGCATTTTTTAAAATTCAAATACAAACAACTTACTTTGAAAATAAATATATCTTAATATCCATCATTCTGAATTAATGCTGGAGCTTTTTGTATTTCTTGATCAGGAATTGGTAAATAATAATGTTTATCAAACCAAGGTCTAGTTACAACTGTATACTCTGTATTAGATAATACTCCACCAGCACCTTTTTCCCATTTTAAACCTTTTACATCAAATCCTAAATTAGCTGGATTCATCCATCTTCTTTCATCCCAAAAGTTATGACCTTCAAAAGCTAATTCTATACGTCTTTCTCTTTTAATTGCTTCTAATAACGCACTACCACTTAAAGTAATAGCAGGTTGTAAAGCTCTTGTAGAAACTTTATTTAAGTAAAGTTTTGCTTCTGTTTCTTTACCACCAACGTTATATAAAGCTTCTGCATAGTTTAAATAAATTTCTGCTAAACGATATAAAATATATGGACGCCCTTGTGTAGTTTCTGTTAAAGTAGCAAGGTTTTCATTTTGAAATTTTCTAATATTATACCCTGTTTTAGAAGAGTGTAAATCATTTCCTGAACCTCCTACTTTTGATCCATTTGGTGAATCAAAACCATCTGTTTGAGAAGGATCTGTAGCTAATGCATAATCTACAAGACGACCTCTAAAATTAGCACCTTGAAAATTTAAGTCTGCATAATATCTCATTTCTCTATTTGCATTTGGATTTGCAGCATCAAAAGTTGCTCCTGATGTTGTTGTTCCATCTGCCATATTGAATTCTAAAGCAAAATTATGAGTTGGAGATGATAAAGCCCAACCACCATAACCACTAGGTGATTGTGTTTGATCTGGTAATGAATTTACATCTAAACCAAATTCATATAAATCACTTCCATAAGGTCTAGCAAAAAGGATATCTTGATTTGCTGATAAAAATAATTTTTGATATGCTTCTGCATCTGGAGTAGCAATTAAATCTCTAGCGCCTACTAAATCTATTACAGCTTTTGCAGCATCTGCAGCATCTTGCCACTTTGTAGCTACATTATAATCATACATTGGTCCATTTGGAGCAGTTGCAGGATCGTGTAATTTACTAGCAGCAAACAATAATGTTCTAGATTTTACAGCTAAAGCAGCTAATTTTGTTGCTCTACCAAATTCTGCAGCTGGTCTTGTTACAGGTAATACAGCAGCAGCTTCATCTAAATCTTTTACAATAAAAGCAACACATTCTTCGTAAGAATTTCTTGGAAGATTAAACTCTGAGTCTAAACCAAAAGCAGTATTAAAAATAGGTACACCTCCATGCATTTTAATTAGCTTTGTGTAGATATTAGCACGTAAGAACTTCATTTCTGCTTTTAAGCTATTCACTTTATCAGCATCTACATTCATTGCTTCACTAGTATCTACTTTGTCTAAAAATTGGTTAATTTCATTAACAAATCTGAAATAATCTCTCCATTTATTTCTAAAATCTCCCATATTTAAGGCGTTCCAACCATTACCTCTTAAACGCATTCTATCTAGGTCTCTAAAATTAAATTTAGCTTCAAAAGAACCTACTTCTACGTTAAATCTTCTTGCCCACCATATTGTTTTGTTAAGTGCCCAACCTTCTGTACTGTTATATGCTGAAAACACTACTCTTTCTAACTGATCAGGATCACTGAATACAATATCTTCTGGATATGCACCTAAATTGGTAGTATCCAACACATCTTCACAACTAGTCATGGTTAAAAAACCAATGGCTATTATTAAATATATCTGTTTTATTTTTTTCATTATTTCTATATTTTTTTATTAAAAAGTAAAGTTTAAACCAAACGTATACATCTTTAAAGATGGATATGTTGCTCCTCTAAAGTTATTATAACCAGTTGCTTCTGGATCTAAACCTAACTTTTGAATATCTGAAAACATTGTTAACAAGTTAAACCCTCTTGCAAAAAACTTAATGTCTGCAAATGTTGTTTTCTCTTTAGATAAAGTATATCCAACTTCAATTTCTTTTAATCTTAAGAAAGATGCATCATGTAACCATAAATCTGCTCCTACAAAATTATCAGGGTCTCCGTTTTGAATTCCACTGTAACTATCATTTAACCCAAATGCTCTTGGGTATCTAGAATTTCTATTTTCTGGTGTCCATCTTTGTGTAAATACGTGTTCTGGTTTTGCTCCATTTTGATCAAAAAACACTAACATATCTGCTTTAGCTTGACCTTGTAATAAGAAATTAAAATTGAAGTTTTTATAATTTAATCCTCCTGTAAAACCATATTGTATTTCTGGTATATTAGAAGAATTAATTCTTATAAAATCTTTATCATCTATTTTTAAATCTCCATTTGTATCTCTATAAATAGGCTCTCCCTCTACAGTACCTGCTAATTTAACAGCAGTTGCATCTACCTGTGCTTGATCTCTAAAAATACCATCTGTTGGTGCAACTACAATTGATCCAATTTGTGAACCTTCTTGTCTTAATGCAACTGGAGTATTAGCTGGTTGTGGTAAGTATATTACTTCGTTTTTTGCTTGAGTTAAGTTAAACCCAAGGTTATAAGAAACTTCACCAATTTGATCTGCCCATCCTAATGTAATTTCTACACCATGACTATCTACTCTTCCTAAGTTTTCATCTGGTAAAACTACTCCTGTAAAATCTGGAACAACACCACTATTATCTACTAAGATATCTTCTCTTTTTTGTTTGTAAAAGTTTACCTCACCAGTAAATCTTCTATCAAACATTTCAAAAGCTACTGCAACGTTTTGCATTGTAGCTGTTTCCCAAGTTACATTAGGGTTTGGAGCAACACCTGTTCTATAACCGTTAAAAACTGCACCAGACTCACCAAATACATAATAATTTGGTCTAGCATTATTTGGATTTGTATTTCCGTAAGAAAATTGTGCTAAGTGTTGAAAACCTGGTATTCTATCATTACCCATAACTGCATGAGAACCTCTAATTGTAAGAGCATCTAACCAAGAAACATCTTCTAAGAAACTTTCTTTACCAATTGCCCAGTTACCACCAACACTATAAAAATTACCAAACTGTTTTCCTGGACCAAATCTACTAGATCCATCTCTACGTAAAGTAAGATCTACAAAGTATTTTTTATTGTAATCATAAGATAAAGTACCAAAATAACTTAAAAGTGCATCTTCTCCTGCTGTACCTGCATTAGTAGCTGTTTCTGGGTCACCTGCAAATAAATATGGTAAATCTGTAGAAGGTAAACTAGTTGCTTGAGCATAAAAAGTACTTGTTGTAGTTGTTTGTTGCTCAATAGCAGCTAAAGCACTAATAGAATGTACATCATTAAATGTATTGTTATATCTAAAAGAAGCGTTTACTAATGCTTCGTCAAATCTCCAAAAAGTTTCTCTTAAAATATTTTCTTGTCCACTTTGAGAGAATCCTGTTTGAGGACTATATTCTTTGGTAGTTTCATCATAATTATAATAAGTCCAAGGAGTATAAAAAGATTTTTGATTGTTATTCATTCTTCTAATACCTAAATAACTATTAAAACTTAATCCTTTAAGAACTTTATCTAATTTCCAGTCTATTGCAAATCTACCTCTTAAATCATTTGTAGTAACTTCATTAAAACCAGAATCATTACTAGACATTATATAAGGATTTGCTCCATTTTCTCCACCCCAAGCAGGTAAACCATTTGGGTGTAAACCTACTTCTGTTGGTAAATTTGTATAAATGTGCTTATAAATAAAATTAGCATTAACACCTGGTTCTTTGTTTTCTGCAAATCTTCCAGATAAATCTATACTTAATTTTACATCGTCAGTAATTTTAACATCTAAATTAGATCTTATTTGACTTTGTTTAAAACCTAAATCTCCTGATGCGAACATTCCTTTTCTGTCCATCATATCTCCACTAACAAAGTATTTTGTTTTATCAGTTCCACCAGAAATTGAAATAGAATTTCTAGATTCTGGAGCTGTTTTTGCGAATGTTAATGCAGACCAATCTGTAGTTGTATACTTACTAATTTCATCTGGAGTATGGTAAGCTACATCTGAAGTAGACCCTCCGTTTCTTAACAATATTTCATTTTCGTAAATAGAAAATTGTTCTGAATTCATAAGTTTAGGAGTTGCAGAAAATGAAGAAATACTGTAAGAAGAAGAAACATTAATTTTTGCTTTACCTGTTTTACCTCTTTTTGTTGTAACTATAATTACACCATTTGCAGCTCTATTACCATAAACAGCAGCAGCTCCATCTTTAAGAATACTTAAATTTGCAATGTCTTGTGGCGCTAATTGGTTAAAAGTACCAATACCTGTTTGTACTCCATCAATTAAAATTAAAGGAGCATTATTGTTTAAAGTAGATTGACCTCTAATTAATAAGGTAACATCGTTATTAGAACCAGGATAACCACCTCTATCTGAAACAATTAAACCTGTAACTCTTCCTGAAAGTGATTTAGCAACTTCTCTATTAGAAGTGTTTTCTATTTCTTCTGCTTTTAAAGTACTTACAGAACCTGTAGTTTCACCACGTTTTTTAGAAGTATATCCTACAATAACTACCTCGTCTAAACTTGCAACATCTGCTACTAAAGTAACATCTAAAGTTGTCTTTCCATTAGCTGGAACTTCTTTAGTTTTATAACCTATATATGAAAATATTAAAATAGCATTAGCATCTTTTGTTGATAAAGAATATTTACCATCAAAATCTGTAACTGTTCCTGTTGTGCTTCCTTTTACCTGAACACTTACCCCTGGTATAGGGCCACCTTCGTCTGAAACTGTTCCAGAAATAGTTTGCTGAAATAAAGTTTCATTATTATCGCTATTATCTAATGAATTTGCATTTGCAAACATTGGAAAGGCGATTAAACAAATTAGTAATAGTCCTAAAATCCTATTTTTTTTAATTAAGGATAAATAAGAACTACTATTAAAAAATAGTTTTTTACTCATAATTATTGGGTTTAATTAATTATTAAAAATTATGAATTCGATAAAAAATGAATTCACACTTCAAAATTCAGCAAAAAGAGCCTTATATTTTTAAGAACTTTACCTCTAATTAACACTATTTTACCTTTATTCTTTTCTAAATTAACTCTAGATATAGATTATTTTATTTAACAAAAAAACTCGCAACAGTTGTTGCGAGTTTTAATTCTTATTTAAAAAAGTTACGTTTTATAACTTGATAATTTTTTTCATTGTAAAATCTTTATCTGATTTTATTTTTAATACATATATACCTGATGGTAAATTAGATACATTAATTTTAGTGTTTGTGTTTTTGGTTTCTACGGTTTTAATTAATTGTCCTGTAGAAGAAAAAACATCTATTTCTATTTTGTTTTTAAAATCTCCAAAATTAAGCGAAAAGTAGTCTTTTACTGGATTTGGAAAAACGTTAAATTTTAAGGAAGTTTGATTAGAAACATTTAAAGTACCAGAAACACCAATGTCTCCAGAAATACCTGAATATGTTTCATTAAAACTCCATAAATTATATTCTGTATCTTCAGAAAAAACCCAATTATTAGTATTGTTAATACTTGCCCTTAATTGAGCTGGTGTACCAGATAAAGCTCCTTTATAAACTCCAAAATCATGTTTTTCACCAACATCATTAGCATTTACACCATTAGTTAAAGCTGTTGGTAATGCACATGCAGAATTACCTCCACCTGAACCCCATCCTAAAGCAGTATTTAAACCTGTTATCCAAGAGGTAGAATTTGCATTTGTTGGCAACTGAAAAGGACTAGTTGATTGAAATATTAAAATACCTTCTCCATTGGTTGAAATATCAAAATCACCATCACTTGTTTGAGATACTTTTCCTGTATAATCATGAGAAGTAGTACCAACAACAACAGTTGCATCTCCTTCAACTTTTTTTACTTTTCCATCTGTATCTAATATTAATATGTCTCCAGTACTAAAAGCTGCACCAGCTGTCCAAGTCCATATATCATCTACAGTATAATCTCCTGTAAAAGTATTTAGAGAATTATTCCAGGTTCTATTAGAAATTGAAATTTGAGTTGCTGCTGTAATATCTTTTAACAACATAAATGCTAACTTACCTCTATTTGCTCTCCAACCAAGAATGGCAATGTCTCCTGCTATTAAAGTTGTAGATTCAATAACATCTGATATATTAATGCTTGCTGGAGTTGTATTTATTGTTTTAGTGCTAGATGATTGCAAGGTAATGATAACTGTTTCTGAGTTTTCATCTACATTGTCTTCTGTAGCATCAATAGTTATTTGCACAGAATTTGTTCCGCTAGCAATTGTGGCTGTTCTTTGTATAGTAGTATAATCTGTACCTTCAGTAGCAGTTCCGCCAACAGTATAAGTTACATTAATATTTTCTGTTGCAACTTCTCCATTAGATAACGCAATTGTAAAAACACCATCTTTAGTTCCTTCTATAGCATCTGCAGTTCCTTTTATAGTAATTTCATCTGGTTTTTTTTGCCAAACTCTAATATACTCTATTTGATATTCTGCAGGGGTTTGTAAATCTGAAGCATCTGGTAAACCTAACCAAGGAAATGTTTCTGAATCGAACCAAACCCAATAAGGAACGTCTGTTACCCATCTATCAGGATCTGCTCCATTATTAGTCAATTCAGATTTTAAAATGGTTCCTTCTGGATGTAATACACCATCTATATAAACTTTAATATAATCTGCAGTCCACTCAAAACCATATACATGAAAATCATCTGCTGTGTTATTATCTGCTTGTATATTTCTAGTATGTGTTGTTCCTACAGATTGTCCTGCTGCTGTTGCAGCTTGCTTAATAGAATTGTTAGGGTCCCAACTAATCATATTAAATTTTAATCTTTTTTTCCAAGCATCATTTGTTTTATGTCCTCCAAACATTTCAAACATATCTAATTCTGATGCTCCACCTGGTTTACCAGGACCAGGACCAGTCGTCCAAAATGAGCTTGTTATTTCTGCATTAGCTGCTTTAGATTTAATTTCCATATAACCATATTGAAATTGTTTTTTACTAATTACAGCTGCTGTTGTTATTGGTGTACTTACTCCATTATAAACTCCTAACATATTTCCACCAGAATCGTTTGTAAAATTATAAGTTGGATCCCATTTGGTTAAAATTTTAAGTTTCCCATCTTCTAAAATTGCATTTTCTGTTGAAAATTGAGCAGGAGATCTTCCAATAAAATTAGATTGGTATTCTCCATTTCTACCTTGTATTAACCATTGATCTTCATTTAAAGAACTTGCTTCAAATTCATCTGAAATTTCTGTGTTTAAAACCCAATTACCTTCATTGTTTTGATCTGATAATGGGTAATTATCTTTAGTTGAATCATCAAAAGGTCTTTCAAAAAGTCTGTCATAACCTGGTAATGTTCCATTATTCCACAATGGACCATGAACATGAATATCTCCTACTCCATCACCATTACTATCATAATTACTATTATCATACCAAGCTGGTTTTACATTTTTAAATTCTGAAAATAAAGTTTCTGCTTTATCTAAAAGATTATTTATTATTTGTTCTGCATTTGGTTCTGTGCTTCTTAAATCTGTAGTTTCTCCTGGATCTGTTAAAATATTATACAATCTCCATTTTCCATTATTTGCAGTTTTAACAATTTTCCAAGGGTAAGAAGCAAGACCTCCATTATGAAATCCGTTTTGCGGTCTTATAGCATACAAAGGTTCATCATCTTGTCTTACTTTTTGACCAGCAATAATTTTATCCATAAAGTCTTTACCATCTATTGTTTTATTTGCTGGAATTGTAGCTCCTGCCAAATTTGCAAGAGTTGGATAAATATCTAACGAACTAACTTGATAGTTGTATGTACTTGGAGATGTAATTTTATTTGGCCAACTTACAAACATTGGTACTTTATGACCACCTTCTAAAACACTTCCTTTTTGTTGTTGTAATGGAAAATTATCTGCTCCTTTACTCCATCTATAACCGCCATTATCACTTAAAAATATTATAACTGTATTATTAAATACATTGATATCTTTTTTAAGTTCATCTACAACTCTACCAATATTTTTATCCATATTAACAGTCATTGTTGCATAAATTAAACGAGCTTGTACAAACTCTTCTATTTTTGCATCTTTTTCTGCCTGAGTTGTTAATTTATTTACAGGATCTGAGTTTTGTAAATAACTACTTGCTCTTAAATTACTCTCAAAATTAGGATTATCAATTTTAAATTGCGCAATTTCTGCTTGGGTTGCTTGTAATGGTGTGTGTGGTGCATTATAAGCTAAATACATAAAGAAAGGGTCTGATTTCCCTTTGTTTTCATTAATATATTGAATTGCATTATCTGTAAGTACATCTGTTAAATAATCTTCATCTGTAGCATTGCTGTATTCATTTCTATTTACATAAGATCTATTTCTTTGTAATGGATCTTGATACTCATTAGTTACAGGGTTAGAACCACCTAATCTGTTGTAAAACGAATCTTCATAAATACTTTCGAAATAATTTTTACCTCCTCCTAAAAATCCGAAGAAATGATCAAAACCTCTGTCTAATGGTTGGTATTTACCATCTTCGAAACCTAAATGCCATTTACCAATTGCAGAAGTATTGTATCCTGAATCTTGTAAAACTTTAGAAAAATAAGTTTCGTTTTGAGGAACACCTAAAGTAGATGTTATATTGTTAGGTAAATTGTACTGAGCTCCAATTCTGTGAGGATAAATACCTGTTAAAAGTGCTACTCTACTTGGACCACAAAAAGGATGAACAACATGCGAATTTTTTAAAATTATACCATTGTTTGCCAAAGCATCTATATTAGGTGTTGGAATAACACCTCTTTCTGATGGAAAACTAGCATCTCTATTAAAACCAACATCTGCATATCCTAAATCATCTGCAAGGATTAAAATTACATTAGGTCTTGTTCCTTTAGTTTGAGCGTAATTGCTTACAGATAGCACTATTATAAAAAGAAATACACAATATTTTAAAAAGTGAGTTTTCATAATTTTTAATGGATGAGGGTTTTAAATTTGTTTGAATGACAAAATTAAAGGTTAATCTAGCAAAGAATTAAGCTAATATTAACCACAAATAGTAAACTCTTATCACAAATTAGCTTACAAATTAAATACAAAGAATTAAAAAAATTATTTACTAAAAGAAATAATGCCCAAATTTCAAATGAATTTGGGCATTATATACTATATCTCTAAAATAGTAATCTTATTTCCTAGATTGCTTCTCTAAACTTTTTAGGTGTAGACCCCATAATTTGTTTAAACTGTTTATTAAAGTTAGTTATAGAATTAAAACCAACTATATAACAAACTTCTGATACAGGAAGTGTTTGCTGCACAAGTATTCTTGATGCATTTCTAATACGAATTTCGTTTAAAAACTGTGTAAAAGACTTGTTGGTCATTTTCTTAAAAAAACGACAAAAAGAATTTGTAGTCATACAAGCTACATTAGAAATATCATCTAAACTAATACTAGAAGCATAATTATCTGAAATGTATTTTAACACAGTATCTATCCTTTCAGAACTTTCTGTAGTGGTTTGTCTCATGTCTGAAGAAGACAAAATAGTTCTTTCTTTTTTATCTACTAAAGATAATTTATGTAAAATACTTAAAAGTTTAATGTGTTTTTCTGTTGATGACAAAGTAGGTAGTAACATTAAATCATTATGAAGAGCTTTACTAATTTGCTTACCAAAAAATATACCTAACTTACATTCTTCAAGTAATTTTTTAACTTCAAAAAAATCGGGTAATTGCAAAATATCATTCCCTAAAAAATCATCAGTAAATTTTGTAACTATTGTTTTAACTTCTTGCGTACTTTCTTCTTTGTAGTATGAAGGGTCGTTTCTCCAAAGATGAGGTAAATAAGAACCTACTAAAACTAAATCTCCAGGTAAAAAAGGAGCCACACTATCTCCAACAAAACGAATACCATTACTTTGAGATATGTATAACAACTCAAATTCTTTATGATAATGCCATGCAGCGTCTAAACAAGGAACATCTCTAGTGTAAATGTTTAGTTTTTCATTTGTGTGTGTGTCTGATTTCTTTAAAACTAACTTCATTACTAACAAATATAACAAAATATTCATTTAAGCATAATAAGTGACAATTTTTTAACAAATATTATCCGAAATTATTCTAAAATACCCTCATTTTAAGATAAATTAATGTTTTTAACTCAGAAAACATTAATATTTTAGTTAAAAGGCAGCAATTTTAAATGTTTTGGGTGTTGTACCCATTATTAATTTAAACTGTTTATTAAAATATGTCATAGAATTAAAACCAACCAAAAAACAAACTTCTGAAACTGGTAAGTTTTGTTGTACTAAGATTCTTGAAGCGTTTCTAATACGAATTTCATTTAAAAACTGAGTAAAAGATTTATTCGTCATTTTTTTAAAAAAACGACAAAACGAATTGGTAGTCATACAAGCTATATTTGCAACTTTTTCTAAATTAATATTTGATGCATAATTATCTGAAATATACCTTAATACTAAATCTATTTTTTCTGAACTTTCTGAAATAGATTGTCTCATATCTGAAGATGATAAAACTTGCTTTTGATTATTGTTTACCTGAGATAATTTATTTAAAATACTTAAAAGCTCTATATGTTGTTCTGTTGTAGATAAGTCTGGTAAATTCATTAAATCTTTATGCAATTTTTTACTAACCTCTTTGTTAAAAAACAATCCAAATTTAGATGCATCTAACAATTTTTGAATGTTAAAAAAGTTTTGATTTTTAAAAAAATCTAGCCCTAAAAAATCTTTTGTAAATTTTATTACAATAGTTTTTACTTGTTGAGTACTGTTAGATTCGTAATAAGAAGGATCACTTCTCCATAAATGAGGTAAATGAGAACCTACCAAAACCAAGTCTCCAGGAAAAAAAGGAGAAACATTATCTCCTACAAAACGAATTCCATTACTTTTAGAAATATATAGAAGTTCGTATTCTTTATGATAATGCCATGCAACATCAAAAGACGGTACTACCCTTTTAAAAACGTTTAATTTTTTATTTACAATTGTATCTGACTGCTTTAAAACTAATCTCATAACTTTATAAATTTCTATTTAAAAACTCAATTATTTTATTAAATACTAGCAATAAATTGCTTTAAATTTACATCTCTAGAAAGGTTTAATTTCTTTCTTAACCTACTTCTTGTAGTATGTACACTTTCATTAGACATGTTTAACAACTTTGCTATTTCTTTACTTGAAAAATTTAGTTTAACCAAGGCACAAAGTCTTTGATCATTATGTGTTAAGTTTGGAAACTTTTTATTAAGTTTTGTATAAAACTTCTTATTAATAGAAACAAATTTTGTTTCAAATTCATTCCAATTTTCTAAACTATTAACAGATATAGAGTTTAATATTTGTTTAGCTTCACTTCTATTTATTTCTCCATCTCCTTTAGATAGTTTGTTTTTTAATTGCTCTATAAAGGCATCTTTTTCAATTAATTTAATAACAGATGCTGCTAATTCTTTATTCTTTAACTCAATTATTTCTAAGTTTTTTTGAAGTTCTAGCTCTCTCTTTTTTCTTAAAATTTCTTTTTCTGCTTTATGTTTAGACCTTATACTATTAATAAAAAAAGCGCTAAAAAGAACTAAAAAAACAATAAAACCTAACAGTAGCATTCTTTCTAAAAAATCTACTTTTTCTTCTTGTTCAAGTTGATTAATTCTTTGTTCTTTTAAAGCAATTATTTGCCTTTTTTTCTCTTCTAAAAATTCATCTTGTATCTCTAATAATGGTCTATTGTTTTTACTTCTACTATCAAAATAAAGTGCATCTAAATCTTTTGCCATTTTTAAACTTTTAAAAGCTTTGTCTTTTTCTCCAATAATAAGATATAAAGCAGAAAGCCTCTCATAAATTAAAGGAGTATAATTTTTATGGGCTTTGTATTTATTAGATGTTTCTATTGCGTTTAAATAATAACTTTCGCTTTTAGAGTATTCTTTTAAGTTCTTATAACAATCTCCTATATACGTGTTTATTAAAACTTTATACCCTGGCACTTTTTCATCAAACCATTTTGAGCTAGTAGTAAATTCTTTTAAAGATTCCTTATATTTTCCTTGACTATTTAAAATAACTCCGTTTTCAAAACTATAAAATGCTTTGTCTCTGTGATTTGGCGATTTTTTTAAATAAATAGCACTACTATCTAAATATTTTTTGGCAGATTTTAAATCTTTAAGTTCTCTAAATGTTGCTACAAATGCTAAATAAGCATTTGCTAACTCTTCTTTATCTAACTTTTTAAGTGCTACTAATTTTTTTCTTAAACTTAAAGATTGATTTAAAAATTGAAGCGCTTTTTCTTTTCTTTTATAATAACTGTAGTGCCTTCCTATATCTCTATAAATTAAGGCTTTTCTATCATCATTATTGGAAGCATCTGCAAGCAATAATGCTAACCATAAATTATCATAAGAATCTTTATGACTTCCTAAATGACTATAGGTTAAAGCTATTTCTTGGAGCGTAATTATAGCTCCTAATGTATCTGCTTTTTTTATTAATGAATTGTATAATAATTTTAACTCTTGTGTAGAATCTTGAGAATAATGTTCAAGTTTTTTTTCTTCTAATATTATGTTCTCTTGAGAACTTAAAGAACCAAACATTAGAAAACAACATATAAAAATCACAAAACAATTACTTGTTAAGGTATTTGCAAAATACAAGTTATTCAGTTTATACATGTTTATTTTTATATTTTAAAGAAAAAGAAGCTAAATCCTTTGTTTACAATATATAAATACTATAAAAGTTAAACGAATTTTAAACACTTAATAACCCTTTGTTATGTTTTTGTTTAGTTTTTTAAAGTGATTTTTAAGACTAATATCATTGTTTACTTAAACAAATAACATTTTTTAGCTAAATTATTTTTCAATTAAATAGTTTAAAAAATTAAAAATATGTTTAGTTTTTTATATAATTGAAACAAAAAAAAGCATCATACAAAAACTAAGTTTTTTATATGATGCCTTAAAAATATTTAGTTTTTTATTACTCTATTTTAAAAGTTTTATCAAATTTTGGCATCTCAAGAGCTTTCCATTCTTTACCCGTTTTTACATTATGCCACCATTCTGGTTGTTTATGAGTAACACTCCATTCTGCTGCATCTTTAACTAAGTCTTTTAAAATTTCTGGATATTTACTACTTACATCATTGCTTTCTGCCATATCATTTTCAATATTAAATAGCTTCCATTTTTGATTGTAAGCTTTAACAGCTTTCCATTCGTTTTTTCTAACCCCAACATCACTAAAACCATTTCTGTGACGCAATACAAAGATGTTATCGTCTTTATAAGAATCTGTTTTAGTTATAAAATTATTCCAAATATCTTTTCCATCTAACTTTTTAGTTGCAGGAATTTTTGCTCCTGCTAATTTTGCAAAAGTTGGATAAAAATCTAATGCAGATACTGGGAAATCAAATTTTTCTCCTGCTGGTACAACTTTTGGCCAATGAAAAAACATTGGTACTCTATAACCACCTTCATAAGCACTTCCTTTTCCATCTTTTAAAGGATAATTAGTTGCACCTGCTTTTGTTTTACCACCATTATCACTAAAGAAAACAATTAAAGTATTATCTAATTGACCAGAATCTATTAAAGATTGTTTAATCTTTTTAACACCCCTATCAACAGCATAAACCATAGCAGCATAAGTTCTTCTCTTTTTATCTTTTATATGAGAAAACAACTTAAGATCTTCTTCTTTTGCTTCTAAAGGTGTGTGAGGTGCATTGTATGAAAGATATAAAAAGAACGGATCTTTAGTTTTACCTGCATCTGTAATAAAACGTACTGCTTCTCTAGAAAAAGCATCTGTTAAATACTCTGTTTCTTTAATTTGTTTTCCATTATGCTCTAAAGGATGTAAATAATCCCAAATAATTTTTCTTCCACTTTCAGATTGTCTTTTATAAGCAGCTCTATATTGTTCTGGAAAATAATTATGTCCTCCTCCTAAAAAACCATAGAAATCATCAAAACCTCTAACATTTGGATGAAATTCTGCATTAGAACCTAAGTGCCACTTACCTATTAAACCTGTATTATAACCTTCTTTATCTAAAACTTTACTAATAAAAGTTTCTTTAAGAGAAATACCTTTTTTAATTGTTTCTCCACTATTTGGAGGTAAATTAAATTGAGCACCTATTCTATGTGGATAAACACCTGTCATTAAACCTGCTCTACTAGGACCACAAAAAGGGTGGGTTACATAGGCAGATGTAAAAATTGTTCCGTCTTTTGCTAGACCATCTAAAGCAGGAGTAGGAATATCTTTAGAACCATTAAAACCTACATCTGAATACCCTAAATCATCACACAGAATCACCAATATATTTGGTTTACTTGGAGTAATAATATTTTTATGCTCCTTTTTAGGGTTTTTTACAGCAGTTTTGTCTTTTGTAGAAGTACACCCTAAAACTAAACCTACAAAAACTAGCAGTAAAAAAGCTTTTAATAAATTAATTTGCTTCATCTTATTTATTTAGAAACAACCTACAAAAAAGGTTGTTTTTAAAAAAACAACCTTATGTAAGTGTAATAATTATTTATTACTATAGATTTTTAATTTCTTTTCGTAATTTATTCATAAAGGGAGCTAAATCTTTGTATGATTTTCCTGTTAATTTAATAAACTTTCTATTAAAAGTTTTACTAATTTCTTTTCCCTTTTGTTTTCTTTGATCACCTGTAATTTCTCCAGATTTTACCTTTTTTTGTAAAGAACTGTATGATAATACCATTTCTGTTCTAAATTTAGTTAATTCTTTAACTTGGTCATCATTTAAATTATACTCAGTTTGAGCAGCTTTAACGAAATGATTAATTTGTTTTTCTTGCCATTTGTTTTGACCATAAGTTGTAGTAAATGCAACTACCAATAATAATGTTAAAAAGATTTTTTTCATAATACTTAAATTTAAAAATTTTAATTAATTGTTTATTTCTTTCTTTTCTAGCTTTTTTGCCAAACTCTTATATACTCAATTTGATATTCTGCAGGTTCTACTAAATCTGATGCTGTTGGTAAACCTAACCAAGGAAAAGTTTCAGAATCAAACCAAATCCAATAATCAGAATCTGTAACCCATCTATCTGGTTCTGTTCCGTTTTTTGTTAATTCAGATTTTAATATTGTTCCATTTTCATGTAAAACACCATCTATATAAACTTTAATATATTCTGGTGTCCAATCAAAACCATATACATGAAAATCATCTGCAGTATTTTCTTTAGCTTGTATATTTCTTGTATGCACTGGACCTTTATAAACTGGTTGGTAAAAAGGATTGTCTTTATCCCAGCTAATTATATTAAATTTTAATCTTTTTTTCCAAGCTGCATTAGATTTATGACCACCAAACATTTCAAACATATCTAATTCTGATGTTCCTTTTCCTGTTGTCCAAAAAGAACTAGTTATTGGTGCATTTGCTGATTTACATTTAATTTCCATATAACCATACCTAAACTGTTTTTTACTAATTACAGCTGCAGTAGTTATATTTTCATATTTATAAACTTTACCATTTACGGTTTGAGTTTTTGTTGGATGAAAATCGAAATCTGGTTCCCATTTTGTTATAATTTTTAGCTTTTCATCTTCTACAATAGCATTATTTATAGAAAATTGAGAGGGTGCTCTACCAATAAAATTAGATTGATACACGCCATTTTTTCCTTGAATATGCCATTTATCTTCATCTAAAGTACCAGTATCAAACTCATCACTTACTTCTTTATTTAATACCCATTTACCTGTATTTGATTGGTCTGATAATGGATAATCTGAATTTGGACCTGTAGAACCAGTGTTTCCTGTTCCATTATCTCCTTCATCTACTTCTACTTCATCAATTATTTCATCTTCTATTGTTACACTTGTACCACAAGAAGCTATTAGAAAAAAAGAAAAAAGGTATATAAAACTTTTTTTAAAACTCATAATAATTATTGTTTTTGCCAAATTCTAACATATTCTATCTCAAAATCTACAACACCATCCTCTTTTTTACCTTCTGGACTATTTAATTCTAAGTCTTCTTTACTATCTGGAACTCCATGCCATGGAAAAGTTTCTTGATCTAACCATATTGATATAGGGTTTTTCAATACCCATCCATTTGGATAATTTTTTGCTTTAGCATAAGCATCTACTTGTTCTTTAGTAGCTCCTGTTTTATAAACTCCATCTACATATAGTTTTACTCCATTTTCATCCCACTCTATACCATAAATATGAAAATCATCAGCAACTCTAAAACCATAATCTAAGTGTTCTGTATAAACAGATTTTCCTTTACCCTCTTTAGACCAATCATGTATAGACCACCAAAGTTCTCTATCTTTTCCATTTGCTTCTTTATTAGGTTGTCTATGATCTCCAAATTGCTCAAAAATATCTAACTCGGTTTTACCTCCAATTGCCCAAAATGCACTAGTAATTTCTGCATCTGCAGCTTTACTTTTAATTTCCATGTAACCGTACTTAAAAAATTTACGACCAATAAAACAAGCTGTAGTTATGTTTTCAAACTTATTTCTAATATCTTTATTAGGACCCCAAGGTTTACTTAATTCATCACTAAAAGGAAAATCTGGTTCCCAACGTGTTTCTAAAATTAATTTTCCATCTTCTAAACGATAATTTCTTCCAGAAAATTGAGAAGGTTGTCTACCTTTCCATACTTTTTTATTTGGAAAATCTGGATGTTTATAAAATGGTTTTCCGTTTTTAAACTTACCAACTATATACCATTTATCTTCATCTATTTTATCTGCTTCAAACTCATCACTAATATCTGTTCTTAATTTCCAGTTTCCTTTGTTTTCTTTATCTGAATGAGGATAAACATTTGTTACCAGTTTACTTGCATCAATTTTTGTTGTGCTTTTTTGGTTTCCACAAGAAACAAATAAAGAAGCCGTTACTAAAAATAATACTGATTTTAAACTAAAAAACTGTTTCATAAGTAAAATAAATAATTCTATGATTTAAATAAATAAAAACCTTAGTTACAAAGCTAATTAGAAAGCAATATTATTTCATTCTTATAATTTACCCTCTTATAATTGAAATTTACCCTTAAGCATTTTTACTCTTTTAATCTGAAGAAAAAAGTATTGCACAAAAAAAATCCCTCTAATGAGGGATTTAAAAATCTTTGACATTTATAATTTATTAACACAAAAATTAATTATAAGCTAAAAATTTTATTCAATTATTTATTTTCCAGTTAAAAACTTTGGTTTAATTACTAACATTGCCCAAGCCCAATTTTGAGTACCTGCTGCAGCAGCTTCTGTAATACCTTTTAACTCATACATACCATCATTAGCAAACATTTGAGAGTACCCTAATACTAAAGCATATCCTTTAAATTTCTTTTTGTAAACTAAGTCTATCTCTGTTCCTAAAGATTTTTCTCCACTTGCTAATGCTTGCTCTCCTCTAAAGTTTAAAGCTTTTACCATTAAACTAGAAGTTTTACTTAATGTAATATTTGCACTTGCATGTATATCTACTAAACCAATTGAGTTTGCATGGTTACCAACATAGAAATAGTCCATAAATCCGTTAAATTTATGATTTGTACCATATAAAGGGAAAAATGCTCCTGTTTCTCCTGCAGCTCCATCATTACCACTAATAGCCTCTATACCTAAACCTAAACCAATTTTATCTGTTGCTTTATAAGTAGCATCTAAACCTAATAAATAAGCTCCTTTTACATCTACACCACCTTGACGTTTTCCTGTTTGTAAATATGCATTTGCTGCAATTCCAAAACCACCATCTTTATAAGTTAAATGAGTACCTAATGTTTGTAAATTACTTACACCATCTGCTGCATTAGTTGCATCAAATTCTTGAAACCCATTGTTTAATAACAATAAACTACCTGTCATTTTCTCCCATTTTTGTTTCATATATAGCATTTGCATAGTTTTATATGAGAAAAAACCTGAGGTATTATAAGCTGTTCCTGTAGAAACAAATCCTGTTGGGTGAGAATAATCTTGATTGAATGCTAAAGCAAAATCTAACATAAAATTATCTTTTTTATATTTAATTAATGCTGCATCATGATTACGACCTTGTTGTGCCCAATCTAAACCTCCTAAAATTCTTTGATCATCATAAGATAAAACTTGACGACCAACTCTTGTAGAAGTATTTTCTCCTAATTTAATTTCTGCCCAAGCTTGAAAAACTGCAAAAGAATTATTTTGATCATAAGGTAAAATTTGTCTGTTTTCTCCCCAAACCATTATATCTTGTAAACTAACATATACCCAATAGTTATCTGTCATATAACTTGTATTTAGTCTTACTCTGGTTGAAACTCCAAACCCTGCATCTGCACCATCTGCAATTAAATTACCAAAACCATTTCTGTATTCTGTTCTTGGTCTAAATTCTCCATCTAATGTAAATTGTGCATTTGCAAATTGAAAACTTGCTAGCAACAGCGCTAAAATTATGTATTGTTTTTTCATTTTTATTGTTTTATTATTTTTTGAATTATTTACTGTGTAAAAGTAAAATTGCATTTACTTTATTTTTATGATAAATCTCATATTTAAAAGACTAAAAAGTCTTTTTTTAATGTTCTAAGAAATCTATTAAGTGTTTTCTATATGTATAGTAATCATTGTGTTCTAATACTGATTTTCTTGTTCTCGGTCTTTCAAAATTGATATCTAAAATATCTCCAATTTTTGCTCTAGGACCACTTGTCATCATCACTACTCTGTCTGCTAAAAAGATAGCCTCATCAACATCATGAGTAATCATAACTGCTGTAATTTTTTCTTTATTCCAAATTTCAATTAAGATGTCTTGTAATTCTCCTCTTGTTAAAGAATCTAACATTCCAAAAGGTTCATCAAGTAATAATACTTTTGGTTTAATAGCAAATGCTCTTGCAATACCAACTCTTTGTTGCATTCCTTGAGATAATTCGCTCGCTTTTTTATGAAAAGCATCTTCTAAACCTACCTTTTGTAAATAGTATTTAGCAACATCTTCTCTTTCCTTTTTTGATGCATGTGGAAAAACTTGATTTACACCCAACATTACATTTTGTAAAGAAGTCATCCAAGGCATTAAACTTGGAGATTGAAAAATTACACCTCTGTCTGGACCTGGACCTTTAATATGTTTTCCAAGAACTGCAATATTACCTCCAGAAATAGGATTTAAACCAGCAATCATAGAAAGCATTGTTGTTTTACCACAACCAGAATGCCCAATTATTGTAACAAATTCTTCTTTACGTATTTGTAAATCTAAATCTTCTAATACAACATAATCTCCTTTTGGAGTAGGGTAAACTTTCTTTAATTTTTTAAGATCTAACATTACCTCATTAGAAGGAAAAAGACCATTTTCTAACACATTTTTTGTGATTGTTTTTTCTGTTATAATGCTCATCTTATCCGAATTTAAATTGATTTACAAAATCTTTTGGCGTTAATTCTGGAAGTACATATTCTTTTTTTGCTTCAGACTTTCTTTCATTACCTATATCCATTAAATACTCAATAATGGCGTTTCTAGTTTTCTTAAAATTGGCATTATCGTTCATTTCTGTTTTATCTCTTGGACGATCTATGTCTATTTTAAACTCTGGACCTAAAGTAGCATTTGGACCTGGACGTAAAGGAATAATTCTATCTGCCATGTAAATACCTTCATCAACATCGTTGGTAATTAATAAGGCTGTTCTTTTATCTTTTCCCCAGATATTTAAGATTTCATCTTGTAAATTTCCACGTGTTAAAGCATCTAGAGCTCCTAAAGGTTCATCCATTATTATCATTTCTGGTTTCATTGCCAAAGCTCTTGCTACTGCAACTCTTTGACGCATTCCTCCAGATAATTCATTAGGTCTTTTATTAATAGCAGGTGTTAAACTTACCATTTCTACATAGTTGGCTACGATTTCATTTAACTCTGATTTACTTTTCTTTGGAAAAGCTTCTTTAACAGCCATAAAAACATTTTGACCAACAGTTAACCATGGTAATAAAGAGTAGTTCTGAAAAATTACACCACGTTCATGACTGGTATCAACAACAGGTTCTCCTTTAAATAAAACCTCTCCACTTGTAGGTTGTAATAATCCATTTATAAGATTTACTAAAGTTGTTTTTCCACTTCCTGTAAAACCTACAATGGCAACAAATTCTCCTTCTTCAATTTTCAAGTTGATGTTAGATAACACTTCTGTTTCATTATCACCTTGACCATATGTTTTATAAATATTATTTAGTTCTAAGTATGCCATTTCTTTTTGTGTTTAATTGTTACTCAAAATGCACTATTAAATAGCATCTGTTTTATCGAAAGAAATCCAATTTTGAATTGTTAACATCAATCTATCTAATAAGAAACCAATGATTCCAATTACAAACATTGCAACGATTATTTTTGCATTAGAATCGTTTGCTCCATTTTGGAATTCTTCCCAAACAAACAACCCTAAACCTGGGCTCTGTGCCAAAAGTTCAATAGCAATTAAAACCATCCACGCAACTGATAATGTAATTTTTAACCCTGTAAAAATTAATGGTAATGAAGAAGGTAATACTACTTTAAATATCTTTTGAAAAGTTCCTAATTTTAAAACTTTTGCAACATTAATGTAGTCTTTATCAACAGAAGAAACACCCATTGCTGTGTTTACTAAAGTTGCCCACATAGAACATAAACCAACACTTATAAATGAAATGGTAAAAGAACTATCGTCTGCAGAACCAATTAATAATGTTTTTACAATCATAAAAACTAATAAGTACCAAACTACTGGAGATACAGGTTTAAATATTTGAATAAACCAGTTAAAAGCACTCTTTAAAGAAGGACTTAATCCTATTAATATCCCTAAAGGAACTGCTATTACAAGTGCTAATAAAAAACCTGCAAATACCGTTTGTAAACTTCTAAAAATTTGATCTACAAATGATGGTCTACCTGTGTACACAATAGCATCTTTTCCTGCTGCTATTCTTTTTTCATTTAACTCTGCTGTTTTTTCTGCAAAAGCAGCCTTATCTGCACTAATAATATTATGATCTCTTAATAAAGATTGAAAAGATTCCCAAACTTGAGATGGAGAAGGCAAAGTATTTGGTTGACAACTACTATCTCCAGATGCAATACACACTTTTAATGCATCTGCTGCTGCTTGACCTTGATCTTTTAAAGCTTTTTCTATTTTATATTCTGCTTCAATATTATATAAAGTTTTTGCTCCTAAATGCCATAAACCTATAAAAAGTAAAATGGAAGCAAGTGGCACTATTGCTTTTCTTAAGAAGCTTTTAAATTCTTCTTTTTCTAGCTTTCCTGTAAATAAATCTTTTAAAGTTGTTAAGATTCTTAGTCCAAAAAAATTAGATACTTTTCCTAGAGTTAAACTTGCTTTCATGTGTTTATTTTTTGTGTTAATATTATTATGTCATTTAATTAGATCGTATTTTTTTAAAGAGAAGTCTCTAATGTGATGAGACTTCTCCTCATACTTCTTTTATAATGACTTAAGCAGTTCTTAATTTATTTTTTGTCTTTGTTACCAATTTTAAAACTATTGATGTATCCTATTGGGTCTTTTGCATCATAAGTTGTACCATCAATAAAGTCTGCAGTTGCTGGTTTATAACCATCTGTAGCTGGAATATCTGTTGCAGGAATGTTTCCTTCTTCTACTAAAAGAGCAGCTGCTTTTTTCCAAATATCTGGTCTGTATATATCTTTAATAGTAGATGCATACCAATCTGCAGATTTAGCTTCAGGTATTTGTCCCCATCTTCTCATTTGAGTTAAAAACCAGATTCCATCAGAATAAAAAGGATATGTTGCATTGTATTTATAGAATACGTTAAAGTCTTCCATTTTACGTTTATCACCTTTTTCAAATTCAAAAGTACCTGTCATTGAGTTTGCTAATACTTCTACTGGAGCACCAACATATTGAGACATTGATAATATTTTTACAGCTTCTTGTCTGTTTTCTGGTTTGTCTAACCATTTACCAGCTCTAATTAATGCTTTTGTAACTGCAACTGCTGTATTAGGATTTTCTTCTATAAACTTTTCTGTCATTACAAATACCTTTTCTGGGTTGTTTTTCCAGATATCATAGTTTGTAACTACAGGAACTCCAATTCCTTTAAAAACTGCTTGCTGATTCCAAGGCTCACCAACACAATATCCGAAAATAGTACCTGCCTCTAAAGTTGCTGGCATTTGTGGTGGAGGCGTTACTGATAATAATACCTCAGCATCAATTTGTCCTTGTACGTTTTCTTTTGTGTACATTCCTGGGTGAATTCCTGCTGCAGCTAACCAATATCTAATTTCGTAGTTGTGTGTAGATACAGGAAATACCATTCCCATTTTAAATGCTTTTCCAGAATTTTTATATTCTGTAATTACTGGCTTTAAAGCATCTGCTTTAATTGGATGTACAGGTTTACCACTACCATCTGTTGGTACATTTGGTTTCATTTTAGACCAAACATCGTTAGAAACTGTAATTCCATTTCCGTTTAAATCCATAGAGAAAGGAGTTACTAATTTTGCTTGACGACCAAAACCTGCACCAGCAGCAATTGGTTGACCTGCTAACATGTGAGATCCATCTAATTGACCATCAATAACTCTGTCTAACACGTTTTTCCAGTTAGATTGTGCTTCTACAGAAACAAATAATCCTTCATCTTCAAAGAATCCTTTTTCTTTAGCAATAGCCAAAGGAGCCATATCTGTTAATTTGATAAAACCAAAAGTTAATTGTGGTTTTTCAATTTCTAACTGTTTTGTTTTAGACACTTTTGTACCTACAGTTGTTGTTTCCTTTTTTGTTTCTTTACCACCACAAGCAAATAGTAACATTGCTACTGGTAAAATGTAAGTTGATTTTTTAAATAGAGATTTCATTTTATATTGAGTTTTAGTAATCTACGTATTAATACTTATTTTTTGACAAATATATAAGTAGAATAACTTTCAACTCATGGAATTACACATATAAAAACCTCTTTTTAAAACATATTATAAACTGCCAAAAAACATGTTTTAACCATAAAAAACTATAAATAAACACATTAACAAACAAAAAGATAACTAAGTAAAATTTAGATAAAAACAGTTTTATAATTTTTAACTACGTAAAAAAGCCTCTCAAAATAAATTTGAAAGGCTTTTTTTGATTTAAATAATAAAAAAGATTGTTTATAATTTAAGAGTCTAAATAATAATTATGCTCACTAATTTCATTTTTTAAAGATTGTATATTATTAATCCCTATTTTTTTTCCTTTTGCAGTAATTAAGCCTTCTTTTTTAAGACTCGAAAAAACTCTTATTACTTGTTCTTCTGTTGTACCAGCATAATCTGCATACTCTTTTCTACTTAAAGGTAGGTTTAAAAAACCTCTTAAATCTCCAAATTTTCTGTTGATATATAATAATGTATCTATAACACGTTCTCTTACTGTCATTTGCGAAATAGACTTTACTTTAGATTCACTTCTATTTAATTCATCTGCATAAAAAAGCATCATATCATACCCAAACTTAGGGTTTTCTAATAAAGCTTCTCGCAAATCATCTTTAGAAAAATAGCATAATACTGCATCTTCTAAAGCAATTGCACCTATAGAATAAAACTCTTCTGTACCAAAACCTCTATGACCTATAATTTCTCCTTCTTTTGCAAAACGAACAATTTGTTCTCTACCATTAATACCTGTTCTAAAAACTTTTACAGTTCCTTTTAAAATAAAAAACAATCCATTTACGGGTGCTCCTTCTATAATAAACTGTTGGCCTTTTTTACATTTTAGCGTTTTCTTATTCTCTACAAAAGTTTCGTTTGTTAAGTTTCCTAAATTCTTTTTTATCAAACAATTATGATTGCTACAAGTATTACAAGAATAATCTAATACAGATTTTCTAGAATTCTTTAATAATATGTTTGATGAATTTATCAACTTGAATACAATTTACCAAACAAAACTACGTAATAATACTTAATATTTAAAATTTATACTTATTTTTAGTAGTATCTTAAAATTAGTATCTAATATTATCAAAACCAAAAAAAGTTAATCTAGAATTGCTGAAATCACAAAGTCTTTAGGCAAAATACAAGTTGGTTTTACTTTTTTTATGATGGGCTTTAATCCAAATGCTATAGTTTCATTCATTACTTTAGAATCATCTTTATGGCATTGCAAACAAGCACCAACCAACAACAGTTTTTGTTGTTCTTTTACAGTAAAAGGTCTAAAATCTGACCTTGTAGAGTTTACTGTTTTTTTATCAGTCTTTATTAAAAAAGGAACCCAAGCATCTTCTGGTAAATTATCATTTTTATTCAATTCGTATTCTGGTATAAATTTCCATTTACCAACATTTTCTTTAATTTCATAAACTAGAGCACCTTTTCCATATCCTAGAGTAGCAGAATTTGAATGACATGATTTACAATCTCTCACTTCTTTTGTTGTGGTATGTGGAGAATTAGGTGCATATAACCTATGAAACAATTGTGATTCTTTTTTAACATCATCATTAAAACTTGCTAAATCAATTGTCATAATCATTCCTGGAATTGCTGGTTCAATTATTTTTTCATTTTTATGCTCCCTAACTCCCATTGTAGGTTGTGAAGAAGAAAACTCTGCAACATATTCTTTCCATTGACCTTTTGTAAATTCTTTGTCTAATAAATCAAAAGCATTTTTTTCATCTTTATCAAAAGCATTATGGCAACCTATACAACGTGAAGTCCATGAAGAATGGCAAGAAGCACAACTTACATTTTTATGGGCATTGTCTCTAGAACAAACATCTCCTTGAGGAGTTAAAGCATGAATTTTTCCATCTTTTTTACCAATTAAAAATGCATTTCCTAAACTATCAATATATGTATTAACCAATGGATGTTTATCCTTTTTAACCGCAATTATTGGTTTATCTTGATGCTTATAATCTCTATGATAAAAAACAAGTTTACTTTCTACATCTAAAGAATCAAAAGGAATTGTATTTGGATTTTCTTTAAAATGACAATCTGCACATTGAATTTTTACTGCATCTTCTGCATGTGCATATTTTATTCCATCACCCATTACTTCATGAGAAGAATGACAATCTATACACAACATTCCTTTAGCATGATGTACATCTTCTTCTATATATTTATAAACACGTTTATCTTCTAAAACTTTATATTTTGTATTAATTGCTAAATCATCTTCTTCTAATAAAGTTTCTTGCAAACCCATATAATTTGTAGAAATTCTGCTTGATCTACTATGACAACCAAAACAATGAGTATCACTCACAAAAACATCTGTTGAAGGATGTGTTAGCGGAATTTCTTTTTTATTAGAAGATAAATATTTTTCTAAATCTTGTTTTGCTTCTTTAGAATAATTTAAATGACAAGCATTACAACCTCCTCCTCTACTCATTTGATTTATAGCTCCAAACGTAGTTTTCTTAGCTCCTAAATGACAATTTGCACATAAATCTCTTAAATGTTTATCTGAAGCAGAGTTTTTAATTTCTTGTATATGATAATGATAATCTAAACTATCAGCTTCACCAAAAAAATATTTATCAACTGCAACAATTCCACTATTTGTAGTCATTAATGAATTTTCAACCTTATGTAATTCACTTGCATGACAAGTACCACAAGTTTGTTTTGCATCCACCAAATTTCCTGGTATTAAAACCATGTTTTTATGAGCTTCTTCTTTATCAGAAGAATTTGTATTACCTAAATGACAACTAGCACAACCTATAAGTTCTGGATTATGGTGTTTAGAATATCCTTTTGTATTTTGATGACATAAAAAACAAGATTCAGATGAAGCTATTTTAGAGTTAAAATGCTCATTATTATAAACTTTTTTATATTCTCCATCTTCCTTAAAAAACGATTTGTGTTTTAAAAAATACAAGCTAGAAAATAACAAAACTGTTATTAATAAGAATAATTTGGATTTATTTTTAGTCTTCATTAATTAATCTGGTTCATCAAATTTACAATATTTACAAAGACTTTTTTCTTATTGTTTACATTTTTAAAATTAATTGTTTTGTAACATTTGTTACACACAAATCACTGATTTGATGATATTTATCATAAATACAAATCTACAATCAGTCTATATTTACTAACCGAAAAACTGAAATATATGACAACTTCAAGAAGAAAATTTATAAAAATTTCTGCATTAGGATTAGGAGGTGCATTTGCCTCAACATCAGCATTTAACCTTTTTGGAAACAATTCATATTTAACAGAAAAAACAACACAAAGTATTGCAAAGAATTTTAAAAAAACTGCAACTTATTGTGAAGTTTGTTTTTGGAAATGTGCAGCTTGGGCATATTCTGATGAGAATAATAACATCAAAAAAATTATTGGAAATGATAATGACCCTCATTGTTTTGGTCGTCTTTGTCCTAGAGGAACAGGTGGTGTAGGAATGTATCATGATGAAGACCGTTTAAAAACCCCTTTAATTAGAACAATAGTTAATGGAGAAGAAACTTTTAAAGAAGCTTCTTGGGATGAAGCCTTAGATTTAATTGCCTCAAAATTTAAAAGTATCAAAGAAAAATATGGAGCAGAATCTTTTGCCTTATTAAAACATGGTTCTCCAGGAAAACATTTAGAACATTTATTTAAAGCTTATGGTTCAGACACTATTGCAGAACCTGCATATGCACAATGTAGAGGTGCAAGAGAAACTGGATTTAACCTAACTTTTGGTTCTTGGATTGGATCTCCAGAACCAACAGATATTAGAGACACAAAATGCTTGGTTTTAATTGGTTCTCATATTGGTGAAAACATGCACAACTCGCAAGTACAAGAAATGTCTGATGCCATAGATAACAAAGCCACAATTATTACTGTAGATCCAAGGTTTTCTACTGCAGCAAGTAAATCTCAATATTGGTTAGCTATAAAACCTGCAACAGATATTGCTTTAATGTTAGCATGGATGAACGTAATTATTGAAGAAGGTATTTACGATAAAGCATACGTTAAAAAGTACGCTACAGGTTTTGATGAATTAAAAAAACATGTTGCCAATTTTACTCCTGAATGGGCTTATGGAATTACAACTATAAAGCCAGAAGAAATTAGAAAAACTGCAAGAGAAATGGCGCATGCAGCTCCTTCAGTAATTATTCACCCAGGTCGTCATGTAAGTTGGTATGGAGATGATACTCAACGTGCAAGAGCAATGGCAATTTTAAACGGATTGTTAGGTTCTTGGGGAAGACGTGGAGGATTTTATTTTAAAGAAAAAATTAGTGTTCCTAAATATCCACACCCAAAATACCCACATCCAAAATGGGATTGGAGCGATATTGGAGAAAAATTTCCTTTAGCACAAATGGGAATTACAACAGAAGTAATAAAATGTGCAATACCAAGTAAAGACAATAAATATCCTGTAAAAGCAATGATGGTTGCTGGTACAAATATTACCAAATCAATTCCTAATAAAAAGCTTTTAGAAAAAGCTATGGATGAATTAGATTTTATGGTGGTTTTAGACACAATGCCAATGGATATTACAGGTTATGCTGATGTTGTTTTACCAGAATGCACGTATTTAGAACGTTTTGATGGAATTAGATCATCTACAAACAGAGAACCTTCTATTGCTGTAAGAATTCCTGCTGTTAAACCAAAATACGAATCAAAACCAGGTTGGTGGGTTGCCAAACAAATTGGAGAACGTATTGGTTTAGGTGATTATTTTAGATATAGTGACTACAAAGAAGTCATAGAGTGGCAATTGCAAAAAATGGGCACTTCATTAGAAGAAATGGAAAAAATTGGGGTGAAAAATTTCCCTAGAAAATCAAGACCATTGTATTTAGAAGAAGATGAAAATTATGAATTTCCAACAGATAGTGGAAAAATAGAGTTTTATTCTAAAGAATTAGAAAGTCTTGGTTTTGACCCAATGCCAGTTTACACAAAACACCCAGAACCTCCTCAAGGTTTTTATAGATTAAATTATGGTAGAGCACCAATGCACACGTTTAGTAGAACTGCCAATAATCCTAATTTAAATGATTTAAAAAGCGAAAATAATCTTTGGGTAAACCCGAAAGTTGCAAGAATTATTGGTTTAAAAACTGGGCAATCTGTTTGGTTAAAAAATCAAGATAATAATACCTCAACATTTTCAATAAAAGTAAGAGTTACAGAACGTGTAAGATGGGATTCTGTATACATGGTTCATGGTTTTGGTCATGACAATAAAAAATTAACAAGAGCCTTTGGTAAAGGTATAAATGATACACAAATGATTTCTAAAACAATGGACGACCCAATTATGGGAGGAACAGGAATGAGAGGAAACTTTGTTACAATATTAACTGAAAACCCACATAAAAATTCATAGATATGAGATATGCCATGGTAATTGACACTTTAAAATGTGTTGGATGTAGTGATTGTGTGGTTGCATGTCAAACAGAAAATGATGTGCCCATTGGCTACTGTAGAGATTGGATTACAGAAACTGTAGATGGAACCTACCCTAACATTGTTTTAGAACTAAAATCTGAAAGATGTAACCATTGTGCAACTGCACCTTGTGTTAGATGTTGCCCTACTGGAGCAAGTCATATAGTTGAGGGAGGTATTGTTTTAGTTACTGCAGATGAATGTATTGGATGTGGTGCTTGTATAGAATCTTGTCCTTATGATGCACGTTATCAACATCCAGATGGACATGTAGATAAATGTACTTTTTGTCATCACAGATTGCAAAAAGGGCAACTACCTGCTTGTGTTTCTGTTTGCCCAACAAAGTGTATGTATTTTGGAGATTTAGACAACCCTAATAGTGAAGTTTCTTTGTTATTAAAAAACAGAAAACACAAAACATTAGCTCCAGAAGCAGGAACAAATCCACATGTATTTTACCTAATATAATTTGATATGATACAAGAAGAAATTTTTACAAGCGGAAGAAATATTCCTAATATTGACCCTTCATTAGAAATTTGGCATTGGCCAATATCTGTCTATCTTTTTTTAGGTGGATTAGCAGCTGGAATTTTATTTTTTGGAGCCTTAATTTATGTTTTAGGTTTGGAAGAAAAATATCCAACAGCCGTAAAAACAGCCTCAATTATTCCTCCAATTGCCTTGTCTTTAGGTCTTTTGGCTTTGGTGTACGATTTAACACACCCTTTGTACACATGGCAATTATACACAACTTTTAGAATAGAATCTCCAATGTCTTGGGGAGCTTGGGTTTTGTTAATTACAACTCCATTATCTTTTCTTTGGACGTTTAGTTTTTACAGAAATACATTCTCAAAAATAGAAGCAAAACTGAATCTTTTTAACAAGCTTAAATTTTTAAATCCGTTAGAAAAATTCATCATAAAAAACAGAAAAAACATTGCGTATGCATTAATTCCTTTAGCATTAATTTTAGGGGTTTATACAGGTATTTTACTATCTGCTTTTAACGCAAGACCTCTTTGGAACAATGCTATTTTAGGTCCATTATTTTTAGTTTCTGGACTTTCTACAGGAGCTGCTGCAATTATTTTATTATCTAAAACAAAAGCAGAAAAACATCTTTTTGGTAAAATAGATTTAGGCTTAATCATAATAGAATTGGCTTTAATAACTCACATGATTATGGGTTATTATGCAGGTTCTCAAGTACAATTAGAAGCAATGCAATTATTAGTAAATGGCGAGTTTACTCTTATGTTTTTTGGCTTTGTAGTATTGTTAGGTTTAATTATTCCTGGAATATTAGAATTATTAGAACTAAAAGGTTTTAAAGTACCAGTTATGGTGCCTGCTTTATTGGTGATTTTAGGAGGATTAATATTCAGATTTGTAATGGTAGAAGCAGGACAATTAACAAGATTTCTTTATTAAATTATAAAATATGAGCACAGAAAAAAACACAAACAGTCATATTTATTGGAACCCTTATTTTGGAGGATTTCTACTTGGAATTATCATCATTTTTACCTTTTTATTAACGGGTAGAAGCTTAGGTGCAAGTGGTGCAATAAAAAGTAGTGTGGTAACTATTGTAGACAAAGTTGCACCAACTCATGCAGAAAACAATGCCTATTACAGTAAATTTATTAAAGAAGATGAATCTCCAATGAATACTTGGTTGGTTTTTGAAGCATTAGGAATTCTTTTTGGAGCATTTATTTCTGGAAGTTTATCAGGAAGAATTAGATGGAGAGTACAACATTCTCCTAAAATATCTAGCAAAAGAAGATTGCTTTTTGCTCTTGGTGGAGGTATTTTATTTGGGTTAGGGGGCCAAATTGCAAGAGGCTGTACAAGTGGAGCAGCTTTAAGTGGAATGGCTGTATTATCTACAGGTGGTTTTATAACCATGTTAGCCATTTTTGGTACAGGTTATTTAGTGGCTTATTTCTTTAGAAAAAATTGGATTTAAAAATATAAATTATGGAACTTTTAATTGCTAATAACATCATTTCTTCTCATTGGGATAGCATAATTGCTATTTGTATTGGAATTGCTTTTGGGTTTGTTTTAGAGTCTTCTGGATTTTCATCATCAAGAAAAATGGCAGGTGTTTTTTATGGATACGATTTTGCTGTTTTAAAAGTGTTTTTTACTGCTGCAGTAGTAGCTGTTATCGGAATTTATTATTTAGATTATTTAGGTTATGTAGAAGTAGGTGAGCTATACATTCATCCAACTTACATTTGGGGCGCAATAATTGGAGGTGCAATTATGGGTGTAGGTTTTATTGCTGGTGGTTTTTGCCCAGGAACAAGTTTATGTGGTGTTGCCATTGGTAAATTAGATGCTTGGGTTTATGTTTTAGGAATGTTTATTGGAATCTTTATTTTTTCTGAATTGTATACTTTTTTTGAACCTATTTATAATGGATATTTCTTAGGAAACATCACTTTAATTGATTCTTTTGGATGGAATCCTTATTGGACAATTTTTATATTTTCTTTAATAGCAATTGTTGCTTTTGTGGTTGCAGATTTTGTTAGAAAAAAGATTAAAAAGGTATTCTATTAATATTAAAAACAAGATGATGAATCAAAAAAAGCTTGCAAAAATAGGATCATTTAGATACACAGTAATGGCATTTGTACTAATTATACTTGCTGGAGGATTAGTTGTTCTGCCAAAATACGAAAAGAATGAAGGCATACTTGCAGACCAATTGTTAAGCAATATAATTAGTCAAGAAAGATATATTTCTACAGATGAAATTTCTGAAAAAATTATAAGTCAAGATCCTTCTTTTATTTTAGTTGATGTAAGAAGCAAAGAAGCTTATGATAATTATACACTACCAAATGCCATTAATATTCCGTTAAAAAAATTGTTAGATGAAGAGTTTGAATCTTACTTAAATCAAGACCAATTTGATGTAGTTTTTTTCTCTAATGATCATTTTTATGCAGATCAAGCTTGGGCACTTTGTAATAGATTAGAATACGCCAACTTACATGTTTTAAAAGGCGGATTGAATGAATGGTTTACTACAATAATAAACCCAGAAATGCCTAATGAAAATATGCCAAAAAGTACTTTTGAATTATATGCAACTAGAAAAGCTGCAAGTATGTTTTTTGGTGTTGCTTATCCAGATCAAGCAAAAACAACGAGTGTTCGTAAAATAGTTCCTAAAAAAATAATTACTGTTAAAAAGAAAAAGAGAACTGCAGAAGGAGGTTGCTAAATTTTTAAACAGACAAACACATTAAGATATGAAAGAATTAGAAAAAACGAAGCGAATTTCTATTGCTACAACACTTTTTATTTTAGCAGTTTTAATTGGTCTTTTTACTTTTAAGAGACCTAAAAACACTTTTGTTTATACATCTCAACAAACTTTAAAAATACTAGCCCAACATAAATATTTGGCTAGTATTAGTGAAATTTCTGATACCAACAACGTGTTAATTGATATTAGAAACACATTTGAATTTGAAAAAGGAAGTTTAAATAATGCAATTAATATTCAACCATCAGAATTTTTATCCGAAGAAAATTTAAACCTTTTTAAAACGTTTAAAAAAGAAAATAAAACGGTTTTATTATTTGGTAATAATCCTGAAGAAGTAAATTTACCTTACCTGCTTTTATCTCAATTGGGTTATGATAATATTAAACTATTAACCTTAGAAATAAAGTATATTCAAAATAACTTTTTTACAAAAAATAGTCCTGTAGAAACTTATAAAAATGACATTAATGCATTTATAAATGAATCTTTAAAAAACTCAGGATCTAAAATTATTAACAAACCAAAACCTAAGAAAAAAAGAATTGTTGTAAGACAAAAAAAGAAAAAAACAGCAGAAGGAGGTTGCTAAACTTTTAAGTTTATTTTACCAAAACCACCTTTTCAAAACTTGTTTTTGGAGCCTCACAAAGCGAACATTCATAATTCTCTGGAAGTTCATTAAATACAGTTTTTGGTGCAATATTTTGGGTAATATCTCCAAAAGATTCATCATAAACAGTTAAACAATCTTTACATTGATAAACTTCTAACTCAGTGAGTTCTTTTTTAGTTTCAATTTGTTTTTCCTCTTTAGTTTCACTTCCTAATTGATCAAAATACAACTGACTTAATTCCATTAACAAACCAGGTAATTCAACTTTATCTACATCTTGCACATGCATAATGTATTCTCTTGTATTTGGGTCAAAATTTTTGGCATACAATAAGTTATACGTATCTCTTGTTTGAAAATTACCAATCATTTCTGGTTGTTTATTTTTTTCGACTACAACAGAAGTAAAATAATAAGCAACTTTACTGTAATCTGTAATTCCAAAAGTTAATCCATAAGTACTAATATCATTTTGATCGAAATTAGAAACTAAATATTTTTTTAAGTTTAACGCATCTTGATTATTTACAGGTAAATGCCAATTTAGTTCTAACATAGAATGACGAACATTAATACCTCTTTTACCTAAAAACTTTTCCCAAACCAATTTAGATTCTTTAGGAATTCCTTTTACTATAAATGATTTCCAAGGAGTAATTGATACTTTTCCAATTTTATTTTCTGAACATAATTTACACATTTCTTTTAAGAAAGAAATATCATATTTATTGTTTCTCCAATACAAACCCAACCAATATTTATCCATTCCTATTTTGTTCATCCCTTCAAAATAAGGGAAAGGATAAAAAGGAACTTCTAAAGGTTTATCTACTGTTCTATTATTGGTATCTACAGCATCACTTACCAAATCAAAAATCATTTCTATAGTTTCTGGTTCTTCTTGTAGAATGTCTTCTATAGCTGTTTCTATTTTGTGCAAATCCCAACTATAAATTAATGCAGGATACATTTTTGTTTTTCTCCATCCAGGTAATCTAACATATAAATACCAATAATCTTCATGGTCTGATGCTATAAAGTTTATGTTTCCTGTAAACAAAGGAACTAAACGTTGTTTTGGATCTGTTAAATTGATTTTTAATTTAGATTTTGCACCAAATTGCTCTAAAAGATACAAGTATCTATCACCTGTTAACCAAGAAGTACTTGGAAAAATATCTGCACATACATAAGAAGATACTATGTTTTCTACACCAACCTCACCTGCTTCAACAATTTTTAATTTTTCAAATTGAGTTAAATCTTCTGAAGTAATATCTTTTGGTAATAAAATATCTTGTCTTGCTCCAAAAGAAATGGTTTTTAAACCTAAACTTTCTACAGATTCGCAAATGTAATTTAATTCTCCAGGAGATAGAACTCCACCTTTTACAATTAATCTATTTAACTGATTGCTCATACTCCTACTTTTGAATTGTTCAATATTTCTCTTACTTCAGTTTTACAACTTCCACACCCTAAACCTGCACCTGTTTTGTTACATAATTCTGTAAAATTTGTACATCCAGAAGCTATAGCCTCTTCTATATTTCCAGAACCAACTTGACTACAAGAACAAACTAATTCTCCTAACATTGGTGTATCATTTGAAGAGCCTCTTAACAAAGTATCACGTTTATCAGACATTTCTATCTTACTCTCAATTAAGGTTTTAAATTCTGCAAACTCATTTTTATCACCAACTAAAACTGCTCCAATTAACAAATCATCTTTAACTATACATTTCTTATAATATCCTTTAGAAATATCTGTAAAGATTACCTCTTCGTAACTAGGATCGTTTTCTGGAACCGAAATTTCTCCAATGCTACACAAGTTTAAATCGTTAAATTTTAAAATATTCATTAACACAGAACCTTTATAAGCTTCACTTATATCTCCAGCAATAAAGTTGGCTAAAATACCTGCTTGTTCTTCTGCTGCAGATGTAATACCAAATAACTTGTTTTCAAATTCTGCAATTTCACCAATAGCAAAAATATCTGGATGAGAAGATTGTAAATGTTGATTTACTCTTACACCTCTTCCACAATTAATTCCGTTATTTTTTGCAATTTCTATATTTGGTCTTGTACCAATTGCATATACAATTGCATTTGCATTTATGTATTTTCCAGATTTTAAATTGATGGTAAGTTCGCCTGTATCTTCATCATCAAAAACAGTACTAACCTCGTTATCAAAATAAATTTGAATACCTCTTTCTTGTACATCTTTAGATAATAATTTACTAGAAATTTTATCTAATTGACGTTCCATTAATCTAGATGCTCTTTGCACAATTGTAATTTTTACATTTTTGTGCTTCATTGCTGCAGCCAACTCTAAACCTAACAAACCACCACCTACAATTACTACATGTTGTTCTTCTGGAGGTAAACCTGTATTATCTAAATACGTTTTAAAACTATCTGCATCTATTTTATTACGCATAGTAAAACGACCAGGTAAATCTATTTGAACATCTTTAGGTATAAAAGGTCTACTTCCTGTAGCTAAAATTAACTTATCAAACGTATGTGTTTTTCCCTTAGAGTCTGTAACTGTTTTGGTGTCTTTATCTATTTTATCTATAATAGTTTCTGGATGAATATTAATATTTAAATTACTTAATTCAGCATTTTTAATTTTTAATAATTGTTCCCAAGAAAGCTCTTCTGTAATGTATTCTGGTAATAAAACTCTGTTGTAAAATAAGTTTGTTTCTTTAGAAAAAACATGAATTTCATCTACTTGATTGTAATCTCTATAATTCTGCAAAAAACGAAATGCTGCTGCACCTGCACCTGCAATTATAATTTTTTCTTTAGGTTTTTTGTATTTAGCAACAGAAACCGCTGTAAACTTAAAATCGGGTTCTTTAGAAACAGGATCTATATGTGTATTTGTTAAATTATTAGCTCTGTTTAAATTACTTTTTAAAACTTTACCCCAATGCATTGGTAAGAAAACAACCCCTTCTTTAATTGCATCTGTAACTTTTGCACGCACTCTAATAACACCATTTCTGCTTTTTATTTCTGTAATATCTCCATCTTTAATGTTTTTTAAATAAGCATCTACAGGGTTTATTTCTAACACAGGTTTAGGATAATGGGTTTTTAAACGCGACACTTTTCCTGTTTTTGTCATTGTATGCCATTGATCTCTAATACGTCCTGTAGTTAAAATTAACGGAAAATCATCATTTGTTTTTACGGATGTATTTTCTATTGTTGAAGGCGCATTAAAAATTGCTTTTTGAGATGGTGTATAGAATTTTTTATCTTGAAATAAACGCGGAGTTCCTTTACTTCTTAATTCATTTACTGGCCATTGAAAAGTACCTTCGTTTTTTAAACGCTCATAATTTAAGAAAGAAACATCAATATTTGTGCCTTTTGTCATTGAAGCATATTCATCATAAATTTCTTCTGCTCCATTAAAATCAAATCCTCTAAAGCCCATTCTTTGTGCAAAATCACAAAATATTTCTACATCTGGTCTTGCTTCTCCTGGCGCTTCTATTTCTTTTGGTAAATATGATATTCTTCTTTCAGAATTGGTCATAGTTCCTTCTTTCTCTAACCAAGCAGCTGCAGGTAAAACCAAATCTGCATACTCTAGAGTATCTGCTTTGTGAGATATTTCTTGCACTACAACAAACTTAGATTTTGCCATAGCTTTTTCTATTTGATGAGAATTTGGCATACTAACCAAAGGGTTTGTACTTGCAATCCAAACTGCTTTTACTTTTCCACTTTCTAACCCATCAAACAATTCTGTTGCTGTTAAACCTGGATTTGGAGATATTTTATCTACTCCCCAAAATTGTGCAACTTCTCTTCTATGTTCTTCGTTATTTAAATCTTTATGAACTGCTAATAAATTAGCCATTCCACCAACTTCTCTACCACCCATTGCATTAGGCTGACCTGTTAAAGAAAATGGCCCAGAACCTGGTTTACCAACATGACCCGTAATTAACGATAAATTTAAAAGTGATACATTTTTATCTGTACCCACAACACTTTGATTTAAACCCATTGCCCACATACTGATAAATCCTTTAGAAAGACCAATCATTTCTGCAGCTTTTTCGATATCATTTTCTAGTACACCACAAATTTTAGATGCTTTCTTTAAAGTTGTTTCAAAGATTATTTCTTTATAAGCATCAAAACCTTGCGTGTGTTTTTTTATAAAATCTTCATCAATTAAACCTTTTTTATACAAACGTCTACCAATTGCATTGTACAAAACTACATCTGTACCTGGTTTTAATTGTAAATGTAAATCTGCAAAATTTGCAGAATCTGTTTTACGAGGATCAATTACAATAATTTTTACATTAGGATTTTCTTCTTTTCGTTTTTCTATTCTTCTAAATAATATTGGATGACACCAAGCAGGATTTGCACCTGTTATTAAAAAGCAATCTGCTAAATCTATATCTTCGTAAGAAATTGGCACACTATCTTCTCCAAAAGTTTTCTTATATCCAACTACTGCAGAACTCATACATAATCTAGAATTGGTATCTATATTATTGGTTCCTATAAACCCTTTTGTAAGTTTATTAGCTATGTAGTATTCTTCTGTTAAACTTTGTCCTGAAACATAAAATGCAACTGAATCTGGACCATGTTTTTTTATAATTGATTTAAAAACGTTGGCTGCTCTATCTAAAGCAGTATCCCAAGAAACACGTTCTCTAGGATGTGAACGACTCCAGCGCATTTCTGGATATAAAATTCTATCTGAAGTATCATTGGCAACATAATGCAAATTCATCCCTTTAGAACATAAAAGTCCTTTATTTACAGGATGATCTTTATCTCCTTCAACAAAAACTTTATTGTTAATGTCTTTTTTTACGATAATTCCACAACCTACTCCACAATATGAACATGTTGTTTTTACTTCATTTTTTATCATATAGACTTACATTTTACACTAAATACGACATTAAAATTTTACTAACCAAACATTGGTTTTATTATTCTGAATACCCTAAAAAACAATACTTTGAATTTTTATATCAATAAAAATACTACCAAATAATTAGCTTTTTACTGTAACAGGAATTAACTCAGGTTTTAAATTATTTACACCTTTAGGAGCTTCTTCATTTTCTTCTTCTGCTGAAAATTTAATAGTTAAAGAAACTAAAGCTGTAACTACAACAACAAAACCTATTAATAAATATCCACTAGAAACTGCACTAGAAGATGCAACAGATTGCGCTGTTTTAATTACCTCATCTCCTAAACCTTCATTTGCTACAATTGCAGCTTTTTCTGCTACTGCAGATTTAGATTTTAACAACATTGCTGCTAAAAACGCACCAACATTACCACCTGCTCCTACAATTCCTGAAACTGAACCAATTGCTTTTTTATTAATAAAAGGAACTACCGAAAAAGTTGCTCCTTCTGCCATTTGAACACTTAAACTAAATAAGATTAAAAGTACAATACCAACAATTAAACTTGTTGCTCCAGAAAAAGAAATTAACATGATACCTTGTATAGATAAAATAAAAGATAAAAATAAAACACGCCCTCTTAATCCTTTTAATTTTCCAAATTTATCTCCAAAAAAACCTCCTAAAGTTCTTGCAAAAATATTCATTAAAGCAAATGACAAAACAATATTACCAGCTGTAACTCTTTCTAATTGAAATGTGTTTTGAAGATAATCATCCATTGTTCCATAAACTGTTAATTCTATTCCAAAACTTGCAGCATAAACAACAAAAAGAATCCAAACTCTATAGTCTTTTAATACTTCTAAAAAGCCAATTTGGTCTTTTTTAGTAGCAATCATTTCTCCAGATGCTTTTAAATCTTTAAAATTTCCTTTTGGTGTATCTTTTGTAAAGAAGAAATATACAATTCCCATTAAAAAACACACAATACCTGCAATTACCATAGAGTATCTCCAAGCTTCACCATCTGCAACACCAAAAGCAACAACTGCTCCTGCAATTAAAGGCATTCCTAATCTATTGGCTCCTCCACCTAAATTACCCCAACCTGCAGAAGTTGCATTTGCAGTTCCTACAATATTTGGCGCAAACATTAACGAAGTATGTACTTGTGTAATAACAAATGAAGCTCCAATAAAACCAATAAATAATCTACATACTAAAAATTGAGTTGGTGTTTGAACCAATCCACACAAAATAACAGGAATTGCACCCAACATTAACAACCAAGTATAACATAATCTTGGTCCGTATTTATCACATAATTTACCTATGAGTAAACGTGCAAAAACGGTTCCTGAAACCGCTAAAATTATTGAATTCCATTTTTGATCTGGTGTTAAACCTAAATCTTTTACCACATCTGGCATAAAAGGAACAATTCCAAACCATGAAAAGAAACATAGGAAAAATGAAATTGACGTAATCCAAAATGTACGTGTTGAAATGTTTTTAAAATCTAATAAGCTTAATTTAGTAGCTTTTTCTTGTGTTAAAGTTGCCATAATACATATTATTGAATCACAAAACTAAGTATAAATACTTAATTTTATAGTTAAAAAATACGTATATTTAAATTATTACTAGATTAACAATTACGTAATAACTATTTTAAAGAATTCATAAAAATAATTTTAAATATTACTTTTATTGAAAACTAAAAATACTATAAACCTTATATTAATTGATAATCTTTAGCTTTATTAGTAAGCTCTTGAAGATTTTTAGCCTCTAATTTTTTCATTAAATTAAAACGATGCACCTCTGCAGTTCTTTTACTAATTTGAAGTTCTTCTGCAATAACTTTGTTGTTTTTTAGTTCTAAAACCAAACTAAGTATTTGCTTTTCTCTTTTAGTTAATTTAAAAGGTAATTCTTTTGCAACAGGTTTAGGTTCTTCAACTTTGGTAGCAGTACCATTCACAAAATTGTTCATGATAATTGAAGAAACATCTCCTGTAAAATATTTACCTCCAGATGCAACCTTATTAACTGCCTTAATAAATTCTTCTTTACTTGCTCCTTTTAAAAGATAACCATCTGCACCTGCTTGAATAGATTTAACAACATACTCTTCAGAATCGTGCATAGAAAGCATTAACGTTTTTACATCTTTATAATGTTTTTTAATTTCAGCTACAGCCTCTATTCCATTCATTTCTGGCATACGAATATCTATAATTAACACATGTGGTTTGTTTTTAGACACTACCTCTAAAGCTTCTTTACCATTAGAAGCCTCATCTATAACCACTATACCTGTTTGATCTTCTAAAAGCGCTTTGATACCATCTCTAACTAAAACATGATCATCTGCTAAAACTACATTTATCATAATTGTAACTAATTTATACTTACAAAAATAAGGTTTTTAAGTAAAAACTACGTATTTTTAAATAGGTATATTTAATGTAACTCTTGTTCCTTTACCTATTTCAGAATTTAAAAACATTCGCCCTTCAATATAGGTAATTCGCTCTCGCATAAAAGTCATACCCATACCTCCATCTCCGTTTTTTACCTTCTTAACTTTTGCTGGCTCAAAACCTTTACCATCATCATCTATAACAATGCTTAAAATATTTTTACTATGAGAAAGTGACACTAAAATATTTGAAGAATCTGCATATTTTATGGCATTATTAATTGCTTCTTGAGTAATTCTATAAATATTAATTTCTACTAAAGAATCTAATCTTTGATTAAAATTAGTTTTGTTATATAATACTATTTCTTTGCCTGTTAACCTTCCTAGTTCTTGAGTTAATTTGGTAATTGCAGGCACAATACCATGATCTGATAATTCTGGTGGTGTTAAATTAAATGTGGCAGTTCTAACACCTTTTATAATATTAGTTGTTAATTCTTTTAAATGCTCAATTTTTGAAGTTGTTTTTTCAATATCATCAACATTAATGCTTTCTAAATTATATTTTAAACCTGTTAACATTTGCCCAATTCCATCATGCACATCTTTGGCAATTCTGTTTTGTTCTTTTTCTTGGTTCTCTATAATTTTGCTAGAAATAATTTTTTGTTGACTCATTTTTTCTTCAAAACTCTCTTTTGTCAACCTTTCTATTTCTAATTGAGCGGCTTTTCTGTCAGTAATTTCTGAAGCTATAATAAGTAATTCTAATTTATCTTCTGTGGGTCTAAAAGGAATAATAGACATTTCTAACCAAATGTCAACATCTTCTTTAGTAGTTGCTTTTACTTCTCCTTGCCAACCCGTTTTTTTAAATTTTTCTATTAAAAGTTCTAAAGCTGTTTGTTCATTTTCATTAGTAGACAAAACATTCCAAAACAACTCTTCTTTTGTAAATTTTGATAATTTAAACAAGCGCGAAAACTTGTTACCCATATGAATTAAGTTTCCTTTTGGAGAAATTCTAGCAAATAACAAAGTTTCATCCATAGCATGACTTAATGCTTTTAATTCTTTCATGGATTTTTCTTTGGCAATGCTTAACTCATCTGCATCAAAAGCCATTTTTTTAGCCTTTTTTTCTGCAAACAACAATTCTGAAAGTGTTGCTTTTACAGATTTTGCAGCTGGTAAAAAAATGAATAATAATTCTCCTAAAAGAATTAATAAAGTAAAGCCCATTAACAAGAATTCTAACTTACTTAACCAAGACACTTTTTTATTTGCCTCTAAATCATATTGATTTACAATTCCATCCATAAGCACCAAAAAAGAACTTTCATTATCTGTTACATTTTTAATATTTATTGCTAAGTCTTCTATTGATATTTCTAAATGCTCATCTAATTTTTTTACAATTGATGTTGAAGCATTTTTAATGGTTTCAAAAACTGGGTTTATTTCATTAAATTTTGATTTAATTTTATCGCTATTATGTTCTGGTAAGCCTAATTTCTTGTTTCCTTTTTGAAGTGAATTATGAGATAACTCCCATAAAGTAAGGGTTTCTGAAATTTTATTTTTAAGTAGCTCTCTATTTTTTTTATCAGAATAAACAGATAAAGAAACTATGTCTTTTGTTAATTTCTGACTTAACATTCGTTGTCTACCAGCAATATTAATTACAGTAGAATCACTTTGTTGAGTTTTTAAATGATTGCGTACTAAAATTTGGCTAATAATAACAGAAAGCGCTATTGTACTTAGCGCAATTACATACAAACGACTTAATTTATCAAACGTTCTTTGGTCTAATGAATTGCCGTTTTTAGTCATAGAATTATACTCTTTATTACGAAATAGCTTGTTTTACTAGTGCTAAACTTTTATCAGAAAAAGGTATTTTTAAAGCAGCTTCATGCCCTTTGTCAGACATTTTTACCCAAGTCTTTTTTAGTATATCAATTACTTTTTCATCTGTATGTTTAGCAGCAAACTCCTCGAAATAATAATCTAAAAAAACCAAACAAGTGGTATCTTCTAAAGCTTGAGCTTCTTCGTTTTTCTTTAAAAGTTTTTTAAGAATAATTTTTTGTACTCTATCTACAAACTGATCATCAAAACCAACTTGTTGCAAAATTTCACCAGTAAGTTCTGCGTGCATTTTTTTTAGAGTTTCACGCCATTTTAAATACCCAACTCTATCCATTGGATATTCTTTTCTTGCAATTTTCCAACGACAAATGTGTTGTGCTCTTGCAGAAATTTGCAATGCTTTTGATGCATTAGGATCAAACTGCAATAATTTTCTTGTCATCCTTTGAGAATATAACAACTCTTTAGGATATTCGATATCAGCAACTTGATAAGTATTTATGTCTTCTGCGTTTTTCTTATCTATTAATGCAATGGCAGTTTCAAATCTTGTTGGTTTCATATATGGCTTTATTCTGAAAAGCCAATATACACATTTTCTTGTTCAATCTTTACAGGATATGTAGCAATAGCATCTAAATCTCCATTTAAATTTTCGCCATTTTCTAAAGAAAATGTTTTTTTATGTAAAGGACATGCAACCATTGGAATACCTTTATGATCTCCAATCATACCTCTACTTAACACCATTTCTTGTTTTTCTGGTGATAAGTTTTGACAAGCATACCATTTATTTAATCTGGTAAAATTAAAAACTGCAATTTGTAAATCTTTATATTTTACACAAGCACCACCATCTTTTGGAAAATCATTTACAGAGGCAGCCTTAAACCAAACTTTTACGTCTTCTAGTTTTGTTGTTGAATATTGTTCTAAAATTCCTTTCATGTTCTTTGGTTTTTGCTATTAGCATTTTTACTATTAGCGGATTTACTTTTTAATTTAATAACAGTTAGTATTTAACCTATTTTAAACCCAAGGTTCTGGCATTTTTTGATCTCTCATTGGTACAAAAACAATGTTATCATCTTCTTCTTTGCTATTTACAAAATGATTAAATCGTTTCATAACTTCTGGATCTTCTACAGCTTGTGTCCACTCACATTCAAACTTATTTACTAAAGTTTGCATTTCGTTTTCTAAATCTTGAACAATACCTAATTTATCATCAATAATAACTTCTTTTAAGTAGTCTAAACCTCCTTCTAATCTTTCTTGCCATGCAGCAGTTCTTTGTAAAGGTTTTGCTGTACGCATATAAAACATTAAATATCTATCTAAGTATTTTATTACAGTTTCATTATCTATTTGTTCTGCAAATAATTCTGCATGTCTAGGTGTTGCACCACCATTTCCACCTAAGTATAAATTCCAACCACCTTCTACTGCAATCAAACCAAAATCTTTACCTCTTGCTTCTGCACATTCTCTAATACATCCAGAAACTCCACCTTTAATTTTATGTGGTGCACGAATACCTCTATATCTGTTTTCTAATTCTATACCAAAACTTACACTTTCATCCATACCATATCTACACCAAGTAGAACCTACACAAGTTTTTACAGTACGTAGAGATTTTCCATAAGCATGTCCACTTTCAAATCCATGAGCTATTAATTCTTTCCAAATTAATGGCAATTGATTTAACGTTGCTCCAAACAAATCGATTCTAACACCACCTGTAACTTTGGTATACAAATCGTATTTTTTTGCAATTTCTCCTAAAGCAATTAATTTATCTGGTGTTATTTCACCTCCAGGAATTCTAGGAACTACAGAATAGGTTCCATTTCTTTGAATATTTGCTAAATAACGATCATTAGAATCTTGAATAGCATACTCTTTATTAGCAGTATCTGCATTAATTGTTGCCATTAATGACGCTACCAAAGGTTTACACAACTCACATCCATGACCACCATTTCCATGATTATCTAACACTTCATTAAACGATTTATATCCTTTAACTTCTATAATTTTATATAAATCTTGTCTGTTATAATCAAAATGCTCACAAACAGAATCTTTAACTTCTATACCTAATGATGTTAAAGTTGCTGTAGTAATATCTTTTACCATAGGCTTACAACCACCACAACCAGAACCTGCTTTTGTACAAGAAACTACATCTGCTAAATCTTTAGCTTCTCCACTTTCTATAACTCCACAAATTTGACCCTTTGTAACATTTTCACAAGAACAAACCTGAGCATCATCTGGTAAATCCATAACATCACCAAAAGAAGAACCTCCTTCACTAGCAGGTAAAATTAATTGTGCTGGATCTTCAGGAATTTTCATTCCGTTTAAATATACTTGATGCAACATGTTATAATCTGATGCATCTCCTACTAAGATTCCTCCTAATAACTTTTTACCATCAAGACTAACGTTAATTCTTTTGTATAAATGTTGTGTCTTATTTTCAAAAATAATTGAATGCCCTTTTGCAGCAGGCATAAAAGGTTCACCAAAACTTGCTACATCTACACCAATTAACTTTAATTTTGTAGACATATCAATATCATCTGGCATTAAACTATCTGTTTCGCCTAAAATTTGATTTACAGCAACACCAGCCATATCATAACCTGGAGCTACTAAACCATAAATCATTTGATTATATAAAGCTACTTCTCCTATAGCATAAATACTTTCATCAGATGTTTGCATTTTATTATTTACTACAATTCCTCCACGAACACCCATTTCTAAATTGCAAGTTTTACCTAGTTCATCTCTTGGTCTAATTCCAGCAGAAACCACTAACATATCAACTCCTAAAATATCATCTTCACCAAACTCCATACCTATAATATGGTCTTCTCCTAAAATTTGATTTGTTGCTTTACTTAAATGAATATTTAATCCTATAGATTCTAATTTTAACTGTAAAACCTTACTACTTCTTGCATCTAATTGTCTTGGCATTAATTTAGGAGCAAACTCAACAATATGAGGTTCTAAACCCATATCCATTACTGCTTTTCCTGCTTCTAAACCTAACAAACCTCCACCTAAAACAGCAGCTCTAGCTTTTGGGTTAGATGCTTTTAATTTAGCAGCATATGCTAACATACCTTCTAAATCTTCTATAGTTCTATATACAAAAACTCCTTTCTTTTCTACCCCTTTTATTGGCGGAACAAAAGCAGAAGAACCTGTAGCTAAAACTAAATAATCGTAATTAAATGTTCTGTTTTTTGCAGTAATTATAGTCTTAGTTTCTTTTTGAATATCTGTAACCCTTTCATCTACAACTAAGTCTATTCCATTTTCTTTATACCATTCTGCAGGTGCCATTTCTAAAGCTTTAGCATCTTGATTTTCAAAAAATTCACTTAAATGAACTCTATCATAAGCAGGTCTTGGTTCTTCACCAAAAACTATGATTTTAAAATCTTCATTATTAGTAGCTGCTACAAATTTTTCGCAAAATTTATACCCTACCATTCCATTACCTACAACAATAATTGTTTTCATAATTACGTATTTAGACAACAAAACTAAGTATTTATACTTATTTTTTATATGTATTGAAGTCTATTTTTTACGTATAAATATAATTTTTATGAATTTCAAAAAATTGTCCATTCTAAATGAATATTCTATAAAATTACTTTCTTCGAAATAAGAAATCTGTATTTCAATTTTTACGTTTTTTGCTTAGAAGTTTTTAATATCTTTGGATTCCTCTAAAAATTTAGACACAAAATGGACGAATTTATCCTATACTTTAAAATGGGTCTTAACCACGTGTTAGACTTTAGCGCTTACGATCATATTTTATTTTTAATTGTACTAGCTGTTGTTTTCAGTTTTAATCAATGGAAAAAAGTTTTATGGCTAGTAACGCTTTTTACAATTGGTCACTCATTAACACTTGCTTTATCTGCTTATGGTATTTTAAAAATTAAAGGTGATTTAATTGAGTTTTTAATTCCTTTATCTATTTTTATAACAGGTGTAGTTAATGTATTTACTGCAAAAAAATCTTCTACAGGAAAAGAAAATACCAATTTAATATTTGCTGTTTTTTTTGGTTTGATACACGGTTTAGGTTTTTCAAATTATTTTAAAATGATGATTGGGAAAGAAGAAGACAAACTTTTTCCTTTATTAGAATTTGCATTAGGTATTGAGGCTGCTCAAATTATTATTGTTTTAGGAATTTTATTCATAGGTACTGTACTACAAAGTTTTTTTAGAGTAACTAAAAGAGATTGGATTTTAGTATGCTCTTCAATTGTTATAGGTTTTGCTATTCAAATGATGCTAGATAGAGTATTTTGGTAATTAATGAATGGTAAAGTAACATACACTTTTACTGCAAAAATGTGGCAACATAACCCTCCTTTAGGTTGGTATTTTGTGTCTTTACCCAAAAACATATCTTCAGAAATTAGAAACCTTTTTAAAAACCAAGAAGAAGGTTGGGGTAGAATGAAAGTTTCTGCAATAATTAATGATTTAAAATGGGATACAGCAATTTGGTTTGATTCAAAAAAAGGAATTTACATTTTACCTATAAAAGCAGCAATCAGAAAAAAAACTAATCTCAAAATTAAGATTGATACAGAAATAAGTATTCTCTTGTAATTCTTTAATAAAATGTAATAATCGTTTAATTTTTATCTAATTATTAACGTCTTATTTATTCAATTCTTTTTACTTTCGTAATGATGATGAACAAGAAACAATTAAAATACGATAAAGCATATTTAAAAATGGCTTTAGAGTGGGGAAAACTCTCACATTGTAAACGCAAACAAGTAGGAGCTTTAATTGTAAAAGATAGAATGATAATTTCTGATGGTTTTAACGGAACACCAACAGGTTTTGATAATTGTTGCGAAGACAATGAAGGAATAACCAAATGGGAAGTTTTACATGCAGAAGCTAATGCAATTTTAAAAGTAGCTTCTTCTACACAATCTGCTAAAGGATCTACTTTATACATTACACTATCTCCTTGTACACAATGTAGCAAACTAATATATCAAGCAGGAATTAAGCGCGTTGTTTTTGCAAACTCATATAGAGATACATCTGGAATCGATTTTTTAGAAAAATCAGGTGTAGAAATTATGCATTTACCTTATGATTAATAAAAATAATTTACCCATATTTTTTTCAATAGCGGTAGTAATAGGTATTATTATTGGTATTTCTTTAAGAGGAAATTCTTCTAGTATTTTGTCTTTATCAAGCAATTCTTCGCAAGAATTAAAGATAAAAAAACTAATAAATTTTATTGAAAAAGATTATGTAGATGCTGTAAATACAGAATCTTTATTAGATGGTGCTATCAATGAAATGCTAGGTAAATTAGATCCTCATTCTGTTTATATACCTAAAGAAAACTTGCAAGCAGTTAAAGAAAACATGCAAGGTAATTTTGTAGGTATTGGTGTTCAGTTTAGAATGATAAAAGACTCTATTACTGTTATACAACCCATAAAAGGCGGACCAAGTATTAAAGCTGGTATTAAAGCTGGAGATAGAATTTTAATGGCAGATAAAGACACGTTGTTTGGTAAAAACATGTTTAGCAATAAAGTGCCAAATTATTTAAAAGGAAAACCAGACACCAATGTAAAACTTCAAATTTATAGAAAAAGTAATGATTCTCTTTTTTCATTAGATATTACTCGTGGAAAAGTAAATATTAAAAGTGTAGATTTAGCCTACATGGTTAATGATACAGTTGGTTATATTAAACTAGATCGTTTTGCTGCAAATACCTACAAAGAATTTAAATCTTCTTTAAACACTCTTATAGATGATGGAATGACAGATCTTGTATTAGATTTAAGAGGAAATGGTGGTGGTTTTGTGCATATAGCAAATGATATTATTGATGAGTTTTTAGAAGATGATAAACTAATTGTCTTTACCAAAAACAATAAAAATAAAATTGAAAAATCTTTTGCAACCTCTAAAGGAAGCTTTGAAAAAGGAGGCCTATATGTTTTAATTGATGAAAATTCGGCATCTGCTTCAGAAATTGTTGCAGGAGCACTACAAGATAATGATAAAGGTACCATTATTGGAAGACGCTCTTTTGGTAAAGGTTTAGTACAAGTAGAAATGGATTTAGGAGATGGATCTGCAGTTCGTTTAACAACTGCTCGTTATTACACTCCTACAGGACGTTCTATACAAAAACCTTATTCTAAAAACGGAAATAAAAATTACTATAAAGATTATCAACAAAGAATAACAAATGGAGAACTGTTAAATAAAGACAGCATTAAAGTTGTAGATTCTCTAAAATTTAAAACACCAAAAGGAAAAATAGTTTATGGTGGTGGAGGTATAATACCAGATGTTTTTGTAGCCATAGATACTACCTCTTACATGACTAATTTTTACTTTAACTCTCTTAACAATTACGCATTTGATTATGTAGATAACAATAGAAAAGATTTAGAAAAATGGACAATTAATAGTTTTGTAAAAGATTTTGACAAATCAGAAACTGTTTTTAATGGTTATTTGTCTAAAATTAAAGACAAAGTTAACCCTTCATTTAAAATGAAACAAAATTTAAAAAAATCTTTAAAAGCCTCTATTGCTAATACGCTTTTTGGTGATATTGGTTTTTATAGAGTACTACATCAAGATGATAAAATGCTACTTAAAGTATTAGAATTAGAGCAATTAAAATAAGTTTTCTACTTTTTTTAATCTTCAACGATTTTTTTAATTATCAATAAAACCAATAACAACATCGTCTTTCGTAATGAAAGTTCTATGATTTTATTCGACTTATATCGTATATTTGCACACAATTTAGATTTAATCTATTTAAAATTATGATAAAAGTTTCAGACACAGCAAAGAGAAAAGTCATAGAATTAATGACTGACGATGGCTTTGACGCAACTAAAGATTTTGTTAGAGTTGGCGTTAAAAGTGGTGGTTGTTCAGGGTTGTCTTATGATTTAACTTTTGATAACAAACAAGAAGAAAACGACAAAGTTTTTGAAGAAAATGATGTAAGAATCATTGTAGATAAAAAAAGCTTTTTATACTTAGTAGGAACTACTTTAGAATATTCAGGAGGTTTAAACGGAAAAGGATTTGTTTTTAACAATCCTAACGCAAACAGAACATGTGGTTGTGGAGAATCGTTTTCACTTTAAAAATTTAAGATAAAAATGTCAAAATATACAGAAGACGACTTAGAAAAAGAATTAGAAACCCAAGAATACAAATATGGGTTTTATACAGATATAGAAAGCGAAACTTTTCCTAAAGGATTAAATGAAGATGTTGTTCGTGCAATTTCTAAAAAGAAAAATGAGCCAGAATGGATGACTGAATGGCGCTTAGAAGCTTTTAGAGTTTGGGAACAAATGGAAGAACCAGAATGGGCAAATGTAAATTACGAAAAACCAAATTTTCAAGAAATTGCTTACTATTCTGCTCCTAAAGCAAAACCAAAATTAAATTCTTTAGACGAAGTAGATCCAGAATTACTAGACACTTTTAAACGTTTAGGAATTTCTATAGATGAACAAAAAAAATTAGCCAATGTTGCTGTAGATATTGTTATGGATTCTGTTTCTGTAGCTACTACTTTTAAGAAAACATTAGGTGAAAAAGGTATAATTTTTATGCCTATTTCTGAAGCAATTCAAGAACACCCAGAATTGGTTAAAAAATATTTAGGAACAGTTGTACCTACAAAAGACAACTTTTATGCAGCATTAAATTCTGCAGTTTTTTCTGACGGATCTTTCTGTTACATTCCAAAAGGAGTAAAATGTCCTATGGAACTTTCTACCTATTTTAGAATTAACGAAGGTGGTACTGGTCAGTTTGAAAGAACTTTAGTTGTTGCAGACAAAGGTAGCTATGTTTCTTATTTAGAAGGTTGTACTGCACCAAGTAGAGATGAAAATCAATTACACGCTGCTGTAGTAGAATTAATTGCAATGGATGATGCAGAAATTAAATATTCTACTGTACAAAACTGGTATCCTGGTAACAAAGAAGGAAAAGGTGGTGTTTACAATTTTGTTACTAAAAGAGGTTTGTGCGAAGACAATGCAAAAATTTCTTGGACACAAGTAGAAACTGGTTCTGCAGTAACTTGGAAATATCCATCTTGTGTATTAAAAGGAAACAATTCTGTTGGAGAGTTTTACTCAATTGCAGTAACTAATAATTTTCAACAAGCAGATACTGGTACAAAAATGATACACTTAGGTAAAAACACTAAGTCTACTATTATTTCTAAAGGTATTTCTGCAGGAAAATCTCAAAACTCTTATAGAGGATTAGTTCAAATAAATTCTAGAGCAGAAAACGCTCGTAATTTCTCTCAATGTGATTCTTTATTAATGGGTAATGAGTGTGGTGCACACACTTTTCCTTATATAGAAACTAAAAACAAATCAGCACAAATAGAACACGAAGCAACTACAAGTAAAATTGGTGAAGACCAATTGTTTTACTGTAATCAACGTGGTATAGATACTGAAAAAGCCATTGCTTTAATTGTAAACGGATTTAGTAAAGAAGTTTTAAACAAGCTTCCAATGGAATTTGCAGTAGAAGCTCAAAAATTATTAGAAATTAGTTTAGAAGGTTCTGTTGGATAAACAGATTTTTATCAACTAAAAATATATCAACAATAAAATAATGCTGATAGCCAAAAGCTAAAAGCCAATAGCATAAATAAGATGTTAAAAATAGAAAACTTAAAGGCAGAAATAGAAGGGAAATCAATTTTAAAAGGATTGAATTTAGAAGTAAAAGCTGGTGAAGTACATGCAATTATGGGACCAAATGGTGCTGGTAAAAGTACAATGGCCTCTGTTATTGCTGGTAAAGAAGAATACGAAGTAACAGATGGTTCTATAGAATTAAATGGTGAAGATATTAGCGAGTTAGCACCAGAAGAAAGAGCACATAATGGTGTGTTTTTATCTTTTCAATATCCTGTAGAAATTCCTGGAGTTTCTGTAACAAACTTTATTAAAACTGCTATTAACGAAACTAGAAAAGCAAAAGGTTTAGAAGACATGCCTGCAAAAGACATGTTAAAAATGATTCGTGAAAAATCAGAATTATTAGAAATAGACCGTAAATTTTTATCTCGTTCTTTAAACGAAGGATTTTCTGGGGGAGAAAAGAAAAGAAACGAAATTTTTCAAATGGCAATGTTAGAGCCTAAATTAGCTATACTAGATGAAACTGATTCTGGTTTAGATATTGATGCTTTACGTATTGTTGCTAATGGGGTAAACAAATTAAAATCTAAAGACAATGCTGTAATTGTAATTACACACTACCAACGTTTGTTAGATTATATTGTACCAGATTTTGTACACGTTTTACATGATGGAAAAATAGTAAAATCTGGAGATGCTTCTTTAGCTTTAGAATTAGAAGCAAAAGGTTATGATTGGATTAAACAAGAATTAGTTTAATCTAAAAGCTTAAAAAAATGGAATTAAAAGATAAATTATTATCATCATATGTAGCTTTTGAAAATCGTGTAGATACAAATTCTGATATCCATGAAATTCGTTCTAAAGCTCTTAAAAGTTTCGAAAGTTTAGGATTTCCTACTAAAAAATTAGAAGCTTGGAAATACACTTCTTTAAACTCAGTTTTAAAAGAAGATTACAGTATTTTTCCTAACAAAGGAGTTGCTGTAGAATTAGCAGATGTAAAAAAGTATTTTATACATGATATAGATACTTACAATGTTGTTTTTATTGATGGAAAATATAGCTCTTTCTTATCTGAAACTACACATGAAAATATTGATGTTTGCTTAATGTCTGCTGCTTTAACAAAGCCAAAATACAAAGCTGTAATTGATAATTATTTCAACAAAATAGCAAAACAAGACAATTTAACATCGTTAAATACTGCTTTTGCAACAGAAGGAGCATATATTCATATTCCTAGAAATGTTGAAGTAGAAAAACCAATACAAATTATCAATTTTACAACAGGTTCTGAAGCTGCAACAATGTTGCAACCTAGAAATTTAATTGTTGTTGGAGAAAATTCTCATGTTCAAATTATAGAACGTCATCAAAGTTTAACTAGCAACCCTGTTTTAACAAATGCGGTTACTGAGGTTTTTGCTGATAAAAGAGCTTTTGTAGATTTTTATAAAATTCAGAATGATGACATTAAAGCTTCATTGGTAGATAATTCTTACATAGAACAACAATCTAATAGTGTGGTTTCTGTACATACTTTTTCTTTTGGAGGAAACATTACAAGAAACAACTTAAACTTTTATCAAAAAGGAGAATATATAGATTCTATCTTAAAAGGAATAACTATTACAGAAGGTAAACAACATGTAGATCATCACACATTAGTACACCATATTACACCAAATTGCGAATCTCATCAAGATTACAAAGGTATTTATGATGAACGTTCTACTGCTGTTTTTAATGGTAAAGTAATTGTAGAAAAAGAAGCTCAAAAAACAAATGCATATCAGCAAAACAACAATGTTTTAATGAGCGATAAAGCAACAATTAACGCAAAACCTCAACTAGAAATTTTTGCAGATGATGTAAAATGTTCTCATGGTTGTACAATTGGTCAGTTAGATGAAGATGCTTTATTTTACATGCAACAACGTGGAATTCCTAAAAAAGAAGGAAAAGCTTTATTAATGTTTGCTTTTGCAAATACAGTATTAGAAAGCGTTAAAATACCTGAAGTAAAACAGAGAATTACTAAAATAATAGCCAATAAATTAGGTGTAGATATTGGTTTTGACCTTTAAAATCATTTTCTTTATATAGATAAAAAAACCACGCTAATAAGCGTGGTTTTTTTATTTAAAACTATTTACATTACTATTTCCTAGAATTGAAAAGTATGTTTTTATCTTAATTTTTTGATTAAAATTGATTGTAAAACAGAAGAAAAATTATGGGTTTTATATATAAATTACTCAACTCATAATATCAGTTGTATCTTCACATATTGGTTTTTATCTGTTTCTTAAAATATTTTATGTTATTTGTAGTAAATTTTACGCAACCATTTTAATAAAATTGCATCTATAAATAAAACTCCAAAAAATGAAAAATAAAATTTATTTATTTACTCTAATTTTAGTCGGAAGTATATTTAGCTCTTGTGATTCAAACAATTTAGAATACCAAAACAAGTTTGAAATCAGTAGAAAAAATTGGTTAAACTTTAAAGAATCTACTAACAACTCATACAAATTTACAATTACAAATAGTTCTTGGGTTGGTTTTAGTTGGGAAACTACATTAACCATTGAAAATGGAATTATAATTCAAAGAGATTTTGAATACACTTCTACAGAAGGTCTATCAACAGATATTCATCAGGATGAACTTCAATGGACAGAAAAAAAACCTGAAATAGGAACTCATGAAAACGGAGCAGAACCAATTACATTACAAGAAATTTACAATAAAGCACAAAACGATTGGCTAATTGAGAGAAATAATACAACAACCTACCTTAAAACAGAGAATGAAGGAATGATTTCTACTTGTGGTTATGTAGATAATCAGTGTGCAGACGATTGTTTTGTTGGTGTAAATATTAAAAACATAGAACCTCTTTAAAATTTAACTAATCACTTAATTGTACATCTGGTATAGCAGAATAAGTTATACCAATTACTTAAATTGTTTTGATAAAAGAATAATAACAAAGTTTCTAAAAGATAACTGTTATTTTATAGAAACAATTACCCCTTTTAAAAACTCATTTACATCAGCATTTTTAGTTAAACCCATTCTTACAATTACTAAATCTTGATCTGGTAAAATAAAAACATTCTGCCCTTGGTAACCATTAAAAGAATACATGTTTTTTGGCACATCTGGATACCTATTACCTGCATTTAACCAAATTTGAGCCCCATACCAACCATTAGATGTAGGAGTTGGTGTAGTAGCGTATTTTACCCATTTTTTATCAAATAATTGTTCTCCATTCCATAATCCATTATGTAAATACAATAACCCTAGTTTTGCCCAATCTCTTGGAGTTGCCCAACCATAAGAAGACCCCACATAGTTTCCTTCTAAATCTGCTTCAACTACCATAGAATTCATTCCTATTTTGTCAATTAAAGCTGCATACCAAAAATCTAAATATTCTTGATGTGTTTTAAATTGACTTCTTAAAATTCCTGATAATAAATTTGTTGTTCCAGAAGAATAATTCCAAGTTTCATTTGGTTTTCCTACAAAAGGTTTGTGAATTTGTTGTTGAGTCATATCTCTACTTAAAAACAACATTTTAGAAACATCTGAAATTGTATTATAATCTTCATCCCATTCTAAACCAGAATTCATTTGTAGCAAATTATGAATGGTAATTTCTTTTCTTTCATCATTTTTCCAAGCATCAATAGGTGCTTTATCTTGCACATTAATTTTTCCTTGATATTCTAAAACTCCAAACAAAGTAGAGGTAATACTTTTTGTCATAGACCAACCTAAGATTTTAGAATTTTCTGTAAAACCATTAGCATACCTTTCTGCTATAATTTGATTTTTATAAATAATAACTGTTGCTCTAGTTTTATTAATAGAATCAAACAAAAAATCGATAGCTTTATGTAGTTTATCATAATTTATGTTTTTAAAAATGGTGTCTTTTTGCTTTGCTTTTCCATAAGGATAAGCTAGTGTGTCACTAGAGGTATTTGTTCTTTTAGGGATTAAATATTTTTTAGAAACGTCATTATCATCTAAAGCCAAAACAGAGCCTAAACCTTCTCTAAAAAAAGCTTTTCTAGTTAACAAACCAAAAGCAGAAGAGGTTGCAGTTTTAGATTCTAATGATAACTCGTCAGAAGCTAAATGTATTGGAGAAAAATTATTATCGTTTTTATCTGTAAACGCTAAAGTTCTATTAGCTACAAAAACAGATGAAGCAGTGTTTTTTGCAGAATATCCTGCTAAAATATTCAGTTTAGGATAATTATAAACAACAGCAATTATGATAATAACCAATAGAAGTAATAATATTCTTTTTACAATTTTCATTTATATAAAAGTTTAGTTATCGTAAAAATAAGAATTAAAAACACATTAAATACCCATCAGTAAAAATACCTGAATTTTAAAAAAGGGGTTTACATCTAAACGTTAAACTACTGATTTTATTAGTTTTATATAATCACAAAACACTTTTTTTAATTATGACAACCACAGCATCTAAAACTATTAAAGATTCTAAAAAACCAACAATACAAAAAAATGTTCCAGGTATATCTAATGAAGTAATTACAGAATTAAGTAAAGAAATAAATAGTATGCTATCATTTGCTGTTTACAATGGCATAACTGTTAATACTGAAATAAACTCATTAATACAAAATAGTAATGTTGATGATTTAATTAATGCTCACAATTTATTGTGCAAAAATGTAGCGCCTGCAACACCAAAATCTATTGAATTTACAAAAAAATTAAATCAAGAAAGCGATGGTAAATCAATTTTTAACAAACTTCCTTTACTTAGAAATTTAGTTTTATTATCGGTTTTCTTTTTAATTGCATATATAGCAACAGGTATGTCTGCAGAAGTTAATAATGACTCTTTAGACAAAGGAATGATGAATAACAGTGGCTTACCTTTATTACTAAATATTGTTTATTTAGGTTCTGTAGCTGGTTTAGGTGTTTTGTTTTTTTTATTGAAAGACGTAAGTGCTTCTTTAAAAAAAGGAGCATTAATTCCTGAAAATTCGATAGGATATTTATCTCAAATTATCTTAGGAGTAATTGCAGGTTTAATAATGTCTGAAATTATTTCATTTTACACCACAGATCCAAAACAAATAAACCTTTTTAATAAAAGCATACTTGCTTTGGTAGGCGGTTTTTCTTCGGATGCAATTTTTAGCATTTTACAAGGAATTATCAATAGAATTAAAAACATTTTCGTTACTCCAAACCCAATATCATAATGTATAAAAATATAATTTCATTAGTTATAATTGTTAGCTTTTTATCTTGTGCAAGTTTACCAAATGCTACCTCATCACTGTCTAAAAACATTATTGATGAAGGAGATGCAATGCATCAATTAAACATTTCATTGGTTAATCAATTATTTGACGAAAAAAGAGAACGTTTAAACACATTTATTACCAATAAATATACACCAGCAATTATTAAGAAGTACCAAAGTTTATTACCTCAAAATGTAGATTATAAAGAAGAGCTGCCCAATATTATTGGAGCAATAATACCAGTAATTAACAGAAAAAGAGACTCTTTACAAGATTTATTATTAAAACAACAGCAACAAATAGTAACTAATTTAAACACCAATTTTATTTCATATGCTAAAGCTACAGCATCTCTTCAAAACCTTATAAATTCTGCAGTTAAAGTTAAAAATGCTGAAGAAAATGCGTTATCAGGCATCAATCAATTAACAGGTAGTAAAATTAATTTTAAGCAAATAGAAGGCAAATTAGACAGTATTTTAAACAAAACTGGCTTAGGGATGAATAAACTACTAAAAGTTGAAAAACTAATTAAATAAAACAATTATGAGTGATATAGATTGGAATGCTTTAGCAGAACAAGCAGGCAACCAAACAGACACAGATTTAAAAAATCAATTAGCAAGTTTAACAAGTTTAAAAACAGTAGAAATAGATTCGTTTATTTCTGAAAGTAAAATTACAAATGCTAATGCCGTAAAAGTTTTACAACAAATTAATGATGCTTCTTTAGCAAATAATCAAAAAGCTACAGCAATATCAAACATTCAAAATGGTGTAGGTTTTTTAATTAAATTAGTTTCTAAAGTAGTGTAATAAGAAATTCTTATTGTCTTTTTTACAAGTTTAAAAAATCAACGTTTATCTTTGTAACTTAAATTTATTCGTATGATAAATGTTGATAAAATTCGTGAAGATTTTCCGATTCTAAAAAAAACGATTCATGGAAAACCTTTAGTGTATTTTGATAATGCAGCTACCTCTCAAACTCCACAAGTAGTTATTGATACTATTGTTGATTATTATAGCAATTACAATGCTAATATTCACAGAGGCGTACACACTTTAAGTCAAGTAGCTACAGATAAATATGAAGAAGCTCGTATTAAAATTCAAAAACATTTTAATGCAAAAAAAGCCTACGAAATTATTTTAACTTCAGGTACAACACATAGTATAAACATGGTTGCTTCTGGTTTTGCATCTCTTTTAAATAATGGTGATGAAATTATAGTTTCTGCTTTAGAGCATCATTCTAATATTGTTCCATGGCAAATGCTCTGCGAAAAAACGGGTGCAGTTTTAAAGGTAATTCCTATGAATGAAGAGGGTTCTTTACAAATGGATGTTTATTACAGTTTATTAAATTCAAAGACAAAATTGGTGTTTTGTAATCACGTTTCTAATGCATTAGGAACTATAAACCCTATCAAAGAAATTATTGATGCAGCTCATAAAGTAAATGCTGCTGTTTTAATTGATGGGGCTCAAGCAACACCACATATAAAACCAGATGTACAAGCTTTAGATGTAGATTTTTATGTAGCTTCTGCTCACAAATTATGTGGCCCAACAGGAGTTGGTTTGTTGTATGGAAAACAAGAATGGTTAGAAAAATTGCCTCCTTATCAAGGTGGAGGAGAAATGATTGAAACTGTAAGTTTTGTAAAAACTACATATGCAGGTTTGCCTCATAAATTTGAAGCAGGAACTCCAAATATTTGTGGAGGAATCGCTTTTGGTACAGCAATAGATTATATGAATTCAGTTGGTTTTAATAATATTGCGGCATATGAAAATGAACTTTTAGAATATGGTACTCAAGAGTTATTAAAAATTGATGGTTTAAAAATATTTGGAACATCATCAGAAAAAACAGCTGTAATTTCTTTTAATATTGATAGTATACATCCTTATGATATTGGCTCTATTTTAGATAAATTAGGAATTGCTGTAAGAACAGGGCATCATTGTGCACAACCAATTATGGATTTCTATAAAATTCCTGGTACAATTAGAGCTTCTTTTTCTTTTTACAATACTAAAGCAGAAATAGATGTTTTAGTTGCTGGTTTAAAAAGAGCAGCAATGATGTTATCATAATTACATCTTTTATAAAAACAAAAAAGGTTGAGAATTTAAATTCTCAACCTTTTTTTATAATTATAATATTCTATTAACGTAGAGTTGGAGAATAGTTTGTAGGATAATCTCCAGCTTTTGCTAAACCTCCTGTTGCAGTTTTAAAGTTAGATCCAAATTTAGAATCTATAGCTGCTAAAACTTTGTTAGCCATTAAAGCATATCCTCTTGCAGTAAGATGAACACCATCTAAACTAATTAAACCACCCATAACTAAATTTGTAGTTAAAGTATAACCATCAAAAGCAATTCCAGAAGAAGCTTCTTGTAAAACTCCTTTAAAGTCTACTAATGCAATGTTTGGGTTAGATGATGCTACATTTTCTATAACAGCATTATAAGCATCTGTAGCTGTTTTAATAGCCAATTGCTCTTCAGGTGTAACTACCCATTTATCTGCTAAAGGAACACCTACACCATTTACACTTGCAGGGTTATTTGGATCCGCTAAAGTACCTAAGAAAGAAGAACTAGATAATACCAATAAATCATCTGCAGTAGCTTGTCTGTATTGTTTTAATCCAGCAAAAGCAGGATTTAAAGCTTCTAAATCTGTTAAGTCTTCATCAACAATAACAACTGCATTTTGACCTGCTGCAAAAGTAATTGTTCTTTTTGCAATTTCAGCATCAGCTTGTGCTTGCGTCATTAACTTTAATTGTACTAAACCTGCAAATGCTTGTTGAATACCTCCATTATAAGGAGCATAAGCAGAATTTACAGCGGTTGCTGTTGCTGCATCTAAAGGAATAGCATTGTGTGGTACAGTAGTAAAGTGAGCTAAAGTAGTAATGTAAGGTACATTAGCAATTACACCTTTTGCTCCACCAGCAGTTAATGTAGAAACCATGCTATTAAATACATTTCCAAAAACTACAGGATCTGTTATATCTGAACTACCATAAGTTGATGGGTCAAAATTTCCTGTTTGATCTGTTCCAGAACCACCCGAAAGTGCGTATCCTAAAACGTCATTACCTCCAACTTCAGATAATGTAAAAAACGTTGGTGATTGTGCCATAGCATCACCTAAAACTGTTGAAGTTGCACTAGAAGCAAACCTTGCGTAATAAGGGTTTGCTAAACCTAAAGAAACTCCTGCAACATTTCCATATCCTGGTGCAACAAAATGAAAACTTTTAGCACCTGGTACACCAAAATTATTTAAACTTCCTGTAACAGGAGAAGTTACTTCTGTAGATGGTGTAGCGTCTAAAACAGCTGGTGCTGCTCCATTAAAATACAATCTAGGTCCTTGAATAACATTACCTCCTAAAAGTAAACCTCCAATATTATCATTCATTAAAGGTTGGTTAAATTCTACACCAAACTTTCCTGCTAAAATATTTGGGAAAGAATTTTCTTGTGCTGCTACAAACAAAGCATTATCTGTAAAACCTGCAGTAAAAGAAGCACCAATAGAAACGTACTTAGAAAAATCTAATCCGTTTACATTTAATTCTACTTCTGCTACTACTTCTTCTGGTATTGTATCTAACTCATTATTTACATCACAAGATGCAAAACTAAGAGCTAAAAGACACAATCCTATATATTTATAATTCTTCATGAAATTTTATTTTTTTAGTTATTAATTGTCCAAGAAAGGTAATATTGAGAACCAACTGCACCAACACCAGGAGCACTTAAATACTCTTTACCTGTTAAATTAGATCCACCTAATTTAAATACAGATTTCCAAGAAGGAACTGTATAGTTAACTTGAGCATCAATCACTGTTCTAGAAGCTATGGTTGCGTCTAAGAAAGTAGATTCCCATCTATATTCATCTTGCCATCTTGCATTAATATTAAAACCAAAATTTTCAAATAAATCTCTTTTACCAAACTGTAATTTTACTTTATGTTCTGGAGTGTTAAATCCTGCTTCAAAATCTGGATCAGAAGCTTGGTCAAAATCAAACTTAGCAAATGTATAATTTACACCTAAATTAAACCCATTAAAAACCTTAGTATCTAAACCAATTGTTACACCATAAGAACTAATATCTGCTGCAGAGTTTGTATAGGTTTGAAATGCTGTGTAATCTCCATTTTGAAGTGCTAATAAAGACAATGTATTATCTCCTACTGTACCGTAAAAAGGAACAACTACGTTTTTGTTTGCAATAAAATCTTCATATTGATTGTAGTAAACACTTAAATCGATTGCAATGTTAGATTGTTCAGCTTCTACAATTCCTCTATAACCAACTTCAAAAGCTGTAACTTTTTCTGGTTTTACTAAAGTAACATTAGATTTTTGGAAAGTTCCATTTACAACAGATTCTGCAGAAAAAGAATTTTCATACGCTTGTCTACCAGAAACACCAACTGTTGTAGAATTTGTAAATGCTTGTCCTGAACCACTAACAGATAATGGCGTTGTTGTATATCTATCTAAATTATCTGGAGCACCACCAACTAAAAATGCTCTACCAGCATTTAAACCAATGTATTGATCTTGTGTAGTTGGATTTCTAAATCCTGTTTGAAAAGATCCTCTAAAGTTTTGATTTTTATTTTCACCAGCTGCATATGCTAAAGATATTCTTGGAGAAAAATTTCCATCGAAATTTTGTGCTTTGTCATAACGTAAAGATGTAGTAAACTTTAAACGATCATCTTCTAAAAATTTCTTTTGTAATTGGGTATAAACTCCAAATTCATCATAATTAATAGGACCATCGTAATCTGTAAAAATACTTCCATTAGAGTTTAAAGCATATCTTCTGTATGAACCACCAACCTGAATCTCAGCCCAATCTATATAATCTTGAAAATTATAGTTTGCATCTGAGTGGTATAATTTAGTGTTGTCTTGAAATTTAGATCCTGTTAACAAATCTGGATCTGCAACAACTTTATCAAAAGCAGCTTTAAAACCATCTGTTCCTGGTAATAATCTACCTGTTTCAGCTGTTTGTCTTGCTAATGCATGAGCTTGATCTGCGTTTAAACCACCTAAAGTTCCTTGTACAAAAGCTCCAGTATATTCTCCAAACCAAGTGTTATCATCTTTCCAAGATCTATTAATATTAATTGCAGCAAAACGAGTATCATAAGAATCACCAGCATCTTCACTTGTTACATAACCTCTAACAAAGAAATTTTTACCTCTTAATTCTAATTTATGTTGTTGCATTAAGAAATTCTTAATGTTATATCTATTTGTTCCTTGGTAAATAGTGTTTCCAACACCAACTTTAGAATTCCAAATAATTTCTAACCTATCATTACCAAAAGGACGATAGTTTAATGATGCTCCAAATTTTAAACTTTTAGCCTCATAGCTCATTAAATCGCTTTCATTATAACCAGTTCTACTTACACTTTCACTTGGCACTAAAGCAGCAGCTCCATTTGGTAAGATACCAAGACCTTCTAATGTTTCTGCAACACCTCTTAAATTAGTAGAAACCTCATCTCCATAAACATTTAATCCATCATAATTTCTATCAGAATTTCTATCTCCAGAAATATATTCTCCATTAAATGTATTTCTATAATCTGTAGCATGCCATTCTGTACCATCTAAATACGATAGTGTAGCTTTCGCTGCAAATTTATCTGAAAAAGCATGTGCTAATCTAATATTAAAGTCATAATATTTATTATCTCCTGCAGCTTCTTGACTAGTTAATCCTGTTTTTAAAGAAAGACTAATTCCTTGGTCATCAAAAGGGCTTTTACTTGTCATAAACATAATTCCATTAAATGCGTTTGCACCATATAATGCAGATGAAGCACCTGGAAGTAACTCTACAGTTTTTACATCTAATTCAGACATTCCTAATAAATTTCCTAAAGCAAAGTTTAGTGCTGGTGATGAATTATCCATACCATCTACTAATTGCATAAAACGTGTATTAGAAAACGTAGCAAATCCACGTGTATTAACAGATTTAAAAGTTAAACTGTTTGTATTAATATCTACTCCTTTTAAATTTTCTAACCCATCATAAAAACTTGGAGCAGAGGTATTTTTAATAGCTCTACTATCCATTCTTTCAACGGTAACAGGAGATTCCATAATACGTTCTGGAGTCCTAGAAGCAGAAACTACAATCTCATCTAATGAAGTTGCATTTTCTCTTAAACTAACCTCAACCTTCTGGTTGTTTTTAGTAATTTCAACTTTTTCTGTATGAAACCCTAAAACAGAGATTTCTATAGTAAAAGGTGGTTTTTCTGAAACTTTTAAAACAAAGTTTCCGTCAAAATCAGAGTTAGTACCAACAGATTTTCTAGAAATCTTAATGTTGGCTCCAGGAATTGTTTCTCCTGTTTTTGCGTCTTTAACTGTACCTGTAACAGTGGTTTGGCCAACCATAGCTACACTACTAAAAGCTATAAACGCAAGAAGTAAAAAATTTTTTATCATAATTTGAATTATTTGTTAACTATTTGGCAAAATACAATTTTTTTTGAATAATTGAATAAATCGACCACTTTTTTAAGATTTTAACAAAAAAAGACCCTATTTTCAATAATAAGAAGATAATAAAACTACTCTGTTACATATTCATAAAAACAGTTAGAAATTGTACATTTGTACCATACTTAAATTTACGTTTATTTGGATTCAATTCAAGATATTTCCAACTTTTCAACTACTAAAAAAACTTATGTAACCATAGGTACTTTTGATGGTGTGCATTTTGGGCATCAAAAAATTATTGAGAAGCTAGTTTTAGAGGCTAAAAAAGCAAAAAAAAAATCTGTTTTACTTACTTTTTTTCCACATCCAAGAATGGTGTTACAAAAAGACAATTCTTTAGAGTTAATAAATACTATAGAAGAAAGAGCAGAACTGCTTAAAAAAACAGGATTAGATTATTTAATTATACATCCTTTTAGTAAAGAGTTTTCTAGAATGACAGCTTTAGAGTTTGTTAGAGACATTTTAGTGAATCAATTAAATATTTCAAAATTAATTATTGGTTATGATCATCATTTTGGAAAAAATAGAGAAGGAAACATTGTTCAATTAACAGAATATAGCCACTTATATGATTTTACTGTTGAAGAAATTCCTGCTCAAGATATAGATGATGTTTCTGTAAGCTCTACAAAAGTAAGACGCGCTTTAACAGAAGGAAACCTAAAAACTGCAAACAATTATTTAGGATATAATTTTATGTTAACTGGTACAGTTGTTAACGGAAAACAATTGGGTGGTAAAATTGGTTTTCCTACCGCAAATATTGATGTTAAAGAAAATTACAAATTAATACCAAAAACAGGAGTGTATGTAGTACAATCTATTATAGAAAACAAAACAGTTTTTGGAATGATGAATATTGGAAACAGACCAACTGTAGATGGTACACATCAAACTATAGAAGTACATTTCTTTGATTTTAATAAAGACTTATACAACAAAATTCTTACCATTGAATTATTGTATTTTTTACGTGATGAAAAGAAATTTAGCTCTATTAAAACTTTAATTGAGCAAATAAAAACAGACGAAAAAACGGCTAGAATTTATATAAAAAACAATCTCTAATTCTACATTGTTTAAGTCTTAAGCTTACTGTATCTTTGTGGCATTAATACAAAAGAAAATGTTACAAGTACAATTTATTAGAGACCACAAAGAAACTGTTTTAGAAGGTTTAGCAAAACGTAATTTTGCAAACGCAGAAGAAATTATAAAACAAGTTTTAACAGCTGATGAAAATAGAAGAAAAACTCAAGTAGAGTTAGATAATACATTAGCAGAATCTAATAAAATATCCAAAGAAATTGGTGGCTTTTTTAAATCTGGAGAAGTACAAAAAGCAAATCTTTTAAAAGAAAAAACAGGTCAGTTAAAAGAAAAATCTAAAGAACTTGCAGAAAGTTTAAATGTTTTTGCTGATGAGTTACAAGGTTTATTATATCAAATTCCTAACATTCCTCATGCTTCTGTAAAAGCAGGTACTTCAGAAGAAGATAATGAGAAGATTTTTAGCGAAGGAATTATTCCTAATTTAGGAGAAAACGCATTACCTCATTGGGAGTTAGCCAAAAAATATGATATTATAGATTTTGAGTTGGGTACTAAAATTACAGGTGCTGGATTTCCTGTTTACAAAGGAAAAGGTGCAAGATTACAACGTGCTTTAATCAATTATTTCTTAGATAAAAATACAAAAGCTGGTTACCAAGAAGTACAAGTTCCTCATTTAGTAAATGAAGCTTCTGCAACAGCAACTGGTCAATTGCCAGATAAAGATGGACAAATGTACCATGCAAATGTTGATGATTTATACTTAATACCAACTGCAGAAGTACCAATTACGAATATTTTTCGTGGAAATTTAATGCAAGAGGCAGATTTTCCTATAAAATATACTGGTTATACTCCATGTTTTAGACGTGAAGCAGGAAGTTATGGAGCGCATGTACGTGGTTTAAATAGAGTACACCAATTTGATAAAGTAGAAATTGTAAGAGTAGAACATCCTAATAATTCTTACCAAGCTTTAAACGGAATGGTAGAACATATTAAAGATATTTTAAGAGAATTAAAATTACCTTATAGAATTTTACGCTTGTGTGGAGGAGATACAGGTTTTACATCTGCATTAACTTTTGATTTCGAATTATTTTCTACTGCTCAAGACAGGTGGTTAGAAATTAGTTCTGCATCAAACTTTGAAACTTTTCAGGCAAATAGATTAAAACTTCGTTTTAAAAATAAAGAAGGTAAAAGCGAATTAGCACACACATTAAATGGTAGTTCTTTGGCTTTACCTCGTGTTTTAGCAGGAATTTTAGAAAATTACCAAACAGAAGAAGGAATTAAAATACCAGAAGTATTGGTGCCTTATTGTGGGTTTGATATGATTGATTAACATATTAGTGTTTAGTTTACAGTATTTTGTTAGCTTTTTTGCTTAAAAACACTGTTTTACTGTATACTAATTAGCAACTACTGCTACCATTAATCTTTTATATTTATTCATTTCTAAAAGTGCATTAAAATAAGCGCTTATTTGACCGTTTTTCATAAACTCTATTGAGTTATTTTTTGCTGTTTCGTATTTTTTAGAAAATGTATTCATAACTTTAAATTTGATTGGTTATTTATATAGTAGACAAGTTTCGTGCCAAAATGTTACAAGAAAGCTCTTTTAATATCTATCTTTAATAAAAATTTAACATATTTCTTAAGTATCTTTGATTTAGATGAAAAAAATATTTTTGCTTATTTTTCTTACTATTACTAGCATTAGCTTCTCTCAAAACGATTATTTACTAGGAGAAAGTTATTATAGAGAAGGTGCTTATGAAAAAGCAGCTCAAGTATTTAAAAAACTATATTCTAAAAGTCCTTTTAACACCTCTTATTTAGGTAGATTAATTTCTTGCTACCAAGAAACAAATCAATTCTTAGAAGCAGAAAAATTATTAAAATCTAAAATTAATCAGAATTCTAAACAAGGATTTTTATATGTTTATTTAGGATATAATTACGAACGTCAACAACAAAAAGAACTAGCTGAAAGCAATTATCAACTAGCCTTAAATTCTTTAGATAAAAATGCTTCTTATGGAGGAATAACGGGTCGTATTTTTAAAGAATACAATCTTTTAGATAATGCAATTTTAGCATATCAAAAAGTAATGGCTAAAAACAAAAATGCCAACTATAGTTTTCAAATTGCTCAGATATATGGAGAAAAAGGAGATTTTAAAAAAATGTTTGAATCTTACATTAATCTAGTAGATAAAAGTGAAAACTATTTTAATTTAGTACAAAGATATGCTAGTAAATACATTACAGATGATTCTGAAAATGAAGCAAACATTTTATTTAGAAAAACACTTTTAAGAAAATCTGCAAGTAACCCAAAAGATGTTTGGAATGTTTTGTTAAGTTGGTTGTTTACGCAACAAAAAGATTATGAAAAAGCCTTGGTACAAGAAAAAGCCTTATACCAAAGAAACCCAACAGATTTAGGTTCTTTTTTTAGAATAGGAAGAATAGCATTTGAAAACAAAAGTTATAGTTCTGCAAAAAATTGTTTTAATTATATCATAGAAAAATCAACTTTAAATGAAGAAAAGATAGAAGCCTATTTATACATTTCAAAAATTTATATTGCTACTAAAAACCCAGAAACAGAAACCTTATTTCAATCTCTTTTTCATCAATTTGGTAAAAATCCATCAACAATAAAATTACAAGTTGAATATGCAGATTTCTTAACCTTTCAAGAAAACAAACCTAAACAAGCAAAACAAATTTTAGAACATGCTTTAACCTTTTCTCAATCAAAATTTAATGAAGCTAGAATAAAATTAAAACTTGGAGATATTTTAGTTTTTACAGGCAAATACAACAAGGCATTAATCTATTTTTCTCAAATTCAATCTAAATTAAAAAACCACGAATTAGCACAACAAGCACGTTTTAAAGTTGCTCAAACTAGTTATTTTAAAAGCGATTTTACTTGGGCTAAAGCACAATTAAAAGTCTTAAAAGGTTCTACAACTCAATTAATTGCTAACGACGCATTAGAGTTGTTTTTAATTATAACAGATAATGAACCTGTAGATTCAATTCCTTCTGGATTAAAAGAATATTCTAAAGCAGAATTGTTGGCTTTTCAAAACAAAACGCAACAAGCTATTGATACTTTACATGTTATAAATAAAAAATTTAAAGGTCAACCCATAGAAGATGAAGCACTGTTTAAACAAGCAAAATTATTTATTAAAATAAATCAATTTGAAGCTGCTATTGCAAATTTTGAAAAAATAATTTCATTGTTTTCAGATGGAATCTTAATTGATGATGTTTATTATGAAATGGCAGAGTTATATAATAATCAATTAAATAACCCAGAAAAAGCATCAGAATACTATCAAAAGATTATTTTTGATTATTCTTCTAGTATCTATTTAGTAGATGCTAGAAAAAAATATAGAAAAATAAGAGGTGATAAAGTTTAATTTAAAAACCTAAAACAAAAAAATGTACATATATAACGTAACTATAAATATAGATGATAGTGTTCATAATGAATGGCTAACATGGATGGAAACCCATATTTTAGATGTGTTAAATACAGGTAAATTTTCTTCTGCAAAATTTACAGAAGTATTGGTAGAAGAAGAAATGGGAGGAAGAACGTATTCTGTACAATATACTGCAAATACGCGCGAAGATTTAGAAGATTTTTACAAAGAAGAAGCAGATGGTTTAAGAATTGAAGGTCTTAAAAAATTTGCAGATAAAATGTTAACTTTTACTACAGAGTTAAAAGTAATAAAAGAGTTTTATCCAACAAGTTCAGAAAATTAAATATGAACAACCTACTCTACATACACAGAAAAAAAATTCCATTTATTGGTGTTTTTCTGTTTATTTTAGGTGTAATGCTTGCCTATTTAAAATGGGGTATTGAACCCCAAGAAACTATTGCAGGAGTTTTATGCGGATTGGGTTTATCTTTAACAATTATTGGTTTTGGAATTAAAAAACCCTAAGAAATTATGAGTGTAAAAGCAAAAAAACATTTAGGTCAACATTTTTTAACAGATGAAACAATTGCAAAAGATATTGCAGATGCTTTAACTGAAAACGGTTATGATAATGTCTTAGAAATTGGCCCAGGAATGGGGGTTTTAACTAAATACTTGTTAGAAAAAAAGGCAAAAGTTACTGTTATGGAATTAGATACAGAATCTGTTGCTTATTTACATGAAACGTTTCCTTTAGAGCATATTAAATTAGACACATCAAAAGAAAATTTTGACATTATTGAGGGAGATTTTTTAAAGAAAAACATACAAGAAACTTTTCATAAAAAGCAAGTTGCAATCATTGGTAACTTTCCATATAATATTTCTACTCAAATAGTTTTTAAAGCCATAGAAAACAGAGAGTTTGTGCCAGAATTTGCAGGCATGTTTCAAAAAGAAGTTGCCATGAGAATTGCTGAAAAAGAAGGAAGTAAAGTATATGGAATTCTTTCAGTTTTAACACAAGCTTTTTATGATGTAGAATACCTTTTTACAGTTCCGCCAACAGTTTTTAATCCACCTCCAAAAGTAGATTCTGGTGTAATTAGATTAATAAGAAAAGAAAATTATACATTACCTGTTGACGAAAAATTATTTTTTAGAGTAGTAAAAACTGCTTTTAATCAAAGAAGAAAAATGCTACGTTCTAGTTTAAAATCGTTTAAACTTTCGGATTCTTTAAAAGAAGAACTTATCTTTACAAAAAGACCAGAACAACTATCTGTAAATGACTTTATAGAATTGACGAAAAAACTCGCAGAAAATGGCATTTGAAATAACTCCATACTATCTAGAAAACCTACAAAACCTTATAAATTCTAATAATGACAAAGAAGTTAGATCATTATTTAAAGAGGTGCATTATGCAGATATAGCAGAGGTTTTAGATGAAGTAAATTTTGATGAAGCTATCTATATAATAAAGCTTTTAGATAGCGAAAAAACGTCTGAAATTTTAATGGAATTAGACGAAGATATTCGTGAAAAAATTCTAGAAAATTTATCAGCAAAAGAAATTGCAGAAGAAGTTGAAGAAATGGATTCTGATGATGCTGCAGATATTATTGGAGAACTTTCTGAAGAAAGACAAAAAAGAGTAATTTCTGCTTTAGAAGATGATGAATTAGTTGCAGATATTAAAGAACTATTATCTTATGAAGATGATACAGCAGGTGCTTTAATGGCAAAAGAACTTGTAAAAGTTTATGAAACTTGGACAGTTGCTGGTTGTATGAGAAGAATTAGAGGGCAAGCCAAAGATGTAACAAGGGTACACTCTATTTATGTTGTAGATAAAGAAGAAAAATTAATTGGTAGATTGTCTTTAAAAGATTTAATTATTGCCAAAAACGAACAAAAAATTTCTGAAATATACATTCCTAAAGTAGATGCTGTAAACGTACATGAAGATGAAGAAGAAGTTGCTAAAATTATGGCAAAGTACGATTTAGAAGCTATACCAGTAGTAGATGAAAATAATGTTTTACAAGGAAGAATTACAATTGATGACATTGTAGATGTTTTAAAAGAAGAAGCAGAAAAAGACTATCAATTAGCTGCAGGTTTAGTACAAGATGTAGATTCTGATGATAGTATTATAGAACTAACAAAAGCAAGATTACCTTGGTTGTTTTTAGGTTTAATTGGTGGTGTTGGTGCTTTTTTAATTATGGAAGGTTTTCATGGTGTATTTGCTAAGTACGCAGCATTGTTCTTTTTTACACCTTTAATTGCAGCAATGGCAGGTAATGTTGGGGTACAATCATCTGCAATTATTGTACAAGGTTTAGCTAATGATGATGTAAAAGGTAGTATAAATAGCAGGCTTTTTAAAGAAATGCTTTTAGCGGCTTTAAACGGAATAATTTTAGCACTATTTTTATTTCTTTTTGTTTGGGCATATCAAGGTAAAATGAATTTAGCTATGGCAATTTCAGTTTCATTAGTTATTGTAATTATTGTAGCAGGTTTAATAGGTACATTTGTACCACTTTTCTTAAACAAAAGAGGTATAGATCCAGCAATTGCAACAGGTCCTTTTATTACAACTTCAAATGATATTTTTGGAATTCTAATTTACTTTATGATTGCAAAAATGATTTTAGGCATATAAAAAAACCTCTCAGTAAAACTGAAAGGTTTTTTCCTTTTTCTCTTAATGTTAGATATAAGCCCCTAATCTCATATCTGCAATTAATCCCTTTTTTTGTAGTATTTTGGTTAAATATTACACTACAAATGTACATTGTTAACAATGTTTAAAAACGTAAAAAACCGCAGTTTAAAATGTAGATTTCCGCAAAAGCGAAAAATTTAATCGATTATACCTAATTCTTTGGCTTTTAAAACCAAATCTGTATTGTTATTAGCATTTAAATCTGTTCTTAAATTACCTAATTTAGTTTCTATAGAACGTAATTTTAAAAAAGAGCCATCTCCTTTGGTAATAACTCCTTCTAAATTGGCAATTTTAGGGTGATTTGGCAATTCTTTTAATATTTGTATTGCTACATCATCCATTTGAATTTGAATAATGTTTCTACGCATTATTTTTTGATGAATTTCATGTGTATAGTAATAATCATTTGCCAACATTTTTTGTACTGCAAAACCTATTTCTTTAGCATCGCATTTACTTTTTAATAAATATGCATTCGGATTTAAGTTTGTAATTACATTATACACTCTATTGGTTTCTGTATGCCCTGTTATTACGCCAATTTTTACATCAAAATCATTATTTCTAATAGCTTTTATTAACTCTTCTCCTCCATCTAAAAGAGAATCTTCTGTTGTATTATCAAAACTTAAATCTGTAAATAATAATTGAAATGGATTAGCATTTTGATTTGTTTTTATCAATTGAAAAGCTTCATCACAAGTAGTTGCAGTTACAATATCAAAATCTCCAACTTCTTTTAAAGAACAAGTAATTCCTTGTATTACTAATTGATGATCATCTGCAATTAAAATTCTTATTTTAGTTTCCATTTTTAGGGATTTCAATATTTATAGTTGTTCCTTTTTCTTTTAAACTATCCACAGAAAAAACACCATTAATTTCTTCTATTCTTTCTTTCATGTTTTTTAAGCCAATACCTTTCTTTTTAGAAGAAGTATCAAATCCTTTTCCATTATCATTTATGGTTAAAAACAATGACTTTTTAGACTCTTTAAAGCTTATAATTACGTTTGAAGATTCTGCATATTTATCAATATTTTGCAAAGCTTCTCTAATAGATAAAAATAATGTTCTTTTAATTAAATTATTAACATCTTGCCATTTAACTGTATTAATATCTTTAATTTTAATTCTAAAATCTGCTTCAAAATAATCTGAAACTAAATTTACAATTTGGTTTTTAAAAGACACCTCATCAAAAGAAACACTACTTAATTGATGTGATAAACTTCTAACATTTTCTTTAACTCTATCTAATTCTTTAGACTCTTCTACTAATTTATTTTTTTCTAATTTTTTATGCAATATTCTTATGTCGCCTGCAACTTCATCATGCAATGATTTTGCTATTTGTTGGCGTTCTTTTTCTCTAGCTTCTATTTGTAAAAGTTTGCTTTCAAAAAGCAGTTTTTTTCTTCTATTTAAAACAACTGTTGTACCAAGACCAATAAACATAATACCTGCACCAGCAATTAACCAACCAATTGTTTTTTGTTGCTTTTCGCTTTCTAGCTGTAATTGTTTTCTGTCATTATCTATTTTTAATTCTTTATTTTCTTTGTCTTTTTTTTCTGTTTCAAATCTAATTTTTGCAAATTGATTTTTAATAGATCTTTCTCTTTTAAAAAGACTATCATTTAATTTAAAATGTTCTTCTAAATATAGTCTTCCTTTTTCTCCTTTTACCAACCTAGAAAGTAAAAATAAATTTTCTAAAATACGCTCACTATGATTTATTTTTTTTGCAATTCTAAGCCCTTCTTTTGTATGATAAATTGCTTTTTTTATTTGATTTGTTGAAGCATAAAGTTCTCCTAATAAAGAATAAGAAAAAACGTAGTTATTTACATCTTTCCTTTTTATTCGAGATTTTAAAACTTCTAAATATCCTTTTAATGCAAGTTCTTTATTGCCCAACTTAAAGTTATTGTAAGAATATCCTTCTAAAGCTAAATCATAGCTATGAGGAATTTTAATAGCTAAACTGTCTACCTGTAATGATTTATAATAATACTCACTTGCTTTAAGATTGTTTCCCTCACTTTCATATGTTTTTCCTAATGAAGCATACAATTTTGCAAGGTCAAAGTTATTATTATTGTTCTTTACAAAAGAATAAGCTTTTTTAAAAACCTCTCTAGCTTCATTTTGTCTATCAGTAATCATTAAAACATTTCCTAATTTTTTATATAAAAATACTGTAAAATAAATTTCATTTAATGGCTCAACATATTTTAATCCTTCTATAACTGTTGCTTCAGTTCCTATATAATCTCTTACTTTATATTGTACTATTCCCATTCTAAAGTATTTTTCACCAACACTTAAAGAATCTTTTAATGCAATAGAAATATTTTTAGAACGATTAAGGTAATAAAATGCACTATCTGGTTTGTATAAAAGTCTATATTCTAATCCTTTTATGTAATAAAATTGTGCTAAAACAGAAGAGTCTTTGTTTTTTTTATATAACTTTTTAAGATTTTCTTTAATTAAAATAAGTGTTTTTTTATCTGACTTAAAAAAACTTTTTAATCCAAATTTTTTATATGTTTTAGAAATTAAACTATCTGATTGTGTTTTATCAACCAGATTAATAGCTATTTTAGAAATCTCAGGATTTAGCGTTTTTTTGTAGTTTTTATACAAAACTGTAATTGAGTCTACGGTTTTATCAAAATTGGTGTTTTGAGAAAATATTGTAGTACTTAGAAATAAAAAAAGAATTAAATATTTATTATGCATAAAGTAATATACCCTGATTTTAATTCAGGGTATAATTTTAAATTAGTTTAGGAATTATCAATTTCATCATTTCCTTCATCTTCTTCTTCAGAACCTCCTGGGTTTAATGATAGCACTAGCTCTTCTAGGTAATCTTCTTGTAAATTCATTTTAAATGCTTTTTTGTTTAACATTCTAAAAATAGAATTTTAGATTTAAAAAAACTATAATTTGTTCATTTTTTGAAACAAATCCCACAAAACAACACCAGTAGTTACAGAGATATTCAATGAATGTTTTGTGCCTAATTGTGGAATTTCAATGCATAAATCAGAAGCATTAACCACTTCCTGTTGTACACCTTTTACTTCATTACCCATTACAATGGCATATTTTTCATCTTTCTTAGGATAAAAAGTATCGAGTTTTGTTGAATTTTCAGCTTGCTCAATAGCCAAAACTTTAATGTTTTCTGCTTTTAATTTTTCAACTAAAATCAAAGTATCTTCTACATATTCCCAAGCAACAGATTCTGTTGCTCCTAAAGCTGTTTTATGAATTTCTTTATTTGGCGGAGTTGCACAAATACCACATAAATATATTTTTTCTATCAAAAAAGCATCACTAGTTCTAAAAACAGAACCAATATTATTTAAACTTCTAATATTGTCTAAAACTACAATTAAAGGTGTTTTTTTAACGGTTTTAAATTCATCAACCGAAATTCTACCTAATTCGTTATTCTTTAATTTTCTCATATCTTGTGAATAAGTTCACTGTAAACTGCTACTAATAACTGCTTACTAATTTTTATCTTCGCAAAACTAACTGAAAATTTCCAAAAACTTGGCAAAATCAAAAGCTAAAAAGGTAACTCCTTTAATGAAACAATACAATGCTATCAAGAATAAATATCCTGATGCAATGTTGCTTTTTAGAGTTGGAGATTTTTATGAAACCTTTGGTGAAGATGCTAAAAAAGCAGCTGGTATTTTAGGAATTACACTTACAAAACGTGGTGCTGGTTCAGATTCTGAAACTGCTTTGGCAGGTTTTCCACATCATTCTTTAAATACCTATTTGCCAAAGTTGGTTAAAGCAGGAATGCGTGTAGCCATTTGCGATCAATTAGAAGATCCTAAAATGACCAAAACCATTGTAAAACGTGGTGTAACAGAGTTAGTAACTCCTGGAGTTTCTTTAAATGATGAAGTTTTACAAACTAAAAAAAACAACTTTTTAGCAGCGGTTCATTTTGATAAAAAACAACTCGGAATTTCATTTTTAGATGTGTCTACAGGAGAGTATTTAGTGGCACAAGGAAATGCAGAATACATAGACAAATTGTTGCAAAATTTTTCTCCTAGTGAGGTGTTGGTTCAAAAACAACACAAGCAACAATTTTTAGAACTTTTTGAAAATAGATATTATACTTTTTATTTAGATGATTGGGTTTTTCAAAAAGAATATGCAAACGAAACTTTACACAATCATTTTGAGGTAAAAAGCTTAAAAGGATTTGGAATTCAAGATGTAAAAAACGGAATTATTGCTGCTGGTGCAGTGTTGTATTATTTATCTGAAACACAACACAATCAATTAAAACATATTCAAAGAATTAACAGAATTGCAGAAGACAATTATGTTTGGATGGATCGTTTTACGGTTAGAAACTTAGAATTGTACAATCCTAATTCTGTAAATGCAGTAACGCTTTTAGATGTAATTGATAAAACCATTTCACCAATGGGTGGACGTTTGTTAAAACGTTGGTTGGCATTGCCTTTAAAAAATATTGACGAGATTAAAAACCGTCATGAAATGGTAAAGTTTTTTATAGATTCTGATGAATTTTCTCAGACAGTAACTTACCAATTAAAACAAATTTCTGATATAGAAAGATTAATCTCTAAAGTTGCTACAGGCAAAGCATCACCTAGAGAAATTGTTTTGTTAAAAAATTCTTTAAAAGCAATTTTACCTATAAAAAATGAAGCTGAAAAAAGTAAAAATAATACTGTAAAAGAATTAGGAAATCAATTGCATTCTTGTGATGTTTTAATTGATAAAATTTCCGAAACTTTATTTGATGATGCTCCTGTAAACATTAATAAAGGAAATGCTATTGCAAATGGTGTTCATCAAGAATTAGACGATTTAAGAGCCATATCTAACTCTGGTAAAGAGTATTTAGATAATATGTTAGCTCGTGAAACTGAGAGAACAGGTATTACAAGTTTAAAAATTGCGTTTAACAACGTTTTTGGGTATTATATAGAAGTTAGAAATACGCATAAAGACAAAGTGCCAGAAGAATGGATTAGAAAACAAACTTTGGTTTCTGCAGAAAGATACATTACTGAAGAACTTAAAGAATATGAAACCAAAATTCTAGGAGCTGAAGAAAAAATTGCCAAATTAGAGCAAGAAATATTTTCTAAATTATTGCAATATATCATTGGTTTTGTACAAAAAGTGCAAGAAAATGCGCAAATTATTGCAAAAATTGATTGTTTATTGTCTTTTTCTGTTTTAGCAATTGACAACAATTATGTGCGCCCAATTATGGATGAAAGCACAGATTTAGACATTAAAAACGGACGTCATCCTGTTATAGAAAAACAACTACCAATAGATCAAACTTATATTGCAAACGATGTTGTTTTAAATAGAAATCAGCAACAAATAATAATGATTACAGGACCCAATATGTCTGGTAAATCTGCCATTTTAAGACAAACTGCATTGATTGTTTTATTAGCGCAAATGGGAAGTTATGTGCCTGCTCAAAATGCAAAAATTGGTATTGTAGACAAGATTTTTACCAGAGTTGGTGCTAGTGATAATATTTCTATGGGAGAATCTACGTTTATGGTAGAAATGAATGAAACTGCATCTATTTTAAATAATATTTCTGAACGCAGTTTAGTTTTGTTAGATGAAATTGGACGTGGAACTTCTACTTACGATGGAATTTCTATTGCTTGGGCAATTTCTGAGTTCTTGCATGAGCATCCAACCAAAGCAAAAACATTGTTTGCAACTCATTATCATGAATTGAATGAAATGACAACCACTTTTGAGCGCATTAAAAACTTTAATGTGTCTGTAAAAGAATTGGAAGATACCATTATTTTCTTACGTAAATTGGTTTCTGGAGGTTCTAATCATAGTTTTGGAATTCATGTTGCTAAACTTGCAGGAATGCCAAATATGGTAATACATAGAGCTAATAAAATATTGGCTCAACTAGAAAAAAACAATAAAAATACAGAAGTTAAAGACGTTTTAAAACAAACGCAGGAAGAAGAAATGCAATTGAGTTTCTTTCAATTAGACGATCCTTTATTAGAAAACATTAAAGAAGAAATATTAGCCACAAATATTGATACGTTAACCCCTATTGAAGCCTTAATGAAGTTGAATGAAATTAAGCGAATGTTGATTAAAAAGTAATACATTGTCATTTCGAACATTACTGATATCAAAAAATATTTTTTATTGAAGGTAGCTTGTGAAACAAATTTACGAAATTGAGAAATCTCAATTAATCTTTTATTTGTGAGATTTCTCCACAAGGTAAAAATGACAAATTAGGGTGAAAAGAAAATAATAATGGTAAACAATTTAGAACAAGGTTTTTTTGGAATAGGAATTCAGAATGGAAAAACACCAGAAAACTTAGGTGTACTTTGGAGGTCTGCACAAAATATGGGCGCTAGTTTTATTTTTACCATTGGCAATCGTTATGCAAAACAAGCTTGTGATACACATAAAGCTATTGGTGCAATGCCTTATTTTCATTACGAAACTTTTGAAGATTTCTTTAAAAATCTACCCAAAGGAGCCATGTTAGTTGGTGTAGAATTAGATGAAAAAGCGGTACAATTAGAAACTTTTACACATCCTAAACGTTGTGTGTATTTATTAGGTGCAGAAGATCATGGAATGTCTAAAACTGCCTTAGAAAAATCGCACCATTTGGTAAAATTTAAATCTGAGTTGAGTTTAAATGTTTCTGTAGCTGGTAGTATTGTAATGTATGATAGACAAGCTAAATTACATTTTTAATGCTTTAAATAAGCTTAAATATTCTTTTTATTAACGTATTTATAAAGCTTATACAAAAAATATAAAATAGCCAGTAAAATTACTATTTCTAAAGAATGCCACAAGATAATAGGAACACTCATATCATTTAATGTTTCTTCCATTTTTTTTCAGTAAATATAACTAAGACATTAACACTTGTCAATCCCTGAAAACAGTGAATTTTTTTTCTCACGGTTTTCCGTTAATCTAAAATGGAAATAAAGTTTAAACATATCTATTGTTTGTAGTAGTAGTAGTATGTATGATAGATTGGTGAAGTTTAATTTTTAACGTGTTTGTACAAGGTTAGTTGCGTTTTTAAGCAATGAATTTACTAAATAATTACTGACAAAGAAAATCCGATAGGATTTTCGTAAGTAGGCAAAAAGTAAGCAATTAATTTTGTACGGTGTTGGCTGTAGTTTATTCTTTAATTAACTTATTTAAATTAATATCTTCCATATATTTAAAGTAATCAACTAATTTTCCGTTTTTATCAATTATGATTGTAGTTGGAAATCTTGTTATAGAAAATTTTTGGTGAAAATTTAAACTATTTGGTATTAATTCAAAATTTGAATTTTGTAAATCAAATCCTTCTTTAATATCTAATTCATTTGAAGCAAAGAATATTATTGATTTAATCTTTTCTTCCTTTTTTTCAATTTTATTTATTAATAAATCAATTTGTTTAATTTCTTCTTTTTTAAATCTAAAAGTATTTGCCTCTAGTTCAAATCTTAAAATTATAATTTTTCCTTTATGATCTTTTAGTTGAATCTTTTCATTTTCAATTGTTTTTGCAATGAAATTAGGAAATAAATCTCCTTTGGTAATAGGTTTGTTTCTTTTGTTTTTTATGCTTTTTTTTCCTTTTTCAAAAAAGACTAAATACTTTTTAATCTCGCCATCTATTCCAATAATGTTTTCTATTTGAAGATTAGGGTTATTTTTAACCAATTTAATGAATTCATTTTTTTCTATTTTTTTTCCTGTTTTTTTATAATAAATTTTTGAGAAGTCAATTTTCTCAGTTTTAGTCCTTGTAAAATTTTTTGTAATCGTTTCGTTCTGACAAAAGCCAACCATTACAGAAAATAGCATTAAGATAATTAGAAACTTGTTTTTCATATTTATGTTCAATTTTTTTATTACAGCCAACCATCTATATATCAACAAACACTTCTTGTATCCCATAATTATAAAGGGTTATAAAAGTTTTAACTTTATATATAGATTTAGCAATTTTTTACGAAATAAAATTACATTATAAAAATACACTGGTCAATCCCTGAAAACAGTGAAATTTTTATCTCACGGTTTTCCGTTAATCTAAAATGGAAAATTTAAAAAACTAATAAGTATCTCTTAACCACTTAAAAGTAGTTTGCATTTTTTCTTTAATAGCATTGTTAGAATGCAAATAATGGTTATTCATATAACTGAAGATTAAGACTTTTCCAGAATTGGTAACTAAGTATCCACTTAGGTTGTAATTATTGCCTAAAGTGCCCGATTTTGCATAAATATAGGGTTTTAGATTGCCTGCATACCATTTTTTTAGTGTGCCCGATTTTCCGCCAACAGGAAAATATTGAAACAATTTTTCTTGAGGGTATTTTTTGTACATTTTAGATAAAACATCTACAAAAGAAATAGGAGAAAATAAGTTGTATCTACTCAACCCAGAACCATCTACCCATCTTGGTTTTTGTTGTAAATCTTTTAACTGATTTTCTAAAATATGCTTTCTAACTTTTGATGAATTTAAAGTATCTGATAAAGTTGAAGATGCTAAAATTAAAATTTGTTCTGCTAAAAAATTATCACTCACTATCATCATTCTTTTAAACAAAGAATCGCTTTTTATACTATAAGCAATTGATGTTGGTTTTATTGTTGATGATTTTATAATGGATACTTTATTTGGAATAATATCATTAAAAAGATTTAAGAGCAAAGAATCGCTCATAATCATAGGTATTTCTGTTTCTCTAGTTCTATTTTTACCATAATAAAAAGAGTTTGTATACTCTTTTCTACCATACCCTTTTTCGGTAATTTTTAATCGTTTTTTGAAATAATTTGGAAATACTTTTAAAGAATCTTGATTGCTAACTGTTACCACATTTCCGTAAACAGGAAAAGCATTTTTTTCTGCACTAAAATAACTATCAAAATCTTCCCAAGCCCAACCAGCACCATATCTTTTGTCAGAAATATTATCCGTAATTAAATGTACTTTTTTAAATTTTTGCATCATTTTTAAAGCTGTACTATCTTTAAAATACGGATGAAATAATGTTGGATCTCCAGTTCCTTGAATTGTGATTGTATCTTTATTGATAGCATATTTAAAAGCAGGAATAGAATCTGGCAACATTTCTAATCCTGTAAAAAGTGTAAATATTTTGGTATTACTTGCAGGTGTAAAATATTTTTCTCCTTGATAATTGTATAACACTTTATCTTCATTAACATCATAAATATAAATACCCGTAAACTGATTTTCGAAAAATGAACTGGATAGACTTTTATCAATATTTCTAGTTATTTTAGTAGCTTTACAACCGATAAAAAATACAATTAACAACAAAAATAAAGGTGCTTTTTTAAGCATAAATAGCTTTTTTTTAGAATTCTGAATTCTAAATTACAAATATTTTAATTTGTGAAGTTTATATACTGATAAATATTTACCTTTGTAACAGTATGAATACAACTTTTTTATTTATTAGTGGTCCAGAAATTATGGTGGTTATGTTAATTGTAGTCATGGTTTTTGGTGCAGATAAGATTCCTGAAATTGCTAGAGGTTTAGGAAAAGGAATGCGTCAAGTAAAAGATGCAACTAACGATATTAAAAAAGAAATTAAAGAAAGTTCTGAAAAAAATGGTATTGATACTGATGTAACTAAAAGTATTAATAAAGAAATTAACAGCGTAAAAGATAATATTGATGACCTTACTGGTCCTATCAAAAGAAACTTTTAATTTATTTTACCCTACTTATTGTTAATCCATCTCTAATTGGCAACAAAACAGTTTCTAATCTAGCATCTTCATTTAACAATTTATTATACTCTAAAAGTACTTTTGTGTCTTTATCTTTTGGGTTTAATTCTTCAACAATTTTCCCACTCCAAAGTACATTGTCAGATAAAATAATTCCTCCAGGATTCATTTTATCAATAATTAAATGAAAGTAATTGATATAGTTAGATTTATCTGCATCAATAAAAACCAAATCGAATTTTTCATTGATTGTAGGTATAATTTCTAAAGCATTTCCTACAAATTGTTCTATTTGGTTTCTGTAACTAGACTTTTCAAAATATTTGTTTTGTAAAGTTTCTAATTCTTCGTTTTTATCTATTGTAAATATTTTTCCTTTAGGATGTAATCCTTCTGCTAAACATAATGCAGAATACCCTGTATAAGTACCAATTTCTAATATATTTTTTGGTTGAATTAATTTAGTGATTATAGATAAAACTCTTCCTTGAAAAGCCCCACTTAACATTCTTGGATTTAATACTTTTTGCCAAGTTTCTCTGCTTAATTCTTTAAGAATTGTAGGTTCTTGCTGAGAGTGATCAACTACATAATTGTCTATATTTTCTGGTAAAAAATGCATGTTAATTAAGCTTGTTTAATAAGTTGGTTTCTTTGCTTTAATCTATAAATATTAAAATCGAATTTACTAATAATCTGAACTTCAAAAATACAAAAAACGGAATTTACATTTCTATAAATTCCGTTCAATCTAACAAAAAATCAAAAATGTGATTTTCTAAAAATCACGAAAATATCTTTATAATTTTATTTTTTCTAACTCTTTTTTAAGCGCTTCTTTATCTTCTTTACTCATACAAACTTTTTTATCTTTACAGCTCTTTGCATGCCCTTTATAAATTTTTGTAAGCGTGTTATTCTGTTTGGTATAAAGAGAACATATTTTGCACCCAAGAAAATGAAGGTTTAATTTCAATTTTTCTAATAATGTTGCAGCACCATACTGACTTTTGTCACATATGGTTGTAGCTTCATCGCAAGTAATTCTTAAACTTTTAAACATTTTTTAAATATTAAACCAGTTATCTTCCATACATTTTCTAAGCTGTGTTCTTGCTCTATGTATAATAACCCATAAATTTGACGCTGTAATATCTAACTCCTTACAAATTTCTTCAGTTTCAAACTCTTGTATTGTTTTCATTCTAAACACCATACCATATTTTTCTGGCAAAGCATCTATACAAGCATCTATCTGAGATTTTAACTCTTTGTTTTCTATTGATTTTTCTGAAGCATTATCCCAACTTTGTGGCACTCTTTCTTCTAACCAACTCCCTTCGTTTTCTCCATCATCATAAAAATTCATTCTAACTTCTGCTTGTCCTTTTTTAGAATTTATTTTTCTATAATGATCTATAATTTTTCTTTTTAAAATAGATACTAACCAAGTTCTTTCTGTAGATTTACCTTGAAAATTTTTAGCAGATTTTAAGCCTGCAAAAAAAGTATCTTGAACTAAGTCTTTAGCTAAATCACTATTATTTACACGTACAACAGCATAATTATACATATAATCTGCATAATTATCAATCCATTTGTCTGTATTTAATACAACTTGTTCTTCTGCCATTTTAGATTTAAAAAAACCAAATATAATGCTATTTTTTTTGATTTATAGCTTTACATTTTGCTCTTCTTCTCATATCTACTAAATAAATAATTTCCCAAACACCATTATTATTAAATAATTGGAAAGAATTGGCACCACAATGACTAAATTTTCCATTAAAATAAAACTCATAAGGAGTCCAAACTGATGCTAAATTTCCATCAATTTTAATAGTATAAGAAAGTAGTTTTTCTAAATAAATGTCTTCTTTTTTCTTTTTTGCAATATTTTGTAATAATTGGGCTTTAGATTCGGTTTTTAAAACCTTTACTCCTTTTTTATTTGTAAACGTAGTTTGAATTTTAATGTTTTTGTGTAATGTACTACCTATAACTGCACTATCTCCATTATGTAAACCTTTAAAAAAGGTTTCAATAACACTTTGTATTGCTTTTTCTTCTGTTTTTTTTTGAGCTGATATTGTTATTGAAAAAATAACTGCAATAACAAATGTTATAATTCTAAGCATAATAGTTTGATTTTTAAAGAGCTAAAACTAACCAAAAAAAGGAATTTCTATAAAAAATAACCTAAGATTAACTAAATATTAACTTGTATACTATTAAACGAGATTTCTTACATTTACATTATTAAATAAATTAAAAAGTATGTCAGTAGCAAAGAAAGAATATAAAAAAGTTACCGTAAAATCTCTAGTAGATATGAAAAAAAATGGAGAGAAAATCTCTATGTTAACTGCTTATGATTTTACAATGGCAAAAATTTTAGATGGTGCTGGAATTGATGTACTTTTAGTAGGTGACTCTGCCTCTAATGTTATGGCTGGTCATGAAACCACTTTACCAATAACTTTAGATCAAATGATTTATCATGCAAGTTCTGTGGTTAGAGCAATTGATAGGTGTTTGGTTGTTGTAGATTTACCTTTTGGTAGTTACCAATCTGACCCAAAAGAAGCTTTACGTTCTGCTATTAGAATTATGAAAGAATCTGGTGGTCATTCTATAAAATTAGAAGGTGGTAAAGAAATTAAAGAGTCTATAAAACGTATTTTAAATGCAGGAATTCCTGTAATGGGTCATTTAGGTTTAACACCACAATCTATTTATAAATTTGGTACTTATACAGTAAGAGCAAAAGAAGAAGAAGAAGCAGAAAAACTTATGGAAGATGCTTTAATGCTAGAAAGATTAGGATGCTTTGCAATAGTATTAGAAAAAGTGCCTGCTAAATTAGCAAAACAAGTTGCAGATGCTATTTCTATTCCTGTAATTGGTATTGGTGCAGGAAATGGAGTTGATGGACAAGTTTTAGTAACTCATGATATGATTGGAATGACACATGAGTTTAATCCTCGTTTTTTACGTAGATATTTAGATTTATACAAAGACATGACTGGCGCTTTTGAATCTTATATTGATGATGTAAAAAGTGGCGACTTTCCAAGTGAAAAAGAGCAGTATTAATTTAGATTTATGAAAATCTTACACCTAGACTCAAATCACCCTCTTCTAATTAATCAACTAAACGATTTAGGGTTTTCTAATGATGAAGATTATACATCATCAAAAGAAGAAATTGAACATAAAATTCATGTATATGATGGTTTTATTATTAGAAGTCGTTTTTCTATTGATAAAGCTTTTTTAAACAAAGCAACAAACCTAAAGTTTATTGGACGTGTTGGAGCTGGTTTAGAAAATATAGATTGTGAGTATGCAGAAAGTAAAGGCATTAAATTAATTGCTGCACCAGAAGGGAATAGAAATGCAGTTGGAGAGCAATCTTTAGGTATGCTTTTATCGCTTTTTAACAAGTTAAATAAAGCCGATAAAGAAGTTAGAAATGGAAAATGGTTGCGTGAAGAAAATAGAGGAATTGAACTAGATGGAAGAACTGTTGGTTTAATTGGCTATGGAAATATGGGAAAATCTTTCGCAAAAAAACTTCGCGGTTTTGATGTTAAAGTTTTGTGTTATGATATAAAACCAAGTGTTGGAGATGAAAATTGCACACAAGTTTCTTTTAAAGAATTGCAAGAAAAAGCAGATGTTTTAAGTTTACATACTCCACAAACCGAAATTACCAAAAACATGATAAATGCTGATTTCATCAACAGATTTAAAAAATCATTTTGGTTGATAAATACAGCTCGTGGAAAATCTGTTGTTACAAAAGATTTAGTTGAAGCTTTAAAATCAGGTAAAATTTTAGGAGCTGGTTTAGATGTTTTAGAGTATGAAAAATCATCTTTCGAAAACCTTTTTTCTGATGATAAAATGCCAGAGGCCTTTAAATATTTAATCAATGCAGAAAACGTTTTACTAACTCCTCATGTTGCAGGTTGGACTATTGAAAGTAAAGAACGTTTAGCACAAACAATTGTAAATAAGATTAAAGCACATTTTTGTTAATTTCTTTCATTTGTTTTTTCAAGGTTATAGAGAAATCTCAACAGTTTTCATAGATTTTTTCTACTACACTTTGTATTACACAAAATAACAGACTCAAAAAAAAATTACTAACTTGTAACCATCAAATTTTGATGTTATGCAATACAAAGCCACTTCACCAGAAGATTATATAAATCAAGTTCCTGAAGAACGACATGAAACTTTAAAAAAATTACGTAAAACTATCAAAGATAATCTACCTAAAGATTTCGAAGAAGGAATACAATATGGCATGATTGGTTATTATGTGCCACATTCAATTTATCCTGATGGTTACCATTGTAAACCAGAAGAACCTTTGCCTTTTATGAGTTTTGCTTCTCAAAAAAATTCTGTGAATTTATATCATAGTGGTATTTATGCAGTACCAGAAATTCATGATTGGTTTGTAAATGAATATCCAAAATATTGTAAACGAAAATTAGACATGGGTAAAAGTTGTATCCGTTTTAAAAAATTGGAAGAAATTCCTTTTGATTTAATTGGTGAATTATGCACAAAATTAAGTGTTAAAGATTGGATAAATATTTACGAAACAAACATTAAAAAGAAGTAAATTATGAAAAAAAGAGTCACTGGTATTGGAGGTTTATTTTTTAAATCTGAAGATTCTAAAGCATCTAAAGAATGGTATAAAAAACACTTAGGTTTTAATACTGATGATTGGGGATGTACTTTTTGGTGGAGAGACAATAAAGGAAATAAATGCTCAACTCAATGGAGTCCTTTTGCAAATGATACAGATTATTTTGAACCTTCTAAAAAAGACTTTATGTTTAATTATAGAGTTGAAAATTTAGCTGAATTATTAGAAGAATTAAAAAAAGAAGGAGTAACAATTGTTGGAGAAACACAAGAGTTTGATTACGGAAAATTTGCTTGGATATTAGATAATGAAGGAAATAAAATTGAACTTTGGGAACCAGTAGATGCAGCTTTTAAAGAAGAAGTTAAAGAAATTTTAAGTTCAACAAAAGAGAAAATAAATGATGTTTTTTTTGATGAAAATGTAGAAAAAGCTAAACAAAAAGCAGAAACCTATAAGAAAAATGCAAAAGAAAAAGCTGCAGAATTTACAGTAGATGCAAAAGAAGCTTTTGATATTATATCAGAAAAAGGATCTGAGTTTGCAAGTGAAGCTGCAGAACATTTAGCAGATTTAGCTGAAGACGCACAAGATGATATTAAAGAAGCTACTGCTAAAGTAAAAAACTTCTTAAAAAATATAACAGGAAAATAAACAATGAAATTTCTTTCTAATCATCCTACAGAAATATTAATCTTAATATTTTTAATAATTACATATGTTATATCTGCTATAGAAAAAATTTCTGACTGGAAAGGAAGTGTTACTTATATTACAGAACACTTTAAAAATTCTCCTTTAAAAAAAAATGTTCCGTTTTTATTAGCAATTCTTTTAATTATAGAAATTATTGCTAGTGTTTTAATGATTATTGGAGTTTATCAAATTTACACTTTAGGCTTAAAAGAAATTGCATTATTAGGTTTAGAGCTTTCTGCGGTCTCAATTATTTTTATGTTAATAGGACAACGTTTGGCAAAAGATTATCCAGGAGCAATGTCTTTAGGTGTGTATTTTATTATTACACTTTGTGGTGTATACTTGTTAAATAGTTAATTTTTATCAAATGTACGTGTTTTCATAAATTTTACTTATAATAAACCCTCTTAAAATATGCGATTTAAGAGGGTTTATTATTTTAGTAAGTAATTATTACGTTTACATTAATAAACATATATTAAAACGCTTTTAAATACGTTTTTAGTACTTTTTTATTACATAGATAAGAGAAGAATACTCAGAAGTCTTTCTAGCTTTTAAATTTGATATAAAACCTCTATAAAAGGCATTAAAAGGTTTCATTTTTCCAGATTTATATTTTTCGCTTAAAAGAGAAACATAATAAGAATCAAATTTCATTGGTATTGTTTTTTCTACAATCATATCTTCTTCAGAAAATATTTTATGAATTGATGTTTGAGAAAAATGCCAAAGATGTCTTGGTACATCAAAAGCTGCCCAATACTCTTTATAAAAATTTGCATCGTAACTTTTAAAATTTGGAACAGCAATAATTAATTTACCATCTTCTTTTAAAAGGTTTTTTAATTTTGTTACATAATCAGAAAACATTTCTACATGTTCTAAAACATGCCAAAGTGTAATTACATCGTATTTTTTGTTTTCTATTTCATCTAAACTTTGTTTAAGAAACACTCCTTTTTGAGCTGCAATATTAACAGCATCTATACTAGGCTCTGTTCCTTCTGTAGTCCAACCATTATTTTTACAAACTTTTAAAAAATCTCCAGTTCCTGCACCAATATCTAATATACTTTTAGAACTCGTTTTAAAAGAATTAATTAATGATAGTTTTCTTTTTAATGTGTAGTTTTTTACAGATTGATAAACTTTATCAAATAAAGATTTTTTACTATCTGTGTGAGAGATGTAATCTTCACTTTTATAATAATTTTCTAAATCTACAGGTATTGGAGATGTAACTAACATCTCGTAATCTGGATTTAACATAACCTCATACGTTTCTTTAGAAACTGTAAAATCGATACAATTTAAAAAAGGTTCTAACCTTTTATGAAGTTCTCTTTTTTTTCCCATTTTTTCTTTTTTTATAAAATGTTCCACGAGGAACAATAGCATTTTTTCTTTTTTTATCTACCCATATAAACTAATAATACAGATATGTCACTTGGGGAAACACCACTTATTCTACTCGCTTGAGAAATTGAAGTAGGTTGAATCTTAGTCAACTTTTCTCTAGCTTCAAATGAAAGTGATTTTACTTTTTGATAATCAAATTTAGAAGGAATCATAACATTCTCTAACCTATTTAATTTATCAGCATTATTTTTTTCTTTTTCTATATATCCAGAATATTTTAAATGGATTACTGCTTGTTCTATTACTTCTTTATCAATATTATTTTCTTCTAAAAAAGTACTTAATTTTTTTACTGATTTAAAATCAGAAAACTCTAATTGAGGTCTAGCTGCAATTTTATAAAGCTTCATTGACTGATTAATTAAAGCTAAATTTTTTGCTTCTAAAATAGGATTTATTTCTTCTTGCTTAACACTTGTTTTTTGTAAAAACTGAATTAATAAATCTGCTTTTTCTTGCTTCTCAATTACACGATCCATTCTTTCTTGTGAAGCCAAACCAAGTTTAAATGCAATTGGAGTTAATCTTAAATCTGCATTATCTTGTCTTAATAAAGTTCTATATTCTGCTCTAGAAGTAAACATTCTATATGGCTCTTCAGTTCCTTTAGTAATTAAATCATCAACTAAAACACCTATATAAGCTTCATTTCTTTTTAAAATAAAAGGTTCTTTACCTTGTACTTTTAAAGCAGCATTTACACCAGCCATTAATCCTTGAGCAGCTGCTTCTTCATAACCTGTAGTTCCGTTAATTTGACCTGCAAAAAATAAATTTTCAATTAACTTAGTTTCTAAAGAATGGGTTAATTGTGTAGGTGGAAAATAATCATATTCTATTGCATAACCATATCTTAAAAACTTTACGTTTTCAAAACCTGCTACAGCACGTATTGCTTTATCTTGAATATCTTCTGGTAAAGAAGTAGAAAAGCCATTCACATACATTTCGCAAGTAGTCCAACCTTCTGGTTCAATAAACATTTGATGTCTTTCTTTAGATGCAAAGCGATCAATTTTATCTTCTACTGAAGGGCAATATCTAGGTCCTGTAGATTTAATTCTACCATTAAACATTGGAGACCTATCAAAACCTTCTCGTAACAAATTATGCACTTCAGCATTTGTATACGTTAAATAACATGAACGTTGTTTAACAAGTGGTTTTGTTACTGGTAAATAAGAAAATTTTTCTGTTATTTCATCACCAGGTTGTTCTATCATTTTAGAATAATCTAAAGATCTACCATCTACTCTTGGAGGTGTACCTGTTTTCATTCTACCAGATTCAAAACCTTTAGAAACTAGGTCTTCTGTAATTCCTGTAGAAGCCCCTTCTCCTGCTCTACCTCCACCAAAACTTTTATCGCCAATATGTATTAATCCGTTTAAAAAAGTACCTGCTGTTATAATTACAGTTTTAGCTTTTATTTCTAAACCTAAAGCTGTTTTTACGCCAATAATTTTATTATCATCAAACAATAAACCATTAACAGAATCTTGATAAAAGTCTAAATTATCTGTTTGCTCTAACATTGTTCTCCAACATTCTGCAAACTGCATTCTATCAGATTGAGCTCTTGGACTCCACATTGCAGGTCCTTTAGACTTGTTTAACATCTTAAACTGAATTGCAGTTTTATCTGTAACAATTGCGCTATAACCACCAAGGGCATCAATTTCTCTTACAATTTGTCCTTTTGCAATTCCTCCCATTGCTGGGTTACAACTCATTTGTGCAATGTTTTGCAAATTCATTGTAATTAATAATGTGTGAGCACCCATATTAGCAGCAGCTGCAGCAGCTTCACTACCTGCATGACCTCCTCCTACTACAATTACATCATATGTTGTTGTAAATAAACTCATAATTTAACGTTCCACGTGAAACTTTTAATATATTTATCTGATTATCAATTATTTAAAATTGATAATGCATTATTTTCTTGATTTCTCATTTCTTGTTTTTCATTATCAGATTTATCTTTAAAACCCATATAATGTAAAACACCATGAATCATAACTCTATGCAATTCGTCATTAAAAGAAACATTAAAATCTGTAGCATTATCTTTAACTCTTTCTATAGAAATAAAAATATCTCCACTAATTAATTTCCCTAAAGTATTGTCAAAACTTATAACATCAGTTAAAGTATCATGTTGTAAAAATTCAACATTTAATTTATGAAGGTAATCATCATCACAAAAAATATAATTAATTTCTCCAATACTAAAGTCTTGTTTTGATGCTACTGTATCAATCCAATGTTCTAAAATATTTTCATTTTTTAATTGAAATGAAGTTTCGTAATTAAAAGTAATCATACCTAATCTTTCTTATTGCTAGAAAAATATGCTCTAACTTTATTTTTATAATTTTGCTGCAAAGGTAATGATTGTCTGTTTAATATTTCTGTTTGATTATAAAACAGCTTTTTAAATTGTATTGCTTTTATATTTCTTTTTTCAAATTCCTTTAAATTAGAAGTAGATTTACGCTTTTTATCCTTTCCTTGTTCTAAAGATGCCTTGTCTAACTTAAGTAATTCATAATTTAAATTTTGCATTTTTTGAAGTGTCCCTGCATTAAATCCTTTTTCTAAAATTTCATTTTCTAGATCTTCCATCTTTTTTAAAGCTTTTCTAGCTTCAGAATTTATACCATTACCACCCTTTTCAGATTGTTGAATCTGGTTTTGTAATTCTTGTCTTAATAAACTTTGTTGTTTATAAATTTCATAAATCTCACCATCTAAATCATCATTAGATTCTCCTTCTCCACTACCATTTTTATTACCACTTTGTCCAGGATTATTTCCTTTACCTTTTTTTCCTTGATTACCTGTTTCTCCAGGCTTTCCTTTTTCACCTGGTTTTTTCCCTTCTTTTCCTTTGCCTGTTTTATTACCTGGTTTATTTCCTTGCTTCATACCTTTCTCCATTTTTTTTGATAAACCTTCTTGTTTTTTTATCAAATCTGGTAAGCTAAAACCTTTCCCTTTTCCACTTTTTCCTTTGCCCATTTTCATAGACATTGCATTTTTCATGCTATTTAATATATTGCTTAAATAATCTGCTAAATTATTAACTGCAGTCATTACATATCTTTGATTTGAAATTCCGTTAGAAAAACGGTTTTCAGAAAAATTGTCTAAAGAAGAATTTAAATTATAATGTGTTGTAGATAAATCGTCTTTAATCTTTGCAGAAATTTTAGGTAAACGCATAGATAAAACATACAAGCTATCATCTATATGCTCAAAATAAGTTTTAAGTTGATTTTGTTTTTTTAAGTCTTTACCAAAGTCTGGATGAGAAGTTGACGTTTCTTCAAACTTATGCATTAAAGTTTCTTGCTTAAAAGAAAACGTTACTAAATTTTCTAAGATTTTTCGCAAATCATCCATGTTTTCTTCCATAGATTCTTCTTGCATTTCCATCATAGATTTTTGCATTTTAGCACTCATTTCTTTCATTTTACTAGAAGACTTTTTCTGACTTTTTTTTGCATCAGAAGAATTTTGTTTAGTAAGATTTTCTTCTGATTTCTTTAATTCTTTATCTATGTCTTCTTTTTCATCTTCTACATCTGGAAGCTCTAAAGGTTCTTTTAATTTGTTATTATCTTTATTAAGTTCTTTAAGTTCATTTTTAATTTCGTTAAACTCTTTTTTAATTTCTTTTTGAGCTTCTAAATTTTTTTCTTTTTTATTGGCTAACTTTTCTTGTTTTTTAGAAAGTTTATCAATTTTATCTGCAATTTGCATTGTTTTTTGTTCAACATAAAAACGTTTTGTTAATTCTAAAATACGTTCTAAACTTCTTTCTTGTTGTTTATTTTGTTGCGCTAATTCTTTGGCTTTTTTTACTAAATCTTCTTTATTTAGTTTTTCGGCCATTTTTTGAATTTCATCTAACAACTTTTGTTGCTTTTCTAATTTTTTAAGTTCTTCTATTCTTTTTTTAAGCTCTTCTTTTTTATTTTGAAGATTTTCATTTGTTTCTTTATTTTCTTCAAGATTTTCTTGCAACTTATCTGTTTGACGTTGCATCATTTTATTATAATTATTCTGACGTTCTATAAACTTTTGAATCTTCTTTTTATCGTTCCAATTTAATTTCTTTTTTACTTGTAAATCTTTTTGAACTTTGTCTAATTCTAAATTTTGTTTTTGTTGTTTATGAATAGAATTTTCAATATTGTTAATTGTATTTCTTTGTTCTTGCAACAACTCCTCCTCTATTTCTTCTGTTGTTTTTTGTCGATAATTAAAAACTTTACTCTTTGCTTTTTTACTTCCGTTTACAGCATCGTTATCAAAAACTTGAAAAAACAATTCATAATTAATTCCTTGTGTAAGTTTTAATCCATCAGGAAATTGGTAAAAAAAAGTTTGAATGTTTTCTTTAGTAATTTGTAAATCTAAAGTGTTTTTTACTTCAGGATTGGTATCATCATAATATACAATTTGTAATTTTTTTAATCCATTATCATCAGAAATTTGACCCATAAATTGTGCTGTTCCACGTGAAATACTATCAATATTAGATTGTACAGAAATTAAAGGAACATCATCTTTTATAACATCTACAGCAAATTGTAAGTTTTCAAAATCTTTAAGACTTGTATTTGATGAGGCAATTTGATAATTAATTGCATTTTTAATTTTCTTAGCATATTTGAAATTATTAACAGAAACTGCTTCAAAAAATGCTCTTTTGTTGTTACTTATAAATGACAAAGAATCTGTTTGATTTGCATTTACATTCCAAATAATAGTAGTTCCTTCTGGTACAACAATATTTCCAGAATTTGTAATGGTTTCATTTTTCTTTCTTAAATATCTAGGATATTTAAGATCTAAAGAAATATTATTTATAGTAGGAGTTTTAATAACCTCTATTGTATAATTTTTAGATTCAACTCCATTTGCTGCAATAAAAAAATCTATAGGATTTTGTACGTCAGAAAACGTGTACGAAAAAGAACCATTGCCATTATTTTGCAAATAATATTCTTGATTATCAAATAGAACTTTGGCTTCATTAGGTAAAATTTTTCCTATTGATTCTACCAAAATTGTAATTGATTTTCCTTGAATTACTTTTAAGTTACTATTGTTTATAGAAAAAGAAAATGGTGCTGGAGGAATGTAGGTAACTCTATGATTTACAACACGTTTTAAACTTTGAGTTAGTGCTCCATTAGTTCCTGTAAATAAAGTAATTAACCAAATTAACACAGGAATAATAGCATATTTTAAATACTTTTTATTCTTTGTAAAATCTACTGCTTTTACAAAAGGAATGGGTTGTAATTCTTCTGATTTTTGATGAATACTAGCCAATAACAAATCTGATTGATTGGAGTTTTGCTTTAGCTGTAAAACATTTAATAATTTATCTTGAACTTCTGGAAAATGACTGCCAATAATTTTTGAAGATTGCTCATAACTAATTCCTTTTCTTAAACCAATTAATTTAAAAATAGGTAAGAAAATAAACCTTATGAGCAAAAACAATTCTACTACTAAAAACATCCAAAATAAAACGGTTCTTGCTGTAGGTTTTAGCCACAAAAAATACTCTAAAAACAAGGTGAAAAATAAGTACAAACATCCTAAAGAAAGAAATAAAATACTTCCTTTAATCAATTCACTTATATAATATTTACGCGTAAATTGATGTAATTTTTGCTCTATACTCTTAAATCCAGTCATAATTAACTTTTAAAAATACTATTTTTACATTGATACGCAATCAAATAACTGTTAAAACGATTTTTGTAAGTATTTAAAGATTATTACAACTAAAGTTTTAAATTCTAAAAAGATGAAACAAATAGTAAAACTTTTAATTTTATTAGTAAGTATTTCAGCATTTTCACAAGGACCTTGGACACAAGAAAAAGGGAAATTTTATACACAATTTTCATATTCTACAATACCAAGTTATGATACTTTATTTGGTGACCCAGAGTATGTAATAAATGGAACTGTTACAGACAATACTTTTCAATTTTATGGGGAATATGGTATTTCAGATAAAACCACTTTAATTGTAAATCTACCTTTAAAATCAATTTCATTTAATCAAAATGTTATGTGTGTTACAGCACCTTGTAACCCAATAAAACATAAAGAAACTGCATTAGGAAATTTGGAAATTGGTTTAAAACACAACTTTTATAAAAAAGATTGGTTGTTTTCTGGTCAATTTTCTGTAGAAGCAAATACAAGTTCTTTTTATATAGATTCTGGTATAAGAACGGGTTATAATGCATATACTTTTACTCCTCTTTTTATAGCAGGAAAAAGTTTTAATAAAGCTTATTTACAAACATTTATTGGTTCTAAAATTAGAACAAACAACTATTCTTCTAACTTTAAAGTTGGTGGAGAATATGGACGTAAAGTTTCTAAAAACTTATGGTTAGTTGGATTTTTAGATATTGAAAAATCTTTTAATAATGGAAACGTAGTATTAACAGGCTCTAATATAGGAACAGGTTTGTATGTTAATGATCAAGAATATGGTGTTGTTGGTGTAAAAGCTATTGGAGAATTCTCTGATAATTTTGGAATGACAGCAAGTTTACCTGCTGCATTTTTTGGAAATAATGTGGCAAAACAAGTTGCTTTATCTGTTGGAATTTATAAAAAGTTTTAGGTTAACTCAATTTCAATATCTATCTCTTGAGTTCCATGAACTTCTTTATCAAAAGTAATTTTGTATTTATACTTTTGGTTGTATAAACTTAAAACTTCGTCTATTTCAAGTTTATAATTTTCTAAGCTTATAAGTTGGTTTTTATGATTACTAAAATTGTTAATTGCTTTTTTTAAATAATGATATCCAGTTATTAAAACACTTCCTGAAACAATTATTAAAAACCCTATTGAATCTACACTACTTTTATCAAATTTTAAGATTATAGCTTTTAGTTCGTTGTTGTAAAAATAATCAAAAATTATATAACCACATATCAACAAGAAAACACCTACAATACTTCCTGATACAACATTTTTATAAACCTTCTTTTTGGTGTTTTTTAATTCTTCTAAATCAACAAGAATATCTTCTAAAATATCTAATAAATTATTACCAAAATCAATGGTTGTACACGTTCTATTAAACTCAGGTTTTTGATTGGTTAACCCACATAAATCTCCTTTTTGTAGACTTAATTTTTGATGATCGCATAAATCACAATGCCTTTTCATTTTCATCTTATAAAAATACAATCTTTTTTCTTTTGTCTAATTTCCAATTTCTCTTTTAAAAACTATCTTTGCGCAAAATAAAAGCTTATTATTAAATAAGTAAAACAGTCTGTCATTTCGACTAAAATGGAGAAATCTTTTTATAAATAGATTTTTCAACTTCATTTTAGCTTCGCTAAGTACTTTAAATCAAAATATATTTTGATTTAAGTAATGCTCAAAATGACATTAAAATTAGAGATTTAGAATTAAAAAATATAAAAAATGGAATCTAATGTTCGTGTTCGTTTTGCCCCAAGTCCTACAGGACCTTTACATATTGGAGGTGTAAGAACAGCTTTATACAATTATTTATTTGCTAAGAAATATAATGGAACTTTTGTTTTAAGAATAGAAGATACAGACCAAACACGTTATGTTGCTAATGCAGAACAATATATTATTGATGCCTTAGATTGGTGTAATATTCCTTTTGATGAAGGACCAGGAAAAAATGAAAAATTTGGACCTTACAGACAATCAGAACGTAAAGAATTGTACAAAGAATATGCAGATATTTTAATAAAAACAGGTTGGGCTTATTATGCTTTTGATACTGCAGAACAATTAGATGGACATAGAAAAGGTCATGAAGCAGAAGGTAAAACCTTTATTTATAACTGGCATAACAGAGAAAAAGGACGTTTGGTAAACTCTTTAGTTTTAAGCGATGAAGAAGTACAAGCTAAAATTAGTGCTGGCGAAAATTATGTAATCCGTTTTAAAACACCACAAGATGAAATCTTACAAATGGAAGATGAAATTCGTGGAAATATTAAAATTGATACCAATACTTTAGATGATAAAATTTTATTTAAAGGAGATGGTATGCCAACATATCATTTAGCAAATATTGTAGATGATCATTTAATGGAAATATCACATGTAATTCGTGGAGAAGAATGGTTACCATCAATGCCATTACACGTTTTATTATACAGAGCTTTTGGTTGGGATGCTCCAAAATTTGCACATTTACCTTTAATTTTAAAACCAGTTGGTAAAGGAAAATTAAGTAAAAGAGATGGAGATAAATTAGGTTTTCCTGTTTTTCCTTTAGAATATACAAATGAAGTTTCTGGTGATGTTTCTCGTGGTTATAAAGAAGATGGTTATTTTGCAGATGCTTTTATAAATATGTTATCTTTCTTAGGATGGAATCCTGGAACTGAACAAGAAATCTTTTCTTTAGAAGGTTTAATTGAAGCTTTCGATTTAAAAAGAGTTAGTAAATCTGGTGCAAAATTTAGTCCAGATAAAACAAAGTGGTTCAATCAACAATACATGCAGACAAAATCTGATGCAGCATTAACTGAATTATTTTTACCAATTCTTTTAGAAAAAGGGATTACAACAACCAAAGAATATGCATTAAAAGTTGTTACTGCTATAAAAGAAAGAGCTGTTTTTGTGAATGATTTTTGGGATTTATCTAGTTTCTTTTTTGAAACACCAACAGAATATGATGCAAAAGCATCTAAGAAAAACTGGAAAGAAGGAACTCCAGATTTAATGAATGAATTAATTAACGTAATTTCATCAATCGAAGATTTTTCTTCAGATAATACCGAAAAAGAAGTTAAAGAATGGATTTCTGGCAAGGAAATTGGTTTTGGTAAAGTAATGCAACCTTTAAGATTGTCTTTAGTAGGTAAATTAGCAGGACCTCATTTATTTGATATAATTGCTATGATTGGTAAAGAAGAAACAATTAAAAGATTACAAAACGCGATTTCAAAAATATAAATCATGAAAAAAATTATCTTACTTATTATTCTATTTTGTGCCTTTTCTGCACAAGCACAATATGGTTATGGAAATGGTAGAAATCAACGTCAAAGACAAATGCCACAAACGCAACCAAAAGCACAGGATCCAGATTTTCCGATAGAAAAATATTTAGGAATAGTTAAATATGATATTAAAAAAGCCGCTAAAAAATCTAGTATTAAGTTATCTTCTAAAGAAGGAAAAGAGTTTTCTAAAATTTTAACTACTTATAATAAAGATATAAAAGACATTACAAGAATAAATAGTTTTCTAATAAAAAGTACCAAACAAATGGTTGATAATTTTCAAAAATCAGCTATGGCTAGTGGAGATTTTTCTAATCAAGCTAAAATTAGAAAAAAAATGATTGAAAACTTATTACCTCTTTCTACAATTTTAAAAGAAGAAGACACAAAATTAGATAAATCTATTAAAGGTTTGCTATCTGAAAAGCAATATAAAAAGTGGATAAAGTATAATAAAAAACTTTATAAAGTTTTTCCAAAAGAAACCAAATAAGTTTAAATAATAAAAAATTAAAGCCTTGTAAATTAAATTTTACAAGGCTTTTTTTATTTCTAAATTGTAACATTTTAATAAAAAAACGTCCTATAAATAACTACTGAAATTCAGTATATTTACATAAAACAATTTTTAACTTAAAAAAAATAACTATGCCACCAATTTTACCAATTATTATTGTCTTAGGATTACTTATACTTTTTGCTGCTTTTTTTATGGTAAAGCAACAAACAGCTGCTGTTATTGAACGTTTTGGAAAATTTCAAAGTATTCGACATTCAGGATTACAATTAAAAATTCCATTAGTAGATAGGGTTGCAGGAAAGCTAAGTTTAAAAATACAACAGTTAGATGTTATTATAGAAACAAAAACATTAGATGATGTATTTGTAAAATTAAAAGTTTCTGTACAATATAAAGTTATTAGAGATAAAGTGTATGATGCATTTTATAAATTAGATTATCCACATGATCAAATTACTTCTTATGTTTTTGATGTTGTACGTGCAGAAGTTCCAAAAATGAAATTAGATGACGTTTTTGTAAAGAAAGATGATATTGCAATTGCTGTAAAATCTGAATTAAACGATGCAATGATGACTTATGGTTATGATATTATTAAAACCTTAGTTACAGATATAGATCCAGATGCTCAAGTAAAAGAAGCAATGAACAGAATTAATGCTTCTGAGCGTGAAAAAGTAGCTGCTCAATATGAAGGAGATGCACAACGTATTTTAATTGTAGAACGTGCAAAAGCAGAAGCAGAAAGCAAGCGTTTACAAGGACAAGGTATTGCAGATCAAAGACGTGAAATTGCACGTGGTTTAGAAGAAAGTGTAGAAGTGTTAAATAAAGTAGGTATTAACAGTCAAGAAGCCTCTGCTTTAATTGTTGTAACACAACATTATGATACTTTACAATCTATAGGACAAGAAACTAACAGTAATTTAATTTTATTACCTAACTCACCTCAAGCAGGTAGCCAAATGTTAAATGATATGGTTGCAAGTTTTACAGCAAGCAATCAAATTGGTGAAGCCATGAAAAAGAGTAAAGAAAATAAAAAATTAAATGAATAAAATAATTACCCTCTTATTTGTCTTCATCTTTTGTTTTAATACAATTTCTCAAACAAAAGATGAAGCATTAAGAGATGCTAAAAAAACGGCAAAAGCTACATTAAATTCAGATTTTAAAACAGTTGTAAAACACACTTTTTTACCTGTTATAAAAATAATGGGTGGTAAAGAAAAAGCATTAGAAATGATTTCTAAATCTATGATTTCAATGAAAAATCAAGGATTTGAATTTAAAGTTGCTGATGTAATTTCTGTTTCAGAAATTGTTAATGAACAAAATCAATACAGATGTTTTATAAAAAACAATTATGTAATGAATTTTAATGGAGAAGAAATTACCTCTGTATCTTATTTGTTAGGAATTTATAATGAAAGTAAAAAATACTGGACTTTTATTGAAGCTAAACAATTAGCAAATCCTGCTATGAGTCAAGTTTTACCAAATTTTAAAACCAAATTAATTATTCCTCAAGGAACAATGTCTAGAAAAAAACTATAAAATGATAATAACTACTACACCTACCATAGAAAATAAACCTGTTACTCAATATTTAGGCATAGTAACAGGAGAAACCATAATTGGCGCAAACATATTTAAAGATTTTTTTGCTGGAATTAGAGATATTGTTGGTGGTAGATCTGGTTCTTATGAAAAAGTTTTAAGGCAAGCTAAAGATGCAGCTTTAAAAGAAATGCAAGAAAATGCATTATCTTTAGGTGCAGAAGCAATTGTAGCTGTAGATTTAGATTATGAAACTGTTGGCCCAAATGGAGGTATGCTAATGGTTACAGCTTCTGGTACTGCTGTAAAATTATAAAAATGTCTATTTTAAAATGGCTTAAAAAACCATATTTTTTTGAATCAGATCCAAAAATTCACCTACAACTAAGTATTGCTATAGGTAGTTTTGTGTTTCTTTTTATATATATATTTCAGCCATTTGGAATGGCAGAAGTAAAAAATAATTTATTCTTTTATAGTTTAGGTTTTGGGGTTGTTACATTTTGTGTAGAATCTTTTTTATTTATAGTAATTCCATATTTTTTTAAAGATTATTTTAAAAACGAAAAATGGACAATAGGAAAAAATATCTTATTTCTTTTAATTCTTATAACATTAATTAGTACTTGTAATTGGTTATATAATTCTAGCGTTCAAATTTCAGAAAACGGGTTTGTATTGTCTTTAAAAGACATTTTTTTATATACTTTTTCTATCGCTATTTTTCCAATATTTTTATATACTTTTTTTAGTGAAAAAATATACACAACAAAAAGAGAAAAAGCTTCCAAAAAAATAATGGAACTTAAGGTTTCTAAAAAAAGCGATAAATTAAATACTAAACTTAAAACTGAAATTAAAATATTAGCAGAAAACAAAAAAGATTCTATTACATTTGATATAGAAAAACTTATATATATTACTTCTCAAGGTAATTATGCAAGTTTTTTCTTTAAAACTAAAAACGGTTTAGAAGAAAAGATTTTAAGAACAACTTTAAATAATATTACTAATGATTTATTTGCATATAATACTATAAAACGTTGTCATAAATCATATATAATAAATGCTAAATTTATAAATTCTATCTCTGGTAATGCTAGAGGTTATTATTTAGAGTCAGATTTATTATCTATTAAAATACCTGTTTCTAGAAATATAAAAAAAGCTGAATTAAATGATTTAATTAAATAAAAATTGAATGAATAAAATTATTTCTTGGTTATCTACGCCATACTATTTTAACCCTTCAATTAAATTTAAATTTAAAATTGGAGTGTGCATAGGTTTATTTGTATTCCTCTTTTTATACATATTTAAACCTTTTTATTTAGTATCATTAGAAAATATTTTACTAGAATATACACTTGGTATTGGGTTTATTACCTTTTTTGGAGTTGTCTTTTTTTTATATGTACCTGCATTATTCTTTAAAAATTATTTTAACGAAGATAATTGGACAATTGGTAGAAATTTATTTTTAATTATTATTGGTATACTTCTAACAGGAATTCTTATTTGGTCTTTAGGTAATATTTATAAAAGTAAATATCATTTAAAGAATATAAGTTTAACAACCTTTTTATGGTACACTTATTTAGTTGGAACCTTACCAGTAGTATTTTTTATTTTTATTAATGAAAAAAATGTAAGAGAAAAAAGAGAAAAAAGAGCTGAAAAAATTAATAAACACAATAAAGAAAAATTAAAAAAGGAGGTTATAGAGCTACCTTTAAAAGTTAAAATTTATTCTGATAACAAAAAGGAATGTATAAGCTTCTCTATAGAAGAATTAGTTTATATAACATCTCAAGGAAATTATGCAAGTTTCTTTTTAATGAATGAAAATAATGATTTAAAAGAAAAAATATTAAGAGTAACATTATCTAAAATAAATAGTTCTCTAAATGATTACCAAAATATTATTAGATGTCATAAAAGTTATATTGTAAATACTAATTTTATAAATGATATATATGGAAATGCAAGAGGTTATATGTTAAAATCAGACAGTATACCAATTACAATTCCTGTTTCTAGAAGTTTTTCTAAAGAATCTTTGCAAAGTTTATTACGATAAATGTTCCCATTTATCCCAAAAACCTCTAAAACCTTCCTGTTTACAACAAATTTTTAAAAATTTAAAAATTGAAATTTATATTTGTAATTCAAAATTAAATTAAAAATATTGGGGGATATTTTAATTTAAAAAACTAAAAAGCTCAACTATTTACAGTTGAGCTTTTTTTATTTTAATAATAAAGTAAGTAATTATACTACTTTTTGCTTTCTATTTTTTCTTCTGGTTCTTCTTCTTTAGCAGCGTTTTTAAACTCTTTAATTCCACTTCCTAAACCTTTCATTAATTCTGGAATTTTTCTTCCACCAAATAATAAAAGAATTACCACAACAATAATAATTACTTGTGGTCCACCTATCATTCCAAAATATATTCCTAAACTATACATGTTTTCTTTAATTTAATACTACAAAGATACAAAAAAGCATATTACGTAAACAGATGTTAATTCCTTTTTTGAATAATACCTCCAATTACCTTTTTATCTTTAACAACTTCTGGCTCACCTTTGTAAAAAATAGAACCTCCAAAACTAACTTTTGCGCTTAAAGTTTGTCCTGCTAAAACTTCTGCTTTAGCACCAGAACCAGCAAATACATTAGAGTTACCAATTGTTTTTAAATTAAAACCATTGTAAATACCATATAAATCTACATCTACTTCTTGGTTATCTGCTGTACCAGAAAGTTTAATTATACCTCCAGATGAAGTTCTAACTTTTAAGTATTTTACTTTAGTTGTTAGGTTTATAAAAGCTCTTTCTTGCGAGTTTACTTCTAATTTATCTTGGTTTATATCTTTACCTGTAATAGTTGCACCTTCATTTGCATCTATAATAGCAATGCTTTTATTGTAAAATAATTTTACTAAAACTTTACCATTTGCTGCATTATTTTCTGGTTTTAAAGAAAAAGGTAAAGAAATTTTTAAAGTATTGTTTACATTCTTAATCTTTACTAATTCAGATTTTTCACCAGTAATTTCTAATTTCTGATCTTTAGATTTAATTAACTCTACTTCTATTCCATTATAAACTTTTAAAGTAGTAAAATCTCCTAAATTTTTGTTCACCTTAGTTTGAGCAACTAATACTAAACTGAATAATAACGAGTATATAAAAACTAATTTTTTCATCATTTATAAATTTGATTATGATACTTATGTTTATAAGTATACCACTATAAAGACTTTTTTAGTCTTTTATTGTGACAAAGATGAAAAAATTAATAATACTATAACTTTAATTTTTTATTAATTTTTTAAGTATTGAACCTTTATTTGTTATAATTTTTGATAAATAAATACCTTTAGATAAGTGAGAAATATTAATTTTTGTTGAATAGCTTTTATATACTTGTTTACCTAAAAGGGTATAAATAACTACTTCTTTTACATTTAAAGAATTAGTAATATTTATATTAAAACTGTTTTTTATAGGATTTGGGTAAATGTTAACTGCATTATTTAATAGATAATTTTTGGTTGATAATAATGCATCATTAAAAGTATAAATTCTAGGAAAAGCAGTATCACTTGCTGCTATAAAAGTATCTCCATCAGCAGATATATCAATAGATTTACCAAATTGACTTCCTCTCCAGGTTTTAACATCTACACCTCTTTGAGACCATGTATTATTCTCAAAAATATAATTTTTAATAGTATAAGCATCTGCATCTCCAATTGCTATTTTTGTGCCATCAGGAGAAAGTGCAGTATAATTACCAAAAGATATTTTACTTCCTAATAAATTCCAAGAACCAGCATTATTTTCATAAATAGAAACTCCTGTACTAGAACCTACTGCAATTTTTGTTGCATTAGAAGAAAGAGAAACACTAATTGGCGAATTTAGACCTATAAAAGCATTTCCAGATAATACCCAATCATTGTTTTCAAATTTATAAACCTCAACTTTTTTTCTTCCTTTATTTCCTACTGCTAACGTATTTCCATCATCAGATAAATCTAATGTAATACCAAAAGCATCGTAATTAAATTCTCCTTGTAAATTTGTGCCTTTTTGTGTCCAATTTCCATCAATGTTTTCATAAACTTTAACTGTTCCTTTTTTAGAAGATTTATCTCTGTAAGCAGATGCTGCTAAAAATTTAGCATCTGGAGTTAATTTTACTTTGTATCCTAAATAAAATTGAATTCCATCTCCAACAATTTCTCCAGTTTTTTGCCAATTATTATCTTTAAACTCATAAATTCTAACAAGACCTTCGTCTAAATTACCACCATCTACTGCACCAATAGCAACTGTTAATCCGTTTGAAGAAAGAGAAACACTGCTACCAACTTTTTCTAAAATTGATTCGTTTACAATATCAGATCCTAATTGTTGCCAATCATTATTTTCATATTTATAAACTCTTACAAAACTATCTTCATTATTTCCTGGTGCACCAACAGCAACTATAGAGCCATCAGCAGAAACAGCTACACCAGTTCCAAATTTACTTGGTTTTATATTATTTTCATCTGGGTTATTTATTTGACTACCTAATTGTGTTTGAGAAAAACAGATAAATGGTAAGAAAAATAATAAAAGTAGTTTTGTTTTCATGATGATTTAGTTTTCTACAAAATTGAATCATATTGAAAGCAAAAAAAATACGTCAAATGACGTATTTTTCTAATTTTTAAGTAGTTAAAAACTATTCTGCTTTAACTGCTGTACCTGTAATAGAAACTAATAAAGTATTAGAATTTGCAAGCGGTTCTACATCTAGTTGAATACCTACAACTGCATTTGCACCTAATTTTATTGCATTTTCTTTTAAATTCTGAAATGCTTTTTCTTTAATAGCTTCTAAACCTAATGTATACATTTCTCTATATTTAGACATGCTAAACATATCTGTAAAAGACATTTTTTTTCCATTTGATGAATAACTAGAATCGTAAGCAGAACCTGTTACAATACCTAAATAATCTACTATTTTAAAGTTTTCTATATTATGTGTTGTTGTTAAAATCATATTTTTTAATGTTTTTAAAGTATTGTTATTTTGAGCGAAATATAATGAAATAGAAAAATTTTTGGTAAGTTGAGATTTCTCCACAAGGTCGAAATGACAAACTAAATTAATTTTCTAGTCTTCAATCAAAGAGAAATCTAAATGTTTACGTTCTAAATCTGTATGTTTTACTTTTACTTGTACATCATCACCTAGTTGATATAAATGTTTGGTAGACTGCCCTACAATTGCATATTGCTCATCATCAAAAATATAATAATCACTTTTTATATCTCTAATTCTAACCATTCCTTCACATTTATTAGAAGAAATTTCTACATATATTCCCCATTCTGTTACTCCTGTAATAACTCCATCAAAAACTTCATCTTTATGATCTTGCATGTATTTAACTTGCATATATTTTATAGAAGATCTTTCTGCTTTAGAAGCTAATTCTTCTCTTTTAGATGAATGTTTACATTTTTCTTCATATAAATCTGCTTTTGGCGTATTTCCGCCATCTAAATAATGTTGCAGTAATCTATGTGTCATTACATCTGGATAACGTCTTATAGGTGATGTAAAATGGCTATAGTAATCAAAAGCCAAACCATAATGACCAATATTTTGAGTGGTATATACAGCTTTAGACATAGAACGTATTGCTAAAGTTTCTATCATATTAGATTCTGCTTTACCATTTACATCATTTAATAACTGATTTAAAGATTCTGAAGTAGATTCTTTTGTATCTGTATTAATTTTATATCCAAATTTACTGATGATGTTTTGTAAAGAAGCTAATTTCTCTACATCAGGTTCATCATGTACTCTGTAAATAAATGTTTTACCTGAAGGTTTTCCTTGATGACGACCAATAAATTCTGCTACTTTTCTGTTTGCTAACAACATAAATTCTTCAATTAATTTATTAGCATCTTTAGATGTTTTAAAGAAAACACCAACAGGGTTTGCTTCTTCATCTAAATTAAACTTCACCTCTACTCTATCAAAAGAAATTGCACCTTGCTTCATTCTTTTTTTACGAAGAATTTTTGCTAATTTATCTAATTGTAAAGTTGCTTCTACAATTTCTGGAGTTACAGTATATTCTTTATCAATAATTGAAGTTTCTAATGGCATTGTATATGATTTAATATCATTAGAAAGTTTAACATTTTCTATAATAGACTGTGCTTCTTCATATGCAAAACGTTGATCTGAATAGGTTACAGTTCTACCAAACCACTCTCCTACTATTTGTGCTTTTTCATTAATTTCAAAAACAGCAGAAAACGTTAATTTTTCTTCATTAGGCCTTAAAGAACAAACCCCATTACTTAACATTTCTGGTAACATTGGTACTACTCTATCTACTAAATATACAGAGGTTGCTCTGTCATAAGCTTCATCATCTAAAATAGTTTTTGGTTGTAAATAATGAGAAACATCAGCAATATGAATTCCTACTTCATAATTACCATTTTCTAGTTTTGTAAACGACAAAGCATCATCAAAATCTTTTGCATCTTTTGGATCTATGGTAAAGGTTAAATCTTTACGCATGTCTCTACGTTTTGCAATTTCTTCTTTGGTAATTTCTATAGGTAAAGCTTCTGCTTCTTTTTCTACTTCAGGTTCAAATTCATAAGGTAAATCGTATTCTAATAAAATAGAATGCATTTCTGTATTATGATCTCCTGGTTTCCCTAAAACATTATTAATTTTTCCAAAAGGATTTTTAGAATTTTGTGGCCAATCTGTAATTGTTGCTTGTACTTTATCTCCATCTTCTGCCCCATTCATTTTATTATTAGAAATAAAAATATCTGCATACATTTTGTTGTTATCTGGTACAACAAAACCAAAGTTTTTATTCTTTTGTAAAACACCAACAAACTCAGTTTTTGCACGTTCTACAATTTCTACAACATCTGCTTCTAATTTTTTTCCATTTCGTTTTTTATAAACGTAAGCTTTTACAGTATCATTATGTAAACCTTTTCCTAAATTAATATTTGGTATAAAAATATCATCTTCATAATCATCAGAAATAAAATACCCATTTCCATTAGAAGTTACATCTAAAGTACCAATAGAATATTTTCTGTCTGCATTAATTTGAAATTTACCTCTGTCTATTTCTTTTACTTTTTTGGTAGCAGTTAATTCTACCAATTTCTTTAATACTTGCGTTTTACCATCAGTATCAGAAATTTTTAATTTGGCAGCAATTTGTTTATAATTATAAAACTTTTCGCTGTCTTCATTTAAGATTTTAAATATGTTTCTAGTTAGGTCTTTTATAACTCTACCTTTCTTTTTATATATTTTTTTCTTCTTTCTTGTCATTAATTCTTACTTCTTATTTAATTACCAAATTACAATTATAAACTAGATTTATGTATTAAATTATTGTTATAAATCTATTATTGTATTTTGGCTTAATTTTAATTTTTATTTATGTCTAATTCTTGGTTTATAATTGCTAATCCTACTTCTGGAAATCGGAACTTTTCTAAACAATGGGAAGAAATTCAACAATTATTAAACAACAAGAAAATTGACTTTTCTTTTGCTTTTACACAGTTTTCTAAACACGAAATTGAGTTGGTAGATAAAGCAATTCAAAATGGTTTTAGAAATATTATTTCCGTTGGCGGAGATGGAACATTACACAATGTTGTTAACGGAATAATGCTGCAAAGGTATGTAAAAACTTCTGATATAACTATTGCAGTAATTCCTCAAGGAACTGGAAACGATTGGATAAAAACCTATAACATACCAAATAACGTAGCAAAAGCAGTAGAAATTATACATCAGAAAAAAACAATTTTACAAGATATTGGTGTTTTAAAAACTGATAATAATTCTGTTTCTTATTTTAATAATGTAGCTGGTTTAGGTTATGATGGTTATATTGTTAATAAACTTAAAACTTTAAAACGTTTTGGTTCTATAGCGTATTTATTAAGTGGTTTAGCAGGGTTATTATTGTATAAAAAATCTGTTTTTAAAATTATTTTTGATGATAAAGTAATTGAAACCAACTGTTTAATGACAATTTTTGGGATTTGTAAATTTTCTGGAGGGGGAATGCAGTTTACAAAAAATGTGAATTCTACAGATGGTTTATTTGATGTAACCATTGCAAAAAAATTACATTTATTAGATTTGGTTTTTAATTTACCTAAATTATATTCTGGTAAAATTGTACATCATAAAAAGATTGAAACTTATAAAACCAAAGAAATTACTGTAATTCCGCAAACTACAAAACCATTTATTCAAGCAGATGGAGAATTAATTGGAACAGGAAAAGTAACTGTAAAAATTATAGAAAAAGCCATTAACTTTATTATCAATTAATATCTTTAAAATAAGATAAGATCCCTCTTAAAATCAGGATTAATGAAACTTAATTTTAAGTTCGTCATAAAGACTTCTTAAAATTAAGTCTCATTAAGTTAAAAAAATCTTAAAAAATTTGTAACGTTTTATAAATTGATGCGTCTTTATAGAAAGAGTTACTATTATTAAGATGAAAAATCTACGTAAAATTATTGTTTTATTTGCAGTTATATTCCTTACAGGAATTATAGTTACTGTAAAAACGGTAAATACTTCATTAAATAAAATTGAAACTACAGAAAAAACGGTAGATATTCAAAAAGATACTTTATACCTTTTAAAAGCTGAAAAGAAAACGGTTTAGGTTTTATTCTATTATTAACTTTTTTGACGCTTTTCCTTTCTCTGTTTCTATTTGTAAAAAGTATATTCCTTTTGATAAACTAGAAGTGTTTATAGTTAACTCTTTACTACTTTTTATAAACTGACCTAGACTATTATAAATAGATAACTTTTTTAAATTAGAGTTATTTATTTCAATAGTTATTTGATTTGATGCTGGGTTTGGATATATAGTAAAGTTTGAAATACTATTTTTTTCTGTTGATAAAACTGTACTTAAATCATAAACTTTTACTTGACCTGAATGAGTACCATTACTATCATTTTTTAATGCGCTTATTGCTACTTTACTACCATCGGAACTTAAACTTACAAAACTACCAAATTCATCTTGTGAAAAATCACCATTTATATCTACTCCTACTTGGTTCCAATTATTATTATATTTATAAATCCTTGTGTGACCAGAATTTATTCCGTTTTCATCATTATATTTTCCTCCAATTGCAATAATAGAACCATCAGAATTTAAACTTATTGATGAGCCAAAATGGTCATGAGGAAATTCTCCATTAATAGCATTACCTTTTATTATCCATTCATTTTGTGTATTTTCAAAAACATGAACGTATCCTGTTCTAGGTTTATCTAAACTATTATATGCTCCAATTGCAATAGTACTGCCATCTCCACTTATACTTAGTGATGAATTTAGAGGATAATTAGCATTAATATTAATAGATTCTCCTATTTGTTTCCATAGATTATTTTCATTTATATATACATTTACATGAACTAAATCTAATTGACCTTGATTTATATTTTTCATAGCACTAATAGCTACTATAGAACCTTCATTATTAAAATTTACATTAAAACCAGTATTTAAAACATCAGAATCTCCATATAGGTCATTTCCAACTTGAACCCAATTATCATTATTATTTTTATAAATTCTAATAATACCTTTAATTATTGAACTACTACCTACTCCTTCTTTATAAAATCTTCTTATTGCTAATAAAGAACCATCTTCGTTAAAACTAACTAAAGGAAATCCTATATAATTTAAATTAATATCTATTTCTAATGTTTCTCCAATTTTACTTAAAGTTCCATTTTTATTGTTGTATACATTTACATCTGAAGAATTTACAAAAGCAACAATAGTTCCATTTAAATTTAAATTAATTGTACTCGTAGAACCAGCACTTTCATAATAATTATTAAAAATATCTTGCCCAAATTGAACCCAATTACCATTTTCAATTTTATAAATACTTGCGTAGCTAGAATATAAATTATTATCTTTAAGAACAGAACCTATAATAACTATTCTAGATCCATCAAAATTTAACTTTATAGATTTACCTAAATAGCTATATTCAGATTTTCCATTTATATCTAATCCTATTTGAGTTTGTCCTAAAAGAAAGAAAGGGTATAAAATAAAAAGTAATAATATTTCTTTCATAGTTTTTATTTTTAATAAATATATTATTTTTAATAAAAATAAAAGAATATTATATAAATAATTAATAAAATTCTATAGAAAATAAATATTTTAAAGCTGAAAAAAAAACGGTTTAACATTTCTATTAAACCATTTTATAAATTCATATTTTATTATTCTACAACTAACTTTTTACTAGATTTTGATAGTGTTGTTTCAACTTGTAAAAAATAAATACCATTAGATAAACTAGAAATATCTATAGTTAGCTCTTTACTACTTTTTACAAACTGACCTAAACTGTTATAAATGCTAGCTTTTTTAAAGTCTAAAGTATTTATTTGAATAGTAATTTGTTTAGAGCTAGGATTTGGGTAAATTTTAAATAATTCTGTTTGAAATTTATTGTTAGATAAAACTATTGAAGATAAATCATAAACTCTTACTTGTCCAGCTAAATTAGCTATTATATTATTTCCTGGAGCACCAATAGCTAAAGTTTTTCCATCTAAAGATAAACTTATACTTGAACCAGATTTTTCATTATCAATAATACCATCTATATCATTTTTTTGTTGAACCCATGCATTTGATTCATTTTTAAATACTCTAACATGACCAGAATTTGAACCATTTCCATCATTTAAAGGAGTACTTATTGCTAAAATATTTCCATTTCCAGATAAACTAAGATCACTTCCAAATTTATCATTAGTAAATTCTCCATTAATATTATCTCCTATTTGTACCCAATTATCAGATTCATTTTTAAAAACTTTAACTTGTCCTAAATCATTATTATAATTATTAATAGATAATGCTAAAACATTACCATCTCCTGATAAACGAACTCTATTTCCAAATAATTCCCAATTATTATTTCCTAAAATATCACTACCAATTTGTACCCAAGAATTAGAAATATTTTTATAAACTCTTACAAAACCAATATTTTCATGTGAAAGATTAGGAGCACTAATAGCAATAATATTTCCATTAGATGAAATACTTACACTATAACCTAAATGATCATTTCCTTCTTTTCCTTCTATAGAATTACCAATCTGTGTCCAAGTATCAGAAATAAATTTATATACTTTTACACTACCTAAATCTATATTATAACTACTTGATTCACCTATAACAACAATATTACCATCAAAAGATAAATCTATACCATCTTGAGTATAATGAGTAAAAATATCACCATTTATATTTTTCCCTTTTTGTACCCATTCACCTGAAATATTTTCATAAATTCTAACAGTATTATTTATAGAACTTAAAGCTAAAACATTACCATTTGCAGATAATTTTAAATTAAATCCTACACCATCTCCTTCTATATTTGTTTTTATATCAGATCCTATTTGAGTCCATACTCCTGATTCATTTTTATAAACTCTTACATAACTAAAAGCATTTAAACCATTTAAAACTGCAGAAATAGCAAGTGTTTTACCATTTTCTGATAAACTAACTCTAGTACCAAAATTATCAAAAGTTTTATCACCATTTAATGAAGCACCAATTTGATTAAAAGGATAATAATTATAAGAAGGAATATCATTTAAATTATATATTTTTACATAACTCTTATCTGTATTAAAATTAATACTACTTGTTATAAAATTATTTCCATTTTCTGATAAACTTACAGAAAAACCTAAATTATCAGATTCCGAGCTTCCAGAAATAGTACTACCTTTTTTATTCCAAACTCCTGATTCAAATCTATAAATATTTACATCTCCTTTAGAATTATTATTCTTAGGTTCTCCTAATAATAAAATGTTTCCATCTGAAGATAAACTTAAACTAATTGAGAAACCTCCTTGATTTTGTATATTATTAGCATTAATAGTTTCTCCTTTTTGTATCCAAAGACCATTAGATTCTTTTTTATAAACTTTTACATAATTTTGAGTATTAGAACAAATAGCTATAGTTGATCCATCTGAGGATAAATTAATAAACCAACCAAATTGATCATTTTCTATACCATGGAGACTACTACCATGTTGAGTCCAAACTCCAGACTCAATTTTATAAACTTTTACATAACCTGAAAAAGAACCTTGTTGTGAATTAAAAGGAGCACCTATTGCAACTATACTTCCATCTGAAGATAAACTTACAGATTGTCCTGCCTTACTTAACGGTAAGTTACCTTCTATATTATTCCCTATTTGAGTCCAAACCCCTGATTTATACTTGTAAATTTTTACATGTCCAGCAAGGGAACCAATACTAGAATTATTTGGAGCACCTATAGCAACTATAGATCCATCTGAGGATAAACTAATTGAAAAACCTGAGTTATCTCCAGCAGCTTCTCCATCAATGTCAGAACCTACTTGTGTCCAAACATTATTTATATTTTTATAAATACGTACATGACCTGAACTTGATCCATTACCATCATTTCCAGGAGCACCTATAGCAACTATAGATCCGTCTGAAGATAAACTGATTGAAAAACCTGAGTTATCTCCAGCAGCTTCTCCATTAATATCATCTCCTATTTGAGTATAAACTCCTGATTCATTTTTGTAAATTCTTACATGACCAGAATCTGAACCATTACTATCATTACCTGGAGCTCCTATTGCAACAATACTTCCATCTATAGATATACTAGTTGATTGTCCAAATTTATCACCAATTAATTTTTGATTAATTTTATCACCTATCTGAGTTTGCCCAAAAAGAAAGAATGGGCACATAATAAAAAGTAGTATTTTTTTCATAATATATTTTTTCTACAAATTTAACTATTTTAACAGTTATCAACATTCTATATTATAATTATTTTTCTTTTTAAAAATTTAAAAAAACTATAATGGTTATAATAGTATGTTAATAGTTACTATAAAATTTTACCTTTTTATTTTTTTGTTTGAGTTATTAAAAATCATTGACAACTTATTAGTAACATAAAAGCTTAAAGATCAATTTAAATTTAGAGTTATTAACAATAGTTATAAACATAAATTAACAAAAATTCTTAATAGTTAATAACTGAATCTATGTAAACAAATTGTAAATTTTATGTTGATAAACTTTTATCAAAAACTCATAAAAAAAGTTGCATATGTTAAAGTACTTCTTGTATTGTAATAATATTTTAAATTACCAAAAATAGTTTTAAAACTTTACTGATACTTCTTAACATTTAGGTAATATTGCTAATTATCTAAAAATTAAAAGGTTATTAAAAAAGTTATTTTTTTGATTGTTTATAACTGTTGATAACCGTTAGTTTCTGTATTTTTGCAACGTAACTAGCTGTCATTTCGAACGAAACGTAGTAGAATTGAGAAATCTATTTATAATAGTATAAATATTTCTCCATAAAGTTGAAATGACAATATAAAACTATAATATTATGACAATTGCCATAGGTAATGACCATGCAGGTACAGAATACAAATTCGAAATTATAAAACATTTAGAAGAAAAAGGATACAAAGTTTTAAATTTTGGAACCGATACAAATGATTCTATGGATTATCCTGATTCAATACATCCAACAGCAGTTGCTGTAGAAAGTGGAAAAGCAACATTAGGTATTATTCTTTGTGGTTCTGGTAATGGAGCACAAATGACTGCTAATAAACACCAAGGTATTAGAGCTGCACTTTGTTGGAATAATGAATTGGTTGCATTAACAAGACAACATAATAATGCTAACGTTTTAACCATTCCTGCTCGTTTTGTTTCTTTACAACAAGCAATAGGTTTTGTAGATGTATTTTTAAATACTGAATTTGAAGGAGGAAGACACCAAAACAGAGTTGGTAAAATTTCTTGTGCTGGTTAAATAAAAAATTTATTAAGTATGTCATTTCGAGTAAATTTTCGAAGTATGAGAAAATTTGTATCGAGAAATCTCTTTTTTAAATGAAATTTTTTATAAAATCTTTTTCAGAATTAAATACAACAGAACTCTACAATATACTTCAGTTAAGATCTGAAGTTTTTGTTGTAGAACAAGATTGTGTATACCAAGATGTAGATTATAAAGATCAAAAATCTTTACATATTTTTGGTTATAAAAACGATAAAATTGTAGCCTATACTCGTATTTTTAAACCAGGAGATTATTTTAAAAATTCTAGTATTGGTAGAGTAGTAGTAGCAGCTTCTGAACGTAAGTATGGTTATGGTCATAAAATTATGATTGCATCTATAAAAGCTATAAAAACTCATTTTAATGTTGATGAAATCACTATTTCTGCTCAAAAATATTTAAAGAAATTCTACGAAACACATCAATTTAAACAAGTAGGAGAGGAGTACTTAGAAGATGGAATTCCGCATATAAGAATGGATAAAAAGTAAATTATGAGTAAACCATTAAAATATTTAATAATTATAATAAGTATTGCATCAATATTGTTTTCTTTTTATGCAATTTATAAAGGTCAAAAAATAATTGATGCTTTAGGAGGTATTTTAATTGGTGCTAGTTTATTAGGTGTATTGTATTTTGAAAATTATAGTAATAAGAAAGAAAAATAATTACTTTTTCTTATTCATTAATTTATAAGCTAAGTATCCAAAACCAACTACAAAATGTAAAATAATTACTGCAGCTACTATATATAAAGTTGTATTAGAATTGTCCATAAAGCAAAATTAAAAAGAATCAAAATTTAATTTTGTGATAAATGTTACATTCACTATAAATATTAAAAGTAATCCTTTATAAAAAATATATTATATTGGTTAACTATTTAATAATTATGTATCTAAAAATATATTTTTAGATATTTTGCTATTTGAAAAAGAAAAAAAATAATTAAAAATTTAAAAAAATGGCAAAAAGTTTATCTAACATCAAATTAGAAATTAAAGAATATGTGAATAATTCTAATACTTCTGAATTAGAGGTTTTAGAAAAATTAAAAGCATTTTACTTTAATAAAAAAGTAAATAAAAATTTAAAATTATATAAAAAAGGGAAGAAAAAAGTAAGTGATATTACTAAAGATTTAAAAATTTCTCCTAGAAAATTTTATGCAATTTTAAAAGCTAAAGATATTAAGCATATAAAAAGTAAATACAATTTAAAAGAAAAATAAATTACATTAAAGTAGTAACTTCTTTTACTTCACTAACTTCTAAATTATCTAATTTAATTTCTCCAATTCTAACACGTATTAAACGTAAAGTTGGAAAACCCACAGCAGCAGTCATTTTTCTAACTTGTCTAAATTTACCTTCTCTAATTATAATAGAAACCCAACTAGTTGGTCCATGTCTTTCGTCTCTAATTTTCTGACTTCTTAAAGGAAATTTAGGATCGTTTATTAAAAAGGCTTTTCCTGGTTTTGTGGTATATTTTTTTCCATTAAAACCAATTTCTACACCTGTTTTTAATTTTTCTACAGCTTCTTTAGTTATAATTCCATCTACTTGTACATAATATTCTTTCTCATATTTTTGAGATCTAATTTCTGCAGAAACTTTACCATCTGTTGTTAATAAAAGTAAACCTTCAGAAGCTACATCTAAACGTCCTATAGCCATAGTTTTATCAGGAAAATTGTATAAATCTCCTAATAATTTTTTTTTACGCTTTGCAGGATTTACAAATTGAGAAATCATACCCCAAGGTTTGTGAATAATAAAATGACGATGTTTACTCATTACCATTATTTTAATAAAGAAAAGTAGCCTCTTTGTTGTGTTCCATCTTTTAAATTTATCAAATACCAATAAGAATTTGATATTGATAATTTTCCATTACTATATCCATTCCAACCTATATTTATATTTGGTTTTGCTATTAAATTACCATACCTATTATAGATAAAAATTTCATTAATTTGATAGTTATCTTTTATTACCCAATAGTCATTAATTCCATCATTATTAGGAGTAAAATAATTTGGAATATCTAATTTTATAATAATATTTATTTTAAAACTAGTTTCATTAAAACAGTTTGTATTAGAAGAATCTTCATTATAAATAAAAACTGTTTGTGAAGTAGTTATAAGATCACCAACGTTTAATTGTGTTCCATTTTTATTAGATTCTGTATAATAATTACCATTTGTTAAACTTGGTAATCTATAACTATTAATTTCTGTAATATCACTTAAATTATCTACTAAAGGTGTTTGTGTAATATTTATTTTAAAACTGGTTTCATTAAAACAAGTTGTATTAGTAGAGTCTTCATTGTAAATAAAAATAGTTTGAGATGATGTTATAATATCACCAACGTTTAGTTTTGTACCATTTTTATTAGATTGTGTATAATAATTACCATTTATTAAATTAGGTAATTCAAAATTATCACATTCATTAACATCATTTAAACTATCTACTAAAGGTTTTTGTGTAATATTTATTATGAAACTAGTTTCATTAAAACATAAACTGTTAGAAGGGTCTTCATTGTAAATAAATATAGTTTGAGATGATGTTATAATATCACCAACGTTTAATTGTGTACCATTTCCATTAGATTGTGTATAATAGTTTCCGTTTACTAAGTTTGGTAATACAAAATTTTCACATTCTGTAATATCACTTAAACTATCTACCAAAGGAGTTTGTGATATTGTTATTATAAAACTAGTTTCATTAAAACATAAACTGTTAGAAGGGTCTTCATTGTAAATAAATATAGTTTGTGATGAAGTTAAAATATCTCCAGCATTTAGTTTTGTACCATTTCCATTAGATTGTGTATAATAATTTCCATTTGTTAAAGTTGGTAGTTCAAAATTATCACATATAGAAACATCATTAAGTATATCTACATTAATATTACAAGTTATTTTAGTACATTCTGTTTCATTTAAGACAAAAGTATTATGTGCATCTTTTTTTATTGCATCCCAAATATCTGTATTAAATCTACTTACATCATCTACAAAAACACATTTTAAATTTGGGTTATTTTCTATATTTAAAAATGATGCTATATGAGTTATTAAATTTGGTTGAGTTCTCAAATCTAATTCATTAATTAAAGTTGATTGAATATTTATGTTATTTAGTTTACCATTAGGTGAAAAAGAAATAGCATTTAATGGATTATTACCACAAGATATATCAAATAAATCTTTATGATTTTTTAAATCTAAGCTTGATATGTTATTATTAAAACAATAAAAATAAATTAATTTTAAATTGTTGTTTATATTTAATTCAGATATATTATTATCAGAAATATTTAAATATACAAGTTCTGGATTATTAGAAATATCGATTTCTTTAAAATTATTATTAGAGATGTCTAACTTTTGTAATTTAATGTTATTAGAAATATCAATTTCGGAAATAGAGTTTTCTCCTATATATAAATTTAAAAGTTCTTTATTGTTTGAAATATCTATGTTTAATAGATTATTTCCACTACAATACAGGTATTTTAAATTTACTAAAGTTTTTAAATTTACCTCAGTTACTTTGCTTAAAGTAAATTCAAATTGTTCTAAGGCTATAAAATCTTGTATCCCAGTTAAATTTGAGACATTTTCAACGTTTAATTTTAAATATTTAATACCATTTATATTGTTTGTAGGTACATAATTATCTAATGGACCAGAGTCATACCCTAATTTAATTAATTGTTGTTCAAAATTATTATCAGGGATGTAAGTGTTTTGAGATATTAAATTTAAGCTAAAAAGAAATAATAAATAGAGGTAATAATGTCTTTTCACAGTTTTATTTCAAAAATACTTTAAATAAAATTACCTTCAAAGTAATATAATTTAAACCATTTAACTTGTAAATTTATTTCCACTTAATGGGGATTTACAAATTGAGAAATCATACCCCAAGGTTTGTGAATAATAAAATGACGATGTTCTACTTTCAATTTATTCAGTTTTTAAAGTAGATAAAAAACTATTAAAAGAAGTCCAATAAGTTTCATTCCCCTCAGTAGTTTTCCAAAGAGCTCTAGAGCCATGTATTCCTTTTACTTTTGGTATAAAATGCGTTAAATAAATAGGGTTTATTTTATTTACTAAAGTAGTTACACTTGCACTTTCACTTTTAGAAGATGTAACAAAAATTGGTTTTTTATAATTACTTATACTTTTATTTATATCTATACTTTTAAAATATTCTCCTGGACTAAAGGCTACAACTGCTTTAACTTTAGAATTATTTACACCTATTAAAAGCGATAAAGAAGCAGAATAAGAGCTACCAACTAACAAAATTTCTCTTCCTCCATTTTGTTCATATAAATAATCTATAGCAGCTTCAATATCTTGTTTAGCATCTAAGTAAGTAATACCTAAACCTTTTGTTTTAGCAGTTATTACAGTTTGGTTATTTATATTATTTACAGTATTTCCAGATCGTTGATCTATTGCTAATACAGAATATCCTAATTTATTTAATTCTATAGCAGAATCTTTATATTCTCCTCTACTATAACCAGCCTGATGACACAATAAAATTGTTATAGGTGTTTCTTTAATTTTATAAATATCTGCTGTAATTGGTAAATTATCTTTAGATGGAAAAGTAATTGTTTCTTTTTCTAAAATTTTCTTTTCTTTTTTTATTATAGTATTTTTTGAAACTATTTTTGTTTTATTAGTAGGTTGGTTTTTACAAGAAAAAAGTAAGATTACACTAAGAATTAAGGTATATTTTATCATTTTATTTAAAATTTTTAATCAAATTATAAAACTTTAATAGCTACAGTAAATATATTTTGTCCTTTAGAAATACTCATATTTTTTTCAGAAAATTTCTGATCTGTATATGAAGTATATTGTGTAATTGGTTCAATACAAAGCATATTATCAACTTCTGTCCAAAGCATAAAATTATGAAAACCTTCTGTGGTTATTTCTAAATTGTTTTTATCAATATTTTTTAAAACAATTTTGTTTGTTCCTAAAACCGGAAAAGCATTAGAACCAGCTTTGTAAACATCTGATAAAGTAATTTTTTCTTTCCCAGATTCTAAAGTTTCTTTACCTGTATCAGATAACATAAATGCAGGATGATAACCTAACATAAAAGGCATTCCTTCTTCAGAATTGATGATAAATTTTATAGTTAAAATATTATTTTCTAAAGTAAAATTCTTTTCAAAAGAAAAATTAAAAGGCCAAAACAAATTTTCTTCAGTAGATTTTACTGGAAATTTACTGTTCTTAACAGCAGTGTTTTTTAGATATTTTTTTATGAATTTAGCCGAATTTTCATCCGAAGAAACTAACGAATAATCAAGTTCACGTAATAAACCATGTTGGTCTAAAATAGCATCTCCATTTTTGGTATGAACTCTAAAATTATTTTTAACAGTTGGACCAATTACAGGAAACATTTCATCGTCAGAATTTCTCCAACCTTTATTTCCTTTTTGATGAATATATTCTTTATCATTTTTAATAAAACTAATTAATTCGCCATTTTCAATTTTAACGAAAGACTCTTTATTTTGTAAATTAATTATAGAATTCATAGATCATGTACTTTGTATAAAAATACTAAAAATTTGACTGTTTTTTGTTAGGAAATTAATCTTATATTTTTGTAACTTGTCGCACTTATTTTAAAAATTTAAAAGCAAGATTTATGGCGAAAGATAAAGAAAAAGCAGCGAAACTTAAAGCACTGCAACTTACTCTAGATAAACTAGATAAAACTTACGGTAAAGGTTCTGTAATGAAATTAGGAGATGTAGTAACAGAAGATATAGATGCTATTTCATCTGGTTCTTTAGGGTTAGATTTGGCTTTAGGTGTTGGTGGTTATCCAAGAGGAAGAGTTATTGAAATTTACGGGCCAGAATCTTCAGGTAAAACTACCTTAACATTACATGCAATTGCAGAAGCCCAAAAAGCGGGTGGTATTGCAGCTTTTATTGATGCAGAACATGCATTCGATAAATTTTATGCAGAAAATTTAGGTATAGATGTAGATAACTTAATTATTTCTCAACCAGATCATGGTGAGCAAGCGTTAGAAATAGCAGACAATTTAATTAGATCTGGAGCAATAGATATTGTTGTTATTGATTCTGTTGCAGCATTAACTCCAAAATCTGAAATTGAAGGAGAAATGGGAGATTCTAAAATGGGTCTTCATGCACGTTTAATGTCGCAAGCTTTACGAAAGTTAACAGGTACAATTTCTAAAACTAATTGTACTGTTATTTTTATTAACCAATTAAGAGAAAAAATTGGTGTAATGTTTGGTAACCCAGAAACAACAACTGGTGGTAATGCATTAAAGTTTTATGCTTCTGTACGTTTAGATATTAGAAGAAGAACGCAAATTAAAGACGGAGATAGAGTTATTGGAAACTCAACCAAAGTTAAAATTGTAAAAAATAAAGTTGCACCTCCTTTTCAAATTGCAGAATTTGATATTATGTACGGACAAGGAATATCTAAAGTTGGAGAAATTTTAGATATAGGTGTAGAATTAGGTATTGTAAAGAAAAGTGGTTCTTGGTTTAGTTATGGTGAAACAAAACTAGGTCAGGGTAGAGATGCTGTTAAAGGATTAATAAAAGACAATCCTGAATTAGCAGAAGAACTAGAAGGAAAAATTAAAGTTGCTATTGAAAATCAAGAATAAGTACTTAAAGTTCTAACTATTATTATTAACTGCTATAGAAATAATCAATCTATAGCAGTTTTTTTTTATCAATAAAATACCACAGACTTTTTTTTATTGTATAATACTTCTGTTTTTTTTACAAAACCAACCAACTTTAATAGTTTTGATATATGATTAATATTACGCAACAAATTGTTTTACAAAACATTAACAAACAAAATTATACAGATTTGTTTGCTTTAATGAAAGAAATTTATCCTTTAGCTTACAGTCATTTTTGGAAAGATAAAGGAGATTGGTATATTAATTCTCAATATTCTAAAGACCATATTTTAAAAGAATTATCTCAAGAAAATGCAGATTATTATTTTGTAATATATAATGATGAAATTATAGGAAATTTAAGAATTATTTGGGATGAAAAACTAGAAGGTTTAGCAGATAAAAAACAAGTAAAATTACATAGAATTTATTTGCATCAAAAAACACAAGGTAAAGGAATAGGAAAAAATATTCTTTTATGGTTAGAAAAAGAAGCTATTAAAAAAGAATATGAAATTATATGGTTAGATACTATGGATGAGCAACCACAAGCTTTTTTATTTTATAAAAAACAAGGGTTTAAGTATTATTCTCATACTTTCTTACCTTATAATTTATTGTTTGATAAAGTAAGAAAGATGAGTCAGGTTTATAAAAGGATTACTTAGAAAGTAATTTTATAATCCATAAAATAAGGTATAATCCAATACCAAAACCAGCTAGTAATACAGCTACTACAAAACCAATTCTAATAAATTTTGCTTCAACATTTATTTTTGTACTTAACCAATCAGAAACTCCTAAAATCATAATTTTTGTTTTTTAATTAAAAAACAAAAATATTGAAGGACTAAAAAAAGAAATTATTTTTTCGGTGAAAGTTTACTTTTAAACGGTGGAATTTCTATTAGCAATCGTTCTATTTCGTTAACAATTTCTAATCTGTTTTTAGATTTAAATTCAAAATATAAATTTTCCCAATCTCCTTCATAGATTTTATTACCTTTTTTATTTATTACTTCAGTTAAATTTATAACTCTTAAATAAAAATGGCCATTCAAATCATTTTCAGGTCTAAAATCTAAATTTATAGCTCTCATTAAAGCATAATTAGTTAAATGTAAAAGAGAGCTAGAATCTAAATAAACCATAGTTTCTTTAGAAGGATCTACTTCATAAAAAAGATTCCATTCTACATGCCAACTAGCAGAAATTCTTAAAGCTTGTAATTTAGGTTCTTCCATTTTATTTATACACCTGTGCTTCCAAAACCTCCAGCACCACGTTCTGTTTCACTTAACACTTCAACTTCTTTCCAAACAGCTCTTTCATGTTTAGCAATAACTAATTGTGCAATTCTTTCTCCATCATTTATAACAAAATCTTCATTAGATAGGTTTACTAAAATTACTCCAATTTCTCCTCTATAATCTGCATCTACAGTTCCTGGAGAGTTTAAAACAGTAATTCCTTTTTTAGCAGCCAAACCACTTCTTGGTCTAACTTGAGCTTCAAAACCAACAGGCAAAGCAATAAATAAACCTGTTTTTACAATAGCTCTTTCTAAAGGTTTAAGTGTTATTGCTTCATTAATATTTGCTCTTAAATCCATTCCTGCTGCTCCTTCTGTTTCGTAACTTGGAGTTGCGTGTTTAGATTTGTTAATTATTTGTACGTTCATTTTATAAATTATATAAGTAAGTTATTGTGTCTAAAAATTCTGCATTCCAAAAAGTCTCATTATGTTGTCCTTTAGGAACAATTTTAGTTTTTAAATTTTTTATAGGAAAACCAGTTTTAATTAATAATTTTTCCATTTTTTGAGTATCAGGTAACATTGTATAACCTTCATCACCACCAATTAATAAATAGAGTTTTATTTTCTTTTGATTTCCATTTTCTTTTGCAAAATTATTTACTTTTTTAGAAAACCAAAAAGAGGTAGAAAGCGCCCCTATTTTACCAAAAATATCAGGATATTTAAGTCCACCATAAAAAGAAATTAAGCCTCCTAAAGAACTACCAACAATAGCAGTATGTTTTGCTTTTGTTTTTGTTCTGAAATTTTTATCTATATAAGGTTTTAATTCTTTTACTAAGAAATCTATGTAAATTGCTCCTTTACCTCCTCCATATTTTGGATGTGTCCAAGGTGTATATTCTTCAATTCTTTTATCACCTCCATTTTCAACTCCCACTACAATAAAACCTTTACCTGTATTTTTATAAAGTTGATTTAATGTTTCATCTACACCCCATTCTTTTCCATAAGCAGCTGTAGTTACATCAAATAAATTTTGGGCATCATGCATATAAATAACAGGGTACTTTTTTGAAGTAGAATGGTAGTTTGGAGGTAAATACACCCAAACTTTATGAGCTATATTGTTTAAACCTTCAACTATAAATTCCTTTTTTAAAATAGAAACATTTGCAGATTTTGTAGAATTATTATTTTCAGTTTTTAACAACTGTTTTTCTACTTTAACTGGTGCTATCTTACAAGATATTATTAAGAAAAAACCACATAAAAATAATAATATTTTGTTCTTTGTCATGAGAATTGAATTATCACAAATATAATAATTAGCAAAGCATTCATCAATAGATACTAATTTTATTACTTTTGATTTTATAAAAATAATTTTTTAATGAGTGAACAAAAGAAAATAGCAGTTTTAGGTGGAGGAAGTTGGGCAACTGCCATTGTTAAAATGTTATCAGAAAATAAAGATACAATTGGTTGGTACATGAGAAATGAACAAGCAATTGAACATATAAAAGAAAATGATCACAATCCAAACTATTTACAATCTGCAGATGTTTATGCACATCAGTTAGATTTGTCTAGTGATATTAATTATACAATAGATAATTACGATGTATTAATTTTTGCAATACCTTCTGCTTTTTTAACTAGCGAATTAAAAAAGTTAACTACTTCTTTAGAAAATAAAATTATTTTTTCTGCAATTAAAGGTATAGTACCAGAAACAGGTTTAATTATTGGCGAACATTTTAATAAAGAATACAATATTCCTTTAAATAATATTGGTGTAATTACTGGTCCTTGTCATGCAGAAGAAGTTGCAATGGAACGTTTATCTTATTTAACAATTGCATGTCAAGATGAAGAAAAGGCAATATGTATTAGCAATGCTTTAAAAAGTTGGTATATAAAAACTAAAATTTCTGATGATATTATTGGAACAGAATATGCTGCAATGTTAAAAAATATTTATGCTGTTGCTGCAGGTATTGCTCATGGTTTAGGTTATGGAGATAATTTTCAGGCTGTTTTAATGAGTAATGCTATTAGAGAAATGAAACGCTTTATTAAAAAAGTACATAAAATGAAACGTAACATTAATAACTCTGCTTATTTAGGAGATTTGTTAGTTACAGGTTACTCTATATTTAGTAGAAATAGACAGTTTGGAAACATGGTAGGTAAAGGATATACAGTAAAATCTGCTCAAATGGAAATGAGTATGATTGCTGAAGGTTTTTACGCAACAAAAAGCGCCTTTAAAATGAAAGAAGAAAATGAAGCAAAAACACCTATTATAGATACTGTTTATAATATTTTATATAATCATAAAAACCCTAAAAAAGAATTTAAAAAATTGACAGATAATTTAGATTAATTGTTTAAATTTGAACATTCGTATAAATTTTTAAACATTAGTTATGAAAACAATACAAGAAGTAGTAGAAAGTACAATTAGAAAAACACCTTTTATTGAAGAAGCTTTAAATGAAAAATTAATAAATGTTTCTTCTTTAGCTAGAATTATTTTACCAGAAGTCTCTACAATTTTAAAGAAAGATGTTAAGGTGGGTGCAGTAATGATGGCTATTAACAGACTTTCACCTGCAAGTGAATTACGCATAAGAAAGAACATTAAAAAACTAGCTTTAGATTTAGGTGATGTTATTGTACGTTCTGATTTGTGCGACTTTACTTTTAAAAATACTCCTTCTTTATTAAAAGAAATTGCAAAAATTCTTACAAAATCTGCCGAAAATTCTGATTACTTTTTAACGGTTTCTCAAGGTATTTTTGAAACAAATATTGTTACAAGTAAAAACTTACAACCTTTTGTTCAAGAAATATTTGAAAAAGAAATTTTAACACATAGTATGTTAGAATTAGCTTCTATTACAATAAAATTACCTGTAGAAAATTTAGAACAATCTGGTGTTTATTATTTTATATTAAAGCAATTAGCTTGGGCAGATATTCCTTTACAAGAAATTATTTCTACTACTAACGAAATGACTATTGTTGTAAAAGAAGAAGATATTAATCAAACATTTGCTATTTTAATGGATATGAAATTAAGCTAACTAATGGCTAAAAACGATCCTTATGCAGCATTAAGAATAAAAGAATTTAATATTTTTTTATTTGTAAGGTTTCTACTTGTTTTTGGTTGGTCTATGCAATTTATTGTTATAGAATGGCAAGTATATTCTATAACAAAAGATCCACTTTCTTTAGGAATAATTGGTTTAATGGAAATTATTCCAGCATTTTCTATGGCTTTATTTGCAGGCCATATTGTAGATCAAAACGAAAAAAGGAATTTATTAGCCATTTGTACTGCAGCATTTTCTTTAATAAGTTTAGGGTTATTTCTTTTAACATCTAAAAGTATTGTTGCTAACTGGTCTACAAATGCTATTTTATATTCTATTTATGCTTTGGTCTTTTTTGGTGGATTTTTAAGATCATTTTTTGGTCCTACAATTTTTTCTTTAGTTGCTTTATTGGTTCCTAAAAAAATATATCATAATGCTGCAACTTGGAGCACCAGTACATGGAAAACAGCCTCTGTTTCTGGAGCTTTGTTTGGAGGGTTTTTTATAAGTTGGATTGGTGTAGATAAAACATTATCGCTCGTTTTTATTTTAGTAATTCTTTCATTAATTGTTCTTTTTCAAATTAAAAAGAAACCAATTTTAAATAAAAAGATTGGAGAACCTATGATGGATAGTTTAAAAACAGGAGTAAAATTTGTATTTCAAAACAAAGCTATTTTAGGTGTTTTATCTTTAGATATGATAGCAGTATTATTTGGAGGTACTGTAGCAATTTTATCGGTTTTTGCACAAGATGTTTTAAAAGTTGGTCCAGAAGGATTTGGTATTTTAAATGCTTCAATTTCTATGGGAAGTATTGTAACTATGTTTTTAACAACTTATATTCCTATCAATAGAAATACAGGTAAAAAAATGCTGGTTTCTGTCTTTATTTTTGGGTTAAGTATTATTGGTTTTGGATTATCTTCTATTTTTTGGGTTAGTATATTAGCTTTATTTATTAGTGGTGCTGCAGATGGAATTTCTATGGTAATTCGTCAAACAATTTTACAATTAAAAACACCAGATGATATGAGAGGTAGAGTTTCTTCTGTAAATTCTATGTTTGTAGGTTCTTCTAACGAACTTGGTGCTTTTGAAAGTGGATTAGCAGCAAAAATATTAGGACCAGTAATGGCCGTAGTTTTTGGAGGAACCATGACTTTAATTACAGTTGTTGCAACTGGAGCTTTAAACCCTACTTTAAGAGAACTAGATTTAACAGAAGATATTGAAGCCAACGAAAAGGAAGAATAATATTTCTAAAAGAGGTATAGTTTTTGATGTAAAAAAGAAAAATAATATTATGAAAAATCAAATTATACTTTTATTTATTTTCTTTACTTCAATTACTTTTTCGCAAAAAATTACAGGGAAAATTTTAGATTCTGAAACGAAAGAACCTATAGAAAGAGCTCATGTTTTTTTCATTAATAAAACCATTTACACAAACTCTAAAGGTGAGTTTTCTTTCAATTTAAAAAATGAGAATATTATATCATTTTCTGTTTCTCACTTAAAATATGAAACTCAAAAAATAAATTTTACTTTAAATAAAACACCACTAGTTATTTATCTTCATGAAAAACAAGAAACACTAGATGGCATAAAAATTAGCACCAATAAAAAATATAAAAGTGCAATAGAATTTAAAAAATTGCAAGATTTACCAAAAGCGGTCTATTCTTTTGCTTCAGTTTTAAATAATAATAAAATATATGTTTTTGGAGGTGATGTTTCTAGTAAACAAGAAAAAAATAAAGAAGGGTTAGAAGCTGTTCAATTTAGTAATGAACTTGAAATTATGAGGTTTTTACAAAAGCCAAAACCTATTAGTTTTAACAATTATATAGGAGATATACAATTCTATAATATTTCTGATAAAAAATGGAATCTTAGTAAAGATAAAGTAATTAATAGAGCCAATTATAATGCCATTTCTTATAAAGACACAGTTTTTTTAATTGGAGGGAAACAACTATCTAAAAAGAAATCTAGAGAGTTATTAGTTAATCAAATAGAAGTAGTTTCTTTAAAAGATTTATCTATTAAAAAAGATAAAACAAATCCACACCAAGCAGTAGATTTTGGTACTGTTTTATACGATAATAAAATAATAGTTTTTGGTGGCTCTATAAAAAAGCATAAAAATGGAAATATTGTGTATTCTAATGATATTCATTTTTACGATTTAGAAACAGGTTATTGGTATTTTTTAAGTAAAATGCCAAAAGGAAAAGAAGTAAATGGAATTGTTTTTAAAGATAAATTATACTTTTTTGGAGGGTTCAATAAAAAAGCATTTACAACAATAGAGTCTTTTAATTTAAAGACAGGAAAATGGAAACAAGAAGGAAACCTTTTTAGAGGGATGAAAAAACCTGCTATTACAAAAGATAATGATTTTATTTACCTAAAGGAAGCAGGAAAAATAACAACTTTTGAACCTAAAACAAACCTCTTAAAAGAGTATAAAGTAGATTTAAATTTAAACGAAACTAAAATACATTGTTTTAATGAAACTTTATATGTTGTTGGTGGTTATCATGTAGAAGATTATAGAAAATTTCCATCAAATGGATTTTATTCTATAAACGTTTCAGAATTTGTAAAAACAAAACCCATAAACACAAAAACACTTACTCAAAAGTAGTTGCAACTTTTAAATATTTATCTAATTCTTGTTGTTGTTGTGTAAGGGTAATTTCATTCCAAGAAAATTCTTTTTTAAACAACTCTAAAACCAGTTTTTTATACAAATCTACACTTGGTCTGTCAAAAAACAAACGTCCAGTTCTACGCATAAAAAAGTCTGTTACAGAGCAAGTCATTTCATAATTAATGGTAAACCAAACTTCTGCTTTAATCATTTTTTCTTGCATATTATCGTGCATTAAATCATCAAATTTTTGCAAGATAATATCAGTTTGTTTTCCATAATTATGCACTAAATATTCTGCATCTTTTCTATTGAAATCTACTTCTGAAATTCTATTTTGAATAGCATCAGTATAACTTAAAACTTCTTGATAATTTTTAAAAGTTCCACCAGAAAGAGCAATTTCTTTGGTTTTAATCTCATCAAATTCATGCTCAAATCTACGTTTGTATTTTTTACCAACTAAATCTACAATTCGTTCTGCCATTTTTCTATAACCCGTTAATTTTCCACCAGCAATAGAAATTAATTCAGAATCTGAAACAAAAATTTCATCTTTTCTTGATAATTCTGATGCAGATTTTCCTTCTTCATGAATTAATGGTCTTAATCCTGCCCAGGAAGATTGAATATCATCTAGCGTTAAATGAATTTCTGGAAACATATTATTAACAGCAGAAATTAAATAAGTAGCATCTACTAAATTAGTTTCTACATTGTTTTTATCTTCTTGATAATTGGTATCTGTGGTTCCAAAATAAGTAACTTTTCCACGAGGAATTGCAAACATCATTCTACCATCTGGAATATCAAAATAAACAGATTGTTTAACAGGTAGTTTATCATGAGCAACAACTAAATGTACTCCTTTTGTTAAGTGTAAACGTTTTCCTTGTTTAGAGTGATTTTTCTGACGCAAATTATCTACCCAAGGACCTGTTGCATTCACAACATATTTTGCTTTTATATTAAAAGAATTGTTAGAGATATTGTCTTTTACTTTAGCGCCAACAACTTTATTTTCTTCGTAAATAAAATCGGTAGCCTCAACATAGTTCAACATTTTAGCATCATAGTTTAATGCAGTTTTTAAAACCTCAATAGTTAAACGAGCATCATCTGTTCTATATTCTGCATAATAACCAGCACCATTTAAAATACTTTTTGGTAACAAAGGTTCTTTATCTAAAGCCTCTTCTTTATCTAACATTTTACGTTTGTCTTCACCTTCTACAGAAGCTAAAATATCATATACTTTTAAGCCAATAGAAGTCAACCAAGAACCATAAGTTCCACCTTCTATAAGAGGTAAAATCATTTTCTCTGGAACAACAAGGTGAGGTGCTAAATCGTGGACAATAGCACGTTCTGTACCCACTTCTTTTACCAACCAAAAATCGAATTGTTTTAGATAACGCAATCCTCCATGAATTAGTTTTGTTGATTTACTACTAGTTCCAGAAGCAAAATCGTTTTTTTCTATTAAAGCAACTTTCATTCCACGTGAAGCTGCGTCTAAAGCGATTCCTGCACCTGTAATTCCGCCACCAATAATTAAAACATCAAATTCTGTTTCTTGTAAATTTTTGGTAATATTTTCTCTGTTGAAGTATGAAAAATTGTTCATTTTTTAATTTTTGTCAGGTTGAGCGCAGTCGAAACCTAAATAATAACCTCTCGAGAACTGCGTTCGATACTTTCATTTAAAAACTATTTTAAACTCTGTAATGCTCGAGGAGACATTTTTGTTAAAGAAAAAATTAATCTAATATATTTGTAGGTAAACCATCAATACTTGTTTGGTTTTTTTCTTCCCAATATTTAGAAATTCCTTCTTTTCCTTGTTCTGTAGCCCAATCATTTAATTCGTTTCTTTCGCCTTTATATTCATAAAAAGGAATAGACATTCCACAAGAAGTTTGAGCAGATTCTATTGTAATATCAAATATTTGACGTGTTCCTGGTGTTTCTGGAAACAATGTTATTAATTCATTCCAAGTGTCATCACCTTCTTTTATTTCTTTACCTTTTCCATATAAGCGTAAAATATTTGGTGCACCTTCAAAAGAACAAAACATCATGGTAATTCTATTGTTTTCTAACAAATGAGCAGCAGTTTCATTTCCACTTCCTGTTACATTTAACCACAACACTCGGTTTTCATCTATAACTCTAAAGGAATCCATTCCTTTTGGTGATAAATTTATGCGTCCAGAAACAGGAGCAGTTGCTACAAAGAAAATTTTTTGAACTTCGATAAACTTTTGAAGTCTTGAGGTAAGTTTTGTGTAAAATTTTGACATTATCGTAATAAATTGGTGACCAATTTACAAAATTACAATTGATAATGTGTGTTAATAATTGTTACCTTTAGGCAAAATAAAATCTCTTTTTATGGAATATGGATTTCTTTCAGTTTTACCACCAATTATCGCCATTATTTTAGCATTAAGAACCAAGCAAGTATATATTGCTTTGTTGTTTGGTATTTGGTTTTCTTGGTTAATAATAAAAGGTTGGAATCCTATTGACGGAACTTTAGCAATGATTGAAGGAATGGTAAACGTTTTTCAATCTAAAGGAAATACTAGAACCATAATGTTTAGTGCTTTGGTGGGTGCCTTGTTAATTTTTATTCAGTTTTCTAGAGGTGTAGAAGGTTTTATAAATATCATCAATAAAAAATTGGTAAAACTTGAAGGAAAAAAATCTGGATATAGCAGAGTTATGGTGCAGGTTTTGGCAACATTTACAGGACTTTTATTATTTGTAGAAACAAGTATTAGTTCTTTAACAGTTGGAACTTTATATCGTCCAATTTTTGATAAATTAGGAATTCCTAGAGAAAAATTAGCTTATATAGCAGATTCTAGTTCTGCACCATCTTCTATTTTAATTCCTTTTAATGCTTGGGGAGCTTTTATTATGGGGTTGTTATTAACTCAAGGAATAGACAAACCATTTTCGGTAATGATTTCTTCTATTGTGTATAATTTTTATCCATTATTAGCAATTGCTATTTTGTTTTTTATCATACTTTTTAAGAAGGATTTTGGTCCGATGAAAAAGGCAGAAATTAGAACTAAAGAAACAGGTTTGTTAATGAATGAGGGTTCTAAACCAATGATTTCTGATGAAATTACTTCTTTTCCTCCAAAAGAAGGAATTCAAGCGAAAGCGTATAATATGATTGTGCCACTTTTGGTAATGGTTTGTATGATGCCAATAAATTTAGCGTATACAGGTTGGTCTGCTGTAAAAGAATCAACATCATTTTTAAATCATGTACAACAAGCAATGGGTGAAGGATCTGGTTCTTCATCGGTTTTATATGCTGTAATTACATCGCTTTTAGTAGCAATGATTATGTATTTTGTACAAGGAATTATGAAACCAAAAGAAGCTGTAAATTTAACTTTAAAAGGAATTAGTGAGTTAATGCCTTTGGCTTTGTTAATGCTGTTAGCTTTTGCAATTGGTGATGCTTGTAAAGAATTAGAAACAGGTGTTTATGTTGCTAATGCAACTAAAGATTGGCTATCTCCAGAATTATTACCTGCAGTAGTTTTTATAATCAGTTCTTTTATTGCTTTTTCTACAGGAACTTCTTGGGGTACTTTTGCAATTATGTTGGCAATTTCTGTACCAATGGCTAATATTCATGGAGCAGATATTACTATTGTTGTGGCAGCAACTTTAGGTGGAGGTATTTTTGGAGATCATTGTTCGCCAATTTCTGATACTTCTATTATATCATCAATGTCTTCTGCAAGTGATCATATAGACCATGTAAAAACACAACTACCCTATGCTTTAGTTGGTGGTGTAATTACTGTTTTATTGTATTTAGTTATTGGATTTTTAGGGTAATAAAGTAGAATGAAAGATAAAAATATTCTTAAAAAAACAAGTAAATCAATTTCTGTTGGAGCAGACCAAGTTTTTGAACAATTTAAAAGTGGAATTTCAAAAATAGGAGATATTGGTACAAGCACAAAAGATAAATTTATAAACTACGTTAAAGATGTTTTTAATGTTTTACCTTTTTTAGAAAAGGCAGGTTTTAAAACCAACAGATTAATTGTTGGAGTTTCTGTCCCACCATCAATAGAAATACATTTTAGTAGATTTAAAGAAGTATCAAAAGAAGAAATTGAAACTATGTATGAAGAATACAAAGACAAGAAAATGTTTAAACTAATTTTAAAATCATTATTAGTTGCTAATGATTTTCAGTCTAAATTATCTACAGATAATTTACTATTTACTGAAACATGTATAGAAATTTCAATTCCACCAAAAGTGAGTATTAAATACTTAAATAAAGATATTGCAAATATAAATAGGCTTGAAGCTGATTTTGATTAACCTAACTAGCTAAAATTCCACGTTTTTTAATTTCATCAATCATTCTTAAGCCACCTTCTTTAATCGTATTTTCTTTAAACATATATGTTTTTTCATACAAAGTATTACCTTCAAAGAAAGTAACTTGAAAACGATTATTTAACTTAAATAATTCTGGTTGAATTAACTCTATTTTAGCAAAAGAATTTGCTGGTAGTTTGTCTAATTTTTTACGAAATAAAGAAGATATTTTGGTGTCAGAAAATCCTTGTGTAACAATAACCATCATTTCTAAATCAACATTTTTGTTGTTGATAATGTACACGTTCCAATCATCAGTTTTATAAATATCATTGTATTCATAAACAACTGCCATTTCTACACCTGTTACTTCTGGTATTTGGATGTCTTTTTTCATGTAGGTAGAAAACTTGTTTTAGAATTTTAAATTAAGACCAAAGTTTATAGAACTCTTCTTTGGTAATCTCTAAACCATCACAATCATCAATAGTTAGTGTTTGATCACATAAACCACCAAATTCATCTTCAAGTTTATCATCACTATATTTTACAATTTTTCCGTTTTTATAAACTGTAATTTGTTTTAAAACCTCATCAGTATCATTAGTTTCAAAATACCAAGTTGAGGTTCCCCAACTTGCATATTCATCATCTCTATTTTCGTCCCAAAACTGTGAAAAGTAGTTCATTATATAACCGATTTAAATTGCTCTAAGAAACGTTTATCGTTTTCATAAAACATTCTAATATCGGGTATTTGATATAATAACATTGCAATACGTTCTATACCCATTCCAAATGCGTAACCAGAATATTTAGTAGGATCTATGTTTGCGTTTTTTAACACATTAGGATCTACCATACCACAACCCATAATTTCTAACCAACCAGTACCTTTTGTAATTCTGTAATCAGTTTCAGTTTCTAATCCCCAATAAATATCTACTTCTGCACTTGGCTCTGTAAAAGGGAAATAAGATGGACGTAAACGAATTTTAGATTTACCAAACATTTCTTTTGTAAAGTATAAAAGCGTTTGTTTTAAATCAGCAAAAGAAACATCAGTATCTATATACAAACCTTCTACTTGATGAAAAATACAGTGTGCTCTTGCAGAAATATCTTCGTTTCTAAAAACTCTACCAGGAGAAATAGTTCTAATAGGAGGTTGATTTTCTTCCATGTAACGTACTTGCACAGAAGAAGTATGTGTTCTTAATAAAATATCTGGATTTTGCTCAATAAAGAACGTGTCTTGCATGTCTCTTGCAGGATGATATTCTGGTAAGTTTAAAGCAGTAAAATTATGCCAATCATCTTCTATTTCTGGACCTTCAGAAACTGTAAAACCAATTCTGTTAAAAACTTCAATAATTTGATTTTTTACCAATGAAATTGGATGACGAGAACCTAAGTTAATTGGTTCTGCAGGTCTAGTTAAATCTCCATAAAAACCTTTTTCTTCAACAGAATTTTCTAAAGCTTCATTTAACTCTACAACTTTACCTTCTGCAGACTTTTTTAAATTGTTTAATGCTTGCCCAAAATCTTTACGCATTGCAGCATCAACATTTTTAAATTCTGCAAATAAGTCTTTTAATAAACCTTTGCTTCCTAAGTATTTAATTCTAAAAGTTTCAACTTCTTCTTTAGTTGTAGCATTAAATGCTTTTACATCACCAATAAGTTCTTTTACCTTGTCTAACATTTTCGAGGATAATTAAGGCGCAAATTTACTCTTTTTTAAAGAGTTTTAGAACGTATTTATTAAGAAAACCTTAATTGTAACCGAAATCGATTGAAATAAGGGATTATAGAATAATTATTTTTATTATTTTAATATTGTGATATTGAAAATTTAGTATCTTTGCGCAGTTAAATTTTTATTAATATCATAAAAAAACATGGGTAATAATATCAAATCTAAAATTGACGGATTCATGGAGTTGGTAAAACAACGTAATGGACATGAGCCAGAATTTTTACAAGCAGTTCACGAAGTAGCAGAAACTGTAATTCCTTATATCATTAAAAATGATATTTATTTTGGTAAAAACATTCTTTTAAGGATGGTAGAACCAGAAAGGCAGATATCTTTTAGAGTTACTTGGGTAGATGATAAAGGAGAAATACAGGTAAATAGAGGTTATAGAATTCAAATGAATTCTGCAATTGGTCCTTATAAAGGAGGTTTACGTTTTCATCCATCAGTAAATGCTAGTATTTTAAAGTTTTTAGCTTTTGAACAAGTGTTTAAAAACTCTTTAACAACTTTACCTATGGGTGGAGGAAAAGGAGGTTCTGACTTTGATCCTAAAGGAAAATCGGATAATGAAATTATGCGTTTTTGTCATGCTTTTATGAGTGAATTGTTTAGACATATTGGTCATAATACAGATGTTCCTGCTGGAGATATAGGTGTTGGTGCAAGAGAAATTGGTTTTATGTTTGGTATGTACAAAAAACTAAAAACTACTTTTACTGGTGTTTTAACTGGTAAAGGAGCTTCTTGGGGAGGTTCTTTAATTAGACCTGAAGCAACAGGATATGGAAATGTATATTTTGCTCAAAATATGTTAAAAGTTAATAACGATTCTTTTGAAGGAAAAAAAGTTGTTATTTCTGGTTCTGGTAATGTAGCACAATATGCTGCAGAAAAATGTTTAGAATTAGGCGCAACTGTTTTAACTTTATCAGATTCTGGTGGTTATATTTATGATTCTGAAGGAATTGATACAGAAAAATTACAGTTTGTAATGGATCTTAAAAACAATAAAAGAGGAAGAATTAGTGAATATGTAGAAAAATATCCGAATGCTGAATTTGTTGCAGGAAAAAGACCTTGGTCTGTTGCTTGTGATGTTGCTTTGCCATGTGCAACTCAAAATGAGTTAAATGGTGAAGAAGCTAAAGAATTGGTTAAAAACGGATGTATGTGTGTTTCTGAAGGTGCAAATATGCCTTCTACACCAGAAGCAATTCAAGAATTTCAAAAAGCAAAAATCTTATTTGCTCCAGGAAAAGCATCTAATGCAGGTGGTGTAGCTACTTCTGGGTTAGAAATGAGTCAGAATTCATTACGTTTAAGTTGGTCTCGTAAAGAGGTAGATGAAAAACTAAAAGATATTATGGAAGATATTCATGATTCTTGTGTACAATATGGAAAACAAGAAGATGGATCTATAGATTATATTTCGGGTGCAAATATTGCTGGTTTTGTTAAAGTAGCAGATGCAATGTTAGCACAAGGAGTTGTTTAGTAATTAATTTTTTTAAGTTAAAGGTTATAAAACGCATCAATTTATTTGATGCGTTTTTTTGTACACTTAATTTTAAAAACTAATCTTTACCAAAAGAATTTTTATTAATGACCATAATTTTACTTTTTTTCTTTGGTTTTATATTCTCATTCATTGGTTCTATAACACCAAGTATGCTAAATATGACTGCTATAAAAGTAAGTTTAGATAAAGGTAGAAAAGCCGCAAATAATTATGCTTTAGGAGTTTCTATAATTGTTTTTATACAGGTTGTAGTTGCAGTAATATTAACAAAGTATATTTTAAACAACCCTACTATTATAGAAACTTTAGAAAAATTTGGAATTGTAATTTTTAGCTTTTTGTCTTATTATTTTTATAGAGAATCAAAGAAAGGAAAGGTAAATATTAATACAGAAAAATTAAAAAAAGAAAATGCTTTTTTAACTGGAGTAATATTATCGGTTTTAAACATGTTTGCTGTTCCTTTTTATAGTGGTACAATTGTAACTTTAGATCTTTTTAAATTATTTAATTATGATTTTATACCAGTTATGTTTTTTACTTTAGGCTCTGTAATTGGGACCTTTTATATTCTTTTTTTATATGGAAAATTTGCTAAAATAATTCAACAAAAAACAGGAAAACTAACTAAAGACATTAATTTGGTTTTATCTATTTTAACTGGGTTTGTAGCTATTTTTACTTTGTTAAAATTTGTTTTTTAGTAAGTAGAAGTAATTCTATAAAATTAATAACGACACTATTAATAGTAAATAACTATTTATGATATCAATTTTTGTATTTGGTTTTGTGTTTTCATTTTTAGGGTATACACCTCCAAGTGTATTAAATATGACTGCTTTAAAAATTAAACTGAAAGAAGATAAAAGAGAGTTTAATAAATTTATAATAGGAGTTTTATTAGTTGTTTTTTTACAAGCTTATCTTTCTATTTATTTAACAAATTACCTTTCTAATAATCCTATTTTTTTAGAATTATTAAATAAAACAGGAATTATAGTTTTGTTCTTTTTATCATTTTATTTTTTTAAAAAGAATAAGAAAGAAAAACAAGAACAAGAAGTAAAACAAAATATTAAAAACTCTTTATTAACAGGAATAACTCTATCAATATTAAATATGTTTGCTATTCCTTTTTTTTCTGGTATAGTGCTATTGTTGGCTACCTATAATTTAATGAGTTTTGATACTATATCTGTTTTGTTTTTTGTTGTAGGCTCTGTATTTGGCACTTTTTTTATTCTAAATTTATATGGAAAATATGCATTTGTAATTCAGCAAAAAACAGGAAACTTAACAAATAATATCAATTTAATTTTATGTTTTATAACTGCAGGTTTTGGTTTGTTTACTTTACTTAAATTTGTAATATAAATTACAAAAATGAAAAAAGTTAAGAATTTTAGTATTGAAGGAAAACACCAAAAACCAATTGTAACAGATGTTTTTTATAAAGAAGATCATCAACCCAAAAAAGTAATTATTTTTTGTCATGGTTACAAAGGTTTTAAAGATTGGGGAGCTTGGAATTTAATGGCAGAAGATTTTGCAAAAGCAGGTTTTTTCTTTATAAAATTCAATTTTTCTCATAATGGAGGAACTCTAGAACAACCTATAGATTTTCCAGATTTAGATGCTTTTGGTAACAATAATTATTCTAAAGAATTAGATGACTTGGGTGCTGTTATAGATTGGATTTCGGCTAAAGAAAATTATAAAAATGAAGTTGATATAAATAATATTTCTATTATTGGACATAGTAGAGGTGGAGGAATTGTTCTTTTAAAATCTGCTGAAGACATTCGTGTAAAAAAGGTAATTACGTTAGCAGGTGTTTGTGATTTTGAAAAAAGAACAGCTACTGTTGGTGATTTAGACCAGTGGAAAAAAGAAGGTGTAAAATATGTTTTAAATGGAAGAACAAAACAAAATATGCCTCATTTTTATCAGTTTTATGAAGATTTTATTCAAAATAAAGAACGTCTAAATGTGCGAAAAGCAACAGAAAATTTAGAAATTCCTCACTTAATTATTCACGGAAATGCAGATACTTCTGTATTAATTAATGAAGCAGAAAGCTTAAAAGAATGGAATCTTAAAAGTGAATTTAAAATTATTGAAGGAGCTAACCATGTTTTTAATGTTTCTCATCCTTGGACAAAAAAATCAGTTTCTAAAGAGTTATTAGAAGTAATTGATGATTGTAAAACTTTCTTATTGAAGTAAAATTTTCTTAACATAAGACCCTTTGTTAGTTTTAATTTTAACGAAATAAACGCCGTTTTTTAAAGTAGATAAAGATATCTTTTGATGAGAAGTTTTATTGATAAAACTATTGTTATAAGCTTGTTTTCCTAACACACTATAAACTTTTATAGATATGTTTTCTAGTGGTAATCTATTTAGATTTAAGGTTTTGTTTTCAGATAAAAATACATCTATTAAGTTTAATGATTCATTTTCTAAACTTAAAGATTTAGAATTAAAACGCAGATAAAATCTATTAGCGTTATTACTGTTTTCACCTAATATAAGGTCAATATTTTTCCCTTTTTCTAGTTTAGTAATGGTGTTATTAAAAGTATCTTCTATAAATACATCTTTAGAGATATTGTTAAAATCAGCATTAAAAGATATTGTTGAACTACCAGAAATTCCAATAGGAATAATATGATCTTCTATAGTTTCTTTTGGTAAAGTTTGAATAGCTAGTTTTGTTGTATTAGAAGGACTATCAATTAATCTTGTATAAATATTTAAATTACTTCCACTAGGTAGTTGAGAGCTATCAAAACCGTTATCAAAACCGATTGTTTTATTATTATAGTAATAAATTTCTGTAGATTTTATTTCATTTTGTATGTTTTTAACTGTTAGTTTTATAGAGCTAATTTCATTGGTGTTTTTATAAAATACATCTGTAGATTGATGACTTTGCCAAGATTCATTCATATTAAAAGTTCCACTTCCAGAACCATCAACAAAAAAACTTTGGGCAGGAGCAACGTAAGTAGCTGCAGAAGCATTATTTATAGCAACATAATCATTTATAGTATTATCCCAAATCCACAAGGTTTCTTCACTTAATACCCCAGTATTATTAGTTAAAAGGTTGTTTGCATTTGCATTTGTATTTGCGGGCAAATAGGAAGGAAAAGGGTTTCCTACTAAATTAGAATTATCTATTGTTCCTGTGGCAACAGTAATACCAACATCTGCAGTTGGCATTGTACCTGTAAAAGTAACATCACTAGAGCTAGAAACCTGAGTTCCATAACCTTTACCTGCAATAAAACTTCCTGTAGAAGAAGGTGTATAAAAAATATAACCTGTGCCTAAAAATCCTAAAGCAGTACTATTATCGTAATAATATAAACCAACATTTCCATTTCCAGTTTGTAAACTATTGTTACTTATATAGTTTTCTATAGTTTCTCCACTTACTGGAGGAGATATTTGATACCATTTGTTTGCAACAGGAATATTTCTATTGTAAGTTAAATTTCCTGTTGAAGTTCCGTTAACAATTATAGAACCTCCAGAATTTATAGTTAAACCATCATTTGTGGTTAAATCTCCCTCAACAGTTAATCCTCCTTCTATGGTTAAAGTAGCTCCTGAGTTTATGGTTAAATTATCAACTGTTACCTCTGTACTTACATCAATTATTGGGTGATTAGTTACAGAAGGGATACTTATATCAATAGAACAATCTGGTGTATAACCATCTTGCCAATTAGAAGGGTCGTTCCAATCTGTATCAGTAGCTCCACTCCAAGTAAAACTGGTTAATTCACCTCCATCAGTAAAACTCCACCCATCAGAAGAAATCATATTTGCTTTAGCAGCAATTGCAGCAGCAGAACAGTATTTAGAATTACCACCATGAAAAGCTTCTCCTGGTTGTAAAGATTGAGCGTTCCAACCAATTAAAAGAGCATTGTAATTTGCAGGAGATAATGTTACGCTTCTAAACATGTTATTAAAGTTAGTAACTAAAGAAACATCCCACCCACTAAGATCTTGGTCAAAGGCAGTTGCACCTCTAAACATATTATTCATATTTGTAGCACTACTTGTATCCCATCCACCAATATCTTGATTAAAAGCAGTTGCACCTCTAAACATATTATTCATAACTGTTACTAAAGAAACATCCCATCCACTAATATCTTGATTAAAAGAAGTAGCATCATAAAACATTTGAGAAATATTAATAGCAGCAGTTGTATTCCACATACTAATATCTTGATTAAAAGAAGTAGCACCTCTAAACATTACTGAAAAATTATTAACACTAGAAGTTGTCCACCCACCAATATCTTGATTAAAAGAAGTAGCATCTCTAAACATGTTAGACATATTTGTTGCAGAAGAAGTAACCCAATCTACAATATTTCCATTAAATGGGGTTTCTCTAAACATGTCACTCATATTTGTAACACTTGTAACCACCCAACTATTTAAATCTTGATTAAAAGCTGCTGCTCCATAAAACATATTATCCATGTTTGTTACAGAAGAAACATCCCAACCATCAATATCTTGATTAAAAACTGTAGCATTATTAAACATATTAGACATGGTTGTTACAGAAGAAGTAACCCACATACTAAGATCTTGATTAAAAGCATTAGCGTTTCTAAATGTTGCAGACATATTGGCTACAGAAGAAGTATCCCACATGCTAAGGTCTTGGTTAAAAGCATTAGCACCACTAAATGTGTTTGATAAGTTTGTAATATTTGTAATATACCATCCACTAATGTCTTTATTAAAAACAGTAGCATCTCTAAACATTTGAGATAAGTTTGCAATAGAACTTACACTTAAGTCCCATGCCCAATTACCTGTTTCTGATGCTCCACCTATAGATGAAGCCCCATAAAACATTCTAGCTAAAGTAGATGTACTAGATAAGTCTGGTGTATCAGAAGCATTGTTAACTAAATTTGTACAACCTTCAAAAGCTCTTGCCATACTTGTCCAAGAATGATTAGAACCCCATTCTTCTATAGACTGAATTTTGTCTTTATCTCCAGTGTTATTAAAATATATTCTCCTAAAAGTACCTGTAATTGTTACTGTATAGGTACCTGCTGTTGCATAAGTATGACTTGCATTTCCCGTGTAAACTGTAGCATCTATAGGTTCTCCTACACCCCAATTTACTGTATAACTATACCCTCCACCAGAGGTGGGAATGGTTATTTGTTCACTTGCAGTTGTAGTAGCCCATGTGGTTACAAAGTTTTGAGTAAAACCAGAATAACAGACGTTTATAAACAAGAAAACTAATAAAATGTTTTTTCGGGTAAACATAGCGTTAGTTTTTACAAAACTAATTAAATTTTATTTACTTATACAAAACATAAAGTTAATATATATTGTAATTTTATAGTGAAGTGAGCGAAAACAAACAAAATAGAAAGATTATTCATGTAGATATGGATGCATATTATGCGTCTGTAGCTCAATTAGATAACCCAGAATTAAGAGGAAAACCAATTGCTGTTGGTGGAGGTGGAGATAGAGGTGTGGTATCTGCAGCTAGCTATGAAGCTCGTAAATTTGGAGTTAAATCTGCAATGAGTAATGTGTTGGCAAAACAAAAATGTCCACATTTAATTTTTGTGAATTCAGATTTTGCTCGTTATAAAGAATTGACCTCAATTATTAGAGAAATTTTTTATGACTATACAGATTTGGTAGAACCACTTTCTTTAGATGAAGCTTATTTAGACGTTACAGAAAACAAGAAGGCAAATCCATCTGCAAATGATATTGCAAGAGAAATTAGACAACGTATATATGAAGAAACAGGTTTAAGAGCTTCTGCAGGAATTTCTATTAATAAATTTATTGCAAAAGTTGCATCAGATATTAATAAACCTAATGGACAAAAAACGGTACATCCAGATGAGGTAATTCAATTTTTAGAAGAATTACCAGTCAATAAATTTTATGGAGTTGGTAAAGTTACTGCAGCTAAAATGTATAACTTAGGCATCTTTGTAGGTAATGATTTAAAGAAAAAATCTTTAGAAGAACTAACAAAACTATTTGGTAAATCTGGCGCACATTATTATAATATTGTTAGAGGTATTCACAATAGTCCAGTTAAGCCAAATAGAATTAGAAAATCTTTAGCTGCAGAACGTACTTTTTTTGAAAACATTTCTTCAGAAATTTTTATGCTAGAAAAATTAGAAAAAATAGCAGATGAATTAGAAAGAAGAATGATAAAATCTGACACAAAAGGAAAAACAATAACTTTAAAAATTAAATATTCAGATTTTACACAACAAACAAGAAGTAAAACAAAACCTTACTTTATGCAAACTAAAAAAGAGTTTTTTCCTGTTGTAAGAGAGTTGTTGTTTCAAGATAAATTGTTAAATTCAGTTCGTCTTTTGGGGCTTTCTTTTGGCAATTTAAACACCATAAAAAAAGAACCAGTTTGGATACAATTAAAATTAAATTTTGAAGATTACTAGAACCAATTCAGAAAATATAGACTTTATAAAATTAGTAAAAAAATTAGATGCTTATCTAAAAATTACGGATGGAGATGAACACGATTTTTACAATCAATATAACAATATTGATGTGTTAAAAAATGTTGTAGTTATTTATGTTAATGATGTTGCTGTGGGTTGTGGAGCTATAAAAAAGTTTAATGAAAGTTCTATGGAAGTAAAAAGAATGTTTGTTTCTATTGAAAATAGAGGACAAGGAATTGCAAAAAAAATAGTGTTAGAACTAGAAGTTTGGGCAAAAGAATTAGGCTATAAAAGTTGTGTTTTAGAAACAGGTAAAAGACAAATAGAAGCTGTAAATTTTTATCATAAATGTAACTATAAAGTGATTCCAAATTACGGGCAATATAAGGCAATGGATAACAGTATTTGTTTTGAAAAACAACTTTAAATGAATTATAGTTATTGGGAAATAAAAGAGTGGTTTTCTAACATAGATTTTACAATTGTTGGTAGTGGAATTGTAGGTTTAAACTGTGCGTTAGAACTAAAAAATAAATACCCAAAAGCTAAAATTATAATTCTAGAAAAAGGAATATTACCTCAAGGAGCAAGTACAAAAAATGCGGGTTTTGCTTGTTTTGGAAGTCTTTCTGAAATTATTGATGACTTAAATTCTCACTCAGAACAAGAAGTTTATAATTTAGTTGAAAAACGTTGGAAAGGATTACAACTTTTAAGAAATAATTTAGGAGATATTAATATTGATTTTCAGCAAGACAAAGGTTTTGAATTGTGTAATTCTGAAGTTTTTTTTGAAGAATGTATGGCTAAAAAAGAAGAAATAAATCAACTTTTAAAACCAATTTTTAAGGCAGATGTTTTTTCGGTTTCAGAAAACAAATTCAATTTTAAAAAAGTTCATTCTAAATACATTGTAAATAATTTTGAAGGTCAGATTGATACAGGTAAAATGATGTCAGAATTGTTGCATAAAGCTCAAAAGAATAACATAAAAATTTTAAATAATAGTGTTGTAGAAAGTTTTATAGAAAACACAAATAAAGTTGAAGTTAAAACAGATAAATTTACTTTTAAAACAGGTAAATTATTAATTGCAACCAATGGTTTTGCAAAGCAATTATTAAATGAAAAAGTTAAACCAGCAAGAGCACAAGTTGTCATTACAAAACCAATAAAAAACCTTCATATAAAAGGAACATTTCATTTAGAAAAAGGTTATTATTATTTTAGAAATATTGATGATAGAATTCTGTTTGGTGGAGGTAGAAATTTAGATTTTAAAACAGAAGAAACTACTAAATTTGGTCAGACAGAAATTATACAAACTCAATTAAAAACCATTTTAAAAGAAACCATTTTACCAAATATTAATTTTGAAATAGAACATTCTTGGAGTGGAATTATGGGTGTTGGAAATCAAAAAAAAGCCATTGTAAAACAAGTGTCAGAAAACGTTTTTTGTGGAGTACGTTTGGGTGGCATGGGAGTTGCAATAGGTAGTTTAATAGGAAAAGAATTAGCATGTTTAATAGATTCATAAAAAGTGTCTTTATATTTATTTTTAGTGTAGCAACTTGCTTTTCGCAAGAATATGTTCAAAACAAAAATGAAACAACGATAACTTTTAAAATAAAAAATTTTGGAGTTACAGTTGAGGGTTTATTTAAAGACATTAAATTTGATTGTAACTTCAACCCAAAGCAGTTAAAAAAAAGTTATTTAAATGCAGATATTAGTGTAAAATCGATATTCACTAAATCTAAAGCAATGAGAGATCATCTTATGAAATCAGATTTTTTTGATGTTGAAAAACACCCCAAAATTATCTTTAAATCTCAAGAAATAATTAAAAATAAAGAAGGAGTTTTTATCATAAAAGGAGACTTGAATATAAAAGGAATAAAAAAACATTTTGAAGTTCCTCTAACAATTAAAGAAATAGATAAAAAGTTAATAATTAAAGCGAATTTTACTTTAAATAGAAAAGATTTTAATGTTGGAGGCAGTAGTTTAGTACTTTCTAAAAAAGTAAATGTAATATGATTTATGTTGCAAAAAGAAATTAAAAAAGAGCTTTATAAACAATGTCAAAATTTTGTAAATAATCGTTTACAAACAGTTCAAGATATTATTTCATCAAACCAAAAAGCATTGCAATCAGAAACAAAAAGTTCTGCTGGAGATAAGCATGAAACTGGTAGAGCAATGTTACAGTTAGAAATGGAAAAAGCGGGTCAGCAACTTTTAGGAATAACTCAAATGAAAGAGGTTTTAGCTAAAATTGATGATTCTAAAAACTCAAATATTGCCCATTTAGGAAGTGTAATAGAAACAAATATTGCAAATTACTTCTTGTCTATTTCAGCAGGAAAATTAATATTTAACAATAAAATATTTTACGCCATTTCTGTCTCTTCACCTATAGGAAAACATCTTTTAGGGAAAACAATTTCAGATGTTTTTACTTTTAATGGTAATCAAGTTCAAATAAAAAGTATTCAATAAAACCATATCTTCAGTATGAAAAAAATGTTTCTTTTTTTAACATTAATACTTACATTTCAAACTTACTCTCAATCTAATTTAAAAAGCTTTTTTAAGCTTTCGGGTCCAAAAAGAACTTGGGTTTTATTCCATCCTTTTAAAGCAAAAAAAGCCTTACAAATTTCTAAAGAAACCAAGAGAGTGGCAGATTCTATTAAGAAATCTAATTTGTTAGATGGAGATGCTTCTGGAGGACAAGTAGATGCTTTTAGGCATGCTTATTGGATGGCAAGATTAACTCAAGAATTAGGAAAAAGAGCTGCACGTTCTTTAGGAAAAGCCCATGAAAGAGAAAATTACTTAACGTATAAAAAAAGCAAGTTAGAAGATGGTGTAATTCCTGATGAAATTTCATCAATAATGGATTTACATAATAATGAAGAAGGATTAAACCTTATTTCTAAAAAAAGTAAAGTTTCTAAAAACGGACTAATTTACAGAATCGTAAATGCTATAAAATCTGGTAAAATGAAAATCATAAAAAAAGATAAAAATGGAAATTTTTTAACTTGTGATGGAAAAATTATCAAAAATGAAGAACTTAGAGGTAAATGGAAGAATAATAAGTGTTTAGAAACCTCTAAAAAAGAATAAAAACAATCCTTATTAAATTTTTACAAAATAAGACTAGAAATAGTTGAATTTTCTTTTAAAATAAAGAGAAAACTTACGATAACGTATTCGCTCAACCTACATAGTACTTTAGAGAGATATATTTAATTGAGACCAGTAGTGGTAAGACTTTAAGTGATATTTGTCATAAAACTGCTATTTGGTATGTTTTTACATTTGTATACTTAAATAAACAACATGACTATTACATTTATTATTTTAGGAATTACCATTATTTTATTTGTATCAGGAAAAATAAGACCTGATATTGTTGCTGTTACTAGTATGATGGCATTAAGTATGACTGGAGTTTTAACAACCAAAGAAACTTTTTCTGGGTTTAGTAATTCTAGTATTATTTTAATTGCAGGTTTATTTATAGTTGGTGAGGCTATGAGTAGAACAGGACTTACCTCTTGGCTTGGAAATAAAATAATTACATTATCAAAAAATAATTCAAACAGGTTATTAATTTTAATAATCATTGGTTCAGCAGTTCTTTCTGCTTTTATGAGTAACACAGGTACAGTAGCATCGTTAATGCCAGTTATTATTGCTGCTGCTTGGAGGCTAAAAACATCTGCTTCAAAAATGCTAATTCCATTATCATTTGCAGCTGCTACAGGTGGGTTATTAACGTTAACAGGTACTCCAACTAATATTGTTACCAATCAAGCAATGATAGAAGGTGGTGTGCAAGAATTTGGATTTTTCGAATTCGCATACATTGGTGTTCCTCTATTAGTTTTAACTGTTATTTACATGAGGTATTTTGGTCAAAAATTATTACCAAATAACGAATCAAGAAAATTAGAAGATATAGATGAGTCAATTCAAAATATTGAAGATTCTTATCAATTATATGAAGGGTTTTGGAGAGTAAGAATTAGACCAAGTTCTTCTGCAATTGGTAAAACAATTAAGCAAATGCAATTAGGTTCTAGAATGGGAGTTAATATTATTAAAATTATTCCACATGAAAAGAAAGCTACTACAATTCTTAAAAAAGTTGGTTTAAAAAAGAGTGATCCAGATGAATTTCCAGATTTAGACAGAGAATTACATGCGCAAGATGAATTAATTGTAAACTGTAGTGAAAACAGAATTAATAGATTTATTCAAAAATATGATGTTGCTGCTACAAAACAAGAAGAAGTAGATGGAGATTTTATGAAAGAAAATGTACTTTCAGATGAGGTTGGTATTTGCGAAATGATTGTAGCTCCAAAATCTTCTTATAAAGGAAAACATATTAACACTGGTAGGTTTGGTGAAAAATACAACCTTCAAGTAATGGCTTTAAACAGACATAATAAGAGAATTAGAGGTAGAGAATTTGATTTACAAGAAGGAGATTCTTTATTAGTAAGAGCAAAATGGGAAGATATTAAAGCAATACAAGAAGAAAGTAGAGACTTCTTAATTATTGGTTCTCCAGAAGAATTATCTAAAGAAGTTGGAAAAATAACAAGAAAAGGTGTTATCTCTATTTTAGCAATGGTTTTTATGGTAACCATGTTTATTTGGGGGCCATTTTCATCTGCAATTACTGTTATACTTACTGCTTTTATAATGGTTATGGGAGGTTGTATAAATATGAACCAATCTTATAGAGCTATTAACTGGAATGTAATAATTATTATGGCAGGTATGATACCCATGGGTGTTGCATTACAAAAAACAGGAGGAGCTAAATATATTGCAGATTCTATGATATCATTATTAGGAGACATGCATCCAACTTATTTTTTAGCGGGTATATTTTTAATTACATCATTCTTAAGCCAAGTAATGAGTAATACAGCAACTGCTATTTTAATGGCTCCAATTGTTTTAGTAGCATCATTACAGTTAGGGTATTCTCCTCAACCATTTATGATGGCATTAGCAGTTTCTGCTTCAACAGCTTTTTTAACTCCATTTGGTACACCTACCAATACAATGGTTATGAATGCTGGTAATTATAAGTTTACAGATTATATGAAAAGTGGATCTATCTTACTACTAATATTTTTTATAGTAAGTGTAGTTTTAATACCAATTATATGGCCATATCATTAAAAATTTAATATTAATAAACACTAAAAAAAATAATAAAAATGATGATTATTTGGTGATTTTAAACTGTACTTATTTTGTACTTAGATAAATACTTAGTTACGTACGTAGATTTTTAAGTGTTAAAATAATTTTAAAGAGCTAAAATTAAATGGTTAAAACCTTTAAATTAATTATTTATAATAGTTCTAAATACAGTTTAAAATACGACTCTTTCTTTGTAAAGGTAATAGATAAGCCTTATTTTTGTTGTTAACGAACTTTTAACTAATTTATACAATGAGCGGATTTTTCAAATCTTCAATCGGAAGGAAAATAGCCATGGCGCTATCTGCATTCTTCCTCATGTTTTTCTTAATAATGCATTTATCAGTAAATTTACTTTCACTTATAAGTGAAGATGCATTTAACGAAGCTTCACATTTTATGGGAACAAATCCTTTAGTACAATTTGCATTGCAACCTGTATTAATCTTTGGTGTTGTTTTTCACTTTGTAATGGGGTTTGTGTTAGAATTGAAAAACAAAAAAGCAAAAGGAGTTGCCTATGCAAAAGACAATGGTGCAGCTAATTCTACTTGGATGAGTAGAAACATGATTTATAGTGGTATTGCTATTTTAGCTTTTATTGTTTTACACTTCATAGATTTCTGGATTCCAGAATTAAACACTAAATACGTTATGGGAGATATGTCTGGTTTACACAATGGTGAAATGAGATATTTCCATGAATTGGTAGAAAAATTTCATAGTCCATTAAGAGTTGGTGCTTACGTTGTTGCATTTGTTTTCTTAGGATTACATTTAGCACATGGTTTTACATCTGCTTTCCAATCTATGGGAGTAACAGCAGGACGTAAAAAAGCATTACAAAACTTCGGTAAAATATACTCAATAGTTATTCCATTAGGATTTATAATTATTGCATTGTTTCATCACTTATTTAACAACCATTAATCTTATATAAATATGGCTTTAGATTCAAAAGTACCTCAAGGTCCAATTAAAGATAAATGGACAGATTATAAAAACAAAATTAACTTGGTAAATCCTGCAAACAAACGTCACATAGATGTTATTGTTGTAGGTACAGGATTAGCAGGTGGTTCTGCAGCAGCAACATTAGCAGAATTAGGCTACAATGTAAAAGCATTTGCTTATCAAGATTCTCCAAGAAGAGCGCATTCAATTGCAGCTCAAGGAGGTATTAATGCTGCAAAAAACTATCAAGGAGATGGAGATTCTACTTACAGATTATTTTACGATACTGTAAAAGGAGGAGATTATCGTTCTAGAGAAGCAAACGTATATCGTTTAGCAGAGGTTTCTGCAAACATTATAGATCAATGTGTGGCACAAGGAGTTCCTTTTGCACGTGATTATGGTGGTTTGTTAGACAACCGTTCTTTTGGTGGAGTTTTAGTTTCTAGAACTTTTTATGCAAAAGGACAAACAGGTCAGCAATTATTATTAGGTGCATATTCTGCAATGAACAGACAAATTGCACGTGGTAAAATAGAAATGTTTAACAGACACGAAATGTTAGACGTTGTTATTGTTGATGGTAAAGCAAGAGGAATTATTGCTAGAAACTTAATTACTGGAGAAATTGAGCGTCATTCTGCTCATGCTGTTGTAATTGGTTCTGGAGGATATGGAAATGTATATTTCTTATCTACAAATGCAATGGGATCTAATGCAACTGCATCTTGGAAAATCCATAAAAAAGGAGCCTATTTTGCAAACCCTTGTTATACACAAATTCACCCAACATGTATTCCACGTTCTGGAGATTATCAATCTAAATTAACATTGATGTCAGAATCGTTAAGAAATGATGGTCGTATTTGGGTTCCAAAAAACATGGAAGATGTTTTAGCAATTAGAGAAGGTAAGAAAAAACCTACAGATTTATCTGAAGCAGAAAGAGATTACTATTTAGAAAGACGTTACCCTGCATTTGGTAACTTAGTACCACGTGATGTTGCATCTAGAGCAGCAAAAGAACGTTGTGATGCTGGTTATGGTGTAAATGCAACTGGTGAAGCAGTATATTTAGATTTTGCATCTGCTATAGATCGTTATGGAAAAGAGCAAGCTAAAATTCAAAATATAGAAAATGCATCAGCAGCTAAAATATACGAATTAGGTCAAAAAATTGTTGAAGCTAAATACGGAAACTTATTCCAAATGTATGAGAAAATTGTAGATCAAGATCCATACAAAACTCCAATGATGATTTATCCTGCAGTGCACTATACAATGGGTGGTGTTTGGGTTGATTATAACTTAATGACAACCATTCCTGGTTGTTACTGTATTGGAGAAGCAAATTTCTCTGATCATGGTGCAAACAGATTAGGAGCTTCTGCATTAATGCAAGGTTTAGCAGATGGTTACTTTGTATTACCTTATACAATTGGAGATTATTTAGCAGATGATATTAGAACAGGTAAAATACCAACTGATACTGCTGAGTTTGATGAAGCAGAAAAAGAAGTAAAAGACAGAATTGATTTCTTTGTAAATAATAAAGGAACAAAATCTGTAGATTATTTCCACAAAAAACTTGGAAAAGTAATGTGGGATAAAGCAGGTATGTCTAGAAATGCTAAAGGTTTAGAAGAAGCAATGGTAGAAATTAAAGCCATTCGTGAAGAATTCTGGAAAGATGTAAAAGTTCCTGGAGGAAAAGATGAAATGAATCCTGAGTTAGAAAAAGCAGGTAGAGTTGCAGACTTCTTAGAATTAGGAGAATTATTTGCTAAAGATGCTTTAGTAAGAGCTGAGTCTTGTGGAGGTCACTTTAGAGAAGAATCTGCAGAAGAAGATGGACCACAAAAAGGAGAAGCAAAACGTAATGACAAAGAATTTGCATTTGTTTCTGCTTGGGAGTATAAAGGAGAACCTGCAGACGCAGTTTTACACAAAGAAGAATTAGAGTTTAACGATATTGAATTGAAACAACGTTCATATAAATAAGAAAGATATGTCAGGTAAAGGAATGAATTTAACGTTAAAAATTTGGAGACAAAAAGACTCAAGTACAAAGGGTCAAATGGTCGATTATAAAGTAACCGATATTTCAGAACATATGTCTTTTTTAGAAATGATGGATGTTTTAAATGAGCAGTTAGTTAATGCTGGTGAAGAACCTGTTGCTTTTGATCATGATTGTAGAGAAGGTATTTGTGGTATGTGTTCTATGTACATAAATGGAGAAGCTCATGGACCAGATAGAGGTATTACAACTTGTCAGTTACACATGCGTATGTTTAAAGATGGAGATACTATTACAATAGAGCCATTTAGAGCTGCTGCATTTCCTGTAATTAAAGATTTAATTGTAGATAGAAATGCTTTTGAGCGTATTCAACAAGCAGGTGGTTACATTTCTGTAAACACTTCTGGTAATACACAAGATGCTAACAATATTCCTATTTCTAAACATGCAGCAGATGAAGCTATGGATGCAGCAACTTGTATTGGTTGTGGTGCTTGTGTAGCAACTTGTAAAAACTCTTCTGCAATGTTATTTGTTGGAGCAAAAGTATCTCAATATGCTTTATTACCTCAAGGTCAAGTAGAAGCTGCAGATCGTGTTCAAAACATGGTTGCACAAATGGATTTAGAAGGTTTTGGAAACTGTACAAATACAGGTGCTTGTGAGGTTGAGTGTCCTAAAGGAATTTCTTTAGACAACATTGCAAGAATGAATAGAGAGCTTATGAAAGCTAAAATTCAATAATAGTAATTAAAACGAAATTGACTTTATTAGTTATTTCGAAATTATAATATAAACTCCTTAGTGTTATACTAAGGAGTTTTTTTATGTCTTAAAATGATTATCTTACTCAAGAATTCATAATTTGTAAACATGCAATTTTTTAAAAAATATTTATTATTTCTTTTTATTATTGGTTTTTCTTTCTCAATTCATTCACAAAAAAATATTAAATTAAATGGTTTAGTAGTTGATGAAAATAACGAGCCAATACCTTATGCAGCTATAGGAATACCATCAAAATCTCTAGGTACAGCTACTACAGAAGAAGGTACATTTTTATTATTTGTATCAAAAAACAATCTGTCAGATTTTTTAGAAGTTTCTAGTATAGGTTTCGAAACTTTTAAAATTAAGGTTCAAGATTTTATCAATTTAAAAGAAAAGAAGATTGTTATTAAAGAAGCAGTAATGTCTTTAGATGAAATAGTTTTAAGTAAAAAACCAAAAGATTATGCAAAACTTGCTATTAAAAAATTATGGAAAACAACTATAAACGATGAACATCAATTAAATATTTTATACAGAAGGTTTTCTGTAGAAGAAGGCAAAGCAAGATTTTTAGTAGAGCATTACATTAATGTATTAGATAAAGGACCATTAGAAGGAAAGTTTTTAGGAGTAGAAATTGTTGCTGCAAGAAAATCTGCAGATTATAGATTTGTAAAGAAAAAATTAAAAGGGCATCCTATAAATGTAATAACCAGATTTAGTCCGCTAAGAAATGATTTTCGTTTAAAAGATTACAATTGGAAACGTAAAGGAGATACCTCTTATGATGGAGAAGATGTTTTAATTGTAGAAGGAAGGTTTAAAGGTAATAACAGAAGGTTTGTTAGGTTGTATGTGGGTATGGATACTTATGGAGTATATAGAGTAGAAACTTCTATATTAAGCGCTCTTTATGTATATAAAAAAGATGCAGATGGTAAGTTACACTTAAGTTATCATAATAGAACAAGAAATGGTAAAGTGTTTATAAATAGCAAACAAAAAGCTATTTTAAGAACCGATAAAGAATTTGTAAATGAATCTTATAAACATGAGGTTTTTGTTTTAGGTGTAAAAAAAGACAGTAAAACAATTAAAGCTTCAGAATATAAAACTTTTAATGAAGATATTGGAGATATTAAAGCAAATTACAATGCTAGTTTTTGGGAAAATTTTAGTTTGCCACCAGCAACTAAATTTTATAAAAAAAGTGTAAAAGAATTAGAAGCTATATATGGAGTTTCATTAAAAGATCAATTTAAAGCAGTTAATAAATAGTATATAATTTCTATAAAAAGACAAAACTCAAGATTATATAAAATCTTGAGTTTTCTTTTTTATCTTAAATAATAATTATTTTACCATTCAGCAAAACTTCCATCTTCATGTCTCCAAATTGGGTTAGACCAATCATGACCAATTTTTTGAGCCTCTCTTAGTTTATCCTCATCAATATCAACACCTAAACCTGGTTTTTTAAGTAAATCTATATAACCATCTTTTACATCAAATACTTCTGGATTAGACATATAATCTAAAATATCATACCCTTTATTATAATGTATGCCAATACTACTTTCTTGTATAATTGCATTGGCAGATACAAAATCTACATGTAAACAAGAAGCTAAAGCAACTGGTCCTAATGGACAATGTGGAGCTAAAGTAATATCATAAGCTTCTGCCATTGTAGCAATACGTCTAACTTCAGAAATACCACCTGCATGACTTAAATCTGGTTGAATAATATCTACAACACCTTGGTGTAAAACATCTTTAAAATCCCATCTAGAAAACATACGTTCACCAGTAGCAATTGGTATACTTGTATAACCATAAATGTGTTTTAAAGCATCATTGTTTTCTGTTAAAACAGGTTCTTCAATAAACATTGGTTCATAAGGAGCCAACTCATCAATTAATCTTTTAACCATTGGTTTGTGAACTCTACCATGAAAGTCTAAACCAATATCTAAATCATATCCAAACTCTTCTCTTAAAAGTTTAATATTATGAGCTATTTTTTTAACATCTTTCATAGAAGAAACCCATTCCATAGCTCCTGTAGCATTCATCTTTACAGCTTTAAAACCATCTTTTACTTTTTGATGTGCTTGTTCTAATACTACATCTGGATTGTCTCCACCAATCCAACAATACATTTTCATTTTATTACGAACAGCACCACCTAAAAGTTCATGAACTGGTACGCCCAAGTGTTTTCCTTTTATATCCCATAAAGCCTGATCTATCCCAGAAATTGCACTCATTAAAATTGCACCACCTCTATAGAATCCACCTCTGTATAATACTTGCCAAATATCTTCTATTTTACTAGCATCTCTACCAATTAAATATTTTTCTAATTCTTTTACACAAGCAGCAACAGAATCAGCTTTACCTTCAACCACAGGTTCTCCCCAACCAATTATTCCAGATTGAGTTGTTATTTTTAAAAATAACCAACGTGGAGGTGCTTTAAATAATTCTATTTTAACAATTTTTAAATCGTTCATAAATTCTAATTTTTAATTGAAAACACTTTAATTTTTAGTAAGTGTTTGTACAAATGTTATTTAAGTAATATTTACTCTTTTTATAAAAAAAGCTAAGGCAACAAAGATCTGTTAATAAAAATTATAAGAAGTTTCTTAGGGTTCTATTTTTGTATCTATTAGTAAATGAAAAGTATGTAAATAGATCTTTATAAGAATAGAGTTATAATTGTGTATACATTAAAATTCAGATGTTTTTATCAATAATATTTCAATCAGTTTTTACTGAGGGTAACAAATAAATGACTCAAAAATACTTTGTCAATTTAGAATATGTAGAATTTTACAGAAATTAAATTTGAATATATTTAGTATGAAAACAGTAATGATTGTAGGAGGAAACAAAGGAGTTGGTAAAGAAATTTTAATGGCTTCTTTAAATAAAGGTTATAATGTTGCCTTTTGCAGTAGAAACGAAGAAGAAGGTAAACAAATTATTAAGTCTTTAAATGCAGAAGACAAACTCTACTTTCATAGAGTTGATTTAAATGAGATAAATGAACTAGAAAATTTTGTTATTCAAACTAAAAAGAAATTTGGTGGTATAGATGCGTTAGTAATTTATTCTGGAATAACACCTGTTGCATCATTAACAGAAACAGAAGAAGATGTTTATGATAGTGTTTTTAATGTAAATCTTAAAGCACCTTATTTCTTAATAAAACATGTTATTAAGTCTATGAAAGAAGCAGGAAATGGAGGTTCAATTGTATTTTTTGGTTCTGCTCATATGGATTATGGTCAAATAGACAGAACTGCGTATGCACTTACTAAAGGTACACTTTACACACTTTCTAGACACATTGCTCGTCATTATTCTAGTTATGGAATTAGATCTAATTATGTAGTAATGGGATGGACACATACAGAAGGAGAATTACAATTAAGAAAAGAAGAAGGTATAAGTGCAGAAGAATTAAAAAGTAAAGCAGCAGCTATATTACCAATGGGACGTATGTTAACTCCATCTGACCCTGTGCCAGCAGTAATGTATTTAATTTCTGATGATTCAGCAATGACAACTGGTTCTAAAATTAGAATCACTGCTGGAGAATATATTTAATAAATAAAATATTTTTATGAATCCATCTTTAATTTTTAATCCAAATTCAGAGCTTTTAGAAGGTCCTGTTTTTGATAAAGAAAACAACTATTTATACTTTGTATCTATTTTAGATTGTTTGGTTTATTGTTATAACCCTACAACTAAAGAAATACTAAGTGTAAAATTAGATTCACCTGTAAGTTGTATATTCTTTTTAGAAAGAAAAAAAATATTAGTTTCTTCTAAAAATGGTTTTTTTGAAATAGATTTTAATACGTTACAACAAAAATTTGTTTTTCAAATTGATATTGATAATCTAGTAAGATATAATGACGGAATCTCAGACCCAATAGGTAGAATAATTATTGGAACAATGGGATATCCAGAAGTAAAAGAAGGTGTAGGAAACGTTTATTCTTATTTTAAAGGAGAGTATAAAACCATAATTAAAAACACAACCATTTCAAATGGTTTGGCTTTTTCTGCAGATCATAAATTCTTGTATTTTATAGATACACCAACTAAAAAAGTTGCAAAATATTCTTATGAAATAGAAACAGGAGAAGTAGCTTTTTTATCTTATGTTATAGAATTTAAACACGATGCTTTTCCAGACGGAATGTGTATTGATAAAAACGGAATGTTATGGATTGCAGAATGGGGAGGTGCTTGTATTTCTCAATGGAATCCATTAAATGGAGAAAAAGTAAAAGAAATAAAATTACCTTGTAAAAACGTTACATCTTGTTGTTTTGATAATGATGGTAATTTATATATTTCTACAGCTAAAGAAGATAATAAAGAAGATATAAACGGAGGTGGTTTATATTATGTAGCTTTAAATTAAAGCTTAATAAAATCTTTTCAAAATTAAAAAAAAGGCATTTCTAAAAGAAATGCCTTTTTTTTATAGAATAAAGTTTTATTTTTTTAAAAAAACTCTTTTACTTCAATATTTAAAACCTCAGCAATTTCAAAAAGACGAATTAAATCTAGTTTAGAGTCTCCTTTTTCAACTTTAAAATAACCACTAATTGTCATGTTTAATTTTAAGGCTAAATCTGTTTGAGACAAACCTAGTTCTTGTCTTTTATCAATAATTTTTTGTAAAACTTTTTCAGCTTTTTCTTGAGGTCTTTCTGTAGTAACTTTTTTCACTTTTTATTCTTTTTCTTTTCTACCATCAAAGATAGTGCTAAAATGTGTTTTTTCACTTTCCATTTTCGACTAACTGAAAACCGTGAGAAGATTTTTATCACGGAAAACCGTTAGTCCAAAAAGAAGAAACAGTTTTTTGGTTACCTTAAAAAACTTCCCGAATTTTGAATTGTGGGAGCATTGCTATGAAAAGAAAAATTATCCCATTAAACTTAAAAAACCCCAAACTATTTATAGTTTGGGGTTTGTCTTTTAATTATAGAATTCGTTTAAAAATTGTACAGAAAGAAACAAGAGCAACTTGTAATTCATTTATTTCTGTAAGAAATATTTTTTGTAAAACTCAAATGATTCGTAATTTCAATAATATAAATAGTTACTGATTATCCATTTTTTACTAACGGAAAACCGTGAGTTTTTTTATATCCCTGAAAACAGTTAGTCTAAAATGGAAAGTTATTTGTTTGTAAATCAGAAATATATTGTTCAAATTTGGAAAAGGAAATTGCTATGAACAGTCAAATAAAAATATTACTACAAATAATTATAATCACTTTTTTTATTAGTTGTAATAAAAAGGAAGTTTCTAATTTAAAAAATGAGAATGATTACCTAGTTGTAAAATTAGAAAAAACAATCAATACTGATTTTGAATTCGATTTTAGAGTAACGGATTTTCTTATGTATTCCTTTAAAGAAAAATACCCAAAATATTATGCAGAATTAAGAGAGAGACCATATAATATTCCAAAATTAGATTCATTTCATATTGTATCTTATTCATTTCAGAGAGGAAAATTGTTACATGACCTAACAAAAAACAATTATTTTGAAAGTGAGACTGATAAATTAAAACTGCATTACTATTTAAAGGATACAACTAAAATGATTGATAAAAAAATTAATCATCAAGTTAATGCTATTTCGGGTTTTAAAGATGGAAAACAGGTAATTATCGTGGATACTCAAGGTAATAATAATTACAGTGATGATGAAGTGATTGTATTTGATAAAAAAATCGATATTGAAAACTTTGAAAAAGTAAATAAACTACCAATAAGAACCTTAAATTATGATATCGCAAGTTATGATACTATTGTAAATTTTAAAAGAAAATTTCAGATTTTACCAAATCCTAATCATCCATGGATACATCATCTTGTTAAAACCAAAGAACTAAGAGGATATGCTTTGTTGTTAAAGGTTAAAGATTATTGGAAAGGGGAAATTAACATTAAAAACACAATTTATGATATTGCAATACAAGGTGAAAATAAATTTGAGAATAATATATTTTTAATTAGACCAAAAACTTTAAATGATAATATAGGGAAAGCATATAATAAAAACTTTATTTACTATTTAAATGATACTATTAAAATATCTGATAAATTATATAAAATTGATAGTATTCAAGACGACATGTCTAAGTTAATTTTAAAAAAAATCACAAAAAATAAACCATTTTATAGTTATAGGTTAGGTTATACTATTAAAAATTTCAAATTAAAAAGTTTCGATAATAAAGAACTCCAAATAAATGATTTATCAACTAAGAAATATTTACTTCTTGATTTTTGGGGAACATGGTGTGCACCATGTAAAGAATTAACTCCTGAATTGTTAAGGTTCAATAAAGATTTAGCAGATAAAATAGATATCTTAGGTATAGCTTATAGAAGCTCTTTAGAAAAATCTAAAGAATATGTTAAAAATAATAAGATGGAGTGGCATCATGTATACTCTAAAGGTAGAGAAGGTATAATTAGAGACTTAAAGATTGTTAGTTATCCTACTTTTATTTTATTAGATGATAATCGAAAAATAATATATAGAGGGTCTGGTAAAGAAGCTCTTATAGATATTGAAAGATTTATTGTTAATAACTAATTTACTTCCTCCCAAAATCAGCAGGAATTTCTCCCCAAGCTTTGGTTTCCCATTTTAAAATAGGGTTTTTGTAAGTATTCTCTTTCAGCCATTTTTCGGCTCTTTTTATGAGTTCTAATAAATCTTTGTTAGAAGCATCAAAATGTAAATTGGTTTTACATTGTTTCTTTTTTACCCAACTCATGGCAATTTTAGAATCAGAATAAATAGGGAGGTTGTGTTGGTTTTTACTTTTTAATAAAGCAATACCATGCACTAAAGCTAAAAACTCGCCAATATTATTAGTTCCTTTTGCAAAAGGGCCTTTTATAAAAAGTTGTTGTTTATTATGAGTTAAAACACCTCTATATTCCATTTTCCCAGGATTTCCAGAACAAGCAGCATCTACAGAAATACTTTCTAAATTAGGTCTTCCTATTTTTTCTTTTTCTTTAGATGATAAGGTTGGTTTTTTAGTATCCTTTCCTTTGTAATCATCATATTTACCTTTAGAGGCAATTTCTGCTTCGTTTAAATTGGCAAAAGACTTGTATTGTGCACCTTCAAAACCGTCAATTTGAGCTTTACAGACTTTCCAAGAAGTAAAAACCCCTTTTTTTCGTCCATTCCACACAACATAAAACTTTTTTTTAGGCATTTTCTTTTAAAATTACGTCTTCAATTACTTTTGGAAAATGTTCTTGTTCTAAAATATGGATTTTTTCAGCAATTTTTTCTGGAGAATCATCTTCATTTAAGGCAGTTTTTGCCTGAAAAATGATGGCTCCTTCATCATAATTGGCATTTACATAATGAATTGTGATACCAGTTTCAGTTTCATTATTTTCTTTTACAGCCCTATGAACGTTCATTCCATACATGCCTTTTCCACCATAATTTGGCAATAATGCAGGATGAATGTTAATAATTTTATTAGGAAAAGCATCAATAATATTTTCTGGTATTTTCCATAAAAAACCAGCAAGAATTATGTAATCTGCATCTTCTTTTAAGATGTTTAAAATTTTATCAGACTTAAAAAAGTCATTTCTATTAAAATGTAAACTATTAACATTTAGTCTTTTACATCTTTCAAAAACTTTGGCATGTTCATTGTTACACAATACATTAGTAACAATAGCTGTCTTAGTTAGATTAAAAAACTTAATAATATTTTCTGCGTTCGTTCCAGAACCAGATGCAAAAATTACAATACGCTTCATATACTATAAATCTAGGTTACAAAAAAAAGAATAATTATTAACAATTTGATTATTTTTAAAGTAAGAAAATAAATTTTATTTACTTTTAGTAATCATTTTTCGAGCAAAAATTAGTTTTAATTGTTAAGATTCGTATTTTTGCCCCGATTTAAATTTTAAAAAACAAAAAATTATGTCAGACATTGCATCAAGAGTAAAAGCTATTATCGTAGACAAATTAGGAGTAGACGATAATGAAGTAACAACAGAAGCTAGCTTCACAAACGATTTAGGAGCAGATTCTTTAGATACTGTTGAGTTAATTATGGAATTCGAAAAAGAATTCGATATTCAAATTCCAGACGATCAAGCTGAAAACATCGGTACAGTTGGTCAAGCAGTTAGCTATATAGAAGAAGCAAAAAAGTAATATTTATATGCAGTTAAAACGAGTTGTAGTCACTGGACTTGGCGCATTAACGCCAATAGGGAATAATATTGAAGAATATTGGAACGCTTTAGTTAACGGAGTTAGCGGAGCAGCGCCCATAGAATGTTTTGATGCTGCCAAGTTCAAAACTCGTTTTGCATGTGAATTAAAAGGTTTCAACGTTACCGACTTTATTAATAGAAAGGACGCACGTAAAATGGATAGATTTACGCAGTATGCAATGGTGGCTTCAGATGAAGCAATTGCAGACTCAAATCTAGACTTAGAAAAAATTAACAAATTACGCGTTGGTGTAATTTGGGGAGCAGGAATTGGAGGTTTAGAAACTTTTCAAAACGAAGCTATGAATTTTGGAGCTGGAGATGGTACACCAAGATTTAATCCGTTCTTTATCCCAAAAATGATTGCAGATATAGCTCCAGGTAATATTTCTATTAAAAATGGATTTATGGGGCCTAATTATACTACAGTTTCTGCATGTGCATCATCTGCAAATGCAATGATAGATGCTTTAAATTACATTAGATTAGGACATTGTGATATTATTGTTACTGGTGGATCTGAAGCAGCTGTAACACAAGCAGGTGTTGGAGGGTTTAATGCCATGAAAGCTCTATCTGAAAGAAATGACGATTGTAAAACTGCCTCAAGACCATTTGATGCAACCAGAGATGGTTTTGTATTAGGAGAAGGTGCAGGAGCAATTGTTTTAGAAGAATATGAACATGCTAAAGCTAGAGGCGCAAAAATTTATGCCGAAGTTATTGGAGGAGGAATGTCTTCTGATGCATATCATATGACTGCTCCACATCCAGAAGGAATTGGAGTAATTGCAGTAATGAAAAACTGTTTAGAAAACGCAGGTATTAAACCTGAAGAAGTAGATCATATAAATACTCATGGTACTTCTACACCTTTAGGAGATGTTGCAGAACTAAAAGCAATTTCTAGTGTTTTTGGAGATCATGCTAAAAATATTAATATCAATTCTACAAAATCTATGACAGGTCACTTGTTAGGTGCTGCTGGTGCTATTGAGTCTATTGCTTCTATATTAGCAATGCAACATGGTATTGTGCCACCAACAATTAATCATGAAAATGTAGATGAAAATATTAATCCAGAACTAAACTTAACTTTAAATAAAGCTCAAAAAAGAGATATTAAAGTAGCAATGAGTAATACTTTTGGTTTTGGAGGACACAATGCTTGTGTTGCATTTAAGAAATTAGATGATTAATATTCTATGAATTTTATTCGTAAAATAGTAAAGCCACATTCTGAAGAGGATGCGCAATTCTATAACGAATTAAAAATACTGCTTAATTTTTCACCAAAAAAATTAAATAAATACAAAAAAGCATTTACACATAGATCTGTGCAAATGCTAGATAGTAAAGGCATGCCTATTAACTACGAACGCTTAGAGTTTTTAGGAGATTCTATTTTAGGCTCTGTTATTGCTTCCTATTTATATAAAAAAGTACCCAAAGGTACAGAAGGTTACCTTACACAGATGCGCTCTAAAATAGTTAGTAGAGATCATTTAAATGAATTAGGTAAAGACTTAAATCTAATTAGATTTGTAAAAAGCAATATAGATCAAGCAAATGTTGGCGATAATATTCATGGAAATATTTTTGAAGCATTAATTGGTGCTATTTATTTAGATAAAGGATATAATACCTGCCAAAAGTTTATACACGAAAATGTAATAGATCCTTATGTAGATATAGAAAAGCTAGAAGGAAAAATTACTAGTTATAAAGGACTTATTATAGAGTGGTGCCAAAAACGTAAGAAAAAATATACATTTGATACTTACGAAGATTCTGGCAATGAGTCAATTAAACATTTTAGTGTTAAAATAAGTATAGATGGAGAGCAAATTGCAAAAGGTAGAGCAACATCTAAGAAAAAAGCAGAAGAGCAAGCATCTAAAAGAGTATATTTTGCATTTCAAGAGCAAATAAACTTAACATAAATCACGATAACGTTTTCGTTAAATTAACACTAAAACTCATAAACAATTAGTATTTTTGTTACCTCATAAAAACTAGTATTTAGTTATAATTTATGCAGGTGTACTCTTTAGAAATGGATGATTTTTGCGAAGAAGAATATTCTTTAATAGGAATCCATTCTACATTAGAAGACTATAAACTTGCCTACTTACTAAACAAAAACCTAAAGACTAGGTTTTATAAAGCAAAAGAAGATTTAGAGTTTGTTAGAGAAAACAAAAAAGCTTCTTTTTCTATTTATAACTTTGAAAACAGAGAATATGATTTTGATTGGTTTTTAATAGCTAATAGCTATAGAAGAGAAAACCAAACAGTTTCTAATGAGTTATTATTAACATCAGAAACAAAAACATATTTAATTCCAGAAAAGAAAAAAGTAGATTTTTTTTTAAAAATATCTGGAGAATCTGAATATGAGTTTGTAATGAAAACAATAAATACAATTAAAAATATTGACAATGTTATTACAGCATACTCAATAGATAAAAACACATTAAAGTCTAAAGACTTTTTAATATTTTAAAAATGACAGAATTTAAAAAGACCAAAATAGTTGCAACCCTAGGACCAGCTACAGATAGTAAAGAAACTTTAACTGAGTTAGCAACACAAGGGGTTAATGTTTTTAGAATTAACTTTTCTCATGCAGATTATGAGAACGTTAAAAAAACTGTTAAAACAATTAGAGAAATTAATAAAGAAAAAGGTTATAATGTTGCTGTTTTAGCAGATTTACAAGGTCCTAAATTACGAGTTGGTGTAATGGAAGATGGTGTTGTTTTAGAAGATGGAGACACTTTTACATTTACTACAGAAAAATGTGTAGGAACTAACAAAAAAGCTTTTATGACTTACCAACGTTTTCCTAAAGACGTAAAAGTTGGAGAGCAAATAATGGTAGATGATGGTAAACTACTTTTTGAAGTAGTATCTACAGATAAAGACAAAGAAGTAGTTGTAAAAACAATTGTTGGTGGTCCTTTAAAATCTAAAAAAGGTGTAAACTTACCAAACACAGCAATTTCTTTACCAGCTTTAACAGAAAAAGATAAAGAAGATGCAGTTTTTGCTTTAGGTTTAGAAGTAGATTGGATTGCACTTTCTTTTGTAAGAACACCTGAAGATTTAAGAATGTTAAGAGATTTAATTACTCAACATTCAGAATATAGAGTACCTGTAATTGCAAAGATTGAAAAACCAGAAGCAGTTGCAAATATGGACGCATTAATTCCTTATTGTGATGGATTAATGGTTGCACGTGGAGATTTAGGAGTAGAAATTCCTATGCAAGACGTTCCATTAATTCAAAAGAAATTAGTTAGACGTGCAAAGAGAGCAAGAATTCCTGTAATTATTGCAACTCAAATGATGGAAACAATGATTGATAATTCTGTACCTACAAGAGCAGAAGTAAATGATGTTGCAAACTCTATTATGGATGGTGCTGATGCAGTAATGCTTTCTGGAGAAACTTCTGTTGGTAAACACCCTGTAAGAGTTATTCAAAAAATGGCAGAAATTATTAGAGCTGTAGAAAACTCTAGAATGATTAAAGTTCCTCATGAAGCTCCTCATATTAGAACCAATAGATTTATTACAAAATCTGTATGTCATCATGCAGCATTATTATCTAATGATATAGATGCAAAAGCAATTTCTACATTAACAAGAAGTGGTTATACAGCATTTCAACTTTCTGCTTGGAGACCTAAAGCTGAGGTTTTAGTATTTTCTTCTGAAAGAAGAATCTTAGCTAAAGTAAATTTACTTTGGGGTGTTAGAGCATTCTTTTATGATAAGCACTTAAGTACAGATGATACTGTTGTAGATATTAATAAAATAACAAAAGAAATAGGTATAGTTAAAGATGGAGATTTAATGATTAATCTTACTTCTATGCCAGTAGAAGCTCAAGGAATGGTAAACACATTACGTGTATCTGAAATTGAGTAATTATTTCTTAAAAATAATTTTAAAAAAGCATTCTAAATTTTAGAATGCTTTTTTGCGTTATAAACTTAATTTCTTTGTTATAATAATTGCATCATTGGTAACAAAAGGAGTTGGCATCATTTCTTGTGTTCTTGGTGTTATAGAAAAGTTTGGGTTTTCTAATAAATCATAAGATATTTCATTTAAAATAAAATCAATTTCATAATCTTTTAAAACACTAAAAGACAATGTAACCTCTTTGTCTTGGTTTGCAAGATGATAAACTAAGAAAGTTCCTTTTTTTACAGTATAGTTTTTACCTTCATTTGCTAAAACATCGTTCACTTTAAATTGATGTAACTTTAGTTCTTTTTTAGTGATAAACTCTAACTTATTTACTTTTCTATCTGGTATAATTGTAAATTCTAAAAAGCGTTTATTACCAATAACGGTATCTAAATCTGTTATAATATTAGAAGATTTAATATTTTTAAATTCGGTTTTTTTATGATACTTAAAACGAGTATTGTATTTACTTTTAGTTTCTGCATTTGCAATACTCCCTTTAGTTGCTTTTTTGTCAAAAATCTGTTTAGTATAATCATCTAAAGTAGTGTTGTAAGTACCAAAATAAGCAGTTTTATCATCAGAGTTTTGAATGTAAACTAGACTATTTGGTTTTTTCTTATCAACAGAAAAATCACTATTGTAAGTAGCAATTCCAAAGAAAATTATAGCAAAAATAAATACCATTTTCTGCATCCAAAACGTTTTTTTCTGATGAAAAGTTAAAATCATTAATCCAAAAACTAATGCAATTAAAACACCGCTAACAAACAAAATTTTTAACCCTAAACCTACAGGAAACATTTTAATTAATGGTGCAAAAATGTAGATTGTAGGGATGGATATTATGGTAAATAAAATACGTTTCGATTTTTCTTCCAAATCCATAAAAATGGAAATTGCTAAAATTATTAAAGCAGAAAATACAGGAATTATAAAAAAGCCAGCTCCTTTTAAATAAACATCTATAAAGAAGTTAATGATTAACCAAACTAAAATTGGGCCAATTAATAAGTCTGTAGTTTTTTCGTGTTTAGAAATGTATTTATATACCTTAAATAAGATCCATAGGTTTAAAAATACAAATGCAGCTATGTATTGATATCCATTATAAGTAAAACCGTGTAAAATGTCTTTATATTGAGGATGAATAAGAATTAACAACTTCCAAAGACCAAAAGAAATTCCACCACATAAAAGAATTGCTAAAAGAAATACTCCAAATCCTTTTAAAATTCCGTGTAAAGAAAGTTTTCTTTTAGAAATTCCGAAGAAAATTAGAATAAAAAAGACAAGAATTGTTGCATAAAACATAATAGAAACCCAAGAAAAAGGATAAGTAGCTAATTTTACAAACGGAAAATTTACATACACAAAATCTTCATCAGAATTTAAATTTGTTAAATCAGAATTTGCAAAATAATTTACAGTTGTTGTAAAATAATCTGCTTGGTGTACAAGTGTTTCTCTATCTAATCTTTCAAAAGAATCTTGTGCTGTATGATAATCGAAATGATCGCCAATAAAAGCAAAATTGAATCCATTAATATTACCATTTTCTCTAAAAACTGTTAAATCTGTATCATTTGGCAATTTTTTGTAAATGCTATACATTAAAGAATTTGCTGCAGGATAATTTGGTTTTGCTTTTAAAAACTCTGATAAAAGTTTACTGTTTTTTCCATTGGTTTCCATTAACATATAACTTGGACCACCACTTCCACGAGCTTCAAAGTTTAAAACCAAACCAATATCTTTTGCCCAAGAATGCTCTTCTACAAATGCTTGTGCACCTAATAAACCCAATTCTTCTGCATCAGAAATTAAAATGATAATATCATTTTTTGGTTGTTTATTTTTTTCTAAAAAAACACGCACACCTTCTAAAATAGTTACTACTCCAGAACCTGCATCACTTGCTCCTAAAGAAGAATGAGGATTAGAATCATAATGAGTTAATAACATTAATGCTTTTCCTTTTTCAGAACCTTTAATTTTAGCTAAAATATTTTCGGTAGTTGTTGCTGCAAACCATTTTTTATTAATGGCTGTTTGAGTTTGAATTTCTGTTTCTAAACCCATTTTTTGAAGTTCGTTTACAATATAATTTTGAACTTCTTTATGTTCTGTAGAGCCTGTAAAATGTGTTTTTTTACTAATGTTCTTTAAGTGAAAAAGAGCATTATTAATAGAAAATTCTGATTTAGATTCAATTTTTTTAGCGTTAAAAGAAGGTTTTAAATCAGAAAAACTCCAATAAATTACACCAAGAATAATAAGTACAGAAACAAGAGAAGAAAAGGATTTCATTAGATATTTTAGTTTTTATAAATGTAGTAAATAAAAAAAATATGATGTTAATGTTGGATAAAACAGAAAAATTGTTAAATTTAAAACAACTAAAAACTAAACTATTATGGGTATTAAAAGCTTTCAAGGAAAAAGAGATACAAGTCAAAGTAAAGAAGATGCACAAATTTTAGTGTCTGATTATATGACTAAAAAATTGATAACCTTTAAGGCTGATGATTCTTTAGATTATGTAATTAATCAATTAATTTCTAATAAAATTTCTGGAGGACCTGTTGTAAATGATAAAAACGATTTAATTGGAATTATCTCTGAAACAGATTGTATTAAACATATTTCTGAGAGTAAATATTATAATATGCCATCTGATGTTAATAATACAGTAGGTAAATACATGGTTACAGATGTAGATACTATTGATAAAAATATGAACATTTTTGATGCTGCATTTAAATTTATTAGTTCTCACAGAAGAAGGTTTCCTGTTGTTGAAAACGGAAAATTGATTGGACAATTAAGTCAGAAAGACGTTTTAAAAGCAGCAATAAGTGTAAAAGGGAATACTTGGTAAGTTTATTAGAATCTTTTTTTAGATTTAATATTTGGTAAATCTGTAATGATTAGTTTTTGTTTATCAGAACTTTCTAATTCTGCTATTTTAGAATAAGAATAGCCTTCAATGGGCTCTTTTAATCTTTTCCATTTTGCAACACCAGCAACAGTAATTTGTTCGCCAATTTCTATTATTCCTTCAGAATATCTTAGAGATTTGTTAAATCCAAAAAAGCCTTCACTTTCTATATTGTAATGGTTTAATAATTCTTTAAATTTTGGTGAAGGGTCATTAAATGATCCAGAATTTACTTTTTTGTCTATTACTAAATGACTGACATAATTTTTAGGATTTTGGCTTGGTCTAACAATTGCAAAATCTCCATTTTTTTCTAAAAAGAATTCCTGAATCTTTTCTTCATTAACTATAGTTCTCCAAGAACTACTTTTTCCATTACTTTTTTTCTGCTCAATTTTCATCACATAAAACACACATTTTCTTTTACTAAAAGGTGCAATTAATGGTTCTTTTACATGTAATGCTTTTCCAGAAAAACGTGTTAATTCGTTATTTCTTAAACTACCTATTTGTTTAATTGGTAATTTAGATAGTGTTCTAATAATTTTTTGCTTTGTACTAAAAAAGTAACTTAAAACGCCAATAATTGCAGCAATAGAAATAAATATAATTGGAACTAAATAGGAATTATCATTAGAAAGTAAGAACATTTTATAAAATTTTAGACAATTATTAGAAGTAATTTTTCTTGTTTTGTTACAACAATTAATCCCTTTTTATCAATAGAAAAGTTTCGTTTTCTAAAGGTAAATAGCCTTCATCGTAAATATAAAAATAAGTGTTTCCAGTTTTTGTTTTATAAATTGAAGTAAAAAACTGAAAGTCGAAACCTTTATCATATAATTTAGTTCTAGTTACTTTAGTTTTACCAGAAACGTTTAATTCTGATAAAATTTTATAATTTTTTCTAAGACGATTGTTAATATTTCTGATGAGGTTTTTACTGTCTTTGTTTACACGATTATTGTAAGCATTTCTGCAATAATCAGAGCAGAATTTTTTGTCTATTCTGCCTTTTACAACTTCTTCACACTCTAAACATTTTCTATTTTCCATAGTTTTCTTTTTTTAGTTCATACCAATTTACATTTACTGTTTCTTCCTTAAATTTATAAGGGAATTCGTTTATAAATTGCAATCCTATTTTCTTTAAAATTTTATTAGAACCAATATTTTTTACATCTGCAGCACCATAAATTGTTGTGTAATTCATTGTATTAAACCCAAATTCTAAACAAGCAATTGCAGACTCTAAACCATATCCTTTATTCCAATATTTAGGTATAAATCGATAGCCAATATCAATAAAATTTTGAAAACCATTTAAAGCTTCCTTTTCATCTATATTAAGTTTTAAACCAGACCAACCAATAAAATTACCAGATTTTTTTTCTATAACTGCAAATCTTCCTATACCTCTTTCTTTATATTGCTGTCTAATAAAATCTATATTTTTCTGAGCTTCAATTAATGTTTTAACGGGTTTATTGCCAAGATATTTATGCACTTCTGTGTTAGAATCTAGTGCAAACATTCCTTCTAAGTCAGAATTTTTAATTTCTCTTAGAAATAATCTATCAGTTTCTAATTGGTGTTCCATGTAACAAATATAAGTCAAAATATCCGTTTACAAACGACTACAAATAATTACAACCGAAAGTAATTGCTTTGTAACCGAATAAAACTGCATTGGTGTTGCAACTTTGCAGAGTCAAAACGAATTGACATAAACAAAATAATAATTTAAAACTTATCTTATGAGTACGTTAAGAAACAAAGTACAGTTAATTGGAAATTTAGGAAACAACCCAGAAATTATCACTTTAGATAGTGGTAAAAAATTAGCGAAATTTTCTATTGCTACAAATGAAAGTTATAAAAATGCACAAGGAGAAAAGGTAACAGACACACAATGGCACCACGTCGTTGACCATTTGCGAAATTCGACTTTCTGCTCCAAAGCCCATGCCTAGTGGGTATAACATAAATCCAGTTACATTAGGAGACTACCTAAAACAATATAGATTAGAAAACGGATATACAACTTTTGAACTCTCATTGGAGCTTGATGTTTACCAAACCACCATCTATAAATGGGAAAACAACGAATCAAATCCGAAAGGAAAAAACTTACATAAAATCATAGAATTTATGGGTTATGACCCAAGAATTCACAAACCATTAAATACAAAATATTATGAACTCAATTAGAAACAAAGTACAATTAATAGGAAATTTAGGAAACAATCCTGAAATTATAAACTTAGAATCAGGAAAGAAATTAGCAAAGTTTTCATTGGCAACAAATGAGAGCTATACAAATGCATCAGGTCAAAAGATTGATAAAGTTGAATGGCATAATCTAATTGCCTGGGGTAAGACTTGTGACATCATAGAAAAATACTTAACCAAAGGTAAAGAGGTTGCCATTGAAGGGAAACTAACTTCTCGTTCTTATGAAACCAAAGAAGGTGAAAAAAGATATGTTACTGAAGTTGTTGTGAATGAACTTTTGATGTTGGGGAATAAGTAATTAATATTCTAAAACAACACGTTACTTATTATAATTAAAAATTAACGTGTTGTTATTTTACTAAACTGATAAAAGAAACGTTGAATTAATCTTAAATCTTCTGTTATAACTTCAGCAGTTCCTCTCATTTCTTGCTTAAACTCTATTTCTTTATTGTAAGAAGTAATTAATTTAGTTGGTAAAGAAACATCAATAGTATAAAAACCATCTTTGTTTGATATTTCTGAAATATTTCTTACTTCCCCTTTTAAAACTCCAAATTCGTAATCAGGGTAATTTTGAAGTTTAATATTTACCATTTGTCCTATTCTAACTTTCCCTAAATTTTGAGCAGGAGTTTTTAATTTAGCAATAAAAGAAGAACTTTTTTTTGGAATAATTGTAAAAACTAAATCTCCCTGAGAAACAGTTTGATTTTGACTCCAATAATTTAAAAAAGAAACTTTACCATCCATTTTAGAACTTAATACATATTGCATTTCCCAATCTTTGATTGATTTCTTCAATTGGTTAAAAGATTGAATTGTATTTTTAAGTAAAGTCATTTCTTCTCTAATACGAGAGATTTCTGTTCCTTTTGATGTTTTTTTACTATTAGAAATAGATTCTCTAATTTGAGAAATAGAAACGGTAATATTTTTATAATTACGCTCTGCTTGTAAATATTCTAATTGTTTAATCTCATATTCCTTTTCAGAAATTACGCCTTTATCAAATAATGATTTACTTCTTTCTAAATCTTTTTGGTTAAATTCTAATTCTCTCTTATTTAGTGTTTTTTGAGATTGCATATTTATCAATCTTCTATTTAATTCTGAAGTTGTAATTTTATTTGCGATTGCTTCATTAGAAAATGGATCTAGCTCTTTATTTAAAATATAATTGATATAATTATTTTCAAATAAATCATAACTAGATTCAATATCTCCTAAAAATAATATAGGTATTTTATTAATTGGAAAACTAAAGTTTTCTTTTTGAACTTTAATAGTATCTATTATAGATTTTAAAAAGAAAACATCTTTGTAATTAGCAGTATTCTCAATAATGGCTAAAGGTTGATTATCAAATACTATTTGAGTATCTTTAACAAAAAGTGTATCAATTTTACCTGTAGTTCTTGCAAACTCTTTTTGAGGAGGTATTTTTGTAGTGATTATAGCATCAGAAGTAATAACATCTGGGTATTTTACGAACCAAGATAGAAGTAAAAGCATTACAATAAGTAGCAGAAAAAGAGTATTACCCCAACGAATCATCCAATTAGGAACTCTTGAAAGAATTTCTTGAACCTCTTCACTTCTTAATTCTATATCTTCTATTTTGTTTGACATTTTACTTACCTAACTCTAATTGATTTTTTACTAAATGATAATAATTTCCTTTTTTCTCAATTAGTGATTGATGATTACCTACTTCTACTATTTTACCTTTATCTAAGACCACAATTTGATCTGCATTTTTTACTGTACTTAATCGATGAGCAACTACCAAAACCGTTTTATTCTCAAAAAAAGTATGTAGTTTTTCCATAATTACTTTTTCATTATTGGCATCTAGAGCACTTGTAGCTTCATCAAAAAATAAGTAATTTGGGTTTTTATAGACTGCTCTTGCAATTAATAAACGTTGTTTTTGACCAGTACTTAAACCAACACCTTCCATTCCTATTTTTGTATTATAAGATAGTGGTAAGTTTTCTATAAATTCTTGAATATTTGCAACATCTACTGCATGAGCCAATTTTTGTTTATCTACATAATCTTCGCCAACGGCTATGTTGTTAGCAATAGTATCACTAAAAATATAGCCTTCTTGCATTACAACACCACAGTTGTCTCTCCAAGTTTTTTGTGAAATAGAATTTAAATTATGATGCCCTAATTGTAATTCTCCTGAATTAGGCTCATAGAATTTTAATAACATCTTCATTAATGTTGTCTTTCCACTTCCACTTACACCAACAATCGCAGTAATTTTATTTGCAGGAATTTCTAAATCTAACTCTTTTAATACCAATTGATCAGAACCAATATATCTGAAAGAAACTTTATTTAAATAGATATTAGAGCTTTTAGGGATTTCAGAAATATGCTCTTCATTTTCAGGTTCTTCATCTTCTTTATCATGTATTTCAGATAAGCGCTCTAAGGAGATTTTAGCATCTTGTAATTCTCTAATAAAACCTATTAATTGAGCAATGGGAGAATTTAATTGACCAACAATATAAGTAATAGCTAACATCATCCCTAAAGTAATGTCTCCATCAATAACTAATTTTGCTGATAGAACAGTAATCAAAATGTTTTTAAGTTCATTTATAAAACCAGAACCTACGTTTTGATATTGATCTAAAGCCAATCCCTCTATAGAAATTTTAAATAAACGAGCTTGTAAATATTCCCAAGACCAACGTTTTTGCTTTTCTGCATTGTGTAATTTAATTTCTTGCATTCCATTAACCAATTCAATTACCTTGGATTGTTCTTGACTTACTTGAGAGAACCTTTTGTAATCTAAATCTCTTCGTTTTTTTAAAAAAATAGTGATCCATAAAAAGTAAAAAACACTACCTATTATAAAAATGCCGAAAATTTGCCAATTATAATAGGCAAGTACTAAACTAAAAATAATAAGATTCATTAAAGAAAACAGAACGTTTAAAGAAGAAGTTGTTAAAATGCGTTCTATTCTTTTATGGTCATTAATACGTTGTAGAATATCTCCTGTCATTCGCGTATCAAAAAACGAAATAGGCAAACTCATAAGCTTTATAAAAAAGTCTGATACTAAAGATATATTAATCCTTGCGCTTAAGTGTAGCAATATCCAACCTCTAATTACTTGAACTGCTGTTTTTCCTAAAAATAAAGCCAATTGCGCAAAAAGAATTAAGTATATAAAATGAATATCTTGATTATTAATACCAACATCTACAATACTTTGTGTTAAAAATGGAAAAATGAGTTGTAATAAACTTCCTGCAAGTAAACCAATAACTAACTGAATCAGCAATTTCTTATAGCGAAAAAGGTATTTAAACAAAAAAGAAAAACCTAAAGATTTTTCTTCTATATCAAATTTTGAATCGTAAAATTTTGGTGTAGGTTCTAGCAATAAAGTAACGCCTTCTTCTGTAGTTTCATTTGCATTGTTTCCAATCCAATTTTTTATAAAATCTTCCTGAGTATATTTTAACAAACCATGTGCAGGGTCGCTAACAAAAAATGTCGCATACTTTTTTTGGTTTCTTCCTTTTGGGAAGACGGAAGATGGGCTTTTTATTTTATACAGAACTACATAATGCCTCTTATTCCAATGTAAAATACAAGGCAAAGGAGCCTCTTCTAGTTTTTCTAAAGAAATTTTTACTCCTAAACTTTTAAAACCTATTTTTTCTGCAGCTTCACTTAAACCTAATAAACTACTACCTGATCTTGTAGTTTCTGTTAATTTTCTTAATACTTGAACAGAGATTAACTTACCAAAATGTTTGGCAGTTATTTTTAAACATGTGGGGCCACAATCTTTTTTATCGGATTGTTTATAGTGTGGAAACTTTTTCAAAAAGAAAATTTTACAATAATTAGGAACAAATTTAACTTTTTTATTCTAAGTCTAATTGCGGCATCTGTTGTTGCCATAAATTATAATATTTTCCTTTTTTAGAATACAATTCTTTATGGTTTCCTTGTTCTAAAACTTCTCCTTTTTGTAGAACCACAATTTCATCTGCATTAATTACGGTACTTAATCTATGAGCTATAATGATAATCGTTTTATTGTCTTGTCGTAACCTTTCTACTGCTTTTTGAATATAATTTTCTGAAGTAGAATCTAAAGAAGAAGTGGCTTCGTCTAAAACTAATACTTCTGGTTGTTTATATAAGGCTCTTGCAATAGCAATTCGTTGTTTTTGACCTCCAGAAAGTGTTGCTCCATTTTCTCCTAAATAGGTGTTAAAACCGTTTGGTAAACTTTCTATAAATTCCAATATACCAATCGACTTACAGATATCAATAATCAATTCCATATTCGGAGCAAAATCTCCAACAGCAATATTGTCGATTACATTTCCGGCAAACAAATCTATTTTTTGTGGTACAACACTTACCAAATCTCTTAAACTTTCATGTTGAATATATTTTAAGTCTAAATCACCAATGGTAATGCCTCCTTTTTGGATAGGATATAAGTTTTGTAGTAATGAGATTAAAGTAGATTTACCTGAACCACTTTCGCCAACAATTGCAGTAATATTTCCTTTTTTTATTTTTAAGTTAAAATCTATAAAAACCTGTACTCTTGTGCCATATCTAAAAGCTACATTTTTAAACTCAATATCATCTATTTTTTCTTTTTTTAAAACTACTTTTTCAGTGTTCTCTTCTCTTTCTAAATCCATAATTTCAAACAAACGGTCTGCTGCAATCAAAGCATTTTGTATTTGTTTATTTGCGCCAATTAAACTTGCAACAGGATTCATAAAATAGCCGATAATTGCATAAAAAGACAATAATTCTCCTGGTGTAATTTCTCTTTCTATTACAAAATAAGAACCCGACCAAAGTAAAATAATAGTAAATAACTGTGCTATAAATGTTGTTGAAGTACCTGAAAAAATAGAGTTTAAAGCAGATTTATAACCAATATGTAATAAGTTGATAAAACGTGTTTCAGTTTTTATGTTTGCAAAACTTTCTAAACCAAAACGTTTTATAGTTCCTACCGAATTTAAAGATTCTACTAACTGGCTTTCTAATTCTGCTGAACTCTCCATTATTTTACGTTCTGTTTTCTTGTTAAGTTTGTTTATAATTATATAAACCACCAAATACAAAGGAATAACCAATAACATAATTAAAGCCAATTTCCAGTAATACAGAAACATAATACCAAAAGAGAAAAACAAAATAAGTATGTTTACTGTTAAACTTAATGATACATCATTAATAAATGCTCTAATTTTAACAGCATCATTTATACGAGAAATTATTTCTCCTACACGCATTGTATCAAAAAACTGTTGTGGTAATTTTAATAAATGTTTGTAATAGCCTAGAATTAAACGAGCGTCTATTTGTTGCCCACTTTTAATAAGAAACTTGTCCTTAAAAACACCTATTACAATTTGTAATACCAATAATAGCAACATTATTACACTTAATAAGTTTAACAGTTTTGTATTGCCACCAACTAAAACATAATCTGTTATCTTTTGTATATAAATGGATGTTGAAAACCCTAATAAGGTATAAATTACTGCACCAATTAAAGCTTGTAATAAAACAAATTTATGCGGTTTTAATAAAAACCAAAAACGTTTTAAAACAGATACTTTTTCATTGGTTGGTGTAAATTCTTCTTTTGGTAATCGCAACACTAAAACACCTGTCCATTCTTTTAAAAACTCTTTGTGTGTCTTTTTATGGATTTTCCCATCTCCAGGATCCATAATTTTTATATATTCTTTGGTTACTTCGTAAATAACTACATAATGATGCAATTGCTCTTTTACAATAATATGCGCAATTGCAGGTTTTGGTATTTTGAACAAACTGTCTAATTCGCCACGTACACCTTTGGCTTCGAAACCTAATTTTTCTGCGGCTTCAATTAAACCCAATACATTAGTTCCTTTTTTGTCTGTACCTGCATATTGTCTAATAAGAGAAATTGGGAGTTGTAAATTGTAGTGTGCAGCTATAGATGCTAAACACGCTGCGCCACAATCTGTAATGTCGTGTTGTTTTATGGTAATTTTTGCCATTATAAGAATTTCTTTTGGCAAAGAAAGGTTTTCTTACTGCAAATTTTTTGCAAGGAAAAAGAAAATTTACAACAATTCGTGCAACAAATTTGGATCTTGTAAATTATTGAAAAAGAGCAACAATTCTACGTTTTTAGATTTTATTTGATAATAAAGTGTTATCTGTTTTACAATTTCAATTTTATAAATGGTAGTATCTTTACTCCATTTTTGAAAAGTTTGCGGACTAATTTTTAATATGTCTATAACGTCTGCTACTTTTTTAATAAAGTTTATCACTTCTTTTTTTGTCCAGCGTTCTTCTAGAAAATCTATATTTTGTTGGTAGGTTGCTGTTGCTAAAGGAGATGCATAAATGCTAAACATTATACATTTGTTTAGAGTTTTCCAGTACTTCTTCAAAATTTATTGCCTTACCTTCTTTAAGTTGCTCTTTAGATTTTTCAATTAATTTACCAATTAAATGGTCCTTAAATTCTTGGTATTGCTCTGGGTATAAATGCTGACTGAGTAATTTTACTTCTTGAGTAGTAAAGCGTTTTTCGCGCATTTTTTTATAAAAAAAGCTATCTTTTATATTAAGTAATTTTAAAAAATAAACTGTTTTAAAATCACTTTTTTTAATATCTTTTATAAGTTGTGTTATTATAGTGTCGTAATTATAAATAGTTTCTAAAGTATTCATATTTGTGAAGTATTTGCGTTACAAATATACCAAATTTACTTTATTTTCATAGGGACTAATATGAAATAACTTAACTTTTTTTATTACCAGTTGTAAATTTTACTTTTGGTAAAAGTAATACTAAAACAACTGTTGTTTCTTTTAAAAAGTCTTCATGTGTTTTTTTATGAATTTTCCCATCTCCTGGATCCATAATTTTAATGAAATCTTTGGTAACTTCATAAATAACTACATAATGATGTAACTGTTTTTTTGCAATTATATGAGCAGTAGCAGGTTTTGGTATTTTAAACAAACTATCTAATTCGCCACGTACACCTTTAGCCTCAAAACCTAATTTTTCTGCGGCTTCTATAAGCCCTATAACATTTGTTCCTTTTTTATCCGTACCTGCATATTGTCTAATACGTGCAATGGGTAGTTGTAAATTGTAGTGCGCAGATATAGAAGCTAAACAAGCTGCTCCATAATCTGTAATATCGTGTTGTTTGATAGTGATTTTTGCCATTTAATGAATTTATTATGGCAAAGAAAGGTTTGTTTACTGTAATTTGTTTGCAGTGTCTAATAACTTCCTATCTATTTTTTCACAAACAAAATAACAAAGAACTGCCGCAATCAAAGAAGCAATAACATCGAGATTATCAATAGTTGCTCCTCTATAAATTTTAGTTTGAATAAAAAATTCATATAATATAAGACCAAAAAATGTAAAAAAACATAATTGTAAATTTTTATGATTCTTTTTTTGGCTTTTTTTTAAAAAAACAAAAAGAAATACGGTGAAAAAATTAGGTGATGTATCAGCAATATAAAAATCAAAAAAATTATTTGAATATATATAGTTCCTATAAGGGAGCCTAAAAAAAAGAAACAAAGCAATAGCTATAAGAAATAGAATAAAATACTTTTTTTTCATATTTATTAATAAGTTCAGATAATTATTTAAATAATAATTACCTGAACTTTAAATTTATTAATGAGTTGAATAATATTCCTTTGCTTTATCACTATATCCACTATGTGGATCTCCAAAGCTCCAATCTGTACTCCTTATTGTACAAACGATAGAGCCTATTGAGTCTATTAACCAATTTCCAAAACTGCTTCCACCCCCACCATTTATTATAGTAGCTTCAATTTTATTTAACTCTTTTACATTGTATTTTTTCATAATTATTTATAATTTTAAATTTATTCGCAGTTCATTGCTTTTTCCAACCTATCAGAATAATAATCGAAATTTAATATTAAATCTCCTGCGGCAGAATAACAGGCTACTTCAACTAATAATGCTGCTCCGTAAATCAAAAAAGGTAAAATACCTCCATCTGTCTCTCTAATCTCTTTAACGCTCAACTCTTGAACACCAAAATTTTGTAAATTTTTCATAAAATTACGTTTTTTAAATTATTAATTTATTTTTTGGTTGTAAAAGTTTTGTTTCTTTTCTTATAATGAGATTCCTGCCTGCGCAGGAACTACAGATTAAGAACTTTTTACAAACCGTATCAAAATACTATAATGTGCACCTAATAATAATTTGATGATTCAAATATAAATTGGTTCACTGCAACTAACTTGCAATGTGCAATTTTGTTTGTAAAAAATAACTACCATCAAACATTGAGGTTAGATTGATGTTTTTAAGTTAAAAAATTATTTTTGTTACAAACATACTTAAGAATTAGTATGAAATAGAAAGCCCAAATCGAAGCCCAAAGTCACTTTCTAAAGAAGCAAACTCAGGTAAAAATCCATCTGTTTTATAAAAAATTTCGGTAAATAGCCCTATACCTTTTATAAAGTTACCTTTATTTTGATAAGTAAAATGATTTAATTTTAAATATATATTACCACCCAATTTATTATTAGTAGTTGTAAAAGATAAATTATCTGGTTGATTCCAAATATCTAACCCAAAACTTGTAGCCACTTTTTTAGACCATTTATAGTTATGAAGTTTAACACCACTTGCGAGAAAGGTTTTATCTCTGTTCATAAATTCTCTTATGTAAAAAATTATCTTATATTTATTCTTATAGAATAGATAAAAGTTTTGCTCAAAATAATCTCCAAAAGGAGATAAAGAATGACCTATTGAAAAATTTCCTTTTAAATCAGGATATATATCAAAACTACTTTTTCCCAAAAGTATAGGTGATAATAAGTTTGTAAAAGATTTAAAAGCTAAACCTTTTGCATATTTTTTCTCAATGTTCGTTAGGTCATCAAATTGCGTATACCTGTAAAAAGGCATATTTGGTCTATGTAAATAACGAACAAAACCCCATATATCGTGACCAACAATATCTCTTTTCAATTCGTTATCCTCCTCTTTTATATTTGGTGATAAACTTGGAATAAGCGTTGTTAAATGATAGCTTATTATTCCAAATTTTCTTAAAAGATATTCTTCTTTTAAAACTTTATAGGATTCTTCTTCAAAGACAATCAATTCTTCAATTCTATTAGCAATCATATAATCAGATTCTAAACCTGCAGAATGTAAGCGAGCAAAATTTGGTAAATCTGTATTTCTTAATTTAATCAGTTCATTATCTCTAACTCCTTTTACGTATGCAGCACCTTTACTATTAAAAAAAGGTTGACTTATACTTCCTATTCCTTTATGTGTTAAAACAGAACGATGACCTTCTTCGTGAGTGAAGGGTAGACCAAATAAGGAAATAGATGAAAGCTTAACAATCATATTAATTTTTTTATTCGGAATTAATTCATCTAATGTTCTAGAAAATATTCTATAGCTAGACAAGTAGTTTTTACTAAACTGATTCATTGTTGAAGATTCTGAACCATCGTAAATTGTAAACTCGTATATTTTTTGTTGAGAATGAGTATTTGATAAGTAAAGGAGAAGGATAAAACAAATATTAAACTTCGTTTTTAGATTCTTTGTAATAACTTTAAACATAATAATTTGATTTAAAAACAGTAAATTAGAATATTTTTTAAATTAAAAGAGATGGATTTTTCCCACCTCTTTTAATTAATCTTTAATCAGCTATTATTCCTACAACAATACCAATTAAAAACCCAATTCCTAAAAGACCGAGGAAAGTTAATCCGCCTTCTATAGATTTTTTTTCTTCTATTGTCAATTCCGTTACATTTAAATCGTTTAAATTTTTCATAAAAAATATTTTAAAATAAGCTTTTTAACCATTTACCGACCTGAATTCCTATACCAAATGCTGCAATAACTAATAATGCAGTTAATTTTAAGTCTAAACCTCCGTTTGTTTCCCTAATTTCTTGACTATTCAACTCAAGAACACCAAAATTTTCTAAATTTGTCATAAATTTACGTTTTTTAAAAATTATTAATTTATTTTTTGGTTGTAAAAGTTTTGTTTCTTTTATTATAATGAGATTCCTACCTGCGCAGGAATGACAGATTAAGAACTTTTTACAAACCGTATCAAAATGTTACTATATGCATCTAATAATGTTTTGATAATTTAAATATAAAGTCACTCACTGCAAATAACTTGCAATGTGCAATTTTGTTTGTAAAAAATAACTCCCTCCGAAAATTTGGGTTACTTCATTGTTTGTTAATACATTTACAGAAATAGATACTTGTAGATCAAAGTCTTCACAGTAATAATAGGTTTTTCTACTTCTGCTGTAGCAAATATTTGCATTATAGTCTTTTAACTGCTCTAGTAATAAATGTACTGAGCGTTCGCTAATTTGCAATAAATTAGACAACTCTCTTGGTGAACCTGTATTTTCGATAGCAATTAAATTATGGATTTGTTGTAAGCGTTCTAATGTTTTTAGGTTTTTCATAGATTTTACATTTGTTATTCAAGAGATTCATGCTTTCGCAGGAATGACAATAAAATTAGTTTTTAGCAATTTGTGTAGAAGGATTTACCCAATCGTCTACTTTGTCATACAATAAATCAAATAGTGTTCGTTTTGTTAATTCAAATCGAGCATTTACTAGCATACCCTTTTTAAAATCACCTTTAAATCCATTTTTTAACTGTAGAAAATCTTGGTTTAGTGTACATAAAACTTTAAACATTGGCGTATTATTAACCATTTGTACATCGTTGCCAATTTCTTCGATTTTTCCATTAGCTAAGCCCCATTGATTATAATTAAAAGCACTAACTTGAAAATTTACTTTGTTTTCCTTTTTTAACAAACCAATATCTGCTGGACTTATATAACATTCTACAATCAAATCTGATTTGGGTGAAATTTCTGCTAATTGAATGCCATTTTGTACGAAGCTTCCTTTTTCAATACCTTTTACATTTAATAAAGTTCCTGAAACAGGAGCTTTAATAACAGATAAGTTATTCGTTTCTTCTAATTGAACTTGATTGTTTTCTAATTCTTTTAATTGGTTTTGTTGATTCACTAATGCAGCTTGCCAACTACTATTTTGTTGTTTCTTATATTGATGAATAGCATTTAAAGATAAATCATATTCTAGTTTGCTATTATTTAGCTCTACTTTGGCTATTACTCCTTTATCAAATAGTTTTTGACTCCGATTGAAGTCCTCTTTTATTTTTTGAAAACGAGTATTTAATTCATTTAATTTTTGTTGATAGAAGTTAAACTCTTGTTTATATTTTAAAGATTGTAATTTATTTGAAATTCTTTTTTGACTAGATAATAGTTTTAAATCTTCTACAAATTTTTTGGTTTCACTTATTAAGCTTGTAGTTGTATGTATTTGTTGAGTAATTGCCAAATTATTTATTAGTAACAGGGTGTCTCCTTTACTTATTTGAAGATTGTTTTTAAGTTGATGAAAAATTACTTTTCCACTATTACTGCTTTCTAAAAGTATTCTTTCTTTGTCAGATCTAATAAGACCTTGAGAAGTATTGTATATAGTTACATAGATAAAAGGCAATGAAATTAATGCACTAATTAAGGTTAACAAAATAATGCTGTAAATAATTTTACTTTTATTAGTGTGTTTAAATTGATGTACCTCAACTGTGTTTTCTATAATTTCTTTTGGAAATATTTGTTTTGCCATTTAATTTGATTTAAAGTACCTCTTACTTATTTAATTTTAAAAATAAGTAAGAGGTTCTACTTTTAATAATTCATATACAATTCCCCCAAATATTGAAGACACTACAAATCAATGCAAGAAAATTACAGTAAACAAGAACTATAAGTCGGTATTCATAAATATAGACTCGTTTTTTATGAATTTACTGTAAAATATATAGTTATAAATAACTGAAATACAATGCTTTAAATTAATGTGTTAAAATTTTTATAGTTTATGTATATTTGTGTGTTAAAAAACAAGAATTTGCTAAGAAAAAGTTTAAAAACATATCAAATATTTAATAATTATTGTGTAAGAACTCCATTGTTTTCATTTAGTTATTATAAAAAATTTATTCAAAAGGATACATTAGATGATAATGATTTTAAAGAAATTCTTGGTAATGTCATTTTTAGAGAAGCTGTTTTTTTAGCATCACCAGAATTGTATGCTCAAATTATAAAGTGGGAAAAAGGTGCATTGTTGGATTCAAAAAAAATTGAGAAACTACAATTTTCACTTTTAAAATATATTACTCGAATTTCTACAAGATGTACCCCTTTTGGTTTATTTGCAACTTGTGGTGTTGGAGAATTTGGATTAGATACAAATATCCAATTAAATAAAACCAATAAATACAAAAGGCATACACGTTTTGATACTACTTTTCTAAATCAATTATTTCAAGAATTACTTAAAAAACCTATTATTAAAGAAAACGTGTTGTTTTACCCCAATACTAGTATTTATAAAATAGGCAATCATTATAGATATGTAGAGTATGTAATTGAGAATAAAAAAAGAACCTACTCGCTTGAGGGTTTAAAACATTCTGAATATTTAGAACTTATTTTAAATAAAGCTGTTGAGGGTAAAACTTTAAATGAATTATTATTAAATCTAATAAATGATGAAGTTACCAAACCTAAGGCTCTATATTTCGTAAAAGAATTGATAGACAATCAGATTTTGGTTTCAGAATTAGAATTAACGATAACTGGTGAGGATTATCTAGAAAAATTATTAAAAAGAATCGGACAAATCCCTGAAACTTCCTTTACATACGATAAGCTAAACGCTTTAAACATACAGTTATTAGAATTAGATAAAAAATTAGGTAACAACCTAAATACTTATACTTCTATAACCAACGATGCAAAAAGTTTAATACCAAATTTAAATAGTAAGTATTTATTTCAAACGGATACATTTTCATCTTTTAAAAACAATACTTTACAAAGAAGTATAAAAAAACAATTAAGTAAAGCATTAGTAATCTTAAATAAAATTACGCTACCTAATGCAAATGGTAATTTAGAACAATTTAAAAGAGATTTTTTAAGCCGTTTTGAAGATTCACAAGAACTTCCGTTAAATTTAGTTTTAGATTCAGAAACTGGTATAGGTTATGGTAGTAAAAAAGAAGATTCTAATGATTTATTAGATGATTTAATAATATCAAAAGTAAAAAAAAGATATCAATATGTTACTTGGTCTGATTTTGATACTATTCTACATCATAAATTAATATCATCCATTCAAGAAAACTCTTACACTATATATTTAGATGAGGGTGATTTTAAAAACTTACCAATTAACTGGAATGATTTAACAGACACATTTTCCTCAATTATTGAAATTTACAATATAGATAAAGAAGAAAAAATCTATATAAGTAATGCTGGAGGAGCAAGTGCAACCTATCTTTTGGGGAGATTTGGTTCTGGAAATGAAGAAATTTTAAGTCATATTAATGAAATAGTAGCTATAGAGAGTGCAATTAATAATGATAAAATTTTAGCTGAAATTGTTCATTTACCAGAAGCAAGATTAGGAAATATATTACACAGACCTGCATTTAGAGATTATGAAATACCTTATCTAGGAAAAGCAAGTGTTCCATTAGGAAATCAAATTCCAATAGAAGATATTTTAGTAACAGTAAAAAATGATATAATTATTTTAAAATCTAAAAAATTGGGAAAAGAAATATTACCAAGGTTAGGAAATGCACATAATTTTGGTTCAAACTCTTTACCTATTTATCATTTTCTTTGTGATCTACAAACACAAAATAAAAGAGAGGTTATTGGATTTGGGTGGAATCCAATTTTTAAGCAACATTCATTTTTACCTAGAGTGGAATTTAATAATATAATCTTTTCAAAAGCAAGATGGAAGGTTAATGTAAATGATTTTAAAAAGTTACTTGAAAACAATAATTTTGATATTTGGAAAAAGAAAAACAAAATACCTGATTTGGTTGAATTAGTTGAAGGTGATAACAAGTTATTAATCTATTTTAAAAATAAGTTTTGTTTATATATGCTATTAGATACCATAAAAAATCGAAAGGAGTTTATTCTAGAAGAGTTTTTATTCTCTGATGAGGGAATTACAAAAGAGGATAAAGGTCATTCTTATTGTAATCAATTTATTGTTTCTTTTTACAACAATGAAAAATTAATTGCAGCTGGTAATGATTAATGCTATAAATAGAACTTTTGTTATTGGGAGTAAATGGTTGTACTACAAAATATATTGTGGAGTAAAAACAGCAGATACCTTACTAGTTGAAATAATAAAACCGTTAACTAGACATTTGTTAGAAAAAGGGTTCATTGATAAATGGTTTTTTATAAGATATGCTGACCCAAAACCACATATAAGATTTCGATTAAAACTAATTGATATTGGAAAAATTGAAGAAGTTATTCAAATAATAAAAAATTTATTAGATCCTCATATAAATAGTTATGAGATTTGGGATGTTCAAATTTCAAGTTACAATAGAGAATTAGAAAGATATGGAGCAAATAGTATAGTTAATACAGAATTATTTTTCTATTATGATAGTTGTCAAATAATTTCTATTGTAGAAATGTCTCAAAATGATGAAATACGATTTTTAAATATGTTTCACTGGTTAGAACTTTTGATTTTTTCATTCCATCTTAAAAACGCAGAGGTTCTGACTTTTTTAGAAAAACTTCAAAAGCAATTTCAAAAGGAATTTGAAGTAAATAGAACAACAAGGAAACAGTTAAGTAATAAATATAGGAAGTTGGAATTTCAAATTCTTGATGAAGAGCATAAAAATTTTATCTACAAGAAAGATTTAGAAAAGATTGTGGAAAGGTTTTTGATACTGAATAAAGATAAAAAATTAGAAATTTCAGTAACTAATTTATTAGCTAGTTTCATACATATGAGTATTAACAGGTGTTTTCGATCAAAACAGCGTATGTATGAAATGATGCTTTATGATTTTTTGTATAGAAAGTACAAATCAATATATATAAGGTATGAAAATAAATAACTTTAAAAAGGACTTAATTATATTTTTAAGTTTTTTTTATTCTTTAGTTTATTACACTCAAAACGTTGATTCTTTAAAAATAAAATCAACAGATGAGTTATTCAATTTGTATGAAAACACTAAAAAAGCAGAAGATAAAATATTAATAATTAAAGCCTTTGTTAGAAAAGCAAAAGCTAATAATTCAAAAGATGAAATAATTGCTGGTTATTATGTACTTGCGGGTCTTTATAATAATACTAATGTTTTGAAATACAGTGATAGTATTATAAGTCTGACTTCAAACAAACCCACTAATTATCATCCAGCGTATGATTTTCTAACTAAAGCTTATTTTTTTCAAGATAGATATGATTACATAAACGCTATTGATAATTATTTAATTGTAAATGAGTATGCGAAAAAAACGAATAACTCTGAATTAACACTTTTAGCAAATTATAGTATTGGTTGTTTAAAAAGAAAAATAAAAGAATTTAGTGGAGCCTTAAAACTTTTAAAAGAAAATTTAAAATATGCTGTAAATGAAAATAATAGTGTTCATAAATTACTATCTCTTATTGAAATTTCAAATATTTATACAGAAACTAAAAATATAGATTCTTTAAAGTTTTATTCTGAACAAGGAAAAGAGTTATCATTAGTATTAAAAGATACAATATCCTATCATCATTTTTTAACAAATGAAGCAATTTCGAGCTATAATGAAGAAGATATTCAAGGATCAATAATAAAATTAGAAAAAGAAAAAGAATTTTTTGAAAGTAAAAAAGAAAACAAACTTTTGCTTTATCCTTATTTCTATTTGGCAAATGCAAATGCAATAGATGGCAATGAAAAGAAAGCTTTAGAATATTTTAAAAAAGTTGATTCTATTTATCAGTTGGAAAAAAGTATTTCGCCGTTTGTAAAAGATGCCTATTCTTTTTTAATTAATTATTATAAAAAATCAGAGGATCTAAAAAATCAATTGAAGTATGTTAATAGATTTATTGCTTTTGATAGTGTTGTTAATGTTAATAATTTATTTCTAAATAAGAGAATTTATAAGGAATATGATATACCTAAATTAAATGCAGAAAAAAAGAATATTATTGCAACAATGCAAATCAAAGAGCAGAAATCATTTATAATTTTAATCACTTTATGTATTGTCTTACTGTCAATCTCAATCATTTTAAGTTATCAATATAAGAAAAGAAAAATTTATAAGAGAAAAGTTGAAGCTATAATGGCTACTACTACTACTACTACTACTACTAATAATAATAATAATAATAAAGATATTAATATTCCTAAAGATATTGTTGATGAGGTTCTTAAAAAATTAGAAAAGTTTGAACAAGATAAAAAATATCTTTCAAAAAAGGTAACACTTAATTCTTTAGCAAAAGAAATAAATAGTAATACAAACTATCTTTCTAAAATTATTAATCATTATAAGGGGCTGTCATTTTCAAATTACTTAAATACTTTAAGGATTAATTTTATCGTCAGTGAATTGAAAGTAAATAGTCTTTATCGAAAATTCACAATCAAAGCTATAGCGGAAGAAGCAGGGTTTAATAATTCAGAATCATTCTCTAAAGCTTTTTATAAAATCACAAATGTAAAACCTTCATTTTTTATGAAACAATTAGAAGAAAATTATTAAAAATTACTCGATATTTATAAATGTCGAGTAATTTTTGATTTTTTGTGTAATTTAAATATCTAATATGTATTAAATTTCAAAAAATTAAAATCTAAAATTATGAGCAAATCAAAATTAAAATTAGAAAAATTTACAGTTTCTAAATTAACAAACACTTCAGCAATTTTTGGTGGAAATGGAGACGATGATGGAACAATAATTCGAAGACCTACTAGACCAAAATGCGTAGATAAATCTAAAAAATTAGAAGTTATTAAAGAGAAATAATTATTGTCTAACAATTATTTATTTCAAAAATACCTAAAGAGCATTTTTTTCTTATATGTTTTTTAGGTATTTTTATTTATTTATAAACCTTTTGTATGAAAATTATCAAGAGTTTCTTTATTATACTCTCCATATGTTCTTCCTTTCTTTGCTGTAATAAAGCCTCTCACAAACCTATTAATGTAGGTGGTGTAATTCATTTAAAAAAGAACAAATTACAGTCATTAAAAGAGTTGAAAAACTGGCACTTTAAAGATGTAATTATAGATACATTAGTAGGGATAAGTTTGAATAGAGCTTATAATACTTTATTGTTTAATAAAAAACCTAAAAAAGTAGTTGTTGCTGTTATTGATATGCCAATTGAAATTAATCATTCAGGTCTTAAAAATAATATTTGGATAAATAAAAATGAGATAGCCAACAATTATCTTGATGATGATAAAAATGGATATATAGATGATAAAAATGGCTGGAATTTTTTAACAAATAAAAAAGGAGAGACTAATTATTTTGTGAATTATGAATATACTAGAATTATAAAGGAATATAGTAGTAAATTTAAAGGCAAAACAATAAATGAAATTAATAAGAAAGATTCCACTTCATTTAATATCTACAAAAGAGCTAAATTAAAATATGCTCAACGTTTTTCTTTCGCTGAAGAAGAGGTAGAATATATTAATAATATTTCAAAATGGAAAAAAGAGGCTGAGGAAATAATCTCAAAATTTATTAAAAATAATAATTATGGTTTAAAAGAACTGGATAGTTTAAAAAAAGCATTTCCTAAAAATAAAGAATTACAAGAAGCTATAGTTCAAAAATCTAATTTTATTCAATGGCAGTTTACCGATAGCTACATAAAAGATTATAAATTAAAAGCAGAAGAAAGAGTCAATAAATTATTAAATTTAGAATATGATGATAGGCAAATTTATAAAATTAATTCAAAATTAACTAAGGATGTTAAATATGGAAGTCCAAATTTTGAAGTTAATTTTCAATTACTAGATCATGGAACAAAAATGGCTGGTATTATTGCAAATGTGGGTAAAAAAGACGAGCTTTTTATTATGCCTTTAGCTATTTCTTCTTACGGAGATGAATATGATAAAGATATAGCTTTAGCAATTAGGTATGCTGTAGATAATGGAGCTAAAGTGATTAATATGAGTTTTTCAAAACAGTTTTCGTTAGAACCAAAATTGGTTTTAGATGCAATTGAATATGCGAATTCTAAAAATGTGTTAATTGTTAATGGAGCTGCTAATGATAGTGAAAATATAGATATTAAATTTAATAATCGTTTTCCAAATGATCATAATTATTTTAATAACGTTGAAGTTGCTGATAACTTTTTAAGAGTAGGTTCTTCTGGTTTATATTTAGACAATAGTTTAAGATCATCTTTTAGTAATTTTGGTAAATCAGAAGTTGATGTTTTTGCACCTGGAGAGTACATTTTTACAACTTTTCCTTCCAATAATTTTGATTTAGTTTATGGAGGAACTTCTAGTTCTACTGCAATTACTTCTGGAGTAGCTGCTTTATTATATTCTTATTATCCAGATTTAACAGTATCTCAAGTAAAAAACATTTTAATGAATACTGGTATAGAATATACTATAAAAGTTAATACACCTACAAAAAAAGATAAAAATAAAACTACCCCTTTTAATCAAATTTCAAAATCAGGTAAAGTTTTAAATGCCTATAATGCTTTAATTATGGCCGATAGTATTGCTAGAAATCAATAAAAAAATTTGAAACTCTATAATACAATTGACTATAATTGATTAAATCTAATACATATATTTTTAAATAAGGATATTTAAAATATAGAATACTCTACATTAGAATTTGAAAAAGCTAATAAAGTTTTATGTAGCTATAAATGAAAGTTATAAACATATTTCAGATTAAAAGTTTGATAATGTACAATGGCATAATCTGTTGGATTGAAATAAGATTTTTGAAATTATTTAAAAATATGTAACTAGAGGTAAAAGGTGACTATTGAAGTTGAAATAACTTCTCATTCTTACAAAACTAAACAGGGTGAAAATAGATACGTTTTAGAAGTAGTTATGAATGAATTTTTGATGTTGGTCATAAATAATCTTTAAAAGCGTCAGCTTTTATTTCCATAAAAAACAAAGAGACAACTATAACCAGTTGTCTCTTTGCATTTGTTTACGTTGTTGTTCTTGCTTAATTTGTTCAATTCTTATGTTATCTGGAATTTTTTGGTTTGCGTTGTACTTTGGTAAAGAAATTTCTTTTGTAGAACGTAGTTCTTGCGTTGGTATTTCTTTTGTTTTTTCGTTGTAAAACGTAGTTTTTTCTTGTTTTTCCAGTAGTAATGAATAGTAGACTCTTTTTGCTTTTTTGCGTTTAAAAGGGTCTGTTAAATCGTTATTTAAGTAATCAGATACTTGAATAAGGTTCTGGTCAAGTAGTTCCTGAATTCCATTGGTAACACTTCTGTTGGAGAGTCCTGTTTTCTCAAATTGAGAATGTGCAATCCAATCTTTTTGTTTTACGTTTCCATTTTCATCTCGCCAGCCTAAAAGATTTCGAACTATTTTTAAATATACTCGCATTGCAGAACCACTTAAGTTTCCAATATGCTTGTCAAAAAATAAATTAGGAACTGGGGTTGTATTATTCAATCTCATGAGTTCCAAAATCTATTACTGGTAAATTCTCATTATGATTTGCAAAAATCATATAGTCTGTATCTGGTTGATGATACAACTGTAAAAACCAACCTCCATTTTCGGTTACCTTTACAACTCCTACCTTATGATAAATGTGTTTGTCGTTATTCTCTTTATGAATAGTTTTTCGAGTAACAACATTGTAAAATTTAGTCATACTAAAATTCAATTTTACGTACAATCAACCTTAGGGGCTAGCCCAATAGATTTTTGACTGATCTTAATTGATGTCGCATAAAGGGTATTTTACGACGTTAAATATCTATTTTTTAAAGGGCAATATGCCCTAGAGAGATTTAACACAACCTTTAATAAACTTAATAGTAACTTAAATACAAAGTATAAACTTTATAAATCACTAAGAGAGTCTTGAATCTATTTATAGCTGAAGGTACTGACGGTAATTATATACTTAATCAAAATAAAAAACAACCTGTTAAAGTTGTTTTAAGCTGTTTGTAGTCTATTGTTAGAAAAAGTTGTTAAATAACGTCTTGCAACATCTTCATACCTTTTCTTAGACAATTGCATATATTGGAAACTAGATTCAGGTTTTACATGTCTTAATAATGCACTGACATCTCTTACACTTCCTCCTTGATCTAAGATATAGTTTGCTTTTCCGTGTCTGAAGCTATGAGGTGTTATTTTTTTATCCAACATTGCCATTTCAGATAATTCTGTAATCCAACGTTGTACACTTCTTGGTGTAAATACTTTACCTGTTTTTGGGTTCACCAATAGTTTCTTTGAATCGCAGTCCATACACAAACGCATTCCTAAATAACGATTCATTAAATCATTGGTATCTGAACCCCAAATAACAAGATTATATCGCATACTTTTTCGAGTTCTTACTTTTGCTGTTCTTAAGCCATCAATCCCCTGTTCATTAATATCTTCAATCTTGATGTCTAACAACTCGCTTAAACGCATTCCTGTATCCCAAAGCAAGTGAATAATTAGTTTCTTTTGTAGTTCCTGGAGGTTGTTTACTTCTAATAAATCAGTCATATCGCTTAAATCTTCTGATGTAACGATATCCTTATCTGCACTTATGTAACGAATTGGAATAATTTCTTTTGGATTGAATGTTGTCTTTCCTCTTCCGTGCCAAAACCAAAAGAAATTTTTTAAAACTCTTGCCGAATATGCAATGGTATTTAAGCTGTAATTACCTTCTAGTTTTCGATGAAAGGCGATAATATCATCACCATTAATTTCATTTAACTTTACTTTCTTTGAAATAAAGTTTTCAAATTGTTCTAGCCTAACCTTATAGGTTGTGTAGGCAGAACTTGTATGTGTCTGTTTCCATTCTAAATAAATCTGTATAGCATTTTTAATAGTCATAATCATAAAAGACCCGCTAAAAGGAAATCTAGCGGGTCTTTTATATACCCCAACGTCACTTAAAAAGCTAGAGGTAGATAAATAAACACGCGCTGTTTCCTTTAATCTATTTTATATACTAAATATTCTAGCATACAAAAAAGACGAGGCTTTCGCCCAACGAGGTTTCTTTGTATTTAAGTTACTGTTAATAGTATATTTCATAATATAAAAATATGCAAGAGTTCGACACTCCTACAAAACCTAATGGTTTCCCTTCTACAAATATGTTATAATAGTAGTAAGTTGAACGTAAAAAAGACCTTATTAAGAAGTTTAAAAAGTACCACAGATAAAAAATAAAGCAATAGTTCTTTCCACAGTTTTTATAACTGACTTCAAAACTAAATAATTATTCCTTCTTACTCAATTCCCTGTTATGTATTGGCATCATTCAAATTTGTATGACGTCAGTTACTTTGCTCGCACTAATTTTAGAAACAACAGAAAAATATTTGGCATCAAACAAGCAGACCGAATGTTTCATTTTTATTGTTTTGGAAAATCTGGTGCTGGTAAAACGTCACTCCTTAAAAGTCTTATGATGCAAGATGCAGAAGCCAATCGTGGATTTGCTTTTGTTGATGTACATGGAGACGCCTCTCGCGAGATTAACGAAAAGCTAAAAGACCGTTTTCTAAATCGTACCATCATTTATTTTGATGTTACAAACTCTGAACTTGAATTTGGATACAACCCTTTGCGTTCTGTATCCTCTTCTAAACGATCTTTAGTAGCTTCTAATATTTTAGAAATTTTTCAACGCAATTGGAAATCGGCTTGGGGTATGAAAATGGAACACATTCTTAGAATGATTTTGCTCACATTATTGGATCAGCCTAAAGCACAGCTTTCGGACATCCTAAAACTTTTACATCAGAAATCATATCGAGAAGAATGTTTAATCCATATTCAAAACCAAGACATAAAAACCTTTTGGACTAAAGAGTTTCCTAAATATAAACCCAACGATATATTACCTATTATGAACAAATTAGGAGGTTTTCTAAGTCATTCTATTGTTCGGAAAATTCTCATTGAAAACAAAAAACAATTGTCTTTACGTTCTATAATTGATAAAAGACATATTCTTATTATCAATTTGGCTAAAGGACAGGTAGGAGCAGATGTCTCTAATATTCTTGGAGGTTTGTTGCTTACTTCTTTAGCTTCTGCTTCTTTTTCTCGAATTGATATATTGGAAAAAGACAGAGTTCCTTATTTCTTATACATTGATGAGTTTCAGACAATTTCTGGAACAGAATTGATTGCAGAATTATTAGCACAAGTTCGAAAATTCAAAGTAGGATTGATTTTAGCTAATCAATTTCTATATCAACTAGACCCTAATGTTCGTGCAAGTGTTTTGGGTAATGTAGGTACTATTGTTGCCTTTCGTTTAGGAATTACAGATGCCAAATTAATGGCTAAAGAATTCTACCCAATTTTTAAGATTGAAGATTTTATCTCTTTGGCTAACTATTCTATTTATCTAAAACTAATGATTGATGGGAAACCATCCATTCCTTTTAGTGCAGATACCATTCTCTAACTTTTAAATATTTTATAAATGAAAACTAAATTATTGAAATCTCTATCTGAGATTTCAACCTTTAATGAAGTACAAATTCATTATGAACGACCTATTTTTAATACGAATCGAGTAGTAAAATGCTCCGAAGATTCAGAAAGAATTCTTCGTGAGTTTTTAGATAACAAACGTATTGATTATAAGGAATTCTTTTGGGTTTTATTGCTCACAAATGCAAACCAAGTATTAGGTATTAGTGAAATTGGTATTGGTAACACAACTGGTGTTGCAGTAAACTCCAAAGAACTTTATCAACTTGCTTTACTTTCCAATGCATCAGCAATTGTTGTCGCACACAATCATCCTTCAGGAAAATTGACACCTTCAACTGCTGATAAAAACTTAACCCAAAAGCTTAAAGAAGCTTTTAAATTACTCGACATTACTTTACTCGATCATCTTATTCTTACTTCAGAGGGCTTTGTTTCCTTTTCTGATAGTGGATGGATGTAATTCACTTCCCTTTTTATGATTAAGACGCCCATCACATATTATGGTGGAAAACAGAATTTAGCAAAAAAAATTGTGAGCTTAATTCCAAAGCATACCACTTATACAGAAGTATTTGCTGGTGGTGGCGCTGTTTTCTTCCTAAAACCAAAAGTTCAAAATGAAATTATCAATGATATCGATTCTTTTGTAACAGTTTTCTACAAAGTGTTACATGAAGATTTTGAAGCATTGCAATCAAAAATTAGAGTGACAGCCTATTCTAGAGTGGTTTACAATGTAGCTTTAAATATGTACAAGCACCCAGTTTTCTTTAACGATTTACAGCGTGCTTGGGCATTTTATGTACTCACAAATATGGGCTTTTCTGGACGAATTGGTTCTTTTGGTTGCTATACCAAAGGCACTAAAGCCATGGGATGGGAAAAGAAAAAAGAATTGTTCACTCCAGCTTTAAAAGATCGCCTGAAAGGAACTCAAATTGAGTGTTCTGATGCGTTAAAAATTTTAAAGTTGCGAGATAGTATTTCTACCTTCAATTATATAGATCCTCCTTATTTCAATTCGAATATGGGACATTATGGGAATTACACTTTGGAGGATTTTAAAGCCTTATTAAAAGTTTTAGAAACACTCAAAGGAAAATTCATATTGAGTAGTTACCCTTCTGAAATTCTTACTGAGTTTACCAATCGTAATGGTTGGCACACGCAATCTATTGAACAATTAGTATCTGTAAATCAAACTAAATCTAAAAAAAATAAAACGAAAACTGAGGTGCTTACTGCAAACTTTCCTTTGGAATTATAAAAACAAAAAACAGACCAATGAATACAACACACAACAAAATGATTGACTTCGATTTTCGAGGTTTTAAAGGAACTACACAAGCCATTTTAGAACTCTTTCAGCATCTAGCCAAAGAAGAAGGTTGGACGCCTGAAGAGATACAAAATGTAATTACTGAAGCTACCAAACACGATGATGAAGATCATTTGATAGCAACGATTATTGAATACTGTAAATACTAATTTTAATCAAAAAACAAATGAAAAAAGTAATTGAAAAAACCGTCAACCTCGATTTGGTTGGTGTGAATGGAAATTCCTTTATGATTATGGGTGTCTTTAAAAGACAAGCAAAAAAAGAAGGTTGGACTGCTACAGAAATTGAAGCTGTCTTAGAAGAAGCAAAGAGTAAAGATTATAATCACTTACTCGCAACTATAGAAAATCATTGTGAACCTAAAAACGAAGAAGAATGAATTTAAAAATGTATAAACGAATCCTTTTTTTTCTGAATGACTTATCCAAGTTTATAGAAACTCCTGGCAATACAAAACTTTCTAAAGAACTGATGAAGAATTTTACAGACAGTGAACTGCGTAAAATTATTTATTGGTTGTATAAAGATGTGTGGAGTAAAAATGCCTTAGGATTTATGGAACGAGATAAACTTCTTGAACTAATTAATGGAGATACTGTAGTACTGGATTGGACTATTCACGAACTAGAACATCAAATGACAGCTATTTCTGATTCTTCTCAAGAAGAAGTGGATGCTTTTTTTAAAAAAATACAAAACGAAATCCATTATTTAGCTTCAAAACCAGTCGAAAAATGGGACGAATATGATACTTCAAACTATAGAAGTTTACTCTTAAAAACTGGTAGAGCTAAAAAAGTATATGCCATTTTTACAAGTGATGTTTTAGCTGAAGATGTTTACGCTGTAACTACCAAACCGTCTTACTTTTTTGACACCAAGGAAGAAGCAGAAACTGAAATCAAAAACATTATTGCTGAGGGAAAATTTACCCAAGAAGACCTTGTGGTACATAGCCTTTGGCTACTTACTTAAAACTAAATATTAATTTTAAAATTGAATACTTATGAATGCAACTATTGTAGATGTTTTAATAGAAAACATCAAAACAGACCAAAGTCTTCTGGAACAAACAGAAGCGCAAATTGAAACTGCTAAAGAAAACAAGAAAAATGTCGTAGATCGTTTAAAAGATTATAGACGTGATGTTACAGTGCTCTTAAAATATGCAGATGATGAACAACGTAAACGTATTGAAGAACTAGGTTTTGATTTTTCGGAATCAGAAAGAGGTTTAAATCCTGTAGCTTCTTTGGTAATGGATATTATTATGAAAGCAAAAGACAATCAGCTTACCAATGCTGATTTGTATGAAGCTTATGTAAAAACGTTCAAGAAAAAAGAAGATGCTTTTAATTATACAGAGTTCAACATTAAATGTCGCTCTTTATTTAATACACAGCGCTTACTTCGCAAAAAAGGAAAAGATTCTAAATCATCTAGAGAGGATATTATTTCTTTGAATGGTAGAGTTATCCCTAAAGAAGAAAATAAAAATGGATAATTTCTATTTAGATATTTTCTCTTCACAAGAGAAAGCGATTCATCATTGTCTTTGGCTCAACTTTAAATATAGAATTGCTAAAATTACTTTTGGAATTATAAATGGTCCAGATAATAATTTTGCAGTTGTTGAAGAAGCTACAGCCAAAGAAATGGAAATGTCTTTTCTGGATATTCTGCCTAAAGATTATTCGAATATGAATTATGATGATATTCGTTTAATTAGAATGGATAAAGAGCCTTTACCTCATTTAGAGGAATTGTTTGGAGATTTTTCAACTATAGATGGAGAAATCTTACGATTTATTTTGCATAGTAAAATTCCCATTGAAAAGATAATACGATTTATACTTGCAGAACGTGGTTTTGATAAAAACCATCGCTGGTGTGGGTTTTCTAAATCTTTTGAAACTTGGTTAAAATGAAAAATCTAAAACATGTTAGAATTATCACAAAAAAAGACCATGATTATTATTTGAAGGATTTTGGTGAAGAACCTAAAAGTTTTCAAGAGTATATTAACCTTGAACTAGGATTACTTTTTGATGAAAACCATACTATTATTTCTGTTAATTTCCTTAAAAAGAAAACAGTTGTAATTGTTTATGAAATTAAATAACACAAAACACTCATTGGTTTGAGTGTTTTTTACTTACTATACTTCTTAAAATTCTCAGCTTGCTCAAAAATTTCTTTATATACTTCATCTCTATCTACTGGAGGATAGCCATTTTCAGCAAGAAGAATAATCAAATCTACTTTTAGTTCTGCCTTTAAGTCTGCTCTTTTACTCCAATCTGTATATTTTGCCTTATCATCAACTACTGTTTTAACCTCTTTGGCTAAATGAACTAGTTTATCTTCAGGATATTCAAAATCATATTTGGTAGCTAATGCTTTTAAAATATCGTAAAATGCTTTTTCTTCAAAATCAATTCCTAAGTCTTGAAAGGAATCTTTTTCTTTTTTTAATTCATAGAAAAGGTCAATAATCTCATCTGTAAAATCTTCTAAGACTTCACTTCGTAATACGTCACTTTCTTTACGTTCATTGTATTTTTCAACAAGATCCTGCATTTTTTTAGAGAAGTCTATTCCCTTAATCTTGTTTACTTTTTTGAGTTCTCCAATTGCTTTTGCTAATAATTGTTGTAGCAGTTTTATCTTGGTATTTGGCAATTTTATTTTCTGAATTTTAGCCAGATAATCTTCACTAAAAATATCTACTTCTGTTTCATCAGCATCACCCATTTTAAAGATTTCTTCTACCCCATCACTCTGTATAGCCTCCTTAATCATTTCGCGAACTCTAGCATTCATCTGTGCTGAGTCTGGAGCATTTCCTTTGGTTAATTTGAATACGATTGAACGAATCGCTAAATAAAAGTGAATTTCATCTCTTTCTTTATCCGTAAAAGCATCTGTACCAGCACAAATATCATAAGCTGCTTTTAATCGTTTTACCAAATCCATAAAACGACGTTCTAACTCTTGGGTAAGTTGTACAAATTCTGCTCCGTTATTTAAGGTTTTTAATTGTTCTAAAGGACTTCCTTTGAAATATCCTTGTGCATCAAATTTGTGAAATATTTTACCCAATAAATTCAGATGGTCTTTAACTACTATGATAGATTTTTCTACTTCTTCAATGTTTTGTCCGTCCTTTTTTCCGAATTCAGCCAATGCCAAATTCATTTGTTTTTTAATTCCAATATAATCAACTACTAAACCTTTATTTTTCCCTTTAAATTTTCGGTTTACACGAGAAATTGTTTGAATTAAATTATGACGTTGAATTGGTTTATCAATATAAATGGTGTCTAAGAAAGGAACATCAAAACCAGTCAACCACATATCTACTACAATGGCTATTTTAAAATTAGATTTTGCATTTTTAAACTGCCTATCCAATTCTTTTCGATAGTCTTTGTTGCCTAACATATTGTACAACTCTTTTGGGTCATCTTTACCTCGAGTCATAATCATTTTGATACGCTCCATAGGTTTGATTTCCTTTTTCTCTTTGTCTGTTAGTTCACTTCCCTCTTCGTGAGTTTTTATTTCTGCCCAATCTGGACGTAAGGCAATAATTTCTTTGTATAAATTGTATGCAATGGTTCTGCTACTTGCTACAAACATTGCTTTCCCTTTCACTGTAGCTCCTTCTGAAACTCTTTTTTCATAGTGATTTACAAAGTCTGATGCAACTGCTTTTATTCGATCTGGATCACCAATAATAACGTTCATATTGGTAGTCGCTTTTTTACTTTCTTCTACCTGATATTCACTTGCGCCTTCTGCTACACATTGGCTGTAATAGCTTTCAATTTCTTGTAGCTTTTCACTTTGTAGTAACACTTTTGCAGCTCTTCCTTCATAAACTAATCGCACTGTAATTTCGTCTGTAACAGATTCTGTCATTGTATAACTGTCTACAATTTCTCCAAAAACATCTAAAGTTGCATCAATAGGTGTTCCTGTAAATCCTACATAGGTTGCATTTGGTAAAGAGTCGTGTAAATATTTTGCAAAACCAAAGGTTTTAGTCACTCCTTTTTCTGTTAGTGTAACTTTTTGGTCTAAATTGGTCTGACTTCTATGTGCTTCATCAGAAATACAAATTACATTGGTTCTGTCTGTTAGTAGTTCTGTATCTTCAGTAAACTTGTGAATGGTTGTTAAAAAAACACCTCCACTTTGTCTTCCTTGAATTTCTTTTCGCAAGTGTTCTCTGCTTTCTACACTAATAATATTATTATCGCCAATATATCCTTTTGCATTGGTAAATTGCCCTGAAAGTTGATCGTCTAAATCGGTTCTATCTGTAATTAATACAATGGTTGGACTGCTAAAATACACGCTCTTCATTAACAAGCGTGTTAAAAATAGCATCGTAAAACTTTTACCACATCCTGTTGCTCCAAAATAGGTTCCACCCTTACCATCTCCTTTTGGTTTTTGGTGTGCTTTTATGTTTTCGTACAACTTGGTAGCTGCATAATATTGTGGGTAGCGACAAACTATTTTTTCATCTTTTTTTGAGGCATCTGGTATATAAATGAAATTACGAATAATATTTCTTAAATCTACCTGATTAAACATTCCGTGAATTAAAGTAAACATCGCGTCTATGCCATCTACACCTGTCTGCCGTGTCCAAAATAGTAATTCTTTTTTGTTATATTTTTCTTTTAACCACTTTCTTCCAAAGCCAGATTTCAGTTCCTTTTCTCGTTTTACAGATTCTTCTCTTGTTTTAAAATATTCCCAATGAATTAATTTTATAGGTAAATGTTTTGAAGTCCAATTAACATTTCCTTTTTTATGTTCTTCAATTCTTCTTTTTAAATCATTTGTTTGCCCTTTATAGAAAGAACCATCAGAACACTCTAAGACATAGGTACAATAATTATCAATATTTGGTCTCGGCACAGGCAGATCTTTGTTTAAGTCTGATACTCTTCTCCAAGCGTAAAAGAACTCATAAGGGGCAAAAAATGAGCCTGCTTTGGTGTTTACACCATCACTAATTACACAAAAAGCGTTGTACTTAAATAATTCTGGAATATCTCGTTTGTAACGTGTGGTTATTTGTACATACGCATCGTTAATAGTGGTTTGTTCTCTAATGGCTGTTTTAAATTCAAAAACTACCAAAGGCAAACCGTTGATGTATAAAATACCATCAGGTATTCTTTTTTCGTAACCAACAATTTCTAATTGATTTACAAATTTGTAAGTGTTTTTGTTTTCTTCTGAAAAATCAATGAGGTAAATCCAAATATCTTTTTGACTTCTGTCTTCCCTTTTAAAAGAAAATCCATCTGCCACTAATTTCATAATTGATTTGTTACTTTCGTACAAATCTGATGCTGAATAGGTTTTTAATTGTCTTACAATTCTTTCTACTTCTGTTGGTGTTAACTTTTCTTTCTGATACTTTGAAAGTAGAAATGTTTTTAAATCTTCTTCGATTAGCACCTCTTGAATATCCCTTGAAATTGTTGCACCATTAACATGCGGAATTTCTTCCGATTGTAATAATTCTATAAATGCTTTTTCTAATTGATATTCTGTAAATTTCATTGCTTTTTTATACTTTTTCCTTTCTGTGTTAATCGGTATTTTTGTTTACTACTACTAGGTTTTTCAGGTATTGTTAATTCTATTATACCCGATTCAACAGCTGGTTGTAAGTAATTTTTTCTAAAATTAGGTTTATGAGACAGTTTTAGAAAATTCATTAATTCGCTAATACTATATTCTTTATCCATTACCAATATTAGCTTCTCAACTGGGTCGCTAACTAGGTCGTTAACTGGGTCGCTAACTAGGTCGGTAGTAGGTGATAACTTGTGGGGTACTTGTGGGGTACTTGTGGGGTCAACTTGTTCGGTTGCAGGTAGAACAAGTCGAATAAAGTTTTCAGAAAACTCGAAACAATCTTCTTTATAAGCTTCAAGAATTCTTGGTACTCCAGAACCTAACTGCTCTACTAAATCTAAGTCTTTAAATATACGAATGAGTTCTTTGTTTCTAGGAATAGAAAATCCTCTAAAAAATTCTTTTTCGCTTAAACCATCTACTAAACTTCCTGCTGAGGTAATTTCAATTCGGTCGTTAAAAATTTCAAATTTTGGTGGTACTTCTCTGCTAAAATCATTATGTACAAAAGCATTAATTACAGCCTCACGTAAGGCTTTTGCATTCCATAGGCGTTTTTCTTGTCGTGTTTTTGATGTAATTGTGGCAAGGGTTCTGTTTTCTACATCTAACTTATCTAATACTTGCTTACAGGCTTTAATTAGTGATGTGTAACCATACTCATTAGTTTCTATTAAGTCTACACGATTTGCGCCTGAATATTTAGCAACTTTAATGGAAATATTATTAATATCTGACAGTAAATAGCCTGCATAATTCCAAACACTTTCTTCTGTTACCAATTCTAAATTAGTAGCAAATTGCGAATTTAAAGACTTCCCTTTTTCTTGATAATAAATATGCAATTGCTCAAAAGATAACTTTTGTTTTGGCGACACAATTTTACTAATAGTATCTCTAGTTCTTGATGCGTAGAGTCTATCTATAGTTTTCTGTGGCATAGGTTCTGATGCGGTACCAACTCGCATATAACAACCTTTTTCGCTCATCCCATATTTCTTTTTAAAATAGGGTTTTTCGCTACCACTAGCAATGGTAACTTTTACCAATTGATTACCTTCTTGCTCTACAACAGAAATATCAAACAAGCCCATACAAGATGGATGAATATTTGTTTTTAAGCGGTCTTTAATACGCAACATCGTATCATCTACATCTGCTATACCAACTACTTTGCCTCTTTTATTGACACCAAAAATAACTGCACCACCAGAAGCATAGTTTAAAAAAGCAATGACTTCCTTTTCTATGTCTAAAGCTTTGGTAAGGATTTCTTTATATTCTATTCTGTTGGTTTCTGTCATCTATTTATTGTACAGGTTGTTGGTTGGTTTTGTAAATATCTGAAATTAATTTTTAAGAAAATTATACTTCCAATTTTCAATATTTTTTTCAGGGTATAGATGATTAATGATTGCTATAAAAATCTCTCCAAAATCACTTACAATATTGTCTACAACATGATTTGCAAAAGAATTTAAATCTTCTAATGAAATATCGTATTCTTTAACAAGAAAATGACAATAAGTACCTACTGATTCACCTCTAAACTTGTCTTTGTATTGTAGATGGTTTTTAAAATTTTCATTCACTTCATCTAACCTATCTTTATCCTTTCTATTAAGTTCAAGAATTATTTTATACTTATGACCACTTCCTGACATTATATCATAATTCGTTATTGTGAAATAAGTATCTAGCACATTATCTTCATCCCAAATATTAACCCAATTCACATCATTTCCATACGTTTCAAGTCCAAGTTTTGAAGCAATTAAGGCATATTGTTCTGCCATAAACTTATGTCCTTCATTTAATGTATGGTTTGCTTTTTTAACTTGAGAAGCATGCTCAAAATAGAATTTTGCGGAGTCGTTCATTTTATATGTTGTTGATAGTCTTTCTATAGAATTAAAAAAATCAGTTACGTAAATTTTGTAGGCATTGTTGCTAATCAAATCAAAGTTTAATTGGTCTTTTATTTTTTCAATCCATTCCCAATGGGTAATATTAATAAAATTACCTTTTACATTGCTAGGTATTTCATTTGGTTCTAAGGTTAATAAAACACCAACTTTGTTAGCGTCTGGTATATTAAAAAAAGTCCAATATTCTTCTAAATCATTGTGTAACCAATGATATAATTTATTTTCTATGATAATTGTAGATGGTTGTATTAAATCCTTAACAACAATATCAACACGCCCTTTATCAGTAGAGAATTCTGTTAAAACATAGTGATTTGAGAAACGTAATTCTTTTTCTGATTTGGTTTCAATAATTTCGAGTAATGCCCTAAGAAAGACATACTTTATTTCATCATCTTCACAAGATAAAAAGTGAGCATAAATATTACTATTGATAGTTTCGTTATGCGCTTTTTTTATGATTTCTAAAAAACCAAGCTTTTGCTCTTCGATTGGAATTTCATTCTCATTGAAAAAATTTGATAAATCACTGTATTCCATTTTGTTTCTTTGGTTTTTAGGTATACTTTTTTTACTTAACGTCTATTAAAATTTTCTAGTTCCCATTGTGCCAAACTTAAACTCTGTTTTTTAGCCAAATCTCGAGCATCATTTATGATTTGTATATATGTATCGATATCATTTAACTGCGTCCAATTAACTAAAGGTTGTTTGTATATTTTTTGTTGAATAATTCTATCTACAGGAAAATGTGGTGGCTCTGGCAATATCTCTAAGCACCAATAGTATTTTAGAACTAAATTCAGTAGTTTTTGACTGATACCAATATTTATTGGCGCTTTAAGTATTTTTTTAAAAGATGAAGTATAACTAGAAATATTCATAATGTTTTCTATATGTTCTTCATCTGAAACTAACTGTTTGTATTGTTTTAAAATAGTCTGCTCTATATAAGCTTGTAACATATTTCTAAAATTTGTACGGTCTTTTTCTTTGGTATTTGTTTTGTAGATGCCACTATGCTGAAACGCACCTCCAAAAGTGAGTAGCCATATTTCTTCAACTAGAAAAGCTTTCTTTTTTTCCATTAGAGTTTATTGATTTTGGATACCTGTACTACTTACAAAAGAATTAAATTGATTTTCATCATGTTCTTTTATCTTATCAATTATAAGTGTTGCTGCTTTTTTCATTTCAGGAACCTCAACTGGTAACTGCCCTCTTTCAAAAACACCTGCTAAATGAGAATATTCATTATTAATTCTTTCAGTTAACACAGCAGGAATATCTTCATCCCCAAAGAATTTTTTCATTTTATCCAAATCTCCAGTGGCATCTGGGTATCTGTAAAAAAGATATATTTCTAAAAATTTTCTTGCATTGTTTCCGAAATTATAAAATACTGTATAATTTTCGTCTGTTATATTTTCTATAGTTGAACATTCGAAAATATGTTTAAAAAGATGATTAAACTCTGAAATATTTTTTTTAATATAATTTGGCATTTCACTTATTGTTGAATCTTGATCAATTCTCTCAATCATAAAATGTCTAACCCTGTCATTTTTTTTATCATTATGACTAGGTAAACGTTGTAAGTATTTTAAAAAGTTTAAGTTATGAGTTGAAATAAAAATTTGTTCGAAATCTCTATTGTTATAAATTTTAGTTTTTATTAAAGAGTAAATAAAGAAAATATGATTACTATCAAGACTTGAGATAGGGTCATCAATCCAAATTATAGGTTCTTTAGTTTTTGTATCTACGTCACTTAACTTAGCTACGAAATAACAAAATGCTATTAAGCTCTTTTCACCTTCACTTAGATGATAAGCTTTTCTACCTTCTCTATGAATTTCAAAACGATAGAATTTATTGCCAGTTTGTTCATCTTCAAACTCTACAGCTACTAGCTTTAAAAAGTCATGTCCAAAATGATTATTTAAATACTCATTAACTTTTTCAGCTCCTTTGCTCTCATCTTTCAGTTGTTTTTGTTTTTCTGATATTTGAGAAAGGATAGTGTCTATTTCATCTTGCTTGTTTTTTTTAGTTAAAGCGTCAGCTTCTTCTGTTGCTTTTAAACTAGCAATTGCAGACAATGTAACATCGTAATTTATATCAATAATAAAATCAGAGACATCTTTTAGCCTAAGGTTTTTTCTTGCTTTAGTTTGGTCTGAAGATAATTTTTCTGAATACTCATTGGACTTAACTCTAAGTGTATCTATTCTATTTTTAGCATCTGATATCTTATCAGAGAAATCTTCAGTCTCTAAAAATTCTTTTTTATTAAGGACATCTTTTTTCCTAGTTTCTAATTGCTTTTTAAGACTAGCTATCGCATTTTGATAATTTTTAATTTCAGTATCTAAAGAATTTTTTTCTTTATCATATTCACTATTGAATTTAGAGTAGATAAGTTCTTTTTGGAATATTTTATATTGAGAAATAGTTTTTTTCTCATTTTCTATTTCAACTAGTAACGTGTTTAAATCCTTTTCTAATTGGTCAGATTCTTCATCAAAATGTTTTTCTAATTCACTCCATCTATTTTCGCTAATTTGATTATTACAAAACGAACAAGTATCCTTTTTATCCTCATGTAGTTTTCTTCCTTCTTTAACCCATTTATTTAGAATTGCATCTTTTAATAGTAAATCAATTTTATTCGATTGACCTATCTCACGACCAACAATCTCTTTTGTTCTAGTATAAAAATCAGTAAAATTAAGAGTCAAATCAGATAAACTTGGAATTTCATTTTTAGTTTGTTCCACTAAAATATTTTCAGATGCTAATTTCTCTTCTTCTGAAAGCGGTACATATCCAGAAGCTTTTACCGTTAATATATCAGCTTTGAGTTTTCTAATATCATAATTAACCTCTCCATACTTTGATTGATATTTTATACCAGTAGGATTTCCAGTAGCCTTTTTTGCCAACTTAGCATTAAGACTTGATTTTGCTGTTGAATGAGCTGTTTTAGAGGTGTTAGATACTCCTTTTAGAGATTTTAACTGTAGATATAATCCGCTTTCATTATCATTTTCATTAGAACCTAATGTAGTTTTTAGAGCTTCTATTTCTTCTTCTATTTCGTTGTTTCCTTCACCAAGAATAGCAAATGACTCCACACTTTCGTTAGAGTTAACAATAAACTTTAAGTTATCTTCAATAAAATCTTCATTAAAAACTCTGATAACTTTACTGTGATTACTAAAATTAGATTGAGTTACATCTGTATTATCTGTTATGCAAACTGCGCACTCAGGGTTTTCATATTTATCAGAAATCTCTCCAGTCTCAAGGGCTCTTATTATTCTTGATAAGGTTGTTTTACCTGAATAATTACGACCATATAAAATATTTATTTTCTTAAAATTAATTATGTTGTTTCCTTTATCTCTAACAGAAGCATCCCAGTTAAAATCTTTAAAAACTGCTAGGTTCTTTATGTTTTTTATTTTTGTAATCATAGCTTTTTCTTTTTCATTATTTTTAAGCTTCTACTTTTGTCATTTTTGAGAGTAGCAAATCTTTCAGCTCGTTTAGCTTTTGGATTTCTTTAGTTTGTAATTCCATTGCTTTAAGAATATTTTTGGCAATCAGATAAAAACTAGTCAATTTTTCTTTGCTTGGCACTTGTATTCTCATTGTTGCTAAAATAGGAACGTATAAATTCTTTTGGGCACTACCAACAGCTAAATCAACTAAGTTATTATAGTTAAATTTTAATGAGAAAAATATAAAAGGTAAATTATGGTTTTCTTTTGGCTTAATATTTATAACAGCTCTATTTCCACACATATAATCACCCAGAATCCCAAGTCTTCCTATAGTTCCCGATTTTGTAATAACAATAGTTTGTGGTGCGAAAAGTAATGCACTTGCACCAGCACTTTCAAAACCCTCCTTAGTCAAAGTTCTACTTGAATCTAGAATAAAACCTCCATTAACGTCATTCGCACGAAGCCATTTTACATTTCCATTAAAATAATTGGGAATTTTTTGAGAAGGATTAACATAGCCTTCTTGAAATGAGCATAAATCTTTTAATAAGTATTCTTTACATTGATTTTCTTTCACTAAATTTTTATAATGGGCTCGTGCAGTTTCTTCTAATTTTTGATTGATTTGCTCATTTAGTTTTATACGATTTACAACTGTGTTGTATTCTTTTACAATTTCGTTTTGTTTTTCTATAGAAGGAACAGGCAATTCCATATTTAAAAAATCTTCCCAGTCTAAACTACCTCTTACTCCACCAACTGCATGAAAACAAGCTTCTCTATCAAACTCAGAACGTGTAAACCACATCATTAAATACTCTGGCAACAATATTGTTTCATCTTTAATTTGAAAAACAGGATATGCTTGAGAAATAATTGCCTCCTCAAAATCTTGTAATAAAGCAACAGGCATTTTTTTATCACGTCTAACTTGCATTACACTACAAGCAAATTGTCCTTTTCTTATAATTTTGTAGTTTTTCATATTCGTGCCAATAGTATTGGCAACTGATGGAATAAACTCTTTAGAAACACTTAATCCTAAAAGAAGATTGATTGCTAAATCTTTATTACGCTTATCAACTAACTCTATGAAATCTCCTATTTTTTTATAATTAGATTTCATAGCCTAATTTTTTAAACACAGCTAATAAATCTTCTTTAGAATCTGCTTCTTGTTTTAGTAAATCTTTCATCTCATTTTGAAGTGTTTCCATCTTTTCCTCAAAATTGATGTTTTCATCTCTGTTTACAAATTCTATGTATTTACTTGGCACTAAAGAATAATCTTTGGCTTTAATATCTTCAATAGTTGCTGATTTACAAAATTCTGGAACGTCTTTATAAACAGATTGCTTCTCTCCGTTTACAATGACGTTTGTTTGCCAATTGTGATAGGTTTCAGTTACCTTTTTAATATTATCAGCAGAAAATTGGATGAATTTTTTCTCAAAAGGAACACCAACTTCACGTAAGTCCATAAATAAGATTTCTTTTTCTCTTTCTCTGTAATTACGGGTTGTATCTGGTAATTTTACAGTTCTTTCTTTTTTATTGTTATTTAAAATCCAGAGTGTCACAGAAATATTGGTTGTATAAAACATATTTTGAGGCAAAATAACAATGGCTTCTACCAACTTATTTTCAATGAGTTTTTTACGTATTTTATATTCTTCTCCACCACCAGAAAGTGCGCCATTTGCCAAAATAAAACCAGCAACTCCATTTTGTGAAAGTTTAGATGCCATGTTTAAAATCCACCCATAATTGGCGTTGCTTTTTGGTGGTGTATCATAACCTTTCCAACGTGGGTCGTCTACCAATTCATCACTAGCTCGCCAATCCTTTTGGTTAAATGGTGGGTTTGCCATAATAAAGTCGGCTTTTAAATCTTTGTGTTGGTCTTTGGCAAAAGTATCAGCAGGTACATCACCCAAATTTGCTGCAATACCACGTATTGCCAAGTTCATTTTTGCCAGTTTGTAAGTAGTAGACGTATATTCTTGTCCGTAAATAGAAATGGCTTTTTTGTCGCCATTATGCGCTTCAATAAATTTTATAGACTGCACAAACATACCACCAGAACCACAAGCAGGGTCGTAAATGATGCCTTTGTAAGGTTCTATCATTTCTGCAATGAGGTTTACAATGCTTTTTGGTGTGTAGAATTCTCCCTTCCCTTTTCCTTCAGCTAATGCAAACTTGCTTAAGAAATATTCGTACACTCGACCAACAATATCTTGCTCTTTGTCTTTAAGCGTATCTATGTTGTTTATGGTGTCTAGTAATGCTGCTAATTTGCTCACGTCCATATTTAAACGAGAGAAATAATTATCTGGCAACGCACCTTTTAATGCAGGATTGTTTTTTTCTACGGTATGTAAAGCTGTGTCTATTTTTAGTGCAATATCGTCTTGTTTGGCATTTTCTATAATGTAGCTCCAACGTGATATTTTAGGCAAGAAAAAGACATTCTTCATATTGTAGAATTCCTTCATTTCTAAATACTTTTCTTTGCCTTCTGAAATCAGTTCTTGCTTGCGTTCTTCAAATTTATCGCTTGCGAACTTTAAAAAAATTAAACTTAAAACTACGTGTTTGTATTCTGAAGATTCTACAGTTCCACGTAACTTATTTGCGGAATCCCATAGTGTTTCTTCAATAGATTTTTGTTTTTTGGTGGTTGCTTTTTTTGCCATAGGTTATCTTGATGCTACTAGTATGTTTATAGTTTACCAAATATAAAGGTTTTGTCAGAGGACAAACCTTTAATTGAGTAGTTTTGAAATGAAATTTATAGAAGTAGCTTTTTTTGTTAAATGTACTAAATAAAAAAACTCCAACGAAATGTTGGAGTTTGGAGTTCTTAATTCTTTTAGTTGATGGTAAAAGTGAAAACATCACCAACATTAGTAGCACCATCTCCGTCCGTTACCCAAATAGACCATTGATATGTTTTACCAACTTCTAACCCGTTTATTTGGTAGCTTAAAATGTTTGTAGTTTCTGTTTTTAGTTCTAAATCTTGACCAGCTTCAGAAAAATAGACTTTATAACTTAAATCACTATTACTTGTTTCATTGTCCTCAGCTTCCCATTTCAATTCAACAGTTTGAGTTGAGAGAGTACTTCCTTCATCAGGTGAAAGATATTTTATTTGAGGAATGGTATTAGTTACTCCATCTCCTTGAGTATAAAGACTTCGAGTTGTACTAAATGTTGATTGAGGGTTAATATTATTTATCGCTTCAACTTTCCAGTAAAGAGCTGTACTCTGAGGTAAAACAATATTGTATTTAGATATATCTGTTTCGTATATATCGATATTGTTATCAAATGTTGAGGAAGTGGAAATATGCAATTTATAACTTACATCATCATTTGATAAAACTGTTGAGTCCTCCCAATCAAAAGTTAAATTATCATTAGAACATTCTGTTTCGTGTAATGGAAATATTAAAGTAGGTACTGATGGTTTATTAGCATCTTCAATATAAAAAGAACCTACTTCACTAGAGCTAATATTGTTATTACTATCACTTGCTTCAACATACCAATAATAAGTTGTATTTGGAGTTAATTCTGGTCTAGGGGTACTATATTGTTCTGTATTTGTATGAGTAAAATTTTCAGTTAACCCAAAAAAAGATGGTGAATTAAAATTAGGATTATCATCATAATAAAATTTATAGCCCCTTAAATCATTATCTGGATCGGTAGATTTAGTCCACTCAAAATAAATAGGTTCTTTAATATCGTATTGAGTTATAGTTGAATTATTTCTTGGTGTTATGAGTTGTGGTTTGCTTGGTGGAGTATTAGTATTTATAAATCCATCATCCTTACTACATGCAAAAGAAATACTTAAAAAAACGAATACCAAAATTATCTTTTTCATTTCTTAACTACTTTGAAAGTTTTATCTCCTAATGCAGGAAATTTTGCTAAATACACTCCATTAGATAAATGTTTGACGGATAATTCTATTTTACTATTTTTAACTCTCATGTTAAAAGTTTCAACTAACTGTCCATTCATATCAAAAAGTTGTATGTCTAAATTTTTTAATTTTTCTGAAATAGGAATCGCAAAAAATACAATATCATCTGTTGGGCTTGGATAGAGGGTAATGGCATCTAAAATATTAATGATTTCAGTAAATTTTCCCTCACAGGATTTTGATGAAGACACTTCTACCACATCACCATGTAGTACATCAAAACTATATTGTGATTCGTGAGTAATTTTAATAACTTCATTGTTTACTTTAATAGTATAAGGAGCAGTTCCTTTTGTCATGGTAACTGCATATTTCCCATCAACAGAAGACTTACTACTGACAGCTTCAAGTGGTTCTGGTTCATCTAGATTGAGTATAAACGTTTTTTTGTAAAGATTTTCGTCAACACCGTCAAGTGTTATATAAATATAATATTCTCCTCCATCAAAATAATCTAAATTCAAAGTCCAGTTGTTACCTTGTCTTAATTGAAAATTACTATCAAAATTATTTTCTTGATTTACAATATTAACATTATATATACGCTCTTTTTTTGCTTCAATTCTAATTACCCCATCATTTGAATTAATACAAGTTAAACCTACAGTTGAAATAGTATAGTTGTCTGGAGGTAAACCAAACTCATTGAGTCCTAAAGCCTCACAATCTTCACTAAACACAATTTGATTATCGGTATTCCAATTGCTATAAACACCAGTTGCATTGTTGGCTGCATTTTCATCATCTACTTGGATACAATAAAGCTTTGGTGAGTTTTGGGATTGAAAACTAGTTAATAAATTATTATTACCATTCTTCACATTTATCGTAGAAAGTTGCTCACAATTTCTTGCGTTTAATTCATCTAGTTTTGGATTATTGCTAAAATCTAATGATTCTATCGGATTATTTGTAATCCAGATGTAAGTCAAATTACTGTTTTGGCTTACATCTAAATTAGAGATATTATTGTAATGTGCATTAAGTAACCCAAGATTTTTATTATTGCTAATATCCAAGTCTGTAAGCTGGTTATAATTACAACTTAAGAAAAATAATTCAGGATTATTACTAAGATCTAGGCTAGTTAGTTGATTATCACTAACAGAAAGACTTTCTAATAAAGGGTTGTTAGTAACATCTATTGAGGTAAGATTGTTCTTTGCTATTTTAAAGAATTTCAATTGCGTATTTTGAGATAAGTCAATGAACTCAATACTATTAGTATTTAAAGAAAGATTTTCAATGGATATAAAATCTTCAATTCCCGTAACATCTTGGATTCCTAAATCTGATGCAGATAAAAAAGTAACATCATCAATCTCAGCTGTCACCACATAATCATTCAATACCACATCATAGCCAAGGTCTATAAGACGTTGTTCAAAAGCATCGTCTGGTACATAGGTTAAAGATTGACAGTTGTAACTGTATTGAACGTGAGTATCAATATTCCAATCTTTATAAACACCATTACCATTATTTGCATTATTATAATCAGCTACTTGAATACAAAATAAGTTTGGGTTATCTGAGGCATTCATTTCTTCAAGTATATTGTTATTGCTATTTTTTAAATTAAGAGATTCTAGATCATTTGACTGACATCTCAGATATTCTATTTTATTGTGGCTTGATAAGTCTAAGGTTTTTATTTGGTTGTTATTACATCTGATATCGTCAAGTTTTAAGTTCTTAGAAATATCTAATTCCGTTAGATTTAGGTTACTACAATCCAAGAACTCTAAATTAGTATTTTTTGAGACATTAATTTCTTGTAATAAATTGTTACCACAAATTAGATTTTCTAATAATAAATTATTGGAAACATCTAAGTCATTTAGTTGGTTTAATTCAATGAAAAGAATAACTAGATTTTTATTTTCTTTTAAGTTAATAGAACTAATTTGATTGTTATGACAATAAAGGTATTTGAGGTTTGCATTTTTAGAAATATCAATAGAAGTTAATTTGTTTCTAGCACAAAAAAGCCTCTCAAGGTTTGAATTTAGAGATACATCAATTGATGAAAGATTATTATCTGCACTTTCGAGGTTTTTTAATGAGATAAAACCTTCAATACCTGTTAAATCATTAATACCTAAATCATTAATATATAATGTTTCAACCTTGTCGATTTTATGATTATATACATAATCATCCATAACAGTGTCGTAACCTAAGTCTATTAGTTTTTGCTCAAACGCATCATCTGGTACGTAGGTTTTTGGTGCTTCGTATACTTTTCTTTCTAATCTGTTTCCTAGATTATCATATACATATTCGTGCACAATTCCATTAGAAAAAAACACCTTGGTAAGGCGATTTATGTCATCATACTCCATTGTATGTGATTGGTATTTGAGTTGTTGGGAAAAAGTAAGGTAAGGCAAAAAACCAATTATAATAATAATATATGTCTTGAAATTTTTTATCATTTTAATTTGATTTTAACATTATACTCGTCCTGTAAATCATTCATATATTCTTCTCCAGCTTCTTTTAATATACCTCTATTCCACCAAAATTTGCCAGTATTTCTTTTTACTTCATCAAAAAATAACAGCTTTAATTTATCATCAATATTGTGTATTTTCTTTTTAAAATATTTGTGTTCTTTACTGAGCTTCAATTTTTCATTACTAATTACTAATTCTATCAATTCACGAATAGAAACATCGTTATCGTATTCGTAGATGTTCCAACCATAACCTTCAATACATTCTTCAGTGAATTGCTCCCACATATTAATTAAATCGCTATAACCATATCTAGATTTTAATGTGTTACAAAAAAAACTTTCTTGAATTTTAATCAACTCTTCATTTATTTCTTGGTTAAACATATTATTGTGCATTAAAATATTTTAAACCATTTTTTGGTCTAAAAAAGGTCTTCATAGTTCCATTCGCATTTTGGACTCCAAAATAACCATTAGATATATCAAACTTTAATATATCACCATTACTTCTAATTTTTGTTAAAACATCTCCACTCCCATTATTAAAAAATTGTTTAGCAGCTGTTAAATACTCTTCGAAACTATTGAATTCAGGCATATCAGCTCCTCCTTGCTTTCTAGTCCATTTACCATTTTTATAAATTTGTCCCTTAACATGTTTCATATAATGTTCTTTAGCTTTCTTTAAGCTAGAAAAACTAGCTGTAGTAGAAACTGTATTAACCCTCTTACCAACAGCAGCGCCTCCTTGAATTGCCTCATCAGCATAACCCACACCTTTTTTAAGAACTTTAGCAGACCAACTACCTGGTACACCAGGCACCAAGCCCACAATATCCCAAGCCAAGAATAAACCATTGGTTAATGATGGGTCACTACTAAAGTCATAAATACTAGCACCTAATGAAACAACATCTGCTGCAGTTTCAACAAATTGCCCATTTCTGTCAATGTTTTTTATGGGATTGTTACCTCCATAGACATACAAATTAGAACTTGCCATTGGGTCTTCGGTAATAAAACGTCCAATAGAGGCATCGTAATAACGTGCACGTATGTAATAAAGACCTGCGTCTCTATCGTCTTCTATTATACCTAATTTACCTAAAAAAGTAAATTCGTTGTGGTCTGGAATATACGCTGGATTAACACCTGTTGGTTTACCAAAAGGGCTGTATTGATAATCTCTACCACGGTTACCGTCAGGGTCTGTAATAAGAACCACATTACCTCGTAAATCACCGTGATAATAGGTTACAATACCATTAAATATTCTTGCTTCTAAACCTAGACCATAAACGTAACTTCTTGGGTCATCATTACTACCTACATTGTATTCTTGGATGGTGTTTTTTCCTATAATATCCCAGAGGTATTCTTTGTCTATATTATTACTTTCTGTTCGTTTAGTACGGTTACCAAAGGCATCGTACTGGTATTGTGAGGTTACGCCATTAGCTATACGTTCTCGTGGTTGATCGTCTACATCATAGGTAAATGTTCCAATTGGACTGGCTGTTGTATTTCCATCATTATTTACTGTAAAACCAGATGAGTTTATATGGTTGTTATTATTGTATTGAAAATTCTGTATATCTTCGGTAGGTTGATAAATTGGGGTATCGGTTGCACGATATCCTAATTTTAAATCGAGTACATTACCTCGGTTATTGAGGGTTCGCAACTCATCATAATAGACTTCTCCATTAATTTCGTGCTTAATACCAGTTGGTCGTCCAGCTTCGTCATAGGCATAAGTGGTAATGAAACCGTTGCCATATTCTATTTGCGATATACGGTCGTCATTGAGGTACGTGTATTCAGCAATATCTGTATTTGGTAAGTTGTTAAAATTGATAGCACGTAAACGTTCTAATCTGTTTTTATCATCATACGTGTAATGAACATAAGCATTTGCACCTACGTTTGGATAATAGATTCTGCTAATGTTCCCAGCCGAGTCATATAAATATTCTACATCTCGAGTTTTACCAGTAATTTTAACAAGGTCAATTTGATTAAGTTTGTCATACTCAAATTGATATTCTATATCATCTGTTTCAATTCTTATGACTCTTTCATTGCTATCATATTGTAAATCTAAAACCGTACCTGAACCATCATACTGACCATCACTAGTATAGTTGACACCTATAGTTTGTCCGCTAGGTTTTACTACCTCATCAATTGTATCATCGTCGTTGTAACTATAATTGGTCTCTAGCTGATCAAATTTCTTTTGAATGAGATGGTCTTTGTCATCATGGTAAGTAAATATAGTATTTACTTGATTAGCATTTTTAATTGTAGCAACGTTATCATTAGAATCATAACTGAAAACTGTTGTGTTCTGACCGCTATTAGTAAAGGTTAATATATTATCATTGTCGTCATAGGTATAACTAGACGTTAAACCATTGACGGTTTTTGATAATAAACGATTGATACCATCGTATAAAAATGAACCACTTATGTTTTCAGGTGCTACAAAGGTTTTTAAAGGCCCATCAGAATGGTAAGTAAAATCTATGGATATACCTTCTTGATTGGTGATTTTTTTAAGATTTCCATTATTAAAATATTCAAGATTTATATCCTTACTTAATGGATCTGTGATTTGGGTAAGATTATGATTATCATCATAAGAGTAATAAGTTCTTTTACCTCTAGGATCTTCAGTCCAATTCAAATTATTCTGACCACTCCAATCAAATTCAAATATACGTTCGCCACTTTCATAATCTATTTTTTCAACGTTACCTCTGCTATCATACAAGTAAGCTATGTCTATGTTGTGATTAGATACTTGATTTGGTAAAAAGGGATTAGAACTACTTGGACTTGGATAGGTGATTACCATATCATCAGTACCGCTTTGAAAAGTCTCCAATAAACCTAAACTGTTATATTCTGATGTGTGCTCATCTGTATTGCCATCAGGCATTGGTACATCCATTTTTACAGTAATTGGCATTGAAGAATCAAAATCTACATCAATATCATATTTTATCGGGTCATTATTATTTATTTTATAGGTGCTTAAGTATCCATCTTTATTTTTTTCATAAGTAGCCTCGATTTTATTTCCTCTTGGCAACTCTATTTCTTCTAATAAAAATCTCTCAAAACGTTTATCAAAATTATCGGTTACATAGAAATATTTAGTTTCATTTTCTTTTGCATCAGTAAATTTTTTGAGTCTAGCACTTGAGTAAGAAAATCTAATTTCTCTTCCTATGGGATCTTCAACCTCACGTAATCTGTCCGAATTTGAATAGTATCTAAATAACAGCTCTTTTCCTGAGGGAGCGATAACTTTTTCAATTCTTCGAAGCCAAGGTTTTTCATCTGCAAATTCATATTCTATCTCAACAGTATTAGAGTTTTTATCAATTATTTTGACTAAATAATAATTTTCATAGCTATCATTAAGGTTTTCAAAAAGATATGTTGAGTGGTTTTTAGTGGTTACCTCAAGATAATGTCTGCCATTTCTAGAGTAATCTCTAGTATTATTATATACTCCTTTTGTTACCCATTCCTCCTCCTCATCATTATAAGTATGTATTGTCCCATCTGCCCAAGTAATATGAAACAATTCAGTTCCAATATTGCTTCCATTAAGAAATACTAATTGACGCTGAGCAAAAATGTTATATGTATGACTCCATCCCCTTCCTAAAGGTTGGTTTAGAAAAAAAGATTCTGGTAATTCAACCATAGAAGTACTATAAAAATGGCTAAAGTTTAAGCTCATTTGAATATCTGGAATTACAAAACTATTTTTTGCGTAATGACTAAAAACGCCTTGTTCAAGCCCCTTAAACATTCCTAAATTTTCTGGTAAGTATAAATGAGGTAAAAAGTAATTTTTTGAATCATTGAGAATACTTTTACTTACATTTCCATAGGGTGAATTATTTGCTTCTCTTGCCCAAATTAAGATATCATCATCTTGAACAGGACTAAAAGGATTAAAATTATTTCCGCTAATGATACCAGCATTATATGCAGCATTTAACCAAGGATTTAAATAATAATCGTCAGGAACATCGTTAAAGGGTGAAGAATAATCTTCTGTAACTGGTATATTCCATGCTTCAACAACTGCAATTACAGCACCAATTCTTGGCATTAAACCAGAAGGATGAAAGCTACTTGAGCCTTCATTTAAAAAAGGAAAAGGGCTTCTACCATCTCCATAATCTAATCTACTAATGATATTAATTTTCTTTCCATTGGTTGAATTTATATTTAAATCAATAAATGGGTTTGGATAATTAATTGCTGGATTATCATTAAAATCATACCCATTTCCAAATAAAAGAGCGGAAATCACTGATGCGACTCCTTCTCTAGAAATGTTTTGAGAAAAACTATTAAAGTAAATTGAAATTACTAGTAGAATTATTAATTTCTTTTTCATCTGTTTTAGTTTTCAATATATAATATCAAAAAATGACTCAATATTTGAATTAAATTTGGCATTAGCTATTTTTTCATAAATATAAAGATTATTTTTTATTTGCAAATTTTTTTTTAGTAAAAAATAAGTCAGTATCTTTTATTACTTTTACAATTGAAAAACAAGTTCTTTGACAGAAAATATTATACAACTCAAAAGAGTTGATTTTATATATATTAATTTTTAAACCACATTGCCTATGCTAAAAACTGTAAGATGTATAGTATTTAATAATCCAGTAGTTCTGAATGTTAAAGAAATATATGTTCACAGAAACATCTAAAAAAGATGATTGTTGGGTTTATAAAGAACCAACACAGACAACTTGCTTGCTAGATAAGCAAAGCGGAAAAATAACCGCAAATATATTCAAGGTTCCACTTAATAGCATACTGTATATAACCAGTAGCAACTCAAAAAAAGGTTATATAAAATTTATCAGCAGTAAAGGAATAGAATATTATAAGAGATTATCATTAATAGAAATTGTTAACGCAAATGATAATTTTATTTTTATTAAAAAAGATACAATCGTTAATGTATCACTTGTAGACAAAAGGTGTGAATGGCTCTACCTATGGATAGGAGACCACAAGTTGAAAGTATCACGTCATTTTAGAAAAAATTTACAACAAAAGTTTGAATCTTTTGTTTTGTAATCAAACCGCCAGATGGCGGTTTTTTTGTTTTTCAGATTATCAAAAAGACCTCTTAGAAAATCAAAACATCCACATAGCCAAAAGTCATATATTTTTATTGGTTCAGCTTCTACTTTTATTGTTTTTTAATAATCTTAAAAACAATAACTATGGTAATTATTTTAGCAATTCTATTCATCATCGCAATCATTTCATTCTTAAAAAAAGGAGTTCCAACCCTTAATGCTAGTTGGAACACCCTGTTGGATAATTTTGAATATTCTACTAAAGATTTCTACAAACTCCTTACAGAAGAATTAAAATCTCATAGAATAAACAAAATCAAAATTGAAGAAAAATATATTAGTACTGGCAACAAGCTGTCAGTTAAACGTTTGTACCTAAGAGTAAAATGGAAAAATTACACTTACGATTGCTGTTTGGCTCCTTATGGGAATGGCACATTTGTGTCTTGGTGGATGTTTACTGAAAAAACTGGATTTGAATTATTAATTTCTAAAATACCTTTTGTTGGTAATTATTTTGTTAAAGCATTCTTCCCTGTTACCTATTACTCTATGGATACAGCAAGTATGTTCAGAAGCTATGCACAAGCATCCGTATTAAAAGTAATAGAAGAAATTACCAAAGATAAAGGAATCCGAATTTCTGATGCCGATAAAAAACCAATTTTGAATGATGTTTTTAAGCGATGAATTCATTAACAGAACAAGCCACGATCAATTTCTATTCTTGGGAAGCTAGAGGTCGTGGTTATTATCATTTTGATGAGCCTATAGATATTGAACCACCATTTGTTCCATTTAAACCTTTAACATACACAAAAGAAAAATTTAAGGATGATGGAGAAATATCAATTTTTGGTGGAATTAAAAAATGGTTTCTACCTATTAAAGAAAAAACAGTAGAGGAAGAATTAACGTTTTCTGAAATTGATTCAGTTCCTGTAAATCCACAACCAAAACTTGAATGCATTGGTATTATTTTCCCTAAAGGAACAGATATTACAATTTCTTATATGCAAGAATTGGTAAGTCTTTTGAGTTTTTCAGAAGACTCTTTTTCATTTGAAATACTAGCGCAAAGAGGAAGTATTGAAGTTCAATTTACAGCTCGAAAAAATGATTATCAACGCTTATATTCTCATATCAAAGCATTTTATCCTTCTGCAATTTTAAAAACCAAAGAAGCTCTAGATATAGAGTTTGATTTCGAGAAATCAGTTGCCATTGCAGATTTTGGTTTGGATAATGAGTTTATGTTACCTATTGCTCAATCTGATAATTTAAATATTGACCCATTAACATCAATCATAGCAGTTTTAGGAACATTAAATAAAAATGAAACAGCAATTTTCCAAGTAATTTTTAAAGGAGTAACAGCACCTTGGTCTGCTCAAATGCAATATGCAGTTTCAGATGGAAGAGGAGGAAGTTTTTTTGAAGGGCATCCTGAATTTATATTAGAAACAAAAAACAAAGTCAGTAATCCCCTTTTTTCGGTTGTTGTTAGAGTTGGTGCTCAAGCTGAATTTGATGAAGATAGTAAAGTTATTGTTCAAGAATTAGTAAAAAGTATCACAAGTGTTTCTAGTTCTCAGTGCAATAGATTAATTCCTTTGTCTAATGAAGGATATGAGTATAACGATCATTTACGGAATATTTTTTATCGCACTTCAAATCGATTTGGATGTATTTTAAATACCAAAGAATTGACACATTTTGTGCATTATCCAAATAAAACGATAATCAATGAAAAGTTAGGTTTAACAGGTGCAAAAACCAAAAGACAAAATAACCCAAGAAGAAAAGGAGTTTATCTGGGAGAAAATATTCATCAAGAAGAATCACTCCCTGTGCATCTTGAAATAGAATCACGTCTTTCACACACTCATATTCTAGGTGCTACAGGTGTAGGGAAAAGTACATTGATAGCAAATATGATGCTTGAGGATATTCAGCAGGGTTTAGGATGCGCACTTTTCGATCCACATGGAGATATTTGTGATGATGTTTTAAAACGAATTCCAGAGAATCGTATTAATGATGTGGTGCTTATTGATCCATCAGACATTGACTTCCCTATTGGATTTAATCTGCTTGAAGCCAAAACTGAAGCGCAAAAAATTGTATTGTCTTCAGATATTGTTTCTGCCTTTAAAAGACACGCAACTGCATGGGGAGATACTATGACATCAGTGCTACAAAATGCTGTAAATACCATCTTAGAAAATGAATCTGGAGGAACATTAATCGAGTTAAAAAGATTTTTAATTGAAGATAAATTTAGAAACGCTTTTCTCCAAAATGTAAATGATCCTTCATTACATTATTATTGGAATAATGAGTATCCAATGGTTAAAAAAAGAATTGCTCCACTTTTAACAAGAATTGATACATTTTTAAGACCAAAATTAGTGAGGTATATGTTGGCTCAAAAAAAAGGAGTTGAGATTTCTGATTGTTTGGCAGAAAATAAAATTGTTTTACTAAAACTTTCTCAAGGTTTAATTGGTGAAGAAAATTCGTATTTATTAGGGTCTTTGTTTTTGGCTAAGTTTAATCAATCTGCTTTGGCAAGACAAAATCAAAGTAGAGGTGAACGTACACCTTATATGTTGTATTTGGATGAATTTCAGAATTTTATTACACCAAGTATTGAGAGAATATTAAGTGGTGCAAGGAAGTATAAATTAGGAATTACAGTTGCTCATCAAGAATTGGGACAGATACAAGATACTTCCCTGTTAAATTCAGTTTTATCAAACCCTAAAACAAGAATTTGTTTTAGACTAGGAGATAATGATGCAAAAAAACTAGAAGCAGGTTTCTCGTATTTTGAGCAATCAGATTTACAAAGTTTAAATAGAGGTGAAGTAATTATGCGAATTGGATCTAGTACTAATGATTTTAATCTTATCACTGAAAAACTTTCTGATGTCAGCTTAGATTATTCCTATAAAATTATTCAGACAGTTAGAGAAAAATATGCAACTTCAAAAGCAGCAGTTGAAGAACTTTTAATAGCAATGCTTCCCTCTCAAAATAAAACTTATAAAAAAGAGAAAGTTACTCGACATGAGAATAAAGAAGCTAAATCAAAAGAAAATATAATTATTTCTAAACCCGAAGAAAAGGAAATTGAAAAAAAGGTAATAAAGGAATCTAAAGCAATTTCAGAAAAAAAAAGAGAGAAAATAATTGCTGAAGAAAATGAATCTATAGAAGTTAGAGCACACACCTATCTTCAATCAATAATTAAAAAATTAGGTCAGGATAGAAACTATAAAGCAACAACTGAATATCTAACCAAAGATGGTGGAAGAATAGATGTTGTCTTAGAGCAAAATGGAATGAAAATTGGGTTTGAAATTTCTGAAACCAACAAGCCTGTATATGAAGTACAAAACATCAAAAAGTGTTTAAAAGATGGTTGTATCCCTGTAATTATGGTTTCCAAAAACCGAAATCATTTGAATGCAATACAAAAACTAGCAGATAAGGAATTATCAAAAAAGGATAGAAATTTAGTTCAATTTATACAACCTAATGAAATATCAAATTTGTTAGATGAATTTGCTGTTCTTCCACAAAAACAAGAAGAAGTTATTAAAGGGTTTAGAATAGTTACAGAATTTGAAAATGATGATAGTTCTCAAATGAAGAATATTAAATCTAGGCTCGCTAAGATATTTAAGAAGAAAAAATAAAGTTTTGTATTGTCTTTGAATTGGTTTTTTAAGGAGTTATTTTAGATATAAAACACTGTAAATATGAATGTTGCAATATTTGTAAGAGTAAGTACTCTAGACCAAAAAAATAATACGGATTCTGTAGAAACGCATATAGAGAGAGGTAAAATGTATGCAAAATCAAAAGGATGGAAAGTTGTTAAAATATATAATTTAGCTGGAGTTTCTGGTAAAAGTACCATCAAACATAAACAGACTCTTGAAATGTTTGAAGATGTGAAAACTTCTAAGGTGCAAGGAATTATCATTAGTTCTTTAAGTAGATTGGCAAGAAATACATCAGAGCTTTTAGAATACAGCAAATTTTTTGAGACACATAATGCAAGTCTCATTTCTATTAATGAATCTTTAGATACTTCTACAAGTGGTGGAAAATTCTTTTACACCCTACTTTCAGCCTTAACTACTTATGAAAGAGAAATTACTTATGAACGTCAGATTGCAAGTCTCAACTACAGAAGAAGTCAAGGAAAATTTACTGGAGGTCAAGCAAGCTATGGTTTTAAAATTGTGAATGCTCAACTAGAAATAAATGATGAAGAAGCACCTGTTAGAAGATTGATATATGATTTGTTTATCAAACACCAAAGAACAAAAACTGTTGCCAAAATATTAAATGATAAAGGATATCAAACAAGAAAAGGAAGACCTTGGAGTGATGTTACCATTAAAAGATTACTGAAAAATACTGATGCTAAGGGAATGCGCAAGTTTAACTATAGAGGTCAAAAAACAAAAGATAATCCCACAGGTATGAAACCGCAATCTGAATGGGAATATCTTCCTTGTCCTACTTTAGTAACTGAAGAAATTTGGGAAGAAGCAAACGCAATTATTTTAGAACAGGAAAAAATGAGTAAATCGTTTAGACAACCTCTAAATAAAAGAGTCCATTTATTTACAAGTTATTTAAAATGCGAGCAAGGTCATAAAATGAGTATTAAATCTAAAAGTGATAGATATACTTGTAAAGAATGTAAATATGGAATTCATAAAGAAGATTTAGAAGAAGTATTCTTATCTAGAATAAAGCAATTTTTAATTTCTGATGAAGAGTTATCTGAGTACAATAAATCAAATATTCAGGAATTAAATTTAAAAACGGATGAAATAGAATTTGCAAAATCAGAACTTGATAAACTAGAAGCTAAATTGGATAAACTAATTGATTTAAACATCAAAGGAGAAATACCAACCAAAGGATTCAAAAAACATTATGACCCAGTTTTTGTTAGAAAAGAAAATTTAGAAGCTAATATTAAAAGTTTAGAACTAGAGTTGGAACAGTTAGAACAAGCTAAATCTTCGTTTCAAATCATAGCAAATAAGTCTATTGATTTTTATAATAATTGGCAAAATTTAGATAGAGGACAAAAAAGAGATATTGTAGAAATGATTACAAATGAAATTATTTTTGATAACAAAACCATTCTATTTAAACTAAAACAGATAGCTCCGCTATCTTTTCTGGAATTGAGCCCTAGTGGGCAACAACGTGGCATAATGTTGTAGCATGGAATAAAACAGCAGATATAATAGAAAGATATTTAGAAAAAGGAAATGAAGTTGCTGTAGAAGGTAAATTAACTTCTAGAAATTATGAAACAAAAGAAGGAGAAAAAAGATACATTACAGAGATTGTTTGTAATGAGTTATTAATGTTGGGTGGTAAATAAAACAATCAAAAAAGCACTCATACCTTATGAGTGCTTTTTTTTATCTTTTTAAATCAAAACCAAGTTTTTCAACTAATAAATATTCAGACTTATTTAAATTGGTAACAGATGAAGCTATTTTCATTGCTGTTCTTAAAATAAGTCGTTTAATATCATTTGTAAATAAAGAAGGGTGAGCATTTTTAAATTCTAAAAATTCATTATAACAAGATTTAGAATTAGAAAAACCTTCAGAATTCAACCAATCAAAAACAGTTTCTATTTGATAGGCTGCATCAGTTTGAAAATCATCATTTACGGGGTCAACTTTTGTCCATTTGTGTTTTACAGTATCCTTTAAAACCTTAAACTCAATCTCTTCTACAATATTATCTGCAGCAGCTATTGCGTAAAATAGTTTACCAAGATTTTCGTAAAAATCAATAATTGTTTTTTTTGAATGTTTCATATTTAAGGAGTTTATGAATACAGATAAATTTAAAAAAACAAGGTTTAAAAAAATATGACAATAATCATATTTTAATCTATACACTTGCCTAAAAAGTAGTATTTTCATCATCTAATTAAAAAAGTTATAGCTAAAATGCTAAATAAAGAACAAGATATTTTTAATGTACTTTTTGAAGCTGTTTCTGAAGGAGTTGTGGTAGTTGATGAAAAACAAAAAATAGTATCTGTAAACTCTTCTGTAGAAAAAATGTTTGGGTATAACCCAGGAGAACTTTTAAACAAAAAGCTTAATGTTTTAATTCCTACAAATTATCATGCTGGTCATGGAGCTCATTTTAACAGTTTTATGACTCAGAAAGAAAAAAGACAAATGGGAAATGGAAGGGATTTATATGGAGCCAAAAAAAACGGAGACATTTTTCCTTTAGAAGCAGGTTTAAATCCATTTGAAATTTACGGGCAAACTTTTGTTATGGCTTTGGTTATAGATATTTCTGTAAGAAAACAACAAGAACAAGAAATATATAAATTAAACGAAGAACTAGAAAAAAAGGTAGAAGAAAGAACCAAAGAATTAAGAAAAACAGTTAATGAATTAAAGGTTGTAAACATTGAGTTAGATGAAGAAAACCAAAAAAGAACTGAAGCTGAAAATAAGATAAAAGATGCCTTAAAAAAAGAAAAGGAACTTAATGAATTAAAAACAAAATTTTTGTCTTTAGTTTCTCATGAGTTTAAAACACCTTTAAGCGGTATCTTAACTTCTACAATGTTGTTAGGTAAATACAAATTAACAGAACAACAAGCAAAAAGAGATAAACATTTAGAAACTATTACAAGTAAAATACATTACTTAAATAATATTTTAAATGACTTTTTATCTATTGAAAAATTAGAGACAGGAAAAATAAATTACAAATTTCATACATTTAAAGTAAGTAAAGTTGTAGATGAAGTAATTTACAACGCAAATATGCTTTTAAAAGGTGGTCAAAGAATTAAATACCCAGAAGATATTGGAGAATTATCTCTAATGCAAGATGAAAAAATAATTGAACTTGCATTATCTAACCTAGTAAATAATGCTATTAAATACTCGCCAGAAAACACAGAAATAGATATTAAAGTTAAACAAAACAAAAAATTTACTATTTTTAAAATTATTGATAATGGAATTGGTATCCCTAAAAAAGATCAGAAAAACATATTTAATCGTTATTTTAGAGCAGAAAATGCACTATTAACTCAAGGAACTGGAATAGGTTTAAATATTATTAAAAACCATATTGAAAGCCTTGGAGGAGAAATCAGTTTTGAGAGTACAGAAAATGTAGGTTCTATATTTAAAATGAAGATTATTAACTCAGCAAAATGAAAAAAATATTATTAATTGAAGACGATGAAGTTTTAAGAGAAAATACTACAGAACTTTTAGAATTGTCTAATTACCAGGTTTATAATGCAGAAAATGGTAAAGTTGGAATTAAAGTAGCTAAAGAAATTATACCAGACATTATAGTTTGCGATATTATGATGCCAGAGTTAGATGGCTATGGTGTATTAGAAGCTTTAACAAATAATGATATAACCAAACACATACCTTTTATTTTTTTATCTGCTAAAACAGAAAGAAAAGATGTGAGAAAAGGAATGGATTTAGGTGCAGATGATTATATAACAAAACCATTTACAGAAGACGAGTTAATTAGTGCAATAGAAAGTAGAATAGCTAAAGCATCTATATTAAAAGAGAGAAGAGAAGAAAAAAATGAAACTGAAGTAGAAGAAGAAATTAGAAGTTTAAATGATTTAAAAAATTATTTTGATGATAATGGAGAAACGTTTCATTTTCCTAAAGATGCTATAATCTATAAAGAAGGTAATAACTCAAATTACATCTATTTAATAATTAGTGGTCTTATAAAATGTCACAAATTAGATGAACAAGGTAAACAGCTTACAACAGCTTTATACAAAGAAGATGATTTGTTTGGATATACTTCATTTACCCAAAATTTAGCTTATCAAGAATCTGCAACAGCAATTCAAAAAACAGAATTAGTAGGTCTTTCTAAAAAAGCCTTAACTAGTGTTTTAAATAAAAATCATAAAGTAACCTTAGAATTAATAGAATTATTAACAGGAGATTTAGCTGTTGTTAAAGACCAACTTTTGCAAATGGCTTATAGCTCTGTAAGTAAAAAGACTGCAAGTACTATTTTAAAATTTGCAGAAAAATTAAATCGTAAACCAGAAGAACAAATAAAAATATCTAGAATAGATTTAGCAAGTGTTGCAGGTATAGCTACAGAAACTTTAATTAGAACAATGTCTAACTTTAAAAAGCAAGGTATAATTGAAATAGAAGGTAGAACAATAAGAATTTTAGATATAAATAGATTGCAAGAAATGTGCTGATAATGAGTGGGTTAAATTTAAGTATGACCAATATCATTTTTTGAAAAGTACTATAACAATAAATTTGCCTTTTTACTAAGGTGAATTTTTAATGAAAACAATATTATTACCAACAGATTTTTCAGATAATTCTTGGAATGCTATTGTGTATGCATTGAATTTTTATAAAGATTCAGAATGTAATTTTTACCTATTACATGTAAATGAATTAAATAATGATGTGACAGATGATTATTTACATTCTTCTTCTCAAAACCTAGTTGCAGATAATACTATAGAACAAGCTAAAACACAATTAAAATTAGTATTAAAAAAAATTTTAGAAAAATTTTCTAACAATACAAAACACCAATTCTATACATTAACAGATACCAATTTCTTTTTAGAATCTATAAGACAACATATAGAAGAAAAAAAAGTAGATGTTATTGTTATGGGAACCAAAGGAGCAAGTGGTTTAGATAAATTTATTATTGGAGCTAATACTGGAGATGTAATTACTAAAGTTAAATGTACAACCCTAGTTGTACCAGAAAATGCAAAATTTAATAGAATAGATGAGGTTGCTTTTCCAACAGATTTTTCTTTGTCTAGTGGTTTGCAATTGTTACAACCTCTATCTGAAATATTAGATAAAAATAGAGCTTCTCTAAGAGTTTTAAATATTGGAAGAAAACCTTCTACACTAAACCCACAAGAACAAAAAAATAAAGAGCTATTAGAAGATTACCTTTATAATAATAGATATAGCTTACATTTTTTAACAAATAAAAAAGCTAAAGACGCTTTACAATGCTTTGTAAAAAGTAGAAGTATAGATATGATTGCAATGGTTGCAAAAAACCTAAATTATTTTCAACAAATATTATTTCATAATAAAGTAGAAGAAATTAGCTACCATACAGATATTCCTTTTTTAGTTTTACATGAGTCTTAATTAGATTTAACATTTTCTTCTTTTTTATAAGATATTTCAAGCTTTATTGTTAAAAACATCTTAAAATTCTTTCTTTTAATTTGGTTACATAATATCAAAAACTATTTTTTGTAACTTCCAAGTTCATTATAAAGCTAAATTGTATGCCAAATTATACACTACATATTAACGGAAAAGAACGTTCTGTTACTGCAGATGCAGATACACCATTATTATGGATTTTAAGAGATGAATTAAATTTAGTAGGTACAAAATTTGGTTGCGGAATTGCACAATGTGGTGCATGTACTGTACATATAGATGGTGTTGCAACAAAAAGTTGTCAAATGCAAGTTTCTATTTTAGACGATGTAAAAATAACCACTATAGAAGGTCTTTCTAAAGACGGAAATCATCCAGTACAAGAAGCTTGGAAAGAGATTGATGTGCCTCAATGTGGCTATTGTCAAGCAGGACAAATAATGACAGCTTCTTCATTTTTAGAAGAGAATAAAAACCCTTCAGAAGAAGAAATAAGAGAAGCAATGCATGGTAATATTTGCAGATGTGCTTCATATAATAGAATAGAAAAAGCAGTAAAAGTTGCTGCAGCAAAAATGTCTTAATCACTAAAATTTAGAAAATGAAAACCCATAAAACCCATAATTTTAGTAGAAGAAATTTTTTAAAAACCTCAATTTTAGCCAGTGGAGGAATGTTAGTTGGCTTTAATTTACTTACAGCTTGTACTAAAGAGGCAGTAATGCCTGTAGATATAGAAAGTTTAAACTTTAACGATTTTAATGCCTTTATTAAAATTTCTGATGAAGGTTATGTGACAATTTTTTCTCCAAATCCAGAAATAGGTCAGGGTGTAAAAACATCTATGCCAATGATTATTGCAGAAGAGTTAGATGTAGAATGGAGTAAAGTTAATGTTGTACAAGGTGCTTTAGATACCAAAAATTTTAAAAGACAAATTGCAGGTGGAAGTCAGTCTATTCGTTTTGGTTGGGATGCATTAAGACAAACAGGTGCAACTACTAAACAAATGTTAGTAAATGCAGCAGCTGCAAAATGGAAAGTAGAAGCATCTACTTGTAAAGCATCAAAAGGAATTATAACAAATGCAAATGGAGATAAACTAGGTTATGGAGATGTTGTAAAAGAAGCTGCTGTTTTAGAAGTTCCAGAAAATGTAAAACTAAAAAAAGTTAAAGATTACACCATTATTGGGCAAGAGATTGTAAATGTAGATATTGATAAAATTATTACTGGTAAACCATTATTTGGTCTAGATTTTAAGGCTAAAAACATGGTAATTGCTTCAGTGTTAAGACCACCAGCTTTTGGTCAGAAGTTAGTGTCTTTTAATGCAGATGAAGCAAAAAAAGTAAAAGGTGTTATTGATGTAATTACTATTGGCGAAAAAGTAAGAGAATTTAAGAAGTCTGGAAAAAGAAGTTGGACTTTTCAAATTTCTGATTCTGATAAAGTTGTGGTTATTGCAGAAAATACTTGGGCAGCTATTAAAGGTAAAAAAGCACTTTCTGCTAAATGGGAAATAGATTCTAAAGTTGAAAGTACAGAAAATCACGATAAAATTTTAACCAAAATTTTAGATGGTAATCAACTAAATAGTAGAAGAGAAGATGGTAATGTAAAAGATGCTTTTGCAAAAGCAGATAAAGTGTTGGAAAAAACATATCACTCTCCATTTTTACCACACAATTGTATGGAGCCTATGAATTTTTATGCTGATGTTACTTCAGAAAAAATACATTTAGTTGGGCCAGTACAAACACCACAAGCTGCAGAAAGTGTAGTTTCTGATATGTTTGGTGTAGATAAAGAAAAAATCCATGTAGAAATGACAAGAATGGGTGGTGGTTTTGGTAGACGTTTGTATGGAGATTTTGTGTATGAAGTTGCAGAAATATCACATAAAATTAAAAAACCTGTAAAATTAGTCTCTACCAGAGAAGATGATATGACTACAGGAGTTTACAGGCCTGCAATTAAATATAGAATTGCTGCAGCTTTAAAAGATGGAAAAGTAACAGGTTATCATTTAAAAGAAGCTGCTATAAATTCGAATATGTTTGGTGTAATTCCACATTTTTTTCCAGCAGGATGTATTCCAAATTTAAAAATTGAAACAGCTAATTATAAAAGTAACATTACAACAGGAGCTTGGAGAGCACCTTATACCAACTTTTTAGCATTTGCAGAACAAAGTTTCTTTGATGAATTAGCTACAGAAATGAATATTGATACGATTCAATTACGTTTAGACTTATTACAAAATGTAAAAGGAACAAAAGACAAGCAAATTCAATATTCGGGTCAAAGAATGGAAGACACTATTAAATTAGTGAGAGAAAAAGCAAATTGGGGAAATACTAAAGAAGGCGTTTTTCAAGGTTTTTCTGCTTATTATAGTCATAATACACATGTTGCAGAAATAGCAGATATTGTTTTAAAAGATGGATTTCCTATAATTAAAAAAGTAACAGTAGCTGTAGATTGTGGTGTAGTTGTTAACCCTACAGGTGCTAGAAACCAAGTAGAAGGTGGTGTTTTAGATGGAATAGGGCATGCAATGTATGCCGATTTTTCTTTTGAAGATGGAAAACCAAGTTCTAAAAACTTTGATACTTATAAATTAATTAGAATGCAAGAAACTCCAAAAGTTGAGGTTCATTTCGTAGAAAATGAATTATCTCCAACTGGTTTAGGAGAACCAGGTTTACCACCAGCAGGTGGTGCTGTTGCAAATGCAATTAATGCAGCTTTAGGTAAAAGAATATATAGTCAACCTTTTGTAAATGAATTAAAAAAGAAAACAGTTTTAGGTTAGAAAATTTAATTGATCATAAAAAAAGCTCCTAATATTTAATTAGGAGCTTTACTTTTTTATAATGATAGTTATATGTTTTTATTTGGCTTTACTGTAATTGTTTTTTCTTCAAAAATATAATCTCCATCTTCTGTTACACCTTCAATAAACAATTTTACGTCATTAGGTTGTTTGTTAATAAATTCAATATTTAGATTTCCATTTCTATTTATTTGATTTATAGGTAACCAGTCTATAACTCCGTAATTTTTATAAAATGAATTATTATAATTTTGATATTTAGGGACATAAAACCTTTTTGCTTTAGCAAATGTTATAGGAAATTTAAACTTACTTACAGAAGGAATATTTAAATCAAATTTTGAAGGATCTGTAATAATTCTAATAGTACCAATACCTCTATTAAAACCAGTAAAATGTTCTGTTATATTTATCTCTATGTAATCTACATCAAATAGAGAGTAATTAAATAACATTTGACTATCCATTATTTGTATATCATCAATAAATATAGCAGGTGAAGAAATTAAGGTACGTCCTGGGTTTTTTAGTCCAATATTTGGAGTATTTGCTACAATACTCACATTAAAAGTACTGGTAGTGAAGTAATCTCTAGCAAAGAGCCCAGATTTTCCATTTAGAAAGCGAGCCAATGTTAAATGTATTTTGTCTTTATTAACAAAATAAACATCGCCATGAGATTTATTTTTAATTTTTTCCATTCGCTTTTTTTCTAGATTTGTTTTAATTACAACTTCATCTAACATTTCTTTTTTGTTTAAACTTTGAAAATCATATACTTCAGATAAGTTTTCTGAAGCATAAAAATCTTGTTTAGGGTTTAGTCTTTCAATTATAGATGTACTAACAGGAATTTCGTTTGGGTAGAATTGTAGATAAGAACCAAGTGGTTTTAATTTTCCTTTTTTATCTACTCTAGAAATATATAAGCTTTCATTATCTAAAGGAAAATAATTATCTGAAGAAAATGAGTTTATTTTTTTATCAAAACTTATTACTTCAGGAGTTCTATTAGTTAAATTATGTATATAAAAAGTATTTGTTTTTTTAGAATTAGGAATATTTGCTTTTAATGATATCCCTTTTTCAAATAAATAAGGATGATTATTATCGTAATTAAATATTTCTTCCCAATTAAAACTACTCCACCCTTGTGTTAGTAATAAATTATCTAATTGATATTTTTTTTCTTTATTAATATTTGTAAAATAGTAACCACCATTTTCAATAACTCCCTTTATATAAGGCTGTACTAAAACTTGAGAAATGATATTTGAGTTTTTTTGATATGATTTTGTTCCTTTAGGTAGTATTGAAACACTTAGATTATTAAAACCTCTTCTTTTAGCGTCTTCAAAATTTAAAGTTGTACTTATTATAGAGTCGTTAATAATTCTTTTAGTTAAACCTTTACTTTTTATAACGTTTAACTTACTGTAGTTAAAAAACATTCTTTCTGCAATTGGTCTATTTTTTTCATCAAAAAGAGTAAAAATATTAACACCTCTTGATAAGTTTTTTAGAGGAACTTTATTTACAATATTTAATTTGTTATTAAAATTTATGTTTATAGTATTTAAAATATTACCATTATGAAAAGTAAGTTTGTATTTTTTTTCTTTAATTTTTGGCAACGTATTTTTATTAGTAACAACAGATATTAAAGCATTATTTTTATTTTCTGTAATTTTTAAAATTACTCCAGATAGTTTTATTTCTTCTGTTAAATTAATTTTTTTCTCTTTACCTTCATAATTTAATACAGCATAGTAACTTTTGTCTTTTTTAGGGATAAATGAAAACCTACCTATACCAAGTGGATTAAGAGTAAATGAAGTAATTTGATTGTTATTTGAATCGTAAATATTCCCTTCTAAATCTGCTACTCCATAACCTTTATTATCTTTAACAACAACACCCATTGTATTTATTACATTGTTTAATAAATGACCACTTTCTGGTAAAATTTGTACATCAATTTTAGTGTTTTTTAGTGTTTTTTGAGCAAACTTTGTAGTTTCTGGATCTATAACATTAAAAGTGTCTACAAAGTAATTGTTTTTAGAAAAATTGAGCATCCAATTTGTATACGCTTTAAAAGTATATGTTCCGCTTTTAAATTTAGAATCTATATTAAAAGAGCCGTTAGCAATACCATTTTCTACTTTTATAAGTTTCTTTTTAACCACTTTGTTGTTGACATCTGTTATAATACAATACAAGTTAGTGGTTAATGTAGTTAATTGTTTTTTTTGCTCATTAAAAGCATAAGAAGTAAAACCTAATGTTTCTCCTTTTATAAATTTAGACTTATTTATATGTGTATAAATAACTTCTTGAAAAGGTTTTGTGTAATTATCAAAGACTGAATCAATTTTTTTGTGTTGATATAGTTCTTGACTAATTAAACTGTTTTGTAAGAAAAGTAATAGTGTTATAAAAGAAATATTTTTTATAACTTTTTTGTAATTATTTAACATAGCTTTAAAATTTTATTTTGATAAAAATCTTCAAAAACAATGCCAATGTATTATATAAATGTATGAATTTTGTATTTTTATTGAAGAATATTAAATATTTTAATAAAATTTAACTAAATTAAATAAAAAAAGGCCCGTTATTTAGCGGGCCTTTTTTAGTTAATATTTATAATAGTTAACTCACTTGTTGTCCGTTTTTAACGTCTTTGGTTGGTTCTACAAAAGCAAGTTTACCATCTGGAGTATCAGTCATTAAAATCATTCCTTGGCTTTCTACTCCTCTAATTTTTCTTGGCGCTAAATTTACCAAAACAGAAACTTGCTGACCTATAATTTCTTCTGGAGAAAAGCTCTCAGCAATACCAGAAACTATGGTTCTTGTATCTATACCCACATCAACTTTTAATTTTAAAAGCTTCTTCGTTTTAGCAACTTTTTCTGCTTCTAAAATAGTACCAATTCTAATATCTAGTTTGGTGAAATCATCAAATTCAATCGTTTCTTTTTGAGGTTCTACAACTTTGTTTTCTTGTTCGTTTGCAAGCTTTGTAGCTTGTAATTTTTCTAACTGAATTTCAATGGTTTTATCTTCAATTTTAGAAAATAATAACTCAGCTTTATTTATTTGATGTTGCGCAGCAATTAAAACATCTTTTTCTGTAATATCTTCCCAAGAAAGAGATTTCTCAACCTCGTTCGAATTGACATTTAAATTTAAAATTCCTTTTAATTTAGTTGATGTAAAAGGTAAGAAAGGTTCAGAAACAACTGCTAAAGCTGCAGAAATTTGCAAAGCAACATACATAATTGTTTGTACACGTTCTGCATCTACTTTAATTACTTTCCATGGCTCTTCATCAGCTAAATACTTGTTTCCAAGTCTTGCTAAATTCATTAATTCTTGAGATGCTTCTCTAAAACGATATCTTTCAATTGATTTACCAATAATATTCGGAAACTCTTTTACAGCCGCTAAAACATCTTCATCAACTTCTGTAAAGTCATTTGGAGTTGGTATAATTCCTGAATAGTATTTGTTGGTTAAAACTACAACTCTATTAATAAAGTTACCAAAAATGGCAACCAATTCGCTATTATTTTTTGTCTGAAAATCTTTCCAAGTAAAATCGTTGTCTTTACTTTCTGGTGCGTTTGCAGTTAATGTATAACGTAAAACATCTTGCTGATTTGGAAATTCTTCTAAATACTCATGCAACCAAACTGCCCAATTTTTAGAAGTTGATAATTTATTTCCTTCTAAATTTAAAAATTCGTTTGCTGGTACATTTTCTGGTAAAATATAATCTCCATGCGCTTTTAACATTGCTGGAAAAATTATACAGTGAAAAACAATATTGTCTTTCCCTATAAAATGAACCATTTTAGTATCGTCTTTTTTCCAATAATCTTCCCAATTTTTTCCTTCTCTTGCTGCCCATTCTTTGGTAGAAGAAATATATCCAATAGGCGCATCAAACCAAACATACAATACTTTTCCTTCTGCTCCTTCTACAGGAACAGGAATTCCCCAATCTAAATCTCTAGTTACAGCTCTTGGTCTTAATCCATCTTCTACCCAACTTTTTACTTGTCCGTAAACATTAGGTTTCCAGTCGTTTTTATGACCTTCTAAAATCCATTCACGTAAAAAAGCTTCGTGTTTATCTAAAGGCAAAAACCAGTGTTTAGTTTCTTTTAAGCTTGGTGTATTTCCTGTAATTGAAGATTTTGGATTTATTAAATCTGTTGCATTATGGCTAGTTCCACAGTTTTCACACTGATCTCCATAACTTTCTTCAAATCCACATTTAGGGCAAGTACCAATTACAAACCTATCTGCTAAAAACTGATTTGCTTCAGCGTCATATAATTGCGCAGAAACTTCTTCTACAAACTCACCATCATTATACATTTTTGTAAAAAAATCAGAGGCAGTTTCATGATGAATTTTAGCTGAAGTTCTTGAGTAATTATCAAAAGAAATACCAAAATCCGCAAAAGATTGTTTGATAATTCCATGATATTTATCTATAATAACTTGAGGAGAAACTCCTTCTTTTTTAGCTCTCATTGGTATTGCAGCTCCATGTTCATCAGAACCAGAAATGTAAGCAACATCATTACCCGTTAAACGTAAATAACGTGCATAAATATCTGCTGGAACGTAAACACCTGCTAAATGACCAATATGAATAGGACCATTTGTATAAGGTAAAGCTGCTGTAATTGTATATCTTTTTGGAGCACTCATGAGTTTCTCGTATTTTTTTTGGACTGATTTTTGAAGTGCAAAAGTACAAAAAAGGGAGTTTTAAAAACCATTGAATTTTGATACATTTACAAAAACATGTTTTATGAGTACTAAGAAAATTTTTGGTTTACTATTTTTATCATTATTAATGATGAATTGTAAAGCTATTGGGCAAACTAAAGTAGATTCAATTAAAGTAAAAACAACTACATTAATTACACCTCCATATTTAATACCTGGAGATTCTATTGTTATTCTTGCTCCTGCAGGAATTTTAAAAAACAGACAAGAAACTATTAAAAAAGCGAAAGAGTTAGCTGAATCTTGGGGATTAAAAGTAAGATTAGGAAAACATATTTTTAATAAAAGTGGTCATTTTGCAGGCTCAGATATTGAAAGGGCTGCAGATTTTCAAGAAGCTTTAGATAACCCAAACATTAAAGCAATTTGGTCTGGACGTGGAGGTTATGGATCTGTAAGACTTTTAGATAATTTAGATTACACCAAGTTTTTAGAAAACCCAAAATGGGTTATTGGATATTCTGATATTACTGCTTTTCACAGTCATTTTCATAATTTAGGCATAGAAACTATGCATGCAATGATGGGCACAAGTGTAGATGATAAACCCGAAGAAATAATAGAAACTTTAGCAAGTTTTAAAAAAGCAATTTTTGGAGAGCTATTAAAATATAACATAGCTTCTTCTAAATATAATAGAACAGGTAAAGTAGAAGGACAAATTGTTGGAGGAAATCTTGCTTTATTAGCATCTATGTTAGGTTCTAAAAGTGAAACAAACACGAAAGGAAAAATTATTTTTATTGAAGAAATAGGAGAGTATAAATACTCTATTGATAGAATGTTACAAAGTTTAAAAAGAGCTGGTTATTTTGAAAATTGTGCAGGTGTAATTATTGGTGATATTTCTAAAATAAAAACAAATTCTACCAAATGGGGAAGTACTATAGAAGAATTGGTTTTAGATGTCATTAAAGAATACAATTTTCCTGTTTTGTTTGACTTTCCTGCTGGTCATGAAGCAGATAATAGAGCCTTAATTTTGGGGAGAAATGTAAAGTTGACAGTTAGCAGTAGCAGTAAACAGTCAAAAGTTGTTTTTAGAGAATAGTTTTGATTTCAAAGACTGTATTTTCTATTTCTTCTGAAATTTCAAGTAATCTTTTTGACATTATTTCTTCCATATTGCGATCATTATTCCAATGATCACCAACGATATAAGCAATAAGGTTAAAACCCTTAAAATTAGGCAGAGATAAATCGAGATTGATTGAGTTTACTTTTTCTTTTATCTCAGTATCAAGTTCAGACTTGGATAATATTTTTTTAAACTTCTCAATTTCTAACTTAAAAAGCTGCAACTCATTTTCTTTAACTGATTTATCATTAGAATGCCTTAAACATTCTGTTTTAAGAAACTCTAAATATTTAATGAGTGTTTCATTATCCATAAATTTAAATTTACTAATTTTTTAAATATTGGATAAATAAAAAATTACTCTTTTAAAATCTTCGTTGTAAAGCTTTGATTTTCTGAATATACTTTTAACAAATACAATCCACTAGATAAATCTTCAACAGTAATTTCTTTAAAGTTTTGTTTTATCACTTTTAGTTTTTTCCCTAATAACGAATAAATTTCAACTTTTTGAATTTCATTTTTATTAGACTGTATAACTAATCTGTTTTTTACTGGATTGGGATAAATACGAGTATCATCAATAGAAAAAACAGCTGTGTTTAAGGTGTTGGTTTGTTGTACATCATCAAAGTAAAAAGTTGAAGTATTAGAGCCGTTTCCAATTTTATCAATATCAAACATAAAAACTAGTTTGTCATAAGGGCTTGCTCCTAATTGAGAAAAATCCCAAAATAGTGTTTCCCAATTTCCAGAAACGGTTGTATTTGTTACTAAAGCAAATGCACTATTTCCATTTTGTTGCTCTAATTTTATTTGAATTTTAGTACCTATAGGTGCTTCTGTCCAAACTCTAAGTGTTATATATTTATTAGTACTAAAATTTAATGGATTTGTTAGATTTACATAAGAACCCGCCCAAGGTTGTCCACCATTTCTTACAATTTTAGCCAAATTTGTACTTGAGTTTCCATTGTTTTGAGGAGAAGTTACTGTTTCTACAGTTGCTGTTCCACCATCAAAATTATTAAAATCTGATGTGATTGGAAACGTTTCAAAATTAAAAGGTAAACTGTTTTCTTGTGCTACAGGACAACTTGGGCCATTTGAGGTAAATTCCATTTTACCAATATTAAATTCACCCTGATCTACTACCATTTTTAAAATATGAGTTCCTTGAGGAAGTTCTACATTAACAGTTTTCGAGTTCCAATTATTCCAACCACCTGTTGCATTAAAATGGATGTCATCACTTACTTTTTGACTATCAATTTCAAAATGAATTGGGCCACCTCCATTTGAGTTGCCAGAAGCATATCGCATTTTTAAAGCATAACAACCAGAAGATTGCACGTTAATAGTATATTCTAACCACTCATCAGCAGAAATCCAACCTACAGTAGCTCCTTCATTAGCTACAGTTATAGCATCTACATATTCTGTGGTTCTAAAATCACCTTCATTATTTACAGAAGCATCAAAATAGGAGATGTTTTGACCAACACCACCTTCAAACTCATCATAATGACCTGCTTCAATAATCCCTGGAATTGAGTGAACAATATTATTATATGGTTTTTGATCTCCAACTTGAATATTAATAACATTAGTATAATTAAAACCAGATGAAGTATAAATTTTAGCATACATACCATAAATACCAGCAGTTAGATTCGCAGCAGAATAATTGTATGGAGCAGCAGTATCTTCACCTAACAATACATCATTATTGTAAAATTCTACTTTTGAAATTCCGTTTGTAGATGTATTTAGAGTTAAGTTTATAGTTCCACCAATACTAGTTTGCGTTTTATCAGCTTCCATTATTCCAGAAATAGCATTTCCTCTATTAGTTGCCATTTGATTTGCTGGCACTGTAAGTTGAAATCCATCTGAATAGGTTACTATAATTTGATTGTCTGAATAATTATGAGCAACATAGGTTTTGGTACCATTATCAGAAAAAACAGCTGCAATAGGATAATCTGCAGTTATGGTTGCATCTATTCTACCTAAAGCTTTCATTGTGTGTAACCAATGATAAGTTTGCGCATCAGAAATTCCAAATTTTAGCGTTCTGTTTGGGCTCAAGTCATATAAATTAAGAGCTTCATCTGGTTCTAAAAAGGATAGGTATTTCCAGATCGTATCGTGCCATAAATTAGGATTGGTATCATTAGGGTTTAAAATTCCTGTATATTGTTTTAATTCGTCCCAAATAGTTTGTACATAATTGGTATTATGCCCTAAATATAATGAACCAGCATGCATAGGATACAATTCTATAACGTAAGAAGCTGTAATATCTGAGGTCCAAAAAGTACCATTATCGTAAGAATTTCCCCAAACACGAGAAACTAAACTATATTGTTGATTTGATTGAAAATTACGTTTGTACATATCAAACCAATATTCTTCAATAGCAGTTTGTTCTGTGGTATAAATGTAGATTCCTAAATCCCTAATTTCATCATTCTCTGTAATGGTTCCCCAGTGAATTAAAGACGATGCAAATTGCATGCTTTCTGACGTAGATTCTTGGTCATTTCCTTGAGGGAAAGTTGCAAAACCATTAGCCCAACTATGACCTGCATAAGGACTAAAATTTCTTAAAAAGGGAAAGGTGTCATCATTTCTATTTGGTGATCCTGCGTCTCTAATAAGTAAATTTATCATACCTCCCCATTGAGAAGCCCAACCAGGTTCAAATTGTTCTAAAAAAGCTGCTGCATGAATAAAATATCCCCAATGAAAATGATGGTCGTTAATATTATTATCTTGCCCATGACCAGCAGGATACCCCAACATTGTAGACCATGAATTATTGTAATAGAATAAAAATGCAACTTCTCCATTTTCATAGCTCAACCAATCTTCTAATCGTTCTTTAATCGTGGCTATTATTTTATCTCTTGCTGCTATATTTCCTTTCTGATTTGCAATTCTTGCGGTTTGAATCAATCTATTCATAACCTGACCTTCATTGTAAGAATCTGTCCATGTTGCTAAACCATCATTTTCTATAGATGCTATTTTAGCATTTAGTTCATGAGGTTTAAAAGAGTTACTATATTGAGATAAATTAGGTAATGTTGGTAAAATACCTCTAAAAGTATTTTCAACGATAAACCCATTACCATTTAAAGTTTTAATTTCTCCTCTTACATTTTGATAGCTATATCCTGAAGGATTAGCAGAAATAGGCGCTAAATTTGCCCATTGATGAGGTAATAAACCTAACAATACGTTAGTATTGCTTCCTTCTTTAACATCTGTGGTTACTGCAAATGTTGAGGTAACTTTTGATGTTGAAGCATTGTAAGACCAATTTGTAGTTGTTTCAGTAGGAAAAACATAAGCGTATTTTTTATATTCTTGAGCAACTGAATTAACATTGGTTGTAGACTGAGGCAACATTGCCATAGACCAATAATTTTTTCCGTTTAAAATCGATGAATAAATTGTTCCAGATTTAGACCAAGTACTTCCAGTTGGCGCATAAATAACAAAATCAGCTCCATTTACAGCGTTTTCAATCGTTATCATTTCATTAGAAATTGATACATTTCCAGATTTGATATTAATTTTAACGGTTGCATTTGTGTTTTTAGAAAAATAAAGAAACGGCATTCCAATACCAGAAGTAGCTTCCATTTCATTAGTTCCATCATTCCAATTCATTGTAACAGTCCAATCAGAAAAATTGGAAACTGTGGTTTTAGTTGTAGACAAGTTTTCTAAACCAATTTCAATAGGAGAAGAATCTCCAATTGGTCCCCAGGGAATATAAGTAACAATTAAACCATTATTTGTGGTTTTCATTGTCATAGGATAATTAAACAAATTATCTGCGTGATTAGATTTTATAAGAGTAGACCACCAATCATTAGTTGGTACAGGTTTTGTAGCTGCTTTTCCTGATGTTTGTGGAGTTCCAGAAGGGAAACCATTTCTTCCTGCTGAGTCTGCTCCTGGATAATTAGTTGTATAACTCCCACTTCCAACAGTTGTTTGAGAAGAGGTATTAAAAAAAGTAATTAATAATAAAAAAAAGAGTGTTTTTTTAAGAATTGATTTTGAATATAATTTCATAAAATTACTTTAAGAGTTGATTACTCTCAAATGTAACTGAATTAAACTCTGAAATTAAAAAAGTGTCCTATACAACAGCTACTCACAATATGTTGTTTATGTTAAAAAAATGAAGATAGCACAACATTAACAATACAATTAAAAAAACAATAGAATAGTTTTTGTTTTACAACTCCAAATTATAATAAAAAGCCAAAGACAACCAACTCGTTTTTACTCCGTTTTCTAATCTACTATAAGGCAAATAACCATTGTAATATTCCAATCGTAAACTATTGTTGTTTTTAAAAGCATATCCAATTCCGCCATTAAAATCGAAATTGTAATTATTGTTTTCTAAAAGACGAACATCATAACCAATAAAAAGTCTATTTAGAAAATCATTTTTAGTTTCAAAATTTTTAAAAACGCCACCCGTTTGAAAAGTTAATTTTTTTCGATTGCTATCAGTTCTAATAATATAAGATGCACCTGCATACAAACCTATTTTCTTTTTGTTATAAGCATATAAAACCTCTAAAGTTTCAAAGTTTGCAGGGTCTTCTGCCCAATAATCTGGATTTGTGGTTCTAGAAATATCATTTTTTAAAAGATAATCATCACCCAAATGAGAAGATCTGTGAAATAGGTTAATTCTTAAAAATTTGTTTTCACTTAACACAAAATCATTATGTACATAGATAAAATAATCTGTATTAAAAAGCGAATGTGTAATACCATTAAAACGATTAGAAGTTTCTTTTTTAAACACAAATTGATTGTCTATATGACCACTAATAGCCAATTGATAATTATTTTTAGCATAGATTTTTTTAAAAACATTGGCTTTTAAATTTACCAATACTTTATAAGAATTAAATTGGAATCCATTTGCATTTTTTGCAGTTATAGGGCTAGCTTTAAAAGCACTGCTATTATTTGTTGGACTAAATAATAAAAAAGGAAAACTCCTTTTTCCTTGACTTAAAAAAGGTTCAAAAGTGTTAGAATTGGTTTGTCCAAAACTTCTTAAAAATGAGAAAAAGAGTAGTAAAAAAAACAGTTGATTTTTTAAAAAATTCATTTCTTTAATTTTTAATAAAAGTAATTAATAATTTGTAATTTAATGCAATGGCACAACATAATGAGTTAGGAAAAAAAGGAGAACAAATTGCAATTGAATTTTTAATTGAAAAAGGGTATTCTATTCTCGAAAAAAACTATCGTTATTTAAAAGCTGAGGTAGATATTATTGCTCAAAAAGCTGATGTTTTAGCAGTTGTAGAAGTTAAAACACGTTCTACAGATTATTTTGGAAATCCAGAAGAATTTGTGAATCCTAAGAAAATTAAACTCTTAATTTCTGCAATAGATAATTATGTAGTTGAAAAAGATTTAGATGTAGAAGTTCGTTTTGATATTATTGCAATAATTCATAAAAAAGAAATTACAATAGAACATTTAAAAGATGCTTTTCTTCATTTTTAATAATTTTTTTCCTTGCTGAACATCGTAATTGCGAATTCTTATTTTTACTAATTGAAATCATAAAACCTACTTTGGCTTTATGAAAGCAAAAAAATTTTGGTTTGGTATTTTTTTAGGTGTTTTAGGAATTGTACTTTTTTCCTCTAAAGCAGTTATGGTAAAAATAGCTTATAAATACAATGTAGATGCTATTACTATGTTATTATTAAGAATGTTGTTTTCTTTTCCTTTTTATGTTGTTATTGCGTATTTGTATAGAAACAAAAAGCAAGAAATTGTTACTACAAAAAAAGATTATGCTTGGGTTGTAATATTTGGTTTTGTTGGGTATTATTTAGCAAGTTATTTTGATTTTGTTGGTTTAACATATATTAAAGCAAGTTTAGAACGCATAATTTTATTTGTATATCCAACCATAGTTATTATTTTAAATAGATTGTTTTTTAAACAAGCAATTACCAAAATTCAAACTACAGCAATTTTATTATCTTATTTAGGAATTGTAATTGCTTTTTCTGATGAAGTAGATATTTCTGGAAACAATGTTTATTTAGGAGGTTTTTTTATACTCTTAAGTGCAATTACATATGCATCTTATTTAGTTGGTAGTGGCTGGTTAATACCAAAGTTTGGAGTAGTAAAATTTACTGCTTATGCAATGTTGGTGTCTTGTTTTTGTGTATTTGTACACTTTAGTATTATTGGTCACACAGAATTATTTAATTTACCTTGGCAAGTTTATGGATTAGGTTTCTTAATAGCTTTTTTTGCTACAGTAATTCCTTCTTTTTTAGTAAGTGCTTCCATAAAAATAATTAGCTCATCAAATTTTGCAATAGTTGCAGGTATTGGTCCAATATCTACCATAGTTTTAGCTTCATTTTTTTTAAATGAGCAATTAACTTTATTACAGTTTTTTGGAGCAATATTGGTTATAATAGGTATTGTTATAACCTCTTTAAAAAAAGCCAAAGAAAAATAAAATTAAAGCTTTTCTAAGAATGCTTTAACATCTTTTAGTTGATCTGGTTTTGCAATAATTTTTTTGTCTTTATTTAGAACAAAATAACTAGGTGTAGAAACAATGTTATAGGTTCTTGCAGTTTTATTTTCCCATTTATTTAAGCCTAAAACATGATGCCAATTAGGTAAAGTTTTCTTGTAATTTTTCCATGCAAAATCATTTTGCTCAAGAGAAAAAGCAATTACTTTTACTTTTTTATTTTCTTTTAATAATTTATGAATTTGAGGAATTTCGCGAATACAGTGTGAGCAACCTGTACTCCAAAAAATTAATAAATAATTTTCTGCATCATTTAATTTAGAAAGTTCAAATGTTTTACCATTTTCTTTCCAAGAAAAATTAGGAGCTATTCTTCCTATTTCTGCAGCAAAAAGTTTTTGCTTTTCATCTTTAAACTTTTTGTTTTGTATGCTTTCTGGTAATTTATTGTAATGGTTATCAAATAAATAATCTATCAAATCTAAATTCATTGTTGTTTCAAACTGACTGATTAAAAACTCTATTACATCCTTTTTAAAAGGATTGTTTTTAATCTTAGACATTACTTTAATTATAGATTCTTTATAAAGTTTTTGTTGTGTATTTGGGTCTTCAGAATAATTAATATAAAAAACGTAATCTGTAATTCTATCAACCAAAAAAGAAGAGTTTAATAACGCTTTATTGTTAAAATCCATTCTATCAAAAAAAGTACTAACCATATTAGACATATACTTTTTAGGGTTGTCTATTATTTCTGAAGAACTATTTCTAAAAGATGCTTGTACAAAAGGTTTAACATACATGTTTTCTGCAGCTTTTAAATAGCTGATCTGAACATTGTTTACATTGGTGTATGCAGTTTTATATGGTGCTTTTAAATCTAAATCTGGGTTTTGTAAGGCCTTAACTTGTATAGAATCTAAAGTTTGTTGAGCTTTAGAAATAGCATCTAAATATTGTTTGTAAAAAATGTTTTCTTTAGATGCAGAAAAAGTAATAGATTGGTTAGGATAATCTGGATGAAAACCAAAGCTAACATCTTCTTTATTAAAAATAAAATCTACAAAACCAGCACCTTCTAATTTATAAGTTGCTCTATAAGAACCAATTTTTGTGTCTTTTGGCAAGGTAAAAGTAAAAGTACCTATTGCTTGTTTTTTTCCTAGATACTCAACAGAATCTATTTTAATTTTTGTGTTTTGAACAAATTTTTGTCTAGCACCTTCTATTTTATATAAAATAACCCAATCACTTTTTATTGTTGGTGTCATTGTTCCATTAATAGTATATTGTGCTTGTACTAATGAAGAAATAAAGAATATTAAAACGAGTATTTTTTTCATCTTATAAAAGTAGATTTTTGTTCTTGTTTAATTGTTTTCAAGAAGTGTACCAAAAATACTATTTCTAATGTAAATAAAGTATATTGTAATATAAAAACAAAGTAATGAGTATTAACAATAAAGTTGTTTGGATTACAGGTGCATCTTCTGGAATTGGAAAAGCCTTAGCTATTGAGTTTTCAAAAAAGAATGTAAATTTAATTTTATCTTCAAGAAAAAAAGAAAGTTTAGAGTTGGTAAAAGGTTTGTGTAAAAACCCATCATCAGTAAAAATAATTACTTTAGATTTAGAAGATTACAACAATTTGCAACCAAAGGTTGATGAAGCAATTACTTGTTTTAGTAAGGTAGATATTTTAGTGAATAATGGCGGAATTAGTCAGCGTTCTTTGGTTAAAGACACTAAAATTTCTGTTGATAAACGCATAATGGATATTAATTATTTAGGAACAGTTGCATTAACAAAAGCTATTTTGCCCCATTTTATTAAAAACAAAAACGGACAGTTTGTGGTAACAACAAGTATTGTTGGTAAAATAGGAACTCCTTTACGTTCTTCTTATGCTGCAAGTAAACACGCTTTGCATGGTTTTTTTGATAGCTTAAGAGCAGAACACCATAAAGATAACATTTCTGTTACGTTAGTTTGCCCTGGTTTTGTAAAGACAAATGTTTCTATAAATGCATTAACAGGAAATGGAACTCCACAAGAAAAAATGGATACTGCTACAGAAAACGGAATTGCACCAGAACATTTTGCAAAATTGATGCTAAAAGCAATTAACAGCAAAAAAGAGGAAGTTTATATAGCTGGAGCCAAAGAAAAGTTAGGAGTTTATGTAAAAAGATTTTTCCCTAAATTGTTATCTAAAATGATTAGAAAATTAAGCGTAACTTAATTATTTTAAATATGAAATACTTTCAAAATAAGTAACAATAGCTTCTTTCATTAAAACAGTTTGCTCTCCAGGTTTTAAATTTGGTAACTCTGTTAAAGTTTTATAATGTGGCCAACCATCATCATCAAAATAATCAAATTCATAATAACCATAAGGTTCTAAAAGCTTGCAAATAGCAATATGCATCAGGTTCATTTTTTCATCTTTTTTAAATGCTCTATGACCTTGCCCCAATTCTTGTACGCCTACTAAATAGATTACACCATCTATATTAAGCTCATCTCCATCTGCAAATTGATTGGTTAATTTATTGATTAACAAATCCCATTTTTCTTTTAAGGTTATTATTTTTGGCATATTACTTGTTTAGAAAAGTGTAAAGATACAACCGACATTTTTAAGTTTTGTAAAAAAGATGTAGGTTTGAAGAAAATAAATTAATGAATATTTTTGATATAATAATTGCTGCATTATTACTTTTTGGATTTGTTAAAGGAGTAATGAAAGGCTTATTTGTAGAGGTTGCCTCTTTAGTAGCTTTAGTTGGTGGAGTTTATGGAGCTATTCATTTTTCATATTTTGTTTCCGATTTTCTAAAAGAATATGTATCTTGGAAACCTGAATACATTTCTTTAGCATCTTTTGCCATTACTTTTGTAATAATTATTGTTATAATTGCCCTACTTGGAAAAGTGCTAACAAAGATTGCAGATTTTGCAGCTTTAGGAATTTTAAATAAGATTTTAGGAGGTGTGTTTGGTGCTTTAAAAATTGGATTAATTTTAAGTGTTGTTTTTATTTTTTTTGGAAAAATGAATGATACAATCCCTTTTATAGAAAAGGAAACCTTAGAAAAATCTATTTTATATAGCCCAGTAAAAAAAATAGCCCCCACAATTTTCCCCTCAATAATAAAAGAAGATAAACAGGAAAAAACCCTGTTAGATAATTTAGAAATTTAAGTGGCAATTTGTAAATTGCGAACGTTTTAAAAAAAAGGATGAGAAAATTTTATAAAATATTAATGTTATTTAGCATAACTATGTTAATGTCTTTCACTTCTTCAAAAGATTGTGGAATCTTAAGAGATAACATATTTACTTATAGAAACGCCAAGAAAGAAGTTGTAGTTGTTTTTAAAGGAGACGATTATATAGAATACCATAATGATCAAGAACATTTTATAAAGGCAGATATTTTGTGGTTAAGTGATTGTGAATATTATTTAATAATAAGAAAATCTACACTACCTAATTTTCCTTTTAAAATGGGAACTAAAACACATATAATTGTAAATAAAGTTAGAGGAAAAAAAGTGTATTACACTACAACTTTAGGAGGTAAATCTTGGGAAGGAAGGTTAACCAAAGCTAAAAAAGATAAATACAATTTTGATTAAATAAAAAAAACCAAGAATAAATTCTTGGTTTTTTTATTTATAAAAGTTTCTTTTTATAAAAGCTCAACTTTTCCTGTTTGTAAAGAGTAAACTCCACCAACTATTTCAATAGCTCCTTTACTTTCTAAATCTGCAAGAATTTGACTTTTTTCGCGAATTCTTTCAATAGTTAAACGTACATTTTGTTCTACTGTTTTAGCAACAAAATCTTTATTTGTAGAGTCTACATCATCTTCAAAATCTAAAGCAGCTACTTTAACAGCAGGTCCTATATTATCTAACATTGCAGTTATGTTTCCTAATTCTACACCATCACAAGCAGCTTTAACTGCACCACAACTTTCATGACCAAGAACTAAAACTAATTTACTTCCTGCTACTGCACAAGAATATTCTAAGCTTCCTAAAATATCTACATTTTCGAAATTTCCTGCAACTCTTGCTACAAAAATATCTCCAATAGTTTGGTCAAAAACTTGCTCTACAGGTACTCTTGAATCTATACAAGATAATACAACTGCTTTTGGAAATTGACCACCAACAGTGTCTTTTACTAATGCATTATAATCTGCAGCTTGTAAGTTATTATCTATAAATCTATTATTTCCTTCTATTAAATCTGATAAAACACTTTGAGGAGTTAAACCATTTTGTACTTCTTTATTAATTGCTATGTTTTTCATAATTTTAATATTTATTAATTTTTGTCTTTAATATTTTCTTTTACCCAATTTGTACATTCTTCAAATGTTTTAAAAATGTGTTTTTCTGGTATTAAATCTGGTATGATGTCTATTCTTTCCATCATATATCTAGGTTGATCTAATAAGTCAACAAATAAAACTTCAATATTTTTTGTTTTTAAATCTTGTAACACGTCTTCCATTGCATATAAACCAGACTGATCCATATATTGCATTTTTTCTAAACGTATTATAACAGTTTCTGCTGTTGCAGGAATTTGTAATGAAAGTGCTTGAAAATCGCTTGTATAACCAAAAAATAATGGTCCTTTAATATGCTTTATAAACACTTCTTCTGCTAAGTTTTTAGGAAAATTAGCTTCATCTGACCAAGCTTCTTCATTAAGAGATTTTACATCAGATCTTTTTGCAGTTAAATCTCCAATTTTTTTCATAAACATTAAAGAAGCTATTACCATACCAATACCAACAGCGTAAACTAAGTTCCAAAAAGTAGATAATACCAATACAATAAACATAATTAGTACTTCTGAACTTAATTTTATAGAACCAAATTTAACGTCTTTTGGTAAAATTGGAATTGCTTTTATTCCTTTATAATCCATTACTCCAATACCTACAGTAATTAAAATACCAGCTAAAACTGCTGCAGGAATTTTAGATGCAACAGGACCAAAACCTAACATTATTACTAATAGTAAAACAGCTGCAATCATACCAGATAGTTTGGTTTTACCACCAGCATTAATGTTTACTACTGTTCTAATTGTTGCTCCTGCTCCAGGAATACCGCCAAATAAAGCTGCAATACTATTACCAATACCTTGACCAATTAATTCTTTATTTGGTTTGTGTTTGGTTTTAGTCATATTATCTGCTACTACACTTGTTAAAAGAGAGTCTATTGCTCCTAATAAAGCTAAAGTTAAAGCAGAAAAAATATAAGGTGTAACATTACCTAAAGAAAAGTCAGTGAATATTTCCCATTTAATTTGTGGAATTCCACTTGGTATTTCTTGAATTGTTCTATAATCTAGTCCAAAAGCTACTGCAACACCAGAAACTACAATTAAAGCTACTAATGTGCTTGGTATTTTAGTGGTTATTCTTTTAAAACCATAAATAATAACAATTGTTGCTAGCGCTAATAAAAGCTCAAGCCAATTAATATTATTTACTGCTCTTGGAATTGCTTTTATAGCTCCCAAAGCTCCAGAGGTTTCTTTTCCGGCTAAAACTTGAGATTCTTTATGAATTTCTTCAGGTGTTATTAATTTTGCTTTAGAAATAGTTTGTTTAAAATCTTCTAAAACTAAAATACCTTCTCCAGCTTCTTCTTTTAAAATGTTTTCTAAAATAATTTCTTCTGCTTGTGGTTTAAATTTAGAAACAAATTCAACATCTTCTTTTGGATAATATCCTAAAGATGGTAAAATTTGAGTTAATAAAATTATAACACCAATTGCTGTCATAAAACCAGAAACTACAGGGTATGGAATGTATCTAATATATTTACCTAGACCTAAAATTCCTAATACAACTTGAAAAAGACCTGCTAATAAGAAAATGATTAAAATTGCAGGTAAAGCTTTAGCAACATCACCATCATTTGCAGCAATTATACCAGCAATTATTACCATACTTACAGCTGTCATTGGTGCTGTTGGTCCAGAAATTTGAGTACTGGTTCCACCAAAGAGTGCTGCAAAAAAACTTATAAAAATTGCTCCATAAAGACCTGCAGTTGGTCCTAAACCAGAAGACACCCCAAAAGCTAACGCTAAAGGTAGTGCAACTATACCAGCAGTTATACCACCAAAAATATCACCTTTAATATTTGAGAATATGTTTTTCATAATTAAATTTAAAAGATTAAAAAGCTAATTTACAAGTTAATACTTTTTTGTAGGAACTTGTTTTTTTAAAGTTAAAAAACAACTTTTTAATCTTTTAGATTTTTTTTAATATTTAGCTTAAACTTATATTTGATTTTGGTCTAAGTTTAAAAAATTCAATAAAACTTGGTGGGTTTTCTACAGTACCACGTTTTGAAATAAGTTTTATATCTATTTTTCTTTCTTTAGCCTTAATTTTAGAAAAGTCTTCTAAAATTTCGATAATATCATGATCTAAATACCTCGTTTTAGTTACATCAATTTCAAGGTATGAGTTTTTAGGCACTCTATCTAACTCTTTTAAGATAGCTCCTTTGTTAAAAAATGTAACTTCTTCGGCTAATGTCATTTTAATTTTTCCATCATCTACATCTTCACCTTCTTTATGTAAAAAGTGAGAGTTTTGGTAGCTTTTTAAAAGAATAACAACAATACCTACTAATAAACCTAAACTGATACCTACTAAAAGATCTGTAAAAACAATTCCTAATACTGTTACAAAAAACGGTAAAGATTGTTTCCATCCTAAACCAATCATCTGTTTAAATAAAGCTGGTTTAGCTAATTTGTATCCTACTACTAAAAGTATAGCTGCTAATACAGATAATGGAATTTTATTTAATAAATTAGGAATTAATATAACAGATACTAACAAAAATAAACCATGAATTATTGCTGATAATTTTGTTCTTCCTCCAGATTGAATATTAGCAGAACTTCTAACAATTACTTGCGTAATGGGCAACCCACCAATTAAACCAGAAATTACATTACCAACACCTTGAGCTAAAAGCTCTTTGTTTGTAGGTGTAACATTTTTATGAGGATCTAATTTGTCTGTAGCTTCTACACACAATAAAGTTTCTAAACTTGCTACCAAAGCAATTGTAAAGGCAACAACCCAAACTTCTACGTTAGTAATAGCACTAAAGTTAGGAAAACTAAATTGACCAATAAAAGAATCGAAACTATCTGGTACAGGAACGCTTACAAGATGAGAAGAATCTATACCAAATTTAGAGTCAGATGATGTTGAAATATAGTAAATAATACCAGCAGCAACAGCTACTAATGGACCTTGAATAATTTGAAATATTTTTCCTTTTTTAGATAAAACATTACTCCAAAGTAATAAAATACTCAATCCAATAATACCAATAATTGTAGATCCAATACTAATATTGTTTATAGAATTTAATATTTCAGAAAAAGTGTTTTCACCATCTATTTGAAAGAAAGCAAAATCTCCTTCTGGATCTGCATCATAACCAAAAAAGTGAGGTATTTGTTTTAAAATAATAATAATACCAATACCAGTTAACATACCTTTAATTACAGAAGATGGAAAATAATAACCAATAACCCCAGCTTTTAAGAAACCAAAAACTAATTGTATAACCCCACCTAAAACTACAGCAACTAAAAAGTTTTCATAACCACCTAAAGTACCAATTGCTGTTAATACTATTGCAGCTAAACCTGCTGCAGGACCACTTACTCCTATTTTTGAGCCACTTAATGACCCTACAATTACACCACCAATTATACCTGCAATTAATCCAGAAAATAATGGGGCACCACTTGCTAAAGCAATACCTAAACATAAAGGTAATGCTACGAAAAACACTACAATACTTGCAGGTAAGTCGTTTTTAATGTATTTAAACATATATATAAATTTTTACTCTACTTATTAAAATAGAGAGATTTTTAAATTGATTGATAAGAAAAATTGAATTTGTTTTATAAACTAAGACAAAATCCGAGGTGGAGGTGTAGTATTTTTAGAATACTGAGAATTGTAATTTTTTGTTCTAAATCGAACATTTTTCTTTTTCTGAATTCCGTTTAAAAATAAAGAATCAGATTGATCTGTAGATTGTAACTTAATTTCTATTTCTTTTACTGTTTCTTCTTTACCTTGTTTATCTTCTTCTTCATTAATGTCTAAAAAAATAGCGACATTTTGAGAGTCATCAATTAAGCTAATTACAGTAGGTGTAACAACTAAAATTGAAAAGGTAAAAACTAAAAAAAAAGTTATTTTTTTTCTCAAGGATATTTTTTTGAATGGCTAAAATATAAAAATAGTTTACTTTTTTTGTTAAATAATAATTAAATATCATCAAAAAGTTTAATATCTTCAGCTATAATCCAACCAATTTTACCATCTGCTATTTTAATTTTTTTCCAATTATCTACACTATCAAGAACAATTACTTTAGTTCCTTCATGTAATGTAAATACATCTTCAGAGTTTAATGTTGGAGCATTTTTTACATCGGTTTTCTCTGTATATACAATTGCCTCTTTGTTTGCTAATGAAGAATTGTATTGATTAATAGTAATAAATAATGAGCTTAATAATATTATAAAACAAGCTATACTTGTAACAAAATAGAATCGTTTTTTAGAAGGTACTTCTGCAAAATAAAACAATAAGAAAAGCAAACTTCCTAAGAAAGAAAAAACAACAACTACAATAGCCCATTGGTTGTATGACAACTTTTGTAAATAGTTTGCATTAAATTTTTGAAGTACAGTTTGCGGTAATTCTTCAATATTATCTAAAGCCAAACGTTTTGCAAAAACCAAATTGTTTTTAACATCATCATTTAATGGATTTAACTTTAAAGCTTTTTCGTAATAATAAATAGAAGGTCCAACTTTGTTAAGTTTATAGTAAGAATTACCTAAATTATAATATAATTCTGATGACACTAATTCTTGAGATTCTACTTTTTTATATAGATCAATAGCTTTTTGGAATTTGCCATTTTTGTATAAATTATTGGCAGAAACAAATAAGCTATCTACATTTTGTGCAGTAACAGAATTGGCAATAATTAATAATAAAAATAATATTCTCTTCATCTTTATAATTGTTTATCTAGTTCTACAATAACTTGTTTTGCATTCTCAAATTCTGCTTCCATTTCTGTAGTTGTTATTTGAGAATAACGAGCCATATCAGAATGTTTTAAGACTTCAATAAACTGATTAATAGTGTTAGATTCTATGTTTTTACTTTCTAAGATTTGGGTTATTTTTTCTTTACTTATATCTGCAGTTTCTACACCTAGTTTTGCTTTTAAATAATTGTGAAGTGCACGTTCTAAAGCTTCATAAAAAGCTTCTTTTTCACCCAATTGTTTTTGTGCTTCAGATAAATATTTTTTAGCTAGTTTATTTGCTTTTCTTAGTTTGTTACCAACAATATCATTACTTCTTGCTTCATTCTTTTTTGCAATAAAAATACCAATAGGTATTGCAATTAAAGGTAATAATAATAGAATGTAAAATAAGTTAGATTTAAAGAAATCACTAGTTTTTATAGTTTTAAAATTACTCTTAGTTTGTATATATCTAAAGTTTTTTCCGGTTGCAATAACGTTTTGCTTTTGAATGGTATTTGTATCTACAACAGGTTTTAATTCTTTGCCTTCTAACACATCTACAAAGAAATCATCTGTGGTAATAGTATAGTATTTTTTTTCTGTAGGATTGAAATACGAAAAAGAAACATTTGGTATTTTATATTTTCCTTTATACTGAGGAACTACAGTATATAAATCTGATACTGTACCAGAAATACCACTAGCTCTAACACGAACTTTTTCTTTTCTTTCTGGTTGATATTTTTCTAACTCAACAGGAGTTGTAATTTCTGGTAATTCAAATAATTTTAGATTTCCTTTACCAGTAACTGCAACTTTAATTTGCGAACTTTCATTTGCTTTTAAAACATCTTTGCTTAAAGTTACATCAAATTTATAATCTCCAACAGCACCATTAAAGTTTTCTGGTTTTCCTTCTAAAGGAAGGCTTTTAGGATTAATAATTTTCTTTGCAGAAGCAAATTCTCTTTTAATATTTCTAGTAATTACATTTCCAAAAAAATCTGCTCTACCTGTTGGAACACCAATAACAATATCCATTTTCATAGGATCTATTGTAAGTTTTCCAGTTTTAGTAGGTATTAATAAAGCTTTTTGTAAAACAATATATCTATAATCTTCACCATTATATTTTCCCATTTTAACAGGAAAACCATTTATTTTAATATTCTGATTCCAAAAACCATTGTATTGAGGTGCTTCAGTTACACCTGTATCATATACATTAATGTTTTCGCTAACATATAATCTATATTCCACATAAATACCTTCTCCAACATAAGGTTTAGATTTAGATACTTCTGCTACTAAATGTATGTTTTGTTGTGCAACATAATTAGGATCATTAGGATCTTTTGGTAAAGTAACAGCATCTAAAACTATAATTTTAATAGGATTAGATTTTATAGACTTTCCTCCAATTTTAATACTTGCAGCACCAATAGTTAATTCTCCCTTCTTTTTTGGCTGAATGATATATGTGTATGATTGTGAAAAGCTTACTTTTCCATTAACCCAAGATTGACTAACAGACTGACTTGGGCCACCTACAACTTTAAAATTGGTAAATTTTGGCGGAGAAAAATCATCTCCACCTTGTTTGTTAATTGAAAATTCAATTCTTAAACGTTGGTTTACACCCAACTTATTTTTACTCACTTTTGCAACTAAAGTAGTTTCTTGAGCAACTACTGTTAGTGAAAGTAAGCTAATAAATAGCGTTATATAAAATTTCAACTTCATCTTCATTTTCTATGAGATTGCAAATCTACCAATCTTTTTCTTGTTTTACTTTTTTACCTTTTGCTTTTTTGGCGTTCATTTTCTTTTGGGTTTTTTTCTCTTCATTATTTAAACTTTCTAATAATTGTTTAATTTGTTGAGGAGTCATTTTTCCCTGTTGAGGCTTAGGCTTTTTCTTCTGATTATTTTTGTTGTCTTTTTTAGGATCTTTATTCTTGTCTTTATCTCCTTCACCATCTTTCTTCTTATCGTCTTTTTTGTTTTTATCTTCGCCTTTGTTTTTATCCTTGTTTTTGTCTTTGTTCTTGTCGTCTTTATTTTTGTTGTCGTTGTTTTTATTATTCTTCTTTTTGTCGTCTTTTCCTTTATTATCTTGCTTTTCTTTCTCTAATAATTTTTGAGCTACAGCAAGATTATAACGAGTTTCATCATCATTAGGATTATTTCTTAAAGAGTTTTTATAAGCATCTACTGCTTGTTGATATTGTTTTTGCTCCATCATTGCATTACCAATATTATGGTATGCTTCTGCTTTTGTAAATTTATCTTTAGCAGTTTCTGCAGTTAATTCGTATTGTGGTATTGCCTCTTTGTAGTTTTTATTTTGATACAAAGCGTTTCCTAAATTATATGAAGCTTTGTTGTATTTTGTATTATTAGCTAGTGCTTTTTGATAGGCCACAGAAGCATCTGTAAATTGCTTTTTTTGATACAAATCATTTCCATTACGTAATAATTTTCTAGCTTTTCTTTGTAATGCAATAGAATCTTTTTGTGCTAATACTTCTTTTGATGAAAATAGCATTAAGAAAACGATAAGTATGTATTGTATATTCTTCATGTTATTTTTTAGTGTTTTCTTCGTTAAACAAGTCAACTTTTGTTAACCATTTAGTTTTCTTTTCAAATAAGAAAATATCTATAATTAAAAAGAACAAACCAATTGCTAAAAACCATTGAAATTGGTCTTTGTAATCAGAAAACTGTTTGGTTTCAAATTCATTTTTTTCTGCATTTGCAATAATTTCTGAAATAACTTTTACAGGTTTTTCGGTTACATTACCATCAATATATTGTCCGTCTGCAGCATCTGCAATACCTTGTAAAACTTCTGGTTTGCGTTTTGTAATTACAGTTTCTCCTTTTCTATCTTTTTTATAGCCAATCATAGAGCCATTTAAACGCATAGGAATTGGGCTTCCATTTTCTGTACCTACACCAATTGTAAAGATTTTTACACCTTCGTTAGTTAGTGTTTGAGCAACTTGTTTTGTTTCTTCTTGATGATCTTCTCCATCAGAAATAATAATTAAAAAACGATTTGTTTGCTCATCATTATTATAATATGTTTTTGCTAATTCTAAAGCTCCATTAATATCTGTTCCTTGGCTAGAAACCATATCTGGATTTGCATTTTGCAAAAACATATTTGCAGCTGCATGATCTGTAGTTATTGGTAAAAGCGGATAAGAATTACCTGCGTAAATAATAATACCAACTCTATCTGATCCTAATTTATCTATTGTTTTAGAAATAATTTGTTTAGCCTTTTCTAACCTGTTTGGAGCAATATCTTCTGCCAACATACTTTTAGAAACATCTAAAGCAAAAACAACATCTACACCTTCTCTTTTTACTGTTTTAAGTTTGGTTCCCATTTTAGGATTTACCAAAGAAATAATTAAAAAAGTGATTCCTAATAGTAAAATTATCAACTTTAAGACAGATTTAAATACAGATGAATTTGGTGCTAACCTTTTCAATAAATTTAAATCAGAAAACTTTTTTTGCGTTCTTTTTTTCCACCATAAAACCAACAAGAAAATAACAACCATTATAGGAATGATTATTAAAAAGGTAAAATAAATTGGTTCTTCTATCTTATACATCGTTTAAATAAAACTTTTAAAAATTGTATTTCTTAAAACAAATTCTAACAACAAGAATCCTAATCCTAAAAAGACAAAAATTCTATATTTTTCTTGATAGTTGTAGTATTTAAATTCTTCTATTTTTGTTTTTTCGAGCTTGTCAATTTCATCATAAATTTCTTTTAAAGATGTATTGTCTGTTGCTCTAAAATATTTTCCATCGGTTTCAGAAGCTATTTCTTCTAATAATTTTTCATCAATTTCTACTTGTTGTTTTCTAAACTGTAAATTACCTGTTCTTGGGTCTCTACTCCAAGGAAAATCTGCCATTCCATTGGTTCCAATTCCAATGGTATAGGTTTTAATTTCTAACTCTTTTGCTAATTCAGTTGCTGTTCTTGGGTCGATATTTCCAGAGTTGTTTACACCATCTGTTAAAAGAATAATTACTTTACTTTTTGCATTACTTTCTTTTAATCTGTTAACTGCAGAACCTAATCCCATACCAATAGCAGTTCCACCTTCTAATTGCCCCCATTTTAGTTCAGATATGGTACGTTTTACAATACCCTTATCACTTGTTATTGGGGTTTGTGTAAAGCTTTCTCCTGCATAAACTACAATTCCTATTCTGTCATTTGGTCTTCTATCAACAAAATCTACTGCTACTTTTTTAAGAGCTTCTAATCTGTTAGGCTTTAAATCTCTAGCCAACATACTTGCAGAAACATCAATAGCCATTACAATATCTATACCTCTGTTGGTTTTTGTTTTTTTACTTACAGAAACATTTCTTGGTCTTGCTAAAGCAACAATAATGGCTGCTAAAGCTAACAGTCTTAGCAGGTATAAAAGAGGTTTTAATTTAGATATTATAGAATCTGTTTTAAAACCTTTTACACTTGGCATTGTTAATACTGCAGTGTCTTTTTTGCGCATAAAGAAATGCCAAATCGCTAATAAAGGAATGATTATTAGGACCCATAAAAACTCTGGATTATGAAATTCAAAATTACTCCAATTCATCATTTTCTTCAATAATTGGTTTAGGTTTTAAATTACTCACAATATCTTGCGCGTCTTTTCTGTCTTCTTCTATTTCTAAAGCTAATGGTTTAGATTTTGCAAACTTTACCAAATCTGCTTCTTGTAATAAATCTTTTAGTTTTTTAATTGTTTCATCTGATGTTAAAATAGTTTCTGCATCTTTAAAATCTTTTAACATGCTTAAAACTTCATCTGTGGTATTTTCTAAAGCAGGTACTTTTAATTCGCGTTCAATATAACCACGAACAATTTGTGTTAGTTCAGAATAATATTCTTTTATTTTATTGTTTTGCCACAATAATTTTTCGTCTAATTCATTTAGTCTAAAAATTGCTTCTTCATAAGGAGGTAAAGCTCTGTAAGTTGGTTCTTCTTCCTCTTCTTTACGTTTTCTAATAACAAACCAATAAATCCAGAAACCAATAATAGCTAAAGCTGCTAAAAGTATGTAAATGTATATTTTATAATCATCAAAAGTTAAGGGTTCACTTTTAATAGATTTTATTGGAAACTTCTTAATTTTAGTAGTGTCTACAGCAATTGTTGCTACATTTACTAAAAGTGAATCTGTTAAATAAGCTTGATTTTTTACAAATATTTGTTGTTGAGGTATGTAAAAAGCACCACTATCAAAACCGGTTAAAATATATTTTCTTATTAAAGAATTTTTAACGGTATCTGTTTTCGTAGAATCTATAATTTCTAAACCTTGTAATTGTAATTTTGGTAGAATTACATTCTGAGTTTCATCAACAGAAATTTTTAAATTGAATTGTTCACCAATTCTAATATTGGTGGTATCAATTTCTGCTTTTACCATTGGTTTTTGAGCAAAACTAATAGTAGAAATTAATAATAATATGTAGAATATTTGTTTTTTCATTTCAAAAACTATCTTCCTTTGTGTTTAAAATAACCTAATAATTTTTTCACATAACTTTCATCAACTCTAGTGTTAATAGCACCTGCACCACTTCTTTTAAACATGTCTATATAATAATTAGACAAACGTAAAGCATTTGCTTTGTAACTATTTCTTACAGATTTAGATGATGTGTTTATTAGTTGAATATTGTTTGTTTCTGCATCTAACATTGGCACCATTCCTAAATTAGGAATTTCTTCATCGTGTTTATCATACACTCTAATACCAGTTAAATCGTGTTTTTTTCCTGCAATTTTCAAAGTTTTTTCGTAATCATCATCCATAAAATCAGATAACATAAAAACAATGGCTCTTTTTTTCATTACACTCGATAAAAACTTTAAAGCTGCAGAAATATTTGTTTTTTTGCTTTTTGGTTTAAACTCTATCAATTCTCTAATAATTCTTAAAACATGACTTTTTCCTTTTTTAGGAGGAATGAAAAGCTCTATATCATCAGAAAATAAAATTAAACCTACTTTATCGTTATTTTGAGTTGCAGAAAAGGCTAATGTTGCTGCAATTTCTGTAACTGTTTCTTTTTTAAATTGTGTTGATGTTCCAAATAATTCAGACCCAGAAACATCTACCATTAACATCATTGTTAACTCACGTTCTTCTTCAAAAACTTTAATATAAGGTTCGTTATAACGTGCAGTAACATTCCAATCAATTGCTCTTACATCATCTCCAAATTGGTATTGACGTACTTCAGAAAAAGTCATACCACGTCCTTTGAAAGATGAATGATATTCACCTCCAAAAATATGATCAGACAAACGACGTGTCTTAATCTCTATTTTACGAACTTTTTTTAGTATTTCTTTAGTATCCATTGTTTCATTTATCAATTATCATTTAACAGTTATCAATGTTTAAGATGATAATTGTTTATTGTTTTATTGACAATTGTCTAAGGTACTTCTACTTCGTTAATAATAGAATTAATAATGTCAACAGAAGTTACATTTTCTGCTTCAGCTTCATAAGTAATTCCTATTCTGTGACGTAAAACATCTGTAACAACAGCTCTAACATCTTCTGGTATTACATAACCTCTTCTTTTAATAAAAGCGTAACATTTAGCTGCTTTTGCTAAATTGATACTTCCACGAGGTGAAGCTCCAAAATTGATTAAATCTTTTAATTGTGGTAAGTTATATTTCTCTGGATAACGTGTTGCAAAAATGATATCTAGAATGTATTTTTCTATTTTTTCATCCATGTAAACCTCGTTAGCAATTTCTCTTGCTTTAATAATTTGATCTACAGTAACTACTGGATTAACAGTTGCAAATCCGCCAGTTAAATTCTGACGCATAATCATTTGTTCGTCTTGTAATTTTGGATAATCAATTACAACCTTTAGCATAAATCTATCTACTTGTGCTTCTGGTAAAGGATAAGTTCCTTCTTGTTCTACTGGGTTTTGAGTTGCCATTACTAAAAATGGTTCGTCTAATTTAAAAGTAGTGTCTCCAATTGTAATTTGACGCTCTTGCATTGCTTCTAACAAAGCAGATTGTACTTTAGCAGGTGCTCTGTTAATTTCATCTGCTAATACAAAGTTTGCAAAAATTGGTCCTTTTTTTATTTCGAAGCTATTTTTTTGCATGTTGTAAATCATGGTTCCAACAACATCTGCAGGTAGTAAATCTGGAGTAAATTGTACTCTACTAAAACTACCTTGTACAGCTTTTGACAATGTGTTAATTGCTAAAGTTTTTGCCAAACCAGGAACTCCTTCTAATAAAATATGACCATTACCAAGTAAACCAATTAACAAACTTTCTATCATTTGTTTTTGACCTACAATAACTTTATTCATTTCAAGAGTAAGAATGTCTATAAAGGCACTTTCTCTTTCTATTTTTTCATTAATAGCTCTTACATCTACATCCATTGTAATATTGTATTAGGTGTTAATTTTTACGAAAACAAAACTACAATTTTAACATATTTCCATTTGTTAAAAGTTGGTTAAAGATTTCGTAAGTTTTTGTTTAATTTAAAGGGAATTTTGATTGAATTTTAACAGTTTAATTTCGGAATTATTAATTTCTCCATAGGTAAAATATTGAATCCAATCTCCAAGGTTTATATAGGTACTATTTTCTTGTAATTTAATTTCTAAAGGGAGGTGTCTATGACCAAAAACAAAATAGTCGTAATGTTTTTCTGTAAGTTTTTGTTTGCAATATAAAACCAACCATTCATTATCATCTCCTAAATATTTTGCATCTTCATCACCAGAAATCATTTTGTTTTTTACAGACATATAATGCCCTAAACGTACTCCTAAATCTGGATGTAACCATTTAAACATCCATTTAAATAAAGGAAAAGTAAACACTTTTTTCATGCGTTTGTATCCATGATCTCCAGGACCTAAACCATCTCCATGACCAATTAAAAACTTTTTATTATTAATTAAAAATTCTTGCGGTTTATGATATACAGGAATGTTTAATTCTTTTTCAAAATAATCATTCATCCATAAATCATGATTTCCTATAAAAAAGTAAATAGGAATACCTGAGTCTTTTATTTCTGCTAATTTTCCTAAAACTCGTACAAATCCTTTAGGAACAACGGTTTTGTATTCAAACCAAAAATCAAATAAATCTCCTAATAAAAAAATAGCTTCTGCATCTTTTTTAATATGATCTAACCAAGCTACAAATTTTTTTTCGCGAGGAAAACTAGCTTCTGGTGTAGGAGCTCCTAAATGTTGGTCTGAAGCAAAATAGATTTTTTTATTTTCTGAGGCAGTTATAGAAATCAAAAGTTGAAATATTTATATTTGTAAAAATAGAAAAACTTATTTATAAAGGGTATTTATTACAGATTAGTTTTTAGCTACCTTTTTAAAGAATTCTCCATAATCTGTTTGTATTTTTATAAAATAGATACCTGTAGAAAGCTGACTTAGATTTATTTTATTTTTATTTGATTTCAATATTTCTTTACCCAAAGAACTATAAATAAATGTTTTGTTTATAGAAATGTTTTTTGATGTTTTAATAGTTAAAATATTATTTATTGGATTTGGAAATACTTCTATATTTTTTAATAAATACGGTGTATTTTCTATGCTTAAAGTTACAGAATTGTTCTTTGAAATTAAATGAAAATCGGGATCTAAATCTACTGAATTAACCATAAAATTTACATTTTCTATAAATGTTTGATTTGAGTTAGTGTTGTTTAAAATAACATCTAAAACTTCATTATTTGAACCCTGTAAACGAATAGGAACATTGGCTTCAAAAAATGAAACAGAATTATGACTTTGAGTCTGATTTAATTCAATTTGTAAGATGTTAGAAGAAGTTTGGTTCCATGCTAAGTTATAAGAAGGATATCCTTGATTATAAACCCAATCATTAAAAAATTCTTCTAAATCTAAGTTACTTGCAGACTCTAAATGAGCAATTAAATCTGTAGTTTTAGCATAACCATAGGCTAAATTAGCATCTGAAAGGTAATTTTTTAAACCTTTAAAAAAGTTAGTATCTCCTAATTTTTTACGCAACATATGTAAAACCATTGCGCCTTTGTTATAAGATAATCTTCCGTTAAAAATTCTACCAACACTTGTAGTGTCTATATCAGAAAGATAAACAGCTCCATCAGTAGCAGAAGTTACAGAATTAATAGTAGCATTTCTCCAACTTTTAAAGGCAGTTTCACCATCTAAATGTTCTACAGTTAATCCAGATAAATAAGTTGCAAAACCTTCATTTAACCAGATGTCTTTCCAGCTACCACAAGTAACTTTATTTCCAAACCATTGGTGTGCTAATTCGTGTGCTATTAAGTTTCTATTAAAACTACCCATAAATGAAACTGTTGTGTGTTCCATTCCTCCTCCCCAACCAAATTGTGCATGCCCATATTTTTCGTTTTCAAACGGATAATTGCCAAATAAATCAATAAAATGGTTCATAATATCAATAGTTACTTCTGTACTATTTTGAGCAGAAGTTAAGCTTTCTGGATATACATAATTTACTATTGGAAAAGGATTTCCGTTATTAGAAACTGTGTGAGAATAGGTTTGATAATTAGTAACTGCAATTGCAATTAAATAAGCAGGAATAGGGTATTGATGTTTAAAATGAGTTGTTTTTTGTCCAGCACTTATTGTTGTGCTTTGTTGTAATCCATTAGAAACAGAGGTGTATTGTTCTGGAGCAGTAATATAAACATCAATTTCATCAATTTTATCATTTAAATCTTGCTTACAAGGCCACCAACCTAAGGCTCCATAAGGTTCAGAAAGAGTCCAAAGAATTGGTGTTCCATTATGATTGTTAAACTCAAAAGAACCAAAACCACTACTTTTTGGGTTACCATTATAAGATATTGAAACTGATGTAGAGTCTCCTTGATTTAAACTGTTTTCAAGTGTAATTACCAATTCATCATTTGAGTTTTGTGTAAACGAAACAGAATTCCCATTTTGAGTTACAGAGGTAACAGTAAGGTTATCATCTAAATCAAAAGCTACTGTAGACAAATTGGATAAAGCTGTAAATGTTGTAGTTACTTTACCTGTAATATTTGTTATTGCAGGATCTACAGTAAACTCTAGTTTATGATAGGTAATATCATAATTACTAGTATTAGGATTTGCTTTAAAATGTATTTTAGATACTGCAGATTTAGCTTCTGCTTCAACAATATTTATTGTTTTTTGAGCATTGGTTTTTAAAATACTGCCTAAAAAAAGAAATAAGATAATGAAGAAACGCGTCATTTAAAATGGTTTGATGACTAAAATACTTCTTTTTTTACAAAAAAAATTATGTTTTACTTTTTCTAATAAGAAAGAAACCATTGTTTGTGTCACTCACAATAATATTTCCACTTTCTAAATAAGGATACACATTTACAGTTCCTTTTGCTTCAGTATTATTGTTTTCTGGATATGTATCAAAGAAACCAATTTCAGTAAAAGACTTGCTATCGATATTAGAAATATCTATAATTCTAATTCCATTTGTAAAGTTTGCCTGATAATATAAATTATTTTTTACATAACTTTTATTGTCTATTGCAGCTGTATTTCCTTCGTAATTAAAATGATGAACAGGATTGTCTAAATCAGTAAAATCATAAACTATTGTATTTGTATTTACACCATTATTTATTTCATCTAAAGTATCACCAAAAATAAAATATTTAAAATCTTCTGTAAACCAACCTTGATGAGCTTTACCAATATTTGGATAAGTAAAAGAGGTTATTTTTACAGGGTTTTCTTTATCAGTTACATCTAAAATAACAACTTCTGAGTTGTTGCTACCAATTAAGATTTCTTTATCTGTATAATCTGTATCTGGACCTTTATAGGTAATAACTTTTGTTTCATTACTATAAGAATCATCTGCAAAACCATCACTTTCAAGTACTTTTGATGGTTTGTTTAAATTTAAAAAATGAATACCTCCATTAAAAGTATTTGTTCCAGAAACATATGCAAAACCAGAATTTTCATCTACAGAAATGTTGCTTGCGCCTCTAAAAAAGTTATAATCTTTATCTGATGTAAACTCTACAGGAGGGTTGTTAATACCTAGTAACCTTCCTAAGTTTAATGATTGAATTCCATGATTAGAGGATTCACTTATGACATATGCAAAAGATTGAAATGTTACAATGTTTCTTAAAACGTTATCTTCATTTTTAGTTTTTAAAGTACCTAACACTACAGCGTTTGCTGGATCTGTAATATTAATAAACGTAACTCCTTTATTTGTACAAATTAAAGCAAATTCATTCTTATTAACTGGGTCTGACCAACCCCAACAATTACTAGCTATTGTGTTTTCATCACCTAACTCTTCTAAAGAAATGTGAGTCAATAAATCGTAGTCATTACAAGGGTATTCTCCCGCAAAACCATTTTCGCATTTTGCTATAGGATTAATGATAATTTGATTTTCTCTTTCAAAAACATCATTTTTTGCACAACCAACAATTAATGCTATCAGTATTATAAAAAATGTCTTTTTTATCATTTAAATATTTTTAGAAACTATTAAACGTATTTAATAAAATTATTATTGTAGCAGTTCTATATCAAAAATACTATTTAAAAAATAAAATAAATAAATATAGGTGTTAAAGTAGTTCTGTGGTTTTTTAGAATGTACCTATCTTTGCAGTATGTTAGAAGATAAAAATACACAAAAAACATCGTTAGCTGAACTTGGTGAGTTTGGTTTAATAAATCATATTACTAAATATTTTAAGGTAGAAAAAGCTACAACAGTTAAAGCTGTTGGAGATGATGCTGCAGTTATAGATGCTTCAGAAAAACAAACTTTAGTTACTACAGATTTGTTGGTAGAAGGTGTTCATTTCGATTTAAGTTATATGCCTTTAAAGCATTTAGGTTATAAAGCTGTTATGGTTAACTTATCTGATGTTTATGCAATGAATGGAGTTGCAGAACAAATAACTGTATCTATTGCTGTTTCTAATAGGTTTCCATTAGAAGCAATTGAAGAATTGTATGCAGGTATTCAGTTGGCTAGTGAAACTTATAAAGTAGATTTGGTTGGAGGAGATACAACTTCTTCTACGAAAGGAATTTTAATTTCTGTAACCGCTATTGGTAAGGCAGAAAAAGAAGAAGTAATTTATAGAAATGGTGCTAAAGAAACTGATTTAATTGTGGTTTCTGGAGATTTAGGTGCTGCTTATTTAGGATTACAAGTTTTAGAAAGAGAGAAACAAGTATTTAAAGTAGATCCAAATAATCAACCAGATTTAGATAATTATACCTATTTAATTGAACGTCAATTAAAACCAGAAGCTCGTAAAGATGTTTCTGGGTTATTAAAAGAACTAGAAGTAAAACCAACTTCTATGATTGATATTTCTGACGGACTTTCATCAGAGCTTTTTCATATTTGTACTCAAAGTAAAGTAGGTTGTAAAGTTTATGAAGATAAATTGCCTTTAGATCCTCAAGTAATTTCTGCTTGTGAAGAATTTGAATTAGATTCTACAATGGTAGCTTTAAGTGGAGGAGAAGATTACGAACTTTTATTTACGGTGCCAATTTCAGATTTTGATAAAATAAAAGGGAATCCAAATTTTTCTATAGTTGGTCATATAGTTGCAGAAAACCAAGGGTTAAATTTAGTAACAAGAGCAAACCAAGAAATAGCTTTAAAAGCACAAGGTTGGAATGCTTTAAACGATAATTAAGAATAATAGCAATTTATATAAAAAAGCGAAAACTTTATAGTTTTCGCTTTTTTGTTTTTTAATCTTCAAAATACCAACCAATAGAATTTAATTTTTCCCATCCTATTGTCTCTATTTTTTCAGCTTCTTTTTTAATATTTATTAAGCCTATCTTGTTAATTAATATTTCAACTTCATTAATTAAATCTATAAAATCTGGAATTTTCTTATGATCTTCTATAGAATTACAAGTAATACCTATTGCTGGATATTTGTTTTCTAAAAAATCTGCATACCTAATAAGTCCAAATTTACAGCCATTAGGAAAGTCTGTAAAATGAGCAGGCAATTTTCTTCTTAAAACTTCTAAACATTTCATTGTAAAATCGTCACAAGGATTCATTACATCATAAAAAGAGGGCTCTATTACAAAAAATTGTCTGGTTTCATTATTTTCTTTGATTGTCCACATTTTAAATAGGGGGATTTATTTTTATGTGAAGTTAACAAAACAAAAAGTAGTTGTCAATCCCCAAAAACCGTGAAATTTTTATATCACTGAAAACCGTGAGATAACTCAAGTAATTCAGTTTGGTAAATAATGTTTTTTAAATTTTAAGAAGCTGTTTTATAGTTTTTTATAGTAATTTTTTTCTTCTGTAATGTGTTTGTTGTAATTGGTTTAAAAATGTTTTGGAAGCTACCAATTCTAAATTTAGTTCTTTAGGTAAATCTCCAAATAAACGAAAACCACCTCCTAAAACTATCGGAATTGTGGTAATTATTAATTCGTCAATTAAATCTTCTTTTAAAAAACTCTGAATGGTTTTACCTCCATCTATATAAAGTTTTTGATACCCTTTTTTGTGTATACTTTTTAAAACCTCTGTTAAGGTTCCATTAATTAAAAACACTTTGTCTTTTAAATTTTCGGGCACTTTAGTTAATGTTGTACTTAATACAAAAACAGGTTTGGTATAAGGCCAATCTATATCAAAACCACAAACAGTTTCAAAAGTAGTTCTACCCATAACAATAGCATCAATAGAATTAGTAAAAGCTATATAACCTAAATCATCATTATTAGGGTTTGGTATTTTATGTAACCAATCTATATTGCCATTTTTATCGGCAATAAAACCATCTAAACTTGTAGCAATAAATACGCTGTTTTTCATTTTTAAATAAATTTTGGAAAAGATAAAAGTATTGAAAAAACATTGATAAGTCTTCTTAGTTTTAAAAAGAAATAAGGTTTAATAACTTTTTACGACCAACCACAAACAAAACAATGAAATGGCGGTTCAAGACATTACAAAATACTCTTTTAAAGAAACTTTTTCGGTAAGTACAGTTCAGTTTGAGAAAGCATGTACAATAGATCATTCAGTACAACAAAATGCCTATTCTATTTATTGGATTCAAGAAGGAACAGGAACCTATAACATCGATTTTGAAAGTTACACATTTAATGACAATGTATTGTTCTTTTTATCTCCAGGGCAAGTATTTACAGTAGATTCAGAGCAAATAAAAACCGCCTATAAACTAACCTTTGTAAGAGATTTTTATTGCATACAAACACATGATGCAGAAGTAGCTTGTAATGGAATTTTGTTTAATAATATTTACGAAACTCCGTTTGTAAAACCTTGCCAAAAAGAAACTGCAAAACTCAACTTTATTTTAGAAAGTTTAATAGAAGAATTTCAGCAAAACGAAACTGCACAATATGATATGTTGCAGGCATACTTAAAACAATTTATTATCAATGCAGTTCGTGTTAAGAAAGAAAATCACATTATAAAAGAAGACACAGAAACAAGGTTGTTTAAAGATTTTAGTTTGTTGGTAGAGCAAAATTTTAGAACACTACATTCTGTATCCGATTATGCAAAAAGGCTAGCACTTTCGCCTAAATCTATTACCAAACATTTTCAAAAATTAGGAGCCAAAACACCTTCCGATTTTATTAAAAGTCGCATTCTTTTAGAAGCAAAAAGGCTACTGATTTACACAGATAAAACTGTAAAAGAAATAGCTTTCGAGCTCGGTTTTAACGATCCTGCTTATTTTACACGCTTCTTTACCAAAGCAATTTCTAAATCTCCATTACAGTTTAAAAAAGACTATTAAACTCGTTTTTCTTTTTTTGCGTGCCCTTTCAGGTCAGGCTTTTCACTGTATCTTTTTAAATAACTACTTCTTAACTGCGTTCGAAGAGATATTTAAAAAGGATGTCGTTTCAATCCTTCACGCGTGCATTTTTGCCAATTTTTTTCAATGTCCAAACAGTAAGAACTTTTGTCCATTTTTAGAGGTATATGTTGGTTGCATCTTTGCAGTGTAATTAAAACAAACACAAAAATGGAAATACAAATAAATCAAACAGACTTTAGCAATGTTATAGAAAATAACAACAATGTTTTATTAGACTTTTATGCAGATTGGTGTGGACCCTGTAGAACATTGTTACCTACAATTCACAAATTAGCAGATGAGTTAAAAGACCATGTTGCTATCAAAAAAATAAATGTAGATAACAACCAAGAACTTGCAGCAAAATTCGGAATTAGAAACATACCAACATTAGTTTTTATAAAAGATGGAAAAGCAGTAGAAAAGCATACAGGTTTAATTACAGAGAAAAACTTAAGAGATAAAATAGATAGGTTAAAATAAAGAAAAAACCACTGTCCAAATCAAAGGAACTTTTGTCCAATTTTAAAGGTCAATGTTGGTTGCATCTTTGCAGTATCAAACAAAAACAACAATATGAAAACAATAGAAAACACACAATGTCCTAACTGTTGGGGTTACCAAACTTATGATGAGCAAAACCCAGAACAACAACTTTGCGAATGCAAATAACAACTTGTCATTTCGACTACGCTCAAAATGACAACTTAAAAACAATTTTAAACACAATAATTAATAATAAAATAAATAAGATGCTGAACTAAATTCAGCACAAAGTAAATTATGAGCACATTTAACGTACCAACAAAAAACGAAGTATCAGAAAATAACCAAGCAATTTTTAATCAATTAGAAAAAGGATTAGGTTTTGTACCAAATTTATATGCAGCACTTGCACATAGTGAAACTGCTTTGGGTAACTTTTTAGCAATAGGACAAGGAAAAACAAGTTTTTCTGCCAAAGAAAAAGAAGTAATCAACTTAGCAGTAAGTCAAGTTAATGAGTGTGTATATTGTTTATCTGCTCATACTGCAATTGGTAAAATGAATGGTTTTACAGAAGATCAAACCTTAGAATTAAGAACGGGTAAAGCATCTTTTGATTCGAAATTAGATGCTTTGGCAAAATTTGCTAAAAGTGTAGCAATAAACAGAGGAGCAGCAACACAAGAAACAGTAGAAAATCTATATGCAGCAGGTTACACAAAAGGAAGTATTGCAGATGCAATTTTATTGGTTGGAGAAATTACTATTACAAACTATTTTCATAAAACAACAGAAGTTCCTGTAGATTTTCCAGTAGCACAAACTTTAGAATTAGCAACAGTTTAATAAAATTTATCTACTTAGATAGAAAAGACAAAATAATATCAATTAAAAACAAAGTAATCATGAAAAAATTAATAGCAGTAGTAGTAATCGTATTAGGTTTTGCATTTAATACAAATGCACAAGAAGTAAAAACAGTTTCTTTAGAGCAAACAAAAGGCGAGTTTACTCAAAAACAAATTACCTTATCTGAAGGTGCATATATCTTCGAAATTTCTAACAATAATGTTGGTCATAACATAGGTTTTGTTTTAGCTCCAAAAGCAGATGTTAAAGCGCATATAAAAAATGCTTACGTAAAGGAACAAGTAAAAAACAATACAAAACAAACGTCTAACAAAGTAGTCTTAAAAAAAGGAGAGTATGTGTATTTCTGTCCTTTAAATCCAACACCACAATACACATTAATAGTTGAATAATTTTATTAATTCAAATGATTGGGCGAACAGAAATGTTCGCCCTTTTTTTAATTACAAATCCCTCTTTCTAATTCTATTTTGTTTAAAGTTTTCCAAACTTTATGTGTAAATTCTTTTGGAGAAAAAGTGAATAAAAGCACTGTTTTTTCTGTCTTTTTACAAAAATTACTTTCAATTTTTACGTTTAATGTAAATCGTTTATTTGTTGCAAAACGATCATAAGTATGTACTTTTCCTTCATAATAAGTTGTTCTTTTTTTCCTTTTTATTTTAGTTATGGTTGCAGATGTTTTTCGGTTGTCTGTTTTATCATTTACATCAACTCTATTTAAACTGTTAAAGTATTTTTCTAAATCTAGTTCTAGTTCACTTTCAGGTATTTTTCTATTTACGTTTATGCTCCAAGCATAGGTGTAAGACCAGAAAAAAGTGTGTTCTGGTTTAATCCATCCTTTGGGAGGAAAACGCACTTCTCCAACACCAATATAATTCATGTCTCTTGCAGGGAAACGTAATACTTCTTGCCCCCAAGTAGAGTCTAATTTTATTAAGTTGAATTCGTTTTTTTGTCCAAAGACAAAAACAGTAAAGAACAAAGTAATTACAAATAGTGTTTTTTTCATAGTCTTATAATTTTAGAGAAACTTCAAAACCAATAGCATCAGAAATTGCGCTATTTTTTACTTTACTTTTGTAGCTAACATTCCATTCTCTTCTATCAATTTTAAATCTTGTTTTTAAAGTTTTATCTTGATAGTTTGGAGTTGCATTAAATTTAATAGGTTTAGTAATTCCTTTTAACGTAAGATTTGCATGAATTCTCATGGTTTTATCTTCAAAATACTCAGTATTTGTAATTACCAATTTAGCTAAAGGATATTTATTTACATCAAAAAAGTCTGGGTCTTTTAAATGATTCACCAAACCATTATTTGCTTTTTTGTTTTCAATATCTGTATTTGTAATAGAATTCATATCTATTATAAATTCGCCACCAGTAATTACATCATTAGTTTTTATAAAATATCCTTCTTTAAAGTTGATAAATCCATCATGACCACCAAAATAGAAGGTGTATTCTCCAATCCATTTAATAGAACTTTTTTGGGTGTTAATGGTTAGTTTTTCTTGAGATTGAGCAATATTAAACATTAGAAATGCAGTAATACAAAGCATAAATTTTTTCATAATTATTGTTTTAGTGATGATTATAATTTTCAGTAAAACTATTTCTAGAAGAGAAAAAAAGTGTCAAAAAAATGTAAAAGAAGTGTCAACAGTTGTAAAAATTGATGGATTTGTTAGTTATTTGTATTTATATGAACAAAAAGAATGTTTTTAGAGTTTTACTTTTAGCAATTACTGTTTTTGGTTTTTTAAATTTTTCATCATCAAAAAATGAAACCGAAGATTTTTCTGAAAAAGTAAAAGTTGCTTTACGTGAAGTTGGAAATCAATTATTGTTAGCTCAAAAAGATTCAACTTCTTTAGTCTTACCAATTAAAGAAATTACCGTAAATAAATATGCTATATCTTTTGAAAAAGAGCTTTCTTTTCAACCAAATATTCTTGTTAACATTGTTAAATCGGTTTTTAATAAAAGCTCACTTTCTACTAATTATAGAGTAGAGGTTATAAGATGTTTAGACAAAGAAGTAGCTTATAGTTATGAAATTAATGAATTAGAAGAACAAACTATTATTCCTTGTGCAGGAAGAGAGTTGCCAATTAACTGTTATCAAATAGAACTTAGGTTTTTAAAAAAATCATCATCCAATAATTCTTGGCTTTTGTACATTTTTATACCTTTAATTTTAGGAATACTTTACAGGCTTTTTTTTAACAATCAAGAAAATGATAAAGTTGAAGAAGAAAGTACTAAAAACCATACAGTTTTAGGAAGTTTTCAATTTTATCCAGAACAAAATAAACTGGTTAAAAAAGCATCCGAAATTCCGCTTTCTAAAAAAGAATGTGAACTTTTAGAAATTTTTGTAGCTAATCCTAATCAAACAATAAAAAGAGAAGAACTTACCAAAAAAGTTTGGGAAGATAATGGCGTTTTTGTGGGTAGAAGTTTAGATACATATATTTCTAAACTAAGAAAAAAACTACAAGAAGATAAAAATATTAAACTAACCAACATTCATGGTGTTGGTTACAAACTAGAGATAAAATAAAAAAGACGAACATTTCTGTTCGCCTTTATTATTCTATATAAAATGTATTTTTAAAACTTTTCTGGTACAAAAGTTTGATAATCTAAAGGAGGTCTTACATAGCCTTTATCTTCAGGTAAAGGAGGTAACTCAATAGGTTCTAAATTTACTTTTTCGTAAGGAATTTTACTTAAAATATGACTGATACAATTTAAGCGAGCTTTCTTTTTATTATCTGCATTTACAACAAACCAAGGCACTTGTTTTGTGTCTGTATGTGCAAACATTTGATCTTTTGCTTTAGAATATTCCATCCAACGTGAACGAGATTCTAAATCCATAGGGCTAAATTTCCATCTTTTTAATGGATTAGATATTCTGTTTTTAAAGCGTCTTTCTTGTTCTTCGTCACTTACAGAAAACCAGTATTTTAAAACAATGGTTCCAGATCTTACTAACATGCGTTCAAACTCTGGGCAAGAACGTAAAAATTCATTGTGTTCATCTTCTGTACAAAAACCCATAACTTTTTCTACACCTGCTCTGTTATACCAACTTCTATCAAACAAAACAATTTCTCCTGCAGCAGGTAAATAGGGCACATAGCGTTGAAAATACCATTGTGTTTTTTCTTTTTCTGTAGGTACACCTAGAGCTACAACTTTACAAACTCTAGGGTTTAGAGGCTCTGTAAAACGTTTAATTGTTCCTCCTTTTCCAGAGGCGTCTCTACCTTCAAAAATAATAACAACTTTTAACCCCGCTTTTTTTACCCATTCTTGTAAATTAACCAATTCTGTATGTAGTTTTACAAGCTCTTCTTCGTAATTAAATTTCTTCTTCTTTTCTTTTTTTGATGTTGTATTCTCCATACATGCAATTTACAAAAAATTGAAAAGTATTAAAAGAGCTAACGTATTTTAAATCAATTATAAATAACTTTAAAAAGAAAGAAAAATAACATCAAATTAAATTATACTATTTTTGCCCATCGTTTTATAATATAAACCTAACCAAATTCTTTGTTAAACTATTATTCTTATTCGCATACAACCTCAAAAGAATGGGTAACCTTTGTTCATGGAGCAGGAGGTAGTAGTTCTATTTGGTACAAACAGGTTAGAGATTTTAAAAAGCACTTTAATGTGTTAATTTTAGATTTACGTGGTCATGGAGATAGTAAACCTACCTTAAAAGACACATTTAATCCTAAATATACTTTTGATTCAATAACCAATGATATAGTTGAGGTTATTGAGCATTTAAAAATAGAAAAATCGCATTTTATTGGTATTTCTTTGGGTACAATTTTAATTAGAAATTTAGCTGAAAAGAAAACAGATTTAGTACAAAGTATGATTATGGGTGGAGCCATAATTAAATTAAATTTTAGATCTCAAGTATTAATGAAAGTTGGTAATATTTTTAAATCTGTAGTGCCTTATATGCTTCTTTATAAGTTATTTGCTTTTATAATAATGCCTAAAAGAAATCATAAAAAATCAAGATCATTATTTGTAAACGAAGCAAAAAAACTATACCAAAAAGAATTTTTAAGGTGGTTTAAATTAACTTCAGAAATAAACCCTTTATTACGTTTTTTTAGAGCAAAAGATATTAAAATACCTACTTTGTATATAATGGGTGCAGAAGACCATTTATTTTTACCTTCTATAAAAAATATTGTTTCTAAACATATAACCTCTTCTCTTTATATAATAGATAATTGCGGACATGTTGTAAATGTTGAGCAACCAGATACTTTTAACAACCAAACAATACGTTTTATTACATCTTTAAAATAATAGTATTTTAATAATTAAATTGGTTAACCAATTTTCATTTTTTTGAACTATCTTTGCTTTATAAAAGTTTTTATTATGAATCAGATAATTACGTTCGGAGAAGTTTTAATGCGAATTTCACCACGTGGAAATAAAAAGTTTATCCAATCTAACAATGTAGAATTTTATTTTGGAGGAACAGAACTAAATGTAGGTATTTCTATTGCAAATTTTGGTGGAGATGTAAAACACATTTCATGTATTTCTGATGATTTTATTGGAGATACAGCAATTTCTTATCTAAGAAAATTTGATGTAAGTACTTCTGCTATTGTTAGATCTAAAAGACCTTTAGGTGTTTACTTTTTAGAAGTAGGTGCTGTTATGAGACCAAGTTCTATTTCTTATAATAGATCTCATTCTTCTTTCTCGGAAATAAAACCAGAAATGGTAGATTGGGGAAACTCATTAAAAAAAGGAAAATGGTTTCATTGGACAGGTATAACTCCTGCTCTTTGTGAAGGTGGATATGAAACATTAAAAGAAGGATTAATTCTTGCACAAAAAAAAGGGTTAGAAATCTCTGCAGATCCTACTTACAGAAGTGGTTTATGGCAATGGGGTGGTAATCCAAAAGAGGTTTTAAGAGATTTATTAAGCTATTCTAACGTATTTATAGGAGGTGTTAATGAAATAAATGAAGTTTTAGGTACTAATTACAGTTATTCTAATGAAGATTTTATTGAAGCGAGTAAATCATTAATAAAAGAGTTTCCAAGCATTACTAAAGTTTTTGATAAAATTAGAACTTCTGTAAATGCTTCTTGGCACAAAATAAGATCTAGAATGTGGAATGGTGTTGAGTTTAGAGAAACAGAAGATTTAGATATTACTCATATTGTAGATAGAATTGGTACTGGAGATGCTTATGCAGCTGGTATAATTCATGGTTTACAAAAATTTGACGATTATAAAGCTATGGAGTTTGGTAGTGCAGCTTGTGCAATTAAACATACGTATATGGGCGATGTAAATTATGCAAATGAAGACGATGTATTAAACATTTTAGCAGGTAATACTACAGGAAGATTAAATAGATAATATTTATTTATATAAAGTAAAAAGACGAGTCTAAGACTCGTCTTTTTTTTTTATGAATTTAATTTTTAATTCATTAAATCTTCAATTTCTTCTGCTTCAATAGGTATGTTTCCCATTAAATTAAAGGGTTCTCCTTTTTCTTGTACTACAACATCATCTTCTAAACGAATACCAAAACCTTCATCTGGAATATAAATACCTGGTTCTACTGTAAACACCATATTTGCTTTCATAGGCTCATGTAACAAACCATAATCATGTGTATCTAATCCCATATGATGTGAAGTTCCGTGCATAAAATACTTTTTATATGCTGGCCAATTTTTATCTTCATTTTGCACATCTGCTTTGTCTAATAAGCCTAAACCTAACAATTCAGAAGTCATAACATTACCAACTTCTACATGATATTCTTTCCATAAAACACCAGGAGCTAATATTTTTGTAGCTTCTTTTTTAACTCTATTTACTGCATTATAAACTGCTTTTTGTCTGTCTGTAAATTTACCTGAAACTGGTACAGTTCTAGATAAATCACTTTTATAATTAGCATATTCTGCAGCAATATCAAATAAAATTAAATCGCCAGCTTTACATTGCTGATTGTTTTCTATATAATGTAAAACATTTGCGTTATTTCCTGAAGCAATAATGGGTGTATATGCAAATCCTTTAGATCTATTTCTTACAAACTCATGTAATAATTCTGCTTCAATTTCATATTCCCAAACACCAGGTTTTATAAAAGGTAAAATTCTTCTAAATCCTTTTTCGGTAATATTACATGCATGTTGAATTAAATCGATCTCAATTTGATCTTTTACAGAACGTAATCTTTGTAAAATAGGATTACTTTTAGCTACAGAATGTGCAGGATATTTAGCCAATAACCATTTTGTAAAACGGTCTTCTCTAGTTTCGGTTTCTACATTTGCTCTGTAATGTTCATTTGTATTGATGTAAAAAGTATCGCAATATGTAGAAAGTTCGAATAAAACTTTTTCTAAGTCTTGTAACCAAAAAACTGTTTTAATTCCACTTGTTTTAAAAGCTGCTTCTTTTGTTAATTTTTCTCCTTCCCAAATTGCAATATGTTCATTTGTTTCTCTTACAAATAAAATTTCTCTGTAAGCTTCATTAGGACAATCAGGAAAAAGAAACAACACACTTTCTTCTTGATCTACACCACTTAAATATAATATATCTCTGTGCTGCTCAAAAGGCATTGTACTATCTGCACTTATTGGATAAATGTCATTAGAGTTAAAAATAGCCAAACTATTAGGCTTCATTGCTGAAGCAAAATTTTTTCTATTTTTTATAAAAAGTGCTGAATTTATAGGTTGATATTTCATCTGTATTTGAATTTATAAAAACAAATGTAACGATAAAATTATCAATAAAAAATGACCTTAAAAACGTTTCTTTTTTGGAGCTCCTGTTCTTCCTCTTCCAGAAGTGTTTGCAGGTTTTTTCCCCTTAAAATGAGGTTTTCTTTTAGGTTTATTCTTTTTAGAATTATCGGTAGAATTGTTCTGAGCATTAGCATTTGTTTTCTTTTTCTTTTTACCAAAAGAACTTTTGCTTTGTGTTGCTGCTCTTTTTGGAGGAGCAGTATCTGTAGGTTCAAAACCTTCAATAATTTTAGTTTCTAACTTTTCTTTTAAAAGCTTTTCAATTTCATTTTGATATTCAGTTTCTTCACTACAAACCAAAGAAATTGCTTCTCCTGCAGCTCCAGCCCTACCTGTTCTACCAATTCTATGCACATAATCTTCTGGTACATTTGGTAACTCGTAATTAATTACATGAGGTAATAAAGGAATGTCTAAACCACGTGCTGCAATATCTGTAGCTACTAAAATTCTAATTGAGTTGTCTTTAAAGTTTTTAAGTGCTTTGGTTCTTGCTGCCTGACTTTTATTTCCGTGAATAGCTGCTGCAGAAATTTTTGCTTTCAGTAAGTTTTTTGTCAATCTGTTAGCACCATGTTTTGTTCTTGTAAAAATTAAAACCTGATTCCAATTATTGTCTTTTATCAACTTAACTGTAACCTCAGTTTTTTTCTTTTTATCAACTTTAAAAACTTTGTGAGTTACTTTTTTTGCGGTAGAGTTTTGTCTTGCAGTTTCAACTTCAACAGGGTTTCTTAAAATACCAGAAGCTAATTTTTTAATTTCTTTAGAAAACGTTGCAGAAAAAAGTAAGTTCTGACGTTTTGCAGGCATAAAACTGATGATTTTATTGATATCTCTAACAAAACCCATGTCTAACATTCTGTCTGCTTCATCTAAAATTAAAACATCTACTCTTTTAAAAGAAACTGCTTTTTGAGCATGTAAATCTAACAATCTACCTGGTGTTGCTACTAAAATATCTACACCTCTACGTAAAGTAGCAATTTGAGAAGCTGGTTTTACACCACCAAAAACTACAGCCGGTTTTATGTTTACATATTTACTGTATTCTCTAACATTATCATAAACCTGAGCAGCCAATTCTCTTGTTGGTGTTAAAACCAATGCACGTAAAGGTCTGTATTTTGGGTGTTTTGTTTCTGATAAATATTGCAAAACAGGTAAAGTAAAACCTGCTGTTTTTCCTGTTCCTGTTTGGGCAGATGCTAAAATATCTTTGCCTTCTAAAATATGTGGAATTGCTTTTTCTTGTATTGGAGATGGTTTGGTATATCCTTTTTCCTCAACTGCTTTTACCAATGCTTGGGATAAACCTAAATCTGAAAATGTCATAGAAATCTTTTAAGAAATCAACTTTATGTAGTTATTTCTGCAGCAAAGATACGTTGTTTTAAATAGAAGAGGGTACTTATGCTATTTCCCAATTTATGTTAATTTTTTTGTTATTGTTAATACTATTGGTAATTTCAACAATTCAAACCAAACCTTACTAATTATGAAGTTTATTTTTAAGTTTCTATTCTTATCTTTTTCAGCAACAGTCATTGCTCAAAATGCAACAAGTGCTGATGTAATTCAACAATCTCTACAACAGAAATCTCAAATGATGAGCACTTCTTTGGTAAAGAATATAGAGTTTACAAATATTGGACCAACAGTTATGAGTGGACGTGTTGTAGATATGGCTGTAAACCCAGATAATACAACAGAATTTTATGTGGGTTACGCTTCTGGAGGATTGTGGTATACAAATAATAACGGAACTACTTTTACACCAGTTTTAGACAATTCTTCAACTCAAAATATTGGAGATATTGCAGTAGATTGGAAAACGGGAACCATTTGGGTAGGTACTGGAGAAAAGAATTCATCTCGTTCTTCTTATGCAGGAATTGGAATGTTAAAATCTACAGATAAAGGAAAAACTTGGACCAATGTTGGTTTGCCAGATTCTCATCATATTAGTAGAATTTTAATTAATCCAAACAATACAAACGAAGTTGTTGTTGGAGTTATTGGTCATTTATATTCTTCAAATGATGAAAGAGGAGTTTTTAAAACTACAGATGGTGGAAAAACTTGGACAAAATCACTTTTTATAAATAAAGATACAGGTATTATTGATGTTGCTTTTGCACCAGAAAACTTTAACACTATGTATGCTGCCTCTTGGGAAAGAGAACGTAAAGCTTGGAATTTTGATGGAGATGGAAGTAATTCTGCTATTTATAAAAGTACAGATGCAGGTAATTCTTGGACAAAAATTGCTGATAAAAGCGGTTTCCCAACAGGTAATGGTGTTGGTAGAATTGGATTAGCAGTTTTTAATGAAAATACAGTATATGCTTTTCATGACAGTCAGTTTAGAAGAAAAGACACTAAGAAAAAGAAAACTTCTAATGCTTTAACTAAAGAAGATTTTAAAACCATGTCTACAGGTGAGTTTTTAAAATTAACAGATAAAAAGTTAAATACCTATTTAAAAACAAACGGATTTCAAGAAAAATATAGAGCAGAAAATGTAAAACAAATGGTACGTTCTGGAAACGTAAAACCAATTGATTTGGCAAAATATTTAGAAGATGCAAATTCTATGTTATTTGATACACCTGTTGTTGGTGCTGAAGTTTTTAAAACTACTAATGGAGGTAAATCTTGGAAAAAAACCCATGAAGGTTATTTAGATGATTTGTATTATTCTTATGGATATTATTTTGGTGAAATTAGAGTAGATCCACAAGATGAAAACGGAATTTATGTTTTAGGAGTTCCAATCTTAAAATCTAAAGATGGAGGAAAAACTTTCAAGTCTATCAGTAGAGAAAATGTACATGCAGATCATCAAGCATTGTGGGTAAATCCTAAAAAACAAGGTCATTTAATTGATGGTAATGATGGTGGTTTAAACATTTCTTACGATGATGGAGAAAACTGGATTAAGTTAAACGCCCCTGCTGTAGGTCAGTTTTATGCTGTGTATGCAGACAATCAAAAAAACTATAAAGTATATGGTGGTTTACAAGACAATGGTGTTTGGGTTGCAAACCATAATGCTAGAATAGACAAACGTTGGAAACAAACTGGTCAAAATCCATATGAGTCAATTATGGGTGGAGATGGAATGCAAGTTCAAGTTGATGATAGAAACCCAAATATTGTGTATACAGGTTATCAATTTGGAAATTACTTTAGAATTGATAGAGAAAAAGGCAGAAACAAATACATTCAGCCTAAACACACTTTAGGAGAAAACCCATATCGTTTTAACTGGCAAACTCCTATTCTTTTATCTAAACATAATCAAGATATTTTATATTTAGGAGGTAATAAATTACACCGTTCTTTAAATAAAGGTGATGATTGGGAAACAATTTCAGAAGATTTAACCACTGGAGGAAAAAAAGGAAATGTTGCTTACGGAACATTAACTTCTATTTCTGAAAGTCCGTTTCAATTTGGATTATTATACACAGGTTCTGATGATGGTTTGGTGCATGTTTCTAAAAACGGAGGAGGTAGTTGGACGCAAATTTCTAACTCCTTTCCTAAAAATTTATGGGTATCTAGAGTCATTGCTTCTAAATTTAAAAAAGAACGTGTGTATGTAACTTTAAACGGATATCGTTTTGATGATTTTACACCTTATGTTTTTGTTTCTGATGATTATGGACAAACATGGAAAAGCATTAGTAGTAACATACCAACATCTTCTGTAAACGTTATAAGAGAAGATTCTGAAAACGAAAATGTATTGTATTTAGGTACAGATAATGGTTTGTTTGTTTCTTTTGATTATGGAACTTCTTGGGAAGCTTTTAGCAAGAATTTACCAAATGTTGCTGTGCATGATTTGGTGATTCAACCCACTGCAAAACATTTAATTGTTGGTACACATGGACGTAGCTTGTACAAAGCAAATATTGGGGCTATACAAGAATTTACTAAAGGAATTAAAAAGCATAATAAAATAGAAATTTTTACAATTAATTCTATTAGAAAAAGAGGTTCTTGGGGAAGTTCTTGGAGTAAATGGTTAAAAGCAAATACACCAGAATTAAATATTCCTTTTTATGCAAATGATACTAAAAAAGTAACAGTTGATATTTTTTCTGATGATACAAAAGTAAACTCATTTTCTATAGATGCAGATAAAGGTTTTAATGAAGCTATTTTTGATGTTTCTTTTTCTAAAAAAGGATTAAAAGCATACAAGAAAGCAAATAAAGATACTGATATTAAGAAAGCTAAAAATGATGTGTATTATTTACCTAAAGGAAAATACATTATTAAAATTGGAGAAGCTTCTTCTAAGTTTGAAGTAAAATAAAAAGTATATAAATTAAGAAAGAGCGCTAATTTTCAACTGAATTTTAGCGTTTTTTTTATTGAGATTTCTCAATTCCACTACGTTTCATTCGAAATAACATTCAGTTTGTCATTTCGACCTTGTGGAGAAATCTAAATTAACAGCATGTGAGATTTCTCAGCTACGTTTTACTCCGTTCGAAATGACAAAAAAAGCTCTGTTTCTCTCAAAAAGACATTCAGTTTTTTATCTTATAATTAAAAGAAAGAGATTTCTAAACTTCATTTTATTTGGTTCGAAATGACAAGGTGTATATTTTTTCTTCTTTTTTGTTATTAAGACTTTATTGAGAAATCTATTTGAGGTTTTATTGATAAGATTTTTCGACTACACTACGTTTCGCTCAAAATGACATTCAGTTTGTTATTTCGACCTTGTGGAGAAATCTCAACGACATTCTAGTTCATTAAAATGACAATCTAAATCTTATATTAGTTCAATGAAAAAGACCTTAGGTAACCATAATTATTACATTTATATAATTACCAATAAAAGTAAAACGGTTTTATATATTGGTGTGACAAATAGTCTAAAAGAAAGGTTGTATTACCATTCAAATCCTGAGGCAAATTCTAAACATTTTTCTCATAAATACAATTGTAGGTATTTAGTTTATTTTGAACATTATCAAGATATTGAAACTGCAATTAGTAGAGAGAAACAATTAAAAAAATGGAATAGAAAGAAAAAAGATTTTTTGATTGCTACTAAAAATCCAAATTGGGATTTTTTAAATGATGAGATTTAAGGTTAAAATTAGATTTTTTGACTACGTTTCACTTTGCTCAAAATGACACATACTTTGTTATTTCGACTTTATGGAGAAGCCTATTGATCTAAAAGAATAAGATTTCTCAATTCCACTGCGTTTCATTCGAAATGACATTCAGTATGTCATTTCGACCTTGTGGAGAAATCTAAATTAATAACATGTGAGATTTCTCAGCTATGTTTTACTCCGTTCGAAATGACAAAAAAATCTCTGTTTCTCTCAAAAAGACATTCAGTTTTTTATCTTATAATTAAAAGAAAGAGATTTCTAAACTTCATTTTATTTCGTTCGAAATGACAAGGTGTATATTTTTTCTTCTTTTTTGTCATTTCGACTTTATGGAGAAATCTATTTGAGGTTTCATTGATAAGATTATTCGACTACACTACGTTTCACTCAAAATGACATTCAGTTTGTCATTTCGACCTTGTGGAGAAATCTATATAATATTGCTATAATGAGATTTCTCAATTACGTTTCTCTTCATTCGAAATGTCAAGGGTAATTTATAACAATAATTGTAAATAAATTTTAGCACTTTTTTGTATTTCTGATGTATGATTAAAAAATACTTTTTGATTCTCAAACTCTGCTTCTATTAACCAATAAGAACCTTTAAAATAAGTGTTTAAAACAGTTGCTTCTAAATCTGAATTTTCTACAACAGTAATTTGATGTGGATATAACAAAACTGTTTTATTATTGATGGTTATTTCATTTACATCATCAAATAAAGCTGCTATGTATTTTTCTGTTGGATTGTTATAAATTGCTTTTGGGGTATCATTTGCTAATATTTTATGATTCCGAATTACAATCAAAGAATCAGCAAAAGAAAGCGCATCATTTTTATCGTGAGTAGCCACAATACAAGCAATATTTTTTTCTTTTAAATAGCTAAATAAATTTCTACGTAAAGAGTTTTTCTTAAAGTTATCTATTTGTCCAAAAGGTTCATCTAACAACAATAATTGAGGTTCTTTTGCCAAAGCTCTGGCAATTGCAACTCGTTGTTTTTGACCTCCACTTAGGTTTTTAACTTTGGTGTTAGCAAAAGCTTTCATTTCTATAACTTCTAAAAGCTCTTGGGTTCTAGTTTCACTTTCTTCTGGGTAAAAACGAGATAAGAATTTTTTAATGTTTTCTGATACAGAAATGTAAGGCATTAAATCGAAATCTTGGGCAACATATTTAAAGTTTTCAAAACCTGGAACTAACTGATCTTTAGGTCCTAAAATAGTTTCATTATTCCAAAGAATTTCTCCTTTGTTTATATCTACCAAACCATAAATTGCTTTTAAAAGTGTAGATTTTCCACAACCACTTTCTCCCATTACACAAAGATGTTCTCCTTCTTGTAAAGAAAAACTAAAATCGTTTAAAACAGCTTTGTCTTTGTGATATTGAAAAGAAATGTTGTTTACTTTTAACATGCTGCAAAAATAGGTTTTCTATTTTGAAATTGTTATCGATACTATTTTTTTTGAAATGTAAAAAAACTCTAGAACTAACAATTAGCTTACAAATTTGCCTGCGTTAACGATTGAACGGTTTGTTTGAGCTCGTTGAAGAATGAAACAGCGAGTAGTGAAAGCGTGACCCTTGTGGTAACGCCCAAAAAAAACCGACACAAAATTGTATCGGTTTTAGAATTTATTAAAAAAATCTACTTAAGATTTAATTTTATTTTTTGGTGGATTTGGCAATTGATCAAAGCCCATGTTGAATAATGTAAACCCAAAAATATCTGAATACTGCTCAATAGTTTTTGCAACAGGCGTTCCTGCTCCATGACCTGCATTGGTTTCTATTCTTATTAAAGTAGGATTGCTACCCGTTTGTTTTGCTTGTAATTCTGCTGCAAATTTAAAACTGTGTGCTGGTACAACTCTATCATCATGATCTCCTGTAGTTACCATTGTTGCTGGGTATTTTACACCTTCTTTTACATTGTGAACTGGCGAATATCCTTTTAAATAATCGAACATTTCTTTGCTGTCATTTGCTGTTCCATAATCATATGCCCAACCTGCTCCTGCAGTAAAAGTGTGGTAACGTAACATATCTAAAACTCCCACTGCTGGTAATGCAACTTTCATTAATTCAGGTCTTTGTGTCATTGTTGCACCAACTAAAAGTCCTCCATTAGAACCTCCACGAATTGCTAAATATTCTGAAGAAGTGTATTTATTTTCAATTAAATATTCTGCTGCTGCAATAAAATCGTCAAAAACATTTTGTTTTTTTAATTGAGTTCCTGCAATGTGCCATTTTTTTCCATATTCTCCTCCACCTCTTAAATTAGGAACTGCATACACACCACCTTGTTCCATCCAAACTGCGTTTGCAATACTAAAACTTGGGGTTAAACTGATGTTGAAACCTCCATAACCATATAAAATAGTTGGATTTTTACCATTTAATTCTACACCTTTTTTATGGGTAATAATCATTGGTACTTTTGTACCGTCTTTAGATGTGTAAAAAACTTGTTTGCTTGTATAAGCATCAGAATTAAAATCTACTGCTGGTTTCCAATAAGATTCATACGTTCCATCTTTTGGGTTGAATTTGTATAAAGAACCAGGAGTACTATAATTTGTGAAAGAAAAATACAGTTCTTTAGAATCTTTTTTTCCTCCAAAACCACCAGAAGAACCTACACCTGGTAATTTTACTTCTCTAATTAATTTTCCTTCAAAATCGTATTGTAATACTTTAGAAACTGCATCCACCATATATTCTGCAAAGAAATATCCTGCACCAGAACTTAAACTTAAAACATTTTCTGTTTCTGGTATAAGGTCTTTCCAGTTTTCTTGTGTTGGATTTTTAAAATCTACTGTAACTACCTTTTTATTTGGAGCATCTAAATTGGTTACTAAATACAATTTACTTCCTTTGTTTTTAGTTACATATGTATCACTTTTAACATGATCTAAAACCGTAACTAATTTGCTGTTTTTAGCTTCTAAATCTTTGATAAATAGTTTGTTTCCTGATGTAGAAACTGATGCAGTAATAACTAAGTACTTATTATCTTCTGTAACATAACCACCAACATATCTGTGCTTTTCTGAAGCTTTTGCTCCAAAAATAACAGCATCTTCTTTTTGTGATGTTCCTAATTTATGATAGTATAATTTGTGTTGATCTGTTTTTGCAGACAACTCACTTCCTTTTGGTTTATCGTAACTAGAATAGTAGAAACCTTCGTTTTTGTACCAAGAAATTCCTGAGAATTTTACATCAACCAAAGTATCTTCTTTAATTAATTTAGATTCTGCATCCATAACAATAATTTTTCTCCAATCAGAACCACCTTCAGAAATTGCATACGCAGCAGTTTTACCATCTTCAGAAAAACTTAAAGAACCTAAAGATGTTGTTCCGTCTTCAGAAAAAGTGTTAGGATCTAAAAAAACTTCAGCATCAGAATCTCCTTTTTTTCTGTAAACTACATATTGGTTTTGCAAACCATTATTTTTATAAAAATACGTGCAATCTCCTTCTTTAAAAGGTCTACCTACTTTTTCGTAATTCCATAATTCTGACAAACGAGATTTTAATTGTTCTCTGTATGGAATTTTACTCAAATAATCGAAAGTAACTGCATTTTCTGCTTTTACCCAATCTTCTGTTTCTTTGCTTCTATCGTCTTCTAACCATCTGTAATTATCTACAACTTCGGTTCCGAAAAGTGTATCAATAACTGGTTTTTTTACAGTTTCAGGATAAGTCATTTCTATATTTCTTTGTTTCATTTCTTCTTTACAAGAGACTAAAATAGCACTTGCCATTAAAATAGGTAAGATTAATTTATTTTTCATGTTTGATTGTGTTTGAGATGCTACCAAAATTAGAAGTTATTTAACATATTGTCAGTATTTTAACAGTTTTTAACGTTTTCGGTTTCATATTGTTGATACAATGTAATTTAAGGTGTTTAAAAACGACTACATTTGTATAAAATTAAAAGAACGCATGACAGAAAACTTAACAAAGAAAACTTTTTTAGAAAAGGTTTTTAATTTTGAAGAAAACAAAGAATGGAAATTTGAAGGAGATAAACCTGCATTGATAGATTTTTATGCAGATTGGTGTGGACCATGTAAAATGTTAGCTCCTGTTCTAGAAACTTTATCTGAAGAATATGAGGGTAAGGTAGATATTTATAAAATTGATACAGAAGCAGAACAAGAATTATCTGCAGCATTTGGAATTAGAAGTATACCTTCAATGTTATTTTGCCCAGTAGAAGGAGAACCACAAATGGCAAATGGTGCTTTACCAAAAGCAGATTTAGAACGTATTATTGCTGAAGTTTTAAAGGTTTCAAAATAATTTTTTGTTGCAATTTTACGAAGCAATTTAAATAACAAAATTACAATCCTGAGTTTTAACTCAGGATTTTTTTTATCAAATAAACGAATGCCTAAGAATCTAATGTATAAGAAAATTATGTATATTTGGTGTGATTTACACAAATAAGGTAAAATGTCAGTTCGAGTGAATTTTGAAGAATGAAAAATTTGTATCGAGAACTTAAAGATTTCTCGATACAATTTCGATGAAAAATCGAAATTACTCGAAATGACAGTGTAAACAATTATACGTATATACAAATAAAGATTACACATTATAAATATGGGAAATCAGAAATTATATAAAGGTTCTTTGCAAACTATTATTTTAAAATTATTAGAAACTAATGATAAAATGTATGGTTATGAAATTACACAAAAAGTAAAAGAACTCACCAAAGGCGAATTAAAAATAACTGAAGGTGCTTTGTATCCTGCATTGCACAAATTAGAAGCTGATGGTTTGTTAGATGTAGAGGTTGCAAAAGTTGGAAACCGACTTAGAAAATATTACAAATTAACAGAATCTGGCACAAAAGAAACTGCCAACAAGTTGGAAGAAATGCAAGAGTTTTTAAGAACCATGCAGCATTTGGTTAATCCTAAATTTAGTTTGGAGTAATATGGAAAAGCGCTATGAAATAACAGAAAAGCAATTGGCTTTTTTAGAGGGTTATTTATTAAGAAAATACCCAAGTATTACTAACGAAACTAGAATTGAATTGACAGATCATTTAATTTCTGACTTCGAAGCTACAACAGAAAACGGAAATTTATCTCAGTTTTTATCTAATGAAATGGGATTTATTAGAAAATTTGTATTTGATTCTGCAAATAGGCATCAAAAAAAGTACGGAAAAGAAACTTGGAAACAATTCTTTAGTTTTTTTACAGAAACAAAATTGTTGCCATTCACGCTTTTGGTATTTGTTCTTTTTTACTTTTTAGTTGAAAATCTTAATGATAAATGGCTTTGGGGTTCTTTTGTAATTATAGTAAGCATAGTCTTTTTGATTTCAATTTTATTTGGAATGATAAATAAAAAGAAACTAAGAAAAATGGATGAAGTAAAATATTTAGGTTCAGATATATGGCTTAGTTATTTAATGATACATTTACCAGGGTTTTTTGGTGTTGAAGAATTAATTATGTCAAATAATTTTCTATTTACAATTTATACTTCATTTACAGTAATATATAGTTTTGCTGCATACATGGTAATTAGAGAAAAAAGAAAAATCATCTTAGAAAAATACAAACACTTGTTAAACTAACGCTATGGAATTAACAAAAGAACAAATACAAAAAGTAGAGCATTATTTAAATGTAAAAGATATTACTTTTATAGATGTTAGATTAGAAGTATTGGATCATATTATTTCTGATATTGAAGAAAAAATGCAAACAGAAAAATTAGATTTTGAAACTGCTTTTAATAATGTTACAGTTAAATGGAATAAACACTTAAAACATTCTTCTAGTTATATGTTTGGAGTTATGTTTTCTGTACCTAAAATTGTATTAGAAAAAGCAAAAAAGAGGTTTTCAAACTGGTTTTTCATTCCTTTTCCAATCTTTATTGCTACATATTTTTTTATAGAAAAATCAAGTTATATTTTATCTGAAACTGCAAAAAACGGACTTAACCTATTTTTTCAAATTTCATCTATTTGCACTTTTATTATTTTTTTAGTTTTATTTATATTAAAATTAAAAAACAAGACATCAACTACCTATAGTTTCATATTAAATACGCAAAGTTTAAATTTAATTATGGCATTAATTCTTTTATTTGATTTTGATTATCTTACTAAAAATGGAACTTTAGACTCAATTCAAGTTACAATCTTAATAGGTTTTATTTATTCTACATATACTTATTTTCATTTCTACAAAAAACACAAAGAAGCTATCAAAAAATATAAAATTTCATAAACTATGGAATTAACAAAAGAGCAACTTTTACAAATAGACAATTACATCTTTTCTTGTGGAATAAAATTCTATGATGTTAGAACAGAAATTGTAGATCATTTTGCCAATATTTTGGAGGAAAAGTTAGATGAAAATCCTGATTTAAATTTTAAAAGAGAAATTGAAAATATTCATAGAAATTTTTCTGATAGAGGTTTTAGTAAATTACTAAAAGAAAAAACAAAAGCTGTTCAAACAAAGTTTTATAAACAATCTTTAAAGCACTTAATTACTTTTTTTAAGTTGCCTAAAATAATTGTTTCTATTGCTCTATTTTATCTATTATTTTTATTGATGAATTTATTTGAAAACAAAGAAACTTTCTTTCAAATTTTAACTGGTTTAGGATTTTTATATATAATTGCTTTCTTCTTTAGTTTGTTCTTTAAAAAGAGGAAAGAGAAAGAAGAATTTTTAGCTTTAAATATGAATAATAGCTTGTTTCAAATTATAAACAATTCAGTTATTCTTTTTAACTCTATTACAATTTTCAGAACTTCAGAAGGTCTTTTAAATCCAATTCATAATAGTATTCAATTAGGCGTTTTTGTTGTATTTGTACTGTTTTTATGGTCTACAGCTACAGTTTATTATAAAAATAAAAATGAGGTTAAAGAACAATATCCTAACATTTTAGTTTAAGTATGAAATTATCTGAAAATCAAATTCAAGAACTCTACAAATTCACCAGAAAACATTACGTATATTTTTACGATGTACAAACAGAATTGGTAGATCATTTAGCAAATGATATTGAAGAGATTTGGGTTGAATATCCAAACTTGTCTTTTGAACAAGCTCGAGATAAATCATTTAAAAAATTCGGTATTTTTGGGTTTATGGATGTTGTAGAAAGTAGACAAAAACAATTAGGAACAAGGTACAACAGACTTATTTTCAAATTTATGAAAGACTGGTTATCAATACCTAAAATAATAATTTCTGCAACTATTTTTATTTTCTTTTACACGTTAATGACTTTAAATATAAAACATGATTACTTGTCTGTGTTTATGTTAATATTAGCTACTATAGATATTGTTTTAGCTTCTAAAGTATCAAAAAAAGCAAAAAAAAGGTTTAAAGAAAATAATAAAAAATACTTATTAGAAGATATTATATTTAGAGTTGGAGCTTTTAGCAGTATACTTGTTTTTTCTAATCTTTTTAATCTTTCAACTTTTTTAAGGCATTCAGAATCAATGATAACTAAAATAATTATAGCTACTATTATTACTTTAGCAATTCTTTATTCATATATCACTCTTGTTGTCATTCCAGAAAAAGCAGAAGAACTATTAGAAGAAACGTATCCAGAATATAAAATCTCAAAAACTTTGTAACAAATTCAGTTTCTAATCTACTTATAATCAATCAAACTAATTACTACTTATGATTTCACACTTTTTAAAATTAGAATGGAAACAATATTTCCGATCTTCTCATTGGCAAAAAGGAATCGCTTTAAAAATAATTATGGGCTTTTTTGTCCTTTATTTTTTAGTCGCTTTTTTAGCTATTGGAGTTGGAGGTTACTTTATTTTAAAGAAAAAATTTCCTGAACAAGATCCTTTACAAATTGTAAATTCGTTTTTACTTTTTGCCATTTTAGGAGATTTAATTGTTCGCTATTTAATGCAAACATTACCAATAATGAATATTAAGCCTTTGCTTATTTTACCAATTAAAAAAACCAAATTGGTGCATTATGTTTTAGGTAAATCTGCCTTTTCTTTTTTTAATATTTTGGGCTTGTTTTTTTACATTCCTTTTTCTGTAGTATTAATAAAAGAAGGTTACAATACTGCAGGAGTATTAGGTTGGTTAGCAACCATGATTTTAATTATTCAATCATCAAATTTCTTAAATTTTTTAATCAACAAAAACAATAAAGCATTAATAGCAATAGCAACAGTTTTAGTTGTTTTAATAGGTTTACAAAAATTTGGTATTTATGATGTTGTTAGTTTTGGAGGATCTATCTTCGATTATATTTATCAAAATCCAATATTCTCATTAAAAGGAGTTGTTGTTTTAGCAGCTTTATATCAATTAAATTACAAGCAATTACGCAACCAAGTGTATTTAGATGCTGCAGTTTCTACAAAGGTTGAAGAAGCAAATACTGCAGATTTATCTTGGGCAGATAAATTAGGTGATGTTGCTCCATTTATTAAAAATGATATTCGTTTAATTTGGAGAAATAAAAGAACAAAAACAGTGTTTTTAATGTCTTTCTTATTCCTTTTTTACGGATTAATTTTCTTTACAAATGATACGTATGCAAAAATGCCTGCAATGTTAATGTTTGCATCATTATTTATAACAGGAGGTTTTACGTTAAATTATGGACAATTTATTCCTGCTTGGGATAGTGCTCATTACAAAATGTTAATGAGTCAAAGTTTTAGATATCGTAAATTTTTAGAATCTAAATGGGTTTTAATGGTTGCTATGACTACCATTTTATACTTTTTAAGTTTTCCTTACTTGTATTTTGGTACAGATATTTTTTTAATGATAACTGCTGGAGCTATTTTTAACATCGGTTTTAATTCACTGTTTTTATTGTATTCAGGGTCTTTTAACAGAAAAAGAATAGACTTAACAAAAAGTGGTTTTGGTAACACACAAGGTACAAGTGCAACACAGTTTTTAATTATTATTCCTTTAATGTTGTTGCCAATGTTATTGTTTTGGGTATTTAACAAATTTGTGGGTCATAATTCTGGTTTTATAGTGGTTGCAGCTATAGGAATTATAAGTTTATTGCTAAAAAATTATGCAATGAATTTTATCGAGAAAAAATACATTAAAGACAAATACGCTATGATTAACGCTTTTGGTAAAGAAGCATAATTCAACAAAAAAAAGACACAATGATTACAATAGATACAATTTCAAAAAAATACGGTAAAGCAGAAGTTTTAAATGTAGCATCTATAGAAATTCCTACAGGACAAAGTTTTGGTTTAGTAGGTAACAATGGAGCAGGAAAAACAACATTATTCAATATTTTATTAGATTTAATAAGACCAACAACTGGTGCAATTACTAATAATGATATTGTTGTAAACCAAAGTGAAGCTTGGAAAAATTTTACTGGCTCTTTTATAGATGAATCTTTCTTAATAGGATATTTAACACCAGAAGAATATTTTGATTTTATTGGTGATTTAAGAGGAATGAATAAAGCTGATGTAAAATCTTTTTTAACGCAGTTTGATGAGTTTTTTAATGATGAAATTATTGGAAAGAAAAAATACTTAAGAGATTTAAGTAAAGGAAATCAAAAAAAAGCAGGAATTGTAGCTGCTTTAATGGGTAATCCACAAGTGGTAATTTTAGATGAGCCTTTTGCAAATTTAGACCCAACAACTCAAATAAGATTAAAAGCCATTATTAAAACCTTAACAGAAAACAGAGAAATTACAGTGTTAGTTTCTAGTCATGATTTAACCCACGTAACAGAAGTTTGCGAACGAATTGTAGTTTTAGATAAAGGAAACGTAGTAAAAGATATAGAAACATCTACAGAAACTTTAAAAGAATTAGAAAGCTATTTTTCTGTATAAGCAATCTTTTCTTAATTTATTACTATTTTTACGCTCTTATTTATACTATTTTCTATAGAAAGTAGTTGTAAATAAGAGTTTTTAGTTCTCTGTAGTCTATTAAATTAATAATTTAATCAATATTTATTTTTGTGAAATTCGCTAAAAAAATAGTTTTATTCCTTTCTGTATTTGCAGTAATATATTCTTGTAGCACAAAAAAAGACACTGTACTTAGTAGAAACTGGCATTCGTTAAACACTAAATACAATGTGCTTTTTAATGGTAAAGAGGCTTTTAAAAAAGGAATAAGTGATATTAATGAAGGTTATAAAGACGATTGGTTTCAACAACTACCAATAGAGCCAATTAAGTTTGAAGGCGAAAAGGTAGAAATACCTACGTTTAATTCTGCTATGGGAGCTGGTTTTGGTAATGATAATAACGAAGCAAAAAAAGCGACAACTCCTTTTGGTATTGCTGAAGAAAAAGCTGTAAAAGCAATTCAGAAACACGGAATGAATATTAACGGAATAGAACGTAACAGTCAAATAGATGATTCTTATTTGTTATTAGGAAAAGCACGTTATTATGATGAACGTTTTATACCAGCAATAGAAGCTTTTAATTATGTTATTACAAATTATCCTTTTGCAAGTTTAATTAACGAAACTAAAATTTGGAGAGCAAAAACTAATATTAGGTTAGATAATGAAGAGTTTGCTATAGAATCTTTAAAGCTTTTATTACAAGTAAAAGATACTTTAGAAATAGATTTGCCAGAAGAAATTAAAGAGCAAGGTTACACAGCTTTGGCAATGGCATATATTAAAACAGATAGTTTACAAAAAGCAAAAAAGTATCTTGTAAAAGCAACAGAAACTTTAAACGATAAAAATCAAGGAGCAAGAAACTTGTTTGTTTTAGGTCAGATTTTGAGTTCAGAAAACAAGAAAGATTCTGCTTCTGTTGTGTTTAATAAAATTATCAATTTTAAAAAAGCACCTTACAAATATAAAATTCATGCAAATATTGAGTTAGCAAAAAATGCTACTAATGATTCTGCTTCAGTTGCAATTTTAGAAAAAATGCAAAAACTGATTAAAGATAGAGATAATAGAAAATATTTAGATGAGTTGTATTATCAGGTTGGTTATTTACATGAAAAAAATGATAGCATTCATTTAGCAGTAGATTATTATAACAAATCTCTAAGAGCACAATCTGATAACGTAAAACAGCAAACGTTTACATTTGAAAGATTAGGAAACATTAATTTTAAAAACTCAGAATATCAATTAGCAAGTGCTTATTATGATAGTATTTTAAACATTGCTACAGATACTTTAAGTCTTAGAATAAGAAGAATAAAAAGAAAACATAAAAACTTAGCTTCCTTAATTAATTTTGAAAACATTGTAACTGAAAACGATAGTATTATAAAAATAGCATCGCTTTCTAAAACAGATCAAGAAATTTATTTTCAAAAATATATAGACAATCTAAAAAAGGCAGATGAAGAAGCAGCTCAGTTAAAGTTAAATCAGGCAGCTTTTGGAGATACATTTGGAGGTAGTTCTTTGCAATCTAACAAAAAAGGAAAATGGTATTTTTACAATCCTCAATCATTAAGTTTTGGTAATACAGAATTTAAAAGAATATGGGGTAGTCGTAAATTAGAAGATAATTGGAGGTGGTCTTCTAAAACTTCTACAAACAATACAGATAAAGATTCTGTGCAAGTTGCTCAGAAAAATTTACGTTACGATTTAGCAAGTTACCTAGAAACAGTGCCAACAAATAAAGGAGTTATAGAGACTTTAAAGTTAAATAGAAATCAAGCTTTATACGAGTTAGGTTTAATTTATAAAGAACAATTTAAAAACCCTAAAATAGCTATTCAAAGGTTAGAAAGAGTTGCATCATTAAATCCTAAGAAAGATTTAATTTTACCAATAAATTGGCATCTTTATCAAATTTATACAGATTTAGGAGATACCACAAAAGCTACAAAACATAAAAATGTAATTCTTACAAAGTATCCAAAAACTGTTTTTGCAAAAACAATCTTATCTCCAAACAAAAAAATAAATGAAGAAATTTCTGTAAATGAAATAGAAAACAAATACAAAGAACTTTATTATTTATATAAAGAAGATAAGTTTCATGAAACAGTTAAAGAAGTTGTAGACATTCTACCTTCAATTCAAAATTCAAAAATAATTGCTAAATTTGAACTTTTAAGAGCCTATGCTTTAGGTAAATACACAGATAAAAAAACGTATAAATTTGCATTAGAAGCTATTGTTATTAAATATGGTAACACAGAAGAAGGAAAGAGGGCAAAAGAAATAATAGAACAATTAAGTAAATAGAATGTTTAGTAATAAAGACAAAAAACCTCAAAAGAATAAAATTATGGAAAGAAATGTTGTAGCTAAAAACACAACAATTGTTGGAGAGATTAAATCTGATGGAGATTTTAGAATTGATGGTAATTTAGATGGAAACCTTATTACAAATGGTAGAGTTATTATTGGTGTAGATGGTTTTATTAAAGGAAAAGTAGAAGCTACAAACGCAGATATAGAAGGTAAATTTTCTGGAGAACTTTTAGTTTCAAATACATTAACTATAAAAAGTACTGCAGACATATCTGGAGATGTTGTAATTGGTAAACTTTCTATAGAACCAGGAGCTTCATTTAACGCAACTTGTGCAATGAAAGGAGCTATTAAAGAATTGAATTCTTCTAATGACAAAAAAAGACTCTCAGAAAAAACCGCTTAATAAAGCATTGCAACTCTCAGGAGCAGGTTTGCAAATGGGATTAACTATTTATTTAGGTTTTTTGTTGGGTAAATGGTTAGATGTAAAATTTGAAACATCTTATCTAACAGAAACAATTACTTTAATTGCCATTTTTTTAGCAATGTATTCCTTAATAAAACAAGCCAACAGAATTAATGATTAGAAGCATTCTTGTTTTTACTATAATTTTCTTTTCTCTATTTCTTTTAAGTTTTTCATTACACGAATTTGTAATAGAAAATCAGCAAATTAATTTACCTTTTTCTCTTAAAAAAGTATACCTTTTTCATTTGGGTTTTTCCCTGTTAATTTGTGTAAATTTTTTAATCTTTTCTACTGTTAATAAAATATTTGAACAATTAGGTTTTATCTATTTAGGTACTATTGTTTTAAAATTAATTTTATTTAGCATTATCTTTAATAATCCCCTTTTTTCTGAAGAAGGACTCTCTTTTCAGGCAAGATTATCACTATTTATTCCAATGATTGTTTTTTTATTAACAGAAGCTATTTTAGTTGCCAAAATATTGAAGAAAAAGCAATAATAAATAATTACCGTTAAAAAAGGTTTGAGATTCTGAATAATTCTATATCTTTGCGCCGAATTTAGAAAGCGTATTTTAACAATGAAGATTGCACAAAAATCAATCAAGTTTCTTTTAATAGCAGCAGTAACCTTTTTTACTTCAATAGGTTACGCAACAGAATCTGATAAAAAGCACGATAACCAGAATGATGGTGGACGTGTAAATACGAAGGCAGAAGTAGAGGCATATATTTTGCACCACATTAAAGATTCTCATGACTTTTCATTGTTCTCTTATACAAGCGATGCAAACGAAAGAGTACATGTAGGTTTTCCTTTACCAATCATTTTATGGACAAGTGAAGGTTTAGTTACTTTTATGTCTTCAGAATTTCATCATAATGATGATGGGCATGTAATCGTTGAAAAAAACGGATTAAAATTTGCTAAAATTCACTCTAAAATTTATGAATTAGATAAGGAAGCAGCAACTGTTTCTTTTGATGAAACTCATCATGCAACTAATGCACATAAAGTATTAGATTTTTCTATAACTAAAAGTGTAGTAGGTATTCTTTTAATTGGGTTTTTATTAATTTTCTGGTTCTCAAGATTAGCAAAACAATACAAAACAAAACAAGTTCCTACAGGATTTGCAAGAGTATTAGAGCCATTGGTTTTATATGTTAGAGATGAAATTGCAAGACCAAATATTGGAGATAAACATTATAGAAGATTTACAGGGTATTTATTAACTGTATTTTTCTTTATTTGGGTTTTAAACTTAGTAGGTTTAACACCTTTAGGATTTAACGTAACTGGGCAATTAGCAGTTACAGGATGTTTAGCAATTTTTACATTAGTAATTTACACTTTTAGTGGAAACAAAGGATACTGGATGCACATGATTTGGATGCCAGGGGTTCCTGTTTTAATTAGACCAGTTTTAGCAATTATAGAATTAGCTGGAGCTTTAGTAATTAAACCGTTTTCATTATTAGTACGTTTGTTCGCAAACATATCAGCAGGTCATATTGTGGTAATGAGCTTAATAGCAATTATGTTTACTCTTAAAGAATCACTAGGTGTGGTTGGAGCAACAGGGTTGTCATTAGTATTATCATTTTTTATAACATTAATTGAGGTTTTAGTGGCTTTCTTACAGGCTTATATCTTTACAATGCTTTCAGCATTATTTATAGGTATGGCAGTAGCAGACCATTCAGAAGCTCATTAATACAAATTTGTTTAATTTAATAAAAATACATTTATTATGTACAATTTAATTGGAGCAGGATTAATCGTAATCGGAGCAGGAATTGGTTTAGGTCAAATTGGTGGAAAAGCAATGGAAGGTATTGCTAGACAACCAGAAGCAACTGGAAAAATTCAAACAGCAATGATTATTATCGCTGCATTATTAGAAGGTTTAGCATTTGGTGCATTATTCTTAGGAAAATAATCCAAACAAAAACAAAAAAATAGCGTTCTGTAACGGTTGGTTACAGAACCTATTTTTAAAATTAAACAACTAGAAACAAATAAATTAATTAGTTTATAGAATGGAAACTTTATTAAACGATTTTTCACCAGGGTTATTTGCAGTTTCAACAATCTTATTATTAGCATTAATTGCTTTAATGGTAAAGTTTGCTTGGAAACCAATTTTAAACTCTTTAGAAGAAAGAGAATCTGGAATTGAAAATGCTTTAGCAGCTGCAGAAAATGCACGTAAAGAAATGCAAAATTTACAAGCCGATAACGAAAGGTTAGTAAAAGAAGCAAGAGCAGAAAGAGATGCAATGATGAAAGAAGCTAGAGATATTAGAGATAATATGTTAGCTGAAGCAAAAGAAGATGCTAAAGAAGTAACAACAAAATTAATAGAAAACGCACAAGCTTCTATAATTCAAGAAAAGCAAGCAGCTTTAGCAGAATTAAAGAAAAATGTTGCAGAATTATCTATTGGTATAGCAGAGTCAGTAATTAAAAAAGAACTATCTTCTAAGAAAGATCAACTAGAATTAGTTGAAGGAATCTTAAAAGATGTTACTTTAAACTAATTTAAGCATGAAAGACGCAAGAGCAGCATTACGTTATGCAAAAGCAATCTTAAATCTTGCTAAAGATTCTAAAGAAGAAACTGTAGTTAATGACGATATGTTATTAATTGGAGCTACAATTTCTGAAAATGATGATTTAGAAGTGATGTTAAGAAGTCCTATTGTAAAATCAGAAGATAAAATTAAAGTATTAAACGCTTTATTTGGTTCTAAGATTAACAATATTACTCTTGGCTTATTTCATTTATTAGAAGATAATAAAAGAATAGCAATGTTAGAGTCTATAGCTAAACAATATGCTATCATATATGATTATGATAAACATATGCAAGAGGCTAAAGTAATTACAGCTGTTCCTTTAACTAAAGATGTAGAAAAAGCAGTATTAGCTAAAATTGTAGCTTTAACTGGAGAAAAAGCAAATTTAGTAAACGAAGTAAACGAATCTATTTTAGGTGGATTTATTTTACGTGTTGGAGATGTGCAATATGATGCAAGTATCTCTAATTATTTAAACGAATTGAAAAAGGAATTTGACAACAGTCATTATATTCCTAAAATTTAATAATACATCAAATTATAAAAGATGGCAAGTATTAAACCAGCTGAAGTATCAGCAATTTTAAAACAACAGTTAACAAATTTTGAAGCTAAAGCAACTTTAAATGAAGTTGGAACTGTTTTACAAGTAGGAGATGGAATTGCTCGTGTTTACGGTCTTTCTAATGTTCAATATGGTGAATTAGTAGAATTCGAAAACGGATTAGAAGGTATCGTATTAAACTTAGAAGAAGATAATGCAGGAGTTGTATTATTAGGTGCTTCTACATCAGTAAAAGAAGGTTCTACTGTTAAACGTACTGAAAGAATTGCTTCTCTACAAGCAGGAGAAGGAGTTGTAGGTCGTGTGTTAGATACTTTAGGAAACCCAATTGATGGTAAAGGTCCAATTAAAGGTAAAACTTATCAAATGCCATTAGAGCGTAGAGCTCCTGGGGTAATTTTTAGAGAGCCAGTAACAGAGCCATTACAAACTGGTATTAAATCTATTGATGCAATGATTCCTGTTGGTAGAGGTCAACGTGAGTTAATCATTGGAGACCGTCAAACAGGTAAATCTACTGTTGCTTTAGATACTATCTTAAATCAAAAAGAATTTTACGATGCTGGTGAGCCAGTATACTGTATATATGTAGCTATTGGTCAAAAAGCTTCTACTGTTGCAGCAATTGCAAACATGTTAGAAGAAAGAGGAGCTTTAGCTTATACAACAATAGTTGCAGCAAATGCATCAGATCCTGCAGCAATGCAAGTTTATGCACCATTTGCTGGAGCTGCAATTGGAGAGTACTTTAGAGATTCTGGAAGACCAGCTTTAATTATTTATGATGATTTATCTAAACAAGCTGTTGCTTACCGTGAAATTTCTTTATTATTAAGAAGACCTCCAGGACGTGAGGCTTATCCTGGTGATGTATTTTACTTACACTCAAGATTATTAGAGCGTGCTGCAAAAGTTATTAATGATGATAAAATTGCAAGTGAAATGAACGATTTACCAGATTCTTTAAAAGGAATCGTAAAAGGTGGAGGTTCTTTAACTGCATTACCAATTATTGAAACACAAGCAGGAGACGTATCAGCATATATTCCAACAAACGTAATTTCTATTACGGATGGTCAAATTTTCTTAGATGGAGATTTATTTAACTCTGGTGTTCGTCCAGCAATTAACGTAGGTATTTCTGTATCGCGTGTTGGAGGTAATGCTCAGATTAAATCTATGAAAAAAGTATCTGGTACTTTAAAATTAGATCAAGCTCAGTTCCGTGAATTAGAAGCATTTGCTAAGTTTGGTTCTGATTTAGATGCAGCTACAATGAGTGTAATTTCTAAAGGACAACGTAATGTTGAAATTTTAAAACAAGCTCAAAATGATCCTTTCGCAGTAGAAGATCAAGTTGCAATTATCTATGCAGGTTCTAAGAACTTATTAAAAGATGTTCCTGTAGAGCAAGTAAAGAAATTCGAAAAAGATTATATCGATTACTTAAACGCAAAACATAGAGATACTTTAGATGTATTAAAATCTGGAAAATTAACTCCAGAAACAACTGCAGTTTTAGAAGCAGCAGCTAAAGAGATTTCTACTCATTTTGAATAAAAAATAGTTGTCATTCCCGCGAAAGCGGGAATCTCAAAATTCCAATAGAATGGCAAACTTAAAAGAAATACGTAATAGAATTACCTCTATTAAATCAACAATGCAGATTACATCTGCCATGAAAATGGTATCTGCTGCAAAGTTGAAAAAAGCACAAGATGCAATTACGGCAATGAGACCATATTCATCTAAACTAACTGAATTGTTGCAAAATTTAAGTGCAACTTTAGATAGTGATGCTGGTGGGGCATATTCTACTCAAAGAGAGGTTTCAAAAGTTTTATTAGTTGTAGTAACATCAAACAGAGGTTTATGTGGTGGATTTAATTCATCTATCTCTAAAGAAGTTATAAAAACTGTAAAAGAAAAATATAGTGATGTTGAGGTAGATTTATTTGCAATAGGTAAAAAAGGTGCAGATGTATTATCTAAACAATTCAATATTATTGAAACTAAAAACGATATTTATGATGATTTAACTTTTGACAATGTTGCAAAACTTGCAGAACAGTTAATGAACTTGTATTCTGAAGGTACTTATGATAAAATTGAATTGGTTTATAATCAATTTAAAAATGCAGCAACTCAAATTCCTCAAGTAGAACAATTTTTACCAATTAAACCTATTGAAGGAGGAGATGAATCAGCAGTAAATTCTGACTACATTTTTGAGCCATCTAAAATTGAAATTGTTGAAGCTTTAATACCTAAGTCATTAAAAACGCAATTATACAAAGGTATAAGAGATAGTTTTGCTTCAGAACATGGAGCACGTATGACTGCAATGCATAAAGCTACAGACAACGCAACAGAATTAAGAGACGAATTATTGTTAACTTATAACAAAGCACGTCAAGCAGCAATTACTAATGAAATTTTAGAAATTGTTGGAGGAGCAGAAGCTTTGAATAACTAACAAAATAATTTTATAATATTTAAAAAGCGAACCATTTGGTTCGCTTTTTTTGTTTCTTATAATATCTCTTTTTATAGGTTATTTTCACCTCCTTTTTTCTTCAAATTTATTTTTGGCACGCATTTTGAAATTACATAAGCATAACCATAAAACTAAAGCTTATGAAATCAATAAAATTACTTTTCGCAATACTAATAACAGGAGCGCTTTTTAGCTCATGTACCACATATTATGAAGATTCATTTGACAATGATTATAACAATCAAGTTTCTTTAGAAAACATTGTTTCTGGTTATGATGTTTGGTATATAGATTATCATAGAACAACAGGAAATGGAGATATTCCTTATGTATCTAAAGCATTTACACTATCGTTTTTAAACGGAATTTTATACGCAAATAATAACATTGTAGATATTGGAAGAACAGGAAATGGTTTAGGAATTGATGTAGGTACATACAATACTTTTAATGGCTTATTAAATACAAACCATGATATAGATGGAGCAAACGATTTTGAAGTAACTGTTATATCTAATAATGAAATTAGGCTATATAATTACAGACAAAATGTAGACTATTATTTAATAGGTTATAATACTAATAATTTTGATTATGATAAGTTGTTTTATGAAAACATAGAATATTTCTTACAAGAATATAATGCTTGGGAAAAAGAAATTACAAATGGAGGTGTTCCTAACGCTTTTGATGATGAAAATTATTTAGCATTTACACCAGAAAATATAACAACATTTTATAGTTCTCAAGATAGTTTTGGCACGCAAGTTGATAATATTAATTGGAATTACGTTGGTGGTTACGAAATCTTTGATGTAACAGGTTATGAAGACCTAAAGATTTTAACACTTAATTATGATGGAGGAGATATTGAAGAGTTTGAATTAACCGTTATTAATGATGGAAGAATAGAACTTTACAATGTAAATTCTAAAACTACATATGAGTTTTCTGGAAGAGGATTTGTACAATATTTAAAAGGTGCAAAAACTAAAAAAGAAGCAAAAGATATTGTAAGGAATAATGGTAGAAAACGTACTAAAGTAGTAAGAAAGACAAAGAATAGAAGAAATTTAAAATAAAGTTTGGTTAGTTGATTTTTGATTGGTTAGTTACCAATCAAAAGGAAAACCGCTCTTCACAGAGCGGTTTTTTCTTTGTTAATAATTGATGAAAAAATTACGTTACAAATAAAATTTGATGCAACTTGTTTTTTATATTTTTAAGGTATGACTAAAACAGCATTTATTACAGGAGCCACATCTGGAATTGGAAAAGCTACTGCAGAAATTTTTGCAAAAAACAATATTAGATTAGTTGTTTGCGGAAGAAGAAAAGAAAGACTTGATGTTCTTAAAAAAGAGTTATCAGAATTTACAGAAGTTGCCACTTTGCATTTTGATGTTTCTAAAAGAAATGAAGTTGAAAATGCCATTAACTCACTTCCAGACAATTTTAAAAAAATAGATATTTTAATAAATAATGCTGGTAATGCTCATGGTTTATCATCTATACAAAATGGAAGTTTAGATGATTGGGATGCAATGATGGATATTAATGTAAAAGGACTGTTATATGTTTCTAAAGCAATTATTCCTCAAATGACAGAAAGAAATAGTGGTTTTATTGTAAATATTGGCTCTATAGCTGCAAAAGATGTGTATCCTAATGGAAATGTATATTGTGCATCTAAACATGCTGTAGATGCTCTAAATAAAGGAATGAGAATAGATTTAAACAAACATAACATTCGTGTTTCTGCAATTCATCCTGGAGCAGTAGAAACAGAGTTTTCTGATGTTCGTTTTAAAGGAGATACAGAAAAAGCAAAATCTGTTTATGCTGGCTATAAAGCATTACAAGCAGAAGACATTGCAGATATCATCTACTTTGTGGTTACAAGACCTTATCATGTAAATATTGAAGATTTAGTAGTATATCCTACAGCACAAGCAACTCCTACAATTTTAAATAAAGATTAAATGCATAAGTCAAAAATTATAATTGGTTGTATGTCTTGGGGAAAATGGGGAAAACAATTTTCTACCAAAGAACAAGTTGATATGATTCAATTTTGTGTAGAAAATGGAAACTCAACTTTTGATCATGCAGATATTTATGGAGATTATACAACTGAAGCCGAATTTGGAAAAGCGTTTATAGAAAGTGGAATTGCTAGAGAAGAAATTAAATTAGTTTCTAAATGTGGTATCCAACTTGTTGGTAATACAAGAAACAATAAAGTAAAACATTATAATTACGCTAAAGAATATATTGTTTCTAGTGTAGAAGCGTCTTTAAAAAATTTAAAAACCGATTATTTAGATACTTTTTTACTGCACAGACCAAGTCCGTTAATGCAACCTATAGAAATTGCAGAAGCAGTAACTTTATTAAAAGAAAGTGGTAAAATTATAAACTTTGGTGTATCAAATTTTACACCTTCTCAGGTGGATTTAATTTCGGCTAAAATTGATGTTGCTGTAAATCAAATAGAATTTTCGTTAACACAACATAATGCAATCTTTAATGGTAGTTTAGATCAAATGTTACAAAACGGAATTCAGCCAATGTGTTGGAGTCCTTTAGGAGTTGTTTTTAAAGAAGATAATAATCAATCTAAAAGAATACAAGAAGTTTTAAAAACGTTAACAGAAAAGTATAATGTTTCTAAAGATGTACTTTTGTTAAGTTGGATTTTAAAACATCCTGCAAAAATATCACCAGTAATTGGTACTACAAACAAAGAACGAATTTTAAAAGCAAATAAAGCTTTAGAAATTAATTTAGACATAGAAGATTGGTTTTTATTGTTGCAAGCAAGCCAAGGACAAGAAATGCCGTAAAATGATTAATAAAAGACTTCTTATTAAAAATCTACTCTCTCATAATGATGAGAATAGTTTTTATGATAAGAAGCAAAAATTATCTTTAAGTTCTAAAGACGGTAAAGCTAAATTTTTAAAACACATTTGTGCGCTTTCTAATTCTAATCCAGAAAACAATTCTTACATCGTTATTGGTGTTGAAGATGAAGAAAATAAAATAATTGGTGTCGATTTTTTTGATGATAGCAAGATTCAAAATTTGGTAAATGCGTATTTAAACAACCCTCCAAAAATTGAATACGAAAACGTTCCTTTTCCAAGATTACAACGTCATAAAGTTATTGGTTTGGTTACTATACATCCAAATAATAGAATATCTTCTCTTTTAAAAAATGCGTGGAAATACAAACAAGGAACTATATTTTACAGAAGAGGTAGTAATTCTTTGCCTGTAACTAGTGCCTTTGAATTAATAAATACCAATAAAGTTATTGTTGCTGCAATAGAAAAAAATGCACGTAATAATATTGAATTAACACTAAATGGCGTTTTCGATTTTATAAATAATCATAAACCAGAATACAACCCACAATACAAGGTTTTTAACGAACAATTTGTTTTGTGTTGGGCAGGTAAAAAGAAACTAATTAACAATAAAGAATATTTTTCTAGAGTAGATATTGAGTTGATAAACGAACAAGTACAATTGTTTTTTTCTGCTTTAGACGATGTTCAAATTAGTTTTAATAAACATTCTTTTATAATAACAGAATACATTTTTTTAGGATTAGAAAAACAAGAAAAACACTATCAGTTAGAGAAAACAATTATCAATTTTAAAGACAATGGCAAACACGATATTGTTAAAGAATTTTTATTTGTTCCACCAAAATTTGATGGAAAAATAATTCATCATATCTATAATAATTGCAATGCTATTGTTAAAAAAATTGAAAATAAAACAGCTCTTTCTGTAACAGAACAAGAAGATTTATTACGATTACCAATTAATTATTTAATTTGTTATTTACATGGTTTTTTAGAGGTTGCAGAACAACTTAAAAAAGCTAAAAAGTATATTAAAGATCTACCTAATAAAACTACTTACATCAGTTATAAAGAAGTATTAAGAGTAATTAGAAAAGTGAAGTATAATTAGTAAGTTTCGTTTAACGTGTTAGTGTATATGTTTTATTTCCTGGTTTAAGCACCTAATTAAGCAAATAAAACCAGAAAGAAAATCTGTGAGAATTTTTTAAGTAGGTTTGAACTAGTAATTAATTTTATAGGTGTTGTAATATGTTATTTTAGTAATCCACTTTCTCGATAAGCTGAATATATAACTTTCAAATTATCTTCGGACAATACATCTTTAATTGTTTCTGTAACTCCAAAAATACAACCTTGACAAGTAATTAATTGAATATTTGAATTTTTCAATTCTGCCATTTTTGATAATTCAGGAGGTTTTACTTCTATTCTTTTTTTTCTTAAAAAGTAAAGTCCAATATATCCATAAGTTGCAATTTCAGGGTTCATTGAGTTCAATCGTCTTGCAAGCTTATAATATTTCCCTTTATTTACTAAATCAATCATTGTTTGTGATTCAGTAGGTGGCATTCCTGCAAATCCACAGAATGTTCCGTAAACATAAGTGTCAGTAGGGAAATCAATAGAATTTTTTATATCGATTGGAATATTTGTTTTGTTCTTATGTTTATTAAGTAATTTATCAATTTGTTTATTAGAATACCTTTCAACTAAAATCTTATTCTCTGACGTTAATTTTAAATAAACTAAATTATTATTACATTTTAGAATATTAAGTTCAAAAACACTACCATAAATTCTTATTTCACTATTAAGTTGATCTAAGTCGAAATCAAGTTCTCTTTTGAAATTCTCTTGTTTTTTTAAAGGAAAAGGTTTGGTGTTATTCTTTTTTTGAATTTTCCAAAAATCATCAAATTTTTCAAAGGTGAAATCGTCATCTTTTAAAACATTAACCATTTCTTGTATTCGTTCTTCTTTTCGCTCTTTATCAAACTCAAAATTGACTTGAGAAGTCATTCCAAATTTGTTTTTATTGTGAATTTCTATTTTATATAATTTATTTTCAATATTGTATCCTTTTGTAGTGCTATCCTTTTTGATGAAAAATGAAATGCCTTTTTGCGAGTGCCAAGCATTTGTTTTAGAAGTAAAACAACCTTTATCAGAATACTTTTCGAAAACTTCCTTCATTGAAGATTTATTCAGCTCAATTCCATTTTCCAATTTTGCTTGAAATGGGCTTTTTAAAAATATTGAACGAATAATTTTATTTTTATCATCACTTTCATATTGAAATGCTAAACCAATTTTTGGATATGTATATCTTGTGTAAGATTGGTTTGCGTTCAATTCAAATTCATTTCCGTAAAGTTTCTCAACTACTGAAATATCAGTTGTGTCAATTTTTATAGAAATACCTTCAATTCCATTTTGAGGAATTATCAAATTACTTTGACAAAAACCTGTTGTAAATGATAAAATAAAAAGAATGATATTAAGATTACGGATGTTTCTCATAATGTTTTACAACGTTTATATACTTTAAAACGAGTATCAAATCATTTTATAACGAAGTTAGTTGTTTTTGTTAGATTGTCAAGAATTAAATAAACCCTAATTTAGAAAACGATTTGTTTAAAATTTCGCTATCATTTACTTGTAACCACTTGTCTAAAATTGTTGCGTAAATTTCTCTAAAATCTATTTCATATTTTAGGTTTCCATTTTTATCTAGATCACCCAAATTTGGTAAATTATTATACAAACCTTGTTTTTTTAAATTTTTACCCATTATAAAAACATTATTAGCAGTTCCATGATCTGTACCATTAGATTCGTTTTGTTTTACACGTCTTCCAAATTCAGAAAAAGTAAGAATTAACACATCATTAAAAGCATTGTTTTTTTGTAAATCTTCTATAAAAACCTCCATACTTTCTGCATAAGTTTTCAGTAATCTTGCTTGAGAGTTTGTTTGGTTTGCATGTGTATCAAAACCACTTAAACCAGCATAATATACTTGCGTTTCTAAACCAGAATTTATAAATTGAGAAATGGTTTTTAATTGTTTTCCAAACAAATTTTTAGGGTAAGCTGCAGAAGAACTTTTAGTTTTACTTTTTTCGTAAATATATTTTGAAGATGATTTTGCATCTATCATAGTATTGTACAAATACCCCAAATTATGTTCACTTAAATGTGCATCATTATAATTAGAAACCACATTGTTAAAAAATGGTGCACGCATAGAATTATAAAACATTTTAGGGTCTGTAATTGCTAAACCATTTTGTGTTTCTCCCTTTAACATTAAAGACAAACTATCATCTACTTCAATAGCAGAAAAAGGATTTCCTTTTGTATGATCTAAATAACGACCAATCCAACCATTTTGTAAAAACTCATTACTATCGCTTGCAGTTTGCCAAATATCTGTAGATCTAAAATGAGATAAATTTGGGTTAGGATAACCAACATTATTTATAATACTTACAAAGCCTTTATTATACAAGTTTTGTAACGGTTTTAAACTTTTATGAAGCCCAACTTCATCAGAAATTTTAAATAAATCGTTTTGTTTTAAAGCGATTTTATTTCTTTGCTGATAATAAATATCGTTGTGAAAAGGCACTACTGTATTTAAACCATCATTACCACCTTTTAACTGAATAATGACTACTTTTTTGTTGCTAAATGTTTTGTTTGGTAACTGCTCAAAAGCCTTTAAAAACTGAGGCACAAAAAACATACCTGAAGCAAGTGTTGACTGTTTTAAAAAATCTCTACGTTTCATGTTTTTCGATTTAACAAAGTTGATATTCTGGTAAGCTCATTAACTGAACAACAAAATCATGTTTAGAAAGTGTTTTATTTTTATCTAACATTTCTGCAGTTCCTTTATTTATTTCTGAAGTAATAACTTGATGAATTAACTCTTTATTAGAAATATTTTTATAGTTTTCTTCAAATAAATTCCAGTTAGCTTTAATTTTTATATACGCCTTTTTAGTTAGTTTTCTTTTTTTAAGATTGGTAATAATTGTCTCTTCATTTCCTTTTTCTGAATAGGCAATTTCTGCATTATTTAATAAAACCGAAGGCAAACGTAAACGAGAAACTATGGTGTTGCTATCTATCCAATTTCTACCTGTTTTCCATCCTGCAACATTTGGAGGACTTAATAAAACCTGACCCAACATTTTTTGAACCCAAAAAAGCTGTTTTTCTTTTTTAAAAGTATAAGGTACTATTGTATTTATACCGACCAAAAACTCTATTGGCGATTTTATTTTTGTCCCAATATTTTCATCAGCATAAAACCATTTAGAGCTTAAAACATAGTGCATTAATTTTTCTATATCATAATCTTTGTAGAAAACAGTAACCATTTCATCAATATGTTTTTTATTGATGTTTTCATTTACAAAATAGGTGTATATTTTTTCTGATATAAAACGAGCACATTGTTTTTTTTCTAAAATGAGGTCTATAATATCATCACCATTAAAATTACCAGTTTTACCAAAAAAGGTTTTCTCATTTTTATCATGATGTTTTTCTCTAAAAGAGAATTCTCCTCTAAACTTATGGTTATAACCTGTAAAAGCTCTTGCAGCTTCTTTAATATCTTTTTCTGTGTATTGATCTTGACCTAAAGTAAAAAGTTCCATTAATTCTCTAGAAAAATTTTCATTCGGACTTTTTTTCTTGTTTTGTTTGTTGTTTAAATAACCAAGCATTGCAGCTTCTTTAGATATTTTTTTTGTAAAATCTCTAAAATTTCCTAGAGCGTTTTTACGGAGTAAATTATTATAACTATCAACAAATAAGATGTTCTTACTTTCACAAACAAAATGATTTGCCCAAAACAAAGTCATTTTTTCTCTTAAAATTTCTGTAGGATTGTTTAATCTTTCAAACCAAGCAAAAGAAAATTCTTTTACCTTATTTCTACTTATTTTTTGAAGCTCTCTTCTTCGTTTTTTATAATCTTTATAATTTATACCCTCTAAAAATGAAATGTCTACAGATAAATTTGTAGTTGTATTAGATGAAGAAAATAATTCATTTATCACTTTTTTTTTACTTTTTTTAGACAAACGTTTTACTTCTTTTGGAGTAATACCAAAACCAATTCTATTGTATAAATGTTTAATATGTGCTGATTTCATGAAGGTTAGACTAAAAAACTTAAAGATAGTTTAAATTTAACATAAAAAAACCAACTCATTTTGAGTTGGTTTTTTACATTTATTATAACTTTTATAATCTCTTAAAGATCAAATTTAATTCCTTGTGCTAAAGGCAATTCATCAGAATAATTAATGGTATTTGTTTGTCTGCGCATATAAACTTTCCAAGCATCAGAACCAGACTCTCTTCCTCCTCCAGTTTCTTTTTCTCCACCAAAAGCACCACCAATTTCTGCTCCAGAAGTTCCAATATTTACATTGGCAATTCCACAATCTGAACCAGCATAAGACAAGAATTTCTCTGCTTCTTTCATCTCATTTGTCATAATTGCAGAAGACAATCCTTGTGCAACTCCATTTTGTTTTGCAATAGCATTTTCTATTTCACCTTGGTATTTCATTAAATATAAAATTGGAGCAAAAGTTTCATGTTGTACAATTTCAAAATGATTTTCTGCTTCTATAATTGCTGGTTTTACATAACAACCAGATTCATAACCTTTACCTTCTAAAACACCACCTTCTACTAATACATTTCCACCTTCTTTTTTTGCTTTTTCTATAGCAGCTAAATAGGTTTTAACAGCATCTTTATCAATTAAAGGTCCAATATGATTTTTTTCATCTAAAGGATTTCCAATTGTTAATTGTTTGTAAGCACCAACAATGGCATCTCTTACTTTATCATATACAGATTCATGAATAATTAATCTTCTTGTAGAAGTACATCTTTGTCCACAAGTACCTACAGCTCCAAAAACAGCTCCAGGAACTACTACTTTTAAATCTGCAGTTGGCGTAATAATTATGGCATTATTACCTCCTAATTCTAACAAAGATTTACCAAAACGTTCTGCAACTTTAGCACCTACAATTCTACCCATTCTTGTAGATCCAGTAGCTGATACTAATGGAATTCTAGTATCTGCAGTCATCATTTCTCCAACCTTATAATCTCCATTTATTATGCAAGAAATTCCTTCTGGCAAGTTGTTTTCTTTTAAAATTGAAGCAATAATATTTTGACAAGCAACAGCACATAAAGGAGCTTTTTCACTTGCTTTCCAAACACAAACGTCACCACAAATCCACGCCAAAGCAGTGTTCCACGCCCAAACAGCAACAGGGAAATTAAAAGCAGAAATAATACCAACAACACCTATTGGATGCCACTGTTCTCTCATAACATGACCTGGTCTTTCAGATGGAATTGTTTGTCCATTTAATTGACGAGATAATCCTACAGCAAAATCGCAGATGTCAATCATTTCTTGTACTTCTCCATAACCTTCTTGCAAAGATTTACCCATTTCATAAGAAACTAATTTTCCTAAAGGTTCTTTTAATTCTCTTAATTTATTTCCAAACTGACGTACAATTTCACCTCTTTGTGGAGCAGGCATGTTTCTAAATGATAAAAATGCTTTAGTAGCAGTTTGCATCACCTTTTCATAGTCTTCTTTTGTTGTAGTTTTTACTTTTCCTATCAGTTTTCCATCAACTGGAGAATAACTTTCAATAATTTCTCCATTAGAAAAATTGTTAGAACCTGTAGAAGTTCCATTATTTAAATCTTTTATACCTAAATCAAGTAATGATTCTTTAATTCCAAAGTCTATCATTTTGTTGTTCCGTTTTTGTTGTTTAAATTCGAGAAACGAAATTACAATTTTTTTATTCATTTATAAATTAAACAAAAACATTATATTTTGTTAAATTTTAAACAAATTAAATATGAAAAACTATCTGCTACTTTTTTCTTTTTTATTGATTTTATTAGGATGTAAAAACGATATAGACACTACAATTAAAGAAGATAAATTGAACTCTGTACAAAATGAGTTTGCAATTATTATTCATGGTGGAGCAGGTACAATTTTAAAGAAAAACATGTCTGATGAAAAAGAAGCTGCTTATAAAGCTAAATTAGAAGAAGCTATTAAAGTAGGGCATACTATATTAAAAAACGGAGGAACAAGTGCAGAGGCTGTAATGAAAACCATTCAAGTTATGGAAGAATCTCCATTATTTAATGCAGGTAAAGGAGCTGTTTTTACACATGAAGAAACCAATGAATTAGATGCCTCTTTTATGGATGGAAAAACATTAAATGCTGGTGCTGTAGCTGGTGTTACCAATGTAAAAAGCCCTATAGAATTGGCTATAAAAGTTATGACAGATTCTGATCATGTAATGCTTTCTGGTAAAGGTGCTTCTGTTTTTGCTAAAGAAAAAGGTTTAGAAATTGTAGACCCTAGTTATTTTTATACAGAAAGAAGATTTAAATCGCTTCAAAGAATTAAAAATAGAAATAAAACAGAGTTAGATCATGATGATAAAAAAGCAGCTTTTTATGATGCTGATATTAAAAATGCAAAATTTGGTACAGTAGGTTGTGTTGCTTTAGATAAAAATGGAAATATAGCAGCTGGTACATCTACAGGAGGAATGACTAATAAACGTTGGGGAAGAATTGGAGATGCTCCAATTATTGGTTCTGGAACTTATGCTAATAATTTAACTTGTGGAGTTTCTTCAACTGGTTGGGGAGAATATTTTATTAGAAGTCAGGTTGCTTATGATATTTCTGCTCAAATGGAGTATCAACAAAAAACATTAAAAGAAGCCACAAAAGATGTGATTCAAAATAAACTTACAAAACTTGGGGGAACAGGTGGAGTTGTGGCACTAGACAAAAAAGGAAATATGTCTTTTGAGTTTAATACTGCAGGTATGTATAGAGCTTCTATGGATGAAAAAGGAAACTTAGTTGTAAAAATCTATAAAGAATAAGACAACCATTCTTCTGGTATTGGCCCTAAGTCTAGTTCTATTTCTTTAGATTTTATTTTCTTTTTATATCCTAAACGAGTAATTTTAGGAATAGAAAGATTTACGTTATTTTTCTTATTTATTAATTCTAAAGTTTCTTCTATTGTTTTTTTATTACAAAGAACCAAACTATTCATCATAGCATTAGATTCTTTATCTAAATCATAAAAATCTACAAAATAAGCTGGTTTGTTATCTCTATAAATAAGCCATTGAGTACTTTTTTTATTTTTAAGTTCTACAATTTCTTTTGTTCCACTAAAGGTTCTGTATGTTGTTTTTAAAAACATCACTTTTTTCATTATTATTAATATAAGGGGTTAAAATTGAAAAAGTTAACAAAATAATTATATTTAATTAACTATGTATTGTTAAATGTGCAATTTAATTTCAGTCAAAATTAAGATTTTTCTTTCTTCTATTTTTATTTTTTTCGTTAAAATAACGAAGAAACTCGTTAAACGATATTAAAAATTAAATTTTATACCAGAGTATATTCCTAAGTTAAAAGGAGAAAAATTATTTGCATTTTTATTAAAAGTATTTAATTGAGCTTTAAACATAGGATTTAAGTTTAAAGACCAATTATTATTTAAAGAGTAATTAAAATCTAAACCTAAATTACCACTAAAATTAATTGAATTTAAATTAGTTGCTTTTCCAGATCTAGTAAGAAATTGTGAGTTAAACTTTATTTCGTTTTTATTTAAAAACAACGAACTAAACCCAGTAACAATTTGTGTGTTAAACTTGTTTGTTTTTAATAAAGTATATTTAATTTCTATAGGAACTTCTATGTATCCAAAGTTTTGATTTAAATTTCCATTTAAACTTGCTGTATCATAAATTGGGTTGCTACTAAGATCTAAATTTTCATTAGAATTACCATTAAAAGAAAAAGATTCTCCACTATTAAATGCAATTGATGAAGCGTTTTGGTTAATGGAAGATTCTACAGTAATTTCATTATTAACATAACTCATTTCTTGTATATGAATTCCAGACTGGATAGTCCACCTATCATTTATTTTATAGTCTAATTTAAATCCATATGAATAAGAATTTTTTCCTTTTGTAGAGTTAGATAAATTTCTATCTACAGGAGATGTGTTAGAAAAAGAATTTGAATTTAAAACCGCAAAAACAGGAGCAATAGACCATTTTTTTCTAAGCTTTTTAGAAGAAAATAAACTGTCTTTTTTTTGCACATAATTATTTAAATCTATTTTTTTAACAGAAATATTTTTTTCAGCTTTAGTAACTGTTGCTTTGTTACTTTTAATTGCATTATTTGCATCAGTAATAGTATTTTCTTTAAGTATTGTTTTCTCTTTTGTTAAAACATTTTTTTTGTTTTTAGGAGAATTGTCAGCTAAAAAAATCTTTTTCACAGCGTTTTTTGTGCTAACTAGTGTCTTCTTGTTTTTAGTATTATTTTTTATAATTTGTTTCTTTTTTTTAACAGCAATAATTACTTTTTCTTCTATGTTTTCTTGTTGATTTTGTAAATCTTTTTGGGGTTTTATTATAGATTCTACTTTAGTTTTTTCTTTAGAACTTTCTGTAATTATAGTTTTTGTATCTAAATTATTTAATTCAGTTTCATCATTAAAAAAGGGGTATGTTAGTAATGCTAAAACAATTGCAGCAGCAATTCCGCCAGCTGTAAACCACCAAATTGGAAAAACTTTTTTCTTTTTCTCCTTAAGTTTAGATTCTATATTGTTCCATACTTTTTTATCTGGAGTTACCTCCAAATTTTTAAGTTGTTCTTGAAACAATGTATCTAAATTTTTATGATCCATTAATTAATTGTTTTTACTTTTTTTTGATGAATTTCTAACTTTTCCTTTAAAATTTTTCTTGCTCTAGAAAGGTTCGATTTTGAGGTACCAACAGAAATTTTTAGCATTTCAGAAATTTCTTTATGATTGTAATTATCTAAAACATATAAATTAAAAATTAATCTATATCTGTCTGGTAATTGTTGAATGAGAACCAATAAAGTATCTACATTAACTGTTGTTTTTTCAAAATTAAATGCTTCTGGTTCTTTTTCTTCTTCAATAATTTCGTCTACAATTTGTAAAGGAGATTTCTCTCTATATTTTTGTAATGCTGTGTTAATTGTTATTCTTTTTATCCAACCCTCAAAAGAACCTTTGTTTTTATATTGTTTTATTTTTTCGAAAATTGCAATAAAGCTATCTTGTAAATTATCTTCTGCATCTTGATAATTGCTAGAATATTTTAAACAAATAGCAAAAAGCTTATCAGAAAATAGTTGATAAACCTTTGCTTGTGCTGCAATTTCTTGTTTGCAACATTGTTGTATGAGTTTTTCTAGTTTGATGGTTCTAATTTACAGGAACTATTACTTCCTCAAAAATATTATCGCCATTACTATCTACTCCTTTAAAGAATTTAAAAACATAGTCTTCTTCTTGTGATGCTTTTACAGCAATCTTTTTTTCTTCTGTTATTAAAGCTTCTGTACATTCTTGGTCTAACTCTACAAGTGCTGTTATTGCAACTACTCTTGTAGTATCTACAGATTTATAATAAATATGATCAAAAGAATAGCACCCATTGGGTAAAGAGTATTTTACAGTAATTGTGTCTATTTCTCCATAAGTAAAACTTACAGGAGCTATAGCTTCTTCTATAGGTAAATATTCAAACTTGTAATTAGGTTTATAATCTGAATTTAAACAAGAGTTAAAAATTAGTAAACCAATTAGTACTAGGGTAATTTTTTTCATTTTAATTAATATTTAAGAGTTGGATATCCGTTTTCGCAAACAACACTTTTAGGAATAGCTGGTATGTCACAAGTAGAAGCAACTCCGTGATTAAAATTGTATTCTTTTTCTGCTTGTGTATATGCTTCTATTTTTTGAAGAAATGCAACAGTATCTATTTTATTAGAATAAGGAATATAACCTTGAGGACCTCCACATGCTTTAGCACCATAAGCTGTAAACAACCAATCATTGGCATCTGAACAAGAAACACTGTAAGCTAAATTTTGGATTTCATAAAATAAATCCATTAAAGCTCTATGATCTTTTTCTTGTGATGTTAATTCTCTTTTTACAATTAATTCGTTTTCAGTAAGAGAAACAATTCTCCAAGTATAATTTGTTGGGTAACTTTCTGAAGTGATATCAATTAGAGGTTCATTTAATGAAAAAGTACCATTAATTTTAAAAAAAGTAAGAGGAGGTGTGCCACACCAACCAGAAGTTTGCGTTATAAAATCTCCATTTTTACTAAATGAAATACCATAAGCATTTTCTTTAAAAGAATTAGATCTTTTAAAAGTAGTAGTTTCATTATCATAAGTTGGCTCAATCCAAAAACCTAATAAAAGGTTGTTAGAATCTATAATTGGATCATTGTTTTCGCAACTATTAAAAACAAAAATCAGACTAAAAACGGTTAATAATTTTAAAATTAGTTTCATAAAATTGACTTCTTTTCTTACAAGATGCAAAAACTTTAAAAAGGTTGCGTGTAATAATGTTATTTTTGCAAAAGTATATGCAAGAATCAATATTTAACATAAAAACTCCAGAAGATTTTAAGCAAGTTGCTTTAGAAGTTTTTAAACATCAATTTAAAAATAATAAAGTATATAGGTCTTTTTGCGATTTACTTTACATTCATCCCTCTGATGTTTCTAAAGTTGAAGAAATTCCGTTTTTACCAATTCATTTTTTTAAGAGTAGAAAAGTAATTTCATCCTTAGAAAAAATTAAAGAAACGTTTACGAGTTCTGGTACCACAGGAAGTTTAACTAGTAAACATTTTGTTACAGATATTAATTTGTACAAAGAAAGTTATTTAAAAGGATTTTCTCATTTTTATGGAAACATAGAAGATTATACTGTGTTAGCTTTATTACCAAATTATTTAGAAAGAAAAGGCTCTTCATTAGTTTTTATGGTAGATGATTTGATTAAAAAGTCTAATAAACCAGAAAGTGGATTTTATTTAGATAATTTGTTAGAATTGGCTAAAAAACTCGAAGAATTAAATAAAAAAGGAGAAAAAACGCTATTAATTGGAGTTTCATTTGCTTTATTAGACTTAGTAGAAATGCAACAATTTAACCTTAAAAACACCATAATTATGGAAACTGGTGGTATGAAAGGAAGAAGGAAAGAACTAATAAGAGAAGAATTGCATTTAATTTTGCAAAAAGGATTTGGTGTTGATGAAATTCATTCAGAATATGGAATGACAGAATTGTTAAGTCAAGGATATTCTGATGGAAAAGGCGTTTTTAAAACTCCACCTTGGATGAAAATTCTTACAAGAGATACAGAAGATGCTTTAACCATTCTAAAAAATGGAAAAACAGGAGGAATTAATGTAATTGATTTAGCAAATTATAATTCTTGTTCTTTTATTGCAACTCAAGATTTAGGAAAAATACACAAAAACGACACTTTCGAAATCATAGGTCGTTTTGATAATTCAGATATTAGAGGTTGTAATTTAATGGTCTTATAATTAAGTTGTTTTTAGTGTAAACTTTTTTAAGTTTAATCCTATAAAAACAATTAAAGCAGGTAAAACCCAACCCAAACTAGAATTGGCTAAAGGAATAATATTTTTAATACCTGTTAAACTTTCTCTAGGTACTATAAACCCTAAAAAATCTGTTATACTAAATATAAAAGTTACTAAAACTACACTTCTAAAAACCAATTTTGAAGCATATTTGTTAGGTACAATATTTAGTAAAATTAAAACTATTGTTATTGGATATAAAAACATTAAAGCTGGTACAGCTAAAGTGATAATAAAATCTACTTGATAACTACCAACAATAACACCAATTATACATGAAATTGCTGCTGTAATAATAAATGCTTGTTTAGAATAATTGCAAATTCCTTTTATATAATCTGCAGTACCTGTTACAATACCAACAGCTGTTGTAAAACAAGCTAAAGCAACTAAAATGCTTAAAAAAGCAGTACCAAAATCACCTAAAGTTTGAGTACTTAAACTTGATAAAATTTCGGTTCTTGAAGCATTTTCTGCAAATGTAGAAGATAATAAAGAGCCACTTAAAATTAAGCCTCCATAAATTAATAACAAACCAGAACCAGCAATTATTCCTGCCTTTGTAATTAGTTTTTTTCTAGCATCAAAACTATCATTACCTTTTAAGTTTAAAGAAATAATAATTACTGCACCAACCACAACACCACCAATAGCATCAAAAGTTTGGTAACCTTCTAAAATACCATCTACAAAAGGAGTTTTAAAAGTAGAAGGAGAAATGCTACCAGAAGAAGAAAAGGCAGCAATTAAAATGATTATAAATAAAATTAGGACTATAATTGGTGTTAAAAATTTACCAATTAAACTAATTATTTTGTTTCTATTTACTGCAAAAACAAAAACCAACCCAAAGTAAATAATACTTGTAAAAATGGGTTTTGTTTCAAAAAATGGTTGAATTGCCATTTCATGAGTAACTGCAGCAGTTCTTGGAGAAGGAATTGCAATTGCAATTACATAAATAAGCATACAATATGCAGTACTAAAAATTGGAGAAACTTTTTTACCAAAATCATATAAAGTACCTTGTAACTTTGCGTGGGCAAAAATTGCCAAAATAGGAATAGTTACAGCAGTTAATACAAATCCTAAAACAACAATCCACCAATCTGCACCAGATTTTGTACCTAAAGATGGTGGTAAAATTAAATTTCCTGCTCCAAAAAAAAGTGAAAAAAGTGCAAAACCAGCAATCCAGTTATCTTTTGTTTTAATCAAAATTATTATTGTTTTTTAAGGTTTAAATCATGAAAATCGAAACTAAAATCGGTAATTGGTGCAATGTATTTCATAGTTGCACCTGTTGTAATTCCTTTTTCATCAAAAGTAAATTGCACAAAAACATCAGCATCATAACTTCTATTATTCCATTTTGCAACATATGTTGTTTGGTTGTAAGGTAATAGCTCTCCAATTAATGTTGAAGAACGTTCACATTTAATTGTATATTTGTTATCATCATAAGAAATAATGATATTACCAAACCATTTATCGTTATAAGTACCTACAATTTGATTAGGTTTTGGCAAGCTTTTATTGTTTTTGGCTAATGCTACTTTATTAAAAATCTTTGCTTTTAAATTGTCATTATATTTTAAATACTTAGCATTATTTGCTCCTAATTTTTGAAGCCAATTTCTGTTTTTATACCCTAAATAAGAATCTTTAATGGTGTTTGTAATGGTGTTAAATGCATTACCATTCATTTGATTTGTAAGTACTACAATTGCCAAATCTAAATCTGGAATCATAGTAAACTGTGTTACAGTACCAATTAAACCTCCTGTATGATATACTTGTTTGTAACCACCTTTTACATCTGTTAAAAACCATCCTAAACCATAACCTTTAAAGTTTGAATTATAGCTGTCATTTTTTCTAACTTTTAACGGAGTTTGCAATTGCCAAAGTTCATGAAATTGATTTTCGCTTAATAGACGTTTTCCGTTTTTTGTAACTGCATCATTCATTAAAAAATTAGCCCAAGTTAGCATGTCTTTAACATTACTCATAATTCCACCAGCAGGATTTGCAGTTTCGCTCCAATCATGTGGAATTTGAATTACTTTTCCATCTGCTCTTGTATGTGCATCAATAATATTTGTTCTATTTGTAACTCTATTGTAAGAAGCTTTACTATTAATCATTCCAACTGGTTTCATGATTTTTGTTTCTATAAATTCTTCCCAAGAAAGACCACTTACTCGTTTTAAAACTTCACCAGCAATAATAAACATGTTGTTATTGTACGCAAATTTACTTCTAAAAGAAGATTCTGGTTTTAAGTGTTTTACATTGTTAATAATGTCTTTTGTGGTAAAATCATTTCCTTCAGGAAAAAACATTAAATCTCCAGCACCTAAGCTCATTCCACTTCTATGAGTTACCAAATCTCTTACAGTAAATTCTTCTGTAACCCATGCATCTGCAAGTTGAAATTCTGGAATGTGTTTTCTTACTTTATCATCCCAATTTAATTTACCAGCATCTACCATCATTGCTAAAGCAAAACAAGTAAACCCTTTACTGTTAGAAGCAACACCTACCAAAGTGTTTTCGTTCATGTTTTTTTTATTGGTTAAAGAACGAACTCCATGACCTTTAGCGTAAACTATTTTTCCATCTTTTAAGATTCCAACAGAAATACCAGGAACATCAAAAGTATGTAGAGTGTTTTTTACTAAATCATCTAAAACCAATTCATCAATTTGAGCAAAAAAGCTTGTTGATACAAACAAGAATGTTAAAATAAGTGCTTTTTGAAATTTCATTTTTGAAATATTATTTTTAAGACTTAAAGATACATATTTTTGCTTCATGCAAAATTCTATCATCTTTAAAAATGCGCAAATTTCTTATTCTGATTTAGGTAAAGGTGCTGCTGTTGTTTTAATTCATGGTTTCCTAGAAAATAGAACAATGTGGAGTAATATTATTCCTGAATTATCTAAAAGAAATAGAGTAATTTCTATTGATTTATTAGGACATGGAAATTCTGATTGTTTAGGGTATTCTCATTCTATGGAGTTGTTTGCAGAAACTATAGAAGCTGTATTAAAACATTTAAGAATAAGAAAATGTAAGTTAATTGGTCATTCTTTAGGAGGCTATGTTGCATTGGCTTTTGCAGAAAAATACTCACAAAAAATAAAGGGTTTGTGTTTAATGAACTCAACTTCTTTTGAAGATGACAATGAACGTAAAAAGTTAAGAGCTCGCGCAAATAAAATGGTGCAAAACAATTTTACAAATATGGTAAGAATGTCTTTTACCAATTTATTTGGAGAAAAAAGTAGAACTATTTTTAAAGACGAGATGAAACTTGCCTTAAATGAAGCTTTACAAACTCCTATTCAAGGTTACATTGCAGGACAAGAAGGTATGAGAGTTCGTCCAAATAGAAATCATGTTTTAAAAGAAAACAGTTTTAAAAAATTGATAATAATTGGAGAGAAAGACCCTGTTTTAGATTATAAAACTTCAGTTAAAGAAGCCAAAATTACAAATTCTGAGTTTATTGTTTTTCCTGATGGACATATGAGTCATATAGAAAATAGAAAAGAATTAACATCAGCTTTAATAGATTTTACAAAAGCTTCTTAATACGTTTTGGTTTTTCTTTGTAATTAATTAAAAATTTCTTCGACTATGGATTAAAACCAATCGAATGAAAAAATATTTATTCTTATTCTTTTTAGGAATTTCTACGTATTTATCAGCTCAAAAAATAGATTATAATACTAAAAAAGGCTTTGTGGCAGAAGGTTATGATGTTGTATCTTATTTTGAAGAAAAAAAACCTGTTGAAGGGAAAAATAAATTTACAACTACTTATGATGGTGCTAAGTTTAGGTTTTCATCAGAAAAACATTTAAAAATGTTTACAGAAAACCCTAAAAAATATGTACCTCAATATGGTGGTTATTGTGCATATGCAGTAGCAGAAAGAAATACCAAAATGTATATTGATGGAGAAGCTTACGAAATTAGAGATGGAAAATTATACTTATTCTACAGCTCTTTTTTTGGTAGTAAGTTAGAAGATTGGCAAGAAGGAGATACCAAAAAATTAAAAGTTAAAGCAGATAAAAACTGGGAAGGTTTAAAACATAAAAAGAATTAAAAATGAAAAAATTTACCTTATTAATTGTACTGATTTCATTTTCTGTACTAGGACAAAAAAATAATTACAACTTAAAAAAAGGATTTGTTGCAGAAGGATATGATGTTGTATCTTATTTTAACAACAAGGCAGAAAAAGGAGATAAAATGTTTGTATCAACTTTTGATGGAGTAAAGTTTAAATTTTCATCAAAAGAACATTTAGAGATGTTTACTAAATCACCAAAAAAATATATACCTGCTTATGGTGGTTATTGTGCTTATGCAATTGGAGCTAAAGCAGAAAAAGTATCTATAGACCCTAAAACATTTGAAATTAGAGATGGTAAATTGTATTTATTTTACAATTCTTGGGGTATAAATACTCTTAAACTTTGGCAAGAAGAAGGTGCTGAAACGTTAAAAAATAAGGCAGATAAAAATTGGGTAAATATTATTAAAAAAGGATAGTTGAAAGCAATTTTGGAGGAAATTGTTAATGTAAATGAAAAAAGAGAGTTGAAGTAATTCAGCTCTCTTTTTATATCTGTATCATTTTAATAAATGACATTTGTTTTTTATTCAACTTTTAATAAAAAAGTACTTTTTTTACCACGTTGTAAAACTACATATTTGTTAGAAATTAAATCATCTTGAGTAATAGAGTAATCGTCTTTTACTTTTACTTTATTAACAGAAATAGAGTTTTCTTTTAAAGCTCTTCTAGCATCTCCATTAGATTTTAGAAAGTTTGTTTTGGCAGCTAAAGCACCAATCATATCTAAACCTTCATTAATTTCGTTTATAGAAATTGTAGCTTGAGGCACTCCTTCAAAAACATCTAAAAAAGTTTGTTCGTCTAATTGCTCTATGTCTGTTTTAAAAGTTTTACTAAATAAAATATTAGAAGCTTTTAAAGCGTTTTCATAAGCATCTTTTCCGTGAGTTAAAATAGTTACTTCTTCTCCTAATTTTTTTTGTAATAAACGTAAATGTGGGCTTTCTGTATGTTCTGCAATTAAATTTTCAATTGTTTCTTTGTCTAAAAATGTAAACTTTTTAATAAAGTTTTCTGCATCTTCATCAGAAGAATTTAACCAATATTGGTAAAATTTATAAGGAGAGGTTCTGTCTGCATTTAACCACACATTTCCACCTTCTGTTTTACCAAACTTTGTTCCATCTGCTTTGGTAACTAAAGGAACAGTAATTGCATACGCTTTTCCTTGTGCTTTTCTTCTAATTAATTCTGTACCAGTAGTAATGTTTCCCCATTGGTCTGAACCACCCATTTGTAGTCTACAATTTTTTTCTTGGTATAAATGATAAAAATCGTATCCTTGAAATAATTGGTAAGTAAACTCTGTAAAACTCATACCTACAGAAGATTCTGAACTTAAACGTTTCTTAACAGAATCTTTAGCCATCATATAATTTACAGTAATATGTTTACCAGTATCTCTTACAAAATCAATTAAAGAAATATCTTTCATCCAATCGTAATTGTTAACCAATTCTGCTTTGTTATCTGCTGTGGCATCAAAATCTAAATAACGTTCTAAATTTTCTTTAACCCCAGCAATGTTTTTAGCTAAAGTTTCTTCGTCTAATAAATTACGTTCTGCAGATTTTCCTGAAGGATCACCAACCATACCAGTTGCTCCACCAATTAAAGCTATAGGATTATGGCCTGCATTTTGAAAGTGTTTTAAAATAAATATTTGCACTAAACTACCAATATGTAGAGAATCTGCAGTTGGATCAAAACCAATATAACCAGCTGTTTTATTTTTTAATAAATATTCTTCTGTATCTGGCATGATATCATGTAATAGTCCACGCCAACGCAATTCTTCAACAAAATTTGTCATTATAAATATTAATTTATTCAATTTAAAATAGAAATGTTAAATCAATAGTATTGAAGATTATCAATTTTCAATACTTTTATGTAACATCTTACAGCAATTTTTAGTTTGCTATTTTCAGATGGCAAAGATAAACTTATCAATGAAAAAATCATAAATTAGCAGTATGATTTTAGTGACTGGAGGTACAGGGTTAGTTGGCGCACATTTATTGTATCATTTAATTAAAAATGATGAAAAAATACGTGCTATTTATCGTTCTAAAGAAAGGATAGAAAAGGTAAAAGAAGTTTTTTCTTTTTACACTAATGATGAATCTTTAATTTCTAAAATAGAATGGTTTAAAGCAGATATTACAGATGTACCTTCTATGATACCTGCCTTTGTTGATGTAAATAAAGTATATCATTGTGCAGCTTTAATTTCTTTTAATCCTAATGATTATAGAGAAATGCGTAAAGTTAATATTCATGGAACAGCAGTAGTTGTAAACTTATCTATTGATGCAAAAGTTGATAAAATTTGTTTTGTAGGTTCTATAGCTTCTATTGGTAATTCTTTAAATGGAAGTTTAATTAATGAAGATTGTGAGTGGAACTCTCAAGAAGATAATAGTGGATATTCTATAACTAAGTTTGGCGCAGAAATGGAAATTTGGCGTGCAAGTCAAGAAGGTGTTGAGGTTGTAATTGTAAATCCTGGAGTAATTTTAGGAAGCGGTTTTTGGCAATATGGTTCTAGTAAATTATTTACACAAGTTTACAATGGGTTTAAATATTATACTGAAGGAATTACTGGGTTTGTAGGTGTTAAAGATGTTGTAAAAGCTATGGTTTTACTTATGAATTCTGATGTTAAAAACGAACGTTTTATTTTGGTTTCTGAAAACAAATCTTTTAAAGATATTTTCTTTTTAATGGCAGATTCTTTTAAAAAAAATAGACCCTCAATAAAAATACAACCTTGGCAAACTTCACTCTTTTGGAGAGTTTCTAGTTTTGTATCTTTTTTTACCAGAAAAGCACCTTTTTTAAGCAAGTATTCAGCAAAAAGTGCTCATGCTATATCTAAATATACTTCAGAAAAAATTACAAAAGAACTTAATTTTAAATTTCAAAAAATTGAAGAAGTAATTAAAGAAACTTCAATAAATTATACTAATTCTTCTTTTTAAGTGTGTCTTTTTTAATATCTGTTTTTAAAGAATCTACAACAACTGTATCTAGATTTATAGTGTCTAATTCTTCTAATTTTAAAGCAGCTTTTTTAATAGAGTCTTTTCTAATTGAATCTAAATCAGATTTCATTTTTGTATAAAACTCTTTTTTATTGTCTATTTGAGTTTTAGCTTCATTTAAAATTTCTTCGTACAAATCTATTTTACTGGTATAATAAAAGTTACTTGTTGCAAAACGCAAGCTATCAATTTTATATATATCATAAATAAAAGGCATGTAATTAATTTTCTTTTGCTGGTTTTTGTTAATTACAAATTTAGCAGAAGAAGCAATTATCATATCCTGAATCAACATAGTCATTGTATCTTTAGGAATTAAGTCTTTTGGCTTCTCAAAAATAGTATTACTAGTACAAGAAACTAAAAAAACAAGAATTAAAATGTAGCTTAGTTTTTTCATATTAACGATTAAAAGTCAAACGTTTTCCTTTTATTTCATCATTAAAAACACCATTGTTATACATTAAATTTCCATTTACAAAAGTATGTGAAATAGTAGATGAAAAAGTAGTTCCCTCAAAAGGAGACCAACCACATTTGTATAAAATATTATCTTTTGAAACTGTTTGAGGTTTATTAGTATCTATTAATACTAAATCTGCATAATATCCCTCTTTTATAAATCCACGTTTTTCAATTTGAAATAATTTAGCAGGGTTATGACTCATTTTTTCAACTGCTTTTTCAATAGATATTACACCTTCTTTTACTTTTTCTAATATAGCAGTTACTGCATGTTGTACTAATGGGCCTCCACTTGGAGCTTTTGTGTAAACATTTGTTTTTTCTTCTAAAGTATGAGGTGCATGGTCTGTTGCTAAAACATCAATTCTATCATCTAATAAAGCTTTCCATAAACCAGCTCTGTCTTCTGCAGTTTTTACAGCAGGATTCCATTTTATATGCGTTCCTTTTTCTGCATAATCTTTGTCTGAAAACCATAAATGATGAATACAAACTTCTGCAGTAATTTGCTTTTCTTCTAAAGGAATATCGTTTCTAAATAACTCTGTTTCTTTTGCAGTAGATAAATGAAAAATGTGTAACCTTGCTCCTGTTTTCTTTGCCAATTCTATAGCTTTAGAAGAAGATAAATAACAAGCTTCTTCACTTCTAATAATTGGATGGTATTTTACAGGAATATCATCTCCATATTTATCTTTAAAATCTTGTGTATTTTTTCTAATTGTAGCTTCATCTTCACAATGAACAGAGATAATCATTTTAGTTGATGAGAATATTTTTTCTAAAACAGCTTCATTATCAACCAACATATTTCCTGTAGAAGAGCCTAAAAATAATTTGATTCCTGCAACTTGTTTTGGATCTGTTTTTAATAATTCTTCTAAATTATCATTGGTACCACCAAACATAAAAGAATAGTTTGCATAAGAATCATTTGCAGCAATTTTAAATTTATCTTCTAATAATTCTTGAGTTGTTGCTTGTGGCACTGTGTTTGGCATTTCAATAAAAGTAGTTATACCACCAGCAACAGCGGCTCTACTTTCTGTAGCAATATTTGCTTTATGAGTTAAACCAGGTTCTCTAAAATGCACTTGGTCATCAATAAAACCAGGAATTAACGTTTTTCCATCAGCATTAATAACATCAACATTTTCTGTTGCTTCTATATTAGTAGAAATCTCTTTAATGATTTCGTTTTCAATTAAAACATCGCCTATAAAAGTGTTGTTTTCATTTACGATTTTTGCGTTTTTGATTAAAGTTGATTTTGCCATGTGTTGTTCTTAAATGTCCATTCTCATATTTACTAATATTTTGGTAAATCCAAAACGTTCGTAAACTTTTAATGCTTCAATATTATTGTTATATACGTCTAATCTTAATTCTTTTAACTCTTTTTCTTTAGCCCAGTTTTTTAAAGAATCTAATAGTATTGTACTAATTTTTTGTCCTCTAAAAGAAGGTTTTACAAACATAAAACCAATATAGCCATGTTTTGGGTTTTTTTGATAAATTTTAGAATTATCTATTCTAATATACCCACATGCAACAATTTCATTATTTGAAACTGCAACTAAAAATTGAGTATAGTCTGCTGTAATTAATTCTGGAATGTTGTAATAATGAAGTTCTCCTTTTCCTAAAAAAGGATCTAGAGGTTTTTCTGCCTCTACAACTCCTTGTTCAAATTCTAAGAGTGTTTCTAGATCTTCTAAAGTTGCTTCTCTAGTAAAAATGCCCTTCATTTTCTTTTTTTAGGTATTCCTTTTAGCTTCATTCTTATAACTCCAAAAAGGGCTTCAGAAATAATTCTACTATCCATTTTAGAAGTTCCTAAAGTTCTGTCTGTAAAAATTACAGAAACTTCTTTCACATTAAAACCATGTTTCCAAGCTTTAAATTTCATTTCTATTTGAAACGCATAACCAATAAACTTAATTCTATCTAAGTTTATGGTTTCTAAAACTTCTCTTTTCCAACAAACAAAACCTGCAGTTGTATCAAACAGAGGAATTCTAGTAATTAAACGAACATATTTAGTTGCAAAATAAGAAAGTAACAGTCTTGTCATGTCCCAATTAACAACGTTTACTTGGTTGTTTACGTACCTAGAACCAACAGAAACATCTCCTCCTTCTTTACTACAAGCATTGTATAAACGAATTAAATCTTTTGGGTTGTGAGAAAAATCGGCATCCATTTCTATGATATAATCGTACTTTTTTGCAATTGCCCATTTAAAACCATGAATATATGCTGTACCTAAACCATGTTTACCCATTCTTTTTTCTATAAAAAGACTATTTGGAAATTCTTCAATTAAACTTTCAACAATTTCTGAAGTTCCATCAGGAGAATTATCATCTACCACTAAAATATGAAACTCTTTTTCTTGATTAAAAGTAGCTCTTATTATAGCTTCTATATTTTCTTTTTCGTTATAGGTAGGAATTATGACTAACGCGTCTGACATAAATTAATTTTCATGTAGTAAGTTGGCAAATATACATTATTTAATTACTAATTTTGTGTTAATCTTAGCAAAACAGAAAAGGTGCAAGCATTAGAAAGAACAATAATAGACACAAATTGGATTACCATTTTATTGGTGTCTTTGTTGGTATTTATTTTTCTTCTTAAAGGAATAAGTGTAAAAAGGTTAAAAAGAATAGCTTTTTCTTTTTTAAATATTGGAGCTATTGAAGATGAAATTGAAGAAAATAATTCGTTTTTTAATGCTTTTAAAAGTTTAATTTTTGTTTTTTCTACTACAGTTTTATCATTAGTACTTTATAAAGCTTTAGTGTATTATTTTAGTTCATTTAAACAAGGATTAATTGTTTTTTTTAAGGTTTTTGGTCTTGTTTTTACGTATTTTATAGTAAAAAAGCTATTAGAATTCCTGTTTTCTCAGTTATTTATGCTATCAAAACAAGTAAAATTCTTTTTGTTTTCTAAGGCTATTTATTTGTATTCTGTTTCATTGTTTTTACTAATAGGTATTGTTTTAGTTGAATATTCGCAATTAAACACCTCTTTTTTAGTTTATTTTTCATTGGTGTTATTTTCTATTCGCTTCTTATTATATGTGATAAATAATAAAAACCTGATTTTAAAAGAGTTGTTTTATTTTATTTTGTACCTTTGCGCCTTTGAAATAGCACCGCTATTTATCTTATTTAAATTGCTGTTTTAACTACATAAAAGAAAGCGTATGAAAGTGAAAACGATTTTAGTATCTCAACCAGAACCAAAGACAGAAACATCTCCTTATTTTGATTTGTCTGATAAGCAGAGAGTTAAGATAGATTTTAGACCTTTTATTCATGTTGAAGGAATACCTGTAAAAGAAGTTAGAGGCGAAAAAGTAGACTTAAATAATTTTACTGCAATTATATTAACGAGTAGAAATGCTGTAGATCATTTTTTTAGAATTGCTGAAGAAATGCGTTTTAAAGTGCCAGATGCAATGAAATATTTTTGTCAATCTGAAGCTGTAGCCTACTATTTACAGAAATATGTTGTGTACAGAAAACGTAAAATTTATGTAGGTACTAGAACATTTCCAGATTTAACTAAATTAATAAAGAAACATAAAACAGAAAAATTCTTATTACCAAGTTCAGATAAATTAAAACCATTAATTCCTACAGAATTAGATAAATTAGGAGTTAAATGGACAAGATTAGATTTATATAGAACAGTAGTAAGTGATTTGTCTGATTTAGAAAATGTATTTTATGATGTATTAGTATTCTTTAGCCCTTCAGGAATTGATTCTTTATTTAAGAATTTCCCAGGGTTTAAACAGAATAATACAAGAATTGCTGTATTTGGTAATTCTACAGTAAGAGCAGCAACAGAAGCAGGTTTAAAGTGCGATATTACTGCACCTTCACCAGAAACACCTTCTATGACTATGGCATTAGATAAATATATTAAGGCTGTAAATAAAAAATAATAATATTTTTTACTATTAATATAAAACCGAACAGAAATGTTCGGTTTTTTTGTTTCTAATATTTAATTTTTTAATTAAATATTATATTAATTGTAGATTTCGTAATTTTTAAATATCTTCAAAAGGATAAAACAAAATTACAAATTACACTAAAATGGATAAAAAATTAATAACATTTGGAGAAGTAATGATGCGATTATCTCCTCCTGGATATACTATGTTTTCTCAAGCAAGTTCGTTTGATCTTGTATATGGTGGTGGTGAAGCAAATGTGGCAATTTCATGTGGTTATTTAGGTATGAAAGCTGCACATGTTACTCGTTTTCCAGATAATGCATTAGGTAGAGCAGCAACTCAATTTTTACGTAAACATTGGCTAGGTACTATAAATGTTATATATGGAGATAATATGTTAGGCAAATATTTTCTTCAAAAAGGAGCTGTACATAGATCTAGTGAGGTAATTTATGAAAGAGAAGGTTCTGCTTTTTCATTAATTAAACCACATATGATTAATTGGGAAGAAGTGCTAGAAGGTGCAGATTGGTTTCATTGGACAGGAATTACACCTGCAGTTTCTGAAGGAGCAGCTCAATGTTGTATAGAGGCTATAAAAACTGCCAATAAAATGGGAATTAAAGTTTCTGGGGATATTAATTCTCGACAGAATATGTGGAAATATGGCAAAACAATGCAAGAAGTAATGCCAGAGTTAGTTAAAAATACAGACATTGTTATTACAAGTAGTCGTGGAATTAAAGAAATGTTTGGACTTGGAGTGTCTGGTGGAGGCTTTCAAGGAGCAGCAAAAGAATTAATGGAGAAATTTCCTAGAATTGAAAAAGTTGTTGGAAAAACAAGAAAATCTATCAGTGCTTCTCACCAACAAATTCAAGGTAAAATGTGGACTGGTAAACAATATATTAAAGCAAAAAAACTAGATATTACACATGTTATAGATCGTGTAGGAACTGGAGATGCTTACGCTTCTGGACTTATTTATGGTTTATTACAATATGAAAAAGATGATATGCAAGCATTAAATTTTGCAACAGCAGCCTGTGCTTTAAAGCATACTGTTGTTGGAGATGTAAATATGGTTTCTGTTGATAATGTAACTAGTTTAATGGAAGGTAATACTTCTGGTAAAATTAAGAGATAAAATAGTAGTTGTACTTCTTTTTTTAAAAACTAATTAAAAAGTGATTATATCAATACTTGTAATCGCTTTTTATTGTTGTTAGTATAATCATAAAAAATTAAGCAAACAAAGTAGCAAAAGCTTCTTCAATTTTACCAACTAAAACCAATTTGATGTTATGGTTTTTAGAAGATATTTTGTTGTATTTAGAGGTAACAATCGTTTTGTATCCTAATTTTTCTGCTTCTGTAATTCTTTGGTCTATTTTAGAAACGGGTCTTATTTCTCCTGCCAAACCAACTTCTGCAGCAAAACAAACATTTGGATTGATTGCAATATCTTGATTTGAAGATAATATAGCAGCAACAACTGCTAAATCAATTGCTGGGTCATCTACATTTATACCTCCAGTAATGTTTAAAAACACATCTTTTGCACCCAATTTAAAACCAGCTCTTTTTTCTAAAACAGCCAAAATCATATTTAAACGTTTTAAATTATAACCGGTTGTAGAACGTTGAGGTGTACCATAAACCGCAGTAGAAACTAAGGCTTGTATTTCTATCATTAAAGGTCTAATTCCTTCTAAAGTAGAGGCAATTGCAGTTCCACTTAAATCTGCATCTTTTTTAGAAATTAAAATTTCTGACGGATTTGAGATTTCTCTTAATCCGTTAGAAAGCATTTCGTAAATACCTAATTCTGATGTAGAACCAAATCTGTTTTTTTGACTTCGTAAAATTCTATATGTGTGATTTCTATCGCCTTCAAATTGTAAAACGACATCTACCATATGTTCTAAAATTTTAGGACCAGCAATGTTTCCTTCTTTGTTGATATGACCAATTAACAAAACCGGAGTTGCAGTTTCTTTGGCAAATTTTATTAATTCTGCACTAGTTTCTCTAATCTGAGAAATACTTCCAGGAGAAGCTTCAATAGAATTTGTGTGTAATGTTTGTATTGAATCTATAACCAAAACTTCTGGCTCAGTTTCTTCAATATTTTTAAAAATTTGTTGTGTACTAGTTTCTGTAAAAATTAAACAATTAGAGTTTTCTGCATCCAAACGTTCTGCTCTCATTTTTATTTGAGACTGACTTTCTTCTCCAGAAACGTACAACACTTTTTGACTAATATTTAAGGCAACTTGTAATAATAAAGTAGATTTTCCAATTCCTGGTTCTCCACCTAAAAGTGTTACAGAACCTTTAACTAAACCACCACCTAAAACTGTGTCTAATTCGTTGTTATTGGTTACAACTCGTTCTTCAGGGTTTAGAACAATATCTGCAATTTTTAAAGGTTTATTTACGGTTTGTTTTGCAGTTGTAGATTGTTTCCAAACACGTTTTTCTTCTTTTTGTATTACTTCTTCTACAATGGTGTTCCATTCTTTACAAGCACCACATTGACCTACCCATTTTGCATGTTGTGTACCACAGTTCTGACAGAAAAATGTTGTTTTGGTTTTGGCCATTTATTTTGAGTTACAAAGTTTGAAAGTACCAAAGTTACAAAGTAAAATTGAAACTTAACTTTAAAAAAATAATCGGTTTTCTAAAAGTTAGCAAACAGTTGCGTTAGCGATTGAAACGACATCCTTTTTGCTTTTTCTGCAAAAAGATATAGTGGAAAGCGCGACCTTTAGGGAACGCCCAACTTCTCGATACAATTTTTAAAAAATAACTCGAAGTTATTTGTTCTTATTGTAAATTGGCAAAAATAAGAATGCCAAACCTCCAAAAACGATAATCATTGCAGTTTGTGCAGTCCACATAATCCAACCAAAAGCGGTTGCAGGTTCTGTAGGAATATCGAACAAAGCCAAAGCACCAGCCACAGCAATTGGGTACAAACCAATTCCGCCATTAGTAGCTGCAATACTGAAACCACCAGCTATAAAACCAATTAAAATTCCGCCAAAAGGAACGTTTAAACCTTCAATTGCAGGAATTGTTGCCCAAAACATAGCAACATACATTGTCCAAATAAATACAGTGTGAAAAATAAAAGCCCATTTATTTTTCATTTTAAAGATGCTTGTAACACCTTCTACTAAACCAGCAACAAAGGTTTTAATTTTAAGTAAAATACCCGATTTTGCTTTTTTTACTAAAGAAGTTAAAATGTAAAAACCAGTAATTACTACTGCTAAACCAATAATAATTTTTGTAGGATTAAAGTTCTTTATTAAAAGATCATAGATAAAATCGAATTGCACAAAAAGTGTAATTAATATGATGGAAAGCATCATAATTAAATCTGCAATTCTTTCTGCTACAATGGTTCCAAAACCTTTTTCAAACGGAACATCTTCGTAGTTTGTTAAAACTACTGCTCTAGATACTTCTCCAGCTCTTGGTAATGCTAAATTTACTAAATAACCAACCAAAACAGCCAAAACACTGTTTGTAAATTTTGGTTTACAGCCTATTGGTTCTAACATAAATTTCCAACGATAAGCTCTAGAAAGATGACTTAAAACTCCGAAAAATAAACCAAGAAAAATCCAGCTATATTTTGCTTCTTTAAAATATCCTATTAATACATCTATAGAGATATTTGAAATAGAATACCAAACTAAAAAACCTCCCAAAATGAGAGGTAATATAGTTTTTAATGTTTTTTTAAAACTCAAAATTATGTAAGTGTGTTGTCTTTTTCGTTTGGAAAAACTAAAGAAGGTTTAAAGTTTTTAGCTTCTTCAAAGTCCATAAATCCGTAAACGATTAAAATTAAAACGTCTCCCACAGCTACTCTTCTTGCGGCAGCTCCGTTTAAAGTAATTTCTCCACTTCCACGTGGACCAGGAATTGCATAAGTTTCTAAACGTTCACCATTATTATTGTTAACGATTTGAACTCTTTCTCCTTCTATAATGTTGGCTGCATCCATTAAATCTTCATCAATGGTAATGCTTCCTATATAATTTAAATCTGCACCAGTAACTTTTACACGGTGGATTTTTGATTTTACTACTTGTACTAACATGTGGCAAAAATAATGATTTTTTGGTTAATGATTTTTTAAACGAATGTTATCAATTAATCGTATTTCTCCTGCAAAAACCGCAATAAAAGCGCGGTATTTGTTATTAAATTCTTTGTTTTTTATGGTTTTTAATGATTTTTCTTCAGCAATTGTAAAATACTCTAAATCTAATAAAGGATGTTTTTTAAATTGTTTTGTTACCCATTCTGTAACTTTAATAGCATTTTCTGTGCCAAATTTTTTGCGTGCTTTTTTTAGTGTTTTATAAATAAAAGGAGCTGCAATTCTATGTTCTTTAGTAAGTCTAGTATTTCTAGAACTCATTGCTAAACCATCTTCTTCTCTAAAAATAGGACACCCTTTGATTTTTACATTCAAACGATGTTTTTTTACCATTTTTTTAATGATTTGTAATTGCTGAAAATCTTTTTGTCCAAAATAAGCTCTGTTAGGTTCTATAATTTCAAAGAATGACTTTACAATTGTACCAACTCCATCAAAATGGCCATCTCTAAATTTTCCTTCCATTTGATGTTCTAAACCATCAAAATCAAATTTTTCTGAAGCAATATTATCATCATAAATTTCTTTTACAGAAGGAAAAAACAATACATCACAAGAAACAGTTTCTAAAAGTTTTATGTCGTTTTCTATTGTTTTTGGATATTTTACCAAATCTTCTGGGTTATCAAACTGTGTAGGATTTACAAAAATACTTACTACAGTTATGTCATTTTTTTTCTTTGCTTTTTTTATTAAAGACAAATGACCTTCATGTAAAGCCCCCATAGTTGGCACAAACCCAATAGATATATTTTCCTCTTTTTTTGAGGTTAAATATGCTTTTATTTCTTGTTTGGTGTTAAAAATTTTCATCTCTAATAATTAAGTAAAGACTGCAAACTTACCATTTTAACACGATATTAGCATATTAATTTGTATTTTTGCATTTCTTATAAAAGAGATTGATTTAATGAAGGACAAGAGAATATTATTTGTTTCGTCGGAAGTAGTTCCATACTTACCAGAAACAGAATTATCATCAACAGCCTTTAATGTTGCTAAAAATGCACATTCTAAAGGGGTACAAACAAGAATTTTTATGCCAAGGTTTGGCGTTATTAACGAACGTAGACATCAGTTACACGAAGTTATTCGTTTGTCTGGTATGAACTTAGTTGTTAATGATATGGATATGCCATTAATTATAAAAGTAGCTTCTATTCCAAAAGAAAGAATGCAAGTTTATTTTATAGATAATGAAGAATATTTTAAGAGAAAAGCAGTTTTTACTGATGAAGATAATGAGCTGTTTGAAGATAATGATGAGAGAGCAATTTTCTTTGCAAAAGGAGTAATAGAAACTGTAAAGAAATTAAATTGGGCTCCAGATATTATTCATGTTCATGGATGGATGGCTTCTCTTTTACCTCTTTATTTAAAAGAATTTTACAAAGAAGAACCTTTGTTTACTGAAAGTAAAATTGTTACTTCTTTATATAATAATGGTTTTGAAGGAACTTTAGATGAAACTTTAGCTGAAAAAGTTAAGTTTGATAATATAAGTGATGAAAAAACTGCAACAATTAAAACACCAAACTTTACAAATATTTTAAAAAGTGCCATTGAAAATTCTGATGCAATTATTCATGGTAGTGAAGAGATTTCAGACGAACTTACTTCTTTTATAGAAGAACAAAACGTACCTGTTTTAGGGTATCAGACTGAAAACTTAAAAGAAAGTTATTTAGATTTTTATGCTGGTTTAATTCCAGCCAATTAATTTTATTATAAAGTGAGGAAAATTTTTGAAAAAAGCGCATATTTTGTCGCTTCATTATTAGTTTTAGCTACAGTTATATCTTGTGAAAAAGATTTTACAGATATTGGTACAAGTATTATTAGTAATACAAAATTTTCTACAGGTAGTTTACTTGTAGATGTAGTAGTAGAAAATAGTCCAGTAACAGAAGTTGCAACAGGAAATGTTACTCTCAATCCAAGTTTATATTTATTAGGTGTACATACAAGTAATGAATATGAGAATATAGAGGCTTCTATTATTTCTCAGTTAGCAATTAGTGCAAATCTTAAAGTTATTGATGATGCAAATGTTTATGATTCTGACACAACTGTAGTAACTACAATAGATACTGTTTTCTTAAGATTACCATATCAGGCTACTTTAAATGATGATGGTACAGCTTATGAATTAGATTCGATAATAGGAGATCAAACTAAAGCATTTAATTTTAATGTATATCAAACAAGTACTTATTTAAATACACTTAACCCAACAGATCCATCAAAATTTAATTCATTTAGTTCTAATGATGTATTTGATAAAACAGGAGGTGAGTTAAATACTGATGTAAACTTTCAATTTAAACCAAGAGCTACAGATACAGCTATTGTAATTAAAAGATGGTTAAGTGATAATACTATAGCGTCTCAAGACACAATTACTTATAACACTTCTACAACTTCAGAAGTTCCTCTTCCTTTTGCTGTTATACCTTTAAAAGAAGAGAAGATTAAAGAATTGTTTTTAGATAAATATGAGTCTGCAGAGTTTAATTCTCAAGATGCATTTAATAATTATTTTAGAGGTTTAATTTTAGAAGCAACAGGAAATGAAGGTTCTTTGATATCATTAAATTTTAATGGAACTATTAGACCTTCAGTAGAAGTATATTACACAAACACTGTTGTTACAGGTGGAGCAATTATAGATACTATTCATAAAAATGATAGTTTTCCTTTATCAGGTATAACTACAAGTAACTATAAAATGGAAGAAAAATCATATCCAGTTAATGATGAAGTAATTTTACAAGGAGCAGCAGGAAGTGAGGCTACTGTAAAATTATTTGGATCTAATGCTGTAGATATAAACAATAAAATAGAAGAGTTAAAAGATAAAAATTTATTAATAAATGATGCTTCTTTAACTTTTTATATCAATCAATCTGCAGATACAATTGTAGCTCCATATCAATTATTTTTATATAAAAGTGATGAAAAAGTAAATCCTACTTTTAGTCATGTAAAAGATATATATACAGAAGGAACTGCTGTTTTTGGAGGGTTTTTAGAAAGAGATGGAGATGGAAAAAGAGAAAAATATACATTTAAAATTACAGATTATATTTCTGATATTTTAAACGGAGAAACAAGTTACTCTCCAACTTTAAAGCTTAAAGTGGTAAATTCAACAGATATGCAAGCGGTTTCAGATACTGTTTATGCAAATTATAGTTGGAATCCTAAGGCTGTTACACTTTTTAATCATACAGCAATTGATGGTAAAAAGGTTGAGTTAAAAATATCATATTCAGAGAAAAAGAATTAATAAAAAAGAATTGTTATGTGCGGAATTACTGGTTACATAGGTTTTAGAGAGGCATATCCAATAGTTGTTAATGGTTTAAAAAGATTAGAATACAGGGGCTATGATAGTTCTGGTATAATGATGTATGATGGAAATCAAATTCATCTTTCAAAAACTAAAGGAAAAGTTTCAGATTTAGAAGAAATTACAAATAAAGAAGAAGCTAGAAAAAAAGGAAATATTGGAATTGGACATACACGTTGGGCAACTCATGGGGTACCTAATGATGTTAACTCTCACCCTCATGTTTCACAATCTGGTGATTTAGTAATAGTTCACAATGGTATCATAGAAAATTATGATACAATAAAAAAAGAACTAATTTCTAGAGGGTATACTTTTAAAAGTGATACAGATACAGAAGTATTAGTTAACTTAATTGAAGAAGTAAAAACTAAAGAAAATTGTAAGCTTGGGCAAGCTGTTCAATTAGCATTAAATAATGTTATTGGGGCGTATGCAATTGCTGTTTTTGATAAAACAAAACCAAATGAGTTGGTTGTAGCAAGGTTAGGAAGCCCTATTGCAATTGGTGTTGGAAAAGATAATAAAGAATTTTTTGTTGCATCAGATGCTTCACCTTTTATAGAATATACTAAAGACGCTATTTATTTAGAAGATGAAGAATTAGCAATTATTAGAATTAATGATGGTATTAAGGTACGTAGAATTTATGATGATTCTATAGTAGATACTAACATTCAAGAATTAAAATTAAGTTTAGACCAGATAGAAAAGGGAGGATATGAACACTTTATGTTAAAGGAAATTCATGAACAACCAAAAGCTATTATTGATACTTATAGAGGTAGAATGTTACCAAAAGAAGGTATTATAAAAATGTCTGGAATTGATGATCATTTAAATAAATTTTTAAATGCTAATAGAATAATTATTATTGCTTGTGGTACTTCATGGCATGCAGGTTTAGTAGGGGAATATTTAATTGAAGATATGGCTCGTATTCCTGTAGAAGTTGAGTACGCATCAGAATTTAGATATAGAAACCCTATTATAACTTCAAATGATGTAGTTATTGCTATTTCTCAATCTGGAGAAACTGCAGATACATTAGCAGCAATTAAATTGGCAAAATCTAAAGGAGCATTTGTTTTTGGAATTTGCAATGTTGTAGGATCTTCTATAGCTAGAGAAACTCATGCAGGAGCTTATACACATGCAGGACCAGAAATAGGAGTAGCTTCTACAAAAGCATTTACAACTCAAATTACTGTTTTATCTTTAATTTCTTTAAAATTAGCTAAAGTAAAAGGAACTTTATCTAATTCAGCTTATAGAATGTATTTACAAGAATTACAGTTAATACCAGGTAAAATCGAATCATTATTAAAAATTGATGATAAGGTTAAAAGTATTGCTGATGTTTATAAAGATGCACCAAACTGTTTGTATTTAGGTAGAGGTTTTAATTTCCCAGTAGCTTTAGAAGGAGCTTTAAAACTAAAAGAAATATCTTATATTCATGCAGAAGGATATCCTGCTGCTGAAATGAAACACGGACCTATTGCTTTAATAGATGAAAATATGCCAATTTTTGTAATTGCTACAAATAAAGGTCATTATGAAAAAGTTGTAAGTAATATTCAAGAAATAAAATCAAGGTCAGGTAAAATTATTGCAATTGTAACTGAAGGAGATGAAACTGTAAAAGAAATAGCAGATCATGTAATTGAAATACCAGAAACAGAAGAAGCGTTAACTCCTTTGTTAACAACAATTCCTTTTCAATTGCTATCTTATCATATTGCAGTTTTATTAAATAAAAATGTAGATCAACCAAGAAATTTAGCAAAATCTGTTACTGTAGAGTAGAGAAAAGTTATCTTTTTAATAAATATAAAAAAACCCAGCTATTAGCTGGGTTTTATGTTATTTAAACTCTTACTTCAAAAGTAATTGGTATACTATAACTTACTCCAACTGGAGTTCCTCTTTGTTTACCTGGAGTCATTTTAGGTAAAGAGCTAATAATTTTCACCACTTCTTTTTCTAATCTAGGGTGTGGACCTCTTGCTCTAACATTGGTAATGTTTCCTTTTTTGTTTATGGTAAACACTACAAATAATTTCTTTTTTCCTGGTTCTAAACCTAATTCGTTTGCTAAGTTAACATCAAATTTTTTCCCAAAATACTTAGTTACTTTAGCTGTAAAACACTTTTTAAGTTTAGTGTTATTTCCTTTACAACCAGGATAAACAGGTACTTTTTCAATTAAAATAAAAGGTATATCTTCTTCAACTTCTTCTGCTTCTTCAACTTCAATAATATCTTCAGTATCAATAACCACACCTTCATCTTCATCAGTTTCTGTAGATTCTATAACTGTTTCTTCAATTTCTTTTTCATCTTCTACAACTGTTATTTGTTCAACTACAGGTGGTGGTGTGTTTTTTGGTGGTGGTTTTACTTCTTGAATTTCAATAATAGGAATGTCTTCTTTCATATCTTCCACCATATTTGCTTGCCCTAAGCTTTGAAGATTGCTTTTTTCAAAAGTTTTATGTTCAATTAAGGTGTAAATAATAAATAGAGAAAGTACTAACCCTATTTGTAAGAAAATTTTGCTATAATTTTCTAACTGTTGTTTTGGATTCTTTTTAATTTCCATTTTGTAACCCTTTTAAAAGTTTATGTTTTTAACTTCGTTATTTATAAAATATTATCAGAAATTATCAAATTCTTAATTATTTAACTTCTGATTATAAAATTATAAATTTTAGGGCCCTTAAAATATGATTTCCATCATAATTTGTCATGCACTTTTGTAGGAGTGTTGTTATTCCAAAGAGTTAAAATGTCTGTAGCAACACTTGCTCCACTTCCAGCAGCAATTGCAAATTGACTTCTACATCCAGAAATAGTACCACAACAGTATAAACCTTTTTTTATAAGGTGATTATTGTTTTTAAGTTGTATTCTATCTTTAACAGGGTTTGCTCTTTTGTGAGGCTCAATAAATGGCTCTAAACCTTCTATTGTAAGTGGTTTAGAATAGTTTAAAGCTATTACTATATTTTTACTGTAGTAAGTTTTATTATTAGTTTCTACACAATAACCTTTTTCATCATTTGAAATAGATGTAACTTTTACGTTTTCTATTTGTTTAACATGAGGGTATTGTAATGCTAATTGAGTTTTTCCTTCTACTAAGATATCTTTTCCTAATGTTTTACTTGGTAAACCTAAAACATTATTAAATAAAGCATTTTGCAAATGCGAAGCTCTTTGATGAGTAAAAATGCCAATTTTTTTATTTTTTGCAAAGATTTTATCTTTTGCAGATCCTAAAACTAATGCACATTGTAACCCAGATACTCCACCACCAATTATTAAAACATCAAAAATCATATTAAACAAAAAGCATTTTAATATTTGCTGCAAAAAGTTTTACAGAAATTGCAAGTAAAATTACACCAAATATTTTTCTAATTATTTGAATTCCATTTGGCCCAATAATACGTTCTATTTTAGAAGAAGTTTTTAAAACAACATATATTAATAAAACATTAAGTAAAACAGCTATAATGATGTTTTCTATATAAAATTCTGCTCTTAAAGATAATAAAGTAGTTAAACTTCCAGGACCTGCAATTAGCGGAAAAGCTAATGGAAATATTGAAGCTGTTATAGAATTTACATCATCATCATTGTCTTTATATAAAGTTATACCTAAAATCATTTCTAAAGCAATAAAAAATAGAATAAAAGATCCTGCAACAGCAAAAGAATTTACATCAATACCAATTAATTGTAATAAACTTTGACCTAAAAACAAGAAGATTATCATGATAAAACCTGCAATTAAAGATGCTTTTTCAGATTGTATATGACCAGCTTTCTTTCTTAAATCTATAATTATTGGTATGTTACCAATAATATCAATTACAGCAAATAAAACCATAAAAGCAGTAAAGACTTCTTTAAAATTAAAATTCATAATTTCTTATTTTTTGCAAAATTAGATAACTTAGTTTAGCTAAACGTAAAGTTATAGAAAAAAATAATACTATTTTTGCAGCATGTTTCAACTAGGAAAAACTATCGTTTCAGAAGAGATTATCGAAAAAGATTTTGTTTGCAATATAGCTGCTTGCAAAGGAGCTTGTTGTATAGATGGTGAAGCAGGAGCACCCTTAGATAAAGATGAGACTAAAATATTAGAAGAAATTTATCCAAAAGTAAAACCTTATTTAAGAAAAGAAGGTATAGAGGTAATAGAAAAAGAAGGAACTTGGGTAACTAGTGAATGGGGAGAATTAGAAACCCCTTTAATTAATGGAGCAGATTGTGCTTATGTAATTTTTGATGAAAAAAATACTGCTTTATGCGCAATTGAAGAGGCTTATAACCAAGGAGATATTGATTGGAAAAAACCAGTTTCTTGTCATTTATATCCTGTAAGAGTAAAAGATTACAGCGAGTTTGCTGCTGTAAATTATCATAAATGGGAAATTTGCGATGATGCTTGTTCTTTAGGGAAAGAATTACAAGTACCAGTTTATAAATTTGTTAAACAAGCTCTTGTTAGAAAGTTTGGACAAGATTGGTATGATGAATTAGAAAAAGTTGCAGAAAAACATTTAAAATAAAGGAAGTTTAATAATTACTTTAGTACCTGTTGTATGAATGTTTTTATCTTCTAAGTCTACATAGGTAATTGAATAATCATTTTTTAGGTTTTTAGAAAAATTAAGCAATCTATCTTCAGTTAAATTTATTCCAATAGATTTTCTATTTATTGATTTTTCAGCTTTAATTTTTGCAGAAGCTTTTCTACCAATACCATTATCTTCAATTGCAATTTGAATATATTCTGGCGAAACCTTTTTAATAGAAATTGTTATTTTTTTATCCTCTTTTTTAGAAGATAAACCATGCCATAGAGAGTTTTCTAAGAAAGGTTGTAATACCAAAGGAGGTATCTTTATGGTTTCTAAACTTAGGTTAGAATCTATTGCAATATTAAAATCGATTTCATTAGAAAAACGAATATTTTCAATACTCATATAAAGCTTCATTGTTTGAATTTCTTCAGCCAAAGTAGTTTCTTGTATTGATGATGCTTCTAAAATTTTTCTCATTAGTTTAGAGAATTTATTTAAATAAGAAGTTGCTTTTTTCTGATCATTTTCTATGATATAAAGTTTAATTGAATTTAAAGCATTAAACATAAAATGAGGATTCATTTGACTTCTTAAAGCGTCTTGTTTTAAAGAAAGAATTCTTTTTTCATTTTTTAACCCTTTTTGTTTAGAAATAGAAAAAAATACAACAGTGGTTAAAGCCAAAATACTTAATACCATTATCCAAATATTTCTATTTCTAGTAATTTGTAGTTGAGCAATTTGATTTTTTTTAGCTAAATCTTTTATTTGATTTTCACTATGCTCTTTGTCATATTTAGCAATTATTTCACTAACATAAAGTAAATTACGTTCGTTAAGAGTTTTAGCATCTTCTTCTTTTGCAATTCTATAATAATTAAATGCTTTTTGGAAATCATTCTGTTTTTCATATAATAAAGCTAAATTTTCATTTGCTTTAACAACAATTGTATGTACGTTAAATTCTGTTGCAATTTTTAAAGCGGTTGTTAAATTTTTTTTAGCATTATCCAATTTATTTAAATGCAATTGAGCTAAACCTAAAGTACTATAAGTGTTAGAAAGGTAGTATTTGTCTTTTTGTTGTATGGCTGTTTGTAAAACAGTATCAACAGTAATAAAAGCTTTGTTATATTTTTTTTGTTTTATTAATACATTAGCTATACTATAACCACAAATTACTCTTCCAATTTTAGAACTTATTTGGTTGTTATAATTTAAAGATTTTTTATAATTATTAAGAGCCTTATCTAAATCTCCAAGTTCTTCATGTGCATTTCCAATATTTTGATGATTTATAGCTAAGCCTAATTTATGTCCAAGTTCTCTTTGAACAACAATTGATTTTTTAAACTCATTTAAAGCTAATTTGTATTGTTTTAATGATATGTAAATATTTCCAATACTATTTTGCGAAATACTAATACTCTTTTTAATACTAACTTTTGGGTTTTTAATATGAACTGCTATGTCTAAAGCTTCTTTATGGTAATTTAATGCTTTTCTTATATCATCTTGCCTTCTGTAAACAGAACCCATAGAATTTAAAATCTTTACTTCAGAAACAGTGTCTTTTAAAACTCTGCTAATTCCAAGAGCTTTTTTGTAAAAAGTAATAGATTTATTAAAAATAGAGTGATCTCTATAATACCTACCTAAACCATTAGATCCGTAAAACTCACCTTCTAAATAAGCTTTTTCTTTACTTTTTTTAACTAATAATTCTAAGATAGGTTTATCTTTTCTGTTTTTTCTTAAAACAGAATCAATAATATCTAAAGATGAAAATTTGTTATCAACTAGATAATCTATTTTTTTATTGATTTCTTTTGTTTGAGAAAAAGAAACAATACTAAATAGTAAAAAAACAATTGAAGTTATTTTAACTTTCATACTTCTTATAGTTTATCTAAAAATTCTGCTTTCTTTTGTCTAGAAACAGGTATTTTATGGTTCTGTTCTAAAACTACATATCCATCAGTTTTATAAAATTCTTTTACCTTTTTTAAGTTTACAATAAAAGAATTGTGAATTCTAAAAAACACATCTTCAGGTAATAAAGTATTTACTTCTTTTAATTTTTTTGTTACAACAATTTTCTTGTTTTCTGTAGTATGAATTGTAGAATAATTTCCATCAGATTCTATAAATAAAATTTCTTTGGGTGCTAAAAAAATTAACTTTCCATCAGTATTAATAGTTATTTTTTTATTGTTTAATTTTTTATTAAAATTTAGCAATACTTTTTCAATCTTACTAGAATTTAAAGATCTAAAATTATAGTTTTTAACTTTTACGATGGTTTCTTCTAAATCATCAGTGTCTATAGGTTTTAGTAGGTAATCTATAGCTTCATTTTTTAGAGCTTTTATTGCATATTCATTATAGGCAGTTGTAATAACTACTGCAAAATCTCTAGATTTAAGTTTGCTTAAAAACTGAAAACCATCCATAGTTGGCATTTCAATGTCTAAAAAAAGACAATCAATTTCATTTTCAGCTATATAAATTAAAGCTTTTTCTGGATCATTAAAAGTTGCAATAACCTTTATTTGGTCTTTAAAATTAGATAATTCCCAAGATAAGCCTTGTATGGCTTTTGGTTCATCATCTACAATTACAGCTGTTAACATAAAAACGGTTTTACCCAAAAATACTATATTATTTACATTTTTTATTACTTTAATAATATAGAAAGATCGATTTGCTTCTAAAAATTGTTATTTATACAGAATTTACTTCCATTTATACAAAAGTAAAATTTTATAAATGTAGTTCTTTTTACATTTGGAGTGCATTTTGGGGGAAATGTAACTTTTCAATGAAAAGAAAGAGTTTAAAATTGATTAACTGTAGGGGGTTAGCCAATTTATAAATAAAAAAGCTTCACAAATTTGTGAGGCTTTTTTACTTTATAAGGTTTTAATTTGAGATGTTTTAATACAATTTATTGTTATTGGTACATTATTTACAACCAATTATACAAAAGTTGGTTTTAATTAAATAAGTAAATTTTACATTTGTAAAGCATTTAGGAATGTATCATAAAGAAATTTTATTTATTGATTTACTGTAGGGGGTTAATCAATTTATAAATAAAAGCATCACAATTTTGTGATGCTTTTTTTAGTTTATATACTTTTGAAATAGTATTTATACTTTGTTTTTTTTCTTATAAAGTATCATCAAAACAAACATAATTAAAACAGTAATTATAAAGTAAAATGAAGATGATTTATCATTTGTTATTGGAGCATCATCTCCATATACAACAAAACCTGCCCAAAAATATGGAGCAGATAATTTGTTAAAAGTATTTGTTTCTCTAAATTTTAATTTTGCATTTTGTAATGCTTCAGATTTTGTTTGACCTTCTTTTAAATTTTTATAGAATAGCACCATAATTTGTTCTGTAGAAGAATCTGGTACTTCCCATAAACTTACAACTGTTGCAGGTACTCCAGCAAAAGTAAAAGCTCTTTGAAAAGATTCTAAATTTCCATTTTTTTCTATTCCAGAGCCAGTGTTACATGCACTTAAAATAGCTAATTCTGCATTTAAACTTAAACCATACAATTCTTCTAAGTATAAGTGTTCATCCTCATTTTTTAAATTATTACTAAACAACAATCGACTTAATTCTGGATAATCATAATTTACTTCTGCATGCATTGCTAAGTGCAAAATTTTACCTTTAACTGCAGTAGAAATGAATTTAGCTTTTGTTAGATTTTTATCATTATAAAGTTTAGAAGGAAATAGTTTACTTATATTTTTAGCTTCTGTACTTGCACCTTTTAAAAAGGAAGGTTTATTTCTAATATTATTATTGGTGCTTGAATTAGCATATAATGGAGCGTAAATAAGAATATCTTTTGATGTTGATGTTTTATTAGATTTAAAATTTATTAAACCTAAATTAGATGTATAACTAAATTGAAAACGGTCTGTTGTAAATTTTCCTTTTGTTTGTAAAGTTTCAAAAGGTAATTTAAATAGCATTCCATCTGGATTAATGATAAGGTGAGTAATACTTTTATTTACATCTGGTATTAGTTTTTGCCCTAATTTTATTCCTAAATTAGAGTTGTAGTTTCTGTTACGAATGTTTTTTATAAAATTGTTTAATTCATTTTTTTCATTTGCTCTCCAAGGAAGTATTTGAACTTTAAAATTGTTCTTAGATATTTGATAAATTGCAATTTCATTATTTAATAAAATGTATTTTAAAATTAGATCTTTATTGGTTAATTTATCTTGTAATTTATCAATAGAAAAATTAAAGTTACTTAGTAATTCTAACTGAGGAAATTCCTTTTTTTTGTAATCTTCGTGAGTATAAATAAGTTTTTGAATAGAATCCTTAAGTGGTACGTTTTTAGCAATTTTTGCTTTATTGATTAAAGAAGCTAATTCTAAATTTCTATTTTTTATAGAATCTAGTTCTGGTAAAATATTTGTGTAACGATTTTCGTAAAACTTTTTCCATTCCAGTTTATTTCTAAAAATTTCAAACTTGTTTAAAATTGTTTTTTGAGGTAAATAATTATTAAGATACCCTGTTTTTCTATTTCTTAAAACACCCTGAATTATTCTACGAAGCTGATTATTTTGTTTTGCATTAAAGTTGGTATCTAAATAACTGTTTTCGAATTGTTGCAAAGCTAAATAATAGATAGATGCTATTTTTTTTTGAACAATAGAGTCTTTAGAATAATAATTAGTAAGTTCTTCACTTATTCTTAGAAGTAAACGTGTATGATTGTAACTTTTACTAGGTTTAAAATTCTTATAATCTTTGGTAAGAATGTTTTTTCCACGATGAATTTTTTTAATAGAATTGTTAAAATAAAATAACGCGCTATCTTTTTGATTTTTCCTAGCTTTGATCAATCCTTTTTGAGCATAGAAAAAAGGAAGCCTACCATCATTTTTAGAGATTCCTTTAAATAAAACAGCCATTGTACTATCTGCTTTATTTAACAAGTTTCCTTTAGTAAAACCTTTAGCAATGTTGTATTTTATAGACCAAATTGTACCAGGATATTTTTCTTTTTCTGTTAAATTTTGCGCTTTAAACAGAAAATTTAAACCAGTAGAAATGTCTTTAAAAGTTGTTAAAGAATCATGTTTATGAGTAATATACCAATCTCCAATATGATTTAGAGCTGTACTATAATAAATTCTTTCTTCTTTATGAAAATTAGATTGGTTGTGTATTTTTTCTAAAGAATTCATAGTGTTTATAATTGATAAACTATCGTTTGAATTTTTAGACAATTTCCAAAGCATGTATATTTTTCGATATTTGGCTATAACTCCAAGTCTATGATTATTACCATTTAATTGCCAAGTATTTTGGTCAATAAAAGTTTTATTTTTAGCGTAAGTCTTTTCGGCTAAACGCATGTAATGTTTAGCTTGTTCAAAATTTCCGAAATAAGCGTTTTTATTAGATAATAAAAGATAGGCACCCATTACATAACCAGAGTTTGGATTGTCTATTTTTTCTAATAATTTTAAAGAGGTTAAAATGCTTTTATAGCTTTTCATACTAAACCCTAACTCGCTTTCTAAGTAGGCTTTCTTATTATAAAAAACAGCTTTAAGACTATCTCCTTTTTGAGATTTTGGGCATGCTAAAATTCCATTGTCAATAGAAGAAAGGTTATTTATAGTTTTTTTTTCTTTGTGTAGTTCTATAAATTGATAAAGGTATAATTGGGCAAGTTTAAGGCTATCTTTAGAGCTTTGTAGTTTTTTGTTTTTTAACTCTTTTAATTGTTCTGCATTGCTATTAATAGTTGTTTTTTGCGCAGATATAGATTGAAAACTAAAGAAAAACCAAACATAATAAAAGCAAAAAAGTATTTTAGTTTTACAAATCATTATTTTGGTTTTACATTAATAAAATCTATTTAAGATTACTTAAAATTGTTTTTATTTCTTCAGTTTTAAAAGCTTGTTTATTTTGTTTTTGTAAGTTTTGTAAATGCGTTTTAGCAGTATCTATGTTATTCAGTTTTATAGCAATTAAAGCTAAATACCACATACTTTCTTGTTTCCATTCTTTACTGTTATTTTCTATAACTTTATGAAAAAGTTTTTTAGCTTTTTCAAACTCATTTAACTTTATGTAGGTATTCGCTTTGTAAAAATTAAGAGTTGCAGTATTTATAGAATCTTTATCACTTAAAAGATTAAAGCTTATAATTGCTTTTTTATACTCTCCTCTTTCGTACAAACTAAATGCTTCTGCTTTTTTTGATAGGTTTACTTTGTCTCTTACAATAGGCTCAACAACATTAGCATATGGAGAAAAGTAGGTGTTGTAAATTTCTTCGTTAGAAAGAGAGTTGTTAAATAAAAACAAATAACTACCTAAACCTATAAACAAACCAATAGAAGCAGCTATTAACCAGCTAAATTTTTTACTTTTATTTGTGTTAATTAAAGATGCTTCTACAGAGCGTAAATACTTTTTTTGGAGTTTACGTTCTTGAGAAGTAATTATTTTTTTTAGATTTTTATCAAACTCTTTTTCTTCCATGAGTTTTACTTTTTAATCTTTTCTTTTAATTGTTTTATACATCTTGATTTCTGACTTTTAGCTACATTTTTATTTTCATAATTTAATGTTTCTGAAATTTCATCAATGGTATAACCTCTATAATAAAATAGCGTTAAAACTTCCTTACACTTCTTACCTAATGTTGAAAAAGCATTTTTTAGTAACACTTGTAATTCATTTAGTTCTTCTTCAATTTCAAAAAAATCATTACAAATTTCTAGATAATTGTAATCTTCTTTTTTTTCTGGAAAAAGAGGTAATTTCTTTTTATGTTTTCGAGCTTTTTCAAACAACATATATTTTCCAATACCAAATAAAAAGGTTCTTATAGAGCAGGTTAAATTTTCTAATTCTCCTTTAATAGCTTTTTCTTGTAGTACTATTATTGCATCTTGATATACATCAAGAATGTCCTCTTCAGAAATCTGAAATTTTCTTGCAAAATTTATAAAGGGATTTCTATTTTCTGTGTACAACATTTTAAGCACTTCTTTATCAGAATCTTTTAAAAGTAAGATTAGTTGATGTTCGCTCATTAATGTTTTTAAAAGTGAAAGGTTAACAAATAATAAAAATAAATAAAAAAATGTTAACCTTTAGGTTTTAGAATCATTAAAGAAAAAATACTTTAAAGATGATATTTAAAACCAACCAAAAAATTCTAACCACATTTTTAATTTTATCAATTTGTTTTATAACGCCTACAAACGCTCAGTTTTGGAAAAAACTAAAAAATAAAGTACAGCAAAAGGTAGAAAATAAAATAGAAAATGAAGCAGATAAAACTGTTGATAGTTTGTTAAACGGAAAAAAGAAAACTAAGAAAAAAGAAGTTGCTTTACCTGTAAATAAAAATAAAGATTATGGGGATTTTTCAATTTCTCACACCACTAAATTTGGAAGTGTTACCATTGATGAATTAGGAAGAACAAAAATTATGAAAGAAGAAAAAAAGTTTCAATTAAATGGATCTTGGTGGTCTCATAGTGCAGATATTCATGATGGTTATGTGTTGATTTTAAAAAACGGAATCAGTATTGAAGAAATCAATAAAAAGGGGAAATTTTTAATTCCTTCTGAAGCTACATTAAAGTTAAGTTATGATCCTTCATTGCCAAACAAAGCAAAATCTAAAGATAATTTTACAAAAGCTGTTACTAAAAACTATCAAACTTATTCTTTAAAAAAAGGGGCTGTAACTATTAATATTCAGAAAGATAAAAAAGTAGATTTTAGTTTTAATGGAGAAGGTGAGTTAGTTACTTCTGTAATTGAAAATAATGACGGTAGTTATACAAAAACTAAAGGGACTTCTATGGTTTTAGGAAATTTTAGCACAATTGAGCCTGAGTTTTTAGTTACTAAAATTATAAACGAAAAAAAGAATGTTACAACCAATACTTCTATTACAAAAACGGATAAAAGTTATATCAATAAAAAACTGTCTCCTACTATTAACATTCCAAAAGCATTTTCATTTAACAAAAGTATTGAAGTAGAAATTACTGATAATAGAAATGAAAAATATGAAATGGAATTTCTGTTAGGTAATTACCCTGATATTTATGGAATGTCTGTTGCTGCTAAAGAAATGCAAGGTCAAGGTTCTGTAACTATGGTTATGACACCAAAATCATCAACAGCTTTTATGAATGTTGCTGGTATGAAAATGAAAAAATCTACTTCTTTAGAGCAAATGGGAAATCAGTACAATATGTCTGATAAATTACCTGATGGTAAAGATTTTGAATACAAAAAAACAGGAAAAACAAAATCTATTTTAGGATATAATTGTGAAGAATATAGGGTGGATTATAATTATACAAACTCTAAAGGTTCTGCTAGTTTTTGGGTTACAAAAGAATTTCCAATCCAAAATATAGAAATGCCATTGTTGGGTATGAAATTAAACAATCCTTATTTACAAGGTTTTGTTTTAGAATTAAACTCAAATCATCAAGGGCAAAGTTGGACAATTAAGGTTGTTAAAGTTTCAAACAAAAATGTAACTATAAACACTTCTGAGTATAAAAAAATGGGCATTTAAAATAAGTTGCTTTTTAAAAAAAACTACCACTTAATTTATTGTTTGTGTTTGTAATCTCTACAAGTATTAGAAATAAAAAATGAGCAAATAATAGATTATAATAACAACGTTTGCACTAACAAAATCAACAACACTAATATAAAAACTATGAAAACAAAAATTACTTTAATATTAGCATTATTTATATCAATAGGGTTTATAAATGCTCAAGATTTTACAATTGATGGAGTAAATTATAAAATTACAGATTCAACAAATTTAATTGTAGAAGTAGATGGGAATTCTTGTTATAATGGAGAATTAAACCTACAAAGTACTGTAGAAAATAATGGAATTTCTTATACAGTTTCTAAAATAGGAATTGGAGCTTTTAATGGATGTACTACTATTACAAAAATTACGATACCAAATGAAGTAAATGTAATTGGAGAAAATGCTTTTTGGGGCTGCTCATCTTTAGTAGAAGTTATTTTGCCAGAATCTTTATCAGCAATTTATAATAGTACTTTTAGAAATTGTACAAATTTAACCACTATAAATTTACCAAATTCTATTACTCAAATGGGTAGTAGTGTTTTTTGGGGTTGTACTAACTTAACAACAATTACATTACCTAGCTCTATAGAAATATTAAAAGATTATTTATTTTTTAATAGTGGGTTAACAAGTATTTCTTTACCAGATTCTGTAACAATAATTCAAAATGATGTTTTTAATAGTTGTTCAAATTTAGCAAGTATTAGTATGTCAAATAGTGTAGATTTTATTGGAGACTCAGCTTTTCAAAGTTGTACAAGTTTAACTAGCATATCATTACCAACTTCTTTAGAGAAGATAAACGAGAGTTCATTTGAAGCTAGTGGTTTAACTTCTATTGTTATACCTAATTTGGTAGAAGAAATAGAACTATTTGCTTTTAGAGATTGTAGAAATTTAACAAATGTAACTATGGGAAATTCTGTTACATCTGTAGGAATAAGTTCTTTTCAAAGATGTATTAAATTAGAAACAGTTTCATTATCTAATTCATTAGAAGAAATTAAAAATAGAGCTTTTCAAGAATGTTATAAATTAACAGATATAGTAATTCCTAATACTGTACATACAATTGCAGATTATGCTTTTCATAAATGTTATAAGTTATCAAATGTAACTTTGCCAAACACGCTATCTTCATTATCTTCTTATGTTTTTGACAATTGTTTGGCATTAACAGAAATAGAAATACCTAAAACAGTTACAACAATTAATAATTTTGCTTTATCTAATACTTCTTTAACTCAAGTAAAAGTAAATTGGATTACTCCTTTAGCAATAACAGCCAATGTTTTTGATAACGTTGCATTAGCTACTGCAGATTTACATGTGCCAACAAATACACATACTGCTTATAGAGGTACAGATGTTTGGAAAGATTTTGGTAAAGTTTTAGAAAATAATTCTACAGGACCAACAACTGCAATACCAGATTCTAATTTTGAGCAAGCATTAATAGATTTAAATATAGATTCTGATAATTCTTTAAATGGAAAAGTTTTAACTTCAGATATATCTGGGGTAATATCTTTAAGTATTGGAGCAGGTAATATTTCTGATTTAACAGGTATAGAAGACTTTACTTCTTTAACGCTGTTAGATGTTAATGAAAATGATTTAACCTCAATAGATGTAAGTAAAAATTTAGAATTAGAAACAATAAGACTTGCAAGAAATAAACTTTCGGAAATAGATGTTACCAATAATTTAAAACTACAGAGACTTATTATTAATGACAACATCATTAAAAGTTTAGATTTATCAAAAAATATAGTTTTAGTGGAACTTGTTTGTTGGTTAAATGATTTATCAACCTTAAATATTAAAAACGGTAACAATACAAATATTACAAATTTTGAAAGTCAACAAAACCCAAAATTGTTATGTATTAATGTAGATAATGCAAATTATAGTGCTACAAATACAATTGTTTGGACCAAAGATTCTAATAGTACCTTTTCTGAAACTTGTGGAGAAGGAACTTTAATACCAGATGTAAACTTTGAATCTTATTTAGAATCATTAGGTTTAGGAAATGGAATTATAGGAGATAAATATGTGAATACAGATCAAATAAATGCTCTAACTATTTTAGATGTTTCTGATAAAAATATTTCAGATTTAACAGGTATTGAGGCATTTACTTCTTTAATAGATTTAAATGCTAGCGATAACCAAATTTCAATTATAAATTTATCAAATAATATAGATTTAGAGAAATTAAATTTATTTTCAAATTCAATTTCAAGTATTAATTTACAAACCAATGTAAAGTTAAAAGAATTACATGTTGGTGCTAATTTATTAATAGATTTAGATGTTACTGGTTTTTCAGATCTAACAAAATTATGGTGTTTTAATAATCAGTTAACAAAGTTAGATTTAAGTAAAAACCCCAATTTAGAAGTGTTAAATTGTAGTACAAATCAATTGGTAAATTTAAATGTTTACTCAAATACTTTATTGGTTAGTATAGATGCTTTTTCTAATAAATTAAAGTATTTCGATATTCAAAACAATAAAAATTTAACGCAATTAAGTATTTCAAACAACGAGTTAACAAGTTTAAATCTTAAAAATGATAACACTTCAAAAATAAATTTATTTACATCTGTTAATAATCCTAATTTAACTTGTATTAAAGTAGATGATGTAACCTGGGCAACAAATAATCTTTTAAGTATAGATAATACGAGTTCTTTTAGTTTAGATTGTATTCCATTTAATGACGATTGTTCAAATGCAATTCCGCTAACTTTTGGACAACAAACACCAGGAAACTTAAATAGTGGAAATGCTAATAACAATCCTTCTTGTGCAGTTGGCAATGTTATTGCAGATGTTTGGTTTTCTGTTATTGTTCCACAAAGTGGAGAGTTTAGTATAGAAGGTTCTGGTTTTGGAGGGCAGTTAAAATTTGCAATCTATCAATCTTGTAGTAGTTTGGCTCCAATTGCATGTGGAACCGCAATTTCTTTAAACAATTTAACAGTTGGTACAACATTTTACCTTAAAGTTTGGTTAGAGGCCAATGCACCTAAAACTCAAAACACATCTGAAACAGGAACATTTACATTAAAAGCAGCAGAAACAAGTGTGTTATCTGTAGAAAAGTTTTTAGAATTTAAAAACGAGTTAGTTTTATACCCTAACCCTGCATCAACAATTGTTACAGTTAAACTTTTAAATAATTCTGGTTTAAATAAAGTTGAAGTGTTTAATACTTTAGGTAAAAAAGTTTTAGTTAAAAATGGTTTTAACAATTCTACGCTTACCATAAATACATCTAATTTGTCAAAAGGTATTTATTTTATAAAAACAAATACCGAAAATCAAGTTGTATCTAAAAGGTTCATCATAAATTAAAATTCTTAAGAAAGGTGCTAAAAAATATTTGTTTATTTTTAGATGAATTTCTTAAAATAAACCTTTGCTTAAAAAAGTATTTTTTATCACCTTTTTTTATTCTTTATGTTCTTTTGGTTTTCAGCAAAATAAAAACCAAAAACTAATAGATTATTTAAATAATTTATATAATAAAGGAGCTTACCAAAAAGTATTAGACAGCATAAATACACAAACATTTAATGTTGCTAAGAACTCAAAAGACAGTTTATTACAAACCAAAATTCATTATTTAAAAGCAAACTCTTTATATGGTTTAGGTAAGTATAAAGAATCTATTTTTTCTTATAACAATGTTATTAAGTTTAGTACAAATAATGATGAAGGAAAAAACTTAAAAGGAATGGCTTTTTTTGATAGGGCTTTTTCAGAATATTATACAGAGCAATATTTAATTTCTTACAATTCTGTAAAATCTGCTGAAGCTATTTTAAGTAAATTAAAAAACCCTAATTACGATTATTTAATTTCTATTTATGCAGATGTAAGTAGTTCTGCAACTGGATATGGGTACTTTAATGAGGCAGAATATTATATAAAAAAAGGATTAGATACGTATGAAAAACATAAAAAACACATACAAGTAGATAAAAACCAAGCATCTAAAGATGTTTTGTTATTGTATAAATCTGTTGTTTTATATGCAGCTCAAGGAAATGAAAAAAAACTAATTTCTAGTTTAACTAAACTTCAAAAAATTAGAAATCAGAAACAATTTAATACCAAAGAAACTTTAATGTATGCTGTTTCTTTAAATTTAGTTGGCGATTTTTATTTAAACCATAGAGAAAAATTTAACTTAAAAGAAGCATTTTTTAAAGCTGGTAATTATTTAGAAAAAGCCTTGTTTGTTCTGGACAAAAAAAACAATCCAGAATATGTTATTCAATTTAAATTTAATTTAGTAAAAAAGTTAAGATTTAGTAAAAACTATAAAGAAGCGTTGTTAAAAAACAATGAAATTCTTTCTTTAGCATCTAAAGATGATAGTAGAATTCCTTTTTTTTTAGCACAAAGGGGTATTGTTTATTTAGGACAAAAAGATTTTAATAAAGCTTTAGAAACTTTTAGTAAAATGATTTTGTCTATTCATAAAGGAAACCAAAAACTAGATAAAGACTTCACCAATTTTAAGCCAAGTTCTGCATTAAATCATACAGGTTTGTTTGTAGAAATTGCAGACATGATTTTAGAAGCTTTTCCTAAAAAAGAACAAGCTAAAGAATTTGCTTCTAAAATGTATTTAATGGGCTTAACTCAGTTTAAAAACGTTTATTCAAAAGAAGAATTTAGTGAGAAACTTAAAGACTATTACAATCTTACTTTTAGAGGTCTTTTAAAAACAAAAGAAGTACATAGTTTAAAAACTAATGAAATTATTACTGAAATAGAAAATATTGAAAACAAATTAGCTTGGAAAAATTTTCTTCAAAACAGAACTTTAAGCAAATCGTTTTTACCAGATTCACTTTTTACTTTCGAACAAAAAATAAGAAGTCAAATAGTGGATGCCAGAAAAAAAAATGACACACTTCTTATTATAGATTTAGAAAAAAAAATAGTAGAATACAGAAGTAAAATAGAGAAAAAGCATCCAGAAATTGCAACATCACTTTTTTCAAAATTTTCTATTTCAGAATTTCAATCAATATTAAAAAAAGAAGATGTTGTTTTAAGATATAAGTTTTTTGAAGAAGACTTATATGTGTTTAAAATAACAAATTTAGAAGTAATTTTAAAGAAAATTACCTTTAAAAAAGATGCTAAAACAGCAGTAAAAGAATATTTAAAAATTATAAAAAGTATTCAAGAAAATAAAGAAATTGGGGCTTATTTATACACTACTTTAGTACCATTCAAATTAAATTTTGCACAAAATTTATATATTATTCCCGATCAAATTTTACACAATTTACCTTTTGAAACTTTAGTGAATACTAATAAAAGTTATTTGATTGAAAGTTACAATATATCTTATGCATCTCATTTAATTTTTTTAAATCAAGAAAAAAAGGAGCACAAAATTCTATGCTAAAAATTTTCTTACCTAATTATAAATCTAGTTTAAAAGGGGCTAATGAAGAAGCAGAAAAAATAGCAACATTATTTCCAAGCAAATTGTATTCTGCAAAGCAAGCATCTAAAAATAATTTTATTAAATACTCTAAAAATGCATCAATATTACATTTGGCAATGCATGCTAAAATAGATAATGTAAAACCAGAATTAAGTTATTTTATGTTTTCAGATTTTAAAGAAGATAAATTGTATTTAGAAGAGCTTTATGGTTTAAAATTAAATTCAAATTTAGCTGTGTTAAGTGCATGCAATACAGGAAGTGGAACTATAGATAATAATCTTTCTCCAGTATCTTTACAAAGAGCTTTTAGTTTTTCTGGAATTCCAGCCACAGTTTCTAGTTTATGGAAAATTCCAGACAATTCTACTAAAGAAATTATGATTCATTTTTATACAAATCTTGCAAAAGGATTCACAAAAAATGAAGCACTTAAAGAAGCTAAAAAAGCCTATTTAAAAAAGGAAACAAACTTTAAGCTTAAAAAACCCTATTATTGGGCAGGTTTAATTGTTTCTGGTGATGTTGCCCCTGTTGTAGTGGCTGATAACAAACAAATATATTGGGTTATCTTGCTCTGTTTTAGCGTTTTAGTTTTATTGTTTTTTAAGTTTTTTAAAAAGAAATAAGACTGTAGTTTTTTTATGGCATACTCTTTGTTTTAACAAAGTCTTAACATTTAAAAACTTTCTAATTATGAAAAACTTAAAAAAACTACCAACCAAACAATTAGAAAAATTCTCTAACATTTTTATGCAGTTAGGGTTAGTCTTAGTGCTCTTTATAGTGTATGTTGCACTAGAGCACCAAACCGTTCAAAAAACAGTAATGAGTCATAATTACCCAGAAGAACTCAAAACTGTTTACATAGATCCAAGTACAGAAGTTCTTTTTACAAAAGAGCCTAAAGTTATTCCTAAAGTAAAAGTTGTAAAACCAATACCTTTTATTGCTGATGAGGTTGTAAAAGGGGATAATAATAGTATAGAAAATATTTTAGATATTTCTAATGAAGAACCTACTTTTATAGATTTAGATAGTTTTGAAGAAGTTATAGAGGAAGAAGAGATTCAGTATTGTAATTTTGGTGGGGATATTCCTTTTATTAATATTCAGGATGCACCTGTTTTTAAAGGATGTGAAAACTTATCAAAAGAAAAAAATAAACGTTGTTTTGATAAAAAGATGAAACAATTTGTACAACGTAATTTTGATATAGAATTAGCTAATGAAATAGGTTTACATTCTGGTAAGCATAAAATACAAACACAGTTTGTTATTGATGATAAAGGCGAAGTTGTAGATATTAAAATTAGAACTGCATATAAAGCTCTAGAAAAAGAAGCAAATAGAATTATAAAAAAGTTACCAAAATTTAAACCAGGTAAACAAAATAGTAAAACAGTAAAAGTTAGGTATAACTTACCCATTTCTTTTAGAATAGAATAATAATTTACCCAACCAAAAGGTTGGGTTTTTTTATCATTAATTTTTTAGAATTCCTTACTTTTGTAATATGGAAATCAATCAATATTTAGATGCTACTTACTTAAAAACAGCAAGTCAAGCAAATCTTTCAGAAGAAGAAAATCAGCAAAAAGTTATCGAATTAATTAAAGAAGCTATTTTGTATGATTATAAACTAATAATGATTCGTGCTAATTATATTTCATTAGCAAAAAAAATGCTTCAAGAAGCAAATAAAAGTATTCTTATAGGAACTGTAATTGGTTTTCATGAAGGTACTTATACAACTGAAGAAAAATTAGAAGAAGCACAAAAGGCAATAGATTTAGGTGTAGATGAGTTAGATTTTGTAGTAAATTACCAAGCTTTTAAAAGAGGTGAAATTGAGTTGGTTAAAAACGAAATAACTAATGGAATTAAATTATCATTAGATAACAACAAAGTTGTAAAATGGATAATTGAAGTTGCTGCCTTAACAAATAAAGAAATAGTTGTAATTTCACAATTAATTAAAAACATTGTTTTTACAGTATTTGGAGAAGAAAATGCAAGTAAAGTTTTTGTAAAATCTTCAACAGGTTTTTTTAAAACAGAAAATAACTTACCAAATGGAGCTACATTTGAGACTATGCAATTAATTGCAGACAACTCAAAACCATTAAAAATAAAAGCTGCAGGAGGTGTAAGAGATTATGAAACTGCTGTAAAAATGGTAGAATTAGGTGTAGATAGAATAGGTACATCATCATCTAAAGAAATTGTAAATAAAGAAAAAAACTCAAATTCAGGATACTAATTTATGCCAGAATATTTTGCACATGAAACTGCTGTAATAGATGCAAATTGCAGTATAGGAAAAGACACTAAAATATGGCATTTTAGTCATATAATGTCTAATTGTGTAATTGGTAATCAATGTAATATTGGTCAAAATGTAGTAGTTTCTCCAGAAGTGGTTTTAGGACAAAACGTAAAAGTTCAAAATAATGTTTCTATTTACACTGGTGTTATTTGTGAAGATGATGTGTTTTTAGGTCCATCTATGGTTTTTACAAACGTAATAAACCCTAGAAGCGCCATAAAAAGAAATACAAACTACCAAAAAACTATTGTAAAAAAAGGAGCTAGCATAGGTGCAAATGCAACTATAATTTGTGGTAACAATATTGGAGAGTTTGCACTTATAGGTGCAGGATCTGTAGTTACAAAAGAAGTTTTACCTTATGCACTTGTTGTTGGTAACCCTTCTAAACAAATTGGTTGGGTAAGTGAGTATGGGCATACTTTAGAGTTTAACAAAAACGGAATTGCTATTTGTAAAGAGAGCAATCAAAAATATCAACTAAAAAACAATACTGTTATAAAATTATAGGATGATAAAAAAATATATATTTTTAGTTTTATTATTTCCATCAATATTATTGGCTCAAGAAGAAAGGTTTCCTGTTTTTGATGTCTGTAAAGGATCAGAAATTAAGTCTTTAGAAGATTGTTTTTACGCAACTGCAAAAAAACATTTTTTTGCAGAATTTAAAACACCAGCTATTGTAGAAAACGAAGGTTTTGTTGGTACAGCAAATTCTATTTTTGCAGTTACTGCAGAGGGTAATTTTAAGTTAATTTATGTAAATACTCCTTATGGAGAAATTAGAGAAGAGGTAAAAAGAGCATTTAAAGTTTTTCCTAAAATTACACCAGCTTTTTATAATAATCATGCAATAGAAATGAAGTTCGAGCTTCCTATAAAGTTTCCAATTGTAGAAGAAACTTTTAATACAGAAGTTAATCCAACAATTGTAGAAGTAAAAAAAGAAAGTCTTTTTGATGTTGTAGAAAAAACAAGAATTGCAGACTCTACATTTTTAGAACATACTAGTAAATTAAACATTCCTTTTACACATAAAAACTATGTAGATTATGAATTTGCTTTGCATAAAGCAAAAGGCACACACACAGCATCTAAACCTTATACATATAATGAAGTTAGTGCTCATTATGATTTGACTGAGAATAAAAAGCAATTTTTAAAACCAAACAAAAGAACTTGGTTAGGTAATAAAGTTTGGAACGAACATTTATTGCAAGTAAAAAAAGATGATTATTGGTTTACTGTAGATATGTTGTTTGATGTTCAATTAGGAAAAGATAACTCAGACCTAGCCTATACTTTTAATAATTCTAGAATTGTAAATGTAAATGGAGAAATAGGGAAAAATTTTTCATTTTCTACTACATATTATGAAAGCCAAGGTAGATTTGCAGAGTATGTAAATAGTTATATTACAAATCCTGCTTTAAACTTTAAACCTAAAAATTCTGAAGGTTTAGTTCCTGGAAGAGGTAAATCTAAAGGACACAGAACAGATTCTCACGATTATCCTGTTGCAGAAGCCTATTTAGCCTATACACCAAATAAACACATGCAATTTCAATTTGGGAATGGTAAAAATTTTATTGGAGATGGTTATAGGTCATTTATTTTATCTGATGTTTCTTCTCCTACTACTTACCTAAAAATGAAAGTAGATTTATGGAAATTTCAATACACCAATATTTGGATGTGGAACACAGAACCTTCAATAAGTTCTGTATCAGATCCAAATGAACATGCTAGAAAATATGTTGCAGCTCATTATTTAAGTGTAAATATTACAGATAAATTAAACTTAGGTTTTTTTGAAACAGCTATTTCTGCTGGAGAAAATGGAATAGACGCAGGTTTTTTAAATCCGATAATTTTTTACAGATCTCTAGAGTTTAATAGAGGTGAAGATGCAGGTAATGCAATTATTGGTTTAACAGGTAAGTATAAGTTAAATGATAACATTTCTTTATACTCTCAATTTATGGTTGATGAATTTTCTTTTGGAAATTTAGGAGATATGAGTGATTGGAGACATAAATTTGCCTATCAATTAGGAGCAAAATATTTTGATGCCTTTAAAGTAGAAAACCTATTATTACAATTAGAATATAATAGAGCTCGCCCTTATACTTTTGCACATAAATCACCAATTTTAAATTACGGAAACTACAGTCAACCTTTAGGACATTCTTGGGGTGCAAACTTTTGGGAAGCCATTGCAATTGCTAGATACAAGAAAGATAGATGGAGTGGTAGTGCAAAAATTATTTATGGAAAAAAAGGGTTTGACCTAAATGATCAGGTTATAAGTTATGGTGGAGATATTTATCAAACTTACGAAAACAGGTTAGCAGATACAGGTATAGAACTTACACAAGGTAATACAGCAAACATCTTTATTGCAGACATACAAGCTAATTATTTAATAAACCCATCCAACAATACTAATTTATTTGCAAGTTTATCTTTTAGAGATTTTTCTTCTAAAACACCCTTAACAAGTTCTCCTTCAGGTACAAATGTTTGGTTTTCTGTAGGTGTTAGAGCAGATTTATTTAATTGGTATTTCGATTTTTAAAATTTTTTGCAAAAAGAAAAAATATTATATATATATTTGCAGTGTGGTTTATTCGTAAACCACACTTTTTCTTTTTCATAGCAATTTTCCCACTCAATTTATTGAGTGGGTTTTTTTATTTAAATCAAAAGCCAATAAAAAATATGGTAAAGTCATAATAATCAAATACCTTTGCAAACTATTTTTTTATAAATTTTGGAATCAGCAGTTAATACAGACAATAAAATATCTATGCAAACTATTATTTCTGACTTTAAACAACTTACTAAAGTTGGCTTGTCATTAAGTGTTGTTTTTTCTTCTGTAGCAGGATATTTGCTTGCTATAGATGTAATAAATTACGTAACTCTTTTATTATTAGCTATAGGTGGTTTTTTTATGGTTGGTGCATCAAATGCATTTAATCAAATTATAGAAAAAGATACAGATGCAATAATGAAACGTACACAAAATAGACCTTTGCCAACTGGTAGAATGTCTGTTAATGTTGCATTAACTTTAGCAATTGTGTTTACAATTTTAGGTTTAACAATATTATATACTATTAATCCTAAAACAGCTTTATTTGGAGCAATTTCAATATTTTTATATACAAGTGTTTATACTCCTTTAAAAGCTGTTACTCCATTATCTGTTTTTGTTGGTGCAATTCCAGGAGCAATTCCTTTTATGTTAGGTTGGGTAGCTGCAACTAATAATTTTGGTATGGAAGCTGGTTTCTTATTTATGATTCAGTTTTTTTGGCAATTCCCGCATTTTTGGGCAATTGGTTGGCTACAACATGAAGAATATATGAAAGCAGGTTTTAATTTGCTACCTATGGGAAAAAAAGACAAAGGAGCAGTAAAACAGATTATTTTTTACACTATAATAATGATATTGGTATCTATTGCACCTGTATTAAAATTATCTGGTGCATTTTATATACATCCTATAACAGCAGTAATTGTAGCGCTATTAGGAGTGTATATGTTATATTTTGGAATTAAATTACATAAAAGTGAAGAAAACGTTGATGCAAGAAAACTTATGCTATCAAGTGTTTTATATATTACAGTAATACAAGTTGTATATGTAATTGATAAATTTTTACATTAATAATGGTACAAGAAGAAATATTACAAGAAGAATTATCAGTAGCTAAGAAAAAATCAGCTAAACCAATGTTATGGATTTCCATGATAAGTATGGTTATGTTTTTTGCAGGTTTAACAAGTGCATATGTAATAAGTATGAAAAGAGATGATTGGGTTTCTTTTGATTTACCACAAGCATTTTATGTAAGTACTTTTTTTATTGTAGCTAGCAGTATTACGTTGTTTTTATCGCAAAAATTCTTAAAAAATGACAAAAGACAACTGTCTTTAATACTACTATTAGTAACTTTTTTATTAGGAATAGGATTTATTTGGCAACAATATGTAGGTTTTAATCAATTAAAAAGTGTTGGTTTATTTTTTACTGGACCAGAAAGTACAGTGTCTACATCTTTTATTATAGGTATAACATTTATGCACGTATTACACTTATTAGCAGGTGTTTTGGTGCTTTTAGTTGTTATTTATAATCATTTTAAAAACAAGTACAAACCCAATGATATGCTAGGATTTGAACTAGGAGCAATCTTTTGGCACTTTGTAGATATACTATGGATTTATCTATTTTTCTTTTTCTATTTTATTAGGTGATGAAAAATAGTTATTTTTGGCGAACTAACTAAGAACTAATATAACACAGAATATAATATGGGAGCAAATATTGCTATACCTTCAGATGGTAAAGAAACTTGGAGTGGTGGTGGAGTAAAACCTTTTGGAGCAAGTTATGGTAAAATGATGATGTGGTTTTTCATCGTTTCTGATGCTTTAACTTTTTCAGGATTTTTAGCAGCTTATGGTTTAACACGATTTAAATTTATTGATTCATGGCCAATTGCAGATGAAGTGTTTACGCACTTTCCTGGGTTACATGGTGTACATGCACCTATGTATTATGTGGCTTTAATGACATTTATTCTTATTGTATCTTCTGTAACAATGGTTTTGGCAGTAGATGCAGGTCATCAAATGAAACAAAAAAAGGTAGCTTGGTATATGTTTGCTACAATTATTTTTGGAATTATTTTTGTTGGTTCTCAAGCTTGGGAGTGGAAAAACTTTATTAATGGTTCTTATGGTGCTGTTAAAACTACTGATGGTAAAATTTTACAATTTGTAAAAGATGGGCATCAAATTGCTTTATCTGATTTTGTTGTTGGAGAAAGAACTGATGGTAGAGTACAACATCAAAGAGAAAATGGATTATGGTTTGAAAAAGAAGCAACAATATCTCAATATTCAATTGCTCAAATTCAAGACTCATATAAAGCAAATTCAGATGTTTTAGTACGTACAGAACTTATAGATCCAGCAACAAAACAAAAAACAATTCTTTCTAGAGAAGAAGGTTTAGCACAATTAGCTAAAACAAAATTGGTTGTTGAAGGTGCAAACCTTGAAGTAAATGAATATGGAAATACAATTTTTGCAGATTTCTTTTTCTTTATTACTGGTTTCCATGGTTTTCACGTATTCTCAGGAATTATTATAAACATCATTATTTTCTTTAATGTTATTCTAGGTACTTATGAACGTAGAGGACATTATGAAATGGTAGAAAAAGTAGGATTATATTGGCACTTTGTAGATTTAGTTTGGGTATTTGTATTTACATTCTTCTACTTAGTATAATTATAAAATAAGATTTAAAATGGCACACGCACACGAATCAAACACAAAAAGAATTTGGATAGTTCTAGGTATTTTATCAGTATTAACTACTGTAGAAGTTGCTTTAGGTATTGTTAAACCAGATAGTTTACACCTAACTAGCTTTTTAGGAACAAGTCCTTTAAACTGGATATTTATTATTTTAACATTAGTAAAAGCATATTATATTGCTTGGGCATTTATGCATTTAGAAGGAGAAAAAAAATGGTTTAGACGCTCTATTGTTTGGACAGCAGTTTTCTTAATCTGTTACTTAGTAACGCTTCTATTAATTGAAGGAGAATATCTTCATAGCACATTAGCGCCACTAGTAAAATGGTAATTTAAAAATTTAAAAGGTGGTTTTAACCACCTTTTTTTATACATTGTAATGATGAAACTTACTAAAAAAAGAGTTGTATTATTCTTGCTTTTTATTTTTCCTTTAATCTGTTTTTTAATTTTATCAACAGGAAAAAATAATTTTACAAAACTACCAGTTGTTACTAAAAATGTTGTTGATATTTCTCTTATAGATTCTTCTAAAACATTTAAAGGGAACATTTCTATAGTGTGCTTTCTTGGTAATGATATAGAAGCTAACAAAGGAGGTTTTTTTAATCTTAACGAAAAAATTTATAAGAAATTTATAGAGTATAATAATTTTCAAATTTTAGCTATTTACCCTAAAGGAAAAGAAGAAGAAGCTAAGAAAACAAAAAAAGATATTAGTGCGTTTACTGATATGGTTAAATGGAATTTTATTGCTGCTTCTAAAGAAGATATAAATAAATTACATGCAAGTTTTAATTCTTTAGACACTCTAAATAATCTTTATACATCTAATGCTTTTTTAGTAGATAAAAATGGCGATTTAAGAGGTAGAATTAATGATGCAGATGCAAAAAACGGAAAACTATTTGGTTACAATATGAATTCTGTTTCTGTATTAAATGGTAAATTAAAAGATGATGTATTAGTGTTGTATTATGAATACTATGCAGCATTTAAAGATAAAAACAAAAATAAAGCAGACAGAAAAGAAGTAGGGTTATGAGTAAAAAATATTCTTACATAGGTATTTCTTTTATTATTCTTTTATTTGGTATTTATGTTGTTAGAAACATAGATAGTAGAGTAGATAAAGATGAATTGATTAAAGACAATAGGTTAAACAAAGTAAATAAAAAATTAGAAGTTAAAAGTAGTTTATACAAATTTGATAAAGTTCCTGCATTTGAATTTATAAATCAAAATGGTAAAATTATTACCAATAATGATTTTAAAGGAAAGGTTTATGTTGTAGAATTTTTCTTTACTACTTGTCCTACTATTTGTCCTATTATGAATAAAAAGATGTTAACCATCCAGAATGAATTTAAAGACAATTTAAACTTCGGAATTGCATCTATATCAATAACTCCAGAAATTGATACACCAGAAGTGATGAAAACTTATGCCAAAACTAATGGTATAACTCATAAAAACTGGCATTTATTAACAGGTCAACCAGAAGAAGTAGTTTACGCTTTATCCAACAAAGGTTTTAAATTATTTGTTGGTAAAGGAGATGAAGATCACAGTGGTTTTGAACATTCAGGGTTATTTGCTTTAATAGATAAACAAGGAAATATAAGATCTAGAAAAGATAAATTTGGAAACCCAATTATGTATTATAGAGCTTTAAAAGAGCAAACTTTTCCTGATCAAATAGAAGAATTAAAAGAAGATATTAAAATTTTGTTGAATGAGTAATTTAGCGCAAGAAAAAAAATACAAAAAGATAATTACAGCTTTATCTATAATAATACCTTTAGCTGTTGCTGCTCTATTTGGTGTTAATTTAAGAAAACTTGGTTTTAATGTAGAACCTTTAACATTTTTACCACCAATTTATGCTACAATAAACGGATTAACAGCTATTGTTTTAATAGCTGCAGTTATTGCAATAAAAAAAGGAAATAAAAAATTACATGAGCAACTTACAACTTTTGCAATTGGTTGTTCTTTAGTTTTTTTACTTTTATATATAGGTTATCATATGACTTCAGATTCTACTAAATTTGGTGGAGAAGGAGCTATAAAATACATCTATTATTTTATTCTAATCACACACATTGTTTTATCTGTTGTAATTATCCCTTTTGTTTTAACAACATTTATGAGAGCAAAATTGGGTAACTTTCCTCAACATAAAAAAATAGCAAAACTTACATTTCCTTTATGGCTATATGTTGCTATTACTGGTGTTGTAGTTTATATAATGATATCTCCATATTATGCATAAAAAACGTATTTTTTTAATTGTTTTGTTGTTGTTTGTAACCTCTAAAGTTACGTTTTCACAATGTGCAATGTGTAAAGCAGTTGTAGAAAATGGAGATGTTTCTATGGCAGAAGGTGTAAATAACGGAATTACTTATTTAATGGTTTTTCCTTACCTTTTAATAGGTGCATTATTTTATATAATTTATAGATATAAAAAGAAAGCTAAAAATTAACATATATATAAGAGTAAATTGGTGTAACATATTTTACTTTTAATCGTCTTATTGTCACTATCAAAAGAAATTTACTTTTTTTGAAGTTTAATAATATATTATATCAACTAAAAATAATACGTTTTGAAAACTAAACTGATACTGTTTGTAGCTCTTTTAACATCTATAGCTACTTTTTCTCAAAAAAAATGGACGCTTAAAGAATGTGTAGATCAAGCTTTAGATAAAAACATTTCAATTCAACAAAATAAATTAAGCTTAGAGTTAGCAAAAAAAGATGTAGAAATTGCCAAAGGAAATTTTTTACCAAACTTAAATGCATCTACAGGTGGTAATTTAAATTTTGGATCTGGTTTTGATTATGTAACCCAAAATAGAGTTAGTACAAGTATTTTTGGAGGTTCTTTAGGATTAAGTGCTGGCTATACAGTATTTAACGGTTTTAGAAATACTAACACTTTTAAGCAAGCACAATTAGGTGTAGAATCTAGTTTATTAGATTTACAAAAAATTGAAAACGATATCTCTTTATTTGTAGTAAATGGTTATTTAAATGTTTTGTTTGCAAAAGAAAATTTAAATGCTGTTAAAGTTCAATATGAAATTAGTAAAAAGCAAATTGAAGCAGCAGAAAATAGATTTAATTCTGGTGTAATTGCAAAAGGAGAGCTTTTAAATACACAATCTACAGCAGCAACTAATTTACAAAGTGTAATTACACAAGAGAATGCTTTAGATATTGCTTTATTAAATTTAGCTCAGTTATTGCAAGTACCTGTTGAAAATTTTGATGTTGCACCAATAGATGTAGGAACACCTTCATCAGATTTATTGTATAAAAACTCATCATCAGTATTTGATAGATCTGTACAAAGAATGCCAGAAATTGCAAGAGCTAAATTGGCAATTGAAAACGCAGATTTAAATATTAAAATTTCTGAAAGCTTTTTTTTACCAACAGTTTCTGCTTCTGCAGGTTTAAACACTAATTACGGATATAATTTAAAAACAGGACCAAATACAACTTTCTTTACTCAATTAAATGATAATTTAGGGTATGGTTTAGGTTTTAATGTAAGTATTCCAATTTTTAACCGTTTTCAAACCAAAAATGGAGTTGCTAAATCTAAGATTAATAAAGAAATTTTTGAAACAAGATTAGAAAGTGAAAAACTAACACTTAAACAAACAATAGAGCAAGCTTTTTTAGATGTTAAATCTGCTTTAAAAACTTTTGAAGCAGCTAAAATTTCTTTAGCAGCACAAAAAGAAGCTTTTAAAAATGCTCAAGAAAGATATAATTTTGGAGCAATGACTTTATTCGATTTTGATCAGGTAAGAAATCGTTTAGTAAGCGCTCAAGGAGCAATGATTAGATCTAAATATGATTATGTTTTTAAAACTAAAGTATTGCAATTTTATTCTGGAGATTTAGTTTTAGAATAATTTAAAAACTTATATTATATGAAGCCTCGCAATTTTGCGAGGTTTTCTTTTTTCTATAACTTATATTTGCATAAAAAATAATAAGTTGGCAATAATCCTTAACATAGAAACTGCAACAAAAAACTGCTCTGTAAGTATTGCAAAAAACGGAGAAGTTTTAGCAATAAAAGAATTGAATAATGGTAATTATTCTCATGCAGAAGTTTTGCACCCTTTTATTTTAGATACTTTAAAAGAAGCAAATATTTCTACAGAAGAAATACAAGCTGTTGCTGTAAGTAAAGGACCTGGTTCTTATACTGGCTTAAGAATTGGAGTTTCTGCTGCAAAAGGCCTTTGTTTTGCTTTTGACAAGCCATTAATTTCAATAAACACATTAGAATCTTTAGCAAATGCAATAGTTGTAGAAAAAGGGGTTATTGTATCAATGTTAGATGCTAGAAGAATGGAAGTTTATGCATCTGTTTTTGATGAAAATTATTCTGAAATTAGAGAAATTAAAGCAGAAATTATTGATGAAAATTCGTTTTCTGATTATTTAGAAGCAGGGAAAGTATATTTTCTAGGTGATGGTGCTCACAAGTGTAAAGAAGTTATTACTCATGAAAATGCTAATTTTATTGATAATAAATTTCCATCTGCTAAACAAATGGCTCGTTTGTCATATAATAAGTACAAAAAAAACGACATCGAAGATGTCGCTTATTTTGAACCTTTTTATCTAAAAGATTTTGTTGCAATTCCTGAAAAGAAAAAGAAACCTATTTTTTAACGTTTACTTGATGTGGATAAGGAATTTCAATTCCTGCTTTATCAAGTTCTATTTTTACTGTTTCTGTAACTTCAAAATATACATCCCAATAGTGTTCTGTTTTACACCAAGGTCTTACAGCAAAATTTACAGAACTATCTGCTAATTCTGCAACTGTAACTGCAGGAGCAGGATCTTTTAAAACTTTTGAATGCGCAGTTAAAATATTCATTAAAACCTCTTTTGTCTGTTTAATATCTGCATCATAAGAAACACCAATTGTTAAATCTACTCTTCTTGTACCTTCTGTAGTGTAGTTTACAATGTTTCCATTAGATAAAGTTCCATTAGGAATTATAATCTCTTTATTAGATAAGCCAGTAAGTTTTGTAGTAAATATAGAAATCTCTTTTACAACTCCAATTTCACCTTGAGCTTCAATTAAATCTCCTAACTTAAATGGTTTAAAAATCATAATTAAAACACCTCCAGCAAAATTACCTAAAGACCCTTGTAAAGCTAAACCAACAGCTAAACCAGCTGCAGCTATAATAGCAGCAAAAGAAGCAGTTTCTATACCTAATTTAGATATAACAGTAACAAACAATAAGATTTTTAAAGCCCAACTAATTAAATCGCCTAAGAATTTTTGTAAAGTTTCATCTACATCTCTTTTCTTTAAGATGTTTCTAAATGTTTTTACTACAATTTTTATTGCAAATAAACCAATAATTAAAATTGCCAAGGCAACTAAAATTTTTGGGGTGTATTCTATTACTAAGTTTTTTAAATTTTCAATGTATTTTTCCATCATTTTTTTTGTTAGATATGAGCAACAAAAATAATAGTTTATATGATAACAAAGAAAAGAAAGGTTATTTTATGTATAATGAAATTATTGCTATTAAAGCTGGAATAGATTGTATGATTAGAATACTTTTTTTCTTAGTTGAATAAGATCCATAGAGACCAGCTATAAAAACACAAGTTAAAAAGAATAAAGAAACATCTGTATTATTTACTATTAAAGACCAGATTAAACCTGCAGCCAAAAAACCATTATATAAACCTTGGTTAGCGGCCATTACTTTAGTTTCTTTAGCAAATTCTTTACTTTTTAATCCAAAGGTTTTAATTCCTTTATTAGTGGTCCATAAAACCATTTCTAAATACACTATATAAATATGTATTATTGCTACTACACTTATTGAGATAATTTGAATGATTTTCATTTTATTTATATTTAAAAGTAAATAACGATTTAATTCTGAAATCAAATCGCTATTAAGTAGTTAGTTTATTAAGGCTAGTTTACTTCGAAAGTAATTTTTAAGTTAACTCTAAACTCAGTTACTTCATCATCATTTACTACTGCACTTTGAGATTGAACAAAAACAGATTTAATGTTTTTTACTGATTTAGAAGCTTGTTTTACTGCTTTTCTTGTTGCTTCTTCCCAACTTTTATCAGAATTAGCTAATACTTCTATAACCTTCATTATTGCCATAATCTTATTTTTTTAAATTTATAATACTATAAATATATCAAATTTAAATTAAGTGTTATTCTGTTTAAATTTATAGCAAAAAAAAGCGTTTAGAAATTTAATTCTAAACGCTTTTAATATTTTGTTTTCTATTACTCTACAATTAAAGTAAAAGGAATACTATATTTTACACCTACAGGTTTACCTCTTTGTCTACCTGGTTTCATTTTTGGTAATTGTTTCATTACTTTAATTACTTCACTTTTAATTTTTGGGTGTGGAGCTCTTGCGTTAACGTTTACAATATTTCCGTTTCTATCAATTTTAAAACCAATAAATACTCTTTTTCTACCTGCAGATAAACCTAATTCGTTTGGTAAATCAGAGTCAAATTTTCTAGAAAAGTGTTTTTGTACTTTTTTACTGAAACATGCTTTTAATTGAGTTTTGTTTCCTTTACAACCAGGAAAAACAGGTACATCTTCAATAATCATGAAACTTACATCTTCTACAACTTCTTCTACTTCTTCTACTTCTACAATTTCTTCAACTTCTACAGCTTCAGTTTCATCTGTTTCAGTAGATTCAATTACAGTTTCTTCTACTTCTTTTTCATCTTCTACAATTTCAATTTTTTCCGGTGCTGGTGGTGGTGGAGTTTTTGGTTTTACTGGCTCTACTCTTTCAGTAATAACCGTTTCTTCTTCCATTTCAGCATTCATTGTTACCGAACCTAAATCACCAATAACTTTATCGTATGTTTTCTTTTCAATTGCAGCATATGTTACAAAAAGTGCTAATACTAGACCAATTTGCATAAAAATTTTGCTATAATTTTCTAAGTTTGATTTCGGGTTTTTCTTAATTTCCATTGTAAAGAGTTTTTAATAGTTCGCTAATTTAATTAAATTATTCGTTTATATACAAGTCTTAGTATGAATTAACCTTAATTTTTTTTAAAAAAAGGTTAAAAACTATCATTCCTAAGAAAATTCCAACTGTATTTGCAAGCACATCATAAAAATCACCTGTTCTATACTTAGTCAACGTGTGTTGCAAAACCTCAATAATTATGCCATAAACTATACACGCTATAACTATTTTGAATTTTATTGATGGTTTTTTGTAAAATGAGAATAACCAACAGATTGTTAACGTAAAATAAGCAAATAGATGATATACTTTATCAATACTAGTAAATGATAGTTGAGTTTTTGGTACTTGCATTAAACTTAAATAAGCAATACCAAGAGTAATTCCTATTGCAATGATAAAAAGGTTATCCTTGAATAAGCTCTTTGTAAGCTTCAGCATCTAATAAATCGTTAATTTGAGAACTATCAGAGATTTCAATTTTAATCATCCAACCTTTTCCATAAGGATCTGAGTTTACTAATTCTGGTTCGTCTTCTAATTCTTCATTAAATTCTATTACTTCACCAGTTAAAGGCATAAATAAATCTGAAACTGTTTTTACAGCTTCTACAGACCCAAATACTTCTCCTTCTTCAATAGAGTCATCTAAAGTGTCTACATCTACATAAACAATGTCTCCTAATTCACTTTGAGCAAAATCTGTAATTCCTACAGTAGCAATGTTGTCTTCTATTTTAATCCACTCGTGATCTTTAGTATATTTTAATTCTGATGGTAAATTCATGTTATTAATAATTATATATTGTTATTTTTAATTTCCTCCTAAGTTGTAAATAATATTAAATCCACCATTTATTGCTTGTCTAGGGAATGTGGTAGATATTGCATATTTAGATGTTTGGTGATTGTAGTAAAAAGAAGCTGTTAAATTACTGCTTAATCTATAATCGGCTGTAAATTTAATAGAAAAAAGTTTTTGACCACCACTAATTTGATTATTATCTTCTTCTACAGATCTTATTTGTGTTAAATTATCTCTTAAAGATACATCTGCCCTTAAGTTTATATCGCCTTTTAAAGATTGTTTTTTACCAGTAAAGCGTGTATTAAATTTTACATCTTTAAAAACATAGCCCATACCAAAAATGTATTCGGTACCTTTAATGTCAGTTAAAGTACTATTATTAAAATTCATTGTTAATGTTCTATCCCTTTTTACTTCTCCTCTTAATGAAAAAGAATTTCTCATTTTCATATCTAATTTTATTAGTGGCGAAAATTCATCAACTAAAGTAACAGCAGATACTAATAATTCTGGTTCATAATTGTTAGCTACATTAATATTTGCATAAGGATTTTCTCTATCATGTTGTAAATTATTGGTAAAACTAGAAACTGTATAAGAAGATCTATAACCATGAGATACTACAAAATTGCTAAAATTTTTCTTAAAGAATTTAAATTTCATTAATCCACTATAACGTAATGTCCAGTTAGGAATTGGAATATCTCTAAATAAACCAGTATCTACCTTATCTGGACTTTTACCAGAATATGCAGCCATAAAAGCAGGTAACAATACTTGTTGACTATTTTCTCCAAAACCAGAAACTGGTACACCGTTTTCTGTTGCTAACCTGTTTGATATTACACCTCTGTAATCTCTTAAGTTTTGAAATAATGCATCACTATCTGAAAAAGCAGTAGAGAGCATTGAGTAACTTGTACTAAAGTTTCCAGATTCAAAGAAAGGAGTAGTTTCAAATTGATTGTTTCCATCAATTAAATCTAATTGTTGAGAAATATCTCTTGTTTGAATTTTATTTCCTCTTACATCTATATTTAAATCTTTAATAGGTTTTAATGTAAATGTATAATCTAATTTATTGTAATGTGTTTTACTAAAGGTTTTACTATAATACTCATCACCCTGATTTCTAGTAACAAACCAACCATTTTCTAAAGCTCTATTTCTAATATCTACTTGACTACCAAATGCAAAAGAAGTTGGTGCTCCTCCTAAAAAGCCAATGTCTTCTGTATAACCAGGTAATAATTGTCCGTTATTTTCAGAATAACTTATTTTACCTTGTTTAACTGATGTTAAAATATCATAAGCGCCTTTTAAAATTTGTTTTCCAACAGATAATTTTTTCTTTTGATTAACTCTTCCTGGAGTTCTTGGTAAACCTGTACCATTTAACCCTTTTGTGTTTTTACGTTGTTTTTTAGTCATTAATAACTTTTCAAAACCTAAACCTTTGTAAAAACGATCAAAATTAATGGTTGTGTTTAAATTGTGTGTATTAGAATTCTGAATAACATTACCAATTAAATCTACAGAAGCAACATCAACACCATTTACATTAATTGTATTTTGAGGTGCTGCTTGCCAATCAAAATCTGCTGTGTAAGCATAGTCTGCTTTTATAAAACTTAAAAAAGGAATTTTATCTATTGGTAAATTATAAGTTCCGTTTAATTTTTGGTGATAATGATTTGCTCTTCCTGTATTAAAGAAATCATCAAAAACTTGTACATCATCATTGTTATCAAAAGTATCGTAGATGTAGCTATTAGTAGCGTTAAAGTTTAATTGTAATGATTTTGTTAAGTCGAAACCAACTGTGTAATCCCAATCAAACATAAATCTACGTTGTTTTAATTCTGGTTGAGGAGCTAACCCTTCTACTAAATTTCTAGATTGTTGTTCGTTATAATTTCTATTAATGCTAGAGTTAATTGCAAATGTTTTAGGAATTGGATTAAAGTTAATGTCTTTAATTAATTTAAAATATTTGCTTTCAAATGCTTTTGAGTTTTTAAAAGGTTCTAATGGTTTAGAATCGAAACTAAAATTATATGAAGCAGATGCTCTTACAGTTTCGTTTATACGTTTTTTAATGTTATAATTTCTTTGAAACTCCTTGTTGTGTGCATAAGAAACTGCTAAATTTTCTATATCGTAAAACTTAGGTTTTTTAGTTGAGTTAGGGTTTCTATTCTTTTTAACATTTGTAAAACTAATACTTGTTCTTTTTGTATAATCTCTAGAAAACTCACTGTTATCATTTTCACCTAAAGCATCAGCTAATTCTACATCTTGATATTGAGGGTCATATTTTGGATCTATATAAGTTTCTCCAACACTATAGCTCATAGGTAATTGAATTCCCCATTTTTTAGGAGTTAATACTTTTCCTAAGTTTACAGTTGTGGCAACATCATATTGTTTAGTTTCATCTAAACTTCTTTGGTTTACTCTTTCTTCTACATTACCAAAACCTATAGTAGACATACTACCAGATAAAGATACGTTTGCTATATCTGCAAAATTTGCATCTGCATTTACTACTGCAGCCCAACCACCTTTGTTGTCAAAACCTGCAGAACGTAACTCATTAAACCAAACCTCACCACTTATTGGTGCTGTAGTTTTATTTTTAATTCCTAAAACAATCGTTTTTAGTTGTGCTAAAGTTGGATTTCCTTTTACAGAGATTGTATATGGTAAATTTGCATCTTGTTCTACAGAAGTATAAAGGTCTGTTATAGAAAAGTCTATTTTATCTCTTTCTAATTTTACTTTTCCAAAAGTTTCTAAGAATGCATCTAAGTTGTTTGCTTCTGGCCAAAGATCTAAAGCAGAAGTTCCGTTTGTAGATACTTTTAAAGGCAATTCAATTTGATAATAATTATCATCTAAATCTGTACCTAACCTTATAATTGCAGAAAAATCATCATCATTTATTGCTACAGCTCCTTCATTAGATTGAAGGTGCATAAACATCTTTAAGTTTTTAAAACGTCTTAAATCTATACTGATGTTTTTATAAATTGCTCTTGTTTTATTTGCTTCTAAGTTATTAACCTTAAGTGTTACAGATTGTTCGTTTTGTAATTGAACTGTTGTACTACCTTGTAAGCGTTCTCTTTCTATACCTGGAGGTTGTATGTAGCTACCTTCATTTTGTTCTATACTAACAACACCAACTTCAAAGTCTTTTAATTCGTTTTCATCTAATTCTATAGGTTCAGTTAAAGTTTCATCTAAGGTTTTTGTGTAACGTCTCCAATCTCCACGTACTAAATCCATTTCTCCAAAACGAATTACAACTGGCATTTTAAAATTGGTTAAGAACATTCTTACAAAACGAATGCTATTAAAATCTGAGATTCCGTTTATAGAAGTTCCACTTCTAACAGGAACTCTAAATTGATACCAAGTTGTTTTTTGAGTTGCTCCGTTTTCTAAAGTAACATCAGTAGTTTTTTCATCAACAATAAAGTTTTTACCTACAACTAAATCATTTCTATTCATAGAAATTTTATATTCATAGTAGCTTTCTACAGTATTCATTGTTTGATCTTTGTTAATGTCTTCTACATCTGGATATGTTGTTGAAGAAATTGGATAAGATTCTGTAGATTGATTTAATGTAGGTGAGTTACCTTGTGTATTATTGTAGTTTTTATATCTAGAAATTATAGATGCATTTGCTGCATCTAATTCACTACCTCTAAAAAATTGAAAATTATCTGAAGCAGGATCGTTTTGATCTAATTTACTAAAGTTAGCAATTGTTGTGCTATACTTTGTAAATTCATCTCCATCTGATAAACCGTCAAAACCAAGGTCTTGATTATTTCTGGCATCATCTTCTTCGTTAAATGCGTAAATAATAGAAGGGTTTGTAGGAACTTTACCCCAAGTTGTTGGGTCTGTATTTAAGATTCCACCAGTTTCTGGTAAACCATTTTCATACATTTTACGACTATCTTTTAAAATGTCTTCAGAAACATTACCTAAATTAATGTATAAATCTCCAACATGATTAGATGGGTCTTGAGGGTTTATTTCATCTGGTACACCTTCTGCAGCAGTCATAGAATAGTTTTCATAAGGATCCATTACCCAAAACTGAATATATTCTACATTTGCTTGATCAAAGTTATTCGTTGTTAACGGACGCATAATTCCTGCCCATCTATTTTGAGGGTCTTTAAATGTTCCATCTGCATTTACATTTATACCTGTATCAAAATTATAAGAACCTCTTTCTGCAGGAAAATAAGCTAAATCTAATGTTCTAATTAAAGAGTTTTGAGTAATATCTAATTGAACATTAGGAAATAATTCGCTATAATTAATTTGTCTTGTTTCTGCTCTAGAAAGTTCGTCTGCAGTAATACTTGCAGGCGTTTCTCCAGCTCCATAAAAAATTTGATCTACATTATACCATGCAAGTTTTCCTCTTTGATAATTATAAGACAAATCTGTTTGTTCTCCATTAAATCCAGGAAAATATTTTGGTGTACTTGCCTCATACCAATCTAAAGGAGATAAAATACTTATAGGAATTTGAGAAGCTTCAAAATCATCTATATAAGTTGTTGCAGCACCTGTTACATCTATTCCACTAGGAGTTCCTGGAATTAAATATGCCATGTCTGCTCTAACTGATAAGTTAGAAGGAACATCTGTGTCTACAAAAGGTAATTTGTTTGCTAGTTTTGTAAAATAAGGTACTTCTGTAGAGTAATCAATATTTACACCAAACATAGTGTTGTTTATTGGATCAGATCCAAAATTTACTTTTGGTGTAATTGGTCTTTCATTTACATTTAAAATTGTTGCACCAAGTATAAATTTATCAGAAAACTTATGCTCAACATCTACACCCATAAATGTTTTACGTTGTTGATTAAATACTGCATTGTTTTCTGTTGAAACACTAATTGGTGTACCAGAAGCTTGCAAACCTGGGTCTATAATTTGTACACGTCCTAATTGATAATCTACTACATAGTCTACACCTTCTACCAATTGTCTTCCACCAGCTGTAACTTTTACAGAACCTCTTGGTACATTAAATGCTCCTATAGGAATACCTCCAGAATTTTCTGATTTAAAGTATCCTTTTAAATAGTATTTATCTTTGTTCTGAAAATTATTCTGAATGTTAATTTTTGTATTTAAATAAAGTTCTTTAAACAAGTAAATTTCATCTAAAGTTTCATCTAAACCAACATCATTTGTGTTTTGTTTTACTAAATCATTACCAAAAGGCTCTGGTTCTGGAAAAAATACAAAACCGTTTTGTGAATTAACTGTGATACCTTCTACATAATCGAAAAAACCATCTGGAGCTCTAAATTGACTTTGATCTAATTGATCTAACTTTAAAACTTGAATTAATGGTAAATTTGGAATACCTGCAGTTTTAGCATTTTGTAAAACGTTAGAAGGAATACCTGTTTGGTCATCTCTATATTGAATTTCGAATAGGAAACCATCTTGTGTTAATGGAAAAGCACCCAATGCATAAACGTTTTTCATCATTAAACGCCATGTAGGAAAAGATTCTTCTACAGTAACACCATTTACAGTTTTGTCTCTTTTTGTTGTAAGAATTTCACTACGTAATAATTTTACAGCTAATGTTTGTGGAGATAAAATTCCGTCATTAGAAAACTCACCAACTTTAAAAGAAGTTTTTGTGCTTCCTGTTACACCACCAGCAACTGTATATTCATATGCTACAGCTAAAACTTCACCATCATTTAATCTTCTATTTAAAGAGATAAAACCTAACTGAGAGTTTAGTGTAAATTCGCTTGCATCTAATTTTCTAGCATTTTCTAAAACAGAATAATCTGTACCTTCACTCATGTTAAAAGGAGATAATGTGCTGTTTATTGTAGAAATACTTCTAATTCCACTTGTGGTTGTAAGTAAAGAAGATAGGTTGTTAGATTCGTTACTAGGTATGTTACCACCTGTTGTAGTAGGTGGATTTGTAGGAGTTACAGCACCTGTTTGATTTACTAAAACATTAGTATCAGATTCTCCAATATCTGCCAACGCTACAATACTTCTATAATCTTCTGTACTTGCATTTCTGTTTGTAATCCAAACTTCTATTCTTGTAATATTAATTTGGCTATTTATTAAAGGATAATTTTTAAGAGAATTGGCATAATTATCAATAAAATACTGACCTAAAAAAAAGTGTCTATCATTATCATAATCTGTGGCTTGTAATTCAAATTCTTGAATAGAAGCACCACCTTCTGCAACTACAGTTTTACTTTCTGAGTTTTGTTGAGAAAATACAGCTGTAACATTTGTGTTACCAAATTTTAATTGTGTTTTTACACCAAATAAACTTTGAGCACCATTAATTAATGAGTTTTTAATTGGCATAGAAATATTACCTGCTTCTATTCCTTGTAAAATATCATCTTCTGTAGGTGTGTAATCTATTTTTACTAAGTTCTGAAAATCGAAAGTAGATTGTGTATCATAATTTGCAGTAAACTCTAAACGTTCACCAACTTGAGCCTTTATACTTGCGTTAATTTGCTGATCAAAATCAAAAGTAAAACTACTTCTATTTTCTTCTGATAATTGAGGGTTTTCTGTATTTTGATAGATAAAACCTAGCTTTAAATTTAAGCTACCTGTAGGTGTTACTTTAATTGTACTACCACCAAAAATTGTTTCAAAAAACTCTGAATTAACATAATAGGTTGGTAAAAGGTCTTTTTGAGCATTTTTTGCCCCTTTTCTTTTAGAGTTTGTTGCACTTACTTTGTCTTTAAAGTATAACAACATATCTCTCTTTAAACGATATTGAGCATATTGTTTTGGTGTAAGATAAATAGGTGTTCTAGACTGATAGTTACCTATTTTTTCTATAATTACATACCTGTTTAACTCTTTGTCAAAAACTATTTCTTTTTTAGCTAAATAGTCTAAAAATAAACCACCTGTTTGGTTTTTCTTAAAGTTGTACCTTAATTTTAAACTGTCTTTTTTTGAGGATAAAGAATCGTTATTTTTATTTGTTTGCGCATAAGAATTAATGCTTGCTATAATTGCAAAAGCAAATAATAAAAATGTATTTTTTAAAAAATTATTCAATTGATTATAAGTTCTTTAGGGATAATTTTATTAAATTTTCTACAGAAGCATCTGGGTTTTCTTTTAAAATCATAGACACAACTTTGTCTGATTGTTTTTTATTAAAACCTAGAACTTCTAAAGCAGATAACGCTTCATCTTTGTTTGTATTGCTTGTAGTTAATGAAACTTCATCAATATCAAACGTCTTTAAAATTTTATCTTTTAAATCTACTATTACTCTTTGTGCTGTTTTTGCACCTATACCTTTAACAGATTGTATTAAAGGTACATTTTCTGAGGCTATAGCATTTTGTATTTCTTCTGATGTCATAGAAGATAACATAGTTCTTGCAATACTTGGTCCTACTCCAGAAACAGAAATTAATAATTTAAAAACGGCTCTTTCAGTTTTATTAATAAAACCAAATAGCGTATGAGCATCTTCTCTTATAGATAAATGTGTATAAAGAATAACAGCTTCATCATTTGGTAAACTAGAAAAAGTATTTAATGAAATATGGAGTAAATACCCAACTCCATTACAATCTACAACAACTTCTGTTGGATTTTTTTCAACTAATCTCCCTCTAATTTGTGTAATCATATTTAATGACTTTTTTTAGGCTTCTAAAGTAACAAATTTTATTTGTTGTTTCTTTTTTCTTTTTCTTGAGCGTCTACAGCAGCTAATGCAGCCATATTAACCATTTCATCTACACTTGCTCCTAATTGAATAATATGTACAGGTTTACTTAAACCTAAAATTGCAGGACCAATAGATTCTGCTTTATTTACTTCTTTTAATAATTTATAAGTAATATTAGCAGATTCTAAGTTAGGGAAAATTAAAACATTTACTTTTTTACCATTTAATTTAGAAAAAGGAAATTCTTTTGCTAATAACTCTGGATTTAAAGCAAAATCTGCTTGTAATTCACCATCTATAACTGTGTCTGGAAAATGACGATGTAAATAAGATACAGATTCTCTAATTTTTTTAGATGTTTCTGAGTTAGATGATCCAAAATTAGAAAACGAAACCATTGCCATATTTGGTTTCATACCAAACATTTTAACAAAGTTAGCCGTCATTTGAGCAATTTTAACTAAATCTTTAGCAGATGGGTTTTCATTAATAGTTGTATCTGCTAAAAACAAAGGACCTTGTTTAGTAAGCATTAAATTACTTGCAGCAATCTTAGTGATTCCTTTGTCTTTTTCAATAAGTTCTAAAATTGGTTTTACAACTGTAGGGTAAGGTCTAGAGTATCCAGTAATTAGTGCATCTGCTTCACCTTCATTTACCATCATTGCAGCAAAATAATTACGTTCTCGCATTAATTTTTTTGCTTCAGAAAAAGTACGTCCTTTACGTTGTCTATTTTTCCAATATACTTCACCAAAACGTTCTCTACGTTCAGTTTCTTCGTCTGTTTTTGGATCTATTATTGTAACATTACCTGTAAAACCTATTTCTTCCATCAAGTCTAGGATAACATCTTTTCTTCCAAGTAAAATAGGGATTCCAATTTTTTCTTCAAACACTCTTTGTGCTGCTTTTAACACATCTAAATGATCTGCTTCAGCAAAAACAATTCGTTTTTTATTACTCTTAGCTCTGTTGTGTAAAAGTCTAATTTCTTTACTTCCAGAACCAGATCTTTCCATTAATTCTTCGCGATATTTTTGCCAATTATCAATGGGTTCTAATGCAACACCAGAGTCCATTGCAGCTTTTGCAATTGCTGGTGGAATTTCATAAATTAATCTTGGATCAAATGGTTTTGGTATGATATAATCTCTACCATATGCTAAACTTACTTCATCATAAACAATATTTACTTGTTCTGGTACAGTTTGTTTTGCAAGGTCTGCTAAAGCATTTACGGCAGCCATTTTCATTTCTTCATTAATTTTAGTAGCTCTAACGTCTAAAGCACCTCTAAAAATAAATGGAAATCCTAGTACATTATTAACTTGGTTAGGATGATCTGATCTTCCTGTAGCCATTATAATATCTTTTCTAGTTGCAACTGCTAAGTCGTATTCTATTTCTGGATCTGGATTTGCCATTGCAAAAACAATAGGGTCTTTAGCCATAGATAGTAACATTTCAGTAGAAACAACATTACCCATAGATAAACCAATAAACACATCTGCATTAACCATTGCATCATCTAAAGTATTTAAATCTTTATCTGTAGCAAATTCTGCTTTTTGTGTGGTAAGGTTTTCTCTATCTTTTCTGATAACCCCTTTACTATCACACATTACAACGTTTTCTCTTTTTACACCTAGTTTTAAGTATAAACGAGTACAAGAAATAGCAGCAGCTCCAGCACCATTAACAACAATTTGAACTTTGCTAATGTCTTTTTCTGTAATATCTACAGCATTTTTTAAAGCAGCTGCAGAAATTATTGCAGTTCCATGCTGATCATCATGCATTACAGGGATGTCTAACTCTTCTTTTAAACGTCTTTCTATTTCAAAAGCTTCAGGAGCTTTAATATCTTCTAGGTTAATTCCACCAAAAGTTGGTGCAATTGCTTTAACTGTATCAATAAACCTGTCTACATCAGTTGTGTCTACTTCAATATCAAAAACATCAATATCTGCAAATATTTTAAAAAGCAATCCTTTTCCTTCCATAACAGGTTTAGAAGCTTCAGGACCAATATCGCCCAAACCTAAAACTGCAGTACCATTAGAAATAACAGCTACTAAATTTCCTTTAGAAGTATATTTATAAACGTTGTTTTTGTTTTTTGCAATTTCTAAACAAGGCTCTGCAACACCTGGAGAATATGCCAAAGCTAAATCGTGTTGAGTAGCATATTTTTTGGTAGGAATTACTTCAATTTTTCCTGGTTTTGGTTTTGCATGATAAAGTAAAGCTTCATGTCGTTTTCTAGAATCGCTCATAAAATGTTGTTTGCATTGTTTATAGCGAACAAATATAGGGTTTTCAACGAAACTGTTAATGATATATTGTTACTTTTAAGAGCTTTGTTTTAATGCTTTTAACTAAAAAAGTTAATTTGATTAGTAGATTCTATTTGTATTAATAAAAGTATTAAATTTTTCATATAATTTATGGCTTATAAATAGATGCTTTTATTGCTTATTTATTAAAAATTATGAAATCATTAATGCTTGTTTAACAAATTTTAAAGATTTGATTGTAACATAAACTCTATGTTTGCGTCTACCAACAAAAGCCAACCTATGCAAAAAATTACTTTTTTATTCTTTCTTTTTGTTTCAACAACATTTTTTGCGCAAGTAAAAGGAAAGATTACAGACACCAATTACAGACCTTTATCATTTGTGAGTGTTTATTTAGATAAAACAGTTACAGGTACAACTTCTAATGATAATGGAGAGTATGTTTTAAATATTTCTAAAAAAGGAAATCACACTATTGTTTTTCAATTTTTAGGGTATAAAACTTTTAAAAAGAAAGTTACTATTTCTTCTTTTCCATTTGAATTAAATGTAGAATTAGCAGAGGAAAATGTACAGTTAGATGAAATTTCAATTTCTACAAAAGATAATCCTGCAAATAGAATTATTAGAAATGTAATAGAAAACAAAGAGAAAAATACAGATAAGTTTGCAAAATATACTGCTAAATTTTACTCTAGAGGATTGTATAAAATAAAAGATGCTCCAGAAAAATTTATGGGGCAAACTATGGGAGATTTTGGGGGAGGATTAGACTCTACAAGAAGTGGAATAATTTACCTTTCTGAAACTATTTCTGAAATTAAATTTCAAAAAAAACCAAAAAAATTTAAAGAGAATATTATTGCATCTAAGGTTTCTGGTACAGATAATGGTATAAGTTTTAATAGAGCAGAAGATGCAAATATTAATTTTTATCAAAATAGTGTTGAGTTTGGTAATGATTTGGTTTCGCCAATTTCTACAAATGCGTTTAGTTATTATAAGTATAAGTTAGAAGGAACTTTTTATGATAAAAATGGGAAACTTATCAATAAAATAAAATTAATTCCTAAAAGAAAAAACGACAGAGTTTTTAACGGATCAATTTATATTGTAGAAGATGATTGGGCAATGTATGGAGCAGATGTATCTGTAACTGGTGCTCAAGTAAATATACCTATGGTAGATGTTTTGCATTTAAAACAAAATTATAATTATGCTAATAAAACTGATGCTTGGGTTTTAATAAGTCAAAGTATAGATTTTAAGGTAAATGTATTTGGATTTAAATTTGATGGAAGGTTTTCATCAGCATATTCAGAATATAAATTTTCGCCTAAATATGAAGAGAATACTTTTACAAATGAAGTATTAACTTTTGAGAAAAAAGCTACTGAAAAAAATGCTGTTTATTGGAATAAATTAAGACCAGTGCCCTTAACTATAGAAGAAGTTAAAGATTATAAAATTAAAGATAGTATTAAGGTTGTTAGAAAATCTAAAAAATATTTAGATTCTGTAAATAAAAAACAAAATGAGTTTAGTTTATTAGCGCCAATTACAGGCTACACATATAGAAATTCTTACGAAAAATGGTCTTTTTCTTATGATGGTTTGCTAGGTAATTTTGGTTTTAATACAGTACAAGGTTTTAATACTTCTTTAGGTTTTAGTTATTTTAAAAGACAAAATGAAAAAGGAAAATGGTGGAATGCTGGTATAAGTGCTAATTATGGTTTTTCAGATAAACGCTTAAGACCAACAGTTTTCTTTAGTAAAAAATGGAATAATATTTCTAGACCAAGAATGACTATTTCTGGAGGAATTACAACAGCTCAATTTAATAGTAGAAATCCAATTATGGATTTAAATAACACTATTGCTTCTTTGTTTTATAGAAGAAATCATTTAAAAATTTACGAAAAAGGCTTTGCTAAAATCAATTATTCAGAAGAAATAAAAAATGGTATTTATTTTTCTTCTTCTTTAGAATATGCTAACAGAAAGCCGTTATTTAATACAACAAATTATTCGTTTGCAAAGCAAAGTAATACAGAACCATATACATCTAACAACCCTTTAAATACAACAGATTTTGTAAATGCTGCTTTTACAGAGCATAAAATTGCAACATTAAATGTTGGTGCGTCTATTGTTTTTGGACAAAAATATTTGTCTTACCCAGATAGAAAATTTAATATTGGTAATGATAAATACCCAACATTAAATATAAATTATACAAAAAGATTTGGGGCTTCTAATTCTGAATTAAATTCAGATTTATTTGTTGCAAGTTTAAGACAAGATGTCAATGCAGGTAATTATGGTAACTTATCTTATAATTTAAGAGGAGGTATGTTTTTAAAGAAGAAAAATATTGCTTTAATGGATAAATTACAAGCTAATGGTAATCAGTTAGATTTTCCATTAGATGGTCAATTAAATAGTTTTGGGCTGTTAGAGTATTATAAGTTTTACACTAATGATAAATATGCAGAAGCACACATAGAGCATAATTTTAGAGGAGCTATTTTAGGTAAAATTCCATTGGTAAATAAATTAAACTTTCACTTAGTAGGAGGTGCAAAAACGTTGCTAATGGCAGATAAAAAACCTTATACAGAATACTCAGTTGGGTTAGATAATATTGGTTTTGGTAAATGGCGTTTTTTAAGGATAGATTATGTAAAATCTTTTAATGCAGGAATTAAAAACGATGGTTTATTGTTTAGATTGAGTATGTTTAACTAATTTTGAAACATGAAAATTAAAGTACTCTTTTTTGGAATAACAACAGATTTAGTAGCAACTTCTAACTTAGAATTAGGTGTCTTAGAAGGATTATCTGTCTCTAGTTTTAAGAATTTGCTTAAAGAGAATTATCCTAAGTTAGAAAATATAGATTCTTATGCAATTGCAGTGAATGAAGAATATGCTTCTAATGAGCTTTTGTTAAAAGAAAATGATGTTATTGCTGTTATTCCCCCAGTTTCTGGAGGTTAAAATATTACCTTAAATATTTTTTATCAACATAAAAAGTACCAAAAGGTATAATAGAGCAAGCTAAAACAATACCTAAAGTTTTATTATCCCAATTCATTTCTTTTTTAATCATAAAAGCTAAAACTACATATAGCATAAAAAGAATTCCATGAGGCATTCCTAACATTTTTACATATTCTGGATTGTCTTGTAAGTATTTTATTGGTGTAGCTATAAATAAAAGTAATAAGTAAGAAATACCCTCTAGTAAACTTACAATTCTAAAGATACTTTTCATTTTATGAAGTATTAAAAATTTGATAGCAAAGATACATTTTGAATTGTTATTTTTGCAGAACAATGCAAAGAACTTCGATAAAAATTACTTCAGAAAAACTAAACTTACAAGAATGTTACCATTTTGTAGAAGATGATTCTTGTGGAGGTATTTCTGCTTTTGTAGGAACAGTAAGAAATGATACTCAAGGAAAAGAAGTAAAACAATTAGATTTTTCTACCTACAAACCAATGGCTATAAAAGAAATGCAAAAAATTGCAGACGCAGCTTTAGAAAAGTTCGATGTTAAAAAAATAGCCATTCATCATGCAGAAGGAATGTTACAAATAAGAGATATTCCTGTAATAATCACTGTTTCTTCTAAGCACAGAAAAGCAGCTTTTGAGGCTTGTGAGTTTGCTATAGATACTTTAAAGGAAACTGTTCCAATCTGGAAAAAAGAATATTTTTCAGATGGAGAAGTTTGGGTAAATGCACATCCTTAAACAAGTTAATTGTTAACTGTTTTTTTACTCTGTAGCCAAAGGTAAAACTGCAAACCAAATAAAAGAGCTCCAGACAATAAATGGATAGCTTGTGTACCTAAAGGAAATTCTGCATAATACATTAAAATACCAGTAATGGTTTCAATAAAAATTAATAAAACAACCCAATTAACCAATTTGTAGCCTAAATTTTTTGCTTGATTAAGGTAAAACAAACCTAAGTTTACTAATACAATTGCTATGGTAAAAGACCTGTGAAAGTAAAATTTAAAGCTAGGTTTCATTAAGCTGAAGTTTTTGTTTTCAAACCCAAAAAGTTTTACTTGTTCATCTATAAATTGTCTTACTTGTGTACCCATTGCAATTTGTACAAGAGAAAAAATTACAGAAACAATTAATAGTTTATTAAAAACAGAATTGTACTTTAAAAAAGTTTTTCTTTTAGTTATATGAAAATGCAGTTGTAATAAAAGCGCAATTATAATAAGACCTATTACCATATGTATGGTAATTACAGTTGGTTTTAAATTGGTGTCTACTACAGTTTTTCCTAACCATGCTTCTACCAACATTAAAAAGAAAGCGCTAAAAGCTAATAGTGGAATTTTTTTATCTGTTTTCCAAAATTTTGCAGCTCCATAAATTAAAAATAAAAAGACAAAACCTGCAATTACAGAAGAAAGTCTATTAATGTATTCTGTCCAAGTATGGTATTTATTAAATTTTGCGTAATCGTGTTTTGTATATTTTTCCCAATTTTTTGGGTTAAACTCAGAAGTAGTTTTTACATCTTTTTCTGCAACAAATAAAACTTCATCTTTAATAATAATAAAGCCTTTTTTAAATTCAGTATCTGGTTTCCAGGTAATTTGTTCTTCAGAAGTTGGTGGTATATAATAACCAAAGCATTTTGGCCAATCAGGACAACCCATTCCAGAACCTGTCATTCTAACTACTGAGCCCGCTAAAAAAATTAAGTAAACAGAAATAATTGAAATCTGTACAATTTTTGGAAATTTATTCTTCATCAGAAAAAAGTTTATGCAAAAATAAGGCAAAAAAAAACCGTCCAAAATATTTTAGACGATCTTTTACTTTTAAAAAGATTATAAAGTATTAGATTACTCTAACGTCTACTGCGTTTAAACCTTTTCTTCCTTCTTTTAAGTCAAATTCTACTGCATCACCTTCTCTAATTTCGTCAATTAAACCTGATACGTGTACAAAATACTCTGTTTTTGAATCGTCTTCAACTACAAATCCAAATCCTTTAGATTCGTTGAAAAATTTTACTGTTCCGTTTTTCACTGTAATAAATAATAAATGTTAATAATACTACAAATATAAGGTTATAAGTTGTTGGTTGTACATAATAACTGTTATTAAATAAAATTGATTAAAAAAGATAATAAAATTGCATTTTTTTTAAGCTTTAAAAAAGATTGCAGAAATTATGATAATTAAAGATTTAAAAAGAGCATTTTAAGAATCTCAATATTTATAGTACTTTCAGCGATTTTTTTATGATAAAATACTGATATTTAGATTGTTAAAAAATCAATTTTTTGATGATAAAAATACGAAAATGACAAATTTGTTAAAAACTTCAAGGGTTTTGTGAATAAGTATGACTTTCATTTTGGAACAAAAAAGTCAATCTTTGTAAGACTCGTTTTTAGCATTTAATTAACTTTTAAATAACACCAATTCATCGTGAAAATTACTCAGATTATAAAAAGGGACTCAGAAACAAGCGATTTTGAGTTAGAAAAAATCACAAAAGCTATTGAAAAAGCAATGCTTTCAGTAAATAATGGTAGTAGACAAGATGCAATTGCAATAACTAATATTGTTAACGGAACTTTATTAGAAAGAAAGTTAAACGAACCTCTTTATGTACCTACTGTAGAGCAAGTACAAGACATTGTAGAAGACAAGTTAATGGACAGTCCTTTTCATGATGTTGCAAAAGCATATATCTTATATAGAGATGAGCAATCTAGAAGTAGAAAATTAAATATTTTTGAAAAAAGGTTAAACTTAAAACCTTATGACTATCCTGCTTTAAATGAATATGTAGATGCTATTAGACACTCTTATTGGATACATACAGAGTTTAATTATACAAGTGATATTCAAGATTTTAAAGCAGTTCTTACAAGTGTAGAAAAGAACGCTATTAAAAATACCATGTTAGCAATTTCTCAAATTGAGGTTGCAGTAAAAACTTTTTGGGGAGACATTTATAAAAAAATGCCAAAACCAGAAATTGGTTCTGTAGGAGCAACTTTTGCAGAGAGTGAAGTACGTCATCATGATGCTTACTCGCATTTATTAGAAGTTTTAGGGTTAAATAATGAGTTTAAAAACTTAAAGAAAAACCCAGTAATAATGAGGCGTGTAAACTATTTAGAAGGTGCCTTAAAAAACGTAAGAAGTGAAGACAACAAAGAGTTTTCAGAATCTATAATTTTATTTTCTTTATTTATAGAGCATGTATCTTTATTTTCTCAGTTCTTAATTATTATGGCTTTTAATAAGCATAAAAATGTTTTAAAAGGGATATCTAATGTTGTAGAGGCTACTTCTAAAGAAGAGCAAATTCATGGAGATTTTGGTATAGATATTATTAAAATTATAAAAGAAGAAAATCCAGATTGGTTTGATGAAGATCATAGCTTATTAGTACAAGAAACTTGTAAAGAAGCTTATCTATCAGAAAGCAAAATTATAGATTGGATTTTTGAAAGTGGAGAACTAGATTTTCTACCTAAAAAAGTAATAAAAGAATTTATTAAAAACCGATTTAATAACTCATTAGAGAGCATTGGTATTTCAAAAGTATTTGATGTTGATGAAGCTTTAGTGGCAGAAACAGATTGGTTTGATGATGAAATTATTGGAACCAAACACGGAGATTTCTTCGTAAAAAGATCAATTAACTACAGTAAAAGAACTAAAAGTATAACTAGCGACGACCTATTTTAAACTATGAACCAAAGCACCACAAAAACCACTGAACAACTTACTGAACACGAACAACTTATTCAAGCAAGAAATCTTGCTAGAAAAGAAATGCTTAAAAATTCTAAACAACCAGAAATAACATGGCTAACAGAAAATAGTCGTAAATTTTTAGAATCTGGTTATTTAACAGGAGATACAACACCAGAAGAAAGAATTCGTGAAATTGCAGACAATGCAGAACGTATTTTAAAAATTGATGGTTTTTCTGATAAATTTTACAAATATATGGCTGAAGGATTCTTTTCTTTAGCATCACCAATTTGGTCTAATTTCGGAAAAAGAAGAGGTTTACCAATTAGTTGTTTTGGGTCTCATGTAGCAGATGATATGGGAGATATTTTATTCTCTCAATCAGAAGTTGGTATGATGTCTAAACTTGGAGGAGGAACTTCTGGTTACTTTGGTAAATTACGTGAAAGAGGAGCAGATGTAAAAAATAATGGTTCATCATCAGGTTCTGTACATATCATGCAATTGTTTGAAAAAATGGTTGATGTAGTTAGTCAAGGTTCTGTAAGACGTGGTCGTTTTTCTCCTTATTTACCTATAGATCATAAAGACATAAAAGAGTTTTTAGAAATTGGTACAGAAGGAAACCCAATTCAAGAATTAACCCATGGAGTTACAGTGGGTAATGATTGGATGCAAGAAATGATTGATGGTGATGTAGAAAAGAGAAATATTTGGGCAAAAATATTACAAAGAAGAGGAGAAATAGGATATCCATATATTCTTTTTAGAGACAATGCAAATAATGGAACTGTTGATGTTTATAAAGACAAAAACTTAGAAATTTATGCAAGTAACCTTTGTACAGAAATAATGTTACCATCTAATGATGAGTGGTCTTTTGTTTGCTGTTTATCTTCTATGAATTTATTGCATTATGATAAATGGAAAGATACAGATGCAGTAGAAACACTTACTTATTTCTTAGATGCAGTAATGGAAGAGTTTATAACAAAATTAGATGTTTATAAAGACTCACCAAATAGAGATGATCAATTTACTTTTAGATTTATGGAAAAAGCCTATAAATTTGCAAAAGATAACAGAGCTTTAGGTTTAGGAGCTTTAGGTTGGCACTCTTTATTACAATCTAAAATGTTAGCATTTGATAGTGCAGAAGCATACTCTTTAAACAGTGAAATTTTTAAGGTCATTAAAGAGAAATCTTACAAAGCATCTGTAGAAATGGCAAAAATGTTTGGTGAGCCAGAAATTTTAAAAGGTTATGGAAGACGTAACACTACTTTAAATGCAATTGCACCAACTACATCTTCAGCATTTATATTAGGGCAAGTTTCACAAGGTATTGAGCCAATTTGGTCTAACATTTATGTAAAAGATATTGCTAAAATTAAAACAACAATTAAGAATCCTATTTTAGAAAAAGTTTTAGAAGAAAAAGGCTACAATACTTCTAATGTTTGGAAAAGTATTAGAGATAATGATGGTTCTGTATTGCATTTAGATTTTTTAACTGATGCAGAAAAAGATGTTTTTAAAACCTATTCAGAAATTGATCAAAATGTAATTGTATATCAAGCAGCAAATAGACAAAACCATATAGATCAAGGGCAATCTATTAACATTATGGTACATCCAGATATGCCAATTAAAGATGTTAATGCTGTTTATATTAATGCTTGGAAATTAGGTGTAAAATCTATGTATTACCAACATAGTATGAATGCAGCTCAGAAATTTAAACAAAAGAAAGAATGTGCTTCTTGTGAAGGATAATCATCTTGATAACAAAAATAAAAAAGAGAAGTCGAAAGACTTCTCTTTTTTATTTATAAATAATATCTTTATGTTTACATAATCTTTGTAAACAAAGGCATGCTTTAAAGATGATTAAAAAAATTCTATTTACTTTTTTCTTAGTTATACTTGCTATAATTTTATATTTCAATCCAAACTTTAAAACGATTGCAGCAGGTGTTGCAGTTCTTCTTTTTGGAATGATAATGTTAGAAGAAGGTTTTAAAGTTTTTACAAAAGGGCCGTTACAAAATTTCTTAAAAAAAGCTACAAATAAATTATATAAAAGTATTAGTGCAGGAGCTTTAGTTACAGCTTTAGTGCAATCTAGCTCGTTAGTTTCTGTAATTACAATATCTTTTATAAGTGCAGGTTTAATAAGTCTTTCTGGTGGTTTAGGTTTAATTTTTGGGGCAAATATTGGTACTACAGCAACTGCATGGTTAGTAGCTGGTTTTGGTTTAAAAATTAAAATATCTGCTTTAGCAATGCCAATGCTAATTTTCGGGCTAATCTTTTCTTTTAAAAAGAATGTTACTTTTAAAGGAATAGGAAATGTTTTAGCAGGTTTAGGTTTTTTCTTTCTAGGTATTCATTACATGAAAGAAGGTTTCGACTTTTTTAAAGATTATATAGATTTAACTCAATTTGCAGTTTCTGGGTTTTTAGGAGCTGTAATTTATGCAGGCTTAGGAATTATAATTACTACAGTTTTACAATCTAGTAGTGCAACTTTAGCCTTAATTTTAACAGCTCTTGCTGCAGGTCAAATAGAATATCAAAATGCATTAGCATTAGCAATTGGTGCTAATGTTGGTACTACAATAACTGCTGTTTTGGGTTCTTTAAGTTCTAATGCAGCAGGTAAAAGATTGGCTATTGCCCATTTAATTTTCAATTTTACTACAGGTATTTTAGCACTCGCACTTATTTTTCCTTTAGCAAATTTGGTTAATTATTTATCAAATTTTTTACATTTTTCAGAAACAGATTACACTCTTAAACTAGCGTTATTTCATACAATATTTAATGTTTTAGGGGTTCTTATAATGATTCCTTTTATTAAGAAACTAGAAAAGTTTTTATTAAAACTATATAAAGAAGAAGAAGGAAAGGCAATAGATGAACCAAAATATTTAAACGAAGCAATCTTAGAGTTTCCAGGAACACTAATATCTTCTGTTTTAAAGGAATCTAAATATTTATATAAAAACGCCATTTTCGAAATAATAGCCCATGCTTTAAATATTCATAGAGATGATATTAAATCTGATATAAAAATTAAAAAACTAATAAAAAAGTCAGACATTCAAATAAAAGCAAATATTGAAGAACTTTACTATAACAAAGTAAAAAACATCTATGGTAAAATTATAAGTTTTGTAACCAGAGGTCAACAAGATTTAAAATTAACCAAAGCACAAAATAAGAGACTTTCTGAGTTAAAATTTGCCAATAGAAGAATGGTAGAAATTATAAAAGATACCAGAGAATTAGAAAAAAATGTAACTCAATTCTTAGAGTCAGATAATGAAGAAATTAAAAAAGAATATAACAAGTTTAGAAAAAAGGTTGTTAAGGTTTTAAGAGTAATCTACGGTTTTGATAAAAATGAAGATAAAGAAGAGTATTTTAGTATCTTAAAAAAACTAAAAAAGGAAGCAAAAAATGCGCTTCATGAAGAAAATAAATCTATAGATAGAGTTATAAGAGAAAACTTAATCACTACAAATATGGCATCTTCATTAGTAAATGATAATGTTAATGTAAATGATTTAATAAAGAAATTAATACAGGTTGCAGAACTGTTATATTCAGAAAAAGATGTAATCTTAGAAAACGGTAATAAATAAAAAATATTTAAATGAATTGGGAAGAACTTCTTTCTTTAAAACGCTTTGGAGACACTCAGAAACGACCAAGAGCAACACAAGATGAAACACGCTTAGGTTTTGATGTAGACTTTGATAGAATTATATTTTCATCAGCTTTTAGAAGTTTACAAGACAAAACTCAGGTTATTCCTTTATCAGAAACAGACTTTGTTCACACTCGTTTAACACACAGTCTAGAAGTTTCTGTAGTGGGTAGAACTTTAGGAAGAAGAGTTGGTAAAGTATTGTTAGAGCGTCATTCAAATTTAGGAAAATTAGGATATACCTTTAATGATTTTGGAGCCATAGTTGCAGCAGCATCTGTTATGCACGATATTGGAAACCCTCCTTTTGGACATTCAGGAGAAAAAGCAATTGGAGAGTATTTTAAAACAGGAAAAGGCTTAAAATATAAAGACCAATTAACAGAAAAAGAATATCAAGATTTAATAGATTTTGAAGGAAATGCTAATGGATTTAAAATTTTAACAGAATCTAGAGAAGGTATTTCAGGAGGATTAAGACTTAGTTATGCAACTTTAGGTGCCTTTTTAAAATACCCAAAAGAAAGTTTGCCTAAAAAACCAACAAATCATATTGTAGATAAAAAATATGGTTTTTTTCAATCTGAAAAAAATGAATTTTTAGATGTTGTTGATACTTTAGGAATGAAACAAAAATCTAACTCATCAGTATCCTTTTACAGACATCCATTAGCGTATTTGGTAGAAGCAGCAGATGATATTTGTTACACAATTATAGATTTTGAAGATGGTATTAACTTAGGCTTAATAGAAGAAGAGTTTGCTCTAGAATACATGATTAAGTTGGTAAAAGACACCATAGATTCTAAGAAATATCACTTATTACAGCACAAAAAAGATAGAGTAAGTTATTTAAGAGCCTTAGCAATTGGAGTATTAATTAATGAAGCTGTTGCTATTTTCTTAGAAAATGAAGAAGCTATTTTAAATGGTACTTTTAATAAATCTTTACTAGATAAGTGTAAGTATGAAGCACAAATTAACGACATCATTAAAATTAGTGTAGATAAAATTTATCAAAGTAAAGAAGTGATAGAAAAAGAAGTAGCAGGCTACAGAATTATTGCTGATCTTTTAGATGTATTTGTAACTGCATTAAACAATAAGTTTGATGGAAATCAATCTAATTTTGACAAGTTAGTTTTAAACTTATTACCTAAAGAATACCATTCAGAAACTAGTAATTTGTACAACAGAATTATGCAAGTTTGTAGCTATGTTTCTAGAATGTCAGATGGATATGCAATAAGAATGCATAAAAAATTAACAGGAAATATTATTTAAAAATTATTATTTATACCTAAATTGCTAACCTTATTAAAGAATTTATAAAATTATGAATAAAAAATTACTAATTCCATTTATTGCCATTATAACAATTTTAGCTTTTTATTTTAACAAGCAAAGTAATAATAATAAAATACTTAATAATACTTCTCAAGGAAAATTAAAACCAAAATCTAAGCCTGAAAATGCAAGATATTTATATGCTTTAGAAAGAGAAAAGTATGAGTTTAATATGCAAAAAAACCCAGTTACTGGAGAGATTCCTTTAGATGAAAAAGCAAGAGAATATAATACTGCAGTAGATTTAATGAGAATTCAAAAACTAAGAAAATCTAGTGCCAATTCATATATATCTAGAGGTCCTTCTAATTTAGGAGGTAGAACCAGAGCATTTGCAGTAGATATTTCTGACGCAACAAGTAATACAATGCTTTCAGGAGGTATTAGTAGTGGACTTTTTAGAACTACAGATGGAGGAGCTAGTTGGACAAAAGTAACTCCTCAAGGACAAATACATAATGTATCTGCTTTAGCACAAGACCCAAGAGTTGGTTTTCAAAATATTTGGTATTATGCTACTGGAGAATTTTCTGGAAACAGTGCATCCTTAGGTAATACAGCTTATAATGGACAAGGTGTTTGGAAATCTACAGATAGTGGACAAAGTTGGACTATACTTCCAGGAACAGATTCAGATTTTCAAACATTTGATAGTTCTTTTGATTATACGAGTGCTTTAGAAGTTCATCCTGTTACAGGAGATTTATTTATAGCAACAAGTGATGAAATTTTTAGATATGATGGAGTTAATTTTAATTCTGAATTGAAACCTTCAGGTACAAGCCATACAGATGTGGTAATTACTCCTAGTGGAAAAGTTTATGTTAGTTTTGCAGGTAATTCAAGTTTAGAAGGAGTTTGGGCTTCTCCAAATGGAAATGGTTCTTGGACACAAATTGCTAAAAATGGTACTCCTGCAGATTGGTCTGCTACAGGAAGAATTGTATTAGGTGAAGCAGCTTCTAATGATGGAATGGTTTATGCTTTATATGTAAACGGAAAATCTGGTATTGAAGCAGATTTATGGCAGTATAATTCTACAACATCTACTTGGACTAATTATTCTTCAAAATTACCAGATGAGGCTGGAGGTGATTCAGATGGTAATGATCCATTTGCGGTTCAAGGAGGTTATGACTTGGTTGTTTCTGTAAAACCAGATGATGAGAACTTTGTAACTATTGGAGGAACTAATATTTATAAAATTGCTAATATAACAACTGATGCTACATTCTCTAGAATAGGTGGTTATAAAGATAATACAGGATATGCTAGCTATAATAATCATCATCCAGATATTCATTCTTTAGAGTTTGATCCAAATAATAATAATGTTTTTTATAGTGGTACAGATGGAGGGATTCATAAAACTTTAGATATAACTTCATTAGGTATTACTTGGATAAGTTTAAATAATAACTACACAACATACCAATATTATCATGTAACTTTAGATCCTTTATCTGGAAGTAATATAGTTATTGGTGGGGCTCAAGATAATGGAACAACTATGGGAGGTACAGATGCAGGTTTTGCAGATAATACTTCAATGAATTCAATTGCTGGTGGAGATGGTGTTGCTGTAGGAATTGCAAGGAGAGATTCTGACACAGAGTTACAATTATTTTTAGGTTTTCAACAAGGACCAATTTATACGAATTACCCTAGTGGGTATAGAGAAATTACACCTACTGATGCAGCAAGTGGTTCAAGTGCAAAGTTTGTTACTTATTTTTATTTAGACCCAGATAATAATGACCTATTATATTATGGAAGTAAGAATACATTATTTAAAACAGATGATGCAGCTAATGTAGATTCTGATTCTTGGGTTAATGCTGGTTTTTTACCATCTTTTGAGATAATTAATACTATTGCTACCACAAGAGGAACTTACGATGCATCAACTAGTTTTATGTTAGTTGGTGGTGGTAAAGGAGGTGTTTTTAAAGTAAATGACCCTAAAAATGCTACAAGTGTAAGTACAGCAACTAATATTACACCAACAGGAGCTAATACTAATTTTGGAACCAATGTTAGTGATATAGCTATACACCCAACAAACCCAGATATTGTTTTAGTAACCTATGCTAATTACGGTATTAATAATATTTATTTAACTACAAATGCAACTTCTGCAACACCAACATGGACTTTAGTAGAAAGAAATTTAGATAAGCATTCTATTAGATCTGCTGCTATTACTCAAGTAGGTTCAGATATTGTTTATTTTGTAGGTACAGCAAGAGGTTTGTATAGTTCTACAGATCCTACAAGTATAGATTGGCAAATGGAAGGAGCAGATGATATAGGACTTGCTTTAATTAGTGGATTAGCATACAGACCAGCAGATAATAAATTATTAATTGGTACTCATGGAAATGGTATGTTTGAAACTACAGTTGGTGGAACATTATCTACAAATGATTTTAATTCAAATAATTTAGAAGTTTCTTTTTATCCAAACCCTACACAAAAGGAATTAAATTTACAAAGTAAAACGTTAGATTTAAGCAATAATTTAACTTACAATATTTCTGATATTACAGGGAAAACTATTAAAACAGGAACTGTTTTAAATAGAAAAATTAATGTTGAAACGTTAAATTCTGGAGTTTATCTTGTTAATTTAAGTGTAAATGGTAAAAAGCAAAACTTTAAGTTCGTTAAAAACTAAAATTTAATTAAATGTCAAAAACTAATTTTTTAAGTTTCTTTTTATTGTCAATTTTTTTAGGATGTGCTAATACTTATAAATTAGAAAAAAAATCTGAATTAAATTTTAAAGAGTCTTACTATAAAAACTGGTCTTCTGGAATAAAAGAAGGAGGTTCAGGTTTTAGTATTTATTTGTTTTTAGATAATAGTGTTAATGACAAAGATATTGTTGTTGAAGGTGTTTATTTTAAAGGAAAATTCACCAACCTTAAGGATCAAGGAAAAGGAAATTTTCAAGGATTTATTAAAGAAAGTGATTCTAAAAAAACAAATGAATTAGAAATTCCTTTTAAGTTAGATAATAATGAAGCTGTAGTAAGTTATTCTGCAGAAGGTAAATTAAAATATGTTAAAATAGTTTTAACCAAAAAATCTACAATGGATTTTCCAATGTAATTATTTTGATATAAATAGAAATAAAAAAGACGCTTTTTAGCGTCTTTTTTTATATCAATAATTTAAAATGATTTGCTAAACTAGTGGCATCTAAACCTAATTTTAATTGAAGTCTAGAAACACTTCCATGTTCAATAAAATTATCAGGAATTCCTAAAACTTCAATTTTATTTTGGTAATTATTATCAGAGGCAAACTCTAAAATTGCACTACCAAAACCACCTTTAATTGTTCCATCTTCTATTGTAATTATTGTTTGATGTGTTTTAAAAATTGTATGTAATAAAACAATGTCTAAAGGTTTTACAAAACGCATATCATAATGAGAAAAACATGTAGTATTCTTTACCAGAGTCAAAGCATCAATTACGTTTTTTGCTATAGTTCCTATAGATAAAATTGCAATTTTATTTCCTTTCTGTAGGCGAACACCTTTACCTATTTTAATTTCTTTAAAAGGCTGTTTCCAATCAATTATGTTTCCTCTTCCTCTAGGGTAACGAATTGCAATTGGGTTTTTTAAACTTAATTGAGCAGTATATAAAATGTTACGCAATTCAATTTCATTTCTAGGAGCAAAAACTATTAAATTAGGAATGCATCGTAAATATGCTAAATCAAAATTACCATGATGTGTTGCTCCATCTTCGCCAACTAAACCTGCTCTATCTAGGCAAAATACAACAGGTAAATTTTGTAAAGCAACATCATGTATAACTTGATCATATGCACGTTGTAAAAAAGTGGAGTAAATATTACAAAAAGGAATTAAACCTTGTGTTGCAATTCCAGATGCTAAAGTAACTGCATGTTGTTCTGCAATACCAACATCAAAAGTCCTTTCAGGATATTTCTCTAACATCAATTTTAAAGAACTACCTGTTAACATTGCAGGAGTTATACCTACAATTTTATCATTTTTATCTGCTAATTCTACAATAGTTTTACCAAAAACATCTTGGTATTTTGTGTATAAACTTGCTTCTTTTTTAATTCTTTCACCAGAAATTTTATCAAACTTTCCAGGTGCATGATAAGTAACCTGATCTTCTTCTGCTTGTTGTAATCCTTTTCCTTTAGTAGTAATTACATGTAAAAATTTTGGTCCTTTAACCGATTTTAATCTTTCTAATTCTTTTAAAATAGTAGGTAAATCATGACCATCAATTGGACCAGAATAATCAAAATTTAAAGCTTTTATAATATTGTTTTGTACAGCTAACCTTTTATCTGTTTTAACTTTTGTTAAATACTCTTTTAAAGCTCCAACAGAAGGGTCTATACCAATTGCATTGTCATTTAAAATAATGAGCAAGTTAGCATTAGAAACTCCTGCATGATTTAAGGCTTCAAAAGCCATACCACTAGCAATAGAAGCATCTCCAATAACAGCAATATGTTGTTTTTCTGTTTCGCCTTTTAAGTTAGACGCAATTGCCATTCCTAAAGCAGCAGAAATAGATGTAGATGAATGTCCAACTCCAAAAGCATCAAATTTACTTTCATTTCTTGATGGAAATCCTGCTACACCACCAAATTGTCTGTTGGTATAAAAAATGTCTTTTCTTTCGGTTAAGATTTTGTGACCATAAGCTTGATGACCAACATCCCAAACTAACAAATCGTTTGGAGTGTCAAATAAATAGTGCAAAGCTATAGTTAACTCTACAACACCTAAACTGGCTCCTAAATGACCTTCTTTTGTGGCAACAATATCTATAATAAATGCTCTCAATTCTTTTGCGAGTTGAGGTAATTGCTTAGGATTTAATTTTCTTAAATCTGAAGGATTTGATATGTGGTCTAACAAATTTGTCATGCAAAAGCAAAAATACAATTTAACTTTTTGTAATATTGGTTTTTATATTTTTAAAAAATGATTCAACCTTTTGACGACACTTATTTTATGAAAAAAGCCCTACAAGAGGCAGAATTTGCTTTTGATAAAGGTGAAGTTCCTGTTGGTGCAATCATTACTTTTAAAGATAAAATTATTGCAAGAGCTCATAACTTAACAGAAACTTTAAACGATGTTACTGCACATGCAGAAATGCAAGCATTTACAGCTGCTGCAGATTTTTTAGGAGGAAAATATTTAAAAGATTGTGTGTTGTATGTTACTTTAGAGCCTTGTCAGATGTGTGCTGGTGCAAGTTATTGGGCGCAAATTGGTAAGATTGTTTATGGAGCTTCTGAGCTAGAAAGAGGATTTGTCAATTTAAAAACAACTATCCATCCAAAAACAAAAGTTGTATCAGGAATTTTAGAAAACGAATGTTCTCAGCTTTTGAAACGCTTTTTTATTGAAAAACGTAATTTGAATTAGTGTTAAAAACTGTTAAATATTTAACAATTTTTACATTAAAATTTGTGGGTTAGTTTGTTTTAGAGAACTTTATCAACAATTCAAACCAAACAAACTCTTACAAATGAAAAAAATCATTTTATTTTTTGTGATGATTCTTACTGTTTCAATAATATCTGCACAAGAAACTCCAACTCCAAATTATAGAGCAGCCTCTAAATACTCTCCCAAGAATTTAGCTAAAATGGTCCATTCTACAAGTGTAAATCCACACTGGTTAAAAAAAGGAAATCGTTTTTGGTATGCTTATAAAACATCTGAAGGATCCAATCATTACATTGTAGATTTAGATAAAAAAACTAAGAAGTTTTTGTTTGATAATGTAAAAATGGCAAAATGGTTAACAGAAATAACTAAAGATCCTTATGATGCTAAACATTTACCACGTCTACGTTTTAAGTTTAATAAAGCCGAAAATGCTATTCGTTTTAGAGTAACATCTACAGAAGAAGTAGAAGTTGTTGATAATAAAATGAAGACTAAAAAAGATTCTACATCTACCAAAAAAACTAAAAAGAAAAAACCTAAAATGGAGAAGAAAACTTACCATTTAGAATATAGGTTAGGTAGTAATGGATTAACAATTATAGATACTAAGAAGAAAGAAAAGGAGCCTTGGAAAAAATGGGCAAATATAGCACCAGATAGTTCTATTGTTTTATATGGTAAAAATCATAACATATATTGGATGGACAAAGTAAACTTTAAAAAGTTTATTAAAGATGAAAAAGATAGTACTGTTGTAGAAAATCAATGGACAAAAGACGGTGAAGAAAATTACGGTTACACTTGGGGAGGTAGAGGACAAGATAATGTAGATAAAGAAAAAAAGAAAGACGACAGAAAAGGTGTTTGGGGAACTTGGTCTCATGATTCTAAAAAATTCGTTTTTCAAAAATCAGACTCAAGGCATATTAAAGATTTATGGGTTATAAATTCAACAGGTAAAAAAAGACCAACTTTAGAAACATATAAATATCATATGCCTGGGGAACAAGAATACTACAAATCTGAGTTGCTAATTTTTGATATCCCTACAAAAACACACATTAAAGTACCTTTAGACACTGTTCGTCAGCAAAGTATTTCTGTATATAGATCTCCAAGAAAACAATCTAGTAGAGATGATGATTTTAAGCCTTCATTATTACTATCTAAAAAAGGAAAAGTATATTTCAGTGTAATTTCTAGAGATAGAAAAAAATTAGATATTAATGTTGCAGACATTAATACAGGTGAGTACAAAACTTTAATAGAAGAGCGTTTTAATACATATATAGAGTCTCGTCCGTTAATATTATTTAACAATGAAAAAGAAATGTTGCATTGGGCAGAAAGAGATGGTTGGGCACATTTTTATCATTATGATACAGATGGAAATTTAAAGAAACAAGTTACTTCTGGAGATTTTCATGTAGATAATTTTGATGGTTTAGATGAAAAAACAAGAACTTTATATTTTACTGCAAATGGTGTAAATAAAGAGCAAGACCCATATTATGCACATATGTATAAAATTAATTTAAACGGAACAGGTATGCGAACTTTAAATGCTGGAGATTTTACTACAAGAACTAGTATGTCAGACTCTAATAAGTATTTTATTAATAATTTCTCTAGAGTAAATACAGTTCCAAAATCGGAAGTTAGAGATGCAAGTGGTAGAAAAGTAATGGATTTAGAAACTGCAGATTTATCGCAATTATTTGCATCAGGTTACAAATTTCCAGAGCCATTTAAAGTTAAAGCAGATGATGGAATTACAGATATTTATGGTGTAATGTATAAGCCTTTTGACATGGATTCTACAAAAGTTTATCCGTTGTTAGAATATGTTTATCCTGGACCACAAACAGAAGCTGTAAACAAATCTTTTTCTTACAGAATGGATCGTTTAGATAGAATGGCGCAAGTTGGTTTTGTTGTAATTACTTTAGGAAATAGAGGTGGGCATCCAGATAGATCTAAATGGTATCATAATTATGGTTATGGAAATTTACGCGATTATGGTTTAGCAGATAAAAAATATGTTGCACAACAATTGGCAAATAAACATAAGTTTATTGATATTGAAAAAGTTGGAATTTATGGACATTCAGGAGGTGGATTTATGTCTACAGCTGCAATGTTAGTGTATCCAGACTTTTTTAAAGCAGCAGTTTCATCTGCAGGAAATCATGATAATACAGTATATAATTCTTGGTGGAGTGAAACCCATCATGGAGTAAAAGAAGAAATTGATGGTAAAGGAAAAATTACACATAAATATAAAATTGACACCAATCAATCTTTGGCAAAAAACTTAAAAGGACATTTAATGTTGATTCATGGAGATATGGATAATAACGTAAATCCTGCAGGAACTATTAGAATGGCAAACCAATTAATTAAAGCGAATAAACGTTTTAAATTTATGGTAATGCCAGGGCAAAGACATGGTTTTGGTAATATGTCTGAATATTCTTTTTGGTTAAGAGCAGATCATTTTAGTAAATACTTATTAGGTAAAGAAGTAACTGATGTTGACTTTTTATTTATGAATATGGACAAACCAATGAAAAGATAATTTGTCTGTTCGAACGCAGTCGAGAACTCATATTATAAAAAAACTCCGAATGAAAATTTGGAGTTTTTTTATACTTTTTTAATAACATTGGTTACAATTCCCCAAATAACAAAATCATTTTCTTCAGTGATATTTATAATTGGGTAATTTGGGTTTTCTGGTTGCAACCAAACTTCATTTTTTTCTACTCGAAGTCTTTTTACGGTAAATTCTCCATCTAAAAAACAAACTGCAATTTTATTGTTTGCAGGTTCTAAACTTCTATCAATAACTAATAAATCGTTATCATCTAAACCAGCATCAATCATAGATTGTCCCTTTACTTTTGCAAAAAAAGTAGCATCTTTATTGGTGATTAACTCATCATCTAAAGAAATACGCGTTTCTCTAAAATCATCTGCTGGTGATGGAAATCCGGCAGAAATACCAGTATCTACAAAAATAGCACCATTTCCTGATGAAGCTTTAGGTGTAAAAAAAGTAAGTGTTTTAGATGCGTTCATAATATGTTGCAAATTATAACTTTTTATTAGATGTTTTAAAAAATATTATAAAATAACGGCTTTTTCAATGATTACATCGTAAGTATAACCAGAACCAAAATCTTTATTTAACACAACAGTTCCTTTTATGGTAACTATTTCACCAACTTTAAACTCAGCATTACTTGTAACTGTAATATCAAATTCGCCATTTCCTTTTGTTCCATCTTGTAAGTGCAGAAAATTAACGCCTAAAATTCCATTATTAACCTTAATAACTTGCCCTTTAATAATTACCTGCTTATTTTGATATTCTTTTAGGTTTTCAAAAAGAGTAGCAATTCTAATTCCATTTGGAGCTTTATCAACGTTAACCACGTTAGATTTTCCTTTATTGATAGTTCTTTTTTTAGGTTTTTTAGTTGCAATTTTTTCATCTCTAATGCCTTGTGCAAAAACAATATTATCAAAAGTTCTGTTTAAACTCTTGCTTTCATATTTCCCCATTTGCATTGCTCCTTCATCATAATAATAAGTAGCTCCTATTTCTATAGGTCTACCAGGAATTGCCATCCAATATTTTTTTTCTTTTTCTAAAACTTTAATATAAACATATCCTCCAGCAGGTATTTTTTCGATTACTTTAATCTGATGTATGTTTTTAGAAGCTAAATTTTCTACAGAAACTTTTTCTTTAATAATTTCTGTTTTTTCATTTTTTTTGCAACTTGTTAAAAACCCTATTGTAAATAAAAAAAATAATGCAAAGTATTTCATTGTTCTTGTTTTAAGAACGTGCAAATTATAACATTTCTTTAAATAAAAGAGTTTAGATTACTTAAAATATGGTTTTACAGTCATTACAAATATGCCTTCTTTTTTCAAAAAAAGGAAACAACATGTAAAAGACATTTTTTCTTTGAATTGGAGCTATTAAAATTCGGTTTGATTGACATTTAGGGCAGTTAATTTCATTGCCATTTTTGTCTTTTTGATACATTCTAATTTCATTGTATATTTTTACTGCTTTTTCAAAATCGTTTTTATGAACTAGCAATTTTACACCTCCAATAGCATTGCTAACCAAAGGGTCAGAGTCTATGGTTTTTTCATCCATTAGCATTGTTTGAATGTTTTCTGAATCTAATTTAGATTTGGTAACATGTGCTTCTGTAGAATATTCAAATACAGCTAAAATGTTATAATCATCATTCATAAAAATATTTTATTTAGAGGTTTTTACAATAAAAACATCATTAATATTTGTGGTAAATTTTGGAGACAAACGTTCTTGACGCATTTTCCAGGTGCGTTTTAAATCTTGATTTCCTAATTTAATTTTATCTGCTTTAAATTTACGGTTTAAATGATCAATTGCAGACATTAAAGGTTTGTGTTTTGGGTTTTCGTGATCAAATAAATTTAGTTGAAAATTATCATTTGGTACTAAGCCAGCAACAATAACACCAGCTCTTTTGTATTTAATTCCGGGTTTAAACATTGCTTTTATAGCTTCTACAGCTGCATTACAAATTATTAAAGTAGAATCTGTTGGGTAAGAAAAAACAACAGTTTTACTTTCTCTATGTTGTTCTAAATCTTTTTTATGTCTGTCACTAGAAAGTTGTACAATTAGCATATGACAACTCGATTTTTGCACTCGTAATTTTTCTGCACAACTTGCTGCAAAGGTAGAAATACGTTCTTTAAGGTTATCAATGTCAGAATATGTGTACTCAAAACTACGTGTTGTTGCAATCATTTTTTTTGAAGAAACTTCTTCTAGAGGAATTTTAGAAATGCCTTGTAAATCTTTTTGCAAACGCCACTCTACAATAGAAAAATTTTTTAAAACCCAGTTGCTTGGTAATTGTGTAAAATCGTATGCAGTTTCACATCCTTTGGCTTGTAAACGTTTTTTTAAACGACGTCCAATTCCCCAAACGTTTCCAATTTTAGTCCATTTTAATGCTTTTATTCTGTTTTCTTCGCAATCAATTATGCAAACTCCTTTAGATTGTTTTAGGTTAGATCGTGCAATTTTATTGGCAACTTTACTCAATGCTTTTGTTGGTGCAATACCTACACAAGTTGGTATACCTGTCCATTTTAAAATTCTACTTCTAATTTGGGTAGCGTAATCTTCTAAATCATAATTTTCAAATCCTTTTAATTGTAAAAAAGATTCGTCAATAGAGTATACTTCTACATCTGGAGAAAATTGAGCTAAAATATTCATAACTCTTGCACTCATGTCTCCATATAAAGGGTAATTTGATGATAAAATGGTAATATTATTTGCTTTACAAAACTGTTCCCACTTAAAAATAGGTGCACCAAAAGGCAACTGTAATTTCTTAGCTTCATCGCTCATAGAAATTACGCAACCATCATTATTACTTAGAATAGCAATGGGTTTTCCTTGTAAATTCGGATTAAAAACCCGCTCACAAGAAGCATAAAAATTATTACAATCTATTAGTGCAAACATGCTATAAAAGTATCAAAAAATAGCAGGCAAAAAGCAGTTGTTAATATCTTAATTGCTTAAAAAAAGAAATAATTTTAAATAGATTTTATATAAACTTTGTGATAAGCAAGTTTTAATTTTTGAAGTACAAGGGCAATTTCTTCTTCATTTAAATGACCAAAACCAAGACGAATAGCACAGGTGTTTTTATCTTGAAATAAAATAGTTTTTGGTATAAATAAACCATTTTTTTCTGATTCTTCAGCTAATTTAACAAGCGATATTTTGGGTTGAAATTGTATCCAAAAAGCCAAACCACCAGAAGGAATATCCCATTGTGCAATTTCAGAAAAATCTTGTTTTAAAAGTTTAGATACACAGTTGCGTCTTTGTTTATAGATAACAATGTTTTTCTTCATTAAACGATGAATTTCACCTTCATAAATTAATTCAGACAACATTTGTTCTTGAATTAAATCTCCTTGTTCATCTAATAATTGTAAATAATTTTTTGCTTCAGAAATTAAATTTTCTGGGGCTACCACAAATCCTGTTTGAAAACTAGGAAATAAGGATTGCCCTAATTTTCCTAAATAAATAACCATTCCATTAGCATCTGCACTTGCCATGGGTAACATAGATGAACCTTCAAACTGAAAATCATAATCGTAATCATCTTCAATAATAGCAAAACCGTATTCTTTGGCAAGTTGTAATAATTCTATACGACGTTCTGCGCTTAAAGTTACAGTGGTTGGGTAATCTCTATGAGCACAAATATGTACACATCTAATGCTTCCTTTTATAAAATGTTTTCTAATGTAAGCAACGTTTAATCCGCTTTTATCTACAGGTATTGTTTTAATGTTAGCCCCTGCTTGTTGAAAAATCATATTAGCTACATAATTACTTAAATTACCCACCAATACAACATCGTTTTGTTTTATTAATAATTGCGAAACAATGTACAAACTCATTTCTGTACTTCTTGTACTTATTAAGTTGTTTGGGTTAATATGAAAACCGCGAGTAGCATTTAAATAATTGCAAAGTTGTGTTTGAAATAATGAATAAGAAGATTCGTTAGGTCTGTTCCATTTTTTTATTAAAGTTTTACGTTTCATGGCAGCACTGTACCATCTTGTAAATTGATGAACTGGGTGTAATCGTAAATCTGGATTTCCATCATTAATGGAATAAGTTGCATTTGTTAGTTGTATTGTAGATGCTAAGTTGAATGATTTTTCGAAAGGAAAACCAGTGTTTTTTGCATACTTGTAAGCTTCATTTATTTTTTGTGAAGGCGCTTTTATCTTTGTATTTTTTAATGCAGGGTCTAAAACAAATGTTCCTTTATTTGGAATAATTTCTACCCAACCTTGAGATGCCAATTCTTCGTAAATTGCTACAGCTGTGTTTCTATGAATATTTAGTAATTTACTTAAAACACGAGTTCCTGGTAACACAGTTCCTTTTGATAAATAGTTTCGTTGAATGGCATTGATAATTTGTTGTGATACTTGTATGTATACAGGTTGTGTAAGAGATTTATCAAACTCAATGAGTTGTTTAAAAAGAATTTTAACCGGACTATCAATCATTTTAAAACTGGACTATTTTAATCGTCCGGAAAGTTACGATTTTTGCAACGTTATTAAAATCACAAAACATGAAAATTAAAATTACTTTAGTAATTGTTTTATTATTAGTTGCTTTTCAGGTAAAAGCACAAGACAACTCTGTAAAAAGAGACACTTTAAAAGAAGTTATTATTACTTCTTCTAGAATAGATTTACCTTTTAAAGAAAATTCTAGAACAATCAATGTAATTTCATCAGACCAAATAAAAAATAGTGCTGCAACAAATGTGGTAGATTTATTACAACAAGTAGCAGGAGTTGATATTAGAAGAAGAGGAACTGCTGGAAGTCAAGCAGATTTATATATTAGAGGTGGAGGTTTTGATCAAACATTACTTTTAATTGATGGTATAAAAATGGACGATGCACAAACAGGGCACCATACAATGAATGCTGCTTTACCAATTGAGGTTATTGAGCGTATAGAAATTATTAAAGGTCCTGCAGCAAGAGTTTTTGGGCAAAATGCATTTACTGGAGCTATAAATATTGTTACTAAAAAGAATTTATCAGATACAGTTTCTGTAAATGCAGAAGCAGGTTCTTTTGGCCAATTAAACGGTTCTGTAACTGTTGGTAAAGAGTTTAAAAACTCATCAATTATTGCACATGTTGGTGCGTTAACTTCTGATGGGTATAGAGATAATTCTGATTATAAAAACTACAGTTATTTTTTAAAAGGTGTTTTTAATAAAAACAAACAACCTATAGAAGTTTTAGCTAATTTCTTTGATAAGAAATTTGGAGCTCAAAATTTTTACACACCAACTTCTTGGGGTTTTAACGAGTATGAAGAAACTCAAAGTAGTTTGTTAGGTGTTTCAACAACTTTTAAAGGTGAAAACTTAAAAATTACACCAAGAATTTATTGGAAAAGAGGTCAAGATATTTTTCAGTTAAAAAGAGACGATCCTAGTTTTTATAGAAACTTACACATTACAAATAAAGTAGGTGTAGAAACGAATGCTGCTTATACATCTAATTTAGGTGTTACTGGTTTTGGAGTTGATATTTCTAGAGTATTTATTAGTAGTAATAACTTAGGAAACAGAAATAGAACTATGGCAAACTTGTTTTTAGAGCATCGTTTTAAATTGGCAGATGATAAATTAGATATTACTCCAGGAGTTGCTGTTACGTATTTTTCTGATTTTAAATTCCACGCTTTTCCAGGGTTGGATATTGGATATCAATTGTCAGATAATTTTAAAGCCTATGGTAATTTAGGGGTAACATACAGAATACCAACGTATACAGATTTGTATTATAATGATAGTAGTACAAGTGGTAATCCTAACTTAAAACCAGAAGAAGCTTTTGCTCAAGAATTAGGATTAAAATATAATTCTGAAAGAGTTTCTACTTCTATTGCAATTTTTAATAGAAACGCAACTAATTTAATAGATTTTGTAAAACCAGATGTAACTGCAACAAAGTTTGTAGCTACTAATCTTGCAGAAGTAAATACAAAAGGGTTTGAGTTTAATACAGATTATCATTTTAAAATTAAAGAATTTAAGCAAACCTTATCTTTTAGTTATAACTTTTTAGATGATAATATTTTAGATCAAAATAAAGACTTATCTCGTTATTCATTAAATACATTAAAACACCAATTTATAACACGTTTTGCAAGTAAATTGTTTAAAAACGTAAGACAAAATATTATTTACAAACATGCAGAAAGAACTGTGGGTACAAGTTATAATGTTTGGGATGCTTCTGTAATTGTAGATGTAAATAAACTAAATTTTACTTTAACTGCAAATAATATTTTTAATGCAGATTATATAGAGTCTGGTTTTGTGCCAATGCCACCAAGTAATGTGTTATTTGGATTAAGATATAACTTTTAAATATTTTTGAATTAATATTTAGGGCCTCCATAATTAATTATGGAGGTTTTTTTGTTTTTTAAATTTGCTTGTAACAAAAATTAAATTTTAGCTACTAATAAATAGAAACTCAACTAAAACATAATTACTTCATCTTTTTAATTCTAGATTAAAAGGTACTTTTAATGAAGTTTTAATCACCTTAAAATTGCGCTATTGGGTTGTTGTTACAAAAATGAGTCTATTTTTTAATTGATAGAATAACTCACTTTATTCAATCAAAAAATGTTATATTTAATCACTTTTTAAAACAAACTAGCTATGATGGAATGGTTTCAAGAATTATCGTCTTTTCAAAAGACATATTGGATAATTACAGGAATTTCTACAATAATATTTTTATTTGTTTTAATTGGCACTTTTGTAGGTGCTGATACAGATGATATAGGTGATGTAGATGCAGAAATTGATGCAGATACTGGTGCAGGATTTCAATTTTTTACTTTAAAAAACTTAGTTGCATTCTTTACTATTTTTGGATGGAGTGGAATTGCTTGTTTAGATGCAGGATATTCTAAATCTGTAACAATTTTTGTGTCTTTACTTTGTGGTTTAGCTATGATGTTTGTAATGGCAGCAATGTTTTATTACATCAGTAAATTAACTTCTAGTGGTACATTAAAAATGCAAAACGCTTTAAATTCTATTGGAGAAGTGTATTTAACAGTAGGAGCTAAAAGATCTAAAATTGGAAAAGTACAAGTAAAAGTACAAGGAGCTTTAAGAGAGTTAGAGGCTTTAACAGACTCTGAAGTAGATTTAAAACAAGGAATTGTTATTAAAGTGATAGAAGTTACAAACAACGGAATATTAATTATAGAACCTCAAAATTAAAAAATTACTATGCTAAATTTTATTTTATTACAAAGTAGCCCTTTTGCGGGCTTAATAGGAATAGGTATTGCAATTCTATTCATATTTATTTTAATAGTTGCTATGATAAAACGCTACAAAAGATGTCCTTCAGACAGAATTTTGGTAGTGTATGGTAAAGTTGGTGGTGGTGAATCTGCCAAATGTATTCATGGTGGAGCCGCCTTTATTTTTCCTGTAATTCAAGATTATGAATTTTTAGATTTAACACCAATTTCAATAGAAGTAAATTTAATAAACGCACTTTCTAAGCAAAATATTCGTGTAAATGTACCAAGTAGATTTACCATTGGTGTTTCTACAGAACCAGGAATTATGCAAAATGCAGCAGAAAGATTGTTAGGTTTAGGTCAGAATGAAATTCAAGAATTGGCTCAAGAAATTATATTTGGTCAATTACGTTTGGTAGTTGCCTCTATGGATATTGAAGAAATTAACTCAGATAGAGATAAGTTTTTAACCAATATTTCTAAATCTGTAGAATCAGAATTAAAGAAGGTTGGTTTAAAGTTAATCAACGTAAATATTACAGATATTGTTGATGAATCTGGTTATATTGAAGCTTTAGGTAAAGAAGCAGCAGCACATGCAATTAATGCAGCTAGAAAATCGGTTGCAGAAAAAAATAGAGATGGTTCTATTGGTGAAGCAAATGCTGTGCAAGATGAAAGAACTCAAGTTGCTGCAGCTAACGCACAAGCAGTAGATGGAGAAAATACTGCAAAAATTGCGGTTGCAAATTCAGATTCTTTACGTAGGCAAAGAGAAGCAGAAGCAGAAAGAGTAGCAATTGCAGCTGAAAAAGTACAATCTGCAAAAGCTTTAGAAGAATCTTATGCAGCAGAAAAAGAAGCAGAATTGGCAAGAGCAGAAAGAGAACGTTCTTCTCAAGTAGCAGATGTTATTGTACCTGCAGAAATTGATAAAAGAAAAGTAGAAATTGATGCAGAGGCAGAAGCAGAAAATATTAGAAGAATTGCAAAAGGAGAAGCAGATGCAATTTTGTTTAAAGCACAAGCAGAGGCTCAAGGTTTGTATGAAGTATTAACAAAACAAGCAGCAGGTTTAGATCAAATTGTTAAAGCAGCTGGAAATGATTCTCAAAATGCAGCTTTATTATTAATAGCAGATAAATTACCAGAATTGGTTAAAACACAAGCAGAAGCAATTAAAAATATTAAAATTGATAAAGTTACTGTTTGGGAAAATGGTGGAGGTAAAGATGGAAAATCTTCTACTTCAAATTTTATCTCAGGAATGTATAAAGCTGTTCCTCCTTTACAAGAAATGTTTAATATGGCAGGAATGCAATTACCAGATTATTTAAAGGGTAAAACAATAGATGTAAAAGAAGAAGATTCTACAGAAATAACAGATACAAATGATACTGTTTCTTAAATAATTTTACCACTATTCAATGATTTTTGAATAGTGGTTTTTTTATCCTATTATAAAATTATCATTAAGGTTAGTTTAATAAAATACTAAATAGGTGTAACTACTTGTTTTCATGTATTTTATATTTAGTAAATTGCGGGTGTTAAACAATATAATTTCCCCAACGTATGAAAGCATGTCCAAGATGTAAGTCTGTATCTAGACACAGAATGAAAAGAAGTGCGTTTGCTAAATTAATACCAGGTACCAAAGCTTATTCTTGTGATAAGTGTAATACAGAATATACTTGGTTTTCCTTTATCAACCGTTCTTTAAGAATTTAAAAAGAGCCTCTCAATTGAGAGGCTCTTTTTATTTTATAATTAAAAAAGTAATTATCACATACAAATTGGTTAAAACAATATATATTTAATTGATTGTAATTTAATAGATTAGGTGTTTAATTTTTAATTTTCTAAATTGTGAAAGCTTGTCCAAAATGCAAATCAGAATCTAGGCATAGAATGAAAAGAGATCCACTTGTAAAATTAATACCAGGCACTAAGTCTTATTCTTGCGATAATTGTAATACAAAATATACTTGGATCTCTTTCATAAATACATCTTTTAAGATTTAAACAAAAAAACCTCACAAAATGTGAGGTTTAGTTTATGTAATATTTTAAGAATAATTATTTATTTAAACAGCCTAAATATATCATTACCATTTGCAAATAACAGTAATGCAATAAGTAAGATAAAACCTGTTACTTGTGCATATTCTAAGAATTTGTCTCCTGGTTTTTTACCTGTTATCATTTCCCAAAGGGTAAACACTACATGTCCTCCATCTAAAGCAGGTATTGGTAAAAGATTCATAAAACCTAACATAATAGATAAAAATGCAGTTATATTCCAGAAAGATTGAGCGCTCCATTCTGATGGAAAAATACTTCCAATAGAAATAAATCCACCTAAACCTTTGTAAGCACCAGTACTTGGGTTAAAAATCTTTTTTAATTGTTTTATATAATCAGAAAGTGTTTTAACAGATTTATTCCATCCTGCAGGAATAGCTTCTGCAAAAGAGTATTCAATTTCTGCTAAATCATAATAACCTAATTTTTCTAAATCTTTAAAAGATAATTGGCCAATACCAACTCCTAATTTTCCGTTTTCTGTTATTTTAACTGGAACTTCTTTAATTTCTGTTCCTCTTTTTACAGATATAGAGATATCTTGATTTTTATATTTATCTAACTGAACTTGTGCTTCATCAAAATAAGTAATAGCATTTCCATTTATGGCAACAACAATATCTTTTTTCTTTAAATCTGCATTTAAATTTGGAGAGTCATCAGAAATACCTGCTATAACAAATGGATATCTTGGTAATAAAATTGCTCCAGCATTTTTACCTCTATCTACTAATTTAGAAATAAAATTTTCTGGAATTTCCATATCAATAACAGCTCCATTTCTTTCTATTTGAAAGCTGTTACCGTTAACAAAACCTAAAGTTAATTCAGAGAATTTTTTAATTTTTTCTCCATCAATAGTCAAAATTTTATCTCCAGTTTTTACACCTAAATCTATTGCTAATGAATCTTGAACCCAAACACCATCTTTTACATTTTCGTTAGGTAAAAACTTTTCTCCATATGCATACATAAGCATTATGTAGATAAAAATTCCTAAAACAAAGTTTACAAAAACACCACCCAACATAATAATTAAACGTTGCCATGCAGGTTTAGAACGAAACTCCCAAGGTTGAGGTGGTAAAGCCATTTGCTCTGTATCCATACTTTCATCTATCATTCCAGATATTTTTACATATCCTCCTAAAGGAATCCAACCAATACCATAAACAGTCTCACCAACTTTTTTCTTAAAAAGCGAAAATTTATAATCGAAAAATAAGTAGAATTTTTCTACTCTAGTTTTAAACAATTTTGCAGGGATAAAGTGCCCTAACTCGTGCAAAACAATTAATAAAGATAAACTTAAAATAAATTGCGATGCTTTTATTAATATTTCCATTCAGCGTTAAATCATAATTAAAATAGTGGCAAATGTACGTTTTTAAAGAGAGTATTAAAAGTACTAATTTGGCTACATTTTTATTTTAACAAAGATTTTAGATAGTATTTGTTTTTGATTGTTTTTTTAAGGGCTTTATAAGTTGTAAATTTGTTGATATAAAAGTTGTTTTATGGAGTTAAAATTCTTTAAAAAATCTATACCAACACTAATTTTTTTAGTAGTTTTTTCTGCTGTAGGTGTTACTGTTTTTTATCATTTATTAAAAGTAGACAATCGTCTTAAAATTTATAACCCATCAGATGTTAACCCAAGATTGGTAGATGAAAGTATGTTTCACATTCAAAAGAACCATACCATTGCAGATTTTAGTTTGGTAAATCAAAATGGAAATATAATTACCAATAATAATTATAAAGATAAAATATATATAGCCGATTTCTTTTTTACACGTTGTCAAACAATTTGTATTGCAATGGCTTATAATATGAGCGAATTGCAAGAATTTTATAAAAATGATGATGAAATTATGTTTCTGTCTCATTCTGTAACTCCAGTTATAGACAGTGTTTCTGTTTTAAAAGAATATGCCAATAGAAAAGGTGTAATTGATGGAAAATGGAATGTTACAACAGGAAGTAAAAAACATATTTATGACTTAGCAAGAAAGAGTTATTTTGCTGTTTTAGATGAAGGAAATGGAGATGAAAACGACTTTATACATACAGAACAATTTGTATTAGTAGACAAAGAAAGACGTATTAGAGGTTACTATGATGGTACAGATAAAAACGAAATGGAGAAATTAAAAACAGACATTGTACTGTTAAAAGAAGAATATGCTTCTAAATAACTTGTTTAGAATCATTCTAAATTCATATCTTTGCTTCCCAAATAAAATTAATTGAATACAATAGCTACTTTACGAAAAGGAGAAATTGGATATATTTCTGAAGAATCATTAGATATAATTCCATTAAAACTACTAGAAATGGGGTGTTTACCTGGAGCTGAAGTAGAATTGGTTCAAATTGCACCTTTAAAAGACCCTTTATACATATGTGTAAATGGAAGTCATCTTGCCATTAGAAAAGAAACTGCTTCACAAATACTAATCTTGAAAAGCTAAAACTAAATGTCTAAAAACGATATAAAAGTTGCTTTAATAGGGAATCCTAATACAGGAAAAACCTCACTTTTTAATCAATTAACGGGTTTAAATCAAAAAGTTGGTAATTATCCTGGAATTACTGTAGATAAGAAAGAAGGAGTTAGTAAGTTGTCTTCAACACAAAATGCAGTAATTACAGATTTGCCTGGTACTTACAGTATAAATCCTACTTCTTTAGATGAAAGTATTGTTTTAAAAACTTTATTAAAAAAGGATATTAAAGAGTCTCCAGACGTAATTTTAGTAGTTGCAGATGTAGAAAATTTAAAAAGAAATTTACTGCTTTTTTCGCAAATTAAAGATTTAGAAATTCCAACAGTTTTGGCAATCAATATGGTTGATCAAATGAATAGAAAAGGAATTACTATTGATTTGTCTTTGCTTAAAAAAGAATTAAACACAGAAGTTGTTTTAATAAGTGCAAGAAAAAATGAAGGAATAGATGACGTTAAAGCAGCAATTATTAGATGTCATGTAGCAGCAAAAGCATCACCTTTATGTGGTATAGATCATAAGATAGACCCAGATTATTTTAATAAATTAAAAGAAATCAGCCCAAATTATTCTTTATACGAATTATGGTTGATGGTTACTCAAAATAATTATCCAGAATCAATAACTAAAGAAGAAAAAGAAAAGTTATTGGCCTTTAAAAAAGATGTTTCTAAATTAAAGAAATATCAGCATAAAGAAACTATTTATCGTTATCAAGAAATAAATAAAATTCTAAAAAAGACATATATAGTTGATAAAAGTAAAGCAACAGATTTACGAAGTAAATTAGATAAAATATTTACACATAAAATCTTCGGATATTTCTTTTTCGTTTTTCTATTGATGTTAATTTTTCAATCGGTTTTTGATTGGGCTTCAATTCCTATGGACTTTATTGATGGTGCTTTTGCAGAATTATCTGACTTTGCAAAAAGCAATTTACCAACAGGAGTATTAACAGATTTATTAGCAGAAGGAATTATACCAGGAATAGGAGGTGTCATTATTTTTATTCCACAAATTGCCATTTTATTTTTATTCATTGCCATACTAGAAGAAACAGGATACATGAGTCGTGTGGTTTTTTTAATGGATAAAATAATGAGACGTTTTGGTTTAAATGGTAAAAGTATTATTCCGTTAATATCAGGTACAGCATGTGCAATTCCTGCAATTATGGCAACAAGAACAATTTCTAGTTGGAAAGAAAGATTAATTACAATTTTAGTAACACCTTTTACAACATGTTCTGCACGTTTGCCTGTTTATGCTATATTAATTGCTTTAATTATTCCTGATAAAAAAATCTTCGGAATTTTAAATTTACAAGGTTTAGTTTTATTGTCTTTATATGCTTTAGGTTTTGTAACGGCTGTTTTAGCAGCGTTTATTTTACATAAAACATTAAAAATAAAATCGAAATCATTTTTTGTAGTTGAAATGCCAAACTATAAATTACCTTCTGTAAAAAATGTATTTTATGAAGTTGTAGAAAAAACAAAATCTTTTGTTTTAGAGGCAGGAAAAATAATTTTAGCACTGTCTATAATTTTATGGTTTTTAGCTTCTAATGGGCCATCGTCTTTTAAAAATGCAGAAAAAAATGTTGTTGAAAATGTTGCAAATCAAAATTTATCTGATGTAGAATTGCAACAAAAAATTGCATCTGTAAAATTAGAAAACTCTTATATTGGAATCCTAGGAAAAACAATAGAACCAACTATAAAACCTTTAGGTTATGATTGGAAAATAGGAATTGCTCTAATTACTTCTTTAGCAGCAAGAGAAGTTTTTGTAGGTACTTTAGCAACCATTTATAGTGTTGGTTCAGATGATGAAGATACAGCTACCATTAAAGAAAAAATGGCATCAGAAATTAATCCAGATAATGGTAAAAACAGGTTTAATTTTCCTGTAGGAATGTCGTTAATGATTTTTTATGCTTTTGCAATGCAATGTATGGCAACCTTGGCAATTGTTAAAAGAGAAACAAAGTCTTGGAAATGGCCACTTATTCAGTTATTTGGAATGGGGTTATTGGCATATGTAGCTTCTTTTATAACTTATCAAATCTTAAGCTAATGCAAGAAATTATTACATATATAATAGTTGTTTTGGCGGTTGTTTTTTTAGTGAAAAAGTTTGGTTTTTCTACAAAAAAGAAAAAAGGCTGTAATCCAGATTGTGGTTGTTAAAACTTTCTTTAACATAAAATTAGTAGCTTTCTTTTGTTAGGTTTTATATTTTTGAAGACTACACACTTATAATTTTTTAAAAAATGAAAAAATCTATACTTTCAGTTTTAGTTCTTGTTTTAGCTTTTACAACTTCGTCAAATTTATTTGCACAAAAATTTCCTAAATTAGATGTAAGTCCTATGGATGCTGCTTCTTATCCAACTCATTGGAAAAATTCAGATAAACTAGTAAAAGTAATTTACGGAAGACCACAACTAAAAGGTAGAGATTTATCTAAGCTTGCACCTAATGATAAAGTTTGGAGAACTGGTGCTAATGAGGCTGCAGAAATTACATTTTACAAAGATGTTGTTTTTGGAGGGAAAGATGTAAAAGCAGGAACGTATTCGTTATTTACTATTCCAACAGATGGAGATTGGACAATAATTATAAGTAACCAAAGAAACGTTTGGGGTTCTTATTTCTACAAAAAAGAACAAGACGTTATTAGGGTATCTGGTAAAGTTTCAGAATCTAATAAAAACATAGAAGCTTTTTCTATAACTTTCAATAAAAAAGAAGAAGCTAAAAATATAAATATGTATTTAGGTTGGGGTACTAAAGTAGTTACTATTCCTTTAAATGAAGTTGTAGTAAAAGAGTAACTATTTACCCATTGGTACAACTATAATTCCAGAGAACTTTTCTTGAAATTTAATTAAATCTTTATCTGCTTCTAGTTTGGTTTTGTATAAGCCAACTTGTACTTTCCATTCAGGAGCATTATAAACTAATTTAGATGAGTTTTCTGGGAACTCAATATTAAAACGTGCTCTAAATTTTCTTGCTTGTTGTTCATTACCATTGTAAAGTTGTATTCTATATCCAAACCCAAACTTCTTGTTAAAACTTCTTTTTTTAGAAATTATACTTTTAATTTCTGTTGATTTTGTTGTTTTATTTTGAGAAAAAGCACTGTAATTTGCTGTAAATAAAACAGTCAAAAAAGTTATAACAATAAATTTAATTTTCATGCGTCTTAATATTTTGTACAAAAATAACGACAAGTTTAGAAATAAATTAGAAAATAATCTTATTTAGAATTGTTATAAATTATATTTAACATTCTTTTAGCTTTTTAAAATTTAGGAAGAAGTAGTACTTTTGTCAAACCGAAAAAAATGACTTTTATCATTTTATATTAGATATTTTAACAAAGTTTAAATATGAAAAGTGTAAAATTACACAATAGACTAACCGCATTTCTCCTTAAAAGTTTTACTTTTCTCTTAATTTTTGCATTTAGCTTATCGTCTTATTCGCAAGAAATTGATGAAGCGCGTCAAAAAGAAGGAAAAAAATTATTTAAATCTTTATGTGCTTCTTGTCATAAGTTAGACAAAAAACTTATTGGGCCAGCTTTAGGTGGTGTAGAAGAAAAAAGAGAGAATGATTGGTTAAAAGCTTGGATTAAAAACAATGCTGAGTTAAGAGCTTCTGGAAATTCAGATGCTATAGCTATTTTTGACGAGTACAAAGGTTCTCCAATGACTGCTTTTCCACAGTTATCAGACCAAAATGTAGATGATATTTTATATTACACTACTGTTGGTGAGATTAAGAAAAAAGAAGTAATTGCTGAAGGTGGTGCTGCTAAAAGTGCTTCTGGTGAGGCTCCAGGTTGGTTAATTTATATATTAGCTGCTGCAATAATTGTTGCCTTTTTAATGATTGCTAGCTTGTTAAAGCAAGTTAATGAATTAAAAGGGAATACTGCTCCAGGAGAAAGTTCTAGTTTTAAAAGAGATATTCATGAACTTTGGGAAGGTTTAAAACAAAACACTTTCTTAAAAGTATTAACTACAATATTTTTAATGTTAATTGGTGCTTATGTTTTCTTTGGAACTTTGTTTAAAGTTGGTGTTGATGAAGGGTATCAACCAATTCAACCAATTGCATTTTCTCACAAAATACATGCTGGTGATAATAAGATAGATTGTCAATATTGTCACTCTGCTGCTAAGCATAGTAAAACATCAGGTATTCCTTCTGTAAATGTTTGTATGAATTGTCATAAAAATATTTCTGAAGTTGCTGATGATACTGTTGTAGAAATGGAAGATGGTATTGTTCTTGGAAAAGAAGAATTAGATTTAGAAATTGCTAAAGTATATGCTGCTGCAGGATGGGATGCTGATAATTTAGAGTATACTGGTAAAACTTCTCCAATTAAATGGGTAAGAGTTCATAATTTACCAGATTTTGTATACTACAATCACTCACAACACGTAACAGTTGCAGGTTTAGATTGTCAAAAATGTCATGGTCCTGTAGAGGAAATGGATGAATTATATCAATATTCTCCATTAACAATGGGATGGTGTATAGATTGTCATAAAGACACAAAAGTGAATTTAAAAGGTAATGATTATTACAAGAAAATTCATGAAGATTTGGCAAAGAAATACAACGTAGATCAAGTTACTATTTCTCAATTAGGAGGAAAAGAGTGTGGTAAGTGTCACTATTAATTAGAAATTAAAAAATTTAAAGATTCAACAAATTGTAGTTATTCAATTTTTAAATCTTTTAATCATTAAATAAAAGCATAAATGGCTTCAAACAAAAAATACTGGAAAAGTGTTGAGGAACTAAAAGATAGTTCTATTGTTGAAACGTTAAGTAAAAACGAGTTTGTAGAGGAAATTCCTACAGATCAGTTTTTAGGTGATAAAGAAACATTAGAGAACTCTTCTACTTCTCGTAGAGACTTTTTAAAATATGTTGGGTTCACTACTGCTGCTGCATCTTTAGCTGCATGTGAAGGACCAGTAAGAAAGTCTATTCCTTATGTTGTTAAACCAGATGATGTAACTCTTGGAGTTGCAGATTGGTATGCAACTTCTATGGCAGATGGTTACGATTTTGCAAACGTTTTAGTTAAAACTCGTGAAGGACGTCCAATTCAAATAATGCCAAACAAAGAAGCTAATGGAACTACTAGTGCAAGAGTACAAGCTTCTGTTTTGTCTTTATATGATGAAAAATTACGTTTAAAAGAACCTACAAAAGGAGGTAAAGCAATTTCTTGGGCAGATGCAGATAAAGAAATTAAAGCTAAATTAAACGGATTAAAAGAAGCGGGTAAACCAGTAGTTTTATTAACAGGAACAATGGCAAGCCCTTCTACAAATATGATTATTGAAGGCTTTATTGCTGCAAACCCAAATGTAAAGCATGTTGTTTATGATGCTATTTCAGAATCTGGAGCAGTAGAGGCAATGTCAGCTATGTATGGTAAACGTGCTTTGCCAAACTATCATTTAGATAAAGCAAAAACAATTGTTTCTTTTGGAGCAGATTTTCTTGGAGATTTTCATGGAGGATTTGAAAAGCAATATATAGCTGGGAGAAAGCCAGAAACTGGTAAAATGTCTTACCATGTTCAGTTTGAAAGTAATATGTCTTTAACAGGTGCAAATTCTGATAAAAGAGTTGTTGTAAAACCTTCTGATCAAGTATTTGCATTATTAAATTTATACAACGCAATAACAGGAGATTCTGTTTCTTCTAAGTCTACTTCAGCAGATGCAGAAGTAAAGAAAATGGCTATAGAATTAAAGAAAGCTGGATCTAAAGGTGTTGTATTAACAGGTTTAAATGATGTAAATGCACAGTTAATTGCTCTGGCAATAAACAAAGCATTAAATAGTGAAATTATTGACACAAAGAATACATTAAATATCCGTCAAGGAAATGATGTAGAAGTTGCTCAATTAGTTTCTGATATGAAAGCTGGTAAAATTGCAGGATTAATTTCTTACAATGTAGATCCAATTTATTCATTATCTAATTCATCAGATTTTGTTGATGGATTGAAAAAATTAGAGTTGTCAGTTGCATTATCTACAGAGAACAATGAAACTGTAAATGCTTCTAATTTTGCATTACCAACTCCACATTTCTTAGAATCTTGGGGAGACACTCAGTTTGATGAGGTTACTTATGGTTTAATGCAACCAACTATTCAGCCATTATTTAATACACGTCAAGTTCAAGACGCTTTATTAAATTGGTCTGGAGATACTACAAATTATTACGATTATTTAAAATCTTTTGCTACTTCTAATGATTTAGTTGGTGGTTCTTGGAATACAGCTTTACATAATGGATTCTCTATAGGTTCTGTTACTGAAACTGAAGTTAAAGAATCTACTGTTGTTATTTCTACTGTGGCTGCTGCTTTAGCTTCTTCAGCTAAAAAAGCATCAGGTTTTGAATTGAATTTATATGCTAAAACTGGTTTAGGTGATGGTAAACAAGCAAATAATCCTTGGTTACAAGAATTCCCTGATCCTATTACAAGAGCTTCTTGGGATAACTACTTAACTATGTCTATAGCTGATGCTAAAGAATTAGGTTTTGAAAACCCTGTAAAAGATAATGGAGCTATTGATGGTGATTATGCAAAAGTAACAGTAAATGGAGTTTCTGTTACAGTTCCTGTAATGATTCAACCAGGTCAAGCAAAAGGATCTGTTGGTTTAGCTGTAGGTTTTGGTAAAACTTTCGGATTAAAAGAAGAAATGCAAGTTGGTGTAAATGCTTATCCGCTTTATGCTAATGGAAACAATATTCAATATGGAGTAACAATTGAAAAAGTATCAGGAACTCATAAGTTTGCTTGTACTCAAGTACAAAAAACAATTGCAGGACGTCATGATATTTTAAAAGTTGCTTCATTAAAAGAGTACAATAGTAGTGTAGATCCAAAACATACTTGGAATAAGCCTTCTATGGTATCTTATGATCATAATGAAGTTGAGGCAAATACTATAGATTTATGGGATGAGCACAACAGAGAAGTTGGTCATCACTTTAACTTATCTATAGATTTAACTTCTTGTACAGGTTGTGGTGCTTGTGTTGTTGCATGTCATGCAGAAAACAATGTGCCAGTTGTAGGTAAAAAAGAAGTAAGAGTTGGTAGAGATATGCACTGGTTGCGTATCGATAGATATTATTCTTCTGAAGTAGAAACTAGAGAAGAAGCTAAGGCAATGGGCTTAAGTGGAGGAGACTTATATGAAGTTTTAGAAACTGAAGCAGAAAATCCTGAAGTTACTTTCCAACCAATGATGTGTCAGCACTGTAATCATGCTCCTTGTGAGACTGTTTGTCCAGTTGCAGCAACATCTCATGGTCGTCAAGGACAAAATCAAATGGCTTATAACAGATGTGTTGGTACAAGATATTGTGCAAACAACTGTCCATATAGAGTTCGTCGTTTTAACTGGTTTAATTATTCAAATAATAACGAGTTTGACTTTAACATGAACAATGAATATGGTAAAATGGTGTTAAACCCAGATGTTGTAGTTCGTTCTAGAGGAGTTATGGAAAAATGTTCTATGTGTATTCAAATGACTCAAGCAACAATTTTAAAAGCTAAAAAAGAAGGAAGAGCTGTTAATACAGATGAGTTTGAAACTGCATGTTCTTCTGCATGTACAACAGGAGCTATGGTTTTTGGAGATATTAACAACGAAAAAGACCAAGTAACAGCATTAATAGAAGACAAAAGAGCTTATGGCGTGTTAGATTATTTACAAACAAAACCAAATGTAATCTATCAAGTTAAAGTTAAGAATACAAACGAAGCGTAAAAAAAAGTAAAGCTATAATGTTTTTTCATTATACTTTAAAACAATAAAGAATAAAAACTAAGTAATAAAAATATGTCTCATTACGAAGCACCCATAAGGGAACCTTTAGTATTAGGTGATAAAAGTTATCACGACATTACCGAGGACATTGCAAAACCTATAGAAGGAAAAGCAAATAAAAATTGGTACATAGCATTTTATATTTCTTTAGCAGCAATGCTTTGGGGATTTGGATGTATTTTTTACACAGTAGGAACTGGTATTGGAGTTTGGGGATTGAGCAAGAACATTGGATGGGCTTGGGATATTACTAACTTTGTATGGTGGGTAGGTATTGGTCACGCAGGAACACTTATTTCTGCAGTACTTTTATTATTCCGTCAAAAATGGAGAATGGCCATTAACCGTTCTGCAGAAGCAATGACAATTTTTGCGGTTTTCCAAGCAGGATTGTTTCCAATTATTCACATGGGACGTCCATGGAATGGATATTGGGTATTGCCAATGCCAAATCAATTCGGATCATTGTGGGTTAACTTTAACTCGCCATTATTATGGGATGTATTTGCAATTTCTACATATTTATCTGTATCATTAGTTTTCTGGTGGACAGGTTTATTACCAGATTTTGCAATGATTAGAGATAGAGCTGTAAAGCCTTTCCAAAAAAAGATATATGCTTTATTATCTTTTGGTTGGTCAGGAAGAGCAAAAGATTGGCAACGTTTTGAAGAAGTATCTTTAGTTCTTGCTGGTTTAGCAACACCATTAGTACTTTCTGTACATACAATTGTATCAATGGATTTTGCTACATCTATCAATCCAGGTTGGCACTCAACAATTTTCCCTCCTTATTTCGTAGCTGGAGCAATCTTTTCTGGATTTGCAATGGTACAGACGTTATTAGGAATAATGAGAAAAGTTACTAATTTAGAAGATTATATTACACGTATGCATATAGAATATATGAATATTGTAATTATCTTAACAGGAGGTATTGTAGCAGTAGCTTATGCAACAGAATTCTTCATTGCTTGGTATACAGGTTCTCCTTATGAAAACTATACGTATTTATCTTTAGGAGCAGAAGCAGGACCTTATTCTTGGGCATTCTGGTCGTTATTGATATTTAATATTTTTACACCACAATTATTATGGTTTAAGAAAATAAGAAGAAACTTTATCTGGACTTTCGTTATCTCTATAGCAATTAATATTGGTATGTGGTTTGAACGTTTTGATATTATTGCTATTGTATTAAGTAAAGGTCATTTACCTTCTACATGGTGGCGTTTTGAGCCTACATTTGTAGACGTAGGTATTTTTGTAGGAACAATTGGATTCTTCTTTGTATTATTCTTATTATATGCAAGAACTTTTCCAGTTATAGCACAAGCCGAAGTAAAAACAATTTTAAAATCTTCTGGTGAATTTTACAAGAAGAGAAGAGAACAAGGTATACCAACTAAACCAGCTATTACTGTTGCAGAAGGTACATCAGATAAATCTAATAAAGAATAATTATGGAATCATCAAAAGTTATTCACGCGTTTTATAATGATGATGAAGTTGTGCTAGATGCAGTTAAAACTGTAAAAGCAGACGGTCATCACATAGAAGAAGTATTTTGTCCATTTCCAGTTCACGGATTAGACAAAGCAATGGGATTAGCTCCAACTAGATTAGCAATTACTGCATTCTTTTACGGAATTACAGGATTATCATTTGCTATTTGGATGACTAATTATATGATGATTCAAGATTGGCCACAAGACATTGGTGGTAAACCAAACTTTTCTTGGTTTACTAACATGCCAGCATTTGTACCAATTATGTTTGAATTAACGGTGTTTTTTGCAGCTCACCTTATGGTTATTACTTTTTATATGAGAAGTAGAATATGGCCATTTAAAGAAGCAGAAAATCCAGATCCAAGAACTACAGATGATCATTTTTTAATGGAAATACCTGTAAACAATAATGAAGCTGAAATTACTGCTTTATTAGCAAAAACAGGAGCTGTAGAAATTAATGTAGTAGACAAGCACTAATATATAGATAATGAAGAATTTTAAATTAATTATCGCTTTAGTAACTCTTACAAGTATTATTTCTTGTAATGATAAAAGAAAACCTCAATTACAATATATGCCAGATATGTATGTATCTGTTCCTTATGATGTAAATGGAGTAGATGGTGTTAACGGAAACCCAGTTAACTTAAAACCAGTTGCAGGTACTATTGCAAGAGGAGGACATCCTGCTTATGATATTCCTGATACAAACGAAGGATATGAATTATCAAAAGAAAATTTAAATCCTTTAGAAGTAACTGAAGAAAATTTAGCTAACGGAAAAGCGATGTACGAAATTTATTGTGCAACGTGTCATGGTAAGAAAGGTGATGGAAATGGAGTTTTATCTCAAAGAGAAAAATTTTCAGGAATTCCTAACTATAAAGATAGAGACATTAATGCAGGAACTATTTATCACGTAATTATGCATGGTAAAAACTTAATGGGTTCTCATGCATCTCAGGTAACGTATACAGAACGTTGGCAAATAGTACAGTACGTAGAAAAATTACGTATAGATTTAGCAAAATAATTACAAAAAGATAGAATACGAAAGATATGTATCAATTCTCAGGTAAATTAAAAATGTTCTCAATTGCACTAATCATTATTGGTGCTTTGGGTATTGCATATGGTTTTATATCAGCACCTACAACTGTTGAAGAAGCTAAAGAAATTATCGCTCATCAATCTTCTCATGGAGATGATCATGGAGCTTCACATGATGAAGTTAAAAATGATGAACATCACTCAGATGCTGTTAAAGATTCTCATGCCAATGATCATGATGCAGCTCATGATGAACATGTTTTTCATCAATTACAAAACAAACCTTGGGCAGCACTATATGTAGCGTTGTTTTTCTTTTTAGGAATTACGTTATTAGTATTAGCATTTTATGCTATTCAAAGAGTTGCACAAGCAGGTTGGTCTATTGTTCTTTTTAGAGTAATGGAAGCCATAACAGCAAATTTAGTACCTACATCTATTGTTATGTTGGTTATAATTGTTACTGCTGTTATGCACATGAATCATTTATTCCCATGGATGGCAGAAGGAACTTTTACTCCAGGTCATGAAAACTACGATGCAATTGTAGCTGGTAAATCTTGGTGGATGAATGTTCCAGGTTGGGCAATAAGAAGTGTTATTTATTTAGCTATATGGAATGCTTACAGATTTTTTATCCGTAGAAATTCTATTAAAGAAGATACTGCAAATGATGGTGGTAAAACTTATAAATTAAACTATAATGTTTCTGTTGGATTTATTTTCTTATTCATGATTTCAGAATCTATGATGTCTTGGGATTGGATTATGGGATTAGACCCACACTGGTTCTCTACTTTATTTGCTTGGTATGTTTTAGCAAGTTTATTAGTTAGTGCTGTAACAGTAATTGCTTTTGTAACTATATATTTACGTTCTAAAGGAGCTTTACCAGGTGTAAACGATAGTCATATTCATGATTTAGCTAAATTTATGTTTGGTTTCTCTGTATTCTGGACATACTTATGGTTCTCTCAATTCATGTTAATTTGGTATGCAGATATACCAGAAGAAACTACTTATTTTGTTGCTAGATTTAATGAATATAAAGTACCATTTTTAGCAATGGTAGCAATGAACTTCATTTTTCCAGTATTAGTATTATTAAATAGTGATTTTAAGAGTATACCTTGGTTAGTTGTAATTGGTGGTGTTGTAATTCTTGCAGGACATTATGTTGATGTTTTTGTAATGATAATACCTGCAACTGTTGGAGCTCAATGGTCATTTGGTTTAGCTGAATTAGGTTCATTATTATTTTTCTTAGGAATCTTTATTTATGCAACATTTAGCGCATTTGCTAAAGCAAACCCTATAACTAAAGGAAATCCTTTCTTAGAAGAAAGTGAACATTTCCATTATTACAATATTGAACACAGAGGTGAAGGTTCAGGAGATCATCATTAATAAATAAATTAAATTAAAATAATTAAGACGAGATAAATATGCTAGCTCTATTTTATATTTTTATAGCTGTTGCAATCGGTGTAAGTTTCTGGCAAATTACCAGAATAATGAACTTAAGAAGCGTAATAGCTACTGATAAAGACAATGCTACTCAAGGTAAAAATGCCATTTACTTTATGGTTTTTTTATATGCAATAATGATTTATTGTTTAATCTTTATGAATGTTGTAATGTTACCAGAATCTGCTTCTTTTGAAGGTGAGCATGATGATAACTTATTCGATATTACATTTTGGCTAATTGGTATTGTACAGTTTATTATGCAATTTTTAATTTTCTTTTTTACTTTTAAATATAAAGGAGAAAAAGGAAAGAAAGCTAAATTTTATGCAGATAGTCATAAATTAGAAGCTATTTGGACAATAACACCAGCAGTAGTATTAGTTGTTTTAATTGGATATGGATTATGGCAATGGAATAATATTATGGATTTATCAGACTCTGAAGATCCTGTTGTTATAGAAGTATACTCTCAACAATTTAGATGGGATGCACGTTATGCAGGAGAAGACAACACTTTAGGTTTAGGAAATGTAAATTACATTAAAGGCTTAAATACTATGGGTGTTGATATGACTGATAGAAACTCTCAAGATGATAAACAAGTAACTGAATTATATTTACCAAAAGGTAGAAAAGTTCATTTCAAGTTCCGTTCTCAAGATGTTTTACACTCTGCTTATATGCCTCACTTTAGAGCTCAAATGAACTGTGTTCCTGGTATGGTTACAGAATTTGGTTTCACTCCTAAGTTTACAACAGAAGAGATGAGAGAAAATGAAGAAGTAAAGAAAAAAACTGCAGGAATTAATAAAATAAGAAAAGCTAAAGGAGAAGATCCTTATGTTTTTGATTACTTATTGTTATGTAATAAAATTTGTGGAGCTTCTCACTACAACATGCAAATGAAAATTACTGTTGTAGAACCAGATGTTTACGAAAAATGGATTGCTGAACAACCAACACTAGCCTCAGTTATAAAATAATTAAAATTAAAGACCACTACAAATTAATAAGATTATGTCAGAACATCATCATAAAGAAACATTTGTAACAAAATATATATTTAGCCAAGATCATAAAATGATTTCTAAGCAGTTCTTAGTAACTGGTATGTTTATGGGAATTATTGGTGTATTTATGTCTATGTTATTTCGTATGCAAATTGCATGGCCAGAAAAATCGTTTTCAATTATTGAAGCATTTTTAGGTCCTCATCAAACAGATGGAGTAATGAACCCAGATATGTACTTAGCTTTAGTAACAATACATGGTACTATTATGGTATTTTTTGTATTAACTGCTGGTTTAAGTGGTACATTTTCAAACTTATTAATTCCATTGCAAATTGGAGCTAGAGATATGGCTTCTGGTTTCTTAAATATGTTATCATACTGGTTATTTTTTATATCTAGTGTAATTATGGTAATTTCTTTATTTGTAGAAGCAGGACCAGCATCTGCAGGATGGACAATTTATCCACCTTTAAGTGCATTACCACAAGCAATTCCAGGTTCAGGAGCAGGTATGACTTTATGGTTGGTTTCTATGGCTATTTTTATTGCTTCTTCTTTAATTGGATCTTTAAACTATATTGTTACAATTTTCAATTTAAGAACAAAAGGAATGAAAATGACAAGATTGCCATTAACAATGTGGGCATTCTTTATTACAGCTATTATTGGTGTTGTATCTTTCCCAGTATTATTATCTGCAGCTTTATTATTGATTTTTGATAGAAGTTTTGGTACCTCATTTTACTTATCAGACATCTTTATTTCTGGAGAAGTATTACATTATCAAGGAGGATCACCAGTATTATTTGAACACCTATTCTGGTTCTTAGGTCACCCAGAGGTTTATATTGTATTATTACCTGCATTAGGTATTACATCAGAAATTATTTCTACAAATTCTAGAAAACCAATTTTTGGATATAGAGCAATGATTGGTTCTATTATGGCAATTGCATTTTTATCTACAATTGTTTGGGGTCACCATATGTTTATTTCAGGAATGAACCCATTCTTAGGATCTGTATTTACTTTTACAACTTTATTAATTGCAATTCCTTCTGCTGTAAAAGCATTTAACTATATCACCACTTTGTGGAAAGGAAATTTACAGTTAAACCCTGCAATGTTATTCTCTATTGGATTAGTTTCTACATTTGTAACAGGAGGTTTAACAGGATTAGTTTTAGGAGATTCTGCTTTAGATATTAATATTCATGATACTTACTTTGTTGTAGCTCATTTTCACTTAGTAATGGGTGTATCTGCAATTTTTGGAATGTTTGCTGGTGTGTATCACTGGTTCCCAAAAATGTATGGTAGAATGATGAATAAAACATTAGGTTATTGGCACTTCTGGTTAAGTATTATATGTGCTTATGGTGTTTTCTGGCCAATGCACTTTATAGGTTTAGCAGGTTTACCAAGAAGATATTATTCTAATACTGCTTTTCCAATGTTTGATGATTTATCTGATATTAACGTTGTAATTACAATATTTGCTTTAATTGGTGGTTTAGCTCAATTATTCTTTATTGCTAACTTCTTTATTTCAATTTATAGAGGTCAAAAAGCTACTCAAAACCCTTGGAAATCTAATACATTAGAATGGACTACACCAGTAGAACATATTCATGGTAACTGGCCAGGGAAGATTCCTGAAGTTCATAGATGGGCTTATGACTATAGTAAACGTGTAGATCCTAAAGATGATGATAGTGACTATTTACATGGAGAAGATTTTGTTTTACAAACAACACCTTTATTAGATGGTGAAGATCCATCTTAAAAGTTAAAAATATTTTTAAAAGCCTTTCCAATTTCGGAAAGGCTTTTTTGTTTACTTTATATTATCATTTTGATTTGTTATATTAGCTAATACTAACAAAATTCAAAAAAATGGCTATTCTAGATAAGTTTCAGAATTCTATAAGTTTTCTGTACAAACTTTTTGATATAGATGAAAAAAAAGAAATTTCAATAATTGAAGAAGCAGAAGAAAAGATTCAACTACCAGATGAATACTTAGAACGTTTTACACTTTATCCTATTCAAAATAAAGATTTTTTAAAAAACAGAGATCAAGAACTTAAGAGTTTAGAGTTAGCATATGAAAATTGGAAAATTGTTAATTCTCCTTTATTAGTTGTTAATGATCCTGGAGAAGGAGGAACTTCATTACTACATGCAAGTACTTATATTTATCCTACTGCAAAAATTTTAGAAACAAATCAAGCCATAGATTCTTATAAAAAACTAATTGGTTTAATTACAAAAGCACTTCAAATAGACGAAGAATTTAAATCTTTAAAAGATTTAGAAAAACATATATCTACTTTAGAAGATAAGAACATTATAATATTAGAAAATATAGAAAGACTATTTATTAGAAGAGTTCGTGGTTTTGATTTATTAGAAGATTTTTTACTTTTTCTTCATGCAACAAAAACTAAAATATATTGGATTGTTTCTGTAAACAAATATTCTTTTTATTATTTAAATAGGGTAAAATATTTCTCTTCACATTTTCCGTCAATTATTCATTTAAATCCTATATTAAATGAACAATTAAAAGAAGAAATCTTATCAAGAAATAATGGTTATAATATGGTTTTTTTAAAACCAAATAAGATTTCTAAAAAAATAGAAAAGCAACTAAAAAAAGAATCTAAAGAAGAAAGACAAATTCATTTAGAAAAAATATTCTTTAAAAAACTTTTTAACTTTTCTAAAGGAAACATTTCTAAAGCTATTTTGTTTTCAAGAAATTCTGCTTACAGTGTTAAAGGGAAAACAGTCTTTGTTAAACCAACTGAAATTAAAGTTTTAGATGATTTGTCTTTAGATGATTTATTTATTTTAGAAGCTATTTTTCAGCACAGATCTTTATCAATAAAAGAACTAAATATTGTTCTTAGAAATTCTGACAGACAAAGTAGATTAAGTATAGAAAAGTTGTTAGAAAGACAGTTAATAAGACCAACAACCACCATAAATAAAAAAGTAGAATACAGAATTAACTTAATGTATTTAGATATTTTAAAAGAGCTACTAAAAGAAAGATTAAATAGAAATTTTAGATAACATGAAAAGAATTTTAAACATATTATTTTTCTTAGCTGCCCTTTCTAATTTTGCTCAAGAAAAAACTGTAAAAGACGTAAAAAACAATGTAGAAAATACTATTTCTACAGCAACAGAAGTAATTTCCTTTACCAAAATACTTACAATTATTGTTGTAATTATACTTACATGGGGGTTAATGAAGTTGTTAGATTGGTTTTTTAAAAATTTAGTAAAAAACTTTAATAGACATAGGTTAAAAATTTTAAGACTTCAGCCTGTTATTAAAATCTTAGTTTGGACTCTGGCAGTTTACACTTTAATTTTAACGCTATTTAATCCATCTGCAGAAGCAATTTATGCATTAATGGGTTCATCAGCATTAGCACTTGGTTTTGCGCTTCAAGACATTGTAAAAAACATTTTTGGAGGGTTATTAATCATTTTAGACAGACCTTTTCAAATAGGTGATAGAATTAATATTAAAGGTAATTATGGAGAAGTTGTAAATATTGGTTTAAGATATACTATTGTAAACACTTTAGATGATAATACAGTAACAATTCCTAATTCTGCAATTATTTCTGACAGTATTTCCAATGCAAATTCTGGAGCTTTAGATTGTATGGTAGTTGTAAATTTATGGTTGCCAATTAATGTTGATGTTACAGAAATTAGAAAAATTGTACAAGAAGCAGCAATAACCTCTAGGTATTTAAATATTGACAAACCAATTACTATCTTATTTTTTGATCATTTTGATGATCATGCAGCAACAAAAGTTGTAGTAAAAGCCTATGTTTTAGATGCACGTTATGAAAAATTATTTGAAGGAGATGTAACAGAAGCTTCTAAAAAAGCTTTTATAGAAGCAGGTATTTATAAATAAGTTTCAACCATCTTTGTGTAACAAAACATACAAAGGTGTAGTTTAAAATCAATTATCTTTGCACTTATGAATGAAAACTTAAATCCTGAAAACAATAATTTATCTAATGAAGATTTAGATGTTGAAAAAAAGTTAAGGCCACTTTCTTTTGATGATTTTACAGGACAAGATCAAGCAATAGATAACCTAAAAATATTTGTTGAAGCAGCAAATCTTAGAGGAGAAGCTTTAGATCATACACTTTTTCATGGTCCTCCAGGTTTAGGAAAAACAACGCTGGCACATATTTTAGCAAACGAATTAGAAGTTGGTATAAAAGTAACTTCTGGACCAGTTTTAGACAAACCAGGAGACTTAGCTGGTTTATTAACAAACCTAGATGAACGAGATGTATTATTCATTGATGAAATTCACAGATTAAGTCCAATTGTAGAAGAGTATTTATACTCTGCAATGGAAGATTATAAAATTGATATAATGATAGAATCTGGCCCTAATGCCAGAACAGTTCAAATAAATTTAGAACCATTTACTTTAATTGGAGCCACAACACGTTCTGGGTTGTTAACAGCACCAATGAGAGCACGTTTTGGAATTAGTAGCAGATTACATTATTATAAAACAGAATTACTTACAACAATTATTCAAAGAAGTGCACATATATTAAACGTTCCTATTTCTATGGAAGCTGCAATAGAAATTGCAGGAAGAAGTAGAGGAACACCAAGAATTGCAAATGCTTTGTTAAGAAGAGTTAGAGATTTTGCCCAAATAAAAGGTAATGGAACTATTACCATTGAAATTGCAAAGTATGCTCTAAAAGCTTTAAATGTTGATGCCCATGGTTTAGATGAAATGGACAATAAAATATTAGCAACTATTATTGATAAATTTAAAGGAGGACCTGTTGGTTTAGGAACCATTGCAACAGCAGTATCAGAAAATACAGAAACTATAGAAGAAGTGTACGAACCTTTTTTAATTCAACAAGGTTTTATAATGCGTACTCCAAGAGGAAGAGAAGTAACAGATTTAGCATACAAACACTTAGGTAGAATTAAAGGGAAAAATCAGGGAGAATTATTTTAATTGATGAAAATTAAAAAACTTATACCAATTTTAGAGTGGTTACCTAACTACAATACATCTCTTTTTAAAGGAGATTTAATTGCAGGTATTACTGTTGGTATAATTTTAATTCCTCAAGGAATTGCTTATGCATTAATTGCTGGTTTACCACCAATTTATGGTTTGTATTGTGCTTTAGTACCGCAAATTATGTATGCCATTTTTGGATCATCAAGACAAGTAGCAATTGGTCCTGTAGCAATGGATTCTTTAATAGTAGCAACTGGAGTTTCTACTTTAGCATTAGCAGGTTCAGATAGTTATATTTCTATAGCTATTTTATTGGCGTTAATGGTTGGTACCATTCAGTTTTTAATGGGTGTTTTTAGTTTAGGGTTTATTGTAAATTTTCTATCTAAACCAGTAATAACAGGTTTTACATCTGCAGTAGCACTTATAATTGGTTTTAATCAATTTAGAAATTTATTGGGCGTAGATTTTGTTCAAAGTGATCAAATACAGTACGTTATTGAAGACATTTGGCAACAGATTTCTAGTTATAATTTTCATACAACAATAATTGGTTTAGTATCTGTTATCATCATTTTTGTATTTAGAAAAATTAACAAAAAAATACCCAATGCATTAATAGTAGTGATTCTTGGTATTTTAATAATGAAATATTTTGGTCAAACTTTTACAGATGTTTCTATTGTAAAAGATATTCCTTCTGGGTTACCATTGTTTAGTGTACCAGAGTTTGATTTTGAATTATTAAGAGAGTTGTTTCCTATAGCATTTACATTAGTAATGGTAGGTTATTTAGAAACTATTTCTATAGGAAAATCTTTAGAAGCTAAACAAGATGAGTACAGAATAAGACCAAATCAAGAATTAATTGCTTTGGGTCTAAGTAATATTGTAGGTTCATTTTTTAAAGCCTACCCAACAACTTCTAGTTTTTCTAGATCTGCAATAAACCAAGAAAGTGGGGCAAAAACAGGAATGGCAGCTTTAATTTCTGTAATAATGGTTGTTTTTACTTTATTGTTTTTAACGCCTTTGTTTTATCATTTACCAAAAACAGTTTTAGCAGCAATAATTATTGTAGCAGTTTTTGGTTTGGTAAATATTAAAGAAGCACTTTTTCTTTGGAAAGCAAATCATTTAGATTTTTGGTTAATGTTAGCAACATTCTTAGGTACTTTATTATTAGGAATAGAATTCGGCATTATTGTTGGAGTTGGTTTGTCTTTAATTGTATTAATTTTTAGAACATCTAGACCTTATGTAGCTGAATTAGGAAAAGTACCCAATTCTAATTTTTATAGAAATAGAAGTCGTTTTGAAGAAGTAATAATAGAAAAAGATATACTTATTTTTAGATTTGATGCACAAATATTTTATGCAAACTCAAGCTATTTTAGAGATAAATTAGATGACATGGTTCATAAAAAAGGAAACGATTTAAAACTAATTGTATTAGATGCAGAAAGTATTAATAGGGTAGATAGTACAGGAGTAGAAATGTTAAAAGAACGCATTAAGTTTTATAAAAAGAAAGGAATTACATTTTATTTAGCAGGAGTAAAAGGACCAGTTAGAGACGATTTTTTTAAAAGTGGATTATTAGAAATTATAGATCTAAACCACTTTTTTATGCGTGCTAATGGGGCAGTAGAGTTTTATAAAACAGGTAATAGAGAACAACAAGAAAAGTATGCAAAATATATTCATCAAGCATACCATTAAGTAAAAGTAAACTGATAAAAGTCATTTGAGAAGTTTTAATTCTCAAGTTACTTTGAAGTGTTAAACAGAAAGAGAATTATTATGATAATAAAACAAATTTATACAGGATGTTTAGCTCAAGGAGCATATTATATAGAGAGTAATGGAGAAGTAGCTATAATAGATCCTTTAAGAGAAGTACAAGATTATATTGATATTGCAACTAAAAATAATGCAAAGATTAAGTATGTTTTTGAAACACATTTTCATGCAGATTTTGTAAGCGGACATGTAACTTTAGCAGAAAAAACTGGAGGAAAAATAATATATGGTCCAACTGCAAAACCAAATTTTGATGCGTTAATAGCAGAAGACAATCAAGTTTTTAAATTAGGAGAATTAAGTATAACAGTTTTGCATACTCCTGGTCATACTATGGAGAGCTCTTGTTTTTTACTAAAAGATAAAAACGGTAAAGACCATGCACTTTTTAGTGGAGATACATTATTTTTAGGAGATGTTGGTCGTCCAGATTTAGCTCAAAAAGGTAATATAACAGAAAAAGATTTAGCAGGTTTTTTATACGATAGTTTAAGAAACAAAGTAATGACTTTAGCTGATGATGTTATTGTATACCCTGCACATGGAGCTGGTTCTGCTTGTGGTAAAAATTTAAGTAAAGAAACTGTTGGTACAATTGGTAATCAAAAAGAAACCAATTATGCTTTAAGAGCAGATATGACTAAAGAAGAATTTATTAAAGAAGTTACAGATGGCTTGTTGCCTCCACCAGCATATTTTCCTTTAAACGTTAAATTAAATAAAGAAGGATATAAAAATATAGACGATGTTATAGAACAAAGTGCAAAACCATTATCTGTAAAAGAATTCGAATTAATTGCTAACGAAACAGAAGCAATAGTTTTAGATGTTCGTCATCAAACAGAGTTTGTAAAAGGTTTTATACCTCAGTCTATTTTTATAGGAATTGATGGTGGTTTTGCACCTTGGGTTGGAGCTTTAATTAAAGATATTAATCAGCCAATTTTATTGGTAACCCCAATTGGTAAAGAAGAAGATACAATTACACGTTTATCTAGAGTTGGTTTTGATAATGTTTTAGGATATTTAGAAGGAAGCTTTAATTCTTGGAAAAAAGCAGATAAAGAAATAGATACTTTAAATTCTGTTTCTGTAGATGTTTTAGAAAATAAAATTAAAGAAAATGCTTTAGTTTTTGATGTAAGAAAACCAGGTGAATTTGCAAGCGAACATATTGTAGTTGCAGAAAGTACACCTTTAGATTTTTTAAATGACCATATTTCAGAATTCCCTAAAAAAGAAGATTTTTATGTGCATTGTGCAGGCGGATATAGATCTGTAATTGCAGCTTCTATATTAAAAGCCAGAGGATATCATAATGTAATAGATGTTGCTGGTGGTTATGCTGCAATAAGAAATACCAATATAGAAAGAACAGCAGCAGTTTGTCCTTCTACTTTAAAATAAATGATGAAGCAATTATTAATACTCTTTTTTTCTAGTTTACTTTTTATAAATTGTGGAAAAGCACAAGGAATAAAAACAATAACTACTCAAAAATTAAAAGAATTATTATCTAAAGATAAAATTCAATTGGTAGATGTAAGAACACCAAGCGAATTACGATATGGTTTTATAGAATCGTCTTTATTTATTAATTATTTTGATAAAGATTTTACAGAAAAAGCAGTAAGTAAATTAGATAAAAACAAACCAGTATATTTATATTGTAGAAGTGGTAATAGAAGTGGTAAAGCCACTAAAATGCTACAAGAAAAAGGATATGAAGTCTATAATGTTTTAGGCGGATATAATAAATGGAAAAAAGAAAACAAACAGTAATGAAAGCAGATATACAAATAGAAAATTTAAAATGTGGTGGTTGTGCAGCAACTATTAAAAAAGGAATTTTATCTCTAGAAGGAGTTAATGAAGTAGAAATTGATATAGAAAAATCAATTGTTTCAGTATCTTCAGAAAAAGAAAGTTTAGAAGAAATAAAGTCTAAATTATCAAAATTAGGATACCCAGAAGTTGGCGATAAAAACACAGTAATGCATAAAGCAAAATCTTTTGTTAGTTGTGCAGTTGGTAGAATAGATTCGTAGAAAATATTTCTATATAAAAGAGGCAACAAAATTTTTATTATTAAAGTTTTTGTTGCCTCTTTTTAGTATTTTAGTTTTATGAAAAAAATACTAATTGCTATATTACTTGTGACAAATTTTTGCTACTCACAAGAAAAAATCCCTTTTATAGATTATACAGAAATTATTCAAAAAATTTCTAAAGAAACAGAAAATGAAAAAGTTGTAAACCTTATTAATCAAGTTAATAAAAACGATTCTGCTTATTACTCATTATTAGTTTCAAAATCATATTATCTTTTACAATCTAAAAAATACAAAGAAGCTTTAGATGTAGTAAATGAAGGCCTTAATAACCCTCATTCTCATTCTAAAGCAAATTTTTATGCCAATAAAGGTGTTGCTTTATCAAATTTAAAAAGAAATCAAGAAGCTTTAGATAATTACAATAAAGGCCTTCAGTATTATCCTAAAAATGCTTTATTATGGTTTAATAAAGGTTATGTTTTAGAAACTCAAGGAAAACTTAATGAAGCTGTAAATGCTTATAAAAAGGCAATTACTTTTAATCCTACATATACAAAACCTCATTTACAAATAGGTAATATTTATTACAAACAAGAGCGTTTAACACAGGCTTTAATGTGTTTTAACATGTATTTGCTTTTAGAACCAGATGCAGATGGAGCATTTACTGTTTTACAGTCTTTAAACAATGTTATTCAGGCTAAAAACTCTAATAAAAGAGATAGTAATTTAAAATTAGATGATGCAGATGATTCTTTTGAAGATATAGATTTAGCATTAAGTAGTAAAATAGCAATGAATGCCAACTATAAAACAAACAATCCTTTTAATCTTGCTTTGGTAAGACAAAACCATGCAATGATTGCACAATTAAAAAACTTTGAAGGAGAAAGTAATTTTTGGACTAAAACATATGTTCCGTTTTACAATTGGATTGCTCAAAACAATAAGTTTGATGATTTTATTTACACCTTATGTTATTCTATAAAAAACGAAGAATATAAAAAAATTGTAAAGAAAAAAACAAAAGAAATTATTCAGTTTTTAGCAAATGCAAAAATTGAATGGGCAAAAAAAGTGGCTCAAAATAAAATACTTTTTAATGGAGAGTTACAAGAAGTTACTTATGAGTATACAGATTTTTATGTAGATGCAATTGGTAAATTAGAGTATGGAAAAGCAGTTGGTATGTGGCAGTTTTATAATAATTCTGGTAGATTAACTGCAGAAGGAGCATTTAATAATTTGGGAGAAAGAACTGGTAAATGGACTTGGTATAACTCAAACCATAAAATAAAAGAAACTGCTTTTTACAAAGAAGGTGTTTTAGAAGGTAAAAACTTAATGTACTATGATAATGGTAAGAAATATGTTGATGCTAATTATGTAAATGATTCTTTGCATTGGCAATATGAATATTACAATAATAAAGGAGCTTTAGTACAAAGAAAATTTTTTAATTCTGGTGCCTTAGATGGTATGTATAAATCGTATTTTGATGTTGGAGAAAAAATTCTTGAATACCAAATTCCATATAAAGATGGTAAAATTGATGGTGAAGTATTAGAGTTTTATGCCAATGGAAATGTGTATGAAAAAACATATTATAAAGATGGAAATAAAGAAGGATTACAAACATCTTATCATTACAATAATAAAATATCTACTGAAATTAATTATGCAAATAACGAGTTAAATGGTAGTTATAAAAGCTATTATTCTAATGGAAATTTGCATGAAATTGGTCAAAGTTTAGAAGGTTTTTATGATGGTGTATGGAAAACGTATTATTCTAATGGTATTATTAAAAGCGATTTTACTTACAAAAAAGGAAACTTAAATGGTTTGTATAAATTTTATGATACAGATGGTAAATTGTTTTATGAATACATCTATAGAAAAGGAGAAATTATAGCTTATACTTTTTATAATAAAGATGCCACTATTTTAAAAGAAGGTAAAAAGAAAAGTGGAGCGTTTTATTACGAAGGTTTTTCACCTAAAGGAAATAAAACAACAGAAGGTTTGTATGATATTTCTGGTGGAAAATCTGGAGAATGGAAATTTTACACAAACAATGGTGTTCTAAAAAACAAAGGGAATTTTGAAGAAAATAAAATAATTGGTCAGTATTTTACCTACTTTAAAAACGGAAATATAGACAACATAACAACTTATAAAGAAGATGTAATAGATGGTTATTATGTGGGTAATTATATAAATGGGCAAATGAATGCTCAAGGTTGGTATAAAGATGGAAATCAACATGGAGAATGGAAATATTATAATATTGATGGAACTTTAAATGCAATCAACTTTTTTCATAAAGGAAAACTTAATGGAGTTCAAAAAAGTTTTGGAGTAGATGGTAAATTAACTTCTAATACAAGGTATATATTTGGTAATTTAATCTCAGAACAAATCTTTGATAAAGACGAAAATTTGTTTGAAACTTTAAATTATACTTCTAAAGAAAAAGAGTACAATATAGAATCTAAACATTATAATGGAAAAGTTAGAACTAGAATTTCTTATGTAAATGAAGTAAAGCATGGAAACTACGAAATATTTTATTTTAATGGCAATAAAAAAATTACAGGTAGTTATTTAAATGGAAAACAAAACGGACTTTGGACTTGGTATTATGAAAATGGAAATGTAGAAAGTACAACCAATTACTCTAGAGGAAATGCGCAAGGAAAAGTAACTAATTATTATAAAAATGGCACCATACAAGGAGAGTATAATTTTGAAAATGATGCAGAAGTAGGTGTTAGTAAAAAGTTTTATGATACAGGTGTAAAAAAAGGAATAATAGAATATTATGATGGAGAAAAACATGGAAGACATGAGTTTTATGATCCTTCAGGAAAACTACAATTAATTCGTTTTTACAATCATGGAGAATTAATTGGATATAGTTATTTAGATAAAAACGGAACAGAAATTGCAATGATTCCATTAGATAAAGAAAGTGGTAAAATTGAAGCTTTTTTTGATAATGGAAAACCATCTAGAGTAATGGAGTATAAATTTGGAAACTTAATAAAAAGTTATAAAACTTATGCATATTCTGGAAATTTAGTAGAAGAAATAAATTATGTAGATGGTAATTATCATGGTCTTAGAAAAGAGTATTTTTCTAATGGAAAACTAAAAAAAGAAACCAATTATTTTCATGGTCAAAACCAAGGAAAACAAATTGTATTTTTCGAAAACGGAAATAAAAAAGAAGAATTCATGTTTAAAAATGATGAAAAACATGGAATGGCATTTTTTTATAATGAGGCAGGAAAACTAATTACTAAAAAAGAGTATTTTAATGGAAAAATATACAAGGTCGAAAATTAATAAACTGGGTTTAATTACCTTCTTTTTAGCTGTAATTACAAGTGTAAATGCTCAGTATTCTTCAGAGTTTTTAAAATATAAAAAATTACATCCAGAAGCTGCTAGAGTTCGTTTGTTACAAGAAACTATCATTACAATAAAAGCAAATAAAGAAGGTTTAGATATCAATCAAGAATTTATAGAAGAAGATTTATATTTAAATGAAGCAGCCACATACAACTCTAAAAACACCTTAAATTTCTCAGCTTTTTTTGAAATGAATGAAGTAAAAGCTTCAACATTATCTTTTGAGAATAATAATTATGTAGAAAAAAAAGTAGAAAAGTTTACTCAAAAAGATGACTTAAATAGCTCTTTTTATGATGATACAAAGTCGTTAAATTTTGTGTACCCAAATTTAAAAAAAGGATCAAAATCAACTTTAAATTATTCTCAAAAAATTAAAAATCCTCGTTTTTTATCTCCTTTTTATTTTGGAGATTATTTTCCAGTAGTAAAAAATAAAGTAACCATTATTGCAGATAAAGGTGTTGCATTAGAATTTAGAAAATTTAATATTTCTAACAATAATATTAAGTTTACAAAACAAGAAAAAAGAAAACAAACAATTTATACTTGGCAGTTAAACAATCAAAAAGAATATGAATATGAGGTAAAAACACCAAGTTTTAAAACCATTTTACCACACATTGCACCTATAATTACTTCATATAAAATTAATAGAAAAAATAAAAAGTTGTTAGGAGATGTAGCAGATTTGTATAGTTGGTATTACTCTTTAGTAGAAAATGTAAATACAGAAGCTCCTAATAAAGATCTAATTGCTTTAGTAGCAGAAATTACAGCAAATAAAAAAACAGAATTAGAAAAGGTCAAAGCAATCTATTATTGGACTCAAAAAAATATAAAATACATTGCTTTTGAGTACGCCTTAGGTGGTTTTATACCAAGAGAATCTAATGAGGTTTTTAGAAAAAAATATGGCGATTGTAAAGACAATTCTAGCATACTTTATCGAATGTTAGAACTAGCAGGAGTTAAAGGAAACTTAACATGGATTGGTACAAGAGATATACCATATACTTACTCAGAAATGCCAACTCCAGTTGTAGATAACCATATGATTTTGTCTTATGAAAATAATGGAAGAACCTACTATTTAGACGCTACAGGGAGATATATTAAATTCGGAATTCCAACTTCTTTTATTCAAGGAAAAGAAGCATTGGTTTCTTACGGAAATGATTTTAAGATAAAAAATGTACCTATAATTGATGCTAAAATAAATGCAGTTATAGATACAACATCTATAAAAATAGAAAACGGAACTGTATTAGGAAACTCTAAAACTAGTATTTCTGGATATCCTAAAATAGACCTTTTTAACGATTTAGAAGATGAAAACTCACAAACAAAACTAAAACAACTTTATAATAAGAAGTTTGTAAAAGGAAATAATAAGTTTTTAGTAAATAGTTTTAAAGAAACAAATAAATATCATTATGATAATGATTTTATTGTTGATTACAGTTTTGAAATTAAAAATTATGCAAAAAAACTAGGTGATGAAATTTACATCAACCTAAATTTAAATAAAGATTTATCTACTTATAAAACAGATAAAAAACGTAAAAATGCAATAGAATACGATTACAAAAAATATTATAGCTACACTACTGTATTAGAAATTCCTAAAGGTTATAAAGTAGATTATTTACCAGAAGCAGTTAAGGTTGCAAACAAACTAATAAATTGCGAAATTTCTTACTCAATAAAAGAAAACAAAGTATTATATCATCAAACAATAGAATTAAACTTTTTAACTTTAAGTATAGAAGAGCAAAAAGAAGTAAACAAACAAATTAAAACAATAGAAAGAAACTATAAAGAAATTGTAGTTTTAAAGAAAGAATAAAAACGAATTATGAAAATTAAAGTTAGCTTAATTATTACCCTGTTATTTGCTTTGCAAATTACTATTGCACAAGAACAACCTTTTTTTAAAAGTTACGATTGGGAAACAACACCAAGTTATAAAGTAGATGCAAACACAACAGAAGAAATGCTTGCTCTTAAAGAAAAAACAGTAACAGAGTTTTATTTTTTAGATAAAGATTTAATAGAGTTTTATTTAGAACACAAAGTTTTATGGTTAAATTCTGATGATGCTATAGAAGAGTTTAATAAAATATATTTGCCATTTTCTGCAAGAGCAGAATTACAAATAAATAAAGCAAGAGTAATTACGCCAGAAGGTAAAATAATAAATTTAGATAAATCTAAAATACTAACTGCAGAAGATGAAGAAACAGGCAGAAAGTATAAATATTATGCTTTAGAAGGTATAACAAAAGGTAGTTTTATAGAATATATGTATGTGGTAAAAAGACCACCAAGTTATACAGGTAAAAAATTCTATATACAAGATTCTTATCCTATAGAAAAAGTAGAATTCGATTTATTTTCTCCAAGTAATTTACTGTTTAAATTTAAGAGTTTTAATAACCTAAAAAAGGTAGAAAAAGACACATTAACTACTTTAAAACAACATTATAAATTACATGTTTCTAAAGTAGAAAAATTAGAAGATGAGTACCAAGCAGCTTACAATGCTTCAAGAGCTTTTATCGTTTATAAAATGGATAAAAACACAGCAGGAAATGGAGCAGATATAATAACATATAATAATGTTTCTCAAAATTTGTATGCATCATATTATCCAGAATATTCTAGTAAAACTAACGGATTAATTAAAGACTTTATAAAAGAATTAACATTGCCAGAAAATGCAGACAATGAAGCAATAATTAGAAAGTTAGATTTTTATATTAAAACTACAGTTTACTCTCAAGATGTTTACAATGAAGAACTACAAGATTTAGATAATATTTTAACAAAAAAAGTAGCAAATGAAACTGGTATTATTAAACTATACATTGCAATTTTAAGAACTTTAAATGTAAAACATGAATTAGTTTTAACTTCAGATAGAAAAGAAATAAAGTTTGATACCAATTTTGAAGCAACTAATTTTTTAACCAATTTTTTACTCTACTTTCCAAAATATAAAAAGTATTTATCTCCTAATGCATCTGGTACTAGATATGGTTTTCCTATGCCTTATCTCACAGATAATTATGGCTTATTTATAAAAGAGGTAGTTATTGGAGATTACAAATCTGCAGTTGGTAAAATTAAATATATAGAGCCTGTAAAAGTTGCAGAAACTGTAGATGTTATGAAAGTAAATATCTCTTTTAATAAAGATAATTTAACTGAGAACAACATACATTTTGATAGAGCTTTCAGTGGATATTATGCAATGAATATTCAACCTTTTATGCATTTAATTCAAGGAGAAGATAAAGATGAATTGATAGAAGGAATCATGGAAAGTATTACAAAAGATTTAGAATTTACTAGTAAAAAAATGGTAAATGATGATTCAGAATTATTCGGTATTAAACCTTTACAGTTTATTGTAGATTTTACAACAGAAGCATTTGTAGAAAAAGCAGGAAGAAAGTATTTGTTTAAATTAGGAGATTTAATTGGGCAACAAATACAAATGTATCAAGAAAAAGAAAGAGTTTTACCTTTAGAAGAGCAGTTTCATAGAAGTTATTACAGAACCTTAACTTTAAACATACCAGAAGGATACAAAATAACCAATTTAGACGATATTAATATTAATAACTCTTATACCAAAGAAGGTAAAGAACTGTTTTCATTTAAGTCTTTTTATAAGTTAGAAGGTAATAAACTAAAAATAACTGCAGATGAGCATTACAGAGAAAATATAGTACCTGTTAACGTTTACGAACAATACAGAACTGTTATTAACAGTGCAGCAGATTTTAATAAAATAGTATTATTATTAGAGCCTAAATAAATGAAGTTTATACAAATAAAAAAAGGGAGCAATTTTGCTCTTTTTTTTATTGATTTTTTTAAGATTCGCTAACGGTCTTGTATATGAAAAGTAGCGGATTTTTAGCACGAACTTTTCGGTTTATAACTGACCTTTATTTTATTATTAATCTTTCGTTTAAGCACTAAAACCGCTATTTTTTATATACGTTGTTGTGTTTTCGTACTTTATTTTCCGTTCTGTTTGTAGCGTTGGCAAAGACATACTCTTTTGCAATTTTGGGCTTGTGTGATGGCTGAAGCGAATTGCAAATGTGTATGGCTTTAGCGTTGGCTTTATTCAATTTCTATTTTATCTATTTCTTTCATTATTCTATCCGTTTCAGTTAGAGCAACTATAATTTTCTGATAATGTAAAATATCCTCAAATTTTAGTTCTCTTTCCTTTCTGTCTTTCAGCCATTTCTGTGCTGGTTGATAACCACCAATATAAAATTCCCAAGCTGTTAAAGGAACGTTGTCAAAATATTTGCTTTCGTTAATCCAAATTCTACCAAGTTGTTTTTCGGTGTTGGTTATTTCCCAATCTTTCTTTACAATTTTTGTCGTTATTACGTTATGGTCGTTTTCAGCATCTTCTGCCATTTCATAACTTGTAATGTAATCTTCAACCTTGTTGCTTTCTAACAAATGAATTTCACGTAATTCTTTCCCTAATTTAACTAAATTCCAAAACGTTTTTTCGTCATTTGGATATGGAACCCTTGGAAAATCTATTTTTAAAAATTCTTTGTATTTTTCTCTATAAGTTGGTGAATGTAAAACAGCATAGATGTAATCTAAAATATCTATTGGCGCAAAAGTATCTTTGGTTTTTTCTTTTTCGTTAGTAAAAGTTAATCCCGTTTTTTTTGCAATTGCTTTTACAATTTCCTCATTCAAATTTGGTTTTCGCTCATCTACTTCAAAAATACCATCTTTTTTTATTGGGTATATATAAAGCGGTGCCATAGTCGAAGTAGATGTTGTTCCTGGTCTAACTGCTCCTTGGTCAGATATTAATTTCGATATAAATGGTGTATGAGGTATTTCAGACGAGCAACCTCTTTGATATATCAGACTGATATTTTCTTTATGCAACATATTATGCATAACCTTTATTCTAGAGCGACCAATTTTCTTTAAATCAAAATCAACAAATCTATTGTCAAATGCCTTAAAAAGATATTTTTGATTTGTTTCTGTATCAAATTTGCTAAATGAAACTAACTCCTTGTCTTTATGAGTTCTAACGCAAGGTGTTTGAACATTAAATATGTCCGTTACAAAAAGGTATTTGGTATAATTGACTAATGAACTATCGAATTTTATCCAAGGTTCTAAATTTGTCTTTAACTCTAATTTTGTCCAATCAATATTTTTGATTTCAGAATTTTGTAGATACAAATATTTTGAATCTCGTTTTCCATATAAATCATATTGAAAAACTTCTCCAAATTTCTTTTTGTTCTCTTTATTTTTTATAAAAATATTTATACTAACACCAGTCATAATATCAAAAACATTTTGGTCTGGTGAACCGTCAGGACTCTTTTCTCTTTTTTTTGCGTTACCGTGTAGATTTAGTAAGTAGACTTTATCAAATGTTTCTAATAAATTTTTTCTCATTTGCCTGTGAGTTACGCCATCCACGAAGCTATTACTAGAAATATATGCTAAAATACCTTCTCCATTTTTATCGATATAATGTTGACCGTATTTGATAAATTTGATATAATCATCATCTAATGGAACTAGATTTCTCTCATTGAGGTTTTTTTTATAATCATCTAATAGTTTTACAATAAATTTACTAGCATTGTTAGACGTTCTATTATATGGTGGATTTCCTATCACACACATTACAGGTGTGTCACGTTTTATATGATTCGCTTCATTAGCTTCACTACTTAACCAATTAGAAAATAGAGTTCCAGTATCTTTATGATGCTCTTCTAAAGAATTAGTTAAATAAACATTTAAACGTTCATTTTTAGTTGATTTATAACCAGTTTCGGTTAGCAACATATCTAATTTAAGATGTGCCATAGAGTAGGAAGCCATTAACAACTCAAAACCGTTTAATCTTGGTATTAAATGTTCTTCTACATAGCCACTCCAAGCACCTTTCATTGCTTTAAAGTTTTTGTTATAAATAAACTTGACAACTTCTGCTAAAAATGTTCCTGTTCCTGTTGCTGGGTCAAGTATTTGTACTTTGTGTACTTCTTTTTCTATTTGTTTATATCCTGTTGCAGAACGTTTATCAGGCGTTTGAGTGTCTAATTTTATTTTGGTTTTACTTGTATCTGCTAAACCTTGTGGTAAATCAAATTCGTTTTTTAAAATATCGTCAACTGCACGAACTATAAAATTTACAACTGGTTCTGGTGTGTACCAAACACCTCTTGCTTTACGTAATTTTGGGTCATATTCTGCCAAAAAAGTTTCGTAAAAATGAATTATTGGGTCGTGCATTTGAGTTGCCTTTCCAAAATTCTTTAAAAGTTGCTCAACATTAGTAGCTCTAAAAACTTCTGCAAGGTTGTCAACTACAGTTACAATTCTTTCGTCAATATCTGGTCCAGCAATGTAGCCAAAAAGTTTACGTAAAAAAGGATTTGATTTCGGTATTAATTCTGCTGCTTCTTGTCGGCTAAAATCGTCTAAAGTTGGGTCGTGTAAACGAGCTGCAAACATTCCATAAGCCAAAGTTTGAGCGTAAATATCTGCAAAATCTTTAGGTTTTAAATCGTGAATTAATATCTGTTTGAAAGTGTCGTATTGTCCTTTTAAGGAAGTGTTTTCTTGTGTTTCTTCATCAGATGTAATTGCTCGTTCTAAAATGTCTTGTAATAAACGAGCTTTACCAGCCATCATTTCCGCCAATTTTTTTGACGATTTTATGGTTTGTCCAATGTGTGTAGAAAAATCTTTTATTAAGTTCTCAAATTTTGAGAAGTTTTCAGGAATTGGTTTAACAGAATTGTTTTCAATTTCTCCAATTTTTATTTCGTGTACTAATTCTCCGTTTTGAAAGAATTGAAACCATATGTAATCTGTAATAATTAGATTGTCGAGTGCTTTTTTGTAACGACCAAATTGTTCTTTGTAAGATTTACTGTTTAGGTCTTTTCCAATATCTTTTGCCTCAATGTAACCAATAGGAATTTTTCCTTTTGTGATTACATAATCAGGGTTTCCACAATCGGTTACGTTTGCAGGTTCGTTTGTTATTTCAATTCCTTTTACTAATTCTCGAATTAGTGTTTCTAAATCCCCTCTATATGAATGTTCTCTTGATATTCCAGATTGAAGTCTTTTACTTACTATTTCTACGTATTCTTTTATTGTCATTTTCTATTTTCAATCTTTGTTCAGCGTTGGCTAAAAATAGCTCTTTTGTTTTTTATTGCGTTGGCTTTTGCGAGGAAAAAAACAAATGTGCTATTTGTGCGGCTGGCTTTTTTCGGTATGAAACACAACATGATTTCGTATATGACCGAGTTATAATTCGTTATATACGAAGTTAGCGAAGTTCGGGTTTTTAATTTAAAAAGGCAACAGTAAAAACCCCTATTTAAGCAAAAAAATCTCAAGCCTAAACTTGAGATTTTTATTTTTTAGAAATATTATTTCTAAAATTTCAAAGTAACCCCCACTAAAAAGTTTCTTGTAGCTTGCGGATAATATCCTGCTCCATCTATAGTTGTAGTTTGGTTAGCTACAGACCAAGTATCATCATAAGTGTAGTAATAACCTCTGTCTACATATTCTTTATTAAATATATTATTTACCATACCAGTTAAAACGATAGATTTAAAAATTTTCTCAGTTTCAATTTCATAAACAACATTTAAATCTGAAGTAAAAAAGTCTTCTAATATATCTAAAGTAGATACCTTGCTATCAAAATTACTCATAAACTGTTTGTCTACAAATTTTGATAAGAAAGCAATTTGAAAGTTGTCTGTTGGTTGATAAACCAAAGCATTTCCAAAAACAATATCAGGAGAAAAAGTAATAGGAGTATCTCCTAAGTTTTGTAAAACTCCATCAATTTTAGCATTAAAATCTTTATTAATGTTTTTACTAATTGCAATATTTGGACGCATAGAAAGCTGATCTGTAATCTTAATATCTGCATCAATTTCTAATCCTAATCTGTAACTATTACCACTAGAAGCTCTTAAAGGCTCTCCTGTATTAGGGTCTATTGCACCAGTTAATATTAATTGATTTTGGTAATTCATATAATAAACATTGGTGTTTAGCTTTACATTATCGTTTTTTAAACGCCAACCAAATTCATAGTCATCTAAACTTTCATGTTTAGAATTTCCTCCTTCAAAATCGTTTCTATTAGGTTCTCTATTTGCACGTGCATAAGAAGCATACAAACTATTTTCATCATTAATTTTATAAGTAAAACCTAATTTTGGATTAAAGAAATTATACTCTTTATCTACATTTATTGGATCTCTATCAGAAGTTAAACCAGCAGTTTTATAGTTTACAGTTCTATATTGTAAATCTACATAAGCTTTCATTTTTTCTGAAACATTAAAAGTTGCTTTAGAGAAAATACTAAAGTCTGTTTTTTTAGAATTACTTTCATAATAACGATCTCTAATATTTGTATTTGCAGCTAAATCGCTACCCCAAATCACTTCTCCATAATGATCATTTTTGTAATTACTGTAAGAAACTCCAGAGATAATGTCAAAATTATCACCCTTATAATCAGCGTTAAAATTGGCTACATAAAAATGATTGTCTAACCACCTGTCTACAATTACATCACTTCCATCCACAATTAAATTGTTATAATCTGCAGCATCTCTACTACCTTTAAATTGCTCAAAATAACCTTTACCACGTGTATAGTTTAAACCAATATTTGTAGACCAGTTATTGTTTATTTTTTCATTCCAATGTAATTGATAATGATCTTGTTGATAGTTGTCAGACTCATTATCATAAGTATATGGGTTTTGTCTTCTGTCTGCAGCTAATTCTGCAGGAGTTAATCCAAACCAAGCTTGGTAAGTATGTTCTTTACCACCAAAAACTAACGCTTTAATTAAAGTGTTTTCATCAGTATAACTCCCTTGTAAAAAGTAAGATTTTAAATCAGTAAAAGCTCTATCAACATATCCATCAGAATATATATTAGATAATCTTCCAGCAAATTCAAAATGCTCATTTACTTTTCCTGTAGAAAATTTTACAGTATGTTTTCTAGTTCCAAAAGAACCAAAAGAATTTGAAATTTCTCCATTTGCTTCTTCAGAAATTGCATCTGTTAAAATATTTAAACTTGCACCAAATGCACCAGAACCATTTGTAGAGGTACCAACTCCACGTTGTAATTGTAAACTTTGAGTAGAAGAAGCAAAATCTCCCATATTTACCCAAAATGTTCCTTGACTTTCAGCATCATTATAAGGTATTCCGTTTACAGTAACATTTACACGAGAGGCATCTGAACCACGCACACGAATATATGTATAACCAATACCAGCTCCTGCATCTGAAGAAGAAACTACGTTAGGTAAATAATTCATTAAAATAGGAATGTCTTGTCCTAAATTACGTTTTTCTATTTCCTCTTTTGTGAGGTTAGAATGTGTTACAGGTGCATCTGCATTAACACGAACTGCAGAAACTAAAACTTCATCTAAAACATTATCTTCAGATACTAAAGAAAATGTAATTTCATCATTTTTAGTTAAAGAGATTTCTTTTGAAATCCTTTTGTAACCAATAAAAGAAACCTGTATTGTATAGTTTCCTTTAGGTAGTTTTACATTAAAAACTCCATCAAAATCTGTAGAAGTTCCTAATTTGTTTTCTTTAACCAAAATTGTTGCTCCTGGTAAAGGTTCATTGTTTTCATCTACTACTTTTCCTTTAAGTGTAAATGTTTGGGCGTTTGCAATTATACTTGCAAACAAGAATAAAAAAAATGTGATTTTTTTCATTTTAAAAAATTTAAAACGAATAAAAAGAGGTAATTATTCTTGTAATTAATATTGAATAATTAGTTTTAGAACGTTAGCTTATAAGAAAAAGCAAAACTTTTTCGCTACTCACTAAAAACATCTACTAGATGTTTTTTAACGTTCATAATCCCTAAACAGCATTACCTGTTCTAGGTTCATTGGGTATGATCTCAGCCTTTTAGAAGTTAAAAGTTAAAAAGTTAAAAAGTCTAATCAGACCAAAAACCAAAAACTAAAAACTGTAATTAGCACCCCTTTATGAGAACGATGCAAAACTATAACAGATTTTTTAATTGATAAACAATTTAGTTTCTTTTTTTTCAATTTTTATAAAATTGATAATAAATAAAAGATTTAATCTAATTTTGGTTTTTTTCTAAGCGATTTTTTATCAGAAGTTCTTTTTTTGTTTTCTGCTTTTCTTTTTATTGAGGCTTTGGTTGGCTTTGTAGGTTTTCTTTTTTTATTTCGTATTAAATTTGTTCTTAACAATTCTAAAAAACGTTTGATAACCAATTCTTTATTTCTGTGTTGAGAGCGAGTTTCATCGCAAAATAAGATGAGGTTTTTTTCTTTAGTGAGTTTTGAATGTAATTTAATTCTTAAAATATTTTTTTCATTTTCTGATAAAGAATCAGAGTTCTCAAAATCAAAAGTTAACTCCACTTTAGAAGATACTTTGTTTACATGTTGTCCTCCAGCACCAGAACTTCTTATAGCTTTAAAATTGAGTTCTTTTATGATTTGAGATTTATTCAAACCTGGTTTTTAAAATGTACCCACAATATGCAATCCAGCAAAATCACTCGAGTATTGAGGAACTACATTAAAAGAAATTTTTTTTTCTTTTTTGATTACACCATTAATGTTTCTTTTTTTCCAGCTACTTAAAACGATAGATTTTCCTATTAATGTTCCAACAATTCCACCAACAACTAAATCACTAACCCAATGGTTGTGTTTTTTCATTTCTGACAGATATATAATAGACATAAATCCATAAGGAATCCAATAATTATCATATTCCATTTGAAACACTTTTGCAATAGCAAAATATGCTGTTGTATGTAATGAAGGAAAAGCAGATGCTTCTGGACTTGAAAAAAGATACTCTTTTCTTTTATTAAAAAAGTTCCAGTTATCATTTGTCCAAGGCTCACTTGCAGTTTCAGATAATGGTCTATTGGGTCTATGTCTTCCAAAAATAGTTTTTAAACCTACTTGAGTAATAATTGTAGAGTATTGAATAGCTTTTAAAGCATTGATAGAAGCATATTGACCTCGTTCTTTATTTGTAAAAAATGAAAATAAATAATTACCAATAATAGGATATGACATGTAAGCATTATCATCTACTAGCCATTTATGGCTAGATGTAGAATTAACAAACGAAATATTAGGTAGGTCATAATTTAAATGTGGTTCTAATTGATTGTGTAAAAATTTTGTAGTTATTTTATCAACTGCAATTAAACCAACAATTCCACCAACATAATAACCAGTTTTTTTCCAATCATTAGATACTTCTTTCCCCATAAACACAAAGTCACTAGGTATAGTTAAAATACTATTTTTAATAACTTTACCTGAGGTTTGGAAAATGTTATCTTTTTTAGTCTCTTTATTGTTTTGCGCATTAAGAAAATAGGCAGAAAGAAGGAATGTTAGAACAAATATTTTTTTCATAGTTAGTTTAGTTTTTAGAGCAAATATATAAAATAAGGCTTTTCCTTCTTAATTATAAGAAATTACCAATTTTTAGTAATCAAAAGAGTTCCCAGTATCTATATTCTGATGCATAAAATGCATGTCTAAATCAATTAAAGTGTCTGAAAAAGAATATAAGTTTTCTTTTTCTTGTATTATTTTATTAATTGCTTTTACAGCATTTTTTAAACGAGTTTCTTTATCACCTTTTAATAAAATATATGGTCTATTATTATCAATCAAAGATTTTTCAAAAGCATTAAACATTTCTAATCGTTGTTCTGGTCTATCTCTTAAATCATCTTCTTCCCAAGGAGTATCAATATAAGTTAAAAGGTACAAATCATATTCATTTTCAGAAGCTGCTTTGTTTAGTTTTTCATCTACAAAACCACCATAAAATTCTTCTGAATATACTTTTGTTTCTAATAAATCAGTATCACAAATTAAAATTTTATCAGCTCTTTTAGCTAGTTTATTTTCCAATTTCATTTGCCCAATAGCAATAGGAATTAAATCGTCTGCTTCACAAGTTTTACGTTCGTTATTCCATTTTTCTTGTAAATATTCACGTGCAAATTCTGGCGCCCAAACTGTATTGTAATGACGTGCTAAATGACGAGAAAGTGTTGTTTTTCCAGTAGATTCTGGTCCAAATAAAACAACCTTTACAAGGTTGATGGGTTTTTGTTTAAGCTTTTTTTCCATGCGATGTAACCAAAGATAGCAATAAATGTAAATATTAAATATTGTAAACTAGTAAATGTAAAACCTTTGTATAGATATAGAGGAGCAGAAATAATATCACCTATAATCCAATAAATCCAGTTTTCAATTTTTCTTTTTGCCATTAACCACATACCAACAAAGAAAATTGCAGTAGTAATGGTATCTACATAAGCAACCCAATTTGTCCATTTATCAAAGGTTTTGTAAATGATAAAAACAAAAACTAAGGTGGCTAAAAATATATAGATAGAAGTTAATTTTTCTTTTTTAGTAGTTCTAGAAATTGGTGTTACATGAGTACTATCAACCTTACGTGTCCAAATATACCAACCATAAACACTCATTATAAAATAATAACCATTTATCATCATATCTCCTAAAAGTTCCCATTTTAAAAGTAGATATACAAAAATTGAAGTACTAATCATTCCTGTTGGGAAAACCCAAATTTTATTCTGTTTAGAGAACCAAACAGATAAAAAACCAAAAATTACAGCAATAATTTCTAAAACAATATCAATTGTTGCATAGGTTTTATATTGACCAAATAAGAAGTCTATAATTTCTGACATTTTTATTTTTTTAATTCGTTAAAAAAGTTTTCATCATTTTCAAAAGCAGTTCCAATAACTACTAAATCTGCACCAGCATTAAAAGCAATTTCAAGTTGATTTTTAGAGCGAATTCCACCACCAACAATTAAAGGTATTGATAAATTATTTCTCACAACAGTAATAATTTTTTGGCTGACTGCCTCAGTTGCACCAGAACCAGCTTCTAAATAAATTAATTTTTTACCCGAGAATTCTCCAGCTAAAGCAGTGTTTAAAATCAACTCTAAATCTTCTTGAGAAATTGGTTTTGTGTTACTTACTTTTTGAGTAGCAGTTTCCTTTTTTCCATCAATAAGAATATAACCAGTAGGTATAATTTCTAATTTTGTGTTTTTTAAAATAGGAGCAGCTTTAATTTGTTGAGCTATTAAATATTCTGGATTTCTGCCTGAAAGTAAACTTAAAAAAAGAATCCCATCAGCTTTATTTGTTATTTGTTGCACATCACCAGGAAATAAAACAATGGGTAATTTAGTTACTTTTTTTATTGCTTTAACTACATTTTCGGTTTCATTATTTACATCTGTACTACCGCCAACAAAAATATGTGTTGTAATAGATTGATGTACTTTTTCAAAAAAAGATGGAATAGAATTTAAATCTATTTTCTCAGGGTCAATTAAAACTGCTAACAGTTTTTTACCTTCCTTTTTTGCTGATAAAATGTTTTGATAAATATTCACGATTGCGAAAATACGAAACCTGCATGTCTTTACGAGGAAGAATGACGAAGTAATCTTATTTTAAGCATAAAGATTGCTTCATTTCATTCGTAATGACGATACTTTTATACTTATTTAATAAGCATATACACAAGTAAAACCTTCAAATTCTAAAAACTGAATTTCGTAAGAATTTTCTTCTCCATTATAACGAATGTCACCTGTCGTTTTTTCATCAGCAAACTTAAAGTCTTCAATATAAATATGATGTAAAAATAAGAGTTTCTTTTTTCCATATATTTTGTACAAACTTTCTTTTGCTCCCCAAACAATGGTTAATTTACTAATTAAGGCATCTACATTAGCAATGGTTTTATACTCTTCAATAGGTGTAAATTTATGGGCTATTTTTAAAATCTTTTCACGTTGTTTTTCTATGTCAATTCCAACTTCAGATTCATAAGAAAAAATAATTCCTGTAAAACCAAAAGAATGTGTAATAGAAATAAATCTACCATTTGTTAATTTAGGTTTTCCAAATTCATCATAATGCAAGTCAGCATCTGTTAAACCAACTTCTTTTAACAAATGTCTAATACTTAAAAATCCTTTCTGATGAATTTCAGATTTCATATCAGCCAACCTTTGTTCACTGTTTTTTGTTAAAGAAATTCCTTGTTTTAATTCATCAAGAGATTCTTCAATTTTCCAAATGAAAACTTTAGTTGCTGCACTGATAGTTAATGTTTTGTAAAGAGCCATAAATTTAAAAAAGTATGTTGTAACTTTGCAAACGCAAAAATTAGAATATAAATATACATAAAATGAGCACAACAACAGCTTACGTACCATTTAAAGTTAAAGATATCTCTTTAGCAGACTGGGGAAGAAAAGAAATAAAATTGGCAGAAGCAGAAATGCCAGGTTTAATGAGTTTAAGAGCAGAGTATGGAGATTCTCAACCTTTAAAAGGTGCTAGAATTGCTGGATGTTTACATATGACAATTCAAACTGCTGTTTTAATAGAAACATTACAAGCTTTGGGTGCTGAGGTAACTTGGAGTTCTTGTAATATTTTTTCTACACAAGATCAAGCAGCTGCTGCAATAGCAGGAGCAGGAACTGCAGTGTATGCATGGAAAGATATGACAGAAGAAGAGTTTGATTGGTGTATTGAGCAAACTTTGTTTTTTGGAGAAGATAAAAAACCATTAAACATGATTTTAGATGATGGTGGAGATTTAACAAACATGGTTTTAGATAAATATCCAGAGTTAGCTGCAGGAATCAATGGTTTATCAGAAGAAACTACAACTGGAGTTCACAGACTTTACGAAAGAGTAAAAAACGGAACTTTACCAATGCCAGCAATCAACGTAAACGATTCTGTTACAAAATCTAAGTTCGATAATAAATATGGTTGTAAAGAATCTGCAGTAGATGCAATTCGTAGAGCAACAGATATTATGTTAGCAGGTAAACGTGTAACTGTTTGTGGTTATGGAGATGTAGGTAAAGGTACAGCTGCTTCTTTTAAAGGTGCAGGTTCTATTGTTACTGTAACAGAAATAGATCCAATTTGTGCTTTACAAGCTGCAATGGATGGTTTTGAAGTTAAAAGATTAGAAACTGTTGTAGCAAATTCAGATATTATCATTACAACAACTGGTAATAAAGATATTATTCAAGGGCGTCATTTCGAAGCTATGAAAGACAAAGTTATTGTATGTAACATTGGGCATTTTGATAATGAAATTGACATGGCTTGGTTAAATGCAAATCATGGAGATACTAAAGATACAATTAAGCCTCAAGTAGATAAATACAATATTGCAGGTAATGATATTATCATTTTAGCAGAAGGACGTTTAGTAAACTTAGGTTGTGCAACAGGTCATCCAAGTTTTGTAATGTCTAACTCATTTACAAACCAAACATTGGCTCAAATAGAACTTTGGAACAATGCAGATGCTTATGGTAATGATGTATACATGTTACCAAAACATTTAGATGAAAAAGTAGCAAAATTACACTTAGCAAAAATTGGTGTAGAATTAACAGAATTAAGAGAAGACCAAGCAGAATACATTGGTGTAACTGTAAAAGGTCCTTTTAAACCAGAGCACTACAGATACTAAAAAAGGAAAATGTTATGTCATTGCGAGTAAGTAATGACGAAGCAATCTTTTTAAAACACAAAACTCTCTCATTAATTTGAGGGAGTTTTTTATTTGGGCGTTTTAATAGGCTTTCACTACTCGCTTTTTTGTTGAAAAAACAAAAAGAGCTCAAACAGACCGTTCAATCCTTAACGCAATCGTCGTTAACTTTTATATCTTTGTTTAGGTAAAACAAATAGCAAAAAATACTTTGAAGAAAAAACAACTACTATCTCTTATCGCAATTATTATTTTAATTGCAGTTTATGGGTATGAATATTTTTTAGATACTCAAGAGCAAAGTATCCAAATAGAAAATGGTAAAACTGTAAAATCAGAAACAAATCAGTATTTTTTACCAACAAGTACAACCAATCAAGTTGTGCATCATCAAAATTACTCACTTTCTTATAGCGAAAAACATGAGCAAGCAGAGTGGGTTGCATATGAATTAAAAGCAAATCATTTAAGCAATACAAATTACAAAAGACCTTATTTTGAAATTGATAAAGCTGTAAAAACAAAAGCAGCACATTGGCGTAACTATAAAAAATCTGGTTACGATAAAGGACATTTATGTCCTGCAGGAGATAGAAAGTTTAGTCAAAATGCTCATGATGAAACTTTTTTAACCAGTAATATTAGTCCGCAAAAACATAGCTTTAATGCAGGAGTTTGGAATCGTTTAGAGCAAAAAGTACGTTATTGGGCAAAGAAAAACGATGGTATTTTTGTAATTACAGGAGGTGTTTTAGAAAACAATTTAAAAACCATTGGTAGTGAAGCTGTTTCTGTACCCAACCAATTTTACAAAGTAATTTTAGACAAAACAAACGGACGTATTAAAATGCTGGCATTTTTAATGCCACACAAAGATTCTAATTTGCCTTTATTTAAATTTGTGGTTTCTGTAGATAAAATTGAAGCTTTAACTGGTATCGATTTCTTTAAAGAGTTAGATGATTCTATAGAAAACAAACTAGAGAGTTCTAGCAGTTATAAAAATTGGAGTTTTTAATTAAAACTGGTTAACCAATTTTTAAATTACTACTTTTGCTGAAAATTAAATAGTTAAAACTACATTTTATGAAAAGCTCTACAGCCATTTTTTACATGATTTTTAGTGTTATTGCATTTTCATTAATGAATGCAGTTGTAAAATATTTGGGTAATTTTCATGCTTATCAAATTGTTTTTTTTAGATCAATAGGTACTTTGTTATTTACAGTACCATTAATCTTAAAAGCTAAAATTCCAATTTTAGGAAAAAACAAAAAACTATTGTTTTTAAGAGGTCTTTTTGGTGTTATTTCTTTAACGTGTTTTTTTCAATCTTTAAACTATTTAGCGGTAGGAACATCAGTTTCTATTAGATATACATCACCAATATTTGCTGCAATATTTGCATTGATATTTTTAAAAGAAAAAATTAAACCAATTCAATGGTTGTTATTTTTAATTGCCTTTATAGGTGTGTTAATTATAAAGGGTTTTGGAGCAGATGTAAATACAATTGGGTTAATATTTATAATCCTTTCAGCTATATTTTTAGGATTAATTTTTGTAGTTATTCGAAAATTAGGGGACTCAGAAAACCCATTAGTAATTATCAATTATTTTATGGTAATGGCTTTTGTTTTTGGTGGCTTAATGTCTATTCCTTATTGGAAAACTCCAAATTTAATTGAATGGTTATTGTTATTAAGTTTAGGTTTTTCTGGCTATGTAGGTCAGTTGTATATGACAAAGGCATTACAATCTCATGAAACAAATGTTATTGCTCCATTAAAATATTTAGAGGTAGTATTTATGATTATAATCGGTGCTTTTTGGTTTGATGAAATTTACAACCTTTGGACACTTTTAGGAATTTTCTTTATTATGTTTGGATTGCTTTATAACATATATTTAAAGAGAAAAAAGAGTTAGTTTATTATCTTATTAAACTAAAATGACCTACTTTTCTTTGTAACTCGTCTTTCTGATTTATCAAAACAACACTAAACCAATAATCATTTGTTGGTAGTATGTTTCCATTGTAAGTTCCATCCCAACCATTTTTGTTTAAATTAAAAGTAGAAATTAATTTTCCAAACCTATCATATATACTAATATCTGCACTTTTATATACGCTTTTATCAATTCCTTTAATCTGCCAGAAATCATTTTTTCCATCACCATTTGGTGTAAAATATTTTGGGAAACTAATTAAAGAAATTTCAAATTTTACTGAACCACAGTTATTAATGTCATTTAGTTCTAAAGTATAAACTCCTCCACTAAGGTTATCAAAATAAGGGTCTTCTTTATAATCTTGCACAATGTTGTTGTTGGTATCTAAAAGTCTAAATTGATAATCTCCTAAACCTAAATTAAAAGTGTTAATTTTAATATAATTATTATCAGAATCATCTTGTACTTCAATGTCATTAATATTAATAGTTGATATTGATGATTCGTTAATCTGTATACTTTGTTCTTCAGAATCACAACCATAAATAGAAGTGGCAGTTACTTTATAAACTCCGCCTTTATATACATTAATTGTTGATGAATTCCCTACAATTTTATCATCTTTATCTCTCCAAGTATAAGATAAATCAGATTTTGGATTTTGAACAGAAACTGGTAATTTAGAATTATTTGAAATACAAATAATATCTTCAGGTAATAGAGAAACAGTTGGTTTAGGTCTAACAATAAAATCTACTTCTGTTTCTTCATAACATACGTCATAAACTGGGTTTTCTAAACGAACTTTTATCTTTTGTGTAGAAGTATTAAATGGATTAGGTAATGGACTTGGTAAAGTGTTATTATTTTCATCAAAATATGTAATAATTAAACCAGTTTGACTACCAATAATTGTACTTTCTATTGATGAAGTATCAAAACTATAAATACCATCATAATCATCGTCGCATTCTTCTAATGGAGTTATAGAATTTGCAATTGGAACAGAATTTACTATAAAATTTAATGTAGTTTCTTCATAACACCTTCCATCTAAATCTTTAGAAGTTGAGTTTTCTACTCGAGCAGTAATTTTTTGTGATTTCGTTATAAAAGGATTTGGTAATGGGCTAGTAAGTTGAATTCCATTTTCATCAAAATAATTAACTGTAACATTTGTTTGAGAACCAATTATTGTAGACTGAATGGTAGAAGTATTAAAAGAAAACAATCCATCTCTGTCATTGTCACATTCTGGAATGATTGTAACAGGATAAGCAATTGGTACTGTTTCTACATTTAATGAAATATGAGCTCCTAAACCTAAACAATCATTGTCAAATTTACTATCTACTCTTATGTAAATGTTTTGTTGATTAGGATATCCTATATTTTCATAATTTGCAATATTTGAAATTGGATTTTCTTCAGCTAAAGCATCATCTTCATTTCTATAATAATTGATAATTAATTGTTGACTTGGAGGGAAAATAGCTTCTATTTCTGAAGTTAAAGAACTAAAATTAAAAGTAGCAATTCCATCAGTTGTATCTGTTCCACTATCACATTGATAAAAAGACTTTAACAAAGTTGAAGGAATTTGAGTAGTGGAAACAAAAAGGTTTACTTCACTAATTTTATAACAACCATTTGAGTTTTCTATTCTTGCCCAAACTTTGTCTATACTTACTGTTTCGTTTTTATAGCTTGTAAGATTGGTTATGGAAACTCCATTATTTTCTGCGTCAATTTTTTCTTCGTGAAAAGTAATTGTATAGTTTTCTGGATTTGTAATAATTTTCTCTTTTACTTCGTTTAAATTGAAAAAGCTAAAACCATTAATATCGGAATTATCACATTGTTTTAATGCAACAGATGAATTTACATTTGGTGCATTAAAAACTTCAATTTCTTTAGGGATAGTATAGCTTGTTCCATCTGTATGAAGAACAGTGGCAGTAACATTATAAATTCCTGGACTTGAAAATTGATGAGAAATATCTATTGAAGTTGAGGTGTTGTTTATTCCAGAACTTGGGTCGTCAAAATTCCAAATAACAGTATCAATTTCAGATTGATTTGTTAAACTAAAGTTGTTTGTGAAATTTATACAATTGTTGTTGTTTGTTATTTCGAAAGGGAGAATTGTTTTTGCTTCACCATTTACAGTTACAAAGAAATTAGTATTTGCTTTACCTAAATCAGCAGTGTTTTTAAATTCATTAAAAGGAGGGCAACCTCCATTATATGATTTAAACCAAGAAATTCCATTATCTAGTTTTGTGCCAGCAGCGAAAGCAACAGCAGAGCTAGATAAACTAGAGAGTTGTTTAACTTCAACAAGAATTTTTTTTACGTTGGCATCAACTACAATTGGATTATCAAAATAAATAATAGAAATATGAGCATTTTGAGGGCTTGCAAATTGACTTTGACTTTTACTTTTACCAATCAAATTAGTTTCAGAAAATGAATTTGGAAAGTTATCATCAATTTCATAAATATTAAATTCTACATTTGTATCCCATTCATTAGATTCGACTAAACCAATTTGACCTGATTTTATTATATATTCTTCGTTTTCTGTTATTCCAAAATCTGATAAAGTAAAAGATTTTGACCAACTAACTCCACCCCAACTGCAACCGTAAATACCTGTTTCAAAAACTTCATCACTGATATTAGTAGATAATGTTAAATTTGATTTTGTATTTATTAAGCTTCTTATTTCTCCAGTAACATTTATAAAAAAATTTGCATTCGGTTTAGGAGAATTTAATTTATCTGTTGTGATGTAAGTATAATGTTCTCTGCAACCATAAAACCAAGATAAATCATTGTCTTGTGCAGTACCAGCAATTAAAATTTTTTTATAATCTGGATTATAAATATCTTCAGATTGGGTTATACTTACTAGTATTTTAGTTGTCTTAGAAGGTATAACCACGGGTCTAGAAAATGTGATATTTACGATTTCAGGTTTATTACCAATTTCTGGAGCTGATACTGAACCACCTCCAAGATAAACATTGTTGGAATTTGGAAAGTTATCATCAATACTAAATAAAGCAAAACTGATTCTTGCTCCATTATAAGAGTTGCTAATTGCGGTTTGGCCAGACCTTATTATTAATTGTTCTGATGTTGTAACTCCAAAATCTGAAAGGGTAAATGTCCTTGCCCAAGATTCTTCATAATCACACGATTCCCAATCAGTTTTTATTGGAGTATTACCAACATTATGTGTTAGAGTAACCTGAGATAAAAGGTTTGAACAAAATAATAATATTAGGGGTAAAAGCAGTTTTTTCATTGCAAGCAAATGTAAGAATTTTACCCCAACCAACCATCTCTATCTAAACTTCTGTACTGTATTGCTTCTGCAATATGATCTGGAGAAATATCAGTAGAATTTGCTAAATCTGCAATGGTTCTAGATACTTTTAAAATACGATCATAAGCTCTAGCAGAAAGGTTTAATTTTTCCATGGCCGTTTTTAAAAGTGACAAACTTTCTGGTGATAATTTGCAAAATTCACGAATCTGTTTTACACTCATTTGTGCATTATAGTGTACGTTTTCAAAATCTTTAAAACGTTTTGATTGTATTTCTCTAGAAGCCGTAACTCGTTTTCTAATTTCTACAGATGATTCTCCCTTTCGTTCTTCAGAAAGTTTAGCAAAAGGTACTGGGGTCACTTCTATATGAATATCTATTCTATCTAATAACGGACCAGAAATTTTACTTAAATAACGTTGCATTTCTTGTGGAGAAGATGTCATAGGAGAATTTGGGTCATTGAAAAATCCAGAAGGACTAGGATTCATACTAGCAACCAACATAAAACTACTTGGATAAGTAACTGTAAATTTTGCTCTAGAAATGGTGACTTCTCTGTCTTCTAATGGTTGTCTCATCACTTCTAAAACTTCTCTTTTAAATTCTGGTAATTCATCTAAAAACAACACACCATTATGAGATAATGAAATTTCTCCAGGTCTAGGATATTGTCCTCCACCAACTAAAGCTACATTAGAAATTGTATGATGTGGGCTTCTAAAAGGTCGAGCATATAGCAATCCTTCATTTTTTGTGTTACCAACTACAGAATGAATTTTGGTGGTTTCTAAGGCTTCATGTAAAGTCATTGGTGGTAAAATACTTGGCAAACGTTTTGCTAACATTGTTTTTCCAGATCCTGGAGGTCCAATAAGTATAATATTATGTCCACCAGCAGCTGCAATTTCCATACAGCGTTTTATAGATTCTTGACCTTTTACATCAGAAAAATCAAACTCAGGAAAATCGATGTTTTTATAAAATTCTGCTCTAGTATCTACAATAGTTGGTTCTATTTTATCATCACCATTAAAATGATTAATGACCTCCATAATATTTTCTACACCTAATACTTCTAGATTGTCTACAATAGCAGCTTCTTTAGCATTTTCTTTGGGTAGAATTAAATGTTTAAAACCTTCTTCTCTTGCTTTTATTGCAATAGGTAAAGCACCTCTAATAGGTTGTAGACTACCATCTAAAGAGAGTTCTCCCATTATTAAAAAGTCTGAAATATTATCTGACTTAATTTGATTGGAAGCAGCCAATATTCCTATAGCTAAAGTTAAATCATATGAAGCACCTTCTTTACGAATATCAGCAGGTGCCATGTTAATTATGATTTTCTTTCCAGGAAGTTTGTAATTATTGTTATTGAGAGCAGCTGAAATTCTGTAAGAACTTTCACTTACAGCTTTATCTGGTAAACCTACAAGGTGATAACCAATTCCTTTATCAATATTTACTTCTACAGTAATAGTAGTTGCCTCAATACCAAAAACGGCAGAGCCATAGACTTTAACAAGCATTCTTTTTTTTCTTTAAATATAAAGAAAATTAATTAACACGTGGTGGAATGATATTACAAGGTTGCCATCTTGTTAAATCGTATTTCTGAAAAAAGCCTTTTAAAAGATTTTCATCTCTATAACTTTTATAGTCATCGTAAATAAATTTGGTTGGTTTTATACCAAAATTATTATCAATAATTAAAAATTTATGAGAATCTAATTCTTCAAAAGAAACTGAAGCAAAATTGTATAAATCAGGAAAATTTAAGTTTTTCTTAATTGAAGCGTAAGATGCAATGTTATTTGTATTTACTTTAAAAGAAGAAGTGTAAATACTAATTGGTAAAAAATTATTGTTAGTAGTTTCTGCATTTTGAGAAAAGCAAAAACTACTAACAAATAAGGTTAAAAGTAAAAAAACGAATTTTTTCATAAAACGAATATTATACTTTTATAAAGATAATTTAATTCTTTGATAAATAAAAGTTTAAGCAGAGTTTCTACTTGCATTAATATTACCAAATAAAGAACGCATTACCATTTTTTCATAAATTTCTATCTCTTTACCTTTTCTTTCAGATTTTTGAAGCTCTTGAATTTTCTTTAAAGCATATTGCTGAATCGTTAATAAAGGTAAAACTATTTGTTCTCTGACTTCAATTGAAGCTTTTCCTACAGGGAAATTCTCCATTAACTCTGAGTGTCCAGTAAGTTTTAAAAGTAATCTTTTTGTTGTTTCATATTCAGCAAAAATTAATTTCCAAAACTCTCCAAACTCTGGGTCGTCTGCCATATAAGCTGTTAAACCAAAGAAAGATTTTGTTAAACTCATCATACTATTTTCTAGTAAAGTTCTAAAGAAATCTGAAGCGTTATAAAACTCAATTACTTCGTCAAATCTACCAGCATCTTCATACTTTTTTAAAGCTGTACCTACACCAAAGAAACCAGGTACGTTTTGTTTTAATTGACTCCAACTTCCAACAAAAGGAATTGCTCTTAATTGAGAGAAATCTAAAGTATCAGAATTAGAACGCTTACTTGGTCTACTACCAATATTTGTTTTAGCATAATATTTTAACGTACTCATCTTTTCTAAATACGGTAAAAATTTAGGATGCTTTTTAAAATCTACATAAGCTTGGTAGCTTGTAGCAGCCATATCTTCTATTAATTCTCTATGAGTATCGTTTAATTGATCTTTAGTAAAAACATCATTTTTAATACCAGAACTTAATAGTTGTTCTAAGTTATATTGAGAAGAGTTTTTAGTACCAAAATTAGAACTAATAGTTTGTCCCTGAATTGTTAATTGAATTTCTTTATTTTCAATAGTTGGTCCTAAAGAAGCATAAAATTGATGAGACTTTCCTCCACCACGTGCAGGAGGTCCTCCACGTCCGTCAAAGAATATAACTTCAATATCAAATTCTCTAGAGATTCTTGTTAAAGCTTCTTTAGCTTTAAAAATACCCCAGTTTGCCATTAAATAACCACCATCTTTTGTTCCATCAGAAAAACCTAACATAATAGTTTGTTTGTTTTTTCTTTTAGAAAGATGATATCTATATGTTTTGTTTGAATATAAAGTACGCATTACATCTTCTGCGTTAATTAAATCTTCTACAGTTTCAAAAAGAGGAATTACATCTACAGGTAATTCATTTTCAAAACCACATAAATTTAACATTGCAAATGTTTCCATTACGTTTAATGCAGTTTGATTGTTACTAATTATGTAACGATTTGCACCACGTTCTCCATTTCTTTGTTGAATGGTTTTTAATGCATAAATAGACTCTATTGTTTTTACAGAAACTTCATCTGTTAATATACTAGGGTCAATACTTCCTTTAATTGAAGAAAGGATAGTTACTTGTTCTTCTTCAGAAAGGTTTAGGTAATTTTTAGGGAACGTTTTATCTCCTTGAGCTTGTAAATCTTTTACAATTTGAGTAAACGCTTGGTGATGAACTCTACTGTCTTGTCTAATATCTAAAGTTGCAAAATGGAATCCAAAAATTCTTACTTTATTTATAAAGTCGTTTAATTCTTCTACAAATAAACCTTGGTGTTCGTTTACAATAATTTCTCTAGCTGCATATAATTCTTCTAAAAGAATTTTTTGAGAGAAATTTACTTTAGTATAACTTCTTACAACGTGTTTATATAATCTTTTTTCTACACGAACTAAAATTTCTTGAACACCATCAAAAGTAAAACGTCTTTTTAAACGTCTTACATCTCTGTAATAGCTTCTTAAAATTGTTTGACGCAATCTTTCTGCAACATCTAAAGTAATTTTAGTGGTTACAAAAGGGTTTCCATCTCTGTCTCCCCCAGGCCAAAAACCTAGATCAATAATTTCATTATCAATTGGTTTTCCATCATAAATATGATGTTGAATATAGTTGTAAATTTTAGGTACAGAGTGATAAAAAACATGCTCTAAATACCATACTAAACTTACTGCTTCATCAAAAGGAGATGGCTTTTCTTTCTTATAAAATGGCGTTTTACCTAATTGAGCTAACAATTTTCTGATTAATAATAAATCATCTTCTTGAATAGCTTTGTCTAAATCTGTAATAATACCTAGAACAGAACCTGGATAAAATTGAGTAGGGTGTGCTGTTAAAACAACACGAACTTTAAAGTCTTCTAAATAAGCTTTTAACTCTTCTTTTTTGTTGCTTAAATTTGCAGATTCTTTTGAGGCTCTCAAAGACCCAAAACCATCCATATTATTAACAACAGGAAATGCAGCATCTTCAATTGCATCAAATAAAACTACTTGACGTTCTATAAATTGAATAAAACGAAAAAGTAAATCTGCCTTTTCTTTTTCAGAAGGATTTTCTTGGTATTTTTTAAAAAAATGCTCTACAATTTCTGTAGGGTTCTTTTCTAAATCAAAACCTTTTTTACATACTTTATGTAACAGAGGTAATAATACTCCTGTGTCATCTATTGTGTCAAATGGAAGTGTAGTAAAAATACTATTGTAAATTTGATATTTAGACAAGACATTTTCGTTAAACCTATCTAATTTGGGTAAATTGTTCATATTAAGTCAATTTTAATGGTGTGAAGTTACAAAAAAGGCTCTTAATATATCTTGCGTTAATGTTATTAATTAGCCTTTTTTTTACGAAAACGATATAAATTACATCGTTTTTTGAGAATTTGTTTGAAATTGAATTTATTTTACACAAATTGTTTTTTTTCAAACTAAAAAAACATCAATTTAAAAATCCTTAAGACAGTAATTTTATTGTTAAACACTTGTTTTAATTCTTAATTAGATAAAATAAATGAATTTAAGAAGGTAATTTAAGTGATAATGAATTAAATTAATCTCTGGTTATTAAAGACAATTTTATAATTGAATTGCTGTTTTTTTTAGTAACAAATCTTTTGTCTTGTCTATAACCAATAACCCAAATAATAATATTGTTATTATTACATAGTAACCAAGTATTTTGCTTTTCTATCAGAGAAAGTTTTTCATCTTTAAAATACTTGCTTAATTTCTTTTTCCCATTCATTCCTTTTGGATAAAAGAAATCGCCATTTTGCCATTTTCTGAGTTTTAAAGGAAATACTAACTCTTCTTTATCTACAAAAATAGTTTGCTTGTTTTCTATTGATTTTTCTATAACATTTTCAATATTTAAATGAATAGGTTGTTTAATTTCAGACGTATTTTCTTCAATTTGAAAAATTGTTTCGAGAGCAGTTGAGAAATCTATTTTAGTAAGGATTAAAAAATCTCTATCTTTTAATAAAATATGAGTTTTAGAAAAAATTTGTTTTCCAGATTGCGCAGAAAGTAGGTTGTAAACATCATTCCATTCTGTAAAATTATAATCTTTTAAAAGCTGATATAAATAGGCTTTAGAGTTCGATAAGCTTTTAATCTTCTTAATTTCAATTTTTATAATTTCTTTTTCTGACTTAAAATTCTTTTGAAGAACTTTTAATGAAACTTCGTTTATTCTATCTTCAATAATTTGCTGATTTTCTTGTAAATGTTCAGTTGTATTTGCAAAAGTATCTAACAAACTAGGATTAATTTCTTTTAGAATTGGTAAAACTTGGTGTCTAATTTTATTTCGAGTATATTTTGTAGATGCATTACTTTTATCTTCTCTCCAATCAATATTATTTTCTTTTGCAAAGTCAATAATTTCTTGACGAGAAAATTTTAATAAAGGTCTTACAATGTTTCCATTAATTTCTGGTATTCCTGTTAAACCCTCTAAACCTGTTCCTCTTGTTAAATTTATTAAAAAAGTTTCTAAATTATCATCTGCATGATGTGCAGTTAAAACAAAATCAAACTCATATTTATGAATTAACTCATTAAACCAATTATAACGTAGGTTTCTTGCTGCAATTTGAGTTGATTGTTTGTTTTTCTTAGCAAACTCTTCAGTTTTAAAATGCGTTGTAAAAGTTTTTACGTTTAGTTTTTCTCCTAAAGATATTATAAAATCTTCATCTTTATCGCTTTCAATTCCACGTATATTAAAGTTGCAATGAGCTAGAGAAATATTAAATTTTAAAGCTGATAAAAGATGAGTTAAAACTACAGAGTCAATTCCGCCAGAAATGGCGATCAATAATTTTTTATCCTTTAAAAAAGGAAGGTTTTTATTGATGTGGTTTGATAGTTTTTGTAGCATTATACTTCAAAAATAACATTTTTAAATGTGATGTAGATACTTTATTTTGAAGAGTAAGAAATATCATCTTCAGTATTTAGTTTTCTATCACCTCCTTTAGAAATTAGTTTGTAATTTTTTCCATCTTTAGTAATTGTGTAAACAAAAGGAGTTTTCCAGCTATTGAACTCTAAACCTTTTCTTAATGGGTTATTTCTAATTAGTGTATTTAGTTCTGAAGGATATTTACCAAACTGCTTTTTTTCATCCTCTAAAAGTTTAGAAATTTTGATCATTATTTTTTCAGTATTTTCTTTATTCTTCTCAATATTAGTAACGTAAAAGAATAGAAAACAAACAGTAATAAAAATTATAAATAGGATAAAAAATTGCTTTGAATATGGATACCAAACAATCTTTTTTGGGAGGTTATTTTCTTTCTCGTATTTTCTCTGTTTACCATGTTTTATCCAATATTTAATTTCAAGAAAGATTTCTAAAATAGATGAAATTAAATCTGCCATTTATTGCTTTGTTAACCAAATTCTAATCTCTTTTCTTAGAGCAACTTCTGGTTTTGGTAAAGGAATTGTTTTGCCAAATTGTTTACTTCTGTTAAATTTAGAAAACGTAATTTTTAGTTTTTTCCATTCTTTAGGATATAATTCTAAAAACTTATTGAACATATTTTGCTCGTTTGCTTTTTCTTCTAAAGCTTCTAAAGTTTTAGTAAAGAGTTCTTCTTGGTTAATTATCATCTTATAAGTTGTTCTATTTCAGATCTGGTTTTATTTTTTCTAATTAAAGAAAACAGTCCTATTCCAATTAATATTGTAAAAAGTAGAATTACTTTTGTTACACCCAATAATCCTATTGAATAAATTAGAGAGAGTAAACCTGCTCTTCCTTTTAAAACATATTCAACTCCATTTTCTATCTGAATTGCATAATATAAAGACCATAAAAAAATAACAATTGTAAAAAATATTGCGAATAATTGAGGTTTTAAATATTTAAAAAAAGAAGGAGTTTTTTTTGAGTAAACCAGTTTTGGGAGAACGTCTCTTAAATAACTAAACATTTCATTTTTTACGGTTTCATTTTTAGAAATTAATTCTTCTTCAGAATCTTTATTGAAGTAAATTTTAATTTCTTCCTTATTTTTTTGATTTTCTATTCTTGATATATATGAAAAAGGGATTGAAAACAATCCTTCAGGAATTTTATTGTTTTCAATTTGTTTAGTAAAGTGGTTTAGGGCTTCAAATTTAATGTTCCCTTTATAAATACTATTATTATCAATTAAAACAACATCTATATTTTTATTGTTTTTTGAAGTCCAATATTTAGCCATTTTCTTTTTTTTTCTAAAGGTAAAATTCTATTTAGAATTTAGCAAAACATATTTCATTGCTTTGGCTTTTAATAAACACTCTTCATACTCTTTTTCTACTACAGATTTAGCTGTAATTGCACCACCAACAGAATAAGAAATGTATTTTTTTGCTTCATTATATAATATACTTCTAATAATTACATTAAAATCAAAATTATTTTCTGGAGTAAAATAACCAATTGTACCAGAATACAAACCACGTTTTGTTTCTTCTAAGTTTTCTATAATTTTCATAGCAGAAACTTTTGGAGCACCTGTCATACTTCCCATAGGGAAAGTATCTTTTATAACATCTACAGGATGTGTAGTTTCTTTAACTTCAGAAACTACTGTAGAAATTAATTGATGAACTTGTTTAAAAGAATAGACTTTGCATAATTCTTCTACTTTTACACTCCCTTTTTTTGCAGTTTTAGATAAATCGTTTCTTACCAAATCTACAATCATTACATTTTCTGCACGTTCTTTTTCATCTCTCATTAAATCTGATGCTAATTGAGCATCATCAATTTCACTAACCAACCTTTTTGCAGTTCCTTTTATGGGTTGTGAAATAATTTTTGAACCTTCTTTTTTTAGGTACCTTTCTGGAGAAGCACATAGAGTATATGTATCTTCAAGTTTTAAAAACGACGCAAAAGGAGGCTCTGAAATTTGATTTAGATGGTTGTAAACTTCTACAGGATTTATAGTGGCATTTTCTGCATAAAACTCTTGACAAAAATTGGCTTCATAAATATCTCCTCTATGTATATGCTCTAAAACTTTGGTTACTTTAGAATGATACTCGTCTTTATGAATGCGAAGTTTTATTTTGATTTCACTTTCAGAATCTTGTTTTTTGTATTTTTTGTATTTTTCTATTTCTTTAAAATCAGTTTCAATTTCGTCATCTACCAATTTTAAATAATGAAATTCTACCGAGTTTTCTTTTATAAAAACAAGTTTTTTGGGTTGAAAGAAATACATGTCTGCAAAATCTAAACCATCAAAATTTGTTGAAGACAGTTTTTCTACATCATTTTTAACATCATAAGTTATGTACCCAAAAATGTAATCTTTTGTAATTGTTTGATATTCTTTTAACTTATCAAAAGCATTGTAATAATCAGTTTTTATAGAAGTAAAATCATCTGCTGCCAAAGCACAATTAAAACTAGAATATTTTTGTTGATAATTGTTAGAATCTAACCAAATAACAGTGTCAAATTGCTGAGACCAGCATAACAAATTGTCTTTAAACTTCTGAATGTTTTCTACAGAAAAAGTACGTATGGTTCTTTGCATATTCGTGCCAAAAATACAATTCTTATTCTTTAAATTGTAAAAAAGACTAACTGTTTATTTGTGTAATTGTATGGTGTAATTATCTAATAATATAGAAACCTTGTATCTTAAAAAGTTTTTCCAAAAGTAAATTGAATAGGAATTGCTACACCAGAGTTGTCTGTAAAATTATTTCCATTAGAATAATGCATAATTCTTAGTTCTGCATTATAATTACGTTTTTTTCCGAAGAAAACACCAAAACCCATGGTGTCTTGAAAAGTAATTTTAGGACCTGTATTTAGTTTGTCAATATTATTAACCGTTAAATATGTAGGACCTATTAAAGAGTAATTTGTGTAAAAATCAAAACCTTTTCTTCTCATTAAATAAAATCTCATAGAAGGAAAAACAGAAAATGCCAAAACCTTTTCATTTGTAGCTTCTGTGTTAAAAGCAGTAATACTTACACCCCAATCTAAAGAAAAAATCTTTTCGGTTCTAAATGCTAATTTTTGATAAGTTATAGAAAATGCATTTGCTGCTTTAGATTCTCCTACCCAAAAAACAGGAATTCCAAAACTTTCAAAGTTTCCAACTTTTAAACTCATTCCAAAAAAACGATTCATTCCAAAACCAATTTTACTGGTTCCGTAACTAACTTGTATTAAGTTATTTGGAAAGAAGTAGCCATTGTTTGTAAATGTTTCTACTTTTTCTTTGGGAAGTTTATTTATATGATACTCAAAACCAAAGGAAACTTGAGAAATTGATGGTTGATTTTCTTTTTTAGATTCTGGTATAAAAGTTCCGTTTAAATTTAAGCGAAACTTATGATTTAACTTATAATTGAAACCAAAACCATAAAGCAAGCTTCCAAAATGTGCATCTTCATAAATTACTTTATCGTTTATAGAAAAACCACTTCTTGTAACATTTGCAATACCAGCTTCTCCATAAACAGAGAGTTTTTTATTTAAATTTAAGTTTTGTTTTAGTGATAAAGACCAAGCATTAATCCAAACACTTCTTTCATAGCCTATGTTATTTACATTATCATATTTAAACCAAGAAGCAGGTCTTATTGTACCAAATTGTACAGCTAAGTTTGGTTTTATTTTGTACCCTAATAACAATCTTCCTGAAAAATAATTTCTGCTATAAGTATCTGTTTTGTATCCATCAATTAAATTATCATTAGAAAAAGGATAAAAAATTCCACCAAAATTAATACTGTAATAAGCTTTTGATAAAAAATCTGATGGTTGAGCTTTAGATGGTGTTTTTTCTTGACTACTTAAGTTTAAACAAATGAAGCAAGTAAAAAATACGAGTGCAATTTTTTTCATGCCATAAAAATAAGAAACTTTATAAAAAGAAAACGAATGGCACAAAGGTTGTATTTATTTTGACAATAGTATATTTACATTATGGAATTAATTATTTTAGGTTTAGTTGTTGGTTTTGGAGTATCGTTTCTGATTTCTCAAAAATTCTCTTTATCAAAGAAAAAAAGTTTAACAGAAAAACAATCTGTTATTTTATTAGATAAAATTAGAAAAGTATCAAAGTTAATTACTGTAGAAGGAGATTTTTCTGAAATTTATCATCATGAAAATACTAAGGAAAAATTCTGGGGAAGTATTGTAAGTAAAAAAAAGGCAATTATTTTAATAACAGCAAAAGCTCATATTGGTTTCGACTTTAGAAAGATAAAACTACAATCTGACACTAAAGAAAAGAAAATTATTTTATCAGAATTTCCAGCACCAGAAATTTTATCAATAGAAACAGATACAAAGTTTTACGATATTAAAAACGGTTATTTAAACAAGTTTGATACAGAAGATTTAACTACGTTAAATAAAGAAGCAAAAGATCATGTTTTAAATAAAATACCAGATAGTAATTTAATTCAATTGGCAAATAAAGAAGCTTTAGAAGCTATATTGTTAATGGAAAGTTTGGTTGAAACTATTGGATGGAAATTAGATTATACTGCTTTAGAAACAAATGAAGGAAATAAAAAAATCTCGAAATAATCATTATTTCGAGATTTTTTTATTTAAATGCTATTAGGCATTTAAAGGTTTTCCATCCCAAGCAGCTTTTGCAGCTTCTTTTACAGCTTCAGAATATGTTGGATGACCATGACAAATTCTTGCTAAATCTTCTGCAGAAGCTCTAAATTCCATTGCAACAGCAGCTTCCATAATTAAGTCTGCAACACGTGCACCAACCATATGAACTCCTAAAACCTCATCTGTATTTTTATCTGCTAATACTTTTACAAAACCATCTATATCTCCACTTGCTCTAGATCTTCCTAAAGCTCTCATAGAAAATTTACCAGCTTTATAAGCTACACCAGCATCTTTTAATTCTTGTTCTGTTTTACCAACAGCAGCAACTTCTGGCCATGTATAAACAATACCAGGAATTAAGTTATAATCAATATGTGGTTTTTCTCCAGCTAAATATTCTGCTACAACAACTCCTTCTTCTTCAGCTTTATGAGCTAACATTGCACCTTTAACAACATCACCAATTGCATAAATATTAGATATATTTGTTTGTAAATGGTCGTTAACAGAAACTTGTCCACGTTCGTTAACCTCAACACCAACTTTTTCTAAACCTAAACCATCAGTATAAGCTCTACGTCCAACAGCAACTAAACAATAATCACCTTTAAACTCAACCTCAACACCTTTTTTGTTAGTAGCTTTTACTATAACCTCATCTCCATTTCTTTCTACAGAAGTTACTCCATGACTTACATTAAATTTCATTCCTTGTTTCTTTAAAACTTTTGTAAGTTCTTTAGAAACATCTGCATCCATAGTAGGCGTAATTTTTGGAGCATATTCTACAACAGAAACATCTGCACCCAAACGTTTGTAAACAGAGCCTAACTCTAAACCAATAACTCCACCACCAATTACAATTAAATGTTTTGGTACTTCTTTTAATTTTAAAGCTTCAGTAGAGGTAATTACACGTTCTTTATCTAAAGATATAAAAGGCAATGTAGAAGGTTTAGAACCTGTAGCTATAATTGTATTTGTTCCTTCAATTATTTCTGAAGAACCATCACTTTTAGTAACTTTAACATGAGTTGCATCTTCAAAAGAACCAACACCTTCATAAACATCAATCTTGTTTTTGTCCATTAAGTATTTAATTCCTCCAGTTGTAGTTTCAACAACTTTAGCTTTTCTATCAACCATTTTACCAAAATCAAAAGAAGGTTTTTCAACAGAAATTCCATGCTCTTCAAAGTGATGAACAGCATCATAATAATGATGAGAAGAATCTAACAACGCTTTTGATGGAATACAACCAACATTTAAACATGTTCCTCCTAAAGTAGGATATTTTTCGATAATTGCTACTTTTTTTCCTAATTGAGAAGCTCTAACTGCAGAAATGTATCCTCCAGGACCAGATCCAATTACTATAATGTCGTATTTCATTTGTGGTTAATTTTTGCGTATAATGTAACCTTTCGGTTTTTTCTTTATTAATAGTTGACAAAAATACGGATATTTTCATAGAATAAGGAGATAATTCAGTAGATTTACTATCAAGATAATTTTAAAATTTTCGCAATGAAAACAATAAAAAAAATTGGGTTCTTTTTGTTATTAGTTTTAATAATAGTACAATTTTTTGGGCCTGAAAAAAATGAAGGATCTTTAACTTCTTTAGAGGCTTTTATTTCTGAAACAAATCCGCCAGAAAACGTACATAAAATTTTAAAGGAAAGTTGTTATGATTGTCATTCAAATGTTACTAAGTATCCATGGTACAGTAATATTACACCTGTTAATTATTGGATGAACGATCATGTAAAAGTTGGAAAAAGAAAGTTAAATTTTTCTAAATGGAATGAATATTCTTTAAAACGTAAAGAACATAAAATGGATGAACTTCATGAAGAAGTAGAAAAGAAGCACATGCCTTTAAACTCTTACACTTGGACACATACAGAAGCAAATTTATCTCAAGATCAAATTGATGCTGTTGTTGCTTGGGGTAAAAAAGTACAAGCAGATTATAAACAACAAATGAACTCTAAATAATTGAATAAACAACACGTTTTAATTATTGGTTATGTTTGGGTAGAGCCTAATTCTTCTGCTGCTGGTAGTAGAATGATGCAGTTAATAGAGCAGTTTTTAAAACAAAACTGGAATATTACATTTGCTTCTCCAGCTCAAAAAAGTAAAAATGCAACAAGTTTAAGTTCTTTAGGGATTGATGAGGTTTCTATTGAGTTAAATTCGTCTTCTTTTGATGATTTTATAAAAAAATTACAACCTACAATTGTAATGTTCGATCGTTTTATGATGGAAGAACAATTTGGTTGGAGGGTTGCAGAAAACTGTCCAAATGCTTTACGAGTTTTAGATACTGAAGATTTACATTTTTTACGAAAAACACGCCAAAATCAATTTAAAAAAGGAGAAAAATATACAACTGAAGCTCTATTAGATTCTAATGATACAAAAAGAGAAATTGCATCTATTTTAAGATGCGATTTGAGTTTAATTATTTCTACTTATGAAATGGATTTGTTAAAATCTGTTTTTAAGGTTGATGAAAACCTACTTTGTTATTTACCTTTTTTATTAAATAAAATTGACAAAAAAAAGGTTGATAAATGGAAGTCGTTCGAAGAAAGAAACCATTTTGTTTTTATAGGTAATTTCTTTCATAAACCCAATGTAGATGCAGTTTTAACATTAAAGAAATATATTTGGAGACGCATTAGAAAACAACTACCCAAAGCTGAAATTCATATTTATGGTGCCTATGCCAATCAGCAAATAAACCAATTACATAATAAAAATGAAGGTTTTATTATAAAAGGTTTTGCTGAAGATGCTAATGCAGTTGTAAAAAATGCGAAAGTAGTTTTGGCTCCTTTAAATTTTGGTGCAGGAATAAAAGGAAAATTAACTGAGGCAATGATTTGTGGAACGCCAAGTGTAACCACAAATATTGGAGCAGAGGGTATGCATAATAATTTACCATGGAATGGTTTTGTTGAAGATGATTATAACTCATTTTCAGAAAAAGCAATACAATTATATACTGATGAAAATCTTTGGAAAAAATCGCAGCAAAAAGGGATAGAAATTATCAATCAGATTTATGACAAAGAAAAAATTAGTGATCCATTTATTAATAAGATTATTAATGTTCAAGACAATTTAAAATATCATAGAACTCATAATTTTTTGGGAAACTTATTGCAACATCAAACTGTACAAGCAACAAAATTTATGAGTAAATGGATTGAAGAGAAAAACAAAAGTTAAAAATGAACTTTAAAACCTAAAAAGCTACTATTTCTAATATAATCACTTTCATTATAAGTAGTTTTTAAATCTGTCCTTTCAATTATTTGATGCACATAACTAATAGAAACACGTTTGGTTAATCTATATGAAATATCAATATCTATACCTGCACTTGAATTGGTGTCATTAAATCTTGTTATAAAACCGTAATTAGGATATAGACCTAAATTTATTTTTTTAATAAAAAAATCTTTATAAACATAAGATGCACCAATTGCATAGCGTTGTAAAGAACCACTATGTAGAGCAGCATGCTCGAATAACGGAAAAATACTAATTTGACTTTTAGAAAATCTTTTTATAGGTACTTCAAGTTTTATAATTATATCTAAAGTTCCTCTATGATTGCCTCTATCATCTCCTACAAATATAAATTTAGTGTCTTGATGTATTGATAAATCAAAAGAATTTTGACAGAAAATTTCAAATCCGAATGTCAGAAAAAGTATTAATAATATAAGTTTTAGTTTAACCATTTTTTGGGGAATTTAATGACTAACTAAAGTTATTTCTTTTTTTAAAAAAGAAATATAAGCAAATTGCTTAAATATTTATTCTTAGATTAAACCTGCTCTTTTTAGCAATGCATCTGGTTTAGGTTCTTTTCCTCTAAAGCGTTTATATAATACCATAGGTTTTTCTGTACCACCTTTAGATAGTACGTTTTCTTTAAATTTTGTTGCAACGTCTTTGTTAAAAATTCCTTTTTCTAAAAAGTAATCAAAAGCATCTGCATCTAAAACTTCTGCCCATTTATAAGAATAATATCCAGAAGAATACCCTCCTTGAAAAATATGAGAAAAAGCAGTACTCATACAGTTTTCTGCAACATCAGGATATAATTTTGTTTCAGCAAAAGCATTGTTTTCAAATTCTTTTATAGAGGTTATTTCTGAAGGATCTTGTCCATGCCACTGCATATCTAATAAGCCAAAACTTAATTGACGTAAAGTTTGCATTCCTTCATTAAAACTAGCAGATTCTTTTATTTTTTCTACATATTCCATTGGTAAACTTTCTCCAGTTTCATAATGTTTTGCAAACAACTCTAAAGCCTCTTTTTCAAAACACCAATTTTCCATAACCTGACTTGGTAATTCCACAAAATCCCAAGAAACAGAAGTTCCTGATAAACTATTATATGTGGTGTTTGCTAGCATACCATGTAAAGCATGACCAAATTCGTGAAACAATGTAGTAACTTCATTAAATGTCAATAATGAAGGTTTCGTTTCTGTAGGTTTTGTAAAATTACATACAATAGAAACGTGAGGTCTTTCGTTAATTCCGTTTTTTATTTGTTGTGGCTTGTAACTAGTCATCCACGCACCATTGCGTTTTCCTTTTCTTGGATGAAAATCTGCATAATAAACAGCAATAAAATTACCATTAGAATCAGTAACGTTATATGTTTTTACATCTTCATGATATTTTTCTATTGTAAAAACTTCTTCAAAATGTAAATCAAATAAACGATTTGCAATTTCAAAAGAACCTTCAATTACATTTTCTAATTTAAAGTAAGGTTTTAAAATTTCTTGATCTAAATCAAACAATTCTTTCTTTAATTTTTCAGAATAATAAGCACCATCCCATTTTTGAAGTTTATTAATTCCATCTAATTTTTTAGCGTAATTTTCTAAGTTTTTAAATTCTCTTAAAGCAGCTGGTTTTGCTTTTTCAAGTAAATTATTAGAAAAATTAATAACATTTTCTGGTGTTTCTGCCATTCTTTCTTCTAAAACAAAATGAGCATGTGTTTTATAACCCAATAAATTGGCTCTTTTTTGTCTAAGGTTTACAATATCTAAAACAATTTGTTCATTGTTAAATTCATTGTTTTGAAATGCTTTTTTTCCAGCAGCAATAGCCATTTTTTTACGCAATTCTCTATTATCTGCATAGGTTAAAAAAGGAATATAACTTGGGTAGTCTAGAGTAAAAACATACCCTTCTTTTTCTTTAGATTTTGCTACTTCTTTTGCAGCTTCTTTTACACTTTCTGGCAATCCTGCTAAATCATTTTCATCTGTTAAATGTAATTCAAAAGCATTAGTTTCTGCTAAAACATTTTCACCAAATTTTAAAGATAGTTTAGAAAGTTTTGCGTCTATTTCACGAAGTGTGGTTTTATCTGCTTCATTTAAATTAGCACCATTTCTTGCAAAACTTTTGTATTGTTTGTCTAACAATGTTTCTTGTTCTGGTGTTAATTTTAAATTATTTCTGTTATCAAAAACAGCTTTTACTTTTTTAAATAAAGCTTCATTTAATGTTATATCATTTGCAAATTCACTTAACCAAGGAGAAACTTCTTGAGCAATTTTCTGAATTTCTTCATTAGTTTCTGCAGAATTTAAATTAAAAAAAATACTGGTAATTCTATTTAATTTTTCACCTGTAAAATCTAAAGCAACAGTTGTATTTTCAAAAGTAGGTTTTTCAGTATTTATTACAATTTCATTTATTTCAGATTTTGCAATTTCTATTCCTTTTTTAATTGCTGGTTTGTAATCTTTAGTTGTAATTTTTGAAAATGGAGCTGTATTAAAATCTTGTAAAAGTGGATTCATAAATCTATATGTATAAAGGTCAAATATAGATATTCTGTTAATTTTTTATAATAAAAATCTTTAGAAAATATCATTTTATCGATATAAAAATTCTATTTGTCGAAAAATGGATGTGTGTAAATTAATAACGAATTATTTTTGGTTGTTCAGTTTATCTGAAAATTTAAAATGGGTAAAAGAAAAAGAATTATGAAAAACACATTTTTAACTTTAATTGCATTGCTGTTTTCTTTTATGAGTATTGCTCAAACTGAAAATGATGGCTTTTATTTTGATGGAGTAGATGATTATATAAATGTAGGTGGTGCATCAAATACTAATATACCTCAAATTAATACTACTACAACCAATAATAGAACATATGAAACTTGGTTTAAAGCAGAAGAAGTTACTAGTAGGCAATTTATTATGAAAGAAGGTGCTGGTACAAGAGCTGTATTAATTTATATAGAAGATGGGTATTTAGTTGTAGGTGGGTATAATAGAGCAGATTATTCACCTCAATGGCAAGGAACCTTTTTTAGAAAGGCAATTACTGCAGATACATGGTATCATGTAGCTTTGGTTTTAGACAATGCATTAGCTGCCAACAATACAACAAATTTAATGGGAGCTAATCAAAATACTGCGTTAAAGTTTTATTTGGATGGAACTTTAATTGGAGAAAATTCTGGGTACCAATTTGGAGGACATAATACAATGAGGGTGGGGTATAAAGATGCAAATGTTAGATTTCCTCTAAGTACAGCAACATGGACAAGTCAATTAAATTCTGAATATTTTTATGCATCTTCAGCTTTAACAAGTTATTCAGGTACAAATTATTTTGAAGGATATTTATGGGGATTTAGACTTTGGAACGATGTTAGAACACCTGCAGAAATAGACGATTATAAAGCAGATATTATTACAACAGTTGGTACAGATGATTTAGTTGCAATTTTAGATGGTGATACATTTACATATTTAAGTACAAATGATAATTCTACAACATCTGAAGCTACAGTTTCTCCTGTAACTACTATTATTTGGAGTGCTACTGCTGCATCTTCAGATTGGAACACTGGTTCTAATTGGGTTGGAGGTACTGTACCAAATGTACTAACAAAGGAAGCTGTAGAAATTCAAGCTTCAACAAATTATCCTATTATAACTTCTGGAACTCATGTAGTTGCTGGAGACTTACAAGTTAATTCAAGTGCAAGTATTACAGTACAAAGTGGTGGAACTCTAGAGGTAAGTTATGATATTATTAATAATGGTACTATTAATGTTGAAGAAAGTGGAAGTTTAGTATTAAGAGAAAAGAAAGATTTAGGAGGATCAGGAGTTTATAATGTAGAAAGACTAACACCAACTTATGGAGGTAATGATTTTTATTCTTATTGGAGTTCTCCTGTTATAAGTGGAGATTCTAATATTGCTTCTGTTTTTCCTGATGCAGAACTTATTTATCATTTTAATGCTAGTGCAAATAATTCAGATTGGGCTTTTCATGGCACTTCAGATTTTGAACAAGGAATTGGTTACGCTATTCAAAATGAAGGAACAGGAGGTCAATTAAGAACTTTTTCTGGAGCCGTAAATTCTGGAGATATTACAGTTAATATATACAATACTTCTAATTTAGAAGGAGAAGGTAGTGATGGAAATGAATGGTCTACAGAAGGAGATAATTTAGTTGGAAACCCTTATCCTGCTGCTATAGATTGGGATTTAGTTGTTACTGACCCAGATAATCCAGGATTGAGTGGTGAAATTTATTTTTGGAATCAGCAAAATGCAGAAATAGGAGAAAATAATGTTGATGAATATGTGGTATATAACATTACAGGATCATCTGTAGCATCAACTACCACTAATGGTAAAATAGGAACTGGTCAAGGATTTTTTATAAAAACACTGAGTGCTAGTACAATTACTTTTAAAACAACGCATCAAGTAGCTGCAAATAATAGTACTTTTTATAAAAGTAATAATATTGCTAAAACAGATAAAACTATTAATAGATCTTGGTTTACGTTTAATCATAAAAAGAAAACAAATACGTTGCTTGTTGGTTTTGTAGATGGAGCAACAAACTCATTTGACAGATTGTATGATGCACCTTTTGATGTTAGCCAAAAATCTATGGGTTTTTATACATTAGTTAACGGTGATAAAAAAGCAACTATACAAGGGCTTCCAACATTAGAATCTGATGAGGTAAAAGTAAATGTAGGTTTTGTAATTGATGAAATTGGAGAGTATTCTATTGGCATTCAAAGTGAGTTTATAAATGAAGAATATAATATTTTTTTAAGAGATAAAGAACAGAATATAACCTCAGATTTAAGACAAGGAAGTTATAAGTTTAATGTTGATACAATTGGAGAAAATAATGATAGATTCGAAATTGTGTATACCAAACAGAACACCTTAAGTAACGAAACATTTATAGAAAGTTTAAACTCTAGTTTATTAAACGTTTATGTAAACAATGTAAAAGAATTAATTGTTAAGTATAGTAATGACAACAATAGTGTAAAAGATATTTCTTTATATAACATTCAAGGTAGAAAAATGAATACTTTTATGAATAATCAAACAATAGATGTTTCTAAAATTTCTACAGGTGTTTATATTATAAGTGTAAAACTTCAAGACAACAATACGTTAACTAAAAAAGTTTTAATTACTAATTAAAAGCTCTAATCTAAATAAGATAGATTCACTTTTTTTAGTGTTTGTAAGTTATAAATATCTAATAATCTTCCATTTATCGATATAAGAATTCGTTTTAACGAATTTTTAAAAATAAAAACTGTCTTCGGTATTAGTTTTGTATACACTCATTTTACGAAGTGAAAATATAAAAGTAAAAATATGAAGACATTAAAAAACCATTTATTAATTACATTGCTATTTGTTTCTCAGTTTATTGTGGCTCAAATTCCATGTACATCTGGATTTAATGCAAATGGGAATGATGATTTTATTACCATACCAAATACAGCTGCAATTAACTTACAAAATACCAGAAATAGAACAGTAGAATTTTGGTTTAAGCCCTCAGATGTTACAACAAAACAAGTATTATATGAAGAAGGAGCACAAGTAAACGTTATTCTTTTTTATATTGAAGGAGGTAGAGTTTATGTTGGTGGATATAGAAATAATGCAGATAATGCTACAAGAAGACGTTTTTTTAGATCTGCTATTGGAGACATTGCAGTAGATAAATGGACTCACATAGCTTTTACTATAGAAGATACAACAAATCCAGATATTACTTTTAAATGGTATTTAGATGGTGTTTTACAAGATACTCAAGATGGTTTACAAGTTAGTCAACATTCTGGTAATATTTCTATTGGTAGAAATGGGGGTAATGTAAGGTATCCAACTAGTTTAGCAGATACAAATTGGGGAGGAAGTGGAACAGGAACTTATAATGGAACTTTTGGAGGTCAAGATGGAAATAATCATAATTTTGAAGGAAATATTGCATTGTTAAGAATTTGGAATGTTGCCAGAAATGTAACAGAAATTGATGATAATAAATCTACATTTTTAAATGCTGGAACAGATTTAGTGGCATTTCAAGATGGAGATAATATGGAGTATGATTCTAATAATGATACTACTATAAATGCAAACGCTTCTGCAAACGGAAGTGCAACAAGTTATACTTGGACAGGAGGAACATCAACAGATTTTACAAATGATGTTAATTGGTCTGCAAATTCACCAGATATTACAAAAACACAAACAGTAATTATAAATAGCGGAACAAATGACCCTAAAATTTTAACAGAAGTAGTTATTGGAAGATTAACAGTAGATGCAGGTGCAGAAATAATTGTAGAAAGTGGAGGTACATTAAATGTTTTTTATGAATTAACAAATAATGGAACCATAACTGTTGAAGATGGTGGGGCTTTAATTTTTCATTCTTGTAATTCTACCATTCAAGGTTCTGGAGATTTTAACATAAAAAGACAAACTCCAACTTATGCAGGTAATGATTTTTATTCATACTGGAGTTCTCCAATCATAGAATCAGACTCTAGCCCTAGTTCAATTTTTCCAGATGCAGAATTAATATATTCTTTTGGTGCAGGAGTGTCTAATGCAGATTGGGTGTATAATGGTTCTGCTAATTTAAAAACAGGTTTAGGTTATGCAATTCAAAACGAAGGCTTAGGTGGACAATTAAGAACTTTTACAGGAAAAATTAATGAAGGAGATGTAGAAGTAAATGTTTATTATAATACAAATTTAGCAAGTACAGATGCAAATAATGTTTGGTCTCTTGCTGGCGATAATTTAGTAGGTAATCCATATGCCTCTGCAATTGATTGGGACTTAATTATAGAAGATACAGACAATTCTGATATTGATGGAACTGTTTATTTTTGGAATCAAAATACTGCAGAAAATGGAGATAATAACGTATCTGATTATTTACAATATAATAAAACAGGTGGTGTATCTAATACAGCCACAGGTAAAATTGGTACAGGTCAAGGATTTTTTGTAAAAACGAGTGTAGATAGTAAAATTACATTTAAAACAACACATCAAATTGTTGCAAATAACACACAGTTTTTTAAAGGAGAATCAATAGTAAATACTCAGAAAAAAGATGGTAGATCTTGGTTTGCTTTTAATCATGAGGGTAAAACAAATACTTTACTAGTTGGTTTTATTGATGGAGCTACAAATAGATTTGATAGATTATATGATGCAGAGTATGATATCAACGAAAAATCTTTAGGATTTTACTCTTTGGTAAAAGGTGTAGATAAAGCTTCAATACAAGGGTTGCCAATATTAAAAAGAGATAAAAAAGTAGTTAAATTAGGTTTTATTGTAGATAAAGTAGGTAATTATTCTATAGGTATTCAAGATGAACAAATAGATGAAGATTATTATATTTATTTAAGAGATACAGAGAAGAAAATAACTGTAGATTTAAGACAAAGAGATTATAGCTTTACTATAGATTCTATAGGTGAAAATAATACAAGGTTCAAAGTTATTTATACAAAAAAGAAAAGAAATGCTACTCAAAAAAATACAGGTAAAGAATCTTATACTGTAGAGGAAATAGACTCTAAAGATTTTACTGTTTATGTTGATGGAGCAAAAGAATTAATTGTAGAATACGATTTTGATGAAGATAATATTAAAGAAATAGCATTGATTAATATCCAGGGTAAAAAAGTAGCTTTATTTAATGGTGCTCAAAAGAAAGATGTATCTAGCTTATCAAGAGGGGTTTATGTTGTGATAGCTGTTTTAAAAGACAATAGAGTGTTTAACAAAAAAATTATAATCACAAATTAAGAATAACAATTGTAAATTTTAGTATTTTGTTTAACTATCACATTTGTTTTTTAAATTAAAATTCTTTTTTTAGCTTTACTTATTATTTACGTATAATAAGATGAAAAAAGCATTCCCCTTAATTTTATTGTTTTTTACAAACATACTGTTTGCACAAATTCCTTGTTCTACAGGTACTTCATTAAATGGTGCAGATGACTTTATTACTTTAGTTAATACAGACGCTATAAATCTTCAGAATACAAGAAATAAAACCATAGAATTATGGTTTAAAACATCCGATATTACTACAAAACAGGTACTTTATGAAGAAGGAGGTACAGTAAATGCATTTATAATATATTTAGAAGGAGGTAGAATATATTTAGGAGCTTATAGAAATGATGGAACAGCAGCAGCTGATAAAAGATTTTTTAGATCTGTAGCAAGTGTAATAGAAGTAGACAATTGGTATCATGTTGCTCTAACTTTAGAGGATACAGCAATTCCAGACCTAACTTTAAAATGGTATTTAAACGGAGTTTTACAAGATACACAAGATGGTCTACAAGTTAATACACATTCAGGCTCTATAACATTTGGTAGAAATGGAGATGGTTTAAGGTTTCCAAATAGTTTAGCAGATGTTGATTGGTCTGCAAGTGGAGGAGAAGATTCTGAAACTTACAATGGTGCTTTTACTGGTGGTGATACTACTGCATTGTATTATTCTGGAGATATTTCTCTTTTTAGAATTTGGGATGATACTAGAACAGATGCAGAAGTAGATGATAATAAATCTACTTTTATTACCAATGAAACTAATCTGGTAGCTTATTCAGATCAAGATCGAATTTATTATGAACCAAATGGTGAAGACGAAATTTCTTTAACTGCCTTTGTTTCTATCAGTACTCAATACACAACAATTCCAAATACAGATGCTATTAATCTACAAGACACTAATGATAGAACTGTAGAGTTTCGATTTAGAGCTACAGATATGACATCTAGACAAGTACTTTATGAAGAAGGAGGAAATGTAAATGCTATAACCGCTTTTATAGATGGTGGACAATTTTATTTTGGTGTTTATAGAAATAATGCAGGAGTTACAGGAGATAGAAAATTTTTTAGGTCAGATATTGGAGATGTGGTCTTTAACCAATGGTATCATGTGGCCATAACTTTAGAATCTGGAACAACTTTAAAATGGTTTTTAGATGGAGTAGAGCAAGACTCTAGAACAGGGTTAACAGTTGATAATCATTCTGGAGATATAAATATTGGAAGATCTGGAGGTAGTATTAGATTTCCAAATGATTTAGTATTAGGATGGAATGCAGGAACTGTTGGTGGAGAATATTATGAAGATGCTGTAAATTCTGATGGATCTGCATATAATTTTTCTGGTGATTTCGATCTTTTTAGAATTTGGAATGTTGCAAGAACACAAACTGAAATAGATACCAATAAAGAAATTTTAATTACTTCTGAAACAGATTTAGTAGCTTACCAAAGTGGGACTCAAATGAATTACCAACCAAATGGAGGAAGTTCAATAACTGCTACAGAAGATGCAGCAGGGTTAATTACTTGGGATGGTAGTGATTCTGATGTTTGGTCTACAACAACAAATTGGTTGTCAGATATAGCTCCTGATGCCACAAGAAAACAAAAAGTAGCCATACCAGATGGAGGTACTTTTGACCCAGTTTTAACAACAGAAATCAGTGTTGGCTTTTTAACAATTAATTCTGGCGTAGAATTAATAATAGAAAGTGGAGCAACTTTAAATGTTTATTATGGCTTAGATAATAACGGAACCATAACTATTGAAGATGGAGGGGCGTTAATTTATCATAATTGTAATAGTGCTATTACTGGTTCTGGTACTTTTGATGTAATTAGAAATACTCCTACTTATGGTGATGATAATTTCTTTTCATATTGGAGTTCGCCTGTGATAGGAGAAACAACAAGTTCCGTTTTTCCAGATGCTGAAGAAATTTATTTATTTGATGCTAGTTCAGATGACGCTAATTGGATTGGAGTTGGTGGTATTATGCAAAAAGGTGTTGGATATGCTATTCAAAACGAAGGTACTGGAGGACAAGTACGTACTTTTTCAGGAACCATAAATGAAGCAGGTACAGATTTAACATTGTATTTTAGTACAAATGAAGATCAAGGAGAAACAGGTAATATTTGGTCTGAAGAAGGAGATAATTTAATTGGAAATCCATATGCATCTGCCATAGATTGGGGTTTAATAATAGAAGATACAGACAATCAAAATATAGAGGGTACTATCTATTTTTGGAATCAACAATCTGCAAATGCTGGAGATAATAATGTTTCTGATTATTTACAGTATAACAATACTGGAGGTTCATCACCTGGGGTTACTGGTAAAATAGGAACAGCTCAAGCTTTTTTTGTTAAAACTACTGCAGCAACAACTTTAAAATTAAAACCAACTCATCAGGTAGCTGGAGACAATACTGAATTTTATAAATCAGAAAAAACAACAGTTACAGCTAATAAATTAGGAAGATCTTGGTTTCAGTTTTCTAACGGAAATAAAATAAATACGCTGTTAATTGGTTTTGTAGATGGTGCTACAAATGATTATGATAGAATTTATGATGGTTTGTTTGATATAAATCAAGAAAAATTAGGTTTTTATTCTATTGCAGAAGAAGATACTCGTTTAACAATTCAAGGACTACCATTACTTGAAGAAGATGAAAAAGTAATTCAGCTTGGTTTTGTAATTGATGAAACAGGAGAGCATACAATTAGTATTAAAGATGAATATATTAATGAAAATTATAATATTTATTTAAAAGATACTGAAGAAAATACGATTACAGATTTAAGAAAACAATCGTATTCATTTTTAATAAATACTATAGGAACAAATAATACAAGATTTAAAATTATCTATTCTAAAGAAAAGAAAGAAACACTTACAATTAATGATGAGGTTTTAAAGGATAATAGTTTTTTTGTTAGTGTAAACTCATCAAAAGAATTGATTATAAATTATAAAAACTTAGATCAAATTAAAAAAGTGACTTTGTATACTATTTTAGGATCAGAAGTAAAAAGTTATTCTATTAATGATAGTAAAGATGTTTCTAATTTAGAAACAGGAGTTTATATTGTAAAAGCAAGTTTAGACAATAATAAAAAACGAATAAAAAAAATAGTAATTACTAATTAGGATAATACCTATTAAAAAAAGCTCAAAACTTATTTAGTTTTGAGCTTTTTTTAGAAAATTTATTTTCTAACTCTTTCTGAAGCTTTGTTAACTTTTAATTTTAACTCTTCTTTATAAGCTATAATTTTATTTAAAATTAACTCATTAGATGCACCAATAATTTGAGCAGCTAAAATACCAGCGTTTTTTGCTCCATCTAAAGCTACAGTAGCAACAGGTACGCCCCCTGGCATTTGTAAAATAGATAAAACAGAATCCCAACCATCAATAGAGTTTCTACTTTTTACTGGAACTCCAATAACAGGTAAAGGACTCATACTTGCAACCATTCCTGGTAAATGAGCAGCACCACCTGCACCAGCAATAATTACTTGTACACCTCTTTTATGGGCATTTTTAGAGTAGTCTACTAATTTTTCTGGAGTTCTGTGAGCAGATACAATATCAACTTCAATTTTAATATCAAAACTCTCTAAAATATCTATTGCTTCTTGCATTATTGGAAGATCAGAATCACTTCCCATTATTATTCCTACCATATTACTTTCAGTTATCAGTAAACAGTTATCATTTTAAAAGTAGCATATACTTAATGATAATTGTTTATTGAATTATTGTTAATTGTTTTTACTTATTACTCTAATTGTTTCTTTAACTTTTTGCGCTATTTCTCTAGCTTTACCAATATCAGAATTTACAATAGTAACATGTCCCATTTTTCTAAATGGTCTTGTTTCTTTTTTCCCATAAATATGAGGCGTAACTCCATCAATTTTTAAGATATCTTCTATATTTTGGTAAACAACATCACCAGAAAAACCTTCATCACCAACTAAATTTACCATTATTCCAGCAACTTTACTGTTTGTATTTCCTAAAGGAAGGTTTAAAATGGAACGTAAATGTTGTTCAAACTGATTGGTATAACTTGCTTCTATAGAATAATGTCCAGAATTATGTGGTCTTGGAGCAACTTCGTTTACTAAGATTTTGTCATCTACTGTTTGAAACATTTCTACAGCTAATAAACCAACAAAATCTAAATCACTAACAACCTTTAAAGCAACTTCTCTTGCTTTTTCTGCTACTTTACTATCAATTCTTGCAGGACAAATAACATACTCAACTTGGTTGGCTTCTGGGTGAAATTCCATTTCAACTACAGGGTAAGTTGTTGTTTCTCCATTTGCATTTCTTGCTACAATTACAGCCAATTCGTTTTTAAACGGAATTAATTTTTCTGTAATACATTCTACATTTGGTAAACTGTTTAAATCATCTGTATTCCTAACAATTTTAACACCATTTCCATCATAACCAAAACGTGCAGCTTTCCAAACAAAAGGAAAATCAATGATATTATTTTCAAAAGAATGTTTTAATTCTTCTACATATGCATAATGAGAAAATTCTGCAGTAGGAATTTGATGATCTACATAAAAATTTTTCTGTCTTGCTTTACTTTGTATTATTCGTAAATCTTGAGGTTTTGGATAAATTGTTAAGCCTTCGTCTTCTAATTTATCTAAAGCATCTAAATTTACATTTTCAATTTCTATAGTTAATAAATCTACAGTTTTTCCGAAGTTGTAAACAGCATCAAAATCTAATAAATCTCCAACAACAAATGTGTTGCAAATTTCTGCACATGGTGCATTTTTATTATTTTCTAAAATAGAAGTATGAATGTCGAATTTTTGAGTTTCTGCTAAAAGCATTCTTCCTAATTGTCCTCCTCCAAGAACACCTAGTTTAAAATTTGAAGAAAAATAGTTTTTCACGTTGCTTAATGTTGTGTTTCTGCAAAAATAAGCAACTTAAAGTATGTATGCTATTAAAAATTTGTGATTCGCAAAACTGTACCAATTTTAGTAACTCTATATTCTATTGCAGGACAAATAAAACCTTCAGTTTGTGGAGCTCCTCCAATACCTTTTCCTACACCATATTCGCTACCATCACATTGGCATTTTAAAACAATACCTTTTTCGAAAGTCATAGGAGAATTACAATCTCTTGCAGGACAAATTTTATCGTAAGCAACAAAATCACTACCATTAACATTCATTAATAAAATTCCTTTAGAACCAGCATTCAATTCTACATATCCACCAGGAACCAAAGCATTAATTAATTGAGGGTTATTTAAATCGGAAGTATAACTTAAAGGTAAAGATTGTATACAGCTATCTAAATCGTCATTATTAGAGCAATTTATAAAGAATATAAACGAAAATAAGAGTAATGTTTTTTTAATCATAATTATCTTTCAATACTAAAAGAACGATGGCAATTTACAATTATTTTGTACATTTGTAAGACAATCTCATTCCTATTTAGGTAATGGGATTTTTAAATTATATTACTATGAGCGACATATCGTATTATTCAGCAGAAGGATTAAAGAAATTGAAGGATGAATTGGTGCAACTTGAGCAAGTTGAACGTCCTAGAGTAACACAAGAAATTGCAGATGCAAGAGATAAAGGAGATTTAAGTGAAAATGCAGAATATCATGCAGCTAAAGAAGAACAATCTCATTTAGAATTTAAAATTGCTAAATTAAAAAATGTAGTAGCAAATGCACGTATCATAGATGAATCTCAATTAGATACATCTAAAATATTAATACATTCTATTGTAAAGATTAAAAATACTGCAAATGGTATGGAGTTTTCTTACACATTAGTTGCAGATTCTGAAACAGATGTTAGAAATGGAAAACTATCTGTAAACTCTCCTATTGGAAAAGGTTTATTAGGTAAAGAAGTTGGTGATATTGCTGAAATTAAAGTACCAAATGGAATTATGAAATTTGAAATTGTAGATATTTCAAGATAGATTTTATTCAACAGATTAAATTATAAATTCGGGTTTTGGCATTGCTGAAACCCGAATTCTTTTTTATATTTACTACTCATCAAAAAAAATACACTTAAGATTGATATTATGAGCATATTTACAAAAATAATTGACGGAGAAATTCCTTGTTACAAAGTTGCAGAAGACAATAATTTTATTGCTTTTTTAGATATCAATCCTAATGCAAAAGGACACACTTTAGTTGTACCAAAGAAAGAAGAAAATAAATTATTCGATTTATCTAAAGAAGAGTATTTAAGTCTAATGGATTTCTCTTATAGAGTTGCAAAAGCATTAGAAAAAGCAGTTGACTGTAAAAGAGTTTGTATGAGTGTTATTGGCTTAGAAGTACCTCATGTACACGTTCATTTAGTGCCAACAAATGCAATGGCAGATATGCAGTTTACCAAAAAAGAAAAATTAACAAATGAAGAGTTTGTTGCTTTGGCTAATAAGATTTCTGAAAATTTTTAACTAAGTGAAAAAAAACAAAGAATTAGCAAATAGATTTAGAGAAGTTTTTCTTGATGGTACTTGGGTAGCTAATACAAACTACAAAAAGGTTTTAGAGGCTATTTCATATAAAAAAGCAACTACAAAAGTAAATTCTTTAAATACTATTGCTGTCTTAACTTTTCATATTAATTATTATGTTGCTGGAGTTTTAAATGTTTTTGAAGGGGGAAAATTAGAAATTAGAGATAAATATAGTTTTGACGCACCTAAGATAACTTCAGAAAGTGAATGGATTTCATTAAAAAATACGCTATTTACAAATGCAGAAAAATTTGCAAACTATATAGAAAGTCTATCTGAAACAGAGTTAGAAAGTGTTTTTGTTGATGAAAAATATGGAACTTATTATAGAAATATTGAAGGAATGATAGAACATAGTTACTATCATTTAGTTCAAATTTCTTTGATAAATAAACTTATAGATTAGACTTTCTCTAATAAAATTTCAAAAGTAGTACCTTTTCCTATTTCAGATTTTTGTACAAATATTTTTCCTTTGTGGTAATCTTCAACAATTCTTTTAGATAGAGATAATCCTAATCCCCAACCTCTTTTTTTGGTTGTAAAACCAGGTTTAAAAATCTGTTTAAAAAGTTTTTTTGGCATTCCTTTTCCAGTATCAGAAATGGTAATTTTTACTTTTTTAGATGTATTTTCTATCTTCAGTATTAACTCTCCTTTACCCAACATTGCATCAATTGCATTTTTAATGAGGTTTTCTATTACCCAACCAAATAACTCTGTATTTAAATTGGTGTAAATTTCATTGTTTATCGTATTAAAAGAAAAAGATATTTGCTTAGAACTCCTAGATTCTAAGTAATCAAAAGCCTGTTTAGTTATATCTACTATGTTTTCTTTTTTTAATTCTGGAATAGAGCCTATTTTAGAAAACCTATTTGCAATTGTATTTAATCTATGTACATCTTTTTCTATTTCATTTACGTAGGTTTCATCAATTTTTTCCATTTTTAAAATTGCAATCCATCCTAAAAGAGAAGACAAAGGTGTGCCTATTTGATGAGCCGTTTCTTTTGCCATTCCTGTCCATAATTTATTAGTTTCAGCAGCTTTGTTAGAGTTGTAAAACATATAAATAACACTTAAAAATAAGAATAGAATAAGAATTAAAGCTATAGGGTAATAAGAAAGCTTGTTTAATAAATCTGAATCTCTATAGTAAATATACTGTCTGTTTTTACCTTTATAACTAACTTCAATTGGCTCATTTTCTGTTTTCATTTTTGCCAATTGGTTTTCTAAATATTTAGGATTTTCAGCTTTTTTAGAATCAAGATTCTGAAAATATTCGATCTCTCCTTTTGCATTTACTAAAATCATAGGAATATTGTTATTATTCTCAATGACTTTTAGGGGTAAATCTACATTTGCGTTTAAATCTGTATTAGTAGCAATTTCTTTTTGAGCAGTTGCCAAAATTTCCATTTTAATACGCTCTTCTTGTTTAAATTTTTGAAAGAAAATATAGGTATTCCATAATATTAAAGAAACAATAATTAAAGAAATTATTATTGCAAAGCGCTTAAAAAGAATGTTGTTTGTTAAAAAATTCATCAAAACAAATATAAGGTTTCTTGTATATAACTCATTTATTTAAAGCATAGTATTAGCAACCCTATTTATATTATAATTACTGTTTCAAAAGTCTTATTAACTATTGTTTTTGAAGAAAACTGTTAATAACTTTGGTAAAGAACATACACAGATTATTTGATTAAAACCCATAAAATAACATACATTTGCCCAACAGTATTATAAATGAATGATGTAGAAAGTACAATAAAAGTACTTTTATTAAAATAGAAATTATGGAAGTTATTGGAAAAATAAAATTAATTGGTGAGGTTCAAACTTTTGGAGCTAACGGTTTTCAAAAAAGAGAAATGGTAGTTACAACTGATGATCAATATCCTCAAATGATTAATGTAGAGTTTCATCAAGATAAATGTGATTTATTAAACAATTATTCTGTTGGACAAGATGTAAAAGTTTCTATCAATTTAAGAGGTAGAGAGTGGATTAACCCACAAGGAGAAGCTAGATATTTTAATTCTATTGTAGGTTGGAGAATCGAAAACTTATCTCAAGCTGCAGCTCCAAGTAATTTACCTCCAGTTGATCAGTTTCAACCAGCATCTAATGTTTCTGATGCAGAACCAGATGATTTACCATTCTAGAAATTAGATTTCTTGAATAAAAAAAGAGAGAATACTTTTAATGTATTCTCTCTTTTTTTTCTAATAAATAAGTTGTTAAACAACCTATTTCTTTTCTCCTTTTTTAGGCATTGGTCCTCTCATATGAATAACCAATCCATTTAAAAAATTTCTTAAAAACTGATCTCCACACTCCATATATTTAGGATGATCTTCACTTCTAAAAATAGAACCTATTTCTCCTTTTGTTACTTTAAAATCTACTAAAGCACAAATTTCTATAATATCTGTATCACGAAATTTATGTGCTACTCTTAATTTTTTAAAAACGTCGTTGTTTGTTAATCCCATAAGGCAAATGTAATTATTTTTTAATCTACTACTTTAAAAATGGCCCAAGCATATATTGCAAATCTTGCAAAACGAAATAACCCAAATAAAACTACATTTTTAAAAGGATATTTTATCATACCAGCTGCAGTACAAGAAATAGAAAAAGGAACAGGTAACAATGCACCTACTAATATTAAAAAACCTCCCCATTTTTTAGAGTTTTTTAAGTGTTTTGCCATTTTTACTTCTAAATAGTTTTTTACAGTTTCTATTTTTAAAGCAGTTTTTCCAATAAAGTAAGATACAAGACCTCCACAGTAAGATAAAGTTGCAAGTATAGATAAGTTTAATATAGGTTCTGTAGTTTTCTTAGTCCAAGCAATAAAAATCTCTGGTGGTATTAACCCTAAAAGCGTTTCTGAAGTAAAGAAAAACGAAAAAATTCCTGGTCTAGAAAATGTTTCTGTAATAGATTCTAAACCCTCATTTATATTATAAACATATCTGTTTATTAAAAAAAGACCTATAACAACAGTTACTATTGGTACAAAAGCTTTTTTTAGACTTTCCCAAATAAACATATAAAAACCAGTTCTAGAGTAGTAGCTGTGCATTAACTTAGCCCTCTCTTTTTTAGTTTTTATTCTTTTTCTCTTTGTTATTCTAGACATTTAATTTTATTAAACAGTTTGCAAAAATAGTGACTTCTAATATATAAATACCAATAAAAAATGTAGATTAATATAATTTTAAGAACTATTATATAAAAAATAATGCTTATATTTGGTTAACCAATCTGGTTAACCAAATATCTTTTTATGAAAGCAATATTATTTTCCCTAAAAACAATTACAAAAAAAAGATTTTCGATGGTTAATTATTTTTTGACATTCATTATACTTTTAACAATACAAGCAGAGTTATTTGCTCAATAAAATATTATTCAACATTTAAATTTGTCTTCTAATTTTGGATATAAGCCTCATCAATTTTTGATGAGGCTTTTTTGTTACTTATTTTTGCAGAATGATTTGGCTTTCAGAAAACATAGAATTTCCACCATATGAATTTACAACAGAAGATGGTATTATTGCTTTAGGAGGAGATTTGTCTGAAAACAGGTTAATTTTTGCCTACAAAAACGGAATTTTTCCATGGTTTTCTGAAGGAGAACCTATAGTTTGGTATTGCCCTTTTGAAAGAATGGTATTGTTTCCTGATGAAATAAGGGTTTCAAAGTCGATGCGAAAAATTATCAATAAAAACCAATTTACAATTACAGAAAACAAAGCATTTAAAGAGGTAATTTATAATTGTAAAAATATTGATAGGAGTGATGGTTTAGGAACATGGATTACTAATGATATGGAACAAGCATATATAAATTTGCATAATTTAGGTGTTGCAAAATCTATAGAAGTGTGGAGTGGAAATGAATTGGTAGGAGGTTTATATGGTTTAGAAATAAATAATATTTTTTGTGGAGAAAGTATGTTTAGTAAAATATCTAATGCCTCAAAATTAGCTTTTATTCACTTAGCAAAAAATAAAAAATATAAATTGATAGATTGTCAAATTTATAATGAACACCTAGCAAGTTTGGGTGCAAGAGAAATAAAAAGAGAATATTTTTTAGATATTCTTAAAACTTAATTTCTTAATTATAAAAAAATGGAATAATTATTGTTTCAGTTCAAGCAACCCAAAACTATCAATATGAAACCATTATTACTTTTAATTACTTTTTTAGCAATTTCATCCTTCTCTTTTTCACAAGAAAAAATAGGTAAACCTTTTTTTACTGGCTCAGGAAATGTAACTTTTGCTGTAAACGAACATTATACTTTAGATCCAGATGATGGAGAACCTTTTTTAGTGCCAAATGCTATTTTTTTAAGAATGGGTTTTGGATACGAATTTAAAAAACGAATAGCAATAAGTGTAAATGGTGGTTTTGATTATCATTGGAATTATGCTGTAAGTGCTTTTCCAACGTATTTTAGTTTAAAGTACAATATTACAGAAGATCAAGGAGATAACTTTTTTACAGAAGTTAGTTATGGAAAAATGTGGCGTCCATCTTCAAATTATCCTGATGGAAATTATTACAGAGTAGGATTTGGAACCCAAGTAAAAGGAGCAAAAAGATGGAACACTATAATTCGCTTAGATTTTCATAGAAAAGGAATTATTGGCTTTGATAATAATAGATTAGACAGTGTTTCTTTAGGATTAGGCTTTTCTTTCTTTTAAAAATTTGGATGAACAGTAAAACTCATTTTTTCATTTGTAATAGGATGAGAAAATTCAATAAATTCTGCATGTAAATGCAATCTATTTTCTTTTTTACCATACAAATCATCTCCAATAATAGGAGTATTTAATCCATCTTTATGAGCTGCATGTACTCTTAATTGATGTGTTCTTCCTGTTATTGGATAAAAACGAATACGTGTTTTACCATTTTCTGTCTTTATACTTTTCCAAAGAGTTTCAGCATTTTTTCCATGTACAAAATCTACCAATTGTTTAGGTCTATCATCTAAATCTACTCTTAAAGGTAATTTTATTGTTCCTTTTTTATCTTTTACAATTCCATCTAAAAGAGCCACATAACGTTTTTTAACAGTTCTTTTTATAAATTGACTTTGTAAAACCTTATTTGCTTCTTTAGTTTTGGTTAATAACAAAATTCCAGAGGTAGACATGTCTAAACGATGTACAATTAATGGACCTGTAGCTTGTGGATATTTTTCTTTGATACGAGTGTAAACAGAATCTGTAATATTTTTTCCAGGAACAGATAAAAACTCAGCAGGCTTATTTACCACAATTAAAACATCGTCTTCAAAAATGATTTCTAGCTCTTGTTTTTCGGCTAAATTTTCTAACAATAAATTGTCATCCATTTCAACTCCATCTAACATATGGGTTAAAATAGGTTTGCACCTTCCTTGACAAGCAGGATAAAAGTTTTTATGTTTTCTAATTTCTGAGCTGGGTGAAATTCCCCACCAAAATTCTGCCATACAAACAGGTTCTAAATCATGTAAAAAAGCATATTGCAAAAGTTTTGGAGCAGAACATTCTCCTGAACCTGCAGGTGGTTTTATTGCTGGATCTTTAAAAATATCTAATAAATTCTTTTTTTCTTTTAGTTTATTTAAGAATGAATAATTTTTAAATAAAGTTTGTTGTAAATGGTTTGATATTTCTTTTCTTTTGCTTTTTAATGATGAAATTTCGTCTTCAAAAAGTGTGAGTTTTACTCTAATTTCATCAAGTTTATCATCATAATATTCTTGAAGTTCTTTTATGTAAAACTGATCATTAAAGCTTTCTTGTACCAGTTTTTTATTTAAAGAATTAAAGTCGACTTTATTTAAGGTAGCTTTACCAATTTGCTTTCTTAATTTTCTATCCTTTTTTTGAAGCTTTAACTTTTCTTTTTCAAATGATAAATCTTGGTTTATATCTTGTAATGTTTTTTTAAAAGATTGTTTTATTGATAAATAGTTTTTATCATTTTTAATAGTAGATAAACGTTTGTTTATTTCATTAATTTCTTCTTCACCTTTTAAAAAGAAACTTCCTTCAGTTCTCATATTAAAAACAGGAGGTACAAATTTATCAGGAAAACTATTGTCTTCTAGTTTTCCAGAAAATGCTGCTAAATAACCTAATTCATTTTGCTGGTTTTTAACAACTAAAACCCCAAACATTTTACCAATAGCTGTAGATTTATTATCTGAATTTATTCCGAAATTATGCTCAAAATCAGTTTGTTTTTCTAAATATTCTTGCACTTCTTTTGTTGCAATTTCTGCTAACAAATGAGGTTCATAATAAAAAGGAAAAGTAAATTTTTCTGGAAGCTTTATGTTAGAAATATTTGCTTTAAAATTTTGGAAATAAGTCAAATTAATTTTTTTAAAGACTAAAAGTAGCTCTTTGTAATCTATCGTTAATAGATTTCCCTAATCCATTATCTGGAAACCTTTCAGCAATAATTACATCTAAATTTAAATGATCTAACTCGTGTAAAGAATCATATAATTTAGAAGCAGCCTTTTGCATAGATTTTTCTTCTGATAAAATGATTTCTGTTAAAGAATCATTGTTTAAAGACTGATTAAATACCAAAACACCAATTTTTTTTCCTTGATGTTTTGTTACTTCTAGAGCAACATCATCAACTAAAAAAGTTTTAGTAGAAGGTGCATAATGTCTTGCTAACATTCCTGGAGCATCTGGACTGACTTCTTTTTTATTTTTGATTGAAATTTTACCAACAACAGCTTCAATATCTTCTAAAGCTAATGCACCTAATCTATAAATAATAGGTTCATCATTTTCAAAACCAATAATGGTAGATTCTATACCATTTGTACAAGAACCACCATCTAAAACCATTTTTATATCATCTTTAAAATAAGATTCTACATGTGTAGGTTTAGTAGGACTGATGCTTCCAAAAGGATTTGCACTTGGAGCTGCTAAAGGAAAAGGTAATTGTTTTAAAAGTTCTAAAGTTACCTTATGATTAGGAACACGTACAGCAACAGTATCTTTACCTGCAGTTATTAAATCTGGAATTTTAGAACTCTTTTTTAAGACCATAGTCATAGACCCAGGCCAAAAAGCATCTGCTAACAACTTTGCTTTTTTAGGAATATGTGTTACAATATTTTCTAAAGAACTAACAGAAGGAACATGCACAATTAGTGGGTTAAAAAAAGGTCTTTTTTTTGTAGAAAAAATACTTTTTATTGCTTTCTCGCTAAAAATATTTCCTGCTAAACCATAAACTGTTTCAGTAGGTATTGCTACCAATTGTTCATCAGTTAACAGTTGTATAGCTTTTTGTATGTCTTTAGAAATAATGCTCATAATTCGGATGCAAAATTACGGATAAAATTCAATTTTTATGCAAGTAAATAAAAAGAGAATATTTCTTACATTTTATAAATGTTTCAAATCACTAAAAAGAATTGTTTTTATAGCTAAAAGAATCAAAAAGGACATAGTTTATTGAAGTAGTTTTATGATTACCCATAAACTTTAAGTTTTCTAAACTATTATGAACTCTAAACTTAATATTGCTCTTAACCTGTGTTTGTAGTTCTTTTACCAAACTATTATTTATATACCATTTTACTAAATAAAGTCCGTTAACATCTATTAATTCCATTTTAAAGGTAGAATATTCATTTGTTTTTACAGAAAAATGACTTGAGTTTGATGGTGAAAATTGCGAAACACAATAAACAATAGCTTCATCATTTTTTAAATTTATTTTTTCTCTATCTAACTTTTGCCCAGAACCAATTTCGAAATCAAATTCGAATTCTTCTTTTTTATTATGATATAAAAATGCACCAATACTAACTTGGTCAAACAATTTAAATTTGGGTATAAAAATGCGCCATTCATAAATACCAGTTGTAAAGTTGTTTCTTTTAGTTCTTACTTTTACTCTGTCTTTAGAATTAGGTCTGGTGGTTATTTTTAGTTGCTTATTTTCTAAGGTGTAAGAAGCAGGACTTTTCCAAGAATTGTCTTCCCAATGTATATTAAAAGAGTTTAAATTTTCAAAATTTTCTACAAAAGGAGTTGTCTTTTTCATTAGTAAATTGTTTAGTGTAGAACAATTATAAAATGTAAAAAAAATAAACAAAAAAAGAGAAAGCCTTGTAATTCGTATTTGCATTTAACCTTTTATAAATCTATTATTCATCAAAACTTGCAGAAGGACAAAATAATAAGTCAATAGGATTGTCTATGTCATATAAATATTGAAATCCTCTAGATTCTTTCTTACAAAAAGGTTCTATCAACTTAATCATATTTGTAAAACCTTCTAAAGTTAAAACACAGAAAAAAGTTTCATTATCTTTTGTTAAAATTCCTTCATCAGTTTTAAATAAACCAAAAATTAAATTGCAATTTCTAGGAGTAATAAAGTCTACTTCTGCTAAGTTTAATTTTTGCTTTTTTATAATTACAGTATCAATCAATAAATCTCTAAATAATATTGCTTCTGTTTTATTAAAGTTATACAAACGAACAATGTTTTGTTCATGTCCGTCTATATTTTCAAGGTAATCTATTTCCATTTAAAAGTTTAATGTGCTTGTAACCAATTTTCTCCTATTCCCATTTCTACATCTAATGGAACACTCATTTTAAAAGCATTTTCCATTTCTTCTTTAATAATTGGTTTTATTGTTTCTAACTCGTCTTTATGAGCATCAAAAACCAATTCATCATGCACTTGCAATAACATTTTAGATGTAAAACCTTCTTTTTCAAAACGATTGTAAATGTTAATCATTGCTAATTTTATAATATCTGCAGCAGAACCTTGTATGGGTGCATTTACGGCATTTCTTTCTGCTCCAGATCTTACCATTGCATTTCTAGAATCGATGTCTTTTAAATATCTACGTCTGTTTAAAACCGTTTCTACATAACCATGTTCTCTAGCAAAATCTACTTGAGCAGACATGTATGCTTTTAATTTAGGATAGGTTTCATAATACGTTTCAATTAATTCTTTTGCTTCACTTCTAGATAAATCTGTTTGGTTACTTAAGCCAAAAGCAGAAACTCCATAAATAATTCCAAAATTAACTGTTTTTGCATTGCTACGTTGTTCACGAGTAACATCACTTAAAGGAACATTAAAAACTTTTGCAGCAGTAGAAGCATGAATATCTTCACCATTTTTAAAAGCTTCTATCATTGTTTCTTCTTCACTTAAAGCAGCAATAATTCTTAATTCAATTTGACTATAATCTGCAGCTAATAAAACATGATTTTCATCTCTAGGAACAAACGATTTTCTTACTTCTTTTCCACGTTCTGTTCTAATAGGAATGTTTTGTAAATTAGGATTGTTAGAACTCAATCTACCAGTAGCAGCAACAGCTTGAGCATACACTGTATGTATTCTTCCTGTTTTAGGATTTACCTCATTTGGCAATGCATCTACATAAGTACTTAGTAATTTTTTATACTGACGATATTCTTGAATATCTCTAATAATTTTATGGTCTTTTGCTAAGAAAGATAAAATGTCTTCGCTTGTTTTATATTGACCTGTTTTGGTTTTTTTAGGCTTATCAACTAGTTTCATGTTTTCAAATAAAACAATACCTAATTGTTTAGGTGAAGCAATATTAAACTCTTCTCCTGCTTGTTCGTAAATATCTTTTTCTAGTTGATGAATGTCTTCGGTTAATGCAATAGACAATTCTTTTAAGAAATCTGTATTTACATTTATACCTTCAATTTCCATAGCTGTTAAAACAGAAACCAAAGGCAATTCTATGGTGTTAAAAAGCTTGGTAAGATTTCCACTCTCTAATTCTTTAGTAAAATGTTCTTTTAATTGAAAAGTGATGTCTGCATCTTCTACTGCATATTCTGTTTGATCTGCAATAGGAACCACTCTCATAGAAAGTTGATTTTTCCCTTTTTTACCAATCAATTCTGTGATAGAAACAGGTTGATAATTTAAATACGTTTCTGCTAAAACATCCATATTATGACGCATATCTGCATTAATTAAATAATGTGCAATCATGGTATCAAACAATTTACCTTTTACAGGCATATTATAGTTTGATAAAACTTTGATGTCGTATTTTAAATTATGTCCAACTTTTTCGATATCAGATTCAAAAAATGGTCTAAATTCTTCTAAAATTGATGCTGTTTCATTTTGGTCTTCAGGAAAAGAAATATAATACCCTTTACCATTTTCCCAAGAAAAAGCAATACCAATTAATTCTACTTCTAAAGCTTTTAAACCTGTAGTTTCAGTATCAAAACAAACAGAGTTTTGTTGCATTAATTTCTTTAAAAATAATTTTCTAGATAAAGGAGTATCTATATGTTGATAAAAATGATTGGTATTTTTTATAGTTTTAAAACCCGATAAACTTTCTTCTTCAGAAACAGAACCAGTTCCTGGAGCAGCAAACAAATCGAATTGACCTTCTGTGTTTGAAGTTGCTTTTTTTGTTTGAGATTGAGATTTCTCGACTGCGTTTGAAGTGATAGCTTCTTTTTTATCAGTTGTAGTTTCTGTATTAAAAGTTCTTAAAAAGTTAGTCAATAAATTTCTAAACTCTAAATCGTTAAAAATTTCAGTTACTTTTTCTTTATCTGGTTGATCTAAGGTAAAATCATCAGCATCAAAAGTAACAGGAACATCAAGCATAATTGTTGCAAGTTGTTTAGAAAGCAAACCTAATTCTCCATTTGCTTCAATTTTTTCTTTCATTTTTCCTTTTAACTCATGTGTGTTGGCTAAAAGGTTTTCCATAGAACCATATGCAGCTAAAAACTTTTTTGCAGTTTTTTCTCCAACTCCAGGTAAACCAGGTATGTTGTCTGCAGAATCTCCCATCATTCCTAAAAAATCGATGACTTGTTCTGGAGTTTCTACTCCAAATTTTTCTTTTACTTCTGGTACACCCCAAATATCATAACCACCTCCAAAACGTGGTTTGTACATAAATATATTTTCAGAAACTAATTGAGCAAAATCTTTATCTGGTGTTACCATAAAAGTTTTATAGCCTTCTTTTTCTGCTTGTTTAGAAAGGGTTCCAATAACATCATCAGCTTCAAACCCTTCTTTTACCATAATTGGTATGTGCATTGCTTTTAAAATCTCATAAATATAGGGAACAGCTAATTTTATGGCTTCTGGTGTTGCATCTCTATTGGCTTTGTAAGCTTCAAACATTTCTACTCTGTCTACAGAGCCTCCTTTATCAAAACAAACTGCTAAATGATCTGGTCTTTCACGTTTTATAACATCTAATAAAGAGTTCATAAAACCCATTATTGCAGAGGTATCTAAACCTTTGCTGTTTATTCTTGGGTTTTTTATAAAAGCATAATATCCTCGAAAAATTAATGCATAAGCATCAACTAAAAAAAGTCTTTTTTGGTCTGACATTCTATTGATTCAGTGATTAAAGTGTTGAAAAATTGTAATCTAAAAAGATGTTTTAGATATTCGAGAAAGGTACAAAACTTTAACAAGACGTTAAAATCATATGATATTTAAACAGTTATCTTTGCTAACATTTTAAATTATTTTTATGCCACGTTGGGTTTTTCCTCTAATTATTTTAACTGTAATTATAACACTTGTAGAGATTTACACTTTTCAAGCTTTTAAAACAGTTTCTAAAAGTAAAATTGTTCGTTATTCTTTTTTGTTGGTAAGTATAGTTGTTTATATTAATTTTTTTATTACTGTTTTTACTTATTCTAGAAGTGATGGGCAAACACCACAGTTTCAAATGGCAATGGGTTTATTGCTAACAGTTTCTATACCTAAATTAGTAATTATTATTTTACTTTTTGGAGAAGATATTTATAGATGGATTTTAAAACTGATATCTGCAATTTCTAACAATGAAACAAAGCCACTAGCAGGTAGAAGAAAATTTATTTCACAAATTGCATTAGGGTTGGCAGCAATACCCTTTGCATCTTTTATTTACGGAATTATTCAAGGTAAATACAACTACAAAGTTTTAAAATATCAATTAAGTTTTAAAGACTTGCCAGATGCTTTTGATGGTTATACAATTACCCAAATTTCAGACATACATTCTGGTAGTTTTACCAATAAAGAGAAAATACAATATGGTGTAGATTTAATTAACGAACAAAAATCTGACTTAATGTTATTTACTGGTGATATTGTAAATAATAAAGCTGATGAAATGGATAATTGGATTGATGTTTTTGCTCAATTAGAAGCTAAAGAAGGAAAATATTCTGTTCTTGGTAATCATGATTATGGAGATTATATGGACTGGAGCAACAAACAAGAAAAAATAGATAATTTTAAAGCAGTAAAAGATATTCATAAAAAAATAGGATTCGATTTATTGTTAGATGAACATCGCTATTTAGAAAAAGGCGGACAAAAAATAGCCCTTGTTGGTGTAGAAAATTGGGGTAGAGGTTTTAAAGAAAAAGGCGATTTAGAAAAAGCGTCTAAAGAAATTAAAAAAGAAGATTTTAAAATATTAATGTCTCACGACCCAAGTCATTGGGAACATAAAGTAAAACAAGACGAATTTAATTACCATTTAACTCTAAGTGGTCATACACATGGTTTACAAATGGGAATTGAAATTCCTGGTTGGATAAAATGGAGCCCTTCTAAATTTGTATACAAACAATGGGCAGGTTTGTATGAAGAGTATGGTAGATACATAAATGTAAACAGAGGTTTTGGGTATCATGCTTTTCCTGGTAGAGTTGGTATTTGGCCAGAAATAACGGTTATAGAACTTAAAAAAGGTTGATAATCAGCACGTTTGCTTAGTTTTGTTTATATTTGTTACAAATAAAATAAAATTTAACGTTTTTCCCCCTTAAAAAACTTTATAAAATGGCAAAATTTGGCGACTTAATTAATGTTGAAAAACCAGTGCTTATCGATTTTTATTTTGATTATAACGATTTAGAAAAAACCGTTCATACTTTAAGAGATGTTACTGTAGCTTTAGGAGATAAAGCAAAAGTAATTAAGATAGATATTAAAAAGAACGAAATTCTTGCAGAAGCTCTTCGTGTAAAAGGTAATCCAACCTTTATGATTTATAAAAATGGTGAAATGAAATGGCGTCAAACAGGTTTTCAAGATGCACACACTTTAATTAACTTAGTGCAACAGTACGTTTAATTTTTTAGAAGCTTTATCCTGCTCTCACTACTCGCTTTTTTGTTTTACTAAAAAATGTAAAACAAAAAGAGCTCAAACAAATAGTTCCATCAGGGCTAAACTTGTTTGCAAATTATTGGTTGTTTCAAATAACTAAGTAAGTATTAAATAGCTTTAAAAATAAAACCTTTTTCAGAAAATTCTTTTAGAACAATTGGTAAAGCATATTGCATTTTTTCTGCAGCTTTAATACTATCATGAAAAACAATGATGCTTCCTTTAGTTGTGTTTTTTAAAACGTTTTGCAAGCATTTTTCTTTAGAAATAGTAGTATCAAAATCTGCTGATAAAACATCCCACATAATAATTTTATATTTTTTTTCTAATAATTTCTTAGCTTGATTTTTTTTAATTTTTCCATAAGGAGGTCTAAAGAGTTTAAATTGTTGAGATTTCTTAACTTCACTCAAAATAATATTCTCACACTCTAAAACATTTTCAATATAATTTTTAGAATTTGTTTTCCATCCTTTTAAATGGTTTTGTGTATGGTTTCCTATAGAATGACCTTCAGAAACAATTTTATCAAAAATATCAGGATGATTTTTTATGTTTTTTCCAATACAAAAAAAAGTAGCTTTTGCATTGTACTTTTTTAACTCATCTAATACAAATTCAGTAATTTCTGGAGTTGGTCCATCATCAAAAGTTAAAAATATTTCTTTTTTATTAGATGGAAAACGCCACGTATATTTTGAGAAAATTCTCATCATAAGACGTGGCGTTCTGGGGAAATAAGTTTTCATTACAATTAACTATTCTTCACTTGGTATTAAATGACTAAATAGTTTTACAGTATTTACAAATTCTGTTTGTAAGTTTTCTAAATATTCTTTGTCAACTTCTCCTTCTTGAGCTTGTGTAACAATATTTCTGTACATATATAATGTAGTGTCTATGTCTTCAAAAATAAGTTCTACATCGTTTGTATCAAATGTACTTAACCAAATTAACTTTTCTGTTAAAAGTGTAACTAATGTTTTGGTTGTTTCTCTAGCTTTTAAGGTATTGTTTAGCCTATAGTATGCTTCAGGATAGCCAATAGATAAACTATAATGATCAAAGTCTTTTATAGGCATTTTTTCTAAAGATAAATCTAAAACTTCTATTGCTTTAAGAGTATCTCCTTTTTTAGCAAAAGTTTCAGACAAACGTAGCAATGCATTTCGCATAGAAATAGTGTTTCTTTTAGTTTGTTCGTCTAAATAAATTTTACCATCGTTAATGTTTCTCCAATTCCATTTTTGAATATTAGTGTACATTTTTTCTGGATCAATTCGCCCCATATCAAACAAGCTCTTTTTAGCCATTGGGGTTTTAATTGGTACCAATTTATAAGATAAACCATCTAATTGTAAGTAATCTTTTAACCAAAGGTATTCTTCATCTGCATTTGCACCTCCAGTAAAGTAAATAGGTCTTTCCCAATCATTATTGGCAAGAATATCTAACATTAAAATTCTATTTTTAAATAGTGCTCTGTCATCAATTTCTATATCAATATAGGGTACAATTTTATCTGCATCTTTTTGAGCTACAATTCCGTTTTCTAAAACTTTTTGCTTGTTAACAGGAATTCTGATTTTATTGGTAGGATAAAATTTTTCTTTAGAATCGTTTTCTGTTTCAACATACGTTACATCACTATCAGAAGCTATCCATCTCATAAAGTTTTTTATGGTCATTATAGAGTCTTTAAAACGAGGATGATCTAGAGAATATGCAACATCTAAGGTTCCGTATTTATATTGGTCATGTACTAGTTGAGAAGGAATAGGAGGTGCATCATAAGTTGCACGTTTCATTTGATCTATATACCAATCAGTAGCAAAAAGAGATGTATTTACTAATTTTACATCGGTTCTAATACCTTCTACTTCTTGCATGTACCAAAGAGGAAAAGTATCATTATCTCCAATAGTAAACATTATTGCGTTTTTATCGCAACTTTCTAAATAAGCTTGTGCATTTAAATGAGTTGTATATCTGTTAGAACGATCATGATCATCCCAATTTTCTGAAGCCATTAAAGAAGGTACAGCTACAAAACAAACAAATGTTATTGCAATAGCCATTGCTTTTTTAGGTCCAAAATTCTTTAGATACTCATACAAAGCAAGTACACCAAAACCAATCCATATAGCAAAAATGTAAAAACTTCCTACAACAGCATAATCTCTTTCTCTAGGTTCAAAAGGTCTAGGGTTTGTGTAAAAAATAATTGCTGCACCAGTAAATAGGAAAAATAATAATAGTGTATAAAAATTTTCTTTGTCCCATTTTATTTGAAATAATAAACCAATAATACCTAGTATTAATGGTAAAAAGTAATATTTATTTCTTCCTTTATTATCTAAAACCTGAGATGGTAAACTTTTTTGAGAACCCAATCTAATTTCATCAAGAGCATCAATTCCGCTAATCCAGTTTCCATTAAAAAGGTCTAAATTTCCTTGAATATCATTTTGTCTTCCAACAAAGTTCCACATAAAATAACGACCATACATATAACCAAACTGAAAACTCATCATAAACTTTATGTTTTCTGCAAATGTTGGTCTACGTTTACTGTTTTGTGGTATTCCTGCAATTTGTTTGTACATTTTTTCTGATGCAGAATTTACCATTCTTGGTATAAAACCTTTGTGTTTATCAGACCAATTAGGTACAACACCTTTGTAGTTATTTACAATTTCGTATTTACCATTTCTTTTTTCATACTTTGGTTTGTCATCTTTATAAGGTTTATTAGCATCTTGTTCTCTTTGATAAGAATTAGAGTAATAAGTATCATAAAAAACGTTAGCATCACCATATTGTTCACGCTCATAATATGCTAATAATTCACGTGCACTAGATGGGTCGTTTTCATTAATTGTAGTGTTTGCATTTGCTCTAATTGGTAACATCATCCAAGATGAAAAACCAATCATAATAAACATAACAGATAAAATTAATGTGTTTGTATGAATTTTATTTTTCTTACGAGTATAGTTAAGTCCGAAATAAAATAAAGCAACCAGAATAAGTGCAGCAATGATACTTCCAGAGTTATATGGCATTCCAATAGAATTGATAAAAAACAATTCTGATGCACTAAAGAATTTTAATGTAAATGGAAATAAAAATTTAAATACAAACATTAAAACGATTACAGATACTACAGATGCAATTGCTGTAGTTTTTAGATTTATTTCTTTATAAGTTCTAAAGAAATACAACATTACAATTGCTGGAATTACTAATAAAGATAAGATGTGTACACCAAATGATAAACCAACTACAAAACTAATTAAGATTAACCACTTATTACCTCTTGCTGTATGTATTTCGCTTTCCCATTTTAAGCCTAACCAAAATAACAAAGCCATTAAAAAAGATGACATTGCATATACTTCTCCTTCTACAGCACTAAACCAAAAACTATCAGAAAATGTGTAAGATAAAGAGCCTATAATAGAACTTCCTAGAATAGCAATGTATTTACCTTCTGAAATTTCGCCAGTTTTTAATGCTAATTTTTTTGCTAAATTAGTAATGGTCCAAAACATAAATAGAATTGTAAACGCACTAGCTAATGCAGACATGAAGTTTACCATTTTAGCAATTTGATCTAAACTAGATGTAAACATTGCAAAAAATGCTCCTAACATTTGAAATAATGGTGCTCCAGGTGGGTGTCCAACCTCTAGTTTAACAGAGGTAGAAATATATTCTCCACAATCCCAAGCACTTACTGTAGGTTCTAATGTTAAAGAATAAGTAATTAAAGCAATGGCAAATGTAACCCATCCTAAGATGATATTCCATTTATTAAAGTTTGCTGACGTCATAGTTAATAAATAATGTGTGGCGAATTTACTAATAAATATGAATAAAAATAGTTGTGATAGGCATTTAAAAACAATAATATCATCTTAAAACTTTGTTAAAGGTAAAAATTATCAAAAAAAGTTTGCAAGTTTAAAACTTTGCATTAAATTTGCATCCGCTAAGAAGCATTGGCCTATGGTGTAATTGGCAACACACCGGTTTTTGGTACCGACATTCAAGGTTCGAGTCCTTGTAGGCCAACAAAAGCAACTTCAAAATCCTTTCAAACGCTAAGTTTGAAAGGATTTGTTTTTTTTTAGCACCCTTATGTGTACCCGCAACTATATTTTTTAAGTAAATAATATAACTCTGAAGTTTGTTATATATATAAAATATACTATTTAAAATCAATATTTGAAGTATCTACTTGATAAAAAAAATAAAGTCATTTTCACTTGATGGTATGAAAGTCAAATAGGGTTTTATTTTTTTGGTACTTTTCCAGTCTTTATTCATCTAATCAAAGATTGTCTTTATTATTTCAAATTTTATCAGCATCTGTATGAAATACAATTTTAGAGTTTACCCTTTTTTTATTTATGAGATAAATTTAAAAAGTTATTTAGAAATTAACTTAATAGCTTCTTTAGTATTTTTTTGAGGGAGCTTACAAGTGCCTAAATTGCAAACGTAGATAAAAGTTTCACCTTCTATAAACTTATTTTGTAATAAGGGTATATTAGAGTTCTCTTTTTCTGAACCAGCTATAATTATATTTGGAATATAATAGTCTAAAAGTTCATTTTTAATAGTGTTTACATCATTTCCAGAAATAGCAATTTCAAAGTAAGGCCTTGTGTAATTTACCATTAACTGCAACCAATTACTATAACCAGAAGGAGTTTCTAAAGCATCATTTTTAAGGTTTTTAAGCATTTGATAAGCTATTTCTTTATAGTTAGAATCTGTATAATAAAGATCTAGTTTAAATAAGGTATTTGCTAAAATGGAGTTAGGTGAAGCAATTACTTCATCTACTACTTTTATAGATTTGGATATTAAAATATTGTCTTTATGAGAGGTAAAATAGAACATGTTGTTGTCTTTGTTTAAGAAATTAACAATAGTTAAATCCATCAAACTTTTAGCATGTTTTAGCCATTTCTCATCAAAAGTTACTTCATAAAGACTCATAAAAGATTCAATTACAATTGCATAATCTTCAGAATATGCATTTATTGAGCTTTTATTATTTTTATAATTTCGATAAAGACTACCATCTTTTTGAAGCTGATTGTCTAAAATAAAATTCGCGTTTTTTAAGGCTACATTTAAATAGCTTTCATCTTTAAGGGCTTTGTAAGCATCTACATATCCTTTAAGCATTAAGCCATTCCAAGAGGTTAATACTTTGTCATCTAAATTTGGTTTATTTTTATTTTTTCTAGCTTTTCTAAGTGTAGTTTTCCAGTTTTTTACATTAGTTAAAAGAGTTTCTAAACTTATATTGTGCTTTTTAGAAAATTCCTTATTAGAGGTATTTCTAATTAAAACGTATCTGTCTTTTTCCCACAAACCAAATTCGTTAATATTATAATAATCTTTAAAAAGAGCATAATTTTCAGTAATTAAACTCTTTAATTCGTTTTCAGACCAATAATAATAGGCACCTTCTTCTAATTCATTTTTAATATTTTTACTATCTGCATCTAAAGAAGAAAAGAAAGCTCCATTTTCTGCAGTTAATTCATTTTTTACAAAATTTAATGTTTCTTTTATAATAGTTTTATAGAGTTCGTTTTTGTTTTTTTGATATGCTTTAGAGTATAAACTTACCAATTGAGCATTATCATAAAGCATTTTTTCAAAATGTGGAATGTGCCATTTTTTGTCAGTAGAATATCTTGAAAAGCCTCCATTTATATGATCGTAAATACCACCATAAGCCATTTTTGTTAAGGTATTTGTTACATGATTCATTACTGATTCATCTTCAAATTGATGACTATATCTTAATAAAAATTCTAAAGAGTTTGGAGATGGGAATTTTATTTCTCCTTTAGCTCCACCATAAGAAAGGTCAAAGTCTTTTTGCCATTTTTTTATACTATTTTTTATATCAATATCATTAAAGTTAACCTCGTCTTCGTTTAATTTAATCAATCCAGATTGTTGAATTCCATCTGTAAGTTTATCAGCAAATTCAATTGCTTTCTTTGGATTTTCTTTATAAAGTTTAGAAATGTCGTTTAAGATTTTTTTCCATTGATTTTTGGTAAAATAAGTGCCACCAAATATTGGTTTACCATTGGGCAGGGTAATACAATTAAGTGGCCAACCACCTTTACCAGTCATTAATTGCACTGCATTCATATAAATATTATCTACATCTGGTCTTTCTTCTCTATCAACTTTTATGTTTATAAAGTTTTCATTCATTATTTTAGCAATACTGTCGTTTTCAAAACTTTCTTCCTCCATTACATGGCACCAATGACATGCAGAATAACCAATAGAAACAATTATTAATTTGTTTTCTTTTAGTGCAGTATTTAATGTCTTTTCATTCCAAGCTTTCCAATTAACTGGATTTTTAGCATGTTGTAGTAAGTAAGGACTTGTTTCTAATGAAAGTTCATTTCCAATAGTTGCAACTTTATTTTTTGAGCAAGAAATAAAAAGAAAAAGGCTTAACAGTAAATTAAAAATTAGTTGTTTCATTTTTTTGTTTAAAACCGAAATGTAATAATATTATTTTTATATCTTATTGTATGCTAATAATAAAACACTCGCTTACATTATTTGTTTTAGAGTTTGCTCGTTTTTTGTTATTCATCAATTTAGTATTTCTGTAAATTTAATTCTTTCTTAATTGTTCTTAACTCAGAATTTAATTTTTAATTTCTCAAAACAAAATAGAAGGTAAGTTATAAAAATGAAATAAGGTAAACATTAGTTTTAATTACTTAGAAATTAGTGAAAACAATCAAGATAAACCTTTTTTAAATTTCAAATTTATTCACAACATATCAATAAAATAGATTTCTTAGTCACAAATAACAAGAAGAAAATTCTTAATACAATGAGATTAGATACAAAGTTTTATTGGAAATTTAATTATTGGCTAGAGATGCAGAAGTTGTATGGTATTTTGGTGATAATAGACTCAAAATGATTGGGCAAGATGGGATTATAAACCTTTGGTATTAATAAAGAAACTGGAAGTCTTATATGTTTAGATTTTAAATACCCAGTTAAAAACAAAAAATCCCAACAAATCTATTGTTAGGATTTTTAAATTTATAATTTGACTTAGTTTACTTCAATAAAAAAGCTTTTAAATCTTCATAAGAACTTGCTTTAATAGCTACTTTAGTGTTGTTCATTACTTTTTGAATTTGAGCTGGAATTTCAACTGTAACTGGTAAAGTTTCTTCTACTACATCTAAAAACTTTACAGGATGTGCAGTTTCTAAAAAGATTCCATATTCGTTATCTTGTAAACCGTGTTTTTGTAATCCTAAATAACCAACTGCTCCATGAGGATCTGAAACATAACCAGAATTAGCATAAATATCTTTCATAGTTTTACGAGTAGCATCATCAGAAAAACTGTAAGAAGAAAATGCACTTTTAAGCGCTTTTAAATCATTGTTAAACAATTCTTGAATTCTGATAAAGTTACTTGGGTTACCAACATCCATAGCATTAGAAATTGTTGCTTTAGATGGTTTAGGATTGTAAACTCCGTCTTTTAAATAATTAGGAACTGTATCATTTACGTTTGTTGAAGCAACAAAATGTTTAATTGGTAAACCTAATTTTTGAGCCATGATTCCTGCACAAATATTTCCGAAATTTCCACTAGGTACAGAAACTACTAAGTCTTTATTTTTCTTTTGTAATTCTTTGTAAGCAAAGAAAAAGTAAAACATTTGAGGTAACCAACGTGCAACATTAATTGAGTTTGCTGAGGTTAATGTTCTTGTAATTTCTTTATCTAAGAAAGCAGTTTTTACCATTTCTTGACAATCGTCAAAAACACCATCTACTTCTAAAGCTGTAATATTTTGCCCTAATGTTGTTAATTGTTTTTCTTGAATATCACTTACTTTTCCTGAAGGATATAAAATAACAACATTTACTCCTTTTGCACCTAAAAATCCGTTAGCAACAGCACCACCAGTATCTCCAGAAGTTGCAACTAATACTGTAACTTCTTCTTTATTACCTTGGTTAAAGTATTCTAAACACTTTGCCATAAACTTTGCGCCAACATCTTTAAAAGCCATGGTTGGTCCATGAAACAATTCTAAAGAACCAATATTGTCATCAACAGGAACAACAGGAAAATCGAAAGAAACCGTTTCTGCAATAATTTCTTGTAATTTATCTGTAGGAATTTCATTACCAACAAATTGTTTAATTACTTCAAAAGCAATTTCGTGATTTGAATAATTACCAATATTTTCAATAAAATCTTTTGATAAAGGTGTAATAGATTCTGGAAAATACAAACCTCTGTCTGGTGCAATTCCGTTTACAACTGCATTTTTAAAAGTTGATATTGGCGATTTATGATTTAAACTATAGTAGTTCATTTTTTAAAGTTTTGAGTTTTAAATTTTGAGTTCTGAGTTGTGTTTTAACTAACAACTAAGCACTAAAAACTAATAACTATTTAATATTTTCATTCCATTAGGATTCACTTTAGAAATAAACATTTCAAAGTCAATGCCTGTATTTTTATAACTTTCTTGTATGCTTTTGTAAACATCTTCTGCAATAGCATCACCTTTACAAAGCGCAAAAATTGTTGGTCCAGAACCACTAATTCCTGCACCTAAAGCTCCTGCATTTAAAGCAGCTTTTTTTACATCATCAAAATGAGGAATTAACGTTTTACGAACAGGTTCTACAATAATATCTACTAAAGAATTGCTGATTAGTTCGTAATTATCTGCATATAAACCAGCTATTAATCCTCCAACATTTGCCCATTGAGTTACAGCGTCTTTTAAAGCTATTTCAGTAGGTAAAACATCTCTTGCATCTTTTGTTTTTACTTCTATTTGTGGATGAATTGCTACAACTCGTAATTCGTTAGGAACAGGTAATTTTATAATTTCTAAAGGATTGTAACTTCTTACCAAAACAAATCCACCATAAATGGCTGCAGAAACATTATCTGCAATTGGAGTTCCACAAGCAACTTCTTCTCCAAACATTGCAAATTTTGTCAACTCTAATTCAGAGTATATGTTTCCTAAAAGTTGATTTGCGCCAAAAGCAGCACCAGCAGCACTTGCAGCAGAACTACCTAATCCACTTCCTGGAGAAAACCCTTTGTGTATTGTTAATTCAATTCCAAAATCTGCATTTGCTTCAATCAACATCTTTTTAACTACAGCACTTGCAGCATTTTTATCTACATCATAAGTTAAATTTGCACCAGTAATATTTGTAATTTTTACTCCTTTTTCTGCTGTTTTTGTAAATGTCATTTCATCACCAACAGCATCAACAGCAAAACCTAGAGAATCAAAACCACAAGAAACATTGGCAACAGTTGCAGGAGCAAATATTTTTAGATATTTCATAGTTCTATTGATTTCCAATTCTAATTACATCTGCAAAAATACCAGAAGCAGTTACATCTGCACCAGCACCAGCACCTTTTATTAATAATGGGTTTTCTGGATACCTGTCTGTAAAGAATAAAACAATATTATCACTTCCTTCTAAATTGTAAAAAGGATGATCAGAAGGGATGTGTTGTAAACCTACATTTGCTTTCCCATCAATAAATTCTGCTACATATTTTAAACGACAATTTTTGTCATTTGCCTCTTTAAAAATTTGTTGAAAATGAGCTTCGTTCTTTGTTAAAGAAGCATAAAAGTCATCATTATTGTCAGTTTTTAAGCTTTCTTCAGTTAAAAAAGAATTGTTTGCAATATCTTCCAATTCCATTTTGTAACCACTTTCTCTTGCAAGAATTAAAATTTTTCTTGCTACATCAACACCACTTAAATCAATTTTTGGATCTGGTTCTGTATATCCTTCTTTTTGAGCAGCAGCAACAACATCATGAAAAGTTGAATTTTCATCAAAATTATTGAATACAAAGTTTAAACTTCCAGATAATACAGCTTGAATTTTATGAACTCTATCACCAGAACTGATTAGGTTTTTAAGTGTATCTATAATTGGTAAACCTGCACCAACATTAGTTTCAAATAAGAAAGATGCATTGTATTTTCTAGAAACTTCTTTTAAAGTTTTATAGTTATCAAAATTAGATGCACAAGCAATTTTATTACAAGTAACCACAGAAATACTTTCTCTTAAATAAGATTCATATACTTCAGAAACTGCTTGATTTGCTGTATTATCAACAAAAACACTATTAATTAAGTTGCTTTCTTTTACTTTAATATGGAAACTCTCTAAAGTTGCAGGCTCTCCGTTTTCTAAACTTTCTTTCCAGTTTTCTAAATCAATTCCATTGGTATCAAAATGCATTTTTCTAGAATTAGCAATACCAACTACTTTAATATTAAGTTTTAGATTTTCTTTTAAAAATTCTTTTTGTTGATTAATCTGTGCTAAAAAGCGTTCTCCAACATTACCAACACCAGTAACAAATAAGTTTAATTGCTTTGTTTTTTCTTCAAAAAACTGTTCGTGCAAAGTATTTAAAGCTTTGTCAGCATCATATTTGTTAATTACTGCAGATATGTTTTTTTCTGATGAACCTTGTGCAATTGCTCTTACATTAACATTGTTTCTACCTAAAGCAGCAAACATTTGTCCGCTTAAACCTTGGTAGTTTTTCATGCTTTCTCCAACCACAGCAATAATTGCCAAATCGTTTTCTACAATTACTGGTTTTATTTTTTTCTTGTCTATTTCTATGCTAAATACATCATCTAAAAGCTCTTTTGCTTTTGCAGCGTCATTTTCAAAAACACCCACACAAATTGAATGTTCTGATGATGCTTGTGTAATAAACACAACATTTATTTTTGCAACAGAAAGCGTTTCGAACAAACGTTTAGAAAACCCAGGAATTCCAATCATTCCACCACCTTCTAATGTTATTAAACTAATGTCTTCTATATGAGAAATTCCTTTAACTTCATTTCCGTTATTTGGGTCATTAGAAATTAAAGTTCCAAAGTTTTCTGGTTCAAAAGTATTTTTAATTCTAATAGGAATGTTTTTTCTTAATGAAGGTTGAATTGTTGGTGGGTATAAAACTTTTGCACCAAAGTGTGATAATTCCATTGCTTCTTCATAAGAAATTTCAGAGATAGGAAAAGCTTGCTTAACAACTCTAGGGTTTGCTGTAAACATTCCACTTACGTCTGTATAAATCAATAATTCATCAGCATCTACTGCAGCAGCATAAATAGATGCAGAAAAATCAGAACCACCTCTACCTAAAGTTGTAGTTTCTCCTGCAATATTAGAAGAAATAAACCCACCTAAAAGTGTAACTTGATGTTTGTTTTCTTCGAAAAAAGAAACAATATTTTTGTTAGTAACATCAAAGTTTACTTGTCCGTTTAAAAAGTTATCATTTGTAATAATTAAATCTCTGCTTTCTTTGTGAGTAGCGTCCATTAATTCTTTTGCAGCATTTGCAATTACAAAAGAAGAAAGTCTTTCTCCAAAACTAGAAACTTTTGCTAAAGTTTTGTCAGATAATTCTTGTAACAAGAAAATACCTTCATAAATAGCTTGCAATCTTTCAAACAAATAAGTTATTTCTTCAGAAACTTCTTTTTTATTTTTAATAACTAAATCATCAATTACAGTAAAATGTAATTCTTTAATTTTTGCTAAAATATCTTTTGAAGTAGTTATATCTTCTAAAGCTTCTTCTGCAGCAGCTAAAAGATTATTGGTTGTTTTGCCAAAAGCAGAAACTACTACTGCAACTTTTTGGTTTTTAGAAGCTTCCTTAACTATTGCTAAGACTTTTTTTATGTTTTCTGTGTTTGCGACAGATGAACCGCCAAATTTTAATACTTTCATTTTTAATGAATAGTTTGTGTAATTTAATATTTTATTGAGTTTGTTTCTGTATTATACGAAACAATATATGACCTATGGTGATATGAATATAGTAGAACCCCTAAAGGGTAATTGTTGTAGATGTGCGAATAATTGTGCGCATAGAAATACAAACCACGTTTGTAGTTTTTGTAGATTTAATATGTGTATTAGATAAATTCACAAGGCAAAAATAATAGTATTATTTAATTTTAAGCCTTTCTATAGAGATTATTTCGTGATTTTAACTGATTTATGCAGTATTGTTAAAATTTACTCGCTTCAAATATTGTTTTGCTATTATTTTGCAAGTTGATTTGTTTTTTCTTTAATTATTAAAGCAATAGGTTTGTTTTGAATTTTGCTTTCTAACCAAGATAAAATATCTAAATATAAAAAGGCTCTTTTTTCATAAGGATGATTTTCGAAAACCTTTAATTTAGTGTGAATTTTTTTGAATTCGTTTTTAATTTCATGTGGAAAAACATCGCTTAAATCTCTAATAGATTCTAAAAACACTTTTTGAACTTCTTGTAAATTTTCCATTTTAAGTAAAAATTTATAAGTGTCTAAAAATTGTCTTTCAAGGTCGTAATCTAATCCACATTCATAATGAGCAATTAAATTTAAAATACGAGCAAAACATTGTAAATCTTCTGCAGTACTTATGTTTTTAGAGCGTATTATTTTTTGTAAATAGGCAATACATAGCTTGTTTTTACCCATTCCAAAATACAAGCAAGCAATTTTATAATATAATAAAACTACGTAATGATTGTCTAACCTGTTTTTGTATTTTTCTATTTTACTGTTTATAATTTCTACTAAATATTCTCCTTTTTCAAAAGAACCTTCTAAAAAGTGTAAATGCAATTTGTTAGAATAAAAATATAAGAAGATTAATAACTCTGTATTTGTATTCATTGGAATTGATTTTTCATCAATTTCAGTTTCAAAATGAGTTAGTTCTTTTTTAAATGTAGAAACTTTTTTCACCAAAAAAGAGGCTTCTAATAAGTAGTTTTTAGATTTTAAATAAAATACAGGATGTAAATTTATTAACTTTTGATTGTCAAATAAGTTTACACATTTTAAAGCATATTTATAACTCGATAAAAAATCTTGTACTAAAAAACTATGCCATAAATGAGCTTTAAATAACCATAATTTTTCTCTAAAGCCTAAAGTTTGATAGTCGTATTTAGGCATCCTATCATTAAAGTATTTATCTACAAACTTTAGTTCATCACTATTTTTTACATACCCATTTTGAATTAAATGACTATATAATTGTAAAGACAAATTAGAAAGTTTACTTGCAATTACGTTTTGCTGACTTAATTCTTTAGCTTGAATAGAAAGTTGGTCAGCTCTGTTGCTTAAACTTCTAGTTATATATTGAGTTTCAATTACTTTTTCAAGTTCTACAATTTCATAAGCAATGTTTTTTTCTTCATTATCTAAAGCCATATTTTTGGCTTTTTCCAACAATTTTAAACTTTGTTTGTAAAGTCCTTTTTGATATAAAACAGTTGCAAAATCTAATTGTTCTCTAATTTGAATACGAACATTTTTATGTGCAGGGTTTAAACGAAGACTTATTAATATTTGTTTGTAAAGGTGTGCTTTTAAATTAGAAAGTTGTTGTTTAGAAACAATACCACTTCCTATAATAATCTTCTCATCATAACTTTTTAATCGTTCTAAAAACTTAAAAAGAGAGAAGAATTTGGCATCAATATTCCCTCCTAATCTACCTACATATAAGTTAAATTGTCTCTTTTCTGATTTAGTTAAAGACTTAATTAAAACAAAAAGAGCATCATTTTGATGATTGGCTGATGTAATGCTTTTACTCATAAAAAATTGATATTCAAATATTTAAGTTTTCTTAAATGATATTAGAAATCGTATGAATTGGTAAAAATAACTATTTATTTTAATCTCTATATATACATTTGATTATTAATTAAGATAATCTTTACAGAAATTATGCAAGATAACAAGGTACAAATTTTTGACACAACATTGAGAGATGGAGAACAGGTTCCTGGATGTAAGTTAGATACTAAACAAAAATTAGTAATTGCAGAAAGATTAGACTTATTGGGTGTAAATGTAATAGAAGCAGGTTTTCCTGTATCTAGCCCTGGAGATTTTAATTCGGTAACTCAAATCTCAAAAATTGTTAAAAATGCTACAGTTTGTGGTTTAACTAGAGCTGTAGAAAACGATATAAAAGTAGCTGCAGAAGCTTTAAAATACGCAAAGCATCCTAGAATTCATACAGGTATTGGTACTAGTGATTCTCATATTCAATTTAAATTCAATTCTTCTAGAGAAGCAGTTATAGAAAGAGCAGTTAAAGCAGTTTCTTATGCAAAGTCTTTTGTAGAAGATGTAGAGTTTTATGCAGAAGATGCAGGAAGAACAGATAATGAATACTTAGCAAGAGTTTGTGAAGAAGTTATTAAAGCTGGTGCTACAGTGTTAAATATTCCTGATACAACAGGTTACTGTTTGCCAGAAGAATATGGAGCAAAAATGAAATATTTACGTGAAAACGTAAAAGGGATAGATAATGTAATTCTTTCTTGTCACTGTCATAACGATTTAGGAATGGCAACTGCAAACTCAATTTCAGGAGTTATTAATGGAGCACGTCAAATAGAGTGTACAATTAATGGTATTGGAGAAAGAGCAGGAAATACAGCTTTAGAAGAGGTTGTTATGGTTTTAAAACAACATCCGTATTTAAATTTAGAAACAAGCATCAATACAAAACTATTGTATGATACAAGTATAATGGTTCGTGAAAGCATGGGAATGCCAGTACAACCAAATAAAGCAATTGTAGGTGCAAATGCATTTGCACACAGTTCTGGTATTCATCAAGATGGAGTTATTAAAAACAGAGAAACATATGAAATTATGGATCCTGAAGATGTTGGTGTTACAGAAAGTGCAATTGTTTTAACTGCAAGAAGTGGTAGAGCAGCCTTAGCTTATAGAGCAAAAAAGATAGGTTATGAGCTTACAAAAGTACAATTAGATGTTGCTTATACTGCTTTTTTAGAAACAGCAGATAAGCAAAAAGAAGTTAAAGACGAGGATATTCATAATATTATGAAAGAAGTCAGTAAAACATCAAAAATTGCTACAGCATAAAAATATTTAAAGTTAACTTTGTCTTCTTAGGTAGTTGTGAATTTTAAGTCAACTATTAATTGAATCAACTACCTTAGATTACAGAATAAATTTAAGATATAATACAAATGAAATATACAATTGCAGTAATTCCTGGAGATGGTATTGGGCCAGAAGTAACTACTCAAGCTAAAAAAGCTTTAGAAGCTGTAGCTGAAGTATATGATCATATTTTTTTGTATAAAGAAGCTCAAATGGGAGCTTGTGCAATTGATGCAACTGGAGATCCTTTACCAAAAGAAACTATTGAAATATGTAGAAATGCAGATGCAATTTTATTTGGCGCAATTGGAGATGCAAAATATGACAATGACCCAACATTAAGAATAAGACCAGAACAAGGTCTTTTAAATCTAAGAAAAGAGTTAGATTTATTTTGTAATGTTAGGCCAATTAAAGCATATCCTAAACTATTAAAAAATTCTCCACTTAAAAAAGAAATTATTTCTGGTACAGATATCGCAATTTTTAGAGAGTTAACTGGCGGTATTTATTTTGGAAGAAAAGAAATAAGTAAAGATGGTAAACAAGCCTATGATGCTTGTGCTTATTCTGTAGATGAAATAACCAGAGTTACACATCTTGCTTTTGAGGCTGCTCAAATACGAAAGAAAAAAGTTACCCTTGTAGATAAAGCAAACGTTTTAGAAACTTCTCGTTTATGGAGAAAAACCGTTGTTGAAATTGCAAAGCAATATAAAGATGTAGAATTAGAAGTTTTGTTAATAGATAATGCAGCAATGCAAATTGTTTTAAATCCAAAACAGTTTGATGTTATCTTAACAGAAAACCTTTTAGGAGATGTAATGTCAGATGTAGCTTGTGCTATTGGAGGTTCAATAGGAGTGTTAGCTTCTAGCTCAATAGGAGAAAAAAATGCAATGTTTGAGCCAATTCATGGTTCTTATCATCAAGCAAAAGGTAAAGACATAGCAAATCCTTTGGCTTCAATTTTATCTGCAGCAATGATGTTAGAGCATTTAGGTTTGTTAGATGAAGCAGATGCAATACATAGAGCAGTAGAAAAATCTTTAGATCTAGGGTTAACAACAAAAGATTTAAAAGGAGTTGGGCAGTACTCTGCATCTACTTCTAAAGTAGGAGATTTTATTGCAGATTATATTCAAAATCAAGAAGATAGTAGTATGAATTTCAAGAATATTTATATGGGACAAAGTACTATTATTTAATTTTTTTAGAAGCTATTTCCAGCTTTCATTACTCGCTTTTATTGCTTTAAAAAACTCAAAAAAACATTTCAAACCTAGGGAATTCTATGACTCAAAAGAAATATAAAAGAGGGGTTAATCTGAGCTAACTTTGTTTGTAGATTTTCATAAAAAAATAAAAATAGTTGCTTTTCTAAATAAAAATTCACAATATTTGAACAATGAAAAAACAATTTGTAAATATAATTTCTATTATCATAGTCAACGTAATAATTACGTCTTGATAAGGAAGTGATATTTATAATATAATTTTAAATAGAACCTTCTTGTAAAATGGAAGGTTTTTTTATGGATTTATTTTAATACTTGAATGTCATAAATAAAAACAATTAAATAATTGATAATAAGATGTTTATGTTGTTTTTTTAACACCTGAATTTAAAGAATAGTATTGAGTATTATTTAATAAAAATAGAGAAACATAGTAATTTAGTCAACAAATTGAACAGAACATTAAATGAAACTTAACAAACACAGTAGCAGATTAACACAAGATGAATCTCAACCAGCATCACAAGCAATGTTGTATGCAGTAGGTTTAACTGATGAAGACATGCAGAAAGCGCAAGTAGGAATTGCGAGTACTGGTTATGATGGTAACCCATGTAATATGCATTTAAATAATTTGGCTGCAGAGGTCAAGGTAGAAAGCAAAATTGCAGGTTTAGTCGGTTTAGGTTTTAATACAATTGGAGTTTCAGATGGTATTTCTATGGGAACTTCTGGTATGAATTATTCTTTAGCATCTAGAGATATAATTGCAGATTCTATAGAAACTGTAATGAACGCTCAAAGTTATGATGCATTAGTTTCTGTAGTAGGTTGTGATAAAAACATGCCAGGAGCTGTAATTGCAATGTTACGTTTAAATCGTCCTTCTATAATGATGTATGGAGGAACAATTGCTTCTGGAAATTACAAAGGAAGAAAATTAAATATTGTTTCTGCTTTTGAAGCTTTAGGGCAAAAAGTAGCAGGAGAAATAGAAGAAGACGAATATAGAGAAATAATAAAAAGAGCAATTCCAGGAGCAGGAGCTTGTGGAGGAATGTATACTGCAAACACAATGGCATCTGCTATTGAGTGTATGGGTTTTGCATTGCCTTATAATTCATCTATTCCAGCAGAAAATCCAAATAAATTGTCTGAAGCAGAAAGAACTGCTTTGGCAATTAAAAATTTATTAGAATTGGATTTAAAACCTTTAGATATTATTTCTAAAAAATCTTTAGAAAACGCTATTGCACTAGTTAATGCATTGGGTGGTTCTACAAATGCTGTGTTGCACTTTTTAGCAATTGCACATGCTGCAGATATTGAGTTTACTTTAGAAGATTTTCAAAGAGTTTCAGATAGAACACCTTTAATTGCAGATTTAAAACCATCTGGTAAATACTTAATGGAAGATGTTCATGGAGTTGGTGGTACACCAGCAATTATGAAATATTTATTAGAAAATGGATATTTACATGGAGATTGTATGACTGTTACAGGTAAAACATTGGCTGAAAATTTAGCAGATGTTGAAGCTATGGAATTTGAAGAACAAGATGTAATCTTTCCTGCAGATAAAGCATTAAAATCTTCGGGTAACTTGCAAATTTTATATGGTAACCTTGCAGAAGAAGGTGCTGTAGCAAAAATATCTGGAAATGAAGGTTTATTGTTTGAAGGAAAAGCAGTTGTTTATGATGGTGAACAAGCAGCAAATACAGGTATTTCTAATGGAGAAGTAGAAAAAGGAGATGTAGTCGTCATTAGGTATGTTGGGCCTAAAGGAGGACCAGGTATGCCAGAAATGTTAAAACCAACTTCACTAATTATGGGAGCAGGTTTAGGAAAATCTGTAGCTTTAATTACAGATGGTCGTTTCTCTGGAGGTACACATGGTTTTGTGGTCGGACATATTACTCCAGAAGCACAATCAGGAGGAACCATTGGTATTCTTGAAACTGGAGATAAAATTAGAATTAGTGCAGAAGACAATTCTATAAATGTTTTAATTTCTGAAGAAGAATTAGCTGCAAGAAAAGCTAATTGGACTGCACCAGCTTTAAAACATAATAAAGGAATTTTATATAAATACGCAAAATCAGTAGCATCAGCATCTAAAGGATGTGTAACTGATGCTTAATAAAATATAAATATGGAAGCACAAACCATAAAAAATAGTAACTCAACTACAAAAACTACAGAACGTATTTCTGGTAGTGAGGCAATTGTAAAATGTTTAATTGAAGAAGGAGCAGATATCATTTATGGATATCCTGGAGGAGCAATTATGCCAGTTTATGATGAGTTATATAAATATCAAGGTAAAATACACCATGTATTAACACGTCATGAACAAGGAGCAACACATTCTGCTCAAGGTTATGCAAGAATTTCTGGAAAAGTTGGTGTGGCAATAGCCACTTCTGGTCCTGGAGCAACAAATTTAATTACAGGTATTGCAGATGCTCAAATAGATTCTACACCAATGGTGTGTATAACAGGTCAGGTTCCTTCTCATTTATTAGGTTCAGATGCATTTCAAGAAACAGATATTGTAGGTATCTCTACACCAGTTACTAAATGGAACTGTCAAGTAACAAAAGCTTCTCAGATACCTGAAGCTATTGCAAAAGCTTTTTATATAGCAAAAAGTGGTAGGCCAGGTCCTGTTTTGGTAGATATTACAAAAGATGCTCAGTTTGAAGAGTTCGATTTTTCTTATGAAAAATGTACAGGAGTTAGAAGTTATAATCCGGTTCCAAAAACAGAAATTGCTTCTGTTGAAGCTGCTGCTAAATTAATTAATGAAGCAAAAAAACCTTTAGTAGTTTGGGGTCAGGGTGTAATTTTAAGTGAGGCAGAAGAGCAGTTAAAAGCAGTTATTGAAAAAGCAGGAATTCCTGCTGCTTGGACAATTTTAGGTGCTTCAGCAATTCCTACTTCTCATCCATTAAATGTTGGTATGGTTGGTATGCATGGTAATTATGCTCCAAACATTTTAACAAATGAATGTGATACCTTAATTGCAATAGGGATGCGTTTTGATGATCGTGTAACTGGTAGTTTAGATACATATGCAAAACAAGCTAAAGTTATTCACTTTGAGATTGATCCTGCAGAAGTTGATAAAAATGTAAAAACAGATGTAGCTGTTTTAGGTGATGCAAAAGCTAGTTTAGAGGCTTTATTACCAATGATAAACAAAAATACTCATACAGAATGGCGTCAGAAATTTACTGACTTATATAATATTGAGTACGAAAAAGTTATAAAAAATGATTTATATCCTACTAAAGAGGGTATAACAATGGCAGAGGTTTTAAAAGAAATTAACATTCAAAGTAAAGGAGAAGCTGCAATTGTATCAGATGTAGGACAACATCAAATGATTGCTTGTAGATATGCAGAGTTTAATAAATCTAAGAGTAATATTACTTCTGGAGGATTAGGAACAATGGGCTTTGGTTTACCAGCGGCTATTGGAGCAAAAATGGCTGCCCCAGAAAGAGAAGTAGTTTCTATATCTGGTGATGGAGGTTACCAAATGACAATTCAAGAACTAGGTACTATTTTTCAGCAAAGAGCAGCTGTAAAAGTGGTGGTTTTAAATAATGATTTCTTAGGGATGGTTCGTCAGTGGCAACAATTGTTTTTTGATAAAAGGTATGCTTCTACAGAAATGACAAATCCTAATTTTGTTGCTATTGCAGAAGGTTACTATATTAAAGCAAAAAAAGTAACAAAAAGAGAAGAATTAGCAGAGGCTGTTAAAGAAATGATGGAAAGTAAAGAGGCTTATTTCTTAGAGGTTTGTGTAGAAAAAGAAGATAACGTATTTCCAATGATTCCTTCAGGAGCAAGTGTTTCAGATATAAGATTAGAATAAGATGAGTACAGAAAAACAACTTTTTACAGTATCAATATATACTGAAAACAATATTGGGTTGTTGAATAGGATTTCAGCAATTTTCCAAAGAAGGCACATAAATATAGAGAGTTTAAATACATCTCCATCTGAAATTGTAGGGGTTTCTAAATTTACAATTGTTGTAAAAATGACTGAGGTAAATATTAAGAAAATTATTGGTCAATTAGAAAAGCAAGTAGAGGTTATTAAGGCTTACTACCATAATGATGATGAAACAATTTATCAAATTTCTGGTTTGTTTAAAATTAAATCAGAATTGTTATTTGAAGAACGTCAGATTCAAAATATAATTAAAGAAAGTAATGCAAGAATTGTTACTGTAAATAAAGAGTTTTTTGTTCTTGAAAAATCAGGAAAAAAAGAAGAAATTGTTGGTTTACACGAACAATTAAGCGAATTTGGTATTATGCAATATACACGTTCAGGAAGAATAGCTATTACAAAAGAAGAAATGAAAATTTCAACATTATTAGAAACATACAACAACTAAATAAATAAAAATGTCAAATTATTTTAACACATTAACATTAAGAGAGAAATTAGAGCAATTAGGACAATGTCGTTTTATGGACGCTTCAGAATTTGAAGACGGAGTAGAAGCATTAGTAGGAAAGAAAATTGTTATTGTAGGTTGTGGAGCACAAGGTTTAAACCAAGGTTTAAATATGAGAGAATCTGGTTTAGATATTTCTTATACTTTAAGACAATCTGCTATCGATCAAAAAAGAGATTCTTATATCAATGCAACTTCAAACAATTTTGAGGTTGGTACGTATGAAGAAATGTTACCAACAGCAGATTTGGTAATTAATTTAACTCCAGATAAACAACACACAAATGTTGTAAAAGCAGTTATGCCTTTAATGAAAGAAGGAGCAACTTTATCTTATTCTCACGGTTTTAATATTGTAGAAGAAGGAATGAAAGTTCGTGAAGATTTAACTGTAATTATGGTGGCTCCTAAGTCTCCAGGGTCTGAGGTTAGAGAAGAATATAAAAGAGGGTTTGGTGTACCAACATTAACAGCGGTTCACCCAGAAAATGATCCTCAAGGTAAAGGTTGGGCACAAGCTAAAGCATATGCAGTTGCAACTGGTGGTAATAGAGCAGGTGTTTTAGAATCTTCTTTTGTTGCTGAGGTAAAGTCTGATTTAATGGGAGAGCAAACTATTTTATGTGGTTTGTTACAAACTGGTGCAATTTTATCTTTTGATAAAATGGTTGAAGAAGGAATTGATGCTGGTTATGCAGCTAAATTAATTCAATATGGTTGGGAAACTGTAACAGAAGCTTTAAAACATGGAGGTATTACTAACATGATGGATAGATTATCTAATCCTGCTAAAGTTGAAGCATTTAGATTATCTGAAGAATTAAAAGATATTATGCGTCCATTATTCCAAAAGCATATGGATGATATTATGACTGGTCATTTTTCTAAGACAATGATGGAAGACTGGGCTAATAATGATAAAAACTTATTAACTTGGAGAGCAGCTACAGGAGAAACTGCTTTTGAAAAACAAGTTATTACAGACCAAGAAATTCCAGAACAAGAATACTTTGATCATGGAACTTTATTAGTTGCTTTTGTAAGAGCTGGTGTTGAGTTAGCTTTTGAAGCAATGACTGAATCTGGAATTATTGATGCTTCTGCATATTATGAATCTTTACATGAAACTCCATTAATTGCAAATACAATTGCAAGAATGAAGTTAGCAGAAATGAATCGTGTTATTTCTGATACTGCTGAGTATGGATGTTATTTATTCGATCACGCTTGTAAGCCTTTGTTAACAGATTTTATGAAAACAGTTTCTACAAACGTAATTGGTAAGCCATTTAGTTCTGAAAACGGTGTTGATAACCAAGAATTAATAAGAATTAATAAAATTATTAGAAACCACCCAGTAGAAAAAGTGGGAGATTGGTTAAGAGAGTCTATGACAGCAATGAAAGTAGTAAAAACTGCATAATTAAGTAAGTTTTTAAATTTTATAAAAACCTGTCAGAATTCACTTTCTGACAGGTTTTCTTTTTATATTAATATCCTGATTTGAATTAATATTATTAATAAAATAGCTTTTAAGAAGAATGTCGAAAAAAACATTTAAACAAATGTATTGCATTACAGGCTTTGTTTCAATATTTTTAATATATATTGTTTACAAGCTTTGGGTTACTGATATAGTTGCTAATAATTCTAATAATTGGAATAAAACCCAAGGTGTTATAACATATAGTCAAATAGAAACTTCAGAGTATTCATTAGATACTGAAAATTTGGGTAATATGGTAAGGAGTAAATTAATATTAAAATATAAATATAAGGTTAATGATTATGAATATATAGGTAATACAATTTCCTTTAAAACTCAAAGTACTAATAAGCAACAATTATTAATAAAACAAAAATATTATCCTGTTAATAAAAAAGTTTCAGTATACTACAACCCAAAAAACATAAAGCAGGTTGTATTAGAAAAAGGTAGTGAAGGTGTTAGTAAAGTGAAAATAATATTCACTTTTATAAATATCTTTTTTATTTTCTTAACAGTTGTTTTTATCAGAAAATCTAAAAGTGTTTGATCTTTTCTTTATTATAGATAAAACTAAATATTAAAATTGTAGAATTCATTTTTATAATGCAAACAAAACCAATTTATTTTCCAAGTATACAAAGTGTAAGAACTGCTGCTGAAAATTTAAAAGATGTAGCAACTAAAACACCTCTTAATAAAAACTTTAATCTATCTAAAGAATTAGGAGCAAATATTTTCTTTAAAAGAGAAGATTTACAAGTAGTTCGTTCCTATAAAATTAGAGGAGCTTTTAATAAAATGTCTTCTTTAAGTAATGAAGAAAAACAATGTGGAATTGTTTGTGCTAGTGCAGGTAATCATGCACAAGGAGTTGCATTATCTTGTAAATTGCTAAAGATAAAAGGAACAATTTTTATGCCTTCTCCAACTCCTAATCAAAAAATTAACCAAGTAAAAATGTTTGGCGAAAATTTTATTGAAGTTGTAATTGGTGGAGATACTTTTGATGATGCCTATAATGCTGCAAAACAAGAATGCGATTCAAAAAACAAAACATTTATTCATCCTTTTGATGATCAAAAAGTAATAGAAGGTCAAGCAACTGTTGGATTAGAAATATTAGAACAAGCATCAGATAAAATAGACTATGTATTTGTGCCTATTGGAGGAGGAGGTTTGTCATCAGGTTTATCAACTGTATTTAAAAATTTATCTCCAGAAACAAAAATTATAGGTGTAGAACCAGAAGGAGCACCTTCAATGTTGACTTCTTTAAACAACAAAAAAAATACAACTTTAGAAAAAATTGACCCTTTTGTTGATGGAGCTGCAGTAAAAAAAGTAGGCGATTTAAATTTTGCTATTTGTCTTAAGAATTTAGATGATGTAATTACTGTTTCAGAAGGGAAAATTTGTCAAACTATATTAGATTTATATAATAAAGATGCAATTGTAGTTGAGCCAGCAGGTGCATTAAGTATTTCTGCTTTAGATTTAATGGCAGAAGATATAAAAGGGAAAAACGTAGTTTGTGTTGTTAGTGGAAGTAATAATGATATAACTAGAACTGCAGAAATTAAAGAACGTGCATTGCTACATGCAAATTTAAAACATTACTTTATTGTAAAGTTTCCACAGAGAGCAGGAGCATTAAAAGAGTTTGTGGCTGACATTTTGGGTCCAAATGATGATATTACACATTTTGAATATACCAAGAAAAATAATCGAACAAATGGTGCAGCAGTGGTTGGTTTAGAATTAAAATCTTCTAAAGATTTAGCTCCTTTAATTCAAAGGATGAAAGAAAATAATTTTTTTGGCGACTACTTAAATGACAAACCAGATTTATTTCAATTTTTAGTATAAAAGTCTTTTAATAAAGACTAAAGATAAAAATATCGAAAACCTTTTCGTGAATAGATTTAAATTATAAGATAATATAGTCTTATTTTTTGTTAATTTGAACTTATTATTTTATAAAAATTTGAGAACTAAAATTAGTTTTAAGGTTTTTACGACAATATAATTTATGAAAAAACAAGTTAAAGAAATACCAGAAGCTTATAAAATACAATCACTTTTACATCAAAAAACGTATTTAGTTAGTGGTGAATTAAGAGAGTGGAAAGGAAAAATGGCTGAGGTTTATTCTACAATATCATCAACCAAAGAATATAAACCAACCTTATTAGGTACTGTGCCAGATTTAACAGAAAATGAAGCTTTAGAGGCTTTAAGTTCTGCATATAGAGCATATGATAAAGGTCAAGGTTTATGGCCAACAATGAGGGTTGTAGATAGAATTGAATGTATGGAGGAGTTTGCAGAGCAAATGAAAACCAAACGTGAAGAGGTAGTGAAATTGTTAATGTGGGAGATTGGTAAATCTTTGCCTGATTCTGAAAAAGAATTTGACAGAACAATAGAATATATTTACGACACTATTGAAGATTATAAGCAAATGGATCGTAATTCTGCAAAGTTTGAAAAAAACAGCGGAGTTCATGCACATATTAGACGTGGACCTTTAGGGGTTGTATTGTGTTTGGGGCCTTATAATTATCCTTTAAATGAAACTTTTGCATTGTTAATCCCTGCATTAATTATGGGGAATACAGCTGTTTTTAAACCTGCAAAACATGGAGTTTTATTGTTATCACCATTAATGGAGGCTTTTCAAAATAGTTTTCCTGAAGGTGTAGTTAATGTTATTTATGGTAGAGGTCGTGTTTTAGCAACTCCTATTATGAAAACTGGTAAGGTAGATGTTTTGGCTTTAATTGGTAATAGTAAATCTGCGAATGCTATTCAAGCAAATCATCCTTTTAAAAATAGATTACGTTTGGTTTTAGGTTTAGAAGCTAAAAACCCAGCTATTGTTTTACCAGATGCAGATTTAGATTTAGCTATAAGTGAATGTTTATCTGGAGCTACTTCATTTAATGGACAGAGATGTACAGCTTTAAAAGTGTTATATGTACATGAACATATTGTAGATAAGTTTAATAAAAGATTTGCAGAAGCTGTAGATGCGTTAAAATTTGGTAATCCTTGGGAAGATGGAGTGAAGTTAACTCCTTTACCAGAACCAGGAAAACCAGCTTACATACAAGAACTAATAGATGATGCAAAAGAAAAAGGAGCTGCAGTAATTAACAAAAAAGGTGGAGAAACTACTGATAATTATATTTTTCCTTCTGTTTTGTTTCCAGTTTCAAAAGAGATGAGAGTTTTTAAAGAAGAACAATTTGGACCAGTAACTCCTGTAGTTTCTTTTAAAAATATTCAAGAACCTTTAGATGATATGGCAGATTCTAATTACGGACAACAAGTAAGTGTTTTTGGTAGCGAGGTAAAAACTTTAGCCCCTTTAATAGATGCTTTAGTTAATTTAGTGTGTAGGGTAAACTTAAATAGTGCTGCTCAAAGAGGACCAGATGTTTATCCGTTTACGGGTAGAAAAGATTCTGCTGTTTCTACTTTAAGTGTACACGATGCTTTAAGGGCATTTTCTATAAGAACATTTGTTGCATCTAAAGACACACCATATAATAATGATATTTTAAAAGAGTTATTAGAAAAAAAAGCATCAAACTTTATAAGTACTGATTATCTTTTATAAACAGTAACAACATTAATTCATAAAAAAAGCTTCCAATTAAGGAAGCTTTTTTTTTATTTACACTTATTTAAATAGTAGTCTGTATTTTTTAAACTTTAATAGTAAACATAGGTTTTAATGCGTTTTTAGACAGTGTTTTAGTAACGCTACCAGTAAATAAATGGGCTAAACCACTTCTACCATGTGTGCTTAAAGCAATTAAATCTGCATTTATTTCTTTAGAAAAATTTAAAATTCCTTTTTCAACAGAAACATCATTGTAAACATTTATTTTGTGTTTTTTTAAATTAAAATCTGATATAAAATTTTGAATTTCTTGTTTCGTTTCAGAAGTAACCTGAAAATTTGCGGGAGTATTTACTTTTAATAAATGAATTTTACTATTAAAGGTGTTTGCAAAATGTACAAATTTGTCAAACACTTCTTTGTTTTCTTCTTTAAAGTTTGAAGCAAATACAAGGTTTTTTAATTTAAATTTTTCAAAATCTTTTTTTACAACAATAACAGGTCTTTTAGAGGTTCTTACTACTTTTTCGGTATTAGATCCAATAGTAATTTCTTCTAGTTCAGATAATCCTTTAGAACCCATTATAATTATATCTGCATCAATTTTATCAGCATATTTTATAATACCATCAAGTGGATTATTTAATTTTATGAAATATTCAACTTTTATAGATTTGTTAAAAAACTGATCTCTAAATAATAAAATTTTCTCTCTAATTTTTCTTAAATATAACATGCTTTCAGGAATGCTAAATTTACTGCTAGAAGCTATGTCAATTACTCCTTTTGGTAATTCTATTAAATGAATTAAATAAATAGTTGCACCTGTTTTTTTTGCTATTTTAGAAGCCACTTTTGATGCATATTCAGAGGATTTCGAAAAATCTATAGGAACTAAAATATTTTTCATCTCACAAAAATTTAAAAATTAATATCAGTATATCTAAAGTTACAAAAAATAATTGACTTAAACTTAGTTTGGTAAATCCCAAACATTTAGTATATTTGCAGCGAAATTTACAATAAATGAAGAAGGAAGGGGACTAAAAAGTCCCCTCTTTTTATACTTTATTTTAAGATTAAAAATGGACTACACTAAAGTAAAAGATTTAGTAGATGAAGCAATAGCTCTGAATGATTCTTTGTTTTTAATAGATTTAACTATTTCTGCAAATAATAAAATTCAAGTTACTGTAGATGGAGATAAAGGAGTTCCTTTAAGTGAATGTATAAGAATAAGTAGGAGTGTAGATGGTAATTTTGATAGAGAGGAAGAAGATTTTTCTTTAGAAGTTACCACTCCAGATATTGCACATCCACTAAAAGTTAAAAGACAATATATAAAAAACATCAGTAGAATATTAAAAGTAAAAACTTCAGAAGAAGAATTTGAAGGAACTTTAGTAGAAGCAGATGAAGATAAAATTGTTTTGAATTGGAAAGCAAGAGAGCCAAAACCAATAGGAAAAGGAAAAGTTACGGTTCAAAAATCGGTAACTTTAGACTATAAAGATATTAAAGAAACAAAAGTTAAGATTGTATTTTAAGCAAAAATGTAATGGAGAATATAGCATTAATTGATTCGTTTTCAGAATTTAAAGATAATAAAAGTATAGACAGAGTAACATTAATGTCTATTTTAGAAGAGGTTTTTAGAGCTGCCTTAAAACGTAAGTTTGGTTCTGATGATAATTTTGATATTATTATAAACCCAGATAAAGGAGATTTAGAAATTTGGAGAAATAGAGTTGTTGTTGCAGATGGATTTTCTGAAGATGATAATGAAGAGATAGAATTAGCTGAAGCAAGATTAATTGAACCAGATTTTGAAATTGGAGAAGATGTATCTGAAGAAGTTAAATTAATTGACTTAGGAAGAAGAGCAATTTTAGCATTACGTCAAAACTTAATTTCTAAAATTTACGAACACGATAGCACTAATATTTTTAAGCAATTTAAAGACTTAGAAGGAGATTTATACAGTGCAGAAGTACATCATATTCGTCATAATGCAATTATTTTGTTAGATGATGAAGGTAATGAAATAGTATTACCAAAAAGCGAGCAAATTCGTTCAGATTTCTTTAGAAAAGGAGATTCTGTTAGAGGTGTTATAAAAACAGTAGAATTAAGAGGTAATAAACCAGCTATAATTTTATCAAGAACATCTCCTGCATTTTTAACTAAATTATTCGAACAAGAAATTCCAGAAGTATTCGATGGTTTAATTACTGTAGAAGGAGTTGCAAGAATTCCTGGAGAAAAAGCAAAAGTAGCTGTAGATTCTTATGATGATAGAATAGATCCTGTTGGAGCTTGTGTTGGTGTAAAAGGATCAAGAATTCATGGAATTGTACGTGAATTAGGAAATGAAAACATAGATGTAATTAACTATACCAAAAACGAACAATTATTTATTTCTAGAGCATTAAGTCCTGCAAAAGTGACTTCAATGGAAATAGAAATGTTCGAAGAAGAAAAAAATGGTAAAAAAGGACGTGTAAGCGTTTTATTAAAACCAGAAGAAGTTTCTAAAGCAATTGGTAGAGGTGGTGTAAATATTCGTTTAGCAAGTGAGTTAACTGGTTACGAAATAGACGTTCAAAGAGAAGGTTTAGAAGAAGAAGATGTAGAGTTAACAGAATTTATTGACGAAATTGAAGATTGGGTTATTACAGAATTCAAAAAGATTGGTTTAGATACTGCAAGAAGCGTATTAGAAACTAGTGTTGCAGAATTGGTAAAAAGAACCGATTTAGAAGAAGAAACAATTATGGATGTTCAAAGAATTTTGAAAGAAGAATTCGAGGACTAAGTATAGTATAGAAGTAAAGTAAAAAGTATATTTTTACAATTATAAAGTTAAAAAGAATATATGTCTGTAGGCAAAACAATGAGGCTTAATAAAGTTTTAAGAGAATTAAATATTTCTCTTGATAGAGCAGTTGAATATTTAGCGGATAAAGGTCATGAAATAGAAGCAAGACCAACCACTAAAATTCCAGGAGACGTCTATCAAGTTTTACTTGATGGCTTTGAAACAGATGCTAATAAAAAAGCAGCATCTAAAGAAGTTGGAGAGGAAAAACGTAAGGAGAAAGAAGCAATTCGTTTAGAGTTAGAAGCTAAGTTAGAGAAGAAAAAAGCTGAAGAGCTTAAAAAAGAAGAAGTTTTAAAAGCCAAAGCAGATAAATTAGAGTTTAAAACTGTAGGTAAAATCGATATTGACAATATTGGTAAAAAAGCTTCAGACAAAGCAGAAGAGGTTAAAGAAGAACCAAAGGTAGTTGCAGAAGAACCAAAAGCAGAAGAGCCTAAAGTTGTAGTTGAAACTCCTGTAGTTGAAGCTCCAAAACCTGAAGCTCCTAAAGTAGAAAAAGTTGTTGAAGAAACTCCTGTTGTTGAAGCTCCAAAAACTCCAAAAGTAGAAGTTAAAAAAACAGTTTCAGAAATAGAAAAAGTAGTTTCTAAAGTTGTAGAAAAACCTAAGGTTAATAAAAAAGAAGGTGTAAAATCTGAAGATAAAACTGAAGATGTTACTCCAGAAAATGCTGAAGCGATTAAAACTCAGTATAAAAAATTAGATGGTCCTAACTTTACAGGTAAAAAAATTGATTTAAAGCAATTTGAAAGACCTAAGAAGAAGAAACCAGAGGTTAAAAAAGATGCTAATGCAGATGCTAAGAAAAAGCGTAAACGTATTAGTAAACCAGGTACACCAAACTCTAATAATAACAGAGGTCCAGGTAATAGAGGAGGAAACAACAGAGGTCCAGGAAATAATAGACCAGGATTTAGAGGTGGTAGAGGAAACCAAAGACCAGCAGCAGTTAAAAAAGAAGAGCCAACAGAAGCAGAAATTCAAAAGCAAGTAAGAGAAACTCTTGAAAAACTGCAAGGTAAATCTTCTAGAGGTAAAGGTGCTAAACACAGAAGAAGCAAAAGAGATGCACATAGAGAGCATACAGAAGCAGAATTAGAAGCACAAGCATTAGATAGCAAAATCTTAAAAGTAACAGAATTTGTTACTGTAAGTGAAGTTGCTACAATGATGAATGTTCCTGTAACCAACATTATTTCATCTTGTATGATGTTAGGAATGATGGTAACAATGAACCAACGTTTAGATGCAGAAACTCTAGTTATAGTTGCTGAAGAATTTAATCATAAAGTAGAGTTTATTGGTGCTGAAGTAGAAGAATCTATTGAAGAAGTAATTGATAAACCAGAAGATTTAGTAAATCGTGCACCAATTATTACAGTTATGGGTCACGTAGATCATGGTAAAACATCTTTATTAGATTATATTAGAAAAGCAAATATTGTAGATGGTGAAAGTGGAGGAATTACACAACATATTGGTGCTTATTCTGTAAATGTAGGAGATCAAAAAATTGCATTTTTAGATACACCAGGTCACGAAGCCTTTACAGCAATGCGTGCACGTGGAGCACAAGTTACAGATTTAGTAATTATTGTAGCAGCAGCAGATGATGATGTTATGCCACAAACTAAAGAAGCAATTTCTCACGCTCAAGCAGCAGGTGTACCAATTATTTTTGCAATTAATAAGATTGATAAACCAAATGCAAATCCAGATAATGTAAAAACTCAATTATCTTCAATGAATTTATTAATTGAAGAATGGGGTGGAAGCATTCAGTCTCAAGATATATCAGCAAAAACTGGTCAAGGAATTGATGAGTTATTAGAAAAAGTTTTATTAGAAGCCGAAATTTTAGAATTAAAAGCAAATCCTAATAAAAATGCTGTTGGTACAGTTGTAGAAGCGCTTTTAGATAAAGGAAGAGGTTATGTATCTACAATAATGGTACAAGCAGGTACTTTAAAAATTGGAGACTATATTCTTGCAGGAAAAAACAGTGGTAAAGTAAGAGCCATGTTTGATGATAAAGGAAATAACTTAAAAGAAGCTGGACCATCAACTCCAGTATCAATTTTAGGTTTAGATGGAGCACCTCAAGCAGGAGATAAATTTAATGTATTTGATGATGAACGTGAAGCAAAACAAATTGCATCAAAAAGATCTCAATTACAACGTGAGCAATCTGTAAGAACTCAGAAAACATTAACGTTAGACGAAATTGGACGTAGAATTGCTTTAGGGGACTTTAAAGAATTAAACATTATTCTTAAAGGAGATGTAGATGGTTCTGTAGAAGCATTAACAAACTCTTTCCAAAAATTATCTACTGAAGAAATTCAAGTAAATATTTTACATAAAGGTGTAGGAGCAATTACTGAAAGTGATGTGTTATTAGCAACAGCTTCAGATGCAATTATTGTTGGATTTAATGTACGTCCTCAAGGAAATGCAAGAACAATAGCAGACAAAGAAGAAGTAGATATTAGAACATACTCTATTATTTATGATGCTATTAATGACCTTAAAGATGCCATGGAAGGAATGTTATCTCCAGAAATGAAAGAAGAAGTTACTGGTAACGTAGAAATTAGAGAGATCTATAAAATTTCTAAAGTTGGTAACATTGCAGGTTGTATGGTAATGTCTGGTAAAATTCAAAGAGATTCTAAAATTAGAATTATTAGAGAAGGAATTGTTGTTCATGATGGTTCTTTAACAGCTCTTAAACGTTTTAAAGACGATGTAAGAGAAGTTAAAAAAGGATTTGATTGTGGTATTCAAATTAAGAACTACAATGATATTGCTCAAGGAGATATAATTGAAGCTTATACTGAAGTAGCAGTTAAAAAGAAATTAAAATAATAATTTCTAAACTTAAATATAAGTCGAGATTTCATAATGTTGAAATCTCGACTTTTTTTATGCAATAAATTCAAAATAATGAACAATTAATTTACTTTAATCTTTATTATAATAAACGTAAATTTGCAGCTTCTAAAAGAAAAACAAATGCAATACAATCACTTAGAGATAGAAAAGAAATGGCAAAAATTTTGGGCAGAAAACCAAACTTTTAAAGCTAGTAATAATTCTGAGAAACCTAAATATTATGTGTTAGATATGTTTCCTTATCCTTCTGGAGCAGGTTTACATGTTGGTCACCCTTTAGGTTATATTGCAAGTGATATTTATGCACGTTATAAACGTCATAAAGGTTTTAATGTATTGCATCCACAAGGGTATGATTCTTTTGGATTACCTGCAGAACAATATGCAATACAAACAGGTCAACATCCTGCAAAAACTACAGAAGAAAATGTAGCAACTTATAGAAGACAATTAGATAATATTGGTTTTTCTTTTGATTGGAGCAGAGAAGTAAGAACTTCAAATCCTGAGTATTATAAATGGACTCAGTGGATTTTTATTCAACTTTTTAATTCTTGGTATAATAAAGATTCAGATAAAGCAGAAGATATTTCTACTTTAGAAAAAATCTTTAAAAAAGAAGGAAATGCAACAGTAAATGCGGTTTCTGATGAAGATATTACCGTTTTTTCTGCTGATGAATGGAAAGCTTTTTCAACGAAAGAACAAGAAGAAATATTACTACAATATCGTTTAACTTTTTTATCAGATACAGAAGTAAATTGGTGTCCTGCATTGGGTACAGTTTTAGCAAATGATGAAATTGTAAACGGAGTTTCAGAACGTGGAAGTCATCCTGTTGTTCGTAAAAAAATGACACAATGGTCTATGCGAATTTCTGCATATGCACAACGTTTGTTAGATGGTTTAGAAAATATAGATTGGCCACAACCTTTAAAAGATTCTCAAACCAACTGGATTGGTAGATCTCAAGGAGCTATGGTTTCTTTTGAAGTTGAAAATAATGCAACAAAAACTTCTTCTGATGTAAAATTATCTTACAAAGAGTTAGAAGAATTAAAGGAATTACGTCAAAATTTATCGAAAGCAGAAACAACACTTTGGGATGAATTAAAAGGTAAAAAGGGCGCAACAAAATTTAGAAAAAAATATACAGTAGGTTCTTATTTAGTAGATTTTGTTTGTGTTGCAAAGAATTTAATTGTAGAGTTTGAAGGAAAGGAAGATGAAGCAGAAAGAACAGCGTTTTTTCATAAAGAAGGATTCAATGTAATTCGTTTTACCAATGAAGAGGTTCTACAAAATGTTGTGAAAGTTGTTTCTGAAATTAATTTTGCAATTCAATTTCCAAAAGTAGAGCAAACACAAAGCAAGCAGAATGTCATTTCGAGCGAAGTCGAAAAATCTCACAAAATAGATGTTTTTACAACAAGACCAGATACTATTTTTGGAGTTAGTTTTATGACTTTAGCACCAGAACATGAATTGGTTGCAAAAATTACAACAGAAGCACAAAAAGCAGAAGTTGAAGCTTATGTAGAAGCTACAGCAAAACGTTCTGAACGTGATAGAATGGCAGATGTAAAAACCATTTCTGGAGCATTTACAGGTGCTTATGCAATTCATCCTTTTTCTGGAGAAAAAGTTCAAATTTGGATTGGAGATTACGTTTTAGCAAGTTATGGAACAGGTGCAGTTATGGCAGTTCCTTGTGGTGATCAACGTGATTATGATTTTGCAAAATATTTTAATATTCCAATTCCAAATATTTTTGAAGGTGTAGATATTTCTGAAGCTGCTCATACAGATAAAGAAGGAACTGTAATTGCAAATTCAGACTTTTTATCAGGTTTAAAATACAAGAAAGCTTTAAAATTAGCCATTTACGAACTTGAAAAAAGAGGTATTGGTTATGGTAAAATAAATTACAGATTACGTGATGCTGTTTTCAGCAGACAACGTTATTGGGGAGAACCTTTTCCTGTATATTACAAAGATGGAATGCCTCAAATGATTGATGATAAACATTTACCAATTGTGTTGCCAGAAGTAGAAAAGTACTTACCAACTGAAGATGGAAAACCACCTTTAGGAAACGCAACAGAATGGGCTTGGGATTCTCGTAACAAAAAAGTTGTTTCTAACGATAAGTTAAAAAATAAAACGGTATATCCATTAGAACTGAACACAATGCCTGGGTGGGCAGGTAGTTCTTGGTATTTTAATAGATATATGGATGCCACAAACTCTACAGAGTTTGCAAGCAAAGAATCTTTAGAATATTGGAAAGAGGTAGATTTATATATTGGTGGTTCTGAGCATGCAACAGGGCATTTATTGTACGCTCGTTTTTGGCAAAAATTCTTGTTTGATAAAGGGATTGTTCCTGTAGATGAATTTGCAAAAAAATTAATCAACCAAGGAATGATTTTAGGAACATCTGCTTTTGTTTATAAAGCAACTCCTTTTATTAAAAATGGTTGTGGTTGTGCAGATGAAAAATCGAATGATGATGTAATTGAGAAAATACCAACGGTTTTTGTTTCTAAAAATTTATTTAAATCTGATGATGAGTTTGAAACTGTTGTAAAAAATTATTTATTAGATAATAAACTTTTAGATCCAAATTTTGCAGATTTAGTAATGATTACTAAAACACCAATTCATTCTGATGTTTCTTTGGTAAATGCTTCTGATGAGTTAGATATTGATGGATTTAAAAATCATCCTTTAAATGCAGATTATAAAAATGCAGAATTTGTTTTAGAAGAAGGTGTTTATAAAGTTGGACGTGAAGTAGAAAAAATGTCTAAGTCTAAATACAATGTTGTAAACCCAGATGCTATTTGTGAAGAATATGGAGCAGATAGTTTACGTTTATTCGAAATGTTTTTAGGTCCTTTAGAACAAGCTAAACCTTGGAAAACTTCTGGAATTTCTGGAGTTTCTTCTTTCTTAAAGAAATTATGGAAATTGTTTTTTGATGGAGAAACGTTATCAGTTTCTGATGATGGACCAACAAAAGATGAATTAAAATCTTTACACAAAACCATTAAAAAAGTAGAAGAAGATATAGAGAATTTCTCTTTTAACACTTCAGTATCAACATTTATGATTGCTGTAAATGAGTTAACTGCATTAAAATGTAACAAACGTGCTATTTTAGAGCCTTTAACGGTTTTAGTTTCTCCTTATGCGCCTCATATTGCTGAAGAATTGTGGAGTTTATTAGGACATAAAGATTCTATATCAACAGCAGGGTTTCCTGTTTTTGAAGCGAAACATTTGGTAGAAAGTGCTAAAAATTATCCAATTTCTTTTAATGGTAAAATGCGTTTTACTCTAGAACTTCCTTTAGATATGTCTAAGGATGAAATAGAAAAAACAGTAATGGCACATGAAAAAACGATTGCTCAATTAGATGGTAGAACTCCTAAAAAAATAATTATTGTTCCAGGTAAAATTGTAAATATTGTAGGTTAAATACTTGTAATTTTTTAAAATCTATTTCTTTAATTTTGTGATGTAATAGTTTTATGGTTTTTACGACCAAAAAAATGAATGATTAAAGAAAAATAGTATGAACTTTTTCGAAATTTTAGGTGTATTAGCTGCAATTATAACCACAGTTTCTTTTTTACCTCAAGTATATAAAACATGGAAAACTAAAGACACAAAAGCATTGTCTTTAACAATGTATACGTCTTTTTTTATTGGTGTTTCTATGTGGGTTGTTTATGGTTTTTATTTGAAAAGCATTCCAATTATAGTTGCCAATATTATAACAGCAATATCTGCATTAACTTTAATAGGTTTAAAGATAAAATATAAGTAAATAAAATAATACTTTATAAAATTAAAAGTCATTACAATAATTGTAATGACTTTTTTATTTAACTATCTTGTCACCTCAATGAGGGTATCAAAAAATCAACTTTTTAAGCGTCAAATTACTTTAACTGAAATTGGTGAAGAAGGGCAACAAAAATTACAAAACTCATCTGTTTTAGTAGTTGGTTGTGGTGGTTTAGGAAGTCCAATTGCAGTTTATTTAGCTTCAAGTGGAATTGGGAAAATTCATTTGGTAGATTTTGATACAGTTGATGTTTCAAACTTACACAGACAAGTTTTTTATTCTTTAAAAGATATTGATAAACCCAAAGCAGCAGTATTATCAGAATTTATAAAAGACAGAGCTCCTTTTACTGAGGTTAGTTTTACAAACAAACCAATAACAAAAGACAACGTTTTTAAATTGATTTCTAATTATGATATTGTTGTTGATGGTACAGATTCTTTGCCAACAAAATACTTGTTAAACGATGCTTGTGTACTTAAAAACAAGCCTTTGGTTTATGGTTCTTTATATAAATTTGATGGTTATGTAGCAACATTTAATGTCTTGCAAAATGATGGAACTTATTCATCTAATTTAAGAGATGCATTTCCAAAAATGGCAACAGATATACCAAATTGTGAAGAAGCAGGTACATTAAATTCAATTGTAGGCATTATTGCAACGCAACAAGTAAATGAAGTTTTAAAATTGATTACAGGTATAGGAAAGCCTTTAATAAATGAATTGTTAATTTATAATTCACTTCAGAATTCACAATTAAAAATGAAATTAAAAGCTTCTTTTTCTAATAAGAAAATTGAAGAACTTTTTCATACTCTAACTTATTTTGATGCTGCTTGTTCTACTCAAAACCCAGATTGGTTAATTACTTCAGATGAATTAAAAGAGCTTTTGTCACTTCAAAAACAATCTAAAAGTCTTGAAATAATTGCAGTTTTACCAAATTTAGATTTGCCTTTTAAAGTTGATAAAATAATTCCAATTCAAAAATTTGAAGCAAATAAACTAAGTATAGACTTTAATAAAACCTATGTTATGGTTTGTCAAAGAGGCTTAACTAGTTATAAAGCAACACAATTGTTGAAAGGTAAATACCCAGAATTAAAAGTAGCAAGTTTAATTGGTGGAGTTTCTTCTTATTAGTTATGAAAGGTAAAGTGTTTATTTATAGAGGTAAGCCACCTATAATTAGTAGAATTATTGCTTCTATTTTTTATGCATCATTTTTAACAGTAATTTTTCTATATATTAAAAATGTAATTTATTCAAATCCTTTAGGGTATTTTGGTAATATTTACACCACTTTAATGGTTGCATTACCATTATTTGTTGGAGGGTTTTCATTTTCGTTAACTTCTAGTCATGAATTTGATTTTGATAATAAAAAATATAGAGAATATATTAATATTGGAGCTTTCGGCTATGGATATTGGGAAGATTTTAATGAATTAAATCGTGTTTCAACTTTTGTAAATAGTAAAGGTTATTGTGAAGTTAACATAATAGATATTAAGAATAAAAAGTACAATACTTTGGCTTTTAAAAATATTGATGATGCTGTAGTTTATGGAAGAGATTTAGCCAAAAACTTAGAAATTAAATTTTTAGAGAGAAATTAAATAATGAAAAAACCTTTCAATTTTTATACTGAACAAAAGTCAAATTTAGAAAACCAAGCAGCTTCTTTAAAAAAGAAATCTGTAAACTTAAGTGTTTTTAGATTTGCTGTTTTTTTAACTACTTGTTTCTTAGTTTATCTAACATTTGGTACATACCCAGATGTATTTATCATTGCTTTTTTAGGTGTTGTTTTATTTGCATTTTTAGTGATAAAACACGTTAATTTACAAAGAAAAAGAGCAATTATTAATGCTAAAATTAAAATTAATAAAACCGAATTAGAGGTTTTAAATAGAAATTTTCATCAATTAGATTCAGGTAAAGAATTTATAAATCCAACTCATTATTATAGTAACGATATTGATTTATTTGGAGTTGGTTCTTTCTTTCAATACATCAACAGAACAGTAACTATAGATGGAAAAACTAATCTGTCAAAAATTCTTACAGAAAACAAAACTGACGCTATTTTAGAAAAACAAAATACTATAAAAGAATTGTCTAAAAAAGTTACTTGGAGACAACATTTTTCTGCTTTAGCAAGTTTGGTAACTACAAAAAATACATCAGGTTTTATTGTAGATTGGATTCATAATTATAAAACTGTATTGCCTAAAATTTTAGGAACCATTCAAATTGTGTTTTCTGTTATTTCATTAGTTTTAATAGGTTTGGTTTCTTTAGGAATTGTTTCATTTTCATATCTATTGATATGGTTTTTTATTGGACTTTTTATAACAGGAAGATTCTTAAAAAAGACAAATAATCTTTACACAGAAACCGATAAAATAAGAGAAACGTTTAAGCAATATCATATCCTCTTAAATGAAATAGAAAACGAGCAGTTTGTATCTAAAATATTAAAAGAAAAACAAGCAATAATCAACACAGAAAACAAAAAGGCTTCTTTAATATTTAAAGAATTTTCAAGATTTTTAGATGCTTTTGATCAAAGAAATAATGTAATTATTGCAGTTGTTGGTAATGGACTTTTTTTAACTGAAATTAGAACAGCAGTAAATGTAGAAAAATGGATTTCTAAATATAAACATACTGTAAAAAAATGGTTTTCTGTAGTTGCATTTTTTGATGCTCAAAACTCGTTAGCAAACTTTAATTTTAACCACACAAGTTTTGTTTTTCCTGTTTTAACACCAGAAAAAGAAATTATAAAAGCCACCAATTTAGGGCATCCACTTTTAGATGCAACTAAAAGAGTTGATAATAATTTTAACATTAATAAGGAGCAATTTTTTATAGTTACAGGAGCAAATATGGCAGGTAAAAGTACTTTTTTAAGAACCGTTTCTTTGTCTATTGTTATGGCCAATTGTGGTTTGCCTGTTTGTGCTAAAAACTTTCAATATTCGCCAATTAAGTTAATTACAAGTATGAGAACCACAGATTCTCTTACAGAAGATGAATCTTATTTTTATTCAGAATTAAAGCGTTTAAAATTTATTGTAGACCAAATTGAAACCAAAGATTATTTTATCATTTTAGATGAAATTTTAAAAGGAACCAATAGTAAAGACAAAGCTATTGGCTCAAAAAAGTTTGTAGAAAAACTAACAAAATCAAAGTCTACAGGTATCATTGCAACTCATGATGTTAGTTTATGCGAACTAGAAAACGAGTTTACAGACATTAAAAATTATTATTTTGATGCAGAAATTGTAGATGATGAACTGCATTTCGATTACACTTTAAAATCTGGAATTTGTAAAAACATGAATGCTTCATTTTTGTTGAAGAAAATGGAAATTGTTTAGAAGCTATTTCCTGCTTTCGCTACTCGCTTTTTTCGTTCCTCAAAAGAGCTCAAACAAACCGCTCAATCAGGGCTAAACTTGTTTGCTGGCTATTTTTTTTCAAGGTTTTTTTAATGATTTATTAGTTTTCTGAGTTCGATTAATTTATTTCTGTACTTCTAACATTTAATACACTTAATGTCTTTCCAATTGTAGAGATAGCGAAATAGAGGAATCTCTTTATTTAAAATTGTGTAATTTAGATTTCTCCACAAGGTCGAAATGACAAAATGTTGACTTTTAGTAAATTATAGGTAAAATAACAATTAAACTCAGGTTATTATTAGATTTCTCCATAAAGTCGAAATGACAAACTTTAGTTTCCAAACAAGTCTAGCCCTGATAGAGGCATTTGTTTGAGCTCTTTTTTACTGTCAGTTCGAGTAAATTTGTGAAGAATGAACAAATTTGTATCGAGAACAAAGTAAAAAAAGCGAGTGCCGAAAGCAGGAAATAGCTTCAAAAAAATAGCCTAAATTTTCTGTAAAATAGACAAAGCAGTTTTAACAGTATCAATTCTAATAAATGTAATTAATAAACGCAATCCAGATTTTGTTTGCTTTTCTTTCATTACACAACTTTTAGGATTCTGTTGTACGTATTTAAGCATTTTTGTAAACGCTTCTGTTTGATAAAATTCACTTTGCTGATTAGAAACAAAATACCCAATCATTCTTTTTTGTTTCAAAATAATTTTTTCTAAACCATGTTCTTTTGCCAACCATTTTATACGAACAGAATCTAATAAAACTTCTACTTGCGTAGGAATTTCGCCAAAACGATCTACAATTTCAGTCTCAAAAACTTGCAATTCATCTTCGGTTTTTAGAGTACTTAATTTATTATATAAAGCAAGTCTTTCTGTAATAGAATTGATATAATCATCAGGAAAAAGTATTTCGAAATCGGTATCAATTTGTACTTCTTTTACAAACTCTTTTGGTTTAGAATTGTCTGTAGGATAGAGTTCTTTAAACTCATTTTCTTTTAATTCTTCTATGGCTTCTTGTAATATTTTTTGATAAGTATCAAACCCAATATCATTAATAAATCCACTTTGTTCACCACCCAATAAATCACCTGCTCCACGAATTTCTAAATCTTTCATGGCAATGTTAATTCCGCTTCCTAAATCAGAAAATAAAACCAAAGCTTCAATACGTTTTCTGGCATCATCAGTCATCATATGATAAGGAGGTGTAATAAAATAACAAAATGCTTTTTTATTACTTCTACCAACTCTACCACGCATTTGGTGTAAATCTGATAATCCAAAATTATTGGCATTATTAATAAAAATGGTGTTGGCATTTGGGACATCCAATCCACTTTCTATAATGGTTGTAGATACCAAAACATCAAAATCTCCACTCATAAAACCGAGCATCAATTCTTCTAATTTTTTACCTTCCATTTGTCCATGACCAATTCCTATTTTTGCAGACGGAACCAATCTTTGTAACAAACCTGCTACTTCTTTTATGTTTTCTATTCTGTTATGAATAAAGAAAACTTGTCCACCTCTAGAAATTTCATAAGAAATTGCGTCTCTAATGGTTTCTTCAGAAAAACGAATAACATTACTTTCTATAGGATGTCTGTTTGGTGGAGGAGTTTTAATAACAGATAAATCTCTTGCAGCCATTAAGCTAAATTGCAAAGTTCTTGGAATTGGAGTAGCAGTTAAAGTTAATGTATCTACATTTTCTTTTAATGTTTTTAACTTGTCTTTTACAGCAACACCAAATTTTTGTTCTTCATCTATAATTAATAAACCTAAATCTTTAAACTGAATTCTTTTATTTGTTAATTGATGGGTTCCAATAATAATATCAACTTCACCTTTATTTACACCATCAATAGCATTTGTTTTTTGTTTTGCAGTTCTAAATCTGTTTAAATAATCAATCTTGATTGGAAAATTTTTTAAACGCTCAGAAAATGTTTTGTAATGTTGAAAAGCAAGAATTGTTGTAGGAACTAAAATTGCTACTTGCTTACCATTGTCAACAGCTTTAAAAGCTGCTCTTACAGCTACTTCAGTTTTACCAAAACCAACATCACCACAAACCAATCTGTCCATGGGTTGTTCTTTTTCCATATCAGTTTTTACATCTTGTGTTGCTGTAAATTGATCTGGAGTATCTTCATACATAAAACTACCTTCTAACTCATGTTGTATATGTGTATCTGGTCCAAAAGAAAATCCTTTTTGTAGTTTTCTTTTAGCATATAATTGAATTAAATTATAAACAATATGTTTAACTCTAGCTTTGGTTTTTTGTTTTACTTTTTTCCAAGCACCAGATCCTAATTTGTAAATTTTAGGCGCTTTACCATCTTTACCATTAAACTTAGAAATTTTATGTAATGAGTGAATACTTACATATAAAATGTCTCTTTCTCCATACACTAACTTAATGGCTTCTTGCTTTTTACCTTGAACATCAATTTTTTGCAAACCACCAAATTTTCCAATTCCATGGTCCATGTGTGTTACATAATCTCCAATTTCTAGTTTGTTTAATTCTTGAAGTGTAATGGCTTGCTTTTTAGCATATCCGTTTTTTAATCGGAATTTATGATAACGTTCAAAAATTTCATGATCTGTATAACAAACCAATTTCTGTTCTACATCTACAAACCCTTTATATAAAGGAAAAACAATAGTTTCATAATGAACTTCTTGTTCTGCATCGTCAAAAATATCGTGAAAACGTTTAGCTTGTTGATCGTTTGCGCAAAAGATATAATTGGTAAATTTTGCTTTATTGTATTCTTCTAAATTATCAATTAATAAATTGAATTGCTTGTTAAATGAAGGTTGTGGGTTTGTGTTAAAAGTTATTTCTGGTTTGCTTTCTAAATTTGAATTTCCAAAACTGATTAATGAAAAATCTTGCAGTTGATTTTTAATAAAGTTACCATCGCAAAATAATTCTGAAGGTTTTGCATGATTAATTTCTTTAGATAAATCGTTAAAAGCTTCTTCTGCTTTTTGGTAAAATTTATCGAGTTTTCCAGAAATTAAATCGATGTTTTTAGCAAAAACTACTGTTTTAGATGAAATGTATTTTAAGAAGCTTTCTCTGTTTTCTTGAAGCGCTTTGTTTTCTACATTTGGCATTATAGAAACTTTTTTCAGTTTCTCTTTAGATAATTGAGTTTCTACATCAAAAGTTCTAATGCTATCAATTTCATCGCCAAAAAACTCTATTCTATAAGGTTCATCATTAGAAAATGAAAATACATCTATAATTCCACCACGAACTGAAAAATCTCCAGGTTCTGTAACAAAATCAACTCTTTTAAATTTATATTCAAATAAAACTTCATTTACAAAATCGAGTGATAATTCTTCACCAACAGCAACTTTTAAAGTACTTTTTTCTAATTCTTTTTTTGTGACAACTTTTTCAAATAAAGCAGTTGGATAAGTAACAATTACTGCAGGTTTTTTTCTAGAATTTATTCTATTTAAAACTTCTGAACGTAATAAAACATTGGCATTGTCTGTTTCTTCTATTTGATAAGGTCTTCTGTAAGAACCTGGATAAAACAATACATTTTTATCGCCTAATAATTGTTCTAAATCATTTAAATAATAAGCAGCTTCTTCTTTGTCATTAAAAATTAAAAGATAAGGTTTATCTGCTTTTTTAAAAGTTTCTGAAATGACAAAAGACAACGAAGACCCAACCAAATTCGAAATATGAAATTGGTTTTTGTCTTGTTGAAGCTTTGTAATTATCTGCGAAACATTCGCAGATTTTTGATATTGATTTACAATGTTCTGCTTGCTCAACTGAGTAATATTTTATGCAAATGTAAATCTTAACAATTAAAAAAACACATAACTATTTTGTTTTCTTGTAGAATACAATATATTTGCCGTTAAACAGTTTTATAACTGTGAATTAAACCCCCTTATTGAAAATGAAAAATAAATACAATTATTTAGCAATATTTTTATTGTTAATTACTTCGTCTGTTTTTAGTCAAAATGCAGATAATAAATGGACTTTTGGTATAGATTTAGCCTCAGTTAAATATTCTGAAGCAGATGGAAAAGTTATAGGAGGTAGTTTTATAAATCAATCTCCAAGATTTTCTTTATCAAAATATATGTTTTCTAATATTACTTTTGTTGGAGCAATTTCTACTTCTATTGGCGATAGTCAAAAATATACAACTTTTGATGGATTAGCTAGGTATGATTTTGGTACTTCTCAAAACAATGTAGTTCCTTATGTATTTATAGGAGGAAGTTTTATTAAAGCAGAAGTGGTAACAACTCCAACAGCAAATTTTGGTGTAGGTAATACTTTTTGGTTCTCTGATAAATATGGATTAAATCTTCAGTTTATGTATAAGTATTCTCAAGATAAATTTCAGAGTCAAAAATCACATACAATGACTTCTATAGGTTTGGTTTATAGTTTTGGTTCTAGAACTCTGAATCCTAGACTTTGGAGTAGCTCTCACTAAAAAGCTTATTTTATAAATTGTAATAAATTTTTACTATTTATAAATCCAACCTTTTGAAATTCTATCTCAAAATTTTGATTCAGTTTTGTTATTGTAGGATAACTCACGTTATTTTTTATTGATGCTAATTCATTAGTCAATTCGTGTATACCTGTATTAATTCCTGAAGGTTTATAAGTAAAAGTTTTGTTTAAAAAAGTAATATCTTTTTTATTTTCAGCATTTAACTTTATAAAGTAAAATTTATCATTTAGATTTTTGATTACTTTTCTATCACTAAAAGTATTTTTATTCATTCCAAAACAAAATTTACACCAATCTGTATAAATATAAACCAAAATTGGTTTTGCGTTTTGTTTCTGTAAAATTTCTACTTCTTCAAAAGAAAATATTTTTAATATTTCTTTATCACTTTGAGACTGAACAGTAATGCAATAGAATAGTAAAACTACAAATATAATTTTTGTCATAATTAGAAGAGAGTATATCTTAATCCAATAAAAGCTCTAATACCTTGGTTTGAGGCATAAACATAACTAGGGTCAAAGGCCAATTCTGGATTTTTTTCTGTGTCTATACCAACATCAAAAGGATTTAGAGAATTGTTTATACTGTTTGCAGCTGGTGTAAAGTTTAAAAGGTTTTTTACACCTCCATACATTTCCCAACTATTTGTAAACTTTTTAGTTAATTGAATATTTTGAATGCTATACCAAGGAGAATTTTCTGCTCTGGTATCTTTTTCTCCTAATAAAGGTAAACGCATTGGACCATATACATTTCCTGTATAATCTAAAATTAAGTTGTTTTTAAATCTATATGAAATACTCCAAACTCCACTAAAACTTTCTGTAAGTAATTGTTTTGTTTTTATTTCATTTTCGGTAATTGAAACATCCATTAATGTTGCTCCTAAATTTATGGCCAATCCATTAGTATAGGTTATGTCTGTATTTAATGATATACCTTTAGAAACTGAATGTCCATTTAAATTTGCATATATAATTTTATTAGTATCTGTTTCATAATCAGGTAAAATTCTATTATTAAAATAAGTGTAAAAAGCACTTGCATCAAATGTGATAAATGCGTTTTCTGTATTTATTTTTTTTACATAATTAAGGTTTGTATTCCAAGAAGTTTCTGGTTGTAATTCTCCTTCAAATTCTACTTTTCTAGCACCTGTTAATGCTGCATGATCTTCAGTAAAAATATTTGCAACTCTAAAACCATTTCCAATACTAAATCTAAAAATATTTGACTTGTCTTTTGAATTCCATTTGTAATTTAATCTAGGAGAAAATATACTACCATGTAAACTATTATAATCCCATCTTGCTCCAATAAGTAATTTATTTTGTTTGTTAAGATGTATTTCATCTTGAAGAAAAATTCCTGGTAAATGAGTTATAGATGTTTTATTAGTAACACCATCTTCTTGTAGTGTAGCAAAGGTATTATCATCATAAAAAGTATATCTATAAGCAACACCTAAAAGTATATCGTGTTTTTCTTTTAATTGCTTATTGTAAACTAACTGACCAAAACCAATAAATTGTTCTGCATCATAAGCATCTGTTCCGTAAAATGAATCTTGATAATGCCCATTTGCACTAAATTGAAAATTAATATTTTCTGAGGTTGGTAATTGATAGGTTCCAAAAGTTTCCCATCTATTTGTATAAATACTTTCTCCGTATTTTACATTACCACCTCTATATTTTCTTTGCCAATCCATTTCACCTCCCCATCTATCTTCATACACGTATCTACCAGCAATTGTAAAAACCTTGTTGCTTTTTCTCTCAATATTTATTTTATTAAAGACAGATATTCTATTTTGAAGTGTTAAATCTGTAAAGCCATCGTTATTATTATCAATTCTATTTTGAAAGTTAAAGTAATTAATACCTAATAATCCTTGAGATTTTTGTGATAATTTATATTTTAAACCTAAATCTGTATTTACTTCACCCCAAGAACTTATATAAGAATCTGTTGTTAAAGCAGGTGAACTTGAAGGTTTTTTTGTGATAATATTTATGATGCCACCAACAGCTTCTGATCCATATAAAGTAGATGCAGGGCCTTTAACTACTTCAACTCTTTCTATTAAAGCTTGTGGTATTCCTGTTAAACCATATACTGTAGAAAGACCACTAACCAGGGGCATGCCATCAATTAAAACAAAAGTATAAGGACCTTCTAAGCCATTTATATGAATATCTCCAGTATTACAAACATTACAGTTTAACTGAGGTCTAATTCCATTAACATTTTGCAACGATTCAAAAATTGAAGGAGCAGGATTTTTCTTAAAAAAAGTCTTGCTATAAACTTCAACAGGAACAGGACTAGCTGTTTTTGTTACGGGTTTTAACGTTCCAGAAATAACAACTTCATCTAAAATGTTGCTCTCTTTTAAAGTAAAATTTCTGAATAATTTTTTATTATTAGAAAATTTTATTTTAACAGTTTTAGTTTTAAAACCTATGCTACTTATAACTAAAGTGTAATTTCCATTAGGAATATTTTTTAAACTATAATAACCGTTTTCATTAGAAGAGGTTCCTATTTTAGTTTTCTTCAAATAAATGTTTGCATAAGGTAATACTTCATTATCTGCTAAAATTTTTCCAGCAATGCTGTTATTTTGAGAATATAAATTTACACTGATTAAAAGTAGTAAGTATAAAGAGAATGATTTTTTCATTATAATATTTATAGTTAAATACACTTTAATTTTTATTTAGAATAAATAAGTTAAAAATATATTTCAGCAAAAATAATAAAATTTTTAGACTAACCTAAAAATATATTTTGAATCAAATAAAAAGGTAGTATATTTGTGTTATAAATAATATTTATGTTTACACTTTCTGAAGAAAATTATTTAAAAGCTATTTATCATTTAGAAATAGATACTGATAAAGGAATTAGTACAAATGCTATTGCTAAAAAGTTAATTACAAAGGCTTCATCTGTAACAGATATGATTAAGAAACTTTCTGAAAAGGAAGTAGTAGTTTATAAAAAGTATCAAGGAGTTAAATTAACCAATTTTGGAAAGAAAATAGCAGCTAACATTGTAAGAAAGCACAGACTTTGGGAGGTCTTTTTGGTTGAAAAACTTAATTTTTCATGGGATGAAGTACATGATGTTGCAGAACAATTAGAACATATAAAATCTCCAAAATTAATAGACCAGATAGATACTTTTTTAGGTTTTCCAACTCATGACCCTCATGGAGATCCAATACCTGATAAGGAAGGAAATATAAATACCATAGAAAAAAGCTTATTATCTACTTTGTTAAAAAATGAAAGTGGAATTTGTGTAGGAGTTAATGATTCATCTTCAGAGTTTTTAAAGTTCTTAGATAAAAAAGGAATAAAATTAGGGAAACAAATTACAGTTTTAGAAAAAGAAGATTTTGATGATTCTTTAACTATAAGAATAGATGATATAAAATTATCAATCTCAAATAAAATAGCAAACAATTTATATATAAAAAAGTCATGAGTACATTTGATCAACTAGTTGAGTTTGGAAAAGAACATCCAATTCAAGCAGCATTATATGCTTCCCTTTTTACTTGGGGTTTAACAGCAGCAGGAGCAGCTTTGGTTTTCTTTTTTAAGAAAGCAAATAGAGCAGTTTTAGATGGAATGTTAGGTTTTACAGGAGGAGTAATGGTAGCTGCAAGTTTTTGGAGTTTATTGGCACCTGCAATAGACAATAGTCCAGGAGAAGGTTTTGTAAAAGTTTTACCAGCTGCAATAGGTTTTGCTTTAGGAGCTTTGTCGCTTTTTGGAATGGATAAAATATTGCCTCATTTACACATTAACTTTAAAGAAAATGAAGCAGAAGGTGTTAAAACAGAATTGCACAGATCTACCTTGTTGGTTTTAGCAATTACATTACATAATATACCAGAAGGATTAGCAGTTGGTGTGTTGTTTGGTGCAGCTTCAACACTTGTTGGCGTAGAACAAACAGAAATGATTATTGCTGCAATTTCATTGGCAATTGGTATAGGAATTCAAAATTTTCCAGAAGGATTTGCTGTGGCAATGCCATTAAGAAGGCAAGGTGTTAGTAGGTTAAAGAGTTTTTGGTATGGACAATTATCTGCAGTTGTAGAACCAGTTGCAGCAGTTTTAGGTGCCTTAGCAGTTTCATTTTTTACTCCAATATTACCTTATGCTTTGGCTTTTGCAGCAGGTGCTATGATTTTTGTGGTTGTAGAAGAAGTAATACCAGAAACACAAAGAGATAAATATACAGATATTGCAACTCTTGGTTTTATAGGAGGCTTTATTGTAATGATGTCTTTAGATGTTGGTTTAGGATAAAAATCAAAAAAAATATAATTAAAAAGCCAAACAATTACTGTTTGGCTTTTTGTATTTTGCAGTAAAAATAGTTCTGTGCAAAAATCATCAACTTTTCAAGTTTACAATGCTTCTGCAGGAAGTGGTAAAACCTTTACATTAGTAAAAGAATATCTTAAAGTATTATTGAATACTGAAGATGTTTTTTCTTTTCAGAAAATCTTAGCAATCACGTTTACAAACAAGGCTGCTGGAGAAATGAAAGAACGTGTTTTAAGTAATCTAGAAGATTTTGCAATAGGAAAAGAAAATGATTTATTTAAAATTATAATTAAAGAAATAGAAGTAGAAAAATCTGTAATTCAACAAAGAAGTAAGAAAATTTTAGAAGCTGTTTTACAAAATTATTCTGCCTTTTCAATAACTACTATAGATAGTTTTACTCACAAAATAATAAAGAATTTTGCTTTTGATTTAGGCTTGTCACTAAATTTTGAGGTAGAAATGGATGCTGTTTCTCTTTTAAATGAAGCTGTAGATGTCTTAATTTCAAAAATTGGAACTGATAAAAAATTAACCAATCTATTAATTGATTATTCTTTAGATAAAACCGATGATGATAAATCGTGGGATATTTCTAGAGATTTAAGTGAGTTTTCTAGAATATTGTTAAATGAAGATGATGTAAAACATTTTAGAAGTTTAGCTGATAAAAAAATGGATGATTTTACAGATTTAAAATCTAAATTATTTCAGCAACAAAAAGAATTAAAACAATCATTAATTAAAATTGGTAAAGATTGTTTAGATCTTATAGAAAGTAATGATTTGGTTCAGAAAGATTTTATGCGTGGAACCATACCTAAGTTCTTTTTAGATTTAAGTAAAAAATCTGTAAATATAGATTTTATAAAACGTAGTGAAACTATAAAAAAGGCTATAGAAAATAATCAGTATTATTCTAAATCTACTACAGATGCAATTGCATCGTCAATAGATAATATTGTACCAGTTATTATTCATTATTTTAAAGAATCTGAGCTTGTTTATCAACAATTTTCAATGAATAAATTGGCTTTAAAGAGTATTATTCCTTTAGCGGTTTTAAATAATATAAATTCTGAGTTAGAAGCAATAAAAGAAGATAATAATATTAGGTTAAATGCAGAGTTTAATCAGCTAATTTCTGATAATATAAAAGACCAACCAGCGCCATTTATTTATGAGAGAATAGGGCAGCGTTTTCAGAATTATTTTATTGATGAAATGCAAGATACTTCTGTATTGCAGTGGCAAAATTTAATTCCTTTAATAGATAATGCACTTGCACAAGAAAATAGTAATTTATTAATAGTTGGAGATGGAAAACAGGCTATTTACAGATGGCGTGGAGGAAAAGCGGAACAGTTTATTAATATAGGTTCAGACAAAGAAAACCCTTTTCATATAAATAAAGAGATAAAAAATTTAGATACAAATTATAGAAGTTTTTCAGAAATCATAAATTTTAATAATTCTTTTTTTCAACACACTTCTAATTTTCTTCAAAATAATTCTTATAAAAATCTGTTTTTAGAAGGAAATAAACAGTTAGAAAACTCTAAAAAAGGAGGTTATGTTTCTTTAAGTTTTTTAGATAAGGAACAAGATAAAGAACTAGATAGAATTAAATATCAACAAAAAGTTTTAGAAAAAATAAATAAGTTAAAAGATAGTTTTTCTTTAAATGAAATATGTGTTTTAACTAGAACAAGAAAAGATGGTGTTGCAGTAGCAAATTATTTATCTGAAAACGATATAAATATTGTTTCGTCTGAAACATTATTATTAAAAAATAGCGCTAAAGTTTCTTTTGTTATAGATTTATTAAAGGTGTTGCATAACCCAAGTGATGAAGAAATACGTTTTGATATGTTGTATTTTTTGTATAATCACTTAAAAATTGCAAAACCAAAACACAATTTTTTTAATGAGCTTGTAAAAGCAGATAATAATGTAATTTTTGAAAGCCTAAATAAGTATGGAATATCATTTGATATTTTAGAATTTTACGAACTTCCTTTTTATGAAAAAATAGAGTACATAATTAGAGGTTTCCATTTGGTAAATTCGTCTGATGCTTATATTCAATTTTTCTTAGATATTGTTTTAGAACAGCAAAGAAAAGCTACAGATATTGCTGATTTTTTAGAGTTTTGGGAATTAAAAAAAGATAGATTAAGTATTGTAGCTCCAGAAAGTTCAAGTGCAGTTCAGGTAATGACCATTCATAAATCTAAAGGGCTTGAGTTTCCTGTTGTTATTTTTCCTTGTGATGTAGATGTATATAGGCAAATAAAACCAAAATCTTGGTTAAATAAATTACCAGAATCTTATAATGGCTTTAATGAATTATTAGTAGATTATAATAAAAGTTTGAGTATTGTTAGTGAACGAGGACTCGAGATTTACAATAATCAAAGAGAAGAGTTAGAATTAGATAATTTTAATTTATTGTATGTTACTTTAACTAGAGCAGTAGAACAGTTGCATATAATTACTGAGAAAAAAATATCACCAAAAGGAGAAGAAAATACTAATTTCTATTCAGGAGTTTTTATAAATTATTTAAAGCAAATAAATCTTTGGCAAGATTCTCTTTTAGAATATACTTTTGGTGATGAACAAAGGGTTAGCAGAAAAGAAAATGTTGATTCTGTTGGAGAAGTACATGAAAAATTTATTTCAACTCCTTGGAAACAACATAATATTGTTTTGTTAGCAGGTGCTTCTAAATTGTGGAATACAGGTCAAGGTGATGCTATTGATTTTGGAAACTTGCTTCATGAAATTTTTGGAAAAATAAAAACAATGAAAGATGTTAGTTTTGTAATTGATCAATATGCTCAAAATGGTATTATAAATAATGAACAAGTTAAATCAATAAATGAAGCTATTTTAAAAATTGTCAATCATAAAGAATTAGCTCATTACTACTCAAATAATATAATTGTGTTTAATGAAAGAGAAATTGTAGATGTAGATAATCAAACTATAATTCCAGATAGATTGGTTTTTAGTACTAAAAACAATGTTGTTATCATAGATTATAAGACAGGAAATCCCTCAAAAGAACATCATCAACAACTTTTAAAGTATGAAAGGGTATTAAAATCAATGGGCTTTAATGTTGAAAAAAAAATACTTATATATATTAATAATGATATTAATATTGTTGAAGTGAATTTTTAAAAATGAAAATTTTAGGTGTTTAATTGCTATTTAGAATTATTAAAAAATGAAGTTTTTTAAATATTTTGTACATTTGTCTTTGTAAATACGTTTTAAGGGGTTACTTTTGCGTATAATAATAACGAACTTTTAATTTAAAAATTTGATAATGAAACGATTAAAATTAGCTGTGATAGCTTTGTTTACGTTGGTAACAGTTGGTAACGTAAACGCACAAGATGAAAATAACCCATGGGCTGTTGGTTTTGGTGTAAATACTGTAGACTTTATTCATCATGATATAACTACTGGAGAACATTATAAAGATTTATTTGGAAATACAGATTGGAATATTTTGCCTTCAATTTCAAGAATTTCTGTAGGGAAATATTTAGACAAAGGTTTTACCTTACAATTAGCCGGTTCAATTAATAAGATTGAAACTTTTTTATCAGAAAATGATTCTGACTTTTTATATTATTCAGGTGATTTATCTGTATTATATGACTTAAATAACTTAATAGGAGATACTTCTCAGTGGTTTGACCCTTATGTTCATTTAGGAGGGAGTTATGTAAATGCTGATTCTAATGGTGAAGGAATGCTAACTGGAGGAGCTGGTTTTAATACTTGGTTTAACAATAATGTAGGTTTAAACTTTCATACAGGATTTAAGCATGCTTTCAGCGAAAATGTTCAAAATCATTGGCAACATTCTTTAGGTTTAGTTATTAAATTTGGAGGAAAAGACACTGATGGTGATGGTGTATATGACAAAGAAGATGCTTGTCCAGAAGTTGCAGGTTTAAAAGAATTTAACGGATGTCCTGATGCTGATGGAGATGGTGTTAAAGATTCTGATGATGCTTGTCCTAACGTTGCTGGTTTAGCTGCAATGAATGGTTGTCCTGATTCTGATGGAGATGGTGTAGCTGATAAAGATGATATGTGTCCTAACTCAAAAGGAACTAAAGCTAACAAAGGTTGTCCTGATTCTGATGGAGATGGTGTTGTAGATAAAGATGATAAATGTGCTTCTGTTGCTGGTCCAGCTGCAAATGCAGGTTGTCCTTGGCCAGATACTGATGGTGATGGTGTATTAGATAAAGATGACAAATGTCCTACAGTTGCAGGTGTTGCTTCTGAAGGTGGATGTCCTGAAAAAGTAATTACTAAAGAAGCTATTGAAGTATTAAACTTTACAGCTAAATCAATTTTATTTAATACAGGTAGATCTTCTTTTAAACCAGGAGTTACTAAGCAATTAAATGCAATTGTTGATATTATGAACAAAAATGCAAAAGCAACTTTTGCTATTGAAGGTCATACTGATAGTAGTGGAGGAGATGCAATTAATCAAAGAATTTCTGAAAAAAGAGCTAACGCTGTTAAAAACTATTTAGTTAAGAAAGGTGTTGATGCAAGTAGATTAGAAGCTAACGGATATGGTGAAACTAAACCAGTAGATTCTAACAAAACTAGAGCAGGAAGAGCTAATAACAGAAGAGTTGAGATTAAAGTTACAAACTAATTTCTTACTTTTATAATATTCAAAAGCCTCATCATATTGATGAGGCTTTTTTTTATATCCTTAAATTAAAGTTTTTAAGTAAAAAATCTTTTTTATTTCCAATCAAAAAAATTACCTTTGCCTCCTGAAAATGAGAGTGAAGTCTCTTAAAAATAATAATAACTTTAATTAGATACAAAATGTCTACAATAACAGGTAAAGTTTCACAAATTATTGGACCAGTAATTGATGTTGAATTCAATACAGAAAACGAACTTCCTAAGATCTACGATTCTTTAGAAATAAAAAAAGCTGATGGTTCTATATTAGTTTTAGAAGTACAACAGCATATTGGTGAAGATACAGTTAGAACTATTTCTATGGATGCTACTGATGGATTAAGCAGAGGAACAGAGGTTGTTGCTACTGGAAATCCAATTCAAATGCCAATAGGAAATGATATTTACGGTCGTTTATTTAATGTAACTGGAGATGCAATTGACGGTTTAGGTGATTTAAAGAAAGAAGGTAAAGATGGTTTGCCAATTCATAGATCTGCACCAAAATTTGAAGATTTATCAGTATCTACTGAAGTTTTATTTACAGGAATTAAAGTAATTGATTTAATTGAGCCATATGCAAAAGGTGGTAAAATTGGATTATTTGGAGGAGCAGGAGTAGGTAAAACTGTACTTATTCAAGAGTTAATTAACAACATTGCAAAAGGACATGGTGGTTTATCTGTGTTTGCAGGTGTTGGTGAAAGAACTCGTGAAGGAAATGATTTACTTAGAGAAATGTTAGAGTCTGGAATTATCAAATATGGTGATGACTTTATGCATTCTATGGAAGAAGGAGGATGGGATTTATCTAAAGTTGATAAATCTGGAATGAAAGATTCTAAAGCAACTTTCGTATTTGGACAAATGAATGAGCCACCTGGAGCACGTGCACGTGTTGCATTATCTGGTTTAACAATTGCAGAATACTTTAGAGATGGAGCAGGAGAAGCACAAGGAAAAGATGTACTTTTCTTCGTAGATAATATATTTAGATTTACTCAAGCAGGTTCTGAGGTATCAGCACTTTTAGGACGTATGCCATCAGCAGTAGGTTACCAACCAACATTAGCTACAGAAATGGGAGCAATGCAAGAGCGTATTACTTCTACTAAGAAAGGTTCTATTACATCTGTACAAGCAGTATATGTACCTGCAGATGATTTAACGGATCCAGCACCAGCAACAACGTTTGCTCACTTAGATGCTACAACTGTATTATCTCGTAAAATTGCAGAATTAGGTATTTATCCTGCAGTAGATCCCTTAGATTCTACTTCTAGAATTTTAACTGCCGATATTTTAGGTGATGAGCACTATGATTGTGCACAAAGAGTTAAAGAGATTTTACAACGTTATAAAGAATTACAAGATATTATCGCAATTTTAGGTATGGAAGAATTATCTGAAGAAGATAAATTAGTAGTTCACAGAGCAAGACGTGTACAACGTTTCTTATCTCAACCTTTCCACGTAGCTGAACAATTTACTGGTATACCAGGAGTTTTAGTTGATATTAAAGATACTATTAAAGGATTTAATATGATTATGGATGGTGAGTTAGATAAATATCCAGAAGCAGCATTTAACTTAAGAGGATCAATTCAGGATGCAATTGATGCTGGAGAGAAAATGTTAGCAGAAGCATAGTAATTTTTTAAATTATAAATATGTATTTAGAAATTGTAACACCAGAAGCTATTTTATTTTCATCAGAAATTGACTCAATGTCAGTTCCAGGTGTAAATGGAGAGTTTCAAATGCTAAATAATCACGCACCAGTAGTTTCTAATTTAAAAGAAGGAACAATAAAAATTCATATTCACAATCAAACTAATATACAATTAGATGATTTGAATGGAAAATTGGTTCCAGATACTACAGATGATAAAATTTTAACTTTAGTTATTAATTCTGGTACATTAGAATTAAATGATAACAAAGCTATTATTTTAGCTGATTAAGTTTATAAAATTTATATTCAAAAGCCTCAAAGTATATTTACTTTGAGGCTTTTTTGTATAAAAAAAACACCTTAAAGTTATAAGATGTTTTTAAGCAATTTCCCCTTATTAGTGTATTTTTACATACTTCTTAATACAATACAAATTTTTAAATTTTATTGTTTTTATACAAGAGTGATTTACTTCTATTTTTATAGGGGGAAAACCCCTTTTTTATTTAGGTATATGTATTGAATACTTCATTTGTAGTGTTGTAACTAAATGTATAACAAGTGTTTGTGGTGTTTTTTTATTTGTGTTTATAATTGAGTAAATTAAATTTGTATTTTTATAAAAATTAATCAAACCAATTTTTATGAAACCAAATCAAAAAATAGTATTATTACTACTAATGTTATCTTTTATCTTTTCTAATTGTAAATCAGACTGTAATCATGTTAGTAAAGAAATTAATAACTCAAGACCAGCACAAGCAATAACTTATAATGAAATGGCAAGTATGTTTAATACATATGATAAAGGTCAAAAAATAGTATTAGATAAGTATAGAGCAAAACTTACAAATGGTAAAGATTCTATAGAAAGTTTATCTCATTTTTATAATTTAGAAGACTTAAAACAATATATAGCATATTTAGAAAAATTATCAAATGATAAAGATATAAAGCTTACTGGTTTAAGAATATTTTCTGCTGCTTATCCAATAGATTATAAACAAACTGATTTAAGAGGAAGAGAAACTTTAATTTTTATGCCAACTGCAAAAATTGGTAATAAAAATGATGTTGCTTTTGAACCTTTATATTCTGAAAAAGGACAACCTATACCGTTTACAAAATTTTTAAATAAATTTAGTAGTGATGAAACTAAAAAGGTTTCTAGAGCTTCATTTGTGCCATTTACGAGTATACAAACTAATTTGTTGCCTAGTTCTGGTGCAAATAAATTAGAACCTTCTCCTCCTCATTAATATGTTTATTAAACTAATTTATACATTATATTTTATCTCAACATTAATTTATATCAAATGTTTTTTTAAAAAAACATTTGATATAAATTTAAAATATTTTTCTGCATATTTATTTTTTATGTTATTGTTTGAGGGAATTGCATATTACTTTAATCATGTTTTAAAGTTTAGTAGTCTTCCTGTATATAATATACTCACTTTCTTTGAATTTAATTGTCTTTTATTTTTCATAAGAGAAATTTTACCTTTTAAAGTGACAAAAAAAATAGTTATTGGTATTATCTTAGTTTTTAATATAATTTATTTTTCATCAAACTTATATGCCATTTATCAGGGTGATTATTTGTTAAAATATAATGATTTAGCTTCTATTACTGGTAGTTTTTCTGTTACTATAGCTATATTTTTATTTTTTAAAGACTTTATAAATTCTGACAGTATTTTAAATTTTAAAAAATCACTTTCATTTTGGATTACTGTAGGCTTATTAATATATTATTTGGGTACAATACCAATTACAACATTAATGAATTCTATGCAGAGCATAACAAAATCTGAAGTGCATTTATTGTTTAATGTTCAATATATTTTAGTAACAATTATGTATTGTATTTTTATATTTGGAGCATTATGGAGTCAGAAGAAAGAGTAATAATTTTAATTACAACAACATTAATAATTGTGTTGTTTGTTATTTTTATTGTGTTATTATTTGGTTTTTTTCAAAAAAGGAAAAACTTACTATTACAGCAACAAGAAGAAGCTAAAAAAAGATTTGAAAGAGAAATTTCTGAAACTCAAATTGAAATAAGAGAAGAGACGCTTAGAAACATTAGCTGGGAATTACATGACAATATTGGCCAATTGTTAACCTTAGCAAAAATTCAGTTGCAAAGTGCAAGCGCAGGTAGTTTAAAAGATGTTTCAGAAACAATAACAAAAGGACTAACAGAAGTAAGAGCTTTATCTAAATTAATTAATCCTGAAGCTATAAAAAATATAAATTTAAAGGATGCTATTCAATTAGAAATAGATAGATTTAATAGGTTAAATTTTATTAGTTCAAGTTTAAATATTTTAGGAGAAGAACAAAAAATTGACGAAAAATCTAGTATTATCATCTTTAGAATTTTACAAGAATTTTTTTCGAATACAATTAAACATTCTAAAGCATCTAATTTAGAAGTTTTATTAGATTTTAAGGATAAAGAATTGTTAATAGAAGCTAAAGATGATGGAATTGGTTTTTCAACTTCTGAAAATAAATCTACAGGTATAGGTTTAGGAAATATAAAAAATAGAGCAAAATTAATAGGAGCATCAGCTGTATTTATATCAGAAAAAAACAAAGGAACAATTTTAAAAATAGTATATAAATTATGATAAAATATTCAGTTGTAATTGTAGACGATCATACATTACTATCTCAGGCAATTGCTGCAATGGTTAATACTTTTGATAAATTTAAAGTATTATATACATGTAAAAACGGACAAGAATTAATAGATAAGTTTTCTGAATCTCCTAAATTTATACCAGATGTGGTTTTAATGGATATAAATATGCCTATAATGAATGGTATAGAAACTACAGATTGGATTTCTAAAAATCATAACAACGTTAATGTTATGGCACTTTCTGTTGAAGATGAAGATGCAACAATATTAAAAATGTTAAAAGTTGGTGCAGTTGGTTATTTATTGAAGGATACTGAAAAAAGTGTTTTAGAAAAAGCTCTGATAGAAATTGCAGAAAATGGATTTTATCATACTAAAAGTGTTACAAGTTTATTAATGAAATCTCTTTCTGGAAAAGGAGAAGAAGAAGTTAAATTAAATGATAGACAAAAATCATTTATGAAATATGCTTGTTCAGAATTAACCTATAAAGAAATAGCAGATAAAATGTGCTTAAGCCCTAAAACTATAGATGGTTATAGAGATGTTTTGTTTACTAAATTAAATGTAAAAAACAGAGTAGGTTTGGTTATGTATGCTATAAAAAATAAAATTTACACTCCATAAAAAAAGTGTAAATTTGCAGCATGGAAGAAACGAATAGACAACGTAAAATAGCAGGGGTATTACAAAAAGATTTAGTAGATGTTTTGCAAAAAGCAGCTCAAGAAGGAATGAAAGGAGTTATTATATCTGTTTCTAAAGTTCATGTAACTTCAGATTTAGGTGTTGCTAAAGTTTATTTAAGTGTTTTTCCATCAGCAAAAAGAGAAGAATTAATTAAAGGTGTACAATCTAATACAGCTTTAATTAGGCATGAAATGGCTGCTAGAACAAAACATCAATTACGTAGAATGCCTGAATTGTTGTTTTTTGGTGATGATACTCTAGACTATATTGAAGAAATTGATAAATCTTTAAAAGGAGAGGATGTTAATCCTATTAAAAATCCTGATGTACTTCCTAGAAGACAAAAGAAATAAATTCAGAAATCTCATTTGAATTTTCCTTTATACATAGCCAAAAGATATTTATTTTCTAAAACCAGTAACAATGCCATAAACATTATTACTATTATTGCTTCATTTGGAGTAATAGTTGGTTCTTTAGCACTTTTTATTATACTTTCTGGTTTTTCTGGATTAAGAACATTTAGTTACAGTTTACTAGATGTATCTGACCCAGATATTAAAATTACAACAACAAAAGGTAAATCTTTTTTATTTACTTCAGATATACATGAGGTTTTAAATAAAAATGTTTCAATTAATGCCTATACTAAAATTGTTGAAGAACGTGTTTTCTTAGAGTATAATGATAAAAATGAAATAGCTTATATAAAAGGAGTTGAAGAAAATTACACTTCTATAACTAATATAGATTCTGTTATTAATGTTGGTAATTGGTTATACAAAGAGCAACCCAAAACTGCAGTAATTGGTAATGGAATTTCTAGAAAACTATCTTTAGGGATTTTAAACTTTGGAGAACCCTTATCTATTTTGGTTCCAAAACCAGGAACAGGTTTTATAAATCCATTAAACGCATTTTATAAAATTGATGTACAAATTGTAGGTTTGTACTCTGGAACAGAAGACTTTGAAAGTAAATTTGTATTTGTTTCTTTAAACGATGCAAAGGAATTGTTAAAATTTAAAGAGAATCAAATTACAGGAATTGAAGTAAAGTTAAACAACAATATTGACGCAGATTCTTTTCGAGATGAAATTCAAGCTGAATTAGGAAGTCAATTTAAAGTGCAAACAAAACAACAATTAAATGAGGTTTTTTATAAAGTAATTAATACTGAAAATTTTGTTTCCTATTTAATTTTTACACTAATTGTTATTATTGCATTATTTAATGTTATTGGTGCAATAATTATGATGATTATTGATAAAAAATCGAACTTAAAAACACTTTTTAGTTTAGGAGCTACAATTAAAGAAATTAAAAAAGTATTTGTTTTACAAGGTTTTTTACTAACTGTTTTAGGGATGTCTATAGGTTTAATTCTTGGAATTATATTAGTCTTTATTCAGCAAAAATTTGGGTTATTTATGATAACTTATAACTTACCTTATCCTGTAGAATTTAAATTTTCTAATCTTTTAATAGTTATTGTTACAATTACAATTTTAGGTTTTATAGCATCAAAAATTGCTAGTAGTAGAATTTCTAGAGAGTTTATAGAGAAATAGTGATAGAGATACTATTTTAACCTACCTTTTACTATAAAAGAACTTATTCAAAATCAGGAATAATTGCATTTCCAAATTTAGCTTCTACTTCATCAAAAGCTGCAAAAACATCTTTAGCATCATCAGAAGTAACCATTTTCATTCTGTATTCTTTAAAATGAGGAATTCCTTTAAAATAGTTTGTGTAATGTCTTCTTGTTTCAAAAACACCTAAAACAGGTCCTTTCCAATCAATAGACATTTGTAAATGTCTTCTAGCCATTTCTACACGTTGAGCAATTGTTGGTTTAGCTAAGTGTTTACCTGTTTTAAAGTAATGTTTTACTTCGTTAAAAAACCAAGGATAACCAATAGCAGCTCTACCAATCATACAACCATCTAAACCATAAGAATCTCTCATTTCCATAGCTTTTTCTGGAGATGTAACATCACCATTTCCAAAAACAGGAATGTGCATTCTTTGGTTATTTTTAACCTCAGCAATAGGTTTCCAATCTGCTTCACCTTTATACATTTGTGCACGAGTTCTTCCATGTATAGAAATTGCTGCACAACCCACATCTTGCAAACGTTCTGCAACTTCTACAATTCTAATAGATTCATGATCCCAACCCAAACGTGTTTTTACAGTTACTGGTAAGTTTGTGTGTTTTACCATAGCTTCTGTAAGAGAAACCATTAAATCTATATCTTTTAAAATACCTGCTCCTGCACCTTTAGAAACAACTTTTTTAACAGGACAACCAAAATTAATATCAATAATATCTGGCTTCGATTTTTCTACAATCTCAACTGTTTTTAGCATTGAGTCTAAATTGGCTCCAAAAATCTGAATTCCAACTGGACGTTCTTTTTCATAGATGTCAAGTTTCATTACACTTTTTGCTGCATCACGTATTAATCCTTCAGAAGAAATAAATTCTGTATATACCACATCTGCACCATTTTCTTTACATAAAGCTCTAAAAGGTGGATCAGATACGTCTTCCATTGGTGCTAATAATAATGGAAAGTCTGGTAGTTCTAAATTGCCTATTTTAATCATGTGGCAAAGTTACTTTTTTTATTTATTTTGCAGTAAGATATTTTATATGGAAAGATTTATAGATAATATAAAGAGTTATGTAGACTTAACTGCTGATGCAGAGAAAGATATATGTAATTTAGTTAAAGTTGAAGAAGTTGCTAAGGGCCATCAAATAGTTAAAGAAGGAAAGGTTTGTAGTAGATTGTATTTCTTATCTGAAGGAACTGCTAGAGCTTTTTTTTATCAAAAAGGAAAAGATGTTACACATTGGGTTTATCCTAATGAAACTATTTTTACTTCTTGGCATAGTTATTATTTAAGAAAACCATCTGTAGAATATATAGAGTTAACAGAAAAGTCTGTTTTAATGTCTTTAAGTTATGATGACTGGCAAGATTTATTTGATAAATATCCAGAACTTAATAGGTATGGAAGAATTATTATGGAGCAAGAATTGGCTATAATAGATGATTTTTATAAAGGGTATTATTTTTTATCTGCTAAAGAAAAATATAATTTATTACTTTCTGTTTACCCTAATATTATTCAAATTGCAAATTTAGGACATATTGCTTCAATGTTAGGAATAAGCCAAGAAACACTAAGTAGAATTAGAGGGAAATAATAAAAGAGGGTTTTGATTTAACAAAACACCTCTTTTATAACCAACCAAACACTAAAAAACTCTAACTACATTAAATCCAAAAAATACATTTCCATTTGCCCAATTTCCTTCTGCGTTGCTTAAAAAACCAGGTTCATTTGTAGATTGTGCATTAGAAAATAATAATTGAAAAACGTGTCCTCCAGTTTCTATATCTAACCCTATTGTTAATGGATTTTGATATAAAGACTTCTTTTCTCTATTAAAATTATATGCATAATCTGCATTGATGCTCATGCGTTTACTAACTTTTATTCTACCACCAAAACCCATTATAAATTGGTTGTGATTTAAGCCTTTTGTTACTCTAATATCTTGTAGATTTTGTCTTACAAAAGAAGGTGCAATAAGTAAGGACAAATTATTAGAAACCCTTCTAGAAACAAGTAATTGTGTTGCATAGCTCATTTTATCTGAAAATTTTAATTCAGGATATTGAGCTTCTTTTATTAACGTATTTATATTTGCTGTACCATACAAAACCATATTTACAGGAAATAGATTTGTTTGTTTAAATAAACGAACTTTTAATGCACTTGCATAAGTTCTGTTTAAAGATTCTCTACTTAAACTAACTTGTACACCGTTCATAAAACTATACAATAATTGCATTTTAGTATTGGCATCATCAAATCCAAAAAAAGTTTCTATTCCGTTTTTTAAGGTTCCAAATCTATGAGAAACAATCATGTATAAATCTCCTTTTTCTGCAATTTTTGTAGATTGAAGGTTTCCAATTTTCATTGCTTTAAAAGCAGGTAATTGGTATTTTTCTATTTTTATTTCATTATTTAATTCATTTAAAAGATCATCTTGAGCAGAACTACTTAAACTGCAAATTAGAGTGATTAATATGATAATAGATTTTTTCATTTTATAATATTTATTTTAGTATTATGCATTGATTTAGTTTTATTTCTTCAAGTAAATCATCAAACCCAATCATATTCCCTTTTATTTTTATTAGACTGTTTTTTGATAATTCTATATTTTTTAAATTGTTAAATTGACAATAAATAGAATTGTCTAATACAATTCCTTTTTTATCAATTTTAGTAATTATTCCTTCTAAAACAATTGTTTTATCTAGCCAGACATTTGAATCTTTTTTTGTTATTTTAAAGAAATCATTTGTTTTCCCTTCAAAATCAGCATTTTTAAATTCAATCTTTTTGTGAGATTTGTAGATGTAAGAATATCCACCAAAACCTATCAAACTAATTAAAGAAATAGTGATTAAAATATTTTTACTTCTTTTCAAGTTCATAATCAATTAAAATTTCTATTTGTTTTGCAATTTTTTTACGAACAATTCCAGGAATTTTTATATCAAAATCTTGAGGAGTTACCAAAAAAGACGTTTTAAAAATTAATTTTCCTTGTTGTTTTAAAACGACGGCTTCTGTTTTAATTTCTTTAGTTTTTCCTTTTATAGACAATGTGCCTTCTAAAGAAAATTTTTGGTTCGTTTTTAGTTTTTCTAATGAAAAATCTTTCAGCATTCCTTTAAAGGTAGCTTTAGGATAACTATCAGAATCCATATAGTTTTCATTAAAATGTTCTTGCATTAAAGCTACTTTAAAACCGAAACCTTTTACTAATAAAAGGGCAGCAACATCTCCTTTACTGTTTATAATTGCAGAAGAACTTTTATGAACTGCTTCTATTGGTTCAAATGTTGCAACAGATGCTTTAAAAGACGTAATACCAGAACGTGTAATATATTTTTGCGCAACAATTGATTGCAAGCACAATAACATTAAAATTAAAAGTGTTTTTTTCATTTTTTTTAGTTTTCTAGAAAGCCATCAGCTTTCCATTTATCTATAATTTTTCTTGTTGATAAAAGCAATAAACCAGATTGAGGCATTGGTGCAGTAGCATCATTCATCCTTTCTATTAAATTTCTATTTAAAGCTGCATTTTTAACATTTGCAAAAGTTGTTAAATCTAAACCATCACTTGGTGATGGTCCTCCATGACAAGTAATACAATTGTTTGTCATAATTTGTTTTACATCAGTATTATATTTTATAACTTTTGTTATTGGATTTGTAGTGTCTTCAATATCTGGAATAAAAGCTTTTGTGCAACTAGCAATTAAAAACATACTAAAGCTGAAAAGAAAAATAGTTAAGTGTTTTTTCATTTTTTTGTGAATTAATTTTGATAATTGATATTATTTACGCTTAATGTTTTATGTTCTTTATTATTTAAGGTGAAAGCAGTACTTATATTTGTTATATCTCCATTACTAATTGTTAAATCGTTATTTTTATCAGCAATTATTGTTAAATAATAAGATCCAGGATGTATATAGGTAAACAAAAAACTGTTTTCTTTTTCTGTTAAAGTTGGGAAATGTAGTATTGAATTAAAAGCTGCTGTATTTGATGTTAATTGACCATCTGTATTTGTTAATGGTTCTTTAGATAGATAAACAAATAAATTTGAATCTAAAATGTCGTTATTTCTACTAATATCAATTTGAATTGAACCTAGTTTAGGATGATCTGTTATTGTATAAGGATCTCCAGATTCTATAGCCATAGAATAAACATCATTTGATGTAGATTGTGCTAAAAATGTTGCAGATTTAGCTTTATCTGCACCAGTTTCTACATATAAATAATCTTCTCTAAATCCATTTGCAAAATCAATTTCAACTTCATTTTTAGGAAAATTTGTTTCGTTAGCAGCAGTTTGAGCTAAACTTAAATGTTCTTTTTTTCCTTTAAAAGTCATATGTCTAGAAGGAATTCTTGCCCCCAATCCACTTGTGTAAACATTAAAGAATATTTCATTGTCTTTAAAACGTATTTCGAAATGCATAATATCTTTGTTACCAATAGCATCTACAAAACGATATTTTTTATCATTAACAGCCAAGGTTTCTACTTTGTCTAATACAAAATAACTTGTTCTATAAATACCGTTTAAAAGACCACCATTTCTTGCCATAATTGTTCTCTTGTTTTTGTAGTTGGTTACAAAAAATGAAGTAAATAAGTTCCCCATAGAACCACCTTCATGTATGCCTTGTATGTGAGATTTTGAGATGGCTCTATAATCCCAAGCAAACCAAGGATATTCATCTGTAATTACCATATTTGTACCTACCCAATGACCTTGCATTTTTTCAAGAAAATCAAAACCATCAATATTTATATCTACTGGCTCTACTGTTACAGTTTCTACTGGGTTTTTTATACCAGAAATGTCTCTTAAGTTGTTTTCACAACTAAAAAATAATAACATACTTAATGCTAAAAGGCTAAAATGTTTTTTCATGTTTATTGTTGTTTTTCAGTGTTTCTTATCCAAGTTTCTATTAAAGGTTTTTTCATAATAAAAGTTGTTACTTCTAAAGTATCTTTATGTTTTTCTTTAATTGTAGTTGCATAAGTTTCTGTATTTGTTGCTCCAGAAACAGCATCTACATAGATGTTGTTTTCTTTTTTAAGGTTAAATAAAAAAAGATCTTTTTTTGTGCCAGTTTCATGTAAAACAGTAGTGTCGTCATTGTAATAAATAACTTTTCCAACTAGTTTAGTTTCTTGAAATTCAATTTTATAGGTGGCTTTGTAGTGATTGCTTTTTACATTCCATAACCCTATAATTTCATGATTTTTTTTTGAGTAAACCATAAAAAATAAGCAAACAATAATTAAAAATAATTTTTTCATAATTAAATATTTATTGCAAATATTGACGGAATTATTATGTTATTTTTTGACCTATATCAAAAAGCATTATTTATAGAATTAATTGTTTTGAATCTTAAAAAAAATGTACCTTAATAGCTAAAAAAAATAATGAAAACATCTTTAAAATGGCGTACAATTATTGCGCTTATCTTAATGTATATTGCACTTCTTTTAAACTGGGAATGGATTTGGGGGTTCTTTCTTTTAATTTGGGTTATTCCAGATTTAAAGTCTGGAACTACTTTTTTTATAGAACCAATATCAAAAAATAAAAACCCTTTTGTTTTTTGGCTGATTATAATTTCTTGGGGTTTAATGGCTATTTATTCTTTTTATCTACTATTTCTAACAATTTCAGAACTCTTTTACTTTTAAATAGGTTGTTTTGATTTATGTCAAAAAAGCATCAATTAAACATCTCTTTTTTTCAGTTTTGACATAAGTCAAAACAATTCTTTTTAATCAGTTTTAAATTTGTACTATAAATAATTTAAAACATAATATCATGAAAAAAGTATCACTAATACTTGTATTATCATTAACTAGTTTAATAGGTTTTTCACAAGAAAAAATTATTAATGTAGGGGTTTTTGGAGCTATACCTTTAGGAGAAACAGAAGATGTTTCAAAAGTAGGAATTGGTTTAGAAACAACGTATTTATTTATAAAATCTGGTAAGTTTAATATAGGAGCTTCTACAGGTGTTTCTTATTTTGGAGGAAAAAAAGTTTCTTATACAGAAGATAATACTTTAAAGCATTTTACATATAGAAATGCAAAATACATTCCTATTATGGGAGCATTTAGGTATAATACAACAAATGATATTTATTTAGGATTAGATTTAGGATATACAGTTGGTATTGGTAAAGGAATTAAAAATGGATTTCAGTATAAACCTAGAGTTGGATGGAAATTATCTAAATTACTAGCTATAAACGCTTCTTTTACAGGTTTGAAAGTAAAATCTAATACATGGAAAACTTTTGGGATAGGTTTAGAATTTAGTTTGTAAAAGTGATATTCTATAAATAATTGCTATGAATTTAAGGCTAGAGTTGGAGGGCTCTAGCCTTTTATCATAAAAAATATAATTAATATGGAATTAGGAAATCAATATGCTATAAAATCTATTTTTAAAAGATTTAAATTGAAAATATCAATTACATTTATACTTCTTATTTTCGAAAATGTATCTAAAGTATTACAACCTCTTGTTTTAGGAATAGCAATTAATGATTTATTGAATAAGAAAAATGACGGTCTTTGGCTCTTTAGTATACTTTACAGTTTTGGTTTTTTAGTTGGTATTGCAAGACGTTATTATGATACAAGAATTTATACATTTATTTATTCTAAAGTTGCCTCAGAAATAACAAATATTCAACATCAAAAAAATATTTCAGTATCTTCTATTGCAGCAAGAAGTTCTTTAATAAAAGAATTGATAGATTTTTTTGAACACGATGTTGCTCAGGCCTTTACATCTTTAATTGGTGTTGTTGGTGCATTAATAATGTTAACCTTATTTAATTGGTATATTTTTATAGCATGCCTAATTACAATTGTTTTAATTGTTATAATTTATTTGTTAAGTAATACTAAAATTTATAATTTTAATATTGGGTTAAATGATGAATTAGAAAATAGAATTACTGTTTTAGAAGCTAAAGATCAAATAGGAGTAATTAGTCATTTTAAAAATATTTCTAAATGGTTGGTTAAACTTTCTGATCTTGAAACTTTAAATTTTGGAATTATAGAAATATTATTATTCCTTTTAGCAACTTTTACATTATATATTTCAGCTAGCTCATTAAACGTAACAGCTGGAGATATATTTGCAACACTTACTTATATATTAGAATTTTCGAATGGTATTTTTATGCTGCCAATTGTTTTTCAACAGGTAATTAGGTTGCAAGAAATTAGTTCTAGATTAAAATCAATTTAAAATGAAAAAATGGAAAACTTTATTAGCTCTAATTTTAATGGCAATTGCTATTTATTTAAACTGGAGTTGGTTTTGGGCTCTTTTTATTTTACTTGGGTTAATTCATGTAATTAAAAGTGGAGAAATTCATTTTGTAGAAGCAGTTTCTAAAATAGAAACACCCAAACTATATTGGTTTATGGTTTTAATTTGGTCTTTTTTAGCATTGTATTCTATGTGGAGTTATTTGACTTAAATCAAAAAACACTTAAAAATTTAACTAGATATTTGCATTATAAATATAAGAAAGACATGAAGAAAAAAATAGCAATTTTAATAATGATTATATCTTTTAGTGCATGTGCTCAAAAAGATGTAATTGTTGGTGTTTGGAATGTGAAAACAGATATATACCAAGCTAAATATGAAATCGTAAAGTACCAAAAAAAGTACATAGGTAAAATACATTATTATAATGATGGAATTACAGAGTACAAAGGAAAAGATAAAAAAGAAGATTATTTTTTATCTGATGTAGAATATAAAGAAGGTAAATATATTAATGGTAAAATGTATTTACCAGATGGAAGTTTTTATAAAGTAATCTTTACTAAAAAAGATCATAATAAGTTAGAAGTATTAATGACTTTAAATGGTAAACCTTATAAAGAAACTTGGACTAGAAATATTTTAAAATAATACTTATGAGTAATACTAGACTTTTAATATATAGCATATTAGTAATAGCTGTTATAACAGGAAGTGTACATGGAGTTGCAAATTTTTTAAATCTAACAGATTTATATCCAGAATCTGTAGAATATTGGTTTTATATTGTAAATGATTTAAGTTTAATATATATAATTATTCCATTTTTTTTTATAGAAATTATTAGATATGGAGTTATTAAAAAATTAGGAAAAGATGTAATTTTAGATTCTATAGCTAATGTAATTACTTTTGGAGCGTTTATAGTTATAGAATATATTTTAGCATTATTTGCAATTGTTAAAGTGTATTATTGGCTTCATTATAATTTTAGTTTACCGCATTTACCTTTAAATATAGTTACAGTTATAGGAGCAATTTTATTAGCAGATTTTGCTTATTATTGGGATCATAGAACTATGCATAGAATTGGTTTAGGATGGGCAACACATACAGTACACCACAGTTCAGAACACTTTAATATGTCTGTAGCTTATCGTTTTGGACCATTAGATGCAGTGTTTCCAATTCTTTTCTCATTACCAATTGTTATGCTAGGATTTGACCCAATATTAATATTAGCAGCAGAAATATTTGTACAAGTATTTCAAACACTATTACACACAGAAATAATTGGGAAATTACCAAAACCAATTGAAAAAATATTTAATACTCCTTCTCATCATAGGGTACATCATGGTTCTAATAGACAATATTGGGATAAAAACTATGCAGGAATTTTAATTATTTGGGATAAACTTTTAGGCACTTTTGAGCCAGAAGTTGAAAAAGTTAGATATGGAATTTCAGAGCCTTTAAACAGTGTTAATCCTATAAAAGTATTTTTTCATGGATTATCTAGATTAGGAAGCAAACTATTGCAAACTAAAGGTGTTGTAAATAAATTTAAAGTTTTAATTAAACCACCAGATTGGACACCTTCTAAATAAAAAAATATGCTTAAAAATAATCAAATGATGCATGCTCTACCTGTAGAAGCATACACTTCAAAAGAATGGTTTGATACCGAATTAAAATATTTATTTAGTACAACATGGCAATTTGCAGGTTTGGTAGAAGATGTAAGTAAACCTGGAGATTATATTAGTGTACAAGCTGGTTTAAATAACATATTTATTGTAAAAGGACGTGATAATAGATTACGCGCATTTCATAATATTTGTAGACATAGAGGCACACAATTATTAAGAGCAGTAGGTAAAGCACAAAAAGCAATTACTTGTCCTTACCATGATTGGACTTATAATTTAGAAGGTAAACTAATTAGTGTTCCTAAAAGAGAAGAAGAATTTCCAAACCTAAAAGGAGAATTGCATAAATGTGATTTAAATTTACATGAAGCTTCTGTTGATATTTTTAAGGGTATGTTATTTGTACATCCAGAAAAAAATGCACCAAATATTATGGAGTATTTTGGTAACGTTAAACAATACTTAGGGCCTCATATACCAGAGGAATTGATAGAATATCAAACTAAAAAAGGAGAACCTTTTTATAGTAAAGAAATAAAAGCCAACTGGAAAATTGTTGTAGAAAACTATATTGACCATTACCATTTAGCACATTTACACGAAGGTACACTCAATATGTACAATCATGAAAAAGCAGAATTTGGTTGGGTTGGACCTCATTATTGGTTTCAGGAACCTTTAGTAGATATTTATCAAAAAGAAGTAAAAAAAGCTTCTCCTTTTCCTTTAATAGATAAAATGCCAGAAGATAATATAAAAGCATATGTTCCTTGGTTATTTCCAAATATTGGAATTACAGAAAGCGAAGGTTCATGGAATACTTTTCATGTATTGCCCTTAGCACCAGATAAAACTTTAGTAACCATACGTTCTAAAACAATGAATGTTAGTGAGTGGGAATATACAAAGCAGTACTCTAAATCAACTTTAAGTAATGTGTGGACTAAATTAGGAAATACAGGAAAATACGAAGGAGATAAAAATGACCCAATGGCAAGTGGAGATTTTATGTTAGAAGATATTTATGCTTGTGAACAACAGCAAAAGTCATTACAATCTCCATATTTTAAAGTAGGTGCTCAAGCAAAAAAAGGAGAATATGCTATTCAAAGATTTCAAGAAGAAGTAAAAAAATGGATGAAAAAAAATGGGGCTTTTAAGGAGCAATAAGCATGTACTTAATTATAAAACAAAAGATATGAAGAACTTGTTTATATTAATATTAGTAGTAGCAATTACAGCTTGTAATTCGGTCAAAGACAAAAAAGATAACAATAATTCAGAAATTAAAAATATGCTATCTGACTATGCTACATTAACAGTTATAGATATTTACAAAGGAAAAGATGGTTACACAGCAACATTAAAAGATGTAGCTGGTAGTTTATATTTTTGCACAATAAGTATTCCTAATTTAGAAGAAAATTATGTGCGTTTATATGTTGGAGATAAAGTAAAAATTACAGGAAAGTATACAGAGAATAAACCTGTACAGATTTTTGCTAAAAAAATAAAAGTAATAGAAAGAGCTACTTTTAAAAAGTTACCTGAACTAACAGTAACAAAAGTAATTGGAGAAAAAGACGGAGAAACTATTCATCTTAGAGATAAAGATAATAAGGCTTATAATATGATAGTGAGTATTCCTAACTTAGGAGATAATTATATTTCTTTAAAAGTAGGTGATAGAATAAAAGTAGAAGGAGATTATATTGATAGCTTTCCAACTCAAATTTTGACAAAGAAAATTTACAAGTTAAAATAATAAGTAAGATGTATACCTTAAAAGTTTTAGAAGTAAAAAAAGAAACTAAAGATGCTGTTTCAGTAGCTTTTGATGTTTCTTATGAATTGTATGATGCTTTTAATTACAAACCAGGGCAATTTCTTACGTTACAATTCAATCTGAAAGGACAACAAGTACGTCGTTCGTATTCATTATGTAGTTCTCCGGTTTTAGAAGAACCTTTACAAATTGGAGTAAAACGTGTAAAAAACGGATTGGTTTCTAACCATATTAATGATAACCTTAAAGCTGGAGATGTAGTTGAAGTTTTACCTCCAGATGGACGTTTTTTTGCTGATATAAAAAAAGAAAACTATAAAACATATTATTTGTTTGCTGCCGGAAGTGGAATTACACCAATTTTATCCATTTTAAAAACTGTGCTTTTAACTGAAGAAAGAAGTTATGTATATATAATTTTTGGAAACAGAAATCAAGAATCAATTATGTTTCAAAAAGAACTAGAAGAACTGAAGCAATCTTTTAAAGACAGGTTAATTCTTATACATACTTTAAGTAGACCAATAAATGCATGGAGCGATTTGTGGAAAACTTCTAGTAGTTACAATTATAAAAAAGGAAGAATAGATTCTAGTATGGTAAAATGGTTTATTAATGAATATCCACCTTATGCTCAAAATGCAGAATATTACATTTGTGGTCCTGGATCTATGATTTCTAATACCAAAAGAGCTCTTAAAAATATAGATGTTCCAGATTCAAGAATATTTACTGAAAGTTTTGGTGGTACCATTAAAGGTTCTAATATAAAAGGAGTAGTAAATGCAAAACTAATTGCAAAAATTAACAATACTCAAATAGAACTTACTGTTCCAGAAGGAAAAACAATATTAAGAACTTTAATTGATAAAGGTTTAAACCCTCCTTTTTCATGTGAAGGTGGAGTTTGTTCTACATGTGTTTGTAAACTAAAACAAGGTAAAGTTCATATGAAAAATAACCTTTCTTTAGATGAATCTGAGGTAGAGAAAGGATATATTTTAAGTTGTCAGAGTATTCCTTTAACACAGTTGGTAGAGGTAGAATATTCTAAATAATTTTCTTTCTAACTTTTTATTTTGACTTACATCAAAAGAAAATATAAAAAAACTCTTGAAATTTGTGGTATAAATGAATAGAATATTTATTGGCCAAAAATAATTCTACTTTAATTAATCTTTAAAAATAGAAGAATGAAAATTTTAAGAATAACATTAATAGTAACATTGTGTTTATTGTCTAACTTAACAACTAAAGGACAAAACATTCAAGATAATATTCTTAAAGCTATAGAGATAGCAGATAATGAATATAAAGTAATTGTTAGTAATAATATGGAGTTTACAAAAATTGAAGCTACCTATTTTTGGCCTTTATTAGATGAATACCTTAATAAAAAAGAAAAGATTCTTAATAAAGAAATAAATATGTTTTTACATGATTATACAAAAATGAATGAAAAAGAAGCTACAGTTTTTTTAAAAAATATATTAAAATACGATAAACAAAAGATACGTTTACAAAAGAAATATTTTAGAAAAATTATGAAAGTAATTTCAGCAAAAAAATTTTTACGTTTTAATCAAATAGACCATTTCATAGAAAGAGCAAGAGATTTTAAATTATCTTATAATCATCCATTAGTAAAAGGATAAATTTTAATAGTCATTTTAAAATATAAAAACAATGAAAGTCTATTTAATTAAAGCTTCTGCTGGAAGTGAATATTCAAAGTATAAAGCAGAAACTGGTGGTCCACCACAAAATATTTTTTCTGCAGCAGCTACAACACCAAAAAATGTAGAAATTGAAATGTGTGATGAAACTATTGGTATGAAAACAGATTTTAATTCTGATGCAGATATTATAGCTGTTTTTATGTCTACACCAGATGCATTTCGAGCATATGAAATTGCAGATAAATTTTCTGAGAAGGGAAAAACAATAGTGTTAGGGGGGTTACACACTTATTTTATGCAAGAAGAAGCTAGTAAACATGCAGATACTATTTTAATTGGTGAAATCGAAGGTATATGGGAGCAACTTTTAGAAGACTTTAAAAAAGGAGTTCTTAAAAAAAGCTATAAAAGAGATACAGTTTTTAATCTTAAAGATTTAAAGCCTTATCCAACTAATTATATTCATCCAAAACATTATAATTATACTTGGTCTGTTGTAGTTTCTAGAGGTTGTCCGTTTAAATGTGATTTTTGTTTAGTTCACAAATTTTTTAAAAAATTTCAATTACGACCAATTGAAAATATAGTAAGCGAGTTAAAGCATTTGAAGGAAATTGGTGTAGAGTGGGTAGAATTACACTCGGATAATTTAACGCAAGATAAAGAATATGCAATAGCATTATTTGAGGCAATAGCACCACTAAAAATGAATTTTTTTGGAGAAACAACTATTATGATTGCAAGAGATGAACGTTTATTGGAAGCTGCAGAAAAAGCAGGAGTTAAAGCACTTTTGTTCGGTATAGAAACACCAAGTGAAAAAGCATTAAAAGATCAAGGTAAGTCGTTTGTAAAACCAAATAAAATAAAAGAATATGTAAAAATTATTAAGAAATACAATATTGAAGTTGTTGGTGATTTTTTGTTTGGTTTTGATGCACATGATACTTCAATTTTTGAAGAAACATTAAATTTTGTAAAAGATATAAATGCAGATAAAGTTTATCCTCATTTGGTAATACCATTTCCTGGATCTGACACATTTAATCGTTTAGAAACAGAAGGAAGAATATTAACAAAAGATTGGTCTAAATATGAGGGAAGCAATGCAGTTTATCAACCTTTATTAATGTCTCCACAAGATTTAGAAGAAGGATTAATGTGGTTTTGGTATAAAAATGCAAGTTTTTCGGATAAAGTAAAATTTATGTTTAGTTAAAAAAAAATAATTATGAATATTTGGTTTTATATAGGAGTTGGTTTGTTAATTTGGGTATTGTATGACATGTATTATGGAGTAACTTGGACATTTAGACCTATTTATAGAAAATACGAACCTAATGCATATTGGTTGGTAACTATAATTTGGATAATTGTTGCAATTACCACAACTTTATCAGGAATTTTATAATAAAAAAGCCTTTCAAATTTGAAAGGCTTTTTATTTAAAACTGAATGTCTTTTTCTACTTCTGTCCCTTTTCGGTTTACAACAACTTTACTTTTGTCTCCTTTTTTAAACACAGATAAAGCTCGCATATAACTCATCATATCAACAACAGTGCTATCTCCAAGTTTTACAACAATATCTCCTTTTTTTAGTCCTGCTTTTTGTGCAGGTTTATCTTCAGAAATACCATCTATTCTCATTCCTTTTCCATCAAACATATAATCAGGAACTACACCCATTCCTACTTTAAAACGAGGAGAATTATTACTATCGTTTTTTGTTTTTCTAAAAGCTAATTTTCCATTATTATCTAAATCAGTAATAATATTAAAAATGTATTTACTAATAATTTCCATACCATCATAGTTCAGTTTTTCAGCATCATCACTTGGTCTATGATAATCTTCATGTTGGCCAGTAAAAAAATGTAAAACAGGCATATCTGCTAAGTAAAAACTAGTATAATCACTTGGTCCAACACCAGATTCATGTTCAATTAACTTAAAATTGTTATTATGAGATTTTAAAGTTTGTTTAAATATTGGCGAAGTTCCTGTTCCGTAAACAGCTAAAGCAGAGTCTTTTTTTAATCTACCAACCATATCTAAATTAATCATATAAGATACTTTTTTAGTATCTATTGTTGGGTTTTTTACAAAATAATTAGAACCTAATAACCCCATTTCTTCACCAGAAAAAGCCATAAATAAGTAGTTGTTATTGGTGTTTTTACCTTTTAATTTTGCTGCTAAGTTTAATAAAATTGCAATTCCAGAAGCATTATCATCAGCTCCATTATGTACAGCTTTAATAGAATCTCTGTATAAAGAGCCTTCACCACCATAACCTAAATGATCATAATGTGCACCTATTACTACAGTATTTTTGGCTTTATTGTCTGTATATCCAATAACATTATTTCCTGTTATAGTTCCATCTCCATTAACATCAAATTTAACTTCTTCATGTGGATTTGTTTTTGGCTTAAAAGTAAAAGGTTGTATAAAACCTTCAGTTCCTTTAGGGTTTAATCCCAATTCTTTAAATCGTTTTACAATATAATCTGCAGCAGCTTTTTCGCCTTTTGTACCAGTTTGTCTACCTTCTAATTTATCTGAAGCTAAAAAATGAACGTCTTCTTTAATTCTTGTTTCTTGATTAATTGCTGGTTTACAAGAAACTAAAAAACCGAAAAAGATTAAAAATAGGATGTATCTCATGATGATTAATATTATTTTAGCAAAATTAGAGAATAATTATCACTTATTGAATTAGATAAAAAATGAAATTTAAAATACTTTTTATACTAGCTATATCATTAGCTTTAGGGGCATGTAAAACCAACAAAAAAGACAAAACTGACGCAAAGTCTGGAGAAACTAAAAAATGGGAAGGTGGTTTAATTTTTCCAGAAGAGACTCATTTTAAATCGATGAAGCAAATTACTTTTGGAGGAGATAATGCTGAGGCTTATTGGAGTTTTGATGACAAACAATTAATTTTTCAATCTAATAATAAAGAATGGGGAGTAGAGTGCGATCAAATGTTTTTAATGAGTGTTGGAGATACTTTTAAAGATTCTATACCTCCAATGATTTCAACTGGATTAGGACGTACAACTTGTGCCTACTTCTTACCAGATAATAAAAGTTTTGTTTATGGTTCTACTCATTTAGGAGGTAAAGAATGTCCTCCTGCACCTTTAAGAAGAGAAGGTAAATATGTATGGCCTATTTATGAAACATACGATATTTTTGTAGCAGATTTAGAGGGTAATATTACCAAACAATTAACTACAGAACCTGGTTATGATGCAGAAGCAACAGTTTCTCCTAAAGGAGATAAAATTGTTTTTACATCTATGAGAACAGGAGATTTAGAATTGTTTACAATGAATATTGATGGAACAGATGTTAAACAAATTACAGACCAATTAGGGTATGATGGTGGAGCATTTTTCTCTCCTGATGGAACCAAATTAATTTTCCGTTCTTCAAGACCAAAAACTGAAGCCGAAATTAAAGAATATCAAGATTTATTAAAAGAAGGATTGGTACAACCAACAGAAATGGAATTGTATATATGTAATGCAGATGGATCTGAATTAAGACAATTAACAGATTTAGGAAATGCAAATTGGAGCCCGTTTTTTCATCCTTCTGGAAAGAAAATATTATTCTCTTCTAACTTTGAAGCAGAAAGAGGATTCCCTTTTAATTTATATATGATTGATTTAGATGGAAAAAATTTAGAAAGAGTTACTCATGGAGAAACTTTTGATGCTTTTCCAGTGTTTTCTAATGATGGTAAAAAATTAATTTTCTCTTCTAATAGAAATAATGGAGGTGGACATGACACCAATTTATTTATTGCAGAATGGCAAGATTAATTGCTTTTTTTAGATTTATTTAATAAAAATATTGCCAAAATTTAGTATCTTAATTGCTTAATTAATTATTTAAAAAATAAACTATTGGGAGCAAAAGAAAATATTTTAAGAAAAATTAGAATTTTAATTACAAACCAATTTGATTCTCCAGAAGAAGCCTTTAGTTTTTTTGATTCTGATAAAGATGGAAGGTTAAAAAAATCTGAGATTAAAAAATTATTAAGAAGTGCAGAAATAAGTGGTTTTTTAAGAGGAGTTGTGGCAAATGAATTGTTAAAAGGTTATGATAAATCTAGTGATGACACAATAAGTTGGGAAGAATTTAAAGTTGCAATTGAAGAATTAGAAAGAGATTTATAAAAGGACACATTTTAAAGTTAAAAAAGTACAATGAATTTCATTGTACTTTTTTTATTTGACAAGGATACTAAATAGCATATATTTGTCAGTTGAAAGTAGTTAGAAAACGAAGTATGAAGAACATAAGAAACTTTTGCATTATCGCACATATAGATCATGGTAAAAGTACATTAGCAGATAGATTATTAGATTATACAGGCTCTGTAACTGAACGCGAAAAGCAAAATCAGTTATTAGACAATATGGATTTGGAGCGCGAACGTGGAATTACCATAAAAAGTCACGCTATTCAAATGGATTATACTTTTGAAGGTGAAGATTATATTTTAAATTTAATTGATACTCCAGGTCACGTAGATTTCTCTTACGAAGTTTCTAGATCTATTGCTGCTTGTGAAGGTGCTTTGTTAATTGTAGATGCTGCACAGAGTATTCAAGCACAAACAATTTCTAATCTTTACTTAGCTTTAGAAAATGATTTAGAAATAATTCCGGTTTTAAATAAGGTAGATTTACCATCTGCAAATCCAGAAGAAGTAACAGATGATATTGTAGATTTATTAGGATGCGATCCAGAAGAAGTTATTCATGCAAGTGGTAAAACTGGTTTTGGAGTTGATAATATTTTAGCAGCAATTATAGATAGAGTTCCTGCACCAAAAGGAAATCCAGATGCGCCCTTAAAAGCTTTAATTTTTGACTCTGTTTTTAATTCTTACAGAGGTATTGAAACCTATTTTAGGGTGATTGATGGCTCTATAAAAAAGAATCAACAAATCAAATTTATGGCAACTGGTAAAGAATATAGTGCTGACGAAGTGGGTACTTTAAAGCTAGAACAAGTTGTTAAAAAAGAAATTAAAACAGGTGATGTTGGGTACTTAATTACAGGTATTAAAACTGCAAAAGAGGTAAAAGTTGGAGATACAATCACAGATTTCGCAAATCCAACAACCGATTTAATTGATGGTTTTGAAGATGTAAAACCCATGGTTTTTGCAGGTATTTATCCTGTAGATACAGAAGATTACGAAGAATTGCGTAATTCTATGGAAAAGTTGCAATTAAATGATGCTTCTTTGGTATTTCAACCAGAAAGTTCTGCAGCTTTAGGTTTTGGTTTTCGATGTGGATTCTTAGGAATGTTACACATGGAAATTATTCAAGAACGTTTAGAACGAGAGTTTAATATGACTGTAATTACAACAGTTCCTAACGTATCTTACCACGCATTTACTAATAAAGAACCAAATGAAGTTTTAATTGTAAATAATCCTTCAGATTTACCTGAACCATCTAAATTAAATAGAGTAGAAGAGCCTTTTATAAAAGCATCTATTGTAACAAAATCTGATTTTGTTGGGCAAGTAATGAGTTTGTGTATAGAAAAACGTGGGCAAATAGTAAATCAGACGTATTTAACAACACAAAGAGTAGAATTAATTTTTGAAATGCCTTTGGCAGAAATTGTTTTCGATTTTTATGATCGTTTAAAAACAGTTTCTAAAGGATATGCTTCTTTTGATTATCATCCAATAGGTATGAAAGAATCTAAATTAGTGCGTGTAGATATTTTATTAAATGGAGATTCTGTAGATGCACTTTCTGCACTATTACATGCAGATAATGCCTATACAATTGGTAAAAAGATTGTAGAAAAATTAAAAACATTAATTCCAAGGCAACAGTTTGATATTCCTATTCAGGCTGCAATTGGAGCAAAAATTATTGCTAGAGAAACTACCAAAGCTTTACGTAAAGATGTAACTGCAAAATGTTATGGAGGAGATATTTCTCGTAAACGTAAGTTATTAGAAAAGCAGAAAAAAGGTAAAAAGAGAATGCGTCAGGTTGGTAATGTAGAAATTCCACAAGAAGCATTTATGGCGGTTTTAAAACTGAATGATTAATTCATTTTAAAACCATTTTATAAGAATAAAAAACCTTCCTAAGAAATTAAGAAGGTTTTTTTATGAGAAGCTATTTCTTGTTGCAAAGTTTTCTTTTGTGTAAACTGTGGTAATCTCATTATTAGACAGAGTTTACTTGCTTTTTTATCCTGCGTAAGCAGTAGTATTAATTAGTATCTCTAATTCTGTTTTCTTCATCTCTATTTGTATTTCTACCAGATTTTTTCTTTCCAAATTTAGAACCAAAACTATATACCAATCTTAATTGTATATTTTGTCTAGAATCATTGCTTTCTACTGCTGCAATACCATTTCCATAATCTATTTTACCAACAAAACCTCTGTTTAGCATTTTATTAAAACCAAGATTTACTTTTAATTTATCGTCTAAAAACTTTTTACCAAAAGAAAAATCTAAACCAGCTAACCAATCTACATCAATCTGACCTTCTAAAGCACCTGTTCCATAATTTCCACTTAATTCAAAATTGATATCCCAAGGCAATTGATAGCTAGCTTGTACAAACCAAATTAAATTCCATTTATTTAAATCTACTCCAAAAGTTGAAGATTGATAATCTGTATTTGTAACAATAACACCAGTATAACCTTCTAACCCTTTTGCAAAACTTAAAGGCGCAAATAATCTAAAGTTCCAGTTGGCATTATTTTCTACATTTACTTCTTGTTGTCTAATTTGTGCAGTTGTATTGTCTTGTTTTATCAAATCAAAAATTACATCATCAGTTTTACTGTAACCAATTGTAAAAAAAGGTTGCCCTTCATAAGTTAAATTAAATTGATAATTATTGGTGTATGCAGGTGTTAAATTAGGGTTTCCTACTCCAGCAGAAAAAGGGTCTAAATAGGTGGCAAAAGAGTTTAAACTGTTGTAAGAAGGTCTTTGTATTCTATAACTATAAGATAAACTAGCGCTAATTACTTCTGTAATTTCTCTACTTAAAGAAGCACTTGGAAACACTTTTTTAATAGGTCTTTTTTTAATTGCTATTTTTTCTGTTCCATTTTCCATAAAAATAGAAGTACCATCAGTATTACTGTTTTCATAACGTAAACCTCCAGAAAAAGACCATTTACCTGATGTTGCATTTATTTTAGAATACAATGCAAAAATGTTTTCTTTAATTAAAAACTGACTGCTTTCATCTTCATCAAATTCAAAAATATTATTTGTGTTATGGGTAAAAGATTGTAAATCATTATCAGTTTTTACATTAGCATATCTTGTACCAGCACTTAATTTAAAATTATCTGAGATAGTTTTAGAATAATCTGCTTTGTAAGTTTTAATGGTATATTTTCCATCTTGAATGTATTTTCTATCATTATAATTAATTGTACTTCCTGCAACATCTGCCAAAATGTTTGTATTATCGTTTACAAAATCTACATAATTAAAGTCTATAACTAACTTGTCTTTATCTGTTTTATATTCGTAATATGGATTAATGTTAAAGTTTTTTCGTTCTCTATCAAATCTATTTTCCGAAAACAAAGTGTTAGTTGTAGTTGCATCAGAAATAATAGTTTTACTACTTGTAATTCTATCTGATGTTCTTGTGCTTATTCGTCCTCCAATTCCAAAAGAATGCTTGTCATTAATATAGTAATCTATGCTACCACCAATTCTAAAATTTGTTGGGTTATATGGTTCAATTGTTTCTTGGTCATAAGTTTCAGAGCCAACAGTTCTGTCTAAAAATAAATCTTCTCTCCAAGTTGGTTCAGAGAAATTTGTGCTTGCTTGCCAGTTTAATTTATTTTTATAGCTAGCAATAGAAAAACCTGCTCCATATTCAAAACCTTGGTCTTCACCAACCCAAACATTGGTACTTCCATGAGTTCCTAAACGTACATTTTTCTTTAAAATAATATTAATAATTGCACCAGAACCAGAAGCTTCATATTCTGCACCAGGTTGTTCTACAACTTCAATTTTAGATATATTATCTGCAGGAAAATCTCTTAACAAAGTTTCTACATCCATGTATTCTGTAGTTTTTCCGTTAATAAGAATTCTTACACCTCTATTACCTGCAATAGATATTCCGTTATTGGTAACTAAAACACCAGGAATTTTACGCATTACATCTTGCAAGTTTGTATTTGTCATTTCAGATTTTTCTAAATCTACAATTAACTTTTCTGCAGTTTGTTTTATAACTGGTCGTTTACTTTTAACAACAACTTCGTTTAAAAGCTGACTTTCTTCTATTAAAGTGATGTTAAGTGTTTTGTTAGATTTTAATGTAAACTCTTTAATTTTTTGAGTTTTAAAACCTAACATAGAAATTTCAATTTTGTATTTTCCAGAAGTAACATTTTCAAATTTAAACTCTCCTTTGTCATTAGATACTAATCCTTTAGGGGTTTTGTTTTCTCCAATTTCTAGTAAAATAATGTTAGCAAAAGGTAATGGGTTGTTTTGTTCATCAATAATTTTTCCGCTAATTGAGTTTTGAGCAGATATTGAAATTAAACCCAAGAAAAGTATTAAAATAGTGGTAATTGTTGGTTTCATCTTTAGCTTTTTTTGAATAGGATAAAGTTGGTTAATATTTGGTTGAATATTTATCCTCTAAAACAAAGACGCTTTAAGTTGGTAAAACGTTACTAAAAAAAAACACTCATTATTATATAGTGAGTGTTTTTTAATATAAAGTAACTAAATTTTTATTGTTAGTCTCTACTTGCCATTAATCTTAAAACCCAGTAAGCTAACATTGCTAAAGAACCTAGAGCAGCAACTAAATAAGTTCTTGCAGCCCATTTTAAAGCGTCTTTAGAACCTTCAAATTCTTCTCTACTAACTATGTTTTTATTTTTTAACCAAGCCAAAGCTCTGTTACTAGCATCGTATTCTACAGGCAATGTTATAAAACTAAATAAAGTTGCCATACCCATTAGTACAACACCTGCAAGTAAAACCCAATAACCTAAACTAGAAGCAGCACCTAAAAGTAAACCACCCATTACTAAATATTGAGAAAATTTAGAAGATACATTTACCATTGGTACTAATTGAGAACGCATTGTTAACCATTTATAAGCCTTTGCATGTTGTACTGCATGACCTACTTCATGAGCAGCAACAGCAGCAGAAGCAGCATTTCTTTGATTGTAAACAGATTCACTTAAATTAACAGTTTTATTCTGTGGATTATAATGATCTGTTAAACTACCAGGAGTAGAAACAACTTTTACATCAAAAATTCCATGATCAGCGAGCATTTTTTGAGCAACTTCAGCACCACTCATTCCATTTCTAAGTTGAATTTTAGAATATTTTTTAAACTTTCTCTTTAAAGTATTACTCACTAACCAGCTAAAAAGTGATATTACACCTATAATAATGTAATATTCCATTCCTATCATCATAATTTATATAGTTTTAAATTTTATTTCGTTTTTGTTTGATAAATTTACAACATAAAGTATTCCATTTTATTATTTGTGGAATAAAAATGACAAAATGACAAAGAAACCTAATATATTACTTGTTTACACTGGCGGAACTATTGGTATGGTAAAAGATTATAAAACCAATGCATTAAAAGCATTTGATTTTAGTCAGATAGTAGAAAAAATACCAGAATTACAGCAATTAAACTGTAATATAAATAGTATTTCTTTTAAGGATCCAATAGATTCTTCTAATATGAATACCCAATATTATGGTGATATTGTTGATATAATTAATGAAAATTATCTAAAATTTGATGGTTTTGTAGTGCTAACGGGTTCAGATACCATGTCTTATACTTCTTCTGCAATTAGTTTTATGTTAGAAAACTTACAAAAACCAATTATTTTTACAGGTTCTCAATTACCAATTGGTGATTTAAGAACTGATGCAAAAGAAAATTTAATAACATCAATAGAAGTAGCTAGTGCTTATAAAAATGACAATCCTGTAATTTCTGAAGTTTGTTTGTATTTTGAATATAAATTATATAGAGCAAATAGAACAATTAAAATTAGTTCTGAGCAGTTTGAAGCTTTTACATCTCTAAATTTTCCTCCTCTTGCAGAAAGTGGAGTGCATCTAAAATTTAACGAACATTTAATTTATAAATCTAATAAAGAAGATGATAAATTAATTGTTAGAAAAAGTTTGGTAGATGAGGTGGTTGTTTTAAAATTATTTCCAGGAATTTCAAATTTAGTTGTAGAGAGTATTTTAAACATACCAAACTTAAAAGGTGTAGTTTTAGAAACATTTGGAGCAGGTAATGCACCAAATTCAAAGGACTTTATAAGCTTATTAAAAAATGCTATTGATAAAGGAATAAAAATAGTAAACGTTACACAATGTAAAAGCGGTAATGTAATAATGGGTCATTATGATACCAGTTTGTTACTTAGAGAAATAGGTGTAATAAATGGTAAAGATATAACTACAGAATCTGCCATAGCAAAATTAATGTATCTTTTAAATAAAAACCTATCAGAAGATGAATTTAAAAAGTTTTTCGAAAAATCATTAAGAGGAGAATTAACTGATAAATATCATTTTTAGTTGTATAATTGAAGAAAATCAACGTTTAATGCATAAATAGATTGATTTTTTTTTTAAATCCTCAATAATTTTTTGTTACTTGGCAGTCTCAAAAAGACAAAAGGAAGTTATGCTTAAAATTTTAATTTTAAATTAGCTTTCTAATTTTTTTGAAATAAAATATTATTACATTATAACCCGTTAACTATTAAAATTAATTATAACAAAGATGAAAAAAGTAGTAAATGTCCTTTCTATAGCAGGATTTATGTTTTTTGGAGCTATTCAATCAACTTTCGCACAAGAAGCAGCTGAAGAATCAAAAACTTTCCACCAAGAATTAAAACAACGTTTTATTGAAGGAGGTCCAGAATTTATGGGAATTGTATTAGTAGCCTTAATTTTAGGTTTAGCTATCGCAATTGAAAGAATTATTTATTTAAACATGGCTACAACTAATACTAAGAAATTAGTAGCAAAAGTAGATGATGCTTTAAGTTCAGGAGGTATAGAAGCAGCAAAAGAAGTTTGTAGAAACTCAAAAGGACCAGTAGCATCTATCTTTTACCAAGGTTTAGATAGAGTAGATGAAGGAGTTGATGCAGCTGAAAAAGCAGTAGTTTCTTATGGAGGAGTTCAAATGGGACTTTTAGAGAAAAATATTTCTTGGTTATCTTTATTTATTGCTTTAGCACCAATGCTTGGGTTTATGGGTACTGTAATCGGGATGATTCAGGCTTTTGATATGATTGCAGTAGCAAATGATATTTCTCCAGGAGTTGTGGCAGTAGGTATTAAAGTAGCCTTATTAACAACTGTATTTGGTTTAATTGTAGCAATTATTTTACAGATTTTTTATAATTATATCGTATCAAAAATTGATAGTATCGTAAACAACATGGAAGATGCGTCTATTCAATTAATCGATTTATTAGTAAAATATAAAAAATAAGATATATTATGAAGAGTAATTTATCAAAATTTTTAAGCATTTTTATAGCTTTAATAGCTGTAATTGGAGCGTTTCTCTTCATCAGAATTTTTATAACTGATGGTGATGACACAGAAGCATTGAGTGGTGCTGTAGGAAGTATTGTTACTTTCTCTACAGTGTTGTTATACTTTGCTATTGGAGCAACTTTAATTCTTTCTTTATTAGGACTTTTTAGAAATCCTGATAATTTAAAAAAGACATTTTTAGGTGTAGCTATTTTAGGAATTGTTTTAGTATTCGCTTACTTCTTAGCAGACAGTAATGTAGTTATGGACTCTGCTGGTAAAATATTAGAAGGAGGAGAAGAAGGAGCATCTTCTAATCAATGGGTAGGAACAGGAATTTACTATAGCGTTTTATTGCTATTAGTAGCAGGAGCGTTCTTTGTATTAGACTTAGTAAAAGGACTTATAAAATCATAACTGTATGGCAAGAAGAGAGAATCCCGAAATTAATGCAGGTTCTATGGCAGATATTGCCTTCTTGCTGTTAATCTTTTTTTTAGTGACAACAACCATGAATGTAGATTCTGGTGTATCTAAAAAATTATCTGAAAAACCGCCAGCAGATTATGTGCCACCGGTTATTAAAGAGAAGAACATTTTTGAAGTAAACATTAATAGAAATAATGAGCTTTTAGTTGAAGGCGAAAGAATGGAAATTAAAGATCTTCAAGAAGCTGCTATTGCTTTCATTGATAATGGTGGAGGTGAAGGTAAAGTTGAAAATGGTGTCGCTACTGGACCGTGTAATTATTGTAAAGGTGAAAAAAGTGAGTCTTCTTCAGATCACCCAAACAAAGCAATTATTTCGGTACAAAGTGATAGGTTAACAGAGTATGGAACATATTTAACAGTTCAAGACCAGTTGTTAAAAGCTTATGCTAAATTAAGAAATAGGTTAAGTGTTGAGAAATACAGAATTCCTTTTGCTGAGTTAGAAGAGGCTTATAAAGATGATAAAAACAATGAAGATTTAAAAAAGAAAGTTGATTTTATCAAAACAAGTTATCCGCAAATTATTTCGGATGCTGAGCCTACAAATTAATCTTTAAAATTTAACAATATGTCTAAGTTTAGAAAAAAGAAAAAAGGAATGCCAGCAGTTAATACTGCTGCCTTACCAGACATTGTATTTATGTTGTTATTTTTCTTTATGGTTACTACTACCATGAGAGAAACTTCTTTACAAATTGATACTCCAAGATTACCATCTGCATCAGAAGTAAAAAAGTTAGAGCATAAAAGTTTAGTTACTACAATTTATGTAGGTAAAGCTAAAGATGCAAAGTATGGTGTTAGTTATAACAGAATTCAGTTAAATGATAAGATTGGTAAGCCAGAAGATGTACCAGCGTTTATTATAAATGCAAGATCTAAAGTTTCTGAAGCTGAGGTTCCTTTTATGACAACATCAATAAAAGCTGATAAAGAATCTAGTGTAGGTACTATTACTGATATTAGATTAAAATTAAGAGATGTTAACGCTCTTAAAATTAGTTATTCTGCTTCTAAAACAGCTGAATAATTAAAAGTATATAATTTAAAAAAGGATAATTCATTTGAATTATCCTTTTTTTTATGACTTTATTTTAAGTTAGATGTTAATTATGAAATATTGTATCTTTATTGTACGTTTATTTTGAATATGAAAACAGTTGTAAGTTTATTTTTTTTATTGGGTTTTATTATTTCTTCTAATGCACAAAAAGATTCCTTAAATGTAGGTGATAAGTATGCAGATGATCAAATTTATGCTTCTATTTCTTATGCACAATTTTATGACCAACCCTCACTAATATCAAAAAGTAATTTTTCTTATTCTTTTTCTACTGGTTTTATAAAAGATATAATTTTAAACAGACAGGGTAGTATTTCTATTGCTGGTGGTGTAGGTTATGGGTTTGATTATTTTAATCATAATTTAAAAGTAGAAGAAATCAATAATATTTCTAATTTTTCTAGTGACAGTTCAATAAGTGGTAATATTTTTAAATCTCATAATTTAGAATTTCCTTTAGAATTAAGATGGAGAACTTCTTCTGTAAATGAGTATGATTTTTGGAGAATTTATACTGGGATTAAATTTATATACAATCTTTCAAATAATTTTCAGTTTGATGATACTAATAATATTCGTAATAATTATACAAATATTACAAGCTTTACTAAATTGCAATATGGTTTAACTCTTTCTGCAGGATATGATGAGTTTAACATAAATGTATTTTATGGTTTAACTCCAGTTTTTGAAAACAGTACTATTAATGGAGAGTCTATAAATACTAAAATATTGAAATTTGGGTTAATTTTTTATATTTTATAAAATATAAAAAACGATCAATGGAGATATAAATCCAAAAAGAAAACCTAGATAAACTTCAGTTTGAGTGTGTGCTTTTAAGTGCAATCTTGCAGTACCAAGCATACCTGCTAATAATAAACAACCTATAATTATTATATTTAAATTTTCGTTATATATATAATTAAGAATTATAAAGAAACTTGTTGTTAGACCTAAAGAAAGTAGGTGAAGGCTAGCTTTAATTTTAAATGCAAAAAATATATAAATAAAAATTAAACCTAAAGTTGTAGCATAAAAAAGTAATCCTAAATCAAATAAATTAGATATATCTTTTAATGTATTTCCAAGAAGATAAAAAAGTACAATCATCATTGCAATTGGCACTTTTCTTTCTTTAATACTTTCTGCTTTAAAAGACTTAATTAATTTTAATTTCTTAAAAAGTATTAGAATAACTAGAGGTATAATATAAGTTGTAACAAAAATTAAGCCCAAAACTGCGTATTTTTGGTTACTATTAAATCCACTTGGTATCAATAAAAAGTACAATATTATTCCAATTGTAGGTATAACAATTGGGTGTAACATTACTGATATGAATTTATAAAATTTCACTAAATTTCTTTTCTTAAACGAGCTACAGGTAAATCTAACTGTTCTCTATATTTAGCAACAGTTCTTCTAGCAATTGGATATCCTTTTTCTTTTAAAATAGTAGCTAATTTTTCATCAGTTAAAGGTTTTTTCTTGTTTTCTTCTGCAACTACGTTTTCTAATATTTTTTTAATTTCTTTAGTAGAAACATCTTCACCTTTTTCATTTTTCATTGATTCAGAAAAGAATTCTTTTATCAATTTTGTACCATAAGGTGTAGATACATATTTACTATTTGCAACTCTAGAAACTGTAGAAACATCCATATTTATTTTATCTGCAATATCTTTTAAAATCATAGGTTTTAACTTTCTTTCATCTCCAGTTAAAAAATAATCATATTGATAATGCATAATAGTGTTCATAGTAACCAAAAGAGTTTGCTGACGTTGTTTTATAGCGTCAATAAACCATTTTGCAGCATCTAATTTTTGTTTGATAAAGAATACTGCATCTTTTTGAGATTTGCTCTTAACAGTAGATTCTTGATAGCCTTTAAGCATATTGTTGTACTCTCTAGATATATGCAACTCTGGAGCATTTCTTGCATTTAAAGTTAGATCTAATTCTCCATCTACAAGTTTTATAGAAAAATCTGGAACAATCTGTTCTGCAATTTTATTATTACCAGCATAAGAACTACCAGGTTTAGGATTTAACTTAGAAATTTCGTTATTAACTTCTTTTAATTCATCCTCAGAAATATGAAACTTTTCTTGTAGTTTTTTATAATGTTTTTTAACAAAATGGTCAAAAGCAGATTCTAAAACATTGATAGCTAATGTTCTAATTTTAGTTGTTTCTTTTCTTTTAAGTTGAATAATTAAACATTCTTTTAAATCTCTAGCACCAACACCTATAGGATCTAAAGTGTGAATTACTCTTTTTAAAATAGAAATAACTTTTTCTTCGGTTGTAAAAACATTAGCTGTAAATGCTAAATCATCTACCAAGTCTAAAATATCTCTTCTTATATAACCACTATCATCAATACTACCCACTAAAAACTCTGCAATAGCTTTTTCTTCTTCGTCAAAACTGTAGGTGTTTAATTGATTTTTTAATGATTGATGAAAACTTGTTCCTGCTGCATAAGGAACACTTTTTTCTTCATCATCAGACGAATAATTATTGGCTTGAGTTTTATAGTTTGGTATTTCATCATCACTTAAATACTCATCAATATTAATGTCTTCTGCCTCTATCTTTTCATTACCAGTATCATCATATTCATTAGATAAATCTTCATCAAAAGAATCAGATTCATCTTTACCAGTATCTAAAGCAGGATTCTCCTCAATTTCTTGTTTTAAACGTTCTTCAAAAGCTTGTGTAGGCAATTGAATTAATTTCATCAACTGAATTTGTTGAGGAGATAATTTTTGTAAGAGTTTATATTGTAAACTTTGTTTTAGCATAGATTTAAATATACAAAAAACTGATTAAAATTCTGCGTTTTGTGGAGTTCTTGGAAAAGGAATTACGTCTCTAATATTACCCATTCCTGTAACAAACTGAACTAATCTTTCAAATCCTAAACCGAAACCAGAATGAACTGCGGTTCCAAATTTTCTAAGATCTAAATACCACCAAAGTTCTTTTTCATCGATATTCATTGCTTTCATTTTTTCAACTAAAACATCATACCTTTCTTCACGTTGAGCTCCTCCAACAATTTCTCCAATTCCTGGAAATAAAACATCCATAGCTCTTACAGTTTTTCCATCATCATTTAAACGCATGTAAAATGCTTTAATGTTTGCTGGGTAATCAAATAAAATTACAGGACATTTAAAGTGTTTTTCTACCAAATAACGTTCGTGTTCAGATTGTAAATCAGCACCCCATTCGTTAATTGGAAATTGAAATTTCTTCTTTTTATTAGGTTTAGAATTTCTAAGAATATCAATTGCTTCTGTATAAGAAACTCTTTTAAAATTGTTATCTGCAACAAAACGAAGTTTTTCTAACAAACTCATTTCGCTTCTTTGAGCTTGAGGTTTGCTTTTTTCTTCTTGTGTTAAACGTTGGTCTAGAAAAGCTAAATCGTCTTTACAACTTTCTAAAATAGAGTTTAAAACATATTTTATGAAGTCTTCAGCAAGATCCATGTTTCCATCTAAATCCATAAAAGCAACTTCTGGTTCAATCATCCAAAATTCTGCTAAATGTCTTGTTGTGTTAGAGTTTTCTGCTCTAAAAGTTGGTCCAAATGTATAGGCTTTACCTAAAGACATTGCATAAGCTTCTGCTTCTAATTGTCCAGAAACTGTAAGGTTAGTTTCTTTACCAAAAAAGTCTTTTGTGTAATCTACCTTACCATCTTCTGTTAATGGAGCTTCATTGTCTTTAAATGTAGTAACTCTAAACATTTCTCCTGCACCTTCTGCATCAGAACCAGTAACAATTGGAGTGTTTACGTAATTAAAATCTCTTTCTTGAAAGTATTGATGAACGGCAAAAGACAATTTAGAACGTACACGCATTACAGCACTAAAAGTGTTAGTTCTCATTCTTAAGTGAGCGTTTTCACGTAAAAACTCGAAACTATGTTTTTTAGGCTGAATTGGGTATTCATCTGGATTAGAATCTCCTAAAACTTCAATTTCAGAAACTTGTATTTCTACAGATTGTCCTCTTCCTTGGCTTTCGGCTAATGTTCCTTTAATAGAAATGGCAGCTCCTGTATTTATTCTTTTTAACGTTTCTTCATTTGTGTTTTCAAAATCTAAAACACATTGTATATTATTTATGGTAGAACCATCATTTAAAGCAATAAAACGATTGCTTCTAAATGTTCTAACCCATCCTTTAAGTTGTACTTGTTGTAATAGTAGTCCTTCCGATTTTAAAAGTTCGGCAACATTACTGTTTATCATATCCTAAAATATTAAAATTGATATAAATCTGTCTTTTATTAAAGGGTAAAGATACTTTTTTGATACTATAATTACAATGATATTTCAAAGTAGTTTTTTTATAAAAATATCCTTATAAGTAGGTATAGAAAAGAGGTTAATTGTCAATTATATTTGAAAAATACTCAAAACAAATATTATGAAAACTAATTTACTAATCTTATTTGCTTTTATTTCTATAGCCATAAAAGCACAAGTTTCACAAGCAGAAAGGCAAGCGTTAATAAATTTTTACAATGCTACTGATGGTGATAACTGGACTAATAATACAAATTGGGATACTGATCCTAATTCTTCTTCTGATGTATCTACATGGAATGGAATTGTAATTACTACTATATCAGGAATAGACTATGTTACAGAAATTAATTTACCTCAAAACAATTTATCAGGGATCTTGGTAAGTTTATCTGATTTAACAAGATTAACTGCATTAAATGTGGGGAATAATTCAACAATTTCTGGAGTTGTTGATTTAAGTCAAGAATCAATTTATTATACAAATTTAACTTTAAACAATACAGCAATAAGCAGTTTGAAGTTGCATAAATCATTAGTTCTAAATATTAAAGACACACCAAATTTAGGATGTGTAGAAGTGCCAACAACAAGTTTAAGTTATTATGATAATTTGTCTATGGATAATTTTGATTTAGGTGTAAAAATTACAGATAATTGTAATGGTATGTCAAAATTAGATGATTCAGAAAGAGCTGCTTTGCAAGCAATTTATGTAGCAACTAATGGAGATTCATGGTCATACAGAACATACTCTAGTACAGAATTAACATCTGGAGCTTCACCAACAGACACAAAAGGATTTGAAACATCAGAATTTAATGGTGTGAGAAAAATAACCAAACTTTACTTGTCTGGTATGGGATTAAATGGAGCTATTCCTCAAGAAATTGATGATTTCACTGAGTTGTTAGAATTGAATTTATCATCCAATTCCATAAATAATTTACCAACTGAAATAGGAAACATCTCTAAATTAACACTTTTAAATTTAGATATTAATAATAGTATAACAACTTTGCCAACAAGTATTGGTAATTTATCTGAACTTAATTCTTTAACTTTTAATAAAACTAAAATTGATTTGTTACCAACAACAATTGGTAATTTGTCTAAATTAAATAAACTAGAATTTGGTAACACAGTAATTACGCTTTTGCCTCCAGAAATTGGAAATTTAACAGAGTTAACAAGATTGGTTGCAGCACCAAATAATATTGCAAGTATTCCAACAGAATTAGGTTTGTTAACGAAATTAACTTATTTAGATTTTGCTAATTGTCAATTATCAAACACTCCAGCAGCTTTTGCTAATTTAAAAGAACTTGAAACTTTGTATTTAAACAATAATGAATTACAAGTTGTAGCTGGTTTAGGTGGTTTTACTAAGCTAAAACACTTGCGTTTACATAATAATAGATTAGGAGAAGATAACCAAAGTTTTAATACTGATTTACCTGAAGATTTAAGTGATTTGGCACTTTTAGAAGAGTTAACACTTTATAACAATCAATTAACAAAATTACCTACTAATATTGGGAATCTAAATAAATTAACATCATTAAAACTGTATAACAACAGATTAACAACTTTACCAAGTACCATAAATGGTTTAACGAGTTTAATAGAATTACAATTACAAGGTAATGAGTTAACAGTTTTACCAACAACAATAGGAGGTTTAACAAGTTTAGAGAAGTTGCATTTATCACAATATAGCTCGAACAATAAGATTTCTGTTTTACCAGATGAGATAGGTGATTTATCAAGTTTAAAAGAGCTTTATATAGAGAATATGCGTTCTTATGAAAACGGAATTTATACTTATTATCTAACTAGTTTACCAAGTACAATGAACAAGTT
>NZ_JALCZO010000019.1 GCF_023555495.1 Polaribacter sp. Z022 | reverse complement strand
TTTTGACAAAATCTAAAATGAAACTTTCAAATACTTTTTTAATGTCAGTCGAATTTTTATTCATTTTTCGGTTTTTCTCAAATAGTGCACAACGTATTTGTGTAAGATTAGTTGCGTGTTTCAAGCAACTAATTTACTAGATTAAACACGAACGGCGAAATTCCGAAGGAATTTCCCAAGTGAGCCAAAACTAGCAATTAATTTTACACGTTGTTGTGTGCAGTACTTTTACGTTCTGCTGTTATTATTTGTTCAGCCCAAGATATTTTTTCGGCAAAACTTTCTGTTTCGCATTCAAAATATTTCTGTTGAATTTTACTCAACATTTTATCTGATAAAATCCAATCTATAAATTCTTCTGCATTCTCTTTTTGGTCGTGAAATCCGCTAATTTTTTTTCTTTCAAAAAGTGCGGTTTGTTCGTCAACTATAAACTCCGATAGATGTTTAATTGATGCTTTCGATTCCGATTCACTCCAAATATTTAGTAATTCCGTGAAATTCGGATAAAAGTGAGCAATCGCAGAAAAATAATCTTTAAATTCAAATTCCGCTTTTCGGCTGTTGTCATTTATAATACTTTCCCAAAGAGCAATCATAAATTCGTGAACTACTTTTTGTTCTTTTTCCTCCCAATTTTGGAATTCCGCAAGAGTAAGTTTGTCAAACGCAATCCAAATTTCATATGGCGTTTTTAATTCCGCTGTTAATTCAAAAATTCGAGGTAGAAAATGTTTATAGTCGTTTGCATTTCCCCAAGTCGTAATTACTTTTCCTGTGAAACGAGATAAATCATCTTCATTTAATTCAGTTAATTGTTTCGAGAACAATTCCACATTCCATTTGTTTAAATCGTCATAATTCGGACTTCCATTCATATACGAATTGCTATGATACTTTTCAAAAGTTTCATATAATTCTTTGATGTTATTTTTTAGTCTCGATGTCATTTTTCGTATTGCACACAACGTGTTTGTACAAGGTTAGTTGCGTGGTTTAGCTATAAAGTTAGTAAAATAATTACTGACAAAGAAAATCCGCGAGGATTTTCGTAAGTAAGCAAAAAGCAAGCAATTAATTTTGTGCGGTGTTGGCTTTAGTTATTTTATTTCTACCGGAATTTTCACAAATCTATCAATAGTGTCTTTACTATTCAATACTTCAGTCAAATATATTTCATAAAAACTATCTTTAATATTATCTTCTTGAGCATTTATTGTCATATGAAAACCTTGTTCAGAAGAATACGTATTTGAGAAAGATGATTTTCCTCTTGTTGTAATTTTCAAAAGTCTTTCTCCTAAATTTTTTGAATGTAATATGATTTCAGAATTTGTTCCAATTTCAATATATGTTTTCCCATTTGTTATAGAGTACTTTAATTCTCCATTTTTGTCAATTCCTTCTTTTTTCTCTTTACAAGAAAGTGAAACTAGCAGAGTCAAAATCATATAATATTTAAAAATCTTCACTTTTTTTCCTTATTATTTTAATGTCAGTATATAAATATGCTATAGCAATAAAAATTCCAAATATTCCTCTTGTAACAGTTCCTTGATAAATTCCATAAATTGCAAAACAAATAATAAAAATTGCAAATGGATAAAAGATTATTCTTGAAAAAGTTCTTTTTAAAGTCCACTCATTTTTTGAGTTTTCTATTTTTTCAATATTTTCCTCTAATTCTAATCCAATACTAACTTTTAAGTCATTTAATAAATATTTTGTTTCATTTTCATAGATTTTTTTTAAAACCCAAATAAAACCAGAGGCTAAAATTCCATAGATTCCAATAATAATTAAGTCGGTAAACTCAAAGTATTCATAATTATCTATTATTGGAATTATTAGAGCAAAGAGAAAGAAGGATAAAAGTAAACCTCCAAAAATGAATCTCCATAATTTTCCATTTAGACTCAATTCAGTTTTAATTTCTTTTATTTCTCCTAAACCATTGAAATGAATTTTAAAAATTGGATAAAATGTTCCTACCCAATAATTCCTTTCCCAAATAATATATTCGTTATTCTTTTTTTCAGCTATAACTTCTCCTTTATTGAAAAAACTTGTCAAAATATGATTCGTTAAATTATTCTCCTTTTCGAGAGTTATTAACTTGTCAATTTTGTCCTTGTCAGATTTCATAGTTTTGGCTGAGTAATTAAAGCCAACGTTGTTGTATATGGTTTGTTGCGTGGTTTAAGCACCTAATTTAGCAAATAAAAACCGAATAGAAAATCCGCGAGGATTTTCGTAAGTAGGCTAGAACTA
>NZ_JALCZO010000018.1 GCF_023555495.1 Polaribacter sp. Z022 | reverse complement strand
TAGCCAACTTACGAAAATCCTATCGGATTTTCTATTCAGTAATTATTTGCTAACTTTACGCTAAACCAACGCAACAAAATATACACAAACACGTTGGCAATAATTTAAAAAAACCTAGAATTGATTAGAATAGCAGGAATTTTATTGACAATTTTGCTTCTGTTTTCTTGTAATAAAGAAAATAAAACATCAAATCCTTTAGTAATTAAATATCAAGAAAAAGGAGTTTCCTATCAAATGGAAAACAAGATAGATAGTGCTATTTATTATTACAAAAAAGCTATAAAATTAGAACCGAATGAAATAGTAAGCATTGAAAGTTTGGTGAAAATATATTGGCTAAATGAACAGCCTCAATTAGCTTTGAAAACTATAAATGAATTACCAAATAAAACTCAGAAAAGAAGTCCTATTCTTGTTTTAAAAGGAATGACTCTTGAAAAAATGAATAGATTGAATGAAGCAATGGAATTATACAAAAAAGCGTATCATCTAATTCCTGAAATTAAATATGAAAACGAAAAAAACATTATTGAATTTATTGGTTATTTAACTTTACAAACTGTTATTGGGAAAAAGGAAAAAACCCTAAAAGAATTTAAAAAGCTGAAAGAAAAAAAATTGACTGTAACAGAAAAACAATATGTTAATTTCATAGAACCAATTATAAAAAAATATAAAGGTGGAGGATATAATAAAATTGTGGAAAATGAATAAAAACTATTGCCAACACCGTGTATAAAAAATTGCTATATTTAGCTTAATCAAAATTTGTTGCTTTTTAATCTTGTCTTAATTTTCCTGCGGAAAATCAGCCAATCTTAAAATCGCAAATTTTCATAACACAAACACGTTAGGCAAAATAAAATAGCCAATCAAACCCAAAATAGTTAATGAAATATCTAATTGTAATTCTTTTATTTAGTCTACTAAATACCAACGAATTTATTGGTCAAACAAATTATATTGAATTGGTTCAAAACGGAATTTCTATGAAAACTTTTAAAGAGAAAGTTGGAACTAAAAAATTCATAAAAGAACCACTATTCAAATATGGAATTGACAGTGAGAAAAAAGGTTTGACTTTTATCGAAGGTGGAAAAAAAATCTTCTTTGTCTGGAAAAAACAAGGTGAAACAGAAATTTCTGAAATTATAGTTTTGGACAAATCAATTTCTATAAACAATATTTCAGTTGGAAAGACATTTAATGACTTTTTGAAAATAAACCCAAATTCTAAAATTGAGTTGGATGTAGTAAATTCTGAATACGAGTATTCAGTTTCTAAAAATGGAAATTATACTGTTGAATTTATCTCTAATGAGGATAAAGTTGCAGAATATAATAAAGATTATACTGCGAAAAGAATTTTGAATAAAAATGCAAAAATTGATAGAATAAGGATATCAAAGAAGGAATGAAAACTTTGCCTAACACTGTATAAACTTTATTGCTGCTAATTTTTTCCTTCGGAAAAATACGCAGGCACAAAGTTGTTTAATAATTTGCTTAATTTTAGCATAAATAAAACGCAACAAAACTTATACGAGAAACGTTGTAGGTAATTAACAGAATGAAAAAATAGAGTTCATCTTCATCTTTCGCTTTTTTTGAATCCATTTTTGCTTCTTTAATGGTTTTAGGAATCGGAATTTTCTTTGGAATTTCATTAGAAAACATTGGGATTCAAATCTTAATTATAATTGGAAGTATTTTATTGAGTATTTGGTTAGTTTCATATCAAAGAAAAAAAGTGTTTGATATCATATTTGAGAAGGAAAAAATAAGAATTGAATATGTATACAATAATAAAAAAATTGAAATTGAATATTCTGAATTACTAACCGTTGAATATATTTCTGCTCCCAAAAATCCAACTAGGAATAAAATTGAATTTAAACTAAATGGAAATATTAAGAAATTGAAATTTTTGAGTGTTGCAGACTCTAATGAATATGTTGAATTTATAAAATTCTTGAAATCAAAAAATCAAAATATTAAATGGAAAGTTTTTCCATCTGACAATATTATGAATCATAAATTACAAGAAGTATATGGATTTAAATATCGCTAATTTGAAAAAACAAAAACTACCTACAACACCGTGTAAAAAAAATTACTTAATTTTAGCTTAATCAAAAGTTGTTGCTTTTTTAATCACTTCTATTTTCCTACGGAAAATAGCCGTTCTCAAAAATCGCAACTTTCAATACACAAACACGTTAGCCACAATATGACAAAAACCCAAATCAGGAACATAATAACAAAGATTCATTTCTACATTTTGGGATTTGCTTTATTGAA
>NZ_JALCZO010000017.1 GCF_023555495.1 Polaribacter sp. Z022 | reverse complement strand
TTTATTGATTCCTTTTTAATAGTTACTTTTTTCTTTCAATTTGATTTGTTTTTTCGGGCGATTCTTCGAAATTACTTACAACGTTGTTGTATAAGTTTAGTTGCGCTATAGAAGCACTAAAGTATATAAATAAAACAAGAATAGAAAATACGAGAGTATTTTCGTAAGTAAGCAAAAAGTAGCAATTAAATTTATACGTTGTTGGCTACAGAAAAATAAAAAAAAGCGTGGGTTTGTGAAAACCCAAATAAGTTCTTTGACATTGTGATATTTATATTTTTTTTCGTAAATTTAACTTGAATTTATATTTTAAGATACAATTTATTTATATTTTTACAGAAAATATTTGTTTTGAATAAGATAGAATTACTTGATAATATTGAGAAAATTAAAGAGTTAAGAGGTATTCCTCAATTTCTTTTTTCTAGTGCAATTGACCCAAAAAGTATGTTTAAAGTTAGAATGGAAGTTTTTGATTTTAAACGAGAGAACCCAGATTCAAAAGAGGTTGATTTCATAATTAATTCACCAGGTGGAAGTCCAGCTGATGCTTATAGAATTATTAGAACTTTAAGAAATAATTTTGAAATAGTAAATATAATCGTTCCATTTTGGGCTAAAAGTGCGGCTACTCTATTAAGTTTAGGGGGAAGTCAAATTATAATGGATGAATTTGGAGAATTTGGGCCATTGGATATTCAAATTGCTATTCAGAAAGACGATAGTCCTGAATACGACAGAGAAAGTGCATTGAATGATGAATATTCGGTTAAATTAATTGAGGCTCGTTCAAAAGAATTATATTATAGTATGTATTTATCTTTATACAATACTGATGATATTAAAATTAACAAGGTTGAGTTATCAAAACAATTGTTTGAATATTTATCTCAATTTTATAAACCTTTATTAAGTCAAATAAACCCATATAATTTAGGTAGTAAGAAGAGAGCTTTAGATATTGGTCAAAATTATGCAATAAGAGTTTTAACAGAATATAATCAGGATTTACCTGAACACATAAGATCATTACTGGTCGATTATTTAGTAAATGAATGTCCTGATCACGGATATGTAATAGACTATAATTTAATTTCGAAGGTTCTTAAAAATGTTATACTTTCGAAAAATATTTCAGATGATTACGCGTTTCATTTAAGCCAAGTATCGTCTTGTTTAATGAATGAAAGTATTGATTTCATTGGATTTGTTTATTCTGATGACGAGATTCAAGAAGCAATGAAAAAAGAAGAAATTGAAAAAGAGAGTTTAGAGACGATAAAAAAAGAAGTAAAAACCAAGAAAAAACAAAATGGAGTTAAGCAACATTAAAAAACCAGAAACAATGACTAACGAAGAAAAACTTGTTTGGTTTAGAATTAATTTCAATAATATTAGTAAAGAGGTAACCAAATACAGAATCAAGTCAACAAGTGAAAAAGTTAAATACTATAAACACTTTTTAAGTTCAAATATTTAATTCAAAACATATAAATATCACAAAGCTCTTCATTATGAAGAGTTTTTTTTATGTCAATTCCCACGTGCTGATTGGTCGCTTTTTTTTATTTTATTGTTGCCAACGGTTTTGTGTATGATTAGTGGCGTGTTTAAGCACCTAATTTAGCAAATATAAACCGAATAGAAAATCCGCGAGGATTTTCGTAAGTAGGCGAGAACTAGCCATTAATTATACACGGTGTTATATGCAGGCTTTTTATTCTGTATTAAATCAGATATAGCATTCCAAAGCTCAATTCGTTTTTCTAATGATTGTTTAGCTACAGTTAGTGTTTCGTTCCATTTTTGCTCATCATCTTTACATAATTCAGAAATCATCTCAAGAGATAGAGGACCGTGTTCATCTCCGTCAAGTTCAATATGTCGTTCGAGATAGTAATTTATTTTGCTATATAATTTATTTTCAGAATCTGAATTTTTAAGAATTTCGATAAACATATCTGGAATAACGTCTTCTCGCCCAAACGTAAATGCTGAAGCTACTAGGTGTGGCTTATTTGTTTCAATAATCGAAAATGTGAATTTAACAAAATCAGCTACTCTGTTATCGACATTAACTTGACTAAAACAATAGTCAACTGAATTTCCCAATTCAATAAGCTTAATAAAATCATTGATTTCATTCGTATTTCCATTTACTTGGAGCAAAGCATCTAAATACATCTCAAAATGACTTTTTGGTTCTCCCAATTCATTAATGTCACTTTCCTCTCCGTGAACAATTTCATTTATAAATCTTGATAGTTTTGCGTTTTTTGGTGGTGTCCAAGGTGTTTGAACTTTAGTGAGATTTATTTGAAGATTTTTTAAAAGAGACATAAAATCCCATACTGCAAATATGTGATTTTCCATAAAAATTTTCACGTCATTAATATTACGTAAATTTTCATAAAGTTTATGATTTTTCAATTCATTTCTTAATTCAGAAATCTCATTTTCTATATACTCTATTTTATTCATTTTTTAATTTATCTATTAACTATAAGTGTTGTATGTTGCAAATTTAATACTATAAAATGAAAATGTATTTAATCATTAATAAATATAATAAATGATTAAATAGCTAAAAGTTTTAGTAATCAAGTAAAGTATTTAGCTCTCGGTTAGCTTGCATATAACGTTGTTGTATAAGGAAAGTTGCGGTTTTGTCAGCGAGGAATTTCCGAAGGAAATTCAGAAGTTGGCAAAAATGCAACTACCTTTAATTAAGT
>NZ_JALCZO010000016.1 GCF_023555495.1 Polaribacter sp. Z022 | reverse complement strand
AAACAAAAGTTGCTGCTTTTTTACTCACTTTCTATTTTCCTTCGGAAAATAGCCGTTCACAAAAAACGCAACTTTCAATACACAAACACGTTGCCCATAATTATGAGAAAGACCAGTTTACTAATTTTATTTATTGCTTTGAACGTGGTTAGTTGTGCTGAAAAAACTATTTTGGAAAGACTTTTTGACGTTGAGAAACCTGATTTAGCATTTGGCGGAATGATAAAGTCGTCAAACCCATTTCAAATTGAGGGCGACAATGGAAAAAGATATATTAGAGAAAAAGGTGGGGTTGGTGGAATAAATTTAAAAACACCTGAATTGGAAAAATTGTATGGAGCGGAAGAAATTGTAACTGACAGCACTAAAGCCATCTTAATTATCGACTTTCCATTGAATAAAATAGTTGGATATGAAATAGAAAATAAAAATGGATTTAATAAAAGAGACCTGACAATTGAATTAAGCAAAGCATATTCTGAAATATATGCTGAAAAGGATAAATACGGAATCTGTTGCGAAAAGCTTTCTGACTTGGAATTGAAAAACATTTTAGTGTTCGAAGTTGGAGAACAGATTTATTTAGAAACAAAAGTAGAATCGAAAAAATAACTATGGGCAACAACGTGTATATTCAATTGCTAACTTCTAGCCTACTTGGGAAAATCCTAGCGGATTTTCCATTCAGTGATTATTTGCTAAATTTAATGCTTAAACCACGCAACTGAAACATACACAAACACGTTAGCAATAATTACCAATGAAAATCCGAAAATTCATAGAAAATCTAACACCTGAAGAAATTGAAGAAAAAAACCTTCAACAAATTAAGGAAAATGATGAATTCTTTAAGGAATTTAAAGATGCTCACGATAAAAAATGTTGCGTTCTTTGTGGTAATAAATTAGATTACTTTTCAGATATTGAACCTTGCTTCCATTGGTTTCTATTACCAAAAGGAATAAAGAAAAAGCATTTTAAAAGTTACCTATCTGAACCTATTGGATATTATCGACTTGAAAGTTATTTTAGATGGATTGCTACATTGGAATCACCCCTAAAAAACATCAATGATTTAACAGATGAAAAATCTGATTCTAAATTAAAAGAAATCACAATAAAATACGAAAACATTGAGTGGTCTATGAATTTTGGACAAAATGATTTGGATGGACATAAAGATTCGAATAATGCTAAATTCCCGCATTTTCATATTCAAATGTTGGTAGACGACAGACCTTTTATTAGGTTTAACGACTTTCATATTCCTTTTTCAAAAGAAGACCTTTTCAACCTTCAAATGATGGAAGAAGCTTCTGATTTAATAAGTTTAGATTATGATTTAGGAAAAGGTATGTCATTTATTGAAAAAAACGAAAACTTAATTGAACTTGATAAGGTTATGTCACTTGCAGAAGATGAAAATAAAGCTACATTTAATACAAGTTCTATGTTTCAAATGCCAGAAGGTAAAACTATAAAAGGAGAAGAAATTGAAAAATTCATTAAGGAGAGTAAAGAGACTAAAACACCTTTAAGAAAAATAATGAAAGAAAACGTTCCTGACATAAAAATTGTAACCGAAGTTAGACCAGGTAATTCAGTCCCGAAAATGAAAAAAAGAAATTCAAGAAAATAACTATTGCTAACACCGTGTAATAAAAATTGCTTAATTTTAGCTTAAACAAAAGTTGCTGCTTTTTTACTCACTTTCTATTTTCCTTCGGAAAATAGCCGTTCACAAAAACGCAACTTTCAATACACAAACACGTTGTGTACAATTAACCCAAATCAACAAAATTTGAGAAAAAACCTAATATTTACATTACTATTTATCATAATTCAATCTTGTCAATCTGAATTTTTAATGGACAACAAAAATATTATTGAAAAAATTGACAAACTTGATTTTAGTAAAACAATCTTCGAAGTTTCAATTGATAAAAATGAAAATATCATAGATACTCTTTCTGTTGTAAAAATTAAAACAAATAAAAACGGGAAAATAGTTTATAAACAAAAAGAGTATTTACCAAAAGCAAGTGGAAATATTATACAACAAAGTTATTTTAGGAATAATAAAGATTTATTTTATCAAGAAACTTCAGCAAATAAAGAGTTCAAGTCAATATTTGAAACTTTTGTTAATAAAGAAAATGTAATTTATAAAGCTCGAACAATAAGTTATGAAACAGAAAATCAAAATGATACAATCTTAATGACATTTGAATATAAATACGACATAGGAGGAAAAAAAGAAACTTTATTTATAAAACCTGAATTAGATTCTATTAGTTCATTAGACTTCACAAAATATAATAAAAATGAAAAACCTGAATTTGGGTATTTAATAATTGAAAATGATACAGTACAAAAACGAAAAATAAATTATTTAAATGGAAAAATGATTGAATCAACTTATGAATTCAAAAAACCATTTAGGACTATTATTTCAACATTTAATAATAACGAAAAAACTCTAACTGAAATACTTTTTATAAAAATAAACGACACAATCAAAAAAGCATCAGAATCTATTTTTGAATATAATGAAAATTCAGAATTGATTATTACAAAAGATATTCTGAATGACACAATAACGAAAAGAAAAAAAATAACTGTACACAACAACGTACAAAATTAATTGCTTGCTTTTTGTTTACTTACGAAAATCCTCGCGGATTTTCTTTGCCAGTAATTATTTATTAACTTTATTGCAGAATCATGCAACTAACCTTGTACAAACACGTTGGCTGTAATTAAAAACCGAAATGGAAACATTCAGAATTAAAGGAAAAAAAATAAAGAATTGGAAAACATTTCACTCTGAATTTAAA
>NZ_JALCZO010000015.1 GCF_023555495.1 Polaribacter sp. Z022 | reverse complement strand
ATTTCGATGAGTGAAGTATGAACGATTGAGAAATCTATTATTGACAGTGTGTGTTGTTGAGATTGCCACGTCGTTCCTCCTCGCAATGACAATTGTATTCGTCTCTGCGAGGAAGTATGACGAAACAGTCTGTTGTGTTGTTTTCCTTTTTCTTTTCCATTGATGAAAAGAAACAAAAATCTAGACTTTCTTTTATTTTATGGAATTCTACATGCTTTTTCCACTATCGTGTCCAGACCGTAAACTCTTTGGACACTTGCCGTTTCAAAACCCTAAGAATTCTTGCTAAAATAAAAGTATGTCAGTTCGAGTGATTTTTGATAAAAAATTGTATCGAGAACTCGTGATAATGGTTAAAAAACTATTCTCGATACAAATTTTACTCATTACAATCGTAAAATTCACTCGAATTGACAGTGTGTGTTTGATTGTTATGATAGATTTCTCCACAAGGTCGAAATGACAAATAGTATTCGTCTCTCGAGTAAGTATGACGTAAGGGTCTGTTTTATGTTGAAGATAATTTGATGTAAAAATTTTATAGTTATTTTTACTTAATTGTAGGTAATTAGTAAAGGTTTTTTTGTTTTATTTTTACAAAGTAACTAACTAATAAACAACCTCATGAAAAATAAATTACTCCAAACGTTATTTGTATTTTTTATTATTACAAATAGCATCGCACAAGAAAGAACCCTAGTATTTGATAAAAAAGGGAAAATTATTAAAAATTATGGTTTTGATGCTCCTACTACTGAAGGCCTAGAATTTAGAATACTTATAGACGAAATTACAGAAGAAGAAAAACCTAATTATTTTATTTTATACCAATGGCGTAACCACTATAATTTTGAAGCCAATATTATAGGTTCTAATAACACTTTAAGAGTTTTAAAGTATGATAAAAAAGGTATTAACTATACTTTTGATGAAATAAAAAACAATGCAAGATATTTTAATTATTGGTTGGTAGAAGCCAACAAAGAAGGAAAAAAGTATTTGTCAAGCATCAGTAATGATAAAACCAAAACCCTTCAATTAAATGTGTTTTTAAAGCAGTATGAAACTACTTTGCACAGTATTGTTAAAAATTATATAGATACCAATGCCAATGGTTTCGATTCTTATTTAATGGCACTAGATAAAAATAAAAAAAGCATAGAAGCTTATCAAAAATTAGCAGAAAAGTTTAAAAAGAAGGAAAGTTTAGAAGATAAAGAAAAGGAAAAATTAACCACTACATTGGCTTCTAAAAAAGAAATTATAACCAACCTTACTAAAATTACACATGCAGCCACTACTCCAAAATACATTGCTGATTTAGGGAATGAAATTGTAAAATTAAATGAAAAAATACTCTTAAAAACCAGATTGATTAAGGATAGCGTTCAATTGGTAAATGATTCTATAAAAAAAATTACAAAACGAAACACCGAATTAGTTGCGTCTATGCAAAATATAATATTCAAAAATGATACCTCTAAAGAATTTATTAAAAAACCTTTATATAAGGTGTTGCATCAGGGTATATTGCTTTCTAAAACTAAAGACATCCACGAAATAGTTTATGATATCAATAACAACGAAAATCTGAATGCTAAAAACAAACAACTAGAAGTGGCAAGATTAACCCCTACTTTACCTCAACTTACAACAACCTCTCAATTGTATGCTCACATTATTAATTTTACACCAGACCTTATAAAAAACACACCTTTTAAGATCTCTATGCTAACCAGTCAAAATGATTCAGTAGCTGTAGAATCTGTAAGTAATTTTAAAGGAATGGAAGCAATTGACGATATTAGTAATGGTTTGTTAAGTGACATTATTGGAGGTATAGTAGCTGTAAAAAGTGAAAATATAACTGAAGAAAACACCTCTTCTGATACTACTGCAATAGCTGAAAAAATAATAAAGAAAATAGAAAGTAAAACAATAAATAAAAATAATGTTACACAAAATTTGATTAAAGATGTAGCATATTACGCTGAATTAAATGTTTATTCAACAGAAGCAAATGGTTTCCTTGCAGACGAAAAAAAAGATTTTCCTTCTCAAAAAGATACAGCAGCATTTTTAAAATTTGATCACGAAAGTTTTTTTAAGAAAAACATCCTTCAAAAATTGATTCAAAACGAACAAGAGAAAAATAAAAAAATAAAAAAAATACTAGGTCTAATTAGCTTAAAGCAAACAAATACACCTAATTATACGGAGTATATATTAAAATATCCAAAACCTTTTAAAGCAAATTCTGCTCCAACCATTAATTTATATACAAATCAATTAAATATTGAAAATTATGTAAAAAAAGTTGAAGATGGAAAGGTGAAAGAACCAAGTTACGATATTACTTATGCTTCTAAATTACTGGTAAGTGACGAGTTACCTCCTACACATCGTTTGTATCGTTTTACTTTAACTGCTGGTGCTCTTTGGACATCAAGTAAAAGCTATGAATTAGATGTAAACAATACACCCAAAGAAATAGATAATTCTGGTGTAAAACCCTCTATTACTTTTTCTACTTATTTAAAAAATCAAGATTTAAATGTTGATGCCTCAGATTGGTTGACAGAAACTATACATTTTGATATTTCTATAGATTATGAGGACGCTAATATTACCGACAATTTTTATTTTGGTTTTGGTGTAGAACCAATTAGAAATCTGCATTTAGGTATGGGGTATCGTTTTGGAAAAACAGATAAAATGGTGAATCAAGAAGTAGAAAGAGTAAAAAATAATGGCATGTATATTACAGCAAGTTTAGGTTTTAATTTAATACCTTCTATGTTGAAATACTTGTTTTAAATATTATAGCTAAGTAGTATGACGAAGCAGTCTGTTTATGAGATTGAGATTGCTTCGTACCTCGCAATGACATAGGTATATTAACAAAAATATGTCGTTTTTGTTACGAATTTCAAACCGACAAAAAACTTGCAGGCGAGCGTCAAACATTTGAAGAATTCGTAAAAATAAATGCTGTTTGAGTGCAACGAGTTCATTTATTTTAGAATTCGAGAATAGTTTTGACCGTCGAAAGTTGAAGTCTAGATTTTTTTGGTTCTTTTTTTAGCAATGAAAAAAAGAATGAGTGTTTATAGATTTCTCCACAAGGTCGAAATGACAAATAGTTGCTGTCATTTCGATGAGTGAAGTATGAACGATTGAGAAATCTATTATTGACAGTGTG
>NZ_JALCZO010000014.1 GCF_023555495.1 Polaribacter sp. Z022 | reverse complement strand
AAACAAAATTTGTTGCTTTTTAATCTTGTCTTAATTTTCCTGCGGAAAATCAGCCAATCTTAAAATCGCAAATTTTCATAACACAAACACGTTGGGCACAATACAAAATAACTCTGCGAAAGGATTTTAAATTTCGTAAATTTGTTAAAATTTAAGAACTAATTGAAACTATATAAATTGAACAAAAAAGAACTTGTAGACTACTGTAAATCCCTTGGAATTGAAACAAAAGGAAAAACCAAAGACACATTAATGGAGGATGCAGAAACATACGGAAATCAACAAATCCTACAAGCCAAAAAGGATGGAACAGACTATGACCTACTCTATTCAAAAATTGAAGAACTTTCCAATCGATATGCTGAAACTCTGAACGGAAAAATAGAGGGCAGAAAAGAAGAAATGCTCGAAGATGATAATTCACATTATCTAATTTATAGAGTATTAGGAATTTCTAACGAGCGAGGTCAATTAATAGACGTTTACCAAAATACAGGTCGATTTCTCTACAAATATGCTGGGTCGTTTTTAGAAGAAGCAACTGTTCTATGCTTTAAATTTAACAACCTAAAAGGTAAACGAACATTAGTAAAAAACACAGTTGGTTCAAGACCGAAAACATTTGAAATTGACTTTTTAGACGACAATAACGCAATAGAAATAAAATGGCGAGATGCGACTACTGATGGAGACCATATAACAAAAGAACATACCAGAGTAGAATGTATTACAAGCTATGGTTATAAACCGATAAGGGTAATGTTTTATTATCCTCAAAGAAAGCAAGCTATTAAAATTCAAAAAATACTTGCTACATATTACAAAGGTGTAAAAGGAGAATATTATGGTGGAGATGAAGCTTGGAATTTTGTCAAAAAATATACTGGATATGATTTATTAGAAATCCTGACTTCTATCGCAGATAAAAAAACTAAAGCTGATGGAAGTAAATAAAATTTATCAAGGAAATTGCATCAATAAATTGACAGAATTAGAATCTAATTCCGTTGATTTAGTATATTTTGACCCACCATTTTTTACCCAAAAAAAACATTCATTAGTAACTAGAGATGAATCAAAAAAATATGAATTCAGCGATAGTTGGAATTCATTAGATGACTATTTAGATTTAATTGAGGCTTGTCTAAAAGAATGTAAAAGAGTTTTAAAAGAAACTGGTAGTGTTTTTCTTCATTGCGATAAGGTTGCTTCTCATTATATCAGAGTAACTCTAGACAAAGTTTTTGGAATGAAAAATTTCCAAAGTGAAATTATTTGGAGCTACAAAAGATGGTCTAATTCAAAAAAAGGTCTTTTAAACTCACATCAGAATATATATTTCTATTCAAAAAGCAAACATTTTAAGTTCAATCAATACTACACCAATTACGCTGCTACAACAAATATTGACCAAATCTTACAAGACAGAAAAAAAACTGCAAATGGAAAGTCAATTTACAAGACAGATGAAAACGGCAACATTGTTTTAGGAAAAGAAAAAAAAGGCGTTCCATTATCAGATACTTGGGAAATTCCTTACCTAAATCCCAAAGCAAAAGAAAGAGTTGGTTATCCGACACAAAAACCTGTTTTACTCTTAAAAGAGATAATAAAAATAGTAACAGATAAAGGAGATTTAGTTGTTGACCCTTTTTGTGGAAGTGGTACAACCTGTGTCGCTGCTAAATCTATGGATAGAGATTTTATCGGAATTGATGCATCTCAAGATGCAGTTGAACTTGCCAATAGACGATTAGAAGAAATGATAATCACAGGTTCCGCATTATTAAACAAAGGCTATAATAGCTATCTTGAAAAATCAGAATATGAAATGGCAATTCTGAAAAGTATTGATGCTCTGCCAGTTCAAAGAAACTCTGGAATTGATGGATTTTTAAGAAAGCATTTTAACGAGAAACCTGTGCCTGTAAAAATTCAAGGAAAGAGAGAAACTCTCAATGATGCAATCGAAAAGCTTGAAAAATCTTGCCAAGGAAAAGAATTTGACTTAAAAATTGTAATTCAAACTCGAAAAGAATCACGAGGTAATAGACTTTTTGAATTGGAATCTGATATAGAAATTATTCAATCACAAGAATTGATAATTGAGGAATTGAAAGAAAAAAGTACTGTGCCCAACAATGTATAAAAATAATAGCGGTTTAATCTCTAAAACCAAAGTAAGTAAATATAAAAAAGGTCTATGCTTAACCGAAAAGTTAGTGCTTAAAAATCCGCTACTATTCTTATACTAGACCGTTGGCATACATTAAGACGAACTGCATTGATAATATGGAAAAAACAGAAATAGTAAACTTAATTCACGAAGAACTACAATCTAAAAGTAAATTTCTTACCGATATTGGAATTCGTAACTATAAGGAATTTACTAACCAATTAAAAATAATTATTGGAGATTTAGGAGAAAAGATGGGTTATGAAGTTGCAACAAATTGCGATAAAGAATATAACGAAAAAGAATGGTTATTTGACTTAGTTTGGTATAAAATGGCTGTAAACGAAAATGAAAATATTGTTTCATCTATTGATTTAGTTTTAGAATCTGAAATTAGTTATAAAACTTTTGGGCATTTTAAAATAGATTTTGATAAACTATTAATTGCTACTAAATCAACAAAAATTATGATTTTCACCAAAGTTAAAGAACAACTTATTGAAAGAATTAAAAATTATGTTCAGTCATCATTAAATATATCCAATGACTACACTAAAGACAATAAAATACATTTAATACTTTGGGACGAAAATGATACTGGAGAATTTTATTTAACATCTTTTACAAAATTATAATATGGATTTAGCTATAATATTAATAACCTTATTTATTCCTTCATATATTATTTGGGCTATTTATGACCATTTTAATAAAAGAAGTCAATTACTAAATTACGTAAAACAAACATTAGGAAAAGAAGAATTTCGAATCATAAAATCTAAAAAACATTATGTGGGAATGCCAGCACCTATTTTAACATATCTGATGGGAAGACCAGATAAAATTAATGAAAACGTAGATGCAGAAAATGTTTATCATCATTATTTGTATGGTGAGTTTAAAAATAGATTAGGTAATGTCAAGTATAAATATCGTGTTACTTGCTTAAATGGATTTGTAGAAAGCTTTGGAGATTTATAATTATGACAAATGAACAATACAACAAACTTGAAAGACTAGTTAGGAAATGGGAAAAACGCTCACACTTTTTAGGGATATTTTCTGTAAAGACGACAATTATTGCTTCGATAATTTTATTAATAATTTTAAGTTACTTAATCAATAATGGGTAATTATTTAACATATGGAATACCAATATTTTTAGGAATCATTGCTTATTGGAAATCTGACTTTTTTATATCAAGAAGGCAGAAATATATACATAGTCCATTTCAAGTATTACAAATTAGAATAGGAATTGCAATAGGAATTTTCATTATTGCTTTTAGTATAATATCCAAAATGGAATTACAATAACGTATGCCAACACCGTATAAAATTAATTGCTGGTTTTAGCCAGTTTACGAAAGTCCTTGCGGACTTTCTATCTGTGATTTATTTGCTAACTTTAGTGCTAAATCAACGCAACTAATCTTATACAACAACGTTGTGCGTCATTTAACCCAAGCCTACCAATGTCATTTCTAACTGAATATTCTTATCGCCAATTAATTGAAAGAGTTGAAATAAAAGATATTG
>NZ_JALCZO010000012.1 GCF_023555495.1 Polaribacter sp. Z022 | reverse complement strand
CAAAGTTTGTTGCTTTTTTAATCTTGTCTTAATTTTCCTTCGGAAAATCAGCCAATCTTAAAAACGCAACTTTCTATAACACAAACACGTTGTGCGGCATACGGAGAAACGATAATCGAATGAACTCAACCGATAATCAAGTGACACTTCTCTAATGTGAATTGCAAGACTACATTTGAATAAAAAGGGGAAATAACCTAATGAAAAGGGTAAATAACCTCTAAGAAATTGAAATAATATAACCGACTTTTACATAATAATTAAAACACATAGCTATGCCAGAAATTTTCAGATTTACACAGTTAAGAAAACCGACAGGAATCAATATCGAGGAAGTCCGACAGAAACACATTCAATTTTTTAAACACCTTACCGATGTGGAAAAAATGAATATTAACCAAGCATTCTTACAAAATTATGAAAGTGGTATTGAAGCTGTCAATAAACACATTATTGAAAACGAAGGTTTTCATATAAGGTCACAAATTCCAAATGCAATAATTAGAGGAGAATATAACGATTTCAACAAAACATATTTTGAATTGAGTTTTTTGCTTTCTCAATATAACTCAGACAAAAAAGAAAATAAGAACAATGAATTGTTTGCTCAAATTGTAAAAACGGTTGAAGAAATTGACAAGAATAACCTAAAGGAGTTTTTGACACTTTTTAATGTTCACTTTGAAGATTTATTAGTGTTATACTTCAAGTCTAGTGAATACCCAAGTTATTTGAGGATTTTAATAAGTTTAAGAAGATGGCATTTTGTATTAAGTTCTTTCACTTTATCTAAAATTAAAAAATCTTTCGAAGTGGTACCGAAATCTAAAGAAGATATTGAGGGAAACACGGTTCTTCATTATCTACTCAATTCTAAGGTATTGCTTCCAAAATATTTATTTAAAAAATCGGAAAAAGTAAAACCTAAAGACCCAAAAGATGAACCAATACCATTACCTGACCCAGTCAAAAAGAAAGCAATAAAGAAAAAAACAAAGCCTACACCACTTAAAAAATAAATACTATGAGCGATAAATATAAATTCGATAAAAGTGAATTGGGAGACTTTCCAAAATTTTCTCCAAATGACAATTTAAATTTTGTAGTTGGCGACTTGTTTCAAGCTAAACAAGAATTGGTTCGTTATGAACTTGGAGAAATTGCTTCAATAAATAATTTGCTTGCAGGTTCTTATTTAAAGATGAAAAACTTTCACGAAGAACAAATAGAATCTTCTCTCTATGAAGAGGAAGAATTTGAAAGTGAGGAAACTACTAAAACTTCACAATCTTCACAACAGATGATGAGTGAAGTAAGCAGAAATAAATTGAGTAGGTCTAATAGTTTTTCAGTTGGTGGAGATGTTAGTGGTTCATATGGCACAGTTAAATTCAATGCCTATGCTGACTCAAACAACAACCAATCTAAACAACAATCTAAAGAAACTGCTAAAGAATTTGCGAGTCAAATTGTAAACGAAAGCGAAAAAACAGTTAGAGAAAGAAAATTAGTTCAAGCATATTCTCGAAACTTAGAAATTATAAGGAAAGAAGAAGAATACGGCTTTGATAATCGTGGTGGTGGTCACGTAGTTGGCATAAAGTGTTTTGTAAATGAGGTACATAAAGTGACGCTATTAAACCATAATAAACACTTATTTAGTACCATTATACTTGCTCACCCTTCAGAAGCATACAAGGAATACTTATACAAAAATAATATTGCTAGCGATTCAGAGTCTTTAGAAAATCCTGTAAAGCCTTTAATGGTTAAAGAAAAAGTACTTAACAATAGTGATTCTGAGAAAGAAATCAAACTTTTACCGAAAGATATTAATAATGGCAATTGGCAATCATTAGCATTTCATTTTGGCGTTTCTTCCGAAGATTTGCCCTTACCAATAGCTTCTGATATAAAAATTGCAACAGGAAAAAAATACTATGGAAAACCTTCTGGTGCCAATGATGAAATAATCGAAAATTTAGACTTTGAAATTCCTGATGGTTACAAACCTATTAGTTTGGATTATGGAGTCGGTTCTTGGTCAAGTGGAAAAAAAGAAGAACTAGATTTATACATTTTAGATTCTCTTAAAACAACACTTATTCCGACAGGAGGTTATGGTAAAGGCTCTATACCACTTGAAAACACTAATATTCTTGAATTGTTCCCTCAAAACAAAATAACTGTTTCGTTAAAAACAAAATATAGTTACATTTTTAGTTTTCAAGCTTCTATTAAGTGTAAGAAAGTTGTGTCAGATTTAGAATTTGAAACTTGGCAATTAGATTTCTACAATGCTTTAAAAAATGCTCAAAAATCCAATCAAGAAGAAAGCCCAATGGCATTTCTTGATAATTTAGGAGTTGGAAAAGTAGACTTTAGAAACAACCCAACCTTAGCAAATAAATTTATAAAAAATGAATTGCAACGTTGTGTTCTACAACAAGTTTTTGGTTCTGATTTAAATGGTTTTTCTGCATTGGACAGAGAAACAATAAATGAATTAGAATACCCTAACTGCGATTTGGAAAAACTAAGTAAACTAAGCCCGCTTTTGACATATTTAAATTCAGTTTTTGATTTTGATAAAATGACTTATCGCTTTTTATCTAATTATCTTGGTGCAAAGTGGAACAGAGAAGAAATTTATGCAGACACACCAGTTGGGCCATTAAAAGACTTTATGGAAGCTAGTTTTGCTCAAATGATTTTGCCTGTGGCCAGAGGTATGGAACATAGATTTAGATATTTTATGCTTACAAATGGGATGGTATTTGAAGGTGAAGATGTGCCAGTTATCGATGATGAAATTTCATTAAGTATTTTAGATGAATTAAGCGATGACCCAAGTCTTTTAAAGGAAGATGATGAAGCGGTCATTGTATCTACAAATGAAATAAAACTACCTTCTCCACATATTATGCTTCAAAAAGAAGCGATACTTCCTGATTATTCAGACCCTCTAAAAAAACCAATACCAGTAGACAATATTAACCCAACAAAAGGAGAAGGAAATGCCGAATAAAAAATTAGAGTTTGACGAAATAGAATATTTAGCCTTTGAAGGCGGAGGAGCTATGGGCGGAGCTTATTTAGGAGCTTTATGTGCAATGCAAGATATTGACAAGAAAAATGGCTCTAATAAGTTTCCTGGACTTAACGAGCCATTAGAAGATGGTAGAACTCCAGATACAAAAATTGGCGAAGGTGGTATTTGTGGTGTATCAGGTTCTTCAATTGGTGCAATATTCGGTATGTGCGTAGCCATGGGTTATACTCCTGAACAAATTAATGCACGTTTAATTACAGACAAAATGATGAATTCCATAACTAAAGAAAAGCTTTAATTATGGGTGATGAAAAAACCAAATTAGGAGAACTCCTTGAAAAAGTAGGAAAGACTGAGGGCTATAAATATATCAAAGATAGAATTGAAAATGAATTAGAAAGTCTTTACAAAGAAACCATTGGCGAAATTATACCTTCTGTTTTTGGAGACCTTCCTATGTCAATTCTGAAAGCTGTAGTAGATGATGAGAAATTTTGGAATGAAACTATTTTTATTGGAATTAGCAATTATGTTAAATCTAAGAAAAAACCAATTACAGAGATTTTAAATTTATTAGAAAATGATTTATTTAAACTTAATAATTTTGGAAGTGATATTGTCCGCCAAACATTGGCTGGTAATATATCGGAATCAGAAAAGAACGAATTCTATGATGAACCTATAAAGTGGTTAAGAGATTGGTTAGATTCGGACAATAACATTACTGTAGCTTCTACGGATGATGTAAAACACTCAATAAATAATATTGTTTTTGCAATACTTATTCTAATTGTATTGTTCTTAATTTTCTATCTAATATTTAAAAGACCAAAGTTAAATATTGGAGGTAGTACGAAAATCATAATTGAAAACATATTTAATAACATTCAATATAATGACAATACTATTACTGGAGGACTGGTTAAAGGTGTTTTAAATGTAGTAGACTCTTGGGTAAACGGAGATGAACAAAATAAACTCTTAAAAAATTCATATATACTTCTCAACGAAATAAACAAAATTGCTAAATCTGTAGGGTACTTAAATACTTCTCTCACTCACGAATTGACTGATGACGAACTTAAATCTAGGAAGTTTAAAGTGAGAAATGAAAGAATAAATAATGAATTAACTGCATTCTCCAAATCCATAGGAGATAATGCCTCAAAGATTACACATAATCTCCTAAATAAAGGAGGACTTTGGAAAGGCGACAAAATGGACTACATTTTGGCTGATTTAATTTATGCAAGAGTTAAAATAAAATTTGAGGATGAAAAACCATTGTTTTTAAAAAGGGAAGGTATAGAAATCATTGATTGGACAGATAAAGAAAGTCGAAAACAACACCCCTTGTCAAAAACTGTTAAAAAATTAAATAATATAACCAAAGGTGAAATTGAAAGTAGCACTTGGAGAACTCTCATTATGGAATCTTTAAGTTTTACAAATAGTAAAATATCTGAGATTGACAGGTCAAACTTTATTGTCAACGAAGCATTAGAACTTCTACATTACAATAAAAAATTAAAGAAGCGAATAGGTGATGAATTAAAAAAGATAAAACCACTAAGCACAAGTAATGACACTATAGAAATTTTCAAAAAAGAGATAAATGCAATTATCAATGAATTTACATTTGAGGACTTTTATAAGGTTTTTGGTGTAGACTTTATCGTGTCAGGCTCAAATATTACTTCTGCTCAACCAGTTTTTTTTAATACTGACCTTACTCCTTCAATGCCAGTTGTAAAAGCTGTAAGAATTAGCTCAAACTTTCCTTTTCTTTTTCAACCCATAAAATTGAAACATAACGAAGAAGTCGTAAATCCTGAGATAAATTTTGCTAAAAATGAAAATATTGAAGTTTGGGTGAAAAATAAAGAGGATTACTACAAGAGAAACTATGCTGGTTTTTTCATTGATGGCGGTTTATTAAATAACTTCCCTATGAATGCTTTTAACAATTATGATTCAGTAGGTGATTTACTTAGAGACCCCAAAAGCAAACTAGATTTACCACCTAATAATAAAGTGTTTGGCTTGAAACTTGGGGGATTGGAGTTAGAGAATTCTAAAGAACTTGAGAAAATATTTAAACTCCTTAGAAAAAACACAGCAGATGGAGAAGACAAGAGGCTTGACCATTATAGTCACGATGAAGGAACAGGAGTAATTGAAAAAATAGCACTAGAGAATCCTAAATTCACCAGAGAAAATTATAAATATATCTACGAGGAATTTAAAACCTACGAAGCTTTTGCTAAATCACATATGGACAAAAAAAGCGGAAAACTTAACAGAAAAGGCTTAGGAATTATATCAATAATAACTAAGATGTTTGGAACTACTTTAGATGATTCAATGGATGGGAGAAATTCAGCTTTTTTTGACAGAAATGAGCAAATAGTTAGATTGTATACAGGTAGGATTTCGCTTTTCGATTTAGTCACAAAGGAAAGTGAATTAACTTTAGTAGATTTATTCTCTTATTCAGAAATATATAAACACTTTAATAAACTCGACTCAATGCCTATTGATTGGGAAAAAGATTTAATAAAGAGGCTTAAAAGAAATACATTTTTGAAGAATAAATGGCAGAGAGAAACAAGAGATAGAAATAGGTTAAAATTGAAAAGAAGACATTTTTAAATCATTCTAAATAGAAATAAAAAGTACGACCGCACAACATTGTATAAAAATAATAGCGGCTTAATCGTAAAAAGAAAAGTGAAATATATAAATCAAACGACAGTAAAAAACCGAAAGTAAGTGCATAAAACCCGCTACTATTCTTATACGTTACCGTTGGCATTCATAGCCCAGTCAAATTCTGAAAAAGGAATTTAAAGTTTGAAAATCTTGATTTTTAAAGAAAAATATGGAACACTCTCTCCCT
>NZ_JALCZO010000011.1 GCF_023555495.1 Polaribacter sp. Z022 | reverse complement strand
CAAAGTTTGTTGCTTTTTTAATCTTGTCTTAATTTTCCTTCGGAAAATCAGCCAATCTTAAAAACGCAACTTTCTATAACACAAACACGTTGTGCCCAATGTAAGAAAAACCTCGTAATCGAAATAAAATTCTGAAAATTGAATTAAAAAAACACTAAATTTACGCTATGAATTCAATTGTAGAAGAACCTGTTGTAACATATAATCAGATTAATTTAAGTTTTACGAACTATACAAAGGAACGAAAACTTGACCCAATTGTAAAATGGGCTGGTGGAAAGGAAAAAGAATTGAAATACATAATTCCTAATCTTCCAACATATTTTAAGAATTATTACGAGCCATTTGTTGGTGGTGGTTCAGTTTACACAGCAATACAGGCTCAAGAATATTTTATAAATGACAAAGCGCACGAGTTAATTGATTTATATAAAATTATAGTTTCTGAAGACAGAGAAACGTTTTTTAATGCAATTGAGGAAATAATTCACAATTGGGAAATTTTAGGAGAAATTTCGGAAAGAAATCAAACATTTTTCATAAAAATTTATAAAGATTTTGCCTCTGGCAAAATATCTAAAGATATTTTGTCAAACAAAATTTTTGAATTTATTTTAAAAAATTCTAAAGAATTTAACGGATTATTTTCTTCATATTTTAATTTTAATATTCAAAATTTTCTAAAAGAAATAAATAAAAATTTAGTTCGTAAAACTTCAAGAATGAAAGTTCTTGAAAAAGAAAAAGGAAAATTACCTGATAAAGATATTTTAGACAATATTGAAACTGCATTGAAAAGTGCATTTTATATGCACTTTAGACATATTTACAATTTTCACAAAAAGTACGAGCTCAATCAAGCATTTTATACAGCAATATTTTTATTCATTCGTAATTACGCATACTCTGGAATGTTTCGCTATAACTCAAAAGGAGAATTTAATGTTCCTTATGGTGGAATAGCGTACAATAATAAAAATTTCAGAAAAAAAATAGAATATTTAAAATCAGAACCTTTACAACAATTATTATCTAAAACAAATATTGTAAATGAGGATTTTGCTAACTTTTTTAATATTCATCAACCAACTGAAAATGATTTTGTTTTTTTAGATCCACCTTACGATACAGAATTTAGCACATATGCTCAAAATGATTTTGAAAAAACTGACCAAAAACGTCTTGCAGATTATTTAATAAATAACTGTAATGCTAAATGGATGATGATTATTAAAAACACAGATTTTATTTTAAATTTATATACTCATCCAAACATTAAAATATCAACTTTTGACAAAACTTATTTAGTAAGTTTTATGAATCGAAATGACAAAAAAACTGAACATCTTTTAATTACAAATTATTAATGGCAAAAAGAATATCCGAAACTGAACTTATTTTACCTTCACTTTATTTAATGAAATTAAATAATGGTAAAATTACAACATCAGAATTAATAGAGAAACTTCGCTTGATTATGAAACCAAGTGGCGAAGATTTAAACATATTAAAAGGTCGAAATGATGATAAATTTTCTCAAAAAGTAAGAAATTTAAAAGCACACGAGACTTTTGAAAGATTTGGTTATGCAAAATATAAAGGAGAAGCAAGAAAAGGTTTTGTAGAAATCACAAACGATGGTAAAAACCATTTAAAACGTAACAAGGAAATTTTAAATTACTTACTTGTAAATGATTTTGAATATTCAGATTTAACAGAAAATTTGAGAGAAATTGAGAAAAATAAAGATGACAGAAAAATTCAAACCTTTGACGAAAATATAATAATTCAAGAAGGAATTAAAAAAGTTGCACAAGTAAAAGTTTATGAACGTTCATCTAAATTAAGAAATTATGCGATTGAGCATTTTACAAAAGATGGACATATATCTTGTGAATGTTGTACGTTTGATTTTGAAAATTTTTATGGTGCAGATATTGGAAAAGGATTTATAGAAATTCATCACACAAAACCAATATTTCAATACGAAGATTCAGATACCGAAAAAACAGTCGAAAATGCTTTAAAGAATTTAGCACCTGTTTGTTCAAATTGTCATAGAATGATTCATCGAAATTGGTCAAAACCTCTTGAAATTCAATATTTAATTGGAAAAATAGAACAGTATGGGATTTACAGATAGAAAACACTGGGCACAACACCGTGTATAATTAATTGCTTGTTTATTAATTACTTAAAAAAGTTCTCGCAGACTTTAAATGTAGTTTTTATTTACTAAATTCCGTGCTTAATCACGCAACTAATCATACACAACAACGTTAGAAATAATTGAAACCCAACTATGAACTATAAAAGAATTGCACAAATATTAATCTGGTTAGGATTCGCTGTTATTCTTATATTTTCAATAATTATATCAATTCAAGAATTTATACCTGATTCTTCAATTGACCTCAATAAAATAGGAGATTTAGGCTCATTTTTTGGAGGCTTAGTAGGTTCCTTTTGGTCGCTTGCTGGTATTCTGTTAATTTTTATAGCTCTTCAAGAACAACAAAAACAAAATGAAATTACACGGGAATCATTAAATGTTCAGATTAAAGAGTTAGAATATTCTCAAATGAATCATCTAAAACAAATAGATAATTTTAATATACAAAGGTTCGAAAATTCTTTCAGTAAGTTATTGGAAACATTTTTGAATTTGGAACAGAAGATTGTCGATTCTATTGATTCAAATTTGTTTGGTAAAAGATATTTCAAACACCTTGTTAGATTATTGAAAAAGGAAATTAAAGGAGAATTTAAAGAAGCGTATATAGACTACTTTTATTCAATACCTTACGAATATGACAATGTTGATATAAACTCATTATCTAAAAGTCAGTTAATTAAAATTTACCTAGAAGTTACTCAGCATTTTGGTTTAGGCAAAATTGTTGGTATTAGCTCTTTAAATAAAAAAACTAACTTTTCATCTATCTCAGATAATATAAATAGGTTTTCAAAAATAATTGACAGAATTCTTACCTTTATTGTTGAAAGTGAAATTGATAAAATCACTAAAAATGAGTCAATAAAAACTTTACATTCTTTAATCTCTAAAGAACAAATTATTCTAATTTACTATTTAGACTCACCTAAATGGTCTAACAATATGAGTACTGGAATCATTTCAGAAAACGTGTCAATAAGAAATTCAAATATTTTCACAAAATCAAGAGATATTGGTTTATTTGGAAACCTATCTTTTTTTGATTTATTAGAGAGTAAAATTTATCAAAAATTAGTTGATGAAGAATCTTTGAATTCTATAAAATCATTTGAGAATGAAATCAAATCATATTTCTTCAAAGGAAAAGACATTGATTCGACTAGTGGTATTTTCCTTAAACCACATAATACTATGCTGTCTGTAATAAAAAGTGGAGATACAGAGCCAATTGAGGGATTAATTCTCGAATCTTTATCAGGATATGATGATATTAATTCAGGAAAGATTACTATCGATAAAAATGTATTCATCAAAAAAGAGAGAACAAATGATACGTTAACAATAGAAATTCAAGTGATTGACAATTTTACTGATAATTCAATTTTGGCATTTAAATCACTATTAATAGATATTATGAATTTCTATTGGCAAACACAATATTTACAAAATGTTTTATCTAAGAACGAAGATGAGAAAATAATATATTGTGATATAGATATAAAAGATGAAAAATTATCAGATACTTATAAAGTCACTTATTTGGAAAATGAGGAATATATTAATAAAACAAAAACAGAAAAACATAGGCTTTTCAATATAAAAATCGAAATGTAGCGGAATACAACTATTTCTAACACCGCATATAATTTATTGCTAGTTCAAGCCGATTTACGAAAATCCTAGTGGATTTCCTATTTGGTTTATATTTGCTAAATTAGTGCTTTAAAAACGCAACAAATCATATTCAAACCCGTTGGGCATAATATAACAAACATTCGAACACAAAATGGAAAATAAAACATTAAGAGAAATAAAAGTATCTGAAATTGCCCCTAACCCATACAATCCACGTTTGATTTTTGAACCAAATGAATTGAATGATTTGAAAAGTTCAATTTCAAAAGTTGGTATTTTAGTTCCACTAACTGTTTATCAGAATTCAAAAGATTTTCCAAAAGAAAAATATATTATTCTTGATGGAGAAAGAAGATGGAGATGTGCAACTGAAATTGGTTTAGAAGCGATTCCAGCAAATGTGATTGATGAACCGAAAGATATTACTCAAAATATCTTATTTATGTTTAATATTCACCATTTTAGAAAAGAATGGGCTCTTTTTCCTACTGCATTAAAACTCGAAATAATTATTGACAAATTAGGTACTGATAGCGAAACTGTACTTAATGAATTTACAGGTGTAAGCAGATCTACAATTAGAAGATGTAAAGCCTTACTGTGGTATCCACCAAAGTATAGAGATATATTAATGGAAAAAGGTGGTAGAATATCGACTGATTTTTTCATTGAACTACATCCAATCGCAAATAGATTAAGTTATGAACCTGATTTTAAATATCCAGAAGGAATTAGTTTTTTCGTAGATAAATGTATAGATAAATTTAAGGAACAGAAACATTTAAGCGATGTAAAAGAACTTCGTGAGATTAGAAAGGCTCTCGGTTTCTATGATAAATCAAATAATTTTCAAGAATTCGTCAATAAAATTAGTGAATTTATCAATAATGATATTGGTTTAGAAATTTTCGTAAGTGAAGATCTTGAAGAGGAACGTAATAGAAAAAATATTCTAAAATACATTTCTTACTTAAACACTAATCTAGATCAAATAAATCCTGACCTAATAAGTGATATATATTTTGAAGACCAACTAAAACAATTACAAAAAAGGTTAGACGCAATAATAGAATCTATCGATTAATTTATGGAAAAGATAGAATCAATTATATACAAGTTTCTTGGAGGAAACAAAATTGAACAAAAGTTAATTAGATGTCAAAGTTATCGACCTAATTCTGTACCTAAATTCAAATCTCAAACTAATCTTAATTGGTTAGAAACAGTTAAGTTACTTAACAGTATTGAGATTTTTGATGCACAAAGAATTAGATCTGTAATTCACAAAATTGTTGAGAATAATGCAGAAATATTTAATGCAGATAATCTATTTATAACTTCTTTTGGTAGTGAAGGGAAAAGTGGTGGAAAAATTGCTTATGAAATTAGGCACACCAAATTATTTGGAAATAAAAAATTTGTGAATAGTTGGGAATTAAGCAAATTACCTGAAGAAAGTACTATAATTTTTGTAGAAGATTTAATAGGAACAGGTACTCAATCGACTGAATACATTTTAACTAAATTAAATTTACTTTTAAATCCAAGTCACAAACCTTATTTATTAACAATATGTGCAACTTCAGAAGGAATAGAAAAAGTTTCTAAAGAAACAAATTTCAAGGTTGTTAATGGAATTGAACTAAGAGAAAATGAGTTTCAACATTATACTGAAAATTGTAAAACCTTTTCCAACAAAATAAAAAGAAAGTTAATCGACCTTAATAATAAATTGAAAAAGTCAGGTAGTCTGGATTATGATAGAGGTCTTTTAGTTAGTTTTTTCTATTCACCACCAAATAATAGTATGCCTATTCTATGGAAAGATGGATATCCATATAAAGACAAAAAAGGAAAAGATAAGAAATGGTTTGCCTTGATACCAAGAGAATATTAAAATACTATGCCCAACACCGTATAAAATTAATTGCTGGTTTTAGCCTTTTTACGAAAGTCCTCGCGGACTTTCTATCTGTGATTTATTTGCTAACTTTAGTGCTTAAACCACGCAACTAATCTTATACAAACACGTTGGCTGTAATTATGAAGATGAAAAGACTGATACTAATCATATTAACATTTACGACTTTTAATTTTTTTAGTCAAAGTATTGCAACTGCAATAAATCACGACAGAAAATATGATATAAAGGAAGAATTTATTGTAAAAAAAATAACATCAAAAGTAACATATTATAGAAAAAATAAAACTGAACGAAAACGGAAAATTTCAAGTTTTAATGAAAAGAATATGTTAAAATCAGAATTAAGATATGATGAAGGAGGAAAATTAACTGCAAGACTGAATGTGAAATACGACTACACAAAAACTAGAAGTTTAAGCAGAAAGTATGAAACTTGGAACAAAGCAATTGGTTATCGTTCAGAAATTGCAGAATATATTTATGATACAAATAATTTTTTAGTTAAAACAATTGAAAAGAATTCTAAAAATCAAATTTTCAGAATTACCTCGCTTGAAAATAACGAAAAAGGAAATCCAATCAAATTAGTACTTGAAGAAAATAATTTCAAAGGAATAGAAACAGCTGTTTATGATTATGACAAAAATATTGTTGAAATATCCGTTATAAATAATAATGGAAAAGTAATCTCAAAAAATAAGATGAGAATTAAATTCTATGAACGAAAGTTTAATGATTTAAAGTATAATGAAAATGGTGATTTGATTGAATCCAATGGAAAAAAATATTCTTATAAATATGACAAAAAGAATAATTGGATAAGAAAAACTAACTATGAATTGAAAAACGGAAAATGGAAAAAATATCAAACAATAGAAAGAAAAATAAAGTATAGAAATTAACTACAGCCAACACCGTGTAAAAAAAATTGCTGGTAAAAGCCTACTTACGAAAATCCTCTCGGATTTTCTTGGTTCATGTTTTATTTACTAACTTTAATGCTTAAACCACGCAACTTTCATTACACAAACACGTTGTAAGTAATTTCGAAGAATCGCCCGAAAAAACAAATCAAATTGAAAGAAAAAAGTAACTATTAAAAAGGAATCAATAAAAAT
>NZ_JALCZO010000010.1 GCF_023555495.1 Polaribacter sp. Z022 | reverse complement strand
TTTCCAATTTTTATTGATTCCTTTTTAATAGTTACTTTTTTCTTTCAATTTGATTTGTTTTTTCGGGCGATTCTTCGAAATTACTTACAACGTGTGTGTATAAGAAAAGTTGCGTGGTTTAAGCACTAAAATTAGCAAATAAAATACAGATAAAAAGTCAGCGAGGTCTTTCGTAAATTAGCTAAAAACAGCAATTTTTTTTATACGTTGTTGTACGCTGGCTATTATCATTTGTTAATTATCTGAATTTTCAATATATGTACTAAGTTTAAGCTCTTTGGCAAGCTTTTTTTTTAAGGTTGCCAATGTGCTGGATTTAAAAGTTCCTAACTTCTTACAAATTTCCCTAAAGATTCCAAAAGTTGTGGATTGTCTTCTAATGCTATTTTTGCAACAGCATAAAAATCTCGCATCCAATCATCTAATTCTCCAAATGCTGTGTCTTTCAGTTTTGTTGCATCTTGACTTTCTCCTTTTTCTCTCAAATATTCAGCTCTTGCAGTTTCTAAACTTGTAATTAGTGTTACTGTTTCTTGCAATTCGGCTGGAGTTACTTTTAAAGGAGCTAGTTTTGTTTCAATTTCTGAATTACCAACTGCAACCGAGTAAAATTTCTTTACAGCTTCTAGCCATTTTATATATGCTGCTGGTAAACTCCCTTTTAACCCTAAATTTTTTAAGGTAACTTCTTCTTTTCTAAAAACAACTTTTGCTTTTTTACGGTGTAAACTATAAACTTTTGCTAAATTTTCTTTTGTTGTTATAAAATCATTGTAAGCAACTGTAGTTTCAGTATCTTCTTTTTTATTATAATCAAAAGCTTCTCTTGTTTTTGTTAATAGTGTTTTACCTTCTGTTAATAAGGTGTTGTCATAACCAAACTCTGCCATTATTGTGGCTATTTCGGGTTGTTTTTCTACATTTTCTAATGATACTCGGTATTGTTCTAGTGTTTCTATTTCTGTAAAATTTCTCTTTGATGCCATAGTCTAGTTTATTTTTGTTATTAATTATTCTTTTTTCTCTATCCCTAACAAGTGTTGCTTTGTTTCTGTAACTCGTTTAGGGATTCCTAGCATTTTATTTGTTCCTCCTAGTTGTTTATTATTAGTTCCTAAATGTTGTTTTTGTATTCCTAAGAAACATTTTTATACTCCTAAAGTGTAATGATAAGAAAAATATTTGTTAAAAGTATGAAACCAATGATATTAGTTTATAATTTAATATTTGGCATTTGTTGTTGCCATAGATTATAATAATGTCCTTTTTTGGAGTATAATTCTTTATGATTTCCTTGTTCTAAAACTTCTCCTTTTTCTAATACTACAATTTCATCTGCATTAATTACGGTACTTAATCTATGAGCGATAATGATAATAGTTTTATTGTCTTGACGTAATCTTTCTATCGCTTTCTGTATATAATTTTCTGAAGTAGAATCTAAAGAAGATGTTGCCTCATCTAATACTAATACTTCTGGTTTTTTATATAAAGCTCTTGCAATCGCAATTCGTTGTTTTTGTCCTCCAGAAAGTGTAGCTCCGTTTTCTCCTAAATATGTGTTAAAACCGTTAGGTAAACTTTCAATAAATTCTAAAATGCCAATTGATTTGCAAATCTCTATAATCAACTCCATGTTGGGAGCAAAATCTCCCACAGCAATATTATCAATCACATTTCCTGCAAACAAATCTATTTTTTGTGGAACAACACTTACTAATTCTCGCAAACTTTCGTGCTGAATATATTTTAAATCTAAATCTCCAATAGTAATACCTCCTTTTTGAATAGGATATAAATTTTGTAAAAGAGAAATTAGGGTTGATTTTCCAGAACCACTTTCTCCAACAATTGCAGTAATATTTCCTTTCTTAACTTTTAAGTTGAAATCTCTAAAAACTTGTACTCTTGTACCATATCTAAAAGCTACGTTCTTAAATTCGATGTCGTCAATCTTCTCTTTTTTCAATACTACCTTTTCAGTATTTTCTTCTCTTTCTAAATCCATAATCTCAAATAAACGGTCTGCTGCAATTAACGCATTTTGTATTTGTTTGTTTGCACCAATTAAACTTGCTACAGGATTCATAAAATAACCAATGATTGCATAAAAAGATAATAATTCTCCAGGCGTAATTTCTCTTTCAATTACAAAATAAGAGCCACTCCACAATAAAATAATAGTAAATAATTGTGCTATAAAAGTTGTAGAAGTTCCTGAAAAAACTGAATTTAAAGCTGATTTATAACCAATATGTAATAAACTAATAAAACGTGTTTCTGTTTTAATGTTAGTAAAACTTTCTAAACCAAAACGTTTAATTGTTCCCACAGAATTTAAAGATTCTACTAACTGACTTTCTAATTCGGCAGAACTCTCCATTATTTTACGTTCTGTTTTCTTGTTGAGTTTGTTTATGATAATATATACTACTAAATATAGCGGAATAACCAATAACATAATTAGTGCCAGTTTCCAATAATATAGAAACATAATACCAAAAGAAAAAAATAATATAAGTATATTAACTGTTAAACTTAAAGATACATCATTAATAAAGGCTCTAATTTTAACGGCATCATTTATACGAGAAATTATTTCTCCAACACGCATCGTATCAAAAAATTGCTGTGGTAATTTTAATAAATGTTTGTAATATCCTAAAATTAAACGAGCATCTATTTGTTGACCGCTTTTAATTAAAAAGACATCTTTAAAAATACCTATTACAATTTGTAACACTAATAGTATTAGCATTACTAAACTTAGTAAATTTAGCAATTTGGTATTACCACCAACTAGTACATAATCTGTTATTTTTTGAATGTAAATGGAGGTTGAAAACCCTAATAAGGTATAAATAATAGCCCCAACTAAAGCCTGAAATAAAACAAACTTATGAGGTTTTAATAAAAACCAAAAACGTTTTAAAACAGATACTTTTTCGTTGGTCGGCGTAAATTCTTCTTTAGGTAATAGCAACACCAAAACACCTGTCCATTCTTTTAAAAATTCTTGATGTGTTTTTTTATGGATTTTCCCATCTCCAGGATCCATAATTTTTATAAATTCTTTTGTAACCTCGTAAATAACAATATAATGGTGCAATTGTTCTTTTACAATAATATGTGCAATGCCAGGTTTTGGTATTTTAAATAAACTGTCCAATTCACCACGAACACCTTTGGCTTCAAAACCTAATTTTTCTGCGGCTTCTATTAAACCTAATATGTTTGTACCTTTTTTATCTGTACCTGCGTATTGGCGAATACGAGAAATTGGAAGTTGTAAATTATAATGTGCTGATATGGATGCTAAACAAGCTGCTCCACAATCTGTAATATCGTGTTGTTTTATTGTGATTTTTGCCATATTATGAATTTTTGTGGCAAAGAAAGGGGAGTTTACTGCAATTTTTTTGCAGAGAAAGTAATAATCAAAAATTAAATAGGATATAAAAAATTAAGAATAATAAAGAAACTGTTGTATATAATATGGGACCAAACCGCATATTTAAAGCCTATAAGCATTCTTATTACGCTGAATAAAATACCAGAGATAAAAGCAAGTACAAAAAAAATAATTATATAATGTATTGGATCAGAAGAATAATTATTTATATGACATATAGAAAATAAGAAAGCTAAGCCATAAAAAACAAAGATATTTGTAGGAGTTTTATTTATGTTGTCTTTTATTTTTTCTTTGAAAGAAATATATAATAAAATAAATGTTAATATTAATATTACTAAGGTTATTAAATTTGAAGAAAAAAGTAATATTATTGAAATAGGAATAGTTAGATAAAATATCATGTCAATATTATTTCGGCTTAGTTTTAGAGGGTATCTAAATATTAATTCTTCTACTATTGGAAATAGAATACCTATGAAAATAAATTGTTCAATAATATTTAATTTTGATATTACATTATCCGATTCTATATTGTTAGAATCTAATAAGAGTAAAACAATCGAATTAATTATTATATTAATAAATGTTATAGTTAATAAAAAAATAAATTTATTTTGATAACTTTTTTTTTTGCAAAATGGATTTTTAAGAAATGTAGTTATTTTAGTTCCTCTCATTTTTTTTAAACTTAGATATAACGAAATCTATAACTAATATAGAAACTAAGATATATAAAAATAATTTCTTCCTAGGAAAATCTATATGACCAAAAGAAAGAAATGCAAAAACAATTGCTAGTAAAAAAGTGAAGTATCTAAAATATTTAATCATATTTAAAAATTTTTGAAAACCTCAAGAATAAAAAAAATATACACTTGAGGTTATCAAGATTACACTCTACCAAGCACCTCTGTCCATTGCATGAAAAGAAGTTCTATGATATTCAGGGCCTGGACAAAGTTCTTCATGTACAGCAGCAGCAGCTACTACAATAGCTCTTAAAAGTTTAAGCCAATTTCCTCCGTCAATATTGACAGCTTCATTTGTAGTTAATTCTTTAACTCCAAAGTTTTCTAAATTTTTCATAAAATTACGATTTTTTAATTAATAATTTATTTTTTGTTGTAAACTTTTTACAATCAATATCAAAACATTACTATATGCATCTAATATTGTTTTAATAATTCAAACATAGTTTCATTCAGTGCAAAAAACTTGCACTCAACAAATTATTTTTCAAAAAATAACTACCACCAAATATATTAGTTACTTCATTGTTTGTTAGTACATCTACAGAAATTGAAACTTTTAAATCAAAATCATTGCAATAATAGTAAGTCTTTCTACTTTTACTATAACAAATATTGGCTTCGTAATCTTTTAATTCTTTTATTAATAGATGTACAGAGCGTTTGCTAATTCCTAGTAATCTTGATAGTTCTTCTGGAGTTCCTGTATTTTCATTTTGTATTCTTTGATGAAGTCGTTGTAAGCGTTCTAGAGTTTTTAAGTTTTTCATAATAGTTTTTATTTCTTTGCAATTTGATTAGAAGGATTTATCCAATCATCCATTTTATCATATAGTAAATCAAAAAGAGAACGTTCTGTAAGTTCAAAACGAGCGTTTACAAACATTCCTTTTTTTAATTGTCCTTTAAATCCATTTTTTAGTTGTAAATAATCTTGGTCAAGTGAGCACAACACTTTAAACATTGGTGTATTATTAATCATTTGTACATCGTTGCCAATTTCTTCGATTTTTCCATTGGCTAATCCCCATTGGTTATAATTAAACGCACTCACTTGAAAATTCACTTTATTTTCTTTTTTTATTAAACCAATATCTATTGGGTTTATATAACACTCTACTATTAAATCTGATTTCGGTGAAATTTCGGCTAATTGAGTGCCATTTTGTATAAAACTTCCTTTTTCAACACCTTTTACATTTAATAAAGTACCTGAAACTGGAGCTTTAATAACAGATAAATTATTTGTTTCTTCTAATTGTACTTGATTGTTTTCTAGTTCCTTTAATTGGTTTTGTTGATTCACTAACTCTGCTTGCCAACTACTATACTGTTGTTTTTTATATTGATAGATAGCGTTTAAAGATATATCGTAATCTAGTTTACTATTGTTGAGTTCTATTTTAGCGATTACACCTTTGTCGAATAATTTTTGACTCCGATTGTAGTCTTCTTTTATTTTTTGAAAACGAGTATTTAATTCACTCAATTTTTGTTGATAGAAGTTAAATTCTTGTTTATATTTTAGAGATTGTAATTTATTTGCAATTCTTTTTTGATTAGATAAAAGTTTTAAATCTTCTACAAAACTTTTGGTTTCACTTATTAAGCTTGTAGTCGTATTTATTTTTTGAGTAATTGATAAGTTATTTATAAGTAACAAGGTGTCTCCTTTATGTACTTGAAGATTATTTTTAATTTGATGAAAAATAACTTTTCCACTATTACTGCTTTGTAAAATAATTCTTTCCTTGTCAGGTCTTATGAGCCCTTGAGAAGTATTGTAAATTGTAACACTAATAAAAGGCAGAGAAATTAACGCAGTAATTAAGGTCAACAAAATAATGCTGTAAATAATTTTACTTTTATTCGTGTGTTTAAATTGATGTACTTCAAGAGTATTTTCAATAATTTCTTTTGGGAATATTTGTTTTTTCATAGTTTTTCTTTTCAAGCTATTTGTTTATTAAGTGAAAGCTCTTTTAATTTTGTGAGGAACGAGCAAAATTAAATGTGCTTTTACAAGCTATTGGTTTCGGTCTGAGCTTGCGTACAACGTGTTTGTGTATGCTTTGTTGCGTTGGTTTAGCGTAAATTTAGCAAATAAATATTGAATAGAAAATCTGCGAGGATTTTCGTAAATTGGTTAAAAGAAAGCAATAAAATATACACGGTGTTGCCAAACGTATTATTTTTTCTTTTTCCTAATTTTGAATTGAATAACTCCAGCTCCTCTTGAATAAAAATAAGTTCCTTTGTCTAATTTAGAAACCGCATTCGAGTAAAATTCTTCTAATTCAATATTTTCATATATGAGAGTTATAAATTTTTGAGCTTGATTTCGGGTTTCATTTTTTTCTGTATTTTTTCCGTTATTTGGATATATTTCGTCAAAGTAATATTTCCTATCAACCTTATTTGATTTAATAACAAATTTGTTTGAATCTCCATCTAAAAAATTCCCATCACAAAAATTGTTTTCAAAATTACAGTCTTTAATAGTTTCAATTCCAAGTTTTTCCAGTTTTTCAAGAAGTTTCATAGTCGTTTCAACTTTTAATTCTTGATATTCTTTAACTTCAATCCATTCAATATTCCAAATATCATTCCACAACCTTTTAATCCAAGAGTTATTTATTGAACCTTTAGTCCATTTAGTTTTGATTTTTCCAGAATATTTGTTTCCAGAATATTTAATCAATTCAATTGTTTGAGGTCTTTCAATTAAAGTAATTTCATATTTCTTAATAATCGAATCAATATTATTTTGACTATTTAAATTCAAATATATATTCAGAAATATAAAAGTTATATAAATTGTCTTTTTCATATGTTTGGCAACGTGTTTGTGTATTGAAAGTTGCGTTTTTTGTGAACGGCTATTTTCCGAAGGAAAATAGAAAGTGAGTAAAAAAGCAGCAACTTTTGTTT